>NZ_AP042391.1:0-685000 GCF_055383445.1 Thiomonas islandica
GCGCCGAGTAGGATGAACAGCACATTGCCGCTGGAAGGATCGTGCACCATGATGAGGTTCTGATAGATGGGACATGCACCACAAGCAAACGTCATGCCCGAATTTGGACCGCATCCGATGCACTGCAAAAATATTTGCTCCCATTTTGCCCGCTTTTGGTGCACCTTCCTGTGATGCTCGCCCTGAAATGCGGCATCAACGCATTATTTCGGTGCATTCGCCGCATCGCTGCGCACCCTGACGCCCTGCATAGAATGTGGGCTGTTCATCTTCCCGCATCCAGAAACGCCATGCCCCTCAAAGTCAAGCCGTATGTGTCGGAAGTGACCCAATTTCTGCAAGACCTCAAGCGCAGCGATCCCGAGCTCGAAGCCAAGCAGAAACAAGGTCGTGCCCGGTTGTGGGACCGGCCGCAAAACCCCGAGCT
Source organism: Thiomonas islandica (assembly GCF_055383445.1). Lineage (NCBI taxonomy): Bacteria > Pseudomonadati > Pseudomonadota > Betaproteobacteria > Burkholderiales > Thiomonas > Thiomonas islandica. The sequence goes on from NZ_AP042391.1 coordinate 428, forward strand.
GGCCCAGGCGTTCAAGGCGGCAAGCGTGCCGCAGAAACCTTACGTCTACGGCAGTCATTGAAAAGCCAGGGCATGCCCGGTACCGCCCAGGACGCCGCGCTGACCGCTGCGGCGGTCGATAGCACCCCGGCCACTGTGGACGGCATGGCAGTGGCGCGACTGTATGGCGAGCCTCTATTCGAACTGCCACAAGACCTCTACATCCCGCCCGATGCACTTGAGGTGTTTCTCGAAGCGTTCGAGGGGCCGATGGACCTGCTGCTCTACCTGATCCGCAAGCAGAACTTCAACATCCTCGACATTCCGCTGGCGCAGGTCACCGCGCAGTATCTGGGCTATGTCGAGCAGATCCGCCACCGCAACCTCGAACTCGCCGCCGAATATCTGCTGATGGCGGCCATGCTCATCGAGATCAAGTCGCGCATGCTGCTGCCGCGCCCGCCCGCCGAGCCCGGCGTCGAGCCCGAAGACCCGCGCGCCGAACTGGTGCGCCGTCTGCTGGAGTACGAACGCTTCAAGCTTGCCGCGCAGCAGCTCGATGCGCTGCCGGTGCTCGGGCGCGATTTCTGGCGTGCGCAAGTGCTGTTCGACCGCGACGCCGCGCCGCGCCTGCCCAGTGTCACCGTGGCCGAACTACAGCAGGCCTGGAGCGACATCCTCAAGCGCGCCAAGCTCCACACGCACCACACCATCACCCGCGAGCAGCTCTCGGTGCGCGACTCCATGAGCCGGGTGCTGCGTCAGCTGCAGGGCCGGCGGTTCATGGAATTTCACGAGCTGTTCGACCCCGCGCTGGGCGTCGCGGTTGCCGTGGTCACGCTGGTGGCGCTGCTCGAGCTCGCGCGCGAGGCGCTGGTGGAGATCACTCAGGCCGAGGCCTTCGCCCCGCTGTATGTGCGGCTGGCCTATACCCCGAGCTGAACACGGCGCATCGAACGTTCGTTCACAACGGCGCAGGTTGCCCGGGCATAATGCCCCTGGTTTTCCCGAGTTTTTGCCATGTCTGCCGACTCCACCCTGCCCCGCGCCCCTTACGGTAGCGCCGCGCCCGCCGATGCGCCGCGCAAGCCGCTGACCCTGCATCGTCTGCGCGCCCTGCGCGACAGCGGCGAAAAAATCGCCATGCTCACGGCATATGACGCGGCCAGCGCCGCGCTGCTCGACGCTGCGGGAGTGGACTGCCTGCTGGTCGGAGATTCGCTGGGCATGGTGATGCAAGGCCATGCCTGCACCCTGCCGGTCACGCTGGAGCAGATGGTCTATCACACCCAGTGCGTGGCGCGCGGCAACCGCAGCGCGTGGCTGATCGCCGACCTGCCGTTCGGCAGCTATCAGGGCGGCACCGAGCAGGCGATCACCAGCAGCGTGGCGCTGATGCAAGCCGGCGCGCAGATGATCAAGCTCGAAGGCGGCGGCTGGACTGCGCCGCTCGTGCGCGCGCTGGTCGAGCGCGGCATCCCGGTGTGCGCGCATCTGGGTCTGACGCCGCAGAGCGTGCACGCCCTGGGCGGTTACCGCATCCAAGGCCGCGACGCGCAGGCCGCCCAGGCGCTGCGCCAGCACGCCGCCGAGCTGGGCACAGCCGGTGCGGCAATGCTGGTGCTCGAGCTGGTGCCGTCCGATCTGGCGGCTGACATCAGCGCGGCGTTTCCCGGCATCACCATCGGCATCGGCGCGGGCAGCCGCACCCACGGGCAGGTGCTGGTGCTGCACGACATGTTGGGCATCACGCTCGGCCCGAAGCCGCGCTTCGTGCGCAACTTCATGCAGGGTGCCCAAAGTGTCCTCGACGCGGTGCGCACCTATGTGGAGGCCGTGAAATCCGGCGGCTTTCCAGACGAAGCCGTGCACGGCTACACCGCCTGAATGCGCAAGACGATGCAAACCGTTCACACCTTGTCCGAGCTGCGCACCGCGCTGGCGCCGCATCCGCGCCGGGTCCTGGTGCCCACCATGGGCAATCTGCATGCCGGGCATCTGGCGCTGATCGCGCGCGCCCAGCAGGAGAATCTACCGGTGGTGGCGAGTATTTTTGTCAACCGCCTGCAGTTCGGCCCGAACGAGGATTTCGACCGCTATCCCCGCACCCTGCAGCGCGACACCGAGCTGCTGGCCGAGGTCGGCTGCGACCTGCTGTTCGCCCCGAGTGAAGCCGAGATGTACCCGCAGCCGCAGACCTTTCGCGTGCAGCCCGATCCGGCGCTGGCCGGCATTCTGGACGGCGCCGCCCGCCCCAGTCATTTCGAGGGCGTGGCCACGGTGGTGATGAAGCTGTTTCAGATGGTGCAGCCCACCTGCGCCGTGTTCGGCAAAAAGGATTACCAGCAACTGCTGCTCATCCGCCGCATGGTCGAGCAGTTCGCGCTGCCCATACGCATCATCGGCCTGGACACGGTGCGCGCCGACGACGGCCTAGCGCTTTCATCGCGCAACGGCTATCTGACGGCCGAGGAACGCGCGCAGGCGCCTCAGCTGCACGCCGCGCTGCGCACCCTGGCCGCAGACGCCCGCCGCGCCACCGCCCCCGAGCAGGTGCACCTGCTGGAGCAGCAGGCAATGCAGCGCCTTGCCGAGCAGGGCTGGTCGCCCGACTATCTCACCCTGCGCCGCCGTGCCGACCTGCTGCCGCCCACCGCGCAGGACCTGCACCGGCACACCCCCGCCGTGGTGCTGGGCGCTGCCCGCCTGGGGCGCACCCGCCTGATCGACAACCTGGAGTGCTGAGCCGCCATGCCGCAAAGCGATGTCCTGATCCTGGGCGCCGGTCTGGCCGGTCTGTCCACCGCGCTGCATCTGGCCGAGCGCAATAAGGTCACGGTGCTGGTCAAGCGCACACTCGACCTGTCGTCCAGCCAGTGGGCGCAGGGCGGCATCGCCGCGGTGCAGGCCGAGGGCGACAGCTTCGACGCGCACGTGCACGACACGCTGGTGGCCGGCGCGATGCTCAACGACCCGCGCGCCACGCGCTTTGTCATCGAACGCGGGCCACAGGCAATCGCCTGGCTGCGCGACATGGGCGTGCCGTTCGACACCGAAGGGGAGGCACTGCACCTCACCCGCGAGGGTGGGCACAGCCAGCGGCGTATCGCGCATGTGGTCGATGCCACCGGCGCCGCCATCCAGCGCACGCTGCTCGCCCGGGCACGCGCGCACCCGAACATCGCCCTGCTTGAAAACCATATCGCGGTCGACCTGATCACCTCGCGCCATGTCGACAGCCCCAGCACGCGCCGCTGCTGGGGCGCGTACGCGCTCGATGCCGCCAGCGGCCGGGTGGAGACCTTCGCTGCAGCACACACCGTGCTGGCCACCGGCGGCGCCGGTAAGGTCTACCGCTACACCACCAACCCCGACACCGCCAGCGGCGACGGCATCGCCATGGCCTGGCGCGCCGGCTGCCGTGTGGCGAACATGGAGTTCATCCAGTTCCACCCCACCTGCCTCTACCACCCCAAGGCCAAGAGCTTTCTCATCACCGAGGCGGTGCGCGGCGAAGGCGGCATCCTGCGCCTGCCCGACGGCACCCGCTTCATGCCAGCGCACGATCCGCGCGCCGAACTCGCCCCACGCGACATCGTCGCCCGTGCCATCGACTTCGAGATGAAAAAGCACGGCCTGGACTGCGTGTTTCTCGACATCACACACAAGGGCGAAGCCTTCATCCGCCAGCACTTCCCCACCATCCACGCCCGCCTGCTCGCGCTCGGCATCGACATGACGCGCGAGCCGATTCCTGTGGTGCCTGCGGTGCACTTTACCTGCGGCGGCGTGCTCACCGACCTGGCCGGCCGCACCGACCTGCCCGGCCTGTACGCCGCCGGCGAAGTCGCCTACACCGGGCTGCACGGCGCCAACCGTCTGGCGAGCAACTCGCTGCTCGAATGCGCGGTGTTCGGCCAGGCCGCAGCGCAGGCCATCCTCGACGCCGCCCCCCCCGCAGTACCTGCGCCGCGACCGTGGGACGAAAGCCGAGTGAGCGACGCCGACGAACTAGTCGTCATCAGCCACAACTGGGACGAACTGCGCCGGCTGATGTGGAACTATGTCGGCATCGTGCGCACCGACAAGCGCCTGGAACGCGCAGCACACCGCATCGCGCTGCTGCAGGCCGAGGTCGACGAGTTCTACGCCAACTTCCGCGTCACCCGCGACCTGCTCGAACTGCGCAATCTGCTGCAGGTTGCCGCGCTCATCGTGCGCTCGGCGCAACTGCGGCACGAAAGCCGCGGCCTGCACTACAGCCTCGACTGGCCACAGACCGCCGCCCCTGCCGCGCCGACCATCCTCGTGCCATGACCACGCAACACACCCCGGATCTGGCGACTGTTGCCGCCCTGTTGCGCGACTGCGCCCGCGCCGAAATCCTCCCCCGCGCCCAATCGCCCGACCCGCGCCTGAAGGCCGACGGCACCTGGATCACCGACGCCGATCTGGCGATGCAGGCCCGCGTGCAACGCGAACTCGCCGCGCGCTGGCCGCACATTCCGCTGCTCGGTGAGGAGATGAGCGCGCAGGAGCAGCGGCGCTTGATGAGCGAGGCTGCCGCGACTCCTGGCGGCCCAGGCCTGTGGGCGCTCGATCCGCTCGACGGCACCAGCAACTTCGCCGCCGGCCTGCCGGTGTTCGGCCCGTCGCTGGCGTGGATTCAGGGCGGCCGGGTGCGCCTAGGCGTCGTCGTCGATGTCATGCGCGACGAGGTATTCTCCGCCGCGCTCGGTGCCGGGGCCTATCTCAGCGGTCAACGCTTGCGCGTTCCCGCCGCCGTGCCGCCTCTGGCCAAGACCATCGCTTGCGTCGACTTCAAGCGATTACCGCCAGCGCTCGCCATCGCGCTGGCCACCCGCCCGCCGTATGCCTCACAGCGCTCGATCGGCTCGGTCGCGCTCGACTGGTGCTGGGTCGCCTGCGGCCGCTTTCACCTTTATCTGCACGGTAGCCAGGGCTTGTGGGATTACGCCGCAGGCAGCCTCATCCTCCTTGAAGCTGGCGGCCACAGCCAAACCCTCGACGGCGAGCCGGTGTTCAACGACACTTTGAGCAAACGCTCCGCAGTCTGCGCGGGGGATGCCGGGTTGTTTGCACAGTGGGTGGGGTGGTTAGGCGAGCAGGGTCAGATCTAGGCCCTGGCTCCACAGCCCGCCCGCTCAACCCTTCACTGTCCCACCACCGCCCCGAACACCTTGCCCAGCAGCTTGCTTCCCGTGCCCACTGGGTCGCTGCGGATGGCTTTTTCTTGTTCGCCGATGGCCTGATACAAGCGGTCGAGCGCCTGCTGGGTGACGTATTGCTGGATGCTGGCCTGGTCGGGTTTGATCAGGCCGAATTGCGCGGCCTGGCCGGCAAACTGGTCGTAGGTTTGGGCCAGACCCACGCGGTCGGTGGCGCGGGCGACGATGGGGAGGAATTTCTGCGTCAGCGGCGCTTGGGTTTTGCGCTTGAAGTAATCGGTGGCCGCATGGTCGCCGCCGGTGAGAATGGCTCTCGCGTCTTCGACCGTCATGCTTTTGACCGCGCCGATGAGCAGGGTCTTAGCTTCGGGCACGGCGGCTTCGGCGGCGCGGTTGATGGCTAGGTCGAGCTGGTCGGCCTGTGCGCCCATGCCGGCCATGCGCATCAGGCTGCTGGCCTTTTCCAGCGCAGGCGGCAGCGCAATGCGCCATTTGGCGTTGCCGTAAAAGCCGTTTTCGCGGCCGAGTTCGTTGACGGCGACTTCGGTGCCGCGCAGCAGCGCGGCTTTGAGCCCTTGATCGATTTCGCCCGTGCTCAGCGCGGCGACCGCCGCGTTCACCCCAGCGCTGCCCTGCCCGCCTTGGGATGTGGTCTGCGTCGCGGGTGGCTGCGCCGCGCCGAGCGCGCCACCGAGTTGCTTGGACAGATTCCCAAGGTCGAAGGCCAGCGCGGGGGCGGCGGCGCCGAGTGAGAGCAAGATGGAAAGGGCAAGGCGGCGGATGGTCATCGGTGGCTCAGGGTGGGTGCTCAGGTTTGTGGGTCGGGGGTGGCGCGCAACACTTCGTCGAGGGTGGTGATGCCTTCGGCGACCTTGATCGCCCCGGCCAGGCGCAGCGGGCGCATGCCATCCTTGATCGCCTGTGCGCGCAGCGGCGCAAGCTCAGGGCTGCGCACGAGCAACGCGCGCAGCGCCTCGCTGCAACTGAGCAGCTCGTACAGGCCGATGCGGCCGAGATAGCCGGTGTTGCGGCATTCGAGGCAGCCGACGGGCTTGTACGCGCGCACCCCGGACTGCGGCTTCCACGGCGCGACCGCGGCGCGAAACGCCTCCTGGTCGAAGTCCTCATCGTGCTGCTTGCAGTGCGGGCAAAGCGTGCGCACGAGGCGCTGCGCGAGCACACCAAGCAGCGTGGCCGCGAGCAGGTACGGCGGCACGCCAAGCTCGACCAGGCGGGTGATGCTCGACGGCGCGTCGTTGGTGTGCAGGGTGGAGAGCACCAGATGCCCGGTGAGCGCGGCCTGCACCGCCATGTCGGCGGTTTCGCGGTCGCGGATTTCGCCAACCATGATGATGTCCGGGTCTTGCCGCATCAGCGCGCGCAAGCCTTCGGCAAAGCCCAGGTCGATGGCCGGCTGCACCTGCATCTGGTTGAACGCGGGTTCGACCATCTCGATCGGGTCTTCGACCGTGCAGACGTTGACCTCCTCGCTGGCCAGACGCTTGAGGGTGGAATACAGCGTGGTGGTCTTGCCGCTGCCGGTCGGCCCGGTGACGAGGATAATGCCGTTGGGCTGCTGCGTGAGCCGCTGCCACTCGCGCGCCTCCTGCAGCGGAAAGCCGAGCGCGGCCATGTCGCGCACAACCACATCCGGGTCGAAAATGCGCATCACCAGCTTTTCGCCGAACGCGGTCGGCATGGTCGCCAGCCGCAGTTCGACTTCGTCCCCCGATGGTCGGCGAGTTTTGATGCGGCCGTCCTGCGGGCGGCGTTTTTCCACCACGTCCATGCGGCCGAGCAACTTGACCCGGCTGATCATCGCGCCCATCACCGCGCCTGGTACCTGGTAGACCGTGTGCAGCACACCGTCGATGCGAAAGCGAATGACGCCCATGTCGCGTCGCGGCTCCAGGTGAATGTCCGAGGCGCGCTGCTCGAAGGCGTATTGCCACAGCCAATCGACCACCTGCACCACGCCAGCGTCGTTGGCGTCGAGCGCCTTGCCGCTGCGGCCAAGTTCCACCAGTTGCTCGAACTGGTTGACACCGCCGGTGCTACCGTTCTTCTGCGCGTGCTTGACCGAGCGCGCGAGATTGAAGAACTCGACCGTATAGCGCGCAATGTCGGTGGGACTGGCGACGACCAGCCGGATCGGTCGGCGCAGCATGCGCTCCATCTCCAGCACCCAGCCGCGGTCGAAGGGCTCGCAGGTGGCGATCGTCACCTCGTCCGCCCCGGCGGCCACCGGCAGGATGCCATGGCGCTCGGCGTAGCTGGTCGACATGAGCTCGCCGACCTTGCTGATCTCGACCTTCAGTGGGTCGATGCGCAAGTATGGCAGCCCGGCGCGCTGCGCCAGCCATTCGGTGAGCAGGTCCAGATCGAGGCTGCGGCCGTCGGACTGTCGCTTGAGCCCGGCCAGCGCCACCCGTTGCAGCGCATGCAGCTTGCTGCTGGCGTGGGCGCAGCGCTCCCAGCCGTAGCGGCCGGTTGCGGCATCGATCAGGCCGTCGCTCTCCATCCACTGCAGCAGTTCGCGCCAATCCAGCCGGCCCTGCGCAGCCTGCGGCTGGGGCGCCGCCGCGGCATCTGCGGAGCGGGAGGAAATGCGTGGTGCGTCCATCAGGCCGAGTGTAGGACAGGCCAAAGCCACGCCCGATCAAGGCGCCGGGTCAACGTGCTGGACTCAGGCGCTTGAGCAGCCGCGCCCAGCGCCTTGCGGGCAGGCCGCCGGTACGCGCGGCCACGGCATCGGCGCGCTCCAGCAGTTGCGCGCGCGTGGGCAGCGGGCTTTGCGTGGCATCGCGCAGGGCGATGGCGATGAGGTTGCCGTCGCGGTTGGGCGGCAGCTGCCAGACGCTGTCGCCGATCTGGTCGAACGCGGCCATGATGCGTTGCAGATTGCGTTCCAGCACGCGCACATGCCCCGGCCCGCTGAACAGGTTGACCACCATCGCGCCCTGGTCGGCGAGCAGCCGACGGCAGTCGGCATAGAACGCGGCAGACTCCAGCGCCGGCGCGGCGGCCTGCTCGTCGTACATGTCCACGTGCAGCACGGCGGCGCGGCCGGCGTTGGCCGGGTCGGCGGCAAAGCTGCCTGCGTCCATGCACAGCACCTGCAGCTTGGCATCGGGTTCGGGCAGGGCAAACCAGCGATGCGCCGCCAGGATCACACCCGGGTTCAACTCCACCGCCACACAGGGCATGCGCAACCGTTTGCGCATGAATTTGGTGATTGCCGCCGCCCCCAGGCCGAGCTGCACTGCGGTGCCCCCGCGCCAGACCCGGTCCGGCAGCAGTAGCATCCATGCCATCATGCGCTGCACATACTCCAGCTCGATGTCATTGGGGCGCGCAATGCGCATGCTGCCCTGAATCCAGGGCGTGCCCAGGTGCAGATGGCGCACCCCATCCTCTTCGGACAGGGTGGGCGCGGGGAAAACGGGTTTGCGTGGCATGTCGAGTCAAACGAGGTGTGCGGCAACGAAAGTCTCGCGCCAGGCGGCACGCTTGCGCTCCAGGCTCCAGCTGGCATTGGCCGGGCTGGTGGACGGAAGACGGCGCACCTCGACGCCCAGACCACGGGTGATGCGCATGGCGCGGGCGGATTCGCCACCGTTGTGCGCAATGAGGCGCAGCGCAGGCAGGCGCGCGACCAGCCCCGGCAGGTCGTTGGGCTGCGCATCGACGATCGCGCTGTCCAGGCTGCCCGTGCGGCGGCACTGGGCATACACATCCCAGATCCCCAGCCCGCGCTCGCACACCGCTGCGATGCGCTGTGCATACGGCAGACGCATCAGATCCAGACCGAGCAGATCGCCAACGATGGGCCAGAACTGGTTGCGCGGATGCGCGTAATACTGCTGCGCCTGCAGCGAAGCCTGCCCCGGAAAGCTGCCCAGCACCAGCAGGCGGCAGTCTGCGCGGACCACCGGCTCCAGTCCGCACAGCACGGGCGCAGAAATATCGACACGGGTATGAGCAGACAGACGAGCCATCCTGCCATTGTCGCCTCAGATCGCGGCTAAGCCGAAAGCCGGCTGCCTATAATGCGACGCCTTGCTGCTGCGCGGGTGTAGTTCAATGGCAGAACGGCAGCTTCCCAAGCTGCATACGAGGGTTCGATTCCCTTCACCCGCTCCACCACCCGTTCGGCGCGTGCCGGATTTTTTCGCCATGACGGCAGAGCCCCTACCCGACGATCGCGCCTGCGCAGCGCCGCACCATCGCGGCATTCGCAGCTTTGTGCGACGCGCCGGCCGCACCACCGAGGCGCAGCGGCGCGCGCTCAAGGAGTTTGCGCCGCGCTGGATCGTGCCGTATGCCGACACCGTGGTGGACTGGTCCGCCGTCTTCGGCCGCGCCGCACCGCGGGTACTGGAAATCGGCTTTGGCATGGGAGATGCCACGGCGCAGATCGCAGCAAACAAGCCCGAGACCGATTTCATTGGCGTCGAAGTCCACCCGCCGGGCGTGGGTGCGCTGCTGCAGCGCATCGCCGCCGCTGGCCTGACCAATCTGCGCATCGTGCAGCACGACGCGGTGCAGGTGCTGCAGCACATGATCGCGCCGCACAGCCTCGACGGTCTGCACATCTACTTTCCCGACCCCTGGCCGAAAAAGCGCCATCACAAACGCCGTTTGATCCAGCCGGATTTCGTGCGACTGGCTGCAAGCCGCTTGCGCACCGGCGGCTACCTGCACTGCGCCACGGACTGGCAGCCCTACGCCGAGCACATGCTCGCCGTGTTGCGCGCCGAACACCAGCTGGTAAACACCGCCACGGACTACGTCCCGCGCCCGAGCTGGCGCCCGGTGAGCAAGTTCGAGCGTCGCGGTCTGAACCTCGGGCATGGGGTGTGGGATCTGGTGTTCAAGGCGCGGTGAAGAATCTTCACCGCCGGCCGCCTCACCCCGACCAGTCCACCCACCCGCCCCAGGCGGTGACCAGCACCAGCGCGCCGAACACCAGCCGGTACCAGGCAAACGGCACGAAGCTGTGGCTGGCCACATAGCGCAGCAGCCAGCGCACCACCGCCAGTGCCGAGACGAAGGCCACCGCCATGCCCAGGCCGAAGGCGGGCAGATCGTTCAGGCTGAGCAGGGCGCGGTGCTTGATCAGGTCGTATGCGGTTGCAGCCAACAGGGTGGGAATGGCGAGGAAGAAAGAAAACTCGGTGGCGGCGGCGCGGCTCAGGCCGAACAGCATGCCGCCGATGATCGACGCACCCGAGCGGCTGGTGCCGGGGATGAGCGCAAATGCCTGCGCAACACCGACCTTGAGTGCATCGACCGCGCGCATGTCGTCCACATGGTGGACGCGCACATGTTGCGCCGAGCGTTTCTGCCGGGCTTCGGCCCAGAGAATCACCAATGCGCCGACGATGAAGGCCAGCGCCACCGGCACCGGCGCGAACAACCAGCGTTTGATGGCGCTGGCAAACAGCCCCCCCAGAACCGCCGCCGGAACGAAACCGATGATCACATTGGTGGCAAAGCGCCACGCGGTGTTACGGCGTGCCACCTCGCTCGCCACCAGCCCGACAAGCACGTCACCAATGCGCACGCGGTAATGCCACATCACCGCCAGAATCGCTCCACTCTGGATGGCGATCTCGAACACCTTGGCCTTGTCGCTGACCCAGCCCAGCAGACTGCCGGCGAGAATGAGGTGGCCGGTAGAGGAAATGGGCAGGAACTCGGTGATGCCCTCGACCAGACCGAGAATGACCACCACCACGGCGGAATACGCGTCCATGCTGAGTCTTGTGACAAAAAGTTGCGATTATCCGCGCACTGGATGGCACAACGGCTCAAAACAGGCTGCTCAGCCCACCCAACACCCCCAAACCGGCGGTGAGCACCACTACGGCAACCACCACCCAGAAGTAAGCGCCGCGCAGGCGGTGCTCGGGCGGCAGCGCCTTCATTGCCAGCGCCACCAGAAAGCCCAGCACCAGAGGCAGCATCAGCGCATTCATCACTTCCACCCCGATGGACAATGCCACCAGATCAGGCGCGAAGGCCACCACCAACGCACCAGCGATCACCCCTGCGCTGAACACGGCATAGAACCACGGCGCCTCTGCCGGATGATGCTCGAGCGAATGGTTGTAGCCGGTGACCTCGCCAAACCCCCATGCCGCAGCGAGTGCCACGACGATGGCCGACACCATCGCCGCGCCCAGGATGCCCAGGCCGAACAGGGTGCGACCGAGGTTTTCGCCCAGCGACGGAGTGAGCGCCTGCGCGATCTGGCCCACGGTGTTCAGCGGCGCGGTGCTGTGCCCGTCCCACAGCACTGCGGCGCTCACCATCAGCACCGCTGCCATGATGAGCTGTGTGAGCACCGCACCCACGGCCGTGTCCCAGCGCGCGGCGGTGTATTGCTCGGGCCGCAGGCCCTTGTCGGCCACGGCGGACTGTTGATAGAACACCATCCACGGCATGATGACCGCACCGATGTTGGCCGCCACCAGATACCAGTAGGCCGGATGTTGAATCGGCACATGGCCCAGCCCCTGCAGCACCTGCGCACCATCGACCGGCGCATGGAACGCCACCCAGACGAACACCAGCTCGAATAACCCGAGCGCGATGGCGATGCGCTCCACCCGGCGGTACGACCCGGTCCACACCACGACGAGGAGAAATGCCGCGGCCAGACTCAGGCTCCAGCCGCGCGGCACGCCGAACAAAGCCCCCACGCCGGCCACACCGGAAAACTCGGTGATGATGGCCCCGACCGAGGCCACCGCCAGCCCCGCCACCGACACCCAGGCCCAGCGCGCGCCGAAGGTCTCGCGAATCAGCTCGCCATGCCCCTTGCCGGTGAAAATGCCCAGCCGCACGGTGAGTTCCTGCACCACATACAGAATCGGAATGAGCACCAGCTGCAGGCTGAGCAGTTGATAGCCCCATTGCGCCCCGCTCTGCGCCGCAGTGATCACGCTGCCGACATCGGTATCGGCCAGCATGACCACCAGACCGGGGCCGAGCACGGCGAAGAACACCGCAAGACGCGATGGCGACAGCGGACCGGGTCGAGGCAGAGAAGGAGAGGCAGACATGGCATGTGCAGGTTTGCCGTCGCGGCTGCGGCGGCTCTGCTGCAAATGCTATTGACTTTTATTTGAAATTCAATTGCATTTACTCTTGCTCACACCTTGGAGTGGGACGTCGCACGGTCGGCACCCTTCGGGGGCGACAACCGGCGCGGAATTTGCGCGACCGCAGTTCCTGCGCGATGCGACGGTTTTTCGCGACAAATTAAACTAGCCGACTTTGACCTTGTGTTGCGGAGAACCGATGGACATCGAGCAAGCCCGATTCAACATGATCGAACAGCAGATCCGCCCTTGGAATGTGCTCGACAGCGGCGTCCTCGATCTGCTGGCCAGCGTGCGCCGGGAGGACTTCGTGCCCCCGGCGTACCGCGGCCTGGCCTTCATGGACATCGAAATCCCGCTGCCCTGCGGCCAGAACATGCTCGCACCCAAGGTGGAAGCACGTATCCTGCAGGAACTCGCCGTGCGCAAGGACGAGTGGGTGCTCGAAGTGGGCGCGGGCAGCGGCTTCATGGCTGCGCTGCTCGGCCACCGCGCTGCAGCGGTGCAGACCCTCGAACTGCACGAGGAGCTAGTGGCCATGGCACGCGCCAATCTGCATCGCGCCGGCATGAGCAATGTCACGGTCGAACATGCCGACGGTGCCCACTACACCAAGCGTGGCGAGTTCGATGTCATCGTGCTGTCGGGTTCGGTGGCGCAGATTCCGCAGGACCTGCTGCAGCGACTCAAGCCCGGTGGGCGGCTGGCGGCCATCGTCGGTGACGAACCGGTGATGCGCGCGCAGATCATCACCCGTGCCACACAAACTGACTTCCGCACCCGCGACCTGTTCGACACCGTGGCCAAGCGGTTGGAACATTTCCCCGAGCCGTCCCGTTTCCAATTCTGAACCGCAAAGGACTCCCTGATGATCAAGCAACTGAGCGTGCGAGAGCTTGCCGACAAAATCGAGGCCGCCACCGCGCCAATCACCGACTGGCAATTCCTCGATGTGCGCGAGCCCTGGGAATTCCAGATGGCCGCAATCCGCCACCCGCACTGCCCGGTCATCCACATTCCCATGAGTATCGTGCCATTGCGGCAGAACGAGCTCGATCCGAACAAGCCGGTGGTGGTCATCTGCCGCAGCGGCAACCGCAGCATGATGATGGCCCGCTTTCTCGAGCAAAACGGTTTTTCTGAAATCTACAACCTCAACGGCGGCATGACCGCCTGGTCGCGCGAGATCGACCCGTCGGTGCCGCTTTACTGAGAAGTTAAGAAGATGTCGTGGCGAGCGGTCCGTTGGCACAACGCACGGCGCGCAGGGTCCAGACAGATCAACCAGATCGGCCAGACCCGAGCAACCGCGCAACACCGCCAGCAGGCCGCGCAGCAGAAAAATTCACAACTTCTGAGGTTTCTCATGCGGGCAGGCCGCTGCCGCAATCCACTCGGCCTGTCGCCGACTCGCCCCCTGGTGTGCCTCGGCAAACGCCAGTGCCCGCTGCGCGGCCAGAGCACGCGCCGGCGCATCGTCCAGCCACCGGCCCAGCGCCGCCCAAACCTGCGCTGCATCGCGTGCCTGCACCGCCGCGCCTGATGCGAGTGCAGCCTGCGCGGCTGCGGCGAAGTTGAACTGCGACGGCCCCAGCACCGCTGGGCAGCCGCAGGCGCAGGCCTCGATCAGATTTTGCCCGCCCAGCGGCAGAAGACTGCCCCCGATGAACGCCGCATCCGCCATGGCGTAATACGCCGCCATTTCCCCGACCGAATCGCCCAGCCACACCGCGGTGTTTGCAGTTGGCAGCGCGACGCTACGGCGCAGCACCTGCCAGCCACGATCCGCGAGCAATCGCTCCACCGCATCGAAACGCTGCGGATGGCGCGGCACCCACACCAGCAGCGCCCGCGCGGCCAGCGCTGCCGGCAGGGCGTCGAGCAGCAGCGCCTCCTCGCTCTGCCCGCTGCGGTCGCGGGTGGAGGCCAGCAGCAACACCGGTCGGCCAACGGCGCCCTTCCACTGCGCCCCGCGCTCGAGCAGTTCAGCATCGGGCCGCATGTCGAACTTCAGATTGCCCAGAACCTGCACCTGCGCCGCGCCCAGTGCGCGGATGCGCTGCGCATCTTCCTTGGTCTGCGCCGCCGCCTGCAACCCGCCCCAGGCGATGCGGGCGAGCGCCGGCCAGCGCTGCCAGCGGCGGGCGCTGCGCGCGCTCAGGCGGGCATTCGCCAGCAGCAACGGCACCCCGGTACGGCGGCATTGTTCGGCCAGGTTCGGCCAGACCTCGGTTTCGATCAGCACCGCCACCCGCGGACGAAAGCGTCGCAGCAAGCGGCGCATCGCCCCCGGCAGATCGTAGGGCAGCCAGACTTGCGCATCGCCGGGCTGCAGCAGATCGGCCCCGGCCGCGCGCCCGGTGGCAGTCATGTGGGTGAGCAGCAAGCGCATGTCAGGGCACCGCTGCCGCAGCGCCTCGATCAATGGCGCCGCCGCCCGCGTTTCGCCCAGCGACACCGCATGCACCCAGATCACCAAAGCCCCATCCGCCGGGGCCTGCGCTGTGCCTGCGCGATACCAGCCCAGCCGCTGCAACGCATCCTGCCGATACAGCGGCTCGGCCCGCCCGCGCCACCACAGCCGCACGAACGCCGCTGGCAGCAGCACGCGCCACAGCGCGGTGTAGAGATGCAATGCCAGCTTCATGCCGCTGCGCTGCCGGCTGCGCCCAGCACGGCCTGCACTGCGTGCAGGACGTCATCGACCGTGGGCGGCTGGCCGCGATCCCCCAGACTGCGCCACGGTCCCGCCGACTCGAATTCCACGCTGTGCGGCGACGAGCCGGTGTAGATCGCCACAGCCGGTGTGCCCACGGCTGCCGCGAGATACAGCAACCCGGTATCGACTCCGACCACCGCGCTGGCTGCACGCAGCACCCGCATCCAATCGGACAGCGCAAATGCCTGCGGAGCCACCAGCGCCGCTTGCGTTCCCTCCCTATCCTGTGGGCGAAGTTGCGCGGTGCATCCGGAAGACTCGCGGAGCGCATTCCTCTCCTCCCCCACCTGTAGGGGAAGCTTGGAGGGGGATGGATTTACTCCACCGCTCACCTCCCCTCCCCAACCCTCCCCGTTGACGGGGAGGGATCTGGGAGAACGGGGAGGTTGAAACGCTGATGCAGCAACCGCCGCATCCACCGCATCGGCCAGGCGCTGCGCGCGCTCCCGCTCTGCGGCATTGCCCCAGGCCAGCACACATACCCTGCCCTGCGCGGCGAGCGCCCGACCCAGAGCGATCCACCTCGCCTCGTCCCACAGCTTGCGGTCTTTAGCCGTGGCGCTGAGCAGCATCACAAACGGCGCGTCGCCCGGCAGCCAATCCGGGCGAGCGGCATGCAGTTGCAGGCCATACTGCGGCTTGCCCTGCACTGTATAGCCCAGCGCCCAGGCGACCAGCGCGCGGTACCGCGGCACTGCGGCCTCAGTGCGTCGCAGTGGAGTTTTCTGCCGATGGGTGTAGAACAGCGGCGCCAGCGCCTCGCGCGCGCTGGCCCAGGACAGGCCGTACAGCGGCCCGCGCGCCAGACGCGCAATCAGCGCGCTTTTCACCAGCCCCTGCAGGTCGATCACCGCGTCATACGGCTGGGCGCGCAGTTGGGCCTTCCACTCACACCACTCACGCCGGGTGTCGCTGCGCCAGAATACCTTGCGCCAGCGCCGCAGGGCCACAGGAATGACGCGGCGCACGCCCGGGTGGGCGCGAACGATGTCGGCGTAGGCTTGCTCGACCAGCCAGTCGATCTGCGCGCCGGGATGGGCGGTGAGGATGTCGTGCACCACGGGCAGGGCGTGGACCACGTCGCCCATCGAGCTGGTCTTGACGATCAGCACCCGCAGCGGTCGGGTCGGCGCTGGCGCCACCTTGCTCAAAACGGCAACTTCAGTGTGGCGTCCAGCGCCAGCAGCGCGGCGCGAAACTCGGCCTGTACGCGCTGCAGCGCCTGCGCGTTGGCGCCTTCGAAACGCAGCACCACACATGGCGTGGTGTTCGAGGGACGGGCCAAGCCGAAGCCATCGGCATAGTCGGCGCGCACTCCGTCGATGGTGCTGACCTGCACCGCGCCGGGAAAACGGCCCTCGCGTTGCAGGCGCTCGCACAGCGTGAAGTTTTCACCCTCGGCGGTGTCGAGCTTGAGTTCCGGTGTGGACACCGAATCGGGCAGTGCTTCGAGCACGGCGCCGGGGTCGGCGCTGCGCGAGAGGATTTCCAGCAGCCGCGCAGCACCATACTGCGCGTCGTCGAAGCCGTACCAGCGATCCTTGAAAAAGATGTGGCCGCTCATCTCGCCGGCCAGCGGGGCGTCGATCTCCTTCATCTTCGCTTTGATCAGCGAATGCCCGGTGCGCCCCATCACTGGCTCGCCGCCGTGGCGCCGGATCCACTGCGGCAGCTGCGCGGTGCACTTGACATCAAACAGCACCGCAGCGCCCGGATGGCGCGCCAGCACGTCTGCGGCGTAGAGCATGAGCTGCCGGTCTGGCCAGATGATGGCGCCGCCGGGCGTGACCACGCCAAGGCGATCACCGTCGCCGTCGAACGCCAGACCCAGTTCGGCACCGGTGGCGCGCACGGTGCGGATCAGGTCGCCGAGGTTGTGCGGGTCAGCGGGGTCGGGGTGATGGTTGGGAAAGCTGCCGTCCACCTCGCAGAACAACTCCTCGACCGTGCAGCCAAGCGCGCGCAGCAGCCGGGGCGCGAACGCGCCCGATACGCCGTTGCCACAATCGACCACCACCTTCATACTGCGCGCGAGTTTCACGTCGCCAACGATACGCCAGATGTAGTCGGAGACGATCGATACCTGCCGCAGTGCGCCGGCGCCAGTGGCGAACTCCTCGGTCACAGTTAGCGCGCGCAGCGCCTGGATCTGCTCGCCGAACAGCGCGTTGCCGCCAAGCACCATTTTCAGGCCGTTGTATTCGGGCGGGTTGTGGCTGCCGGTGATCTGGATGCCGCTGGTCACCGGCGTGGTGGCGCAAGCGTAGTACAGCATCGGCGTGGCGTTCATGCCCAGGTCGATCACGTCCACCCCACCTGCGCGCAGGCCCTCGCCGAGCGCTGCCGCAAGCGCCGGGCCGGACAGGCGACCGTCGCGGCTGATGTTGACCGCGGTCTCGCCGCGCCGCCGCGCCAGCGTGGCAAACGCCTGACCAATCAGGCGGCAGGCGTCTTCGGTGAGAGTCTTGCCGACGACGCCACGGATGTCGTAGGCCTTGAACAGGGTGGGATCGAGCTGCGCCATGCGGGGTTCCGGTCAGATGCGGGCAGCGCAGGTGTGGCCCTGCCTCGCTAGGATGATGAATGTGATTCCAGCATTCTAGGGAGAGGTTTTGGCCACCTATCTGATCGGCGATGTGCAGGGCTGTGCGGACGCGTTCAGCGCCCTGATCGACGCGTTGCGCTTCGATCCGGCGCGCGACCGGCTCATCGTGCTGGGCGATCTGGTCAACCGCGGCGCGCAGTCGCTCGCCAGTATGGAACGGCTCATCGCCCTAGGCGACAGCGCGCAGTGTTTACTGGGCAATCACGACCTGCATCTGCTGGCCGTGGCACATGGCGTGCGCAAGGCGCATCGCACCGACACCCTGGACGACATCCTGCAATCACCGCGCCGCGACGAACTGATCGACTGGATGCGCCGTCGCCCGTTGGCGCTGATGGAGGACGGCTGGCTGTTGGTGCATGCCGGCGTGCTGCCGCAGTGGAGTGCACAGCAGACCCTGCAACTTGCCGCTGAGGTCGAGCGCCGCCTGCGCGCGCCCGACTATGTGGATTTCCTGCGGGTGATTTTCGGCAACCAGCCCGACGAATGGAGCGACAGCCTCACCGGCTTCGACCGTCTGCGCATCGTGGTCAACACCCTCACCCGCGCCCGATTTCTGCAGGCCAGCGGGCCGCACTATGGGCGGTTGGACTTTCACAACAAGCAGGCGCAGGCCAATGGCAACCATGGCGAGCTGCTGCCCTGGTTTGCACTGCCGCAGCGCCAGACCGCGCAGACCCCAATCGCCTTCGGTCACTGGTCCACCCTGGGGCTGCGCTGGGAGCATAACGCGCTGTGCCTGGACAGCGGCTGCCTGTGGGGCGGCGCGCTCACCGCGGTGAAGCTGCTGCCCGCCGGCCAGCGCTGGATCGAGACCACGCAGATCCCCTGCGCGCGCAGTCTGGCGCCGATGCCAGACGATTGATTCGGCACGCATTGGTTTGAACGCCTCTTTCTCCCTCCCTGCCTGCCCCACATAGTGAGGGATGAGCCACACTCTTTGCGCTTGCGGGAACACCCTTCATGCATCAGCGTGCCGAACCCATAGGGTTACCGGTGTTGTGACCTGCGCCTGCTGCGCAATACGATGGTCGCATAACAAACAACACCCGGAGACGACCATGCCGCAACCCCACCCCGACTTCGTCCAGGCACGCGACCTGCTGCTGCGCCACCGTACCGAATACGCGCGCGCCTATGCCGAATTCCGCTGGCCGGTGCTCGACCGTTTCAACTGGGCGCTGGACTATTTCGACCGCATCGCCGAGGACAACCCGGCGCTGGCGCTGTGGATCGTCGAGGAAGATGGCAGCCAGTCGCGCCACAGCTATGCCGACATGGCGCAGCGCTCATCGCGCATGGCCAACTTCCTGCGCGCGCAGGGCGTAGCGCGCGGCGACCGACTGCTGCTGATGCTACCCAACTGCGTGGCGCTGTGGGATGTGATGCTCGCCTGCATCAAGCTCGGCGCGGTCATGATTCCGGCCACCACCCTGCTCACGCCGACCGACCTCGAAGACCGCATCACCCGCGGCGGGGTGCGCCACGTGGTCTGCCTGCCGCCGGAGGCCGCCAAATTCGACGCACTGCCGCAGGCGGTCTGGTCGCAGGTGGCAGGCCGGTTCGCCGCGGGCTCCGCCCCGACGGGGTGGACCGACCTGGCCGGGGCTGATGCCGCCAGCGCCAAGTTCACGCCGGACGCCCCCACGTCGGCCACCGATCCTTTGCTGCTGTACTTCACCTCCGGCACCACGTCCAAGCCGAAGCTGGTACTGCACACCCACCAGAGCTATCCAGTGGGCACCCTGGCGACCATGTACTGGATCGGCCTGCAACGCGGCGACCTGCACTGGAACATCAGTTCCCCCGGCTGGGCCAAGCATGCGTGGAGCAGCTTTTTCGCACCCTGGAACGCGGGCGCGGCCATCTTTGCCTTCAACCAGACCCGCTTCAACGCCACGTCCACGCTGCAGACGCTCTCGCGCTGCGGCATCACCACCCTGTGCGCGCCGCCCACGGTCTGGCGCATGCTCATCCAGCACGATCTCAAGGCCCATCCCGTGACGCTGCGCGAGCTGGTCAGCGCTGGCGAGCCGCTCAACCCGGAAGTGATCGAGCGGGTACGCGCGGCCTGGGGCATCGACATCCGCGACGGCTACGGCCAGACCGAAACCTGTGCACTCATCGGCAACAGCCCGGGGCAGCCGCTCAAACCCGGCGCGATGGGCCGACCGATGCCCGGCTACCGCATTCGCCTGGTCGACATCGACGGCAACCCGGCCGACGAAGGCGAGGTTTGCGTCGAAACCGAGCCGCGCCCCACCGGTCTGCTGGTCGAGTATGCGGGTGACGCCGAGAAGACCGCGCAGGTGCTGCACGACGGCCTTTATCACACCGGCGACGTGGCACAGCGCGATGCCGACGGTGACTTCACCTTCATCGGTCGCACCGACGATGTGTTCAAGTCCTCCGACTACCGCATCAGCCCGTTCGAGCTGGAAAGCCTGCTGATCGAGCACCCGGCCGTGGCCGAGGCCGCCGTGGTGCCCTGCCCCGACGCGCTGCGCCTGACCATTCCCAAGGCCTTCGTGTCATGCCGTGTCGGCTTTGCGCCCAGCGCCGAGCTGGCCTGCGACATCCTGCGCTTCGTGCGCGCGCGGGCCGCACCGTACAAGCGCATTCGCCGCATCGAATTCTTCGAGCTGCCCAAGACCATCTCGGGCAAGATTCGCCGTGTGGAACTGCGTAGGCTGCAAGCGCAGAGAAGCGCGCAGGACCGCCCAGAATGGGAATTCCGCGAGGAGGATTTCGACGCGCAGCAGCTCAGCTGAGCGCCTCAGGGTCCATCCCGGCCGCCGGCACGCGCAGAAAGTGTTCGCGGTAGTGGCGCAGCTCGTCGATCGACTCCTGGATATCGGCCAGCGCGGTGTGCGCCTGCTGTTTCTTGAACGCACTCACCAGCTCGGGCCGCCAGCGGCGGGCCAGTTCCTTCAGCGTGCTGACATCCAGGTTGCGGTAGTGGAAATACGCCTCTAGCTCGGGCATGCCGCGGGCCATGAAGCGGCGGTCCTGGCAGATGGTGTTGCCGCACATCGGCGACTTGCCCGCCGGGACGTAGTTCTTGAGAAAGGCGAGAATGAGCTGGCTCGCCTGCGCTTCGTCCACGGTGCTGGCGCGCACCCGGTCGATCAGCCCGGACTTGCCGTGGGTGTTCTGGTTCCAAGCGTCCATGCCGGCGAGCACCGCATCGCTCTGATGAATGGCCAGCACCGGCCCCTCCACGCGCAGTTCGAGCTGCGGATCGGTGACCACCACCGCGATCTCGATGATGCGGTCGGTATCCGGATTCAGCCCGGTCATTTCCATGTCCACCCAAATGAGGTTGTCATCATGGCAGGCGAGAACGGGGAAGGCAGACGCGGCGAAATCGGGCATGGACGGCATTCAATATGGACAACGAGGCGGCAGGCAGCAAGGCGGGGCCGGGTGGAATAATCTAGAGGCAACACTGTCGGTCGCGACAGGAAAGAAAGGATTTTCGCATGAGCCCGCAACATCTCGCCCTGGCATGGAGCGCTCTGTTCGCCAGCGCGCTGATCGGCGGCACGGCGCTCAAACTCTGGCTGGCGCAACGCCAGATGCGCCATGTGTTGGCGCACCGCGACGCCGTGCCCGCCCCGTTTCGCGGCAGCATCTCGCTTGAAGCCCACCAGAAGGCCGCAGACTACACCGTGGCCAAGCTGCGCTTCGGGCTGTGGACCACTCTGTATTCCGCCGTTATCGTCCTGGTTTGGACACTCGAAGGCGGGCTGCAGCTGCTCAACGGCTGGGTCAGCAGCACCTTTGGCGCTGCGCTGGGCGGGCAGCTCGCGCTGCTGGTGGCGTTTGCCGTGATTGGCACACTGCTCGATTTGCCGTGGGACGTGGCGCGCACCTTCGGGCTAGAGGCGCGCTTTGGCTTCAACCGCCAGACACCGCGCTCCTACGTGCTCGATCTATTCAAAAACGCCGTGGTCAGCGCCATCATCCTGCTACCGCTCGCGCTGCTGGTGCTGTGGATCATGCAGGTGGCTGGAAGCTGGTGGTGGCTGTGGGCCTGGGCGGGGCTGACCGCGTTCAGCCTGCTGATGATGGTGGTGTATCCGCTGCTGATCGCGCCGCTGTTCAACAAGTTCCAGCCTCTGCCCGACGGCGAGGTCAAGACCCGCGCCCAGGCGCTGATGCAGCGCTGCGACTTTGCGCTCTCGGGTCTGTTCGTCATGGACGGTTCGCGCCGCAGCGCGCATGCCAACGCCTATTTCACCGGCATGGGCGCGGCGCGGCGCGTGGTGCTGTTCGACACCCTGCTGGCCCAGCTCAGCCCGGCGCAGATCGAGGGCGTGCTCGCGCACGAGGTTGGGCACTACAAACGGCGCCACATTCTCAAGCGTATGATGGTGATGTTCGGCGCAAGTCTGGCGGGCTTTGCGCTGCTGGGCTGGCTGGCCAATCAGGTATGGTTCTACGTCGGGCTGGGCGTGACGCCCAATCTGTTCGCACCCAACCATGCGCTGGCGCTGATTCTGTTCAGCCTGGTACTGCCAGTGTTCGGAGTGTTTGTCTCGCCCCTGGGTGCAGCCGTGTCGCGAAAGCACGAGTTCGAGGCTGACGCCTACGCCGCACAGCACAGCGACGCGCGCGCACTCGGCGAGGCGCTGGTGGCGCTGTACCGCGACAATGCCAGCACCCTCACCCCGGATCCGCTGTACGTACGCTTCTATTACAGCCACCCGCCCGCGCTGCAGCGGCTGCAGCGCCTGGGCGCGCTGCCCGATGCCGCGGCATCGCCCTCCCCCACTGCGGCCACCGCCTGAACTGCCATGACCCTTGACGATCTCCTGAACGCGCACTGCACCCCGCTGGACCCCAGCCACCGCCTACAGGGCGACGCACTCGCATCCTATCTGCAACTGCTGGAGGGCTGGCAGCACGCGGACGGCAGCATCCGCAAGACCTTTGCGTTCGGCAACTATTACCAGACCCTGGCCTTCGTCAACGCGCTGGCCTGGGTGGTGCACCGTGAAGACCATCACCCCGACCTGCTGGTGCAGTACAACCGCTGCACGGTGGCGTTCAACACCCACTCGGCCGGTGGCATCACGCGCAACGACTTCATCTGCGCGGCCAAGGTCGACGCGGTCTACGCACAGGGCACCGCGCGCTAAGGCAACACTGAATCAGTCCTTGTGATGCTGCGGGCCGGGCTGCGGGATGGGTTCAAGGCGCACACCGAGACAATAGCCGTCGCTGTGGCGAGGACTTGTAACGCCGCACCGCCCACAGCCCGGATGCGCAGCGCGCAGGGGGCTTGTTCAGTGTTGCCCTAAAACGCCACGTATGGACGACCTCGCACGCCCCCTTCCCCAACGCCCCAAAGGCAAGCGCAGCAACAAGCCTCTCCACGACCAGGCCAGTGGCCTGGGCGCGCGCATCGTCGGCGCCTTCGGCAGGCAGTTTCTCGCCCGGCTGGACGATGGCCGCGTCTTGCCCTGCGTGCCGCGCGGACGGCGGGCCGATGTCGTCTGCGGCGACTTCGTCTGCCTCGCCCCGGGTACCCCCCCGCTGGCGATCGCGCAGGTGCTGCCGCGGCGTAATGCGCTGTGGCGCGAGGACCAATGGCGCAGCAAGATGTTCGCCGCCAACCTCGACCGCGTGCTGCTGGTCACAGCCACCCATCCGGGCATCCAGCACGGGCTGATCGGTCGCGCGCTGGTGGCCGTGGATGCCGCAGGCATTGCCGTGACCCTACTGCTGAACAAGTGTGATCTGCCTCAGGCGCCGGCCGCGCGGGCCGAAATGGCGCTGTACCGCGATCTGGGCTATGAGGTCATCGAGCTATCGGTGCGCGCCGCGCCGCAGCAGGCGCAGCAGGCGCTGTCTGCCCTACTCAGCGGCCGCACCAGCCTGCTGCTGGGTGCATCCGGCGTGGGCAAGTCCAGTCTGACCAATCTGCTAGTGCCGCAGGCGCAAGCGCCCACGCGCGAAATCTCCGAGGCGCTGTCTGCCGGCAAGCACACCACCACGGCCACGCGGCTGTACGAGCTTCCGGGCCTGCCGCCGGGTAGCGCGCTGATGGATTCACCTGGGTTTCAGTCTTTCGGCCTGCACCATCTGTCGGTGTCGCAGCTGCAACATGGGTTTGTCGAAATCCGCGCGCGCCGCGGCCAGTGCCGCTTCCACAACTGCACTCACCGCGACGAGCCCGGCTGCGTGTTCACCACCGACCCGAGCGCCATCACCCCAGCACGGCTGGCGCTGTACCGCACTCTGTATGCCGAGCTGACCTCTGCCCGAGCACGATGAAACGCGTGGACAGTGCGCCGAACATGGTCATCGCCACGCTGTGGGCCGATGCACTGAACGCCGCGGGCATTCGCGCCGAGGTGTTCTCGCGCTATCTCACCAGCATCGCCGGGGAGATTCCGCCCGATCAGTGCGATCCGGCGGTGTGGGTGCTCGACGACGCCGACCTGCCGCGCGCACGGCAGTTGCTGCAGGATCTGCGCAGGCCGGTACGTGGCGTCCGCTGGGTCTGCTGCGGCTGCGGCGAACGCCATGGGCCGCAGTTCGCGCAGTGCTGGCAATGCGGCAGGTCGCGCCTCGATGCTGCCGAATGATCAGCCCAGCTGGGTCGTGGGCCCAGCGTCCACTGGCGGCGCGCGGCGCAGCCAGACCTGTGCCGCCAGCAGAAACAGGAACAGCAGCGCGTATACCGTGGTCGTGCCCAGCACATCGCCCCGATTGCCGGTGAAACCTGGCCCGTAAGGACCGCCGAAGCCCTCAGCCGTCGTCCAAAGCAGCAGGCTGTAGAGGAGGCCGCCCCACAGCACCAGACGGCGCGGCAAATCCGGCAGCCACGGGGCGAGCAACAGCCCGGCGGCGATCGCGGTTTCAGTCAGCGCCGCCAGCACGGCAAAGCGCTCCATGCCGATCACATGCCCAAGGCCGATGAACACCGCAATCCACTCCGCGATCCACGCCGGCTGCCCGGCCTGCGCGCTGGTCAGAAAGCTGGAGAAGTACTGCAGAAAAGCGGGCTGCCATTTCCACCAGGCATCGAACGCCCACAGCAGGCCAAACAGCCAGTACGCCCAACGCACGCGCAGGCGGTCGGGACGACGCAGCGGTGCATCGGACCAGGCCGCGCCCTGCCAGCCGCGCAGCAGCAACAGCAGCGCAAACCCCAGCGCGTAGACGATGGCGGTGCCGGGATCGGTCGCCCCGCTGGTGTACGGCCCGCCCAGCCCGCCAAGCGTGCTCCACAAAAACAGCTCGTACACCAGCCCCACCCATGCCAGCGCCGGCAGTCCCCAGCCGGTGAGCAGGCTTACGGTCAGCAGCGCCTCGATGCCGAACAACAGCGCCACCGCCTTGGGTATGTCGATCGCGGCCATGATCTGCAGCACGCCCTCGGCCCAGACACCGAGCCAATGCGGCTGCCCTGCAGCCAGTGCCGCGTGGCGGACATTGGCGGCGAACTGCGCGGCATACTGCGAGTTGAAATGCAGGCCGAGGTTAATGGCGAAGAACACGCCGAAGGCGATGCGCACCCAGCCCAGCGCACGCATCGCTGCGTGATCTTCGGCGACCAGCCGCGCAGCCTGTGGCCTTACGTTCAGGGGGAGATCGACATGCCGCACCCCGGAGCCGGGCTGCGCGGAGTTGTGTTGTGGGGATTGGGTGGAGGACATGCGAGACACTCCCGGCAGCGCATGCTGTACGCTGCCTGATGCCTACATTCTCGTCAGCCGGGCTTAATTGCGGCTTAGGGCAACGCTGAACAAGTCCCCTGCACGCCGCGCATTCGGCCTGCGGGCGGTCTGCGGCGTACCCCTGGTTCGCCATCGCTGTGTCTATGGCTGCGGTGTGCGCCTTTCATCCCATCCCGCAGCATCACACGGAATGATTCAGTGTTGCCTTAGCAGGCCGTTGAAAAACTACTGCGGTGGGCCATCTGCGGCGTTGCACGGTGCTCGCTGCCTCGCCTATCTATTTGATATGTCTCGGTCGCTGCGCGCCATGCGCCTTGCATCTGGCCATCCTCGCGACGTTTTTCAACGGCCTGTTAGGGCGCGCAGTTCGACATCAGTCCAGCCGGCCGAGCAGCAGGTATTCCATGAGCGCCTTCTGGCCGTGCAGGCGGTTTTCTGCCTCATCCCAGACCACGCTTTGCGGGCCGTCGATCACCTCCGCAGCCACTTCCTCGCCGCGATGCGCCGGCAGGCAGTGCATGAACACCGCGTCGGGCTGCGCGCGGGCCATCATGCGGGCATCGACCATGAAACCCTTGAACGCCTGCTCGCGCGCCTGCTTCTCCGCCTCGAAGCCCATGCTGGTCCAGACATCGGTGGTGACCAGATGCGCGCCGGCGCAGGCCTGGTGCGGGTCGTCGAAGATGCGCAGGCGCGCTGCCTGCGCCGCGGTCACCGGGTAGCCAGGGCGGTTCAGGTCGGGGCCGTAGCCCGCAGGGCCTGAGAAATGCAGCGTGAAATCAAGCACTTCCGCCGCCTGTAGCCATGTGTAGAACATATTGTTGGCGTCACCGATCCAGGCGACGGTCTTGCCCTGGATCGGCCCGCGATGCTCGATGTAGGTCATGACATCGGCCAGGATCTGGCAGGGATGGAACTCGTTGGTGAGGCCGTTGATCACCGGCACGCGCGAGTGCGCGGCGAAACGCTCGACGATCTCCTGCCCGTAGGTGCGAATCATGACCAGGTCGACCATGCGCGAGAACACCTGTGCCGCGTCCTCGATCGGCTCGCCTCGGCCGAGCTGACTGTCGCGCGTGTTGATGTAGATCGCCGCGCCGCCGAGCTGGTGCATGCCGGCCTCGAAGCTCAGCCGGGTGCGGGTCGAGTGTTTTTCAAAAATCATCGCCAGCGTGCGGTCCACCAGCGGCTGATGCGGCTCGTAGCGCTTGAACTTGGCCTTGATCAGCGCGGCACGGGCGAAGACATAGTCGTACTCCTGCCGCGTCAGGTCGGAAAACTGCAGGTAATGCCGCAGCGTGGTGTGCATCTCGGTCTCCCTCGTCATTGTTGTTGTGCGGTGGCCGCCTGCAGAAACTCCTGCACGGCGGGCACCAGCGCCTGCACCAGCGCGTCTGCCTGTTCGGCAGTGAAAATCAACGGCGGCAGCAGGCGGATGACCCGCTCCTGCGTGACATTGAGCAGCACGCCGCGCTCCAGCATGATGCGCACCAGATCGCCTGCCGGGCGGTCGAGCTCGATGCCGATCATCAACCCCTGACCGCGCACCTCGACCACACCGTCGACCCTGTCGAGGCCGTGATGCAACGCGTGCAGGATTTGCGCACCGCGCGCCGCGGCATTGGCCAGCAGGTCTTCGTCCTCGATCACCGCCAGCGTCTCTAGTGCAGCGCGGCAGGCTAGCGGATTGCCGCCGAAAGTGGTGCCATGCTGCCCGGGGCCGAAGGTGATGGCGGCTGCGCCGCGCGCCAGTATCGCCCCAATGGGCACGCCCGAAGCCAGCCCCTTGGCCAGCGCGATGACGTCGGGCTTGACCCCGGCCCACTGGTGCGCAAACCACTTGCCGGTGCGGCCGGTGCCGCACTGCACCTCGTCGATCATCAGCAGCCAGCCGTGACGGTCGCACAGCGCGCGCGCCGCCTGCAGAAAGTCGGCATGCGCCGGCTGGATGCCGCCCTCGCCCTGGATGGCCTCGACGAACACGGCCACTACATTCGGGTGGGTCTTGGCCACCTCTTGTAGCGCCGAGGCATCGTTGAGTGCAATGCGCACAAAGCCCTCGACCAGCGGCTCGAAGCCTTTTTGCACCTTGGGATTTCCGGTGGCCGACAGCGTGGCCAGCGATCGGCCGTGGAACGCGCGTTCGAACACCACGATTTCCGGGCGCTCGACGCCGCGGTGATGGCCGTGCAGCCGTGCCAGCTTGATCGCCGCTTCGTTGGCTTCCAGCCCGGAGTTGCAGAAAAACGCCGCGTCCATTTCGCCCAGGGCGCACAGCCGCCCGGCCAGCTGTTCCTGCAGCGGAATCTGGTAGAGGTTAGAGGTGTGGATCAGCTTGCCCGCCTGATCGCAGAGCGCCGCAATCAGCCGTGGATGCGCATGACCCAGGGTGTTGACCGCAATGCCCGACAGCGCATCCAGATACCGCCGGCCCTGCGTGTCCCACACCCAGGCGCCTTCGCCATGCGCAAGGGCGACGGGTAGCCTGGCGTAGGTCTGCATGAGATGGGACGGCCCGGTGGGTGCTGGGGTCGGCATGGGCGATTCTCCTTCGCAAATAGCAAACCCGGCGGGCAGTTCCAGCTCAATGCGGCGCACCACCGGGTAGCGCCTTGATTATAGAGAGAGGCCGATGACACCCGATGCTGCACACTGGGTGGAGTATTTGTTGCATCTGCAACACAACCTCACCCTTCGGGTTTACCCTGCAATACTGCAATGCAGCATAATTGCGGCACCGCAGCAAAACTGCTTCTCTCTTTTTCCGGATTCAGCCATGAGCGCCATTCCCAGCACCCTGCAACTCGTCAAACCCCGCGAGATTTTCATCCGCGGCATCACCGCAGACGGCCGCACCTTCCGCCCGAGCGACTGGGCCGAACGGCTCGCCGGCCTGATGGCGCGATTTCGTCCGGCAGGACTTTGCCGCAAAGAGGCGCACCTGGGCTACTCGCCCTACTGCGTGCCGACCGTGGTCGATGGGGTGCGCTGCCTGGTCGTGAGCGAGTCGCTGCGCGACATCGAGCCGATGGCGTTCGACTTCCTGCTTCATTTCGCCCGCGACAACCAGCTCGAGGTGGTCGACGCTTGTCTGACCGACATCGACACGGAGCCAGCTCTGGACGATCTGCAGGCCGCACGCGACACGCTGCAGCGGGTGTTCCAGACGGCCTGACAGCGCACATCGTCTGCACCGCGCTCAAGTGGTCGCGCCAGCAAAAAGCCCGCAACTGCGGGCTTTTTTGTGGCTGGCGGCAGGCGCCAGCCGGAGCAGGCAACGACCCTTTAGGCGGCAAGCGCCTTGATCGCGGCGTTCAGGCGGCTCTTGTGACGCGCGGCAGTGTTCTTGTGGAAAATCTTTTTGTCGGCGATCGAGTCGATCACGCGGACATTGGCCTTGAACACTTCCATCGCCTTGGCGTGATCGCCGCTGGCAATGGCCTTGCGCACCGACTTGACCGCGGTGCGAAACCGCGAACGAAGCGCCGTGTTCGCGGCGTTGGCCTTGATCGCTTGACGCGCGCGTTTGCGCCCAGACGGGGTGCGAACGCTCTTTTTCTTGGCTGCGGCTTTGGTTGCCATGTTCGAAATCCTTGTCGTGTTGCCTGCTCGGAAAACTGACCATTATAGACAAAACCCCGCCGGCTCCCGCAAGTCCGGCCAGAGGGGCTTTCTATAATGCCGCCCGGTGAATCTGCTCAAGGCTGCCTCCACCATCTCGCTGCTGACCCTCACCTCGCGCATCACCGGCCTGGTGCGGGAAATCATGGTGGCCACGCTCTTCGGCGCCAGCGCCTGGACCGATGCCTTCAATGTGGCGTTTCGCCTGCCCAATCTGCTGCGCCGCATGTTTGCCGAAGGCGCGTTCTCACAGGCCTTCGTGCCACTGCTGTCGCAGACCCGGCAGACCAGGTCGCCCGAGCAGACGCAGGAATTGATCGATCAGGTCGCCACCGCGCTACTGTGGATCCTGGTGGCCATCAGTCTGGCCGGGGTGTTGCTGTCGCCGGTGCTGGTGTGGCTCACCGCATCGGGCCTGCACCCGCAAGCATTCGACGCCGCGGTCTGGATGACCCGGCTGATGTTTCCGTACGCCGCGCTGATCTCGCTGGTGGCGCTCAGCGCCGGCATCCTGAACACCTGGAGGCACTTTGCGGTGCCGGCGGTGACGCCTGCGCTGCTGAACCTGTCCATCATCGGTGCCGCAGTGACCCTGCACAAGCTGGTGCATCCGCCGATCTACGCGCTGGCGATCGGGGTGATGATCGGCGGGGTGGCGCAGCTGGCAGTGCAGTGGCCGGCGCTGCGGCGGTATGCGGTGATGCCACGCTTTCGGCTGAGCTTTCTCAAGGCCTGGCGTTCCGAGGGAGTGCACCGCGTGGTCAAGCAGATGCTGCCTGCCAGCCTGTCGGTGTCCGTGGCGCAGGTGTCGATCGTCATCAACACCCAGATCGCCTCGCATTTGGCCGCAGGTAGTGTGTCGTGGCTGGCGTATGCCGACCGGCTGATGGAGTTTCCCACCGCGATCCTGGGCGTGGCGCTGGGCTCGGTGCTGCTGCCCAGCCTGTCGCGTGCGGTGGCGACCGAGGATGTCGCCAAGTACAGCACCCTGCTCGACTGGGGGCTGCGGCTGACCTTGGTGCTGGCACTGCCCAGCGCAGTGGCGCTGCTGATCTTCGCCCAGCCGCTGGTATCCATACTCTACAACTACGGGCGTTTCGATCATGCCGACGTGCTGGCGACGACCAGTGCGCTGCGGGCCTACGGCATCGGGCTGATCGCGCTGATCGGCATCAAGATCCTCGCCCCCGGGTTCTACGCCAGGCAAGACCTGCGCACGCCGGTGAAAATCGCGCTGGTGGTGCTGGCCTGCACACAGTTGATGAATCTGCTGTTCGTGCCCTGGCTGGGACATGCCGGGCTGGCGCTGGCCATCTCCATTGGCGCGATGCTCAACGCCAGCCTGCTGTTTCGTGGTTTGCGCAAGCGCGGCATGTTCCAGCCTCAGCCGGGCTGGGGGCAGTTCGCCGGCAAGGTGGCGCTGGCGCAGATTCCGCTGGGCGCGCTGATGCTTTGGGGCGCAGTCGCCCTGCCGTGGGACCGTGCGCACGGCGACCTGCAGCGGCTG
Source organism: Thiomonas islandica (assembly GCF_055383445.1). Taxonomy (NCBI): domain Bacteria; kingdom Pseudomonadati; phylum Pseudomonadota; class Betaproteobacteria; order Burkholderiales; genus Thiomonas; species Thiomonas islandica. The sequence goes on from NZ_AP042391.1 coordinate 30,848, forward strand.
GTGCTGGGGCTGGGGCTGCTCGGTGCGTCTGCCCTGCTGTATTTCGCCACACTGCGTCTGCTCGGGTTCCGGCTGCGGCAATTCATGCACAGTGAGTGATATGTGTTGCGCCAGCGCAAACTGCTGGTGATGGCTGCGTTCCACAATGCGCGCATCATCTGCAGCACAAGCCCTCAGGAGACTGACATGCCCCTCACCCCAGACCAGCGCGAGGCCCTGCGCACCCAGTTGCTCGAACGCCGTGCCCAGATGGTGGCCGATCTGCGCGCCGAATCGATCAGCGAGGACGGCACGCTGGCCGTGCGCAGCCACCGCGGTGAAACCGATGACGAGGCCGTGGTCGAGGCCATGGACGCGGTGGAAATCGCCTCGACCGCGCGCGACGCCAGTGAGCTTGCGGCGATCGACAGCGCGCTGCAGCGGCTGGACACGCCGGACTTCGGCGTGTGTATCGACTGCGGCGCCGAGATCGCGCCCGCGCGGCTGATGGCCGAACCCACGGCGCTGCGCTGCACCGCCTGCCAGCAGCGCTATGAACACCAGCATCACTCACCGGGCGGCGCACGGCTGTAGCATGCTGCCCATGCCAGCACGCCCTGCCTCCTCCTCTGGAACCCCCGGCCTCGAGCGGGCGATCACCCGCTGGCTGTTGCCGGCCTATGCCATTGGCGTGACCGTCCCGTGGCTGGTGGGCGCATGGCTCAAGACCGGCTACCAACCCGGCCTGGTGCAAGGCGACCCACAGCCCGCGCGCGATCTGATCGACATGTTCTGCATGGGCGTAAGCCTGCTCGATGCCACCCTGGTGTTCACCGTGGCGATCGGCTGCCTGGTGGTGTCCATCATGAAAGGCCCGGTGCTCCAGGGCGATGCCTCGCATGCCACCCGTCAGGTGCGCGAGCCGGACGAGCGGGAGATGCCTTGAGATGCCGCAGACCATCGACCGAGTCGAAATCACCGGCCTGGTGCTCGCCGGTGGACGCGGCAGTCGCATGGGCGGGGTCGACAAGGGCCTGCAGCCCTGGCGCGGCCTGCCACTGGCCCAACAGGTGCGCCAGCGGCTGCAGCCTCAGGTCGGCCCGCTGCTGATCAACGCCAACCGGCATCTGGACATCTATCGCAGTTGGGGCTTGCCGGTGGTGACCGACGGCCCGCAGCCCGATTTTGCCGGGCCGCTGGCCGGCTTTCTCGCCGGGCTGGATGCCTGCACCACGCGATATTTGCTGACCGCGCCGTGCGATTCGCCTCTGCTGCCGCTCGATCTGGCCGATCGGCTCGCCCAGGGCTTGCTGGCGGCGCAAGCGCGCATCGCGCTGCCGTGCGCGGGGGGGCGGCTGCAACCGGTGTTCTGCCTGATGGATGCGACGCTGCGCGACGATCTGCGCGACTTTGTCGCAGCGGGCGGCAGCAAGATCGACCAGTGGACCGCCCGGCACCTGACCGCAATCGTCGCTTTCGACAATGTACATGCCTTCGAGAACATCAACACCCAGGCCGACCTTCTGCGCCTGGAACGTACCGACTCGCCATGACCGACACCTTCGATCTACAGCAGATCATTTCCTGTGTTGCCGGCTACGACCCGAATGCCCTGCGGGTGGATGCCGCGCTCGCCGTCATCCAGTCCAGCGTGCAGCCGGTGCGGGCGGTCGAACGCGTGTCGGTCCGCGCCGCGCTCGGTCGTGTGTTGGCGCAGGACATCGCCTCGCCCATCGACGTGCCGGCGCACGACAACTCGGCAATGGACGGCTACGCCCTGCGCGGGGCCGATCTGCAGGCGCAGGGTGACACGGTTCTGACAATCACCGGGCGTGGCCTGGCCGGTCATGCCTTCGACGGCACCGTGCCCGCAGGCAGCGCGGTGCGGATCATGACCGGCGCGGTCATGCCAGCCGGGTGTGACACCGTGGTGCCGCAGGAACTCTGTCGTGTGCAGGGCGAGACGGTCATCATCCCGCAGGGTGTGGTGCGCGCGGGCGACAACCGCCGCCTGCGCGGCGAAGACCTGGCACGTGGCAAAACCGCACTGCCCGCCGGCAAGGTGCTGCGTCCGGCCGATCTGGGGCTGATCGCCTCGCTGGGCATGGCCGAGGTGCCGGTGCGGCGCAGACTGCGCGCGGCCTTTTTTTCTAGCGGCGACGAACTGCGCTCAGTGGGTGAACCGCTCGATCCGGGCTGCGTGTATGACAGCAACCGCTACACCCTCTGGGGGATGCTCGCGCGCCTGGGCTGCGACATCATCGACCTCGGCGTGGTGCCCGACAGCCCACAGGCACTGGAAACCGCGCTGCGCACCGCGACTGAATGCGCCGATGTGGTCATCACCTCAGGAGGGGTCAGCGTGGGCGAGGCCGACTACCTGCGCAGTACCCTCTCGAGCATGGGCGATGTGGTGTTCTGGCGCATTGCGATGCGGCCCGGGCGGCCGCTGGCCTTCGGGCAGCTGCGCGCTGGCGGGCACAGCGCCTGGCTGTTTGGCCTGCCAGGCAACCCGGTGGCGGTGATGGTGACCTTCTACGCCTTCGTCCGCCCAGCCCTGCTCCACGCCATGGGCGCCAGTGCCCAGCCGCAGCCCACGCTGCGCGCGATCAGCGCCCAGACCCTGCGCAAGAAACCGGGCCGCACCGAATACCAGCGCGGCCTGCTCACCCTGCTGCCCGACGGCCGCTGGCAGGTCGGCGCAATCGGCAACCAGGGCTCGGGGGTGCTGAGCTCGATGTCGCAGGCGCACGGCCTGATCGTGCTGCACCACGACCAGGCCACCGTGCAGGCCGGCGACCCGGTCGACGTGCTGCTGTTCGAGGGTCTGGTTTAGCAGGCAAGCGTCTGCCGCAACTGTGCACGGCGGGCGCAGGGCACTCAGAACAGCTTGTTGATCAGGTCATCCCCAAGGCCAAAGCCCGCGCCCATCTCGATGGCGCGGCCAAAGCCGGAGTTGAGAAAGCCGTCGAGCGCGCCCATCAGCCCGCCGCTCTGCGGCACCTGCACCGCAGCGTTTTGCGCCATCATGCCCTGCGGCATGTAGCCCGGCTGCATCGCCGCGGGCATGGTCTGCGCCTGGTTCTGCCACATGGCATGAATCGCCTGCAGCACCTGCATCATCTGCTGCTGCTCGGCCTGCACCGCAAGCGCCACCTCGCGCAGGTCGAGCAACCATTCGCGGGCATCCTGGTTGCCGCCCTGCACGGCAGCCTGCAGTTTGCCGGCAAGCGTCTGCAGCTGCTGCCCGACCTGCTGTGCCTGCGCTTGCAACTGCTGATATTGCTGATCGATAGTCTGAATGTCCACGGCCTGAATCCGTTGTTGCCCAAAACATCCATTGGACTGCAGCGGCAGGCGTTTTCACGTCAGCAGATGTCAAAGTCGCAACAGTGCGCAGCCGAGCATCATTCCACTGCGTCGAGCAGCCGGTCCGGCCCGTGCTGCGGTGGGCGGCCGCGGCTCAGCAGTGCATGCAGCGCCATGGCGCCGAAGGTCGCGGTGCCGATGCCGCCCAGCGCGAAATCGCCGAACTTGAGCGTGAAATCGGCCGTGCCCAACATCAGGGTGATCGCCACGATGATGAGGTTGCGGCTGTCGGAAAAGTCGACCTTGTTGTCCACCCAGATGCGCGCGCCCGACACCGCGATCAGCCCGAAGATCACAATGGCCACACCGCGCAGCACCGGCGGCGGGATGAGCTGGATCAGCGCGCCAAACTTGGGAGAAAAGCCCAGCACGATAGCGATCACCGCTGCAGTGGCGAAAATGAGTGTGGAGTAGATCCGGGTGGCGGCCATCACGCCGATGTTCTCGGCATAGGTGGTCACCCCTGTCCCGCCCGCCGCGCCGGAGACGATGGTGGCCAGCCCATCGCCAAGGAACGCCCGTCCCATGTAGCGGTCGAGATTGCGCCCTGTCATTGCTGTGACCGCCTTGATGTGGCCAAGGTTTTCCGCCACCAGGATGACCACGACGGGGGCGATCAGGCCGATGGCGCGTGGCTGGAACTCGGGCGTGGCAAACGTCGGCATGCCGAACCACGCCGCCTGCGCCACGGCGGAGAACTCCAGCGGCTTGCCCAGTCCCAGGCCGTTGGTCAGCACGGCATAGACCGCGGTGGCGGCCAGCAGCCCGACCAGGATGAGCAGGCGCTGCACCATGCCCCGGGTGTAGACCGCCACCAGCGCGATGCAGACAAAAGTGAGTAGCGCCATCCAGTCGTCGAAATGACTCGCGCCGTGGCTCTTGATCGCGATCGGCGCCAGATTCAGCCCGATGACCGCGACCACAGAGCCGGTGACCACCGGCGGCATCAGCCGCTCGATCCATTTCACCCCCGCACCGATGACGACCAGACCAATGGCCGCATACACCACCCCGCAGGCGATGATGCCGCCCAGCGCCACGCCGATCTGCGGATTCGGCCCCGTGCCGGAATAGCCGGTGGCGGCGATGACCACGCCGATGAACGCGAACGACGAGCCCAGATAGCTCGGCACCCGACCGCCCACGACCAGAAAAAAGATCAGCGTGCCAATGCCGCTCATCAGAATGGCGATATTGGGGTTGAAGCCCATGAGCAGCGGGGCGAACACGGTGGAGCCGAACATCGCCACCACATGCTGCAGCCCCATCGCCAGGGTCTGCGGCGCGGGCAGTCGATCATCCGGGGCGATCACCCCGCCGGTTTTTAGGTGCCAATGGGGAAAGTAGCGGTCAGTCATGTCGCGCTCCGTGCGGGGAATGTGGAAGGTCGGGGTGGTGCGCCGTCACTTGGTGCCGAAAATGCGGTCACCGGCGTCCCCCAGCCCGGGGACGATGTAGCCGTGGTCGTTGAGGCGCTCGTCGATCGCTGCCAGGGTGATGGGCACATCGGGGTGGGCGGCGCGCACGGTGCGCAGCCCTTCGGGCGCGGCCAGCAGATTGACCAGTTTCAACGTGGTGGCCCCGGCGCGCTTGAGATGCGTGAGCGCGGCGGCAGCCGAGTTGCCGGTAGCCAGCATCGGATCGACCACGATCACCAGGCGGTCGGCTATGTCGTCGGGCACCTTGAAGTAATACTCCACCGGCTCCAGCGTGTCGGGGTTGCGGTACAGGCCGATGTGGCCGACTCTGGCGTTGGGCAACAGGTCGATCATGCCGTCGAGCATGCCGTTGCCCGCGCGCAGGATGGACACCAGACACAGCTTCTTGCCAGCGAGGATGGGCATGCGGCAGTCGGCCACTGGAGTGCTCACCTCCACCAGTTCGGTGGGCAGGTCGCGCGTGGCCTCGTAGGCCAGCATCGCGGCGATCTCGCGCACCAAGCGGCGGAAGTTGTCGGTGGTCGTGTCCTTGCTGCGCGCCAGGGTGAGCTTGTGCTGCACCAGCGGATGCGTGACGACGTGAACCAAGGGATCGTTCATGGCGGGCGTTTGCTGCAATGGTGTGATGACGGGAAACGCACGCAATTTTGCGTCAGCGCTCTGTGCGCACCTGCAACAACGGCAACCGTTGGCGTGAAGCGAAGCAATGAATGCCCATCGGATTTGCCCCCCCGCGCGGCTTCGAACCATGCTGCAATGCAGCATAACACCCGCCGCGTCTGATCGACCACGGCAAGGTGCGCTTTTCCGGCACCCACGCCGAACTTCAGGCCAGCGACGCCGTGCGCGAGACGTACTTCGGGTTGTGAAGCCGTGCGCGAGCAGCGCGGCGCTCCCGCGCCTGGCGTCTGCCGGCCCGGCAGACGCCTCGCCCGCGCTCATTTCACCAGCGGCCGGATGTGTGTGAAGCCACCATCGACAGGCAGCACATGGCCGGTGATGCGGCCCGCCGCGTCCGACAACAGCCAGGCCATCGCCTGCGCGACCTGCTCGGCGGTCTGCACACCGCCGAGCGGGTATTGCTTGCCCGCACCTTCGCGCATCGCCGGGACTTTGAGCATGCCCGCGGTCAGCGGCGTGTCGGTCATGCCCGGCGCCACGGCGTTGACGCGCAGGCCCTGCGCGGCGTAGGTGGCGGCGGCGCTGCGCACCAGGCCCTCAACGCCGGCCTTGGCCGCGGCGATCGCCTCGTGGTTGGCCACACCGATTTGCGCGACCACCGAGCTCACCAACACTGCTGCGCCCGGCTGCTGCGCGGCGCGGCGCGACTCGATCCACGCGCCGAGCATGGCAATGGCACTGTCCAGGTTGACGCGCAGCACCTCGCGCCATTGCGCCGCCGCAGTGCGGTGCAGCGGTGCGATCAGCGTGTTGCCGACGCAGTGCGCTAGGTGCGTGGGCGCGCCGAGCTGCGCGGTGCAGTCGGCGACTGCCGCGGCCGCGCCTTCGGGCGTGGTGGTGTCGGCGGCGATGCGCGCATTGGCCGGCACGTCGGCGAGCGGCGCGACGTCGCGCCCGACGGCGGCCACACGCCAGCCTTGTGCGTGCAGCAGGCCGCAGAGCGCGCGGCCGATGCCGCCGCGCGCGCCGGTGACGAGGACAATGGGGATGGTGGTTTCAGTCATGGAACAGTGCCCCTTGTGCGGGATGATCGGTGGCCTTGGGCGCATGCGCGCGCACCCAGGCCCAGTAGGCGGAAAATGAGCGGCAGGCCGACGGCGGCTCTGGCCAGCACGCGGGTGTCTCGGCAAGCTGCAGCACTTGCCAGTCCGCGCCGAGATGCGGATTGCGCCAGCCGTGCACCGCGCGTGCCGACCGCAGCGCGGCGACGAGTTGCGGCGCTGGCGCGATCCAGCGCAGCGCCGCAAGCGCGCGCATGCGCGTGGCGACGAAGGCCCAACGCCTTGCCGACCACGGCCAGCGCGCGTGCCAGTCGGCATCGAGCACGGCCAGCGGCATGAGGCCCGGCGGCGGATCGCCCAGCGCCCAGGGGTGCACCAGCCAGACCGCGCTGCCGGCGACCGCGGCCGCATCCGGCGCGGTAAAGCCGTCATCCGGCGGCGCAGCAAAGCGCGGCGGCTCTGGTGTCGGCTCGGCATGGCATGGCGCGGGCGCGAGGGCGCGCGGGCTGCGCGCGAGGGCGTCGAGCGAGGCGTAGTCGGTGTCGATCGCCGTGCCCGCGCTGTGCCAGTCGTCCGGCGCGTAGCGCGCGACGTTGTCGGCGTTGAACAGATATGGCTTGTTGCTGGCTGTGCCGGCAACCCACTGCCAAGAAAGATGGTTGCTCGCCAGATCGCCGTCGAGCAAGTGCGCGATCATCCAGTCGGCACCGACCCGCCAGTGCACCTTGCGCAGGTGCACGGTGTAAGAGGCCAGCCACAGCCGCGCGTGGTTGTGCAGATCGCCCGTGGCGTAGAGCGTGCGCACCGCCTGGTCGATCGCCGGCACGCCGGTGCAGGCCCGGCGCAGGTCGTCGGGGAGTTCGCGCGAATAAGCCGCGTCCGGCAAAACCCCGGCGTGCAGTGACTGCAAGATCGCCCCACCGAGATGCCGCGCGCTGTGCTGAAAATACGCGCGCCAGCCAAGCTCCTGCACCAGCTTGTGTTCGAGCGGCAAGGCATGGCGCGCACGCAGCGCTGCCACCGTCTCGGCCAGCCCGAGCAGACCGTGCGTGAGATAGGGCGACAGCCGCGTGACCGCACCGAGCAGGTGGTTGCGCGTGCGCGCGTACTCGGCTGGACGCACGGCGGCAAGGCGCTCGAGCGCGACGGCGCGCGTGGAGGGGAGGATTTGCGCGTGCAGATCGCATCGCGACTTCCCCTCACACCTGCCTCTCCCGGGGGGAGGAGGAGAAAAATCGCTGCACGCATTTCCGGTGTTTTTCACCGCTGCAGCCGGCGCCGAGAAAGTCCTCTCCTCCTGGACGAGGGTTGGGTGAGGGCCCGCACTGCCTGCACTGCCAGAATGCTTCATGCCAACACCTCCCGGATTCATGCCGCTGCCTCCCGCAGTGCCGCGGCCTGCGCCTGGATGCGCGCGCGCTCGGCAGCGTCCAAGCGCCCGAGGTTTTTCACCTGCATGACGGTGCGCGGGTTGGCGGCGAGCAGCGCCTTGTGCCGCAGCAAAAAATCCCAGTACAGCACGGTGTAGGGGCAGGCGCGCTCGCCGCTGCGCTGCGCGGGGTCGAAGCGGCAAGTGGCGCAGTAGCGACCGCTGCTCATGCGCGCGATGTATTTGCCGCTGGCGATATAGGGTTTGCTTGCCATCAGCCCGTCGTCGGCGAACTGGCTCATCCCGATGACGTTCGGCAGCTCGACCCACTCGACCGCATCGACATACACGGCGAGAAACCAGGCGCTGATCTCGCGCGGGCGCACGCCGAGTAGCAGCGCGTATAGGCCAATCACCATTAGCCGCTGGATGTGGTGCGCATAGCCAAGCCGCAGCGTTTGCGCGAGCGCATCGCGCAGGCAGACCATGTCGGTGTCGCCATTCCAGAAGAACGTTGGCAGCGGCGTCTGCGCATCAAGCGCATTCGATTCGGCATAAGCCGGCATGCGCGTCCAATAGATGCCGCGCACATACTCGCGCCAGCCGAGGATCTGGCGAATGAAGCCCTCCACGCTCGGCAGCGGCGCCGCGCCTGCGCGCCAGGCGGCCTCGGCCGCCGCGACCACCTCGCGCGCGCCGAGCAGCTTCAGGTTGAGCGCGGCCGACAGCCGCGAGTGCCACAGCCAAGGCTGCCCAGGCCAGAGCGCATCCTGCCAGCGGCCGAAGTCCGGCAGTCGCTGAGCGATGAAATCGTCAAGCGCGGCAAGCGCCTGTGCGCGGGTGAGCGGCCAGTCGAAGTCGTCGAGCGCGCCGGGGTGGGTAGCAAAACGCTCGCGCACCAGCACAATCACTTCGCGTGTGATCGCATCGGGGGCAAAGCCGCGCGGCACGGGCAGCGACGGCGGGCCGGTACTCGGGTCGAAACTGTCGCGATTGTCCGCGTCGAAGTTCCACTGACCTTCAGCCGGGGCGTCGCCGTCCATCAGCACGCGGTGGCGGCGGCGCATCTCGCGGTAAAAATACTCCATGCGCAGGCTTTTGCGGCCCTGCGCGTGCACGGCGAAGTCGCGCACGGTGGCAAAGAAATGCCGGTCGTCGCGCAGCTCGAAGGGCAGCGCAAGCGCCCGCGCCGTCTCGCGCAGCGCCTGCAGCACCCGCCAGTCACCCGGCGCGGTCAGCACCAGCGACTGCGGACGCAGCGCCTGCACCGCGCGGGCAAGCTCGCCGCCAAACGTGCCGGTGTTGGCGGCATCGTCCAGCTGGGTGTAGTGCAGCGCCCAGCCGCGCGCGGCCAGTTCCGCGGCGAAGTGGCGCATCGCGGCGAGAAACAGCGCAGTGCGCGGCTGGCTCGACCCCACATGCGTCGATTCTTCCGCGACCTCGGCCATCCACACCGCGTCGCGTGCGGGGTCGAAGCCGTCGAAGGCGCTGGATGCAGCGTCGAGCTGATCGCCGAGCACCAGCACCAGGTGCCGCAGCGGCTGCGGCAAGGGGCGCGGCAGGGTGTTCATGCGCCGCTCTCCGGCAAGGAGCCGCGCTCGCGCCTGGCAGCGCGCCGGCAAGCCTCGGAGCAATAGCGCACCTGCCCCCAGTTCTTTGCCCAAGCGCGGCGCCAGCTCATCGGCCGGCCGCAGGCGGCGCAGGGTTTGCTGGGCAGGCTGGCTTTGTTGCCTTTGTGGCCGCGCGTGGGCATGAGGTTCAACCGAACAGCTTGAGCTGCCCGGGCGATGCGCTGCGCCGGCGGGTCGATACGCCGCTGCGCGGCAGGCCGCTTTTGCGCGAGCCGTGGCGCTGCTGCACGGCTTGCGCCTGCTCACGCGCGGCGGGGCTGCGGCGGATGGCGGCGAGGCGTTCCTTGGCGTGCCGCAGCGCCGCGCGCTCGTCGATAATCGGTGGCGGATAGTCCGGTGTGCCCCACTCGGGCACCCAGCGGCGGATGAATTCGCCGTGTGGGTCGTGATCTTGCTGCTGTTTGAGCGGCGAGTAGATGCGCAGCGTGTTGATCCCGGTGGTGCCGGACTGCATCTGCATCTGGCTCCAGTGGATGCCGGGCTCGAAGTCGAGGAACTGTCGCGCCAGATGCAGCCCCGGCTCGCGCCAGTGCAGCCAGAGGTGGTAGGCGGCAAAGCTGACTAGCATGGCGCGCATGCGGAAGTTCAGCCAGCCGGTGGCGTTCAGACACCGCATGCAGGCATCGACCATCGGATAGCCGGTGCAACCCTCACGCCAGGCGTCGAAGCGCATGCGGTCGAACTCGGCCTCGCGCAGCCCATCGTAGGCGCGGGAAAAGTTGTGGAACTCGATCTGCGGTTCGGCTTCGAGCTTTTGCATGAAATGGCAGTGCCAGCGTAGCCGCGCGGCAAACGCCTCCAGATGCCGGACAACGCTGCGCGCCTGCGGCTCGCCCGAAGCACGTAGCGCGGCGATGCGCGCACGGCTGGCCTGGTACACCTGCCGCATGCCGATCATGCCGAAGGCCAGATACGGCGATAGCCGCGAGCAGCCCTGCTCGGCGCGCGCCGGGCTGGAGAGGTTGAAGCGGTAGCCGTCGCCACGGCGCTGCAGGAAGTCGTCGAGCACCGCGCGTGCGGCGCGCTCGCCAGCTGCCGGCGTCGGTCGCGATGGGCGCAGGCGCTGCGCGGCAAGCGAAGGGAAATCACCCGGCGCGAGCGTCGCCGCAGGGCGAAACCGCGCCGGCGCGGCGATCAGCGGCGCGTCCATGCGCTGCTGCCAGCGCTCGGCCCAGCCGTCACGGCTTTTCAGCCGCCGTACCACGCCGTTTTGCGGCCACTCCTGCCAGATCACGCCGCGCCGGCGGCACCAGGCAGCCACATGCCGGTCGCGCGCGTAACTCCAGCCCGGGCCGGTCTCCTCGTGGCTGAACAGATGCGTGAACGCCAGCTGCTGCCACAACACATCGAGCACCTCGACCGCCTCACCCTGCCGCACCAGCAGCGCCAGCCCGCGCGCGGCAAGCGCGGCGCGCAACTCCAGAACCCCGTCGCGCGCAAACTGCACATGCTGCGCGTCGCACTCGGGGCTGGCGATCCACTGCGGCTCGACGATGTAGAGCGCCAGCGCCGCGTCGCAGCGCGCGGCTTCGGCCAGCGGCATATGGTCGGCGACGCGCAGATCGCGCTTGAACCAGACGAGGGCGACGGTGCTCATGCCGGGCATGATGCCATGCGCGCGCCGCCGCTGCGGGCGTGGCCTACGGTGCCGGGGTCTCGTCTGGGGGTATCGCCGCGAGCACGCCGCGCACGCTGTTGACCACCGCGATCCGCCGCGCGCGGCGCAGATCCGCCGGCAGCAACACGCGCTCGGCGCAGACGCCCGCATCGAGCAGCCACTGCCGCGCTACGCCCGGCAGCAGGCCGCTTGCGCGCGGCGGCGTCCACCACTGGCCGTCGAGTTCGAGCAGTAGCGTGCTGCGCGCGCCTTCGCAGAGCTCGCCGCGGGTGTTGCAGAACAGCTGGTCGAACGCGCCCTGCGCCTGGGCGGCGCGCCAGGCGGCGTCGTACGCGGCGCGGTGCGTGGTCTTGTGGCGCAAAAAGGGGTCGAGCGGGTCGAGCCGCTCGCGTGCAAGCAGCAGCCGCACCGGTTGTGGCAGCGATGCCGGCAGCGGTTGCACGTCGAGCGTGAACGCGCCAGACTTGCGCAGCACCAGCCGCGTGCGCCACGGCGCCGGGGCGAGCGCGGCGCAGGCGCGCTGCCAGGGGCTGTCGCCAGCGGGCGGCGCATCGGGTGCGCTGCACTCGACCTCGCGCCTCGCATGCGCCTGCGCGATCGCCGCGCGCAGCGCCGGTAGATCGCAGGCAAAGCCGAAGAACGCGGCCGAGGCCGCCAGCCGCGCCAGATGCCGCTCGATGCGCTCGGTCTGCTGCGGCCACAGCGCGGCAAAGGTCTCGATCAGGCCGAAGCCGGGGTCAAACGCGGTGAGAAAGCGCAGCTTGTCCCAGCACTCCTGCCACTCGGCGGCCGGGTTGGAATCAATGACCACCCCGCTGCCGACGCCGGCGCGCAGCGCGCGCATGCCGGCGCCCTCGCCCGCAGTCTGCAACGCAGCGTCCAGCTCGAGGGTGCGGATCGGCACGCTGAACACGGCCAGCGGCCCCTGCGGGGCGCTGCGCGGCGCGACGAAGCCGATCGCGCCGGTGTAGAGTCCGCGCGGCTGCGCTTCGAGCCGGCGGATGATGTCCATGCTCATGCGCTTGGGCGCGCCGGTCACAGAGCCGCAGGGGAACAGTGCGGCGAACAGCGCGGTCCAGCCGATCTCGCCACAGCGCGGGTCGAGCCGAGCCTGCACGCTGGAGGTCATCTGCCACACTGTCGGGTATGGCTCGATGGTGAAGCGCTCGGGCACGCGCACCGAACCAGGCTGCGCCAGCCGTCCGAGGTCGTTGCGCAGCAGGTCGAGGATCATCAGATTCTCGGCGCGGTTTTTCGCGTCGGCGGCAAGCTGCTGCGCGGCCAGCGCGTCGGCCTGCGCGTCGGCGCAGCGCGCCGCGGTGCCTTTCATCGGCCGCGCGTGCAGCAATGCGCCGTCGCGGGCGAAAAACAGTTCGGGCGAGAAGCTCAGCACCCAGCGCGCGCCCAGCCGCGCCAGACAGCCGTAGCGCGTCGGCTGCGCGCGGCGCAGCGCGGCGTACAGCGCAATCGGATGGCCGTAGGCGAAGCCTTCGAGCGGCCAGGTGAAGTTGATCTGGTAGCTATCGCCGGCTCGCAAATGCTCGACGATCTGCGCAAACGCCTGGGTGTAGTCCGCCTGGCTGATCCCGGCGCGCAACTCGGCAACACCGCAAGGCCGCGTCGCGGCTGTCGCGGACAAGGCGGCGATCTGCGCGTCGAGCCAGCGCGCAACCTCATCGGCGCTGAGCATCTGCACCGCGTCGAAGCACAGCAGTTCGACCAGTGGGGCCGCGCCCGGCGCCGGCGGCCTGACCGGCAGATCGGCCAGCGCCTGCGCGGCCTCGTACGCGAGGAACAGCGCCACGTGCTGCTGCGCGAGCGCGCCATCCAGCTCGGCCAGCACCGACCGCGCCTCGTCCGCCTGCCGCGCCACATACTGCGCCAGCGGCGCGCGCAGCAGCCGGCTGGTCGGATGCGCCGCGCTGGACTGCGCGTCGTCGAACAGGACGAAACATTCGGCGGGGGCGAGCGTGGTCATTTCGGGAAATCCCCTGTGCCGTACGCGAGACAAACGCGACGTTTTGTCGCAGAGCGTCGGCTTTTGCGGTTTTTAGAGTGCGGAGCTTTAGGTTTTGTCACATCAGGTTTCAACTCTGCTCCGGGATTGTCCATGCAAACCACCCTCTCCTCGCCTTCTTCCGCGCAACGCACCGTGCTGTGGCTCGCGCTGGCTGCGGCGCTTGCCGCACTTGCAGCGCCGGTTTCGGCGCAGACCACGCTCGAGCCCGTCGTCGTCACCGGTTCATCCGGCAGCAGCTGGGCGCAGTGGCAAGGCGCACTCGACCTGGCCGCCCGCCGCGCCGCCATCAACGACACCGCAAGCCTGCTGCTCGGGCTGCCGGGGCTGTCGGTCAACGCCGCCGGCGGCGTCTCGGGGCTGCCGCAGTACAACGGGCTGTCGGATGACCGGCTGGCGGTCCAGCTCGACGGCATGGGACTGATCGCCAGCTGCCCGAACCACATGAACCCTGTCCTGTCGTACGCCTCGCCATCGCAGGTGCAAAGCGTCGTCGTCTATCCGGCGGGCATGGCGCCAGTGTCGGTCGGCGGGGACGGGCTCGGCGGCGCAATCCTGGTCGAGACCCGCGCGCCGCAATTCGCCCTCGCAGGGCAGGCAAGCATCGCCGGCGGCGAGATCAGCGCCGGCGGCGCGAGCAACGGCGACGCGCGCAGCTTGGGCCTGTCCGCGCACTATGGCACGGCTTCGTTTGCCATCCGCTACGACGGCGCGTTGGTCAAGGCGAATGACGACTCGGCAGCAGCCGATTTCAAGCCTTTCACCGCGACCGGCCGGCCCGGGGTCATGCTCGGGCGCGACGTGGTCGGCTCGACCGCCTACGACGTGCGCAACCACACCCTGGGGCTGGCGTGGAGGGGCGCGGATCAACTGCTCGAACTCGGCCTGGGCTATCAGGAAGTGCCATACCAGCTCTACCCCAACCAGCGCATGGACATGCTGGACAACACCGAAAAGCGCGTGAACCTGCATTGGGTCAAGCAGTTCGGCTGGGGCAGACTCGACGCCCGCCTCTACCATGAAACCGTCGATCACTTCATGGACTTCGGGCCGGACAAGCGCTTCTGGTACGGCAGCCAGACTATGCAAGGCGGTGTTGGCGGCTATCCCTGCAGCCCGATCTCACCGACCTGCGCCGCGGGCATGCCGATGTATACGACCAGCCACACCACTGGCACCAAGCTCAAAGCGAGCGTCGACCTCTCCCCGAATGACGTGCTGCGCATCGGGCTGGACGTGCAGCGCTATCACCTCGACGACTACTGGACCCCGTCTGGCGGCATGATGTGGCCGGACACCTTCCTCAATGTGAACGACGGGCAGCGCGACCGTGCCGGGGTTTGGGGCGAGTGGCAGAGGCAGTGGACAGCCGCCTGGCAAACGCTCGCTGGCCTGCGCATCGAGCGCGTCAGCACCGACGCTGGCCCGGTACACGGCTACGCCAACAGCAACGGCATGGGCACGATGATGTCCTACCAGAAGCGCGACGCCGACGCGTTCAATGCCACCAGCCGCAAGCGCACCGACACCAACATCGACGCCGCGCTGCAATCGCGCTGGACCCTCTCGCCCACGCAGGACATCGCAGTCGGTCTCTCCCACAACGCGCGCTCGCCCAACCTCTATCAGCGCTACCCCTGGAGCACCTGGAACATGGCGGCGATCATGAACAACTTCGTCGGCGACGGCAACGGCTACATTGGCAACCCAGAGCTCAAACCGGAAAAGGCCACCACGCTATCGGCCGAGTTCAACTGGCACGCCGCCGGCAAATCCTGGCAGTTCAGCGCCCAGCCGTTCTTCACGCACATCGCCGACTTCATCGACGCGGTGCAGTGGGACGCGGCGAGCAACGCCCCAGCTGCCATGCCCACGAAAAACAAGTTTGTCGTGCTCAAGTACGTCAACCAGAGCGCGCGGTTGTACGGCATCAACCTCGCAGGCAAGCTGCCGCTGGGCGACAGCCCGGTCGGCAAGCTCGGAGTGCAGGCGGTCGTGAGCTATACCCGCGGCGAAAACCGCACCACCGGCGACGATCTCTACGGCATCATGCCGGCCAACGCCCGCATCACGCTCACGCAGTCCCTGGGTGGCTGGAACAATGCGCTCGAGTGGTTGCTGGTCAAGGCCAAGACCGATGTGTCCGCAGTGCGTAACGAAATCCCCAGCGGCGGCTACGGGCTGCTCAACCTGCGCGCCTCCTACGGCTGGAAGCAGGCGCGGGTGGACTTCGGCGTCGAGAACCTGCTGAACAAGTTGTACTTCCTGCCCACCGGCGGCGCCTACGTCGGCCAGGGCACGACCATGTCGATCAACGGCGTTCCCTGGGGCATCGCCGTGCCCGGCCCCGGCCGCAGCATCTATCTGCGCGGCACGGTGGCGTTCTGACCGCAGCGCGAGGCGGCCTCGCGGCCGCCACCGCACCACCCCCACCCCGTAGGGGAAGCTGGGAAGGGGCGGGGGATGCAATAGCATTGGCGTCTGGTTTCGTCCCTGAACAGACAGACAACCCCATGCACTCCACTACGCGCAGACAGTTTCTTTCCACCCTGGCCGGGAGCCTGTTGCTGGGCGCGGCGCCCGTGCGTGCGCGCGAGCTTCCTGTGGTCAAGCTCGCGTTCATCGACCCATTGACCGGCCCGTTTGCCGCGATCGGCCAGAACCAGCTGCAGAGCTGGCAGTTCGTCGCCGAGCGGGTCAACCGCGGCAACACTGCCGGGGTGCGGTTCGAGATCGTGCCGTTCGACAACAAGGGCGCGGTGCAGGACACGGTCAACGCCCTGCAGGCCGCGGTCGACCAGGGCATCCGCTATGTGCTGCAGGGCGACGGCTCGGGCGCGGCGCTGGCGCTGTCCAAGGCGGTCAGCCGGCACAACGCGCGACATCCGGGCAAGGAAGTGGTGTATCTGAACTATGCCGCGGTCGATCCGGCGCTGACCGGCAGCGACTGCAGCTTCTGGCATTTCGCACTGCAGCCCAGCGTGCCGATGACCATGCAGGCGCTAACCGACGACATCCGCAACCGCCCGGACATCCGCCGCATCTACCTCATCGAGCAGGACTATTCCTTCGGCCATCAGGTGGCCAAATATGCGCGTGAGATGCTTGCGCTCAAACGCCCGGACATCCAGATCGTCGGCGAGGACTTTGTTGCGCTCGGGCAGGTCAAGGATTTCTCTCCCTACATCGCCAAGGTGCAGGCGGCCAAGGCCGACTGCATCATCACCGCCAACTGGGGGCCGGACCTGACCCTGCTGATCAAGGCCGCGCAGCAAGGTGGGCTCAAGGCCGATCTCTACACCTTCTACGCCAGCAGCCTGGGCGCGCCCAGCGAAATCGGCCTGCACGACGCCGGGCGGGTGAAGCTGGTGTACTACAGCGAACCCAATCTGCCCGGCACGCTACAAAGCCTGCAAAAAGGCTTTCGCGACAAGTACAAGCAGGACTTTTCGGTGCCGGTCACCTACACCGGGCTGCTGCTACTGACCGCGGCGATGACCAAGGCGCACAGCCTCGAGCCGATCAAGGTCGCCAGCGCGATGGAGGGACTGACCTTCCACACCTTCAACGGCGAGGTGACCATGCGCGCGGCCGACCATCAACTGCTGCAGCCGATCTATGTCAGCACCTGGCAGCCGGTGTCCGCGGCCAATCCGTACGACGTCGAGAACACTGGCTACACCTTCGCCCTGGACCGCACCTACCCGCCGCAGCAAACCATGCTGCCTGCGCAGTGCAGCATGCAGCGGCCGCTGACCACCGAAATCTATCCGATCAAGCCGCCCAAGGTGCGGGCCAGCGCGGTGGGCGGCGCGAACTAGGCGCCCTCCTGCGTGCGGCCTGCCGCATGTCTACGCCAGCGCGTGCATGGAAGCCCTGCTGCTGTCGCTGCTCAACGGTCTGAGCTATAGCCTGCTGCTGTTTCTGCTGGCGAGCGGACTGACGCTGATCTTTTCGCTGCTCGGCGTACTCAATTTTGCGCATGGCAGTTTTTACATGCTCGGTGCGTATTTGGCCTGGCAGGCCGGGCAGTGGCTAGACTTCTGGGGCGGTCTGCTGATCGCGCCACCGGCGGTGGCGGCGGTCGCCGCCTTGTTCGAGCTGGCGGTACTGCGGCGGGTGCGTGCGCAGGGGCATCTGCCCGAGATGCTCGCCACCTTCGCCTTCGGTGTGGTGTTGGTGGAGGCCGCGCGGCTGCTGTGGGGCAGCGCGTCGATACCTTATGGCATTCCGGCCGCCCTACAGGGCAGCCTGTTCCGGCTGGGCGGGCTGGACTTCGCGGTCTATCGCGGCTTTGTCATGGCAGTGGCGCTGGCCGCGCTGGGTGCAGCCTGGCTGCTACTGTGGCGCACGCGCATCGGGCTGGTGGTGCAGGCGGCGCTCGGCAACGCGCCCATGGTGTCGGCGCTGGGGCATGACGTGCCTGCGGTGCAGACCCTGGTGTTCGCTGCCGGCGGGGCGCTGGCCGGGCTGGCCGGCGCGGTGGGCGCGCCGCTGCTGGTCACCGAGCCGGGCATGGCAGCGCAGATGGGCGCGCTGCTGTTTGCGGTCATCATCATCGGCGGGCTGGGGTCGCTGCGCGGGGCGCTGCTGGGCGCGTTGCTGGTGGGCGAGCTGCAGACCCTCGCGGTGGCGGTGAACGGATCGCTGGCCGACGGTCTGCAGCGCCTGGGCTGGAGTGCGCCTGCCGCATGGCCTGCGGGTAGCAGCATCATCCTCAGCCTGCTGCATCTGGATCTGTCGCGCGCCGCGCCGCTGCTGCCATACGCACTGCTAGTGATGGTGCTGGCGTTCAGGCCGCAGGGCCTGACCCGCACGCTCGGCCGGGACGAGGCGCTGTGAGCCGCCCCACCGTGCCGGCGGCGGCGCGCGGGCCGTTGCTGTTCACCCTAGTCGCTGTGCTGCCGCTGGCCTTGCCGCTGGACGGCGCGGGCTTTGGCCTGTTGGCGCAAGCAGCCAGCGCCTGGCTGCTGCTGTTGTCCATCGGCCTGCTGCACACCCGTGTCGGGCTGTTGAGCTTTGGTCAGGCGCTGTTCTCGGGACTGGCCGCGTATGCCGCTGCGCATGCGATGAATGCGATCGCCGCGCACGGCTGGCCGCTGCCGTTCGTTCTGGTGCCGCTCTACGGCGGGCTGTTCGCCGTGGCGGTGGCGCTGCTGGCCGGGCCGCTGAGCGTGCGGCGCGGCGGCCTGAGCTTTGCGATGACCACGCTCGGGCTGGGCGTGCTGGTGGCGCTGCTGGCGCCGATGCTGCAGGGGTTTTTCGGCGGCGAGGGTGGCGTGTCTACCGACCGCACGCAAGGGCCGGTCTGGTTGGGCCTGAACCTGCTGTCGCAGCGTCAGGTGTATGCCGTGAGCGCCGGGTATGTGCTGCTGGGTGCGGTGCTGCTGCACTGGCTGGACCGCACGCGCCTGATGCTGCTTGCCCGTGCGGTACGCGACAACCCGCTGCGCACGGCAGTCAGTGGCATCGCCCCGCGTCGCGTACGGCTGCTGGTGCTGCTGCCCAGCGCCTTTCTCGCCGGTCTGGCTGGTGCGCTACAGACCATGCAAACCGAACAGGTCAGCGCCGGGACCCTGGGGCTGCAGCACTCGAGCATGGCGCTGCTGTTCAGCCTGGCTGCGGGCAGCGGCACGGTGTGGGGTGCGCTGCTCGGGGCGTGGATGATGGTGGGCAGCGAGGTGCTACTGGCCATGGTGTCGCAGGCATGGATGCTGTATGTCGGGCTGGGGTTTCTGGGCATCGTGATCTGGGCGCCGCAGGGCTTGAGCGCGGTGCTGCGCGATCTGCTGCGCAGGCTGCAGGCAGCCCGCCGCGCCGATCTGCTCTGGGGCCTGGCCGCGCTGATGGTGTGCGCCGCTTTTGCCGTCGTGGGCTTGACCAGCCTGATCGAACTGCTCTACGCCGTGCGCCAGCGGCTGCAGGGGGATGGACTGCTACGGCTGTATGGCCTGAACCTGCAGCCGCACCACGCCGACGTCTGGGCTGGCGCCGCGCTGCTGGCGGTCACGGGGCTAGCGCTGGGTGCGATGGTTGGGCGCGCGTTGGCGTGGCAGCTGCGCATGGAGCATCCACCGCAATGAACACCACGGGCTGCGCACCGCTGCTCGATGTACGCGCGCTGACCTGCGTGCTCGGCAGCCAGCCGGTACTCGCCGACCTGAGTCTGCAGGTGCAACGTGGCGAGCGCGTGGCGATCATCGGCCCCAACGGCGCGGGTAAGAGCACGCTGTTTCAGGTGATCAGTGGCCTGCGACCGTTGCGCGCCGGCAGTGTGTGGCTGGACGGGCGGCGCATCGACCGCCTGAGTCCGCCGCAGATCGCCCGCGCCGGGGTGGGACGCGGCTTTCAGACGCCGCAGGTGTTCGGACATCTCACCGTGACCGACAACCTGCGCTGCGCGCTGCTGCCGCATGTCGGCGGCAACTGGCTGCGGCGCGTGGATCGAGACACTGCGCTGCAGCAGCACACCGCGCGGTGGCTGCGCGCCCTGCGGCTCGAACCCGAGGCCAATCTGCCGGCCCATCGACTCGACTACGCCCGCCTGCGTGCGCTCGAACTCGGTCTGGCGCTGGTCGGGCAGGCACCGCTGCTGCTGCTCGATGAGCCGACCGCAGGCATGAGCAGAGCGCAGGCCGCGCAGATGGTCGATCTGATCCGGCAGGTCTGCGAAGGCCGCACCCTGCTACTGATCGAGCACGATCTGGACACGGTGTTTCGCCTGGCCACGCGGGTGATTGTGCTGCACCAGGGCCGGATGCTGGCTGACGGCGCGCCGCAGCAGATTCGCACCGATCCACAGGTGCAGGCTGTCTATCTGGGACTGGCCACATGAGCGCGCCGCTGTTGGACGTGCGCTTGCTGCATGCCAGCTACGGCCCGGTGCAGGTGCTACGCGGCGTCGATCTACAGCTGCGTGCCGGCGAGCTGGTGCTGCTGCTCGGCCGCAATGGCAGCGGGCGCAGCACCCTGCTCAAGGCGCTGATGGGGCTGATTGCCGCCAGCGGCGCGGTGCGGTTGGGCGGACATGACCTGCTCGCACTGCCCACCCACCGCCGCGCCCGGCTGGGGCTGGGCTACGTGCCCGAGCAGCGCGATGTGTTTGCGCATCTGACCGTGCGGCAGAACCTGCGCCTGGGCGCCAGGCGTGCAGCCCTTGCCGCGGCAAGCACGTGGGACGAGGGCCGCGTGCTCGCGCTGTTTCCGGCGCTTGCCGCGCGGCTGCATACCCCGGCACAGGCGCTCTCGGGCGGCGAGCAGCAGATGCTGTCGATCGCCCGCGCGTTGATGGGCAACCCGCGGCTGCTGCTGCTGGATGAGCCGACCGAGGGTCTGGCACCGCAGCGCGTGCAGGCCACTGCCGCCCTGCTTGACCAGCTGCGCGCCAAGAAGCTGGGCCTGCTGCTGGTCGAGCAAAAGCCGTGGGCGCTGCAACGCGCGGACCGCGTGGTCGTGTTGGGAGATGGCCGGGTGCAGTTCACCGGGGCGGCTGCCGCGCTGCCCGCGCCGGTTTCAGCCGCGTGGCTTTGACGCCCTGGCCACTGTGGCGCGCAGGCGGCGCGCGGTCATCGGATCGACCTGCAGCGGCCGGCACAGGTCGATGCGGTCGCCGTCGCGCAGTTCGTGCTGGGGCAGCACGCGGCGTCCGTCCACGCCCCAGCGCAGATCGAGCTGGGCCAGTTCGGGATGCGCCGCGGGCATGCCGCTGGCCTGCACCGCCTGTTCCGCCGTGGCGCCACGGGGCAGGCGCACGGTACGCAAGTCGGGCGCACCGACCTCCGGAGCGTAAAACACGGCGACAGTGATCTGAGCGTCAGCGCGGACCATACACCTGCTTGGCGCGCCGCACGAAGGCATCGACGAAGCTGCTGGCGATGTGGTTGAACACCGGGCCGATGACCTTTTCCACAAGAAAGTTGGAGAAGTTGTAGTCGAGCAGGAACTCGACCTTGCACGCCTTGCCATCGGCCAGCGGATGGAACACCCAGCGCCCCTGCAGTGCCGAAAACGGGCCTTCGACCAGCTGCATGCGCACCTCCTGGCCAGGGATGTTGGTGTTCTGCGTCGTGAATTTCTGCCGGATGCCCTTGAAGTCAATGACCACGCTGGCGCGCACCGTGTCACCGTCGACCGCCTCGACCGAGGCTCCGCCGCACCAGGGCAGAAACTGCGGATACGACGCCACATCAGTGACCAGGTCGTACATTTCCTGTGGGCTGTACCAGATGAGGACGGATTTATGGACCTGGGGCATGGACGAGGCAGGCGGGTCGCGGCTTCTTAGAATCAAACGATTGTATTGAGCGCCCTAAGGCCCCACATCCCAGGCATGAGCATCGTCGAAAACCGCAAGGCCCGTTTCAACTATTTCCTCGAAGACCGATTCGAGGCCGGCATCGTGCTCGAAGGCTGGGAGGTCAAGGCCATCCGCGCAGGGCGGGTGCAGCTCACCGACGGCTATGTGGTCGTGCGCGATGGCGAGCTCTACCTCATCGGCATGAACGTCAGTGCGCTGGCTAGCGCCTCGACCCATGTGCGCCCGGATGCCGCACGCACCCGCAAGCTGCTGATGCACAAGGACGAAATCCGCAAGCTCATCGGCAAGGTCGAGCAGCGTGGCTACACCCTGGTGCCGCTCAACCTGCACTACAAGGGCGGGCGGGTCAAGCTCGACCTGGCGCTGGGCAAGGGCAAGAAAGAGCACGACAAGCGCGACACCGAAGCCCAGCGCGACTGGCAGCGCGAAAAGGCGCGAATCATGAAAACGCGCTAGGACCTGTTCAGTGCGTCGCCGCGCTGCGCTGCACCCCTTCAGTGCGGCGACGCACCAAAGCAGTGACTTTGCATTCGAAGCGTACTGCTTACACGAACAAGTTCCTGTCAAACAGCGCGATTTGTGATCAGTTTCACATCGCGCTGCGATCGCGCCCTCACTTGATGCTGGCCCGGAACTTGCCCAATCCCCCTTGCAAATTTCAATGGGGGATTTCATGCACGACACGCTTTCACACCCAGACAACAACTCGCGCAGGGGACGGCGGCCCCGTCGCGCCATTCTTGTCGGTCTGGCCAGCCTATTCCCTGTCTGCGCACTGGCGCAGACCGCGCCCGCGTCGCTGTCGGTGCCGCATATCGCCCATGTCTCCACGCTGAATTCCGGTGATACCGCGTGGATGCTGGCCTCCACCGCGCTGGTGCTGATGATGACCATTCCCGGTTTGGCGCTGTTCTACGCCGGCATGGTGCGCAAGAAAAACATTCTCGGCATCACCATGCAGGTCTTCGCCACCACGGTGCTGGTCACCCTGCTGTGGTTCATTGCCGGATACAGCCTGGCATTCATGCCTGGCAGCCCGTACATCGGCGGGCTGTCGCGGCTGTTTCTCGACGGGGTGTTTTTCAGCAAGAACAGCGGCATCGTGTCGGTCAGTGAGCTGGCGCCCACCATCCCCGAGTCGGTCTATGTGATGTTTCAGATGACCTTCGCCATCATCACCCCGGCGCTGATTGTGGGAGCGTTTGCCGAGCGCATGAAGTTCTCGGCAATGCTGGTGTTCATGGGGCTGTGGTCGCTGCTGGTATATGCCCCGGTAGCACACTCAGTGTGGGAGCCTTCGGGCTGGCTGGCCTCGCTGGGCATGCTCGATTTTGCCGGCGGTACCGTGGTGCACGTGAACGCGGGTGCCGCTGGCCTGGCCTGCGCCATCGCGCTGGGCAAACGCCGGCACTGGGGCCAGGAGCCGTTTCTTCCAGCCAATCTGACCTACACCATGATCGGTGCGGCGCTGCTCTGGGTGGGTTGGTTCGGCTTCAACGCCGGCTCGGCCTGCGCCGCAGACGGTCGCGCCGGTATGGCCATGCTTGCCACGCAACTGGGCACGGCCGCTGCGGCGTTCAGCTGGATGCTGACCGAATGGACCCTGCGTGGCCGTCCGACTCTGCTGGGTATCTGCTCCGGGGCCGTGGCGGGCTTGGTCGCGATCACGCCAGCTTCGGGCTTCGTCGACCCGATCGGCGCGGTGATCGTCGGCCTGGTCGCGGGCGTGGTTTGCTACTGGGGCGCAACCGGGCTCAAGCGCCTGCTCGGCGCGGATGACGCGCTAGACGTGTTCGGCATCCACGGCGTGGGCGGGTTTGCCGGGGCGGTACTGACCGGTTTCCTTGCCGTGCCGTCATACAGCGGGCAGACCGCCTCGGTGCTGGTGCAGACACTGGGGGCTAGCGCGACACTGGTCTACAGCTTCGTCGCCAGCTTTGTTCTGCTCAAGCTGATCGACGCTGTCATCGGCCTGCGGGTGGATGCCGAGGCGGAAGAAGCCGGACTCGATCTGAGCCAGCATGGCGAGCGCATCGAGTAGGGAGCTTGCGACATGGGAAGTTCCGATGCCATTGCGATTGCCGCCCATCTGCACGTGCTGTTGCGCCGCAAGACCGGGCGGGTGACAGACACGGAGTGGATGGCGCAGAACGCCGACTACGCGCGCGAAGTGCTGCGCGTGGCCCGCGCCGAAAACGATGCGGACCTGAACCAATGGGCCGACCGTTTCGAGGCGATCATGTTTCCTGGCGGCCTTGACAAGGGTGCATCGGACGGAAACGGAAACAAGGGCACAAGCACCAGACCCACAGCGCCGGCGCCATATGTGGGACGGCTGCGCTGAGGGGCGCGCTGCTGGCGGCTCAGGCTGCGCCGATGCCCGCGACCAGACTGCCCATCGGCGCAGCCGTGGCATGCGCCGCGGTGAAGTCGAGCATGCGCTGCACCGGCAGGCGCGCTCGCGCGGCAAGCTCGGGGTCGAGTTCGATCGTGTTCTCTCCGGTTTCCAGCACCCGCGCCAGCACGGCCAGGCTGTTCATCGCCATCCACGGACAGTGCGCACAGCTCTTGCAGGTGGCGGCGTTGCCGGCAGTGGGCGCGGCAATGAAGACCTTCCCGGGGTTCTGCTGCTGCAGGGCGTGGAACATGCCGGTGTCGGTGGCGACGATGAATTCGGGCGCATCGAGCGTGCGCGCCGCCTTGAGGATCTGCGAGGTCGAGCCCACCACATCGGCCAGCGCGACGACCGCCGCGGGGCTTTCCGGGTGCACGAGAACCTTGGCACGCGGATGCTCGGCCTTGAGCGCCGCGAGCTCGAACGCCTTGAACTCATCGTGCACGATGCACGAACCCTGCCACAGCAGCATGTCGGCACCGGTCTGCTGCTGGATGTAGCTACCCAGATGGCGATCCGGCGCCCAGAGAATTTTTTCGCCGCGGGCGTGCAGGTGCGCGACGATGTCGAGCGCGCAGCTCGAGGTCACCACCCAGTCGGCACGCGCCTTGACCGCTGCGCTTGTGTTGGCGTAGACCACGACGGTGCGGTCGGGGTGCGCCTCACAAAAGGCGGCGAACGCCGGTGCCGGACAGCCCAGGTCGAGCGAACAGTTGGCATCCAGGTCGGGCATGAGCACGCGCTTGTCCATCGACAGCATCTTCGCGGTCTCGCCCATGAAGCGCACGCCGGCGACCACCAGCGTCGATGCCGGATGGCGTGCGCCAAAGCGTGCCATTTCCAGTGAATCGGCCACCAGGCCGCCGGTTTGCTCGGCCAGATCCTGCAGATCAGGGTGGGTGTAGTAATGCGCCACCAGCACGGCGTCGTGTGCACGCAGCAATGCGGCGCAGCGCTGCATCAGCGCGGCGCGCTGCGCAGGGCTGGGCTCCTCGGGGACACGCGCCCAGGCCTGCGCAGTACCGTTGACGGGGCTTTCATAGGCAATGGGAAAGGTGGCGGACATGCGAACTTCCTTTTCGAGTGACGGCGCAGGGTGTCAGGGCGTGGCAAAGCGCATCGACAGATCGACCGCCTGCACGTCCTTGGTCAGCTTGCCCACGGAGATGCGGTCGACGCCGGTTTCTGCAATGGCCCGCACCGTGTGCAGGTCCACCCCGCCCGACACCTCCAGCACCGCGCGCTGCCCGGTGCGCCTGACCGCCTCGCGCAACTGATCTAACGACATATTGTCCAGCAGCACCATGCGGGCACCGGCGCGCAAGGCGTCGTCGAGCTGTTCCAGGGTTTCGACCTCGATCTGGATGAACTGCGCCTGCGCCGCCACCGCCTGCGCGCGGGCAAGCGCCTGCGCCACGCCACCGGCTGCGGCAATGTGGTTTTCCTTGATCAGCACCGCGTCGAACAGTCCGATGCGGTGATTCATGCCGCCGCCCACGCGCACCGCGTATTTCTGCGCGAGCCGCAGCCCGGGCAGGGTCTTGCGGGTATCGACGATCTGCGCCCGCGTGCCCCGCACCGCGTCGACATACTGCGCGGTGCGCGTGGCCACCGCACTGAGCAGTTGCAGGAAATTGAGCAGGGTGCGCTCGGCGCTGAGCAGCGCGCGCGCATTGCCCTGCAGTTCGAGAAACACCGCATCGGCCTGCAATGCGCCGCCTTCGGGCACCAGCCAGCGCAGCTGCGCTGCGGGGTCGAGCGCGCGCACGCAGGACTCGGCCCACGGCACACCGCACAGGCGCGCGGTCTGCCGACTGCGCACGGTGGCAATCGCCACCGCATCCGGGTCGATCAGCGCGGCGGTCAAGTCGCCTGCGCCCAGGTCTTCCTCCAGCGCCCGCCTCACGTCGCGTGCGGCCAGGGTCTGCAAATCCATCATGGTGTCATCGAAACAGACAGAAAAGTTTTGCAGTGTAGGCCGATCGGCAAACCGCACGGCACGGTCGGGACAGATCGCCGTGTGGCGGAATGGGCACAGCGAGGCCACCGCATCTGCGACAGTTTGTCGCAGTTTGTGCGCCGCAAAAATCGATATCGCGTAAGGGAAACCGGAAAAGATCAGGGTTATCCCTGATTCTCACAGTGAATTCCCTATATTGACAGGGCAATATCAGCATTCGCTAATATTGCGCTGGATCAATGAAAGCCGCGCCATGGACACCACCTTCGCCCCCCCTCCTTCGACCACTGCGATTCCACTTGCAACTTTGCGTAAGACTTTGTCACGCAACAAGGAACCCGAACCCAGTCGCGTGGCGCATGCCGATGTGGTCAAAGCCTGGCGTGGCGTGTCCGACTGCCGCAATTGCGGGGTAAGGCGCATCGCGCTGTTCGGTGCGCTGCGCATGGAGGATTTCGATTCTTTCCATCAGGTCATCGACGACATGCAGTTCGCCGCAGGGCAGCAGTTGTTCAGCGAAGGCCAGCGTGGAGATTGGCTCTACACCATCAAGACCGGCTATGTGAAGCTCGAGCGTGTGCTGCCCGACGGCACCCGCCGCATCACCCGCGTGGCGCGCCGCGGCGATCTGATCGGGTTGGAATGCTTCATCCACGAGCCCTACATGCACCATGCCTCGGCGATCGGCGCGGTGCGGGCGTGCCGCATTCCGGTGGAGGTCATTCGCCGCATGGAGGAACAGGTGCCCAATCTGCGGCAGGAATTTCTCGAGCGCTGGCATCGCGCGCTGCGCGATACTGACGAATGGGCACTGCTGCTCGGCTCGGGCACCATCCCATCGCGCATGGCACGGCTGCTGCTCAAGCTGGCCGATCCGGAGCTCAACGACACCATCACCCTGCCCAAGCGCAGCGATCTGGGTGCCATGCTCGGCGTGGCGCTAGAAACCGCCAGCCGGGTCATCGCACAGTTCGAACGCGACGGCCTGCTCGAACATGTCGGCCCCCGGCTGTTTCGCGTCAACCGCCAGGCGCTCAGTCAGGTCGCGCTGCCCGAACGCGCTGCCTAGGTTCGCTCGCGCTGCTGGCGTCAATCAGCCTGTTGCAGCCAGGCGATGACCGGCGCCCACTGCTCGAGGTCCTTCGCCGCCTGGCTGGGCGGCAGGTCCCAGAGGGTCAGGCCGTGTGCGGCCATCTGGGGGTAGAGCGTGGTCTGGCGCAGCGTGGTCAGCATCGGCAGACCGTTTTGCGCGACGAAGGCCATAAGCTGCTCAGCGGCATGGGTGCGGGGATCGATGCGCACCCCGACCAACCCGATGTCGAAGCCGCGTTTTTCGCTGGCATCGCGCAGTCTGTCGAGAAAGTCCTGCGTGGCGTAGATGTCGAAAATCGACGCGGACAGCGGCACTAGCACCTTGTCGGCCTGTTTCATCACATCATTGAGCCGCCAGCCGTGCAGCCCGGCAGAGGTGTCGATGACCGCGTGCGCAGTGCCCTTGGGCGGTTTGGCGATGAAATCCGCGCTCATCTCCCAAGTGTCGATGCGGGGCAAGGCGGGGTCGCGCAGCGACAGCCACAGCCGGGCCGACTCCTGGCGGTCGGCGTCGCCCAGCATGACCGGCTCTCCCCGGCTGGCAAAGTATCCGGCGATCTGCGTGGATAGGGTGGTCTTGCCGACTCCGCCCTTGGGATTGGCGACAACGATGACCGACATGGCGCAGCCTTTCTGTTCTGGTGGATAGAGGCAAAACGCAAATTACCAGAACCGGCGCGCAAATACCACGCCGCCGCGCATCGGGTCAGACGATGCGGCAGGCCTGCTCGAAACTCAGCCGCGGGCTGCGTGGGAACAGCGCCACCGGATCGCCATAGCCGAGGTTGCAGAGAAAATTCACCTTGATGTCGGTGCCAGCAAAAAACGCAGCGTTCACCGCCTCGGCATCAAACCCGCTCATCGGGCCGCAGTCCAGACCCAGCGCGCGGGCGGCAAGAATGAAGTAGCCGCCTTGCAGGCTGGAGTTGCGCAGCGCAGTGGTGGCGACGTGCTCTGGCTTGCCGGCGAACCAGTTGCGCGCGTCCGGGTTGTGCGGAAACAGCATCGGCAGCTTGTCAGGAAACGCCAGATCCATGCCGATGATCGCGGTCACCGGCGCCTGCAGGGTCTTGGCCCGGTTGCCCTCGCTCATGCACGGCGCGAGTTTGGCCTTGGCCTCGGGCGACTGCACGAACACAATGCGCGCCGGCGAGCAATTGGCCGAGGTCGGGCCCCATTTCATTAGATCGTAAAGCTGGTGCAGCAGTTGCTCAGGCACCGGCCTGTCCAGCCAAGCGTTGTGGGTGCGGGCATCGTCAAACAACTGGCGCAGGGCGCTGGGGTCGATCACAGGCATGGTTTTTCCCTGAAGTGGCAATGGGTAAATGCTCGCTCAAAACCCCTTTGTCTGCAGCGGCAAGCCGCTGTACGCCCCGCCTGCAGCGACAATATTGATTCGGCACGCGGATGTATCACCCGTCAAAAACTCCTCCTCACGTTCCCGGCGAGCGCAGAGGGGATGGCGCCTGCCCTGCCGTGCGGGGCAGGCCGGGAGGGGGAGGAGTGCAAACCGCTGCGCGCCGGATCGATGAGCCCATCATGTTCAACCCCAGCAAAGACGAGGTCCGCCAGTTCTTTCTCTCCGCCTGGCAGCGGCACCGCAGCGACGGTGTGCTGACCCCGCTGGAGCTGATCGCCGCCGACTGGATGGAGCAGCACCCCGAGTACCACGCCGAACTGTCCGATCCGCAAAGCGCCAGCCGCGACTACAGCGTGGAACAAGGCCGCACCAACCCGTTCCTGCACCTGTCGATGCATCTATCGATCGCCGAACAGGTGTCGATCGATCAACCGCCGGGTATCCGTCAAGCCTTCGAGCTGCTGCGCAGCCGGCTGGGTGAGCACGCAGCGCACCACAAGATCATGGAATGCCTGGGCGAAATGCTGTGGACCGCACAGCGCAGCGGCCTGCCGCCCGATGGTGCTGCGTATGTGGACTGCGTGCAGCGCAGCGCCACCGCGCGCTGAACGGCGCCAGAACCACGCGGTTCAGCCCTCCACCGCTTCGAGCACCAGCTGCACCTGGGTGACGCCCTGCCAGGTGTTGGCCTCCAGCCGGTAAGCGATGTGCGCCTGCTCGGGCAGGAATTCGGTGCGGCCCCAGGCGACCAGGTCGAACAGCGCATCGCCCGGCGCGCTGTCGACATCGAGCAGCCGCACCTTGGTCTTGAGATGCCGCTCGCCGAGCAGCCGTTGCTGCTTGACCTGCACCCGCGCGCTAAACAGCGGCGCGGCAAAGCCCTGCCCCCAGACCTGCGCGCCA
This sequence comes from Thiomonas islandica, assembly GCF_055383445.1. NCBI lineage: Bacteria > Pseudomonadati > Pseudomonadota > Betaproteobacteria > Burkholderiales > Thiomonas > Thiomonas islandica. The sequence continues at coordinate 59,979 of NZ_AP042391.1, forward strand.
AGCAGATGGGCCATTTCGGGGAGCATCCACCGCACCGGCAACGGGCCGTCGACCTCCAGCCGGCGCTGCAGCATCGTGGGCTCCAGCCATTCGTCTGCCACCTGCGCCAAGGCGGCGCGAAAGCGCGCGAAGCCATCGGGCACCAGCGAACACCCTGCCGCCATCGCATGGCCGCCAAAGCGCAGCAGCAGCCCCGGTTCGCGCTTGGACACCAGATCGAGCGCATCGCGCAGGTGAAACCCGGCGATCGACCGGCCAGAGCCGCGCAGCGTGCCGTCCTCTGCCGGGGCGAAGACGAAGGTCGGGCGGTGCGCGCGGTCCTTGATACGCCCGGCGACGATGCCGATCACCCCCTCGTGCCAGTGCGGGGCGAACAGGCTGATCGCGGGCTCGCCGCTGCCCGCGTCCGGACCGAGCGCATCGAGCATGGCCAGCGCCTCGGCCTTGATGCCGTCTTCGATGCCGCGCCGTTCGCGGTTGAAGCGGTCGAGCAGCTGGGCGAGCTCCAGCGCACGGGCCGAATCGTCGGTGCTCAGGCATTCGATGCCTACGGTCATGTCGGCCAGACGACCCGCGGCATTGATCCGCGGCCCCAGTGCAAAGCCGAGGTCCGCACTGTTGACCCGCGCCGGCTCGCGCCCGGCCACCTGCAGCAGCGCCGCAATGCCCGGCTGCATGCGGCCCTCGCGGATGCGCTTGAGCCCCTGCGCCACCAGCACGCGGTTGTTGGCATCGAGCCGCACCACGTCGGCCACGGTGCCGAGTGCGACCAGATCGAGCAGCGCGTCCAGCCGGGGCTGGTTCGATGCATCGAACACGCCGCGTCGGCGCAGTTCGGCGCGCAGCGCCAGCAGCACATAGAACATCACCCCGACTCCGGCGATGGACTTGCTCGGAAACGCGCAGCCCGGCTGGTTCGGGTTGACGATCACATCGGCCGCGGGCAGTGCGTCGCCCGGCAGGTGGTGGTCGGTGACCAGCACACGGATGCCGTGTGCCCTGGCATGCGCCACGCCATCCACGCTGGCAATGCCGTTGTCCACGGTGACGATCCAGTCCGGCTTGCCACCGGGGTGCTGCAATGCCATATCCACCACCGCGGGTGACAGGCCGTAGCCGGTGGTGAAACGGTTGGGCACGAGATAGGAGACCTTCGCGCCCATCGCCCGCAGGCCGCGCAGCCCCACGGCGCAGGCGGTAGCGCCGTCGCAGTCGTAATCGGCCACGATCAGCAGCCGCTCGCCGCGGGCGATGGCGTCGGCCAGACTCTGCGCAGCGGCGTCCACCCCCTTGAGCAGCGCTGGCGGCAGCAGTCGTGTCAGGCTCAGTTCGAGCTCCGCCGGCTCTTTCACCCCGCGCGCGGCGAACAGCTGCGCCAGCAGCGGATGCGCACCGGCCTGCTCCAGCCGGTGCTGGGCGCGCGGATCGGGCTGGCGTTGGACGAATTGCATGGTCGAAAGTTGGTCTGGAACAAACCGGCTATTTGAACCGATCGGCCCGCTGCCTCCCGCGTGCCTGCACCGGGCAACCAATTCATGACGCGATCCCGATTCGGTTCCGCCCCGATGTGCGCCTGCCGAGCACACATGGCATTGCGCCGCCAACCGCCTATGGATCGATTTCCGGCCGCCCCCAGAAATAGCCCTGCCCCCAGTCCACCCCGATGCGGCGCATGGCCTCGGCGGTGGCTTCGTCCTCGATACCTTCTGCAATGGTCTGGATGCCAAGTTCGTGCGCCATGGTGTTGATCGAGCACACCATCGCCCGTGCCCGCGCACTGCGCGCGGCTTCGCGCACCAGTTCGGCCTCGATCTTGATATAGCTCACCGGCAGCTTGAGCACGTAGAGGTACGAGGAATAGCCGCTGCCGAAGTCGTCCACTGCAAGCTGGAAGCCGAAATCGATCAGCGGCTGCACCAGCTTGCGCACGGCTTGGGCATCGCCAATGAGCTGGCGCTCGGTGATCTCGATGACCAGGGGCTTTGCCTTGCCTTGCATGTCCACCGCACAGGCCTCGCAGTAGTGTCGCGCGCGGTCGAGCAGTTGCTGCACATCGCCCGGCCGGCTGAGAAAGTCGGCAGAGCAGTTGACCATGTATTTCATCGGCGTGCCGGTCTGCGCCAGGCGCAGGCTGCAGCGCGCCATGACCTGTTTGGACACACAGGCATCGATGCTGTGTTCGAGCCGCAGGCGGTTGGCCACGTCGATGAACTGCGCAGCGGGTATCGCCTCGCCGGCCTCGGTCACCAGCCGTGCCAGCGCCTCATAGCCGAAGATCTGCCCATCGGCCAACGAGACCAGCGGCTGGTAAGCCACGCGGATGCGGTTGTCCTCGATCGCGCGCTTAAGGGTAAAGCCCTGCAAATAGTCCCGTGCCGATCTGCCCTCGAACAGCCGCACCTGGTTACGCCCGCCGGCTTTGGCGTCGTAAAGCGCCGAGTCGCATTGTCCGAGCAACTCGGCGACACCGACCCGGCGGTCTGTCTCCCAGGCTGAGACGCCAAAACTCGCGGTCAGCCGCAGCTCGGTGCCGCCCACCTTCATGCGGGTGTGCGCGATCAGGTCGCGCAGCTTTTCTGCGGTGGCGTGCGCGGTCTGCAGCGTCGCATCGGGCAGCAGCGCGAGAAACTCTTCACCCCCCCAGCGCGCCACGTGATCTTCGTTGCGCACCCGGGTCTGCAGCAGATGCGCCACCTGCTGCAGCACGGCGTCGCCTCCGGCGTGGCCAAAGCCATCGTTGATCAGCTTGAAATGATCGAGATCGAACAGCACCAGCGCGTAGCCGATGTCGTGCGCGCACGCCCGCTCGTGCGCGCGCTGCAGTTGCTCTGTCATGCCCCGGCGATTGAGCAGCCCGGTGAGGCTGTCCTGATTGGCCAGGCGGTACATGAGTTCGGCACGCTCGCGCAGCTGCGCGCCATCGCGCTCGGCCTGTTTGCGCACCAGACGGTAGACCACGGTCAGCAACGCCAGCCACAGTGCCAGGATGGTCAACGAGGGCCAGTAGGCGCGCCAGAAATCGCGCCACAGTAGCGCGCGGGGCACGGTCATATTGACCAGCACCTGATAATGCGCCAGCCGCACCCAGGCGCCCAGACGGGGAATGTCGTCCGAATCCACCCGCCCGCTGAACATGCCGGACTGCGCGTCGTCTGCCACCTGGCGCACCGCGCGGGCCAGCGCACCCTGCCGTCTGGTGTTATAGAAACGGGGCAGATCGGCGGTGTCCGGCGCCGGCCAGCGTGCCAGCAGATAGCCGTCTGCACGCAGCAGCGCGACCGACATACCGGGCATGGCATGTTGCGCCGCAGCGACCGAGCGCTGCCAGCGCGCGAGAAAGTCGTTGAGTTCTACCGGCACCGCAATCAGGAACTGCGGCTGTCCCGCGGCGTTTCTGACCATGAGCCGCAGCGGAATCACCCAGCGGTGCAGCATCGGGCCGTACACCGTATGGCCCACTTCGAGCCTGTCGGTCTGCGCCGCCTGCTGGGAGCTCGGCCAGATATCGGGATTGGCGCGCAGGTTGGGCAGCGCGTTCACATCCGGCAGGGTGGTGGCGAACATCTGCCCGTCCGGGGTGGACAGGTTGATTGCCAGTGCCTGATCGGCACCGAGCAGATCGCGGTAGCGCTGCAGCAGACCTCGCAGACGCGCCGGTGCGGTCAGCAGTTCCGGGTAAGCCAGCAGATCGCTGCCGAGAGCGGAGATGACCGTCTCGTAGCGGTCGAGATAGGCCGCGGTGGCATCGGCCAGAAACGCGGTCTCCACCCGCAGGGTGCTGCGCAACGTCTCGTCCTGCCGCTGCCAGTTGATCCACGCCAGCCAGACCGCGAAAAACAGCGTCAGCGCGATCAGCCCCCAATAGCCTCGGCGCAGTCGTCGCTGCATCGCCGTTGCATCTTGCACCGCTGGCGTCTGGGTGGGGGATGGCGATTGGTTCAGACCGGTAGGCATGCAGCGCAGTGAGGGTGGCCGGGGTGCTGCACCCTGCGGTGCAATCGCCCCTGGTGCGTCAGGAACCGGCGAAGTGTAAAGGCGCGCGTAACCGCGGCCGTGTGAATTGGTTCACGCTTTGCCGCTGCCCCCGCGAATGAGCGCTTCACCCGATGCGCGCAGGTCGGGGTCACATCCCTACGTAGTTCGGCCCGCCACCGCCCTGCGGCGCGACCCAATTGATGTTCTGCGTCGGGTCCTTGATGTCGCAGGTCTTGCAGTGCACGCAGTTCTGCGCGTTGATCTGCAGCTTGTCGTTGCCGTCCGTGCCCTTGACGAACTCATACACCCCGGCCGGGCAGTAGCGCGACTCGGGCCCGGCGTAGATCTTGAGGTTGATCTGCACTGGCACCGACAAGTCCTTGAGGGTGAGGTGCGCCGGCTGGTTTTCCTCGTGGTTGGTATTGCTCAGATAGACCGAACTGAGCCGATCGAAGGTCAGCACGCCATCGGGCTTGGGATAGTCGATGCGCGGACACTCGGCAGCCGGCTTGAGCATGGCATGGTCGGGAACATGGTGGTGAATCGTCCAAGGCGGCGACTTGATGCCGATGCGCGGCAGTAACCAGCGTTCCACCCCGGTCATCAACGTGCCCACCAGACGGCCCTTCTTGAACCACTGCTTGAAATTGCGCGCGGCCTCGAGCTCATCGTACAGCCATGACCGCTCGAACGCCGCGGGGTAGTCCGCCAGCTCGTCTTGCGCACGGCCGGCGGCCAGCGCGTCGGCGATGGCTTGCGCCGCCAGCATGCCGGTCTTGATCGCCGCGTGGCTGCCCTTGATGCGCGAGGCGTTGAGAAACCCGGCCTCGCAGCCCACCAGACAGCCACCAGGGAACACCAGTTTGGGCAAAGACAGCAGGCCACCAGCGGTGATGGTGCGTGCACCATAGCCCAGGCGCTTGGCGCCGTCGAACAGCCCGCGGATCGCTGGGTGGGTCTTGAGCCGCTGGAATTCCTCGAACGGGCTGAGCCACGGGTTGCTGTAGTCCAGGCCGACCACAAAGCCGATCGCCACCTTGCGGTCTTCAAGGTGGTAGAGAAAGCCGCCGCCATAAGTGCTCGGGTCGAGTGGCCAGCCGGCGGTGTGCAGCACCAGCCCGGGTTGATGCTTGGGCGCGGCGACTTCCCAGAGTTCCTTGATGCCGATGGCATAGCTCTGCGGATCGCGCCCAGCGTCGAGTTGATAGCGCGCAATCAGCTCCTTGCCGAGCTGCCCACGTGAACCTTCGGCGAAGACGGTGTATTTCGCCCGCAGTTCCATGCCTAGCGCGAAATGGTCGGTCGGCTCGCCATCCTTTCCCAACCCCTGGTTGCCAGTGGCCACGCCGCACACCCGGCCCCGATCGTCGTACAGCACCTCGGCCGCGGCAAAGCCGGGGAAGATTTCCACGCCCAACCCTTCGGCCTGCTGCGCCATCCAGCGCACCACATTGCCCAGGCTAATGACATAGTTGCCGTGGTTCTTGAAACAATCGGGCAGGAAGGCGGCGGGCACGGGTCTGGCGGACTGTTCGCCGAGGAACAGGAACTGGTCGGCAGTGACCGGCTGGTTCAGTGGCGCGCCCATCGCTTTCCAGTCCGGGAACAGCTCGGTCAGCGCGCCGGGATCCATGATCGCCCCGGATAGGATGTGCGCCCCGGCCTCCGAGCCCTTTTCCAGCACGCATACCGAAATCTCGCATCCCGCTTTTTGCGCCAGTTGCTTGAGGCGGATTGCCGTGGCCAGACCGCCCGGCCCGGCGCCGACGATCAACACGTCATAATCCATGGCCTCGCGCGGGCCAAACTGTTCCAAGAGTTGATGCGGGGTCATCGCGGTCTCCACGTCATGCGATCATCAGAGGCATTCTACCCATGTCCGCGATAAAAAAGCACGGTCGTTCGTTTTTCCCGGCTGACCGGATCGGGCAACGCCGCGCAGCTGCGTTGGCATGTTCCGGCAAATCCATGCCTGTGCAAGGAACCGGTCGCCGCACTATTCTTGCACTCGCGCGATCTGCCCCGTCCCGCACCTGCGCGTACTTCCTCGAAAAACCTACCGTGAGTTCCACCCCCACCACGCCCGCGCTCAGCCCTGCAGGCAGCGCGCAAGCCGAGCAGACTCGCTTTCGCATTCTTGGCGCGATCAGCTTCTCGCACTTTCTCAACGACATGATCCAGTCGTTGATGCTGGCGATCTACCCGCTGTTCAAGGCCGATTTTCAGCTGAACTTTGCGCAGATCGGGCTGATCACCCTGACCTACCAGTTCACCGCCTCACTGCTTCAGCCTATCGTCGGCGCCTACACCGATAAACATCCGAAGCCGTATTCGCTGGCCGTGGGCATGGGCTGCACGCTTACCGGGCTGCTGACCCTGTCTCTGGCGCCAAGCTTTCCGATGCTGCTGCTGGCGGCGGCGATGGTGGGCACCGGGTCGTCGATCTTCCATCCGGAATCCTCGCGGGTAGCGCGCATGGCCTCGGGCGGGCGGCATGGGCTGGCGCAGTCGATTTTCCAGGTCGGCGGCAATGCCGGGACGGCTACCGGGCCATTGCTGGCGGCATGGATCGTGTTGCCTCACGGCCAACGAAGCATCGCCTGGTTTTCGCTGGCGGCGCTACTGGCCATCATCGTGCTCACTGGCGTGGGGCGCTGGTACAGCCAGCAACATCGCCTGCCAAAAAAGCCCGCGGCCAGCCTCGCGTCGCCGCTGCCGCCGCGCTTGGTGCGCCGCACCCTGGCGGTGCTGCTGGCGCTGATCTTTTCCAAATTCTTCTATCTGGCCAGCATCAACAGCTACCTCATTTTTTACCTGATGCACAAATTCCACGTCAGCACTGAAGTGGGCCAGTATCACCTGTTCGTGTTCCTGTTCTCGGTGGCTGCGGGCACGCTGCTGGGCGGGCCGATCGGCGACCGCATCGGCCGTAAGGCGGTGATCTGGGTGTCCATCCTTGGCGTGGCACCGTTCACCCTGCTGCTGCCCGACGCCAGTCTGGAATGGTCGGCCGTGCTCAGCGCGATCATCGGCTTCATGCTGGCCTCGGCATTTCCGTCGATGGTGGTCTATGCGCAGGAACTCATCCCCGGCAAGGTCGGCACGGTGGCGGGGTTGTTTTTCGGCCTGGCGTTCGGGCTGGGGGGCATCGGCGCAGCGGTGCTCGGGCAACTCGCCGACATGTGGGGCATCGACGCGGTGTACCGGTTGTGCTCCTTTTTGCCGTTGATCGGTCTGCTGGCGGTGTTTCTGCCTAATCTGCACCAGCCTGGGTGCGGCCGCCACAACCCGCAATGCAGGAGCAAGGCTGCATCAAATCAGTCCTTGTGATCCTGCGCTCCGGGGACTTGTTCGGAGTTGACGATTGACTTCGCGCGCTGATGCATGAAGGGTCTCTGCCAAAAACTCCACCACCTCACATCCCTGGCAAGCGCCAACGTCATGGCCCCTCCCCCGCCGTGTGGGGGAAGGTGGAGAAGGGGGAGGCGTTCAAACCGCTTGGTGCCGCTTCAATAAAATGAAGCGAGACTGAAAATCGGTGCGGGCGAGCGAACCTCGGCGCACCGGTGCGGTCTACTTTCGGTGTGTTGAGGGTCTGTCGCGGCTCGGTGCACCCGGATGGCGTGAACAGGCCCACCCCATTGCGAAAGGAGTCGATCATGTCCATCAGATCTCAAGCCCTGCGCCGAGGCGCTGTGGTCGGCGCCCTGGCTGCCTGTCTGTTCAGCCCCGGAATCAGCCAGGCAGCGCAGGTGCATCATGCGGGCGATATTTCCTACGTCTGCGGCGGCGTGGGTGAAGACGCGCTCAAGGATCTGCAGGCGCAGGCACCGCACTACAACATGGGCTTCTGGATGGTCGAAGGGCCGCGCGGCGCCTACCTAGCTGGCGTGCCTATCCGCATTCTCCACCAAGGCAAGACGGTGGCGGAGTTCACCGCGGACGGGCCGCTATGCTATGTGCAGGCGCCTGCTGGCAGCTACACCATCGAGGGCACGCACCGGCAGCAGCAGCGCCGTGTGACGGTGCACACCGGAAATAAAAACGCCTACCTGCGCTGGTAGGCGTTGCCGACGCGAAAGCCGCTTACAGTGGCCGGCTGATGACCACCGCACCACGCAGCTGCCCCGGCGCGTAGCCGGTGGCCTGGTCGTGCGGGTATTCTGTCTTGAGCTTCTCGGCCACACCCGGCGCGAGTTGGTCGGCATTGCCGTGGCAGGCGATGCACTGCGGCTGCAGCACGATGGCCTTGGCGTAATGCAGCGTGGGCTTGCCGTTCTCGGTGACCACTTCGCTCCATTCCAGGGTTTCGGGCTTGGCGCCGGACTTCAGGTCGGCACTCAGATGCGCCAGCGCTTTGCGCTGCCAGACATTTGGCGTGCCCATGTCGACATTGCGCACGCGGGTGCCGACCCGGGTGATTTTCCAGCCGGTGCGGTCGGCCAGGCCTAGGGCGATCTGTGGGGCAATGGTCTTGCATACGCTGATCGAGCCGGCCGGGCCGTTTTTCTGCATGCTTTCCTGTAGCTTGCCGCTCAGGGTCTTGAGCAGTTCGCCGCTGACGGCGCGGGTTTCCTGCAACTGTTCAGGGGTTGCGACCGACTGCGCCTGCGCACCCAGCGGCAGAACGGCCAGGGCCACAGCGGCCATCACGGGGGACAAATGACGCATGGGAATCTCTCCAGAAAATCGCCTCCGCACGCCTTAGCGGACAGCATATGGCGATTATGTAACGAAATGTGCGATGATTCCGCAGTAGCCTGACCGCGCGTTGCGCGCTTTGATCTCTGTCAAGCAGAGCAGATGAGCGACCCGGCCGCAACACCATGTCGCAGCGCGGGTGCATCAATCGCGTGAACAGGCCCTCGCCGTGGCGGGTTCGAGAAAGCCGCCGGCGCGGTAGGTCAGCACCAAGGTGTCGCGCCAGCCACTGCCGGGCTCGCCCTCGGAAAGCACCGGCGTGGTTTCGTGGATCACCCGGGTGTCGTCCATCAGCAGCGCGCTGCACGGCTCGGACAGGGTGAAGTGCACGCCACGCTGGCCGGCCAGCTCGAACACCCGGGTCTCTCCGCCGCGGATGCGGTGACGCGCGATCAGCACCACAGCGACGAAGTCCACCCCGTCGCGGTGCGCGCCCTCGGGCGTGGGGCGGCCGACGCCTTCGCTGGTGTCGATGCGGAACTGATGCGCCTCGATGAACCACTGCGGTGCGCTACGCACCTGTGTAAACAGCCGCCCCAGCCCGAGCAGCAGCGGCTGCCAGAACGCCGCCTGCTGCAGCTCGGCGGACAGCGGTGCGAACCAGCGCAGCATGCCGCCGTGCAGGGCGTTGTACGCGGTGGGCTGCCAGTGCGCTCGGTGCGGCACAGCCAGCAGCGCCGCCTGCCCTGCTGCCGGCTGCAGGGTCTGGACAAAGCGACCGTGGCGGCGGAAACGGTAGTGGCCGCCGTCCTTCAGGTAGTCGTCGGGCGGCAGGTCGTGCCACAACGCGAACGCCGGCGCGCAGCGCGCCGGATCGAACCCGGCCAACGCCGCCAGCTCGACCGCGCCAAGCACACAAAAACCCGCCTGCTGCAGCCGCTGCAGCGCACTGCTGCCCGCAGGCAGCGGCGCGCCGAAGCTCAAGGTATCGGCAGACTGGATCTTCATTTGCCCCAGCTGTCCTTGAGGGTGGTGGTGCGGTTGAAAGTGGGTTGCGCCGGGTTGTGGTCGATGCGATCGGCCACGAAATAACCGTGGCGCTCGAACTGAAATGAGGCACCTGGCGGCGCAGAGGCGAGCGACGGCTCCAGATAGGCCTGCACCGTCTGCTTGCTGTGCGGGTTGAGTGCGGCCAGAAAATCGCGCCCGCCGGCGTCAGGATGCGCCTCGGTGAACAGGCGGTCGAACAGCCGAACCTGCGCAGCCACGCCGCGGCTGACGCTCACCCAGGTGATGACGCCCTTGACCTTGACCGCATCTGCGCCCGGGGTGCCGCTCTTGGTGTCGGGCAGTAGTTCGGCCAGCACCTTGGTCACCCGCCCCTCGGCGTCCTTCTCGCAGCCGGTGCAGCGCACCACATAGCCGTACTTCAGTCGTGCCATGCCACCGGGGGTCAGGCGGTGATAGCCCCTGGGTGGGGTTTCCATGAAGTCCTCGCGCTCGATCCAGACCTGCGCAGTGAGGTCGAAGTGACGCCGCCCCATCTCGGGATGCGCGGGATGCATGGGTGCGCTACAGGGCTCGGCGTGGTCTGCCGCGCCGAAGACCTCGGCCCAGTTGGTGAGTTCGAGCTCGAGCGGATCGAGCACGGCCATCGCGCGCGGGGCGCGTGCGTCGAGATCGTCGCGCAGCGCCTGTTCGAGCACGCCGTAGTCGATCCAGGAGTCGGCCTTGCTCACGCCTATGCGGTCGGCAAACAGCCGCAGGCTCTCAGGGGTGTAACCGCGACGGCGCAGCCCGACCAGCGTGGGCATGCGCGGATCGTCCCAGCCGTCCACATGGCGCTCGCCGACGAGCTGCGCTAGCTTGCGCTTGCTGGTGACCACATAGGTGAGGTTCAGCCGGGCGAATTCATACTGGTGCGGGCGGGGGCTGGCGACGAGGCCCAGGCGTACCAGATGGTCGAGTAGCCAGTCGTAGAACGGCCGCTGGTCCTCGAACTCCAGTGTGCAGATGCTGTGGGTGATGCACTCCATCGCGTCCTCGATCGGGTGCGCGAAGGTGTACATCGGATAAATGCACCAGGCATCTCCGGTGCGGTGATGCCGGGCGTAGCGGATACGGTAGATGACCGGGTCGCGCAGATTGATGTTCGGCGAGGCCATGTCGATCTTCGCCCGCAGCACCATGCTGCCCTCTGGATGCTGGCCCGCACGCATTTGCTCGAAGCGGCGCAGGCTGTCCTGCGGCGCGCGGTTGCGCCAGGGGCTGTCCACGCCAGGCTCGGTCAGCGTGCCGCGGTTGCGGCGCATGTCGTCTGCGCTCTGCTCGTCGACATAGGCCAGACCGTCCTCGATCAGCGCGCAGGCGCAGCGGTACATGAAGTCGAAATCGTCGCTGGCGTAATACAGGTGCGAGACGCCGCCGACGTTCCAGTCGAAGCCGAGCCAGCGCACCGCGTCGATGATGGCATCGACATATTCCTGGTCTTCCTTCTCGGGGTTGGTGTCGTCAAAGCGCAGGTGGCAGATGCCGCCGTAGTCCTGAGCCAGGCCGAAGTTCAGGCAGATGCTCTTGGCATGGCCGATGTGCAGATAGCCGTTGGGCTCGGGCGGAAAGCGGGTGCGGATGCGTGCCGGATCGATCGGCCCCGCCGCATGTCCGGCGGCGTCGGCCGGGTGGCCGGCGAAGCGCCGGTTCGCGTAAGTGCCCAGCGACAGATCGCGCTCTATGATCTGGCGCAGAAAGTTGGAGGGTTTGTCGGTCGGTTCCATGACTGTATTTGAACAGGTCCAGGCAGGACGGGGCACCGGATGTTGCAGCGCATACCGCAGCAGGAGATCGAAACAGAGCCGGAAAAAACATCTCCTGTGCTGTCAGCAAGGACGCGGCCGCGCCGTTGTGATTGCATCGATCACAGGATGCTCAGGAGGATTCGATCATGTTGCGTCACCTTGTTCTGGCCCTTGCCGGCAGCGCAGCGCTGGTTGCTGCGCCGGCTGCGCACGCGGACCGGGTGTTCTGGTCGGTCAATGTCGGGGTGCCCGGCGTGGTGACCAGCTTTTCCAATGCCTACCCGGTGTATCAGGCGCCGCCCGTGGTGTATGCCCCCCCGGTGGTTTACGCCCCGCCGCCCCCACTTCCACCGGTCTACTTTGCTCCACCGCCTCCACCCCCTCCGCCGCCACCGCGTCCGGTGTATTACGGATATGCTCCGGTGTATGGCCCGATTTACGGAGTCCCGGCCTGGCGCTGGGACCGTGATCACTGGCGACAAGGCCGCGGCTGGCGTCACCGGGGTGATGACCGTGGTGACTGGGACGATCACTGATCGCAATGCTTCGCGGCGCAGCGGCGGCTGAGCGTCAGCTCAACGCCGCTTGCTGCCGCCCAGCAGACTGCCGAGCACGCCGCGGATGATTTCGCGGCCCACCGTGCCGCCGATGGAGCGGGCTGCCGACTTGGCCAGCGTCTCGAGTAGCGAATCCTTGCGGCCCGAACCGCGCGCCAGCCCTCCCAGCCCCCCGCCAATCGAATCGAGCAGACCGCCGCCGGAACCTGCCGGAGCGCCGGCGGTTGGTGCGGGTGTAACGGCTTCAGGCGCTGCGTCCAGCCGGCCTTTAAGCAACTCGTAGGCCGACTCGCGGTCCACCGTCTTCTCGTACACCCCGGCCACCAACGAGCGCTGCATCAGCGCCTGTCGTTCTTCGGCGCTGATCGGCCCGATGCGGCTGCCCGGTGCCAGCATCCATACCCGCTCGGTGGGCGCCGGCCGGCCTTTGTCGTCGAGCAGCGAGACCAGCGCCTCGCCGGTGGCCAGTTCGGTGATCGCCTGAGCGATGTCGAGCGGCGGATTGGGCCGCATGGTGTCGGCTGCGGTTTTCACCGCTTTTTGGTCGCGCGGGGTGTAGGCGCGCAGCGCGTGCTGGATGCGGTTGCCCAGCTGCCCGAGCACGGTGTCGGGAATGTCCAGCGGGTTCTGCGTGACAAAGAACACGCCCACGCCCTTGGAGCGGATCAGCCGCACCACCTGTTCGATTTTTTCCAGCAGCGGCTTGGGCGCGTCGTTGAACAGCAGATGCGCTTCGTCGAAAAAGAACACTAGTTTCGGCTTGTCGGGGTCGCCGATCTCGGGCAGGCGCTCGAACAGTTCCGACAGCAGCCACAGCAGGAAGGTGGCGTACAGCCGCGGCGCCTGGTAGAGCTTGTCGGCAGCGAGGATGTTGACCATGCCACGGCCCTGTCCATCGGTCTGCATCAGGTCGTCGATGTTGAGCATGGGCTCGCCGAAGAACTTGTCGGCTCCCTGGCTTTCGAGCTGTAGCAACCCGCGCTGGATCGCGCCGGTGCTGGCGGCGCTGATGTTGCCGTATTCAGTGGTGAAGCTCGCCGCGTTGTCGCCCACCTCCTGCAGCATCGCGCGCAGGTCTTTGAGATCGAGCAGCAGCAGGCCGTTGTCGTCGGCGATCTTGAACACCAGGTTGAGCACGCCGGACTGCGTATCGTTGAGCTGCAGCAGGCGCGCGAGCAGCAGCGGCCCCATGTCGGAGATCGTCGCGCGCACCGGGTGCCCTTGCTCGCCGAACACGTCCCACAGCGTGACCGGGCAAGCGCCGAACACCGGCTCGGGCAGGCCGAGAGTGTTGAGCCGCTCGGCCAGCTTGGGGCTCAGGCTGCCGGCCTGCGACAGACCGGTGAGATCGCCCTTGACGTCGGCCAGGAACACCGGGGTACCGATGCGCGAGAAGGCCTCTGCCAGCACCTGCAGGCTAACGGTCTTACCGGTTCCGGTGGCGCCGGTGATCAGGCCGTGGCGGTTGGACAGGCGCGGCAGCAAGTGGCATTGCACCGCGCCGCTCTGGGCGATGAGGATCGGGTCGGACATGGATCTGGTCTGAATGGGCGAGACGGCCCGCCGGGGGTAAAAGTTACAATGCTCAGTCTATCCAAATGCCCGGCCGCGATGCGGCGCGCGGGGCGTCACCCAGGAGCATTGCACCACCATGGCCGGACATTCCAAATGGGCCAACATCCAGCATCGCAAAGGCCGCCAGGACGAAAAGCGCGGCAAGATCTGGACCAAAATCATCCGTGAAATCTCCGCTGCGGCCCGTCTGGGCGGCGGCGATCCCAGCGCCAATCCACGTCTGCGTCTGGCGATCGAAAAAGCCAAGGCCGCTAATATGCCGGCCGAGACGGTGAAGAAAAACATCGACAAGGCCACCGGCGCGCTCGAAGGCGTGCACTACGAGGAAATCCGCTACGAGGGCTACGGCGTGGGCGGCGCGGCGCTGATCATCGACTGCCTGACCGACAACCGCGTGCGCACCGTGGCCGAGGTGCGGCATGCACTGTCCAAACACGGCGGCAATCTGGGCACCGAAGGCTCGGTGGCGTTCCAGTTCCGGCATTGCGGGCAACTGGTGTTCGCCCCCGGCACGTCCGAGGACAAGGTGATGGAAGTGGCGCTCGACGCCGGCGCGGACGACGTGGTGACCGACGATGATGGCGCCATCGAGGTGCTCACTCCACCTTCGCAATTCGAGGCCGTGCGCGCCGCGCTGCAGGCCGCCGGCCTGCAGCCCGAGGTGGCCGCGGTCACGATGCGCGCAGAAAACACCGTGGAACTCACCGCAGACGACGCCGAGAAGATGCAAAAGCTCATCGATGCGCTCGAAGATCTCGACGATGTGCAGGATGTCCACCACAACGCCGTGTTCGGCTAAGGCGCGCACGACATGAAACTCCTGGTCATCGGCTCGGGCGGACGCGAGCATGCCATTGCCTGGAAGTTGGCGCAGTCACCCAGGGTGCAGACCGTGTATGTCGCGCCGGGCAACGGCGGCACCGCGTGCGATCCCCGGCTGCAAAACCTGCAGGTGGCCAACGCCGAAGAGCTGGCCGCATTCTGCGTGCGCGAAAAAATCGCCTACACCGTGGTCGGCCCGGAAGCGCCGCTGGCGGCTGGGATCGTGGACGGCTTTCGCGCCCGCGGGCTGAAAATCTTCGGCCCCACCCGGGCCGCCGCGCAACTGGAAAGCTCCAAGGCATTCTCCAAGGACTTCATGGCGCGGCACCACATTCCCACTGCGGCGTATGCCACGTTTGAAGACGCCGCCGCAGCACATGCCCATGTGGATGCGCACGGTGCGCCCATCGTGGTCAAGGCCGATGGCCTGGCCGCGGGCAAGGGCGTGGTCGTGGCGCAGACTGTCGACCAGGCCCATGCCGCAATCGACGACATGCTGCAGGCCAATCGCTACGGCGTGCAACACAACGCGGGCCGCGCGCGCGTGGTCATCGAAGAGTTTCTGCAGGGTGAGGAAGCCAGCTTCATCGTCATGGTCGACGGCCAGCATGTGCTCGCGCTGGCCTCCAGCCAGGATCACAAGCGCCTGCTCGACGGCGACAACGGCCCCAACACCGGCGGCATGGGCGCCTATTCTCCGGCGCCCGTGGTCACGCCCGAGGTGCACGCGCGGGTGATGCGCGAGATCATCCAGCCCACGGTCAAGGGCATGGCCGCAGACGGCATTCCCTACACCGGATTTCTCTACGCCGGGCTGATGATCGATGCGCAGGGCCGCGCCAAGACCCTGGAATTCAACTGCCGCATGGGCGACCCGGAAACCCAGCCCATCATGGCCCGGCTCAAGAGCGATCTGTCCGTTGTGTTCGAAAAAGCCATTGCGGGCCGGCTCGACCAGGTGGAACTGGAGTGGGATCGCCGCACCGCGCTCGGCGTGGTGCTGGCCGCGCACGGCTATCCGGACAATCCGCGCAAGGGCGATCTGATCAGCGGCATTCCGCCCGAAGCGCCCGACTGCATCACTTTCCACGCCGGCACTGTGCTCGACGCACAGGGCGCCCTGCGCACCGCGGGCGGCCGGGTGCTGACCGTCACCGCGCTGGGCGATTCACCGCGCATTGCGCAGCAGCGGGCGTACGAGACGATCCACTCCATCCATTTCGATGGCATGCAATACCGCCGCGACATCGGCTGGCGGGCAATCAGACGCCAGCACTGACCCGCGCCTGCGCCAGCAGCGCGGGCAGTGCAGCCGGGTCGAACAACTCGGTGCCCGGCTGCGCCGCGGTGCCGCTGCCGCAGGCCAACGCCAGGCGTAGTGCGTCTGCCGGGGCCTGCCCGCGGGCAAAACCGCCCACCAATGCACCGACCATCGCATCGCCCGCGCCAACGGTCGAGACCACCTGCACCGCCGGCGCCTGCCCGACATACACCTGGGCAGCATTCACCAGCACCGCACCTTCGGCGCCGAGCGACACGCACACCCATCTGACCCCGCGCGCGCAAATCGCCCGCGCCGCAGCCACGACCGCGGCAGTATCGGGCAGGCGCCGCTGCAGCAGCTGCTCCAGCTCGAAGCGGTTGGGCTTGATCAGAAACGGCCGCGCGGCAATTGCCTGCGACAGCATCTCGCCCTGGGCGTCGACCACGGCACGCGCGCCCTGCGCGTGCAGGGCGTCGATCAGCACGGCGTAGTAATCGGTCGGCACCCCGCGCATGCGCGAGCCGGTGAGCACGGCAAAGCCGCTGTCGACCAGTTGCAGCACGGTGTCGGTGATGTGCCGCAGGGTTGCGGCGTCTAGCCGCGGGCCGATGCCGCTGACCTCGAACTGCGCACGCGGCTGTTGCTGCTGCAGCGTGACATTGATGCGCGTCTCGTCGGCAATGCGCACGGCCTGCAGCCGGTCGATCTGCCCGGCGACCAGCCGGGTGAACAGATCGCCGATCTCTCCGCCGAGCACTGCGCAAGCCACTGCGGGAATCTGCAAGCGCTTGAGCGCGCGCGCCACGTTGATGCCGTTGCCGCCGGGGTCGAGCCGGTTGGCATTGGCGTGGACCTTCTGATCCTCAATCAGCTGGGTGACGTCGTAGCTGACGTCCACGCAAGGATTGAGGGTGAGGGTGATCAGCGGGGATGTCTGCATGCTTCAGCCATATCCGCCGCCGCCCGGCGTTTCGATGATGAATAGATCGCCCGCGCGCATGTCCACGCTGGCACATGCAGCCAGCGTGACGCTGCTGCCGTCGGCACGCAGCACACGGTTGATGCCCACCGCGCCGTGCGCGCCGCCGCGCAGGCCGAACGCGCCCACGCGCCGGCCGTTGGACAGGATGGCCGCGGTCATCGGCGCAAGAAAGCGGATGCAGCGCACCGCGCCGTCGCCGCCGCGCCAGCGCCCTGCTCCGCCCGACCCGGCGCGCAGGGTAAAGCGCTCCAGTCGCACGGGATAGCGCTGCTCGAGCACTTCTGGGTCGGTCAGGCGCGAGTTGGTCATGTGGGTCTGCACCGCCGAGGTGCCGTCAAAGCCGCCGACCAGCCGACCGGCGGCATCGAACAACCCTCCGGCGCCCGAGCCGCCGGCGATGGTCTCGTAATACTGGTACTGTGCATTGCCGAAGGTGAAATTGTTCATGGTGCACTGGCTGGCAGCCTGCACCCCGAGGGCGCCGAACAGCGCATTGGTCACGCACATGCTGACCTCCACATTGCCGGCCACCACCGCGGCGGGCGGGCGCGGCGCGAGCATCGATCCCTCGGGAATAATCAGCCGCAGTGGCTTGAGGCACCCGGCGTTGAGCGGGATGTCGTCGTCCACCAGACAGCGAAACACATACAGCACTGCGGCCACGGTGACCGCGCGCGGGGCATTGAAGTTGTCCGGCTGCTGCGGCGAGGTGCCGGTGAAGTCGATGGTGGCGCTGCGCGTGGCCTGATCTACGCGGATGGCCACGCAGATGCGTGCGCCGCTGTCGAGTTCGAGGCTGAAGCGCCCTTCATGCAGCGCGCCGATCACCCGGCGCACCGCGGCTTCGGCGTTGTCCTGCACATGGCGCATGTAGGCCTGGACAACGCTGAGGCCATGCTCCGCCACCAGGCGGTGCAGTTCCTGAACGCCAATCTGGTTGGCCGCGATCTGCGCCTTGAGGTCAGCCAGGTTCTGCTGCGGATTGCGCGCGGGCCATGCGCCGCCTTGCAGCAGCGCCAGTACCTCGGCCTCGCGCAGCCGCCCGGCCTCGACCAGCTTGAAGTTGTCGATCACCACGCCCTCCTCGTCGATGCGGCGTGAGAACGGCGGCATCGAACCCGGGGTGATCCCGCCGATGTCGGCATGATGACCGCGCGAGCCGACGTAGAACAGCACCTGCGCACCGGCGCGGTCGAACACCGGGGTCACCACGGTGATATCGGGCAGGTGGGTGCCGCCGTGGTTGGGGTCGTTGAGCATGAACACGTCGCCGGGCCGCATGGTGGCTCGGTTTTCGCGGATCACGGCCCGCACGCTCTCGCCCATCGATCCCAGATGCACCGGCACATGCGGCGCATTGGCGATCAGCTGGCCTTCGCTGTCGAACAGTGCGCACGAAAAATCCAGACGCTCCTTGATGTTGACCGACGCCGCAGTGCTTTGCAGCTGTACCCCCATCTGCTCGGCGATGTGCATGAACCGGTTGTTGAACAGCTCCAGCCGCACCGGATCGACTGCGGTGTCGTCGTCGCCGCTGCGGGTCTGCGCCGCATGGCGCTGCAGTTCCACATGACCAGCGGCGGTGATGCCGGCACGCCAGCCGGGCGCAACCAGGACGGTGGTGTGCGCATCGACCAGCAGCGCCGGGCCGTCGATGTACTGCCCCGGTCGGCAGTCCGTGCGCCGCACCAGCGCCGTCTGCTGCCAGCGCCCGCCGATGAACACGGGCACCTGCGCCTGGCACGGCATCGCCCCGCTGGCCAGCGGCTGCGCTGGTTCGGCCTCAACGCTCTGGCCACCTCCCGCGGCCTCGATGACCAGCGCCTCGACCATCAGTCCGCGCTCGGGCATGTGGTGCGCAAAGCGCTGCAGGTACGCCTGCTCGAACGCGGCACGCATCGTGCCGGGGCTGTCCAGCGCGACCGGCAACGCCGCGTCGCTGCCGGCGTAGCGCAGCAGTACGCGCACATCGACACGGATCGCATCGCCCGCAACCCCCTGCGCCTGCAGCGCGTGCACCGCCTCGGCGGCGAGGCTATCGCGCAGCGCGTGCAGATCGGGCAGCAGCACTGCGTCGAGCGGCGCTTCCACGCTGCGTTGCACCATCGTGGTCTGCTCGGCCAGCCCCATGCCGTAGGCTGACAGCACTGCAGCAAAGCGATGGATGAACACCCGCTGCATGCCCAGCGCGTCGGCCACGCTGCAGGCATGCTGCGCGCCGGCACCGCCGAAGCACTGCAGCACGTAGCGGGTGACGTCGTGCCCGCGCGCCATGGAAATGCGCTTGATCGCCCCGGCCATGGCCTGCACCGCGATGGCCAAACAGCCTTCGGCCACGCCTTCGGGCGTCTGCGCTTGGCCGGTGTCGCGCTGGATGCGTGCTGCCAGTTCCTCGAAGCCCGCGCGCACCACATCGACATCGAGCGGCTGGTCGGCCTGCGGGCCGAATACCGGCGGAAAATGCGCAGGCCGGATGCGGCCGAGCAGCACATTGGCATCAGTGAGGGTCAGCGGCCCACCGCGCCGGTAGCACGCCGGGCCGGGATTGGCCCCGGCAGAGTCCGGCCCGACGCGCAGCCGCGCGCCGTCGAACTGCACGATCGAGCTGCCGCCTGCGGCGACGGTGTGGATGTGCAGCATGGGTGCGCGCAGACGCACCCCGGCGATTTCGGTGTCGAACACCCGCTCGAAGCGGCCGGCGACATGCGACACATCGGTGGACGTGCCGCCCATGTCAAAGCCGATGACGTGGTCGTACCCCGCCGCCTGCGCGGTGCGCGCCATGCCGACGATGCCCCCGGCCGGGCCGGACAGAATGGCGTCCTTGCCGCGAAAGCCGTGCGCCTCGGTCAGCCCGCCGCTGGACTGCATGAACAGCAGCAGCACGCCCGGCATCTCGGCAGCCACCTGCTCGACATACCGCCGCAGGACGGGCGAAAGGTAGGCATCGACCACGGTAGTGTCGCCGCGCGAGATGAACTTGATCAGCGGGCTGGTCTGGTGCGAGGTGCTGATCTGTGTGAAGCCGATGTCGCGCGCGATGGCTGCGGCTTGCACCTCGTGCACGGTCTGTTGCCAGCCGTGCAGGAAGACAATGGCCACGGCGCGCAGCCCGGCATCGAAGGCCTGCTGCAGCTGCGCGCGCAGTGCGGCCTGGGCCAGCGGCTGCAGCACACTGCCGTCGGCTGCCACGCGCTCGTCCGCCTCGATCACACGGCTGTAGAGTAAATCGGGCAGGACGATGCGGCGGTCGAACAGCCGCGGGCGGTTTTGGTAGGCGATGCGCAGCGCATCGCGAAACCCGCGGGTGGTGACCAGCACCAACGGCTCGCCCTTGCGTTCGAGTAGTGCATTGGTCGCCACCGTCGTGCCCATGCGCACGCACTCCACCTGCTGCGGCGTGATCGGCGCATCCGGCGGCAGGTCGAGCAGGTGCCGGATGCCGGCGACCGCGGCGTCGCGGTACTGCTCGGGGTTGTCCGACAACAGTTTGTGGGTCAGCAGCGCACCATCGGGACAGCGCGCCACGATGTCGGTGAACGTGCCACCGCGGTCAATCCAGAATTGCCAGCGCCCCGGCCCGGACATGATTCGGCCACCCGCGGCTCAGCTGTTCTGCACGCTGATGGTCGGGAACCTGGCGCTGTAGTCGCGCCCCTGCTGCGCCACTTTCACCGCGACGGCGCGGGCGATGGACATGTAGATGTGCGCGATGGCGCAGTCAGGGTCAGCCACCACGGTGGGACGGCCGCCGTCGGCCTGCTCGCGAATACGGATGTCCAGCGGCAAGCCACCCAGGTAATCGACCCCGTACTCGCTGCTCATACGCTGCCCGCCGCCCTCGCCAAAAATGTGTTCGACATGGCCGCAGTGCGAGCACACATGCGTCGCCATGTTCTCGACGATGCCCAGGATCGGCACGCCGACCTTCTCGAACATCTTGAGGCCCTTGCGCGCATCGAGCAGGGCGATGTCCTGCGGGGTGGTGACGATGATGGCACCGGTCAGCGGCACGCGCTGGCTTAGCGTGAGCTGAATGTCGCCGGTGCCCGGCGGCATGTCGACGATGAGATAGTCGAGGTCCTGCCAGGCGGTCTGGCGCAGCAGCTGTTCGAGTGCCTGCGTGGCCATCGGGCCGCGCCAGATCATCGGGTTGTCGGGTTCGATCAGCAGGCCGATGGACATGATCTGCACACCGTAGTTCTCCAGCGGCTCCATGGTCTGGCCATCGCGGCTCTGCGGCTGGCCCGACACGCCCATCATCATCGGCTGCGACGGGCCGTAGATGTCGGCATCGAGCAGGCCGACGCGCGCACCTTCGGCCGCCAGCGCCAACGCGAGATTGGCCGCCGTGGTGCTCTTACCTACCCCCCCCTTGCCGGAGGCCACGGCGATGATGTTCTTCACCTCGGGCAGAGGCTTGAGGCCCCGCTGCACTGCGTGCGACACCACATGGCTGCGCACCGCGACCGATACGTTCTGCACCCCGGACACGGCACGCAGCGCATCGATGACCTGCTTTTGCAGGTCGGCATGCAGGCTGCGCGCCGGATAGCCGAGTTCGACCTCCAGCGACACTTCACCGCCCTCGATACGCAGATTCCTGATGGCCTTTTCCGCCACCAGCGATCTGCCGGTCTGCGGGTCTTGCAGGGTTTGCAGCGCGGCGTGAACCGCCGCTTCGAGCGTTGAGGACATGGTCTGAAAACAGTGCAGGATGCGAAAGCCGCCAGTGTAGGGCTACAAGCGCAGGCGCGAAGTCCCCCGCCGAGCAACCGGTTTGATGCGCCGCGACAATATCCGGCTGCAAAAGAGCATCCCCATGTCTGCCCATTCCCCGGTCTCTGCCCCTGCGCACGCCGCGCATCCGCCGCTGTCGCGCCATTTCATCGGTTTCATGGCGTTGGCCTGCGGGGTGTCGGTTGCCAACATTTATTACGCCCAGCCACTGCTGGAGCAGTTTGCTCAGTACTTGCACACCACGGTGGCAGGCGTGGCCGCGGTGCCTTCAGCCACGCAGATCGGCTATGCCGCCGGGCTGCTGCTGCTCGGGCCGCTGGGCGACCGCCATGCGCGCCACCGGGTCATTCTGATCATGGCCGCACTGCTCGCGCCCGCGCTGCTGTGCGCGGCGCTGGCGCCCAGCGTGTGGCTGCTGGCCGTGGCGTCGTTTGCCATCGGCATGCTGTCCAGCCTTGCACAGCAGATCATTCCGATGGTCGCGCACCTTGCACCGCCTCAGTCGCGCGGCAAGGCCATCGGCCTGGTGATGAGCGGGCTGCTGGTGGGCATACTGGGCGGGCGGGTGCTCGCCGGCTGCATTGCCGGGCTGCTGGACTGGCAAGCGGTGTATGGGTTTGCCGCGTTGGTGAACATCGGCATGTGGCTCATGCTGTGGCGCGTGCTGCCGAGGCTGCCGGTGGACAGAAGCGCTGCAAGCCAGAGTTATGCCGCTCTGCTGCGCTCGACGCTGCAACAGTTCACCCTGCACCGCGAACTGCGGTTTGCCGGAATCACCGGCGGGATGCTTTTCGCCAGCTTCAGCGTGTTCTGGGTGGGGCTCACCCCGCTGCTGCAAAGCCCGGCGTATGGTTTTGGCCCAGCGGTGGTCGGGGCGTTCGGCGTGCTGGGCATCATGGGCGCAACGGTCGCCCCCCTCTCTGGCCGACACTCCGACAGGCCGGGCGGGCCGCGACGGGTGCTGTTCGTCGCCATCGCGCTGACCTTGCTGTCCTGGGCCGTGTTCGCGCCGGGCGCGCATGGGCTGTGGTGGCTGATCGTCGGCGTGCTCTTGCTCGACGCCGGGGTGCAGGGTGGCCAGATCGCCAACCAGACGCGCATCTACGCGCTGGATGCGGCTGCGCGTAGCCGCATCAACGCGGTGTACATGACGCTGTACTTCATCGGCGGCTCGGTGGGCTCGTTCGTCGCCAGCCATGCCTGGACCGCAGGCGGCTGGCCAGCCGTGACCGCCGCAGGCGCGGGTTTTGCGCTGGCGGCACTCCTTCTGCATGCCGTCAGCAGACCGCGCAAAGGCGCTCAATAACCCAGATCGTCGAGTACGGCGAGTGTCGGCTCGGCCTGGTTCAGGGTGTAGAAATGCAGTCCGGGCGCGCCACAGGCGATGAGTTCCTCGCACAAACTGGCGACCACCTCACGGCCGAACGCACGGATGGACTCGCGATCGTCACCGTAGCTTTGTAGCCGCAGCCGGATCCAGCGCGGGATCTCGGCGCCGCACACCTCAGAGAAACGCAGCAACTGGCTGGAATTGGTGATGGGCATGATGCCCGGCACCACCGGCAGGTCCAGCCCCAGCGCGCGCACGTCGTCGACGAAACGCCGGTAGGCCGCCGCGCTGTAGAAGTACTGGGTGATAGCCGAGTCGGCCCCGGCGCGCACCTTCTCGGCGAAATGCTGCAGATCGTCGAGCGGGCTCCTGGCCTGCGGGTGCATCTCGGGATAGGCGGCAACCTCGATATGAAATGCGCTACCCATTTCCTCACGGATGAACGCGACCAGATCGCGAGCGTGGTGGAACTCGCCGCCGATGCCATAGCCCGACGGCAGATCGCCGCGCAGCGCGACGATGCGCCTGACCCCCGCGGCCGCAAACGCCTGCAGATGCCCGCGTACCGAGGCGCGGCTGGCCCCGATGCACGACAGGTGTGGCGCGGCGTCCATGCCCTCGGCAAGGATTTCGCGCACCGTCTGCAGCGTGCCCTCCTGCGTGGATCCACCCGCGCCGAAGGTCACCGAGCAGAACTCGGGGCGACGTGCATACAGCCTCTGGCGCACCGCCCGCAGCTTGTCGGCACCATCGGGCGTCTTGGGCGGGAAGAACTCGAAGCTCAGGCTGACCGGTTGTGACGAAGCCATGCTGTCAGTACCGGTAATGGGCCGGCTTGTACGGGCCTTCTTTGGGCACGTTGATGTAAGCCGCTTGCTGATCAGTCAGTTGCGTGAGCTCGGCATTCAAGGTGCTGAGCTGCAGCCGCGCGACATGCTCGTCCAGATGCTTGGGCAGGGTGTAGACGCCCACCGGGTAATCGGCGGTCTTGGTGAACAGCTCGATCTGCGCCAGGGTCTGGTTGGCAAAGCTCGAGCTCATCACGTAGCTCGGATGGCCGGTGGCGCAGCCCAGGTTGACCAGCCGTCCCTTGGCGAGCAGGATGATGCGCTTGCCGTCGGGGAAGATGACATGATCGACCTGCGGCTTGATCTCTTCCCACTGGTATTTCTCGATGCCCGCGACATCGATCTCGTTGTCGAAGTGGCCAATGTTGCAGACGATGGCCTGATTCTTCATGCGGGCCATGTGGTCGTGGGTGATGACGTGATAGTTACCGGTGGCGGTGACGAAAATGTCGGCCTTGTCGCAGGCGTAATCCATGGTTACCACGCGGTAGCCTTCCATCGCCGCCTGCAACGCGCAGATCGGGTCGATCTCGGTGACCCACACCTGCGCCGAGAGCGCACGCAGCGCCTGCGCCGACCCCTTGCCCACATCGCCATAGCCGCAGACCACGGCGATCTTGCCGGCGATCATCACATCAGTGGCACGCTTGATGCCGTCGACCAGGCTCTCGCGGCAGCCGTAGAGGTTGTCGAACTTGCTCTTGGTGACCGAGTCGTTGACGTTGATCGCGGGAAACTTGAGCTCGCCGCGCTGATGCATCTGGTAGAGGCGGTGCACGCCGGTGGTGGTTTCCTCGGTCACACCTTTGATCTGCGCAAGCCGCGTGGAATACCACTTGGGCGAGGTCGCAAGGCGCGCCTTGATCGCGGCAAACAGCACGCGTTCTTCCTCGCTGGTCGGGTGGCTGAGCACTGCGGCGTCGGTTTCGGCCCGCGCGCCCAGATGCAGCAGCATGGTGGCGTCGCCGCCGTCATCGAGGATCATGTTCGAGTAGCCCCCGTCGGGCCACTCGAAAATGCGATGCGTGTAATTCCAGTACTCCTCGAGCGACTCGCCCTTGACCGCGAACACCGGCGTGCCGTTGGCGGCAATCGCGGCGGCGGCATGATCCTGTGTGGAAAAGATGTTGCACGACGCCCAGCGCACCTGCGCGCCCAGCGCCTGCAGGGTTTCGATCAGCACCGCGGTCTGGATGGTCATGTGCAGGCTGCCGCTGATGCGCGCGCCACGCAGCGGCTGGCTGGCCGCGTATTCATTGCGGATGGCCATCAGCGCCGGCATTTCGCTCTCGGCAATGGCGATCTCGCGGCGGCCCCAGTCGGCCAGGCCGATGTCGGCAATCACATAATCGGGAGAAGTTTTCAAATCGACCACAGCGTTCATACACACTCCGAACAAAGTGGCCGGGAACGGATGCGCACCGCATCCCGCGCCCGGCACGGGTTGGGTGAGCGCCGTTGAAGGAAGGCCGCCTGCAAAGTGTTTCCATGGCGGCCTGCGATCAATGTCCCGAGCCTGGCGACGGCAGGTTTGCGACACCCGCCATGCGTTGCAACGCTCCTCGGAACCAAGCTGGCCGTGCAACGCCCCTGAACCGGTCCGTCTGCGCAAGCGGCTGGCAGGACCACATGGGCCTGACACCAACCCCGTTTTGCGTGCGGATGGACGCGAAGCATCTCAACGACGAGCCGACTGATTCTAGGGCCTGAACGTTATTCGTGCACCCGCGCTGCCCCCAGGCGGGGACGGCTGCAAGGCGGCGGACCCAGACGCGTGGTCAGATACCCGCGCCAGTAGGAAATCCCCAGTCCCGAGCCGAGCCAGTCTTGTTGATTATTACAAATCAAGACATCTGCAATTTTTTGCATCATGTCTTGATTGGCGTCTCAGCCGGAATTCACCAACAACAACCCATCCCGAGGACATTTTTCATGCAGATCGACAACGGTCGCCGAGACCTGCTCGGCCTGATCGGCGGCAGCGCTGCGCTGCTCGCCGCCCGCCCAGCCTGGGCGGTCGTCTCGCCACAAACCGAGACGCCGCTCGAGCCGTTCACCGGCCCGGGGCCGAATCCGCACTGGAACAGCGTCGGCCCATTCGTCACCTACCCGCAGAAGCTGCCGTTGATCCGGCTGACCGACCGGCCGATCCAGCTCGAGACACCGCGGCGCTATTTCCGCACCGCGATCACGCCAAACGAGGCGTTTTACGTCCGCTACCACCTGCCCGAGATCCCGAACGCGGTCGATCTGGCCAGTTGGCGGCTCACGCTCGAAGGGAATTTCGAGCGTCCGCTGCAGCTCAGCCTTGAGCAGTTGCGCCGCGAGTTCAAGCCGGTAACGATCGCCGCGGTCAACCAGTGCTCGGGCAATTCGCGCAGCCGCTTCCAGCCGCGGGTGCCCGGCGGGCAATGGGGTAATGGGGCGATGGGCAACGCGCAGTGGACCGGCGTGCGCCTGGTCGACGTGCTCAAGCGCGCCGGGGTCAAATCCGGCACGGTGCAAATCCAGTTCGAGGGGCTGGACCATGGCCCTGGGCCCGAAGGCAAGGGCTCGAACCGCTTCCTCAAATCGTGGGATGTCGACGAGCCGGTGCTCAAGCTTGCGGTCATCGCCTACCTGATGAACGGCGAGCCGCTGCCGATGCTCAACGGCTTTCCGGTGCGGCTGGTCATGCCTGGCAAGTTCGCCACCTACTGGACCAAGCACTTGAGTTTCATCCGCGCGCTGACCGAGCCTGACACCAATTTCTGGATGAAGCCGGCATATCAAATCCCCGACACGCCCAACGGCAGCACCACGCCCGATGACGTGAAGGCGGGCAAGGTCAAGCTGGTGCCGATCGGCCATGTGAACATGCCGGTGCGCTCGTTCATCGTCGACCCGGATGGTGCCGTGCCGCTGCTGCCCGGCGTGCCAGCGGTCATCCGCGGTGT
Organism: Thiomonas islandica; assembly: GCF_055383445.1. Taxonomy (NCBI): domain Bacteria; kingdom Pseudomonadati; phylum Pseudomonadota; class Betaproteobacteria; order Burkholderiales; genus Thiomonas; species Thiomonas islandica. Next base: position 86,444 of record NZ_AP042391.1, read on the forward strand.
AGCCTTCAGTGGGCATGGCGCGGTGACCAAGATCGAGGTCTCGGTCGACGACGGCCAGACCTGGCGACTGGCGCGCCTCGGCCCCAACCTCGGGCCCTACTCGTTCCGCGAATACAGCCTGCCGTGGACGCCGACCGCGCCGGGCAAATACACCCTCGCGGTGCGCGCCACCGACGCCAAGGGCCACGTACAGCCCGACACCGGTGTGTGGAACCCGGGTGGCTATCTGTGGAACAAGATCGAGCGCCAAGAGGTGCTCGTGCTCAACGCTTGAGGACGATGACCATGCGCAAAACCCTTCTCACTATTGCCGCGCTGTCGGCTGCGGCCAGCGTCTGGGCGCTCGAGCGCCCTGGCCTCGTCACCTCCGGCGACTACGCCAACGGCACGCTCGGCAGCGTCGCGCAGCCGGCCCGTGCCGAGCCCGGCGCCGGCACCGTCTACCGCGTCGGCAAATGGCCGACCTATACCGCCGAGCTGGCCGCAGGCCCCGGGCGCGACACCGTGCTCGGCCATTGCAGCATGTGCCACAGCGTGACCTACATCACCATGCAACCGCCGCTGCCCGCGGCGACCTGGGAGATGGAAGTCACCAAGATGATCAAGACCTACGGCGCACCGATCGACGAAGCGACCGCCAAGGAGATCACCGCCTACCTGCAGGCCCACTACACGCCACAGACACGCAAGCAGTGAGCCACGAGCCGGCAAGCGGCATGCGCAGCGCGGTGGCGATGGCGTCTGCGGTCTACTCGGTCGAATACGGGCTGACGAGCACCGCGTCACCGAGCTGCTCGGCGGCCCCGGCAAAGCGTGGCAGCACGAGCACGCCGGGGTCGTCCGGGTCTTGCACGGCGATGTACTCCTTCGCGACCGGGTTCATGCCGTCGCGCAGCGGTGTCACCAGCGCCACCCTGCGGCGCGGTACAGCCCAGGCAGACGCTGGCGGGTGACGGTGCGGTGCAGGTAGCGCACCGGCATCCACTCTAGTCCGCCGAAATCGCCGTTAATCGCGCCGCACAGCCCCTCGAGCTCCGCTTGAGCTCGTCGTAGGCGTCAATCCCTTCGCGCGACGGTGCGGCAACCTGGATCAGTGAGGCGCGTTCTCGCGTCTGGGGATAGCGCTCAAGGAGCCGGCGGAATGCCTTCAGCCTTTGCTGCAAGCCCTTGGAATCGTCGAGCCGGTCGACGCCGACGAGCAAATCGCAGCGGGCAAATCGTCGGCGAACAAATCATCCTCGCGAGTTTCAGCTAGCGCGTCGCCCAGGCCAGCCGCAGGCCAAGCACGACGAACAGCCCACCGACAACCCGCCGCAGCCACAGTGCCAGACGCTGCAGCCGCGCCGCCCGCCGCCCTGCATGCGCCGCACCCCAGGCCAGCAGCAGATTGACCAGCGTGCCGTTGACGCTGAACACCAGACCGAGGGCGAGCAGCGCCAATGCCCGGTGCGTGTCGTTTGGATCGACGAACTGCGGCAGGAAGGCGAGGAAAAACAGCACGACCTTCGGGTTGAGCAGATTGGTCAGCAGCCCCTGCATGAACACCGCGCCCAAGCGCTGCGGCGCAGATGCCTCGACCACGACCGGCTCACCCGCGCGAGAACGCAGCAAACCAATACCCAGCCACAAAAGATATGCCGCGCCGAGCCATTTGACGATGGCAAACGCAGTGGCCGATGCCGCAAGCAACGCGGAGAGCCCCGCAACCACCGCGCCCACATGGATCAGACAGCCCACGCCGACGCCGAGCGCCGCCGCAGCACCGGCGCGCACTCCCTGCTGCGCGCTGCGCGAGGCGATGAACAGCATGTCCGCGCCGGGCGTGAGGTTCAGCAGCAAACCGGAAATCACGAACAGAGTGAAATGATGGATGTCGGGCATCGGCGGCAAGGTCAGGTCGGTGGACGTCGTTCATTGTTCACCAGGTGACCTGCTGGACGCAAAGGACGCAGGCGACCCAACGCCTGTCGCGCGCGTCGACACGCCAGCTCCGCCGCCAGGCGCAAACGACGAGCCGGCCCTGCACTGCGACGCGTCGGTTTTGTCGCCCGACCCGCTTTGCCGTCGATCCAACCACACGCTCGCAAGTGTGTCGCGAGCATCACCACGTGCCGCGGCCATCGGCACAGGCCACGACATCACCCCATCCCAAATCGGGTCATTCACAACTTTGTTTTGCGAATAGTTACTATTTGCAAACGATGAACTTTTGCAAGGAGTTGGTGATGCGTGTTTTCACGTTCGATGCCTCGATCCGTTTGCTTCACTCTGCCGCCGGTGCTTTGACGCTGGGCTCGGCGGCGAGCCTGGCGTTGGCCGGCCCGACCTGCACCGACAAGCCGCCGTCTGCCTGGCGCGATGCGGCGACGTTCCAAGCCGAGCTCAAGGCCAAGGGCTACACCATCGATAAATTCAAGACGACCAAGGGCCAGTGCTACGAGATCTACGGCAAGGACGCGGCCGGCAAGCGGGTCGAGATTTATTTCGACCCAGTCGATGGCCGCATCGTCAAGGAAGAGCGGCGTTGAGCTTTCGCCGCATCAGCCCAGCGCTGCGCATTGCCCACTGGACTCTGGCAGGTGGCTGCGCAGCCGCCTGGCTGGTCGAGTCGAGCTCGCGCGAGGCGCACGTCTGGCTCGGGTACCTGGCCGCCGCTGCGGTAGTGTGGCGGCTGGGGTATGCGCTGTTCGGCCCAGCGCCAGCGCGCTTGGCTGCGCTGATGTTCGGTCCGCGTCGGGTGCTGCAGTGGCTGCGCGACCTGCTGCGCGGAGGTGCGCCGCTTGCCCACGGCTACAACCCGCTCGCAGCGTGGAACGTGCTGGCCATGTTCGCCACAGTGCTCGCGCTCGGCGCGAGCGGCCACCTGCTGCGCACCGATGCGTTCTGGGGGGATGAGACGCTGCAGAGCCTGCACGCGCTGGCGTCGGACCTGCTGTGGGGGCTGGTTGCGCTGCACCTGCTCGGCCTCGCCGTCGGTAGCTGGCGGGCGCGCTACCCGCTGCCGCTGGCGATGATCGACGGCAGGGAGCCGCCGCACTGAAGCGGTTCGGTGCCGCACCACGCCAGCGCACGTCGGTGCGACTGGCCGTGCGTATGACGGCCTCGCTCATCCGGAGTCATCGGCCGGCAGGCATCATTCGCGCCGATCGCCTTGCAAGTGCAGCATGCTGCTGGCGTCGCCCGTAGCGATCAGCCCGGCCTTGGCGTAGATGCCGAGCTTGGCGCGAGTGTCGGCGATGTCGAGGTTGCGCATGGTGAGCTGGCCAATGCGGTCGGCCGGGCTGAACGGCGCGTCCTCGACCTTTTCCATGGAGAGACGCTCGGGCGCGTAGGTGAGGTTGGGGCTTTGGGTATCGAGGATGGAGTAGTCGTTGCCACGACGCAGCTCCAGCGTGACCTCGCCGGTGATCGCGCGCGCCACCCAGCGCTGCGCAGCTTCGCGCAGCATCAGTGCCTGCGGGTCGAACCAGCGACCCTGATAGAGCAGGCGGCCGAGCTTCAAGCCATTGATGCGGTATTGCTCGATGGTGTCCTCGTTGTGGATGCCAGTGAGCAGGCGCTCGTAGGCGATGTGCAGCAGCGCCATGCCGGGCGCCTCGTAAATACCGCGACTCTTGGCCTCGATGATGCGGTTTTCGATCTGGTCGCTCATGCCCAGCCCGTGGCGGCCGCCGATGGCGTTGGCCTCGAGGAATAGCGCCACCGGATCGTCGAAGGTCCGGCCGTTGAGCGCAACCGGCTGGCCTTCTTCGAAGCGCACGGTCACTTCCTCGGCCTTGACCTCGACCTCGGGCTTCCAGAAGGCCACGCCCATGATGGGGTTGACGATGCGGATGCTCGACGACAGGCTTTCCAGATCTTTGGCCTCGTGCGTAGCGCCGAGCATGTTGCTGTCGGTGCTGTAGGCCTTCTCCACACTCATCTTGTAGTCGAAGCCGTTTTTGATGAGGAACTCACTCATCTCCTTGCGACCGCCGAGCTCGTCGATGAAGGTCTGGTCGAGCCAGGGCTTATAGATTTTCAGCGCCGGATTGGTCAGCAGGCCGTAGCGGTAGAAGCGTTCAATGTCGTTGCCCTTGAAGGTGCTGCCGTCGCCCCAGATGTGGACGTCGTCCTCCTTCATCGCGGCAACCAGCATGGTGCCAGTGACCGCACGACCCAGCGGTGTGGTGTTGAAGTAGGTGATGCCGCCGGTGGAGATGTGAAATGCGCCGCTCTGGATCGCGGCGATGCCTTCGTGCGCCAGCTGGCGGCGACAGTCCACCAGCCGGGCCTTGACCGCACCGAAGCCCAGCGCCTTGCGCGGAATGTCGTCGTAGTCGGTCTCGTCGGGCTGGCCGAGGTTGGCGGTGTAGGCATAGGGCTGGGCGCCCTTTTGCTTCATCCACAGCAGGGCGGCAGAGGTGTCAAGCCCGCCGGAAAAAGCGATGCCGACTTTTTGCCCGGTGGGCAGGCTTTGCAGAATAGTGGCCATGGGAGGATGCGCGTGTCGACGACGATTCAGCCGAAATGGCAGATGTAGTGATAGGGCTCGGAGGTGCGAATCTCAAAACGGGTGTTGCCTGGCACGCTGAAGCGCTCGCCCACGCTGGACTTGAGCCAGGTGTCGCTGCCCGGCAGCTTGTATTCGCAGGAACCGGCCACGCATTCCATGACTTCGGGCGCGGCGGTCTGGAAGGTGAGTGTGGACGGCAGGATCACGCCGACCGACTTCTTGCTGCCGTCTGGCAGGGTGATGCCGTGGCTGACGCACTTGCCGTCGAAATACACATTAGCCTGGGTATGGACGGTCACGCCGCCGAGTTCTGTGGTGCGCATGAAAGGGTGGGATTGAAATGTCGCGAAGCGGCTATTCTAGGAGGGTGCCCCGTGCGGGCACCCGTTCCATCCGCCGCTTTCCCTCGACATGAACCCACGCACCCTCTACCCCCCGATCGAGCCGTACCGCACCGGCATGCTCGACACCGGAGACGGACACAGCATCTATTGGGAACTGTGCGGCAACCCGAGTGGCAAGCCGGCGGTGTTCCTGCACGGCGGGCCGGGCTCGGGCTGCTCGCCCGAACATCGCAGCCTGTTCGACCCGGCGCGTTACAACGTGCTGCTGTTCGACCAGCGCGGCTGCGGACGCTCCACCCCCCACGCCAGTCTGGAGAACAACACCACCTGGCATCTGGTAGACGACATCGAGCGGCTGCGCACCTTGCTCGGGGTAGACCGCTGGCTGGTGCTGGGCGGATCCTGGGGCAGCACCCTGGCGCTGGCCTATGCGCAGACGCATCCCGAGCAGGTGTCGGCGCTGGTGCTGCGCGGCATTTTCACCCTGCGCCGGGCCGAGCTGCTGTGGTTCTATCAACACGGCGCGTCCTGGCTGTTTCCGGATTTCTGGGAAGATTTTATCGCCCCCATCCCCGAGGCCGAGCGCGGCGACCTGATTGCGGCCTACCGCAAGCGCCTGACCGGCACCGATCCCGAAGAGCAACTGGCCTGCGCCCGTGCCTGGAGCGTGTGGGAAGGCCGCACCATCCGCCTGCTGCCGAGCGAGCAGCAGATCGTGCAGCACGCGCAGGACGCGTTCTCGCTGGCATTTGCCCGCATCGAGAACCATTACTTCGTCCACGCCGGCTGGATGGAGGAAGGCCAGCTGATCCGCAACGCCAGTCGGCTGGCCAATATCCCCGGGGTGATCGTGCAGGGCCGCTACGACATCTGCACCCCGATGCGCACCGCCTGGGAACTGCACCGCGCCTGGCCGCAGGCCCAGTTCCAGCTCGTCCCCGACGCCGGGCACGCCTACAACGAACCTGGCATTCTGTCGCGCCTGATCGAGGCGACCGACCGCTTCGCGAACTGACGCCGCTGCAGCAGGCGGGGTCAGATGGCTGCGGCGGCAGCCCGCGCGCCCAGACCGGCGTCTTCGCGCAGCAGCGCAGCCTTGTCGGTGGCCTCCCAGCTGAACTCGGGCTCGTCGCGGCCGAAGTGACCGTACGACGCAGTCTTCTCGTAGATCGGCCGGCGCAGGTCGAGCATCTGGATGATGCCCTTGGGGCGCAGGTCGAAATGCCGACGCACCAGTTGTTCGAGCCTGGCGTCGTCGATCACCCCGGTGCCTTGCGTCGTGACCATGATGCTGGTGGGCTGCGCCACGCCGATGGCGTAGGAAATCTGCACCAGGCATTTTTTTGCCAGTCCGGCTGCGACGATGTTCTTCGCCACATAGCGCGCGGCGTAGGCGGCAGAGCGGTCGACCTTGGTCGGATCTTTGCCGGAGAATGCGCCGCCGCCGTGCGGGGCGGCCCCGCCGTAGGTGTCGACGATGATCTTGCGCCCGGTCAGGCCGCAGTCGCCCTGCGGGCCGCCGATGACGAAGCGCCCGGTGGGGTTGATGAGGTACTTGACCTCTGCGCGCATGAACTCGTGCGGCAGCACGGGCTTGACGATGTGCTCGATCACGGCCTCGCGCAGATCGGCCAGGGCGATGTCGGGCGCGTGCTGGGTGGACAGCACCACGGTGTCGATCGCCACCGGCCGGCCGTCCTCGTAGCGGAAGGTGATCTGGCTCTTGGCATCCGGGCGCAGCCAGGGCAAGCGGCCGTCGCGGCGCAGCTGGCTCTGGCGCTCGACCAGGCGGTGCGCGTAGAAGATCGGCGCAGGCATCAGATCCGGCGTTTCGTCGCAGGCGTAGCCGAACATCAGGCCCTGGTCGCCCGCGCCGATGTCGAGGTTGTCGTCGTGCGCGCGATTGACGCCCTGCGCGATGTCGGGACTTTGCTTGTCATAAGCCACCAGCACGGCGCAGCTCTTGTGGTCGATGCCGAAGTCGGCGTCGTCGTAGCCGATGCGCTTGAGGGTGTTGCGCGCCACCTGGATGTAGTCGACCACCGCGTGGGTGGTGATTTCGCCCGCAAGCACGATCAGCCCGGTGTTGGCCAGCGTTTCGGCGGCCACCCGCGCGGCCGGGTCTTGCGCGAGGATGGCGTCGAGAATGGCGTCGGAAATCTGGTCGGCCACCTTGTCGGGGTGGCCTTCGGAGACGGATTCGGAGGTGAACAGGAAGTGATTTGCCATGGGGGCCCCTTTCTCACGGTTGGTCTGACGCCACCGTCTGGGTCTCGCACGGCGACGCTTTAGCGGACATCGACACGGCAGACCCGAAAGCCTGCCGCCCCTGCCACCCCGCAAGTTGTCATTAACTCGGTGACAGTGCGCCGCATTCTATGCCCGCGCCGGGCACGCGCCAATCCGTAACATGGCACCCTTTGCATTGCAGGGAAATCATGCTGCTTCGCGTCTTGCGCTGGTTGTCCGTCTTGCCCCTGGGCCTGCTCCAGGCGCTCGGGGCGGCGCTCGGGCTGGCGGTCTATGCGGCGTCAGGCACCTATCGGCGGCGGCTGCGCGCCCATTTGCGTCAGGCCGGGTATGACCCGAAACGCCTTGCGCGCAAGGCCGCGGCGCAGGCCGGACGCATGGTCGGCGAATTGCCCGCGGTGTGGTTCCGCCAGGGGCCCGGAGCGCCGGTTCACCGGGTACGGGTCATCGGCAAGGAGCATGTGGACGCAGCCCGCGCGCAGGGTCAGGGTGTGCTTTACCTCACGCCGCATCTAGGGTGTTTCGATGTATCGGCGCAGACCGCTGCCGCCTGGGGCCCGATCACCGTGATGTATCGTCCGCCGCGCAAGGCCGCGCTGCAGCCGGTGGCACTGGCCTCGCGTCAGCGGCACAATCTGATGATCGCACCGGCCAATCTGGCCGGGGTGCGGCAGTTGCTGCGCGCGCTACGTGCGGGCGAATCGGTCGGGCTGTTGCCCGATCAGGCACCGGGCAGCGGCGAAGGTGTCTGGGCCGACTTTTTCGGCCGCCCTGCCTACACCATGACCCTCCCGGCCCGGCTGGTGCAGTTGGGCAACGCCCGCATCATTCTGGCCTCGGCACTGCGCCTGCCGCGCGGGCGCGGCTACACCCTCATGCTCGAACCGCTCCCGCAGCCGCTGGACGCCGATCCGCAACGCGCAGCCACGCAGATCAATCAGGCGATGGAAACACTGATCCGCCGCTGCCCCGAGCAATACCTCTGGGGCTACAACCGCTACAAGCGTCCCACGGGTGCCCCGCCACCCCCGACGGAGGGCGCGACATGAAGGCAGTGCTTGCGCGCCTAAGCATTGCGCTGATCTGGCTGCTGCACCTGCTGCCCTACCCTCTGCTTGCCGCGCTGGGCGCGGTGCTGGGCTGGCTGCTGTGGCCGCTGGCCCGCTCGCGCCGCCGCATCACCCTGCGCAACCTCGAGCTGTGCTTTCCCGAGTGGAGCGCGGCGCAGCGTCGTGCGATTGGGCGGCGGCATTTCGTCTATCTGGCGCGCGCCTTTCTGGAGCGCGGCGTGCTCTGGTACGCCAGCCCGCGCCGGCTGCAGCGGCTGCTGCATCTGGACGGCGCGGTGACCGAGGCGCTGGACGGCAGCCGCAACACCCTTCTGCTGGGCTTTCATTTCGAGGGACTGGATGCCGGCTGGACCGCGCTGAGCCTGGTGGCGCCGCGCCCGATCTCGGGCATGTACACCCCGCAGAAGAACAAGGTGCTCGACCAGTGGGTGGTGGCCCGGCGCAGCCGCTTTCACACCGCGGCCATCGTCTCGCGGCACGCTGGCGCGGCCGGCATGCTGCGGCAGCTGCGCGACGGGGTGCCGTTCTACACCCTGCCCGACATGGACTTCGGGCCGCGCAGCGCGCGCTTCATCGACTTTTTCGGCGTGCCCGCGGCCACGCTGGACGTGGTGCCACGGCTGGCCGCGTCAGCCGACGCCCGGGTGTACCCGGTGGTCACCCGCATGCTGCCCGGCGCGCGCGGCTATGGCATCACCGTGCATCCGGCCTGGGCCGACTTCCCTACCCTCGACGCCAAAGGCAAGCCCACCGACATCGACGCCGATCTGCGGCGCATGAACCGCTTCATCGAGGAACAGGTGCGCACCATGCCGGCGCAATACCATTGGGTGCATAAACGCTTCAAGACCCGCCCAGACGATCAGCCCTCCGTCTACTGAAAACGCCATGCGCCTGTCCTTCACCAAAATGCACGGCGCCGGCAACGACTTCGTCGTGCTCGATGCCACCCGCACGTCCATCGCGCTGAGCGCGGCGCAGCTGCGGCTGCTGGCCGACCGGCATGTCGGCGTCGGTGCTGACCAGATCCTGCTGGTCGAGCCCGCGCCCTCGGCCGATGTGGATTTCCGCTACCGCATTTTCAACGCCGACGGCGGCGAGGTCGAGCAGTGCGGTAACGGCGCGCGCTGCTTCGTCGCCTATGTGCATGGCAAGGGACTGACCGCAAAGCGCCGCATCCGGGTGCAGACGCTCGCCGGCGTCATCGAACCCGAACTGCAGGCCGATGGCCGCGTGCGCGTGGACATGGGCGCGCCGGTGTTCGATTTGCCGCAGGTGCCGTTCGATGCCAGCGATTTGTTGCCGCGGCAGGTGGACGGATGGGAGCAATGGCCGCTGGATCTGGGCGAGGCAACCGTCTGGGTCAGCGTGCTATCGATGGGCAATCCGCATGCGGTGCAGCGTGTGGCCGATGTGGACGCCGCGCCGGTGCACCAGCTCGGCCCGCGCATCGAGCATCACCCGCGTTTTGCCCGCCGGGTCAACGCCGGATTCATGCAGATCGTCGATCCGCAGCACATCCGCCTGCGGGTGTGGGAACGCGGCACCGGCGAGACCCTGGCCTGCGGCACCGGCGCCTGCGCCGCGGTCGTTGCCGGGCTGCGCCACGGCTGGCTGCAGGGCGCGGTCGATGTGCAGACCCGCGGTGGCCTGCTGACCATTTCCTGGGCCGGGCCAGGCCACGCGGTGCACATGACCGGCCCGGCCGCCTTTGTATTCGACGGCACGATCGATCTGCCCGATCCACGCTGATTTCAGGAGAACCCAATGGAACTGCACGAGCACGAGCTGGCCGCCTATCTGGCCGCCAACCCCGACTTTTTCGAGCGCCATGCCGAGCTGCTCGCCACGGTGCAACTGCCCAGCCCGCACGGCAACCGCGCGGTATCGCTGCAGGAGCGGCAGATGGAAATGCTGCGCGACAAGATGCGCACCCTCGAACACCGCCTGGCCGCGATGATGCGCAACGCGGTGGACAACGAGGCGCTGGCCGGCAAGCTGCTGCTGTGGGCGCGCGACCTGATGCTGGCGCAGCACGGCGCCGCAGAACACCTCCCCCGCGCCTTGCAGGACGCACTCAAGGCGCAGTTCGACCTGCCGATGACCGCGCTCAAGCTCTGGCCGGTGCGCGCGGAGTTCGCCGCACTCGGCTTTGCCACTGGAGTCAGTGACGACGCCAGAACCTTTGCTGCCAGCCTGGCCGCGCCCTTCGTCGGCCCTAACCCCGGTTTCGAGGCCGCGCACTGGCTAGCCGATGCGGCAATGGCGCAGTCGCTTGCGCTCATCCCCTTGCAGAACCCGCACACCAGCATGTGCATGGGCCTGCTGGTGCTGGCCTCGCCCGACACCCAGCGCTTCACCGCGGACATGGGCACCGACTTTCTCACCCATATCAGCCAGCTCGCCAGCGCCGCGCTCGTGGGGCTGCTGGCGCGCTGAGGGCGTCACAACGTTGCATGGCCGCGCCCGCCTCGCATCCCCCAGGCAGCACCGAGCTGCGCGCCCTGGCTGCGGATTACCTCGCCTACGCACAGACCGAGCGACGACTCGCGCCCGGCACGCTGGTGAACTACCGCCGCGATCTGGACGATCTGCTCACACGCGCCGGGGCGTTGCCGCTGGCGCAGATCGACACCGCGCACATCCGCCGCTGGGCCGCGCAACTGCACGCCGCAGGCATGAGCCCGCGCGCCATCGCGGCGCGGCTGTCGGCCTGGCGCAGCTTTTTCCGCTGGATGGGCCGCCGCGGTGTGGTCGCGGCCAACCCGGTGCAGGACGTACGCGCACCCAAGGCGGCCAGGCCGCTGCCCAAGGCGCTGCCGGTCGACCAGGCGGTGGCGCTGGCCGCCTATGCGCCCGAGCCGGCGGTATCGAGCAAGACGCATGCGCGCAACCGCGAAACCCTTGCTGCGCGCCATGCCCGCGTGCATGCCATCGCCGAACTGTTGTATTCCAGCGGCCTGCGCGTGTCCGAACTCACCAATCTGGACCTGCGCGCCAGCCCCGCCGCACGCGGCTGGATCGACTGGGACGCGGCCGAGGCCACGGTCACCGGCAAGGGCAGCAAGCGCCGCAGCGTGCCCATTGGCCAACCCGCGCTGCAGGCGCTGCGGCAATGGCTAGCGCACCGCGCAACCCTGCTGCGCCCCGACGCCGATGCCGACGCACAGGCCGCGCTGTTCCTCGGCGCACGCGGCGGGCGCATCACCGCGCAGCGCGTCTGGCTTGAACTGCGCGAACACGCCCGCGCTGCTGGAATCGATGCCCAGGTGCATCCGCACATGCTGCGCCACGCGTTTGCCTCGCACCTGCTGCAGTCCAGCGGTGACCTGCGCGCGGTGCAGGAACTGCTCGGTCACGCCAGCATCGCCACCACGCAGGTCTACACCCGCCTAGACTTTCAACACCTGGCCAAGGCCTACGATGCCGCGCACCCGCGTGCGCGCAAGAAAAGCTGAGCATTCAGCCCGCCTCGCATGAAAACCATCCGCCTGCACCCCGGCAAGGAACGTTCCCTGCTGCGTCGCCACCCCTGGGTGTTTGCCAGCTCGATCGCCAAGGGCAGCGCCGATAGCGGCGAAACCGTGCGGGTCGAGTCGCACGACGGGCAGTTTCTCGCCTGGGCCGCCTTCAGCCCCAGCTCGCAGATCCGGCTGCGGGTATGGAGTTTCGACGCGGCGCAGCGCATCGACGCGGCGTTCCTTGCCGAGCGGCTGCACGCCGCAATCGAACGCCGCCGCACGCTCGGGCTGGACCTGACCGCCTGCCGCCTGGTGCATGGCGAAAGCGACGGCCTGCCCGGCTGCATCGTCGACCGCTACGCCGACATCGTGGTGCTGCAGGCCGGCAGCGCCGGGATCGAGCGCTGGAAGCCCGCGCTGGTCGACGCGCTGCGCACGCTGCTGCCCAAGGCGCGCGTCTATGAGCGCTCCGACGCCGCGCTGCGCGAGCGCGAGGGCCTGCCAGCGGCCACCGGCTGGCTGCACGGCAGCGGCAGCACCGAGGTCGAGATCACCGAAAACGGTTTGCGGTTGCTAGTCGATGTCGCCACCGGACACAAAACCGGCTTTTACCTCGACCAGCGCGACGCCCGCGCCCGCTTTGCCGAGCTGGTGCGCGACCATGCTCTGGGGCGCGTGCTCAACTGCTTCAGCTACACCGGCGGTTTCACCCTGGCCGCACTGGCCGGCGGCGCGCAGCAGGTGGTGTCGGTCGATTCTTCCGCGCCGGCGCTGGCGCTGGCGGCGCAGCATGTGCTGCGCAACGGCTTCGACCCTGCGCACACGCGCTTTGTCGATGCGGATGTCAACGCCACCCTGCGCCGTCTGCGCGAGCAAAGCGCGCAGTTTGATGCCATTGTGCTCGATCCGCCCAAGTTCGCCTCCAGCCCGCAACAGGTCGAGCGCGCCGCCCGCGCCTACAAGGACATCAACCGCCTCGCGTTCCATCTGCTGCCCGCTGGCGGCTGGCTGTTCACCTTTTCCTGTTCCGGTGCGGTCAGCGCCGAGCTGTTCCAGAAAATCGTCGCCGGCGCCGCGCTCGACGCCGGGGCCGATGCGCAGATCGTCGCGCGCACCCATGCCGGGCTCGACCACCCACTCAGCCTGCACTTCCCCGAAGGCGATTACCTCAAGGGCCTGTTGCTGCGCAGGAATTGACTTTCCACCGAGTGCCCCCAATTCCCACTGTCGGCTCTGAAAAGGAAATCCCCATGTCCACCCTCATCCCCGCCACCATCGTCACCGGCTTTCTCGGCAGCGGCAAGACCACGCTGCTCAAGCGCGTGCTCACCGAAGCGCACGGCTCCCGGATTGCCGTCATCGAAAACGAATTTGGCGAGGAAAACATCGACACCGACATCCTGGTGCGCGAAGAAGGCGAGCAGATCGTGCAGATGTCCAACGGCTGCATCTGCTGCACCATCCGCGACGACCTGCGCGCCACCCTGGCCGACCTGGCGCTCAGGCGCCGCAAGGGCGAGATCGTGTTCGACCGGGTGATCATCGAAACCACCGGTCTGGCCGACCCCGGCCCGGTGGCGCAGACTTTTTTCATGGATGATGAAGTCGCCAGCCAGTACATGCTCGACGCCATCCTCACCCTGGTCGACGCCAAACATGCCAACCAGCAACTCGACACCCGCCAAGAGGCACGCCGCCAGGTGGGCTTTGCCGACCAGATTTTCATTTCCAAGGCCGATCTGGTCAGCAGCGACGAACTCGCCGCGCTGCAACATCGCCTTGCCCACATGAACCCGCGCGCCAGGCAAACCGTGGTGCATTTCGGCGAGGTACCGCTGGCGCAGGTACTCGACCTCAAGGGCTTCAACCTCAATGCCAAGCTCGACATCGACCCCGATTTCCTCAAGGCAGACGAGCATGGGCATGCGCACGACCATGACCACCCTCATGATCACGACCACGAACACGGCGCGCACTGCAACCACCCGCATCATCACCATCATGACGACGATGTGAAGTCTTTCGTGTTCCGCGCCGACAAGCCGTTCGATCCGGCCCGGCTCGAAGACTTTCTCGGCGCCATCGTCCAGGTCTACGGCCCGCGCATGCTGCGCTACAAGGGTGTGCTAAACATGCAGGGCATCGACCGCAAGGTGGTGTTCCAGGGCGTGCACCAGCTCATGGGGAGCGACCTGGCCGCGCCGTGGGGACCGCAGGAACAGCGGCAGAGCAAGATGGTGTTCATCGGCATCGATCTGCCCCGCGACATTCTGGAGCAGGGCTTGAGGCAATGCCTGGTCGGTTGATCGCCTTGCCTGGTCATGCGAAATGAATAGAATCGGGCGGTTTTTCCTGGACGGGCGCCTTAATCGCTTGACGGCTTGCACCATGCGGACGGGCTGATACCGGGTGCAGACGGCGGCATGGGCTGCGCGGCTGGACGAGCGGCCCATGGCCGCTGGAACCAAAAATTTCGGGAGGGTTTTCGCAGTGAAATTGCCTCAGAAAACAGCGTCCAAGCAAGCGTCGTCGAGCACGCCAGCGAACAAGACGGCCGCAGCGCCTGCCAAGTCCTCGCCCGCCGACAGGAAAAAAGCGGCAGCCGCGCCTGGCGGCCAAACCAGTACGGCCGCCTCGGCCAAGTCTGCCGCGCCGGCTGCTGCGCCCGCGCCAGCCAGAAAAACCGCTCCGGCGCTGCGACGCGCCGCATCACCCGGCGTGGGTAAACTCCACGCCGCAAAGCCCTTGTCGGCGGCCATGGGGTCGCCGCAGCCCATCCGACTCGACAGAAGTTCCATGAGCAGCACAACCATCGAACCCGCGCCCAAGAAGTCCGACCCCAAACACGCCAACGCCTGGAAGAACAAACCGGTGTCCGAGCTGACCGAGCAGGACCTGCTGGCCATGCCAGAATCCGAATACATGAACGAGGTACAGCTCGAATATTTCCGCCGCCTGCTCATCAGCATGCGCGACGACCTGATCCGTAATGCGGGTGAGACCACCGAACATCTGCGCGAAGACACCCTGCTCGTCCCCGACCCGGCAGACCGCGCCACCATCGAGGAGGAGCACGCGCTGGAGCTACGCACTCGCGACCGGGAACGCAAGCTGCTCAAAAAGATCGAGCAGTCGCTCGCCCGCATCGAAAGCGGCGAGTATGGCTGGTGCGAGGAGACTGGCGAGCCGATCGGCGTGGGCCGACTGCTGGCGCGGCCCACGGCCACGCTGTCGCTCGAGGCACAGCAGCGCCGCGAGCTCAAGCAGCGCATGTTCAACGATTGAGGGTGACTGATCGCGGCGATCCCGTGCGCGACGCCCACCAGGCTGCATCAGCATGAGCAAATCCGATTCAGGCAGTTTCTGGAAACGGGTGGGGGCATTCGTCAGGAACCCGACCCGCGACTGGTCGCTGACCGACGAGCAGGCGCTGCAAGAGCACGAAAACCAGGCCCGGATCAAGGCACGCGAGGACCAAAAACGCCAGGATGACTTCATCCGCAAGCGGGAACTCGACGGCCTGCGCAAGCTGCGCAAGCGAGAGGCCACCGATCTGGGCATCGATGACAGCCTGCAGACCAATGTGCCTGAGTTGAGTGCGCAGCCGACCCCGGTGCACGACCGAGACGAGACACTGCGCAAAATCAACGAAATCGAAAAGTCGATGGCAGGCGATCAGGCGGCGTCACCGGCCCGCTCGCGGCCGTCAGTCACCCGCCAGATGCCCACCGCGACTGCGGCGCCGGGATCGCGCGCCCCATCGATCGCCCCGCTGCGCACCGGTGCGCCGAACACTGCTGTACCACACACCGCCACGCCAGCGCTGACCGCACCGCCACTGTCTGCGCAAGCCACCGGCGGCTCGGACCGCTGGACCATCGACCCGGCCTATGCCGACACCACGCTGCTGACCAACCCGGGGGGAGCCGCCGTCCCGCCCGGCGCGCCGGCATCATCTGCACCCGTCACCGCCAGCGGCGCGCCGACGACCCAGCCGCCTCTGGATGCACCCACCGTGCCGTTTGCGCCAGCTGCGGCGCAGACACAGGCCCGGGCCGGCAACGCCACACCGCCGTCGTTCGATGACCTGCCCACCCTGGCCGCAGCCACGCGGCTGAGCGCCGACGCCCTGCAGTCTCGTGCCTCTGTGGCCTCCGGCGACAGTTGGCTGCGCCCGAGCAATGATTTCATGCCCAGCGCCTTTTTTGCGGTCGAGGTCCACGAGGCACTGAGCTCCAACCCGCTGTTCGACCAGGCGGTGATGGATTTCGCCAACGGCGACGACGCTGCCGCAGAGACCGCGCTGCGAGACGCCATTTCCAATACGCAGGATCTCGGCGCCGAAAAGGAGCTGTGGCTGGCCTTGTTCGACCTGTTTCGTGCGTCGAACCAGATCGACAAGTTCGAGGCGCTGGTGGTCGACTTTGTCAGCCGCTTCCAGACCTCCGCGCCGATGGCCGACGATGGCCTGCCCGCTGCATCCAACGTATCCAAGCCTGCCCCAAACGGCTTTCGGCCATCGATCCTGTTCTCGGCGCATGTCGACCTGGCACAGGCCGAGCGGCTGCGCAAGCTGGTGCTCGGCGCGCCTGCCGCGCTTGAATTGAATCTGACCGAGATTCGCACCATTGCAGCCGATGCCCTGCCCGCCCTGGTCGGTGCGCTCAAGCAGCTCAACCAGACGGCCTGCACCGTGACTCTACAAGGCGCCGAACATTTGCTCGCGCTGTGCCAGACGCAGGCGCCGGCGATGCAGCGCGAAGCCGATCCGCAGTGGTGGGCGCTGCGGCTGGAATTGATGCGGCTGGTCAACCAGCAGGACGATTTCGACGCCATCGCACTCGACTACTGCGTCACCTACGAAATTTCTCCGCCCCCCTGGGAACCTAGCCGCGCCCGGGTCGAGTTGCCCGGACATGAAAACCCGCTGCACACCGGCAGCACCTCGGTGACAGCGGATTTCCAGAATTCCAGCCTGAATCCGAACTCGGTGCTGGGCAACGGCGGCTCGCGCTCGGCGCAACTGCAGCTCAGCGGCGAGATCACCGGGAATTCCAGCGTCTTCCTCGCCCCCCTCGACCAGGCCGCGAAAAAACATGATCAGCTGAGCATTTCGCTGCGCCAGTTGCGCCGGATCGACTTTTCCAGCGCCGGCGCCCTGCTCAACTGGGCCATGACCCAGCATGAAGCGGGCAAGACCCTGCAGTTCACCGGCGTGCATCGCCTGATCGCCGGGCTTTTCAGCATCCTCGGCCTGCACGAGTACGCGCTCATCCAGCTGCGGCGCGACTGAGGTCGACCCCGCCGCCCGCGCAAGCGGGCCGCGACAGGGCTCTTGAGTTCTCCTTGCACATCCTCAAATCGCCATATGGACCAATATCACGGCACCACCATTTTGAGCGTGCGCCGCGGCGCCACCGTGGCCCTGGGCGGCGACGGTCAGGTGACTCTGGGCAACATCGTCGTCAAATCCACCGCGCGCAAGGTGCGCAGGCTGTACAACGACCAGATCCTGGCCGGTTTCGCCGGCGGCACCGCGGACGCATTCACCCTGTTCGAGCGCTTCGAGGCCAAGCTGGAAAAGCACCAGGGCCAATTGCTGCGCAGCGCGGTCGAACTGGCCAAAGACTGGCGAACCGACCGTATGCTGCGTCGTCTGGAGGCCATGCTGTCGGTGGCCGATGCCCAGCACTCGCTGATCATCACCGGCAATGGCGACGTGCTCGAGCCCGAGTACGGCATCGTCGCGATCGGCTCGGGTGGTGCCTATGCACAGGCCGCCGCACGGGCGCTGCTCGAACACACCGCCCTGAGCCCGCGCGAGATTGTCGCGCAGGCGCTGCGCATCGCGGGCGACATCTGCATCTACACCAACCAGTCGCACACCATCGAAACCCTGGGCGAGTAAAGCCATGAACATGACTCCCCGTGAAATCGTCTCCGAGCTCGACCGTTTCGTCATCGGCCAGACCAAGGCCAAACAGGCGGTGGCGATCGCGCTGCGCAACCGCTGGCGGCGCCAGCAGGTGCCCGAGCCGCTGCGGCACGAGATCACGCCGAAGAACATCCTGATGATCGGCCCCACCGGAGTGGGCAAGACCGAGATCGCCCGCCGACTGGCCAAGCTGGCCGACGCCCCGTTCATCAAGGTGGAGGCCACCAAGTTCACCGAAGTGGGCTATGTCGGGCGCGATGTGGACACCATCATCCGCGATCTGATGGAAGCTGCGGTCAAGCTGGCGCGCGAGAACGCCATGCGCGCGCAGCGCACCCGCGCAGAAGACCGCGCAGAAGACCGCATCCTCGACGTGCTGCTGCCCGCGCCCGCCGATTCCGCCATGCACGCGCCGTCGATCTCCGAGAACAATCCCACCCGCCAGATGCTGCGCAAGCGCCTGCGCGAAGGACAACTCGACGACAAGGAAATCGAAATCGACCTTGCGGTACGTCCGGCCAACATCGACATCATGGGCCCGCCCGGCATGGAAGACATGACCGAGCAGATCCGCGCCATGTTCGCCAATCTGGGCCAGACCCGCAGCCGGCGGCGCAAGCTCACGGTGCGCGAGGCGCACAAACTGCTGATCGACGAGGAAGCCTCCAAGCTCATCAACGAGGACGAGATCAAGGCCAGTGCGCTGCGCGCTGTCGAGCAAAACGGCATCGTGTTTCTCGACGAGATCGACAAGATCGCCTCGCGCAGCGACATCCAGGGTGCCGATGTGTCGCGTCAGGGCGTGCAGCGCGATCTGCTGCCACTGGTCGAAGGCACGACAGTGAGCACCAAGTACGGCATGGTGCGCACCGACCATATCCTGTTCATCGCCAGCGGTGCGTTTCATCTGGCCAAACCCTCCGATCTGATTCCCGAACTGCAGGGGCGGTTTCCAATCCGGGTGGAACTGGATTCGCTGTCGGTGGCGGATTTCGAGGCCATTCTCACCAGCACCGACGCCAGTCTGACCAAGCAATACGCCGCGCTGCTCGCCACCGACGGGGTGCGGCTCGAATTCACCGCAGACGGCATCCGGCGACTGGCAGAGGTTGCATTTGCGGTCAACGAAAAAACCGAGAACATCGGCGCACGCCGGCTGCACACGGTGATGGAACGCTTGCTCGAGGACGTGTCGTTTCATGCCGATGGCGCGCAGCACAAGACCGTGCAGGTCGATGCGGCGATGGTCGATGCGCGCCTGGGCAACATTGCCCGCGACGAAGACCTGTCGCGCTACGTGCTCTGAGCGCCTTGCGCTTGCTGTGCCGCGATGCACAGCAAGCCTTCGAACACTAGGTGCTCGACAAGCTGATGCGGCAGACCGAGCGCATCGCGCAGCTTGGGCGCGGCGCCTCCGGTCAACAGCACCTCGACCCCGCCGGGCTCACGCGCCAGCAGACGCGCATGCATCTGGCGCGCCGCACCCGAGATCGCCAGCGCGCCGCCGGTCATCAGCGCATCGCTCGTGTTGGTAGGAAACGCCACGATCTCGCCCTCGGGCACGCGCAGCCCGGCAGTGCCCATCTCCAGCGCCCTAAGCATCAGGCCGAATCCAGGCAGGATGATGCCGCCGATGAACTCGCCCGCAGCGCTGAGACAATCGACCGTGACCGCGGTGCCCACGCTGATCACCATGGCCGCCCGATCCGGCACCCTCTGGCGCGCCCCCAGCTGCGCCGCCCAGCGGTCCGCCCCCAGAAGCGCCGGCGTGGCATAGCCATTGCGCACCCCGCACTGCTGGGCCTGTGCGCTAATCCAGGTGCAGCGCAGGCCCAGCGCATCGAGTTCGGCGCACACCCGCGCGGTGACCACGGCACCCGCCACCGCACAGCCGATGGCCCGCCCGGCGCGCGGCTGCGCGGCCAGCAAGTACCGCAGCTTATCGACCTCTTCGAGCAGCATCGCCCCTGCGGCCAGCAGCGCAGCACCCGGTTGCGCCCGTTCATACAAGCCCCATTTCAGCCGGGTGTTGCCCACATCGAGAACGAGAAGATGCATGCCGGTTGCCGCGTTGAATGATGCCGGCACAATAGCAGACCGCGGCGCAAGGCGGCCGCATCACTTTACACTTGCCGCGTGATCGCAACCGCTTCGCTGCACATGCATCCAGACACCGTCCTGTTCAAAACACCCTTGGGACAACGCGAAATGGCCAAACAGGCCGTCCTGCAATCGCGTGCCCTGCGGAATGTCTTGCTGCTAGTCGACGGCAAACGCAACCTGCGCAGCCTGCAGGACATGATGCAGGCCATGTCCGCGCCGGCCAATGCCATCGAGCAGCTGCTGGCGCTCGGCCTGATTGCCGCGCAGGCAGAGCCCGCCGCAGCCGCATCCAACCCCGACGGGCGTGCATCCGACCGGTTTTTGCATGAGGATGATGCACTGCCGTCGAAACACGCGGTCGATCTCCGCGCCGCGGCAGAAGAAGACCCGCCAGCGGAGTTCTCCAGCCTGTACCGCCGGCTCAATGCACTGGTCAGCGGCCATCTGGGCATGATCAAGGCGTTTGGCCTGCAGCTCAAGATCGAGCAATGCCAGACCACCGCCGAACTCCTCGCCCTGCTACCGGAGATCGAGGCCGCGCTGCAGGCCAGGCATGGGTCAACCCAGGCGGCAGCGCTGCTGCGCCAGCTCGAAACATAGGGCTCAGCGCGGCGCGAAGAACCACGCGCACACTGCGATCGACGCAATCACCCCGGCCAGATCGGCCAGCAGCGCGCAGCCCACGGTGTGGCGCACGCGGCGAATGCCCACCGCGCCAAAATACACCGCGATCACATAGAACGTGGTCTCGGTGCTGCCCTGCATGGTTGCGGCCAGCAGTGCCGGGTAGCTGTCCACGCCGTCGTGCTGCATGGTCTCGATCAACATCGCGCGCGCGGCGCTGCCGGAGAATGGTTTGACCAGCGCCGTGGGCAGCGCGGCGACGAAATCGGTGTTTAGGCCGAGCGCATGCACCACGAAGCGGATGGCCTGCAGTACACCGTCCAGCGCCCCCGAGGCGCGCAGCACGCCCACGGCACACAGCATCGCAACCAGATAGGGCAACAGATCGCGCGCCACGCTGAAACCGTCCTTGGCACCGTCAATGAACGCCTCGTACACCGGCACCTTCTTAATCGCGCCGGCCAGCAGAAACGCGATGATCACACCGGACAGCGCCAGATTGCCCACTAGCGCCGACACACTGGCCAGCGCTGCCGCGCTCAGGCTCGCCAGGCCCGCGAGCAGACCGCCCAGCAGCAGCGCGCCGCCGCCAAGATAAGCCAGCGCCACCGGGTCCCACAGCCTGAGCCGCTGCATCCACGCCACGCTGAGCAGACCGGTCAGCGTGGACGCGCTGGTGGCGATCAGGATGGGCAGGAACACCAGCGTCGGGTCGGCCGCCCCCTGCTGCGCGCGGTACATGAAAATGCTCACCGGCAGCAGGGTCAGTGACGAGGCATTGAGCACCAGGAACAGGATCTGCGCGTTGCTTGCGGTGTCGCTGCTGGGGTTGAGGGTCTGCAGTTCGCGCATGGCGCGCAGGCCGATCGGCGTGGCGGCGTTGTCCAGCCCGAGCATGTTGGCGGCGAAGTTCAGCGTGATCAGACCAATGGCCGGATGACCTGCCGGCACCTCGGGCATCAGCCGCTGGAACAGGGGACCGAGCGCCCGCGCCAGCAGTTCCACCAGCCCGGCTCGCTCGGCGATGCGCAGCAACCCCATCCACAACGTGAGTGTGCCAAACAGCAGCACCATGACCTCGACCGACAGCTTGGCCATGGCAAACAGGCTGCCGACCACGGCGCCAAACACCGCGGCATCGCCCTGCATCCAGCGCGCCAGCGCAGCCACCGCGGCGACCAGAAAGAAGCCTAGCCAGAGCCGGTTGAGCATCGGGTGCGCGTCTGCAGCGGGGCGATCGGCAACCGCAGCCCTGCCGCTTCAGGGCTTGCGCTTGATGGTCTTGCCACCGGGAATCGGCGCGGCACGACGGCGCGGTACACCCTCGGTCTGCCCGGCGCCGAAGCGCTGCGATGGCATGCGACGCTGCGCCTGCTCGTGCGCCGCATCTCGACCGGGCGCAACCTTGCTGAGCTGCAGCTGCCGTCCAGCCACCCAGGTTTTCTGCAGGGTGCGAAACACATCCCTGGGCATGCCCTCTGGCAGATCAACCAGGCTGTGGTCGGCGCGAATCGCGATATTGCCGATGTGCTTGTTGTCCAGCCCGGCTTCGTTGGCGATCGCGCCAACCAGGTTGCGCACCTCGACCCCGTGTTCGCGCCCGACCTCGACCCGATAGGTCTCAAAGCGCAGACCGCCCGCGCCCGGCGCGCTACGCTCTGGCCGAGTGTGCGCAGGTGACGGACTGAAAGCGTCCCGCTCACGCGGTCTAGTGCGTTCGCGGCCCGGATGCGGCATCGCCGCTTCCTCGCGTGCCACGCGTGGAGTGCGCTCGGGGCGCAAGGCAGCGGATTCCGCGGTGAAAGACGGTTCGCCGCCGGTCGGCATCAGCAGCGGCTTGTTGCCCTGCACCATGCGCGCCAGCGCCGCAGCGATCTCGATCGCCGGCACGTCGTGCTCCTGCTCGTAGCGCTCGACCAGGCGCTGAAACTCCTCCAGCCCACCCTGCTCGCGCGCGGCGGTGATGCGCTGCATGAAGCGGTTAATGCGACTGTCGTTGACCGCCTCGGTACTGGGAAGCTGCATCGGCGTGATCGGCTGGCGGGTGGCGCGCTCGATCGCGCGCAGCAGGTGGCGCTCGCGTGGCGTGACGAACAGAATCGCCTCGCCGCTACGCCCGGCGCGACCGGTGCGGCCGATGCGGTGCACGTAACTCTCGGTGTCAGTCGGGATGTCGTAATTGACCACGTGGCTGATGCGCTCCACGTCCAGCCCGCGCGCGGCCACGTCAGTGGCCACCAGAATGTCGAGCTGGCCGTCCTTGAGCCGCTGCACCAGACGCTCGCGCAGCGCCTGCGGCACGTCGCCGTTGAGCGCGGCGGCGGCAAAGCCGCGCGCGGCGAGCTTTTCGGCGAGCTCCTCGGTGGCTTGCTTGGTGCGGGCGAAGACGATCATACCGTCGAACGGCTCGACCTCGAGGATGCGGGTGATCGCGTCGAGCTTGTGCAGCCCGCTGACCATCCAGAAGCGCTGGCGGATCTGCGTCGCGGTGGTAGTGGCGGCCTTGATCGCGATGTCCTGCGGCTCGCGCAGATAGGTTTGCGCGATGCGCCGGATCGCTGCCGGCATCGTCGCTGAAAACAGCGCGATCTGGCGGCCCGACGGCGTTTTCTGCAAGATGGTCTCGACATCGTCGATGAAGCCCATGCGCAGCATCTCGTCGGCCTCGTCGAGCACGAGATGCGCGAGCCGGTCGAGCTGCAGCGTGCCGCGTTCGAGGTGGTCGATGATCCGCCCGGGCGTGCCGACGACCACCTGCACGCCGCGGCGCAGCGCGGCGAGCTGCGGCGTGTAGCTCTGCCCACCATAGATCGGTAGCACGTGAAAATCCGGCAGATGCACGGCGTAGCGGGCAAACGCCTCGGCCACCTGGATCGCCAGCTCGCGCGTGGGCGTGAGCACCAGCGCCTGCGTGTGCCGCGCGCTGCAATCGATGCGCGCGAGGATCGGCAGAGCAAACGCTGCGGTCTTGCCGGTGCCGGTCTGCGCCTGCCCGACGACGTCGCGCCCGGCAAGCAGAGGCGGGATCGTCGCCGCCTGGATCGGCGATGGGCGCTCGTAGCCGACCTCGCGCAGCGCGCGCAGCAAGGGTTCGGGCAAGCCGAGATCGGTGAAGGACGGATTGTGTTCAGAAGTCATGTTCGAAGCCAGCGGGCGGCAAAACCTCCATTGTGCGCGCTGTCCCAGGCCCGCACACCTTGCACGTCCGGCGGTCAGGCCGCAGTGGAGATGCTGCGCCCTGACCGCCGGACGCTCGATCAAGCCACCATTGCTGCACTGAGTCAGTAAACAACACCCGGTGCGCGACCTGCACGGGTCGTGCAGCCGACGCAGAAAGGGCTGACATCATGTCGGCCCTTTTTCGTGCCGAGCGCCGGACCAACTCACAGCATCAGCAGCCGCGGGGCGGCGCACAATTTTTGCAAAAAATCACTATAAATAAAGTGCGCTACGGCGATGTCCTGCCGTGATCGCTCGAATCACAATATTCTTGGAGACAACATGTCCGCTTCCGTCACGACACCGCTGCCCAGCCCGGGCATGCTCGATCGCGAGCGCACCGTGGCCGGCCCCCGGTTCAACCGTTGGCTGGTCCCCCCTGCCGCGCTGGCCATTCACCTGTGCATCGGCATGGCCTACGGCTTTTCGGTGTTCTGGTTGCCGATGACCAAGCTGCTGGTCGGCACCGATCCGGCAGTATGTGGCAATATGGGTTTCTGGGAACATCTGACCACTTCGACCTGCAACTGGACCGTGCCATCGGTCACGCATATCTTTGAAGTCTTCATCGCGTTTCTAGGCATTTCTGCGGCCATCTGGGGTGCCTGGGTCGAGCATTCCGGGCCGCGCAGGGCCGGTTTCATCGCTGCGCTGTGCTGGGGCGGCGGCCTGGTGATCGGTGGGCTGGGCGTCTACATTCACCAGCTCTGGCTAGTGATTCTGGGTGCAGGCGTGCTAGGCGGCATCGGGCTGGGGCTGGGCTATATCACCCCGGTTTCCACGCTGATCAAATGGTTCCCCGACCGCCGCGGCCTGGCCACGGGCTTTGCCATCATGGGCTTTGGCGGGGGCGCGATGATCGGTGCGCCGCTTGCCGTGGCTCTGATGAAGTCTTTCAGCGCCAGCAGCCCGCAGGGCGTTGCGCCAACCCTGATCGTGATGGGCCTGGTCTATCTGGTGGTGATGACCCTTGGCGCCTTTGGCTTTCGAGTGCCGCCCGCCGGATGGAAACCGCTAGGCTGGACGCCAAAGGCCAAGGCCAGCAATGCCATGATCACCGACCACGAGGTGCATCTGAACAAGGCGATGAAAACCCCGCAGTTCTGGCTGCTCTGGGGCATGCTGTGCCTGAACGTCACCGCAGGCATCGGGGTGATTGCCATGGCCAGCCCGATGCTGCAGGATGTGTTCGGCGGACGGCTGATTGGCGTGGACAGCGGCGCGGCACTGGACGCCGCGCAAAAAGCGGCGCTGGCTGCGGCTGCCGGCGGCCTGGTCGGACTCATCAGCCTGTTCAACAGTGGCGGGCGGCTGTTCTGGGCCGCGCTGTCCGACTACATCGGCCGCAAGGCCACCTACGCAGTGTTCTTTGCGCTGGGCGCTGCGCTCTATGCCAGTCTGCCTGCCCTGGGGCATGCCGGGGCGGCGGGGCTGTTCATCCTGGCGGTCTGCATCATCATGACCATGTACGGAGGTGGCTTTGCCACCATTCCTGCCTATCTGGCCGATCTGTTCGGCACGCAGATGGTCGGGGCGATTCACGGCCGCCTGCTCACCGCGTGGTCGGTGGCGGGGGTGGCCGGGCCGTTTCTGATCGCCGCGATCCGCCAGGCGCAGATCGACGCCGGTATTGCGAAGAATCTGGTGTACGACCGCACGCTCTACATCCTTGCTGGTTTGCTGATCGTGGGCTTGCTTCTCAATCTGCTGGTACGCCCCGTGGCTGCCAGGTTCCGCATGACGCCGGAAGAACTGGCCCGCGAGCGGGCTCTCAAGCACGAGGACCGCATTGCCGGAGATGCCGAGCATGCCGCGCGCGGCCATTTCGGCTTGGTCGGTGTGCTGGCCTGGGCTGCGGTGGGAATTCCGTTTTTCATCGGCGTCACCATTGCCCTGCAAAAGGCAGCGGTTCTGTTCTAGGTGACAAGCTCATCGCCGTCGCTATGGGCGCGAAGCGCGGGGGCAAAGACGCCCCAAACCACCCGCCGCGCCCGTGTCGTGACGCAGTCCCGCCTAACAGGCCGTTGAAAAACGTCGCGAGGATGGCCAGATGCAAGGCGCACGGCGCGCAGCGACCGAGACATATCAAATAGATAGGCGAGGCAGCGAGCACCGTGCAACGCCGCAGATGGCCCACCGCAGTAGTTTTTCAACGGCCTGCTAATGGACACCTAATGGACAAGCTGGGTTCAACCAGCACAACTCGCCACCGACCCGCACCCGAACGCCCTGGTTGTAGCGGTTGGGTCATGGTTCTGGCCGGTCAGCGCGATGACGTGGCAGGTGGGTCGATGCCAGCCCGCCTGTCCTGATACTGCTTCGACTTATACGGTTTGCGCCCATGCCCTCCTCCCCTGCTCCCCTGCTCAACCCGGCACCGGTCGATCCGCAAAAAAGCGCGGCCCGACCTCAGGTGGTGCGTCTGTTTCGCGCCACTCCGCGCGGTGGGCTGATCAGCCCCGAAGCCCGCGCGGCGGTACAGGCTATTTGCGGCCACCTCGCTGCGCGGCCCGATCTGCTGATCGAGCATCTGCACTGCATCAACGATGCCGAGCGGGGGCTTCGACCCTCGCGTCTGGCGGCGCTGGCCGAGCGGCTGCGGCTGTCGACCAGCGAGGTGTACGAGGTCGCGAGCTTCTACCACCACTTTCGCTTGCTGCCGGAGGATGCGCCTGCCCCGGCCACCGTGGTTCGGGTCTGCACCAATCTGAGTTGCGCGCTCGCCGGGGCGGACGCACTCTTGCAGGAGCTGCAGCAGCGCTGCGGCAGTGAAGTGGCTGTGGAGGCAGCATCCTGCATGGGGCTGTGCACGCAGGCGCCGGGCGCTCTGGTCGGACGTCAGGCGTTGGGCCATGCCACCGCGGATGCCGTGCTCGCTGCGCTGCCGCAGGCCAGGCAAGCGCCGCAGCCGCCGGCAGGCGCCGAGGACTTCGACACTTACCGATCGCGCGGAGGTTATGCAGTGCTTGCCGACTGTCGCGCCGGGCGCATCACGCCTGAAGAGGTCATTCAGCGCATCGACGATGCCGCGCTGCGCGGCCTAGGCGGCGCAGGGTTTCCGAGTGCGCGCAAATGGCGTACCGTGGCGCAGCAGCCGGGGCCGCGGTTGCTGGTGGTCAATGCCGACGAGGGCGAGGTCGGCACCTGCAAGGACGGCCACCTGCTGCGCACCGCGCCGCACCGGCTGCTCGAAGGTCTGCTGATCGCCGCCTGGGCCGTCGCCGCTGGCCGGGTTTGGATCTACCTGCGCGATGAATACGCTGCCGAGGGCGCGCTGCTGCACCGCGAACTGCAGGTGCTGGACCAGGCCGGCCTGCTGCGCTACGGCGGGGTGGACATCGGTGGCGCATCGGATGACGAACCGGGGGACGACGCCGCGGTGCGCGCACGGCCGCCGCGCGTGGCGCTGCGTCGGGGCGCCGGGGCGTATGTCTGCGGCGAAGAATCGGCGCTGATCGAATCGCTCGAAGGCAAGCGCGGCATGCCGCGGCTCAAGCCGCCGATCGTCGCCCTCAGCGGCCTGTTCGGCAGGCCCACACTCGAACACAATGTCGAGACGCTGTGGTGGGTGCCCGAGCTGGTGTCGAACCCCGACGCGGACTGGTTCAAGCTCGGCCGCCGCGGCCGCAAGGGGCTGCGGCGCTTCACCGTGTCGGGACGGGTCGCGCGGCCCGGGGTGTATCTGGCGCCGGCAGGCATCACCGCGCTTGAACTCATCGACGAATTCGCCGGCGGCATGGCGCCCGGCTGGACGCTCTATGGCGTGCTGCCCGGTGGTGCATCGGGCGGCATCCTGAATGCCGGGCAGGCCTGCCTGCCGCTGGATTTCGGCACCCTCGATGCGCAGGGCTGCTTCGTCGGCTCGATGGCGGTAATCGTGCTCGGCCGTCATGCCGACGGCCGCGTCGACGCCGCGCGCGCGGCTGCGACCAATCTGCTGCGCTTTTTCTCGCACGAGAGCTGCGGCCAGTGCACGCCCTGCCGCGAAGGCACGCACCAGATGCTGGCCGCGATGGCCGGTGCGCAGTGGGATGCGCAGCACATCGGCACCTTGAGCCAGGTCATGCGCGACGCCTCGATCTGTGGCCTTGGTCAGGCCGCGCCCAACCCCACCGACAGTGTGCTGCGGCACTTTGCCCACGAAGTGACCGCCGCCAAGGAGTGACCCGATGGACATGCCCCCACCGACCCTGACCTTCCAGCTCGACGGCAAGTCGATCACCGCGCACGCGGGCGAGACCATCTGGGCTGCGGCCAAGCGCCACGGGGTGGAGATTCCGCATTTGTGCCACAGCGACCCGTTGCGCCCAGTGGGCAATTGCCGCGCCTGCATGGTCGAAATCGAGGGCGAGCGGGTGCTCGCTGCCTCGTGCTGCCGCACGGCGGCGCCGGACATGAAGGTGCATGCTCACAGCGACCGCGCCCGCGCCGCGCAACGCGGTGTGGTCGAGCTGCTCGCCGCACGC
Source organism: Thiomonas islandica (assembly GCF_055383445.1). Classification (NCBI taxonomy): domain Bacteria; kingdom Pseudomonadati; phylum Pseudomonadota; class Betaproteobacteria; order Burkholderiales; genus Thiomonas; species Thiomonas islandica. The sequence goes on from NZ_AP042391.1 coordinate 114,411, forward strand.
AAGCCGCAACGCGTTGATCGGTTGAACGACGAACTCGACCACTGGGTGCGGCGTCTCGGCGCGGACCGCGAGCGCTACGCCGGCGCATTCCGCGGCGAGCAGGCGCAGGCGGCGCACTGGCCCTCGCCCCCCGCGGCCGACATGTCGCACCCCGCGATCACCTTCAACGCCGACGCCTGCATTCAGTGCACCCGCTGCCTTCGCGCCTGCCGAGAAGAGCAGGGCAACGATGTCATCGGCCTGGCCGGACGCGGTGCAGCCGCGCGCATCGTGTTCGACCAGGCAGCGCCGATGGGCCAGAGCACCTGCGTGGCCTGCGGGGAATGCGTCCAGTCCTGCCCGACCGGCGCGCTCGCCCCCGCCAATGGCTCCTGGGCACGGGTGAGCGAACACACGGTCGATTCGGTCTGTCCCTACTGCGGCGTGGGCTGCGCGCTAACCTACCACATCCAGCTCGACGCCGAGGGAAAAGAGTACATCGCCCGGATCGAAGGTCGCGACGGCCTGGCCAACCGGGGTCGGCTGTGCGTCAAGGGGCGATTCGGCTTTGACTACGTGGCCAATCCCGCACGCCTGACCACACCGCTGATCCGCCGCGACGACGCGCCGAAAGACCCCGAGCAGGTCAGGCTGGCCGACTGGCGCGCTGTGTTCCGCGAAGCCACGTGGGATGAGGCGCTCGAGCGCGCCGCAGCCGGCCTGCTGCGCATCCGGCAGCAGCACGGCAGCGCGGCGCTGGCCGGCTTCGGAAGCGCCAAGGGAACCAACGAAGAGGCCTACCTGTTCCAGAAACTGGTGCGCGTGGGCTTTGGCACCAACAATGTCGACCACTGCACCCGGCTGTGCCATGCCTCCAGCGTGGCGGCGCTGCTCGAAGGCATCGGCTCGGGCGCGGTGAGCAATCCGGTGAAGGATGCGCTGCAGGCCGAGGTGATCCTGATCATCGGCGCCAACCCGACGGTCAACCACCCCGTCGGCGCCACCTGGATAAAAAATGCCATCCGGCGCGGGCGGCGTCTGATCCTGGCCGACCCGCGCCGCACCGAACTGGCACGCAAAGCCTGGCTGACGTTGCAATTCAACCCTGGCACCGACCTGGCGCTGCTCAACGCCATGCTGCACGTGGTGTTCGCCGAGAGCTTGCTGGATCAAGCCAGCATTGCTGCGCGCTGTCACGCCGAGGACGTGCAGGCGATCCGCGAGCACGTGGCCGCGTTGTCGCCGGAAGCGATGGCGCCGGTGTGCGGCGTGCCGGCCGAGGACATCCGCAAGGCGGCGCGCGCCTACGCGACAAGCAAGGCATCGATCATTTTCTGGGGCATGGGCATTTCGCAGCATGTGCACGGCACCGACAATGTGCGGGCGCTGATCGCGCTGTGCCAGCTCACCGGACAGATCGGCCGCCCCGGCACCGGGCTGCATCCGCTGCGTGGGCAGAACAATGTGCAGGGCGCCAGCGACGCCGGGCTGATTCCGATGATGTTTCCCGACTATGTCCGCACGCAGACCCCGGGCGCGACCGAACGGGCCGAGCGCTACTGGTCGCTGCCGCCGCAGAGCCTGAGCCGTACCCCGGGGCTGACCGTGGTGGAAATCGTCCACGCTGCGCTGGCCGGCAAGATTCGCGGCATGTACATCGAGGGCGAGAACCCGGCAATGAGCGACCCCGACGTCCACCATGCCCGGCAGGCGCTGGCCAAGCTGGAACACCTGGTCGTGCAGGACATTTTCCTCACCGAGACCGCTGCGCTGGCCGACGTGGTGCTGCCCGCCTCGGCCTGGCCAGAGAAGACCGGCTCCGTGACCAATACCGACCGCCTGGTGCAACTCGGCCGCAAGGCCCTGCCCTGCCCAGGCCAGGCGCGGGCGGACCTGTGGATCATCCAGGAAATGGGGCGTCGCCTGGGCGTGCCGCCGGTTGCCGAGACCGACATGCACGGCGGTGAGACCGGCGTGGGCGCCGTGTTCGAGGAAATGCGCGGCATGATGCAGTCGATCGCCGGCATCAGCTGGGAGCGGTTGCAGCGCGAGGGCGCGGTCACCTACCCCTGCGCGGCAGAAGACGAGCCCGGCCACCGCGTGGTCTTCGTCGACGGCTATCCCACCGCCGACGCCCGCGCGCGACTCAAACCCGCGCCGCTGGGCTTTGCCGACGAACAGCCCGACAATGCTTACCCTTATGTGCTGATCACCGGCCGCGAACTCGAACACTGGCACACCGGCGCGATGACCCGCCATGCCAGCGTGCTCGACGCGCTCGAACCCGCGCCGACGGTGAGCGTTCACCCGAACCTGCTTGCCAAGCTGGGCGTGCACGCGGGCGAGATGCTGCAGGTCGAATCACGCCGCGGCAGCATCACCCTGGCCACCCGTGCCGATCCGGCACTGCCCGAGGAAGCGGTGTTCATCCCCTTCGCCTACGCCGAGGCCGCAGCCAACCTGCTGACCAATGCCGCGCTCGACCCCTGGGGCAAGATCGCCGAGGTGAAGTATTGCGCGGTCAAGCTGGGCAAGCCGCAACCAGCTTTGGCAAGTGTCTGAGTCCTTCGCGCAAAGCCCAAGAGCGGCTCGATCCGCGTTCTACAGCCCTTGAAAAAGAGCTGGAAATGCGGTTCGCCGCCAAAACATCCAGTCCTTCTGACGACGGATCTGCACGGTGCGCCAGCCAAGCTCCCCGGCGAGGGTGAGCTGCACCGCGCCGTGCTGCTGCACCGCCCGGCCGATCGCGGCAGACAGTGCGGCATCGAGTTGCTGCGCGCCTCGGGCGGGGTCGTCGCGCAGGAAGCGGCGGGCGTCGAACAGTTGCAGCGTCGCGGGCGCTTCGGCTTGCGCCAGCCCACGCAGCGCGGCAGCGAGCATGGGATCGCTGGCCGCGTCATCCGCGTCGATCGGGCACAGCGGGCTGCGCCAGTCGGGCGGCAACCCACCGCAGCCGTGGATCCACAGGGTATTGACATCGGGCAGGCCGCGCTGCGTCCGCGTCTCGTTGACTGCGTGATGCTGCCAGGTCATCTGCACCTGGGTGAGCAGTTGTCGCCACGGGCGCGCTGCCGGGCCGCCGGGCATCCACGCCGCCACACTGCGGCCCTGTGCCCGCGCCACACCCGCGGTCACCACCTCGGCCAGACTGGGATGCGCGGCATACCAGCGCAACGGGGTCACGCGGTGTAGCGTCCAGCCGGCTTGGGCAAATAGCGGGACGATCGCGTCGAACAGTTGCTGCGATTCGTCGGCGCTTAGATCAAGGGCGGCGGGGTCGGTGAGCGACAGACTGTCGCGTCCCAGCCGCAGATGCGCCGGAGTGAGCAGGCCAAGCGGCTGGTCTGCGGCAAGCGTGTCGGTCACGCCGTCGGCCAGCGCGGCCAGACGCGCCCACGGCGCCTGCTCGGCCTCGATTCCGTCCAGCCGCAGCGCATGCAGCAGCCAGCGTTCAGCCGGTGTCAGCCAGGCGGCCTGCGCGTCCTCGCGCGGCGCTTCCTGTTCCAGCACCACGGCCTGCCGGCACAGCGCGGCAGTCGCGGGCAATCCCGGCTGCGCGAGCAACTGGGCAAACGCGGGCGAGGTGGTCGGCAGGTCGAACAGCAGCAGATGTTGCATGATGGGCGCGATCAAAAACCTTATTCATATCGCAGCGCCTGCGCCGGCTGCACCCGCGATGCGCTCCAGCTCGGGTAGAGCGTGGCCAGCAGTGACAGTACCAGAGAGGCCACGGTGATGGTGGCGATGTCGGAAAAGCGCGGGTCGCTGGGCATGGTGTGGATCAGGTACACACTGCGCGGCAGGAACTGGGTGTGCAGCACGGCTTCGAGAAACGACACGATGGGGTCGAGGTTGAACGCGATCAGACAGCCCAGCGCCACCCCGGCAAAGGTGCCGAGAAAGCCTGTGACCGCGCCCTGCAGCAGAAAGATGGCCATGATCGAGCCGGGGCTGGCGCCCTGGGTGCGCAGGATGGCGATGTCGGCCAGCTTATCGGTGACGGTCATCACCAGGGTGGAGACCAGATTGAACGCAGCCACTGCGACGATCATCGTCAGGATGATGAACATCATGCGCTTCTCAATCACTACGGCCTCGAACCAGGTGCGGTTCTGCTCGGTCCACGGCTGCGCCACCAGCTCGGGCGGCAGCACGCGCTGCAGGTCTTGGGCGATCTGCGGTGCGTCGTTCATATTGCGGGTCTGCACCCGCAACCCGGTGGGACCATCGGTACGGAACAAGGCGCTGGCATCCTGCAGGTTGACCAGCGCCAGCGTGCTGTCGTACTCGTAGTGCCCGACATTGAAAATGCCGACCACCCGTAGGGTACGCAGGCGCGGAATCATGCCTGCCGGGGTGATCGAGCCGCTAGGCACGACCATGGTGATCTGGTCACCCAGAGTCACACCGAGTGCATTGGCCAGCTCGTTGCCAAGCACCACACCGAAGTCTCCGTGCTTGAGCGCGAAAAGACTCCCGGCCACCATGTGTTCGGGGATTTGCGACACCCGGGTTTCCTCGCCCGGCTCTACACCCCACACCAGCACGCCCTGCAACTGGCTGCCCTGCGCCACCAGTGCCTGGCCCTGCACGAACGGCGCCACCCCGGTGACCGCCGGGTTGCGCTGCACCAGCTGCGCAACCCGGCGCCAGTCGGGCAGCGGCTGACCGTTGACATTGAAAATCTGGATGTGCGGAATGACGTTGAGCATGCGGTCGCGCACTTCCTTCTGAAACCCGTTCATCACCGAAATGACCACGATCAACGCAGCCACGCCCAGCGCGATACCGCCGACCGACACCGCCGAGATGAACGAAATGAAGCCATTGCGCCGACTGCGCCGCCCGCTGCGGGTATAGCGCCAGCCGATGAGCAGCTCGAAAGGCCAGGACATGGAAGACAACATGGACGGCAGTGTAGGCGACGCCGCAACGCCGTGGGCGCCGCGGGGCAAAGGAGGCGGGCTGCGGCGCGAACGCAAGGCACAATGTCGATCTGATCCAGTCGAACCCGTCCGATGCTCCACGCCACCGCCTTGTCTGCCCTGCTGTGCTGGCTCGGCTGCGCCGCACTCATCGTGCTCGGGCGGCGCAAACAGTTCGGTCTGGACGAAACCCACGGGGTGCAGAAATGGCACCGTCATCCCACGCCGCGCACCGGCGGTCTTGCCATGGCTGCGGGGATGATGCTGGGCATGGTGTGGCTGATGCACCTGGGTTATGTCAGCGCAACTGACACCGGGTTGCTGGCGCTCGCCATCCTGCCAGTGCTGCTGGCCGGCATCGCCGAAGATCTGCGGCGGCATGTGCCCCCTCTGTGGCGTGCGCTGGCCACTGTACTGGCTGCTGCGCTGGCGGTGTGGCTGCTAGGTGCCAGCGTGCATCGCGTCGGTCTGTGGCCGTTCGATGCGTGGCTTCAGGCCTGGCCTGTGCTGGGCTGGCTGCTCGCGATAGTGGCGATCGGCGCACTGCCGCATGCGATCAACATGATCGACGGTTACAACGGCCTGGCCGGCATGGTGAGCTTCATGATCTTCGGCGCGATCGGCTATGTGGCGTTCAAGGTCAACGATGCGCAAATCATGGCGCTGAGCCTGGCTGCCATCGGCGCGCTGCTGGGCTTTTTGTTCTGGAACTGGCCGCGCGGGCAGATTTTTCTCGGCGATACCGGCGCCTATCTGCTCGGCTTCTGGATGGCGCTGCTGAGCGTGCTGCTGGTTGCGCGCAACCCCGCGGTCTCGCCATGGTTCGCGCTGATGGTGCTGATGTATCCGGCGTGGGAACTGCTGTATTCGCTGTGGCGGCGCAAATTCAGGCAGCGTGCAGGCACCGCGCCCGACACCCTGCATCTGCACCATCTGGTGTACTGGCGGCTGACCCGCCTGCTCGATTTCGACGAGCATCCAGACCCACGGCTGCGGCGCAACGCGGCCACCTCGCCTTATTTGTGGGCGGTCGCCGCGTTCAGCGTCGGGCCGGCGATGCTGTGGTGGAGCAGCACACTGATCTTGATGCTGTGCAGCGCGGCCTTCGTGACGCTGTATCTGCTGGCCTATCGTCTGCTGGTGCAGCGCCGCATCTGACCTGCGGCGTCAGCCCACATCCTGCCAGTCGACGCTCCAGGTGCCGCTCAGCAGCTTTTCCAGCCAGAAGGCGCCGATCACGGTCTTGACATCGGTGATCTGGCCCTTGCGCACCCATTCCAGGACATCCTGCGCACTGGCCTCGAACACCTCGAGCAGTTCGTTGTCGTCCAGCGATTGCGCCCCAGCGACCAGACCGCGCGCCACTGCGAGATGGATGGTTTCATCGGAGTAGGAAATGGCGTTGTTGATCGGGCCGATATAAGCCCATTGTCTGGCGCTGTAGCCGGTTTCTTCGCGCAGCTCGCGCTGAGCGCAGGCCAGCCAACCCTCCCCTGCGTCGAGCTTGCCCGCAGGGAACTCGATCATCACCCGTTGCATCGGCGTGCGAAACTGGCGCTCCATCAGTACGCGGCCGTTGTCCAGCAGGGGAATGATCATGACCGCGCCGGAGTGCCGCACATACTCGCGTGTGACCTGCGCGCCGTTGGGCAGTCGCACCAGATCGCGGGCGATGTTGAGAAACTGGCCGCGAAACACCATCTCGCTATCGAGGGTGTGCTCGCGCAGCGCAGCAGGCTGCGACGCCCGTGCCGGATCGCCGCTCATGTCTGGCTCGCGCCCGGATGGCGTTTGACCATATAGCGCAGCACATAGCCCGGAAAGGCCAGCACCAGGAACATGGAAAGCGACACCGCGTAGAACTCCCAATGTTGCGGATAGTTCTGCCCGATCCGCGCTTCGAGCGCACGACCGATGAAGCCGACGACAAAAAACAGAATCAGCAACTCTGCCAGCCGCAGCCAGATCGACTTGGGCGTCTTTTTGAGCGGGAAGACCAGAAAAAAGCGGTTGGACAGGAAGGGCAGGTTCGCGGCAACGAACGCCAGCACGATGACCAGCCAGACAGCGGGAGTTTGCACGTTCGAATCCTTTTTCAGTGCAGGGTATTGGCCATGGCCTGATAGCACAGGGTCATGAGTCCACCGGGCATCAGTCCAAGCAGCAGAACCGCCAGACCGTTGAGCGACAGCAGGGCACGCGCACCGCCCGCGCCGACGGCCCGGCTGGCCGACAACGCCGTAGGCGCATCGAAATACATGACCTTGACCATGCGGATGTAGTAGTAGGCACCGATCACCGACAGAATCACCGCATACACCACCAGCCAGACGCGGCCCGTGTTGAACAGAATGGTCAGCACTTCGAGCTTGGCGTAAAAGCCGGCGAACGGCGGAATCCCCGCCAGAGAGAATAAGAGAAAGGTCATGACACCTGCCATCCAGGGGTCGGTCTTGGCCAGGCCGGCAAAGTCGCGCATTTCCTCAGCCTCGAAGCCCTCACGTGCCAGCAGCAGAATGACGCCGAAGGTGCCCAGGGTGGTCAGCACATAGATGATCATGTAGTACATCGCGCCGCTGTAGGCGGTGGAGGCCGACAGGCCGTTGCCGTTGAGCATGCCCGACAGCAGCGCCAGCAGCACGAAGCCGACCTGCGCAATGGTCGAATACGCCAGCATGCGCTTGAGATTGGTCTGCGCAATGGCCGCCAGATTGCCCAGGCCGATCGACAGCACAGCCAGCACCACCAGCATGCCCTGCCAGTCCATCGCAAGCGGGAACATACCCTCGACCAGCAACCGGATGGCCATCGCGAACGCCGCCAGCTTGGGCGCAGCGCCGACCATCAGCACCACCGCGGTGGGCGCGCCCTGATAGACGTCGGGAATCCACATGTGGAACGGCACCGCACCAAGCTTGAACGCCAGACCGGCAACGATGAACACCGCGCCCAACACCAGCACCGCACGGTTGATCGGCTCGACAGCGATCATGCGAAAGATGGTCACCAGATCCAGCGAGCCGGTGGCGCCGTACAACATGGACATGCCGTAAAGCAGAAAGCCCGAGGCCAGCGCACCGAGCACGAAATACTTCATCGCCGCCTCGGTGGACTGGGTGTGGTCACGCCGCAGCGCCACCAGCGCGTACAGCGCAAGCGACAGCAACTCCAGCCCCAGATAGATGGTCAGCAGATTGTTGCCCGAGATCATGATGAACTGGCCGAGCAGCGACAGCAGCACCAGACTGAACAGCTCGCCACCCCACATCCTGCGGTCGAGTGCGTAACGGCGCGAGTAGATCAGCGTGACGATGGTTGCGCCGACGGTAAGCAGTTTGAGCAGCGACGCCATCGGGTCGATGATCAGCGCCCGCGCCATGGCGAGCTGCCGCATGCCCGAGGCATAGTACAGCTCGCACAGAACACCCAGCAGGATCAGGCCGACCAGCGTCATCCAGTAGCTCACGCGATGCTGGTTGTCCTTCACGAATAGGTCGACGAGCATGACCATGCAGGCCAGCACGAGCAGAAAGATTTCCGGATAAATGGCGATCCAGTTCATAGCGGTCGTTGTCACTGCAATTTGGAAGTCGCCGCAAACTGCAGCAAATGTTGCACCGATGCCTGCATCGGGTCGGTGAAGAATTTGGGATACACGCCCATCCAGAGGACTGCGCCCACCAAGACGGCCAGCATGAAGAACTCCCGCGCGCCGATGTCCTTCAGGGCAGCGACATGGGCATTGCCGATCGGGCCGAAATACACCCGCTTGATCATCCACAGGGTATAGCTGGCGGCGAGGATCAAGGTGGTGGCAGCGAGCAGCCCAATCCAGAAATTGAATTTCACCGCAGCCAGAATCACCATCCACTCCCCGACAAAGCCGCTGGTACCCGGCAGGCCCGCATTGGCCATGCCGAACAGCACCGCCAGCGCGGCGAATTTGGGCATGGTGTTGGTGACCCCGCCATAGTCGGCAATCTCGCGGGTATGCATGCGGTCGTACAGCACCCCGATGGTCAGGAACATCGCGCCGGAAATGAAACCGTGCGAGATCATCTGCACCAGCCCGCCCTGCACGCCCAGATCGGAGAACAGAAAGAACCCAAGGGTGACGAAACCCATGTGCGCAATCGACGAGTAGGCCACCAGCTTTTTCATGTCGGCCTGTACCAGAGCGACAAAGCCGATGTAGATCACCGCAATCAGCGACAGCGCGATCATCACCGGCGCCAACGCGTGGCTGGCATCGGGCAGAATCGGCAGCGAGAAGCGGATGAAGCCATACGCACCGAGCTTGAGCATGATCGCCGCCAGAATGACCGAGCCACCGGTGGGCGCCTCGACGTGGGCATCGGGTAGCCAGGTGTGCACCGGCCACATGGGAATCTTCACGGCGAAGGCAAAGAAAAAAGCGATAAAAATGAGAATCTGCGCACTCATCGACAGTGGCACGTGGTACCAGTTGGCGATCTCGAAGCTGCCGCCCGACTGCAGGTAAAGATAGATCAGCGCCACCAGCATGAGCAGCGAGCCCAGCAGGGTGTAGAGAAAGAACTTGAACGCCGCGTAGACCCGGCGCGGCCCGCCCCAGATGCCGATGATCAGGTACATCGGAATCAGGGTGGCCTCGAAGAACACATAGAACAGCAAGGCGTCGGTGGCTGCGAACACCCCGATCATCAGCCCGGAGAGGACGAGAAACGCGCCAAGGTAGAGATTGACCCGGTCTTGGATGACCTCCCAGGCGCTGATCACCACGATCATGGTCATCAGCGCGGTCAGTGGCACGAACCACAGCGACACGCCGTCGACACCGAGCGCGTACTGGATGTTGAACGGCCGGATCCACGGCACCGATTCGACGAACTGCATGCCGGCCTGCGTGCTGTCGAATCCGGTGATCAGCGGGAGGGTGACGGCAAAGGAGATTGCCGAGCCGACCAGCGCCATCCAGCGCGCAGCAGCCGCACGCTGCGGGCCCTGGAAAAACAAAAGCACGACGCCAAAAGCGATGGGAATCCAGATGGACAGACTGAGCAGTGGAAGGGATTGCATTCTTTTGTAGCGCGCTTGGCTGTTATCTGATGAACCAGCCGGACAACAGCTTGCCCGGAACAAAGTAGCCCATGAACACCACCACACCGGCAATCATCGCCAACGCGTAGTAGTAGATGTAGCCGGTCTGCAGCAGACGCACGACACGCGACGTCCAGCCGACCAGGCGCGCCGAGCCGTTGACCAGCAGGCCATCGATCAGCCCAACGTCCCCCCCTTTCCACAGCCCCTTGCCGAGCAGACGCGCTGCGGCGGCCAGTACATGCTCGTTGAACCAGTCGAAGTAATACTTGTGGTCGAGGATGGTGTAGATCGGCCCGAGCGCGCGCTGCACCGTGCGGGGGAAGTTCAAGTTGACCATGTAGGCGTAGTACGCCGTGGCAAAACCGGCCACCGCCAGCCACAGCGGCAGCGCGGTGAATCCATGCAAGGTCATCGCCAGCGCCCCGTGGAAATGCTCGGCCAGATCGGCCATGGCCGGGTGCGCCGCGGTGTCGACAACGATTGCCCCCTGGAGGAAGTGTCCATACAAGAGCGGCTGGATCAGGAAATAGCCGCTGACCACTGAAGGAATCGCCAGCATGATCAGCGGGAAGGTCACCACCCAGGGTGACTCATGCGGCTCCACGCCATGGCCATGGCCATGGCCGTGCGCATGCGGGTCGTGGCCGTGGTCGTGCGTGACTTCGCGAAAGCGCTCGTTGCCGTGGAACACCAGGAAGTACAGGCGGAAGCTGTACAGCGCGGTGACGAATACGCTGGCCACCACCGCAAAGTAGGCAAAGCCCGCGCCCGGCAGATCGCTGGCATGCACCGCCTCGATGATGCTGTCTTTGGAGTAAAAGCCCGAGAAGAACGGCGTGCCGGTCAGAGCCAGAGTGCCGATGAGAAAGGTGATCCAGGTGATGGGCATGTACTTGCGCAGCCCGCCCATGTGGCGAATATCCTGATCATGGTGCATGCCCAGGATCACCGAACCGGCACCGAGAAACAGCAGCGCCTTGAAAAAGGCATGGGTCATCAGATGAAAGATCGCGACCGAATACGCCGAAGCGCCCAGCGCCACGGTCATGTAACCGAGCTGCGACAGGGTGGAGTAGGCGATCACGCGCTTGATGTCGTTCTGGATCACGCCGAGGAACCCCATGAACAGCGCGGTGATCGCGCCGATGACCAGGATGTACGACAGCGCAGTGTTGGACAGTTCGAACAGCGGCGACATGCGTGCGACCATGAAAATGCCCGCGGTCACCATGGTTGCAGCGTGAATCAGCGCGGAGATCGGCGTTGGGCCTTCCATCGAGTCGGGCAGCCAGACATGCAGCGGAAACTGCGCGCTCTTGCCCATCGCGCCAATGAACAGGGAAATGCAGGCCACAGTGACCAGCATCCAGTCGGTACCCGGCAGATGCAGAAGGGCCAGCTCCGGACCTTTGGCAAAGATTTCGGTGTAATTCAGGCTGCCGGTGTAGGCGGCGAGCAGGCCGATGCCGAGAATGAAGCCGAAGTCGCCCACCCGGTTAACGATGAACGCCTTCATGTTGGCAAACACCGCGCTCGGCCGGGTATACCAGAAACCGATCAGCAAATAGGACACCAGACCGACCGCTTCCCAGCCGAAGAAAAGCTGCAGCATGTTGTTGCTCATCACCAGCATCAGCATGGAGAAGGTGAACAACGAGATGTAGCTGAAAAAGCGCTGGTAGCCGTCGTCATCGGCCATATAGCCGATGGTGTAGATGTGCACCATGAATGACACGAAGGTCACCACGGTCATCATCAGCGCCGACAGGCCATCGATCATGAAGCCTACTTCCATGTGCAGCGTGCCGACCGTCATCCAGTCATAGATCGTGGCGTTGAAGCGGGCGCCGTGGATCACGTCGTTGAGCACCACCAGCGACAGCACAAATGACAGCCCTACCGATGCGGTGGTCAGCCAATGCGACGCGGACCGCCCGATGGTTCGGCCGAACAGGCCGACGATGATGGACGCGGCCAGAGGAGCCAGTGCGATGACCAGCAGCAGGTTGGGGTTCAAGGTGGCTTGCATCGATCAGCCCTTGAGTTGGTCGAGTTCCTCGACGTCGATGGTGTTGAGGTTACGGAACAGCACGACCAGAATGGCCAGGCCGATGGCCGACTCCGCCGCCGCAACAGTCAGGATGAAGAACACGAATACCTGACCGGCGAAATCCTGCAGGTAGTGCGAGAACGCGATGAAATTGAGGTTGACCGCCAGCAGCATCAGTTCGATGGCCATCAGGATGACGATCAGGTTGCGGCGATTGAGAAAGATGCCGACCACCGAAATGGCGAACAACATCGCGCCAAGCACCAGGTAATGCGCCAGGGTAAGTGAACCGAGCATATGGCTTACTCCTTCGGTTGGGCGGGGATGGACACCAGACGCACGCGGTCGGCGCGGCGTGCCTTGATTTGCTCGGAGGCGGGGATGTGCCGCGCATCCTTGCGTTTGCGCAGCGTCAGTGCGATCGCGGCAATGATGGCCACCAGCAGAATGACCGCGGCGATCTCTACGGCAAACAGGTATTGCGAATACAGCACCACGCCCAGTGCCTGGGTATTAGGAATGTGTTTGAGCGGGTTGTCGGGCGAAACCGCCGCCCCGACCTGCGCTGCGCGCGTCAAACCGCCGATCTGGAAGCCCTGCATCAGCACCGCAGCCATTTCCAACACGATGAGGACACCCACCAGCGCAGCCACCGGAAAGTAACGCCAGAATCCCTTGCGGATAGTGTCGAGATTGATGTCGAGCATCATCACCACGAACAGGAACAGCACCATCACTGCCCCGACATACACCAGCACCAGCACGATGGCGAGAAACTCCGCACGCAGCAGCAACCAGATGGCCGACATCTGAAAGAAAGCCAGCACGAGAAAGAGCGCGGAATGCACCGGGTTACGTGCCGTGATCACCCGCAATGCGGCAAACAGCAGCACGGCGGAGAACAGGTAGAACAGGATGATTTGAACGTCCATGGTCACAAAAGGGCCAGTCCACGGCCGGGGCCGTCGGCATCGAAACTGTGGGAAGAGCACCCGACCCGCTGCACAGCGGGCGCGTGGCGTTCAGCGGTACGGGGCGTCGGCCTCCTTGGCTGCGGCGATTTGCGGCTCGTAGCGGTCGCCCACGGCCAGCAGCATCTCCTTGGTGAAGTAGAGATCACCGCGCTTTTCGCCGTGGTACTCGAAGATGGGCGTCTCGACGATCGAGTCGACCGGGCAGCTTTCCTCGCACAGACCGCAGAAGATGCACTTGGTCAGATCGATGTCGTAGCGGGTGGTACGGCGGGTGCCGTCCTCGCGCTGCTCGGACTCGATGGTGATGGCCAACGCCGGGCATACCGCTTCGCACAACTTGCAGGCGATGCAGCGTTCCTCGCCGTTGGGATAGCGACGCAGGGCATGCAAGCCGCGAAAGCGCGGCGACAGCGGCGTTTTTTCCTCGGGGTATTGGACCGTGATCTTGCTCTTAAAGGCGTACTTGCCGGTCAGCGCCAGGCCCTTGAAGAGTTCGACGAGGAAAAAGCTGTTGAAGGTGTCACGCAAAGCGGCCATAGTTGCGCCTCACTTCCAGATGTTCCAAGGGGTCTGTATCCAGGCTGCGACGACCACCAGCCAGACCAGCGTGACCGGAATGAAGATCTTCCATCCCAGCCGCATGATCTGGTCGTAGCGGTAGCGTGGGAAGGTGGCGCGAAACCACAAAAACATGCTGACCATGATGAAGGTCTTGATGCCCAGCCAGATCCAGCCAGGAATGAAGCCGAGAAAGGCCACCGGCGCATCCCAGCCACCGAGAAACAACACGGTGGTCAGGATGGAGATCAGGATCATGTTGGCGTATTCGGCGAGGAAGAACATGGCAAAGGCCATACCCGAATACTCCACCATATGCCCGGCGACGATTTCGGATTCGCCCTCCACCACGTCGAACGGGGCACGGTTGGTCTCGGCCACGCCCGAGATGAAATACACCACGAAGATAGGCAGCAGCGGCAGCCAGTTCCACGACAGAAAGTTCAGCCCCATCTCAGCGAACATGCCCTGGGTCTGGCCCTGGACGATTTGGGTCAGGTTCAGGCTTCCCGAGACCATCAGCACGATGACCATGGCAAAGCCCATCGCGATCTCGTAGCTCACCATCTGCGCCGATGCCCGCATCGCGCCGAGAAACGCATATTTGGAGTTGGACGCCCAGCCGGCAATGATGATGCCGTACACCTCCATCGACGTGATCGCCAGCAGCAGCAACAGCCCGGCGTTGATATTGGCCAGCGCGACATCGGGGCCGAACGGAATCACTGCCCAGGCGGCCAGCGCCGGCATGATGGTCATCACCGGCCCGAGCAGAAACAGGCGCTTGTTTGCGCGGAACGGAATGACGATTTCCTTGAGCAGCAGCTTCAGACCGTCGGCAACAGGTTGCAGCAGACCGAACGGTCCGACCCGGTTGGGCCCGATGCGGATCTGAATCCAGCCGATGAGCTTGCGCTCCCACAGCGTGAGATAGGCAACCGCCCCCATCAGTGGAGCGACGATGACCACAATCCAGATCAGGTTCCAGACCACGGGCCAGGCAATCGGCCCGAGCAAGGAGAGTCCAGCTTGGTTGAACGATTCGAGCATCTCAGACCTTTTCGACGGCAGGTGTGGCAGCAGACGGCGCGGAAGAGGGCGCAACCCGCTCGATCCGTACGGCGCCGAACATCGCTCCCAGCGGGGCGGCTTCCTCCCATGCCGCTGCGACGCGCACTACATTCCCGGCCAGCGTGTCATCGCAGTACGCGGGCAGCACCACCGCCTGTGCATCGGTAGCCGAACTCAGGCGCACGGCGTCGCCGCTGCACAGCCCCAGTCGCTGCCACAGCGCAGCCGACACGCCGACCATGCGCGCCTGCCGCGCATCGCGGGTACGCTGCAGGCTCGGGGCCCGGCGCACGATGGCATCGCTCGAATAGATCGGGACGGTGGCCAGGCGCTCGACCGCCTGAGCAGGCGCGAGGGCTCCGATCTGCGGCAACGGCAGTACGGTTTGCTGCGCCAGTCTGGCGGCGATCTGCTCCGCGCCGCCGAAACTGCCGAACGCTTCGGCACGCACCTCGGCGATGCTCTGGTAGTCGAACCCCGCCAGACCAAGCAGATTGCCGAGCACGCGCAGCACTTTCCAGCCGGGACGGGTTTCCCCCAGCGGCTGGACCACCGGGTTGAACTGCTGCAGCCGGCCCTCCGCGTTGATCAGGCTGCCCGCGGTCTCGGTAAACGGCGAAATCGGCAGCATGACGTCGGCGTGACCTTCCGCCGAGTTGACGAAGGGACTGAACGAGACGATGAACTCGGCCTGCTGCAACGCCCGGGCGAACGCCTGCGGGTCTGCGCCGTCTTCTTCAGGCTCGACATCGAACAGCAACATCGCGCGTGGCGGCTCGGCAAGGATGCGCGCGACATCGCGCCCGGCTGCCAGCGGCGATACGCCCACCAACGCAGCGCCGACAGTGTTGCCCGCTTCTGTCAGATCACCGCACACCGCGCCGGTTTCGCGGGCAATCCATTGCGCCAGCGCGCGCAGTGCCGCCGCCTGCGGGTGCTGAACCGCGGCATTGCCAAGAAAGACCGCCTTGCGTTCACCGGCGAGCAGACAGGAAGCGATCGAGCGGGACTCGGCGCTCGGCTCACTCAGCGCCTGCAGTGCCGCAGGCAGGGCGATGCCCTTGGCCTGGGCCACCGCGGCCGCAATGTCGCCAAGCTGCTGCAGCCACTGGCTGGGAGCAACAGCGATGCGCGCATGCATCGGCATGAGCCAGTCGTCGTTTGCAGCGTGCAGGGTGCAGACCTTGGCGCCGTCCTTGGCTGCTTGGCGCAGCCGGGTGGACAGCAGCGGCTGTTCCTTGCGCAGGGTGCTGCCGATGAACAGCGCAGCCTGCAACTGCGCAACCTCGGCAATCGGCATGCCCAACCAGGCAATGCCCGCGGCCTGCGCATCGGCGGAGAAATCGCTTTGCCGCAGGCGGGTGTCCAGACTGATGCTGCCCATTGCGGTGAGCAGTTTTTTCAGCAAGTACAGTTCTTCGACGGTGCTGGTCGGTGCAGCCAGCGCTGCCAGTCTGCTGCCGTCCGCCGGGACACCAAGCGCACGGCGCAGGCCATGGACGGTGAAATCGAGCGCGGTCTGCCAATCGACTGCTTTCCACTGCCCGTTTTCGCGGATTTGCGGCTGGGTCAGACGTTCGGAACTGTTGAGACCTTCATAGGCGAAACGATCGCGGTCGGACAGCCAGCATTCGTTGACCGCTTCATTCTCGAGCGGCAACACGCGCATCACGCGGTCGCCCTTGACCTGGACGATGAGATTGGCACCGACACTGTCGTGCGGGCTGATCGAGGCGCGCCGCGCCAGCTCCCAGGTGCGCGCACTGTAGCGGAACGGCTTGCTGGTCAGTGCGCCGACCGGGCACAGATCGATCATGTTGCCCGACAGTTCGGAGTCGACCGTGCTGCCGACGAAGGCCATGATCTCGGAATGCTCGCCGCGGTTGGCCATGCCGAGTTCCATGATGCCGGCGATTTCCTGGCCGAAGCGCACGCAGCGAGTGCACTGGATGCAGCGGCTCATTTCCTCCATCGCGATCAGTGGGCCGACATCCTTGTGAAACACCACCCGCTTTTCTTCGGTGTAGCGCGAAGCGGAGGCGCCGTACCCCACGGCCAGATCCTGCAGCTGGCACTCTCCGCCCTGATCGCAGATCGGGCAGTCGAGAGGATGGTTGATGAGTAGGAACTCCATCACCCCTTTTTGTGCCTGCACCGCGCGCTCCGAATGGGTGCGCACCACCATGCCTTGCGCCGCCGGCGTGGCACAGGCAGGCAGGGGCTTGGGGGCTTTTTCCACATCCACCAGACACATGCGGCAGTTGGCGGCAATGGTCAGTTTGTGGTGATAGCAAAAGTGCGGCACATAGATGCCGAGCTTTGTGGCCGCGTCCATGACCATCGCCCCTTCGGGCACCTGGACCTTCCGACCGTCGATTTCGAGTTCAACCATGAGGGGGCGTCCTGTGCGGGATCGGAACGAGCAGCGCTTCAGGCATAGGCCGGCACGAGGCAGGCTTTGTGCGTGATGTGGTGCTCGAATTCGTCGCGGAAGTGCTTGATAAACGATTTCACTGGCATGGCCGCGGCATCTCCGAGGGCGCAGATGGTGCGTCCGGCGATGTTGTCGGACACCGAATTGAGCAGATCGAGATCTTCCATCCGCCCCCGGCCGTTTTCGATGCGATGCACCACACGGTACAGCCAGCCAGTGCCCTCGCGGCACGGTGTGCACTGGCCGCACGATTCATGCTGGTAGAAGTAAGACAGGCGCATGAGCGACTTGACCATGCAGCGCGTGTCGTTGAGCACGATCACCGCGCCTGAGCCCAGCATGGAACCGGCCTTGGAGATTGAGTCATAGTCCATGGTGCAGTCCATGATGATGCTGGCGGGCAGCACCGGAGCGGAGGAGCCGCCGGGAATCACGGCCTTGAGCTGGCTGCCGTCGCGCATGCCGCCAGCGAGCTCGAGCAGGGTGGCAAACGGCGTGCCCATCGGCACCTCGTAGTTGCCAGGCCGGGCCACATCGCCCGAGACCGAGTAGATCTTGGTGCCGCCGTTGTTGGGCTTGCCCACTTCGAGATAGGCTTGGCCGCCGTGGCGGATGATCCAGGGCACGGCCGCGAAAGTTTCGGTGTTGTTGATGGTGGTCGGTTTGCCGTACAGACCAAAACTCGCAGGGAAAGGCGGCTTGAACCGCGGCTGTCCCTTCTTGCCTTCGAGCGATTCGAGCAGCGCGGTTTCCTCGCCGCAGATATAGGCGCCGAAGCCGTGCGCGGCATGCAGCTGGAAGCTGAAATTGCTGCCCAGGATGTTGTCGCCCAGATAGCCTGCCGCACGCGCTTGGCGCAGTGCTTCTTCGAAGCGCTCGTAGTCTTCGAAAATTTCGCCGTGGATGTAGTTGTAGCCCACGGAAATGCCCATCGCAAACGCGGCGATCGCCATGCCCTCGATCACCGCATGCGGGTTAAAGCGCAGGATGTCGCGGTCCTTGAAAGTGCCGGGCTCGCCCTCGTCGGAGTTGCACACCAGGTACTTCTGGCCGGGGAACTGGCGCGGCATGAAACTCCACTTCAGCCCGGTGGGGAAGCCGGCGCCGCCACGGCCTCGCAGCGCCGAGGTCTTGACCTCGGCGATGACCTGCTCGGGCGTCCAGCCTTCGGTGAGAATCTTTCGCAGCGCCTTGTAGCCGTCGCGCGCCAGATAGCCGTCGAGGTCCCAGTTGGTGCCGTCCAGGCCGGCTAGGATCTGCGGCTGGATGTGCCGTCCGTGAAAGCAGGTTTCCTGTCCCGTGCTGCGTCCGAAGGCTTGGTTCATTGCGACTCTCCGTTGGTCGGCTGCGCCTGCGCCGCAGCGCGCAGTTCGTCGATCAGCGCGTCGAGGCGTTCTGGCCGCATGAAGCTGCACAGTCTGCGGTCGTTGACCAGCATGGCCGGTGCGTCGCCACAGGCACCCAGGCATTCTGACTCCTGCAACGTGAACAAACCGTCCGCAGTGGTCTCGCCGAGGGCAACACCGAGCTTTTCGCTCAGATATTGCGCGGCTGCCGTGCCGCCGCTCAAGGCACAGGGCAGATTGGTGCAGACGTTGAGCTTGAACCGGCCGACCGGCCGGGTGTTGAACATGTTGTAGAAAGTCACCACTTCATGCACGGCAATGGGCGGCATGCCAAGATAGTCGGCCACGGCCCGCTCGGCCTCGGGCGAGACCCAGCCCTGCTCCTGTTGCACGATGGCCAGCGCGGCAATCACCGCCGACTGCTTTTGGTCTGCAGGGTATTTGGCAACTTCCTGATCGATGCGCTGACGCGTGGTTTCGGACAACATCATGCGTTGCAGTTCTTGCGATGTGGGAGGGCAGTCCATCAGCGGTCGATCTCCCCGAAAACGATGTCGAGCGTGCCGATGATGGCCACGACGTCGGCGATCATGTGCCCGCGCGACAGTTCGTCGAGCGCGGCCAGATGGGCAAAACCGGGGGCACGGATTTTCAGCCGGTAGGGTTTGTTTGCCCCGTCGGAGACGAGATAGATGCCGAACTCGCCCTTGGGATGCTCTACCGCTGCGTAGACTTGCCCTTCGGGCACATGGATGCCTTCGCTGAACAGCTTGAAATGGTGGATCAGCGCTTCCATGCTGGTCTTCATTTCCTCGCGCGCGGGCGGGGCGATTTTGTGGTTGTCGGTGATCACCGGCCCCGGGTTGGCGCGCAGCCAGTCCACGCACTGCTTGATGATGCGGTTGGACTGGCGCATCTCTTCGATGCGCACCAGGTAGCGGTCGTAGCAGTCGCCATTCTTGCCCACCGGAATGTCAAATTCCAGGCGGTCGTAGACCTCGTAGGGCTGGGTCTTGCGCAAGTCCCACACCACCCCCGAGCCGCGCAGCATCGGGCCGGTCATGCCCAGATTCATCGCCCTTTCGGGAGAGACGACACCAATGCCCACGGTCCGCTGCTTCCAGATGCGGTTGTCGGTCAGCAGGGTTTCATATTCGTCGACATATCCGGGGAAGCGCTGGGTGAAGTCGTCGATGAAGTCGAGCAGCGAACCCTGGCGGTTCCTGTTGCGTTCTTCGACTGCACGGGCGCTGCGGATCTTGGATTCGCCATACTGCGGCATGCGATCGGGCAAATCGCGGTACACGCCACCCGGCCGGAAGTAGGCCGCATGCATGCGCGCACCGGAGACGGCCTCATACATGTCGAACAGATCTTCCCGCTCGCGAAAGGCGTAGAGGAAGATGGTCATTGCGCCACAGTCAAGACCGTGTGCGCCAAGCCACATGAGATGATTGAGCAGGCGGGTGATCTCGGCAAACATCACGCGGATGTATTGCGCCCGCACCGGCACTTCCACGCCCAGCAGCTTCTCGACCGCCAGGCAGTACGCATGCTCGTTGCACATCATCGACACGTAGTCGAGACGATCCATGTAAGGCAGTGCCTGGATGTAGGTCTTGTGCTCGGCCAGCTTTTCGGTGGCACGGTGCAGTAACCCGATGTGCGGATCGGCGCGCTGCACCACTTCGCCGTCGAGCTCGAGCACCAGACGCAGCACGCCGTGCGCCGCCGGATGCTGCGGACCAAAGTTGATGGTGTAATTCTTGATGTCCGCCATATCAGTGTCCCAGACCGCCGTAACCCGGCTCGCGGATGACGCGCGGGGTGATTTCGCGCGGCTCGATAGTGACCGGTTGATAGATCACCCGCTTACTGTCCGGGTCGTAGCGCATCTCGACCGTGCCCGACAGCGGAAAGTCCTTGCGAAAAGGATGGCCGATGAAGCCGTAATCGGTGAGGATGCGGCGCAGGTCCGGGTGGCCCTCGAACACGATGCCGTAGAGATCGAAAGCCTCGCGCTCGAACCAGTTGGCCGCGTTCCAGATGGTGTTGACCGAGGCAACCATCGGCAGATCATCCTGCGGGCAGCGCACCCGAACGCGCAGACGCCAGTTGTGACGCAGTGACAGCAGATGCAAGACCACCATGAACCGCCCGCCGTCATCGCGCAGCGCATTGCCGTACTGCGCGTAGTCCACGCCGCACAGATCGATCAGCTGCTCGAAGTGCAGGTCTGCATGGTCATGCAGTGTGGTGCAAACCTCGAGGTAATGCGTCGCATCCACGTCGAGCGTGAGCTCGCCCAGGCTGGCTTTGAGGGCCATGATGCGCTCGCCGAGTGCGGCGCGCAGGGCGGTGTCGAGTTGTGGGAGCTTGCTGGTCATGACATCGGCCAAGGGGGACGTGCGAACACTGAGGCTCAGCGCGCAATGGTTTCAGTGCGCCGGATCTTGTTTTGCAACTGGATCAGGCCGTAGAGCAGCGCCTCGGCGGTCGGCGGACAGCCCGGCACATAGACATCGACCGGCACGATGCGATCACAGCCGCGCACCACAGAGTAGGAGTAGTGGTAGTAGCCGCCGCCGTTGGCGCACGAGCCCATCGACACCACCCAGCGCGGCTCGGCCATCTGGTCGTAAACCTTACGCAAGGCCGGCGCCATTTTGTTGCACAAGGTGCCAGCGACGATCATCAGATCGGATTGGCGCGGGCTCGGACGGAACACGATGCCGAAGCGGTCGAGGTCGTAACGTGCCGCTCCGGCATGCATCATCTCCACCGCGCAACAGGCCAGACCGAAGGTCATGGGCCAGAGTGACCCGGTTCGCGTCCAGTTGATCAACTTGTCTGCCGAGGTGGTGATGAAGCCCTCGCGCATCACGCCTTCAATGCTCATGATCCACTCCTGATCAACCATTCAGACTGGCGCCGCCACGCAAGGGTTCAGCCCCGCCAGGCGCACCGGGTTCACTCCCAATCGAGCGCCCCTTTTTTCCACTCGTAGATGAAGCCGATGGTCAGGATGGCGAGGAAGATCATCATCGCCCAGAAGCCGATCAGGCCGATGTCCTTCAGGGCAACCGCCCAGGGGAAAAGGAATGCGATTTCGAGGTCGAACAGGATGAACAGGATGGCGACGAGGTAGTACCGTACGTCAAACTTCATCCGGGCGTCTTCGAAGGCTTCGAAGCCGCACTCGTAAGGGGAGTTTTTCTCGGCGTCAGGACGACGCGGGGCGATGAGATAACCGAGCAACTGCGGCACGACACCGACGCCGATGCCCACCAGGATGAACAACAACACCGGCAGATACTGCTCAAGGTTCATCGCACTCCATCTCCTATTGTGATCCGGGCAGATGGTGACCCTGCCCTTTGCTCTTTTGGTGCCGACGGCGAGACTCGAACTCGCACAGCTTTCGCCACTACCCCCTCAAGATAGCGTGTCTACCAATTCCACCACGTCGGCTCAAAACCGGATGCTGCCAGAACACCGCCGCTGGACTCGGGTGCGGCGAAGACAGCCCAGCGCAACATGCCGCAGGACAGGCTGGTCGAGCCGCCAGGCGACTACCGAGGCGGTCAAGTGCCACTTGCTATGGCACTTGACCGCCCACCTATCTTGCCGCAACACGGTTTGGAGCCTGCTGGATTGGCCTGGCAAGCCTCGCACCGTGCGAGTCTGTTACTGGATTTTCAAAACAGAAGAATCTTACCCGCTTCCCATGCGCCGAAGCAACACAGCCTTCCGAGATATTGCGCCGCCTCAAGGCGCCATTTCACTGAGGATTGACAAGTCGCAGAACTTGTGTTTGCTGCAACGCACAATCCAACGGATTGCTTGATGCAGATCACACCAAAATTCATTTTGTACTGGATACGCTGGGCTTGGGGCCAGAGGCTGGCTGCGGCGCAACGGGCGCAGCAGGAACTGTAGGAATCTGGCTGATCGGACCACTAGGTTTGACGGGCGCGGCCACCGACGCCGCCGGCGCTGGCGCGGCAAGCTTTTCCATCAGCCCACCGTCGCCCGAGCCGGCGCGGTTACCGAAGTAGGCCATCATCAACGTGGTGGCAAAGAACAGCGTGGCTGCCACGGCGGTGCTGCGGCTGAGGAAATTGGCCGATCCGGTCGCGCCGAACAGGCTGCCAGATGCACCGGAGCCGAATGACGCCCCCATATCGGCACCCTTGCCATGCTGCATCAGCACCAGAACGATCATCACGAGTGCAGACAGAATCTGCACCACCAGGGTCAAGGTCATCAGGATTTGCATGTCAAACTCGATCGCGCCGCCAGGCGCGTGTCACAACATCAAAACAACTGGGCCAGCCGCGCGGCATGTCAGCGTGCCGCGGCTATGATGGCAAGAAAGTCGGCGGCCTTGAGCGATGCACCGCCGATGAGGCCGCCATCAATGTCCGGCTGGGCAAACAGCACCGCGGCATTGTCGGGTTTGACGCTGCCGCCGTACAGAATGCGCACGTCGTCGGCCGCAGGGTGGACACTGCGCAAATGCGCGCGCAACACTGCGTGCACCTCCTGCGCCTGCTCCGGCGTTGCAGTGCGACCGGTGCCGATCGCCCAGACCGGCTCGTATGCAACGACGATGCGCCGGGTCTGATCGCCCAGCAGGTGGGTCACGGCCTGCAGCTGGCGCAGCACCACGGTGGAAGTCTCGCCGGCCTCCCGCTGCTCCAGGGTCTCCCCGACGCAGACGATCGGTGTCATGCCCGCTTCGAGCACGCGCTCGGCCTTGGCCGCGACCTGCACATCGGATTCATGGTGATCGGCACGGCGCTCGGAGTGACCGACGATGACATACCGGCAACCGAATTCCTGCAGCATGCCGACCGCGACTTCGCCGGTATGCGCACCGCTGAGATGCATCGAGCAATCCTGCGCACCGAGCGCAACCGGACTGGACTGCAGCAATTGCTGCACCTGAAACAGATAGGGATAGGGCACGCAGACCGCTACCTCGCAGCGCGCGGCGGCAACCCCGGCGAGGACATCCCCCAGCAACGCGGCATTTCCAGCCAGGCTGCCGTGCATTTTCCAGTTACCGGCTACGAACTGCTGACGCATTGTCATTTCTCCCCTGTCATGTCGTTTGATCTGGTCTCGAGAATCAATCCCAGCGCAACACCAGCTTACCGATGTGCCGGCCCTGCTCCATGCGCTGATGCGCCTGCACGATCTGCTCCGCGGCGAAAACGGTGTCGATGACGGGTCGCACACGGCCCTGTTCGATCCACGGCCAGACCATCTCGCGCAGGGCGCGCGCCACGGCGGACTTGAATGCCACGCTGCGGTTGCGCAAGGTCGATCCAGACAGCGTCTGCCGCTTGCGCATCAGCAGTGCGGCGTCGATTTCGGCGTGCACCCCACCCTGCGCCGCAATGACCACCAAGCGCCCGTCCTCGGCCAGGCAACGCTGTTCGCGGGCGATGTAGCCGCCGGCCACCATGTCGAGCACCACGTCGACGCCCCGCGACGTGTGCTGCAACACCGCCTCGACAAAGTCTTGCTCGCGGTAGTTGATCACCAATTCCACGCCGAGACGCAGGCAGGCCGCGCATTTTTCAGCCGAACCCGCGGTAGCGATGACCCGCGCGCCGGCGGCAATGGCCAACTGGATGGCCGTGGTACCGATGCCGCTACTGCCCCCCTGCACCAACAGGGTTTGACCGGCCTGCAACTGACCACGCTCGAACACGTTGTGCCAGACGGTGAACAGAGTCTCGGGCAAGGCGGCGCCCTCTTCCACGGTCAGGCCGGCCGGCAAGGGCAGGCACTGCCCGGTGGGCGCTACGCAATACTCAGCATAGCCACCGCCGGCCAGCAGCGCGCAGACCATTTGCCCCGGCTGAAAATCGGTGCCGCTCAGATCGCCAGAGACGATCTCGCCGCACACCTCCAACCCCGGGATGTCGGACGCGCCCGGCGGCGGCGGATACAGGCCGCGACGTTGCAGCAGGTCGGGACGGTTGACACCGAACGCCCGTACCCGCAGCAGCACCTCACCCGCACCGGGCTGCGGCATCGGCCGCGTGCACAGGCACAGCACCTCGGGGCCGCCGGGCTGGGAGATTTCGATGGCGCGCATCGGACGACAGGCGTGCTTTGCCTCAGGCCCCGGGCTCGGGGTCGGCTTGCGCGGTCGCGGGCTGGACTGCATCGCCCGCATCTGACAGCAGCGCCTTGATCGACAGACGGAAGCGCCCCTTGTCGTCGGTTTCGATCACCTTGACCCGTACCTTCTGGCCCTCTTGCAGGTAATCGCTCACCTTGTTGATGCGTTCGTTGGCGATCTGCGAGATGTGCAGCAGACCGTCCTTGCCGGGCAGCACATTGACCAGTGCGCCGAAATCGAGAATTTTCACCACCGTGCCGTCGTATACCTGCCCGACCTCGACCTCGGCCGTGATGTCCAGAATGCGCTGGCGGGCGATTTCCGCCTTGGCTGCGTCGGTCGAGGCAATGGTGATGGTGCCATCCTCTGCGATGTCGATCTGCGTGCCGGTTTCCTCGGTGAGCGCGCGGATGGTCGCGCCCCCCTTGCCGATCACGTCGCGGATACGCTCGGGATTGATCTTGAGGGTGTATAGACGCGGCGCGAACAGCGACACCTCCTCACGGGCTCCGCCCACTGCCTGCTGCATGATGCCCAGGATGTGCAGCCGCGCCTCACGCGCCTGCGCCAGCGCCACCTGCATGATTTCGCGGGTGATGCCCTGGATTTTGATGTCCATCTGCAGCGCGGTCACGCCGGTGGCGGTCCCGGCGACCTTGAAGTCCATGTCGCCGAGATGATCCTCGTCTCCGAGAATATCGGTGAGCACCGCAAAGCGGTTGCCTTCCTTGATCAGCCCCATCGCAATGCCCGCCACATGCGCCTTGAGCGGCACGCCCGCGTCGAGCAGCGCCAGACAGCCACCGCACACCGAGGCCATCGACGACGAGCCGTTGGACTCGGTGACCTCGGAAACCACGCGCATGGTATAGGCGAAATCTTCCTTGCTCGGCAACACCGCCAGCAGCGCACGCTTGGCCAGGCGCCCGTGGCCGATTTCGCGCCGCTTGGGGCTGCCCACGCGCCCGGTCTCCCCGGTGGCGAACGGGGGCATGTTGTAGTGCAGCAGGAAACGGTCGCGATACTCGCCGCCCAGCGCGTCGATGATCTGCGCGTCCTGGTCGGTGCCCAGTGTGGCCACCGCCAGCACCTGCGTCTCACCACGGGTGAACAGCGCGCTGCCGTGGGTGCGCGGCAGCACCGAGGGCCGGATGCTGATCGGCCGCACCGTGCGGGTGTCGCGCCCATCGATGCGTGGCTCGCCGGCAAGAATCTGGTCGCGCACGATGCGCGCTTCCATGTCGAACAGAATGCCGTCCACCTTGGCGGCATCAACCTCGATACCTGCTTCGGCAAGGCCGGCGTGTGCCTTGGCCGAGACCTCTCGCAGCGCCTGGGTGCGTGCCTGCTTTTGCGTGATCTTGTATGCCGCACGCAGATCATCACCGACCAGCGCCTGCAGGCGGTCGATCAATGCCTGATCCTTTTCCGGCGGCGTCCAGTCCCATGCGGGCTTGCCACCGTCGCGCACCAGCTCGTGAATCGCATCGATCGCCGTCTGGAACTGCGCATGTCCGAACATGACCGCCTCGAGCATCACATCCTCGGGCAGTTGATCGGCCTCGCTCTCGACCATCAGCACAGCGGCCTCAGTGCCGGCAACCACCAGATCGAGCCGGCTGTTGGCCAGTTCGCTGCGGCTGGGGTTGAGCACGAACTCGCCGTTGATATGTCCCACGCGGGCCGCGCCCACCGGGCCGTTGAACGGCAGGCCGGAGACGGCCAGCGCAGCGCTCGAGGCAAGCAGCGCCGGAATATCGGCATCCACATCCGGGTTGACCGACAGCACATGCACCACCACCTGCACTTCGTTGAAAAACCCTTCGGGAAACAGCGGGCGGATCGGGCGGTCGATCAGGCGGGAAATCAGCGTCTCGTTTTCGCTCGGGCGGCCTTCACGCCTGAAAAAGCCACCGGGAATGCGGCCGGCGGCGTAGGTCTTCTCGATATAGTCGACCGTGAGCGGAAAAAAGTCCTGCCCGGGCTTGGCGCTGCGCGCGCCCACCACGGTGGCGAGCACCACGGTGTCATCCATATTGAGCAGCACCGCGCCGCTGGCCTGGCGCGCGATCTCGCCGGTTTCCATCGTGACTTGATGGCGCCCCCACTGGAAGCTCTTGACGACTTTGTTGAACATGACAGACTCCTTGTCAGGACGCGCCGGTCGCACTGCGCCGCTGGGCCGGGTTTTCGGCACAGCGCGCAGCGCGGGCGTATCCGTTGAAAAATCCGGCGGAGTGATGCCATTCCAGCGACACTCGGAACGGCCGAGGCGCCGGTGGAATGACACGGGTCACACCGCCCACTGAAAACACTGTAGAGAAACACAAAAAACGCCTGTGCCGAAAAACCATCACAGGCGTCGTTCCCACACAGCTGCTTACTTGCGCAGGTTGAGCTTGTTGATCAGGTCGCGGTAGCGATCCACGTCCTTGTTCTTCAGGTAGTCGAGCAGTTTGCGACGACGGCTCACCATCTTGAGCAGACCACGGCGACCATGATGGTCCTTGGCATGGATTTTGAAGTGGTCGGTGAGTTCGTTGATGCGCGCCGTCAGCAGCGCCACCTGAACCTCGGTCGAACCGGTATCCCGGGTGCTGCGGGCGTGCGCAGCGACGATTTGCGCCTTGTTGATATCCGTGACAGACATGGTCAGTTTCCTATGAAAAACTCGCGAACGCAGAAGAAACCGTTCCGCGCCGTGAAGGGTCAAAACACTACATTGTAGCCACAGCGCGACCGAATCGATGCGCGCCCCATCGCCATCTTGAAAACCGGACGATTGGCGGCATATCGATGGTATCGGGGCATCGCCCCCTATTCACACAGGAGGATCATCATGGCTTATTCGATCACAACCCCTTCCAACCGCGTTTCTCTCTACAGCAGCGGGCTGGAGCCTCTGTTCGGTCGGCTGTTCGACCAAGCGTTCCGCGACTTCTTCGCCGTTGCCGACGGCAATGAGCAGTCGCTGAAAAAACTCGCCATGGACGTGTCGGAAACCGACAACGGCTATGTGGTGCATGCCGATCTGCCCGGCGTCGACAAATCGGCGGTGAAGATCCAAATCGACGGCGCCCGCGTGACCATTTCGGCCGAAACCAAGAAAGAGGACGAGAAGACTGAAGGTGGCAAGGTGATCTACCGCGAACGCAGCGCCAGCCAGTTCTACCGCTCGTTTGAGCTGCCGGCCGAACTTGACCCGGCTGCAGCGCAGGCCAAGCTCGAAAACGGTGTGCTGACACTGACCCTGCCACGCAAAGCGCAGGCCACTGCGCAGCAGATCACGGTCGAGTGATCGCCCTCGGCGCGGCGCTGTGCGGCCGCGCCGGTTGGCGCACGTGCGGGCTGCGCGTGCGAATTAATTCACACTCGCGCCGAGTCCGTGCATCTGCGCTGCAACAGCGCGGTCGAAGCGGTTTACAGTGTCCCGGTACCACTCGAACCGCTCCACGACCGCGCCATGCGCATCCAGCTTCTGTCCGACTTGCACCTCGAAACCGAGACCTTCCAGCCTGAGGCGGCACCTAACGCCGACCTGCTCGTCCTGGCCGGCGATATCGATGCCCACCACACCCGACTCGACCTGTTTCGCGACTGGCCCGTGCCGGTGATCTACGTGCCGGGCAACCATGAGCACGACCACAGAGATTTCGACCAAGCGCGCGACGCGCTGCGCGAACGCTGCGAGCGGCTGGGTTTCACCATGCTCGACTGCGAGCAAACGCGCATCACGCATGCAGGTCGCACCATCCGCGTGTTGGGCACCACGCTGTGGAACGACTTCGAGTTGTTCGGAGCCGAGGGGGTCGATCGCTGCATGCGCGCAGCGCGCTACTTTGCCGAGCAGGTACAACGTGCCACGCGGCACGGCAAGCCCATGGGCGTGGCTGAACTGCGGGAGGAAGGTCTGCGTTGCCGGGAGTGGCTGCGCGACCAACTCACCAACCCGGCGCATCGCGCGCCGCAGCATGATGCCACGCTGGTCATCACCCATTTCGCGCCCAGTCTGCGCAGCAACGACCCGCGCTACCCGCTCAACGCCTCCACCGCGAGCTTCTGCAATGCCTACGACGACCTGATCGAACACGCCTCACTGTGGCTGCACGGCCACCTGCATTGCCGGCACGACTACCGCGTCGGCTCGGCAAGGGTAGTGTGCAACGCCCGCGGCCTGGCGAGCAAAGGCGAGGACAGCGATTTCCAGCCGCAAGGGGTCTGGGAAATTTAGATCGCACCGATCTGAGTCAGGTCCCAGCGCGGCAGCACGTCGAATGGCCCGGCAGCGTGCGCCGCCTCTGGGCGGGCCTGCAGGCGCAGTGCGCCAGCCAGAGCGATCATCGCGCCGTTGTCGGTGCACCATTGCAGTTCCGGAAAGAACAGTTGCACGCCCCGCCCGGACAATTGCGCCGCGAGCTTTTCCCGCAGTTGGCGGTTCGCACCCACGCCCCCTGCGATGACCACGCGCTCGCGCCGCGTAAGCTGCTGCGCGCGCAAGGTCTTGTGGGCCAGCACGTCGGTGATCGCGTCTTGAGCCGCCGCCGCCAAATCGGCGCGACTTTGTTCGCAGACATGGGCACCAAGCGCGCGCACCTTGGTCAACACCGCGGTTTTCAGCCCGGAGAAAGAAAAATCCAGGTCCGGGCTGTGCATCTTGGGGCGCGGCAAGTCAAATGCCTGGGGATTGCCGAATGCCGCCAGACGTGCGAGCTCCGGCCCACCGGGGTAGCCCAGCCCGAGTAGCTTGGCGGATTTGTCAAAAGCCTCCCCGGCAGCATCATCCACCGTTTCGCCCAGCAGGGTGTAGTGGCCAAAGGCCTGCACGTCGAGCAGCATGGTATGACCGCCAGACACCAGCAGCGCCAGAAAGGGAAAGGACGGCGGCTGATTGGATAGCAGCGGCGACAGCAAATGCCCTTCCAGATGATGCACGCCGATCAGCGGCTTGCCCAGCGCCAGACCCAGCGCCGAGGCCATCCCGGCGCCGACGAGCAGCGCCCCGGCAAGCCCAGGGCCGCGGGTGTAGGCGATCGCATCGAGATCGCGCAGGCGCACTTGCGCTTGCCGCAGCACCAAATCGGTCAGCGGCAGCAGGCGGCGAATATGGTCGCGCGAGGCCAGCTCGGGTACGACACCCCCATAAGCCTGGTGCATATCCACCTGCGAATGCAGCGCATGGCCAAGCAGACCCGCTTCGGTGTCGTACAGTGCGGCGGCGGTTTCATCGCACGACGTTTCGATTCCAAGAACCAGCATGTCCAGCAGTCTAGCCCCGCGTACAGAACCGCAACGCTTCGACGTCATCGTGCTGGGCGCCGGCGCAGCCGGCCTGCTGTGCGCCTCGATGGCCGGCCAGCGCGGACGGCGCGTGCTGCTGCTCGATCACTGGCCGAAGATTGCGGAAAAAATTCGCATTTCAGGCGGAGGCCGGTGCAATTTCACCAATCTGCATACCCGGCCTGAGAATTTTCTGTCCGACAACCCGCACTTCTGCAAATCGGCGCTGTCGCGCTACGGTCCGCAGGACATCATCGATTTGCTGAAAAAACATCGCATCGGCTTTCACGAAAAGCACAAAGGCCAGCTGTTTTGCAACGACTCCGCCGAACGGCTCATCGCCGCGCTGCTCAACGAGTGTGCCGTCGGCGCAGTGACGCACTGGCAGCCCTGTCCCGTGGAGACGGTCGAGGCCGCCTCGCCAGGGTTTCGGCTGCGCACGAGCAGGGGCTGGGTCATCGCTGATGCGCTGGTGGTCGCCACCGGCGGGCTGTCGATCCCGCAGATCGGCGCCACGCCCCTAGGTTACCGGATTGCCGAGCAGTTCGGGCTGGCGGTCGTGCCACCCCGGCCAGCGCTCGTGCCGCTGGCGTTCGATCCGGCACAATGGGCGCCATTTGCCGAGCTCAGCGGCGTCTCGATCGAGGTCGACATCCGGGTGAACGGCGCGCGTTTTCGCGAAGACCTGCTGTTCACCCATCGCGGTCTGAGCGGCCCAGCCATTCTGCAGGCTTCCAGCTACTGGCAGCCAGGACAGGCGCTCCACATCGACTTGCTGCACCAGTTGGAGCAGTCCGCTTGGCTTCAGGCCAAGCGCGGCAATCGTCGCACCCTCGCCGGCGAGCTTGCCCTGCACATGCCGCAGCGTCTGGCGCAGGTGCTCGCCGCACAGACAGCGCGGGCCCACTGCCGCATGGCCGACTTCAGCGACAGTACGCTGCGCGCGCTCTGGCAGCAATGGCACGACTGGCAGACGCGCCCCAGCGGCACGCTGGGCTGGCGCAAGGCCGAGGTGACCGCAGGCGGCGTAGACACAGCGGCGTTGTCATCCACGACCATGATGGCGCGAAAGGTTCCGGGGCTGTATTTCATCGGCGAGGTGGTCGACGTCACTGGCTGGTTGGGCGGCTACAACTTCCAGTGGGCCTGGAGTTCGGCCGCCGCCTGCGCGCGGGCGCTTTGATGGAAGAAGCGTTTGTCGTCAGCACGCCGTGTGCGTATAATTGCAAGGTTTACACCGGCGCGGCGGCACCGGAGCCAGATGCCACCGCAGGAACCATAGCACAGGCCCGGGCAAAGCCGAGGGCTTTATCTGCCCAGACGCCGCCCAAACCTGTCTTTCTTCGATTCAAGCTCATCAATGACCACCGTCCGTATCAAAGAAAACGAACCTTTCGACGTTGCCCTGCGGCGCTTCAAGCGCACCATCGAAAAGCTTGGGCTGCTGACTGAACTGCGCGCCCGCGAGTTTTATGAGAAGCCCACTGCCGAACGCAAGCGCAAAAAGGCCGCGGCGGTCAAGCGCCACTACAAGCGCATCCGCAGCCAAATGCTGCCCGAGCGCAAGTACTGAAACCCGACGTTTGCGTTCCGCGGCGGGCGGTCGACCCAGCGCCTGCAGCGCAACCCGCCGAAGCCAGCCCGCCCTCGACGCGGGCTTTTTTGCATTGTTGCCATGACTCTCAAAGACCGCATTCAGGACGACATGAAGGCTGCCATGCGCGCCAAGGACGCTGCGCTGCTGGGCGCCATCCGGCTGCTGATGGCAGCGATGAAGCAAAAGGAAGTGGACGAGCGCATCACGCTGGACGATGCCGCAGTGATCGCCATCATCGACAAGATGATCAAGCAGCGCCGCGATGCCATTGCCCAGTTCGCGCCTGCCGGGCGGCAGGATCTGGTGGACAAGGAGACGGCCGAAATCGCCGTGCTCGAACGCTACCTGCCAGAGCGTCTGGATGCCGAGGCGATCGACGTCGAAATCCGCGCACTGATGGCGCAGACCGGCGCCAGTAGCCCGCAGGATCTGGGCAAACTCATGGGGCCGCTCAAGGCCCGGCTGGCCGGCCGTGCCGACATGAGTCTGGCCGCGGCGCGCGCCAAGGCCCTTCTGGCCGGCGCCTGACCCGGTGTGAGCGTGTCCGCTCATACTGGACAGCGACCGCTGCTGGTGTTTTCGCACGCCAACGGCTTTCCTGCGCCGGTCTATCGCAAGCTGTTCAATGTGCTAGAGCCGGCGTTCCGGGTGCGCGCCGTGCACCGCTTCGGCCATGATGCGCGCTATCCCGTGCGTGATGGCTGGCGACCGCTGGCGCAGCAGTTGATCGACTTTCTGCGCGGCGAGTGCCAGTGCGAGCCGGCCGTGCTGGTCGGACATTCGCTGGGCGGCTACCTCAGCCTGATGGCCGCGCAAGCCCACCCCGAGTTGGCGCGGCAGGTCATCCTGCTCGATTCGCCGGTGGTCGCTGGCTGGCGTGCACGGCTGCTATGGCTGTCCAAGCGCACCGGGCTGGGCGAGCGGTTTTCGCCTGCCGCTGTAGCCAGGCGGCGGCGAACCGAATGGCCGGATCTCGCCGCGGTGCACAGCCACTTCGCATCCAAGGCTGCGTTCCGGCAGTGGGATCCAGAGATGCTGGAGGACTACGCCCGGTTCGGCACGGCCGAAAGCCCCCGGGGCCGCACGCTGGCGTTCGAGCGGGAGATTGAATACCGTATCTATAAAACCCTGCCGCACCAGCTCGGCAAGCTTTCGCGCAAGCCCTTCCCCGTTCCGGTGAGTTTCATCGGCGGCAGATCGTCGCGCGAAATTCGCATGGCGGGTCTGCAGGCCACGCAGCGCCTGGCGCAGGGGCGGCTGCATTGGCTCGACGGTTCGCACCTGTTTCCATTCGAGGCACCACAGCAGACCGCGCGCTTGATCGAACAGGTTTTCGCCGAGGCCGAGGGTATGTGTCATCGGGAACACCAAACTGGCTCCCTATAATGCCCTTTTACCGGCACTCGTCGCGGCCATGACCAAATATGTGTTCGTCACCGGCGGAGTGGTGTCCAGCCT
Source organism: Thiomonas islandica (assembly GCF_055383445.1). Lineage (NCBI taxonomy): Bacteria > Pseudomonadati > Pseudomonadota > Betaproteobacteria > Burkholderiales > Thiomonas > Thiomonas islandica. The sequence continues at coordinate 147,301 of NZ_AP042391.1, forward strand.
TGGCAAGGGCATCTCGTCCGCATCTCTCGCCGCGATTCTCGAATCGCGCGGCCTCAAAGTCACCCTCATCAAGCTCGATCCCTACATCAATGTCGATCCGGGAACGATGAGCCCGTTTCAGCACGGCGAAGTCTTCGTCACCGAAGACGGTGCCGAGACCGATCTGGATCTGGGGCACTACGAGCGTTTTATCACCACCCGCATGCGGCGGGTGAACAACTTCACCACCGGCCAGATTTACGACAGCGTGTTGCGCAAGGAGCGACGCGGAGAATACCTTGGCAAGACGGTGCAGGTGATTCCGCACATCACCAACGAAATCCAGGACTTCATCCGCCGCGGCGCAGGCGACGGCACGGCCGAGGCGGTAGATGTAGCCATTGTCGAGATCGGCGGCACCGTGGGCGACATCGAATCGCTGCCGTTTCTCGAAGCCGCGCGGCAGATGAGCCTGCGCATGAAGCGAGGCGATTGCGCTTTCGTCCACCTCACCCTGGTGCCTTACATTCCAGCTGCGGGCGAGCTCAAGACCAAGCCCACACAGCACAGTGTGCAAAAGCTGCGCGAGATCGGCATCTCGCCCGACGCGCTGCTGTGCCGAGCCGACCGGCCGATTCCAGACGACGAGCGCGCCAAGATCTCGCTGTTCTCCAACGTGCACGAGGACGCTGTGATCTCGGTATGGGACGTGGACACCATCTACAAAATCCCTCAGATGCTGCATCAGCAGCACCTGGACGACATCATTTGCGACAAACTGGGCATCAGCGCCCCGCCGGCCAACCTGAAGGTCTGGGACGATCTGGTCCAGGCGCTCGAGCATCCGCAGCACACCGTGCGCATCGCGATGGTCGGCAAGTATCTCGATCTGTCCGACTCCTACAAATCGCTCATCGAGGCACTGCGCCATGCCGGCATCAAGACCGGCTCGCGCGTGGAGATCGGCCCTCTCGACTCGGAAACCCTCGACCCGAGCAACATTGCCCAGCTCGACGCATTTGATGCCGTGCTCGTGCCCGGCGGCTTTGGTAAGCGCGGCATCGAGGGCAAGATTCTGGCGGCGCAGTACGCGCGCGAGCATCGCATCCCCTACCTGGGCATCTGCCTGGGTATGCAGGTGGCGACCATCGAATTCGCCCGCCATGTAGCCGGTCTACCGCAGGCCAACAGCACCGAGTTCGACCCCGATACCCCGCACCCGGTCATCGCGCTGATCGACGAGTGGCAGGACCGCGACGGCACCATCCAGAGGCGCCATGCCGGCTCCGACCTAGGCGGCACCATGCGCCTGGGCGCGCAAAGTGCCGACGTCAAACCCGGCACCCTGGCGCACAGCATCTACGGCAATGTGGTCACCGAGCGTCACCGCCATCGCTACGAGGCCAACGAGCATTACCTCGCCACCCTGCAAAAGGCCGGGCTGGTGATCTCGGCCATCACCCAGCGCGAGCATCTGACCGAAATCATCGAGCTGCCGCAATCGGTCCATCCCTGGTTCATCGGGGTACAGTTTCACCCCGAGTTCAAGTCCACGCCCTGGGGCGGTCATCCGCTGTTCACCGCCTTCATCCAGGCCGCGCTGCAGCGGCATGAACACCGCGCCTGAGCGCCGCACGACACCATGCCCACACCCCAGACGCTCTGCGGCTTTCCGGTCGGCCTCGACCAGCCGTTCTTTCTCATCAGCGGCCCCTGTGTGGTCGAGTCCGAACAGTTGCAGATGGACGTGGCCGGACAGTTGCGCGACATCTGCCGCTCGCTCGACATCCCGTTCATTTTCAAGTCGAGCTACGACAAGGCTAACCGCTCCAGCGGCAGCGCGTTTCGCGGCCCCGGCATGGAGCGTGGGCTGGAGATTCTCGCCAAGGTGCGCCGCGAACTGGGCGTGCCCGTACTTACCGATGTGCACACCGCCGAAGAAGCGCCCCGCGTGTCCGAGGTGGTGGATGTGCTGCAGACCCCAGCTTTCCTGTGCCGCCAGACCGACTTCATCCACGCGGTCAGCAGCCTGGGCAAGCCGGTCAACATCAAAAAGGGCCAGTTTCTCGCCCCCGGCGACATGAAAAACGTCATCGCCAAGGCACGCGCAGCCGCACAGCAGGCCGGGCACCCGGACACGCTTTTTCTGGCCTGCGAACGCGGTGTGACCTTTGGCTACAACAATCTGGTGTCGGACATGCGCGCGCTGGCCATCCTGCGCGAGACGCAAAGTCCGGTGGTGTTCGACGCCACCCACTCGGTGCAGCTGCCAGGGGGACAGGGCACGCATTCTGGCGGACAGCGCGAGTTCGTTCCCGTGCTTGCCCGCGCCGCGGTGGCGGCTGGCGTGTCGGGGGTGTTCATGGAAACCCACCCCGACCCGGCCAACGCGCTGAGTGACGGCCCCAACGCGGTGCCGTTGCACCACATGCGCGCGCTGCTCGAAAGCCTCAAAGACATCGATGCTGCGGTCAAGCGCCGCGGCTTTCTCGAAACCCGCTTCAACTAAACAGAACATGAGCGCCTACATCATCGCCCAGGTCGACGTGACCGACCCAGAGCAATACGCGCAGTACAAGGAGTTGTCCTCGCAGGCCATCGCCGCGCATGGCGCCGAGGTCTGCGTGCGTGGCGGCTCGGTCGAGGTCCTCGAAGGCGACTGGGTGCCGACCCGGGTCGTCGTGCTCAGGTTTCCCGACATGGCCGCCGCGCGCGCCTTCTACGACAGCGCCGAATATCGCCGTGCACGCCAGGCACGCGCCGGCGCTGCAACCATGCGCATGATCGTTGTGCAGGGCGCGTGACGTCCGGCCGCCCATTTTTCCATTCACTACACCATTGCCCGAACAGGAGTTTTCATGAGTGCCATCGTTGACCTGACCGCCCGCGAGATTCTCGACAGCCGCGGCAACCCCACCGTCGAATGCGACGTGGTGCTGGAAACCGGATTCATCGGTCGTGCTGCAGTGCCGTCGGGTGCATCTACCGGCACGCGCGAAGCCATGGAACTGCGCGACGGCGACAAGTCGCGCTACGGCGGCAAGGGCGTGCTGCGCGCGGTGGAGCACATCAACACCGAAATCACCGAAGCGGTGATGGGCCTGGATGCCACCGAGCAGACCTTCCTGGACCAGACCCTGATCGATCTGGACGGCACGCACAACAAGTCACGCCTGGGCGCCAACGCGATTCTGGCGGTGAGCATGGCCGTGGCCAAAGCCGCAGCGGAAGAAGCCGGCATCCCCATCTACCAGTACCTCGGCGGCTTCTCGGCGCGCGAACTGCCGGTGCCGATGATGAATGTGATCAACGGCGGCGCCCACGCCAACAACAGCCTGGACATGCAGGAATTCATGATCATGCCGGTGGGCGCGCCCAACTTCCACGAGGCGCTGCGCTACGGTGCCGAGGTGTTCCATGCGCTCAAGGGCATCCTCAACGACCGCGGTATGCCCACCACGGTAGGAGATGAAGGCGGCTTTGCGCCCAACGTGGCCAACCACGAGGCGGCGCTGCAGCTCATCGTCGAGGCGATCGAAAAGGCGGGTTACCGCCCCGGCGAGCAGATTGCCATTGCGCTGGACCCCGCGTCGAGCGAGTTCTACAAAGACGGCAAATACCACCTCGAAGGCGAAGGCCTGTTGCTGTCCACCGAGGAGATGATCGACTTCTACGACAACTGGCTGGGCAAGTATCCCATCGTGTCGATCGAGGACGGCCTGGCCGAGCAAGACTGGGACGGCTGGAAGCGCCTGAATGAACGTCTGGGCAAAAAGGTGCAGCTGGTGGGCGATGATGTGTTCGTCACCAATACCTCGATCCTCAAAAACGGCATTGCAGACAGGCTAGCCAACTCCATCCTCATCAAGGTCAACCAGATCGGCACGCTGACCGAGACCTTCGCCGCCATCGAGATGGCCAAGCGCGCGGGCTGGACCGCCGTGGTGTCGCACCGTTCGGGCGAGACCGAGGACAGCATCATCGCCGACATCGCGGTGGCGACCAACGCCGGGCAGATCAAGACCGGCTCGCTGTCGCGCAGCGACCGCATCGCCAAGTACAACCAGCTGCTGCGCATCGAGGAAAACCTGGGCGAGACCGCCCGCTTCCTCGGCCGCGACGTGTTCTACAACCTGCGCTGACCACGCCGAGCCAGGCGACTGCGCCATGCGCTGGGTCACCGTCCTGCTCGTGGGTCTGCTGCTGCTGTTGCAGTGGCCATTGTGGTTTGGCGAGCGGGGTTGGTTTGCGGTGCAGCGGCTGCAAAACCAGCTGGCGCAGCAGAATCAGGCCAACCTGCGCGCGCAGCAGGACAACGACCGCCTAGCCGCCGAAGTACACGATCTGAAAACCGGCCTGGGCGGCGTGCAGGATCAGGCGCGGCGGGAAATGGGCATGGTCAAGCCCGATGAAATCTTTGTGCAGATCGTGCCGCCTGCCCGCAGCAGCAGCCAGGCCGCCGGCACGCCGAGCAAGGTCGCGTCTGCGCCGCAGTGAGTTTCAGTGGCGGCCAGGCGCCACCGGAGGCTGGGCCGCGATATCGAGAAACACCTGCGCCGCATCGATCGCATCGAAGGCGTAGCCTTGGCCGCAGAATTCGCAGCGCACATCCACCTCGCCCTGCTCAGCAAGGATGGCCTGCACCTCATCACGTCCCAGCATGCGCAGCATGCCCGCCACCCGCTCGCGCGAACAGGTGCAGTGAAACCTTGGTGACTGCGGCGCAAACACCCGCACACCCTCCTCCCAGAACAGCCGGCGCAGAATGTCCTGCGGCGCAAGCCGCAGCAGTTCTTCCTGAGTCAGCGTCGCGGCCAGATGCCGCGCGCGAACGAAATCCTCGTCGGGCTGTCCGGGTGCGCCGGCGTCAGCCTGCGGTGCCGGCATGCGCTGCAGCAGCAGGCCGCAGACCGCCTGCTCGTCGCTCGCCAGCATGAGCATCGAATCGATCTGTTCGGACTGCGCCAGATACTGCTCGAGCATGGCTGCAAGCGACGGCAGCGTTGCCCCTTGCGGATCGGTCAGTGCAACGATGCCCTGGTAGGGCTGCTGACCCGACTCCGGATTGCGCGGATCGAGGGTGATCGCGCAACGACCCTTGCCATGCAGGTTGACCAGCGCAGCCAGTTCGGTGGGCAGCACGGCGTCATCCGGCAGGTCCTCGGCCATCTTGGCCGTGGCGCGCACGCCGAAGTCAGGCTGGCATTCAGCCACCGCGAGCTTCAGAGGCCCATCGCCCTGGATCTGCAACACCAGCGCGCCGTCGAACTTGAGGCTGCCGGCCATCAGCGTGCTCGCCGCGGCCATCTGCCCGACCAAGGCGGAAATCGCCTGCGGGTAGCTGCGGCGCTTTTGCAGCTCTGCCCAGGTCGCGTCCAGGCGCACAAGCACGCCGCGCACATGACCGGAGCCGAGCATGAATTTGACAAGTTGATCGTTCATGGTTGGATGAGTTGGAGTTCTCGGGAGAAGCGCCTGGCGCGCTCGACATAGTGTTGGGTATTGGCCTGCATCGCAGCAATGTCCTGCGGCGTCAGCTCGCGCGCCACGCGCGCAGGCGCGCCAAGGATGAGCACGCCGTCCGGAAAGACCTTGCCTTCGGTCACCAACGCGCCGGCGCCGACCAGACAGTTGCGTCCGACCTGCGCACCGTTGAGAATGACCGTCTGGATGCCAATCAGGCTGCCCTCGCCGATGGTGCAGCCGTGCAGCATGGCCTGATGGCCGATGGTCACGCGCGGCCCTACGGTCAGCGGATAGCCCGGATCGGTGTGCAGCACCGATCCATCCTGCACATTGGACTCCTCGCCGATGTCGAGCGGCTCATTGTCCCCACGCAGCACCGCGCCGAACCAGACACTGCAGCGCGGCTGCAGCCGCACCCGACCTATGACATGCGCCCCAGGCGCCACATAGGCGTCTGCGGCGATCTCAGGCCGCCAGTTCGCGAATTGGTAAATTGCCATGATGCACGCCTCCAGAATGTCGCCATGAACTGGCAACTCCCCCGGTTGGCTCCGGGAGACGATTTTCCGCCTGTCTCGCAGGCCCTGCCCGCATTGTCGCCTTTCCCCGGTCTGCTCGCCGCAGGCGGCCGGCTGGACGCGGACACGCTCGAGCGCGCCTACCGCCGCGGCATCTTCCCGTGGTTCAGCCCGGGCGAGCCCATCCTGTGGTGGAGCACCGATCCACGCATGGTGCTGCGCCCTGAGCAACTGCGCGTGACGCGATCACTGCGGCAATCCGCCCGGCGCTTTCTGCGCAATCCCGACATCCACCTGCGCATCGATGCGGCCTTCTCCCAGGTGATGCAGCAATGCGGCGCACAGCGCGAAGTCACCGGCACCTGGATCACCCCGGAGATGCGCGCTGCCTACGGTGCCTTGCATGCGCGCGGCCTGGCGCACAGCCTCGAGCTGTGGGAAGGGCAGCGCCTGCGCGCCGGGCTGTACGGCGTGTGCATCGGTCGCATGTTCTACGGCGAATCAATGTTCACCACCGTGCCCGACGGCTCCAAGACGCTGCTGATGGCGCTGTGCGGACTGTGCCTGCGCGAGGACATTGCGCTGATCGACTGCCAGCAGCAGACCGACTATCTGGCGCAGATGGGCGCCACCCCCATCCCACGCGACGACTTCCTGCAGCATGTCGAGCAAGCCACCACCCTGCCCGCGGTACAGGGCTGGCAGTATGATCGAAACACCTTTCTCACCGACTGTGCACGCTGGCTGTGACCCACCCCAAAGAACTTCCGTTGACCACCCTGCAGTTTTATGCCACGGCGAGCTATCCGTGCAGCTACCTGCCGGGGCATCTGGCGCGCTCGCAGGTGGCCACGCCCAGTCACCTGATCAACGCCGATGTGTATTCCGATCTGGTACGGGTCGGATTTCGACGCAGCGGTCTGTTCACCTACCGCCCGCAATGCGAGGACTGCCGGGCCTGTCTGCCCATCCGTGTGCTGGCAGCGCAATTCAACCCCAACCGCACGCAGAGGCGAGTGTGGAAGCGGCATGGCGATCTCGTGGTCCGCGTGCTCAAGCTGGGCTTCATCCCCGAGCATTACCAGCTCTACCTACGCTACCAGGCCGCGCGGCACACCGGCGGCGGCATGGATCACGACAGCATCGACCAGTACGCCCAGTTCCTGCTGCAAAGCCGGGTCAATACCCGGTTGGTCGAGTTCCGCGCACCGGCCCAGTCGGGCGAGGAACTCGGCACGCTCAAAATGGTGTCGGTAGTCGACGTGCTCTCCGACGGTCTTTCCGCGGTCTATACTTTTTTCGACACCACCGACCCGCACAGCAGCTACGGCACCTACAACGTGCTGTGGCAGATCGAACAGGCTCGCGCGATGCAACTGCCGCATGTCTATCTGGGGTATTGGATCGCGCACAGCCGCAAGATGGCCTATAAGTCCAACTTCACCCCGTTCGAGATCTACCGCGACGGCCGCTGGTTCAACCCGCTGGAGCCGAGCGCCTGAAAGCCCCTCGCTCAGCTCGGCGTGTCCTGCCGGGCGCGCTGCGCGAACTGCTGCTTGAACGAGGGTTGCGATGGCACGGGAAGATCGCGATAGGCGGTCCACCCCCTGGCAAGCGCCAGATGCTGAACCCGCCTGCGCTCACCGCCCAGCAGACGCAGCACACGCGAAGCCAACTTCGCCCCGGGCCGGTACAGCCAAGGATGTCGCGCCGCAAAACCCCAGATGCGCAGCGCCCAGCGCTCCAGGCCCGGCCGCAAGCCCCGCTCGAACTGCTGCTCGCGCAGCTTGCGCAGCAGGTCGGGTAGCGGGATTTTCATCGGGCAGACCACCTGACACTGCCCGCACAGCGTGGCCGCCTGCGGCAAATCCAGGGTTTGCTCCAGCCCTTGATAGCTCGGTGTGAGCACAGAACCCATTGGCCCCGGATAGACCCAGCCATAGGTGTGTCCGCCGATCTTCTGATAGACCGGGCAGTGATTCATACACGCACCGCACCGGATGCAGCGCAGCATGTCGGCGAACGCGCCGCCCACTAGACTGCTTCGCCCGCCGTCGAGCAGCACCACATACATATGCTCCGGGCCGTCGAGATCGCCCGGACGCTTCGGCCCGGTAAGCACCGAGAAGTAATTGCTGATGGTCTGTCCGGTGGCGGACCTTGGCAGCAGGCGCATCACTGCGGCTAGATCCTCGAGGGTGGGCAGCACTTTCTCGATGCCGGTCACCGCCACATGCACCCGCGGCAAGATGGTGCACATGCCCTCATTGCCTTCGTTGGTTACCAGCGCGACCGAGCCAGTTTCGGCAATGATGAAATTGCCCCCGGTGATGCCCATGTCTGCTGCGAGAAACCTCGTCCGCAGCACCTCGCGTGCCTCGCGCGTCATCTCGGGAATATCGGTCTTGCGCGCGGTGTGGTGCACCTTGGCGAACAGGTCGGCGATTTCCTCCTTGTCCTTGTGCACCACCGGGGCGATGATGTGCGACGGCGGCTCGTTGCCGTTGATCTGCAGGATGTACTCGCCCAGATCAGTCTCTGTCACCTGAACCGCAGAAGCCTCTAGCGCGGCGTTCAGCCCCATTTCCTCCGACACCATGGACTTGGACTTGATCGCCCGCGTGCAGCCGTGTTTGCGCGCAATTCTCACCACCAGATCGGCCGCCTCCTGCGGCGTCAGCGCCCACAGCACAGTGGTACCGCGGCGCTGCGCCTCGGCCTCGAACCGTTCCAGCCAGACATCGAGTGTGTCGAGTGCCAGCTTGCGGCGATGCACCGCGGCATCGCGGATGACCTCAAAACCGTCCAGTGCCGCCACCGCGGCAGCCCTGCCGCTGACGAACTTGGTCGAGAGTTTTTTCAGATTCTGCTGCAGCCGCTGGTCGGCAAGTTTCTGCCCGGCACGCGCCTTGAACTGCATGGCCTGTGATTGCATGTCAGTGCCTTCCTGTGAGGACTTCGGCGATGTGCAGCACCTGGGTGGTGTTGTCCCCCTGACGGCGCAGCCGCCCTTCGATCTGTAGCATGCAGCCCAGATCGCCGAGCACCACAGCGCGCGCCTTGGTCGCCTGGATGTTGGCGCATTTGTCGTCGGCGATTGCGGCCGAGACATTGCCGTACTTCACTGCGAACGTGCCGCCAAAGCCGCAACATTGCTCGCACTGTTCCATTTCGCGCAGCTGCAGCCCCGGCACGAGTGCAAGCAATTGTCGCGGCTGCTGCTTGATGCCCAGCTCGCGCAGACCCGAACAGGAGTCGTGATAAGTCACCTCGCCGTCGAACTGGCCCGGAACCTGGCTCACACCCGCCACATTCACCAGAAAGTCGGTAAGCTCGAACAGGCGCGGCTGCATCGCCGCGAGGCGGCGCAGCAGATCGGGCTGGTCTTTCAGCACATCCGGATAGTGGGTCTTGATCGTGCCCATGCACGAGCCAGACGGCGCCACCACAAAATCGAACCCCTCGAACTCGTCGAGAAATTTCTTGGCCAGCGCCAGCGCGGTGTGCCGGTCACCCGAGTTGTATGCCGGCTGACCGCAACAGGTCTGCGACATGGGCACGTGCACCTCGAAGTGTTCTGCCTCGAGCAGTTGCAATGCAGCCATGGGAATGCTTGGCCGCATCACATCGGCCAGGCAGGTGATGAATAGGCCCACACGCTTTTTCATAGTGTGATTATCGACCCGCTGGCTGTAGCCATGCTGACACCAAGCCGCTGGCTGACCTGCTGACCGCCCGATTTCCGGCAGGCAAAAATGCGTTCCGGGACATAAAATTTCTGCGATGCAACATCCCGCTTCCCGCCCATCCGCCTTACCGGGCGCAGAGACCGCCGAGCCGACTATCCAGGTGCTGGGTCGAGCGTTTGCCCTGCTCGATGTTCTGGCGCGCAACCCTGACCCCATGCAACTCAAGGACATCGGCGCAGCCACCGGGCTGCATCCATCGACGGCGCACCGCATTCTCAACGATCTGGTGGTCGGCCAGCTAGTCGAGCGGGTCGATTCCGGCACTTACCGTCTGGGCATGCGCCTGCTCGAATACGGCAATCTGGTCAAGGCCCGCCTGAGCGTGCGCGAGGCGGCCATCGGCCCGATGCGCGAATTGCACCGCCTCACGCATCAACCGGTCAACCTCAGCGTGCGCCAGGGCGATGAAATCGTCTACATCGAGCGCACCTACAGCGAGCATTCGGGGATGCAGGTGGTGCGCTCGGTGGGTGGGCGCGCACCGCTGCACCTGACTTCGGTGGGCAAGCTGTTCCTCGCCGCAGACGATCCTGCACGCGTGCGGGCCTATGCGCTGCGCACCGGTCTGGCCGGACAGACGCGCAACAGCATCACCAATCCACAGCAACTCGAGCGCGAACTGGGCAAGGTCCGTCAGGATGGCTACGCGCGCGACAACGAGGAGCTGGAGCTCGGTGTGCGCTGCATGGCCGCGGGAATTTACAACGACGCGGGTGAACTGATTGCCGGGCTGTCCCTATCCGCCCCGGCAGACCGGTTGATGGAAGACTGGCTGGACAAGGTTCAGGCCACCGCACAGCGTATTTCGGCGGCACTGGGCTATCGCGGGCCCTGGCGCTGATCGCGCTGGTTCATTCGCCGATCGCCGCCTGCTGCGTGCTGTCCACCCGCGCAGTGCGAACCAGTCCGTGCGTACTGCCATGACCAGAGCGCGCCTCTGGCCGTGACGGCGCGGCATCGTGTAATGCGGCAAAACCCTTGGTCTGCAGCCAGTTGCGGATCCGTTGCGCGTCGCCAAAGTGCGAGTACTTGCCCCAGGCATCGAGCAGTACGACGATCACCCGCCGACCTTCAAACTGGGTCTGCAGCACCAGGCAATGGCCCGCCTCGTTGATATAGCCAGTTTTCTGCAACAGAATGTCCCAGCCGCGGTTGAACACCAGATGGTCGGTATTGCGAAATTGCAGGGTGCGCGATCCGATATCGACCTCACTTTCCGGATGGGTAGAAAAAGCGCGGATCAAAGGGTAGTGGTACGCCTCCTTGACCAGCAGCGCAAGATCATGTGCAGTCGATTCGTTTTGCGGCGACAGACCAGTGGGCTCGACATAGCGGGTGGAATTCATCCCCAGCGCGCGCGCCTTGGCGTTCATTGCAGCAACGAAGGCCTGCAACCCGCCGGGGTAGTTGCGCGCCAGCGCATGCGCAGCCCGGTTCTCCGACGACATCAGCGCTAGCTTGAGCAGCTCTTCCCGAGTGAGTTTGGTTCCTGGGCGCAGCCGCGACGCACTCCATTTGAGGGTATCGATGTCTGCGTCGGTGATTTCGATGACCTGGTCCATCGGCTGGTGCGCGTCCAGAACCACCGCCGCGGTCATCAATTTAGTGAGCGAAGCAATCGGCCGGGCGATGTCTGCATTCTTGCTCAACAGAATGCGGCCCGTGCCTTCGTCGACCACCAGCGCAGAGCCGGAGCGGAGAAAGACTGGATCATCATTTGCAGCGGTGGATGCTGCCGACACCTGAAGGCGGTCGGCCTTGGCTGTAGCGGATGCCGTGGACGAAACCGGCAGGGCTCTGCCCGCCACCGGATGTGCGTCGCGCTGCGCTTCTCGCGCAGTAATCATTGTTCTGTCTGCGCTTTTCGCTTCACCAACGAGCCGTCGCTGCGCCACTTTCCTGCCTGCAAGCCGGTGCGCCCGCCCAGCAGCATGCACTGCTTCATGGCGAATCGAAGTTTTTCGGGTTTCCTTTGCGGCGGTCCGCGCCGGGGAAATGGATCGTTTCGTTGACCCGTGGCGGATCGACCTCGCCGCGCTCACCGCGCCCTTCCTGGCTTCAGACTTTTCGGCGGTGCTGTGTCGTTGGGTCTGGCTGACCGCAGCAAGCGCAGGGTCTGCCTGCGCGCCGAGGAGCATCACCGCTGCGAGCAGCAGCCCCTGCAGACGAATCAGCGGATGAAGGAGAGGCAAACGCATGTCGAAAACGACTTGAATCGAGGGATGGACGCCAGCCTATCAAAGGGCGGAATAAGTCACAAGATCAAAAAGTTGAGGGTGCATCTTCAAGTGACTTTTCACGCACGCGACAAGCACCAATGCAAACAGCCCGCGAAGCGGGCTGTTTGTAGGGCAGAACACGCAACACTCAGAAGTTGTGAATCTTTCCGTTGCGCGGCTCGCTGGCCGTAAAGCGCGATGATCGGGTCTGGCCGATCTGGTTGATCAGTCTCGACCCTGCGCGCCGTGCGCCTTGCCACCGGGCCGCGCGTGGCGGAATCTTCACAACTTCTCAGAACATTTTGCTGTAATCGGCCAAGCCCGGGTTGCCCTTGACGCCGATGAGCTTTGGTTCGTTGACCTTCAACGGTTTGATGACCTTTTGATGCTTGAGGTATTCCTCAACGATGTCCCAGATCGGGGGATTGTCGGGTGTCGCGCTGGCCTTCTGCACCGGCGCCCAGCCTGCCACCTTGTAGGTCTTTTTCGGGTCGATCGGCTTGCCTCTCAGGCGCATGTCCTGGATGCGATTGCCGATTTTTTCCTTCGGCGCGCAGGTGTATTCCAGCGCGCCCACCCGCACCATATCCCCACCCTGCTGGTAGTAGGGATCGGGATTAAACAGGTTGTCACAGACGTCTTCCATCACGTTCTTGACGGTCTCGCCGGTCATCTCGGACAAGGTGCAATACGGGTACGTGATGGCCAACTGCGTCATCATGTCTTCGCGTGTAATGGGCGTACCAGGCAGCAGGTCGCCGCCCCAGCGGAAGCCCGGAGAGAAGGCAATGTCACCGCCGCGCACAGCCAGCATCGCGTCGACGATCAGCTGATCCCAAGTGCCGTTGAAATTTCCGCGGCGATAGAGTAACCCCTCTGTGTGTGCGAGCACTTCGGTGAGCTTGCTTTCGTAGGGCGCACGCAGCTTGTTGATCAGCGCGTCCATTTCGGGGTCGGCTGGGAGCAGATCGGAGAACACTGGCAGCAGCTTGTACTTGTAGCCGACCATCTTGCCACCGCGAACATCGAAATCCATGACGCCGAGGAACTTGCCGTGCGAGCCTGCATTGGTCACCAATGTCATGCCGCCAGAGGGCCGACGCACCTCGACCGCGACAGCCTCGCCGTCATGGGTGTGACCACCGAAAATGCAGTCGATGCCTTCGACCAGGGTAGCCATTTTGCGGTCCACGTCCATCCCGTTGTGCGAGATGACAACCACGAGCTGTGCGCCGTTTTTCTTGACTTCGTTGACCACTTTTTGCATGTGGTCGGTGTCAATGCCAAAAGTCCAGTCCGGGATTAGGTAACCCGGGTTGGCAATCGGGGTATATGGAAAAGCCTGACCGATGATGGCAACCTGCACGCCATTCATCTGCTTCATCACGTAATTCGGGAACACCGGGTCGCCGAAATCCGCGGTCTTGACGTTCTGCGCGACAAAATCGATTTTTCCCTTGAAATCCTTGTTGACGATTTCCTTGACCCGATCCTGGCCGTAGGTGAATTCCCAGTGCGCGGTCATGACATCAACACCCAGCTTCAACTGGGCCTCGACCATATCCTGCCCCTTGGTCCACAGCGACAAAGCAGTTCCTTGCCAAGTGTCACCGCCATCGAGCAGTAACGCCCCGGGCCGCGATGCCTTGAGCTGTTTGACCAAAGTCGCGATGTGCGCGTACCCGCCCATTTTGCCGTACTGCTTTGCGGCGCGCACGAAATCCAGGTAGGTGAATCCGTAAGATTCGCGTGTATTAGGCTTGAAACCAACGCGCTTGAGGTAATTTGCGCCGACCAAGTGTGGAAGATGGCCTTCCATGCTTCCGATACCGATATTGACATTCGGCTCGCGAAAATAGATCGGTCGCAGATGAGCATGACTATCGGTCATATGCAGGAAGTGCACATTGCCCGTCTTCGGCGGATTGTAAAGATTTTTGACTTCGGCGGCAGTTGCCTCACGGGTCATGGGAAAGCCAGTCGCAGCGGCAGCGGCAAGCACACCCATGAATTCACGGCGGGTCAGGCTCATTCGATCATCCTCAGAGAATAAAAAAAATCTCGCCGAACTCAGGGATTCGGCGAGTCTGAGCGATTAGCTCAGTGGTCCTAAATTATTTGTTGACTGGAGATTGTGGGTCAAACAGCAATGCCATGATGTCCTTCATTTGCTGCGGCGTCAGTACGTGGTTCGCGCCCAACGGTGGCATTTGCGAACAGGCATTGAATGCTGTTGAATCGTAAATACGTGCCCAAGTGTATTTCACGACCTCCATCGAGTTACCTCGGGTTTTGCCATAACCCACCAAAGAGGGGCCAAGATTACCCTGAGAGGGGTTGTTCGGCAGCAAGGCATGACAGTTGATGCAGTTACCCCCATTGGGAGTTCCAGGCTTGTCATTCCAGGTCATGCCTTTGCCGCTTTCGGCAATTTTCAGGCCTTCTTTCCAATCACCAAAATATTGACCATCTGCCGGGTAAACGACCTTGCTGTAATGATCTTTTTCGATGCGTGAGGCGATTTCCTTGGGGATTGGCTTACCAAGATAGTCGTATTTCGAGCACTCATGCTGTGCCTCGGTCTGTACCATCCTATCTAGACCGGCAGATCCTTTTGCCTGGAAGTCGTTCGCAATGATATCCTTGAACGATTTGGTCATGTAGGTGGAAGCATCTTCATTGGCAGATGCCATACCGCCACCATTGCTCGCGCACCCAACCAGCCCCATCGAAAGGGCCAAAGCAGAAAAAACTGCAATTCTCTTCATTATGTCTCCTCTCAGCGCTTGAACGACGGCGTCAGGATTTTGTGACCCTTGGCCATCACTCCCATATAGGTTTGAAGATCGATCACGGCCTGGGAAAGATACTTCGGCTCGGCAATGCGTTGTTGACGCATGCAGTCGTTCATACGCCATTCGAGCGTGCGCACCACGCCCTGAGAGTCTGGATACGCCGGCCATGTCGCAGAGACCCAAGCTTTTTCTCCATTGGGAGTAGCGAGGTTAGGGAGTTTGGAGATCTTGATCTGTTTGCCATCCTCAGAATGGCAGGTGGCACATGAAAAGTTGTATGGACCCGCACGGTACCAGAAGAACTTCTTGCCATTGATGAATGACAGCTTTTCTTCCGGCGTGTTTTGCGGCACATTCATCGGCATGCCATCGGACTGGTGCGCCACATAAGCCGCCAGATTGACGATGTCTGTGGCATTACCGCCGTTCTTGGCGAACGGGTCTTTCAGTACATCTTTCTGGATTTGTTCCTTGCTGAAGCCTTGAATGGTCTCCATGCAGGTTACCAGCCGAGACTCGACATCTTGCACCTTGCCGGTGTCGGCAAAGTAGCGGGGCATCTGTGCATAAGCGCCCTTGAGCACACCGGGGCCAAGGCCAAAGTCGCAGGTTTCCAGGCTCTTGTGATTGGGACCGCGCTTTTCCTTGAACAGCTTTTCCCCTGCGGAGACATTGAACTCGGCGGGATTACCGCCCATCTGGTTGAGCATGTCGATATAGGAATCAGCATGCGCAATAGTGGGCATCAGACCTACTCCAACCGGCAGCGCAAGTGCAACAGATGCCGCCGCAGTCGATAGAGCGAAATTCACCAGTCTTTTTTTCATAGTCTCCTCACAGTACAAGTGGATTGTTGACTTTCGAGGCTGGCCCAGACAGGCCAGCCTCATCTGCTCCATCGGACCGCGATCAAGACACCGTGGTGTCGGCCGTCGAGGTCTCGCCCTTGTTGTCGATCCAGGACACCGTGACCTTGTCCCCGCTCTTGCCGCCCTTGAAGCGGAACTCCAGGAACGGGTTCTTGGAAATGGCGGTGCCCCAGTCGCAGGTCAGCACGGTCTTGTCATTGTTCTTGCAGGTGACGGACTGGATGAAGTGCGCCGGGATGATCTTGCCTTCTTTATCTTTCAGAAGACCAGTCTCTTCGGGGTGCGTCATCAGCACGCGGACAACCACGGCGTCGCCTTCGACGTTAGCCCGCATACGCATCGGAAAAGCCATTGTGTTACTCCTTTATGGGGTGAATGCTGCCACTCAGCAACGAAAAATATCAATCAAAAACTGCGCACAGAACAACGGAGCGCGTGGAAAATCAACCGCCGCAACCGCCGAGCGTGACCTTGATTTCCTTCTTGCTGTAGAGCAGTTTGTCACCCACCTTGGCGACCGCGTAGACGTTCGAGGTTTGCGCCATCTTGATGCGGGTAGCGACATTGGGAATCGACACATCTGTCATATTGAACTGACCAACCAGCGAGGTCGGGTTCTTTTCGACCACGATGCCCAGAGCAGTGGTTCCGGCCGCATTGCTCTTCACACCCACGGGCACGACCGCGCCGTTTTCGGCGATGTCGGGACCGATGATCGACACATCGGTGCTTTCGGTGGGCGTACCCCCCCAGATCTTGGCCACGTCAGCGAAGGACTTGGCTTCGAACAGCGGTGCATTCCAGCCCGGAGCATCGGCAGCCAGGGCAACATTGGGCACAAGACCTGCCGATGCGGCAACGCCCAATGCGGCCGCGCCTGCACCGATCTGCATGATCTGGCGACGAGTTTGATTCATCTGTTTTCTCCTTAAAGTGAACAGGGCAGCCCTGTATCCGAGTAACGTATTACTGCTTCGCGCCGTCGACAATCCATTGCGCAATCATCTTGGCATCGGCTTCGCTAATGTTTTGCGGCGGCATGGGGACGGATCCCCAGACACCCGATCCGCCCTTGATGATGCGGGTGGTCAGTTCGGCGACCATGTCTTTCTTGCCACCATACTTGGCAGCGACTTCCTTGTAGCCCGGTCCGACAAGCTTGGTGTCACCCAGGCTGTGGCAAGCCAGACAGGACTTGTCTTTCAAAAGAGCAACAACCTTGGCACCGGGGTTGTCGGCCGCCGCAGCCTTTTCTTTTGCCTTCTTTTCCTGTTCAGCGGCAGATTCGGTCACCATGCCGCGGATCGGTCCCCACTGACGGTATTGGTCGGCGAGGTTGCCGTTGTTGTTCAGTGCAAACTCAGGAATGAAGCTTGTGATCTTGGGAGCTGGAGCGCAGTTTTTCATGCAATCCTTATTGTGGGTATCCGGGATACCCCCATTCCCAATCTCCTTGCCAGGCCACATTCCATGGTTCCAGATCATGCCGTTGCGGTTGGGCAGCATGTCCTGCACCTGCTGCACATTGTCTCGGGTGAGCACGAAATTACTCGGCACGATGTTGGCCAGATTGAGCAGATAGGCCACCAGCGCGTAGGTGTCATCCCACGTCAGCGAGCCCGGCTCGTTCCACGGCATTGCGCGATGGATGTAATCGAACAGGGTGGAGACTGTCGACAGCTTCTCGATGGTCGTGGCACCGTCGTTGATATCGGCTAGCTTGGCGACACGGCCGGTCTTGATGTCCTGCTTGGTCGCCTGATAGGCACCGACGAGGGGCGGAAAGACCGCGTTGGAGTCGGCAAAATCTCCATGACACGAGGCGCACTTGGCTTCCCACAGCTTGGTGCCAGTCGCGACGCTGCCGGAGCCTGCCGGCAGGCCCTGGAAATCAGGGCGCACATCGATATTCCATGCCTTGATTTCATCTGGCGTTGCCGGTCGTCCTAGCGTGGCATCGAGCTTGACTGCCTTTGCAGGCACTTGCGGGTTGACGGCAGGGCCGGCGGCCTGCGCCAGCGAGGCACCACCTGCGAACACCCCACCCAGAATGGCCGCCAGTGCGGCTTTACGAATTCGCGAGTTGGACATTGCGAACATCTCCAGTTTCTTCGACTTGCCAGGTTTGGATTGCGTTGTTGTGATAGACGGAACGGGTGCCGCGCACCTTACGCAACTCCTCGTAGGTAGGTTGCACCATACCGGTTTCGTCGATCGCACGACTTTGCAGGAAGGCAACTTGGCCTTTCCAAACCCAAGGAATGTTGAATCGCGTGAACGCCTTGCTCATGACAGGCCCCTCCAGCCGCGCCTGTTGCCAGTTCACGCCTCCGTCGAAAGAAACATCAACACGCTTGATTTTGCCGCGACCTGACCAGGCCAGACCGGTCACGTTGTACAGACCCTTGTCGAGCAACACCTGGCCACCAGAGGGAGAGGTGATCACCGACTTGACTTCCATCACCGAGGTGTATTGGCGCAGGCGACCATCGGGCATCAGGTCGACATAACCCACAGTCTCGTCCTTGGTCGCGAACGGCTGGGTACCCAGCTTGATGCGACGCAGGTACTTGATGTTCGAAACCCCCTCGACACCTGGCACCACCAGGCGGAGCGGATAGCCGTTTTCGGGGCGAAGCATCTCACCGTTTTGGCCATACGCCACCAGCACTTCGCCGGAAAGCACCAGCGACATCGGAATCGTGCGGTTCTCGGTCGAGCCGTCTGCACCTTCGGCCATGATGAAGCGCACGCCTTTCAGGTCGGCACCGCAGTCTTCGAGAATGTCGATCAATGGCACGCCAGTGAACTCGGAGCATGACACCATGCCGTGGGTGTATTGCACCGTCGGCAGCGCCACGTTGCCCCATTCCATCGCCGAGTTGGCGCCACATTCGATGAAATGAAAACGCGACACCGGCTGCATGCGCATGATATCGCCCACGGTGTAGACCTTGGGGGTCTTGATGAGCTTGCCCTCGCCCATCACCATGAAGCGAAAGTCTTCGGGGTTGATGTCGTACCAGCCCTGGTGCGAGCGGTTGAAATGTAGCCCTGACGGAGTGACGATGCCGAACATGCCCTGCAGCGGCGCAAATGCGACGTTGGCCTGGTTCACCGCAGCCAGGCCTGGGCTGATGCGGCGCACGAGGTCTTTCTCGTACTTGGACGGCATGCCGTAGGGCGGCTCGTTCACCGGAGCACCCAGCGTGGTGCGCCATTCCTGCTCCTTGAGGATGAACTTGCTGCCCTTGTCACCCTCCCAGTCCTTGCGATCCGCTGCATAGACGTTCGCAGCACCGCCTGCAGCCATGCTGGCACTGGCAGTGAGGAACGCCTTACGCAAAAAATCGCGGCGCCCCGCCTGAACCTGGGCGATTTGCTCAGCGGTCAGGAAGTTTTCCGGTGCCTTGCGCAACCGGCCTAGCTTTTTTGTGTAGTCACTCATCCTCTTTCTCGCTCTTAGTAAGCACGTCGGGCCAGACGATCCGACTGGGATACCGATTCGGGGTCGTCGAGTTCGATGGCAATTTGCGTACACACGGTGCGGCACAACTGCACTGCCTTCTCGCTTTGCACGCGGTAATAAACCTGATTGCCGACGCGACGCTTGGCGACCACGCCGGCTTGGTACAACACCTTGAGATGCTGGGACACATTGGGCTGGGTCGAATCGACCTGGCTCATGATTTCGCTGACGCTCTTTTCCCCGGTACAGATCGAGTTCAGGATCCGCAGACGCAGTGGTGTGGCGAGTACACCGAAGAGTTCTGCCGCGGTGTCAAAGACCCGATCCACATCGACCGAGAGGTCGTCAGCAGGCGATGTGACCAGTTCCGGGGGAGATTCGTTCTCAAGCATGTGAATTTGCTTATAAGCAAGCACTGATATTTTTCTCGCCCAGATTAGCCTTGTCCACCCTTGGCGCCTAGGAGTTTCCCTAGGACTTGTTCATGCAATCCAAACCCGCGTGCAGGCCTAACCAGGGACAACACCGCACCACGCGACGCAAGCCGTGCTGTGCGGTGCGCCCGCCCGGATTCTTGACGAGACGCTGAATTATGCGCATGGACTATCAGGAGCGGGCAATGGCATCTGGAATTTGCTGGAGGGCAAGCGGGTCTTCGAGGGTCGTGAGGTCACCGGGATCGCGCCCCTCGCAGATGGCCTGGATGGCCCTGCGCAGCATTTTGCCAGAACGCGTCTTGGGCAATGCAGACACCAGGCAGATGCGCTGCGGCCGGGCAACTGCGCCCAACTGTACGTCCACATGCGCGGCGATCGCTGCCTGCTGTGCCGCGGCGGTGCCGTCCTGTCCCGGGCGGAGCACCACGAAAGCCCAGGCAACCTGGCCCTTGAGCGCATCCTGCACCCCGACCACAGCAACCTCGGCGACCAACGGATGTGCACTGATGCACTCTTCGATCTCGCGGGTGCCGAGCCGGTGTCCCGCGACGTTGATGACATCGTCGGTGCGCCCCAGAATGTAGATATAGCCATCGGCGTCCTGCCGGCCCCAGTCGAAGGTGGAATACACCTGCTTGTTGGGGTATGTACTCCAGTAGGTACGGACAAACCGGTCATCATCACCCCAGATGGTCTGCAGGCAGCCCGGCGGCAGCGGCCAGTCGATCGCGACCACGCCTTTCTCACCCGGCGCAACCGGCTCACCGTCGGCTTCGTTGCGCAGACAGACCTGATAACCAGGCATCGAAACGCCGGGCGATCCCAGGCGCGAGGGAACATCGGGAAACGCTTGCGGTGTGGCCAGGATGGGCCAGCCGGTCTCGGTCTGCCAGTAGTTGTCGATCACCGGCTTGCCTATCGATTCGGCCACCCAGCGGCCGGTCGGCTCGTCCAGCGGTTCGCCTGCAAGAAAGATGGCGCGCAAGGCCGACAGGTCGTGCCGCTTGAGCAGCGCCGGGTCATGGCGCTTGAGTACGCGCATGGCCGTTGGTGCTGAAAACATCAGATTGGCCCGGTACTGCTCGGCCACGCGCCAGAACACCGCGGCGTCCGGGCGGACCGGCGTGCCTTCATACAGGATGGTGGTCATGCCGGTGAGCAGCGGCGCGTAGACGATGTAGCTGTGCCCGACAACCCAGCCGATGTCGCTGGTGCAGAAAAACGTCTCACCGGGCTTGCCGCCGAAAATCAATCGCATCGACAGGTGCAGCGCGACGGCATAACCACCGGTGTCGCGCTGCACGCCCTTGGGCCTGCCGGTGGTACCCGAGGTGTAGAGGATGTAGCTCGGATGCGTCGCCTCGACCCAGGTGCAGGGCACCTGCGCCTGCGCGTGCGCCGCATGCAGTTCGGCATAGGCAATGTCTCTGCCGTCCTGCCGCGACCAATCCGCCAGACCGCGATCGACCACGACCACCCGGGCTGCCGGATGCGTAGAGAGGCGCAGCGCCTCGTCGAGCAGCGGCTTGTAGGGCATGATCTTGCCGCCGCGCGATCCGGCGTCCACACTGACGATCACCTTCGGCCGGGCATCGTCGATGCGCGCAGCCAGGCTGGCCGAGGCAAAGCCGCCGAACACCACCGATTGCACCGCGCCCAGCCGCACGCAGGCCAGCATGGCGAATACCGCCTCGGGGATCATCGGCATGTAGATCAGCACTCGGTCGCCCTTGACCACGCCCAGGCTTTGCAGACTCGCGGCCATGGTCTGCACCTCGCGATGCAGCTCGGCGTAGGGATAGGTGCGCTCCTGCCCGGTTTCGGTAGACACATACACCAGCGCAGGCTGTTGTGCGCGATCCGGCAGGTGCCGATCGACCGCGTTGTGGCACAGATTGGTCATCCCGCCGACGAACCACGGTGCGAACGGCGGATGGCTGCGGTCGAGCACCTGATCCCAGGGACGCTGCCAGTCGATGGCCTGCGCCTGTTCGGCCCAGAACGCCTCGGGGGATTGCACACTGCGGCGGTAGAACGCCGCGTAGGAGGTCTCGGACATCATGTTGTCTCCTGTGTGTTGTTCTGGGGTCAGCCTAGAAAGCGGGGCTGACACTTGACTGACATGGGCAGTGCCGATTGATTGGGTATGGGGTCTGTCGAACGACCCCCCTCCCATCCTCCCCCACCGGATGGGGGAAGGGGCAAGCCTTTGTGTATGAGGGAAGGCAGGGTGGACGGTGATTGGCGATGCCCTTCGAACATCAGCGTGTCGAATCAACCAAGGTGTGATCCGACCTTGACCACCAATCTGCCCCGCACCTTGCCGTCCAGCAAGTCCTGCGCCGCTGCGGCTGCCTGTTCGAGCGGAATGTCGCGGGCGATGCGATCGAGCATCTGTGGGTCGATGCGGTCCACCAGCAGCTGCCATGCCTTGCAGCGGGCGGGCCGGGGTTGCATGACACTGTCGATGCCCGCCAGCGTCACCCCGCGCAGGATGAACGGTGCCACGGTACCCGGAAAATCCATGCCCCCGGCCAGACCGCAGGCGGCGACCACACCGCCCCAGCGTGTCTGCGCGCAGGCATCGACCAGGGTATGGCTGCCCACCGTATCTACCACCGCCGCCCAGCGCTCTTTCTGCAGCGGTTTGCCCGGGGTCGACAGAGTGTTGCGGTCAATGATTTCCGCAGCACCGAGTTCGCGCAAGTAGGCTTGCTCGTGCAGCTTGCCGGTGGAGGCCACCACGGTCCAGCCCAGCCTGGCCAGCAGCGCCACGGCCACACTGCCCACGCCGCCGCTGGCACCGGTCACCAGCACCTCACCTTGCCCCGGGTGGACGCCATGCTGCTGCAGCGCCAGCACGCACAGCGCGGCGGTATAGCCTGCAGTGCCCAGCGCCATGGCCTGACGCGCAGTGAATCCCTTGGGTAGGGGAATGAGCCAATCGCCGTTTAGACGCGCGCGCTGGCTCAGGCAGCCCCAATGCGTCTCGCCCACGCCCCAGCCGTTGAGCAGCCAGCGGTCGCCC
The DNA here is from genome assembly GCF_055383445.1 of Thiomonas islandica. Lineage (NCBI taxonomy): Bacteria > Pseudomonadati > Pseudomonadota > Betaproteobacteria > Burkholderiales > Thiomonas > Thiomonas islandica. Next base: position 169,830 of record NZ_AP042391.1, read on the forward strand.
GGCCGCCAATCGGGATGAGTGCTCTCCAGCACTGTGCCGGCGCCGTCGATGCCCGGCACCATCGGCCAGCGTCGCACCACCGGGCTGCGGTGCGTGAGCGCCAGCGCGTCCTTGTAGTTGATGGTGGAATAGTCCACCGCCACGGTCACATTGCCCTCGGGTAGTTCGCTATCGTCGAGCGTAGTAAGTGCTGCACGAAATCCCTGATCGGTCTGATCGAGTCGCCACGCCGTGAACATACAGTCGCCTCCGCAAGATCGTTGATTTTTATTTTGCGCCGCACAATCGTTGACACCAAGGGGCAATTTACCTAAATTGCTGCGCTTATGCGTGTCAAGCCCTTGTTCCCGCCCATCGTTTTCGCGTGCTGTCTGCTGTGCAGCGCGCCGGCTTGGGCCGACCCGGGGATGCTGCCGAAAATCGATCCGCCCCAGCCCTCGGCCAATGCGGTGCGTGAGGTCAAGAATGCGCAGCGCGACGATGCCTCACTGAAGCAATGGCTGACCAACAACGGCTTCGTCCAGCAGGTGTCGACCCGCGCATCCGACCTGGTGGTCAATGCGCTGAGCTTTCTCGGGGTGCAGTATCACTACGGCGGCGATTCGGCGCGCAGCGGTTTCGATTGCTCGGGTTTCGTGCGCTACGTTTATCAAGAGACCTTGGGCACGGTGTTGCCGCACAGTGCGGCGCAGCAGGCGCGCGAAGGCGAGAAAATTTCCGAGAGCCAGCTCAAGCCCGGCGATCTGGTGTTTTTCAACACCCTGCGCCGGGCGTTTTCGCATGTGGGCATCTACATTGGCAACGGCCAGTTCATCCACTCACCGCGCCCCGGACAGACCGTACGCATCGAAAGCCTGGACGCGCCGTACTGGGCCAAGCGTTTTGATGGCGCTCGCCGCATTCTGACCGGCCAACACACCGAGGTGGCGCAGGACGACCCACAGCAACAGGGCACTGGCAGCAGCTTGGACGGCCAATAGGCTTGGCCGTCCAAGCGCCGCGTCAGCGCCGCGCTGGCGGCAGGTCGGTGCAGCTGCCTTCGGCCACCTCCGCCGCCAGCCCGATCGACTCACCCAGGGTCGGATGTGGATGGATGGTGCGCCCGATGTCCACCACGTCGGCGCCCATTTCGATGGCCAGCGCGATCTCGCCGATCAAGTCGCCTGCGTGCGTGCCGACGATGCCGCCGCCGACGATGCGGTGTGTGGTCTTGTCGAACAGTAGCTTGGTGAAGCCCTCGTCGCGTCCGTTTGCAATCGCCCGGCCCGATGCGCTCCACGGAAACAGCCCCTTGGTCACCGTAATGCCCTGCACCTTCGCGACGTCTTCGGTCAAACCGACCCAGGCGATTTCGGGGTCAGTGTAGGCCACGCTGGGAATCACTCGCGCATCGAACGCGGCCCTGGCCAGCACGACATCACCCTTGAGTTCGCCCGCGCACACCTCGGCGGCCACATGGCCTTCGTGCACTGCCTTGTGCGCCAGCATCGGCTGGCCGACGATGTCGCCGATCGCAAAGATATGCGGCACATTAGTGCGCTGCTGCGCGTCCACCGCGATGAAACCGCGGGCATCCACGGCCACCCCGGCTTTGTCGGCGGCGATCTTGCCGCCGTTGGGCGCGCGGCCCACGGCCTGCAGCACCAGGTCGTAGCGCTGCGGCTCCGGTGGGGCTCCCTCACCCTCGAAACGCACCCAGATGCCGTCGTCCCGGGCCTGCGCGGCCACGGTCTTGGTCCCCAGCATCACCCGGTCGAAGCGCTTGGCATTCATTTTCTGCCAGACCTTGACCAGATCGCGGTCGGCACCTGGCATCAGACCGTCCTGCATCTCCACCACGTCCAGCCGGGCACCCAGGGTGGAATACACCGTGCCCATTTCCAGACCAATGATGCCGCCGCCGATGATGAGCATGCGCTTCGGCGCATGCTGCAGCGCCAGCGCGCCGGTGGAATCGACGATGCGCGGATCATCCGGCAAAAAGGGCAGGCGCACCGCTTGACTGCCCACCGCGATGATGGCGCGGGCAAAACGCACGGTCTGCGTCGCGCCGGTCTTGGTCTGGCCCTCGCCCTCGGTCAGCTCGACCTGCACATGATGCGCGTCGAGGAAGCTGCCGTAACCGCGCAGCACCAACACCTTGCGCATCTTGGCCATTGCGGCCAGCCCGCCAGTGAGCTTGCCCACGACCTTGGCCTTGTGCGCAGCAAGCTTGTCGCGGTCCACGGTCGGGACGGCAAAGTGCACGCCGAGATCGGCAAAGTGCGCGGCTTCGTCGATGACCGCAGCCACATGCAGCAGCGCCTTGCTCGGAATGCAGCCCACGTTCAGACACACCCCGCCAAGTTGTGCATAACGCTCGACCAGCACGACCTTCAGTCCCAGATCCGCAGCGCGGAACGCGGCGGAATAGCCGCCGGGGCCGGCGCCGAGCACCAGCAGATCGCATTCCGTATCGACCTTGCCGGGAAACGCAGTCGCCGGTGCGAGTGCCTGTGTCGCAGCCTGCGGTACGGCTGGCGCCGGCTTGCCGTCCGCCTGCGGCGCTGTCGTGGGCGTGGCTTGCGGCACGTCGGCGGTGTCGAGTTCGAGCAGCACGCTGCCCTCGCTGACCTTGTCGCCCAGCTTCACCCGCAACGCCTTGACCACCCCGGCCGCACTGCTGGGAATCTCCATGCTGGCCTTGTCACTCTCCACCGTCACCAGCGACTGATCCACCACCACCGTATCACCCGGCTTGACCAGCACCTCGATGACTTCCACATCCTTGAAATCCCCAATGTCGGGAGCCTTGACCTCGATCGTTGCCATGCCCTGCTCCCGCTTAGATCAGCACACGCCGCAGATCGGCGAGCAGCTCGGTCAACAAGGTAGTGAAGCGCGCGGCCATTGCGCCGTCGATCACCCGGTGGTCGTACGACAGCGACAGCGGCAGCATCAGCCGCGGCTGGAACGCGGTGCCGTCCCACACCGGCTTGATCTGCGTCTTGGACAGCCCGAGGATGGCTACCTCCGGCGCGTTGATGATGGGCGTGAACGCCGTGCCGCCCACGCCACCTAAGCTGGAAATAGTGAACGTGGCGCCCTGCATGTCGGAGGGCTTGAGCTTGCCTTCGCGCGCGGTGGCGGCGAGTTCGCCCATTTCCCGGGCGATCTGCGCCAGGCCCTTCTTGTCCACATCCTTGAGCACCGGCACCACCAGGCCCTGCGGCGTGTCGGCGGCAAAGCCGAGGTGGATGTAGTCCTTGAGGATCAGGTTCTCGCCGGTCTCGTCGAGCGAGCTGTTGAACGCCGGCATGGCCTTGAGCGCGGCAACGCAGGCCTTCATCACAAAGGCCAGCATGGTGAGCTTCACACCCTGCTTGGCCAGCCGTTCGTTGCTCTCCTTGCGGAAGGCTTCGAGTTCGGTGACATCGGCCTCGTCGAACTGGGTGACATGCGGGATCATCGACCAGTTGCGCGCCAGATTCGGCCCCGAGAGCTTTTTGATGCGCGACAGCGGCTCAGTGCGCACCGGGCCGAACTTGGCGAAGTCCACCTTGGGCCAGGGTAGCAGGTTGAGCCCGCCCAGGCCCCCGCCGCCCTTGCCTGCACCGACACCGACTGCCGCAGCGGCCTGGGTGACGGCCTGACCCGCCATGACCGCCTTGACGAAAGCCTGCACATCCTCGGCGGTAATGCGACCTTTCGGACCACTGCCCTTGACTTCCGCCAGCGGCACACCGAGTTCGCGCGCCAGCTTGCGCACGCTGGGCGAGGCATGTGGCAACTGCGCTGGCGGTGCGCTTGGTGCGGGCGTGGGCAGCGCCGCTGTTGGCGGGGTGTGATGGCGTGGCTCGGAAGCAAAGCCCACGCCGACCGCCGCCGGGGGAATGGCAACGGGTGCTGCAGCCGGCGCCTCCTCAGCCGCGGAGCTGGTCTGCTGCAACGGCTGTGGCTGCTGTGGTGGGACGCTCGCGGCAGCCTCTTGGGCCGCAGGCTGCGCAGGCGCGGCGTCGGCGGTGTCGAGTTCGAGCAGCACGCTGCCCTCGCTGACCTTGTCGCCCAGCTTCACCCGCAACGCCTTGACCACCCCGGCCGCACTGCTGGGAATCTCCATGCTGGCCTTGTCACTCTCCACCGTCACCAGCGACTGATCCACCACCACCGTATCACCCGGCTTGACCAGCACCTCGATGACTTCCACATCCTTGAAATCCCCAATGTCGGGAACCTTGACCTCAACCACCGCCATGTGTGCGTCTCCTGTGTGATGTGTGGGGCTGCGCTCAGACGTAGAGCGAAAACACCTTCTCGGTGTCGATGCCGTACTTGGCGATGGCCTCGTTCAGCTTGGCCGCGGGCAGCGTGCCTTCGTCGACCAGCCCGCGCAGCGCAGCCAGGGTGATGTAGTGCCGGTCGACTTCGAAATGGCGGCGCAGTTCGGTGCGGGTGTCGGAGCGGCCGAAACCGTCGGTGCCGAGCACGCGGTAGCTGCGGCCCTTGGGCAGGTAGGGGCGGATCTGTTCGGCGAACAGCCGCACATAGTCGGTGCTGGCCACCACCGGGCCCGCATGCGCGGCCAGTTGCTGGGTGACGAAGGGCACGCGCGGCGTCTCGCCCGGGTGCAGAAGATTCCAGCGTTCGGTGGCCATGCCGTCGCGCGCCAGCTCGTTGAAGCTCGGGCAGCTCCACACATCGGCCGCCACACCCCAGTCTTTTTCCAGCAGGGTCTGCGCGGCCAGACTCTCGCGCAGGATCGCGCCGGAACCGAGCAGTTGCACCCTGGTCTTGACTCGGGTCTTGCCCGGCTTGCACAAATACATGCCCTTGAGGATCTGCTCCTCTGTGCCTTGTTGCAGGCCGGGTTGGGCGTAGTTCTCGTTGAGCAGGGTGAGATAATAGAACACGTCTTCCTGATTCTCCACCATGCGCTTCAGACCGGCGTGCAGGATGACCGCGACCTCGTGCGCGAAGGTCGGGTCGTAGCTGATGCAGTTGGGCACGGTCGAGGCGATGACCTGGCTGTGACCATCCTCGTGCTGCAGACCTTCGCCGTTGAGCGTGGTGCGCCCCGAGGTGCCGCCCAGCAGAAAGCCGCGCGCCAGCATGTCACCGGCGGCCCAGATCAGGTCGCCAATGCGCTGGAAGCCGAACATCGAATAGAAAATGTAGAACGGAATGGTGATGCGGTTGCTGTGCGAATAGCTGGTGGCCGCAGCGATCCATGATGACATGCCGCCGGCCTCGTTGATGCCTTCCTGCAGGATCTGGCCCTGCTTGTCCTCGCGGTAGTACATGACCTCGCCGCGGTCCACCGGCGTGTACTTCTGCCCTTCGGGCGCGTAGATGCCGATCTGGCGATACAGCCCTTCCATGCCGAAGGTGCGGGTTTCATCCACGAGGATGGGCACGACACGGGGCCCCAGCGTCTTGTCGCGCAGCAGCTGGTTGAGACAGCGCACATACGCCTGTGTGGTGGAGATTTCGCGGCCCTCGGCGGTCGCCTCCAGCATGGGCTGGAAAATCTCCTTCAGGTCGGGCACCGGCAGATGTTCATCGGCCTTTTGCCGCCGCTGCGGCAGAAAGCCGCCCAGCGCCTTGCGCCGCTCGAGAAGGTATTTCATTTCCGGCGTGTCGTCGGCCGGCTTGAAAAACGGCAGCTTGGGCAGCTCGCTGTCGGGGATGGGAATGTTGAAGCGATCGCGGAATTCGCGGATATCGTCGTCGGTGAGCTTCTTGACCTGGTGCGCCACATTGCGCGCCTCGGCCGCGCGACCCATGCCGTAGCCCTTGATGGTCTTGACCAGCAGCACCGTGGGGCCGCCCTGATGGTTGGCCGCGGCGTGGAATGCAGCGTAGACCTTCTGCGGATCGTGACCGCCGCGGTTCAGGCGCCAGATGTCCTCGTCGCTCATGTGCTCGACCATCTTAAGCAGACGCGGGTCGCGGCCGAAGAAGTGCTTGCGCACGAACGCGCCGTCGTTGGCCTTCATCGCCTGATAGTCACCGTCGAGCACATCCATCATCACCTGACGCAGGATGCCGTCCTTGTCGCGCGCCAGCAGCGGGTCCCAGTACGAGCCCCAGATCAGCTTGATCACGTTCCAGCCCGAGCCGCGGAACTCGGCCTCGAGCTCCTGGATGATCTTGCCGTTGCCGCGCACCGGGCCGTCCAAGCGCTGCAAATTGCAGTTGACGACGAAAATCAGGTTGTCGAGCTTTTCGCGTGCGGCCAGACCGATGGCGCCGAGCGACTCGGGCTCGTCCATTTCGCCGTCGCCGCAGAACACCCAGACCTTGCGTTTGGAAGTATCGGCAATGCCGCGAGCGTGCAGGTATTTAAGAAAGCGCGCCTGATAGATCGCCATGATCGGCCCCAGGCCCATGCTGACGGTGGAAAACTGCCAGAAGTCGGGCATCAGCTTGGGATGCGGATAGCTCGATAGTCCCTTGCCACCGACCTCCCGTCGAAAATGCGCCAGCTGCTCCTCGGTGAGCCTCCCCTCCATGTAGGCCCGGGCGTAGATGCCGGGCGAGCTGTGGCCTTGGAAATAGATCAGATCGCCGCCATGATCGGCCGTGGGCGCATGCCAGAAATGGTTGAACCCGGTGCCGTACATGGTGGCCAGCGAGGCGAACGAGGCCATATGCCCACCGAGGTCGCCGCCATCTGCAGGGTGCAGCCGGTTGGCCCGCACCACCATGGCCATGGCGTTCCAGCGCATGTAGGCACGCAGCCGCTCCTCGATCTCCAGATTACCGGGACTGCGCGCCTCCTCGTCGGGTGCAATGGTGTTGACATAGGCGGTGTTGGCGGAAAACGGCATGTCCACCCCGCTTTGCCGCGCCTGCGAGATCAGCGACTCGAGCACGAAATGCGCGCGCTGCGGCCCCTCCGAGTCAATCAGCGCTTGCAGCGCATCCAGCCATTCGCGGGTTTCCTGCGGATCGTCATCGCCCGGGGTGGCATTCAAGGACGACGGTTGCATCTCGGGTAAGGCGGCCATGCTGATTCTCCTCATGTGATGGTCTGCAGTATTGCAAACTCATTTTCAAATCACAAGAAACAATTTCGTAATATGAAATAAAATCATTGTTTATTCGATCGATCCCCTGGATTCGACGCGTGAACTGCGCCTGCGCAAAGACGCTGCAGTGCACCTGCAGTGCAGCAAGCCGCGGTTGCACCCGACGGACTCTCTGGACACTCTAGGGCCTGTTCACGCGGGGGCATCAGTCGCGAGAACAGGCCCTAGACTCACGCCGTGAAACCTTCCAAGCCCATCGCCATCCTGAGGCGCCGCAACTGGACGCAACGCCTGGGCCTGCTGCGCACCCGCGCGCTGCTGCGGCGCATGCAGTCCGACCGTGTGCTGCTTGTGCTGCCGCTGGTGGTGTTCGTGCTATTTCTGGCGGCGATGGCCGCGTTGGTGCGCTACTCGCAGCAGGCCGATCTGCAGCGCGACAAAGACAACCTGCAGCGCGACAGCGAATGGGCGCAACAGCGCATCAGCCTAGACCTGACCCTGGCGCAGGACCGGGTGCAGGCCATCGCCAACAATCTGTCGCTGCACGAAGACCGCGCCGGGCCCTTCGATGTGCAGGCGATGCGGCTGCTGCGCAGCTATCCGCAGATTCTGCTCGTGTACTACGCCCACCCGGATGGCACGGTCGTGTTCAAGAGAGGCAGTCCGAATCTGTCCACCGAGCAGCTCGGCGCGCTGGTGGGCAAGACACTCAAGCGCGCCAGCAGCCTGCAACTGATCCAGCAGGCCCTGCTCACGCAGCGTACCGCGTATTCCACGCCGTTCCAGACCACAGACAACGGTTGGCTCCTAGAAACCGCCACGCCAGTGGTGCGCAACGACCAGCTCGCCGGAGTGGTCGGCCTGGTGTATTCGGTCGAGGGCATTTTGCGCAACTCTGTGCCAGAGGATCTGAACGCCAGCTATGCAGTGTCGCTGCTCGACGGTGCCGACCGTCTGCTGGTCAGTGCCTCCAGCCAACCGATTCGCGACAAGGCGCTGCAATACCGTGCGCCGCTGCCGCCCTTCGATCCTGGACTGGTGCTGCAGGTCAGCAGCTACCGCAGCAGCCCCAGCTGGACCACGCGGGGCCTGTACTGGAGCGTGTTCCTGCTGTCGGCGCTGACGTTGTGGACGCTGCTGACCAGCTGGAACCAGTTGCGCCAGCGCCTGAGCGCGCAGGAGGCGTTGACCCGCGAGACCGCGTTTCGCCGCGCCATCGAAAATTCGCTGTCCACCGGCATGCAGGCCGTGGACATGCAGGGACGCATTCAGTATGTGAATCTGTCATTCTGCCGCATGACCGGGTTCGAGGAAGCCGATCTGATCGGAAGCCAACCGCCCTATCCGTACTGGCCGTCGCAGCAGGGCGCGGAAATGGCGCTGGCAATCCAGCAAAGCCTCGACGGTCTGGCGCCGCCCTCGGGCTTTGCGCTGAAGATTCGGCGCAAGAACGGCAGCGAATTCGACGCGCGGGTGTATGTCTCGCCGCTGATCGATGTGCGCGAAAAGCAGACCGGCTGGATCATGTCGGTCACCGACATCACCGAGCCGACGCGCATCCGCCAGGAGCTGGCCGCCTCGCACGAGCGCTTCGTCGCTGTGCTCGAAGGGCTGGATGCTGCGGTGTCGGTCATCTCGCTGGGCACAGAAGAGCCGCTGTTTGCCAACAAGCTCTACCGCCAATGGTTCGGCGCGTCGGTGCATGGCCACCTGATGCTCAACGGCGGGCAGCTCACCTCGGTGGCCGACGACGATCATGCCGATACGGTCGATTCCTTCGCCGGGCTGCCGGCCGAGGAAATCCTCGACGGCCATTCCAATGCGCACGAAACCTATGTCGAGGCCCTCGACCGCTGGTTCGATGTGCGCCAACGCTACATGCAGTGGGTGGACGGCCGGGTGGCGCAACTGCTCATCGCCACCGACATCACCCCGCGCAAACGCGCCGAGGAAACCGCCCGCAAGCAGGAAGAGAAGGCGCAGATCACCAGCCGCCTGATCACCATGGGCGAGATGGCGTCTTCGCTGGCGCACGAGCTCAACCAGCCGCTGACTGCGATCAGCAACTACATCTCGGGCATGATCGCCCGCATCAAGACCCACGGCATGGCGCAGCACCAACTGCTCGATGCGCTGGATAAAACCGCGCGACAGGCGCAGCGCGCCGCCGGGGTCATCAAGCGGGTGCGTGACTTTGTCAAAAAGAGCGAACCGGCGCGCGTGTCCTGCCGCGTGCAGGACATCGTGCGCAACACTCTGGAGCTGGCCGACATCGAGCTCACCCGGCGCAATGTACGCCTGCTCAACTTCGTCGCGCCCGGCATTCCGCCGCTGTATGCCGACCCCATCCTGATCGAGCAAGTGCTGCTCAACCTGCTGCGCAACGCAGCCGAGTCGGTGGACAAGACCGGGCGGCAAGGCAATCTACGCAGCATCGAGCTCAAGGTGACGGCCGACGCCGAGCGCGTGACCTTCTCAGTCAAGGATCATGGCACCGGCATCGACGACGCGGTCATGGAACGTCTGTTCGAAGCCTTCTACACCACCAAGACCGAGGGCCTGGGCATCGGCCTGAACATCTGCCGCTCGATCATCGAGTACCACCAGGGTCGTCTGTGGGCCGAGAATTATTACAATCAGGGGGTGATTGCCGGGTGCATTTTCAGCTTCACACTGCCGCTTGGCGCACCCAATACCCGGCCACAGTCGCCGGGCAACGGTGCGCAGCCGGACTTTCTTCCCTCCCGCTTCTGACCCACTCCAAGCGCATGAAAACAGCAAGCAAAGGCACCGTGTACGTGGTCGATGACGACGAAGCCGTGCGCGACTCGCTCCAGTGGCTGCTCGAAGGCAACGACTACCGCGTGCGCTGCTTCGACTCTGCCGAGAGTTTCCTCGCGCGGTTCGATCCGCGCGAGATCGCCTGTCTGATCGTCGATGTGCGCATGCCCGGCATGAACGGTCTAGAACTGCAGGACGAACTGCTGCGCCGCGGCTGTAGGATGCCGCTGGTATTCATCACCGGTCATGGCGATGTGCCGATGGCGGTGGAGACCATGAAAAAAGGCGCCGTGGACTTCATCGAAAAGCCCTTCAACGAAGTGGTGCTGCGCGATCTGGTCGACCGCATGCTGCAAAAGGCTCGACTCGACGCCGAGCAGCAGCAGGCGCAGGCCAGCCGCGGCGCGCTGCTAGGCAAGCTCACCGCACGCGAATCGCAGGTCCTCGAGCGCATCGTCGCCGGTCGGCTGAACAAGCAGATCGCCGACGACCTCAACATCAGCATCAAGACGGTGGAAGCCCACCGCGCCAACATCATGGAAAAGCTCGGCGTCAGCACCGTGGCCGATTTGCTCAAGATCGCGCTAGGCGCCAAGTGACCTGCCGCTCCCGGCCTGAGCACAGTCCGCGCGCCGCTGCGGGCGTGTGCGCCGGCATCCTCAACACGTAAAGCCCCCATGACAGCCCAACGCATCGACGGTCTCGCCCTGTCCGCCCAAATCCGCGCCGAGGTGGCGCAGCGCGCGCGCACCTGCACACAGGCTGGTCGCCAGCCGGGGCTGGCGGTCATCCTGGTGGGTGACAACCCGGCCAGCCAGGTCTATGTGCGCAACAAGATCAAAGCCTGCGAGCAGACAGGCATCCATTCCGTACTCGAGCACCATCCCGCCGACTTGCCTGAGGCGGCGCTGCTCTTGCGCATTGCCGCGCTCAACGCCGACCCGGCGATCCACGGCATTCTGGTCCAGCTGCCGCTGCCCAGGCACATCGACGCCCACAAAGTGATCGAGGCCATTTCGCCCGCGAAGGATGTGGATGGATTCCATGTGGCCAGCGCCGGGGCGCTGATGGTCGGCCGTCCCGGCTTCAGGCCCTGCACCCCGTATGGCTGCATGAAAATGCTCGAATCCGTCGGTTTGCACGACCTGCGCGGCAAGTCCGCCGTGGTGGTGGGCCGCTCGAACATCGTCGGCAAGCCGATGGCGCTGATGCTGCTGGCGGCCAATGCCACGGTGACCATCGCGCACAGCGGCACCACCGATCTCGGCACGGTCTGCCGGCAGGCAGACATTCTGGTGGCTGCCGTCGGGCGGGAAAACCTGATCACCGCCGACATGGTCAAGCCTGGCGCGGTGGTCATCGATGTGGGTATGAACCGCAACGCCCAGGGCAAGCTCTGCGGCGACGTCGACTTCGCCGCGGTCAGCGAGGTCGCTGGCTGGATCACCCCGGTGCCCGGCGGCGTCGGCCCGATGACCATTGCCATGCTGCTGGTCAATACCCTGCAGGCCTGCGAGCACGCGCTCGGCAGCCCATAATACAGCGCATCACGCCCGCTTCCGCTCCATGACCGCCACACTCCCTGCCGGCAATCCGCTGTGCGATTTCGATGACCTGCCCGACTACGCCGCGGTCCGGCCCGCGCACATCGCACCCGCGCTCGACGCGCTGATTGCTGCGGCCGAGCAAACCCTCGATCAGGTCACCCGCCCCGACACTCCGCCTGGCTGGGACACCGTGGTCGAGCCGCTGGAGCGCGCCACCGAACAGCTCGGCCGCGCCTGGGGTGTGGTCAGTCACCTCAACTCGGTGGCCGACACCCCCGAGCTGCGCGCCGCCTACAACGCGATGCTGCCGCGTGTGACCGAATTCTGGACCCGGCTGGGGCAGCACGAGGGCCTGTTGCGCCAGTATCAGGCGCTGGAGCAAAGGGCCGACTTCGCCGCCCTCAGCCCGACGCGCCAGCGCATCATCCGCCATGCCCTGCGCGATTTCCGCCTTGGCGGTGCCCTGCTGCAGGGCGCGGCGCGCACCCGCTATGCCGAAATCCAGGAGCGACTGGCCGCGCTCAACCAGACCTTTTCTGAGCACGTGCTCGACGCCACCGCTGCGCATGCCGAGTATGTCGCAGACGACGAGGTCGCCGGCATTCCAGCCGACGTCCTGCAGGCCGCACGCGAAGCCGCGCAGCGCGACGGCCGCGCGGGCTACAAGTTCACCCTACATGCCCCGTCTTACCTGCCGGTGATGCAGCACGGTGACCATCGCCCGCTGCGCGAACGCCTGTACCGCGCCTATGTCACCCGCGCCAGCGAACTGGGCGATGCGCGCTTCGATAATTCCGCCATCATGGCCGAAATCCTGGCGCTGCGCGCCGAGGAAGCGCGGCTGCTGGGCTATGCCAACTACGCCGAAGTCTCGCTGGTGCCCAAGATGGCCGACAGCCCGCAGCAGGTCATGGATTTTCTGCGCGATCTGGCTGCCCGCGCCCGGCCCTTTGCGCAGCGCGATCTCGACACATTGCGCAGCTTCGCCCGCGAGCAGCTCGGCCTGACCCATCTCGAGGCCTGGGATCTACCCTGGGCCTCGGAAAAGCTGCGGCAGTCCCGCTACGCACTGTCCGAACAGGAGGTGCGACAGTATTTCACCCTGCCCACGGTCATCGCCGGGCTGTTCCGGGTGGTCGAAACCCTGTTCGGCCTGCGGCTGCACAAGGTGGACGGCGACATCCGCGCCTGGCATCCGGATGTCGCGCTCTACCGCATCGACGATGCCGGCGGCCAGACCGTCGGCCTGTTCTACCTCGATCTCTACGCCCGCGAAGGCAAGCGCTCCGGCGCGTGGATGGATCATGTGCGCTCGCGCTGGCGGCGCGCCGACGGCACGCTGCAGACCCCGGTGGCCACCCTGACCTGCAACTTCCCGTCGCCGGTCGGCGGCAAGCCGGCGCTGCTCACCCACGACGATGTGCAGACCCTGTTCCACGAGTTCGGTCACGGCCTGCACCACATGCTCACACAGGTGGACGACATCGCGGTGTCGGGCATTTCGGGGGTCGAATGGGACGCGGTCGAGCTGCCCAGCCAGCTGATGGAAAACTTCTGCTGGGAATGGGACGTGCTGCGTTTTCTCACCCGGCATGTGGACACCGGCGAGCCGATGCCGCGCGAGCTATTCGACAAAATGCGCGCGGCCAAGAATTTCCAGTCCGGCATGCAGACTCTGCGGCAGGTCGAGTTTGCGCTGCTCGACATGCGGCTGCACCACGATCTCACCACCTTCACCCCAGAGGCGATCGAGGCGCTGGTCGAGGACAACCGGCGTGAGATCGCTGTGGTACAGCCACCGCCCTACAACCGCTTCGTCTGTAGCTTCTCGCACGTCTTCGCCGGCGGCTATGCCGCGGGCTACTACAGCTACAAATGGGCCGAGGTGCTGTCGGCCGACGCCTACGAGCGCTTCGAGCAAGAGGGGCCGCTGAACCCCGCGGTGGGCCAGAGCTACTGGCAGTCCATCCTCGCCGTAGGCGGCAGCCGCGATGCGATCGATGCGTTCAAGGCCTTCCGTGGCCGCGAACCGCGCATCGACGCCCTGCTTCGCCACGGCGGCATGACCGCGAACGTCTGACCGCATGCCTCCTCCCGCGCTGTGGCAAAAACACCGCTCGGCGCCCCCCGAAACGCGGGCGGTCATGGCACACTTGCCACCTCGAGTTCACTTGCAGCGCATTCCGATGAAACGTCTCCAACGCCGCGCCTTTGTCTTGTCTGCCGCGATCGGGCTGGGCCTGTGGTCGGCAGGCCCAGCCTGGGCCATTTACAAAATCATTGGCCCCGATGGCTCGGTGACCTTCAGCGACCTTCCGCCGAGCAGCCCGCAAGGCAAGACCGTGCAGTCGCTCGGCACCGGCAAGTCCACCGCGCCGCAAACTGCAGATGCGGACTTCCCGCCCGCACTGCGCGAGGCCGCACGCAAATATCCCGTGACGCTCTACACCACGCCGCAATGCGATGCCTGCGACGCGGCCCGCGACTTCCTGCAGCAGCGCGGCATCCCGTTCACCGAAAAAATAATCACGAGCAACGCCGACATCAAGGCATACAAAGCGCTGTCCCAGGGCAGTGACCGCCTGCCGTTGCTGGCAGTCGGCGACACCCGGCTGCCCCCCGGCTTCAGCGCGAGCAGTTGGGGCACGGCACTGGACGCCGCAGGCTATCCCAAAACCAATGTGCTGCCGCGCAGCTATGTGCGCCCCATGGCCACGGAACTGGTGCCACCCGCCCCTGCTGCGGCGGGAAAGAGCGCCATGCCAAATACTGCCAGCAGCGCAGGTGCGCTGTCCGTGTCGCCGCCACCCAATCCGAACGCGCCAAAGGGGTTTCGCTTCTGATGTCTGCGGTCAGACAAAGTCGCGCCGCTCGACGCCGCCCGGTGTGCCAACCAGCGCGACATCCGCACCGCGCAGGGCAAACAACCCGACGGTGACCACGCCCGGGATCTGGTTGACCCGAGTCTCGAACTCCCTCGGCTGCGTGATCTGCAGACCGTGCACATCCAGGATCAGATTGCCGTTGTCGGTGATGTAGCCGCTGCGCTCGCGTGGATCGCCGCCAAGGGCGCGCAGGCGCCGCGCCACCAGTTCACGCGCCATCGGCACCACCTCGACAGGCAGGGGAAACTTGCCCAGCACCGGCACCAGCTTACTCTGGTCGACGATGCAGATGAAGCGATCGGCGGCTTCAGCGATGATCTTCTCGCGGGTGAGCGCTCCACCGCCGCCCTTGATCATGGCGCCAGATGGGTCGATCTCGTCCGCGCCATCCACATACACTGGCAGTTGCTTGACCGCATTGAGATCGACCACCGGGATGCCTTGGGCGCGCAACCGCTCGGTGGACCGTTCCGAGCTCGACACCGCGCCCGCGATCTGATCCTTGATGCCAGCGAGCGCATCGATAAAAAAGTTCACCGTCGAGCCAGTGCCCACGCCAATGATTTCGCCACGCGGCACCAGGGCCAGTGCGGCGGCCGCGACCTGCTGTTTGAGTTCGTCTTGCGTCATTTCGGATCTTCGCAAAAAATGTGAGGCTTCATTATCGCCGCGCGCACCCGTGCAGCGGCACGCGCTGCGCTCATGCCCCTGCCCTATTCGCTGATTCGCCCGATTTTGTTCCGCCTCAACCCAGAATGGGCGCATCGCCTCACGCTGCACGGCATCCGGCTGGCACATTCTGCCGGACTGTCGATCCTCTACGCCCATGCCCCGGTCAGCGACCCGGTGGAACTGTTCGGGCTACGCTTTGCCAACCGGGTCGGATTGGCCGCCGGTCTGGACAAGAACGGCGAGGCCATCGACGCACTGGCGGCGATGGGATTTGGCTTCATCGAGGTCGGCACGGTCACCCCCCGCGCGCAGCCAGGCAACCCGACGCCACGCATGTTCCGTCTGCCACAGGCGCAGGCACTGATCAATCGCATGGGCTTCAACAACGCCGGACTGGAGGCCTTTCTGCGCAACGTGCGCCGCAGCCAACGGCCCGTGCCGATCGGGCTGAACATCGGCAAGAACGCCAGCACCCCGGTCGAGCAGGCGCTGGACGACTATCGCCTCGGTCTGCAGGCGGTCTATGCCGAGGCCGACTATGTCAGCATCAACATCTCCTCGCCCAACACCAAGAACCTGCGGCAACTGCAGCAGGACGACGCGCTGCACGCCCTGCTGCGCGGGCTGGTGGCCACGCGCGAGCAATTGGCGCAGCAACACGGTCGACAGGTGCCAATGCTGCTGAAAATCGCGCCCGACCTGGAAGAACCTGACATCGACCTGATCGCCGCGCAGCTACTGGAACATGGGCTTGACGGTGTCATCGCCACCAACACCACGGTGGCGCGCGAGGCAGTGGCCGGCCTGCCGCATGCATACGAAGCCGGCGGGCTGAGCGGCGTGCCACTGCGCGCGGCATCCACCCGGGTGATCGCGCGCTTGCGTCAGCGCCTGGGACGCGACTTCCCGATCATCGGCGTGGGTGGCATCCTGCACGGGGAGGATGCGGTGGAAAAGCTGCGGGCCGGTGCCGATCTGGTGCAGCTCTACACCGGTCTGATCTACCGCGGACCCGCGCTGGTGCCGGAGTGCGCACTGACCCTGGCGCGCGAGGCGGCCACACGGCGCTGAGAAGTTGTGAAGATGTCGTTGCGAGCGGCCTGCTGCTCATGCGCACAGCGCGCAGGACCCAGACAAATCAATCAGATCGGCCAGACCCGAACACCGCGCTTTACGGCCAGCGGGCCGCGCAGCAGAACGATTCACAACTTCTGAGTGGCACAGAAAAGAAAAAGCGCCTGCCCAGTTGACCGTGCAGGCGCTTCGTGCCGAGAATGGCTTATTTCTGCTTCAGGCGGGTTTTGTTTGCCGTGATGTGCTCGTAGATTTCGCGGGAGCGCTGCGACAGCGGTCTGCCGAATCCTTCGCGCCAGGGTGAGGACACCTTGACCTGGGGCCGCTTGCGGAAGGTGGAGGCCACTTCCTCGGCGTTGCGCATCATCAGATCCCAGGGATCTGCGGGCTTTGTGGTGGAGAAGGAGTTTGACTCGTTGAGTTCAACACCGTTGGTTTTGCCTGTGGTTGTCGCTTTTGCCACGTTTACCCCTCTGATGGAACTGTGGGATGAAAGTGTCTGCCGCATACCACATGCCACAGAAAAATCACCCCGTTGAACACCTGATAATTATAACCGGACGTATGCTCGAATGCTGTCTGCGCCGGCGGTATGTTCAGAACAGATAGGCATCGATGCGTTGCAGCACAGTCTCACGGCCCAGCAGCGCGAGCACGGCATCGACCGCCGGGGTCTGTTCGCGGCCGGTCACCATCAGCCGCACCGGCATGGCCAGCTGCGGCATTTTGAGGCCGTGCTGTTTGAGCACGGTCTTGAACGCAGCGCCGATCTCTTCGCGCGACCAGTGCGGCAGTGCCGCCAGCTGCGCCCGCAACGCCGCGACCGCCGCCCTGCCCTGTTCGCCCAGATGATGCGCCAGCACCGCAGCGTCGGGCGCGGTCGGGCGATAAAACAACATGGTCTGCTGCGCCAGTTCGACCAGGGTCTGCGCCCGGTCGTGCAGCAGCGCGCAGACCGCGGTCAGATCGGCAGACTCGGTCGAAATGCCTTCTTTTTCCAGCCACGGGCGCACCAGCGTGGCCAGGGTTTCCGGCGGGGTGTGCTTGATGTAGTGCGCATTGAGCCAGCGCAGCTTGGCCTCGTCGAACTGTGCGGGGGAACTGCCGAGGTGGTCGAGGTCGAACCATTCGACGAATTGCTCGCGCGAAAAAATCTCTGCATCGCCGTGCGACCAGCCCAAGCGGGCTAGGTAGTTGATCACGGCATCGGGCAAGAACCCCTCGTCCCGATACTGCAGCACACTCTTGGCGCCGTTGCGCTTGGACAGCTTCTCACCCTTTTCGTTGAGCACCGTGGGCAGATGCGCATAGCGCGGCGGGGTGGCGCCCAGGGCGTGGAAGATGTGCAGCTGCCGCGGGGTGTTGTTGACATGGTCG
Organism: Thiomonas islandica; assembly: GCF_055383445.1. Lineage (NCBI taxonomy): Bacteria > Pseudomonadati > Pseudomonadota > Betaproteobacteria > Burkholderiales > Thiomonas > Thiomonas islandica. The sequence goes on from NZ_AP042391.1 coordinate 187,176, forward strand.
TCGCCGCGGATCACGTCGGTGATGCCCATGTCAATGTCGTCGACCACCACGCAGAAGTTGTAAGTCGGAGTGCCGTCGGAGCGGGCGACGACCAGATCATCGAGCTCGTCATTGCGGATTTCGACCCGGCCCTTGACAAAGTCGTCCCAGGCCACCACGCCCGTAGTCGGTGTTTTGAAACGCCACACCGGTTGCACACCCGCGGGAACCGGCGGCAGGATCTTGCCGGGTTCCGGGCGCCAGGTGCCGTCATAGCGGGGCTTTTGCTTGGCGGCGATCTGGCGCTCGCGCAAGGCGTCGAGTTCGGCGCTGGACATGTAGCAGGGATAGACCATGCCGGACTGGCGCAACTGCTCGAGCACCTCGCGGTAACGCGGCATGCGCTGCATCTGGTAGTAGGGGCCCTCGTCGTAATCCAGCCCCAGCCAGTCCATGGCCTGCAGGATGACCTGCACCGCCTCTTGCGACGAACGCTCAGTGTCGGTGTCCTCGATCCGCAGGATGAAGTCGCCGCCGTGATGACGCGCAAACGCCCAAGGGTACAGCGCGGAACGGATGTTGCCTAGGTGGATGAACCCGGTCGGACTGGGAGCAAAGCGGGTGCGAACGCGTTGGGTTGGGATGGACATGGGATGGTCGGGAGAAAACGCCTGCACGGCAATCGATCGAGCCGGGGGAAGGCGATCAGGTCAGGGTGTCCAGGCCGCGCGCCAGATCGCGCTGCAGATCGGCCAGGTCTTCCAAGCCAACTGCCAGACGGATCAGACCCTGGCCGATGCCGGCAGCCTGCCGCTGCTCCTCGCGCAGGCGGCCGTGGGTGGTGGTCGCCGGGTGGGTGATGGTGGTCTTGGTATCGCCAAGGTTGGCAGTGATGGAGCAGATGCGGGTCTGGTCGATCACATGAAACGCCCTCGCCCGCGCCTGCTCGGGGTCTGCGGCCTCGAGTTCGAACGACAGCACCGCGCCGCCTGTCTTTTGCTGGCGCATGGCCAGCGCATGCTGCGGGTGCGAGGCCAGTCCGGGATAGAACACGCGCGCCACCGCCGGGTGCGCCTGCAGCCACTGCGCCAGCACCAGCGCCGACGCGCTGTGCGCGGCCATGCGCACGCCCAGGGTTTCCATGCCCTTGAGCACCACCCAGGCGTTGAAAGGCGACAGCGTCATGCCCACCGTGCGCTGCACCGGCAGCAGCCTGTCGTGGATCGGTACGGCACGGCCACACACTGCACCAGCAATCACCCTGCCCTGCCCGTCGAGGTATTTGGTGCCGGAGTGGATCACCCAGTCGGCGCCGAGGGCAAGTGGGCGCTGCAGGGCGGGCGAGCAAAAGCAGTTGTCGACCACGAGCTCGGCACCGGCGCCGTGCGCCAGATCGGCGAGTGCGGCGATATCGCACACCTCGGTCAGCGGGTTAGACGGTGTCTCGGCGAACAGCAGGCGGGTGTTGGGCCGCAGCGCGTCCGCCCATTGCCGCAGGTCGGTCTGCGACACGAACGTAGTGTCGACGCCAAAGCGTGCCAGTTCCCGACCGAACAGATTGACGGTCGAGCCGAAGACCGCCTGCGAGCAGATCACATGGTCGCCTGCCTTGAGCATGGCCATCGCCAGCAGCAGGATCGCCGCCATGCCGCTGCTGGTGGCCATGCAGGCCTCGGCGCCTTCGAGTGCAGCCAGCCGCTGCTCGAAGCTGGAGACGGTGGGATTGGAAAAACGCGAATAGACGAAGCCGTCCTGCTCGCCGGCAAAGCGCGCCGCGGCGGTGGCCGCATCGGGATGCACGAAGCTGCTGGTGAGAAACAGCGCCTCGCTGTGCTCGCCATACTGCGAACGCGGCAGCGCCTGACGCACGGCCAGGGTATCCAGCCCCAGCGAAGGGTCGTGGTGTGGCGTGTCGCTCATGGCGCTTCACCTTGTTGCTCGGCGCACTGCAGGCTCAGCTGACCGGCGCCAGGCGCTGCCACGTTCGCGCCCGGCTGACCGCCTTCGCCTTGCGGCAGTGTGCCGGCGATGTAGCAGCCGTCAAAGCATGAGGCCTCGAACCCGGCGATCGCCGGGTTGATCTCGCGGATCACCCGCTTCATCGCGTCGAGGTCTTGGTAGATCAGCACGTCAGCGCCGATGATCTGGCGGATTTCTTCCAAGCTGCGGTTGTGCGCGACCAGCTCGGACGCGGTGGGCATGTCGATGCCGTAGATATTGGGATAGCGCACCGGCGGCGCCGCCGAGGCCAGATAGACCTTGCGCGCGCCGGCCTCGCGTGCCATTTGCACGATTTCGCGCGAGGTGGTGCCGCGCACGATTGAATCGTCGACCAGCAGCACATTGCGCCCGGCGAACTCCTGACCGATGGCATTGAGTTTTTGCCGCACCGATTTCTTGCGCACGGCCTGCCCCGGCATGATGAAGGTGCGGCCCACATAGCGGTTCTTGACGAACCCTTCGCGGTAGGGGCGCCCGATCTTGTGCGCCAGTTGCATCGCCGACGGGCGGCTCGATTCGGGAATGGGGATGACCACATCGATCTCGCTGGGCGGCAAGACAGAGATCACGCGCTGCGCGAGCGTTTCGCCCATGCGCAGCCGCGCCCGGTAGACCGACACACCGTCGAGCACCGAATCCGGGCGGGCCAGATAGACGAATTCGAAAATGCAGGGATTGAGCTGTTGCACCGCCGCGCACTGCTCGGACTGCAGGCGCCCCTGCAGATCGATGAAAATCGCCTCGCCCGGGGCGATGTCGCGCTCGAAGCGAAAGCCCGTGCCTTCGAGTGCCACCGATTCGCTCGCCACCATGATCTCGCTGCCGTCGGCCGAGCGGCCAAAGCACAGCGGGCGGATGCCGTAAGGATCGCGAAACGCCAGCATCCCATGTCCGGCGATCAGCGCGACCACGGCATACGAGCCGCGCAAGCGCTGATGCACCGCGCGCACCGCGGCAAAGAGATCGGTCACCGACAGCGGCAGGCCGTGCGTGCGCTGTTCGAGCTCGTGCGCCAGCACGTTGATCAGCACCTCGGTGTCCGACTCGGTGTTGATGTGGCGATGATCGACCGTGAACAGCTCACGCTTGAGCGCCACCGCGTTGATCAGATTGCCGTTGTGCGCCAGCGCGATGCCGAACGGCGCGTTGACATAAAACGGTTGCGCCTCCTCCTCGCTATCGGCGTTGCCCGCTGTGGGATAGCGCACCTGGCCGATGCCGTAATGGCCCGGCAGCGAGCGCATGTTGCGAGTGCGAAACACATCGCGCACCATGCCGCGCGCCTTGTGCATGTAGAGCTTGTTGCCCGCGCCGGTGACGATGCCCGCGGCATCCTGCCCGCGGTGCTGCAGCAGCAGCAGTGCGTCATACAGCAGCTGGTTGACGGGTTGCTGGGAGATGACGCCGACGATGCCGCACATGGAGTGATCTTTCAGGAAAGGAAAACCGGCCGAGATTCAGCGCTGCGTCAGATGGCCCACCAGCGCAACCGGCAGCCAGGGACGCAGCACCAGCAACAGAGACTGTGCCGGGGGAATGAGCACGGCGTTCTTCCACATCGCACTCTGCGCCAGTGCGGTCTGGGCTGCCAACGCCACCAGCAGCAGCGATAGCGCCACGCCCTTGACCAGTCCGATGAGCGCACCCATACTGCGGTCGAACACACCCAGCCCTGTAGCGCGCAGCACCAGCCGCAGCATCGACGCCAGAATGCCCGCCCCCAGCACCACGACGATGAAACACATCGCATAGGCGGCGAGAAGCCGCATCTCGGCGTTGTCGATCGCCAGCAGATACCTGGCGCCCACCGCGGGCGCGAAATGCGCCGCGAACCAGACCCCGCCGATCCAGCCGAGTAACGTGACGATTTCGTACACCGCGCCGCGCAACAGGCTGACCAGCACGCTCAAGCTCACCACCACGAGCAAAAACCAATCCAGCGGGCTCACAATGTCAGCACCGCGCCGCCAAGGCCGAGCCCCTGGAGCTTGCGCAGGGCGCGCTCGGCCTCCTCACGCGAGGCAAACGGGCCGACCCGCACCCGCACCCGCTTGCCCTGCGGTGTATCGACCACCTGGGTATAGGTCTTCAGCCCGGCCGCCTCGATCTTGTTGCGCACCGCCTGCGCGGCATGCGCATCGGCATACGCCCCGGCCTGCACCACATACCGTGCGTTGGACGGCGCCGCGTCATGCTGCGCAGCCTGCACCTTGTGCGCCAGCGCCGCCTCGACCTGCGCCAACGTGATCTGATCGGCCGGCTTGCCCTCCAGCGCCGCGAGCGCCTGGCGTGCACTGGCGATCTCCCGGGATTGCGTGGGCGCGGCGGGCTGTTTGGACGTCACCGCGGGTTTGGCCGCTGGTTGCGGCGCCTCGGGCTTGACCGCAGGTTTGGCCGCAGGCGGTGCGGCAGCCGGTGCAGCCTGGGACGCGGCGACCTGCGGCGCGGCGGACGCCGCCGGGGTTGTCGCAGGCGCTGGATTGCTGGCCGGCCTGACCACGGATGCGTGCTCGGGTGGCGGCACCGCAACCGCCGAGGCAGCGGCCAGCATCGGCGCGGAAGCCGGCACCGACAGCGCCGGCACCTTGTTCTGCGCCGGAATGTCCAGAGCGATGTTCGACGGCACCGGCTTGGGCTTGGAATCGAACACCAGCGGAAACACGATCACCCCCAGCAACACCAGCGCCACCGCACCGATCAGCCGGCGGCGCGCCCGCGCGCGCAGACTGTCCTGGCTCTGGGTGTCCGAGCCGTCGGTGCGGCTGCCGCGACGGGCAGAGTTGCGGGGTGCGCCAAAGGTCATTGCGGGGAAGGGTTCAGATGCTTGCCATGTAAGCGAGGTAGCCCCTGCTGCAGCACACCGCCGACGGTGTAGAAGGAGCCAAACACCACGATTCTATCGGCCAGGTCCGCCCCCGCAGCCGCAGCGTACAGCGCCTGCATCGGGTCGGCATGCAGATGCACACGGGCCTGCGGCTGCAGCGACTGCAGTTGCGCGGCGATCTGCTGTGCCTTGGCCGCCCGCGGGGTGGGCAGATCGCACAGATGCCAAACGTCGATCAGCGGCAGCACACGGCGCAGCATGCCGGCGATGTCTTTGTCGCCCATGGCACCGAAAACCGCGTGGGTAAACGGAAAATACCCCATGCTGTCGAGGTTTTCGGCCAGAACGGCAATGGCATGCGGGTTGTGGCCGACATCGAGCACGACCGTCGGCTGCCCCGCCAGCACCTGGAACCTCCCCGGGATCTCGGCGCGCGCAAACCCCTCGCGCACCGCCTGCGCCGCCACCGGCAGCACGGCTTGCAGCGCCTCCAGCGCGGCGAGCACGCCGCTGGCGTTGAGCAGTTGATTGGCCCCGCGCAGCGCCGGAAACGCCAGGCTATGCCGCCGCTGCGCCCGGCCCTGCCAGCTCCACTGCTGCGGCAGGTGGGTGTAGTGGAAATCGCGCCCGGCCAGCCACAGATCGGCGCCGATGGCCTGCGCATGGTCGCGCACCGACTGCGGCGCCTGCGCATCGCTGACGATCGCCGGCTTGCCGGGACGCAGAATGCCAGCCTTCTCGCGACCAATCGACTCGCGGTCGGGCCCGAGAAATTCCATGTGGTCCAGGTCGATGCTGGTGAGAATGGCGCAATCGGTGTCGATGACGTTGACCGCGTCGAGCCTGCCGCCCAGACCGACTTCCAGGATCACCGCGTCCAGACGCTGCGCGGCCAGCAGCGACAGGATGGCCAGGGTGGTGAACTCGAAATAGCTCAGGCTGACTGCAGCCCCCTCCTGCCCCGCGGCATGCCGGGCCCGTTCAACCGCGGCGAAATGCGGCAGCAGCGCCTGGGCGCTGACGTTGCGGCCGTCGATGCGGCAGCGTTCCTCGAAATGCACCAGATGCGGCGAGGTGTAGGCGCCCACCCGATAGCCAGCCGCAATCAGAATGGACTCGAGCATGGCCACGGTCGAGCCCTTGCCGTTGGTGCCGGCTACCGTGATGACCGGGCAGGAAAAGCCCAGCCCCATGGCCGCGCGCACCGCCTGGACCCGTTGCAGCCCGAGGTCGATCGCGCGGGCATGCAGGGTTTCGGCATGGGCCAGCCAGCCGTCCAGGGTATCGGGTGTGGGAAGCATGCGACAGGACCTGTGCCACGCGCAGGGCTCGCGGCAGGTGAAAGACGAATCAGCGAAGGCGAATCAGGGCGCGATGGCGTCCGCGGGCTGACGCAACAGCAGGGCCAGCAGCCGAGCGAGCTCGGCACGCAGTTCGCGCCGGTCGACGATACGATCGATCGCGCCCTTTTGCAGCAAAAACTCAGCGCGCTGGAAACCCTCGGGCAACTTTTCGCGCACGGTGTTCTCGATCACCCGCGGGCCGGCAAAACCGATCAGCGCCTTGGGTTCGGCCAACACCACATCGCCGATGAAAGCAAAACTGGCCGACACCCCGCCCATGGTCGGGTCGGTCAGCACGCTAATGAACGGCAGCCCCGCGGCGGACAGGCGGGTGAGCGCGGCGTTGGTCTTGGCCATTTGCATCAGGCTGAGCAGACCTTCCTGCATGCGCGCCCCGCCGGTGGCGGTGAAACAGATGAACGGCACTTTCTGCTCGATAGCGGTCTGCACTCCGCGCACGAAGCGTTCGCCGACCACCGACCCCATCGAGCCACCCATGAACTCGAACTCGAAGCAGGCCACGACCACCGGCAGGGTCTGGATCGCCCCGCCCATGACCACCAGCGCGTCAGTTTCCTGGGTGTTTTCCAGCGCCTCTTTCAACCGATCGGTGTATTTACGGCTGTCCTTGAACTTCAGCGGATCGACCGGCAGCACTTCCTGGCCGATCTCATACCGGCCCTCGCCGTCAAGCAGCGCGTCGAGCCGGGCCCGCGCGCTGATGCGCATGTGGTGGCTGCACTTGGGGCAGACGTTCTGGTTGAGCTCCAGATCGGATTTGTACAGCACCGTCTCGCACGACGGACACTTGACCCACAGCCCCTCGGGCACCTGGCGCCGTTCCTGTGGGCTGGTTTGCTGGATCTTGGGCGGAAGGAGCTTTTCGAGCCAACTCATGTGCGTTTGTCCTCAGAGTGTGTCGAGCGCCTGGCGAATGTCGTGGACAAAGCCGCGGGCGACCTCGGGAGCCTGCGCCGTAGGCTGCGCTTCCATCAGCTCGATCAGGCGCGAGCCGATCACCACCGCATCGGCCAGCGCGCCGATGGCGCGCGCGGTCTGCGCGTCCCGGATGCCAAATCCTACTCCCACCGGAACCCCGACATGCGCGCGAATGCGCGGCAGCATCTCGGCCACGGCCAAGGTGTCCAGATGCCCGGCGCCAGTCACCCCTTTGAGCGAGACGTAGTACACATAACCGCTGGCGATGCGGCCGACCTGGGCGATGCGCGCGTCGGTGCTGGTAGGCGCAAGCAGAAAAATGGGCGCGATGCCCGCCGCCTTGAGTGCCGCAGCAAAGGCCTCGCTCTCGGCCGGCGGGTAATCGACGATCAACACCCCATCGACTCCCGCCTGTCCGGCGGCAGCGACGAATGCCTCCACCCCGAAACGCTCGACCGGGTTGGCATACCCCATCAGCACGACCGGCGTGATCGCATCGGTGCGGCGAAATTCGCGCACTGCATCGAGCACCTGCCGTAGCCCCACCCCCTGCGCGATCGCCCGCTCGGTGGCACGCTGGATCACCGGGCCGTCGGCCATCGGGTCGGAAAAAGGCACGCCAAGCTCGATCACATCGGCACCGCCCGCCACCAGCGCGTGCATCAGCGGCACGGTCATCGCGGGCGTCGGGTCGCCCGCGGCGATGTAGGGAATCAGCGCCTTACGGCCCTGTGCGCGCAGTTGCCCGAAGCGTTGGTCGATGCGGTTCATGCGGCGGCTCCGCGCTGGCGGGCGAACAGGGTGTCGAAGTTCACACCTTCGCGCTCGGCCACAGTGTTGATGTCCTTGTCCCCCCGCCCGGAGAGGTTGACCAGGATGATCTGATCGGGGCGCATCTGCGGCGCCAGCTTGATGGCGTGGGCCAGCGCATGGCTGGATTCGAGCGCCGGAATGATGCCCTCGATACGGCACAGTTCGTGAAATGCGGCCAGAGCCTCGTCGTCGGTGATGCCAACGTATTCGGCGCGGCCGAGATCGTGCAGCCAGGCATGTTCGGGGCCGACACCGGGGTAGTCCAGCCCTGCCGAGATCGAATGGGTCTCGATGATCTGACCATTGGCATCCTGCAGCAGATAGGTGCGGTTGCCGTGCAGCACACCGGGCGTACCCGCAGAAATCGACGCCGCGTGTCGACCCGTGTCCAGACCTAGCCCGGCGGCCTCGACCCCGATGAGCCGTACCTGATCGTAGGGGATGTAGGGGTAGAAAATGCCCATGGCATTGCTGCCGCCGCCGACACATGCGATCACCACGTCGGGCTGGCGGCCGGTCATCTCGGGCATCTGCTGCAGACACTCGTCTCCGATCACCCGCTGGAAATCGCGCACCATCTGCGGATACGGATGCGGGCCGGCCACTGTGCCGATGATGTAGAACGTGTCCTCCACATGCGTGACCCAGTCGCGCAGCGCCTCGTTGAGCGCATCCTTGAGCGTCTTGCTGCCGGACTCAACCGGCACCACACGCGCACCCAGCAGATTCATGCGATAGACGTTTGGCGACTGGCGCTTGACATCTTCGCTGCCCATGTACACCACGCACTCCATGCCGTAGCGCGCAGCAATGGTGGCCGTGGCCACACCGTGCTGCCCAGCGCCGGTTTCGGCAATCACCCGAGGCTTGCCCATGCGCCGAGCCAGCATGGCCTGGCCGATGGTGTTGTTGATCTTGTGCGCGCCGGTGTGGTTGAGGTCTTCGCGCTTGAGGAAGATGCGCGCGCCGCCGAGCCGGTCGCTCAGCCGGGCGGCGTGGTAGATCGGGCTTGGCCGGCCGACGAAGTGCCGCAACTCGTAGCGGAATTCAGCCAGGAAGTCCGGGTCGTTCTTGTAATGGTCGTACGCCGCCTGGAGTTCTTCCAGTGCGTGGCTGAGGGTTTCGGCGATGAAGCGCCCGCCATACGGGCCGAAATGGCCGCTGGCGTCGGGATAGGCATACTCGAACATGGTGGGGTCTCGTCTAGTGACTGGCGCAGGCCGCGCCAGCGCGCGGTCTACAGGTCGGCTGCGCGCACCGCGGCAACGAACTCGGCCATGCGCTGCGCGCTCTTGATGCCTTTGGCGACTTCGACGCCGGAGCTGACGTCAACCGCCCAAGGCCGCACCTGGCGGATGGCCTGCGTCACATTTGCAGCATGCAACCCACCAGACAAAACGAGGGGATGCGCGACGTTTGCGGGAATGCGTGACCAATCGAACACCTCGCCGCCACCGCCGTATCCGGGCTGATCCGCGTCCAGAACGAGGGCTTGGGATGTGGAAAAGTGGGAGGCAAAGTCTAGCAAATCCAGCCCGTCGCGCATGCGTGCCGCACGGATGTAGGGATATGCGTAGCGGGTGCAGTCCTGCGGGGTCTCGTCGCCGTGGAACTGCAGCAATGCCGGCCTTACCTGCGCGATCACCTCGTCGACTAGGCGGGGCTCGGCATTGACGAACAGGGCGACCACCGAAACGAAGGGCGGCAGGCTGGCGGCGATCTGGCGCGCCTGCGCGGGCGTGACATGGCGCGGGCTGGGCGGGTAGAACACCAGCCCGATGGCATCGGCCCCGCAGCGCGCCGCGGCCTGCGCGTCCTCCACGCGAGTGATGCCGCAGATCTTGATGCGGGTGCGGTGCGAGGGAGTGTGCGGTGTAGGGGAAGATACAGACATCGGGATTCAGATCAGCAGGCCGATGCGGTGCGGCGGCTCGGGAAGGCCGAATTCTGCCGGGTAATCCGGTCCGAGGAAATACAGCCCATCGGGCATGAAGGTCGGCGCGGCTCGGGTGCGGTCGCGGCTGTGCAGCACATCGGCCAGCCAGGACACGGGCTTGGAACCGTTGCCCACCGCCAGCAGGCTGCCCAGCAGATTGCGCACCATGTGGTGCAGAAAGGCGTTGGCCCGCAGGTCGAACACGATCAACTCGCCCAAGCGGTCGATGTCCAGAGCATGCAGGGTCTTCACCGGGCTGGCCGCCTGGCACTCGCTAGAGCGAAAGGCGCTGAAATCGTGCTCGCCGATCAAGCACTGCGCCGCAGCCCGCAGGCGATCCAGATCGAGCGGGCGGTGCGTCCAGCCGACCCGTCCATGGTCGAGCGATGGCCGCACCGGATGGTTGCGCAGCACATAGCGATAGCGGCGCTGCCAGGCGCTGCGCCGCGCGTCGAACCGCGGATCGACCCGTGTTCGGGCCCACTGGACCGCGATGTCACGCGGCAAAAACGCGTTGACCCCACGTACCCAGGACGCGGCTTCGCGCTCGAGCACGCTGTCCAGATGCACTACCTGCGCGACCGCATGCACGCCGGCATCGGTGCGTCCGGCACAGCAGGTGCGCACGGGGCGGCCGAGAAAGCGCACGATCGCCCGTTCAAGATGATCCTGCACCGCACAGCCGCTGGGCTGGCTCTGCCAGCCGCAGTACGACGATCCGTCGTAGCGCAGACCGAGCACCACGCGGTGCCCGGCCTGCGCATCGCTCTGCGCCACACTGGACGGCGGCAACGGTTCAACGGCCAAGCTTGTCGAGCATGTCCTGGGCACGTTTCTTGAGCTGCGGATCGCCCTCTGCAATGACCTCACCCAGCAGATTGCGCGCGGATTCGACATCGCCGATGGCCATGCTCTCCGCAGCCAGCTCCAGACGGAGGTCGAGCGAGGGCTGGGATTCGCTGAATGCCGGTTCGAGACTAGGCAGAGGCTCTTGCGTCTGCGTCGCGGGTTTGGACTCATCGCCTGGCAGAGAAATGCTGCTGAGATCAAAGTCCAGGCTGTTGTCATGTGCCGGTGCCGCCGTGTTGCTGCTCGCCGTGGTGGAGGCGGGTGTGCCAAAGTCGGAAGGCACGTGAAAATCCAGTCCGCCGGACAGCAGCGAATCGTCCGCTTCAGACCGCTGCGCGGCAGGCGGCGGGGACGCAGCGGCTACGGGTGCCGCGATATCGGGCAACGGCGGAACCGCTGCGGGCGCTGGTGGCTTGGGCGCTGCGGGCGGTGTCGGCTCGGCGATCGGCAGGCTCAGATCGAGGTCCAGGTGCTCGGGCAGCGGGGACTTAGCTGCTTTGCTGTCCACGCCGGAGAGCATTTCGGTGCTGGGCAAGGTCTGCGGCGTCAGTGCGGCCAGGGCGGTGGGGGTGGCCGCGGGGAACTCGGTCTGCGGCATGGTCGACGGATTGCCCAAGGTGCTGGGGATGACCGTGTTGTGATAGAGCGGGTTGACCGGATCGAGGCTGCGCCCGAGGTCCTGCGCGCGCTTCCAGTCTTCGCCCACGCCCTGGGTGAGGGCAAACAGCTCGGCTGCGCCCACCTCGAAGGAGCGCGCGTCCTTGCGCTTGGCGTAGATTTCCAGCAGCTTCAGGCGTGCGGCCAGGCGATCGGGGTTGGCCTTGATCGCCTCCTTGAGGATTTCCTCGGCCTGCAGATCGCGCCCATAGGCCAGGTACACATCCGCCTCGGCAACCGGATCGACATCGTTGGTATCGATTTGGCTGGACGAGAAGGCCGAGCTCATGTTGCCATTGCGCGTATCTACGCGCTCGCCCCCGGTGCCAGCGAAAAAGCTATCGGCAACACTCATGCGGCTGTCGAACACCGACACGTCGCGCTGCGTGCGCGACGCCTTCTTGCGCTGCGCCAGCCAGGCCAGCAAGAGCAACGCAATCAACCCCCCCCCGCCGGCGGGCAGCAACAGGGGGTTGGACATCAGGCTGTCGAAAAAGCTCTGCTGCTCAACCGGCGCTGGCTTGGCCGGCCTGGGCGGAGCAGGTTTGGGCGAAGGAGGCTTGACTGCCGGAGCCGGCGTGGAAGCAGGCGCCGCGGACGCTGCGGGCGCTGCTGCCGAGGCGGCATGCGCAAGCGAGGCAGCCGCTGCAGGGGCGGACGGCGCCGCCGCCGGCTTGGACGCCACGGCAGGCACCGGGCTGGTTACCGGCAGGGTGGCCGTCGCAGCCGGCTTGCTGGCAGCCGCAGCAAGGGCTGATGTGGTGGCTGGCGGCCTGGTTTGGGCAACGTTCTGTGCCTGCTTGGACAGGGCCTTGAGCGCCTCGACGTTGTTTTCGAGCTGCTTGATTCTCTGCTCGTCGAGCGCCGCCTGTTTCTGCTCGGCGATCTGCTGTGCCTTGCTTGCCGCGCCTTGCGCGGCGACCTCTGCCTTGCTGAGCTTGAGCTTGCTCTGCTCCTGCGCTCCTGCGGTGGCGGGTTCCTGCACCTGGGCCTGGACCTTGCCGGTGGTCTCGCGCTGCGCCTGCGCGGTCTGCGGCCTGGTCTGGCCACCCATTTCGGCAAGGCGACGGCGGTAGGCGTTGAAATTTTCGCCCTGGGTCAGCACGAAGCGCCGTGCTTCCTGGTGCGGGATGCCCTGCACCTGTTCGGCGCTGGGGATCTGCAGCACGGCACCGGCCTTGAGCAGATTGATGTTGCCGTCGATGAAGGCAGACTGGTTGGCGCGGTACAGCGCGGTGAGCATCTGGTCGAGCGACACTGCCTCGATACCCGTCTGGGCGGCAATCTTGCTCAGGGTGTCACCGCGCTTGACCACGTACTGCCCTTCGGCGGCGACCTTCTTGCTGCCGGTTTTGCTCTTGGCCAGGGACGTGACCGGGGGCCGCAAGGCCGGAGCCGGCGGCATGGACGGCGCGGCAGCGACCGACGACGTCGGTGCCGGCACGGACGGAATCTGCACAGGGGTCTGCACAGGGATTTGCGCAGTGCTGGGCGCGGGCTGGAAATTGGGCGGGTCGAGCAGCAGGGTGTAGTCGCGTGTGAGTTGACCGCTGGACCACTGCGCCCGGATGAGCAGATCGATGAAAGGCTCATTGATCGGACTGCTCGAGGTCACCCGCAGGAAGGGGCGTCCGTCCGCAGCGCGTTCGAGCTTGATGTTGATGCCAGTCAGCGCACTGCTGTATTGCAGCCTGGCAGCCCGAAACGCGTCGGGCGGCGCAACGCCGACCTTGAGCGAAGCGGCCTCGTCGGCACTGAGTTGGGTGATGTCGATTTCTGCCCTGAGTGGTTGGCCCAGCGCAGACTGCACCTTGATCCCTCCCAGGCCGAATGCATAGGCCTGCCCTGCAGTTGCGCCTAAGGCGATTGCCAGAGCCAGGCGTTGAGTTTTCAGTCGCAGCATGTCGGCTGCCCCCCAGTTTTGGTGAATTCGAATCAGCGCAGATCGCTGCGGATGCTGCGATGGATTGCGGCGAAATTCACCATATCATCAACATATTAGGCTGACAAGTTAAGGCGCCCGGACGGCCGGGTGTGGAGCGAACAACTGTGGCATTCCGGCGATTTCCTGCGCGTCGTCGGTCGCAGACTCAGCGGCGCTCGAGCAGGATGCGCAGCATGCGGCGCAGCGGCTCGGCAGCGCCCCACAGCAACTGATCGCCCACGGTGAACGCGCCGAGATACTCGGGCCCCATCGCCAGCTTGCGCAGCCGTCCCACCGGGATCTGCAGGGTGCCGGTAACCGCCACCGGCGTGAGCTGCTGCATGGTGGCCTCGCGCGCGTTGGGCACCACCCGCACCCAGGCGTTGTCGGACGCGATCATGTCTTCGATCTCGTCGAGCGGTACGTCCTGCTTGAGCTTGAAGGTCAGCGCCTGGCTGTGGCAGCGCATGGCGCCGATGCGCACGCAAAAGCCGTCCACTGGCACTGCGGGCGAGCCAAACCCCGTGCCCTGACCGAGAATCTTGTTGGTCTCGGCGCCGCCCTTCCATTCCTCGCGCGACACGCCGTTGCCCAGATCTTTGTCGATCCACGGAATCAGGCTGCCGGCCAGCGGCACGCCGAAATGCTGGGTCTGCGCGACGTCGAGCGCTTTTTGCGCCGCCAGCACGTCACGGTCGATCGCCAGAATGGCGGAGGCCGGATCGTCGAGCAGGGGTTTGACCGCATTGTTGAGGATGCCGAACTGATTGAGCAGCTCGCGCATGTGCTGCGCGCCGCCGCCCGAGGCGGCCTGGTAGGTCATGCTGGTCATCCACTCGACCAGCCCGGCCTTGTACAGCGCACCCACGCCCATAAGCATGCAGCTCACGGTGCAATTGCCGCCGATCCAGTTGCGCCCGCCCTTGTCGAGTGCCGCATCGATGACCGGACGGTTGACCGGGTCGAGGATGATGACGCAATCATCGCGCATACGCAGCGTGGATGCGGCGTCGATCCAATGCCCGTTCCAGCCGGAAGCACGCAGCTTGTCGAATACCGCGGTGGTGTAGTCGCCGCCCTGCGCGGTAAGGATGATGTCACAGCGCCGCAGCTGGTCCAAGTCGTGCGCATCGTGCAACACGGTGTCGTTCTTCGCTTCTGCCGGAGCCTTGCCACCGGCGTTGCTCGTGCTGAAAAAGATCGGCTCGATCAGGTCGAAATCGCCCTCTTCGCGCATGCGCTGCATCAGCACGGAGCCCACCATGCCTCGCCATCCAACCAAACCCACCAGAGTCGTTGCCATTGTTCAATCCGTCGTTGGTTATGTGTTTGAGGCAGCGCTCAGCCCAGTGCCGCCACCACCGCATCGCCCATCTGCGCGGTGCTGACCTTGCGCATGCCAGGTGCAAAGATGTCGGGGGTGCGCAGCCCCTGCGCAAGCGCCTTCTGCACCGCGGTCTCGATGCGCTCGGCCTGCTGCGGCAGCTTGAGCGAATGCCGCAGCATCATTGCCGCGCTCAGAATGGTGGCCAGCGGATTGGCGATGCCCTGACCGGCGATGTCGGGCGCGCTGCCGTGGCTGGGTTCGTACAGACCCTGCCCTGTTTCGTTGAGCGAGGCCGAGGGCAGCATGCCGATCGAGCCGGTGAGCATCGACGCCTCATCAGAGAGGATGTCGCCGAATAGATTGCCGGTGACGATGACGTCGAACTTTTTCGGTGCCTTGACCAGTTGCATCGCCGCGTTGTCCACATACATGTGCTCGAGCTGCACGTCGGGGTACTGCTGCCCGACTTGGCTGACCACGTCTTTCCAGAACTGAAAAGTTTCCAGCACATTGGCCTTGTCCACGCTGGTCAGGCGCTTGCGGCGGCCCTGCGCGGCCTTGAATGCCACGTGCGCGATGCGCTCGATTTCCGGGCGGCTGTAACGCATGGTGTCGAAGGCCTCGGGCTCTCCGGCAAAGGCGCCGTCGGGCGCAGTGCGGCGGCCGCGCGGGTGGCCGAAGTAGATGTCACCGGTGAGCTCACGCACAATCAGGATGTCCAGCCCCGACACCACCTCGGGCTTGAGGCTGGAGGCATCGGCCAGTTCGGGGTACAGGATGGCCGGGCGCAGATTGGCGAACAGGCCAAGATTCTTGCGCAGGCCCAGGATGGCCTGCTCGGGGCGCAGGTGGCGCGGCAGTTGGTCGTATTTCCAGTCTCCCACGGCACCGAACAGTACTGCGTCTGCCGCCTTAGCCAGATTCAGCGTGGACTCGGGCAGCGGGTGGCCGCTGGCGGCATAGGCCGCGCCGCCCACCGGGGCAAACTCGAAGGTGAAGTCGAATCCGTCCTGTGCGATGCGCCGCAGGACCTTGACGGCCTCGGCAATGATTTCAGGCCCGATTCCGTCTCCGGGCAATACGGCGATGTTCATGAAGGACGTGCGAGTAGAGTCAAAGAATGCGGTTGTCCAGCCAGGGCATGCGCGCCAGACGCTCGGCCTCGTAGGCACGGATGTCCTGCGCATGGGCGAGGGTCAGGCCGATGTCGTCCAGCCCGTTGATCAGGCAGTGCTTGCGAAACTTGCTGACTTCGAACGGCAGTTCGGCCCCGTCGGGCTTGACCACCACCTGCCGCGGCAGATCGATGGTCAGGGTGTAGCCAACGAAGCCATACAGCTCGTCGAACAGCAGCGCCACCTGCGCCTTGGACAGGACGATCGGCAACAGGCCGTTCTTGAAGCAGTTGTTGTAGAAAATGTCGGCAAAGCTGCTGGCGATGATGGCGCGAAAGCCATATTGCTGCAGCGCCCACGGCGCATGCTCGCGCGAGGAACCGCAGCCGAAGTTGTCGCGGGTCAGCAGGATGCTCGCCCCCTGATAGCGCGGCTGGTTGAGCGCAAAGTCGGGGTTGAGCTTGCGCGTGGCCGGGTCTTGCCCCGGCTCGCCACGGTCGAGATAGCGCCATTCATCGAACAGATTGGGGCCAAACCCGGTGCGGCGGATGGACTTGAGAAACTGCTTGGGAATGATGGCGTCGGTATCGACGTTGTCGCGATCCATTGGCGCGACCAGTCCCTTGTGGACGACGAATTTTTCCATGACGATCTGCCGCACCGCGGCGGCATCGGGGGTTATTTGGCTTGCTCGGCCGCGTTGGTGATGGCTTGTCCGCCAGACTTCAGGTCTTTGCCCAGGCCGGCAACCGTGTTGCATGCCGACAGGCCAACCAGCGTGGCGGCCAGCAACAGAATGGACAACAGCGTTTTCATAGATTTCTCCTTGCGATAATGGGCCACTCAGAATTTGCGCACATCGACGAAATGCCCGGCGATGGCCGCAGCAGCTGCCATTGCCGGGCTGACCAGATGGGTGCGGCCGCCAGCGCCCTGTCGCCCCTCGAAGTTGCGGTTGGAGGTGGAGGCGCAGCGCTCGCCGGGCTCTAGACGATCGGCGTTCATCGCCAGGCACATCGAGCAGCCAGGTTCGCGCCATTCGAAGCCGGCCGCCTTGAAAATCTTGTCCAGCCCCTCGGCCTCGGCCTGCACCTTGACCAGCCCCGAGCCGGGAACGACCAGTGCCTGGCGCACATTGGCCGCAACCCGCCGGCCTTTGACCACCTGCGCCGCATCGCGCAAATCCTCGATGCGCGAGTTGGTGCATGAACCGATGAACACCTTGTCGATGTGAATGTCGGTGATCGGTTTGTTCGGCTCTAAACCCATGTAGGTCAGTGCGCGCTCCATCGCGGCACGCCGGTTGGCGTCTTTTTCCTTGTCCGGATCGGGCACGCGCGCGTCGACCGGCACCACCATTTCGGGCGAAGTGCCCCAGGTGACCTGCGGCACCAGTTCGCGCGCATCGAGCGTGACCACGCGGTCGAAGCGGGCATCGGCATCAGAATGCAATCCCCGCCAGTATTGCACCGCCATGTCCCAGGCCACGCCGGTGGGAGCGAACGGGCGACCGCGCACATAGTTGATGGTGGTGTCGTCCACCGCCACCAGCCCGGCGCGCGCACCTGCCTCGATCGCCATGTTGCAAAGGGTCATGCGTCCTTCCATCGACAGCGCGGAAATGGTGCTGCCGGCAAATTCGATGGTATAGCCGGTGCCGCCCGCCGTGCCGATCTTGCCGATGACCGCCAGCGCAATGTCCTTGGCGCGGCAACCCGCAGGCAGCGGCCCGTCCACACGCACCAGCATGTTTTTCATCTTGCGCGCCAGCAGCGTCTGCGTAGCCAGCACATGCTCGACCTCGCTGGTGCCGATGCCAAACGCCAGCGCGCCGAAAGCGCCATGCGTGCTGGTGTGCGAGTCGCCGCAGACCACGGTCATGCCGGGCAGGGTGGCCCCCTGCTCCGGGCCGACGACATGCACGATGCCCTGCCGGCGGTCATTCATGCGGAACTCGGTAATGCCGTAGGTCGCGCAGTTGAGATCGAGGGTGTCGACCTGCAGCCGCGAGATCGGGTCGGCAATGCCTTGCGTGCGATCGGTGGTTGGCACGTTGTGGTCGGCCACCGCCAAATTGGCGCTGACGCGCCAGACCTTGCGGCCTGCGAGCTGCAGCCCCTCGAATGCCTGCGGGCTGGTGACTTCGTGCAGCAGATGCCGGTCGATGTAAAGCAGCGCCGTGCCGTCCTCCTCGGTGCGCACCACATGCTCGTCCCACAGTTTGTCGTAAAGCGTTCGGCCCATCGGCATCTCCTGCGTCTTGTTCGCGGTATGCGCAAGACTTGTCATGAAAGGTTGATTTTAGTTGGCGCGCTTCACACCGTTCTCGGCTGGGTTTGCAGCCATGCCACGCGCAGATCGAACGATCCATCCGACTGAACGCGCATCGCCTCACGTGCCTCCTGCGGCGCCTTCGCCCACACGTCGCGAATGGCCTGCACGCGCATCTCCGGGGTGCGCATGCGCGCCACCCACGAGGCGAATTCCATGGTCAGACTCCAGCCATCCACGACGGGCGCGGCAAAACCGGCCAGCTGCAGCATGACGCTCCATTCGGAAACGCGGTAATCGCGCACATGCGAGGCGTCGCGCAAGATCTCCACCGTCTGCAGCAGGGTGTCGCACAGCGGCGACTCCAGGGCCACGACATCGATGATGATCAGCGTGCCCTGCGGCTTGATAACCCGGCGCATTTCGCGCAATGCGGCAGGCACATCGGGCCAGTGATGCGCTGAAAAGCGGGTGACCACCAGATCGAAGCTGGCATCGGCGAAGGGCAGTTTGTCGGCCGGACCCTGGCAAGTCTGCAGATCGTGCAGGCCGCGAGTTGCCGCCTCTTGCGCCACGATGGCGAGCATCGCGGGCGACAGGTCCAAGGCGGTGACCTGCGCGCCTGCGGCCGCCAGGGCGAAGCTGGCGTGTCCGGCCCCGCAACCGAGATCGAGCGCCCTGCAAGGGTGCTCTTTCTGCACCACCGCACCAAGACGCTGCAGATCGTGCCCCTGCGCATGAACGGCGCTGGTGAGGTAGGCGGCAGCGCTAACGCCGAACTGATGCGCGGCCAAAACGGGTTGTTCCAACAGGGCGCTCCAAGACGATGCAAAGGCGATAAAGCCAAAGATAGCCCATCATTTTTCCTGGTACAAGATGACAAAATATCCTGGTATAAAGACCTCCCAGTCTGGGAGCCGATCGGTCGCCCTCTCCTTCGCCTTCGTCTTCTTGAACGACCATGTCGCCGCCGTCCTCCTCCATGTCCCCCGATCCGCACCAGGGTCGTCGCCTTCTGGGCGAGTTCATCCGTCTACACCGCAACCGTCTGTCGCCTGCCGCAGCGGGCCTGCCTGCAACGGGGCGGCGGCGAGCACCCGGATTGCGCCGCGAAGAGCTCGCCTCGCTCTGCGGCGTCAGCGCCACCTGGATCACCTGGCTGGAACAGGGCCGACCGGTCGCGCCCTCATCCAAGACGTTGGAGCGTCTGGCGCACGCACTGCAACTGACCCCCGCGGAGCGCGCTTATCTGTTCGAACTGGCGCAGCGGCGCGACCCGAGCGAACCCGCGACACCGGTGAAAGCGGTCGATGCCGTTCTACGCAGCGTGCGTGCCATAGTCCATCCTGCCTATGTGCTCAACCAGCGATGGGACGTGGTGGCGGGCAACGCTCAGGCGCAGGATCTGTTTCTCGGCTGGCAGGCACCCGCTGTCGCGCCACACACCGAACCAGCCAGTGAGGAGCCGCCCAACCTGTTGCGCTTTCTGTTTTTCAACCCGCAGGCGCGCGGGCTGATCGAAAATTGGCCGCTACGTTCGCAGAGAATAGTGGCGGAATTCCGTGCGGACTGCGGCGGACGCCTGCACACCGCGCCCTTGCGCGCCTTGATCGATGAACTGAGCGCGCTCAGCCCCGAGTTTGACGCATTTTGGAAACTCAATGATGTGCAGGAGCGCGAAGGCGGCGAAAGGGGCTTTGTCCATCCACGGCACGGCCGCCTGGTGTACGAACAACTGACCCTGCGGGCGGCGCTGCATCCGGAGTACAAACTGGTGATGCTGCTCCCGGTGGCGACGCCGGAATAAACAAACCTTTGGGCAATCGGGATAGGGGGCGACCAGACCATCCTGGTCGATCCCCCTCCCACACCACCCGGCATGCGGGTCCGCACCGGGCGGTTCGAGTCGTTGAGGTGATGACAGGCGTGGCACGCCGAGCCGCTCGAAGGATGCGTTGTTCAGCACACGATGTATTTCCGACCGGCTGGCACGCCACCAGTGCCGGCCGTGGCCGGCGATTTTCGCAGCCAGATCCTTGCTTGCACCGAGAGCGCGCAACTCACGCAACAGGGTGGTGCCACGCCGCCAGCGCTTCCATTGCAGCGCGCGCAACCTTCGTCGCAGCCATTCGTCCAGAGAGCGAAACACCTTCGGTGTCTGCGCCAGCTGGAAATATGCCTTCCAACTCCCCACGGTCGGTCACCCTTGCGCAGTTGCGCTTGGCTTCGCTCGCTGTGGTCAGCTCGCGGAGGGACTTGCACCCTCAAGCGCTGAGTCAATGCCGACCGATCAGCCGCGCTCCGCGATGGGCTTGACATCGCGCCGCGCAGAGCCGGTGAACAGCTGGCGCGGGCGGCCGATCTTGTATTCAGGGTCGGTGAGCATTTCGTTGAGCTGGGCGATCCAGCCCACAGTGCGCGCCAGCGCGAAGTTGGCGGTGAACAGCGACACCGGCACGCCGATGGCCTTCTGCACGATGCCCGAGTAGAAATCGACGTTGGGATAGAGCTTGCGCTGGATGAAATAGTCGTCCTCGAGCGCGATTTTTTCCAGCGTCATCGCGAGCTTGAACAGCGGATCGTCGTGCAGCCCGAGCGCATCGAGCACTTCGTGGCAGGTTTCGCGCATGAGCTTGGCGCGCGGGTCGTAGTTCTTGTAGACACGGTGGCCAAAGCCCATCAGCCGCACCGAGGAGCTTTTGTCTTTGACTTTGGAGATGAATTCGCCGATCTTGGCCACGCCGCCCTGCGCCTGGATTTCTTCGAGCATGTTCAGGCAGGCTTCGTTGGCGCCGCCGTGCGCCGGGCCCCACAGGCAGGCCACGCCAGCGGCGATCGCGGCAAACGGGTTGGTGCCGCTCGACGCGCACAGCCGCACGGTCGATGTCGAGGCGTTCTGCTCGTGGTCGGCATGGAGGATGAAAATGCGGTCGAGCGCGCGCTCGACCACGGGGTTGACCACATAGTCCTCGCAGGGCGTGGCCCACATCATGCGCATGAAATTGCCGGCGTAGCTCAGCTCATTGCGCGGGTAGATGTAGGGCTGCCCCATGTTGTACTTGTAGGCCATGGCCACGAGCGTCGGCATCTTGGCGATCAGGCGGATGGCCGAGGTGTCACGCTGCTCAGGGTCGTGCACATTGATTGAGTCGGGGTAGAACGCCGACATGGCGCCGACCAGCCCGGTGAGCACCGCCATCGGGTGCGCATCACGGCGAAACCCGCGCAGAAAGAACTGCATCTGCTCGTGCACCATGGTGTGCCGAGTGATGCGCTCGGTGAACGCCTGTTTCTGCGCCGCGGTCGGCAGTTCGCCGTAGAGGATGAGGTAGCAGACCTCCATGTAGTCGCATTGCACGGCCAGCTGTTCGATGGGGTAGCCGCGGTAGAGCAGCTCGCCTTTGTCGCCGTCGATGTACGTGATTGCCGAACTGCACGAGGCCGTCGACAGAAAACCCGGGTCATAGGTGAACTTGCCGGTCTGGGCGTAGAGCTTGCGGATGTCGATCACATCCGGGCCGATCGTGCCCTTATGGATCGGCAGCTCGACGCTGGGCGAGCCGTCGCTGAACGAAAGGATGGCTTTGTCACTGGTGGCGGTCATGTTCGATTCTCCGGGAACTGTGAAATGGAACTCCCGAAGACGCGCTTCGGGGACAAATAGGGACAAGCCAGCGGCATCGCTGACTCACAGGCTCTGCAGGCATGCAAGCAACGCCCGCACCCGTGGCCGATCCAGCTCGCTGGGCAGCGCCGCGTGGCGCACGAGCAGATCGAACAGGGTGTTGTCGTCCAGCGCCAGCAGGGCGTTGAGGGCGTCCGCTTCTTCCTTGTCCAGCGGTGCGCGGCGCTGGACAAAAAAACGCTGCAGGATCAGGTCGTTCTCCAGCATGCCGCGTCGCGCGCGCCAGCGCAACCGGGAAAGGTCGGCGGCACTGGCGCTGTCGCTCGTGGGCTGCATCACGGCACGTCAGACGGCGCGGCGCACCATCATTTCCTTGATTTTGCTGATCGCCAAGGTCGGGTTCAGCCCCTTGGGGCAGACGTCCACGCAGTTCATGATGGTGTGGCAGCGGAATAGGCGGTAGGGGTCTTCCAGATTGTCCAGCCGCTCGCCGGTGGCTTCGTCGCGGCTGTCGGCAATGAAGCGGTAGGCCTGCAGCAAACCAGCCGGGCCGACGAATTTGTCCGGATTCCACCAGAAACTCGGGCATGCGGTAGAACAGCTTGCGCACAGGATGCATTCATACAGCCCATTGAGCTCCTCGCGCTCGGCCGGGCTTTGCAGCCGTTCCTTTTCCGGCGGCGGAGTATTGTTGACCAGATAGGGCTTGATCGAATGGTACTGGTTGAAAAACTGGGTCATGTCCACGATCAGGTCGCGGATCACCGGCAGCCCGGGCAGCGGCTTGAGCACCACGGGCTCTTTCAGCGTGAGCAGGTTGGTAATGCAGGCCAAGCCGTTCTTGCCATTGATGTTCATCGCGTCCGATCCGCAAACGCCCTCGCGGCAGGAGCGGCGGATGGATAGTGAGTCGTCGAGCTCCCACTTGATGCGCTGGATGGCGTCGAGCAGCATCTTGTCGGTGTGCTGCAGCGTCACCTCGTAGTCCTGCATGTAGGGCCGCGCGTCCTTATCCGGGTCGTAGCGGTAGATCGAGAATCTCATCTTGCGCGTCTCACTCATGTGCGCTCCTCGTGCTCGCCGCAATGCGGGCGATTGATGCATCAGAAAGTACGGGCCTTGGGCTTGAACGGTTCGACGGTCAGAGGCTTGATCTGCACGGGCTTGTAGCTCAGGCGGTTGCCCTCGCGCCACCACAGGGTGTGCTTGAGCCAGTTCTGGTCGTCGCGCTCGGTGTAGTCGTTGTGATAGTGCGCACCGCGGCTTTCCTTGCGGGCCTGGGCAGACACCATGGTGGCCTTGGCCACCTCGATCAGGTTGTCGACCTCCAGCGCCTCGATGCGCGCGGTGTTGAACACTTTGGACTTGTCCTTGAGGTGGATGTGCTCCACCTGGTCGGCGATCTGGTTGATCGCCCGCACGCCTTCGGTCATGAGCTTGTCGGTGCGGAACACGCCGCAATGGGCCTGCATCGCGGCGCGGATCGCTTCGGCCACCACGTGACTGCCTTCGCCGCTCGTGGAAGCATCTAGTCGGGCAAGACGCGCCAGTGCGCGCTCGGCGGCGTCTTTGGGCAGGGGTTTGTGGCTGCGCTGGTGAATGCCGCTTTGGATGATGTGATTGCCCGCTGAGCGGCCGAACACCATCAGATCGAGCAGTGAATTGGTGCCCAGGCGATTGGCGCCATGCACACTCACGCAGGAGCACTCGCCAATGGCGTAAAGCCCGCCGACCACGGCCGCCGGATCGTCGCCCCGCGGAGCGACCACTTGGCTGTGGATGTTCGCCGGGATGCCGCCCATCTGGTAGTGGATGGTGGGCACCACGGGGATGGGCTCCTTGATCGGATCGACATTGGCAAAGCGGATGGCGATCTCGCGGATCGACGGCAGCCGCTTCATGATGGTCTCGGCGCCTAGGTGATCGAGCTTGAGCAGCACATGATCTTTGCGCGGCCCGGCACCGCGACCTTCCTTGATTTCCTGATCCATCGACCGCGACACATAGTCGCGCGGCGCCAGGTCTTTGTAAGTGGGGGCGTAGCGCTCCATGAAGCGCTCGCCGTTAGCGTTGAGCAGAATGCCGCCCTCGCCGCGCACACCCTCGGTGATGAGCACGCCGGCTCCCGCCACCCCGGTGGGATGAAACTGCCAGAATTCCATGTCCTGCAGCGGAATGCCCGCCCGCGCGGCCATGCCCAGACCGTCGCCGGTGTTGATGAAGGCATTCGTGCTGGCCGCAAAAATGCGCCCGGCGCCGCCTGTGGCCAGCACCGTGGTCTTGCCCTCGAAAATGGTCACGTCGCCGGTTTCCATCTCCAGCGCGACCACGCCGAGCACATCGCCCTCGGCGTCGCGGATCAGATCCAGCGCCATCCACTCGACAAAGAAATGGGTGCGGGCCTGGACGTTTTGCTGATAGAGGGTGTGCAGCATGGCATGGCCGGTGCGGTCGGCTGCGGCGCAGGCGCGCTGCACTGGCTTTTCGCCAAAGTTGGCGGTATGGCCGCCGAACGGACGCTGGTAGATCGTGCCGTCGGGGTTGCGGTCGAACGGCATGCCCATGTGTTCCAGCTCGTAGGCCACGCTGGGCGCCTCGCGGCACATGAATTCGATCGCGTCCTGGTCACCGAGATAGTCCGATCCCTTGACCGTGTCGAACATATGCCAGTACCAATTGTCCTCGCTCATATTGCCCAGGGCGGCGCCGATGCCGCCCTGCGCTGCCACGGTGTGTGAACGGGTCGGAAACACCTTGGACAGCACGGCCACGTCCAGCCCGGCGCGCGCCAGTTGCAGCGCGCAGCGCAGCCCGGAGCCGCCCGCGCCCACCACCACCACATCGAATTTGCGATTGCTGACCTGCATTTACGTTCTCCACAACACTTGCAAGGCCCAGCCGGCGCAAGCCAAGAGCCACAGAATGGTGCCGATCTGCAGCAGCAGACGCACACCCACGGGTTTGACGTAGTCCATCCAGATGTCGCGCATGCCGACCCAGGCGTGGTAGGTCAGCGCCAGGACTGTGACAAAGGTCAGCAGCTTCATCCACTGCTGCGCGAACAGATCGTGCCAGCGGGCATAGTCCAGCGGCCCGGGCGCCAGGAATTCAACCAGCAGCACCAGCGCGAACAACGCGATGACCGCCGCGGTGACGCGCTGCGCCATCCAGTCGCGCAGGCCGTAATGTGCGCCAACGACCAGGCGCTTGTTGCCGATGTTGTTGCCGCCCATGTCAGTACACCCCCAGCAATTTCAGGCCAAACAAGGCGGTCAGACCGAGCGATACGGCCAGGGTGAGCATGGCCAGCAGCTGCCCTTGCGCCTTGCTCACCGCATGAAAGGCGTCCATCCACAGGTGCCGCAGCCCCGCCACCAGATGGTGCATCAGCGCCCAGAACAGGCCGAGCAGGATCAGCTTGACAGCGCCGTTGGACAGAAACCGTGCAACTGCGTCATGGCTTTCGGGGCTGCGCAGGCTGGCGTCAAACGCCCACAGCGCCAGCGGCAGCGCCAGAAACATCACCCCGCCGCTGATGCGGTGCAGGATGGAGACGATGCCCGCGAGCGGCAATCGGTAGCGGACGATCTGGGTGATGTGGATATTGCGGTAGACCGGCCGGGCCGGTGGCGACGCGGGTTTTGTTGTCATGATGCTGACCTCGTTGTGAACAGAATGCGCGCGGCAAGACGCCGTTTATGAAAGAGTGCGAAGTCGTGGCAAGGTGCTTGGGGATTGTCTCGGTGTTTTCAGTCTATTGCGTTGCAGCATGAAACAACCCATCCGCTGCGATAGTTTTCTCCGTAGCAGCCGCTCAGCTCAGTTCGTTGCGGTAATGGTGATGGCGGGTGTCGTACAGCCCGCGGCGAAACTCCGCCGGATGGTCTCCATAACTGAACGACAGCCGCTCCACCAGCAGCAGCGCCTGGCCTGGATCGACCTGCAGCAGCCTCGCCTCCTGCTCGCTGGCGTTGACCGCGCGCAGCTTTTCCTCGGCCCGCACCATGCGGGTGGCAAATTCCGACTCGAACAGCGCGTAAAGCGGCCCGCGGTAGCTCTCCAGCCGCTCGGCGGTCAAGGCGCGAAACACCGCCCCCGGCAGATAGATGTCCTCGTACACCACCGGTCTGCCGGCCAGCAGCAGGAGCCGGCGGATTTGGGTCACCGCCTCGCCGCTGCGAATGCCCAGCGCCCGCGCCACCTCCTGCGGGGCGCGGGTGCGCTTGCACTCGAGAAACTGCCGCTCCATGGGTTGCGGCTGTGGCTGCGCCCGGTCGCCCTCCGCCGTGTCGGGCACCAGGCGCAGGAAGCGGAACTTCACCCGCTCCTCGTGATGCGTGGAGACGAAGGTGCCGCGCCCCTGACGGCGCAACAGCAGCCCTTCGGCGGCCAGTTCGTCCACCGCCTTGCGCACCGTACCCTGGCTGACACCAAAACGCCGCGCTAGCTCGGCCTCGCTAGGGATGAGCTCGCCCGGCTTCCACTCACCCTGCTGCAGGCCACGAGTGATCAGCCCTTTGATCTGACGGTACAACGGGCTGAAACTCGGGTTCGAGGCCGCCGGCGCCTGCGCCTGGGCAGCCGGGTCGGAAGCAGTACGGGACGCCATCATGTCGTGCATTGCAGCATAGGGATAGATGCCTTGTCCAGCGTTTGTTAAAAAACATCTTATATAAGATAGATGAGTGGTTGACTGTGCTGCAGCAGCGACCTACACTCCCTGCGCATACTGCAATGCACAACGGCGCGCCAATGCAGCCAAGGCATCGCCGCCGTCCATCCGCCCCACCCACAGGAGCCCTCCATGTCCAAAGCCCCCGTCCGCGTGACCGTCAGCGGTGCAGCCGGCCAGATCGGCTATGCCCTGCTGTTTCGCATCGCCTCCGGCCAGATGCTCGGGCCCGATCAGCCGCTCATCCTGCAACTGCTCGAGATTCCAGACGAAAAGGCGCAAAAGGCGCTCAAGGGCGTGATGATGGAGCTCGAAGACTGCGCCTTTCCGCTGCTGGCGGGCATGAGCGCGCACAGCGATCCGAACACCGCGTTCAAGGATGCGGACTATGCCCTGCTGGTGGGCGCGCGCCCGCGCGGCCCCGGCATGGAGCGGCGTGACCTGCTCTCGGCCAATGCGCAGATCTTCACCGCGCAGGGCAAGGCGCTCAATGCCGTGGCCAAACGTACGGTCAAGACTCTGGTGGTCGGCAATCCGGCCAACACCAATGCCTACATCGCGATGAAGTCCGCACCCGATCTGCCGGCAAAGAACTTCACCGCCATGCTGCGCCTGGACCACAACCGCGCACTCAGTCAACTGGCCGCCAAGATCGGCAGACCGGTGGCCGAGCTGGAAAAGGTCTGCGTCTGGGGCAACCACTCGCCCACCATGTACGCCGACTACCGTTTCGCCACGGTCGGCGGGCAGTCGGTCAAGGACCTGATCAACGACGAGACCTGGAACCGCGACGTATTCCTGCCCACCGTGGGCAAGCGCGGCGCGGCGATCATCGAGGCGCGCGGGCTGAGTTCGGCCGCGTCTGCCGCCAATGCGGCGATCGACCATATGCGCGACTGGGTGCTGGGCACACAGGGCAAGTGGGTGAGCATGGGCATAGCGTCGGACGGCGCCTACGGCATTCCAAAGGACATCGTGTTCGGCTTTCCGGTCACCTGCGCCAACGGGGAGTACCAACTGGTGCGCGATCTGCCGATCGACGCCTTCTCCCGCGAGCGTTTGGACAAAACCCTGGCCGAACTGGAAGAAGAAAAGGCCGGCGTACAGCATCTGCTCTGAGCGCGCGCCATGATGCAACCCACCGCGGGTGAACGCTTCCGCCAGGCGCTTGCCCAGGAATGCCCGCTGCAGATCATCGGCGCGATCAATGCCAATCATGCGCTGCTGGCGCAGCAGGCGGGGTTCCGCGCCATTTATCTGTCGGGCGGCGGCGTAGCTGCCGGGTCGCTGGGCCTGCCCGATCTGGGCATCAACACCCTGGATGACGTGCTCACCGATGTGCGGCGTATCACCGACGTGTGCGACCTGCCGCTGCTGGTGGACGTGGACACCGGCTTTGGTCCCAGCGCTTTCAACATCGCACGCACGGTCAAGAGCCTGATCAAGTTTGGTGCCGCCGCCCTGCATATCGAAGATCAGGTTGGCGCCAAGCGCTGCGGCCACCGCCCAGGCAAGGAAATCGTCAGCAGCGGGGAAATGGTCGACCGCATCAAGGCTGCGGTCGACGCCCGCACCGACCCGGCGTTTTTCATCATCGCTCGCACCGATGCGATCGCGGTCGAAGGGTTGGACGCGGCAATCGACCGCGCCCGCGCCTGCGCCGAAGCCGGAGCGGATGCCATCTTTGCCGAGGCCGCGCTCGATCTGGACACCTACCGCAAATTCGGCGCCGCCGTGGGTGTGCCGCTGCTGGCCAACATCACCGAATTCGGCGCCACGCCACTATTCACCGTGGACGAGCTGCGCAGCGCCGGGGTGGCAATGGCGCTGTATCCCCTGTCGGCCTTCCGCGCGATGAACAAGGCCGCGCAGACCGTCTACCAGACCATCCGGCGCGACGGCACGCAGCAGGCCGTGCTGCCGCTGATGCAGACCCGCGCCGAACTGTACGAGAGCATCGGCTATCACGCTTACGAGCAGCGTCTTGACGCGCTGTTTTCCGGCAAAGCCAACCCATAACGAGGGACGAGGAGACAAGCCATGAGTGACGATACCACGCCCAGCGGCATGACCTTCAAGCCAAAAAAATCGGTTGCACTCTCGGGCGTGACCGCGGGCAACACGGCGCTGTGCACCGTGGGCCGCACGGGCAACGATCTGCATTACCGCGGCTACGACATTCTCGACCTGGCCGAGGCCTGCGAGTTCGAGGAAGTGGCGTATCTGCTCGTGCATGGCAAGCTGCCCAATGTGGCCGAACTCGCCGCCTACAAGACCAAGCTCAAACGCCTGCGCAGCCTGCCCGCCGCGGTCAAGACCGCGCTGGAGCAGCTTCCGGCGTCCGCGCACCCGATGGATGTGCTGCGCACCGGGGTGTCGGTGCTGGGCTGCGTGATGCCCGAGAAAGACGATCACAGCGCCGCCGGCGCGCGTGACATCGCCGACAAGCTCATGGCCTGCCAGGGCTCGATGCTGCTGTACTGGTGGCACTGGGCCGCCAACGGGCGGCGCATCGAGGTACAGACCGATGACGATTCCATCGGCGGCCACTTCCTGCACCTGCTGCACGGCCACAAACCCAGCGCGCTGTGGGAGCGGGCGATGCACACCTC
Source organism: Thiomonas islandica (assembly GCF_055383445.1). Classification (NCBI taxonomy): domain Bacteria; kingdom Pseudomonadati; phylum Pseudomonadota; class Betaproteobacteria; order Burkholderiales; genus Thiomonas; species Thiomonas islandica. Next base: position 216,063 of record NZ_AP042391.1, read on the forward strand.
GCTCATTCTGTATGCCGAGCACGAGTTCAACGCATCCACCTTCACCGCCCGGGTCATCGCTGGCACTGGCAGCGACATGTACAGCGCCATCACCGGTGCGATCGGTGCGCTGCGCGGCCCCAAGCACGGCGGCGCCAACGAGGCGGCGTTCGACATCCAGAGTCGCTACGCCAGCCCCGACGAAGCCGAGGCCGACATCCGCCGGCGTGTGGCCAACAAGGAGGTGGTCATCGGCTTTGGTCACCCGGTCTACACCATCGCCGACCCGCGTAACAAGATCATCAAGGAAGTGGCGCGCCGCCTGTCTGCCGACCAGAACGACATGCGGCTGTTCGACATCGCCGAGCGGCTCGAGACCGTGATGTGGGACGTGAAAAAAATGTTCCCCAATCTCGACTGGTTCAGCGCCGTTAGCTACCACAAGATGGGCGTGCCCACTGCCATGTTCACGCCGCTGTTCGTCATCTCGCGCACCAGCGGCTGGAGCGCGCATGTTGTCGAGCAGCGACAGGACAACAAGATCATTCGTCCCAGCGCGAATTACACTGGCCCAGAAAATCTGCAGTTCGTGCCGCTCGCACAGCGTGCCTGAGGCCGGTCACGCGCAATCTCTCCGATGCAGCCGTGTCTGTTCAGCTTCCGGCGACGTTCTGGAGCGGGCGTTTTGCGTGGAAGTGGTGAAGATTTCGTCGCGAGCGGCCTGCTGGCAGGGCGTAACTGCGCCTGCGGGCGCGCAGCACAAAGCTTCACGACTTCGTGGTCCTGCTCCTGGAGACGTCTGATATGAAGCGCAAGTTGTCCCTCGTTTGCGGCCTGCTCGGCCTATCCTTTGCTCTGGCGCTGCCGGCGCACGCCGCCGAGCCCGCCGGCGCCGTCAAAAAGCCCAACCCAACCCACAAGGCAAAGGCCAGGATCAAACCCGCCGCGAAAGCCACCACGGTGGCCACCGCCGCCGCGGCCACCCCTGCCCTGCTCACCCCCGAGTCGGCGCAGGCCCAGCCCACGGGCACCGAAAACGGCTACCCCGATGTCAACCCGGTGTTCGCCTTCAAGGATGGCCGCATGGTGTGCGGCGCGCGCCACGAGCCGCTGGACATCAAGGTCGAGGCGGCCGATGACCAGGAAGTGCTGGTGACCTGGAACCGCAAGCACTACCTGCTCAAGCGCAAGCCCACGTCCACCGGGGCCTACCACTTCGACGATACCAAGGCCGGCTTCGTCCTCATCCAGATCCCGACCAAGAGCATGCTGTTCGACAAAAAGAACATGACGCGACTGGCCGACGATTGCGTTCCCATCCAATAAACCCTGTCCATGTCCGCAGCGATTTCCAACGTCCGCCCCACCCCCGACCAGGTTCTGGTCGACATTGCTGACTACGTTCTCCAGACCGAGATCGACAGCGCGCTGGCCTACCAGACGGCGCGCAACTGCCTGATCGACACCCTCGGCTGCGGACTGGAAGCGCTGGAGTATCCCGCCTGCACCAAGCTGCTCGGCCCCATCGTGCCGGGCACCATCGTGCCGCACGGCGCCCGCGTGCCGGGCACGCAGTTCCAGCTCGACCCGGTGCAGGCGGCGTTCAACATTGGCACGATGATCCGCTGGCTGGACTTCAACGACACCTGGCTGGCGGCAGAGTGGGGACACCCGTCGGACAACCTCGGCGGCATTCTCGCCGTGGCCGACTGGATGAGCCGCAACGCGGTGGCCGTGGGCAAGAAGCCGCTGGTCATGCGCGACGTGCTCACCGCAATGATCCAGGCGCATGAAATCCAGGGCGTGATCGCGCTGGAAAACAGCTTCAACAAGGTCGGGCTCGACCATGTCGTGCTGGTCAAGGTGGCCACCACCGCGGTGGTGGCGCGCATGCTCGGGCTGTCGCGCGAGGAGATCATCAACGCGGTGTCGCAGGCCTGGGTCGACGGGCAGGCACTGCGCACCTATCGTCACGCGCCCAACACCGGCAGCCGCAAGAGCTGGGCCGCTGGAGATGCCACCAGCCGCGGCGTGCGCCTGGCCCTCATCGCCAAGACCGGCGAAATGGGCTACCCCAGTGTACTCACCGCCAAGACTTGGGGCTTTTACGACGTGAGCTTCCGCGGCCAGCCGTTCAAGTTCCAGCGGCCTTACGGCAGCTATGTGATGGAAAACGTGCTGTTCAAGATCAGCTACCCGGCGGAGTTCCACAGCCAGACCGCGGTAGAGGCAGCGATGACGCTGCACGGGCAGCTCAGGGCCGCAGGCAGGAGCGCGGATGACATCGCCAGCATCGTCATCCGCACCCACGAAGCCTGCATCCGCATCATCGACAAGAAGGGCCCGCTGAACAACCCGGCTGACCGCGATCACTGCATCCAGTACATGGTTGCGGTGCCGCTGCTGTACGGCCGCCTGACCGCTGCCGACTACGAGGACGCCGTCGCCGCCGATCCGCGGATCGACGCGCTGCGCGAGCGCATCACCTGTGTCGAAGACCCGCAGTTCACCCGCGACTATCACGACCCGGACAAACGCTCGATCGCCAATGCGCTGACCGTCACCCTCAAGGACGGCACGGTGCTGCCCGAGGTCGTCGTCGAGTATCCCATCGGTCACAAGCGCCGCCGTGCCGAGGGCATTCCGCTGCTCGAAGCCAAGTTCCGCACCAATCTGGCGCGGCGCTTTCCGCCTAAGCAGCAAAAGGCCATTGCCGACGTGTCGCTGGACCAGGGTTTGCTCGAGTCCATGCCCGTCAACGACTACGTCGATCTCTACGTCATCTGAATCCGGAGAACCCCATGCCCGCCCAACCAGCCAGCGCCGCCCCCGCGCACCCGTTTGCCAAGACCCGCAAGATCTTCAAGACCGCCTCGGGCAAGACCGCGCAGTTCTACTCCCTTGCGCAGCTCGGCAAGGAACTCGGCGCCGATCTATCGCGGCTGCCGGTGTCGATCCGCATCGTGCTCGAGTCGGTGCTGCGCAATTGCGACGGTCAGAAGGTCAGCGCCGAGCACGTGAGGCAGCTCGCCGGCTGGAAGCCCAATGCCGCGCGCACCGACGAGATTCCCTTCGTCGTCTCCCGCGTGGTGCTGCAGGACTTCACTGGCGTGCCGCTGCTGGCCGATCTGGCGGCGATGCGCAGCGTCGCTGCGCGCATGCACAAGAACCCCAAGGCGATCGAGCCGCTGGTGCCGGTCGATCTGGTGGTCGATCACTCGGTGATGATCGACTCCTACGGTAGCAAAAAATCGCTCGACCTGAACATGCAGCTCGAATTCCAACGCAACCGCGAGCGCTACCAGTTCATGAAATGGGGTATGCAGGCGTTCGACACCTTCGGCGTCGTGCCGCCGGGCTTTGGCATCGTCCACCAGGTCAACCTCGAATATCTGGCCCGCGGCGTGCACAAGGCCAAGGACGGCACGGTCTATCCCGACACGCTCGTGGGCACAGACAGCCACACCACCATGATCAACGGCATCGGCGTGGTCGGCTGGGGGGTAGGCGGCATCGAGGCCGAGGCCGCGATGCTCGGCCAGCCGGTGTACTTCCTCACGCCCGATGTGGTCGGCGTGGAGCTCAAGGGCCGGCTGCGCGGCGGCGTCACCGCCACCGATCTGGTGCTGACCGTCACCGAAATGCTGCGCAAGGCCAAGGTGGTGGGCAAATTCGTCGAGTTCTTCGGCGAGGGCACGGCCAGTCTGTCCGTCACCGACCGCGCCACCATCGGCAACATGGCACCCGAGTACGGTGCGACCATGGGCTTTTTCCCGGTGGACGACAAGACCATCGACTACTTCAAGGGCACCGGCCGCACCAAGGCCGAAATCGAGTTGTTCGAGGCTTATTTCAAGGCGCAGAAGCTGTTCGGCGTGCCCAAGGCCGGCCAGATCGACTACTCGCAGACGCTCAGCCTCGATCTGGGCACAGTTGCCCCGTCGCTGGCCGGGCCCAAGCGTCCGCAGGACCGCATCGAACTGGGCCATGTCAAGCAGCAGTTCGAAACCCTGTTCTCCGCGCCGGTGGCCGACAACGGCTTCAACCAGCCAGCCGAGCGTCTGAACAAACGATTCCCTGTCACCAACAACGGCAAGGGTGATGGCGACGGTCCAGATGCTACACCGGGAGCCGAGCGTGCTGTGGTCGAAATGGTGGCCAACCGATCCACCCTCAGCGCCGCGCATGCCGATACAAAGCCCGCAGCCAAATCGTCCGGATTGGACATCGCTGACGGCGACGTGCTGATCGCCGCCATCACCTCGTGCACCAACACTTCCAACCCGAGCGTGCTGCTGGCCGCCGGGCTGCTGGCCAAAAAGGCGGTCGAGGCCGGGCTGAAGGTCAAGAAGCACATCAAGACCTCGCTGGCGCCGGGATCGCGCGTGGTCACCGACTATCTGGAAAGGGCTGGTCTGCTGCCGTATCTGGAAAAGCTCGGATTCAGCGTGGCCGCCTATGGCTGTACCACCTGTATCGGCAACGCCGGCCCGCTGGCACCCGACATCGAGGCCAGCGTGGTAGCCAACAACTTGGTATGCGCCGCGGTGCTGTCTGGCAACCGCAACTTCGAGGCGCGCATCCATCCCAACATCAAGGCCAATTTCCTCGCCAGTCCGCCGCTGGTCGTGGCCTACGCGCTGGCCGGCACGGTGCGCCGCGATCTGATGACCGAACCGGTGGGCTACGGCAAGGGCGGCAAGCCGGTGTATCTGGGAGACATTTGGCCAAGCAGCGACGAGGTCAATAAGCTGATGAAGTTCGCGATGAACCCCAAAGTGTTCAAAGAGAACTATGCGCAGGTGGCCACCGATCCGGGCAAGCTGTGGAAAAAGATCGAAGGCACCAAAGGGCAGGTGTACGACTGGCCCAAGAGCACCTACATCGCCGAGCCGCCGTTCTTCGCCGGCTTTGACATGCAGCCTGCGGCCATCACGCTGCATGTCCGCGGCGCGCGGGCGCTGGCCTTGTTCGGCGACTCGATCACCACCGACCACATCTCGCCGGCGGGCTCGATCAAGGAGACCTCCCCTGCCGGCCAGTGGCTGCTGGCCAACGGCGTGGCCAAGGCCGATTTCAACTCCTACGGTTCGCGCCGCGGCAACCATGAAGTGATGATGCGTGGCACCTTTGCCAATGTCCGCATCAAGAACCTGATGATCCCACCGCTGCCCGACGGCTCGCGCGAAGAAGGCGGCGTCACCCTGCTGCAGCCCTCGGGCAAGAAGATGTCCATTTTCGATGCAGCGATGCAATACATCGCCGACGGCACGCCGACCGTCATCTTCGCCGGCGAGGAATACGGCACCGGCTCCAGCCGCGACTGGGCGGCCAAGGGCACGCAATTGCTGGGCGTCAAAGCCGTGGTTGCGCGCAGCTTCGAGCGCATCCACCGCTCCAATCTGGTGGGCATGGGTGTGCTGCCGCTGCAGTTCCTCGGCAACGATTCATGGCAGTCGCTGGGCATCACCGGCAACGAAACCTTTGCGATCGAGCTGGGCGACACCCTGCAACCGCAGCAGGATGCGCTGCTGATCATCACCCGCACCGACGGCAGCAGCCAGCAGGTCAAGCTGCGGCTGCGCATCGACACCCCGATCGAGGTCGATTACTACCGGCACGGCGGCATCCTGCCTTTCGTGCTGCGGCAACTGCTCGCCGCCTGAACGCCGTCGCATGACCGCCACCGCGCCGGGCGCCGATGTGCTGGTCGTCGGCACCGGCCCGGCCGGGGCCCAGGTGGCCCGCGATCTGGCCCGCGCCGGCGCGCGCGTACGCATTCTGGAGCAAGGCGCCGGCCCGCCTGCGGGCACCAATCTGCTCAAGCTGCTGCGCAGAAAAGAGGCGATGCACATCGCACCCGGCGTGGTGCTGCTGCGCAGCCTGCGCGTGGGCGGCGGCTCGGTCACCTTCTACCACACTGCCACACCGCCGCCACTTGCCCTATTTGCGCAGTACGGCGTCGATCTGTCCGCGCCGCTGCAGCAGGTGCTGGCCGAGTTGCCGCACGCTCCTCTGCGCTCTGACCTGATGGCCCCGATAGCCGCCCGGCTGATGCAGGCGGGGCGGGCGCTCGGCCTGCAGTGGCACCCCCTGCCCAAGATGATCGACCAGTCTCTCTGCCACGATGGAAGCTGCCCGGCAGAGGCGTTCTGGTCCACCCACCGCCTGCTGCAGCAGGCGGTCGAGCATGGCGCGCAGTTGCATACTGGCGTGCAGGTGCTGCGCGTGCTGTTTGCACAGGGTCACGCGATCGGGGTGGAAGCACGCAGCAACGGCGCGCTGCAGACCTTCCGTGCAGGCCGGGTGATTCTGAGCGCCGGCGGCATTGCCAGTCCGGCCATCCTGCAGCACAGCGGGGTGAAACGGGCGGGAAGCGGTTTTTTCTGCGATCCGCTGCGCATTGTCATGGGCCACCTGCCGATTGCCCGCGCGCCGCAGGAAATTTCGATGTCCGCCGGTTACCTCGATACGGACGCCGGCTTCATGCTGTCGGACATCACCATCCCGGGCAATTTTTTCCGCGCCTTCACCTGGGCGGCGGGGCGACCCGATCAGCTGTTCAGCTACGGCCATACCGCGATGATCATGGTCAAAATCCGCGACGAGATCGCAGGCCGCATCGATACACTGGGCCGACCCTGGCGCCATTTCGGCGCGGCAGACCGGCAACGCATGCAGGCTGGAGTGGCGCAAGCACGTGCGGTGCTGCGCGCTGCCGGCAGCGGCAAGCCATATGCCTCGCCCTGGGTCGCCGCGCACCCCGGCGGCAGCGTGCGGCTGGGAGAACTGGTGGACGAGAATCTGAGCTGCCACAGCCCCAATCTGCATGTGTGCGACGCCTCGGTCATCCCCGCCGCATGGGGACTGCCACCCACCCTCACCCTGCTAGCGCTGGGCGCCTATCTGGCGCGGCGCATTTGACCGTCCCCCACCCAGCCTCCCTACCCTGCGGGGGAGGAGACAGCCCACCCCCTCTCACGCGCAGCAAGGGTCAGGACGTGGAGATGTTGGCGCAGACCGCTGGCGTGCCAGCCTGCTGCATCAGTAGCAGGCCGTTGAAAAACGTCGCGAGGATGGCCAGATGCAAGGCGCACGGCGCGCAGCGACCGAGACATATCAAATAGATAGGCGAGGCAGCGCGCACCGTGCAACGCCGCAGATGGCCCACCGCAGTAGTTTTTCAACGGCCTGGTAAGACCGCGCTCCACTGCGCCAGATCAAAGCCCACCAGAAGCGCCTTGCCGCCCTCGACCACCGGGCGCTTGATCACGCTGGGGTGCTGCACCAGCAGCGCCACTGCGCTGGCCGCATCCATCACGCCGTCTTGCACGGCTGGGGCAAGCCGGCGCCAGGTAGTGCCGCGCCGGTTCAGCAGGGCGTCCCAGCCGACCGCATCCGCCCAGGCGGCGATCTGCGCCGCACCGGGCGGTGTTTTCTTGAAATCGACAAAGCGGTACGCCAGCCTTTGCGCATCCAGCCACTGCCGCGCACGCTTGACCGTGTCGCACTGGGCCAGACCGTAGACCGTCAGCAGGGACAGTGCGCTCATGCTGCGGCCTTGTCGCGACGGAACACCCACTGGTCGGCCCTGGACGCCTCGGGCACGAAGCGGTAGCCCTCGCTGGCAAAACCCTTGAGCTGCTCGACCTCGTTCAGCCGGTTCTGGATCGCATAACGCGCCATCAGCCCCCGCGCGCGCTTGGCGTAAAAGCTCACCACCTTGTACCCGGTCTGCGGCGTGCCGTCCTGGAACACGGGCTGCACCACCCGCGCCTTGAGCGCGTTGCGGTCAACGCTGCGGAAATATTCATCGGATGCCAGGTTCACCAGGACCGGTTCGCCCGAGCCGGCGGCAAGATCGGCATTGATTGCTTCTGCGATCTGGCTGCCCCAGTAGGCGTAGAGATCCTTACCCTTGGCATTGGGCCAGGCCGTGCCCATTTCCAGACGGTAAGGCCGCATCAGATCGAGCGGACGCAGCACGCCGTACAGCCCGCTGAGAATGCGCAGATGCTGCTGTGCCCATTGCAGATCGGCCTCGCTCAGGCTGGGCGCATCCAGCCCCTCGTACACATCGCCGTTGAACGCCAGCACCGCCTGCTTGCTGTCCTGCGACGTGAAGCTGGGCTTCCACTCGGCAAAGCGCGCGGCGTTGAGCGCAGCGAGCTTGTCGGAAATCCCCATCAGCGCCGCGAGCTGCTGCGGGCTCTGCTGGCGCAGACCATCGACCAGCACCTTGGCCTGCTCGACGAACTGTGGCTGGGTCGCCAGGGTCGTGGTGGGCGGTGTGGTGTAGTCGAGCGATTTGGCAGGGGACAAAACCATCAGCAGCATGTCGTTTCTCTCTCGGGAAAAACCTCAACCCACACTGGGCAGATAGATTGGACTTGAGTGTAACCAGCCGTGGCGCCGCGGGTCCTGCAAGCCCGATCGCCACCAATCGCGCCGCAGCCGCGCGCGGTGGACAATGCAGGTTGAACCGACCCCGCCCGCCTCGATGCGGGCGCGGTTGATCCGCATCACTTTCTGCAGGCTGTTCGCCAACAGGCACATGACCCTTTCCATCACCTTCATCGGCCTGGGTGCCATGGGCACCCCCATGCTCTCGCATCTGCTGCGGCACGGTTGCAGCGCCCGTGTCTATGCCCGCAGCGCCGCATCGCGCAACGCCGCGGCTGCGCTGGGCGTGCAGCCATGCGCCACGCCCGCCGAGGCAGCGCGACAGGCCTCCTTTGTGTTCACCAACGTGACCTCGACCGAGGACGTGCAGGAAGTGCTCTGCGGCGCAGACGGTGTGCTGCACGGCGCCCGGGCGGGAACGATCTGCATCGACCACAGCACCATCGCCCCGGAAGGCGCCCGCCGGATCGCGCAAACCCTGGCGGAGGCTGGGCTGCATTTTCTCGACGCGCCGGTCTCCGGCGGAGTCAACGGCGCCAGACAGGCCAGCCTGAGCATCATGGTCGGCGGCGACCGCGCGGTGTTCGAGCGCGCCCTGCCGCTGCTGCGCGTGCTCGGACGGCATGTGCGTCATGTCGGTCCGAGCGGTAGCGGTCAGGTGGCCAAGGCCTGCAACCAACTCATCCAGGTGGTCACCATCCAGGCCATCGCTGAAGCCGTGCTCTACGCCACGCGGCAGGACGTGGACGCGCAGGCGATGCTGGACGCCATCTCCACCGGCTTTGCCGGCAGTCGCATGCTCGACCTGATGGGCCCCAAAATGGCCCGGCAGGAGTTCGCCGCGGGCATCGAGGCCAGACTGCACGCCAAAGACTTCGGCCTAATCGCCGCCTCTGCGCAGCAGGCCGGTCTGCACCTGCCGACGTTGGAACTAGTCAAGCATCAGCTCGACGCGTTGATGCAGGCCGGCTGGGGCAAGGACGACACCTCCAGCCTGCTGCGCGTGCTACAGGCGCAGCAGGCTCTATGACGCAGACAGCTCACCCGCCGCCTGCTGGGCATCGCCAGACAGCTCGGCACCGGGCGGCTGGGCGCCGAGCAGCGCCCACAGACGCCGGTGCAGCGCTGCCGCCGGCTGCACCAGGGCATCGAGCGCCGAAAAATGATGTGCACCGGGAACGATCAGCGTCTTTCCGACCTGCGGCCAGTGACGATGCATCAGCCGCGTCTGCACATGGAATGCCTGCGACTCGGCCTCGCCCACCGCCAGCGCCAGCGGCGCCGGCCCGGCAGGTGGCAGCCAGGCGGGAGACATCGCCCGCGCCGCATGCTGGCTGAGCTTGAGGTCGCGTTGCAGAAACGCCGTCCTGCGCACCGACTCCAGGTCGTACACCCCAGACAGTGCCAGCGCCCCGGCCGGAATCTGCCGCGGCAGATCAACGCCATACCAGTCGAAGCGACAGGCCAGCATCATCGCTGCCAGGTGCGCGCCGGCCGAGTGCCCCGCCAACACGATGCGCGAGCGATCCACTCCGAACTCCTCCGCCCGCCGCCACACCCAGGCCAGCGCCTGCACCACATCGAGCACGATCTGCTGCATCGACGCAGCGGGAGCAAGCGAATAGTTCAGCACCACCACATGCACCCCGCGCGCCACGAACACCGGCGCGATGAAGCTGTGATCGGCCTTGTCCAGCGAGCGCCACCAGCCCCCATGGATGAACACCAGGCACGGCGCCGGCCCTGCGGCCGCCGGCGCGAACCAGTCCAGCGTCTGCGTGATCGACTCGCCATACGCCAGATCCAGCAGACACGGCCAGTTCAGCCGCGCCTCCTGCGAGTCGCGCCTCCACCTGCCCACATAGTCCGCCCAATCCGGGACCAGCTCGCGATTGTTGTATTCACGGTCGAGAACCGCAGCGTCGTATCGCATCTTCCCACCCCAGAGGGTTTAGCAGGCCGTTGAAAAACGTCGCGAGGATGGCCAGATGCAAGGCGCACGGCGCGCAGCGACCGAGACCTATCAAATAGATAGGCGAGGCAGCGCGCACCGCGCAACGCCGCAGATGGCCCACCGCAGTAGTTTTTCAACGGCCTGTTAGAACTAGATTCGTCACCAACTGATGGTAGGTCCGGCCGACGCATCTCACGATCGAAGATACCGTTGGTTACCTGCGCCCAAACCGCCGGACGAACCCCTGCAGTCTAGGCTCGGTTATGATTGCGGCTTTAGGGCCGATAGCTCAGCTGGGAGAGCGCTGCGTTCGCAATGCAGAGGTCGGGAGTTCGATCCTCCTTCGGTCCACCACAATTTTCTAGCCCAGGTCGCCTGGGCTTTTTTGCGCCCTGTGCCTTTCTTCTAGTCGCGCCGGGCGTGATGAAAAAATCGGGGCTGCGTCAAAATAGCTCGCCCTGCCGACATGCAAACCAACCTGGTCCGAACCTACCTCCTCGATCTCCAGACCCGCATCCTCGATGCGTTGCAGGCCGCCGACGGCCAGCGGTTCCGGCGGGATGCGTGGACGCGCCCGGCCGACTCGCCGCTGCAGGGCGACGGCATCACCAGCCTGATCGAGTTCGGCGGGCTGCTCGAGCGCGGCGGCTGCAATTTCTCGCATGTGCGCGGGCCGAAGCTGCCGCCTTCGGCCACCCAGCACCGGCCCGATCTGGCCGGCGCGCCGTTCGAGGCGCTAGGCATCTCTTTGGTGTTCCATCCGACCAATCCGTATGTGCCGACGGTGCACATGAACGTGCGCATGCTTATGGCCGAACCTGAAGGCAAGGAGACGGTGGCATGGTTCGGCGGCGGTATGGACCTGACGCCCTATTACGGCTTCGAGGAGGACGCGGCGCACTTTCACCGCACCTGCAAGGCAGCGCTGGCGCCGTTCGGCGACGATCATTATCCGCGCTTCAAGGCCTGGTGCGACGCCTATTTCTTTCTCAAGCACCGCAACGAGCCGCGCGGCATTGGCGGGGTGTTTTTCGACGACTACGCCGATGGCGGCTTCGACCGCGGCTTTGCGCTGATCCGCGCAGTGGGCGATGCCTTTCTGCCTGCCTATCTGCCCATCGTGGAGCGCCGCCGCGCCCTGCCCTATGGCGAGCGCGAGCGCGACTTTCAGGCCTACCGCCGCGGGCGTTATGTCGAGTTCAACCTGGTGTGGGATCGCGGTACGCACTTCGGTCTGCAATCGGGCGGACGCACCGAATCCATCCTGATGTCCATGCCGCCGATCGTGAAGTGGCGCTACGACTGGCATCCCGAACCGGGTTCTCCCGAGGCGCGGCTGTATGAGGTGTTTCTCAAGCCGCGCGACTGGGCCGCCGAGCCGTGAACCTGACCGCTGCCGCCATGCTGCCGCGCATCGGCCTGCTCGGCGGCAGTTTCGACCCCATCCACAACGCGCATCTGCAGCTTGCGCACAGTGCCTGCACCGAACTGGCGCTGGACGCGGTGTGGTTCATCCCCGCGGGCCAGCCGTGGCAGCGCGAACCACTGGCCGCCAGTGCGCAGCAGCGCTGGGAGATGGTGAATCTGGCCATCGCCGGCCTGCCGGGGCTGCGTGCCTGCGACATCGAGATCAGGCGCGAGGGCCCCAGCTACACCATCGACACCGTGCGCGCATTGCGCACCGCCCACCCCGACACCGCATTCACCTTCATCCTTGGTGCCGACCAGTTGCGCAACCTGCCCACCTGGAACGACTGGCGCGAGATCGTCGCGCTGGTCGATCTGGCCGCTGCGCGTCGTCCCGGCTATGACGATAGCGCCCCGCCCGAGCTGCTCGCCGCACTGGCTGCGCACGGCCACCGCCTGCACCGATTGGCCATGCCCGAGATCGATCTGTCGGCCACCCGGGTGCGCGAGCGCATCGCGCGCGGCCTGCCGCTTGACGCCCTGGTGCCCGCGGCTGTGGCACACTACATCGCACGACATCGCCTCTACCAGCACTGAAACCGCATGGATATCCGCAAACTGCAACGCACCATCGTCGACGCCCTCGAGGCCGTCAAGGCGCAAGACATCGAAGTGTTCAACACCGAAGCACTCACCAGCCTGTTCGACCGGGTGATCGTTGCCAGTGGCACTTCCAACCGTCAGACCCGCGCGCTGGCCAGCAGCGTGCGCGACAGCGTCAAGGCCGCCGGGTTCGAGGTGCGCAACCCAGAGGGTGAGGAAACCGGCGAATGGGTGCTGGTGGACTGCGGCGCTGCGGTGGTGCACATCATGCAGCCGCCGATCCGCGCGTATTACCGCCTGGAAGAACTCTGGGGCGCCAAGCCGGTGCATCTCAAGCTGGGCGGGGCGAAAAAAACGGGGGGCCGGGCAGCGGTCAAAGTGATTGCCCAGGGCCCGGACAGCCGCCCCGACGCGCCGGAGGAAGCCACCGACGCGCCCGTGCGCAAGACCGCCCGCCAGACCGCCGCCACCAAGCGCCCTGCGGCCAAGAAAGCCGCAGCGGAACGACCCGCGACGAAAACCGTCCCGGTGCGCACCTTGCCCGATGGTGAAACCAGCGTCGAGAAAAAGCGCGTCACCCGTGTCGTCGGCACGGCTGCCGGCGCGCGCCCGGCCCCATCGGCTGCGTCCACGCCTGCGCGCAAGCGGGCCGGAACCGACAGCGCAGCGCCTGCTGCCAGAGGTGCGGCGCAAAGTCGGGGAGCAAAACCTGCGACTGCCAAAAAAACCGCGGTCAAGACCGCCACGCGCAAGGCCCCGGCCAAGCGGGTGGCCGCCAAGAAGCTGATGTCTTGACCGCTTGCCAGGGCACGCTGCTGGGACCGGTTGCGGATGAAACTCTGGCTGCTCGCCGTCGGTCAGCGCATGCCGCGCTGGGTGGACGAGGCCTATGCCCACTACGCCAAGCGCCTGCCGCCCGAAACCCCGCTGCTACTGAAGGAAATCCGTGCCGAAACCCGCAGTTCCAACCTGAGCACAGAGGCGGTGATGGAGCGCGAGGCGCAGCGCATCAACGCCGCGCTGCCGCTGGGCGCCCGTGTCGTGGCGCTCGATGAGCACGGCCAGCGCCTGAGCACCGCCGCGCTGGCCGAACAGTTGCGGCTCTGGCGGCAGGACGGGCGCGACGTGGCGCTGGTCGTCGGCGGTGCGGACGGCCTGGCGCCGCGCATCAAGCAGCGCGCCGACACCCTGCTGCGCCTGTCCGATCTCACCCTGCCGCACGGCCTGGTGCGGGTGCTGCTGGCCGAGCAGCTCTACCGTGCCCACAGTCTGCTCAGCGGGCATCCGTATCACCGCGCCTGAATCCCCCCCAATGAGCGCCTCTTGTCGCCCCGCAATCCCCATGACCTTTCCCACCGCAGACAGTCTCTGGGCCGATGTGCTCGCCGTGCGCCGGCAGCAACCGCTGGTGCACAACATCACCAATCTGGTGGTGATGAACTACACCGCCAACGCCCTGCTCGCACTGGGCGTATCGCCCGTGATGGCGCATGCCCGCGAGGAGGTGCGCGACATGGCGGCAATCGCGCAGGCGCTGGTGCTCAACATTGGCACCCTCTCGCCCGATTGGATGGACGCCATGGGCATGGCGCTGGCCACCGCCCGCAGCCGCGGCATCCCGGTGGTGCTCGACCCGGTGGGTGCCGGGGCCACGCCGTACCGCAACCAGGCCATCGCCGCACTGCTGGCGATCGGCAGCCCCACGGTCCTGCGCGGCAACGGCTCGGAAATTCTGAGCGTAGCCGGAATGGGCGCCGCCACCCGCGGCGTGGACAGTGCGGCCGCATCCGACGACGCAGTGGCCGCCGCGCGCGATCTGGCCGCACGGCTGGGCGCGGTGGTGTGCGTCAGCGGCGCCACCGACCATCTGCTCGCGCCCGATGGCCGCCACCTGCGCCTGAGCAACGGCCACCCGTGGATGACCCGGGTCACCGGTGTGGGCTGCGCGGCCAGCGCGCTGATCGGCGCGTTCGGCGCGGTGCAGCCCGATGCGTTTGCCGCCACCGCCGCGGCCATGGCCTATCTCGGCGTGGTGGGCGAAGTGGCAGCGCAACGCGTGCAGGCCGCGGGCGGCGGCGTGGGCCAGCTGCAGATCGCGCTGCTCGACGGCCTGCAACTGCTCGACGCCGCCACCTTCCACACCCGCCTGCGCCTGGCCCATGACTAACAGGCCGTTGAAAAACGTCGCGAGGATGGCCAGATGCAAGGCGCACGGCGCGCAGCGACCGAGACATATCAAATAGATAGGCGAGGCAGCGAGCACCGTGCAACGCCGCAGATGGCCCACCGCAGTAGTTTTTCAACGGCCTGCTAAAGGCGCCCGCCGCTGGCCGCTGGCTGCCTTGCGGCTGCATCTGGTCACCGACGCCGCGCTGTGCGGCCCGCGCGGGGTCGAAGCTGTGGTTGCTGCCGCGGTACGCGGCGGAGTGACCTGCGTGCAGCTGCGCGAAAAGCAGCTCGACACCCGACGTTTCATCGAACGCGCCCGCGCGCTCAAGTCGCTGCTTGCGCCACTACAGCTGCCGCTGATCATCAACGACCGGGTCGATGTCGCGCTAGCGGTCGGCGCCGACGGGGTGCATGTCGGCCAAAGCGACATGGCGCCCGCCGAGGTGCGCCGGCGGATGCCGCACGCGCTGATCGGCCTGTCGGTGGAAAACGCCGCGCAGGTGCAGGCCGCGGCGCACTGCCCGGTCGATTACCTGGGCGCGAGCCCCGTCTTTGCCACACCAAGCAAGACCGACACCGCCCCGCCCCTCGGCTTGGACGGGCTGCGCATGCTGCGCAGTCTCACCCGCCTGCCGCTGATCGCCATCGGCGGCATCGAACTGGGCAATGCCGCGCAGGTGATGGCCGCTGGCGCCGACGGTCTGGCCGTGGTGCGTGCGCTGTGCGCCGCGCCCGACCCAGCCGCCACCGCGCGGGCGCTGCGCCGCGCCACCGACCTGCAACCCCTGCCATGATCTCCGCCGCCGACCCCATCGCCCTGCCCTCCCCCACTGCGCGCTACGCCCGCGTGCTCGCCATCGCCGGCTCCGACAGCGGCGGCAGCGCCGGCATCCGGGCCGACCTCAGGACCATCGCCGCGCCGGGTTGCTATGGCATGACCGCGATCACCGCCAGGCCTTCAGCCCGAACTGATCGCTCAGCCATAGCAGCCAGGCGATGATCAGCGGCATTGCCGCGCGGCTGACTACGCGCCGCACCAGCACTGAGCCGAGCTCGATCGCCGCCAGCGCCTGCGGCAGACCCAGCCCGGGGCGCAGCGACGCTCCACCTGCATGACCAGCAGCCCCACGCCCAGGCTGAAACACAGCGCCAGCGCGTCCCCGAATTCGAGCACACGTTCCGGCACCCGAACCGAGGCATTGGACGCATGCGCGGCGTCGGTCGAG
This sequence comes from Thiomonas islandica, assembly GCF_055383445.1. Taxonomy (NCBI): domain Bacteria; kingdom Pseudomonadati; phylum Pseudomonadota; class Betaproteobacteria; order Burkholderiales; genus Thiomonas; species Thiomonas islandica. The sequence goes on from NZ_AP042391.1 coordinate 231,804, forward strand.
GCTGTTTTGGCAGACCTCTCAAGGCTGGGTGGGTCTGGCGAGCATGGAGGGCATGGGCGACATTGCAGCCGGTTCGGCGGGTGCCAGCGGCCGGTAGACCTGCGCAAACCGCCGCTGCTCCACAACCCCGTAATCTCCAGCAGCGTACTGCAGCACCCAGTCGCCTGCGTTGCCGTGCAGCAGGTCGCCTCCTGCGCTGCGCGCGATGCGAAACGGGTGTGACATCTGCCGCGCCAGGACCGGAACGGGCTTGTTGATGTAAGCGCCATCCTGTCCGGCTTGCGTGGGCGCGAGGGGCAGGTAGCGGGCGTCGAAGCGGGCGCGGGAAACACTCCAGCGGTCGCCGGTCGATCCGGTGATGATGGCGTCGCTGCAGGCATAGCGGTTCGGGCCCTCGCGGCTGATGAGTTCGCCAGGATGGGCGGCAAAGCGCACCTGCACCGTTTCCTGCTTGATGTAGAGGGCTGCCTGCGGATCGGTGCGCAGATCCAGGTTTTGCAGCAGGGGCGGCGTTGCGCCGGTCATCTGGAGTTCGCTCATTTGCCGTCCAACTCTTCCCAGCGCTCCAGCGCCTGCAGCAGCTCCTCCTCGATCTGGGCATAGCGTTGCTGCATCTGTGCGATGCGTGCCGCCGCCAGGGCCGAGGCGTAGTTTGCCGGGTCGGCGATCTCGTCGGACAGCGCCTTCTGCTCGGCCTCGAGCGCGGCGATGCGCCCGGGCAGTTCATGCAGTTCGCGCTGCTCCTTGTAGCTCAGCTTACGCCGCGACGCAGGCGAGGACACGGACGGCGCGGCCCTGGATGCGGCCGCCTCCGGCCGCGGCGGCGGGGCCGGCTTGCCTGCTGCAGACTGCAAGGCACGGGCACGCTGCGACTGAAGCAGCCAGTCGGTGACGCCGCCCTCAAATTCGCGCCAGCGGCCCGGATCGTCGGGAGTGGATTCGCTGACGATGGTGCTGGTGACCACGTTGTCGAGAAAACGCCGGTCGTGGCTGACTAGGAACACGGTGCCGGGAAAGTCCTGCAGCAGTTGCTCCAGCAGTTCGAGGGTGTCGATATCCAGATCGTTGGTCGGCTCATCGAGCACCAGCACATTGGCCGGGCGGGCGAACAAACGCGCCAGCAGCAGGCGGTTGCGCTCACCGCCCGACAGCGACTTGACCGGCGAATGCGCCCGCGCTGGCGAGAACAGAAAGTCGCCCAGATAGCTCATCACGTGCTTGCGCTGTCCGGCGATTTCCACCCACTCGCTGCCGGGGCTGATGGTGTCGGCCAGAGTGGCATCGGGGTTGAGTGTTGCGCGCATCTGGTCGAAATACGCTACCTGCAGGCGGGTGCCCAGGCGGACGATGCCGCTGTCTGGCGCAATCTCGCCGAGGATGAGCTTGAGCAACGTGGTCTTGCCCGCGCCGTTGGGGCCGATCAGTCCCACCTTGTCACCGCGCAGGATGGTGGCGGAAAAGTCGCGCACGATGGTGCGCCCGTCGAACGCCTTGCTCACGCCCTGCAGTTCGGCGATGATCTTGCCGCTGGACTGACCGCCGTCCACTGCGAGCCTGACCCGCCCGAGCGACTCGCGCCGCGCGGCACGCTGCCGACGCAGCGCCTCGAGCCGCTGGATGCGGCTGACACTACGGGTACGCCGGGCCTCCACGCCTTTGCGAATCCACGCCTCCTCCTGCGCCAGCAGCTTGTCGGCGCGGGCGTTGCTTGCCGCCTCGTCAGCAAGCTCCTGTTCCTTGCGCGCCTCGTACGCGGCGAAATTGCCGGGATAGCTGCGCAGAACTCCGCGGTCGAGCTCGATGATGCGCGTGGCCACCGCATCGAGAAATGCGCGGTCGTGGGTAATCAGCACCAGGCTGCCGCGAAAGCCGGTGAGCAGTTCCTGCAGCCAGGCAATGGCATCGAGGTCGAGGTGATTGGTCGGCTCATCGAGCAGCAGCACGTCGGGCGCGGCCACCAGCGCCTGGGCCAGCGCCACGCGCTTTTGCATGCCGCCCGACAGGCAGCCCACGCGCGCGCTGCCGTCGATCTGCAGGCGCTGCAGCGTTTGCTCGACACGCGCTTCCCAGTTCCAACCGTCGAGCAGCTCGATGCGGGTCTGCAGCGCGTCCAGATCGTCGTCGGGCGCATGGCGCTCGAAGCGCTCGCGCAGGCTGCGCGCCTCGGCCACGCCCTGGCTGACCACGTCGAACACCGTCGAATCCGCCGAAAAATCCGCCTCCTGCGGCACATACACCCGGCGCAGGCCCTGCTGGACCTGCACCAGCCCGTCATCCGGCGACTCCAGCCCCGCCAGGATGCGCAGCAGCGAGGACTTGCCCGTGCCGTTGCGCCCGATCAGGCCGACGCGCTCGCCCGTCTCCAGCGTCATGGCGGCATGGTCGAGCAGGGCCACATGGCCGAAGGCGAGGCACAGGTCGGAAACGGAAAGAACGGCCATGACTGGTTTTCGAGGCGATACAGGGTGCATTGTGCCTGCCCGCCGCCCGGCAGCCCGGCGGCGCTACCATGCCCCAATGGATACCCTGCGAGCAGAACTCGCCGCACTGGCCGCCCGTCTGATCGTCGAAGACGGCCTGGACTATGGCAGCGCCAAACGCAAGGCCGCACGGCGTCTGCTGGGCGAGCATGCGGCGCACGACCTGCTGCCGAGCAACGACGAAATCGAGCAACAGGTGCGCGAGGAACTCGCACTGTTCCACGCCGACACCCAGCCGGCACAGCTGCTGCAGCTGCGCCGTGCAGCGTTGGCGCTGATGGAGTTTTTCGTCGCGTTCAACCCGCATCTGGCAGGTGCGGTGTGGAACGGCACCGCCCATGCGCATTCCGACCTGCATGTGCTGCTGTTCACCGACGACACCAAGGGCGTGGAAATTCACTGCATCGACCACGGTCTGGCCTACCAGGTCGGCGACGCGGCGCACTACGCCGGGCGCGGGAGGGTGGAGCGGTTGACCCTGCACTGGCCGCTGCCGGCCGGCGGCATGGTGACTGCGCACCTGAGCCTGTACAGCGAAAAGGACCAGCGCGGCGCGCTGCTGCCCGACGCACAGGGCCGCACCCCGCGCGGCACCCTCGCTGCGCTGCGGCGCCTGTTGGCAGCGGGGCCGGACGATGGCGGTCAAACCCCGGCGAACTGAGGCTGCTTTGCCGGCCATGCACAATGCGAGCCATCCTGACAGATGCGCCCCAAGCTATGAACAAGATCAATCTATGGATTTCCGCCGCCCTCGTTGCCCTGATCGTCGCAGTGCTGGCCAATGCCTGGTACCAACACCGCCGCACCGTGCCGGTCCAGGTCGAAAACAGTGCTGTCTCGGCGTTTTTTGCCGACAAACTGACTGATCTCGAAGGCAAGACCATCGATCTCGCGCAGTTCAAAGGCAAACCCCTGGTGGTCAACTTCTGGGCCAGCTGGTGTCCGCCGTGCATTGCGGAAATGCCGGATTTTTCCGACTTTTACCAGAAGAACAAGGACAAAGGCATTCAGATGGTCGGAATTGCGCTGGACAACCCGACCGCAGTGCGCAACTTCCTCAAAGCGCATCCGGTGAGCTATCCCATCCTCCTGGGCGGGATGAACGGTCTTGCGCTGAGCACCAGCCTGGGCAACAAGCAGGGCGGCCTACCATTTACCGTCGTGCTCGATGCCAGAGGCGACGTGGTGTTCCAGAAGCTGGGCAAAACATCGCTTGACGAACTCAAGAACGCCGTCCCTGCGGGAAACTGACAGCCAGACCGCTCCCCCCTTTGACCGCCCACCGCACCATGAGCCTGCCGCGCATCCTCGTTCTTCATGGCCCCAACCTGAACCTGTTGGGGCAGCGTGAGCCGCACATCTACGGCGCCACCTCACTGGCCGACATCGACCGGGCACTCCAGGCGCTTGGCGCCGAGCTGCAGCTGGAGGTCGTGCACTTTCAGAGCAATCATGAAGGCGCGCTGATCGACCGCCTGCACGCCGCGCGCACCGACGGCACGCGCTTTGTCATCATCAATCCTGCGGCTTACACCCACACCAGCGTGGCGCTGCGCGATGCGATCGCCGCCACCGACCTGCCTTTCATCGAGGTGCACCTGAGCAATGTGTACCGCCGCGAGCCGTTTCGCCACCACTCTTATTTTTCGGACCTGGCGCTGGCGGTCATCAGCGGTTGCGGCGCACACGGCTACCTGCTGGCACTGCGACACGCCGCCGCGGAACTGTCGAATGGCAAGAATTGATGGTCTAATGCGTCATATTCCAGCGAATTAACGACAGATCATGGATTTACGCAAACTCAAGACGCTGATCGACCTGGTCTCGGAATCGAATGTGTCCGAGCTGGAGATCACCGAGGCCGAAGGCACGGTGCGCATCGTCAAGGCGCCGCCCCAGCCCATCGTGCAATACGCCCAGATGCCCGCACCGATGGCGTACACGGCACCGGCCGCGCCGCCGGCGCCACCGCCTGCGCCTACGGTGCCCGCCGCACCGGCGCAGGCCGAACCCGAAGCACCAGGCCATGTGCTGAAGTCACCGATGGTCGGCACGTTCTACCGTGCCTCGTCGCCTGGTGCGGCACCCTTCGTCGAGGTAGGCGATGCGGTCAAGGTCGGGCAGACGCTGTGCATCATCGAGGCCATGAAAATCCTCAACGAGATCGAATCGGACAAGGACGGTGTGATCAAGGCCATCCTGGCCGAGAACGGTCAGGCCGTCGAATTCGGCCAGCCGCTGTTCGTGATCGAGTAAGGGCCTGGCGGCTGCGCACCGGCCGCGGCGACCTGCGCGGCCCCAATCTCTGCCCAGCTCGACCGGGTGCAGCCGCCTCATTCAGTACCTGAACGGACAACGCGCATGTTCAAAAAAATTCTTATCGCTAACCGCGGGGAAATCGCCCTGCGGGTGCAGCGCGCCTGCCGCGAACTGGGCATCCAGACCGTAGTGGTCTATTCCGAAGCCGATCGCGAGGCCAAGTATGTCAAGCTCGCCGATGAAGCGGTGTGCATCGGGCCTGCGCCCTCTGCGCAGAGCTATCTGCACATGCCGGCGATCATCTCCGCTGCCGAGGTCACCGACGCCGAGGCGATCCACCCCGGGTATGGCTTTCTGTCGGAAAACGCCGACTTTGCCGAGCGGGTGGAAAAGTCGGGCTTTGCCTTCATTGGTCCGCGGCCCGAGTCGATCCGGCTGATGGGCGACAAGGTCAGCGCCAAGCAGACCATGATCCGCTCCGGCGTGCCCTGCGTGCCCGGCTCGGACGGCGCGCTGCCCGACGATCCGCGCGAAATCACCCGGATTGCCCGCGCCATCGGCTATCCAGTGATCATCAAGGCAGCAGGCGGCGGCGGCGGGCGCGGCATGCGGGTGGTGCATACTGAGGCGGCGCTGCTCAACGCGGTGACCATGACCCGCAGCGAGGCCGGCGCGGCATTCGGCAACCCGGCGGTATACATGGAGAAATTTCTGCTGCAGCCGCGGCACATCGAAATCCAAGTGCTGGCCGATACCCATGGCAATGCGCTGTGGCTGGGCGAGCGCGACTGCTCGATGCAACGGCGGCACCAGAAAATTCTCGAGGAAGCGCCGGCCCCCGGGATTCCGCGCCGACTGATCGATCGCATCGGCACGCGCTGCGCGGATGCCTGCAAAAAAATCGGCTACCGCGGCGCCGGCACCTTCGAGTTCCTGTACGAAAACGGCGAGTTCTACTTCATCGAGATGAACACCCGGGTGCAGGTCGAGCATCCGGTGACCGAGCTGATCACCGGGGTGGACATCGTGGTCGAGCAGATCCGCATCGCCGCGGGGGAGAAGCTGGGCTTGCGCCAGCGCGCAGTGCAGTTCAAGGGGCATGCAATCGAGTGCCGGGTCAACGCCGAAGATCCATACAAATTCACCCCGTCGCCCGGGCGCATCACCACCTGGCATGTGCCCGGCGGACCCGGCGTGCGCGTGGACTCGCACGCCTACGCCAACTATTTCGTGCCGCCAAACTATGACTCGATGATCGGCAAGATCATCACCCACGGCGCCACGCGCGAGCAGGCAATCGCACGCATGCGCATCGCGCTGTCGGAAATGGTGGTCGACGGCATCCAGACCAATATTCCGCTGCACCGCGAGCTGATGGTTGATTCCCGCTTCCTCGAAGGCGGCACCAGCATCCACTATCTCGAGGAATACCTGGCAGCGCGGCACCAGGACTGAACCGCCATGCCCTACCGCGAAGTCACCATTGCGGTCGGAGAGGAGCAGGCCGACGCGCTGTCGGATGCGCTGCTCGAACTCGGCGCGCTCAGTGTCAGTGTCGAAGACCGCTTCGGTGACACCGCGCAGGAGCAGGCGCTGTACGGCGAGCCAGGCATGCCCGCGCCGAAGTCGGCCTGGGCGCAGTCGCTGCTGCGCGCATTGTTTGCCGACCAGGCGCAGGCCGACGCCGCGCTGGCCGCTGTGCTGGCAGCCCAGGCCCTGCCCGATCTGCAGGGCGTGCAGCAGACCACGGTCGAAGATCAGGACTGGGTACGGCTGACGCAGTCGCAGTTCCAGCCGGTATCGATCGATGACCGGCTGTGGATCGTGCCGAGTTGGCACGATCCACCCGACACCGCTGCCCCGGTCATCCGCCTCGACCCGGGGCTGGCCTTCGGCACCGGCACGCATCCGACCACGCGGCTATGTCTGCAGTGGCTGGCGCGCCAAATGCTGCAGGGTAAGAGCATGCTCGACTATGGCTGCGGCTCGGGCATTCTGGCCATCGCGGCGGCCAAGTTTGGCGCTGCGCCGGTGGTCGGGGTGGACATCGACCCCGATGCGGTGCAGGCCACCACGGCCAACGCCACCGACAACCGCGTGACCCTCCAGGCCGGCCTGCCCGATGCCGTCACCGGGTTACGCTTCGACCTGGTGGTGGCCAATATTCTGTCGGCGCCGCTCAAGCTGCTAGCTCCGGCGATCGCCGCGCATGTGCGCCCGGGTGGCGCGCTGGTGCTCAGCGGCATTCTGGAGCGGCAGGCAAACGAACTGATTGCAGCTTACGCGCCGTACGCCGCGCTGCAGGTCGATCAGGTACTCGAGGGCTGGGTCTGCCTGGCGGGTCGCACGCGCGACTGAATCCCGTATGGCACAGGCCACCCGCTGCCCGCACTGCCAGACCGCCTTCAAGGTGGTGCGTGACCAGCTTTTGCTGCGCGAAGGCTGGGTGCGCTGCGGCCACTGCGGCGAACCCTTCAACGCGCTCGATCATCTGATCGACCTCGGCCCGCCTGCCACACCGCCGGATGTTGCCGCCCCCGCCACAGAACCACCGCCGGCTATAGCACCCCAACCACCCTCCGCGCCGCAGGCCGAACCGCCTGTGCAGCCGCCCTCCGTGCCCACCCGCGCTGTGCTGCGCTGGCAGCAGCCGCTGGTCGAGTCTGCTGGTCAGCAAGGTTTCCTGCCGCTCACGGCGCAGCCCTACGCCCCCCGAACCGCGGCGCAGGACACGCACGCCGCCAAAACCGCGCGGCAAACCCCGTCCGACCCGTCGCAGCCCACCTCCGCCATCGCGGCAACACCGCAAGCGGCGACCGTCCCCCCCCACGAACAAGCTCCGGCCTGCGCACCGGCCACAGCACAAGACGACGCTGCGCCGCTGTCCGAATTCAACCTGATCGATGCGCTGCACTACCACTTCGCGCCAGACGACGTCGCGGCGGACCGCGACGGCACCGCACCTGCACCTGCCTCGTCCGCCAGCGCCCGGGAACCCGAATTTCTGCGACAGGCGCAGCGTCAGGCACGGTGGCGCAGCACGCCGGTGCGGGTCGCGCTAGCTGCGCTCAGCCTGTTTCTCGGACTGACTCTTGTGGCGCAGGCGGCGCTGTTCTGGCGCGACACCCTGGCGCAGCAGTGGCCGCCCAGCCGTCCCTGGCTGCAGCGCCTGTGCCAGGTCACCACCGGGTGCCTGTTGTCGGCACCGCGCGATCTCGATGCCCTGGTGATCGATGCCTCCGCGCTCAGCCCGGCGCCGCAGGGCCTGCGGCTGAGCGTACTGCTGCGCAATCGCCTGGACCGCGCCGTGGCCTGGCCGGCGATCGAGCTGACGCTGACCGACGCGCAGGACCGTATCCAGCAGCGCAAGGTGCTTGAGCCGGAGCAATACCTTCCGGCCAAGCAGGCTAGCGCCTCTGCACTGCGCGCAGGCATCGCCCCGGGGCAGCAGATCCAGCTGCAACTGCATCTGGCGCTGACCACGGCTGCACCAACCGGCTACAAGCTGGTGCTGTTCTATCCCTGAGCATCGATCGCGGCGCGCGCAACCCGGTAGATATCGCTGGCAACCAGCGCATCCCAGTCCATTGCAGGCTGAGTGGGCAGCAGATCTGCGCGGCGCTGGGCGCTGCGCGCATCGGGCGTCCACAATCCGCGATCCAGCGCGTCCTGCAGGTCGCGCAGCAGGGCATCGAGCGCGCTGCCGCCGCCCACCGGGCTCTGGTTGCACACCAGCGCCAGATCGCACCCGGCCTGCAGCGCCTGCAGTGCGGCCTGGCTCAGGCTGCGGCCCTGCGCCCGCGCCGCAGCCATGCCTAGGTCGTCGCTGATGATCGCGCCAGTAAAGCCGATGCGCCCGCGCAGGATTTGCCGCAGCCACACCGCGCTGAACCCCGCCGGCTGCGCGTCCACCGCCGGGTACACCACATGCGCAGGCATGACCGCGCGCAGCCCCGGTGCCAGCCCGCGATACGGCGCAGTGTCCGCTGCCAGCAGCGCGTCGAGCGGGCGCTCGTCCTGCGCCACCGCCACATGGGTGTCGGCCCGGGCGTAGCCGTGGCCGGGAAAGTGCTTGGCACAATGCGCCATACCCATGCGCGCCATGCCCTGCATCAGAGCCTGCGCCAGCACCGTGACCACCCGCGCGTCGGCATGAAACGCACGGTCGCCGATCACACTGGAGTCGCCCCAGTCGAGATCAAGCACGGGAGTGAAGCTGAAATCCACCCCGCAGGCGCGCAGTTCAGCGGCCAGGATCACGCCGCAGGCTGCGGTCCGGCGTATCGCGCCCAGCGCATCCTGCATCCAGTGCGCACCGAGCGTGCGCATCGCCGGCAGGTGGGTGAAGCCGTCGGTGCGAAAGCGCTGCACCCGCCCGCCCTCATGGTCGACCGCGATCAGCAGATCGGCGCGGACCGCCTTGATTTGCGCGCACAGCGCTCGCAGTTGCGCGCGGCTCTCCCAGTTGCGCGCAAACAGCACCACGCCGCCGACCAGCGGATGGCGCAGACGCCTGCGATCGGCAGGAGTCAACTGCAGACCAGCGACGTCGAGAATGAGCGCAGAGGGCAGGACAGGTTGCATCGGTTCAGGACGCAGGAGCAGCGAAGACTTCGGCCACGACCATGGCCAGCGCCGTGTCAGCCTCATCGGAAACCGACACCTGAAAGCGCAGCGACCGCGCCGCACACCACGCCTTCAGTGCGCCATGCAACACGATGGTTGGCTGACCACTGGGCAGCTTGAGGATTTCGCAATCGCTCCAGCGCATCGGGCTATGAAGCCCCAAGCCGATGGATTTGGAAAACGCTTCCTTCGCGGCAAAGCGCGTGGCCAGGTAATTGATGCCGCGCTGCTCCACCCTGGCCATGCGCCGGGCATATTCGCGCTGCTCGTCCGGGCCGAGCACCCGCGCGGCAAACCGGCTGCCATGCCGCGCCACCGCCGCGCGCATGCGGGCAATGGAGCAGACGTCGGTGCCGATGCCGTAGATCATGTCGCGCGCCTGCGCCGGGTTCAGCCGCGCGCCGCGGCCACGGCACCAGCGATCAACGCCTGGAAATCGCGCACCGCCTGGGTCAGGCCGACGAACACCGCATGGCCGATCAGTGCATGGCCGATGTGCAGCTCGCCGACCTCGGGCAGGGCGGCGATCGCCGCAGTGCTGCCCAGGTTCAGGCCGTGGCCGGCATTGGTCTGCAGCCCCAGACTGCGCCCGAGCTTCAGTCCGGCAGTGATACGCCCGAACTCGCGAGCGCGCACTGCATCGTCTGCCGCGTCGCAGGCATTGGCATAGGCGCCGGTGTGCAGCTCGATGCACGGCGCACCGGCGCGAGCGCTTGCCTCGATCTGCTGCGCGCTGGGCTCGATGAACAGCGACACCCGGCAGCCACAGTCAGCCAGCCGCGCGCAGGCCGCGCGCACGCGGTCGAACTGCCCGGCCACGTCCAGCCCGCCTTCGGTGGTGATTTCCTGGCGGCGCTCGGGCACGAGGCAGACCATCTGTGGACGCACGCGGCAAATGATGTCGAGCATCTCGGCGGCCAGCGCCGACTCGAAGTTCAGCGGTGCGGTGATCTCGGCCTTGAGCCGCTCGACATCGGCGTCACGGATGTGCCGCCGGTCTTCGCGCAGGTGAAAAGTGATGATGTCAGCCCCGGCCTGCACCGCCTGCTGCGCGGCGCGCACCGGGTCGGGAAAGCTGCCGCCGCGCGCATTGCGCAGGGTGGCGACATGGTCGATGTTCACCCCGAGCAAGGGCGTGGCAGCAGCGGGCACCAGGGGATTCATAGCTTGTGCAGGTCGATGAGAAGCTGGCGGGTACGCAGCGTCTGGCCGGAAAGATGATAGTGAAGCAGGCTGCGCATCAAGGCCTTGGCGGCGCGCGCCAGCGCCGGATCGGCTACCGCGGGCAGACCGTCGCGCAGCGCGAGCAGCACCTCGCCGCGCACCGCAGCAGGGTCTGCGGCGCTGCTGGGCGCCACACCGTGCTCAGGGTCGACCCGGTACAGCGCCTCGGGCCGCACCGGCTGTGAGGTCGCGGCCTCGATATGCAGCTGCGGCAGATGGCCCAGCTCGCGCAGCAGCGCAAACTCGAACTGTCGCAATACCGGTTCGAGCTCCGCCGGCAACGCATGCGGGCGCTGCGCCAGCGCGGCAACCGCGTGGTGATAGGCGTCGAACAAGCCTTCGTGCGCATCTTCGCGCGCCAGCAGACGCACCAGCAGCTCGTTGAAATAGAAACCACACAGCAGCGGCAGGCCGCACAGCGGCGCCTGTCCGCCTACCCATTCGGCACGGGTCAGGGTGCGGACCTCACCGCGCCCGCTCCAGCTGGCCTGGCAGGGCTGAAAGCCCAGCAGCACCGCACGCAGCGCCGAGGTCGGGCGCTTGGCCCCCTTGGCCACCAGCGCCAGGCGGCCATGCCGGCGGCTGAACACGTCGAGCAGCAGGCTAGTTTCCTTCCAGGGATAGCTGTGCAGTACATAGATCGACTCGTTCTGCACCCGCTCGATGCCGCTGCGCCGGCGCGCAGGCAGCACGCCGGCAGCAACGGATGCGGTATGCGCATCGGCAGCCCGGTGCGGGGCGGCGTCAATCCTCATACCCGAAGGCGCGCACTGCGGCCTGGTCGTCAGCCCAGCCTGAGCGGGTTTTCACCCAGACCTCGAGGAACACCGGGCCGCCGAACAGCGCCTGCATGTCCTGGCGTGCCTCGGTGGAAATGCGCTTGAGCCGCTCGCCGCCGGCGCCGATGACCATCGCCTTGTGACTGTCGCGGTCGACGATGATCGCAGCGGCGATGCGTCGCAGCGTCCCCTCCTCGGAGAACTGCTCGATGACCACGGTGCTGGTGTAAGGCAGTTCGTCGCCGGTGAGGCGAAACAGCTTCTCACGCAGGATTTCGGCCGCGAGAAAGCGCTCGCTACGGTCGGTGAGCGCGTCTTCCTCGAAGCGCCATTCGCCCTCGGGCAGATACGGCTGCATGATCGCGAGCAGGCGTGATGCGTCTGCGGCCCGCTGCGCGGACATGGGCACGATTTCCGCAAACGGGCGCAGCCGGCCGAACTCGGCCAGCCAGGGCAGGAGCGTCTCGCGTGGTGTCACCCGGTCGAGCTTGTTGAGCACGGCGATCACCGGGCGGTCGTTGGGCAGAAGCTCGAGCACGGTGCGATCCTGGGCGGTGAGCTTGCCGGCCTCCAACACCCACAGCACCAGATCGACCTCTGCCAACGCTGCGGTGACCGTGCGGTTCATCGCGCGGTTGAGCGCGTGCAGGTGGCGGGTCTGGAAGCCGGGCGTATCGACGAAGGCAAACTGCGCCTGTCCTTCGGTGCGCACACCGAGAATACGGTGGCGCGTGGTCTGCGCCTTGTGCGAGGTGATGCTGAGCTTTGCGCCGACCAGCGCGTTGAGCAGCGTGGACTTGCCCACGTTCGGGCGTCCGACGATGGCCACGGTGCCGAACTGGCGCGGGGGTTGCGGGGACGGTGCGGTCATGTCGGCTTGTGTGGTGTGGGATCACGGCGCGGCCCGGCATTCGCCGGATCGAGCGCCTGCGGGGAATTTTGCCGCGGTTCCGACGGCGCTGGCAGGCCATCTGCGCTGACCGAGGCACAGGCGACACGGGCATCGACCAGCACCGGCCGGTTGCCACCGCGCGCTGGGTGCGTTCCGCCGCGGCCGATGCGCTCGATCATGCGGGCGGCTGCAGCCTGCTCGGCGCGGCGGCGGCTGTCGCCCTCGCCGCGCACCTTCAACCCCAGCACGGGCACGGCGCATTCCACCTGGAACTGCTGCCGGTGCGCGGCCCCGCGCACATCGAGCACGGTATAGGTCGGCAGCGGCAGGCGCTGGCCCTGCAGGAATTCCTGCAACTGGGTCTTGGCGTCCTTGCGCACCACGTTGGCGTCCAGCGTGTCGAGCAGCGCGGCAAACAGCCGCTGCATCACCTGTTGCGCGACCTCGAACCCGGCTTCGAGGTAGATCGCGCCAAGCAACGCTTCGAGCGCATCGGCCAGGATGGACTCGCGCCGGGCACCGCCGCTTTGCAGCTCGCCTTCGCCGAGCCGAAGAAACTGGCCCAGCTCGATCGAGCGCGCCACCTCGGCCAGCGACTCGGCGCGCACCAGCGCAGCGCGCAGCCGGGAGAGCTGGCCTTCGTCCTGCCGCGCCGCTTGGTGATAGAGCCAGGCCGCGGCGGCCAGGTTGAGCACCGAATCGCCGAGGAATTCCAGTCGCTCGTTGTGATCGGCGCTGAAACTGCGATGCGTCAGCGCCCGCGCGAACAGTTTGCGATCGCGGAAGACATAGCCCAGCCGCGCTTCAAGTGCCGTGCTCACCCGAGGTTCAGTGCGATTGGCCCGCGTACTTGATCAGCAGGTACACCGGACCAGCGATGTGGATTTCCTTGTCGTAGGCAAATGACACCACGACCTTGTCGTTGACCTTGGTGATTTTCAGATCCTGCGCCGAGACCGACGAGATGTAGTCCACGTCGGCCATCTTGGCGTAGGCCGCGCGGATATCGGCCACGGTCGGCCCGGCCTTGGCGGCCTGGTCCACCGCTTTCTGGATCGCGAAATATTCGGTGGCCGTGGGCACCGCCTGCGCGCCGATGACGATGATGAACGCCAGAACCGCGCCCCAGAAAATCAGCCCGATCAGCGTGATGCCGCGTTGCTTGTCCTGCTGTTTCATGTCTACCCCGATTGGTCCGCCCGGCAAAGATGATCAATGAATCAGCCCGATGTTCTTCGGTGCGCTGAAATTCATCCACACCACAAAGGCCCTGCCGATGATATTGCGCTCGGGAACGAATCCCCAATAACGTGAATCCAGCGAGTTGTCGCGGTTATCTCCCATCACGAAGTAATTGCCGGGCGGCACCTTGCAGACGAAGCCCTCGGCGTTGTAGTGGCACATATTGCGATTCGGAAAATCGTCCGGCCCACCGATGACGTACGGCGGCGCCGCGGGGTTGACGATGATGCGGTGCCGATGCGTGCCGAGCTGTTCCATGTACTGTTTGTAGTAGGTCATCGTGCCCGGGTCGAAATAATCGGGCAGCGGGGTTTCGGGCACCGCCTTGCCGTTGATCACCAACTGCTTGTTTTCGTACGACACCGTGTCGCCCGGCAGGCCGACGATGCGCTTGATGTAGTCGATGCGCGGGTCTTTGGGCAGGCGAAACACGATGACGTCACCTCGTTTCGGCGGCTCGCCCTGGGTCAGGCGGGTCTGGAGCAGCGGCAGGCGCAGACCGTATTCGAACTTGTTGACCAGGATCAGGTCACCGGGCACTAGCGTGGGTTCCATCGAACCCGAGGGAATCTTGAACGGCTCGGCAACGAAAGAGCGCAGCAGAAAGACCACCAGGATGACCGGAAACAGCCCCGCGGTCCATTCCAGCCACCAGGGTTGGCTTTGCAGCCGCTGACGCGCGGCCTCGATGTCGGCGTCGCTCGTCCCGCTGCCGTCGAGCGCCAGCCCCTGCTGCGCCAGCGCACTGCGCCGCTGCTGGAGCTGCGCCGCAGCAGCGGCGGCGGCCCGCCTGCGCTGCGGCGCGAAATACCAGCGCTCGGCAAACCAGAATGCGCCAGTGACCACCAACAGGATGAAAAGCAACAAGGTGAAATTGACGCTGGGCGCGGTTTCCATACGGGGGATGCGATTGGGGAGTGTTCAGTCTTCGACTTGCAGGATGGCGAGGAATGCCTCTTGCGGCACCTCGACCGAGCCGATCTGCTTCATGCGTTTTTTTCCCGCCTTCTGCTTTTCCAGCAGCTTGCGCTTGCGGGTGATGTCGCCGCCGTAGCACTTGGCCAGGACGTTCTTGCGCAGTGCCTTGATTGTCTCACGCGAAATGATGGTGCCCCCGATGGCCGCCTGGATTGCCACGTCGAACATCTGCCGCGGGATGATCTCGCGCATCTTGGCCGCCACCTGCCGTCCGCGATACTGGCTCTGGCTGCGGTGCACGATGATGGACAGCGCGTCCACCCGGTCGCCGTTGATCAGCATATCGACCTTCACCACATCGGCGGCGCGGTACTCCTTGAACTCGTAGTCCATCGAAGCATAGCCGCGCGAGACGCTCTTGAGTTTGTCGAAAAAGTCGAGCACGATCTCGGCCAGCGGCATGTCGTAGGTCAGCATCACTTGCCGGCCGTGATAGGCCATATTGAGCTGCACGCCGCGCTTCTGGTTGGCCAGGGTCATCACCGGACCGACATAGTCCTGCGGCATGTACAGATGCACGGTGACGATGGGCTCGCGAATTTCGGCGATGCGGCCCTGATCGGGCATTTTCGAGGGGTTTTCCACCTCGATGACCTCGCCATTGTTGAGCACAACCTGATAGACCACCGACGGCGCGGTGGTGATGAGATCCTGGTCGAACTCGCGCTCGAGCCGCTCCTGCACGATTTCCATGTGCAGCAAACCGAGAAAGCCGCAGCGAAAGCCGAACCCCAGCGCCTGGCTGACCTCGGGCTCGTAGCGCAGCGCGGCGTCGTTGAGCTTGAGCTTTTCCAGCGCGTCGCGCAACGAGTCATACTCGCTGGCCTCGGTGGGATACAGCCCGGCAAACACCTGCGGTTGGATTTCCTTGAACCCCGGCAAGGGTTCTGTGGCGGGGCCGAGGTTGTTGGGCAGCTTTTTCTCCAGGGTGATGGTGTCGCCCACCTTGGCCGCCTGCAGCTCCTTGATGCCAGCGATGACAAAACCCACTTCCCCTGCCTCGAGCGCGTCGCGCGGCGCCGACTTGGGCGTGAACACGCCGAGCTGCTCGACGGTATAGGCGGCATGCGTGGCCATCAGCTTGATGCGCTCGCCCTTTTTCAGACTGCCGTCGACCACGCGCACCAGCATGACCACGCCGACATATGGATCGAACCAGGAGTCGATGATCATCGCCCGCAGCGGTGCGTCGGGCTTGCCCTTGGGCGGCGGCATGCGGGTGACAACGGCCTCGAGAATGTCATCGATGCCCATACCGGTCTTGGCGCTGCAGGCAACGGCCTGGCTGGCGTCGATGCCGATCACCTCCTCGATCTCGGCCTTGGCGCGCTCGGGATCGGCCTGGGGCAGATCCATTTTGTTGAGCACCGGCACCACTTCCACCCCCAGATCGAGGGCGGTGTAACAGTTCGCCACGGTCTGGGCCTCGACTCCCTGGCTGGCATCGACCACCAGCAGCGCGCCCTCGCAGGCGGAGAGTGAGCGGCTGACCTCGTAGCTGAAATCCACGTGGCCCGGGGTGTCGATCAGATTAAGTTGATAGGTCCGACCGTCGCGGGCGGTATAGCGTAGCGACGCAGTCTGCGCCTTGATGGTGATGCCGCGCTCGCGCTCGATGTCCATCGAGTCGAGCACCTGCGCCTCCATCTCACGGTCGGACAGACCACCGCAGCGCTGGATGATGCGATCGGCCAGGGTGGATTTACCGTGGTCGATGTGGGCAATGATGGAAAAATTGCGGATGTGATTCATGCAAAGGCCCGCTGGGGCGACCGGCTCAGGCCCCGCGGACAACCCTGCGGGAATGGCGCAACACGGGGAACATCAAGAAAAAAGGCGCGACAAGCGTGACGCGCCTTCCCGACACAGCGATTATTGGCAACTGCTGCTCGTCAGATGACCATTCTAACCCGGCACTTGGGCCGGGTTGGAGGCGCACTGCACGGTCAATTCTGCGGGCGCAGCAGCACATACAGCCCCGCGTCGCCCCGCCGCACCAGCACGGCGACCGGCTTGCCCGGGGGAAGCTGGGCGCTGATCGCGTTGAACTGGGCAGCGCTGCTCACCGCGGTATTGCCCACGGCGAGGATCACGTCGCCCACCCGCAGGCCGTCGCGTGCGGCGCCGTTGCGCACCGCCTCGACCAGCACACCGTTGCTCACGCCAAGCTGGCGCTTTTGCGCCTCGTTGAGGTCGATGACCTTCACACCCAGGGCGTTGGCCTTGCTCACGGCTTCCGGCTTTTGCTCGTCAGTAGGCTTGGCGCCGGGTTTTTTGTCCATCACCCACTCGCCGACCTTGACATTGAGGGTGAGGGTCTTGCCCATGCGGAGCACCTGCATCGGCACGGTCGCGTCGGGTTTGGTCTCGCCCACCAGTCGGGGCAGGTCATTGGCACGCTCGACCGGCTTGCCGTTGAAACTGGTGATGATGTCTCCCACCTGCACCCCGGCCTTGTCGGCTGCGCCGCCCTTTTCGACCACGCGCACCAGCGCCCCGCGGGCCTGGCCCAGACCGAGCGACTCGGCCAGCTCACGGCTGACCGCGTCGATCTGCACCCCGATCTTGCCGCGCACCACATAGCCCTGTTTCTTGAGCTGATCGACCACGCGCATCGCTTCGTCGATCGGGATGGCGAATGAAATGCCCATGAACCCGCCGGTGCGGCTGTAGATCTGGGAGTTGATGCCGATGACATTGCCGCGCATGTCGATCAGCGGTCCGCCTGAGTTGCCGGGGTTGACCGCCACGTCGGTCTGGATGAACGGGGTGTAGTCGCCCGTGTCTCGGCCCTTGGCGCTGACGATGCCGGCGGTGACCGTGTTCTCTAGCCCGAACGGCGAGCCGATGGCCACCACCCATTCACCCACCTTGACCTTAGACGAGTCGCCGATCTGCACCGTCGGCAATGGCTGCTTGGCGTCGATTTTCACCAGCGCCACATCGGTGCGCTTGTCCGCGCCGATCAGCCTGGCTTTGAACTCGCGCTTATCGGTCAGGGTGACCAGAATCTCGTCCGCCCCGTCGACCACATGCGCATTGGTCATGATGTAACCATCGGGGCTGATGATGAAGCCCGAACCCACGCCGGTGGGCCGTTCTTCCTCCTCGCCCTGGTCATTCTTGCCCCCCTTGGGCGCCTCCGGCGCGGGAATGGGCACGCCAAAGAAGCGCCGCAGCATCTCGCGGGTCTGCTCGTCGATCTGATCGCCGCTGCCCACGGCGACCTTTTTGAAGGTGCGGATATTGACCACCGAAGGCCCGGTCTTTTCCACCAGTGCGGTGAAATCCGGCAGGCCGCAGGCCATACAGGTCGTCTGGGGTGCCGAGCCCGCAGCCTGCGCCGGGGTCATCACCCCAGTGATCCCGAGCAATCCTGCACTGAGACAGACCAACAAAAACTTTTTCACTGATTTTTCTCCCTGATACACCCCGCCTGACTCCAAACGGACGATTTCCAATTCTGTTTCGATGCCCCGCGCCCAGCATACGGAAAACCCGGCTGGCGCGCTGTCGCAGGGGGCAAGCTGCGTCACTGCACCCGCACCACCGCGTCGCTGAAACGGCGCAGCGTGCGCTCGGGTACCGCGCCCATGACCGTCAGCCAGGAATCGCCCACCCGGCGCGACAGCGCCAGCGTGCCGCCCACGCGCTGCTCGGGCGCGACCGGCTCGGACAGACCGGATGCAGGCTGGATGAAAATGGAGACCGAAGCCAGCCCGTCGCTGAGCAGCCACTGCAACACCTCGGAGGTCTTCCCCCCCACCGTCATGCTGCGACGAAACACTCCCACCGTCTTGAATCCGGGCACAGACTCCGACAGCGTCCAGCCCTGCGACTGCAGGGTCACGGGCACCACTCGCATGCGTTCGACCGCATAGCCCGGCGGCAAGCGCAAACTATCCTGGACCAGGTCCAGGCGAGGCGGGATGTTGACCTTGAGCTCGGTGAAAGCGACCTGATCGATCACATGCCCTGCGGTATCGAGCGTCTGCGCCTTGACCAGCAGCTGCGAGTCGCGCAGCGACCACAGTCGATAGCCCCAGCGCCAGTCATCGCGCGGCAGAATGGTCGAGACCAGGCACTCATGGCCTGCGCAGCGCTCCAGCCCTGCGCGTTCGAGCCGGTAGTTGCGGTCGACCTCGCCGCCCGTGGTCTTGAGTAGGCGCGGAAAGCTGGCCTGTCCGGCCTGGTCGTCGACCAGCATCAGCCGATACTCGGGCCAGCTGGTGCGCACCTGATCGCCCAGAGACACCATGATGCGGCGCTGTCCGTCCAGGGTCTCGATGCGTTCGAAATGCCCCTGCGGAATGACATAGTGCACCAGGCTGGACGTACTGATGTCGTCACCACGCTGGGTGATGAACACTCCGCTGTAATTCATGCTGCGCGCTGCGGCGCTGACACTCTGCAGCCAGCGCTCCAGGGCGCGGCCGGGCACTATCGGCCCGGTGTGGTGAAAGGCACCGGAAGACGCCGCCGCGCCGGGCACGACACTGCCCGCCACGGCTTGGGCGAAGGCAGGCGCCGCCAGCAGCAGCCCGAGCAGCCCACCCCATGCCGAGCGCCGCAGACGGGATGCCCATCTGCAGGACATCCGGGCCGGATCTGTGCGCAAGCCGATCATCAGCGCGCAGAAGCAGCCGGTGCCGCCGGACGGTCTGCGACCACCCGCAGTGTCGCCGGCACCACCGGCATCATGCCGCCGGCCATTTGCTGATGCGCCAGCAAATACTCGACCATCGGCATCTGCGCGGACATGGCCACATGCTGCGGCATCTCCACCGCCGCGGCATTGCCGCCCGCTGCCACCAGACCGACGGGAGAAGACACTGGAACCTGCGCCGTGTTGTCGGTACGACGGGTTTCGCTCACGCGCACCTGCCACCCGCCAGATGGCGCCAAGGCCCCGGCCGACACGGTGACAGCCGGCTGGTTGGCCGCTCGCAGCGACCCTTGCCCGCCGTGCTGCAGACCGGGCAACGCCACCCAGGCCATCACCGCCACACCGCCCACGGCAGCCAGGCCTGCGGCCAGGCGGGTACTCCAGTGTGGATGGCGGTGCGGCGGGGCCACTCCCCTGTCTGCCGCAGCGGCAGCGGGCTGCAGCACGATGGGCTCGCGCGCGATCGCGGCGCTCACGCGCTGCAGGAATTCCTGTTCGCGCGGCATCGGCGTCAGGTCGACAGAGCGCAGCACATCGCCGATCTGCGCATACAGCAGCCAGTCGCTCCGCGCCACCTCGTCGGCGGCCGCCAGACGCACGAAGGCGGCGGCCTGCGCCGTGTGCGCACGAAATTCGCCCTCCCCGTCGATCAGGGCCGAGAGTTGCTCGCGCATGCTGTCTTGCGTCATGTTGTGTCTCCTGCTCACCAGTACCGAGAGTCCGTCCGCCGCGTCACCAGCGCTTACCGCTTTTGTGTTCGATCACCGGACGCAAGCGTTCGGAAATTGCCTCGCGGGCGCGGAAAATTCGCGACCGCACCGTTCCGATGGGGCATTGCATGACATCTGCAATCTCCTCATAGCTCAGCCCCTCGATCTCGCGCAGGGTGATCGCAGTGCGCAGATCATCGGGCAAGGACTCCATCGCCAGGTTCACGGTCTGCACGATTTCCTTGGAAATCAGCACGGATTCGGGCGTTTCGTTGTTGGTTAGTAACTCGGTCGGACTAAAAGTTTCTTCACCCGACCCCGACGCATCGCCTTCGGCGACGGTGGGATCGCGCAGATCGTCGGACAACGCCTTTTTCGCAGTGTTGACCGCAATGCGGTACAGCCAGGTATAGAACTGGCTGTCGCCGCGAAATTGGCCAATGGCGCGGTAGGCGCGCAGGAAGGTCTCCTGCGCGACATCTTCCGCAAGAGCGGGGTCGCGGATGAAGCGCAGCACCAGGCGGTAGATGCGCCGCTGGTATTTAGCAACGAGCAGATCGAATGCCTTCTGATGGCCGGCCTGAACCTGCTGCACCAGGACGGCATCGCTTTGGGTGTCTCGCTCCACTGGGGTTCAATGGGACAGTGCACCCAGGCGCAGTCGCAGCTCGCGAAAAATGCCAGGTTGGATGTCACTTGGAATGGGCAGCACCACGCGGCCGCGAGCGGTCAGCCCGAGCACCAGCAGCAGCCCAGGCAGAGCCAGGCCACGCACCTGCAGCAATTCTTCCAGACCGTCGCCGCGTTGCAGTCTCCAGCCACGCTCGCCGTGAAACAGCGTGAACGGGCGGATGCTCCAGTAGGGATACTGCGCCGACTGGATCGCCAGAAAGATGGCCGTGGCAAAGGTGCCCATCAGGCTGAGCGAATCGCTGTTGCGCCACACCCAGATGGTCCAGCCCGCGGCCAGCAGCGAGGCTGCGCTGAACAGTCCAAGCAGCAGATGCCAGCGGCCGAAGCGTTCGACCCGAATCTGCAAGGGTGCCAGGGTCTTCATGCCATCAGGTCAGAAAGACGCGGCTCGGGGGATCGCCGGCGCGGGCTGCCCGTTCAGACGCGCTTGAACAGCAGCGATCCGTTGGTGCCGCCGAAGCCAAAATTGTTTTTTAGCGCAAAGTCGATCTGCATGTCGCGTGCGGTATTGGCGCAGTAATCCAGATCGCACTCGGGGTCGGGTGTGTGCAGGTTGATGGTCGGCGGACACACCTGATGATGCACGGCCAGCACGGTGTACACCGACTCCACGCCCCCCGCCCCGCCGAGCAGGTGGCCGGTCATGGACTTGGTGGAGTTGACCACCAGCTTGTAGGCGTGGTCGCCGAAAGCCAGCTTGATGGCATCGGACTCGTTCTTGTCGCCCAGCGGGGTGGACGTGCCGTGGGCGTTGACCATCTGCACCTGATCGGGCGACACACCGGCATTTTTCAACGCCTGAAGCATGCTGCGGCGCGGCCCGTCGGTGTTGGGCGCGGTAATGTGACCGGCATCGCCGCTCATGCCGAAGCCGACGAGTTCGGCGTAAATCCGCGCGCCACGCCTAGCGGCCAGCTCGAAATCCTCAAGCACCATGACGCCGGCACCCTCGCCCAGCACAAAGCCGTCGCGGTCCTTGTCCCACGGTCGGCTGGCACCGGCGGGGTCGTCGTTGCGGGTGGACAATGCACGCGCGGAGGCGAAACCACCGATGCCCAGTGGAGACACGGTGGCCTCGGCGCCGCCGGCAATCATGACATCGGCATCGCCGGACTCGATCAGCCGCGCGGCTAGGCCGATGGCATGCAGACCGGTGGTGCAGGCGGTGACCGTCGCCAGATTGGGCCCCTGGAATCCGTACGTGATGGACACGTGGCCGGAGACCATGTTGATGATCGAGGCCGGCACGAAAAACGGCGTGATGCGGCGCGGACCGCGCTCGAGCAGTTCCCGGTGCGTGTTCTCGATCAGCGGCAGGCCGCCGATGCCCGAGCCGACCATGACCCCGACCCGCTCAGGGTCGAGCCCGGCCTGGTCGATGCCGCTGTCGCGCACGGCCTGCATCGATGCAGCGATGCCGTAATGGATGAAGGTATCCATGTGCCGCGCTTCCTTGGCCGGGATGTATTGCGTGACATCGAAATCGCGCACCTCTCCGGCGATCTGCACCGTAAACGCCGAGGCATCGAACTTGGTGATGCGCGCAACGCCCGACCGGCCGGCGATCAGGTTCGCCCAGTTGTCATCCAGGGTGTTGCCCAGCGGGGAAACCGCACCAAGGCCAGTAATCGCAATTCGTCGGCGAAGGGTCATGTGAAATCAGGCAGATCATGCCCGCCCGGACGCTCGAACGCGCACGAGCAAGGGGCACGGACGGGGTGAGGGAACGAAGAAA
Organism: Thiomonas islandica; assembly: GCF_055383445.1. Lineage (NCBI taxonomy): Bacteria > Pseudomonadati > Pseudomonadota > Betaproteobacteria > Burkholderiales > Thiomonas > Thiomonas islandica. Next base: position 254,088 of record NZ_AP042391.1, read on the forward strand.
AGCCGGTTCAAGCCTTGTAGTGCGCCTTGGCGTAATCGACCGCGAGCTGCACCGTGGTGATCTTCTCGGCGTCTTCGTCGGGGATCTCGATGTGGAACTCGTCTTCCAGCGCCATGACCAGTTCGACGGTATCCAGCGAGTCGGCGCCGAGATCATCGACAAAGGACTTATCGTTGGTCACCTGGTCTTCTGCAACGCCCAGTTGCTCAGCGATGATTTTTTTGACGCGCTGTTCGATGTCACTCATTGAAACCTCCAGTGGAAATGTGAAAAATTTTAGCAAGCGCAGGCGCTGCTTCCGCCTCGGGGCAAGAGCATAACCCCGCCCGGCGACAAGAGGGCGCGATTTCGCGCAATCTCACTGCATGTACATGCCGCCATTGACATGCAGTACCGCACCTGTGATGTAAGCCGCACGCGGCGACGCCAGAAACGCCACGGCGTGGGCCACTTCGTCGGGCCTGCCCAGCCGGCCCAGCGGAATGCGCGCAAGCATCGGCTGGGTCTGCGCCTCGGTCAGGCTGCGGGTCATGTCGGTGTCGATGAAGCCCGGCGCCACGCAGTTGACCGTGATGTTGCGGCTGCCCAGCTCCTGCGCGAGCGCGCGGCTCATGCCGGCCACCCCGGCCTTGGCTGCGGCATAGTTGGCCTGCCCGGGGTTGCCCGCGGCGCCGACCACCGACGTGATGTTGATGATGCGGCCATAGCGCTGTTTCATCATCGGGCGCATCACCGCGCGCGCCATGCGGAACACAGCGCTGAGATTGGTGGACAGCACCGCGTCCCAGTCGGCATCGCTCATGCGCATGGCCAGCATGTCGCGGGTGATCCCAGCGTTGTTGACCAGCACGTGCAATGCGCCTTCGGCCTTGACGATTGCATCGACCAGCGCGGCACCAGCCTGGGTGTCGTTGACATCGAGCACCTCGCCGCGGCCGCCATGCGCCTGCAGCACTTCGGTGATGGCCTGCGCCCCGGATGCGGACGTGGCGGTGCCAATGACGCGCATGCCGGCTGCGGCGAGCTCGGCGGCGATCGCCGCGCCGATGCCGCGCGAGGCGCCGGTCACCAGCGCAATCTGGCCGGCAAGGGTGGGAAGGGCTGTGGGGTCGGTAGTGGAATTGCTCATGCCAGTGCGGATTGGATCGAGGGAACGACAGCGGCGTCATCGAGCGCAAAGGACTGCAGCGCCGGATCGATGCGCCGGGTCAGGCCGTGCAGGACTTTGCCCGGGCCGCACTCCACCAGGGTGGTGCAGCCCATCTGTGCCATGGCGCGCACGCACTCGACCCAGCGCACCGGATGACAGGCCTGGCGGGCGAGCGCATTGGCAATCGCCTGCGGCTCGGTGGGATGCGCCACGTCGACATTGTTGACCAGTGGAATGACCGGTGCTTTCAGCGGCAGGTCGCGAAGATATGCGCGCAGTTGCTCTGCAGCGCCCCGCAGCAGGCTGCTGTGAAAGGGGGCCGACACCGCCAGCGGCAAAGCGCGCTTGGCACCGGCGGCCTTGAGCAGTTCGCAGGCCCGCGCCACCGCGGCCTGGGTGCCGGCGATCACCACTTGCCCCGGGGCGTTGAAATTGACCGCCTCGACCGTCTCCCCGGTCTGCTGCATCGCCTGCGCGCAACCCGCGCGCACGGCATCGTCATCCAGACCGAGCACCGCGGCCATGCCACCCGTGCCCACGGGCACCGCATCCTGCATCGCCTGCGCGCGAAACCGCACCAGCGGCAAGGCGTCTGCAAGGGTGAGGCTTTGCGCCGCGACCAGTGCGGTGTACTCACCCAGGCTGTGCCCGGCCACTACATCCGGCTGTCGCCCGCCCTCGGCGAGCCAGAGGCGGTACAGCGCAACACCCGCGGTGAGCATCACCGGCTGGGTATTGGTGGTGAGGTTGAGCTGTTCGGCAGGACCCTGGTGAATCAGCGCGGCGATGTCCTGCGACAGCGCGTCACTGGCTTCCTGTAGGGTCTGGCGCACCGCAGGGTGATCGGCCACCCTACCTAGCATGCCGACCGACTGTGAACCTTGGCCGGGAAACACGAAGGCAAATTTCATGGTGAAACTCTGGAGAACGAGATGATCGGCGGCTTGCGCGCGGCAATTAGAAATCGACCACCGCAGCACCCCAGGTCAGCCCGCCGCCGACCGCCTCGAACAGCAGGGTATCGCCGCGGCGAATCTGGCCGGCACGCACCGCGACATCCAGCGCCAGCGGAATCGACGCGGCCGAGGTGTTGCCGTGCTGGTCGACCGTGACCACGATTTTCTCAGTCGGGATGCCGAGCTTTTTGGCGGTGTGCGTCATGATGCGGATATTGGCCTGGTGCGGCACCATCCAGTCCACGTCGGCTGGTGCGCGACCGGCCTTGGTCAGCGCCTCGCGGGCCACGTCTTCGAGCACATGCACCGCCTGCTTGAACACCGCCTGCCCATCCATTTTGAGGAACGGGCTGCCGGCGATCTCGCCGCCGCTCACCCGGCCCGGGGTGCACAGGATCGGCGCCTGCCGGCCGTCGGCGTGCAGCGCGGTGGACAGGACGCCCGCGGTGTCGCTGGCGCTGAGCACCACCGCGCCCGCGCCGTCGCCGAACAGCACGCAGGTGGTGCGGTCATTGAAATCGAGAATACGCGAGAACACTTCGGTGCCGATCACCAGCGCGTGCCGCGCCATGCCGCTGCGCACGAACTGGTCGGCCACGGCCAGCGCATAGACGAACCCGGCACAGACCGCCTGCAGGTCGAACGCGGCGCTGCCGGCTACACCCAGCCGCCCCTGGATCAGCGCGGCATTGGATGGGAAGATCATGTCCGGCGTGGACGTGGCCACAACGATCAGGCCGATGTCGGTAGGTTGCAGCCCGGAGGCGTCGAGCGCGCGCCGTGCGGCCTGCTCGCCCAGATCGACACTGGTCATGCCCGGGTCGGCAAAGTGCCGAAAGCGGATGCCGGTGCGGGCGACAATCCAGTCGTCGCTGGTCTCGATCCCGCGGCTGGCCAGTTCGGCCGCCAGCGCGTCGTTGCTGACCCTGCGGGAAGGCAGCGCGCTGCCGGTACCGGAAATTCGAGAGAAGGTGGACATGGGACGATTCGATCAGGGTGGGTGGGCGTACGCGCGGAGCGAACGCCGGGCTCAGGCCACAGGAGCCGGCGCGGCCACGGCCGGCTCCGGCTGGTGCATGGCCTGAAGGATGCGCTCGATCTGCCGCACCACATCACCGCGCACCGCCTCGCGCGCTCGCTCGAGCGCCTGCTCGAAGCCGAAGGCGTCTGCCGAACCGTGGCTCTTGATCACCAGACCGCGCAGGCCAAGCAACGCCGCGCCGTTGTAGCGGCGATGGTCCACGCGCTGGCCAAAGCGCTTGAGCACGGGCATGGCCACCAGTGCCATCAGCCGGGTCAACGCGGTACGGGTGAATTCCTCGCGGATCATGCCCGAGAGCATCTGCGCCAGACCTTCGGAGGTCTTGAGCGCGACATTGCCAACAAACCCGTCGCAAACCACGATGTCGGTCGTGCCCTTGAAAATATCATTGCCTTCGACATTGCCGTAAAACCGCAGACGCCCCTGGGCATCGGCCTGCCGCAGCAGTTCGGCGGCGCGTTTGATGGTATCGTTGCCCTTGATGACTTCCTCGCCGATGTTGAGCAGACCGACCGTGGGCTGTGCGTGCCCGCCGGCGGCGGCGTAGGCGGTGCCCATCACCGCAAACTGCAGCAGGTGCAGCGGCTCGCAGTCGACATTGGCGCCGAGATCGAGCATCAGCGTGCCCTGCCCTTTCTGATTGGGCAGATAGGTGGCAATGGCCGGGCGCTCGATGTCGTGCAGGGTCTTGAGCAGGTAGCGCGCCACGGCCATCAAGGCACCGGTATTGCCTGCCGACACACAGGCCTGCGCCCGGCCGTCGCGCACGAGTTCGATCGCGCGGCGCATCGACGAATCGCGCTTTTTCCGCAGCGCGACCTCGACCGGATCGTCAGACGCCACGACCTCACTGGCAGCGACCACCTCGACCCGCGCGTCGCTGTCCATGCGCAGCGACGCCAGCAGCGGCCCGATCGCCTCGGTCTGCCCCACCAGCAAAAGCCGACTGTCGGTATGCCGGCGCAGGAACTGGGCGCAAGCGGGCAGGATGGCATGCGCGCCATGATCCCCGCCCATCACATCGACCGCAATCGTGCAGGTCATGGCATGCACCGCGCTGGATCAGGCCGCGCGCAGGGCGATGTCTCGCCCGCAGGTGTCAAGCGACACGGGCAGCGCAGCAGCAAGGCTTACTCGTCGGACTTGGACTTGACGACCTTGCGACCGCGGTAGAACCCGTTCGGGCTGATGTGGTGACGCAGGTGCGTCTCGCCAGTCGTGGCCTCGACGGCCAGCGGCGGTGCACTCAGATGTTGATGCGCGCGGTGCATACCGCGCTTGGAAGGCGACTTCTTGTTTTGCTGGACGGCCACGGCAATCCCCTGTCAAAAATCATAGGATTATACGCTGGCTCGCCCGGCAGCAGCCAAGGACTGGGCCGACGTCGCCCAGCGGCCGAGGGCGTTCAGCGCGCCTTGCCCTGATCGATCAGCACACGCAGATTGGCAAAGGGTTGCTGGCGTGGCGGCTGATCTGCGGCGGCTTCCGGCGCCGCAGCTTGCGGGCAGGTCGCGTGCATCGGCACCAGCGGCATGGCCAGGATGAGCTGATCCTCGATGAGTTCGCACAGGTCGACCGGGTCCTGTGCCGGCAGGGCTTCGTCCTCGGCCTCGAGCTCTTCCTGCGTCAGCGGCGGCTCGCCCACGACCAGTCGGAACTGCACGGTCTCATCGATCGCTTGCACCATGCCCTGCAGACAGCGCTGGCAGGCCAGGTGCAGCTGCGCCTGTACACGCAGCGTCACCATCGCCTGCGGTTGCAGGCCGGTGCGCTCGCGCTCGAAGCCGCGCAGCGACCATTGCACGGGCGGACCAGCCTCCCCGGCGAGCAGGTCGCGCAGGCGGGACAGGGACGACAGCGCGACATGGCCGCGCAGTTCGCCGTGACCGCGGGCAAAGTCGAACAGCGCCAGCGCGTGCGGCGGACGGCCCGGCTCGGGCTCGGCGGAATCGGATTCGGGCGATGCGGCAGACATAACTGCAGTTTACTGGCTGCAACATCTCGCCGAGACACTGCGGCTGTGAGCTTTTACACTGTTTGGCTTGCGCTTGGGCGGCCTGCGCCGCCAGACTCACCTGCACAGACAACGATGAATGCATTGGCACAGTGGTTCCCGACCGGCTGGGAGCATTTTCTCTTCGGTGGCCTGATGATCGGGCTTGGCGTGAGCGTGCTGTTCTGGCTCACTGGTCTGATCGGTGGCATCAGCACCGCGTACACCGCGGTGTGGTCGCTGCTGACCCGGCACCCGTTTTTTCAGCATGAAAAATTCGTGTCCACGCGCAACTGGCGGCTGATGTATGGCCTGGGATTGATCGTCGGTGCCGTGGTGTTCACCTACACCCTCGGGCACGGCAAGGGCTTCGTCACCGCGGTACCGCTGTGGCAGTTATTCGTCGGCGGCATCGTCGGCGGCTTCGGGGCGCGCATGGGTGGCGGATGCACCTCGGGGCATGGGATCTGCGGCGTGGGCTCGGCACAGTTGCCCTCCATCTTGGCGGTCTTGATCTTCCTGACCACCGCCATCCTCACTGCACATCTGGTGCGCGCCCTTGGAGGGTTCTGACATGCAGCGTGTTCCTCCCCTTGCGGTCATGCTGTCGGCGCTGCTTGCCGGCGGACTGTTCGGCTTCGGTCTGGCCTGGTCCACCATGGTTCAGCCCGAAGCGATCCTGCAATTTCTGCTGTTGAAGAATCTCGGGCTGCTGCTGGTCATGGGAGGCGCAGCGGGTGTGACCTTCGTTGCCTACCACCTGCTGCCGCGGCTGATGAAGCGCCCGGTGTTCGGCGTGGTGTTCGGCAAGCATCCGTCGAACCTGGACGCCCGCACCCTGATCGGCGCGGCGATCTTTGGCGTGGGCTGGGGTCTGAGCGGCGTGTGCCCCGGTCCAGCGATCGCGGGGCTGGGTGTGGGCAACTGGCCGTTGCTGCTGAGCGTGGCCGGCATTCTGGTCGGCGCTTGGCTGCACGGGCGTTTTTTCGGCAAGCACTGATGGCCGGCGACGGCGCCGATCTGATCCTGGCGTCGACCTCGCGCTACCGCGCGGAGTTGCTGCGGCGGCTGCGCGTGCCATTCGTGCAGCGCCCACCCGAGGTCGATGAACGGTGCCGCAGCGGGGAGTCGCCCCGCGATCTGGCGCTGCGCCTAGCCGCGGAAAAAGCCCGGGCCGTGGCGCGCACCGCTCCCGGCGGCTGGGTGATCGGCTCGGATCAGGTGTGCATGCTGGGCGACGAGGCGCTGGGCAAGCCAGGCTCACACGCCGCCGCGGTAAAGCAGCTGCAACGGCTGAGCGGCCGCCAGGCGGTGTTTCACACCGCGGTCTGCCTAATCGCTCCAGACGGTACGCTGCAGGTGCGCGACTGCCCTACCGAGGTCGCGTTTCGCCGTCTGAGCCTGACGGAGATCGAGGCGTATCTGCGCCTGGACCAACCGTACGACTGCGCCGGCAGCGCCCGCGCCGAGGCGCTCGGCCCGGCATTACTCGAGCACATGCGCAGCGACGACCCGACTGCGCTCATCGGCCTGCCGCTGATCGCCCTGTGCGACATGCTGCGGCGCAGCGGTTACGACCTGCTGGACAGAGCGCAGCACTCAGCGCAGCGACCAGCCCAGACTTGACAGCGCCTGCACCGCTCCCATGCCGATCGACGCACCAAAGCGCTTAATCAGGCGCTGGGCGACGTTTTCCTGCGGGGTGTAGTCGATGATGTCCGGCACCTTGATCTTGTCGCGCGCGATCTGGTCGACCGTGCCATAGCCGTCGGCCAGCCCCTGCTGCACTGCGGACTCACCGGTCCACACCAATCCCGAGAACGTCTGATCGTTGACCTTCAGGCGGCTGCCGCGGCCTTTTTCGACCGCGGCGATGAACTGCTTGTGAATCTGCTCGAGCATGCCCAGCGCATAGGCCTTCTGGTCTGCGGGCATCGGGCTGAACGGGTCCATGAAGCCCTTGTTGGCGCCGGCGGTGAGCAACCGCCGGGTCACGCCCAGCTTGTCCAGCAGCCCGGAAAAGCCAAAGCCGTCCATCAACACCCCGATCGAGCCCACCAAACTAGCGGGATTGACATAGATGTCGTTGGCAGCCGCCGCAACGTAGTACGCCCCGGAGGCACACACCTCTTCGCAGACCGCATAGACCGGCTTGTCGTACTTGGCGCGCAGGCGCTCGATCTCGGCAAAGATTTGGCTAGCCTGCACCGGACTACCGCCCGGGCTGTTGATGCGCAGGATCACGCCCTTGGCCTGTGGGTCGGAAAACGCGTCCTGCAACGCGGAGTTGATGTTGTCGGCGCTGGCGGCCGAGTCGATGGAGATCTCCCCATTGAGCTCGATCAGCGCGGTATGCGGGCCACTGGATGCCGCGCCGCCGAAGTGGTCTGCCAGCGCTCCGAACACGACCATCCCGGCTAAGCCGAGGAAGACAAGGCGAAAAAAAATCGACCAGCGACGCGCGCGTCGCTTTTCGTTGACCACCTCCAACACCAGCTTTTCCAGCACCTGCCGCTCCCACGCCGAGGGTTGGACAGACGGTTCGGGACGCGGTGGGGCGGAGTCGGGGGGCAATGCACTCATGGATCTGTGCTCGGAAGAAAAACCAGCGCCGGGGACACCGGCAAAGTGGCGAGAATAGCAGCGGATCATGTCCGCAGCAGGCGCGGGTGTTGCTGGTTTGTACGCTTCATCGATCCGGCACGGACTGGGGCGAACTCAACCCTCCCAACCTCTGCCGCGCGGTGGAGCAGTGGAGGAAAGGCCGCGCACCGCCCGCAGGCGCGATAGGTGGATGCAGACCTTTGGCCGATGTCCTCAGACACCGCCAAGCTGCATCAACCGGGATTGCCGACGCTGGCAAGGATGTGGCTGAGCTGCTGTGCATCCGGCGGGCCGACCACCAGCATGGCGTTGCCCTGTTTGTCGCGGTATAGCAGAGTGGGCACACCGGGCGAGCGGGTCGCCTCGAGCAGGGCGTTGTTGGCGTTGAGGATGGCGCTGGTGGCTGGCAGCACGTCCTTGGCCGGCGCGATGCCGCCGCCCTGCCCTGTCGGGCCTTTACCGTAATTGAGCTCATTCTCGCGCAACGCTGCCAGGCGATCGTTGGCCTGCAGGATGGCCGCCGCCTTGGTGACACTGCTGGGCGCGAGCACCGCCACGGGCACCCAGCGCACCTGCAGCCCGTTTTTGCCCGCCTTGGAGCTGAGCGCGATGAACAGCTCGTGGCAATAGGGACAGTTGGCGTCAATGAAGACGTAGAGCAGACGCGGGCCCTTGCCCTGCGGAATGAACGTGGCCTTGTCGATCTCGGCCAGCACCTTCGCGGCGTTGGGGTTCTGCATCGGCTGGGCAAATGTCTGCAGCGGCATGGCGATGAGGCTCGCACCAGCGGCGACCGCGCAGATCATGCGCAACAGCCTACGACGATGGAATGACTGCATGGACGCTTCCTTTCCTGATCAAGTCTTGCATCGGCGGGCGGGGGGCGATGCTTTCGCTGCGGCGTCAGCGCAATGCGATGATGCCGGCCCGTTATGCAAGGGAGCTGCGGGCGGGCTCAATCCTTTTGTTCGACAGCGCCGCCCGCAGCGCCCGGCTGCGGCGGCTTGGCGTTGTCGTTCTGCTCACTGCGCGCATCAGGCGGATGCGTCTTGCGCTGCAGTTTGTCCTGCTTCTTGCGCTGCTTGGCAAGTTCTTTCTGGCGTTTTTCGTAGGCGTAATTCGGCTTGACCAATGCACTGTCCTGGTTGGGGGGTGGATGAACGCGCAATGGGGATGCCGATCGCGCAGAGTGATACCAGCCCATGCTACCCAAACACCAGCGCTTGCGCGCAAGTTCCGAAGGGTTCAGATCAGCCGGTGCTGCGCGGCGAGTGCCATGATGCGCTCGACCTCGGCGTCGCGGATGCCGAGATCGCGCAGCGCGTAGGCGGTGCGCACCACATATTCGAGCGTGGTGCCGTAGCGGCCACGGGCGGTACGCAGGATGTCGATGAGTTGCTGGTCGCTCAACGGGCCGGTGTCGCTCGGGCTGGTGGGCGACAGGGTGAAAGCCAGCGCCTGCACCTCGCCGTCTGGCGTGCGGGTGCGCAGCCAGCGCGGATCGTAGACGGCGCGGGGCATTTCCCGCTTCCACAGCAGGCGCAGTTCGCGCTCGGCCTGATACTGCGGCACGCGCAGCGCAATGCCAGTGCAGGAGCCGCCGGCCATCAGCGCGAACACCAGACCGGGACACTGCTCGGTGCCACGGTTGATGCGCGACCACATGCGCAGGGTGCGCCGCCAGCCCCAGACCCGTGCCGGGCGCACCTCGGTGTGCGCGACCTCGGGGTTCCAGATCAATGAACCGTAGCCGAAGACCCACAGATCGCCCGGCGGGCGGCTGGCCAGGGTGGCGTCGAGCAGGCGTTGCGGGTCGCGCCCCGGAAGCTGCGGCAGGCCGTAGGGGTCGTCGGCGTCTGGCATCATGCCCGCCTCGTGCGCGACGCCGTCTCGGCGCGGGCTGCCCGGCGGTTGCGACGCAGGCGGCCCGGCGCGGCCCGGTGCGGTGTCACCGCGGCAGCTCGGTCGACCCCATGAGGAACCGGTCGATTTCGCGGGCGGCCTGGCGGCCTTCGCGAATCGCCCACACCACCAGGCTTTGCCCGCGGCGCATGTCGCCAGCGGCGAACACCTTGGGTACGTTGGTGTGGTAGCCGGTCTCGTCTTCAGTGCCGGCCTTGGCATTGCCGCGCACGTCTTTGTCGATCCCGAAGGCGTCGAGCACGCTGGAGACCGGATGGACGAAGCCCATGGCCAGCAGAACCAGGTCGGCCTGCAGGGTGAACTCGCTGCCCGGCACTTCTTGCATGCGTCCGTCTTTCCATTCGACGCGGCACGCCTTGATCGCCTTGACCTTGCTCTTGTCCTTGCCGGTGCCCGGGAGGAATTCCTTGGTCGCCACGGCCCAGTCGCGCGAGCAGCCCTCTTCATGGCTGCTGGAGGTGCGCAGCTTGATCGGCCAGTATGGCCAGACCAAAGGCTTGTTTTCCTGCTCTGGCGGCTGCGGCAGCAGCTCGAACTGGGTGACCGACAACGCGCCGTGGCGGTTGCTGGTGCCGACGCAGTCGCTGCCGGTATCGCCGCCGCCGATCACGACCACATGCTTGCCGGTTGCGAGAATCTGCCCTTTGACCTTGTCGCCGGCGTTGACCTTGTTCTGCAGCGGCAAGAATTCCATCGCGAAATGGATGCCCTCGAGCTCACGCCCGGGCACCGGCAGATCGCGTGGATGCTCGGCGCCGCCAGACAGCAGCACGGCGTCGAATTCAGCCAGCAGCTGCTCCGGCGCGATGGTCTGCCTGGCCCAGTTGGCGACCTTGGATGCGGGCCCTTCCTTGGGCAGCTCGCCGACCAGCACCCCGGTGCGGAACGTCACGCCTTCGGCCTGCATCTGGTCGATGCGACGGTCGATATGGCTCTTTTCCATCTTGAAGTCGGGAATGCCGTAACGCAGCAGACCGCCGATGCGGTCATTCTTCTCGAACACGGTGACATCGTGGCCGGCGCGGGCAAGCTGCTGCGCCGCGGCCAGCCCGGCCGGGCCGGAACCGACGATGGCCACCTTCTTGCCGGTCTTGTGCTGCGGCGGCTGCGGAATCACCCAGCCCTCGTTCCAGCCGCGGTCGATGATGGCGTGCTCGATCGACTTGATGCCCACCGGCGCCTCGTTGATGCCCAGGGTGCATGCCGCCTCGCACGGCGCAGGACAGATGCGGCCGGTGAACTCGGGGAAGTTGTTGGTTGCGTGCAGCACCTCGAGCGCACGCTTCCAGTCACCTTGCCAGACCAGATCGTTGAAGTCGGGGATGATGTTGTTGACCGGGCAGCCGTTGTTGCAGAACGGAATGCCGCAGTCCATGCAGCGCCCGGCCTGGACCCTGGCCTTGTCTTCCGGCAGCTCGTGCACGAACTCTTTCCAGTGCTTGATGCGCACCGCCGGCGGCTCGTATTGCTCTTCCTGCCGTTCGAATTCCATGAATCCGGTGATTTTTCCCATGATCGATCCTCGATGATGTCCTGGCGTAGGCAGCTTGCGATACGGCCCGAATCACTTGGCCGGCACGCCGGCGGCGGTGCGCGCCTTGTCGGTGGCGGCCTGAGCCTCGCGTTTGGCGGCCAGCTCGCCCAGAGCGCGCTTGTATTCGTGCGGAAATACCTTGACGAAGCGGCTGCGCGCCTGCTCCCAGTTGTCGAGCAATTCCCGTGCGCGCTGCGAACCGGTCCAGCGCAGGTGTTCCTGCAGCAGCTTACGCAGCTGGGCTTCGTCGGTCTGGCCGCGATGCCACAGCGCCTCGGCAATTTGCGCCTTCTGCTCCGCGGCGGACAGCACCTTGTCCAGTGCGACCATCGCGGTGTTGCAGCGCTTGGCGAACTGGCCGTCGACGTCGTAGACGTAGGCTACGCCGCCGCTCATGCCAGCGGCGAAGTTGCGCCCGGTCTCGCCGAGCACGACGACGGTGCCACCGGTCATGTATTCGCAGCCGTGGTCGCCGGTGCCTTCGACCACCGCGGTTGCGCCCGAGTTGCGCACCGCGAAGCGCTCGCCGGCGACGCCGCGGAAAAACGCCTCGCCGTCGATCGCGCCGTACAGCACGGTGTTGCCGACGATGATGTTGCTCGGTGCCTCGCCACGGAAGTCCAGGCTCGGACGCACGACGATGCGCCCGCCGGACAGGCCTTTGCCGGTGTAGTCGTTGGCCTCGCCGATGAGGTAGAGCGTGATGCCGCGCGCCAGGAAGGCGCCGAAGCTCTGCCCGCCAGTGCCTTCCATCTGGATGTGGATGGTGTCGTCCGGCAGGCCGTCGTGGCCGTAGCGACGCGCGACTTCGCCGGAGAGCATGGCACCAACCGTGCGGTTGACATTGCGCACGTTCTGGATGAACTGCACCTTCTCGCCACGCTCGAGCGCCGGACGCGCGCGCTCGATCAGCACATGGTCGAGTGCCTTGGCCAGGCCGTGATCCTGCTCCTCGACATGGCGGCGCGGCACGTCGGCCGGCACCTCGGGTTGATAGAAGATGCGCGAGAAATCCAGACCGCGCGCCTTCCAGTGGTCAATCCCCTTGCGCGCATCAAGCAGGTCGGCGCGGCCGATCAGATCGTCGAACTTGCGAATGCCGAGCTGCGCCATGATCGCGCGCACTTCTTCGGCGACGAAGAAGAAGTAATTGACCACGTGCTCGGGCCTGCCGGCGAATTTTTTGCGCAGCACCGGGTCTTGCGTCGCCACCCCGACCGGGCAGGTATTGAGGTGGCATTTGCGCATCATGATGCAGCCTTCGACCACCAGCGGCGCAGTGGCGAAACCGAACTCGTCGGCACCAAGCAGCGCGCCGATGACCACGTCGCGCCCGGTCTTGATCTGCCCGTCGACCTGCACGCGGATGCGCCCACGCAGGCGGTTGAGCACCAGCGTCTGCTGCGTCTCCGCCAGGCCGATTTCCCAGGCCGAGCCGGCGTGCTTGATCGACGACAGCGGCGACGCGCCGGTGCCGCCGTCATGCCCGGCGATGACCACGTGATCCGCCTTGGCCTTGGCCACGCCCGCGGCAATCGTGCCAACGCCGCTTTCGGCGACCAGCTTGACGCTGATCGACGCGCGCGGGTTGGCGTTTTTCAGGTCGTGGATCAGCTGCGCCAAATCCTCGATCGAGTAGATGTCGTGATGCGGCGGCGGCGAGATCAACCCGACCCCAGGCACCGAGTAGCGCAGCATGCCGATGTACTCAGACACCTTGCCGCCCGGCAGTTGCCCACCCTCGCCGGGCTTGGCGCCCTGCGCCATTTTGATCTGGATCTGGTCGGCGCTGGCGAGGTATTCGGCGGTGACGCCGAAGCGCCCGGAGGCAACCTGCTTGATCTTCGAGCGCAACGAGTCGCCGGCCTTGAGCGGGATGTCGCTGACCACGCGCTGCGAGCCGAGCACCGAGGCCAGCGTGTCGCCGTCCTTGATGCCACTCGAGCCGGTGCGCATTTCCGGGCGATAGCGCAGCGGGTCTTCCCCGCCCTCGCCGGTGTTGCTCTTGCCGCCGATGCGGTTCATCGCCACGGCGAGCGTGGCGTGTGCCTCGGTCGAGATCGAGCCGAGCGACATCGCGCCGGTGGCAAAGCGCTTGACGATTTCCGACGCAGGCTCGACCTCGTCGATCGGGATCGCCTTGCCCGGGTCGAACCTAAACTCGAACAGCCCGCGCAGTGTGAGCATGCGACGCGACTGATCGTTGATGATCTGCGCGTATTCCTTGTAGGTGTTGAAGTTGCCGGCGCGTGTGGCGTGCTGCAGCTTGGCGATGGCATCTGGCGTCCACATGTGCTCCTCGCCGTGCGCGCGCCAGGCGTATTCGCCGCCCGCATCGAGCATGTGCGCCAGCAGCGGCGAGTTGCCGAAGGCATCTCGGTGCATGCGCAGCGCCTCTTGCGCCACCTCGAACACGCCGATGCCGCCGACCTGTGAGGCGGTGCCGGTGAAGTATTTGTCGACCAGCTCGCGCGACAGCCCGACCGCTTCGAAAATTTGCGCACCGCAGTAGCTCATGTAGGTCGAGATGCCCATCTTGGACATGACCTTCTGCAGCCCCTTGCCGATGGCCTTGATGTAGTTGGCCATTGCCTTGTCAGCGCTGAGATCGCCAGGCAGATCGCGCGCCATCGCAGCGATGGTGTCCAGCGCCAGATACGGATGCACCGCCTCGGCGCCATAGCCGGCGAGCACGGCGAAATGGTGCGTTTCGCGCGCGCTGCCGGTCTCGACCACCAGCCCGGTCTGGGTGCGCAGGCCATGCGCGGTGAGATGCTGATGCACCGCGCTCATCGCCAGCAGCGCGGGAATCGCCACGCGCTCGGCGCTCAGGTGCCTGTCGGTGATGATGAGGATGTTGTGTCCACCCTTGATCGCATCGACCGCCTCGGCGCAGATCGAGGCCAGCCGCGCCTCGATGCCTTCGGCACCCCAGGCCACCGGATAGCAGATGTCGATCTCGTAGCTGCGGAACTTGCCGCCGGTGTGCTGCGCGATCGAGCGCAGCCGCGCCATGTCGTCGTAGTCGAGCACCGGCTGGCTGACTTCGAGCCGCATCGGCGGGTTGACCTGGTTGATGTCGAGCAGGTTGGGCCGCGGGCCGATGAACGACACCAGCGACATCACCATGTTCTCGCGGATCGAGTCGATCGGCGGGTTGGTGACCTGCGCGAACAGCTGCTTGAAGTAGTTGTACAGCGGCTTGGCACGGTTGGACAGCACCGCCAGCGCGGCATCGTTGCCCATCGAGCCAACCGCCTCATCGCCCTTCTCGGCCATTGGCGCCATCAGGAACTTCAAGTCCTCCTGCGTGTAGCCGAAGGCCTGCTGGCGGTCGAGCAGCGGCACCGGCGACGGCTCGGGGTGGCCGAAGTGGTCGAGATCGTCGATGCGGATGCGCAGGTTCTCGATCCACTGCTGGTACGGCCGCGCATTGGCGAGCTGATCTTTGATCTCCTTGTCGTCGATGATGCGGCCGGCTTCCATGTCGATCAAGAACATCTTGCCCGGCTGCAGCCGCCACTTCTTGACGATATGGCTCTCGGGAATCGGCAGCACGCCGGCCTCCGAGGCCATGACGACCAGATCGTCGTCGGTGACGATATAACGCGCCGGGCGCAGGCCGTTGCGGTCGAGCGTGGCGCCGATCTGCCGGCCGTCGGTGAAGGCGATCGCCGCCGGGCCGTCCCACGGCTCCATCATCGCCGCGTGGTATTCGTAGAACGCACGGCGGCGCGGGTCCATCAGCGTGTGCTGCTCCCAGGCCTCGGGAATCATCATCATCATGGCGTGCGACAGCGGATAGCCTGCCATCACCAGCAGCTCGAGGCAGTTGTCGAAGCTCGCGGTATCGCTCTGCCCGGGGTAGATCAGCGGCCAGAGCTTGTGCAAATCGGCGCCGAGCACCGGCGACGACACCGCGCCCTCGCGCGCGCGCATCCAGTTGTAGTTGCCACGCACGGTGTTGATCTCGCCGTTGTGCGCAATCAGCCGGTACGGATGCGCCAGCGGCCACTCGGGGAAAGTGTTGGTGGAAAAGCGCTGATGCACCAGCGCCAGCGCCGAGACCACGCGCGGGTCTTGCAGGTCTTTGTAGTACTGCCCGACCTGGTCGGCCAGCAGCAGGCCCTTGTAGACGATGGTGCGCGCCGACATCGACGGCACGAAGTACTCCTTGCCGTGGCGCAGGTCGAGCTTCTGGATGGCGTGGCTTGCGGTCTTGCGGATGACGAACAGCTTGCGCTCCAGCGCGTCAGTGACCATCACGTCCGGGCCGCGGCCGATGAACACCTGCCGGATCACCGGCTCCTTGGCGCGCACCGCCGGCGACATCGGCATGTCGGCATCGACCGGCACGTCACGCCAGCCCAGCAGCACCTGCCCTTCGGCGCGGACTGCGCGCTCGATCTCCTGTTCGCAGGCCAGGCGCGAGGCCTGCTCGCGCGGCAGGAAGATCATGCCCACGCCATATTCACCCGGCGGCGGCAGTTCCACGCCCTGACGTGCCATCTCCTCGCGGAAGAACGCATCCGGAATCTGGATCAGGATGCCGGCGCCGTCGCCCATCAGCTTGTCGGCACCGACCGCGCCGCGATGGTCGAGATTTTTGAGGATCAGCAGGCCGTTTTGCACGATGTCGTGCGACTTGACCCCCTTGATGTGCGCCACGAACCCCACGCCACAGGCGTCATGCTCGTTCTGCGGGCAGTACAGACCGCCGCGCGACAGCGCAGCGATTTCGGAAGATGAGGCGGGCGTTTGAGACGTGGACATGGCAGGCTCCGCGAAAGGTCGACGACACAGACGCAATTTACTGCATTGCAGCAGGGGATGCAATCAAAATCTTTCAACATGTCCCCATTAAAAATGGGCAATGGGCGTGACCTCTGTTTTTTGGGGACAGATTACTTCGACGTCAGGCAGCACTTGTGCGAGGCCGCCCGCGCGGGGCCGGTAACACGCGCCGACCGCTGCCGGCCTCGATCTGCCGCAAAAACGCGACGTCACCCACCGCCGTGCCGCTGCGCAACGCGCGCTCCAGCGCCGACTCGGTGGCGTCGTCCAACCCCTGCTGCAGCCGCTCGCGGTAGGCGGCCTCGCGCTCGAAAGGCGTGTTGCCCAGCGCCCAATAGACCGCGGGGAGCGACAGCGGCGGCGCCACCTGCCCGGCCTGGGTTTCGCCGCAATGCGCGGCATGGCTGCTCCAGCGCCAATCCACCGCTGCCAGACCGTCGGCGTGCTCGGCGGCACGGTCAATCCAGACCATCGCCGCCAGCTCCCATTGCCCCGGCTGCACCACCGCACTGCGAAAGCGCCCGGCCCACACAGGGGCTGGATCAGGGTCCGCGCGGCCCAGTGCCCTGCTGGTGCGCCGGGCCAACCCCTGCACGAAGGTGGAGAGCTGCGCCGCCGACTGCGGTGTCAGCAGCAGCCGGACCGCCTGCGGCAGCACCGTGTAGGCGTGCAGCCGCAGCGCACCCGCCTGCAGGCCCTCGCGCATCCAGCGCACGAACTGGTCGCGCTGCGCGGCGTCGGCCAGCGGCTGGGCATCCGGTGCGGACTGCAGCTGCACCAGGTGCGCATGCCCGGGGCTGCACAGGCGAGGTTGTCGCGCCATCTGCGCGTTTCAGCGCGACGCGCCGCGACGCAGGGCATCGATCTGATCGAGCAGGTCGAGCACCAGTGCAGTGGCCGCAGCGTTGAGTTCAAAGTCGCGCTGCAGCCGCACGGCACGCCGCGCACGGGTCAGCGCCTCGCCGCTGAAGCGCCACTGCGCCAGAGGCACGGCAGGTGGCAGCGCGGGCAGCGGGTCGATCACGCCCTCTTCCACCAGATGCATGATCTGCGTGCGCTCCACCCGGCAGACCGCACAGAGATCGTCCAGGCTGATGTCGACCTGTTCTTCCACGACAATGCCGCACAGCGGCGCGGAGGTGTCGGTTGTGCTCATGCCTTGGCTCCTTACTTGAGGTGGGCGCGCGGGTTGAACCCGGGAAATTCGCTGCGAAAGCGCTGGTAGGCCGCCCGTGCCGCGTCGGTGTCGGCTGGCGGCAGGACGATTTGCGTCACCACGTACAGATCGCCCGGCGTGGCCCCGGGAATACCGCGGCCCTTGAGCCGCAGGCGACGGCCCGAAGCGCTGCCGGGGGGAATTTTCAGCTCGACCATGCCGTCGGGCGTGGGCGCCTGCACCTCGGCGCCCAGTGCCGCCTCCCAAGGCGCCAGCGGCAGATCGACGAACACGTCGCGCCCCTCGACACGGTAGATGCTGTGCGGATTGAACGCGACCTCCAGATATAGATCGCCCGCACCGCCTTCGCCCAGCCCCGGCGCGCCCTGACCGGCCAGACGGATGTGCTGCCCGGCGCGCACGCCTCTCGGAATCTGTACGCGCAGCGTGCGTTCGCGCGTGACCACATGGCCCTGCGCGTCAATCTCGGGCACGCGCAGGGTGAGGGTGCGGGTGGCACCGCGGTAGGCGTCTTCCAGGTCGATCAGGATCTGGGCGTGATGATCCTGACCGCGCATGTGCACGCCGTGGCCGCCTGCGCTGCTGCGCCGCGCCGAGCTGCGGCGACCAAACAGCGCCTCGAAAAAGTCGCTGAAATCGGCTTCGTCGCCGGGCGTGCCACCGCGTTGCTCGAAGCCTGCGCCCCAGCCCGGCGGCGGCTGGAAGTCCTGACCGGCGCGCCAGTTGCTGCCGAGCTGGTCGTAGGCGGCACGCTTTTCCGGATCCTTGAGCACCTCGTAAGCTTCGCCAAGCTCCTTGAACTTGGCTTCGGCTCCGGGCTCCTTGTTGACATCCGGGTGGTACTTGCGGGCGAGCTTGCGGTAGGCGCGCTTGATGTCGTCCTGCGTGGCGTTGCGGTCCACGCCCATTACCTTGTAGTAGTCCTTGTAGTCCATCATGCGTTCCTGTGCGGATTCAACCGTGTCATCAGATAAGGGCACAAACCCATTTTGCAAAATGGCAGGCAGCAATTTTCTGCTGCAGTGCCCGCGCGCCATGGGCCTAGAATACACAGGGCTTTGAATCCGCTGTGGCAGGTTGCGCGCCTGCAAGTGTCAGGCGGAACGC
Organism: Thiomonas islandica; assembly: GCF_055383445.1. Classification (NCBI taxonomy): domain Bacteria; kingdom Pseudomonadati; phylum Pseudomonadota; class Betaproteobacteria; order Burkholderiales; genus Thiomonas; species Thiomonas islandica. The sequence continues at coordinate 272,368 of NZ_AP042391.1, forward strand.
TGGGCGGGATCGGCACTCGGCCAGGGCCCAGGCCGGACTGCCGGGATGCCTGGTCGCCTCGAATCTTTCACCGCCGCCATCACACACTCCGCACGGATGAACACCACAATCCCGACCGACGACACCCGCCTGCCCGAACGTTTTTCCGACCTGGCACTCGACCCGCGCCTGCTGCGCGCCGTGGCCGAAATGGGCTACGAGACGCTCACGCCGATCCAGGCCAGGGCGATTCCGCTGCTGCTGGGTGGTCGGGACATCATGGGCGCAGCACAGACCGGCACCGGTAAGACCGCCGCATTCTCTTTGCCTATCCTGCAGCAATTGCTGCCTCTGGCCAACACCAGCATGTCGCCGGCACGGCACCCGGTGCGTGCGCTGATGCTCGCGCCCACGCGCGAGCTGGCCGACCAGGTCTACACCAACCTCAAGGCCTATGCCAAGTACACCCCGCTGCGCTGCGCCTGCGTGTTCGGCGGCATGGACATGAACCCGCAGAAGGAGGAACTGCGCAAGGGGGTGGAGCTGCTGGTGGCCACGCCTGGGCGGTTGCTCGACCACCTCGAGGCCAAGACAGTGAATCTGTCACAGGTGCAGTTCGTCGTGCTCGACGAAGCCGATCGCATGCTCGACATCGGCTTCCTGCCCGATCTGCAGCGCATCCTCGGCTACCTGCCGTCGCAGCGCACCACCTTGCTGTTCTCGGCCACGTTTTCACCGGAAATCAAGCGCTTGGCGCAGAGCTATCTGCAAAACCCCCTGCTGGTCGAGGTGGCGCGGCCAAATGCCACTGCGAGCAATGTCGAGCAGCGCGTCTACCAGGTGGACGAGGACGACAAACGCGCGGCACTGGTGCAGCTACTGCGCGACAACCCGCTGCCGCAGGTGATCGTATTCGTCAACAGCCGCCTGGGTGCCGGTCGGCTAGCGCGGGCGCTAGAGCGCGACGGCATCAAGGCCGCGGCGATGCACGGCGACAAGTCTCAGGCCGAGCGGCTGACCACGCTCGATGCCTTCAAGCGGGGCGAAATCCAGGCGCTGGTCGCCACCGACGTGGCCGCGCGCGGCCTGGACATCGCCGAGCTGCCCGGGGTCATCAACTTCGATGTACCGTTCAGCGCGGAGGACTATGTCCACCGCATCGGCCGCACAGGGCGCGCCGGCGCCTCGGGCCTGGCCATCACCCTGGCCACGCCGCGCGATGCCAAGGCGCTGGCCGACATCGAAAAGCTGATCAAGCGCCAGTTCGACCGGCTCGCGCTGCAACTGCAGCCCAGCGCACGCCCCCGCCGTGCCGCCGACGCTGCGCACGACGCACACGCGCCGCGCTTGACGCCCTTGCGCAACCCTCCGGCAGCTTCGGGCAGCACCGCCCGGCCTACGCGGCCATCGCACCACGACCCGTGGTTCGACAAGCCGTACGAGGCCGATCCGAACGCGCAACCGGCGTGGGAGCCGGCACCGTCTAGCCCCTCCGTTCAGGGCCAGCGAGCGATCTCACCCAGCATCCGCCCGCGACGCAAAATCGCCGCACTGCTGGGCGGACACGGCACGAAGTAAGGGCTGCAAAACGCCCAAGGCAACACTGAGTCAGTCCATTTGATACTGCGCGCCAGGCTGCGGGATGAGATGCAAGGCGCGCACGGCAGCCAAAGCCACAGCGAGGGCGAGCGGGGGCTGCGCCGCAGACCGCCCGCAGGCCAGCTGCGCGGCGCGCACGGAACTTTTATTCAGTGTTACCCCTATTTCATCTCGTCCTGCGGCGGCTGCAGGCGAAACTCCGAGGTCGACGCTCCTGAGGCCGCTTGCACGGACTCGGTGACCAACGGCAACTCGAAATCGAGGTCCGGCGCGGCAGACGCCAGCCGGGTCTCGAGCTCGACATGCTCGGCCGGCACGGCATCCGGGAACAGATCGCGCGCCACGGCGTAGAGCATCAGCAGATCGCGGTAGGCGGGCAGGTCAAAACCCATGCGGTGACGATTCGGGTCGTCGAGCAGCATGTGTTCGATCACGGAAACGCTCTGCGGCTTGCCCCACGCCAGGGTAATGAGTTTCATTGCGCGGTCGTAATCCATCAGATTGCGGCCCTGCCCAGATGCCGTCGCAGCCTCGTCCCATGACGGCACGGCCACGTTGAAGCGCCGCCCGAAGCGCTGATACAGCGCCTCGAATTCCTGTTTGCGTCCGTGCTTGCGGTACAGATCGAACAGCAGCAAGTAAGGCAGGGCATAGTGGCTGCTCGCGCTGTCGTCGAGCGATTTTTCGAGCAGGTCGATCGCCCGTTCGTCATCCCCGGTCTCGATGAAATATTCGGCCAATTGACTGGCGTCCATCAGTTCGTCGACCTGCACCTGCTTGCTCAGGGTTGCCGGCTGCAGAAAACGCGAATCCCAGCCGAAGCCCGAATGGCCCCAGGTGCTCGGCGGCGGGGGCGCGTCGATTTCTGGCTGCAGCGGACGACCATCCACCAGAGGCGGCAGACCAAAGGGCATGACCGGAGGATGGATGGTGCTGGCCTGCACCGAGGAGGCGGCCGACACGGTGGGAGTGGCTGCAGCAAACGGCATCTGGACGGGAGATTCCGCCGACGTCGCCGCAGTGCGAGGTGCGGCAAAGGGGCTGTCGGCCGGATCTGGATCGGCACCCCGTCGCCACAACCAGAAACTCAACACGCCCAGCGCCAGCAGGGCAGCGAGCAGACCGTACACGACGCTGGCGGAATAACTCTGCGCACGCACCCTCGCCAACTCGCGCTGCGCCTGCTGTGCCTGCTGCGCCGCCTGTTCGAACTGGCGCTGCAGCACATTGGCACGGGCCTGTAGCGCGGCGATCTGCTGCAGCGTGGGCTGAGCCTGGCCCGGAGCCGCGATGGCGTCGAAGATGAGCTGCCGCAGCTGGTTGAACTGCGCCCGCTGTTGCTGGCTGATGTTGGGCAAGGTCGCCGGCAGCGCCAGAGCGAGGCGCAGCTCCGGCCGCGCCATGATCTCGGACAGCCCCGACTGGTCCATTTCCAGGCGGCTTTGAGCTGGCGGGGGATGCGAAGTGACACGCGACGGACGCGGCGCCGGTTGCGCCGCAAGAGGCTGCAGGGACTTGACACGGGCCTGCCGCACGGCCGGAGATCTGCCACTGTGCTGCGGCACGAGCGGCACCGCGCCCGCTGCAGCCTGCGCCGCCGCAGACGCGCCCGCCTGCGGCGCAGGCTGTGTCGGCAAAAGCGCAGACTGCGCGGGCGCGGCAGGCGCTGCGGCCACCGCGCTGCCTGCGATCATCGGCATTTCCGGCGCCGGAGGATCGACAAGCAGGGTGTAGACCTGGGTGCGCTGGAATTGGCAGGCCAGATGCAGCCGCACCGTGACGATGGGCTCGCGCAGCGGCTGGAGGCTGCGCAGGTTCAGCGTCAGGCCATGATTGCTAGGGCTGGAGGTGATTGCCAGGCCGCCGACGTTGCCGCCCGACTCTCCTGCTTGCGCCTGTGCCTGCACGCAAGCCATCGGCAGGCTTTCCTGGCCATCGAGCCGCACGGGAATGTCCATGCGCAACGGCAGGCCCAGCTCCGCCCGCGTCTGCGGCGCGCCAATCATCAGCGCCAGCGCTGGCGCAGTCAGCAGCGCCCACAGCGCGCAGCCCAGCAGCCCCAGATGCAGCCGGGACAATACCCAGTTGCCACGTCCGTCAGGCGCAGAAATGGAGCGAAAGGCAACAGGCATTGCAGCAAGAAGACAACGGCTCGTCCGAGGTGGAAAAAGAATGGAAAGGCAATGTATCACGCGGTTTTCGACCGGATGAAGCACAGGCTGCGACCAAGAGAAAGCTTGTGAAAAATTTCACAGTCATCCGATTCTGTGTCGGATTGTCGCCACAGTCCCCGAAAACGCGCGGCGCGCTGCCTATGATGCGCGCATCCTCTGACCGCTACCGCCGGGCCGATCCGCACTGACCGCCCGCACACTGCGTTGCCAACGCTCGAGAGCCGAACCGCATGACCGCCGAACTTCGCGCCGAACGCCAAGGCGACTGCCTCGTGCTGCGCCTGGACCATGCCCAGACGCGCCACACCCTGACCGCTGCACTGTGCGCCGCGGTATTCGAGGCGCTGACCACGGCCGAACGCGATCGCGACATCCACGCCGTTGTGCTCACCGGCACCCCGCACCACTTCTGTAGCGGCCTGCAAGACCGCACCGCACTCGAACCGCTGCACGACTGCATCCTGGCGCTGCGCGACTGCGCGCCGCTGGTGATCGGCGCCGTGGAGGGCCAGGCGCACGGCGCCGGCGCGGCGCTGGCACTGGCCTGCGACCTGCTCGTCGCCGCGGACGACGCCCGACTGCAGCTGACCGACCCGGCGCTGCCCGAGGTCGATGTCGGCGGCGCGCAGTGGCTGGCCGCACAGCTGCTGCCGCGCACTGCCTGCAATGAGGCGACATTGCCTGGCCTCGGTCTGGACGCGATGCGGCTGCACCAGCTTGGCGTGGTCAGCCGCGTGTGCGCGCCGGGCGCCAGTCTGCAGACGGCGCTGCAACGCATCGAAGCCATTGCCGCCACTGCCGGCCGGCCGCGCAAAGCATTGCCCGGCCCCTGCCGGCAAGAGAGCGAGCTGCACCAGCACCTGAACCGCCAGCTGCGGCGCGGTGCAACCGATTGAGCATGGAAGCTGCACCCTCGCCCCGCATCAGCACCCTGCAGACCCGGCTGCACCGCTTCATGCAGACCGTGTTGTTGCCGCAGGAATCCAGTTTGAACGCCGCGCTGCGCAACACGGCGGCGACGCCGGGGCAAGGCGTGCAAGATCTGCTGGCACCGCTGCGGCAAAAGGCGCAGCTTGCCGGACTGTGGAATCTGTTTCTGCCGACCTCCACCCGCACCACGCAGGGGCTGAGCCATTGGGAATACGCGCCGATGATCGAGGCCATGGGGCGCATCGTCTGGGCAGCCGAGGTGTTCAACAGTGCCCAGCCCGATGCCGGCAACATGCAACTTCTCGATAGCTATGCCAGCGAGCCGTTGAAGGACGTCTGGCTCGACCCGCTGCTGCGCGCGCAGACCCGCAGCGCCTGGGCCGCCGCCGAGCCCGATGCCGACCTGCATCACCCCGATTCGTTGCAGACCCAGGCCCGCCGTGACGGCGAGCACTGGGTGCTCAGCGGCCGCAAGACCTGGGTGCAGGGCATGCTCGATCCGCGCACCGCGTGTGTGCTGGTGCTTTGCCGCACAGAGACCAAGGTGCCCCTGCACCAGCAGTTCAGCGTGCTGCTGGTGGCGCGCAGCAGCGACGGCGTGCACATCGGACGTCAGTTGCACGGCTGGGCCGCGGGATCCTCCGCCCTGACCGAAGTCGTGTTCGATGCGGTTCGCGTGCCTGCGCAGCACCTGCTTGGCCAGCCCGGGCAGGGGCTGGAGATACTGCAGGCGCGCCAGCGTATCGTCGGCCTGCATGAGGCGCTGTGGTGTCTGGGCGCGGCCGAGCGCGCGCTGGAGCTCATGGTGGCACGGCTGCAGACCCGGCGCAATGGCGACCGGTTCGCGGTGCACCATCCTGCATGGCAGCAGCGCATCGCGCATGCCCGCATCGGGCTGGACACCACCCGGATGCTCGCGCGGCGCACCGCCTGGCAGCTCGATCAGAACGACGGTGATCTACCGCCGCAGGAACTTGCGATGCTGCAAAGCCTGGCGCTGCCGCTGGCGCAGCAGGTGGTGCAGTGGAGCGTGCTGGCCCACCAGGCCGATGCGCTAGGTGACGACCTGCCGCTGGCCGCGCTGTCGGCACAGCTGCGGCTGCTGCAGCAGCTCGCGCCGCCGGTTGAAGCGCTGCACGCGCAGATCGTGCAGGGCGAGTTGTTGCGCTGACTGCTGCGCTGATCGCTGCGCAGGGCCGGTCGCTGCAAGCCCGCTGTGAACGTCGCACAATGTGACGGCGTTTTGCATCTTCCCATTCACACCGACGCGTCAGCGGCCTGCCGCCATGATCGACCTCTACTCCTGGGCCACACCCAACGGCCACAAGGTGCACATCCTGCTCGAAGAGCTCGGCCTGCCCTACCGCGTACATGCGGTCGACATCGGCCGTGGTGCGCAGTTCTCGCCCGAGTTTCTGGCGATCAGCCCGAACAACAAGATTCCCGCCCTGGTCGACTCCGACGGCCAGGACGACGCGCCGATCAGTGTGTTCGAGTCGGGCGCGATCTTGATCTATCTGGCCGAAAAGACCGGGCGCTTTCTGCCCGCTGCGCCGCGCCCGCGCATCTCGACCCTCGAGTGGCTGATGTGGCAGATGAGCAGCATCGGCCCGATGCTGGGGCGGGCGCATCACTTTCGCCAGTACGCCCCGGAAAAAATCCCCTACGCCATCGAGCGCTACACCAACGAGGCACGCCGGCTCTACGGCGTGCTCGACAAGCGCCTGGCCTCGAACGCCTATCTGGCGGGCCACGACTATTCCATCGCCGACATCGCCACCTTCCCGTGGTGCCGCAGCGCGGCCAAACAGGGCATCGACTGGGCCGAGTTCCCGCACGCCAAACGCTGGTTCGACGCCATCGCCGCGCGGCCTGCGGTGCAGCGCGGCCTGCAGGTGCTCGCCGACCAGCGCCCCGCGCAGATGGACGCCACCGCGCGTGAGCACCTGTTTGGCAAGACCCAATACCAGCGACGCTGAAGCAGTGCCGAAATGAAATTCGTGCGCTATGGCCGCAAGGGCCGCGAACAACCCGGGCTGATCGACCCGCAGGGCCGGCTGCGCAGCCTCACCGGCGTGGTGGGCGACATCGACGTCGGCGTGTTCGGCCCGGCAGGTCAGCGCGCGCTGCGCCGTCTGGACATCGACATCCTGCCGCTAGTGCGCGGCAGGCCGCGTCTGGGCGTGCCACTGGTGGGCATCGGCAAGTTCATCGGCATCGGTCTGAACTACCGCGACCATGCCAGCGAGACGCATATGGCGATCCCGATCTCGCCGATCGTGTTCAACAAATGGATCACCTGCATCAGCGGCCCGAACGACCCGGTGCTGCGTCCACCCGGAGCGACCAAGCTCGACTGGGAGGTCGAACTCGGCGTGGTCATCGGCCGGCCGACGCGCTTCGTGCGCAAGGCCGATGCGCTCAAGTCGGTGGCCGGCTATTGCCTGGTCAACGACGTCTCTGAGCGCGCCTACCAGCTCGAACAGGGCAGCCAGTGGAACCTGGGCAAGGGCTGCGACACCTTCGGCCCGGTCGGCCCGTGGCTGGTCAGCACCGATGAGATCGCCGACCCGCAGAACATCGACCTGTGGCTGGAGGTCAACGGCGAGCGCATGCAACAGGGCAATACCCGCGACATGATTTTCGGCGTCGCCGAGCTGGTGGCGTTTCTCAGCCGTTACATGACCCTGTTGCCGGGCGACCTGATCGCCACCGGCACTCCGCCCGGCGTGGGCATGGGCCGCAAGCCGCCACGCTATCTGCAGCCGGGCGATGTGGTCACGCTGGGCAGCCCGCAGCTTGGGGTGCAGCGCCAGCGCATCCGCAGCGCGGCGCAGCAACCGGAGTGATCGCGCAAAACGCGGCCCTCGGCCCGAGGCGCGCACACCAAGTCCACAGATCGCCCTCCCCAACCCTTCCGGCAAGCGGGGAGGCCACGTCTGAACCACGCGCGCGGCGCCGCTGCCTCCCCCACCGTGTGGGGGAAGTTGGAAGGGGGTTCAACCATCCCTGCCGCCGCCCGCCGGCGCCTCGCGCACCGGATGCTTGAGCAGCTTGCGCTGCAGGGTGCGGCGGTGCATCTGCAGCGCGCGGGCGGTAGCGGAAATATTGCCGCCATGCTCGGCCAGCACCTTCTGGATGTATTCCCACTCCAGCCGGTCCACCGGCAGTGGATTGGCCGACACCGGGCGGTCGGCCTCGGGGGCGTTCTGCTCCAGCGCGGCCAGAATGTCGCTGACCGTCGCCGGCTTGGGCAGATAGTTGGTCGCGCCGAGCTTGATCGCATCGACCGCCGTGGCGATACTTGCATATCCGGTGAGCAGCAGGATGCGGATGTCCGGATAGGCCGCGCGCAGCGGGGCGATCAGGGTCAGGCCGCTGTCGCCGGGCAGGCGCAGGTCGAGCACGGCGGCGTCGAACTCTGCCGTGCCGATCAACATGCGCGCGGCTGCAGCCGAGTCGGCATGCCACACCGTGATGCCGCGGCGTTCCATGGAATTGCGCGTGGCCGCAGCCAGCGCGGCGTCATCTTCGACCAGCAGGAGATTCATGGATGTCTCGTTCATGGGGAACCTCTAGACGCGGCCACTGCAGCGTGGCGCTGAGCCCGCCGCCGTCGCGCCGCGTGACGATGAGCGTGCCGCCCAGGCGCTCGATGCCGGCGCGCGCCAGCGCCAGCCCGAGGCCCCGCGCCTGCCCCTTGGTGCTGACAAAGTCGTAGCCGGCGCGCGCCAGACGGTCATCGGGCAGACCCGGGCCGCGGTCGAGCACGCTCACGCGCAGTTGCGCGGCAGTCCAGTCGGCCTCGACCTCGATCTGCTCGGGGCTGGCATCGGCTGCGTTGTTGAGCAGACTCACCAGCGCCGCGTTCAGTCCGGCGTCCACCCGCAACAGCGGCATCTGCCCCGAACCGCGCAACTGCAGCCGCGCCTGCGACTGCGGGCGCATCAGATGCCAGTGTTCGAGGGTCTGCGCCAGCCAGTGCTCCAGGGTTTCGACCTGGCCGCTGCGCTCGCGTGCCGCACCGGCCGCGGCGGTGATGTGGCCGAGCACGCCGCGAATCTGCGCCACCTGCGCCTGCATACGCTGCAGCACGGGGCCGAGCTCGTCGTCGCCGGTGTAGTCGGACTGCAGATCATCCACCGTCATCGCCAACGTGGCCACCGGGGTGGCGAGTTCGTGCGCCGCCGCCGCGGCCTGCATGCCCAGCGCGAACAGATGCTGGTCGCGCAGCGCGGCCTCGCGACTGCGGGCGAGCTCCACCTCGCGCTCGCGTAGGGCGGCTGCCAGCCGCGCGACCACGGCGGCCACCAGCAGGGCGGTGATCAGGAAGTTGCCCCACATGCCCAGCAGATGCGCGTCGAGCGCGCCGGTACTGACCCCGCACGCAGGCGTCTGCGGCACAGAAAAGAACGACACCAGCGAATACAGTCCGATGACCACCGCGGTCATCACCCAGCCGTACACCCACGGAAACGCCACCGCGCACAGGATCAGCGGCACGAGCAGCAGCGAAATGATGGGGTTGATCTCGCCACCGGTCCAGTACACCAGCAACGCGAGGATGAAAGCATCGGCCAGCAGATGTGCAAATCCGCCGCCCACCCCCAGCCCCCGCGCACTGCGGCTTTGCCACCACAACAGCAGCGCCAGCCCCGCCTGCAGCCCGATCAGCCCAAGCACGCGGTAGACCGGCCAGGTGATGTCCAGCGCCCGGTGCGCCCAGGGCATGATGGCCAGTTCGGCCAGCAGCAACACCACCCGCGCCGCCAGCAGGCGGTGCAGGGTGACTGCGGGCAGTAGCGCGGAACTGTCTGCCCCGCTCAGGGGCGGATGCGCAAGACGGGCGGAAAACGGCATGGCGGCACATTCTAGGAACCGGCCCACCCGTGCCGCCTCCGCATTGCCCCGCGCTGCGACAATCGGTCGCAGGGCAAAAAGGCAGCGGTCGCTGGACTTTACGGCAGCAGCACGGTCGAGCCGACGGTCTTGCGCGCCTCCAGGTCGCGGTGCGCCTGCGCGGCGTCGGACAGTGGATAGCGTTGCTGGATGTGGATGCGCACCTGGCCGCTGCGGATCAGCGCGAACAGGGCATCGGCCATCTGCTGCTTGACCGCCGGATCGGCCATGTGCGTGCCGAGCGTGGGGCGGGTGACATAGAGCGAGCCGGCCGCGGCCAGATCGGTGAGCTTGATCGGCGGCACCACCCCCGAGGCGTTGCCGAAGCTCACCATGAGTCCAAACGGCTGTAGGCAGGCGATCGAGCGCTCCCAGGTGTCGCGGCCGATGGAGTCGTAGACCACGGGCACACCGCGGCCGGAGGTGAGTTCCCTGACGCGGGCGACGAAGTCGTCGTGGGCATAGTCGATCGCGTGGGCATAGCCGTTTTCGAGCGCGAGCGCGCATTTTTCCGCCGAGCCTGCGGTGCCGATCAGCACCGCGCCGATCGCCCGCGCCATCTGGCCTGCAATCAGCCCCACGCCACCGGCAGCGGCATGCAATAGCGCCACGTCGCCGCGCTGCAGCGCCCGGGTACGGTGCAGCAGGTAATACGCGGTCAGTCCCTTGAGCATGCTGGCTGCGGCAACCTCGAACGCGATGTCGTCCGGCAGCTTGATCAGCGGCGCCACCGGCATGATGCGGCGCTGCGCATACGCGCCGGGCGCACCAGTGCAGTAGCCCACGCGGTCGCCCACGGCAAAGTCCTGCACCTCCGGGCCCACCGCCTCGATCACCCCGGCGGCCTCGCTGCCCAGACCGGCGGGCAGCGGCTGCGGATACAGGCCGGTGCGGTGGTAGACGTCGATGAAGTTCAGCCCGATGGCCTCGTGCCGCAGCAGCACCTGTCCCGGCCCAGGCGCGGGCAGTTCCAGCGTGCGCCACTGCAGCACCTCGGGGCCGCCGTGCTGGTCGAATCGGATCGCTTGGGTAGTCGTCATGTCGGAGTCTCCTGCAGAGGTTTTTCGTGCAGCCATAGCGCGAGCGCCGGCAGGCACAACAGCGCCAGCGCGGCGGCCAGGGTGAACAGCGCATCGGAGCCGATGGTCTGCCACAGCCAGCCCGCGCCGATGGCGGCAAGCAACTGCATCAGCCCGATGGTCAGGTGAAACAGGCCGAACGCGGTGCCGCGCAACGCAGGCGGCGCGGCGTCGGCCACGGCAGCTGAGAGTAGTCCTTGCGTGAGCCCCATGTGCAGGCCCCACAGCGCGACCCCAGCCCAAAACCCGGGCATACCCAGCGGCAGCACGCCGCCGAGCAACAACATAGCCAGCGCGAGCACCGAAAGCCCCAGGCCGAACAGACGCTTGCGTCCCCAGCGCGCAGCCAGCAGCCCCACTGGATAGGCCGACGCCGCATAGGCCAGCGACAACACTAGTGTGACCAACGCGATCCACACCACTGACACACCGATCTGATCGCCACGCAGCACCAAAAACGCCTCGGTCAGACGCGCCACGGTGAACAGCGCTGCCAGAACGACCACCTGCCAGAACGCCACTGGCAGCCGGCGCACCGCGCCCCAGTCCACCGCGCTGCGCCGCGTTGCGGCCGCGCTGCGCACTGGCGGCTGGCGCTGCGGCTCGTGCACGCCGAAGGCCAGGATCGCCACCGCGATCACCGCCGGAATCACCCCGAACCACAGCACCAGCCGCAGATTGTCGGCATACAGCGCGAGCAGGCCGATGGCCGCCAGCGGGCCGAGCACCGCGCCGACCGTGTCCAGACTCTGCCGCAGCCCGTAGGCGGCGTTGCGCAGCGCCAGCGGCGTGGCGTCGGCCACCAGCGCATCACGCGGTGCTCCGCGGATGCCCTTGCCAATGCGATCGATGAAGCGCGCGGCGATCACCTCGCCCGCGCCGCAAGCCAGCGGAAACAGCGGCTTGGTCAGCGCCGACAGGCCGTAGCCCGCCACCGCCAGCCACTTGCGCGAGCCGATGCGGTCCGACCACACGCCCGACACCACCTTGAGCATTGACGCCGTGGCCTCGGCAATGCCCTCGACCACGCCCACGCTGAGCACGCTCAGGCCCAATACCGTGGTCATGTACACCGGCAGCAGCGCGTGGATGAGTTCGGAGGACATGTCCATGAACAGGCTGACCAGGCCCAGCATCCACACGGTACGGGGAAGGCGGCGCGTAGCCGGGGCGGTGGCAATGGGCATGTGCGGCATCGATGTTCTGTTGACGGTGTGTTAAGCGCAGTCTAAGGGCCCGCGGCTAAAGTACGTGAGTTTCCTTTTGCAACCAGCCCCATGCGCCTGCTCCTCGTCGAAGACGACATGATGATCGGTGAAAGCGTGCTCGACGCACTGCGCGGAGAGGGCTATGCAGTCGACTGGGTGCGCGACGGTGTGATGGCCGACAGCGCGCTGCGCACCGAGCAGTACGACCTGGTGCTGCTCGACCTGGGCCTGCCCAAGATGGATGGGCTGGCCGTGCTCAAGGCGCTGCGCGCGCGGCGCGAGGCCACGCCGGTGCTGATTGCCACGGCGCGCGATGCGATCTCGGCACGCATCGAAGGGCTGGACGCCGGCGCCGACGACTATGTGCTCAAGCCCTACGACCTCGACGAGCTCTGCGCCCGCATCCGCGCGCTGCTGCGCCGTGCCGCGGGCCGCGCCGAGCCGGTGTTCAGCTACGGTCGCATCAGCCTGAACCCGGCCACGCACGAGGCCCTGCTCGACGGCGAGCCCGTCGCCTTGTCGCAGCGTGAGTGGGCCGTGCTCGAAGCGCTGATCGCCCGCCCCGGCATGATCCTGTCGCGCGCGCAGCTCGAGGAAAAGCTCTACAGCTGGAAGGACGAGATCTCGAGCAACGCGGTCGAGGTGTATGTCCACAGCCTGCGCAAGAAGCTCGGCGCCGACCTGATCCGCAACATCCGCGGCATGGGCTACATGATCGCCAAGGAGCCTACCGCCGCCGCGCCGTCCACTCCGCGCAACCACAGCGGCGGCGACGGCGCGGATACGCCAGCGGATGCCCACGGCAGCGGCGGAGGTGACGGCGGCAATGGAGGCGGCGCGTGAAATCGCTGCGTGCCCGACTACTGCTGCTGCTGTCCGCCGCAGTCACCGTCGCTGCGCTGGTGCAGGCGGTGGCGGTGTTCCACAACGCCATGAGCGAGGCCGACGCGGTGTTCGACTATCACCTGCAGCAGCTCGCCTTGTCGCTGGCCAGCGGCGACATGGGCCTGCCCGGCTTCGGCCCGAACGTCAGCCCCGGCAACGATGTCGACTATGTGGTGCAGGTTTGGGCACCCGACGGCCAGCGCATCTATGTCTCGCGTCCGCGCAGCGACCTGCCCAGCCAGGCCGTGCTCGGCTACACCAATGTGCAGGTCGGCGGCGAGCAGTGGCGGGTGTATTCCATGCAGGCCGGCGGCCGCACCATCCAGGTCGGGCAGAGCACCGCGACCCGGCAGGCGCTCGCGCTGGGGTTTGCGCTGCGTTCGATCTGGCCGATGGCCGTCATCGCCCCGCTGCTGCTGCTGGCCGTGGCCTGGGTGGTGCGGCGCTCGTTGCAGCCGCTCTCGGACCTGTCGCGCGAACTGGAAAACCGCGCAGCTACCAGCTTCGACCCGCTCGACCCGCATCCGGTGATCAGCGAAATGCAGCCAGTGGTGCGGGCGATGAACGGCCTGTTCGCCCGCATGCGGGCCGCGTTCGACACTCAGCGCATGTTCGTCGCCGACGCCGCGCACGAGCTGCGCTCGCCGCTGGCCGCGCTCAAGGTCCAGGTGCAGATGCTCACCCGCGCGCACGACGACAGCCAGCGCAGCGTGGCGCTGGCGCGGCTGGAAAGCGGCATCGACCGCGCCAGTCATCTGGTCGAGCAGTTACTACAGCTCGCGCGCAACGAGTCCGGCGCCGAGGAGGCGCTCGAACCCGTGAGCCTGCTCGATACGGCGCGTCTGGCGCTCTCAGACACCACCGAACTGGCGCAGACCCGCGGCGTGGACGCCGGCCTGGAAGACGCCGAGGACTGCACCGTGCTCGCCCCGCCCGGCGGGCTGCGCATCCTGGTGCGCAATCTGGTGGACAACGCGCTGCGCTACACCCCGAGCGGCGGCCGCGTGGACCTGCGCGTGCGCTGCGAGATGCGGCCGGGCGCAGACGGCACGCCGCAGCGCATGGCCGTTCTGGAAGTGGACGACTCCGGCCCCGGCATCCCGCCCGAGGACCGCCAGCGGGTGTTCGACCGTTTCTACCGCCGTGAAAACGCCCCGGCAGGCGGCAGCGGCCTGGGCCTGGCCATTGTGCGTAGCGTGGCCGAACGCTGCGGCGCCACCATCACCCTGGACACCTCGCCGCTTGGCGGCCTGCGCGTGCAGGTGGTGTTTGCGGCGCAGCAGGCGGCGCCAAACACGACATCCTCCGGTTTCAGCCCGGGTTAAGGCCCGTCGGCCATTGTCTTGTCATGGCGACGCGCAACACTTGCCGCAGTGCAGCAACTCCGCTTCAATCGAGTGGCTTTCCTCACCCTATCAGGAGACCCAGATGACCACACCATTGAGCCTCAAGGACAAGACCGCCCTCATTACCGGTGCCGCCAGCGGCATCGGCAAGGACATTGCACAGACTTACGCCCGCGCCGGGGCCAAGGTCGCGATCGCCGACCTCAACCTCGACGCTGCCCAGGCCACCGCCCAGGCGATCACCCAGGCCGGCGGCACGGCCATGGGCGTGGCGATGGACGTGACCAGCGAGGAGCAGGTAAACGCTGGCTGCGCCGCGGTGGCCAAGGCCTATGGCCCGGTGGACATCCTCGTGTCCAACGCCGGCATCCAGATCGTCAACCCGATCGAGAACTTTGCCTTTGCCGACTGGAAAAAACTGCTGGCCATCCACCTCGACGGCGCGTTCCTCACCACCAAGGCGGTGCTGCCCGGCATGTACGCGAAAAAGAGCGGCGTGGTGATCTATATGGGCTCGGTGCATTCACACGAGGCGAGCAAGCTCAAGAGCGCGTATGTGACCGCCAAACACGGGCTGCTCGGGCTGGCGCGGGTGCTGGCCAAGGAAGGCGGGCCCAAGGGCGTGCGCTCGCACGTGATCTGCCCGGGTTTCGTGCGCACCCCTCTGGTAGAAAAGCAAATCCCCGAACAGGCCAAAGAACTGGGCATCAGCGAAGACGAGGTGATCAAGAACGTGATGCTCAAAGACACGGTCGACGGCGAATTCACCACCACCGCCGACATCGCCAGCCTGGCGCTGTTCCTCGCCGCCTTCCCCACGGCAGCGCTCACCGGCCAATCCATCGTGGTCAGTCACGGCTGGTGCATGAACTGAGAAGAAAACTCACAACTTCTGACGCCATGCGCAGCACAACCCGCAGCACGCCGCGCCTGCAAGCGCAGCCCGCGCCGTCCTGCCGCGCCGATGCAGTGCTGGAGCAGGTGCGGCGGTACGAGCGCGTCGCGCTGGTGCTGCAGGGCGGCGGGGCGCTGGGCGCGTATCAGTGCGGGGTGGTGCAAGCGCTGGAGGACTGCGGCGTGCATCCGCACTGGGTGGCCGGCATTTCCATCGGCGCGATCAACGCCGCGCTGATCGCCGGCAATGCGCCGGGGCAGCGCACTCAGGCGCTGCGCAGCTTCTGGGAAACCGTCACCCAGCAGCCGCTGCTGCCCACCCTGCCGTGGGAATATGGCGCGGCGCTGAACTGGATTCCCGATCTGCTGCAGCCGCAACTGGCGGCGTTGCAGGGCCTGCGCGCGATCGTCGAGGGTCAGCGCGGATTTTTCGTGCCGCGCTGGCCGCTGGTGGGTCGCGGCCCGACGCAGGCCAGCTTCTACGACACCACGCCGCTGCGCGACACTCTGCAGAGGATGGTCGATTTCGACCGGCTCAACAGCGGCGAGACCCGCATCAGCGTCGGCGCGGTGAATGTGCGCACCGGCAACCAGGTGGTGTTCGACAGCGCGCAGATGCGCCTGGGGCCCGAGCACATCATGGCCTCGGGCGCGCTGCCGCCGGGCTTTCCGGCGGTGGAGATCGACGGCGAGTTTTATTGGGACGGCGGGCTGGTGTCCAACACCCCGCTCTCCCAGGTGCTCGGCGGCCATCCCAGCCATGACACCCTGGTGTTCCAGGTCGATCTGTGGAGCGCCGAGGGCGAACTGCCGCAGACCCTGCTCGACGTGGCCGAGCGGCAAAAAGACATCCAATACTCCAGCCGCACCCGCACCATCACCAACACCCTCAAGCGCGCGCAGGAGCAGCGCCGCATCCTGCGTGAACTACTCGCGCGCATTGCGCCCGCGCTGCGTGCGCAGGACGCGCTGTGCCAGCAGGTGCAGGCCATGGCGCAGGACAAGCGCTATAACGTGATCCACCTGATATACCGCGACAAGCCGTTCGACGGCCAGGGCAAGGACTACACCTTCGGCCGCGCGGAAATGCGCGCGCACTGGCGCAGCGGCTTGGACGACATGCACCGCACCCTCGATCATCCAGAATGGTTCGCCCCGCCTAGCGCCGAACAGGGTTTCGTCACCCACGATGTGCATGCCGAAGCCTGAGGCCCATGACAGGCTTACGGCACCCTGGCCGCTACTGCCGCCTTACTCGGCCAGCTTGGTCACCCCGCGCAGCTCGCAATCCATCACTGCCTGACGCAAGGCTGCAATCGCCTCGCGCCGGGTGAAGCTCTTGCGCCAAGCCAGCACCACGCGGCGCGACGGTACCGGCTCGGCAAACGGCACGTAGCACACATAATCTCGGCTCGGGTCCGCCGCGTGCGGTTGGCTCTGCTGCGGCACGGACAATTTGGGCACCACGGTGATGCCCATGCCCGACGCGACCATCTGCTTGATGGTCTCGAGCGACGAGCCCTCGAAAGTGCGGCGGATGCCTTCCGAGCTGGGCGAAAACCGCGCGAACTCCGGGCACACATCGAGCACATGATCGCGAAAGCAATGCCCGGTGCCCAGCAGCAGCATGGTTTCGTCGCGGATCTGCTCGGAACGCAGCGCCTTGCTGCCGGCCAGCCGGTGGCCACGCGGCACCGCGATGAGGAAAGGCTCGTCATACAACGGCGACACCGCCAGGCCCTGATCGGGAAAGGGCTCGGCCAGAATCGCGGCATCGAGCTCGCCGGTGCGCAGCATCTCGAGCAGCCGCACGGTGAAGTTCTCCTGCAACAGCAATGGCATTTGCGGCGTGCGCGCAATCACGTTGCGCACCAGCTCGGGCAGCAGGTAGGGCGCCACGGTATAGATCACACCCAGCCGCAACGGGCCGGCCAGCGGATCCTTGCCGCGCTTGGCAATTTCCTTGATCGCCGCGGCCTGCTCGATCACCCGCTGCGCCTGCTCGACGATTTCCGCGCCGATCGGCGTGATGCTCACCTCGTTGCCGCCGCGCTCGAACAGCCGCACGTCCAGCTCCTCCTCGAGCTTCTTGATCGCCACCGACAGCGTGGGCTGGCTGACGAAGCAGGCCTCGGCGGCGCGGCCGAAATGCCGCTCGCGGGCCACGGCGACGATGTAGCGCAGTTCTGTCAGTGTCATAGAAAGAATTAAAACAGAAACCAAGACAGATTGTGTCAATCAATGAAAGTGCGTCCAGTTCCGCACGGCCACTGCGAAGGAACCCCCCCTTGGGTGGAGACTTGCGCTGCAAGGCAGAGGCTGCTCACCTCAGGCGCTCAGCCAGTCGAAGCCCTCGCCCAGCCAGCGCACCACATGCTGGCGCGCGGTCTGCGCATCGGTGTGCAGCAAGTGCTGCGCGGTGTCGCGCGCCGCGTCGAGCAGGTCGGCGTCGTGCGCCAGATCGGCGTAGCGCAGTCCAGGCAGCCCCGACTGCCGCGCGCCGAACAGCTCGCCAGGACCGCGCAGCTCGAGATCTTTCTGCGCCAGGGCAAAGCCGTCGGCCAGATCGCGCATCGCCGCCAGCCGCGCACGCGCCGTCGGCGACAGCGGCGGCGCGTACAGCAGCACGCAGTCGGACTGCGCCGCACCGCGCCCGACTCGCCCGCGCAACTGGTGCAACTGCGACAGGCCGAAGCGCTCGGCGTGCTCGATCACCATCAGGCTGGCATTCGGCACGTCGACGCCGACCTCGATGACCGTCGTTGCCACCAGCAGCGCCACCTCGCCGGCGGCGAACGCCTGCATCGCCGCGCGCTTGTCCGCGGGCTTCATCCGCCCGTGCAGCAACGCGCAGCGCAGCGGCCGGCCGTCGGCGCCGGTGCCTGCCGCCAACACCGCGCTCAGCTCGGCGTGCGTGGCGATGGCGTTTTGCAGGTCGAGCACCTCGCTTTCCTCGACCAGCGGGCAGACCCAGTACGCCTGCCTGCCACGCTCGAGCTGCTTGACCAGACGTTGGATGAGCTGCGCGCGCCGGCCAGCGTCGAGCAGCGTCGTGCGCACCGGCTGCCGGCCCGGCGGCAACGCGTCGATGGTCGAGACGTCCAGATCGCCGAACAGCGCCATCGCCAGCGTGCGCGGGATCGGCGTGGCGCTCATCATCAGCAGATGCGGCTGCAGCCCCGCGCCGTCCATCCCCGCACGCAGCGCGTCGCGCAGCGCCAGCCGCTGCGCAACGCCGAAACGGTGCTGCTCGTCGACAATCGCCAACCCCATCCGCGCAAAGCGCACCTGCGACTGGATCACTGCATGCGTACCAATGACGAGCTGCGCCTGGCCGCTTGCCGTTGCCGCGAGCGCCGCCTGCCGCTCGCGCCGCGTCAGACTGCCGGCCAGCCAGGCCACGCACACACCGAGCGGCTCCAACCACTCGGCGAGCTTGCGCGCGTGCTGCGCGGCAAGGATTTCGGTTGGCGCCATGAGCGCGCACTGCCAGCCGGCGGCGATGCACTGCGCCGCCGCCAGCGCCGCAACCACGGTCTTGCCGCTGCCGACATCACCTTGCAGCAGCCGGTGCATCGGCACCGAGCGCGCCAGATCGCCGGCGATCTCGTCGACGCAGCGCTGCTGCGCCGCGGTCAGCGCAAACGGAATCGCCGCGCGCAGCCGCGCGACCAGCCCGGCGGCGTCGGCGCTGGCAACGAGCGCCGGCGCGCGCCAGCGCGCCCGTCCAGCGCGCGCCTGCTGTTGCGCCAACTGCTGCGCGAGCAACTCGTCGAACTTGAGCCGCTGCAACGCTGGGTGCGTGCGGGCCTCGAGCGCCGGCAGTGCCGCTGGCGGCGGCGCATGCAGCAGCCGCAGGCTGGACGCCAGATCGGGCAGGCCCAGCCGCTCGCGCAGTCGCAGTGGCAGCGTGTCGTCGATCTGCAGCCGCTCGAGCGCCGAACGCACCGCCTTGCGCACATAGCTCTGCGCGATGCCGCCCGCGCTCGGATAGACTGGGGTGAGGCTGCGCGGCAGCGGCTCGCCACCTTCGACCACGCGCCAGTTCGGGTGCACCATCTCCCAGCCGAACAGTCCCTGCCGCACCGGCCCGTGCAGGCGCAGCCGAACACCAGCGACGAGCTGCTTGAGCTGGTTCGGGTAGAAGTGAAACAGCCGCAGCGCAATCGGCTGCCCGCCGGGATCTAGCCGCAGGCGCACGAGCAATTGCCGGCGCGGCGCACGCTGCTGCACCTCTGCGCCGATGACCACCGCCTCGACCGTCGCCGGCTCATCGTCGCGCAGCGCCTCGGGCGGAGTCAGCCGGGTTTCGTCCTCGTAGCGCAGCGGCAGATGCAGCGCCAGATCCCAGTCGCTGCGCAGGCCCAGCCGCTGCAGCGGGGAGGTCTTGGGGCTGGACGATTGGCGCGCGGCGCTCATCCGAGCATTCTAGGAAGCGACCCACCCCGCAGCGCGGAATGTCCCCGCGCTGGCAGATGGTCGGGGGGTTTGGTTATATTGGTATCGTTTTGTTGCAAAACCACCTGTCCGCCATGTCCGCCCTCGCCGCCACCCTGCGCACAGCCTGGCTCGCCATGCTGGTGCTGCTGCTTGGGCTGATGCCGTTCATCCACGGCCACCTCGGGCAGCCGGTGCAAAACGGCTGGCATATCCACGCGCTGTCGAACGTCGACGAGCTTCGCTCCAGCCCGCAGTTTGCGGGCTTGGCCTGTGTCGCGCCCGGCCACCAGCACGCCGCGCATGCTGGTGCACAAGGCCTACGTGCGCCGGAGCCGAGCGATGTCGAGCTCGCCCCCGGCATCGCACCGACCCGCCTGCCGCAGATCCGCCCGGCGCAGGCCAACGGCGCGCTGGACGTCCCGCCCGCGTTGGCATGGCGCGTCGCCGCCTTACTGCCGCCCGCCGAACCTCCGGTTGGGCCACGGCACGGTCAGCCGCGCGATGCGCAGGCCAGGCTGCCGCGCCTGCACCACGGCCTGCCGCCTCCGGCGCAGGCACCGCCCCTTCCCCCTCTCCTCGCCTGAGGCGCGCAGCGGCAGCACATGCTGCTGCGTCGCATCGTCCGGCGCGCAAGGTACGGCCGCCCGTGCCGCGCGCTGCCGCCTGCATCCGCTGATTTTCGGAGCCCGGCGCTGCCGGGACGCCCCCATGAACCATGCCGTTTTTCCGCGCAGCACGCGGCTGCGCGTCGTCTGCGCCAGCCTGTCGCTGCTAGCGCTCGTCTATGGCCCGCCCGCTGCGGTCGCGGCGGGGCCGGCGATCATCCCCCTTTCTGCCGAGCAGCAGACCGCGCTTGGCGTGCGGCTGGCCGCGGTGCAGCCGGCCAGCGCCGCGTTCATCGACCTGCCGGCGCGCGTGACCGTGCCGCTGGCGCAGCAAGCGGTGGTCTCGGCCCCGGCCGCTGGGCTGGTCACGCGGCTGCTGGTCAGCCCAGGCGATGCGGTCAAGCCGGGGCAACTCGTCGCCGAGCTGAGCAGCCCGCAGATCGCGCAGCTGCAGCGCGAGCGCGCCGAGGCGCAAAGCCGGCTGCAGCTGGCGCAGCGGCAGTTGCAGCGCGACACGCTGCTGGTCGAAGAGGGCATTGCGCCGCGCGCTCGGCTCGACGCCAGCCGTGCGCAAAGCAGCGAGGCGCAGGCGTTACTTGCCGAGCGTGAGTTGGCGCTAAAACTCGCCGGCGCTGGCGCCGGGCTGACCGGCGCGGCGCAGCTGCGCGCGCCGCTCGCCGGCGTGGTCACGGAGGTGTCGGCCTTGCCGGGGCAGCGGCTCGACATCGGCGCGCCGCTACTGCGCATCGCGCAGCAAGGGCCGCTCTGGCTCGAGATCGACGCCAGCCCGCAGCAGGCCGAGACGATCGCACCTGGCGCTGCGGTCGAGGTGCCGGCGCAGCAGACGCGCGGCGTGGTGCAGGCTAAATCGCCCGCGCTGACTGCCGGGCAGACGGTGATGGTGCGCGCGCGGCTGACGCAACCCGGCGCGCTGCAGGCCGGCGCGGTGGTGCAAGCACGCATCGCGCTGCCGACACCGCCGGGAAGCTGGCGCGTGCCACCAGCGGCGGTAACGCAGATCGGCGGGCATGACGCAGTGCTGCTGGCGACAAATGGCGGCTTCCGCGTCGTGCCGGTGTCGATCGTCGCCCGGCTCAACGACGCGGTGATCGTGCGCGGCGTGCTCACGCCGGGCGCGCGCGTGGCGGCAAGCAGCGTGGTGGCGATCAAGGCGGCTGCCGGCGAGGTCGCGCCATGAGTCTGATCGCGCTCACCCGTACAGCGCTGCGGCAGCGGCTTCTCACACTTGGCCTGATGCTCGCGCTGGTGGCAGGTGGCATCGTCGCCTGGCGCCAGCTACCGATCGACGCCTTCCCCGACGTCTCGTCGCCGCAGGTCAAGATCATCATGAAATCGCCCGGCATGACGCCCGAGGAGGTGGAAACCCGGGTGGTGCTGCCGATCGAGCAGGAGGTGCTCGGCATCGCCAACAAGCGCATGGTGCGCTCGGTATCCAAATACGGCATTGCCGACATTACCGTCGATTTCGCCGAGGGCACCGATGTCTACTGGGCGCGGCAGCAGGTCGCCGAGGCGCTTGCGAACGTGCGCGGCGAGCTACCGGCCTCGGCGCAAGGGGGGTTGGCGCCGATCACGACGCCGCTGTCGGACGTATTCATGTTCACCATCGAGGGTCCGGCGAGCCTGGAGGCCAAGCGCAGTGCGCTGCAGTGGCTGATCCGCCCGGTGCTGCGCACCGTGCCCGGCGTGGCCGATGTGAACATGCTCGGCGGCGATGCGCGCGCGTACGTCGTGCAGCCCGACCCGGCGCGGCTGGCCGCCTGGGGGCTGACGCTCGACCAGCTGCGCCGCACGCTGCAGGTCAACAACAGCAACGACGGCGCCGGACGGCTCGACGAAGGCGAGGAAACGCGCATCGTGCGCGTGCAGGGCGCGTTCGCCGGCGCCGACGACATTCGCGACACCGTCATCGCCACCGTGCGCGGCACCCCGGTGCGCGTGGGCGATGTCGCGCAGGTCACGCTAGACAGCAGCACGCGCTACGGCATTGTCACCGCCAACGGCCACGGCGAGGCGGTCGAGGGCATCGTGCTCGCGCTGCGCGGGGCGAACGCGAAGCAGGTCATCGGCGGTGTGAAGGAGCGCATCGCCGAGCTCGAACCAAGGCTGCCGCAGGGCATGCACATCGCCGTGTTCTACGACCGCAGCCAGCTGGTCGAGCGCGCGGTCGGTACGGTCACACGGGCGCTGGCCGAGGCGGTGGTGCTGGTCATCGTCATGCTGCTGCTGTTCCTCGGCAACTGGCGCGCGGCGCTGGTGGTCGCGGTCACGCTGCCTCTGGCGGCGCTGGCCACTTTCGTGCTCATGCGCTGGTTCGGACTGAGCGCCAATCTGATGAGTCTGGGTGGGCTTGCGATCGCGCTTGGTATGCTGGTCGATGCTGCGGTGGTCGTGGTCGAAAACCTGGTCAACCACATGGCGCACGACCCCGAGTCGCCGCCCGCCACGCCCGCT
Organism: Thiomonas islandica; assembly: GCF_055383445.1. Classification (NCBI taxonomy): domain Bacteria; kingdom Pseudomonadati; phylum Pseudomonadota; class Betaproteobacteria; order Burkholderiales; genus Thiomonas; species Thiomonas islandica. Next base: position 294,881 of record NZ_AP042391.1, read on the forward strand.
GGCGGCCAGCCCGCCGCGGGGAACGCGCGTGTGCTGCGTGTGCTGCGCGGCGTTGGCGAAGTCGCCGCGCCGGTGTTCTCGGGGGTGGCGATCATCGCCATCGTCTTTCTGCCGCTGCTCACACTCGAGGGGCTGGAGGGCAAGCTGTTCCGTCCGGTGGCGCTGACCATCGTGTTCGCGTTGGCCGCCTCGCTGCTGCTGGCGCTGAGCATCGTGCCGGTGCTCGCCTCGCTGCTGCTCAAGGCCGCGCCGCACCGCGACCCCTGGCTGGTGCGCGTGCTCTCGGCAGGCTACCGGCGGATGCTTGACTGGAGCTTTGCGCATGCGCGCCTGGTCGTCGTCGTGGCGCTCGTTTCACTGCTCGTCGCCGGCTGGGCGTATACGCGCGTGGGCAAAACCTTCATGCCCACGCTCGACGAGGGCGACCTGATCGTGCAGCTGCAAAAGCTGCCGTCGATCAGCCTGGGCGCGACCGCCGCGCTCGATCTGCGCGTGCAGCAGGCGCTGCGACGCGAGGTGCCGGAGATCAAAGCGATCGTCGCGCGCAGCGGCTCGGACGATCTCGGCCTGGATCCGATGGGGCTGAACGAGACCGATATGTTCCTCGTGCTCAAGCCCGCGAATCAAGCAAACGCCGGGCCGCCCCAAGTTTCCTTGCCCCCCTCGGGAGGCGGCGAAGCCATAGGCATCGCCTCAGGGCCGACCGCCCCGTGGCGCGGCAGCAAGGAGGACGTGATCGCCGCGATACGCAAGGTACTCGAACGCTTTCCCGGCGTGGACTTCGGGTTCACGCAGCCGATCGAGATGCGTGTCTCGGAAATGCTCACCGGCGCGCGCGGCGATGTGGTGGTGAAGATTTTCGGCCCCGACATCACGCAGCTCGGCGCGCTGTCGCAGCAGGTGGCCGAGGTGCTCAAGACGGTGCCGGGTGCCGAAGAAGTGCTCGCCGCGCGCCCCGAGGGGGTGCAGTATCTGACCGTGCAGATCGACCGGCTCGCCGCCGGGCGCGCAGGGTTCGACGTCGACAGCCTGCAGCAGGATTTGCGCGCGCTGATCGAGGGCCAGCCGCAGGGCATGGTGCTCGAAGGCGTGCGCCGCAGCCCGCTGCTGCTGCGCGCCTCTAGCGATTTGCGCGCCAACCCGCAGGCCTTCGCGCAGGTGTCGATCACCGCGCCGGACGGCACCGCCTACCCGCTGTCGCAGCTCGCCAGCCTGGTGCCGACGCAAGGGCCGGTGCTGGTCGCGCACGAGGACGGCAGCCGCTTTGCTGCGATACAGGCGAATGTGCGCGGGCGCGATCTGGTCGGCTTCGTCGCCGAGGCCAAACGGCTGATCGCGCAGAAGGTGCCGCTGCCCGAAGGCGTGCGGCTGCAGTGGGGTGGACAGTTCGAGAACCAGCAGCGCGCAGCAGCCCGGCTGTCGTTGGTCGTGCCGGTGGCGCTGGCGCTGATTTTCGTGCTGCTGATGACCACCTTCGGCTCGCTGCGACAGTCGCTGCTCGTGTTTGCGAACATCCCCTTCGCGCTGGTCGGCGGGGTGATCGCGCTGTGGGCCAGCGGCCAGTACCTGTCGGTGCCGGCCTCGGTCGGCTTCATCGCGCTGCTGGGCATCGCCGTGCTCAACGGCGTCGTGCTGGTCAGCCATTTCAACGAACTGCTGCGCAGCGGGCTACCACTCGAGCAGGCGGTGCGCGACGGCGCGATGCGCCGGCTGCGCCCGGTGATGATGACCGCCAGCATCACCGCGCTGAGCCTGATCCCGCTGCTGTCGGCCAGCGGCCCCGGCTCGGAGATCCAGAAACCGCTGGCCATCGTCGTCGTCGGCGGACTGCTCAGCTCGACTGCGCTGACGCTGGTGCTACTGCCGCTGCTGTTCGCCCGCTTCGGCCTGCCGCCTGCCGCGCGCAAAGCGCAGGCAGCGCGTTCGATCCGCCCCCAGACGGAGAACCCCGCATGAAACACCAACCCACTCCCCCGAAGCCGCTTGCGCTGCGCGCCGCATGCACCGCGCTCGCCTGCGCGCTGGCCGCAGGCGCAACGGCGCGGCCCGTTCAAGCCGCGCAGCCTGGCAGCCGCCAAACCGCGGCAAGCGCCGCTCCCACCCAGCCGCGGCCTGCCGCAACCGCCACCGCCGGGGCCAACACCGCCCAGATGCACACGCTGCCGACGCTGCCAAGCCTCGACGATCTGCCAAGCCCGACGCTGCCAAGCGCGGCAGCGCTCGCACAAACCTTCGCCGGCGCGCCGGCCTTGTTCGACGCGCAGGCGATGCAGCGCGCCGCCACCAGCAGCGGCGAGGCGCTGCGCGCCGGGAGCAACGAGTTCACCGCGCAGGCGCAGTTGCAGCAGCGGCGCATCGACGTCTTGCCCGACAGCGGGCGCTACACCGAGTGGCAACTGCTGATCAACCGTCAGCTGCGTCTGCCGGCGCAGGCGCAGGCCGACATGCTGCTGGCCGAGGCACTGCAGACCGCTGCGCAGGCGACACTGTCTGCCGCGCGGCAGCGTTTGGCTGGTGATCTGTTCGATGCTTGGTTTGCCGCGCAACGCGCGCAGGCCGAGGCACAGCTTGCGCGGCACGATCTGCAACTCATCGACGCACAGCTCACCACGCTGATGCGGCGCCTTTCCGCAGGCGACGCCAGCCAGCTCGAACTCGAGCAGCTGCGCGCCGAACAAGCGCGCGCCCGCGCGACGCTGCTGCTGGCGCAAGGGCAGGCGGCGAGCAGCCGCGCCGCGCTGCTTGCGCGCTATCCCGCGCTCGGCAGCCTGCCAGCAAGCGGCGGCGGGGCGGGAAATAAGCCGGGCGAAGCGGCAAAGCCGCGCACTGGTTTGGACCCCGCGCAGACCGCGACAGCGGCGAGCGCTGGCGAGATCGGCACCGGCGCGCCGACCGGGTCTGGCGCTGACTTGACGGCGAGCCACGCCCCCGACGCCGAAGCCGCGCTGCCGCAGGGGCCGCTCTTGCCGCTCGTCATGCCCGCGGACGACATCGACGCGCTGCGCGCACGCGCACTCGAGCGCAATCCGCTGGTGGTCGAACAACGCGCCGCGCTGCACAAGGCGCAGGCCGCGAGCGCGCAGGCGCGCGCCGCACGCACGCCGCAGCCCACCGTCGGCGCCTACATCGGCTCGGACCGAGGCGGCGTCGAGCGCATCATCGGCTTGCAGTTGGCCGTGCCGTTTAGCGGCGTCGCGCGCGTGGCGCAGGAGCGCGCCGCGCTCGCCGAGGCCGAAGCTGCGCAGTGGCGTCTGCGCGATGCGCAGACGCAGGCGCAGGCCGAGTTCGCGCGGCTGCACGCCAGCGCGCAGGCGCAGGTCGCGGCACTGGCAGCCAGCGAAGCCTCGGCCCGTGCGCAGGCGCAGGCAAGCCACCGCATGTGGCGTGCGTACCAGCTTGGTGAAGCGGGTCTGGCCGACTGGCTGCTCGCCCGCCGCAGCGCGCTCGAGGCCACACGTCTGGTGCTGCAGGCGCGCTTCAACGCCGCCGCGGCGCTGGCGCAACTGCAGCTGCAGACCGGCTTGCTCGATCTGCCCTGGCGGTAAGGCGCCACGCCTGCGCCGCTCACACCCAGTCGCGCAGCGAAAACAGCCGCTGGTGTTCGCGGACGGCGTAGCGGTCGGTCATGCCGGCAAGATAGTCGGCGATCGCGCGCGGCTGGCGCGCCGGGTCGTCGCGCTGATAGGCACGCGGCAGCAGGCGGGGATCGGCGCAGTAGGCGTCGAACAGTTCGGTCAGCAGCCGCTGCGCCTTTGTGGTGTTGCGCAGCACCTCGGGGTGGCGGTAGAGCCGGCGCAACAGCAATTGCTGCAATTGCTGCAGCTGCTGCTGCACCGGCGCGCTAAAAGCGGCAAGCGGCGGGCTTGCACGCACGGCGTCGGGGCTGTCGACCCCAGCGGCGTCGATCCGCCGCTGCGTCTCGGCGACCAGATCGGCGATCAGCGCCGAGATCATGCGGCGGATGGTCTCGCCGACCAGGCGCTTGCCGGCCACGCCGGGATACGCGCGCCGCACCGCATCGAGATGGCCAGCGAAAAACGGCACGGTCTGCAGCTCGTCGAGATCGATCAGCCCGGCGCGCAGCCCGTCGTCGATGTCGTGGTTGTTGTAGGCGATGGCATCGGCCAGATTGGTGATCTGCGCCTCGAGGCTCGGCTGCCCGCCGTGCAGAAAGCGCGCCGCGACCGCGCCGAGCCGCTCGGCGTTGCGCCGCGAGCAATGCTTGAGGATGCCTTCACGCGTCTCGAAGGTGAGGTTCAGCCCGTCGAACGCGGCGTAGCGCTCTTCCAGCTTGTCGACCACGCGCAGCGACTGCAGGTTGTGCTCGAAGCCGCCACCGTCCGGCGCGACGCGGCGCATGCAGGCGGCCAGCGCGTCCTGCCCGGCATGGCCGAACGGGGTGTGGCCGAGATCGTGCGCCAGCGCGAGCGCCTCGGTCAAATCTTCGTTGAGCCGCAAGGCCCGCGCGATCGAACGCGCGATCTGCGCCACTTCAAGGCTATGCGTCAGCCGGGTGCGGAACAGATCGCCCTCGTGGTTGAGGAAGACCTGGGTCTTGTATTCCAGACGCCGAAACGCGCTGCTGTGGACGATGCGGTCGCGGTCGCGCTGGTAGGCGGTGCGGTCGGTCGGGGCCGGTTCGGCATGCGCGCGGCCGCGCGAGGTGGCCTCGGTGCAGGCCCAGGACGCCAGCCCGGCGGGCATGGCACGCGCAGAGGGGATCATGCAGCGTGCACCGCAGGGACCAGCCCCGGCTGCACATGCGCGGCGATGCTTTGCAACGCCTCGGCCATCGGTGCCGCATGCACCACCGGCCGTCCCAGGCCGTGCAGCAGCACGAAGCGCACCGCGCCGCCCTCGGCCTTTTTATCCACCTGCATCCATTGTTCCCACCGCGTCACGCCCAGATCGGGCGCGCGCACCGGCAGACCGGCGCGAGCGATCAGCCGCGCCAGACGCTCGGCATCGCGGCGCTCAAGTAGCCCCAGCCGCACCGACAGGTCCGCAGCGAGCACCATACCGGCGCCCACTGCCTCGCCATGCAGCCAGTTGCCGTAACCCATGCCCGCCTCGATGGCGTGGCCGAAGGTGTGGCCGAAGTTGAGAATGGCGCGCAGCCCGGCTTCGGTCTCATCCTGCGCCACCACCTGCGCCTTGATGCGGCAGCAGCGCGCCACAGCCTTGGCCAGCGCTGCATCGTCGCGCGCCATCAGCACGTCGATGTGGGCTTCGAGCCAGGCCAGGAAGTCGACATCAGCGATCACCGCGTGCTTGATGACTTCGGCCAGACCGGCCGACAGCTCGCGCGCCGGCAGGCTGTGCAATGTGGACAGATCGGCCACGACCAGCCGGGGCTGGTAGAACGCGCCGATCATGTTCTTGCCCAGCGGATGGTTGATCGCGGTCTTCCCGCCCACCGAAGAATCCACCTGCGCCAGCAGCGTGGTGGGCACCTGCACGAAGGGCACCCCGCGCATGTAGCTGGCTGCGGCAAACCCGGTCATGTCGCCGATCACCCCGCCGCCGAGTGCGAACAGCGTCGTCTTGCGGTCGCACTGGTGGCGCAGCAGGTCAGTGAAAATCTGGTCGAGCGTCTGCCAGGTCTTGTACTGCTCGCCATCGGGCAGCACGCAATGCAGCACGCGGGAAAAATGCGGCGCCAGGCTGCGCTCAAGCCGGGCCGCATACAACGGCGCCACGGTGGTGTTGCTGACGATCAGCGCAGTGGCCTGGCGCGCCGCGACCGGGGCGAACACCTCGGGGTCGCCCAGCAGGCCGGGGGCGATGCGGATGTCATACGCGCGACGGTCAAGCGCAATACGGACAGTGGTCATGGGCAGTCCTGTCGGGGAGATACCGCCATTGTAGGAAGGGCGGCACGCACCTCCGACCCTAGAACGCACGACGTCGCGCGGAGGTCTGCATCCAAAACGCATACACCGGTGGCGCCCGCAACGAGATCAGGACGCCTCACCCGATGTCGGCAACACCCCGGCCAGTTCCAGCTGCATCTGCACCATATTCGCCAGCAGTACGGCAGAGGGGCGCCCGGTATCGATGACGAAATGCGCAGTCTCGCGATACAGGGGATCGCGCACGCGGAACAGTTCATGCAGCTTGGCTCTCGCATCGCCGTGCTGCAGCAGCGGACGGCTGCGATCATGCCGCAGGCGATGCGCCAGATCATCCGCGCTGGCACGCAGATAGACCACGGTTCCGCGCTCGCGCAGCGCCTTGCGGTTTTCCGGTCGCAGCACCGCACCACCCCCGGTGGCAAGCACGATGCCCTCAAGCCGCGTCAGCGCGTCAATGGCACGCGCCTCAATGTCGCGAAATCCCGCCTCGCCCAGCCGAGAAAACAGCGTGGAAATCGTGCAACCCTGCTCGCGCTCGATCTCATGGTCGCTGTCGATGAACCGAAGGCCGACTCGTTGCGCGAGCGTGCGACCCACGGTGGTTTTGCCAGCGCCCATGAGACCGACGAGATAGATGCGCGACACGTCCAATCAGGATGTTCTCGTCGCCGTCCAAGTCACCGGTATTCCAGTGCCATTTGAACCACTGGTACTGGAAGTGGTACCACCTGGTGGTGGGGCCGCAGGTGCTGAAGATGAGCTCGTGTTTGATTGAAACAAAATTGTATAAGTAGACGAGCAAGTCGAAGGATTCGCAATCTGAATAAACTGGCCTCCAGGAATAAGTTGACAGGCAAACGGATCCTCTGCATAAATGCTCGTCACTGAATTAGAATTCGAGCCTGCCGTACCGCTTGTTGTTGTACTGTTAGCGTCAACAAAAATATTTGTTTTTCCCTGAAGTGAATCCAAAGATACCGGTGAAATGCCAGAGAAAAAGTTAATCACACCCCTAACATCTTGAAATTGCAATCCCATAGCATTACCAGAACCGTAATCTCGCCCGGTTACTTGGAACGTGCCCAGGGTAGCATCATTACAAGACCCCGATACAACTCCGGAAGCCGATACATTGATTTGACATGTACCCGAATAAGCAGGAATAGCACCAGCCGATGTATAAGAAACAGCCCACTTCCCTGCGTAGGCACTTACCACTCGGAAAACAACGTTCGCCTGAAACGGAGCAGATGCAACAGTGAGGTTATTCCCAAGACCGAGAATAAGTGTTCCCCCTGGTGCAATGAGAGACCTAAATTCAAGAGGCAAACCACCTGTAGGATTAGAGATAGAACTAGGAACAGTTGCCAGACCGGCAAATCCGATTTGCCTCAAAATCGGATCGGTAGAGCCGGCGATTTGGTATCCGCCAGCACTCAAAGGAGCATAATTAAGCCCAGATCCATCAGTTGCCGAGAATCCCCAGAGAACCGATTGACTCAATCCCTGTGTAGTTTGCGCTTGTACGACCACAGGCGTGGTATCTGTAATATTGTAACTACCATCATTGTTGGCAGGAATTACCGAAAGCCCTCCGGCGCTACTCTGAAGAACCTGCACAACGGTACCTGGTAAACTAGGTTGAGCGATAGTTGAATTATAGGAAGGAGTCGGCGTACCCCCACCGCCACCGCACCCAGACATCAGCACAGCGCACGCACCCGAGAGCAGCACGTTTTTATGGCTCATTTTCATGGCGGTTACCTCAATTTTGGATGATTACTTCAATTTATTGCAAAGGTACGAAGGTCCAGCCTATTGGCGAGCCAATCAAGGTAGTCTGTTTGGAATACTGCACAGCACTAGCAAATTGGAATGGCTTGCTAGCAGATGGACTGACCGTTACCGGGACTTGCGAGGTCACAACCTGAATCGAAAAACTTACACTTGGATATATCGTACCGGCGGCATTAAGTGGTGTCGCTTGAATAATCATTTGCGCCATCCCGTTTGAATCCGTCGAGGCTGTGCAAGAAGGATTGAAAGTTGGGGGCGTAGTTTGTGAAAAACACTGTACTAGCGAGGGGTTACTTACGTAGAACGTAACGACCTGCCCAGGAACAGGATGTTGATAAGGATCAAGTTGTTGGTAAACGACTGTCACAGGGACATTCATGGGAACCAAGGAAGGATTGAGCTTTCCTTGTGCCAACCATTGCAACGTCGCAGTGTTGGTATTTTTACTACCGAGTAGCGGCGTACCAGCACTGCCAGTACCTCCACCACCACAGGAAGCAAGAATCGCCGCAACAACCAAACCACCGATGATATAAACGGATTGTTTAATAAAAGTTCTCATAGAACCCCCAAAATCGCAAACTGCTATCAGGCTAGATGCAGCCAAATAATAAATCACTATTCAATTTACAAATATTTTCTAAAATGCCCAGTACGGGCCAACTCCGTAGCTTGTTTTTGCGCCGGATATCGCAGTCGCAACCGTTCTACCAAAATAAAATGGGAGTCCCAAAATAGAATAGCCAGGGAAGAAATCTGAATTCTGTAATGCAAGCGTCGGAATCACCGCCAAACTATTCTGAAATGCCGCAGTTGGATCGGCAAGGGTAATCGTTTGCCAGCTGGTAGGATTACCGTTACTGCCATTCAAACGGATTTGTATCGTAGACGAGGTAGACGGACAATATGGCCCTCCCAATTGACCGCAGACTGCTAGACCTGATACAGCCTGCAAGAATGGAGGGCGGCTATTGATAACTGGGCTTCCCGTCTGCGCCAAAACGTAGGCATTCGTTCCTGTATCTAAAAACGCAAAACTTGCAACTCCAGCAATGTTCGCAGCAAGCAGAGGAAATTCAACCCCTGGGACACTGGAATGATAAACCTGCAGTCCGCTCAAGCTATTGTTGGCTTGTGTTCCGATACCGAAGATGAGCGTACCGGTCATCCTGCTCTGGCTTCCAGCAGCGGCAGGAAAGGTTATCACGGTCCCATTATTATCTGTAGCAAATTGACTTACTGGGTTTGAGGTTTGCATTGCGATGGGCATGGTCACGGCATTGCAACTGCCCGTGCGTCCACCATGGCAAGAAAAATACATTTGCGCTGCGTTCGACTGCTCACAACTGATGCCACAGTCGGTTTTTTGCGGCCCTATACCCAGAATTCCTTTGAACTCGGGCAACCCATCGATGGCGTTGCTACTCTTCGCTGCGCATCCAGGAGGCGCGCTGACAGGGATGCTCGAATCCCCCGCCACAGTCACTGGGATGTTAGCTGCCACCTCTCCAGCCATCTTGATAGTCGCAATCCGTTGAGCCCCCCAGAAGTACCCGGCACCAAATTGCATGCATTCGGCTACTGGGTCACCATTTGTATAGACCTGCGCTGGCAACTTTAGATTCAACACACCTGGCATGATGCGTAAACCAGTCGAACCGGTGTCGAGCAATACATGGTCTATGTCTTGGCAATTGTTCTGCGTGTCACACACCATCACGGAGACATAGGGCCGATTCGGAAATGGGTTGTTCGAATTGAATATCTCAACGAATATGGGCATCTGATTCGGTGTGGACGGCGGTGCCGTCGCAACCGTGCCTTTGCCTCCGCCACAGGCAGACAGAATCGCAACAAAAAACGCTGCAGAAAAATACCGCATTAGCAAGCCCACCTTACGCACAGCTAAGTTCTGCATCGTTTATTCCTCAGCTCACGCCTCACTTAATTCGATAGATCTGCGTTAGTAACGATTTTCGGCGTCAAAAAGACCAACAACTCATTTTTGTTATACATCTTGCTGTTGTTCTTGAATAGATTACCAAGCACCGGAATATCTCCCAAAAGCGGTACTTTATCCGTTTGATTCTGTTCTTGCGAGGTGTAAATGCCACCTAGAACCACGGTACCGCCATTCTCCACTTGCACCTGCGTTGTCACAGTATTGGTATTAATGGATGGCACACCTGCGGTTGATGCGCCCGGGCTGTCCTTGTGAATTTCCACATTCATGATCACATTTCCATCGGGCGTGATTTGCGGGGTGACATCCAAGCTCAGAACTGCCTTCTTGAAAGTCACCGCAGTGGCGCCGCTGGAGGTCGCCTGTTGATAAGGAATTTCCGTACCTTGCTCGATCGTGGCCTTGCTCAGGTCTGCGGTGATCACGCGGGGCGAAGAAATGATCTTACCCTTGCCGTCTGCTTCCATTGCGGAGAGTTCGAGGTTGATGAAGCGGTTGGCCGCAGCGTTGAACAAACTGATACCCAAGGAACTCGGGACAGCACCAGCCAGCAAACTGCCGGGCAAACCGAAGGCGGGGAGATTGACAAACTGCGAATCCGCCAGTGTTGCCCCGGAGGAACCCGGTTGGTTTGTTTGTGCTCCGACACCTAGATAATTGCCGGTGACTGCCAAACGGTTATTCCCAGTACCAAAGCCCGGCACACCGCCCTGCAATCCACGAGCGTCCAGGAAACCCAGCTTCACCCCCAGACTCCGCCCGAACTGATCGCTGGCTTCCACAATGCGCGCTTCGATCATGACCTGACGCACGGGCTTGTCGATCTTGGCGATCAGCTTGGCGACCTCTTCCAGCTTGGACGGAATGTCGGTGACGAAAATTTGGTTGGTGCGCGGGTCGGCCAGCACAGTGCCGCGGGGCGAGAGGATGCGCGAGGTGGGTGCGGTGCTGGCGGTCAAGCCGGGCAGCAAGACGGGCGCTGGCGTGTTGGTGGCACCAGGTTGCACCCCGCCCGCAGCACCGGTGAGCATCGACACCACGGTGGCCGCTTTGACATAGTTGAGCTGGAAGGTTTCCGACCTGAGCGGTTCGAGCTCGCTGATCGATTTTTTGGCTTCGAGATCGGCCTTCTCGCGCGCCAGGATTTCATCGCGCGGGGCGATCCACAGCACATTGCCCTCCTTGCGCTCGCCCAGGCCCTTGGCGCGCAGGATGACCTGCAGCGCCTGGTCCCAGGGCACGTCTTTCAGGCGCAGGGTGAGGTTGCCGTTGACCGAGTCGCTAACCACCACGTTGAGGTGGGTGAAGTCGGCAAACACCTGCAGCAGCGAGCGCACGTCGATGTTCTGGAAGTTGAGCGAGAGCTTCTCGCCATGAAAACCGGGGCCATTACCCTGCACCAGGGCGTTGGGATTGGGCTGGACCCGGCGCAGTTCGAGCACGAACTGGTCGTCGGCCTGATATGCGCTTTGTTCATAGTCGCCGTTGGGCTGAATGACCATGCGCACGTTGTCGCCCATCTGGAAGGTGGTGATCGAGGTGACCGGTGTGGCGAAATCGGTCACGTCCAGGCGGCGACGCAGGTCAGGAGGCAGAGAGGTCTTGAGGAAATCGACCACGATGTTCTGGCCTTGCTGGTGGATGTCGACCCCGACCTGGTTGTTGGGAAGATTGACGATGACCCGCCCGGCGCCGTCGGCGCCGCGCTTGAAGTTGATCGCCCGCAACGCCAGCTGCTGGGTGTTGAGGTTATCGGCGAAATGCACGGTCTTCGCCTGCGGTGCGCCGGTGGCCACCGAGCTGGAGATGGTCGACTCATGCGGCGTGTTCAGCAGCACGAGCAGGCGGTTGCCGTCGATCTGGGTCTTGTAGGTAGCCGACTGGCGCAGATTGAGCACCACTCGCGTGCGCCCCTGGGCCTGTACCACGTTGGCCGACCGCAGATTGCCCTGCTCGAAGTTGACGGTCTGGCGATCGAGTGCCGATGCAACCCCGGGAAAGTCGAGCACGATGCGCGCCGGCTGGTCGATCACAAAGCCATTGGGCGCAGCAGCCAGAGGCTGGGCGAGATCGATCTGCACGATGGTTTCGCTACCCTGGCGACTGGCGCTGACGTTCTGAATCGCGTTGCCAGCCGCCCGCGCCGGTGCCACGCCGATACCCAACACGGCCGCCACCACCAAAAGTGCTGCCCCCAGATGCCGCTTGATTGGCGTATTCATTGTGTGCTCTCCTGCAATTGAAGGGTTGCCGGGCGTTCGACCCAGTCTCCGGTGGCATCCTGCACCAGTTCCCTCAACTCGACTTCGTGATCAGTGATTTTGATGATCTTGCCAAAGTGCTGTCCGGCGTATTCACCCACATGGGCGCGGTACAGCAGATTGCCCGCCTTGAGCAGGGCGTATTGCTGGCCTTTGATCTTGACACTGCCGACCATCTGGATCTGGTCGAGCGAATAGGCCTCGAGCGGCTGCTTGGGCCGGGCCAGTTCGGCCTGCAACAACGGATTGAGCTGCTGAGCTTCCTGCCTGGCGCCCACTTCGAGCTTGGCCGGGGAGAAAGGATCGGTGCCCGCCCCCGGATCGTAGGCAGCAGGAATGAAGGGCTTGGGCGGCTCGATGGGCTTGATGTGCGGATGCATGCTGGCACGTTGCTGCGCCATCCAGGCACGCAGGTCCTCATGCTGCTGGCCACAGGCCGCCAGCAGCAGCGCGGCCACAGCCGCAGTGCCGAGCAGCCGCAGGCGCGGGACGACATGCAGCGCGCTCATTTCTTGCCTCCCGTTTTCTTGGCGGCCTGCGCCTGCGCGGCGATTTCATCCGCATCCAGGTAACGGAAGGTCTTGGCGGTGGCTTCCATCACCATCGGTGCGCTGGACTTGGCGGGATTGGCCGTCAGGCTGATGTTGTTGAGGGTGACGATGCGCGAGAGCTTGGCGATGTCGGTGACGAACCCGGCCAGATCGGTGTAGCTGCCCTGCAGCTTGATCGCAATCGGCAGCTCGGCATAGTAGGGCTTGACATCCACCTGCCCCGGCTTGAATAGCTCGAACTGCAACCCACGACCGATGCCGGCCTGGTTGATGTCCGACAGCAGCGCATCCATTTCGGCCTTACTCGGCAGTTGCTTTTCCAGCAGCACCACATACTGCTGCACCTGCGCCTTCTGCGCCTTGAGCAGATCGAGACTGACCGCCTGCTCGAGTTTGGTGCGGTATTGCTCGCGCAGCGTGACCTCCTCCTGCTGCGCCGAAGTGAGTTGGTCGCGCGTGCCCGACAACCAGACGTACCAGCCCAGACCCAGGGTGAGCACGAACGCGGCGGCGAACACGGAGTAGCGCGGCCACTTCGGCCAGGTGCCGGGATCATTGGGGTTGAGACCACGAAACTGCGCCGCGATGTCTTCGAACATGCCGCCCAGATCGATTTTGGAAAAAGGAGACGTTGCCATCGCCTGCCTCACGACTTCGAGGGCGCCGCCGCGGCCGCACCAGACGCCGCCCCCGCCGGGGAGGGTCGCTTGAGCGTGGCGCGCAACTGGAACTGCGCCACCACGCGCGCCGTATTGCCCGCGCTCGCAGGAGCAATCTGCGAGCGGATCTCGATCAGCTCAGGCTTTTCCAGCCAGCCGTCCGGGCGACTGAGGTTGCGCAGAAAGTCGGCCACCCGCTCCTGGCTGAGCGCCACGCCCTGGATCAGCACCGAGTCGCCTTCCTGACGGATTTGCGTCAGCTGCACGCCGGCCGGGGTATCACGCGTGAGGTCGTCGAACAGGTGCACCGGCAGATTGCGGTCGGCCTGCAGGCTCTGCACCGCGTCCTGCCGTGCACGCAGCGCTTCGATCTCGGACTTGAGCGAGGCGATGTCCTTGATCTGGCGGTCGAGTTTGGCGTTCTCGGCTTTGAGGAAATCGTTGCGGCTTTGCTGCTGGGTGATCATTTCACTGAGCACGGTATACCCCAGCGTCAGCACTAGGCCACCCGCCAGAATGGAGGCGAACACGCCGGCGTAGAACGCCTCGCGCCGTTTCTTTCGCGCAGCCTCGCGGTGCGGGAGGAGGTTGATCAAGACGATGTTCATGACTGCTCCAGCCCCCGTCTCATTGCATGAAACGCCGCATCGCCAGGCCACAGCTGGTCAGATAGGATGGTGCCTGGCTACGCAGCTTTTTCTCGCGCACGGTTTCGGCAACCGCCATGCCTTCGAAGGGGTTGATGACCATGCAGGCGACCGAGGCGGTTGCCGTGATCTTCTCGGCCAGCCCCGGCAGGGCCGACGAGCCGCCGGCCAGCAGGATGTAGTCGACCCGGCCGAATGGTGTGGCACGGTAGAAGAACTGCAGCGCCCGCGTGATTTCCTGGGTGAGGCTGTCCATGTACGGCGCAAGCACCTGGGTGGGATAGTCATCTGGCAGGTCGGCAGCGCGCTTCTTGGTTTCGGCCTCCTCGAGCGAAAAGCCGTAGGTGCGGGCGATCATCTGCGTGAGCTGCGCCCCGCCGAAGGCCTGATCGCGGTCGTACAAGGTATCGCCGTTGCGCAAAATCTGCAGGCTGGTGGTGGTGGCGCCCACCTCGAACAGGGCCACCAACAGATCCAGCCCGCCGCGGGGCAGGCGCTCGATCAGCCGCTGCGCGGCCAGCCGCGACGCGAACGCTTCGATGTCCATCACAACGGGTTTGAGGCCCGCAGCCTCGGCCACGCCGCGACGGTCATCGACCTTTTCCCGGCGTGACGCGGCGATCAGCACTTCCTGATCGCCGGGCGACGTGGCGCTGGGCCCGAGCACGCAAAAATCGAGCGCCACCTCGTCGATGGCAAAGGGGATGTACTGGTTGGCCTCGCTCTCGACCTGGACCTCGACCTCCTCCTCGCGCAGTTCACCCGGCAGCACGATCTTCTTGGTGATCACCGCCGACGACGGCAACGCCATGGCCACCTGCTTGGCCTTGGTGCCGCTCTTGCGCACCACTTTGCGCACGGCTTCGACCACGTCGTCGAGCTTTTCGATGTTGCCATCGACCACCGCGCCTTTTTCGAGCGGCTCCATGGCCGCGCGCAGCAGGGTGTACTGGCCGCGCTGGTCCATGTCGAGTTCGACGAGTTTGACGCTGGAACTACTGATGTCCAGCCCGATCATCGGCGCAAAGCGCTTGCGAAACAGACTGCCTAATGTGGCCACTGAAGACCCCCCGATTGGATTGACCACCGTGTGCGCACAACCCGAGGACGGCGCGTTGGCGCATCGAACTGTGTACTGCCCCCGTTCGCGCCGCGGGTCGTTGGTGCCGCGAGTGCATATTGTTTCTTCAATCCTAGCAACAAGTCCTTGATTCAATAATGCGTAAACCCCGGCCTGCAACAAAAGCGTTGCAAAATTCCCACGACCTGCCAGACCCGGTGCGCCGTGAAATCTGATGGCACAGACCCGCGAATTTTTATAATTTGCAACAAAATTTCCTCATGCCCTACCCTCCCGATGCCCTGGAGCCGGAACTACGGCGGGCTCGCTCCGTCGATCTGACTTCATGACGCCCCCTCCTGCCTCCCCTGCCTCTGCCGCGCAGAACCCCGCGCCGTCGCCCTGGTGGGCACGTGCCCTCATCGGTCTGGCGGTCGCCGCGGCCGGTTTGACTCTGGCCGGCGTGCTCACCGTCGCCCTGGTGCTGGTGTTCAGCTGGCCACGGCTGCCCAGTCTGGCCGAGTTGCAGAACTACCAGCCGCAGATCCCGCTGCGCATCTACTCGACCGAGGGCCAGCTGCTGGGCGAATTCGGCGAGGAGCGCCGGGTGTTCGTGCCGATCGGACAGATGCCCGATCTGCTGAAAAAGGCGGTGCTGGCCACCGAGGACGACCGCTTCTACCAGCACGGCGGCATCGACTGGCCAGGTGTTGCCCGCGCGCTGTTGGCCAATCTGGAGCGCTCGCGCAGCCAGGGGGCCTCGACCATCACCATGCAGGTGGCACGCAACTTCTATCTGTCGCGCGAAAAGACCTTTACCCGCAAGCTGTTCGAGGTGCTGCTGGCGCTGAAAATCGAGCAGCAGATGAGCAAGGACCAGATCCTTGAGCTCTACATGAATCAGATCTATCTCGGGCGCAAGGCCTACGGCTTTGGCGCTGCGGCACAGGCGTATTTCGGCAAGCCGCTCGACCGTCTTTCGCTGGCGCAGATGGCCATGCTGGCTGGTCTGCCCAAGGCGCCCTCCGCGTACAACCCGATCAGCAACCCACAACGCGCACGTCAGCGGCAGTTGCATGTGCTGGGGCGAATGCAGCAGCTCGGTTGGATCACCGCGACGCAGGCGCAGCAGGCGCGCGACGAACCCCTGGCGCTGCGCACCGGGCAGTCCGACCAGGACATCCACGCGGGCTATGTCACCGAGACCGTGCGGCAGATGGTGTTCGAGCGTTTTCAGGAATCGGCGTACTCCCGTGGGCTGAATGTTTACACCACCATCCGCGCGCGGGACCAGTTCGCCGCATGGCAAGCGGTGCAGGCCGGCGTGCTGGCTTATGAGCTACGGCAGCCCTACCGCGGGCCGGACGCCTTCATCGACCTGCCCTCTCAGGTCAATGCCATCCCCGACGCGGTCGAGCAGGCCTGCGCCGACCGCGCGCCGGCCGACGGCATGCAATGCGCCGTCGTGCTTAGCGCCACCCCGGCGCTGGTCAAGGTGATGACCGGCGCCGGGCAGGCGATCGCCGTGTCGGGTGCCGGGCTGCGCCAGGTGCGTGCGCTCGGGTTGGGCGATAAGGCGCAGCCCAATGTCAAGCTGCGCGCCGGCGCTGTGGTGTGGCTGGCCTCGGAGGGCAAGGATGCATGGGTCATCACGCAGCTGCCGCAGGTGCAGTCGGCCTTCGTGTCGATGAATCCGGCCAACGGCGCGATCGTCGCGATGGTCGGCGGCATGGATTTCGCCCGTAACAAGTTCAACCACGCCACACAGGCCTGGCGGCAGCCGGGGTCGAGTTTCAAGCCCTTCATCTACTCGGCCGCGCTGGAAAAAGGCATCACCCCACTGACCGTGGTCAACGATGCACCGCTGTTCTTCTCCGCCGCGCAGACTGGCGGCCAGTCGTGGGAGCCAAAAAACTACGACGGCAAGTACGACGGCCCGATCACTTTGCGTCGTGCCGTGGCGCAATCGAAGAACATGGTCGCGATCCGCGTGCTCGACTACATCGGCCCGAAGTTCGCACAGACCTGGAGCACGCGATTCGGCTTTGACGCCAGCCGCCAGCCTCCTTACCTCACCCTGGCGCTGGGCGCGGGAACGGTGACCCCCTTGCAGATGGCTCGCGCCTACAGCGTGTTTGCAAACGGCGGCTATCTGCTCAGGCCCTACCTCGTGAGCAAGATCACCGATGCGCAAGGGCAAGTGCTGTTTCAGGACAAGCCGCAGCACGCAGGGGACGAGGCGCTGCGCGTGATCTCGCCGCGCAACGCCTATGTGATGGACAGCCTGCTGCAGGAGGTCACCCGCTCGGGCACCGCAGCGCGGGCGCAGGCCACACTCAAGCGACCCGATCTGTACGGTAAGACCGGCACGACCAACGATTTTCTCGATGCCTGGTTCTGCGGCTTCCAGCCCAGTCTGGTCGGCGTGGCCTGGGTCGGCTACGACACACCGAAAAAACTCGGCAACAAGGAAACCGGCGGTGCGCTCGCCCTGCCGATCTGGATTCGCTATATGCAGACCGCGCTGCAGGGCGTGCCTGTCGCGAGCTATGCGCAGCCCGAGGGCATCGTGATCGAGAACGGCGAGCCGGTCTACAGCAACTTTGCCGACGGCTCGGGCGTGCGTAGCCTGGGCTTGAGCGACCCGCTTCCACCGCCCGAGGTCACGCCGCAGGAGCGCAATTCCATCCTCGACCTGTTCCGCGACAAGAATTAGCAGGCCGTTGAAAAACGTCGCGAGGATGGCCAGATGCAAGGCGCACGGCGCGCAGCGACCGAGACATATCAAATTAGATAGGCGAGGGAGCGAGCACCGCGCAACGCCGCAGATGGCCCACCGCAGTAGTTTTTCAACGGCCTGTTAGGGCTTGTTAACGCCATTGATGCACCCGCCTGTCTGCGGCAAGGCGTCTGCAAGTCGTCGGGACCGGAAACGGGCGCAGGGCCGCGTCGCTAGGGCAGGTTGGGCAGATGCAGCGCCGGAGCATCCAGAGTGCGCATCACCCGCTGCAGTGCCGCGCCCAGCGTTTCGCCGGTGCGGGTGTCGCCCCAGTGGCTGCCGTTCCACACATAGTGATGGGCACCGGCGCGCGAGGCCAGCCAGATTTGGTGCATGGGTTGCTGCAGGTTGATGATGACCTGATCGCCGCTGTCGAGCTCCAGCCGCAGCACGGAGCCTTCACGCTTGGAGTCGATGTCGGCGGCATCGGCCGCGGCTTCGATCGCTGCCATGGCCTGTTCGGCAAGCTGCAGATAACGGGTGTCGTCGAGGGTGTGTTGCATGGATGGACGCAGGCGGGCTGATACACTCGAATTGGATGGACACACAGCTTAATCGACCCCTGCCATTGTCTGCCCTCGCGCGTCTGATCGCCGCAATGGTCGTGCTTGTTTTGCTGGGTGGATGCGGCCAAACCGGGCCGCTTTACCTGCCGGCGCCGCCAGCATCGTCGGCCCGTTCCTGAGTCGTGCGCCGTCACTCCCCTGACTGATGAAAACCTTGAGCCTGCCCACCTTGCCCGGCCATCCCCAGATTGCGTACGTCGACCGCTGCCTGCACATCGAGCAGGTCAGCGCCGCCCGCATTGCCGAGACCTTCGGCACACCCACCTATGTCTACTCGCGCGCGGCAATCGAGCAAGCCGCGCGGTGCTACATGGACGCCGCCGCGCAAGGGTCTGCGCAGGTGGCGCTGCGCTATGCAGTCAAGGCCAATTCCAGCCTGGCGGTGCTGCAGTTGCTCTCCCGCCTGGGCTGGGGCTTTGACATCGTCTCCGGCGGTGAGTTGCAGCGCGTGCTGGCAGCCGGCGGGCATGCCGGCAAGGTGGTGTTTTCCGGTGTGGGCAAGACTGCCGCAGAAATGCAGCTGGCGCTCGACATGGGCGTGGAATGCTTCAACATCGAATCGCCCAACGAACTCACCCTGCTCGACCGCGTGGCCCGGCAGGCTGGCAAGGTGGCGCGGGTGGCGCTGCGGGTCAATCCGGATGTGGACGCCGGCACCCACCCCTACATCTCCACCGGGCTGAAGACCAACAAGTTCGGCATTGCGCAGGAACAGGCGGTTGCACTGGCGGTACAGACCGCGCTGCTGCCGCATGTGCAGCTGGTGGGAATTGCCTGCCATATCGGATCGCAGATCACCACGGTCGAGCCGTATCTGGATGCACTGGACAAGGTGCTCGATCTGGTCGAGGCGATGGAGCACAAGGGTGCGCGCATCGAACACATCGACCTCGGCGGCGGGCTGGGTATCTGCTACACCGACGAATCGCCCCCGTCCCCACAACAATGGCTAGCGCCGCTGCTGGCCCGCATCGCGACGCGCGGCTTCGCGCATCGCGCCGTGATGGTCGAGCCTGGCCGCTCGATCGTCGGCAATGCCGGGGTGTTGCTCACGCGCACGCTCTATCTGAAATCCACGCCGGCAAAACACTTTGCCGTGGTCGATGCCGGCATGAACGATCTGATCCGCCCCGCGCTATACCAGGCCGAACAGATGGTCATCGCCGCGCAGGAGCGCACCGGTCAGGCGCTGCGTTATGACATCGTTGGTCCGGTCTGCGAATCCGCCGACTGGCTGGCACGCGACCGTGCGCTTGTGCTGGAGGAAGGCGACCTGCTCGCAGTGCTGTCCAGCGGGGCGTATGGCATGGCCATGGCATCCAACTACAACAGCCGAGGCCGTCCGGCCGAAGTGTTGATCGACGGCACCGACATGCACCTGATCCGCCCGCGCGAAACCGCGGAGCAGCTCTACGCCAGCGAGCGGCTGTTGCCCTGAGCAGTTGTGAAGATTTCGTCGCGAACGGCCCCTGCGCACAGCGCGCAGGGTCGAGACAGATCAACCAGATCGGCCGAGCACCACGCTTTGCGGCCAGCGGGCCGCGCAGCAGAACGATTCACAACTTCTGACCACTGGCGCGTGCCTGCGCCCACCGCACCTGCACTGCACGCCAGGCCCACCATCCGCGCAACCCGAGCAGCACCATGAGGACGAGGGCATAGACCGTGGGGCTGGCGGTGTTGTTCTTCGCCAGCTTGCCCCACCAGAAATGGAACACCGCCACGGCGCCCACGGCATACACCAGACGGTGCAAGCGCTGCCAGCGCTTGGCTCCAAGCAGCCGAATCATGCCGTTGGTCGAGGTCAGCGCCAGCGGCGTCATCAGCACCAGCGCGGTCATGCCTGCGAGCACGAAGGGATGCTTGGCGATGTCGCGCAGCGCCATGTCCATGCGCAACCCGTTGACCAGCCCAAGCCAAGCGGTGAAGTGCAGCACGGCATAGAAAAACACAAACAGCCCGAGCATGCGCCGAAAACGCGCCAGTTCCGCCCAGCCGGTGAGCTTGCGCAGCGGGGTGATGGCCAGGGTCAGCAGCAGCAGGCGTAGCGCCCACAATCCCGTGGTCCAGATCACAGTCTGCTCGGGGTTGGGGCCCAGATCGTTGGTCCAGCCGCGCCAGAACAGCGTGGAAAACGGCAACAGACAGAGCGCGAAAACGAGCGGCTTGGCCGCGCGCAGGCGTAGCACGCGACGCACCACCGGCAGCACAGGCGAGTGCATCGCGATCAGAAAAACTTGCGCAGATCCATGCCCTGGTACAGATGGGCGACCTGGGCGCCATAGCCGTTGAACAGTTGCGTCGGAACCCGCGGCGCGAACAGCCCGCCGAACGCGCCACCCTGCCCGATCAGGCGTTCGTTGGCCTGGCTCCAGTTCTGCGGACTGACATCCGGGTTGACATTGGAATAGAAGCCATACCACTGCGGCACGGCGCGCATCCACGAGGTGATGGGCTGTTTCTCCACCAGCCGGATCCGCACGATGGATTTGCCACCCTTGAAGCCGTATTTCCACGGAATCACCATGCGCACCGGCGCGCCGTCCTGATTGGGCAATACCTCGCCGTACAGCCCGAAGGTAAGCAGGGTCAGCGGGTGCATAGCCTCGTCCATGCGCAGACCCTCGAGGTAGGGCCACTGCAGAATGGGGTCGTTCTGCCCAGGCATTTCCGCCGGATCGAGCAGGGTGATGTATTCCACGTATTTGGCATTGCCTGTCGGTTCGACCGCCTTGAGCAGATGCGACAGCGAATACCCCAGCCAAGGCACCACCATGGCCCAGCCTTCGACGCAGCGATGGCGATAGATGCGCTCCTCCATCGGCGCGAGCTTGAGCAGATCGTCGATGCCGAAGGTGCGCGGCTTGTGCACCTCGCCTTCGACCACCACGGCCCACGGCCGGGTTTTCAGGCTGCCGGCATGTTGCGATGGATCGCTTTTGCTGGTGCCGAATTCGTAGAAGTTGTTGTAGGTGACGATGTCCTTGTACGGCGTGGGGGCCTGTGTGGTCGACAGCGCAGCGTTCTTTCGTGCCGGCAGCGCTGCCAGCTTGCCCGGCGCGGGGGTGCCGCCGGTCTGCGGCACAGCCTCAGCATGACGCGCGGTGAGCGCAGCTACCCCGGCTGCCGCGCCAATGCCCGCTGCCGCCAGGAAATGCCGGCGGTCCCTGTAGACCGCCTTGGGCGTGATGTCCGAGGGGGTGGGGTGTTCGAATCCCTGCTGCTGACGACGACTCATCGCTGTTCTCCTGCGTCAATGGGCGGCCTTCACCTGACCATGCGGCGCACCGTTTCACCGCTCGGCTCCGCTTTCGCCGAAGGCACCGGGGTGGACCTCATGCCCCCTGCTGACTGCCCTCTGTCGCGGCAGGAGTCATTGCGGGCCTTTCAACGAATCTGCGGCCTTCACTGATAGACGGAACGTCAGCAGTTTTATTCCGCGGCGGCGTTACTGGTGAAGCCCTCCTCACCATACGGCACCGGCGCAACCCCGTCTCGGTGCAGGGGATTGCGCAGATGAAAAAAGGCCCCGAAGGGCCTTTCCGACGCAGTCGCTGCTCAGAGCTTGCCGTAGGAATGCAGGCCGGAGAGAAACATGTTCACCCCGAGGAAGGCGAAGGTCGTCACCAGCAGCCCGGTCAGCGCCCACCACGCGGCGACCTGTCCACGCAGGCCTTTGATGAGGCGCATGTGCAGCCAGGCGGCGTAGTTCAGCCAGACGATCAGCGCCCAGGTTTCCTTCGGGTCCCAGCTCCAATAGCCGCCCCAGGCCTCGGCCGCCCACAGCGCGCCCAAGATGGTGGCGATGGTGAAGAAGGTAAAGCCAATGGCAATGGATTTGTACATCACATCATCCATCACCTCAAGCGACGGCAGATGTGCAGCGATGCGCTGACGGCCGTAGAGAATGCCGGCGACGATCAGCGCCGAAATGCCGGCGAATACGCCCCAGTATTCTGAAATACCCCCCTGACGGAACACCAGCGGCTCGAAGAACATGACAAAGCCGATGATCCACAGCGGGGTGAGTTTCCACCACGAGGTCTCGGTCGCGTGGGTCTTGATCAGATAGGCAAAGCCGACCATCGCAGCAATGGCAAAAGTGCCGTAGCCGATGAAGTTGGCCGGGACGTGCAGCTTCATCCACCAGCTCTGCAGTGCCGGCACCAGCGGTTGGATTTCGTAGGCGTTCTGCACCATGCTGTACCACAGCAGGAAGCCCACGGCCGCGCTGACCACCAGCATCGCAAACGCGCCCATGCTGCGGGTCTTGTACTTCTGCTCGAAGTAGAGGTAGAGAATAGTGGTCAGCCAGGAAAACAGCACGAACACTTCGTACAGATTGGACAGCGGAATATGACCGATGTCCGGCCCGATCTGGTAGCTCTCGTACCAACGCATCATGGTGCCGACCAGCGCCATAGTCACACCCACCCAAGCCAGGCGCGAGCCGAAATACTGGGCAAAGTTGGACTGCCAACCCTTGGCATCGCGCACCACACCGTCACCACCGCCGGCCATCGGGCCCGCCGAGGCCAGGGCGGCGGCGCCGGCTGTGTTCTGCGCGGGGCCGGTGAACATGCCGAACCAGTAGGCCGCAGTGCTCAGAAACAGCAGGAAGGCCATCCACAAAATGGCCGACTGGCTGGCGAGAAAATATTTGAGGAAGAAGACCTGCTCGCTGCGCGCCAGAACCGCATGTCCGTTGGGCCCCTGGTACAGCCAGATGCCCAGCAGCGAAAGCCCGGCCACGACCAGAGACAGATTCTTGATCGCAGTCCAGCCCCAGCCCAGGAACAGCAGGGTAGTGGTCGCGCCGAGGAAAATGAGCTTGACGTAATAGCTCATGTTCTGGCCGTACTGACTGAGCACGACCGCGTCGCCTGCGGCGATGAGCAGCAGGAAAATCCAGTCGTAAGCCGAACGTCGGCGCAGGTAAGCGCCAATGCCATTCTGGCGCGAAGGTTCCGAACTCTTGGAGTTCAGCGGCAGGCTATGGGATTTGCTGGCTAGTTCCATGGCGGGTCCCTGTTCAGGTCGAGGCAGTGTCCGGCTCTTTCGGCTGAGTCGGGTCGGTCGATGCTACGCCCAGACTGGCTGCGCGCAGTGTTTCAAATTCTTTCCGGTATTCCACGGTGCGGCGATTGGTGCTCATGGCCATGAGGATTTCGCTGCCGCCGCCGTCCCGGTCTTTCACCAAGAACCAGACCCGACGCTCGCGGATGTAGAGCATGGCAAACACACCCAGAATCAGCAAGACCGCCCCGGTATAGACCACGATCTTGCCGGGGGCACGGGCCACCTGGAAGATGCTGGCCTGCACCTGTTTGTAATTGGTCAGCTGCAGGTAGAGGGGAGCGGGGTAGAAAAAGCTGTCGGACAGCGCGAGCACGGCCGAGTCGAAAAACTTTTCATGCGCCGCATCTTGCGCCACAGGCTTCTGGCCGTTGGCTTCCCGGCTGATCTGCCACAGCTGCCACAGCGTGCCGTTGAGAATGCGCACGAACACATCCGAAGCCTGCTGCTGCTTGTCCGGCGGCACGGCAGCTTCGAGATACTGTGCCAGCGCGGGCAGGCCGCCCGGCGCCGGGACCACGGGTTTGCCAGTCTTGGGATCGGTCGGGATGTCTCCGGCAAAGATGTCGAGGGTGCGCCGGGCGGTGACCTGAAGCTGGTTTTTCAGCTCGACAGAGGCATTGGGTGGCAGTGCGGTGGCGACATACTGCACGGCGGCCTGTTCACGGTCCTTGGGATTGAACAGCGCGGCACGCAGATGCATCCAGCCATCGATCGAGTCGTTGCCGTCTGCCGGAATGCGCATGTATTTGTAGCCGGCATCGAGCGAACCGCGCTCACCGGCGAGAAATACCTTTTGGCCGTCGAGTTCGACCGGCAGCATGTAGTTGAAAAACTCGTGCGCCTGACCCGAGGCGTCGCGGATCTTGTACACCACTGCCGGGCCGATGTTCTGCAGGTGGCGCTCTCCTGGCGCCGCCACCGGCGCGCCCAGGTGCTGATCGAACCCAGCCATGAACGATTTTTCCTTGGGCTTCACGCCGGTGGTCTGCGCCGGGCTCATGTCCTGCACATTGAACACGCGCAGCTCGCGGAACTCGATCTGCAGGCTCTGCGCACCGTTGCTCAGCTGGCTGTCGCCCCCCACGGTGCCGGTCAGGTCGAAGCTCTTGTCGCTCGGCCCGTGCATCGGCCAGGCCTTGAGGAACAGCTGCGAGCCACCGTCGGCAAAACCCGACTGGAAGATGGTGACGCCATCATAGGTCAGCGGATGGTTGACCTCGATCTTCGCCGGGAAACTCTTGCCAGTCCTCGGGTCGGTAATCACCACGTCGCTGGAATACAGCCGCGGCATGCCAGTGGAATAGAAATCGATGTTGAATTTTTTTAAGTGGATGTTGAACGGCAGCGGTTGCAACAGCACACCATCGCCCATGGTGAGCACAGCCATATTGGATTCGCCGCCATCCGGAATCTGCAGGTTGCCGCGGTAGGTGGGGTTGTGCACAGACAGCCTGTTGACCTCGGGCACCTGCGAAATGAGCATATTGCTCTTGAGCGGCTCCTTGCCGAACATCCACATCTGTGCCTTGATCATCATGTCGCCGTCGAACAGCGCGCCTACGCAAATCAGCACGAAGGCCGCGTGCGCCAACACATAGCCCACGCGGTTGAGCCCGCCGGTCTTGGCGGCGATCATGGTCGACGCCGGCCCGCCCTGCTGCGCTACTGGCCGCTGCTGTAGCTTGAACTTGTAGCCGTGGTTGCGCAGCACCTGGGTGAGATGCGCGACGATGGTGGCGCGGTCTTCCGGGAAGGCGGCCTCGCCGCGCTCGTGGAAGTGGCGCAGGCTCTGCTCGCGCACGCCTTCCTTGTAGGTTTTCAGATCGGTGATGATCTTGGGCGTATTGCGGATCAGGCAAAGACTGGTGGACACGACCAGAAAGGTCAGGATCAGCAGGAACCACCAGGAGGAGTAAACGTTGTAGAGCTCGAACTTGCGGAACACCTCGGCCCAGAACGGCCCGAACTGGTCGATATAGTTGTTGTAGGGCTGGCCCTGCGTGAGCACGGTGCCGATGATGCTGGCCACCGCCACGACGACCAGCAGCGCGATGGCAAAGCGCATCGACGACAGCAACTCGATGAAGGCGCGCCAGGCACGCGACCCATGTTGCAGTTCCCAGCCGGAGGTGCTCAGGGTCGTGTTGGGAACGGGAGACGGTGTGGCGGACATAAAGAGGAGCGACGGGGCGAAAAAAGCGCAGCGGTTTTCAGGGCTGCGCGCTGGCGATGCCGCAGGTCGAGGGATGGATATGGATTACCGAGGTCGGAAGCGTCGAGCGCCGCCAAGGGCTGCCGCAATGCACGCTCAAACAGGCTTGCGGCGCGCCGCAACACCCAGCAGCAAAGCCGCCTGCAACGGACTCAAACCCCGCAACCCAATTGACAGGCCAATATAACAAAAGAGAAAAACCTCAATTTTGACTTCCCACAGCCCGCCTGGCGATGCATTTCGCCGCGCCGACGGGCACCCAGGCGGGTGATCTGGCCGGGCCGACCAGCCGAGACACCGAAGCCGCTGGGAGACAGAGCCTGCGCCACGCTGGAAAGTTCCGGTAACGACACGTATCGGGCGGCAATGCAGCGCGCGTCAGCGCGGTGTCGTGTTCGACACACGCAGACCGGCGGCGTAATCCGCGACTGCGGCGATCTGCCGGTCGGTCATGCGCGAGGCGATGTCGTGCATTTCCGGGCTGTTGCTGCGACTGTCGCTGCGGAACATCTGCAACTGGGTTTGCAGATAGCCCTGCCACTGCCCACCGATACGCGGGTAGCGCGATGGC
Source organism: Thiomonas islandica (assembly GCF_055383445.1). Lineage (NCBI taxonomy): Bacteria > Pseudomonadati > Pseudomonadota > Betaproteobacteria > Burkholderiales > Thiomonas > Thiomonas islandica. Next base: position 320,881 of record NZ_AP042391.1, read on the forward strand.
ATGCCCTGACCGCCCGGCCCGTGGCACGCCGCGCAGGCCGGCACGGCCCGGTCGGGAATCCCCGCCATCCAGATCGAGGCGCCGAGCTTGAGCGTTTTCTTGTCGGCCAGGGTCACCCCGGGCTTGAAGGTCTGGTGGCTGTAATAGAGCGCGACATCGCGGATCTGCTCATCGCTCAACATGGCGGCGATGCCGTTCATGATGGCGCTGATCCGCGCCGGTTGCTTGGCGCCCTTGGCAATGCGGTAGTCGTGCAGTTGCTTGATCAGGTAGTCGGCATGTTGGCCGGCCAGCTTGGGAAACTCGGTCGATGTGGCGTTGCCGTCGATGCCGTGGCAGGCCGCACAGGTTTGTGCCACCTTGGCGCCGGCCTGCAACTGCGCAGTGGTGGGGACGGGAAAGGAGGATTCCATCACACTGGAGGCCGCAGGTGGCGGGACGCCAGCAGCCCAGCAGGCTCCGGGCAGCAAAAGCAGCGAGGCAGCAAGATTCACGGCAAGGCGCGCGGCAACCGACGTGGTAGGCATGAACGGCGATCCATCAGTAGTTCGCCGTGCGCGACAAACAGCGACAATGCGGTGCCGCGCACGGCGTGGGTGCGGACGGCAGCGCGGTCAGCCCGCGCACCCCGTCCGCTTGTTTGCACGAGATGGCGCATCCTACCGATACATAAGTCATGGCGAATATAGGGAATTCCAGCAGGTCAGCGGCTCCAGTGCGGTTCAGCCCGCTGCTGCACAGCGCACGGTTCATGGTCACCAGTTCATCGACGGACAATCTGCCGCGCACCGACCTGCCGGAAATCGCCTTTGTCGGGCGCTCGAACGCGGGAAAGTCCACCGCGATCAACACCCTGTGCCAGCAGCGCCAGCTTGCCTTCGCGTCCAAGACTCCGGGGCGCACGCAGCACATCAATTTTTTTGCGGTCGGACCGAAGGATAGGCCCAGCGGGCTGCTGGTCGATCTGCCGGGTTATGGCTACGCTGCGGTGGGCAAGACCGACAAAAGGCGCTGGCAGCTTTTTCTTGCGCAGTACCTGGCCGGGCGTGCCCCCCTGGTGGGGCTGATCCTGCTGGCCGACGCGCGCCTGGGGCTGACCGACATCGACCTGTCTCTGCTCGATTTCATGGCGCCGGCCAGCGTGCCGCTGCATGTGTTGCTGACCAAGGCCGACAAGCTCAACCGGCAGGAGGGACAGCGGGCGGCACAGGCCGCGCGTGATCGCCTGGCTCAGCATGCGCAAGCGGTCGGGATGACCGCGCCGATCTCGCTGCAGCTGTTTTCCGCGACCCGGCTGCAGGGCATCGAGGCGGCGTCGCAGCTGATCGAGAGCTGGCTGGCCGAACATCGGGTGCCGGGCGCGCCGCAGCAGGCGGCGGATGCGGTCAAGGCCGCCCCAGGGTCAGATACACATTGACCTTCTGCCCTGGTGCCTTGGCCACACCGAAATACACCGGCCCCAGCGGGGTGTCGGTGCCCAGATAGACGCCGGCGCTGTCGCGCAGGTCGCCCAGGCTGACCCTGCTGCGCTGCGTCCAGGTATTGCCACGCTCAACCACCAGCCCCAGGTAGCTGGCGCCGCCGAACAGCCCCGGCGTGGTCAGTGCATAGCGGTAGCCCAGTCGGCCGTACACCAGATAGTTGCCGATCAGCTGGCCTTCGCGGTAGCCGCTGAGCGCATCGAACCCGCCGAGGGAAAAGTAATCCAGCCCCAGACCTTGGCGGTCGCGGAAACTCGCGGCGCGGGCGGCCAGTTCCACGGTGTGGCGTCCGACAGTGAAATCGGCCTGGCCGGATAGGTCGAGCCGGTCGTAGTTGCTGTCGCTGCCCAGGCTGGTTCGCGCGGCAAACACCTCCAGCCGGGCGCGCCAGCCGCTGGTGGGAAAGTAGGCATGATCGAGGCGGTCGAACAACGCCAGCGCCCGCACGCCGCCCTCGCGCAGAGTCTGGCCGTCGACCAGGCCGGTCTGACCGAGCAGATAGTCCGCCGAGATGTTGGCGCGGCTCACGCCCAGGCGCACCTCGCCGTAGCCGGTGATCGGCGCGCCAAGATCCAGACCGACACGGCTGGTGTTGAGGCGGTAGCGCACGATGGGGTTGTCGCCGCGGTACACATCGACCGGGCGGGCATCGAGATCGAGATACGGCGAGGCGAACGCCCGGTCGCGCGCATCGAGTGGCTGGTACAGCTCGGAAAACCAGCGGTTGCGCCAGCCGATCTGCAGGTCGTTGCGCCACTCGCCGCCCAGACCGTTCAGCCACGGCCTGCGCTGCGCCAGTTGCAGCGAGAAACGTGACTGGTTGCGCAGATCGGTATAGAGGCCCAGACCGAAGCGCAGATAGTTCGGCCCCCAGGGTTTCTCCTGCAGGCGGTATTCCAGCACCTGCCCCGGCGGGGTGTCGATCAGACGGTAGTCGACGCGGGAGAAGTCGCCCAGGCCGAACAGGCGGTCGACATCGCGGCGCACCGCGCCGAAATCGAGCGGCTCGCCAGCTTTTTGCTGCAGCTGCGCCTGCAAGGTGCGGTCGATTCCGGGAGCCAGCCCGCGCACCTCGACCCCGGCCAGCGGGGCGTTGAAGCGGGTTTGCGCCACCAGCGCCTGCGCCTTGCGGGCGAAGGCGTCGCGCCACCGGGCGTATTGCGCCAGGGGCAAGGCCAGCGGTGCGAGCTGCGCACGCGCAGCCATCACCGCGTCATAGCCGATCTGGATGGCACGGTTGCCGGCGGCGAAATCGACCGAGGAAATCGCGCCCAGATCGGGCGAAATCAGCACGTCGCCGGGCTTGAGGGTGGCGATCTGTGCGCGGATGTTCTGCTCAATCAGGATGTTGATCATCTGCGAGGTCAGCCCGACGATGTTGTCCAACGCCGTGCGCGGCAGCAGCGGCGTGCCGATATTGATCGCCACCACATGCTGCGCCCCCATGTCGCGCGCCACGTCCACCGGCAGGTTGTCCACCAGCCCACCGTCGCCGAGCAGCGCGCCGTCGACCTCGGTGGGCGGAAACACCCCCGGCACCGACATGCTGGCGCGCAGCGCACTGGCGAGCGCCCCGCGCTGCAGGATCACCTTCTGCCCGGTGACCATGTTGGTCGCCACGGCACGAAACGGGATGGGCAGCGCGTCAAAGTCGTGCACCCCGATCGCCGGCAGGGTGAGGTTGGTCAGCACCTGCTCGAGCTGGGTGGTGTTGACTGCAGCATTCGGAAACTGCACTTGGCCGCGGTCGCTCAGACCGAACTCCACACCGCCGGGCATTTGTTCGTCGGCCTGCTTGCGGCGGAAATTCAGCTCCTCGCGTGCCGGCCGACTGGACAGCACACCAGCCCAGTCCATACCGGAAACCTGGTTGCGCAGCACTGCGATCGACACGCCCTCGGCATACAGCCCGCCGATGATCGCGCCCATGCTGGTACCGGCGATGCAGTCGATCGGCACATGCAGCTGCTGCAGGGCCTCGAGCGCGCCGATGTGTGCAAAGCCCCGGGCGCCGCCGCCCGACAGCACTAGGCAGATGCGCCCATGCGACGGGGCCGACGCCGAACGCTGCTGCGCGCTGACAGCGGCCGTGGGCGAGGCCACGACCGCCGGCGCCAGGCCAACCAGCGCCAGCACCAGCGCCACGCGCATCAAGAGTTGGGGAAAACCTGCTGTCATGCAGACATTTTCGCCTGTCTGCATGGCGCACGCGGCATGGCCGCTTCCGACCGCCCGCGTCGGCTTGCGCAACCCTACACCACACGCACCGCCCACGACAGGAACCGCAGACCGGGGATCTCCAGCAACGCGGACATGGGCACCACCTCGCGGGCGCCCAGCGGGGTGTGCCAGCGCACAGGCTGGGGCAGGCAGTGGCACCCGACGGCGCGCATCGCGGACCAGACCAGCTCGGTGCAGTACAGCGCGTGCGGCGCGCCCAGCCGGAAGTCGGCGTTGAATGCCCAGCCGACATGCTGCAGCGCCCAGGCCGCCACTCGCCTCGCCTGCTCGGCATCGATCGGCAGCCGCGCCGCGGCGGCGTCGCGCACATCGGCGCCGTCGACGAACGCCTGCGCGGTGGTCAACCGCACACCGGTCTGCCCGCTGCGCTCGGGCGGGCAGGCATGCACCACCTGCGCAGCACCCTGCGCACCATGGCCGACCACCAGACCGACATGACTGAATCGCCCCGCCGCGTCGATCGCCTGCACGGCCATCCCTTCCAGGCTGACGGTGCGGCGAAACAGCAGATCGCCGGTCCGAAGCAGCGCTCCGTCCACCTGCCAGTAGCGCGGCGGTGGGCGCAGCGCCGCCCATGCCCCACCGGCCAACAGCACCATGACCGCACTGCTTCGCAGTAGACGCCTACGGCCAGTGTCTTCACGGCCCGACGTCATATGCCATCGATGGACAGAATGCGCCATTGATCACCCACTTTGCCGATACGCATGTTCTCGGTGTGTTCGCTGCCGTCGCGAAAATGCACGACATAGCGCACCGCCTTGTCCCCGCCCTGGTCGGTGACGCGCACGATGGTGATGTCGGCAACGCCGCCTTTGGCCAGGATTCGCGCCTGCACCTGTTTGAACGCCACCTGCATTTTTTCAGGGCCGAGGATTTGCAGATCCGGGCCGAGCAGGCTGTATGCAGCATCAAACCGACCGCTTTGCACATCGTCGTAGAACTGCGCGGGAATGCGGCGCGCCGGATCGCCGAGGTTCAACAGGTTTTTGAGCCAGTCGACAAAGCCGCTCCAGGGTGCGGGCTGCTGCGCGGCAGGAGTAGCGGTGTTCCCGCCAAAAGACTGCGCCGCCTGCCCCAGCTGATCGCCCAGCTGCTGCACCGCCTGACCGAGCGCGCCGCCAGCGCTGAGAAGACCCAGCTGCGCGCGCATGCCCAGCTCCTCGGCTTGCGACGGCAGCACCCAGCCCTGCGGGGTCTTGCGCAGCAGCAGAGTTTGCAGCAATGGTGCGGACAGTTGGCTCAACTGGGTGGACACCGGCGGCTGCTGTGCCCAGGCAGGCAGGCCGCTCCACTGCAGAGTCAGCCGCACCAGCGCCCAGTCCTGCGGAAGGCTCACCCCGGGCGGCAGGGGTTCGGTACCGTCCCTGCCCGGTTGCACCTGCCGTATGTCCTCGACGCGCAGGCCATCGGCCACGCACAGCGCGTCGTTGCGCAGGTAATGCGCGGCCTGCGGGCCCCAGGTGTATTTCATCTGCTGAATGAACCCGCTTTGCACCGGCACCGGCGCGGTGTAGATACCGGCCTTGACCAGCACGGCCAGCCAGCTTTGCGTATCCTGGTCCAGCGCGTTGACAAAAACCGGATTGGCCCGGTAGTTGAAATTGCGCAGGCAGGCGTCCTGCTGAAGCAGAGTGGCCTGGTGTTGCTGCAGCCAGGTGTCCGCCGCCGCCTGCAGCTCGGCCCGCGACGGCCCGCTGGCGCGTCCCAGCACCTGCCAGGCCAGGGCAGCCACCACGAGCAGCAACACGGTGAGGCCGCCGAGCGCAAACCAGCCTGCGCGCCGGCTCAGCCCGCCACGCGGCGGCGCTGGGGTGTTGGTTGCCGCAGCCTGGGTGGGAGCGGGGGCACCGGCCACGGGCGCGCCCGGTGTGCGCAGCGGCGCGCCGCAGGCCTCGCAGAACCGTGCATCATCGGCATTCTGCGTGCCGCAGAGGGTACAGAAGCGTGCCATCGTCGCCCCTTATTTCAGCCGGTGGCCGCAACTGCCGCAGAACATGTCGTCGGGCTGCACCACGGCGCCGCAGGCGGTGCAATGCCCGGTCGCTGGCGCCGCGGCCTGATCCACAACGGCGCGGGGCTGCGCATCCGCGGTCGGCTGGCCTGTTGTCGCCGGGGCAGCCGGCGGTGTCCCGACAGGTACCGGACGCGGTTTGTACTCATCGAGCCCTTGCTTGAACTGGGCCAGTTTCTGTCCAACCACTCCCGCGGCCTCCGCGCCGACGCCTTCGCTGACCGCGCGGTAGACGAAGATCAGGCCCAGGACATAGATCAGGCTGACCACCGACCAGGCCAGAAACCACACCAGCCCGATCGACATCGTCGCCGCAACCGCGGCTTGTACCGCATCAATCCCCACGCCTGACATGTCAGCGTAGCGGTGCCACATCAACATCCCGAAGTTTGCAGTCAATTCAGTCAAGGCCCCCGAGGCAAAGAACCCGCCAACCAGCATGCTGCCGACGAACACCACAGCAAAAATGAAGGCCATCGCTGGCAACACGATCAGCCCGAGCACCAGAAAGTGCATGAACACCTCGAGTGGCCGCTTGATCACGATGCCCACCGCCCGCGACAGGCTGGCGACAAAACCCTCGCCGTGCCACACCGCCGCGATCATCAGCGGCCCGGCCAGCAGCAGAACGGCATAGGCCAGTGCGACCACGACCACCAGCGGCCCGGCCAGCACGAAGCCGAAAAATCCACCCACCCCGGGGATGCGCCCCAGCAGCGACAACACAAACGCCCCCAGCAGCACCACGCCAAAGCCCAGACCGAGCAGGATCAGCAGGCCGATCACATACAGCGCCGACTGGATGCCGCCGAGAAACGCCGGACCGAAGCCGCGCTTCGGCAGGTCATACGCCTGATCCATCAGCATCAGGCCGCTGGCATTCATGCCGACCACGATCACGATACCGCCGATCAGGCTCATCAGCATCGCCACCAAAGCGCTGCCCGAACTCGCACCCGCAATCGCACCGCCGCTGATAGCAAGCCCGCCCAGGACGAAGCTGCCCGCCAGCATGGCCAGCGCGCGCCAGTTGTGCAAGGCCTCGTAGCTGCGCAGCAGCACACCGAGGTTGTTGGTGGTTTTCACGGTCATGTGGTCCTCCAAGGACTGTGGGTGATTGGAAGCGGGACGCCCGGGTCAGGGGTTGTTGTGCTGCTGCGCCGAATTCGGGCACTCGGGCACCTTGCCCCACAACGGGTCGGGCGACAGCGGTGCGCCGCAATATTTCCAGCGAGTTTCCTGGATGCAGAGTTGCTGAGTGAAGAAATTGCCCTTTTGCTCGCAGGCCGCCAGCCCCGCGCGCAGCGCCTGCAGCCTCCCGGAGGGCCGGGGCTGCGCAACGGGGGCGGACGGCTCGATGGGTGCGGGTGCCGGCTGCGGCGCGGGCTGCACCACGGGCGGCGCTTCTTGCTGCACCGGTGCCGGCGTGGCAACCCGGGCGGGGCTGACCTGCTCACGGCGCACCGGCGCGGGCTTGAAAGTTTCCGGACGAGACTTCGGCGCAGGCGCTGCCGCTGCTTCAACCTTCGGCTGCGGATGGGGCGCCGCTACCGTAACCGGTGCGGATGCGGCCTGCGCTGCCGAAGCGGGGTGTGACAGCGCAGGCGCGGCAGCCACCGCAGCCGAAGCCGCCGCAGAAGCAGACCGAGCCAGCGCAGCGGGCGCTGCGGCCGACGCAGGGTGCACGACCGCCGACGCGGCGCTGGAGCGTGCGATCGGCGCACTGGCCGGGGTCTGTGGCGCATGGGTGCGCGACCACCACAGACTGCCGCCGCCCACCAGCAGCAGTGCAATCACCGCTGTAGCCACGCCACCGATCAACACCGCATTGCCGCCCCTGGCCGCCGGCGCGGTCTGCGGCGGCATGGTGGCTGGACGAGGCTGCGACGGCGCGGCGGCAAACAATGCTGCTTCGGCCGCCCGCGCCCGGGACTGGATGTCCGCCTCCATCCGTGCGGTGGCTGCGCGCAGCTCCTGCTCGCGCCGCAAGCGTTCATGTTCCTGCCGCGTGGCAGGCTGTTCCCCGGCGGCCGGTCGTTCGCCGGCAGCGGGCTGCGTCGGCTGCTCGTCCCCTGCATGCACGGCGGCTGGCTTGACAGCGGCAGCAGCAACCTCGGCGCTGGGCTCGGCGGGTGCAATGCCGGTCGTCTCCTGTTGCAGTGTCTGCTGGGCAGGCCCTGCCGGCAACGCAGCAGTGTCTCGCAAAGCGCCGGCCTGCTCTGGTCCGGCAGGTTTGGGCATGGGCGCGCCACACTGTCTGCAGAATTTCGCCTCGTCCTTGTTTTCTGCTCCACATTGCGTGCAAAACCGTGACATCGCGATCCCCTGCTGCAAATGGGGTCGATATTAGCAATCGTTGCGGTCGTTGCAATGACTTTTTGTCTGGCAATCGGGATAGGGGGCGACCAGACCATCCTGGTCGATCCCCCTCCCACACCACCCGGCATGCGGGTCCGCACCGGGAGGTTCGAGTCGTTGAGGTGATGACAGGCGTGGCACGCCGAGCCGCTCGAAGGATGCGTTGTTCAGCACACGATGTATTTCCGACCGGCTGGCACGCCACCAGTACCGGCCGTGGCCGGCGATTTTCGCAGCCAGATCCTTGCTTGCACCGAGAGCGCGCAACTCACGGAACAGGGTGGTGCCACGCCGCCAGCGCTTCCATTGCAGCGCGCGCAACCTTCGTCGCAGCCATTCGTCCAGAGAGCGAAACACCTTCGGTGTCTGCGCCAGCTGGAAATATGCCTTCCAACTCCCCACGGTCGGTCACCCTTGCGCAGTTGCGCTTGGCTTCGCTCGCTGTGGTCAGCGGAGGGACTTGCACCCTCAAGAGGGCGCCCATGCTGGGGGCACAAAAAAAAGCCTGCCATCCTTGCGGGTGGCAGGCTTGGCACCGCCCGACTAGCCAAGGCAGGTCGGGCGAGCGCGACGCAGACGGTACAGCCTGGGTTTACATGTCCATGCCCATGCCGCCCATACCGCCGGCGCCGGCCGCAGCGGGGGCTTCTTCCTTCGGCGCTTCTGCGACCATGCACTCGGTGGTGAGCATCAGGCCGGCAACCGACGCAGCGTTTTGCAGCGCTGTACGGGTGACCTTGGTCGGATCGAGAATGCCCATCTCGAGCATGTCGCCGTAGGTATCGTTGGCGGCGTTGAAGCCGAAATTGCCCTTGCCTTCGAGCACCTTGTTGATCACCACGCTGGGTTCGCCACCGGCGTTGGCAACGATTTCACGCAGCGGCTGCTCGATGGCGCGCAGCACGATCTTGATGCCGGCGTCCTGGTCGTGATTGGCACCCTTGATCTCGCCCAGGGCCTGACGCGCACGCAGTAGCGCCACACCACCACCGGCGACGATGCCCTCTTCCACCGCAGCGCGGGTGGCATGCAGGGCGTCTTCGACGCGGGCTTTCTTCTCCTTCATCTCGACTTCGGTGGCCGCGCCAACCTTGATCACAGCCACGCCACCGGCGAGCTTGGCCACGCGCTCTTGCAGTTTTTCGCGGTCGTAGTCGGAAGTGGCTTCCTCGATCTGCACACGAATCTGCTTGACGCGCGCCTCGATGTCGGCGGCCTTGCCGGCACCATCGATGATGATGGTGTTTTCCTTGCCCACCTCGACGCGCTTGGCCTGACCCAGATCGGCCAGCGTGACCTTCTCGAGCGACAGACCCACTTCTTCGGCGATGACCTTGCCGCCGGTGAGGATGGCGATGTCCTCGAGCATGGCCTTGCGACGATCACCAAAGCCCGGGGCCTTGACCGCCACGGTCTTGAGAATGCCGCGGATGCTGTTGACCACCAGCGTGGCCAGCGCTTCGCCTTCCACGTCTTCGGCAATGATCAGCAGCGGACGGCTGGCCTTGGCCACTTGCTCGAGCGCGGGCAGCAGATCACGGATGTTGGAGATCTTCTTGTCGTGCAGCAGGATGTAGGGGTTTTCGAGCACCGCCACCTGCTTGTCCTGGTTGTTGATGAAGTAGGGCGAGAGGTAGCCGCGGTCGAACTGCATGCCCTCAACGATGTCGAGCTCATTCTCCAGGCTCTTGCCGTCTTCGACGGTGATCACCCCTTCCTTACCCACCTTGTCCATCGCCTCGGCGATGATCTTGCCCACGCTCTCGTCGCTGTTGGCCGAGATCGAGCCGACCTGCGCAATTTCCTTGCTGCTGGAGCAGGGCTTGGAGGCCTTCTTCAACTCTTCGACCAGGGCCGCCACGGCCTTGTCGATGCCGCGCTTGAGATCCATCGGGTTCATCCCGGCGGTCACGTACTTCATGCCCTCGCGCACGATGGACTGCGCCAGCACGGTGGCAGTGGTGGTGCCGTCACCGGCGTTGTCGCTGGTCTTGGAGGCGACTTCCTTGACCATCTGCGCGCCCATGTTTTGCAGCTTGTCCTTGAGCTCGATTTCCTTGGCCACGGACACACCGTCCTTGGTCACGGTGGGGGCGCCAAAGGAGCGCTCGAGCACCACGTTGCGGCCCTTCGGGCCCAATGTCACCTTGACCGCATTGGCCAGGATATTCACGCCCTCGACCATGCGGGCCCGGGCGTCAGAGCCAAAAATCACGTCTTTTGCAGCCATTGAAATTCTCCGTAAATGTCAGTTGAAGCGAGAATGCGAATCAGGCGGTGCCGATTACTTTTCGATCACGGCCATCAGGTCGTCTTCGCGCATCACCATCAGCTCGTCGCCGTCCACCTTGACGGTCTGGCCGGCATACTTGCCGAACAGCACGCGGTCGCCCACCTTGACCGCCATGGGAACCAGCTTGCCCGAGTCGTCGTGCTTGCCCGGGCCCACGGCCAGCACTTCACCCTGATCCGGCTTTTCCGCCGCGGTGCCCGGGATCACGATGCCGGAAGCGGTAGTGGTTTCTTGTTCGACACGCTTGACCACGACACGGTCATGCAGAGGACGCAATTTCATGCAAATCTCCTGAAGTTTGTGAAAAACCGGGCACCAGCGCGGTGCCGATCGACCGACCGCTGCAGGAACATCCCGAGCCTGCCGGCCACTGAACACCTTGAAGCGGCCAACACCGGCACCCAAGAAAGCCGCCGTTGTTAGCACTCACCTTCAACGAGTGCCAATTATAGGGACGACCTCCAGACTTTCAAGGGCGCACCTCCGCCATCGCCCCCTGCGCTACGCCCAACCCCGCAACCCACCACGGCAAAACTGCAACCAAACGAACCAGTTTGCCGTTCGTCGGCCAAATTCGACCGTTCGTCGGGAGTGCGCCTCGATGCGCTACGCAAAGATCTTCCCCGGATTGAGGATGCCCTTGGGATCGAGTGCGTGCTTGAGGGTGCGCATCAGGTCGAGGGCGGCGTCGCCGGCTTCTTCGCGCAGGAAATCCTGCTTGTGCAGGCCGATGCCGTGTTCGCCGCTGCAGGTGCCGCCCAGGGCGAGCGCGCGGCGCACCAACCGGGCGTTGAGCGCCTCGGCGAGTTCGCGCTCCTCGGGTTTGGTGGGGTCGATCAGGTAGCCGATGTGGTAGTTGCCGTCGCCCACATGGCCGACGACGAAGTAGGGCAGCCCGGCGGCTTCGGCCTCGGTGATGGTGGCGTTGATGCTCTCGGCCAGGCGGGAGATGGGCACGCAGGTATCGGTGGTGACGCAGCGGCAACCGGGTTTCATCTGCAGCGCGGACAGATAGGCGTGGTGCCGTGCTTTCCACAGCCGGCTGCGCTCCTCGGGGGTGTCGGCCCAGGCGAAATCGCCGCCCTGATGTTCGGCGGCGATAGCCTGCACCGCCTGCGTCTGCTCGCGCACCCCGGCGGGCGAACCGTGGAATTCCATGAGCAGCAGCGGCTTTTCGGACAGGTTCAGATGGTCGTGGGCATTGACCGCACGCACCGCGCCAGCGTCCATCAGCTCGCAGCGGGCGATGGGAATGCCGGCCTGGATGATGGCGATGGTGCAGTCCACCGCCTGCGCCACGCCGGGGAAGGAGCACACCGCCGCGGCCACGGCCTCGGGCTGCGGGTACAGGCGCACGGTGACTTCGGTGATGATGCCCAGCGTGCCTTCGCTGCCGACCATCAGCCGGGTCAGGTCGTAACCCGCGCTGCTCTTGCGCGCCCGGGTGCCGGTGCGCACCACGCGGCCGTCGGCCAGGACCACGGTCAGCGCCAGCACGTTCTCGCGCATGGTGCCGTAGCGCACTGCGTTGGTACCGGAGGCGCGGGTGGCGGTCATGCCGCCCAGGGTGGCGTCGGCGCCGGGGTCGATCGGGAAAAACAGCCCGGTGTGGCGCAGTGCGTCGTTGAGTTGCAGCCGCGTCACCCCGGCCTGCACCGTGGCCAGCATATCGGCCGCGGCGATGTCGAGCACCCGGTTCATGCGAGTGAGATCGAGGCTGATGCCGCCCTGCACCGCAAGCAGCTGGCCTTCGAGAGAGGAGCCAGCGCCAAAGGCGATGACCGGGTAATCGAACGCTGCGGCGAGCTTGACCGCGTCGGCCACGTCCTGCGTGCTCTGGCAATAGATCACCGCCGCAGGCGGCGGCGCGTCAAAGGGCGACTCGTCGCGCCCATGCTGCTGGCGCACCGCCAACGCGGTCGAGCACTGCGCGCCGAAACGCGCGACCAGGGCGTCGAGGAGTCCGGGCGGAACGGGGCGGGAGAAAATCTTCGGCGTGAGTGAGGCATTCATGGCGGCAGTCCTTGCAAACGCGGGGGCTTGGCGGTTTGGGCAAGAATACGCCGTTCACGCACTGGAGACGCACTGATGGGTCACCGCCTCACCGCCATTTCCACCCGCACCGGCGATGCGGGCACTACCGGGCTGGGAGACGGCTCGCGCTGCCTGAAGAACGCCGCGCGCATTCACGCGCTGGGCGAGGTAGACGAACTCAATTCCCACCTCGGGCTGCTGCGCAGCATGGGACTGCCCGATGCCATCGACGCCCTGCTCGGGCAGGTGCAGCATGACCTGTTCGACCTCGGCGGCGAGCTGTCGGTGCCGGGGATGACCCTGCTCAAGCCGCAACAGGTGGCTGCGCTCGACGCCGCGCTGGCGGAATACAACGGCAAGCTGCCGCCGCTGGCCGAGTTCATCCTGCCCGGCGGCACGCCGGCGGCGTCACAGGCGCACATCTGCCGCACCGTGGCGCGGCGCGCCGAGCGGGCAGTGGTTGCGGTAGCCCATGAGGCAGACCCGTCCGCTGCTGACGCAGCCCCGGCGCTGCGCGGCGAACTGCTGCAATACCTCAACCGCCTGTCCGACCTGCTGTTCGTGCTGGCGCGCACCTTGAACCGTGCCGGAGATGCCGCCAGCACCGAGGTCTACTGGAAGCACGAGCGCCAGCCTAGGGCCTGAAGCATGCCGCACCGCTTGCGCGCCCGACACATTTGTTCACGCCACCTGCACACGACGTTCATGTCGCGCTGGCAGGATGTGTCGCCCCCTCCTCCTATCCATCTCTGCCTGAGCATCTGCCCATGACCGCGCAACGCGACCCCGCCCGCAACCGCCCCGCCCCTCACGCGCGCCGCTGGCTGTGGATCGTCCTGGTCGTGGCGCTGGTTGCTGCTGCCGGCCCGGCGCTGGTCGGCGTCGACCGCCCTGTGCAGGCGCAAATACGCGGCGGCCCCGGTGGCATGAGCAAGGAGCAGATGCCGCCGCAGCCGGTTACCGCCGCGGTGGCACGTACACAGGCGGTGCCGGTGTGGCTGACCGCGCTGGGCACGGTCACGCCGCGCAGTTATGTGAACGTGATGCCGCGCGTGCCTGGACTGCTGCAAAGCGTGTATTACAGACAAGGCCAGATGGTCAAGGCGGGGCAGTTGCTCGCGCAGATCGACCCGCGCCCGTTTCGCATCGCAGTCGAGCAGGCCAGGGCGCAGGTGGAGCAGACCCAGGCGCAGCTCAGCGGCGCACAAGCCGATCTGCAGCGCTATGAAACCCTGCTGCAGCAGGATTCGATCTCGGCGCAGCAGGTGTCGGATCAGCGCACCACCGTGGCCCAGCTCAAGGCTACCCTCGACGCCAACAAGGCCGCGCTGGCCAATGCCGAACTGCAACTGAGCTGGACCCGCATCACCGCGCCGGTCTCCGGCCTGGTTGGGCTGCGGCCGGTGGATGCCGGCAACATGGTCACCACCTCGGGGGCGGTCGGCAGCAACACCAGTACCGGCACCAACTCGGCGTCGCCGGTGGCCACCATTGCGCAGGTACAACCGGTGGACGTGACCTTCGCGCTGCCGCAGCAGAACATCGCTGAAGTGGTCGGCCAGCTCATGGCCGGCAAGACCCTGCCCACCCAGGCCTGGGATGCGCGCAACACCCGGCTGCTCGAAACCGGCAAGCTGGTCGCAGCCGACAACCAGATCAACCCGGCTACCGGCACGCTCAATCTGCGTGCCGAGTTCACCAATAAGGACCTGACCCTGTTTCCCAACCAGTTCGTCAATGTGCGTCTGCTGGTACGCACCATTGCCGACGCGGTCGTGGTGCCGACCACCGCGATCGGCATCGGCGCACCCGGCAGCTATGTCTATGTGATCGGCGCGGACGGCAAGGTCAAGATGCGCGTGGTCAAGACCGGCGTGGCGCTCGACAACCTCACGCAGATCACCAGCGGCCTGCAGCCCGGCGAGCGCGTGGTCACCGACGGGCTGGACCGGCTGCGCGACGGCCGCACGGTGAAGGTGGTGCAAGCCGCGGGCAATGGCAGCCAAAACGCCGCGCACGCGCCAGCGCACAAGCCCGCAGCCAGCGGAGCGCGCTGACCATGGGCGCGTCACAGGAGGACAAATCGACCCCTGCCCAACCTTCCCCGCCCGCGAGGAGAGGGCAGGAAGGCGACGCGCCTGCGCCTGCCCCACCGCACGAGGGAGGCTGGGAGGATGCATCGCCCGAAAACCGCCCTAGCCCCTCGCGGCTGTTCATCCTGCGGCCCATTGCCACCACCTTGCTGATGATCGCGGTGCTGGTGGCCGGGTTCGTCGGCTACCGGCTGCTGCCGCAGGCAGCTCTGCCGGAGGTGGACTATCCCACCATTCAGGTCACCACCCTCTACCCCGGCGCCAGTCCGGATGTGATGACTTCGTCGGTCACCGCGCCGCTAGAGCAGCAGTTCGGGCAGATGCCGGGGCTGGCGCAGATGTGGTCGGTGAGTTCAGGTGGCGCCTCGGTCATCACCCTGCGTTTCGATCTGTCGCTGTCGCTTGGCGTGGCCGAGCAGGAGGTGCAGGCCGCGATCAACGCGGCGAGCAATCTGCTGCCATCCGACCTGCCGCAGCCGCCGATCTATGCCAAGGTCAACCCGGCCGACGCGCCGGTCATCACCCTGGGCATCACCTCGTCCACCCTGCCGCTGACCACGCTGTACGACCTGGCCGACACGCGGCTGAGCCAGAAGCTCTCGCAGGTCTCGGGCGTGGGCCTGGTCACGCTGTCGGGCGGACATAAACCCGCCATTCGCGTGACGGTCAACGGCCCGGCGCTGGCCGCACTCGGCCTGAGCATGGACAGCATTCGCACCGCGATTGTCGGAGCAAATGTCAACAGCCCCAAGGGCAGCATCAGCGGCAGCCAGCAAGCGTTCAGCATCGACGCCAATGACCAGTTGCAGTCGCCACAGCAATACCGCGACATGATCATCGCCTACTCCGGCGGCGCGCCGGTGCGGCTGGGCGACGTGGCCACCATCAGCACGGGCGCCGAAAACGCCTGGCAGGCGGCAATGGTCAACGGTAAGCCGGGCATCGTGATCAATGTGCAGCGCCAGCCGGGTGCGAACGTGATCGCCGTGGTCGATGCGATCCACAAGTTGCTGCCCAGCCTGCAAAACCAGCTGCCGGCGGCTGCCCAGCTCACCGTGCTGTCCGACCGCACCGTGACCATCCGCGCGGCCATTGCCGATGTGCAGTTCGAGCTGCTTCTGGCAGTGCTGCTGGTGGTGCTGGTGATCTTTGTCTTTTTGCGCAGCGTGCGCGCCACCTTCATTCCGGCCACCGCGGTGCCGCTGGCGCTGGTGGGCACCTTCGGCGCGATGTATCTGTGCGGCTTTTCGATCAACACCCTCACGCTGATGGCGCTGACCATTGCCACCGGCTTCGTGGTGGACGACGCCATTGTGATGATCGAGAACATCTCGCGCTACATCGAACAGGGCGAGCGGCCGCTGCAGGCCGCGCTCAAAGGCGCGGGGCAGATCGGCTTCACCATCATCACCCTGACCTTCTCGCTCATTGCGGTGCTCATTCCGCTGCTGTTCATGGGCGATGTGGTCGGGCGGCTGTTCCGCGAGTTCGCCATCACCCTGGCGGTGGCCATCGTCATCTCGGCGGCGGTATCGCTGACCTTCACGCCCATGCTCTGCGCGCGGCTGCTGCGGCACAAGCCCGAAGCCCAGCAGGGCCGGCTGTTCCGCGCCACCGGGCAGGCGTTCGATCGGCTGTCGGCCGCCTACACCCGCGCGCTGCGCTGGGTGCTGCGGCACCAGCCGCTGGTGCTGCTGCTGGCCGTGGGCACGCTGGTGCTCACCGTGCTGCTGTATGTGCTCATCCCCAAGGGCTTCTTTCCGGTGCAAGATACCGGCATGATCCAGGCCACCACCGTGGCGCCGCAGGACGTGTCGTTCCACTCGATGGCAGCGCGCCAGCAGGCGCTGGTCGATGCGTTACTCGAGGATCCGGCGGTGGCCTCGGTGTCGTCTGTCATCGGCATCGACGGGGTGAACACCACCATGAACACCGGACGGCTGCTGATCAACCTCAAGCCGCTGGCCGGGCGCCCGCGGGTGCAGGCCGTGATCGACCGGCTCGACGCCCGCGCCGCGCAGGTGCAGGGCATCGCCGCGTATCTGCAGCCGGTGCAGGACCTGACCATCAACGACATCGCCAGCCGCTACCCCTACCAGTTCAGCCTGTCGGCGAGCAGCACCGCCGAACTCTCCCGCGCCAACAATGCACTGATGCAGCGCCTGAAGACGCTGTCGCAGCTCTCGGGCGTGACCAGCGATCTGCAGGACCAGGGCCTGCAGGCCTATGTGGACGTGGACCGCAGCGTGGCCGCGCGGCTGGGTATCACCATGAGCGCGATCGACAGCGCGCTGTACAACGCCTTCGGTCAGCGGCTGATCTCGACCATCTTCACCCAGTCGGCGCAGTACCGGGTGGTGCTCGGGCTGGAAGGGGCGCACGGTGCGACGTCTGCCACCCCACTCCAACCTTCCCCGCCAGCGGGGAGGGAGCAGGAGATCGGCAGTGTGCTGCGTGCGTTCAATGACATTTACCTGAGCACCAGCACCGGGCGGGCGGTGCCGCTGTTGAGCCTCGCCACCATTACGCAGCGGCCCACGGCGCTGGCGATCGATCATCTCGGCCAGTTCCCGGCGACGCTCATTTCCTTTCAGCTCGCGCCCGGGGTGTCACTCGGAGAGGCGGTGGATGCGATCCAGCAGGCAGCCCGGCAGGCTGCGCTGCCGGCTTCGAGCGTCCTTACGTTCCAGGGCGCGGCCAGCGCCTTTCAGGCGGCGCTGTCCAACCAGCTCTGGCTGCTGCTGGCGGCAGTGGCCACCATGTACATCGTGCTCGGGGTGCTGTACGAGAGCTACATCCACCCGATCACCATTCTGTCTACCCTGCCGTCGGCGGGCATCGGCGCACTGCTAGCGCTGATGGGCACGGGGCACGACCTCACGGTGGTCGCGATCATCGGCATCATCCTGCTCATCGGCATCGTGCAGAAGAACGCGATTCTGATGGTGGACTTTGCGCTGGACGCGCAGCGCAACCAGGGCCTGCCCGCCGAGGAAGCCATGCTGCAGGCCGCGCACCTGCGGCTGCGGCCGATTCTGATGACCACCTTCGCTGCACTGTTCGGCGCAGTGCCGCTGGCACTGGGCACTGGCATGGGCGCGGAGCTGCGGCAGCCGCTGGGCATTGCCATCGTCGGCGGGCTGCTGGTGTCGCAGGTGCTCACCCTGTTCACCACGCCGGTGATCTATCTGGCGTTCGACCGGCTCAGCCGCCGGGTGAGCGCATGGCGCAAACGGCACATCCCCCTGCCTGCCTCCCCCACAGGCGGGGGAGATGAAGTCACTGCCTCCCCAGGTGTCGACAGGGACGAGGAGGGAAGGCGGTGAACCCGTCTGCGCTGTTCATCCGCCGCCCGGTCGCCACCAGCCTGCTGGCGCTGGCGGTGTTGCTGGCCGGGCTGATCGCGTTGCGGCAACTGCCGGTCTCGCCGCTGCCGCAGGTGGACTTTCCGACCATCGTGGTCAATGCCAGCATGGCCGGGGCCAGCCCGCAGGTGATGGCCGCCACCGTGGCCATGCCGCTGGAGCGCAGCCTGGGCACCATTGCCGGGATCACGCAGATGACCTCGAGCAGTTCGCTCGGCTCGACCCGCGTGATCCTGCAGTTCGATCTATCCAAAAACATCAACGACGCCGCACGCGAAGTGCAGGCCGCGATCAACGCTGCCAGGCCGCTGCTGCCCAGCGGGCTGACCGGCAACCCGACCTATCGCAAGGTCAACCCGGCGGATGCGCCGATCATGATCCTGTCGCTCACCTCTAAGACGCTGTCGCGCGGGCAGATGTTCGACGCGGGCTCGACCATTCTGGCGCAGAAGATTTCGCAGATTCCGGGCATCGGACAGGTGACCGTGGGCGGCGCGGCGCTGCCCGCGGTGCGTGTGGAACTGGACCTGCCGCGCATCAACGGCATGGGACTGAGTCTGGAGCAGGTGCGCCAGGCGATCGCCACGGCCAATGTCGACACCCCCAAGGGCGCGATCGACAACGCGGTGCACCGCTGGCTGGTCGGCGCCAACGACCAGATCTTCACCCCGGCGCAATATCGGCGCCTGGTCGTCGCATATCGCAACGGCGCGCCAGTGCGGCTGGATGAGATCGCCAACGTCTTCGAGGGCCTGCAGAACGATCGCAACCTCGGCCTGGCCAACGGCGAGCCTTCGGTACAGCTGATCATTTACCGCCAGCCGGGGGCGAACATCATCGACGCGGTCGAGGGCGTGAAGGCCGCACTGCCTCAGCTCGAAGCGTCGATTCCGGCGGCAATCAAGATCACGCTGATGTCCGACCGCACCACCACCATCCGCGCTTCGCTCAAGGAGGTCGAAAACACCCTGATCCTGGCCGTTGTGCTGGTGATCGCCGTGGTCTGGCTGTTCCTGCGCGACTGGCGCGCCACGCTGATTCCGGCGTTTGCCGTGCCGCTGTCGCTGGTGGGCACGTTTGGCGCGATGTGGCTGCTCGACTATTCGCTCGACAATCTGTCACTAATGGCTCTGATCGTGGCCACCGGCTTTGTGGTGGACGACGCGATCGTGGTGCTGGAAAACATCATGCGCCATGTCGAGCAAGGGCTCTCGCCCATGGCTGCGGCCTTCAAGGGCGCAAGCGAGGTGGGGTTTACCGTGCTGTCGATGAGCCTGTCGCTGGTCGCAGTGTTCATCCCGGTGTTGTTCATGGGCGGCATCGTCGGGCGGCTGTTCCATGAGTTCGCGGTCACCTTGTCGGTGGCGATCGGCATTTCGCTGCTGGTGTCGCTCACGGTCACGCCGATGCTGGCGTCACGTTGGTTGCGGGGGAAAACGCCCCCCGCCTCCACCCCTTCCAGGCGCGCAGTAGGGGGACAGACTCCTCCCCCACGCCATGGGGGAGGCACAGAGGAGGCAACGCATTGCGCAAATCCTGCCACCCCACCCCGACCCTCCCTGCCTGCGGGGAGGGTGCAGAACAGCGGGTGCGGGTCGCCGCTCGAACGCGGCTGGAACGCAGTGCACCGTGGCTACGCTCGCAGTCTGCGCTGGGCCTTGGTGCATCCGCTGCTGATGCTGGTGCTGTTCTTTTCGACCATCGGACTCACGGTGTATCTGTTCAAGATCGTGCCCAAGGGCTTTTTTCCGATGCAGGACACCGGGCTGCTGATCGGCGTGGTGCAGGCCGACCAGTCGATCTCGTTTCAGGAAATGAGCAAAAAGCTGGAGAAAATCGTCGCCATCGTGCGCAAGAACCCGGGGATGGAAAACGTCGTGGCGTTCACCGGCGGGGGCGCGGCCAACAGCGCCTTCATGTTCATGCAACTCAAGCCGCTCGATCAGCGCAAGGGGGTGCAGAGCATCATCGTCGAGCTGCGCCGGGCCTTGTCGCGCGTGCCGGGCACGCAGACCTTCATGTTCCCGGTGCAGGACATCCGCGCCGGCGGCAGGCCGTCTGCGGCGCTGTATGAATACACCCTGCAGGCCTCCGACCTGAATCTGCTGCGCGAGTGGGAGCCCAAGGTGCTTGCGGCGTTCAAGCGCATTCCTGGGCTGAACGATGTCAACAGCGACCAGCAGGCCAGCGGCCTGCAGCTCTCGCTGCTGATCGACCGCGCGGCGGCAGCACGCTACGGCATTGCGGTTTCCACGATCGACCAGACCCTCAACGACGCCTTCGGCCAGCGGTTGGTGTCGACCATTTACGCGCCGCTGAACCAGTACCGCGTGGTGATGGAGGCCGCGCCGCAATTCCAGAACAGTGCGCAGGCGCTTAACGATGTGTTCGTGGTGGGCAGCAACGGCCAGCGGGTGCCGCTGTCGGCGCTAGCGCATGTCGAGTTGACCAACACGCCGCTCTCGGTCAACCATCAGGGGCTGTTCGTTGCATCGACCATTTCGTTCAACCTCGACAAGGGTGTGTCGCTCGGCATCGCGCAGGCCAGGATCGACGAGGCGCTTGCGGAAATCGGCCTGCCGTCCGAGATCCACGGCGGCTTCCAAGGCACGGCGCGGCTGTTTTCCGACACCCTGAAGAACGAGCCGCTGTTCATCATGGCGGCGATCTTTGCGATCTATATCGTGCTGGGCATGCTGTACGAAAGCACGCTGCACCCGCTGACCATTCTGTCCACCCTGCCGCCGGCCGGTCTGGGCGCGCTGCTGGCGCTGCAGTTCACCGACACCGAGTTTTCCATCATCGCGCTGATCGGGGTATTTTTGCTGATCGGCATCGTGAAAAAGAACGCCATCCTGATGGTGGACTTTGCCCTGGCCGCCGAGCGCGACCACGGCGCCAGCCCGCGCGATGCCATCTACGAGGCCGCCACACTGCGGCTGCGTCCCATCCTGATGACCACCCTGGCCGCGCTGGGCACCGCGCTGCCGCTGGCCTTCATCACCGGCAACGGCGCCGAGCTGCGCCAGCCGCTGGGCATCTCCATCGCCGGCGGGCTGATCGTCAGCCAGCTGCTCACCCTCTACACCACGCCGGTGATCTATCTCGAACTCGACCGCCTGCGCCGCTGGACGCTGCGCCGCTTCCGCCGCGCCGCATCACCGCCTGTCGACACCCCGGCCTGAATGCCATGAGCCCAACCGCCCCGCACCGTCTGTTGCTTGCCGCCGCGCTGGCGCTGCTGCTCGGCGCCTGCGCCGCCACCCCGCCCGAGCCTACGGTCCACATCGCCCTGCCCGCCGGCTATGCCCAGGCGCAAGATGGCTGGCAGCCGGCGCAGCCGCTGGCCGCCGCGCCACGCGGCGCGTGGTGGACTGTGTTCGACGACCCGGTGCTCGCGGCGCTGGAGGAGCAGGTGGCACAGCACAACCAGAGCCTGGCAGCGCAGCTTGCCGCCTATGAACAGGCGCAGGCCGCGTTGGCGCAGGCGCAGGCCGCGTACGACCCCGCAGTGACCGTAGGCGCTGCAGCGAGCCGTTCACGCAGCGCCAGCATCGGTGCGGTCGGCAACAGCGTCAGCGCGTCGTTGGGCGCCAGTTGGGAGCCCGATCTCTGGGGCAAGGTGCGGCTGCAGGTGCAGGCAGGGCAGGCCACCGCCGCGGCCAGCGCCGCCACACTGGCGGGCACCCAGCTCAGCCTGCAATCGGCCCTGGCCACCAGCTATCTGCAACTACGTACCGTGGACGCGCAGATCCAGCTGGCGCGCGACACTGTGGCCGCCTATCAGCGCGCGCTACAGCTCACCGAAAACCGCTACAGGGCCGGGGTGGACACCGCCGGTGCGGTAGCGCAAGCGCGCACCCAGCTGCTGCAGGCGCAGACCAGCCTGACCGATCTGGGTGTGGCCTGCGCGCAATTACAGAACGCGATTGCCGTGCTGGTCGGCAAGGCCCCGGCCGACTTCACCCTGCCCGCCAGCGGCGCGCTGCCCAGCGTGCCCGCGATTCCTGCGGGCCTGCCCGCGCAACTGCTGCAGCGCCGCCCCGATCTGGCCGCCGCGCAGCAGCAGGTGCAGGCGGCCAACGCGCAGATCGGCGTGGCGCAGACCGCGTGGTTCCCCAACCTCACCCTCACGGCGCAAGGCGGCAGCCAGGCGGCGCGCATCACCGAGCTGTTGTCCGCGCCGTCGCTGTTCTGGTCGCTCGGGCCGCAGCTGGCGGCCACGCTGTTCGACGGCGGCGCGCGCCGCGCGCAGGTGCGGATCAGCCAGGCGGCGTATCGCCAGACCGTGGCCAACTACCGCCAGAGTGTGCTCGCCGCCTTGCAGCAGGTGGAAAACAACCTTGCCGCGCAGCGCATCCTGGCGCAGGAGGCGCAGCAGCAGGCCGAGGTGGTGCGCGCCGCGCAGATGCAGCTGCGCCTGGCCGAAAACCAGTACAAGGCGGGCACCGCGCCCTATCTGAACGTGCTCAGCGCGCAGACCACATTGACCACGGCGCGCAACGCACAGCTCGCCTTGCTGAACCGGCGCTACGCCGCGGCGGTGGCGCTGATCCAGGCACTGGGCGGTGGCTGGGGGGATGAAAACACCCCGGCGATCGGCCCCTTGCCTGCGGCATCGAGCGCGGCGCGCTGACGATCCTCACCCCTCCGTCTGCAGATCGGGGATGTGGTTGAACGCAATGCGCATCGGCGCCTCGTTTCGGCCCTGGTGGCCGCTGCCGCAGTAGATGGTGTGGCGACCGAAGCGCATGTTGAGCGCGTCCACCGCGCCCCACAGCGCGGCCTGCTGCGCCTCGGTTCCCGGGGCGTCGCTTGCGAGCAGGCTGGCGCTGGTCTGCCCGGGCTGGCGCAGGTCGTGCAGCAACATCGCCACTTTCATCGGCGCCCAGCCCGGCGG
Organism: Thiomonas islandica; assembly: GCF_055383445.1. Taxonomy (NCBI): domain Bacteria; kingdom Pseudomonadati; phylum Pseudomonadota; class Betaproteobacteria; order Burkholderiales; genus Thiomonas; species Thiomonas islandica. Next base: position 343,660 of record NZ_AP042391.1, read on the forward strand.
CACCATGCCGGGCCACAGCCCGCGCAGGGTGTGCAGCAGCGCACGGGTGTCGGCGGTGGGGGTAAAGCGCGCGCCGCGCTCGGGCCGCAGGCGCTCGCCAGGCCTGCGGGTGAGCTTGAGCATCACGGTCATCGCACCAGCCAGCAACTGCTCGCGGCGCAGGCGCATCGCCGCCTTTTGCGTGAGGCGGTCGAGCACGGCAAGCGCCCCTTCGGCGCTGCGCATCTCGGGCGGCAGCACATGCGAATGCCCGAGCGAGCGCCGCGGCGCGGCAGCAGGCACGCCCGAGGCCAGCCCGTGCAGCCGGTCGAAGAACGCCTCGCCCGCGATGCCGCCCCACACCACGCGCAGCTGCTCGCGCCGGGCACGCCAGAGCTGCTCGACCGTGTGGATACCGTGCGCCTGCAGCCGCGCAAGCATGCGCACATTGATGCCGGTGAGATCGGTGAGCTGCATGCGCAACAGCGGGCCGGGCAGGTCGTCCGTGTCGAGCACCACCAGGCCGTCGGGCTTTTGCAGGTTCGACGCCTGCTTGGCCAGAAACACATTGGGCGCAATGCCTACCGACACCCGCAGACACTCGCCCAGCGCCTCGCGCAGCGCGGCCTTCAGGCGCAGCGCCAGGGTGGTTGCGCGCTCGCGGCTGGTCCAGCCCATCGGCAGGCTGCAGGCCATTTCGTCGATCGACAGCACCTGCTCGACCGGGGCGATGGTGTCGACCACGGCCACTGCGCGGTGGTGGAACTGCACATACTCGGCATGCCGCGCCACCACGAACACGATGCCCGGGCACAGCTTGCGCGCCTGCGCCACCTGCGTGCCGGTTTTCACGCCGAAGGCCTTGGCCTCGTAGCTGGCAGCGATGCAGCAGGTGGTGTCAGCCAGCATCGGCACCACACCCACCGGGCGCCCGCGCAGCTCCGGGCGGAGCTGCTGCTCGACCGAGGCGAAGTAAGAGTTGAAATCGACCAGCAGGCATCGCAGCGTCATGGCACCCCGCACCGCCCGAACCGGTGGGGCAGTGCACTGAAATACTGTTTATATGATCAGTATTTCACAGTGCCGCGTCCGCTGCAAGCCGAATCACCCGGCGCCGCAGCGCCGGGCGCGCTCACACCCGCAGACCGGGGGTGATGGGATGCGGCGGCGTCGGGTGTTGGGTGGGAACCGCGGGCGCGGGCACGACGATCACCGTCGCGGGCAACACCGACTGCGGCACGCATGACGGCTGCGGCAGCATCACCGGCAGGGTAGACAGCGGGCCGAATGTGGCCTGCAATTGCGCATTCATCAGCGCGGTCATCTGCGCCATGGCCTGCTGCGCCTGCAGCAGCGGCATCTCCATCGTGCGCAATTGCTGCAGCGCCAGGGCCGGCGGCAGGCTGCCCTGCGCTTGCTGGATCACCACCTGGGCATGGCCGTGCGGGCTTTGCCAGGTCCAGGTTCGGATCTGCGCCGGCCCGGCGGCAGTGTGCACGGTCTGCACGGTTTCAGACATCGGCATGTCGTGACCGTCGAAACGCACGACCAGCGGCTGTGCGGCCAGCGCCAGCCCAGGCACGGCCAGCGCGAGCGCCGCGATCAAGGGTTTGAAGGACAGACGCATCATCGTTCTCCTTGGCAAATGATTCACGCAGCCCGAAGCGGTCTGGCCAGACCGCCTCGGGCTGCGCCTTGCTTCGTCCCCGGCGAACGGGCAGAGTTCCTGAAACGAGGCTGAAGCGGCGGCGGACCAGGAAGGCGCAGCGGCGCGCATGCTGACTTTTGCGCAACACAGCTTTGCCGCCGGCGCCCGGCCAATGCCGGGTTAGCCCTGCCCCGCTGCAGTGCAGCAAAAGCGATAATCCCGACACAATCACAACCATGTGAACCAGACGACCCGCGATGAATGCCCCTTTGAACCCCGAGCTCGCCGCACGTGCGGCGCGGCAGGCGGAGGTCGCTGCCGCGCTGGGTGCGGTGGTGCCGCCGCACATCTTGCTGTGGCAGCCCGAGGAGGTCACACCCTACGAGTGCGACGGCCTGTCGGCCTACCGCCGCAAACCGCTGGTGGTCGCGCTGCCAGAGACCGAGGCGCAGGTGGCAGCGGTGCTCAAGGCATGCCACGAGCTGAATGTGCCGGTGGTGGCGCGCGGCGCGGGCACCGGACTGTCGGGCGGGGCGCTGCCGCATGAGGACGGCGTGCTGCTGGCGCTGGCGCGGTTCAACCGCATCAAGCGCATCGACCCGATCGCCCGCACTGCCACGGTGGAATGCGGGGTACGCAATCTGGCGATTTCCGAGGCGGCGGCGCCCTATGGACTGTTCTACGCGCCCGACCCATCCAGCCAGATCGCCTGCACCATCGGCGGCAACATCGCCGAAAACTCCGGCGGCGTGCACTGCCTGAAATACGGCCTGACCGTGCACAACGTGCTGCAGGTGCGCGGCTACACGGTGGAAGGCGAGCCGGTCACCATCGGCAGCCTGGCCTGCGACTACCCCGGTCCCGATCTGCTGGCCGCAGTGATCGGCAGCGAAGGCATGCTGATGGTGGTCACCGAGGTCACGGTGAAACTGCTGCCCAAGCCGCAGCTGGCGCGTTGCATCATGGCGAGTTTCGACGACCTGCGCAAGGCGGGCGACGCGGTGGCGGCCATCATCGCCGCAGGCATCATCCCCGCCGGGCTGGAAATGATGGACCAGCCGATGACCGTGGCTGCCGAAGCCTTCGTCCACGCCGGCTACGATCTGCAGGCCAAAGCCATTTTGCTGTGCGAAAGCGACGGCACGCCTGAAGAGGTGGAAGAAGAGATCGGCCGCATGATCGCGGTGCTCGAGCGCTGTGGCGCCACCGCGCTGAAGGTCAGCGACAGCGAGGCCGAGCGCCTGCGCTTCTGGAGCGGGCGCAAGAATGCGTTTCCCGCCACCGGCCGCATCTCGCCCGACTATTACTGCATGGACGGCACCATTCCGCGCAAGCGCGTGGCCGACATGCTCGAAGCCATCCAGGGCATGGAGCGTAAGTACGGGTTGCGCTGCGTCAACGTGTTCCACGCGGGCGACGGCAATCTGCACCCGCTGATCCTGTTCGACGCCAACCAGCCCGGCGAGCTGCACCGCGCCGAGGAATTCGGCGCTGAAATCCTGGAAACCAGCGTGGCGATGGGCGGCACGATCACCGGTGAGCACGGCGTGGGCTTCGAGAAGATCAACGCCATGTGCGTGCAGTTCAGCCCCGAGGAGCGTGAGCAGTTCCTCGCGCTGCGCCGCGCGTTTGACCCCGGCGAAACCCTCAACCCTGGCAAGCAGATTCCCACCCATGCGCGCTGCGCCGAGTACGGCAAGATGCATGTGCGCGGCGGCCTGCTGCCCTTTCCCGACCTTCCCCGGTTCTAACGCCTGCGCATCCCCAGACTGCGCATGCCGCAGGCCGCGGCACACTCCCGCCCATGCAAGCAGACGTCCTGATTCCTCTCTGGCAAGACCTGGTCCGCGAGGCCGCCACGCACGGCGAGCGCATCCGCATCCACGCCGGCAACAGCAAGGCGCCGTGGTGGGCCGCAGCGCAGCACACCCATATGGACACCGCCGAGCACACGCTGGAGACCACGCTGCTGTCGGGCATCACCCATTACGAGCCGACCGAGCTGGTCATCACCGCCCGCGCCGGCACCCCGCTGGCCGAGATCGAGACGGCGCTGGCCGGACATCGGCAGTTCCTGCCGTTCGAGCCGCCGCATTTCGCCCGCAGCGGCCAAGCCACGCTGGGCGGCATGGTCGCCAGCGCGATGAGCGGCCCGGCGCGCATCAGCGCAGGCGGCGTGCGCGACTATGTGATGGGCGCCACGCTGCTCAATGGCAAGGGGGAGGTGCTGCGCTTCGGCGGCGAGGTGATGAAAAACGTCGCCGGTTTCGATGTGTCGCGCCTGCTGTGCGGCTCGCTGGGCTCACTCGGCGTCATTCTCGAGGTCTCGCTCAAGGTACTGCCGCATGCGCCCGCGCAGGCCACGCTGCGCTTTGCCATGACCCAGGACGAGGCCATCACCCGCTGCAACACTTGGGCGGCACAACCGCTACCGCTGAACGCCAGCGCCTGGTTGCCCGATCGCAGCGCGGGCACCGGCAAGGGCGTGCTCACCCTGCGGCTGCGCGGCGCGCAGTCCGCGGTGCAGGCCGCCTGCGCCAGGCTGGGCGGTGAGCGCCTGCCCGACGCCGAGGCCGACGCCTTCTGGAGCGGCTTGCGCGAGCAGTCGCTGCCGTGGTTTTCGCCCACCTGGCCGGGCGACTCGCAGGCGGCGCTGTGGCGGCTGTCGCTGCCGCCCACCGCGCCCGCGCTCGACCTGTCGGGTACACAGCTCGTGGAATGGTTCGGCGGCCAGCGCTGGCTGATCAGCGCCGCGCCGGCATCGATCATTTTCGAGGCCGCACACCAGGCCGGCGGCCATGCCACCCGCTTTCGCGGTGGAGACCCCGCGGTGCCGGTGTTCGCCCCGGCGCAGGCCACGCTGGCGCGCATCCAGCGCAACCTCAAGACCGCCTTCGATCCGCATGGCGTGTTCCCCACACTGTTCTGATCGCGATGGAAACCCATCTCAGTCCCGAATTCGCCGCGACGCCCGAGGGCCAGCAGGCCGAGGCCATTCTGCGCAACTGTGTGCACTGCGGCTTCTGCACCGCCACCTGCCCCACCTATCAACTGCTGGGCGACGAGCTCGACGGCCCGCGCGGGCGCATCTACCAGATCAAACAGGTGCTCGAAGGCGCCGCGCCGACGCGTCATGTGCAACTCCACCTCGACCGCTGCCTGACCTGCCGCAGCTGCGAGACCACCTGCCCGTCCGGGGTGGAATACGGCAAGCTGTTGGACATCGGCCGCGCCGTGGTCGACGCCAAAGTGGAACGCCCGGCCGGGGAAAAACTCGCCCGCTGGGCGCTGCGCGAGGGCATGACCTCCAGGCTGTTCGCTCCGGCGCTCAAGCTCGGCCAGGCGCTGCGCCCACTGGTGCCCGCCGCGCTGCGCGACAAGGTGCCGCCGCGGCAGCGCGCAGGCAAGCGCCCGCAGCGCAGCCATGCGCGCAAGGTACTGATGCTCGCCGGCTGTGTGCAACCCGCGCTGATGCCCAATATCGGCGCGGCCGCCGCGCGCGTGCTCGACGCCGTGGGTGTGCGGCCGCTGCTCGCCGACAGCGCAGGCTGCTGCGGTGCGATCCGCCAGCACCTGTCCGACCACGACGGCGCGCTGGCCGACATGAAACGCAACATCGACGCCTGGTGGCCTCTGGTGGAGCGCGGCGCGGTCGAGGCCATCGTGATGGACGCCTCTGGCTGCGGCGCGATGGTCAAGGAATACGGCCACCATCTGCGACATGATCCTGCCTACGCCGACCGCGCGCAGCGCATCAGCGCGCTATGCCAGGACATCAGCGAATATCTGCCGCAGTTTGCCCCCGCACTCAAGACCCTGCTGAAAAACAAACCGGCGGAACACCTCGCCTACCACCCGCCGTGCACCCTGCAGCATGCGCAGCAGGTGCGCGGCAAGGCCGAAGGGCTGCTGCGCGAACTGGGCTTCGAGGTCAAGCTGCCGCTGGAAAGCCACCTGTGCTGCGGCTCTGCCGGCACGTATTCAGTGCTGCAGCCCGAGCTGTCTCAGCAGCTGCGCAACCGCAAGCTGCAGCACCTGGCCGAAACCGCACCGCAGCGCATCGTCAGCAGCAACATCGGCTGCATCGGACATCTGCAAGCCGTCACCACCATCCCAGTGCAGCACTGGGTGGAACTGCTGGACGAAGCGCTGCACGGTATGCCCTGAGCCAGCGCACTGGCATCCATCCTCCCGACCAAGCCCGATCTCATCGTCGAAGTGGGCACCTATACGGAAGTCGCTGCATTCAACCAGCAGGCCCTGGCCCGGGATTACGGCGGCCAGTTCGCCAATGTCAGCTTCGTCGGCTCGCACGCGCTGGCCAAGGCGCTCGGCCCCCTGGGCAACGGGGTCATCATCACCCAAGTCGTGCCGTTTCCGTTTTCCACCGTCACCCCGCTGGTGCGTGAGTATCAGGCCGCGATGAACGCCGTCGGCCACAAGAACGACGACGACTTCACCAGCCTGGAGGGCTATATCGACGCAAAAGTGCTGGTGCTGGCGCTGCGCAAGGCCGGCAAGAACCTCACCCGCGTCGGACTGATCGAGGCCCTCGATGGCATGAGCAACGAAAACCTCGGCGGATTCCGGCATTGAGCGCCCGCAGCTCACCCCGCGGGCGACTCGGCCTTCCCCCGCCATGCCGCAAGCAGCATGGCCAGCACGATCAGGCTGCCGCCCAGCATGGCCTGCGCGCTGAGCTGCTGCGCGCCGAGCAGCACCGCACTGCCGCTGGCGAACACGATTTCCGTGGTCATGACCACCGCAGTCAATGCCGACGGCAACTGCTGCGCGCCGTATTGCAAGCCGAAGTTGGCCGCAAGAAGCGCCAGCGCCATCAGCCCCACCCCGAGCATCCAGTCCGGTGCAGGCGCCGGTAGCGGCGCGACGCTCCCCTGCCAGCTGAGCACCGCCGCCAAACCGCCGGCGACGATCACCCCACCGGCAAACATTGCCAGCCCGCGCGCCTCGGCGGGCGTATGTCCGTACTTGCGCAGCAGCACATTGTTCAGCGCAAAAAACATGCCGCCGACCAGCCCCAGCCAGTCCGCTGCCTGCCGCGGCAGCGGCAAGCCGCCATGCGGCGGCCACAGCACCACCATCGCCCCGCCCAGCGCCAGCACCAGGCGCAGCACCATCAGACGGGTGAGCCGCTCGCGCAGCAGCCAGTGCGCCAGCAACGTCGCCCACACCGGCATCAAATAGAACAGCAGCACCACCCGCACCACATCGCCTGCGGTCACGCCCCAGTTGAACGCCGTATTCGTCGCCCCAGAGGCGATCAGAATCCCCCACAGCGGCGGGTGACGCCACAGCCCCCGCAGCGCCTGCGGCCGCGCGGCAACGATCAGCACGGTGCACAACGCATAGGTTGCCGCGGTGGCCCACAGCGGGTTCAGACCGAGCGCGTCGAACTGGCGCCACGGCCACCACGACACACCCCAGACGAAGGCATTGAGCAGCAGACCGCCGATGGCGGCCAGGGTTTGGCGCAGAGTGAGCATGAAAGACGCCGCGCGTCGCTGCGAGCACGATGCGCAGGCAGGCAAGGAGGGGCGCGACGATGCGCGCAGGGTTTGTTCTCGCCAAATCGGGGCGTTTTGCGGCAAATTTCACACTCGATCCGGCGCCGCGCATTGTAAAGTCGCGATTCCCGTACGGTGGCCGCGCCGCCCTTTTCCTTTTCCTTGCGAGATCGCCACATGTCAGAAGCGGCGTCCCCACTGGATTTGTTCGAGCTGCCCGGCGAAGTGCTGCGCAGACTGGCTGCGGGTGAACCGATCGAGGTGCTGGCCGCGCTGCTGTGCCGCGTGGCCGAGCAGGCTGCCCCCGGGCGCATCGCCAGCCTGCTGCGGCTGGAGGCAGACGGCTTGCTGCACCCGCTGGCCGTGCCCAGCGGCCCGCCGGAACTGGTCCAGGCGTTCGATGGTCTGGCGCCCGGCCCCGGCGCCGGCTCCTGTGGCAATGCGGTGCTGCACAACGCGCCGATCTTCATTGCCGACATCGCCACCGATTCCCGCTGGGACGACCTGCGCGCCGTGGCGCAGCAGTGGAAGCTGCGTTCCTGCTGGTCCTGGCCGGTGCGCGACGGCGAGCGCGTGATCGGCAGCTTTGCGCTCACCGGCCTGGAGCCGGGCCATCCGGATGCCGACGCACGCCGGCTGCTCGAATTCGTCGCGTCGATTGCCGGCGCCTTGCTGCGCATGGACCTGCTCAAGCGCGAGCGCGAGTCGGCCCAGGCCCTGCGCGATGCCATGCTAGACAATGCGCTGGTGGGCATCGCGCTGGTCGGAGAGCGCACCATTCGTGGAGCCAACGCGCGCATGGCCGAGATGTTCGGCTACCCCGATGTCAAGTCGCTCGAAGGTCTGCCCGCCCGTGCGATCTACGCCAGCGAAGCCGATTATCAGGCCACTGGACAGGCCGTGTATGCCGCGATGGCGCGCGGTGAACGCATCACCTTGGAAGTGCAGATGCGCCGCGCGGACGGCAGCGTGTTCTGGTGCGAGCTGTCGGGACAGGCCGTGACCGGTCAACCCGGCGTAGACTCGGTGTGGGTCGGCCAGGACGTGAGCGAGCGCCGCGCCGCGCACCAGCGCATGAAGTGGCAGGCGCAGCATGACGCCCTCACCTGCCTGCCCAACCGCCACGCGCTCGATGAGTGGCTGCCGCAGCGCCTTGCCGCAGCACGCGCCGCGCAGCGCCTGGTGGCCGTGGCGCTGCTCGATCTGGACGATTTCAAGGCACTCAACGACCAGTGGGGACATGCCGCAGGCGACGCTGTGCTGCAACAGGTGGCGCAGCATCTGCGCGACGCACTCGGCCCCGACGATCTGCTGGCGCGCATCGGCGGCGATGAGTTCGTGCTGGTGCTGCAGGGCCTGCACGGCGTGGAGCAGGCCGAGCAGCGTCTGCAGGCGCTCGATGCCTACCTGCCAGTGCCGGTGCATCTGCCCGGAGGTCGCCAGCAGCATCTGGGCCTGAGCCTGGGGCTGGCGCTCTACCCCCTCGACGGTGACGACGCCGACCTGCTGCTGCGCCGCGCCGACGCCGCGCTCTACAGCATCAAGATGCACAAGCGCGCGCGCCGGCAGTGGTGGCTGCGCTGGGGACAAGAGGTACAGGCCGATTTCCTCGACGACACCGCCGAGAGCTGGCTGCCTCAGCCCTACGGTCCGCAGGCACAGGATCTGCTGCAACCGGCGCAGCCGCTGCTGGGGGAAGTGGCCGGCGAGTTCGTCGACCATTTCTACACCCTGCTCGCGCACGATCCCGACTCGGCGCAGCTGCTGGCGCACCTCACCGCCGACGAATTCGCTCACCTCAAGGCGCGGCAGGTGGCGCATTTTCATGAACTGCTGCGTGCCGATCTGCAGGAAGCCGAGCACCTGGCGGCGGCGCACCGCATTGGCAAAATCCATGCCCTGGTCGGCGTGCCCACGCGGCTGCTGGTGCAGTCCACAGGGCTTTACCTTCAGTCGCTGATCGACATGAGCCATCACTTGCGCGTGCTTGCGCGCGATCGCAGGCGCGTCACGCAGTTGCTCATCGCGCGCATGCAGACCGAACTGCAGGCCCAGGTGGAAGCGGCGCAGAGTGTGCGCGAACGCTATCACCAGTGCGTCATCGCGCTCGAACACGCGCTGCAGGACGGCGCGCCGTGGAGCGAGTTTATGCAAGCGGCGCTCGACCGCCTGATCACCCTGCCCGGTCTGCGCGCCGCCGGCATTGGCGCGCCCGATGCCAACGGCCATTTCGTCGTCGAACTATCCGCCGGCATGCACGCGTACGCACAGGCCATGCGCAAACATTACGGCGAGTTCAAGGTGCCCAAGCTGCAGGGCGCGCACGCCGAAAGCCTGGGCCCCACAGTCACAGCCTGGCAGACCGAACGAATCAGCACCCTGGCCAGCTACGCGCTCGACCCTGCGGCTGTGCCGTGGCGCGAGGCGGCGCTGGAGGTCGGCATCCGCAGCGCCGCGTCAGTTCCGCTGGTCGACCGCAACGGCCGCGTGGTGGTCGTGCTCAGCCTGTACGGCGGCTATCCCGCGATGTTCGAGCGCAGCGCCGCCCGCAGCTTTCTCGACAACCTCGGCCAGACGCTGAGCCGCGCCTGGCAGCGGCTGCATGCGCACGGGCGCCAGCAGCCCATCCCTGTGACCCAGCGCCAGCGCCAGCGCTGGCGCAGCGCCCTGTTCGACCACGGCCTGGACATGCACATGCAGCCCTTGGTCGATCTGCAGACCGGCCGTCCCTATGGCGTGGAGGCGCTGGCGCGGCTGCGGCTGGACGACGGCAGCCTGGTCCTGCCGGGACAGTTCCTGCCCTGGTTCGGTCAAGCCGAGCTGTCGCGGCTGTTCCGCAGCGGGCTTGCTCAGGCGGCACAGCAGCTGGCCCGCTGGGACGGCGACGGTATCCGCCTGGGCCTGAGTATCAACATGCCGCTGGAAGTGCTGCTGCAGACCGACTGCCCCGACCTCGTGCGCGACGCGTTGCAGGCTGCGGGCGTTGCTCCAGAGCGGGTGGCCTTTGAACTGCTGGAAAACGCCGAATTCGACGATCCGCAGCGCCGCGACGATGCAGTGCGCGCGCTGGCCGCCACCGGCGCCCGGCTGGTAATGGACGACCTGGGCAGCGGCTACAGCAGCCTGCTGCGCCTGCGCACCTTGCCGTTCCACACGGTCAAAATCGACCAGGGCCTGGTGCGCGAGGCCGAACGCGATCCGGCGCAGGTCATCGGCTTCATTGGCGCGCTGGTGCAGCTAGCGCAAAGCCTGGGGCTGTGGGTCGTGGTCGAAGGGCTGGAAACGCCCGATCTGGTCGAAGCCGCCACCTTGCTGGGCGCCGACGCCGGGCAGGGCTACGCGCTGGCCAGACCCATGCCCGCAGGTGAAGTAGCCAACTGGGTGCGACGTTTGCGTTACCCGGTCGATCCGCGCCAGCCGGCCACGGCGCTGGGCCGACTCGCGCAGGAGTGGGCGGCGCAGCACGGACGCCAGCTGGCCGATGAGTCCGCGAGCCGCCTGCTGCACGCCGCGCGCCGCAAGGCGCAGCGCCACAGCCGCACCTGAGCGCGCGTGGTCGCGCCTCAGCGCAGGCCGGCAATGGCCTGCTGCAGAGTGGCTGCAGAGAGTTCGCCGATATGGACCCGCTGCACCGTGCCGTCGGCGCGGACGAACAGCGTGGTGGGTAGCCCCGGAGACTGATAGGCCGCAAGCAGCCGGCTATCAGGGTCAAGCAACACACCGGAGGCCGGCAACCCGGCCTGGCGCAGATACGCCGCCACTCGCGCCGCCGTCTCGCCCTCGTTGACCAGCACAATGCGCGCGCCGCCGTGCGCCTGCGCCGCGGCGACCAGCATCGGCAGTTCGCGCCGGCACGGCGGGCACCAGCTGGCCCACAGGTTGACCACCGCCGGCCGCCCCCGCAGACTCGACAGCGCCAGCGGCGGTCCCTCGAGCGCCTGCAGGGTGATGGCGGGCAGCGGCGGGCGCGGCGGCGCCAGCAGGCTGAGCAGCCCCATACCAGCCAGCACGACGGCTGCCCCCGATGCGACCGAGACTGGCAGACTGCGGCGCAAGCCAGGACGACGCCAGACCCACAATGCCACCCCCGCAGCAGCGGCCAGCCAGCCCGCCAGCGGGTCCAATCCCCGGTCGCGGATGTCGAGCATCTGCAGCACACCGCCATAGGCCGCCGCGTGCTGCAGCACGAACACCGCTCGCGCCACGATCAGCGCCAGCACCAGCAGCGGCAGCAGCGCCGGCTCGGCATCTCCCCATCCGGCCTTCTGCGCCAGCGCCGCAACCCACACCGCCACCGCATACCCCAGTACCAGCAGCAGCGGTACCCAGGGCAGGATGATGGGACCCAGCCGCAGCGCGTCCATTTCAGCCCTGCTTGCCGTCGTGGCGCATCTCGCCGATGATCTGCGTCCAGTCGCGCTCGCGCTGGTTGCGCCGGTGCCACAGAATGACCAGGAACATCGACGCGGTCACGAACACGCCGAACAGGGTGATCACCCAGGGCACCGGCAGGTTCAGGCGGATCAGCAGGGCATAGAACATCAGCATGCTCAGCACGCTGACGTTCTCATTGAAGTTCTGCACCGCGATCGAATGCCCGGCAGACAGCAGCACATAGCCGCGATGCTGCAGCAGCGCGTTCATCGGCACCACGAAATAGCCGGCCAACGCGCCGATGAACACCATGAAGGCATAGGCGATCAACATGAACAGCGGCAATTGCACTGCGCCGAGCTGCAACTGCACATCGGGCAGCATGTTGCGGTTGAAAAACGCCAGCGCAATGGTGGTTAGCCCCATGCCCACGCCCAGCGGCAGCACGTGCAGACTGTTTCTCAGCGGCACGCGCAGCGCCGCGCTGATGGCCCCGATCGCCACCCCAACGGCCACTGCCGCCTGCATCACCGACGCCATGGTCAGGTTCAACCCCAGCGCGTACTCGGCCCACTTGAGCACGATGAACTGCAGCGTGGCCCCCGCGCCCCAGAACAGGGTGGTGACCGCCAGCGAAATCTGCCCCAGCTTGTCGGTCCACAGCACCCTGGTGCAATGCGCAAAATCCACCAGCAGCGCGAACAGACGGGTTTTCTGCTTTTCATAGCGCGCGCCTGTGTCGGGAATGCGCAGATTGCACAGTGCCGCCAGCAGATAGACCAGGGTGATGACCAGAATGGCCGCCTTCGGCGTGGTGTCGATCCCCACTGCGGCCAGCCCCGGCAGGCCCAGCAGCGCGGCCGAGGCAGTCTGGCTGACCAGAAATCCGCCGAGCACCGTGCCCAGGATGATCGAACTCACCGTGGTGCCCTCGATCCAGCCATTGGCCGCCACCAATTGCTGCGGCGGCAGCAACTCGGTGAGGATGCCGTACTTGGCCGGCGAATATGCCGCCGCCCCTAGACCGACCACACCGTAGGCCAGCAGCGGATGCACCGACACCAGCATCAGCAGCAGTCCGGCCACCTTGACCAGGTTGGTGATGAACATCACCTGCCGCTTCAGAATGGCGTCGGCGAATGCGCCGACAAAGGGCGCAAGCACGACATACGAGATGGTGAAAAAGAACTTGAGCAGCGGCGTCATCCAGTCGGGAGACTGCATCTGCACCAGCAGGGCGATGGCGGCGATCAGCAGCGCATTGTCGGCCAGCGACGAAAAAAACTGCGCCGCCATGATCCAGTAAAAGCCTTTTTTCATCGATTGGCTGCCCGCACGCTGCGGGGCCCTGTGTCTGGTCGCGGGGCGACAACGGAAAAAGATCGGGGCGATGCCCGGCGGTTATCTGCCCCCGCAGGCTGCCGCGGTTTATAGCACAGGCGATTTGCGACAATGGCCGCATCGCCCTTTTCTCCCGCGCCCGCATGCCCCGTCCGATTTCTGCCGTCATCCACACGGCCGCCCTGTCGCACAACCTGGCCCGCGTGCGCCGGGCCGTACCCGGCAGCAAGGTCTGGGCCGTGGTCAAGGCCAATGCCTACGGCCACGGCATCGCCCGCGCCTACGGCGCGCTGCGTGCGGCAGACGGCTTTGCCCTGCTCGACCTGGCCGAGGCGGAGAAGCTGCGAGCGCTGGGCTGGGGCGGTCCCATCCTGCTGCTCGAAGGCTGTTTCGCGCCGGAAGACCTGGCGCTGTGCGAGCGGCTCAACCTCTGGCATGTGGTGCATTGCCGCGAGCAGATCGACTGGCTGGCGGTGCACCGCGCCAACCGCACGCACCGCGTGTTTCTCAAGATGAACAGCGGCATGAACCGCCTGGGTTTCCAGCCGGAAGCTTACGCCGCCGCCTGGCAGCGCCTGCACGCCTTGCCGCAGGTCGGCGAGATCACGCACATGACCCACTTCGCCTGCGCCGACCGGGCGGACGGCATCGCCCCGGCGCTGGCACGCTTCTCCAGCGGCGTGGGCGCCCTGCCGGGTGAGCGCACGCTGGCGAACTCGGCCGCGGTGCTCCTGCACGGCGCCGACCCGCGCGTGGCGGCGGACTGGGTGCGCCCCGGCATCGCGCTCTACGGCAGCTCGCCCACGGGGCGAGCGCCCGACGCCGCGCACTGGTCGCTGCAACCGGCGATGAGCTTGCGCAGCGCGCTCATCGACATCCAGCATGTCGCCGCCGGACAGAGCGTGGGTTACGGCGGGCGCTTCACCGCGCAGCGCCCGATGCGCATCGGCGTGGTGGCCTGCGGCTATGCCGACGGCTATCCACGGGTTGCGCCCGACGGCACGCCAGTGGTGGTCGAGGGGGTGCGCACATCGCTGGTCGGGCAGGTGTCGATGGACATGATCACGGTCGACCTGGAGCCGGTGTTCGCCGCAGGCGGCCAGCCCCGCATCGGCAGCCCGGTGCTGCTGTGGGGGCAGGACGCGCAGGCCGAACTGCCGATCGACCAGGTCGCCAATGCGGCGGGCACCCTGGGCTACGAGCTCATGTGCGCACTTGCGCCGCGGGTTCCGGTTCGGCTGGAATGAGCCCGATGGCCAAGCCCCAGACGATTCATATCTGCTCGGAATGCGGTGGCAGGTCCGCCAAGTGGCAGGGCCAGTGCCCGCATTGCCAGGCGTGGAATACCCTGGTGGAGACGGTGGAGCGTCCCACCGGCACCGCCCGCCCCGGCGCGCGCCACGGCGCCGCAGCGGCGCAGTTCGCCGGACGCGGCGGCCTCACCGCGCCCAGCGGCCCGGTGCTGCTCACCGACGTGCAGGCCGAGCGCCACCGGCATCACCCCAGCGGTATCGACGAACTCGACCGCGTGCTCGGCGGTGGGCTGGTCCCCGGCGGGGTGTTACTCCTCGGTGGCGATCCGGGCATCGGCAAATCCACGCTGCTGCTGCAGGTGCTTGCGGCTCTGGCCAGTGGCGCCGCCCAACGCCCCACCCCAACCCTGCCCACCCGCAGGGAGGCAGACACCCTGTCTCAAAGGGCGGGGCACGCCCAAACCTCCGCCCCTCTCCCGCCTGCGGGCGACACCTCGACTTGCGCCCCTGCCCCGCTCGCGTGGGAGGCTGGGAGGGGGCAACCCGTGCTCTACATCAGCGGCGAGGAATCCGCCGCGCAGGTCGCTCTGCGGGCACAGCGCCTGGGGCTGAAAGATGCGCCGGTGCGGCTGATGGCCGAAACCCGGCTCGAAGTGATGCTCGACGCCCTGGCCGCCGAGTGCCCCGCAGTGGCGGTGATCGACTCGATCCAGACCGTCTATACCGAGGCGCTGTCATCTGCGCCCGGCTCGGTATCACAGGTGCGCGAATGCGCAGCGCAGCTCACCCGCGCGGCCAAGGCCAGCGGCATCACCCTGGTGCTGGTCGGCCATGTCACCAAGGAAGGCGCGCTGGCCGGCCCGCGCGTGCTCGAGCACATGGTCGACACGGTGCTGTATTTCGAGGGCGACACCCAGTCGCGCTTTCGCCTGATCCGCGCGATCAAGAACCGTTTCGGCGCGGTGAACGAGCTCGGCGTGTTCGCGATGACCGAGCACGGCCTCAAGGGCGTGTCCAACCCATCGGCGATCTTCCTCTCCACCCATGCCGAGCCGGTGCCGGGCACCTGCGTGCTCGCCACGCTGGAAGGCACCCGCCCGCTGCTGGTCGAGGTGCAGGCGCTGGTGGATGGCGCCGCCGCACCCAGTCCGCGCCGGCTGTCGGTCGGGCTGGACGCGGCGCGACTGGCGATGCTGCTGGCCGTGCTGCACCGCCACGCCGGGGTGGCCAGCGGCGATCAGGACGTGTTCGTCAACGCCGTAGGCGGGGTGCGCATCACCGAGCCGGCGGCCGATCTGGCGGTGCTGCTGGCCATTCAGAGCTCCCTGCGCAATCGGCCACTGCCGCGCGGCCTGCTGGCCTTCGGCGAAGTCGGCCTTGCCGGGGAAATCCGCCCCGCACCGCGCGGGCAGGAACGTCTGCATGAAGCCGCCAAGCTAGGCTTTTCTCAGGCGATCATCCCGGCAGCGAACGCGCCCAAGGGGCAGGCGCGCCGTTTCGAGGGCCTTGCGCTGCACCCGGTGTCGCGCATCGACGAGGCGCTGGACGTGGTGCGCGGGTTGGGTTAGCAGGCCATTGAAAAACGTCGCGAGGATGGCCAGATGCAAGGCGCACGGCGCGCAGCGACCGAGACATATCAAATAGATAGGCAAGGGAGCGAGCACCGTGCAACGCCGCAGATGGCCCACCGCAGTAGTTTTTCAACGGCCTGTTAGGGCCTGCTAGACCGCAAACACCGATGCGCCCGACGCAGCGTCTTGCGCAGTGGCCAATTGCAGTGCGGCGTCGGCCTCGCGCCGCACCATGCGCGCCGGGCCCTGGCCGGTGGGGTCGGGCTCGACCGCGAAAATCTGCTGATGGAACCCAACCACCCCGGCGCGGTGCGCCACGCTGACCAGCGTGACACCGGGCAGTCGCTGCAGCAGCAACGCATACATCGCGCGCTCGGTGGGCGCATCCAGCGCGCTGGTGGCTTCGTCCATGAACAGCCAGTCGGGTGCGACCAGCAGGGCGCGTGCCACCGCCAGCCGTTGCTGCTCGCCGGGCGAGAGGCGCTGCATCCAGGTATCGACCTGATCGAGCGACGCCTGCAGATATGGCACCCGCGCAAGGGTCAGGGCCTCGCCGATCTGCGCATCGCTGAACCGATCCGGGCTGAGCGGATAGGTCAGCGCCTGCTTCAGCGTGCCTAGCGGCAGATACGGCTTTTGCGGCAAGAACAGCGTGCGGCCCGACGGCGCATGCGCATGCTCGGCGTTGAGCGCATACGGCCAGATGCCGGCCAGCCAGCGCACCAAGGTACTCTTGCCGCTGCCCGACGGCCCGGTGAACAGGGTGTGTTGACCGCGGCTGATGTGCTCGCCGGCGCACTGCAGCAGCGGCCGGCCATCGGGCGCGAGCAGCAGCAGATCGCCCAGCGCGACCGACTCGCGCGCGCTGCGCAGCGGCACCACACCGGCCGCCGCTTGCGCGCCGAGCCCGGCAGACGCGGTCGGCGTGGGTTGATGCGGCGCCTGCTGCGCGGCGCGCATCGCCTCGACGAAGGTATGCAGACGCTCGACCGTGGCGCGCCAGTCGGCAATGCTGGTGTACGCCCCGATGAACCAGGACAGCGCGCCCTGCACCTGGCCAAAGGCCTGCGCGGTCTGCGTGAGCCCCCCGAGCTGGATCTGCCCGGCAAAGTAGCGCGGCGCGGCCACCAGGATGGGGAAGATGATTGCCAGCTGGCCATAGAACGCGCTGTACCAGGTGAACAGCTTTTGCCGCTTCATGATGCCCCACCAGTTGCTCCACACATTGGCAAAGCGGCTGCGATGACCGTCGAGCTCGCGCTCCTCGCCGTTGTACAGCGCAATACCCTCGTCGTGCTCGCGGGTGCGCGCCAGACCGAAGCGAAAGTCCGCCTCATAGCGCTGCTGGTTGAAATTCAGCCGGATCAGCGGCTTGCCCACCCAGTGCGCGATCACACTGCCCACCCCGGCATACAGAATCGCCACCCACACCATGTAGCCCGGAATGGTCAAGCCAAACAGCGTGACCGCACCCGACAGCACCCACAACATGAATAAAAAGGAAAACAGTGTGACCAGCGATGAGACCAGGCCGAAAAACAGGTTAAGGCTGCCGTTGATGAAACCGGCGATGTCATCGGCGATGCGCTGATCCGGATTGTCCGTGTTGCCCTGGCGCAACGACATACGGTAGTGCGTGCCACCCACCAGCCAGTCCTTCAAAAACACCTCGGTCATCCAGCGCCGCCAGTGGATCTGCAGCATTTGCAAAAAATACTGCGAATACACCGCCAGCACGATGTAGAGAAAGGCGTAGCCGGTAAAGATCAACAGCAATTGCTTGAACGCGCCGAAATTCTTGGCCTGCAGGGCATTGAAAAAGTTGCCATTCCACTGCGTCAGCTTGACGTTGACCCACACGAGCGCCAGGTTCATCGCCAGCACCAGCAGCAGCAGACCCCAGCCGGTGCGCTTCTGGTCCGACACCAGATAGGGCTTGGCCAGCGCGTAGAAATGCCGGAAAGCAAAGCGGTACGACGGCGGAAAAACTTGCGGCTGCATGGGTCGAGAAGCTCCTGAAAGACACACGGCTGGCGCATTGTGCCTGCGCCAACAGCCCAGCACTGCGCAGAGGGCTTATGGATTTGGCACGCCGATGTTCGGTGCGGTGGCCATCTCCCTCGGGCCCTCCCCCACCTGGTGGGGGAGGCTGGGAGGGGCGCAGTCCAAACCGCTGCGTGCCGAGCCGATAAATTAATGTGGCTCGCTGAGGGCGGCCTTAAGCCCCCACCAATCTCGCCCGCCGACCAACCACCGCACTTGCCGCCATGACCGATCCCACCGGCTCCCCCGCGCTGCAGGCCGCGCAGTGCCGCGATACAGGACTCTATCGACACGATCGACCACCTCTGCGCCTGATCGAGAGTGACGTTTGGTTGCATTCCTGTTGTTTGATGTCATTGACTTGCATCAATCCAGCGCCTGCGCGGGCGCCCAAAATGCAGACATGACAAAACCCTTTCAGCGTTATGCGCCAATTTGTCGCAGCGCGCTGAAGATCACAACACGGAGGCCGTCATGTCCACTCCCGATCGTTCACACCCTCTGTGCCTGCACCAAGCCGCGCGCGCATCGTTGCGCCTGTCCGCCGCGCTGCGCGTCGGCCTGGCCTTGCTCACCAGCCTGGTCGCTTGCCTGTGGTGGGCCGCGCCGGCGCAGGCGGTTCCCGCATTCGCCCGCCAGACCGGGCAGAACTGCATCGCCTGCCATGTCGGCGGCTTCGGCCCGCAGCTCACGCCGTTCGGCCGCGCCTTCAAGCTCGACGGCTATACCCTGAGCGATGGCAAGAAGCACATTCCGCTGTCGGCCATGCTGGTGGCCTCTTACACCCACCAGGCGCAGGACTATGGCGCCAACAACTTCATGGGCCCGCCGCCGGCAGGATTCAGCGCCAACGATAACTTCACCGCGCTGCAGCAGGCCTCCATTTTTCTGGCCGGGCGCATCACCGACCATCTGGGCATGCTCGGGCAGGCGACCTATTCCGATCCCGGCTCGCAAAACCTCGCCTGGGACAACACCGAGCTGCGCTACGCGCATGCCTACACCGTGGGTACTGTGCGGGGTCTGTTTGGCATGAGCCTCAACAACAACCCCACACTGTCGGACGTGTGGAACACCACCCCGGCCTGGCAGTTCAGCTATATGGCGCCACCCTTTGGCAACAGCGGCCCGCCGGTGTCCCCGATCATCTACAACCTGGGCCAGAGCGTGATCGGCGCCACCGCCTATACCCTGATCGACAACAGCTGGTACATGGAGGCCGGGGCCTATCACAACCTCTCAACCTATTGGGCCAATGCGCTGCATGCAGGCAACGCCTCGCTCCAGGGCGAAGCGCCGTACTGGCGGTTGTGGTACTCCAAGACCGTCGGCCCGCACGTATTTGAAGCCGGCTTGCTGGGATTCGATGCCCGCATCAACACCAGCGGCCTGCCCGGCCTGCCCACCGACAACTATCACGACATCGGCCTGGATGCCACCTACCAATTCCTCAACGGCGGCCCGAACATCATCACCGCAAACGCCATCTACATGCATGAGCGCCAGAATCTGAATCAGGCTCTGCTGCAAGGCAATGCGAGCAACGGCAGCAACACCCTCGACACCGCCAATCTGAACCTGTCTTACTGGCGCGACAACACCTACGGCGCCACATTCGGCCTGTTCTCCACCACCGGCTCCTCTGACGCACTGTTCTACGGCAACGGCTACGGCTCACGCACCAACAGCCCCAACACCAGCGGCGCGATTTTCGAGATCGACTGGAATCCGTTTGGCAAGAGCTGGGCCAATCCCGAGAAAAACCTGCGGATCGGCTTGCAATACACCGCCTATCACAAGTACCTTGGGGCGAGAACCAATTTCGATGGCAATGGGACCAACGCCAGCGACCTCAACACCTTCTACCTCTATCTGTGGACTGCGATCTAGGAGTGTGCAAATGTCTAACGCCGCAAACCCGATCTTTTTCGCCCAGGCTTTCCACCATGGCGAAGCCGAGCAGCACAGCTATGTGATCGCCATCGGCAGCCGCACCGCAGTCGAGGCGTTGGCCAGGGCCGAACATGCCCGCCTGCGTGGTGCCTACGGCGTGGCCATCTACCGCACCCGCACGGACGTTGCTACGCAAGACAACTTTCGGCTGGTGGGCTATCTGTCCTCGGACATGGGCGAGAAATGGACCTGCAGCCAGCCCGACGAGGAACAGACCGCCTGAGCGAACTGGCAAAAACGCGCGCCCATCCCAACCTCCCCCACGCGGTGGGGGAGGAGTCGATACCGGAGGTCTTTGCTCCCTCCCCGCTGGCGGGATGGGATGGGATCAGCGGCAGGGTCGCCCGCGCGCCAAGTCAATGCACCATGCCCAGCCAGCGCGGAAACGCCAGGCTGATTGCCGGGATGTAGGTCACCAGTCCCAGGAACACCAGCATGGTCAGCAGCCAGGGCCACACCGCGATGGTCAGTTCGGTGATGCCCATCTTGGCAATGCCGCTGGCCACATACAGGTTCAGCCCCACCGGTGGGTGGCACATGCCCACTTCCATGTTGACCACCATGATGATGCCGAAGTGGATCGGATCGATGCCCAGGTGCATCGCCACCGGAAACAGGATGGGCGCCAGGATCAGCACGATGCTCGATGGCTCCATCACATTGCCGGCCGCCAGAAGCAGCACATTGACCAGCAGCAGGAAGCTCAGCGGCCCCAGCCCGGCGCCGAGCAACCACTGCGCCATGCTCTGCGGAATGTGCTCGGAGGTCATCAGAAACGAGAACAGCACCGCGTTGGTGATGATGTAGAGCAGCATCGCGCTCATATTGGCCGAAGCCAGCAGCACCCGCGGCACGTCGCGCAGTTTCAGATCCTTGTAGACGAACACGGCAATCACGAAGGCATAGACCGCGCTCATCGCCGCCGCCTCGGTCGGAGTGAAGATGCCGCTGTAGATACCGCCCAGCACGATGACAATGAGCATCAGCCCCCAGATGCTCTCGCGCAGCGCCCGGCCGCGCTGCGCCCAGGTCGCCCGCGGCTGGCGCGGATAGTTGCCGCGCCAGGCACGCCACCAGGTGGTCGCCCCCAGCATGGTGGCCAGCATCAGCCCAGGCACCACGCCGGCCATGAACAGCGCACCGACCGAGGAATTGGTGGAAATGGCATACAGCACCATCACGATCGACGGCGGAATGAGAATGCCCAAGGCGCCCGAGGTGGTGATGACCCCCGCGCCGAAACGCGGCGGAAACCCGGCCTTGACCATGGCCGGCATGAGGATCGAGCCGATGGCCACCACGGTGGCCGGGCTCGACCCCGACACCGCGGCAAACAGCGCGCAGGCCAGCACCCCGGCCAGCCCCAGCCCGCCAGCCCAGTGTCCGATCAGGCTGCTGGCGAACGCGATCATGCGCCGCGCCACCCCGCCGTGGGTAAGAAAGTTGCCGGCCAGAATGAAGAACGGAATCGCCATGATCTCGAAGTTCTCGATCCCCGAGAACAGCTTGAGCGCGACCGCCTGGATCGGCACCTCGGTCATGGTGAACAGGAAGGTCAGCACCGTCAGCCCGAGAGCGATGGAAATCGGCATGCCCGTGAGCATCAGGGCAAGCAGCAGACCGAAAATGATCAGCGCGCTCATCAGGCCCTCCTTCCTGCCGGCACCGGGTGAATGTTGTCGACGCCCGCAGGAAGATCCAGCGGTTCATCCAGCCCATCCACCTCACCCGGATCGTGGTGCGGCAGCTCGCCGTCGCGGTTGAAGCGCCAGGCCACCTGCAAGAAGCGATAGCACATCAGGGACGAGCCCAGCGGAATCGCCAGATACACCCACCACATCGGCAATTCCAGATCGGGCGAGGTCTGCGCGGTGTGGCTGACGTGCCAGACGAAGTTCGCCCCCATCGCGGCGACGATGCCGGTGAACAGCGCACCGGCCAGCAGGCCGAACAGGATCACCGGCTTCTGTCGCTCAGGCGACAAGCGGTTGACCAACACATCCACGCCGACATGAATACCCGTGCGCACACCGTAGGCCGCACCGAACTTGGCCATCCAGACGAACATGTAGATGCACAGCTCCTGCGCCCAGCTGAAGTTAAGCGACAGCAGCCAGTCCTGCAACCCGGGAATGGCAAAACTGGCCATGTAGCGGTGCACCACGGCGACGAAGATCAGCAGCGTGGCAGCGGCCATCAGCGTGGCGATCAGCACTTCTTCCAGGCGATCGAGCACGCGGTTGAACAGCGAAAAGGCGGACATGAAGCGATCCGATCAGGAAGGGTCACATCAAAACGACAAAAGCCCATGCCGATCGGGCCTGCCCCTGGCGGCACGGGCTTTGCAGCGGTTTTGAGACGGTTTATCAGGCCGTTGAAAACGTCGCGAGGATGGCCAGATGCAAGGCGCACGGCGCGCAGCGACCGAGACATATCAAATAGATAGGCAGATAGGCGAGGCAGCGCGCACCGCGCAACGCCGCAGATGGCCCACCGCAGTAGTTTTTCAACGGCCTGTTATAGCTTGGCGGGATCGAATCCCGTGGCCTTGAACACCGAGTCCATCAGCGCCTTGGGTACGCGCGACTCGGCCTCCTTGTAGACCGGCACCATGGCCTTCTTCCACGCCAGGCGCTGCTCGGGCGTGAGGGCAATGACCTCGCACTTGCCCGATTTGCGCACCGCCTCGATCGCATCGTCGTTGTCCTTTTTCGCCACCTTGTTGGCAAATTCGGTGGCCTCGACCATAGACTGGTCGAGAATCTTGCGAATGTCGGCCGGCAGTCCCTCCCAGAACTTCTGGTTGACGATCACCGCGTAGCCCAGGTAGCCGTGCTGGGTTTGGGTCAGCGCCTTTTGCACTTCAAAAAACTTCTGGGTGTAGAAGTTGGACGGCGGGTTTTCGGTGCCATCGACCACCCCGGTCTGCAGCGCCTGGTACACCTCGGAAAACGCCAGCACCTGTGGAATCGCGCCGATGGCGCGCATCTGCATGTCCAGGATCTTGCTCGACTGGATACGCATCTTCAGGCCCTTGGCATCCGCCGGGCTGCGCAACGGCTTGTTGGCGCTCATGTCCTTGAAGCCGTTGTCCCAGTAGGCCAAACCGAGCACGCCCTTGGACTCAAGCTTCTTCAGCAGGCTCTGCCCGATCGGGCCCTGGGTGACTTTGTGCAGCTCATCGTAGTTGTCAAAAATGTAGGGCAGGTCGAACAGCTCGAATTCCTTCACACCCAGCGGCCCGAACTTGGCCAGCGACGGCGCAAGCATCTGCACCGAGCCGAGCTGCAGCGCCTCCATCTCTTCCTTGTCCTTGTAGAGCTGGCTGTTGGGGTAGACCTCGATCTTCACCCGGCCCTTGGTGCGTTCCTCGGCGAGCTTCTTGAAATACTCGGCGGCCTGGCCCTTGGGCGTGTTGGGCGCAACCACATGGCTGAATTTGATGACGATGGGCTGCTGTGCGCGAACCAGCGGGCTCAGACCCAGTCCGGCAGCGGCCAGGCCCAGCGTGATGACGGCTTGACGACGTTGCATGGTGATCTCCGTGATGAGGTGGCGTGATTGGGCGCCTGCCCCACCGCACCCGCAGAGCAAAAAACACCGGACATGGCCCGATGTGTGTGACGGTGTGAACAGGCGTGTTTTTTTGTGACGGACACAAGCATACGACACGCCCTGCGCCACCCCGCCAGAGGGTTCACCCCAGCGCCTGAAGGTCGCGGGCCGCAGTGGCAGCGTCTTGCCGGCTTTGACCTGCTGTCCTGCATCAGGATCGTGGCCTGCTCAAGGATGTGGCCGTCGTACGGGCTACCGTGAAAGGCCCCGGCCCCACGATCAGTGCGTGAAATAAATCACGAACTCCCACTTTCGTGCACCCCAGAGAAAGGAGATAGCGAATTTTTTGTCTGCACTTGTTTAGGATAGGCGGACTCGACTGCAAATCGCCATTTGCATTGATCCAGCCGCTCAATCATCGTCCGGTGACCGGCCATGAGCGCTCCCAACCCCTATTCCATCACCACACCAATGGAGGACGTCGTACGCAACTTACCCAGCGGCGTCGTGGTGTTCGATGCCGCGGGCCAAGTGGCGCAGATCAATCCCGCCTGCCTCGAATTGTTCAAATTGCACCTACATCCGGCCGAACTGGTCGGCCTGGGGTGGCGCGCTTTTTTTGACCGCCTGGCCCCCACGCTCGAAGATCCGGAACCGGAGCTCAGCCGCATCAAGACTCTGATCCGGCAAGACCTCCCGGACCAGGCCGAAATCCACCTGCGCGACGGGCGGACTCTTCTGCGCCATTACGTGCCGTTCGTGCGCAACGGCGAAATTCAGGGCGCATTGTGGCAGTTGCAAGACGTGACCGCCATCCGACAGCAGCACAGGCAACTGGAATTTCTCACCGAGCGCGATCCGCTGACCGGGTTGCTCAACCGGCGCGGATTCGATCGTCGGCTCCAAATCCTGGATGCCGAGCGCGCGGTCCAGGCGCTGGTTTCTCACCGGATGCGCGCGCAGGCTGCTGGCGCACACCATGGATGCGGCCGAAGTGCAGGAATTGCTCCATCCCCAGGCCACGCAACGCTGCGATCTGGGCATCTGGCTGACGCAGCAGGCCGGTCAATGGGGCGATACGCCGCAATACCAACGGTTGGTGCAGGCGCACACACGGTTTCACCAGTGCCTGATGGCTGCCGTGAACAAAAACGATGCAGACGCCGATCTGCAACTCAGTGACAGCAGCGCCGCGGTGCATGCGGCGTTCTGGGACTGGATTTTGCACACTGTGGAAGGACAAAAAACCGAATCGGGGGTGAAATGAAAACACATTGGATGATGCGCATGAGAAGGCGCAACAGCCCGAGCACCCAAGGCGAACGAGGCTTTAGCTTGATCGAGTTGATGATCGTCGTCGCCATCATCGGCATCCTGGCCGCCGTGGCGATTCCCCAGTACCGCGACTACGTGGTGCGCAGCCGCGTGACCGAAGGCATCAATCTGGCCTCAGGGGTGAAAACAGCCGTGGCAGAGTATTGGGCAAACCATGGCAGTTTTATTTCAGACTGGCCGAGCACCGACCCGACATGTACCCAGGCAACCGTTGCCTGCACACGGGCGTATGGCGCCGAGCCGCCATCTGGCACTTACAGCATCAACGTGCTTGTGGGCTATGGCGGCACCATCATCATCACCTACAACCAGCTGCTCGACCCCAATCGATCATATGGATACACCCTGGTGCTGCAACCCGCCCCTAGCGCGGGCAGTCTGCGCTGGGTGTGTTTTTCTGGCGGACAGACCACGAAAGATGGCGTGACAGCCAATGCAACGCCGACCCTGCCTTCCAAATATGCTCCGCCGCCGTGTCGTTAAGCCATGAGCAAAATCCTCGTTTTTTTGCCTAACTCTGCCAGTCATGCCATTGAGTTGCGGCTGCCTCGTCTGCACATCGGACGGTACGCCCACAACACCATCGTCCTGCCCGATGCGCGCGTCAGCGGGGTGCATGCCTTGCTGCAACAGACCCAAACTGGCTGGTGGATCGAAGACCTTGGCAGCACCAATGGCACCTGGATCAACGGCAAGCGCATCAACACTTCGCTCCTGCTCCCGGACGATGTGTTGCAGATCGGCGGCTGCACACTCCGTCTGCTGCTCTCTGCCGACAAAGCACACAAGCGGCAGTCGCCGAACGACGCCGATCAATTACGCGAAGCCCTGACCCTGCCCGCGGATTTTGGGCCGACCGATTTAATGCGTACTGGGGAATGAGCAACAAACCCGCCACCAAATCCAGCGCGACATTTCTGCAACGTCTATTTCTATTCGTACGCCATCCGACCACCGATTGGTCGCAAACCCAATTCCAACCCGGAGATCGGCACAATGCCGCCAAAGAGAAGGCGCTGCAGCGCAAAGCGCAGAAACTCGAACGGGCAGCCGTCCTGATCCGCAACCGCGAGTTCGACGTGCTGCGGCGCGAAATGCGCAACCGCAGGCCCCAATCCGCAGGCGTGCTTGAAGGGCTGACCATTCCACCCACCCAGCCCCCTCTCCCGCTGCGCGCCGCTTCGCGTCTGCATACCCTGCACAAAATCGATGCCATCGAGCGGCAGATCCGGGACGAGCAGACACGGCAGAACAGCCCCACCATGCCCGCAGGCTTGTTTGAACAAAGCGGCTTGGCGCATGCGCATTTTGCGGCATCGACCCTACGCCCCGAATTGCAACGCCACAGCACGCCGCACGTTGCGAACAGCCAATTGCTGCCTCCCTCACGGCTGCAAACGACATTGCCCGGGGCGACCGGGCCGATCAGCCCGCAGGGACAGACTGCCCCTCCTATTCCGCCCATCATCGAACTGGCCGCCTTCGACTTTGCGGAAGGCCGGGATGCGCAAGCGCAATCTCATCTCCTGACTGGCCTGCAAACCAACACCGATGCGGCTGCTGTGCAGCAAATCTTTCAGGCCCTGCTGGACTTCTATTGGGCCACAAACCAGGCAGACAAACTGCAATCCCGCTCTCTCGAGTATGTACAGCGCTACGGGCAGACCCCAGCGCCGCGCCCCGATCTGGGCAGCCTCCAGAATGCGCGGCAGCATGCCGCGAGCTTTTTCGCTGCGGAACAGTTCGACATCCTGCAACTACGCTCCTTCGAGCGCGTCCTCACAGAGTCCCCCACGCATCTGCTACTGGACTGGTCCGCACTCGTTGGCATCCCGGAGCCGCTGCGCGCCGGCCTGGCCGATGCGCTGCGTACCCTGAACGACCTCCCCGTGGAGCTCGAACTCATTGGTGCCGACATGCTGCTGGCCGCAACCCGGCTGCAATCGAGCCCGACGGCGTCTGCGGACGCCACACTGCGTCTGGAGGTGTTGCGACTGGTGGGCGATGAGGCGGGTTTTGTCGACCTCGCGGTGGATCTTTCCATCGCCTGCGCCTGCTCGCCGGTGGACTGGAATCCTCCCCGTTTCAAGCGCGTCGGCACTCCGGAGCGGGGACTGACCACCCTGCACGGCACCCTCCTGCCTTCCAGTGCAGCAACCCAATCCGGCCATGCCGATGCCGGATTGGTACAGACCACCGTCCGCCTCAGCGGGAATCTGTCGGGCCAAGGCGATTCTTTCTTGCGAACGCTCAGAACGCAAGCCCAGCGCGCCGACATGGTGACCGTGGATTTGCAGGCCGTCCAACGCATGGACTTTGCCGCCGCAACCGATCTATTGAACTGGGTGGACGCCCAGACGCAACTCGGCAAAGTCGTCGAGCTTCGCCGCGCGCATACGCTGCTCGCGCCCTTTCTACAATCCGTCGGGCTGCAGATACTGGCCTGACGCGGATCGCATCATTGATCAGGCCGTTGAAAACGTCGCGAGGATGGCCCACCGCAGGAGTTTTTCAACGGCCTGTTAAACCAACTGGCCTCTACGAAAGTCCGGGCGGTTCAAACACGAAGTACGCCAGCCTCCATCTTGACGCACCAAAATATCAGAATGTCTTCTCAATTTCCTAGTTCGCTGAAGGCGCTGCGCGAGCGAATCCACAGCAAGACCGTCTGCGTTGGTATCTACGGCCTCGGCTACGTCGGCTTGCCGCTGGCCCTGCGCTTTGCCGAGGTGGGCATCCGGGTGATCGGTTTCGACATCGATGCGGACAAGGTGCAAAAGCTCATCGCAGGGCAAAGCTACATCGAGCGGCTCACCCCGGATCGGATTCAGCAGGCTCGGGCTCGCGGGTTCGAGGCGACCGGCGACTTTGCCCGCACCGCAGAGGCCGATGCCTTGATCATCTGCGTACCGACACCACTCAACCGCTACCGGGAGCCCGACCTGAGCTACATCGTCGATACGGTCGAGACGATGCTGCCGCACATGCGCGAAGGACAGCTCGTAAGCCTTGAGAGCACGACGTGGCCCGGCACGACGGAAGAAGTGTTGGCACCCCGGCTGCGCGCGCGTGGCCTGATTCCCGGCCAGAACTGCGCCCTGGTCTTCAGCCCCGAACGCGAGGACCCCGGCAATCCGTACTACGCCACCCAGGACATTCCCAAGGTCATTGGCGGCATGACAGCTACTTGCCTTCAGCTGGGTCAAGCCGTCTACCGGCACGCGATCCCCACCTTGGTCCCTGTGAGCAGCACCAAGGTCGCCGAGATGACCAAGCTGCTGGAGAACATCCATCGCAGCGTCAACATCGGCCTGGTCAACGAGATGAAGATCGTGGCCGACAAGATGGGCATCAACATCCATGAAGTGATCGATGCGGCATCGACCAAGCCCTTTGGCTTCGTGCCCTATCGCCCCGGGCCGGGTCTGGGAGGGCATTGCATCCCGATCGACCCCTTCTATCTGACGTGGAAAGCGCGCGAATACGGTGTGAACACGCGCTTCATCGAACTGGCGGGGGAGATCAATCACTACATGCCCCACTGGGTGGTGGGAAAGGTGGCCGACGCGCTCAATGAGCGCGGGCTGGCGATCAAGGGCAGCAAGATCCTGGTGCTAGGGCTGGCCTACAAGAAGAACATCGACGACACGCGCGAGTCACCCGCGGTAGAGATCATGCATCTGCTGCAGTCCAAGGGTGCCGAGGTCGCATACAGTGATCCACACGTGCCCGTCTTTCCGCGCAAGCGCGACTATCACTTCGATCTGCAGTCCGTGCCGCTCACCGCGGATGCAATCGCGAGCTATGACTGCGTGGTTCTTGCCACCGACCATGACGCGTTCGACTACGACCAGCTGCGGCGACAGGCTCGGCTGATCGTCGATACGCGAGGCCGGATGTCCGGGATGAACGTCATCGTCGCTTGAGACCCTGCCATGCGTGAGACGCTCAAGAAGGTATGGTCATTGTTCACTACGCGCGGGACATCGTCGTAGTTTTTCAACGGCCTGCTAAACGCACTGAAAGCACCCAGCTTTGAAGGTCGCCTATATCGTTTCCTACCGCGCCCCCGACTACATCCGTAGCCAGGGACTTTTGCGCGCCATGGGCGAATGTCCTGACATCGAAGTATTCGAAGCGCGCAATCATAGTATCGGTTTGAGACGCTATCTCGAAACGTGGACGGCATTGCGGCGCATCAATAAGGGGCATAAGCCAGATCTCTATGTGCTCGGTTTTCGAGGGCATGAGATATTTTGGCCATTGCGCTGGCTATCGCTGGGGAAACCGCTTGTTTTCGATGCCTTGATGTCTCCGTCGGCGGCCCTGGGCGAGGAAAAGAAAGCGGGCATCCTCGGTCAGTTGTTCTCGCCTGTGATGCGTTGGCTGGAACTCGGCATTTTGCGAAATGCTGACTTGGTGTTGACCGATACCCAGCAGCATGTCGATTTTTATGTTCAGCAGTTCGGAATGCCTCGTTCCAAATTGCTGGCACTTCCGGTTGGGGCGGCAGAACTGTCTATTGGCGTTGATGTTCAGGAGCAGCGTTCTGGTGAAGACAGTTTTTCTGTGCTTTTTTATGGCTCGATGCTGCCGCTGCATGGTGTTGATGTGATCGTAGCTGCCGCTGCGCAGTTGCGGGATCTGCCCATCCGTTTCGACTTTATCGGCGGCGGTGCAAAGCAGGCACGTCGCCTGCGTCAGCTTTGCGAGCGCCTTGACGTCACGCGATACACCCACCGCGCCTGGGTGCCGCTAAATGAATTGGTGGATAAGGAGATTCCCCGCGCCGACCTTTGCCTTGGCGGCCCGTTCGGCGGCACGCCACAAGGCCGCCGCGTCATCACCAGCAAGACCTCGCAAGCGCTTGCACTAGGCAAGGCCACGGTCATCGGCGCGATCGACGAAGACATCGGATTGCTCGACAAAGAAAACTGCCTGTTGGTTCCGCAGGCGGACCCTGATGCGCTTGCTGCAGCACTGCGCTGGGCTTTCGCCGAGCGCAACGCGCTGTCACGCATCGGCGCGCGCGGACACGCGCTGTACCAGCAAAAGCTCTCGGTTCACGCGATCGCGCAGCGGCTCTGTCCGGCATTGCGCGAATTGCACGATCGATGGAGGACCGGGCGATGAGTCGCGCACTCGACACGCCGCCACAGATCAGCGTCTGCATCGCCAACTACAACGGCGAGAGCATGCTGCGCGACTGCCTCAATTCGGTTTACGCGCAAAGTGGCGATTTCCGAATCGAGGTGCTCCTGCACGATGACGCTTCCACCGATGGCTCGGTATTTTTGGTCCGGCACGAATTCCCTGATGTGCAGGTGATCGAAAGCCGCGACAACGTGGGCTTCTGCATCAGCAACAACCGCATGGCGGAAGCCGCACGCGGGCACTATCTGCTGCTGCTCAACAACGATGCCGTGCTGCGTCCGGGCAGTCTCGACGCCCTGCTGCGCGAGGCGCATAAGGCAACCAGCCCGCTGGTGCTGGGTCTGCCGCAGTACACGCTGCACGACGGCAGCCTGATCGATCGCGGTTACGAGTTTGACCTGTTCATGAACCCGATCCCCATCTTCACCACCGGCGTGCACGAAGTGGCCACCGCGACAGGCGCCTGCCTCTGGATTCCGCGCGAGGTCTGGCGTGCCGTCGGCGGGTTTCCGCCCTGGTTCGAGTCCATCGCCGAGGACATTTATCTTTGTCAGGCCGCACGACTGCTTGGCTACCCCACGCGCGTTCTGGACGCGCCCGGCTTCGATCACTGGATCGGCAAGAACCTGGGCGGCGGCAAAGTGATGGATGACAAGCTCAAAACCACCGCGCGCCGCCGCGCCCTGAGCGAGCGCAACAAGACAGCTGTGATGCTGCTGTGCTATCCCGCCTGGGCGCTGCTGGCTCTGCTGCCCATCCACGTGCTGCTGCTGGGGATCGAGGCGTCGTTTCTGTGGCTTGCCGGATCAGGTCGCGGCAAGATCAAGTGTATTTACGGCACGATCCTGCCTGGCCTCTGGCGGCACCGCAAAGACATCAGCGCACTGCGACGCAGTTTGCGCGCCCGGCAAAAGCAATCCGGCTGGCGCTTCATGCGCCGCTTTCACTGGCTGCCGCACAAACTGCGCATGCTGCTGCGCCACGGTGCGCCGGAAATTGGATAGTCGCAAACCAAGGCGACGCAACCACTACCCTCGCCACGGCCCCATGCGCCCGCGCAGGCCGTCCCGCAGGCCAAGCGCGGCCATGCGCAAGGCCGCCAGGCGCTGCTGGCCGAACACGGTTTGCGTATAGACAAAACCGAGCCAGTACCAGCCATTGCGCAGCTTCCAGCGCCAGGGGATGAATGGCAGGCGGCACAGCGCGACGAAGTTGCGAATTCGGTAGTACACCCGCAGCGGGCTGTACGCGCTCTCCTGCCGCCAGCCGAAGTACCACACGCGCAACGCCTGGTCGCCCATGCTGTGAAACATCACCGCCGCGCCCACGCCGAACAGCGCGTAGCCCGCTGCGCGCACGCGGTGGCTCCATTCGAGGTCCACGTGGTCGATGAAAAAATCCTCGCGCATCGGCCCCACTTCGCGCAGCACAGCGGCAAGAACCAAGGTGCCGGAGGTGATCAGCGTCAATGCCTCCACCGTGGGATGCGCGGCATCCGGTCTGCGGTGGCCATAGAAAAACCTGCCCGGGATGTACGCCTGAAAGGGAAAGGTGATGCCGGTATGGCGGTCGGTGTAAGTGGGGCCGACGGCCCCGACGCGCTGCCCGGCGCGCTGCAAATCATCCATGGCGGCCAGCAGCGCCGCCACCATGTCGGGCGCGGGCAGACTGTCTTGGTCGCTGAGCAGCACATGCGTGGCGCCTGCGGCGAGCGCGGCGTCAATGCCGATGTTCAGGGCGCGCGCGATGCCGAGGTTCTCGCCCAGGCGAATCAGGTGCAGTGCGGGTTGCGGCAATGCGGCGCACAGCGCTTCCACACGCCGGTCCGCGGCGGGCGTGTTGTCCACCACGAACACGCCCGCGGTTTGCGCGAGCAGCGCATCGAGCAGGGCGCGCAGCACCTCGGTGTCGGGCAGATAGGCCACGACCACGGCGAACACCCTGCTGCTGGCGGATGGCTGCATGCGGTTTACTTGCGCGCCGAGAAAGTGAGGAATTCGCGGCGCGCGGGCTGCGCCATTTCGCGCAATTCGGCGAGCACATCGCGCAGCGGGGGACGGCCTTGGTGGCTGGCGTTGAGTCCAGTTCCTCCATTTGCGATGGCCTCACTTGGCGCATACACACCGAAAAGTGACATACCGCGCCAATGCTGTTTGAACGAACTGAAACCCGCAGTGACAAGACTGTTCGTCAAACTCGAGGGCGTGAACAAAAGATGGCGTGGTGTTTCTAGGCCGCGCCAATGCGGCCCAAACCGCACGGCTCCAAGGCTGGCCAGATTCGGCGTGTCCAGCCACAGCACGCCGCCCGGTATAAGCAGCGCATGCAATCGGCGCAAGGTGGCAACAGGGTCGTGCACATGCTCGATCACGTGGCACAGGGTAATCACGTCGTAGCAGGCGCTGCGCCCATCCAGCACCTCGATGCCGCCGTGATGCACCTCCAACCCGCGTGAGCGGGCGGTCTGCACCGCGCCCGCGTCGAAATCCAGCCCCTCCACCTGCCATCCGGCTTGTCGGGCCAGCAGCAGAAAACCGCCGTTGCCGCAGCCCACATCGAGCAGGCGCCCACCGCCAGCAGGTAGCGGTGGCAGGTGGCGGCACTCGGCATCCGCCGCCGTGCGCAGCGATGGCAGCAGCGGCAACAGCCAGCGTCCAACCGGCAAGGCCGGGCTGCGCTGCAGGCCGTAGCGATGGTTTTGATAGCCGTTGATCAAGTCGTGCAGAAGGCTGCGGATGCGGCCCTTGCGGCGCACGATGGGGTGATCTTCGGCGTCGTGCGTGTAGTAGCCGGCATAAGCGCGACCAATGCTCTCAGCGGTCGGTCTGGGGTCGAGGTAGCCACTGGCGCAGTGTGCACAGCGGTACAGATCCCATGCGCCATCGGCCACGCAGAACACGCGATCCGTGAGGCCCTTGTAGAGCAGGCTGCGCTCGGCGCTGCCGCACACCGGGCACTGCGGCACGGCTTCGAGATCGGCCTGAGGCCAAGGGCGTGGGGTTTCGCTCAT
The DNA here is from genome assembly GCF_055383445.1 of Thiomonas islandica. Taxonomy (NCBI): domain Bacteria; kingdom Pseudomonadati; phylum Pseudomonadota; class Betaproteobacteria; order Burkholderiales; genus Thiomonas; species Thiomonas islandica. Next base: position 376,401 of record NZ_AP042391.1, read on the forward strand.
GGCGTGATTTCCTTGTGGGTATTGAAACGGGTCAGGCGCAGCAAACGCAGCGTCGCAAATACGCAGGCTGCGACGACGATGCCGATCGCCACGAGTTGCAATTGACTCTGCAGCGCATACACCACCAGCAGGAACGCCGCGCACGCCAGGCACAGCAGGCCGATGCCCCGTGTCAGCATCATGCGCAAGGGCCGCTGCAGCCTCCACGCGGTGCCGTACAGCAACGCGGTATCCAGCGCCACGCGCAGCGTCCACGCCAGCGCCGCGCCGGCGATGCCAAACCAGTGCACACCCGCAACCAGCAGCGCGGCGAACACCGGCAGTTCCAGCAGGTGCAGCTTGGCGGTCAGGTCCGAGCGGCCATGCGCTTGCAGCAGGGCATAGGGCAGATGCGCGGCGCTGTTGAGAAAAATGCCGATCAGCAGCAGTTGCAGCACCGGCGTGGCCGGTCCCGCAAAACTCGCATTGAGCCAGAGTGCCAGCAAGGGATGCGCGAACACCGCCACCAAAAGGACTGCGGGCAGCACCAGCACCACCACGGCGCGGATGGCGAGGGCCAAAAGCCGTGTCGAGGCTTCGGGCCGGGACTGCGTTTCCGCCAGCGCCGGGAACAGCGCGTTCATCGCGGTTTGGGGCAACGACGCGGCGCGAAACGCGGTGTCGAACGGCACGGTGTAATACGCCACCGTCGCGGGCGGAAACAGGCTGGCCAGATAAAAGCGGTCGGCATAGACCATCAGCGGGCCGATGAGGTTGCTCACCGACAGCCAGCCGCCGAAGTGCAACGCATGGCGCAGATCGTCGCGGCTGGCGCGGATGCCCGGCTCGGGCGGCAGCAGGCGCTGCAACTGCGTGAGCCACAGCGCCATCCACACCACGCGCGTGGCGGCCAGCGCGGCGATCACCCAGCCGATGTCAGGGCGGATCAGCGCCACGATCACTGGCAGGCCGAACTGCAGCAGGCTCATGGGCATGCGCCACAGGCTGAGCAGGCGAAACTGTTGCAGGCCCTCCAGTGTGCCCATCGCCCCGGTGGCGGCCAGTGCGAAGGGGATGGACAGCGCCAGCGCGCGCAGGCCGAAAAGGGTTTCGCTCGCCATCTCGCCGCTGAGCGAAAACAGCCGCTCCACCAGTAACGGCGCGGCCCACCACAGCGCCACCAGCCACAGCACGCCAAAGCCCGCGAGCAGGCCGATGACGCGCCACACCAGTGCGGCGACCTGTGCGCGTGGGCGCCCCAGCCCCAGGCTGCTGGAGACGGTTTGCGTGAGCGCGCGGCTCAGACCCATATCGAACAGCCCGGAAAACCCGATCAACCCCAGTGCCAGGGTGAACACGCCCAGCCGCGCTGCGCCCAGCGCATGCAGCAGGATGGGCAGCGCCACCAGCCCCACGCCCAACGTGACCAGTTGCCCGCCAACATTCCACAAGGCGTTGTGCGCGACCTTGCGGCTCATATTCAGCGCGCCACGCCCACGCCTGCGGCCATTGCGGCCTGCATCAGCGCAGCATTTTGCGTTGCGATGGGCAACTGCAGGCGCAGGGCGAGTTCCAGGTAGGCGGCGTCGTGGCTGGTGAGATCGAAGCGCAGGGCGAGGGCGAGGAGTGCCGCGGGCGACTGCGACTCTGCGTCAATCGTGATCGGCAGGACGCAAATTTCCGCGCTGATTTCCTGCGCCCGCTGCGCCACAAGGGCACCGCGCTTGCATGCCGCGCGCAGCACATTGGAGAGTTCCAGAGGCCATAGCTCCGGCGCAATGGCTGTATCGTCCAGCAGGCGCTGGAGCGGGCCAAGGCCCGTGTGCGTGCCCGGGTGGAGCATGCGTTTCATGTGCTCAAGAATCTGTTTGGTCACAAGAAGACCCGCTACAAGGGACTGGCGAAGAACACCGCCCAGCTCTACCAGGCCGTTGAAAAACTACTGCGGTGGGCCATCTGCGGCGTTGCGCGGTGCTCGCTGCCTCGCCTATCTATTTGATATGTCTCGGTCGCTGCGCGCCGTGCGCCTTGCATCTGGCCATCCTCGCGACGTTTTTCAACGGCCTGCTACAGCCTGTTCGGTCTGGTGAATCTGGCGCTGGCCAAAAGAAAACTGTTGGTCCCCCAAGGCACACCTGCGTCCTGAAGACGCAAAACAACGGGGAAAACCCCACAACTTCGAGAAACACCGCCCAGAAATCACCAAATCGACCGCCATTGCGCAAAAATCTTGCGCATCATGAAATGAACGCAACGGATGATCGATGCGGCGCAGAAAGCAGCGAGTTGATCAGCGGTTCCCTCGCTCGATTTTAGCCCTTCAACTTTCGCGCTTATACGTCAGGTTGGTGATCTGCTCCGAGATCAGCCCGATAAGGAACACGATGACCGCAGCACTCATGAGCAGCGCGCTCATATTGGTGAATCGATGGCCAATGGAAAAGGTGTAGGCATAGTTGCCCAGGCCTAGCAGGAAGAAGCCCGCCGCCACCGGGGCAAACAGTTTCAGCGGCGAATACAGCGTGGCAATCTTGAAAATGATGAGCAGAAAGCGCACGCCGTCGCGCAGCGGGCGGATGTGGCTCTTGCCGATGCGCCGCGCCGCCACGATGGGCACATAGGCCACCGGGTAGGCGCTGCGGAAAAACGCCATGGTGCTGGTGGTGGGGTAGGAAAAGCCGTTGGGCAGCAAGTGGATGAATTCGCGGAACTTGTCGGCCCGCACGGCGCGAAAGCCGCTGGTCAGGTCGAGCACGGGGTGGTTGGTCATCCAGCTGGCGAGGCGGTTGTACAGGCCGTTGGCCAGGCCGCGTCCTACGCTGGCCTGCGAACCGTCACCGCGCGCGCCTACGGCCATGTCGTAGCCCGCGTCCAGCTTGGCGAGCAGGCGTGGGATGTCGGCGGGGTCATGCTGGCCGTCGGCATCCATGAACACCAGCACCTCACCTTGTGCCGCGCGCGCGCCGGTCTTGATGGCAGCGCCGTTGCCCATGCCGTAGGGCTTGCTGATGACCCGCGCGCCTGCCTGCGCGGCAACAGTGGCGGTGGCGTCGGTGGAGCCGTCGTTCACCACGAGGATTTCGGCGTCGGGATAAAGCGCGCGAATGCGCTCCACAGTCTGGCCAACCGCGCCTGCTTCGTTGCGGGCGGGAAGAATGACGGAGAGTGTGTATGGAGTCATTTCTTCCCCTCAATTTCTTCGGTCAGAACCTTGCGCAGTTGCGCCTCGCTGTCTTGATAAAACCCGACATGCCGCAGCCAGCGCTGATGCAGGGCGGCCATATTCCAGCCGCGAATGTGCGCCAGGGGTGACGGCACCGCATTGAGCAGGTCAAGCGCTTCGCGCTGATGCCCGGCGCTGGCGAGTTCCGCGGCGAAACGCAAGCGTTCTCCTACCGGCAGACCGGGCAGCCGCAGGGCTTGCAGATAGAGCGCATAGGCCGCTTGCGCGCGTCCCGCGGCGAGGGCCGATAGGGCGTCGCGGTGCAGCAGATCGCGCTGCACGACGGTTTGCGACGCCTGCGGGTTATGCCGTGCGGCTGTGATGAGGGTCTGGCCGAAACCGGGGCCGAAGACGGTGCAGGTATCCAGGCCATCGAGCAATTTACCGAACTGGTATTGCGTGACGTTGTCGGCCAGTTTGGCGCTGCTGGCCGCCTGCAGCAGACTTGCGCGCAGGCCGTCTGGCGCCTCGCCTTGCGCGCAAGCCACGCCGACACGGTTGATCAGCAGAATGAGGCTGTGCGGATGTTCACGCAAAGCGCAATCGAGCAGGCGAGCGGCCTCGGGCAGATTGCCGACATTGCTCCAGAAATTGGCCAGATAGTTTTGCGCGCGTGGCGAATCCGGGTGTTCGCGCGCCCAGACCAGCGCTTGCTCAAAGGGCTTGCCCCAGACATCGGCGCGGCGCGCGGTCTGCAGCGCAAACAAGGCCAGCAGCGCCATAGCGAACCAGATGGGCCAGCGCCTGCGCGGCGCGGCTTGCGCCTCGCTGCCTTGCGCGGCGCGCACCAGCCAGATGGCCAGCGGCAGAAACATCAGCGCAGCCGGCAGGTAGTTGCGATGTTCGAACGCGAGTTCGAGCTGCAGCCAGGTGCTTTCCATCACTTGTCCGGCCAGATAGAAGCCCACGGCCACGCCGGCTGCGGCCACCACCGGGCTGCGCGCCCAGCGCGACAGGACGGCAAAGACGATGAGCGTCAGAATGCCGAGCACTGCGAACAGCGTGGACAGCGGCTGCAGCAGTCCGGTGGAGAGAACGATGTCGTCGTGGAACAGGCCGCCGACGGAGGTGCGCGCCAGCCAGATGTCGCCCAGATACGTCCAGACAATGCGACTCTCGGTCAGCAGACGCTGCAGTGGGGTGAAGTCGCGCCCGGCTGCAGCGCCCGTCCACAACCCCGGCAGAAAGGTGGCGAGATAGCCCAGCACGGCCAGCGCGGGCAGGCGGATGAACACCCAGCGCCAGGCGAGGAATATGCGTCCGCCTTGCTCCAGCGCCGTGTGGCGTCGGTCGAATACCAGCGCCTCCAGCACCCAGGCCAAGAGTGGCAGCAGTGCGCCGTTTTCCTTGGAGAGCACGGCCAGCAGCGTGCCCAGCGCCAGCGACACGCTCATCCACACATAGCCCGCGCGCCTGTGCCCTTGCGCCAACAGCGAGCGGCCATGCGCGTAGCCCCACAGTCCGGCAAACACAAAAGTGGCGGCAAGCATGGCCATGCGCTGCACCACATACAGCGTGGTGCTCACCCAGAACGGGTCAAGCAGCCACAGCCCTGCAGCCAGCACGCCTGCCCAGGCTGCAGGCCGCCGCGCCAGACCCAGCGCCCGCGAAAGCGCCGCGCTCAGACCCGCGAGCAGTACGCCGTTGAGCAGGTGGATGGCCACATTGGTGAGCTTGAACGCCTCGGGCGCCGCGGGCCAGTTACGGGCATCGAGCAGAAAGGTGGCGAGCGACAGCGGCCGTCCCGTCGGCCCGGCAAAGCCCGAGGTGAGAAAGGCCACCACCTTCCACCAGGTATCGATCTGGCCGTAATCGCCCAGCGAGGCGAGGTTGGAAAAATCGTCGAAAAGGAAGGGTCCGGTGCGCCCGGGCCAGTAAGCCAGCCAGGCGACCGCCAGCAATGCCGCCAACGCCACGAGCGGCAGCGCGCGGCGAAAGAGCAGGGTGGCACTGGAAGACGGTTCGCTGTGGGGCATTGTTAGCGACTTTCCGTTTCAGCCTGGCCGCTGGCCCTTGCTTTCTGCGCCATCTTCTGCGCCAAGCCCTGCGTCAGCGTCCTGATCTCCGCATCGTGAATGCCAAAGCGGTTGAGTTCGCGCATGCGTTCCAGCACTTGGCCAGCATCGCCGTACAGCCCCGCGGCTGTTTGCATGACGACGAGGTTTTTCCAGTAGTCGTACTTGCCGGGGTCAAGCGCCACGGCGCGCAGCATGAGTTGGTAAGCCAGCGGGTTGTCGTGCGCGACGTTGGCGGCCCAGTTGGCTTGCAGGGTGACGAGATCGGCGCGGCCCGGGTTGTGCTGCACCGCAAAGGCGATCAACTCGCCGAGTTGCTGCACATCTTTCGGGGTGTAGTGGCACACGCCGTTGATATTGCACTGGATCAGGCCGTAGAGCGCGCCCACGTCTTCCGCGCTCATCGGCGAGGTGGCGATGATGCGGCGCATCTCGGCCCACCAGCGCGGCTGAATCGGCAGGCCGTTCTTCGCCGACATGAACACCAGCGCCTGCAGCGGCTGTAGATCAGCGCCGGGCAACAGCGCACCCTGTTCCATCTGTTGCATGCCCATCTGGAACTGCAGGCTGTCCACGCCCTGCGCCGTGATGAGCATCATGCGGCCCAGGTCGTAGCTGGCGCGGGGCGACTGCGGATGCGTGGTGGCTTGGAAGTACGCCAGCCGGTACGGGTTGCCCCAGACCTGCGCCCGAATGGCGGTGAACACGCCGTAAAGCGCGATGAGGGCTGACACGCCGCCCACGGTGAGCAAGCGCAGCGTCGCGCGGCGCTCGGCGTCCGGCGGGCTCCAGGTGAACAGCAACGCAAACAGCGCCAGAAACACCCCCCAGTCCGGCAGATAGTTGCGGTGTTCGTACACCAGCTCCAGCGGCACGAAGGTGGACAGCAGCGACTGCCCGGCAAACCACCACAACACGCCGAGCGCAAACAGCGGCAGCCGCCTGCGCAGCCACAGCGCCGCGCCCAGCAGCGCCGCCAGAAACACCCAGCTCGCCGCTGTCGTCCACGGCGACAGCCAGCTGGTGGAGAGCGCAATATCGTCGTGATAGAGCGAGAGCGCATCGGGCGACGGCAGCACGATCCAGCGCAGATAGCCCACCAGCACCCGGCCTTCGGTGAACAGCCGCTCGCTCAGGGTGAACGGACGGGCGGCATAAGCCGAGCCGTTGAGCGCGCCAGGCAACAGCCACGCCAGCCCGAGTACGCCGGGGATGAGCAGCAGCACCACGAAGACAGGAATCAGCGGGTTCACCGCAGAACGCCCCTGCCCGGCAGCACCAGGCGCAGCAAGCGCCCCGCGCAACACCACCCACTCCAGCACGAAAGCGTAGGCCGGCAGCATCACCCCGGTTTCCTTCGCCAGCGCAGCCACCGACGTGCCCAGCGCCAGGCTGCCCCAAATCCACGCCAGCGCGCCGCGCCGGCCTGCGATGAGCCGCATGCGGCCGTGCCAGTACGCCAGCAGCCCCAGCAGCACAAACGCCGAGGCCAGGGCCTCCTCGCGCTGAATCACATACAACACCGCAGTGAGCTGAATTGGCGCCAGCACCCAGGCGGCAGTGGCCAGCAGCGCCAGCGTGGACGCGCCCACCAGCCACGGGCGCGGCGCCTGGCGCTCCAGCCAGCCCAGCACCCGCACCGAAAGCAGCCACACCAGCCAGCCGTTGAACAGATGCAGCAACACATTCGCCAGTTTCAGCGGCCAGGGATTCATGCCGCTGAACACCATCTGCGCCGCAAAGGTGAACATCGACAGCGGCCGGTCCAGTGGCCCGGCGTTAGCGCTCCAAATGGCGCGCCAGAAGTGGGCCTGCAGCGCGCTCTGCGCAAACGCCGGGTTGTCCACCAGGTTGCCGAAGTCGTCGAACACATACCCGCCAGACAACCCCGGCCAGTAGACCAGCAGGCCGAGGGCGAGAATGAGCAAAAGAAAAAGCTTGGGGGTCAGGTCTCGCTTCACCCCAGATTGTCCATGAGCCAATTTTCGTGAATTTGAGGCAAGCTGTGCGCCGTTGCGGGGCAATGCGGTTCTAACAGGCCGTTGAAAAACCCCTGCGGTGGGCCATCCACCCCTGCGGTGGGCCATCCTCGCGACGTTTTTCAACGGCCTGCTCATAGATACCATCAGAAAAAATCATTGTAGATCAGCAAGATAGGTGGTCTTCATGGCGGGCTCGGTGCTACAGGGGGAAGGGTTTTCGGTCAGTTTCAGCCACCGGGAGGTCACAGTCTGGGGCGGTTTGGCCCTGTTCAGGCAGATGCTTGACAGCATGGGGTTGCGGGAAGCGGCAGCGGGTTGGGGATTGTCCGAGCCAAAGTCGCACCGGGGCGATGCGCCGCTGCAACTGATCGAGCAGTTCAGCGTCTCGATCTGGTGCGGTGCCTGTCGGTTCGCGCATGCCGAAACGGTGCGCATGGACGGTACGCTGGTGCGCCAGTTGCCGCAAGCCGGCAACGAGCACGGCTGCAGCCAGCCCGTCCTGGTAGAAGCGCGAGATCGGAAAAAATGCTGCGGCGACACCGCCGCCCCCACCCACGCCAGCAGCAGGACGAGACAGGCAAGAGAAAACCAGGTCGTGCTGCGGGGCGTCATGGCAGAAGAAAGCACCGAGATTCAGAGTCAGGGATGGGAACAAAAAACCCGCCTTGCGGCGGGTTTTGCAGGGTGGGGCAGATTATCTGCATGAAGACGGCAGGTACTTTGCGGGAATTGGGTTAGTAGTGCCGGCTTTACAAGTCCAGGCAATCGAGCCACCCGTCGCGAGTGCCGAGAGTGCGAGGGTGTTGCCAGTGATGGCCGTGTTGGCTTTATTACCGTACGTTACAGTAATGACGCCTGGGGTCGAACCCGCGTCTACGCTTGTTACATAGTTTCCAGTGATGGAAGCGGCAGCAGCCAATCCTGCCGACGCATTTGTCGACGGGTACGCTCCATGGTTCGTGTAATACTCCGCAATCGCCGTCTTGGCGCCGTCAGCCAGCGACAGGCCTTCCGACACCTGGGCGCGGATGGTGTAGTCCTGATAGGCCGGGATGGCGATGGCAGCCAGGATACCGATAATGGCCACCACGATCATCAGTTCGATCAGCGTGAAGCCTTGTTGCAGTTGTTTTTTCATTGCATTCTCCTAACAGTGTGGTGTGGCACGACAGGCCGACGTCAGAAATCCCCGGTGGATGCCGGCCGTCGCAGGGCTGACGTCATCCCCCCGATGGGGCAAGCGGAATAGAGCAAGTCGCGCGCCAATGGATTGCGGGCGAAATGTCACCCCTGTAGGGGATGACACGGCTGGGATGTCATCCCTTGCGGGGATGACACGGCCAGGATGTCACCCCCTGGAGGGGTGACGCAGCGGCAAGGCACAATGGCCCTGTCGCCACTCTGGAGCGCATCATGACCCAGCCAGACCCTTTCTGTTCACGGCACATCGCGGCACTTGTTCTCGGAAAGAGCGAACGCACACTCAAGCGCTGGTGCGATGAGGGGGTTCTGCAAAGCCGGGCGGAGGCATCTGGACGGGCAATGGTCTGCCTGTCCGGTGTGTTGTCGCGCCTGGGGCGTGCGCCCGACCCAGAACTGGCTGAATTGATCCTCGAGGCAGATCACGGCAACGCGGCTGCGCAGAACGATCTGGGCATGCTGCTCTTGAAAGAGGGGATCTCAAACGGTGCGTTTGCCCTGTTCCAGCAGGCGGCACAGCAGAACGACCCGGACGCCATGCACTGGCTCTACCGGTGCTACCAGCAAGGACTTGGCGTGGAGCGCAACGAGAACCTGGCCATGATGTGGTTGCACAAGGCGGCAGCGCATGGGCATGCCATCGCCAAGGCGCAGGCCGACGCGCTGCGCGACCTGGCGGTGCGACAATTGCAATCGGGCGCCGGGCTGCGCCCGGATTGATCGCGATGGCGCAGATGCGCCAGGCGAAACAGGGCACCTTGGCGACGCCCCGTTTGGGGTGCATTGGTGACGCGCGCGGTGCGGCGCTGCCCGGGGGGCACCGGCCGCTACCATCGGGATATGGCTCTTCAACTGTTCGGCATTCCGGTTTCCCGCGGCATGGCCATCGGGCGCGCCGTCATCCTCGCCAGCGCGCGCCTGGACGTGGCGCACTATTTCATCGATCCGGGCACGGAGGAGGCCGAGATCGAACGGCTGCGGGCCGCGCGCCGCGCGGTGCGCGCCGAGCTCGACACACTCAAGGCCGAACTGCCGCCCGATGCGCCGGCGGAATTGGCCGCGTTCATCGATGTGCACAAGATGCTGCTCGACGACCGGCAGATGGCGCAGGACACCATCGCCTGGATCCGCCAGCGCCGCTACAACGCCGAATGGGCGCTGACCGCACAGCTCGACGTCATCTCGCGCAATTTCGAGGAGATGGACGACGAGTACCTGCGCGAGCGCATCGCCGACGTGGAACAGGTGGTCGAACGGGTCCTGCGCGCGCTGCGCGGCAGCGCCGCGCTGGCACGCTCGGCCAGCGGTAACGGCGATCTGGTGCTCATCGCGCATGACATCGCGCCGGCGGACATGCTGCAGTTCAAGACCGGGGTGTTCAAGGGCTTCGTCACCGACGTGGGCGGTAAGACCTCGCATACCGCCATCGTCGCCCGCAGTCTGGACATCCCCGCGGTGGTGGGCGCGCGTATCGCGGGCAGCCTGATCCGGCAGGACGACCTGGTCATCATCGACGGCGACAGCGGCCTGCTCATCGTCGATCCGTCTGCGGTCATCCTCGAAGACTATCGCCTGCGCCAACAGGAATCGCAGCTCGCCCGCGAACGGCTCAAGCGCCTGAAGTTCACCCCGGCACGCACGCTGGACGGCGAGGCGGTGGAGTTGCTGGCCAATATCGAGCAGCCCGAAGACTGCGTTGCGGCACTCGACGCGGGGGCCGTGGGCATCGGCTTGTTCCGCACCGAATTCTTGTTCATGAACCGCGGCGGCCACCTGCCGGACGAGGACGAGCAGTACGAGGCGTATCGCCGGGTGATGCTGGCGATGCAGGGCAAGCCGGTGACCATCCGCACCATCGACATCGGCTCGGACAAACCGCTCGATAGCGAAGTTCACCGCGATGGCGACTTCACCCATCTCAACCCGGCGCTGGGCCTGCGCGCCATCCGCTACAGCCTGTCCGATCCGGCGATGTTCCGCATCCAGCTGCGGGCGCTGCTGCGTGCGGCGACGCTCGGGCCGCTGAAGGTGCTGATCCCGATGGTGGCGCACGCCCGCGAAATCCGCCAGATTTATGCAGAGCTCGACAAGGCCCGTGCCGAGCTCGGCGCGGCCGGGAGGAATTTCGGCCCAGTGGAGGTCGGCGCGATGATCGAGGTGCCCGGCGCAGCGCTCGCCTTGCCGCTGTTTCTGCGGCATTTCGACTTCCTGTCGATCGGCACCAACGATCTGGTGCAGTACACCCTGGCAATCGACCGCGCCGACGAGAGCGTGTCCGATCTCTACGACCCGCTGCACCCCGCAGTGCTCAACCTGCTGGCACAAATCATCGCGCAGACCCGCGCGGCTGCCGCCTGGAAGGGCCGCGCGGTCGACATCAGCGTGTGCGGCGAGATGGCCGGCGATCCCAGCCTCACCCGGCTGTTGCTGGGCATGGGGCTGCGCAGTTTTTCCATGCACCCGGCGCAGATCCTCGCGGTCAAGCAGGAGGTGCTGCGCGCCGATACCGAAAAACTCGCGCCGCTCGTGCAAGCCGTGCTGCAGGCGTATGAACCCGAGGAACTGCAGGCCGCACTCGCGGCGCTGGGTTGACCCGTGCCATGCGCCGCCTGATCTGCTGTGTGCTCGGCGCTGCGCTGCTCGCTCCAGCAGCAGGCGGTGCGCAGCACGCGACGCTGAGCGACCCGGGTGGCGCCAGCAGCCTGCCCACTCTGGGCGATCCGGCGCAAGGCAGCTTTTCCGCGGTGCAGGAAAAGCGTCTGGGCGAGATCATCATGCGCGAAATGCGCCAGGAGCCCGCTTACCTGCACGACAGTCTGCTGCGCGACGAGCTGCAGGCCATCGTCGATCGCCTCACGCCGGCGGCGCGGCGCAGCGCCGAGCTGGAGGCGCCGCAGCGGTTTCGCGTGTTCCTGCTGCGCGACCGCAGCTTTAACGCCTTTGCCCTGCCGGGCGGCTGGATCGGGGTGCACACCGGCCTGGCGATCGATGCGCAGTCGCGTGACCAGCTCGCCGCGGTATTCGCGCATGAAATGTCGCACATCACCCAGCGGCATATCGCGCAGCGGCTGGCGCAGGCGGGCAAGGACCGGCTGCTGAGCATCGGTTCGCTGATCCTGGCCATCGTGGCCGCCAGCGCGGGACAGGATCAGGCGGCGCAGGGGCTGGCCCTGGGCGGGCAGGCCGCGGCCATCGACAATGCGCTGCGCTTTTCGCGCAGTAACGAACGCGACGCCGACCGCACCGGTGAGCAGATACTGGCCGAATCCGGCTACCCGCCGCAGGCCATGGCCAGCATGCTGCTGCGGTTGCAAAGCCTCTCTCGCCTGGACGACGCCGATGTGTTCGCGTTTTTGCAGACTCATCCGCTGACCAGCGAGCGCATTGCCGATGCGCAGGCGCGCGCCGGCGACAAACCCCTTGCGCCGGATCACAGCCTGCAGTTCTGGCTGATGAACGCCCGCGCCCGTGCCCTCACCCCGCAGTCGCACGACGCGCTGTTGCGCGAAGAACGCCGCTTCGCCAGCGCGCGGGCCGATTTCCCGGCGCAGCAGGTGGCCTGGGCCTACGGCCAGGCAGTGGTGTTGCAGCGTCTGAACAAACCGGATGCCGCGGCCGCGGCGCTGGCTCGTGCACAGACTGCGGCACGCGACGCTCCGGCCGCCGAGCGACTGCCGCTGGATTTGCTGCAGACCGAGCTGCTGCTGGCCACCCAGCCGGCGAAGGCGCTGGAGTCGGCGCGCGCGCTGCACCGCGAGTTCCCGCAGTCCACCGCGGCGCTGCATCTGCTGGCGCGCTGCCTGCTGGCGCAGCCCGACATCTCCGCGGCAAGGGTGTTTCTGCGCGAGCAGACCGTGGCGCACCCGGAGGACATCACCCTGTGGCAGGACCTGGCCCGCGCCGATGCGGCTGCCGGTGCGTTTGCCGCGCAGCATCGCGCCACGGCCGAGGTCTACGCGCTGCAGGGCAAGACCGAGGCAGCGATCGAACAACTGCGCATCGCGCAACGCACGCCGGGTGCGGACTATTTCGAGGCCTCGATCATCGACGCCCGGCTGCGCGCGCTCGAACAGGAGCTGGCGCAGCACAAGCAAATCGACAAGACCCTGCCCCAGTGAAACGTTGTGAAGCATCGGGTCATGAGCAGCCTGCTGCCCATGCGCACGGCGCGCAGGGTCGATCGCCCGAGGCTGCACCGATAATCGCGTCATGCCGCTGACCGCTCCCGACTCCCACCCCAACCGGCCCGCGCAGGCGGGTTCGCCGCTTTCAGAACAACTCGCGCTCGGTCTGCTCGGTCTGGCAATGGCGCTACCGCTGCTCTGGCCCTTCGATCCGGGCGTGGTCGCGAAAATGGGCACCACTCTGTTGGCCGCAACGCTGTGGGCCGCAGTGTTTCTCAGCGCCGCGTGGAGCGGGCTGACACCGCGGTTCGGGCTGGCGGCCGGGGGATTTGTATGGCTGGCCGCAGTGGTGGCGCTGCAGACCGTCAGCGGGCAATTGGCCTATCCCAGTCAGGGCGCGGTCGCCGTGGCCGTGCTGCTCAGCGCCGCGCTGATCGCCGGTCTGGGCCAGGCCGCAGCACGGCAGCCAAGCACCGCCGCCGATGCGTCCGCCCCCCCCTGGCTGGACGTGGCCGCCGCCGGGCTGCTGCTGCAGGGCTTGTTCCAGGTCGGGTTCGGCCTGTTGCAGTTTCTGCTCTGGCAAATCCCGGCACTGACCAACTGGCTGGCGGCGCATCTGCCGCTGTATACCGACATCATCAGCTACCCCTCCACCGGGCGGGTGTTCGGCAATCTGCGCCAGCCCAACCATTACGCCACTGCGGTGGCGCTCGGGCTGGCCGGGCTGGCCTGGTGGGCGCCGCGGCTGCGCGCAGGCAGCGTGTGGGCTGCAGTCGTCGGCATGAGCTGGGCGCTGGTGGTCTGCGGCTCGCGTACCGGCATGGTGCAGGCGGTGGTGGCGTCGATCCTGGTGCTGATCGCTGTGCGTGGCGCCTGGCGCAGCCCGCGCTGGGCGGCGCTGGTGGCAGTGCCGGTGCTGTACGCGCTGTGGTGGGTGGCGCTGCGCACGGCCGACCATCTGGGCTGGATCAGCTTTCTCGATGCGGTCACCCGCCAGCTGGACCAGCCGGTCAACGCCCGCGCACTGATCTGGCGCAATGCCTGGCAGGTGTTCGAACATCTGCCGTGGTTCGGCACCGGCTGGGGGCAGCTCGGCTGGGGGCTGCAGCATGCCGCCATCCACCACGCGCTGCATCCGCTGCCGCTGGACAACATCGACAATGCCCACGATCTCATCCTGCAGCTGCTCGCCGAAACCGGGCTGGTGGGCACGGTGCCGGTGCTGGCGGTGGCGCTGATCTGGCTGTGGCGCAGCGCGCGGGGTTGGGTGCAATACGGCCGCGTCGCCCCCGACGGCCCCGCACCGCTGCCGCTGACCGCATGGATGGGCGTGGCCTTCCTCGGTCTGCACAGCCTGGTCGAGTATCCGATGTGGTATTTGTACTTCCTGTGGGTATTTGCCTTTCTCGCCGGATGGATGGGTGCACTGGACCGCTGGCGCCCGGGCGCCAAAAACGCTGCACCGCGCGCGCCGGCCCTGCCCCGCCCGGCCGCGCTGGGCATCGGTGCGCTGGCGCTGCTGCTGGTGGCCAAGGCCGGAATCGACTACACGGTCACCGACGCGGTCTATTCAGCCGACCGCGCCCAGTCGATGCAGGTCATACAGCAGGCCGAGCGCAACAATCTGTTTTTCCGGCCGCTGATCGGCTTTGCCCAGGCCACCGCACTGCAGGTCACCCCGAACGCGACCCGCGCCGAACTGCTGCGCGATCTGGCCGAGGTGGATCGCGTCAGCCATGTCTATGGCGATCCGAACCTACTGATCCGCCGCATGCTGCTGCTCAGCCGGCTTGGGCACGACGCACAGGCGCTGGCGCTGGCGCGCTACACCGCCAGTGCGTTCTGGCTGTATGCACCAAGCCTGGCCGCGCAGTTTCCGGCGCAGGCAGCGCAAGCGGGGCTGTCGGCGAAGCAGACCACGCCATTGCTACAGGCGCTGGAAAACGCCCCAGTGCTGCGCCGCATCGCGGTGCAGCCCCCGCGCTGAAACGGGCGCGGAGCGCGGGGCCCCGCTGTTGTCCCCAGACTTGGCATGTCGCGCACCGGGTCATGCGGTGCTTGCCGACTTGTTTTGATGCGGCGCAAAATATTGCAAACACGCTGCGTCATGTCCACCCTCGTCCGCCTTCGCATCCTGCTCGCCCAGCCCGCATTGCGCGAGGGCCTGCGAGACATGCGCGCCGTGTCGCTGGGCATCTCGGCCTGGGGTCTGGTCACCGGCGTGGCCATGGTCAAGTCAGGGCTGAGTGTGCCGCTGGCCTTGGCGATCAGCCTGTTCGTGTTCGCCGGCAGTGCGCAGCTGGCGGCGCTGCCGCTCATCGCCGCCGGCGCTCCGCTGTGGCTGATCCTGGGGACTGCGTTCTGCGTCAATCTGCGCTTTGTCGTCTTCAGCGCGCAGATGCGGCCGTATCTGGAGCATCTGCCGCGGCTGCGCCGTCTGGTGTACGGCTATCTGATCGGCGATCTCAGCCAGGTGCTGATGATCCGCCGCCATCCGCATCCGAACGGCGATCCGCAGCAGGCGCACTACTTTCTCGGCGCCTCATTGGCCAACTGGATCGCCTGGCAGGTGCCGTCCATCGCCGGCATCCTGCTTGCGCAGCACATCCCGGGCGCCTGGGGGCTGGCCTTCGCCGGCACGCTGGCGCTGCTGGGCATTGTGCTGTCGCTGCTGGCCGACCGCGGCATCGCCGCGGTCATCGTCGTCGCTTCGGCGTTGAGCGCGCTGCTGTTCTGGCTGCCGTTGCGGCTCAATCTGGTGGCCGCCATCGTCGGGGCGCTGATCGTCGGCATGGTCTGGGATGCATGGAGCCAGCGCCAGTTCACCTCGACCGCCGGCCGCGCGCTGGGCGGCAGCAAACCCTGAGAGCGTGCGCACCATGAGCCTGCTGCAGCAGATCGCCTTGGTCGTCGGAATGACTGCGGTGACCATCTTGAGCCGCAATATGTTCTTGCTGCCGCGCCGCCCCATGCCCCTACCCGCGCGGGTGAAGGTGGCACTGCGCTATGCGCCCGCCGCAGCGCTGGCAGCGGTGGTCGCCCCCGAGCTGCTGCTGGCCACCCCGCTGGGGCCGGCGTGGGTCAAGCTGGGCGCGGCGGTGGTTGCCGCGGGCTATTTTCTCGCCCGACGCGGCATTCTGGGCACCATTCTCAGCGGCATGCTGGCGTACTGGGTGCTGTCGTGGGTCAGCCGCACCTGGTAAAGCCGCCCAGGACGCTCATACAGACCGCCGAAAGACCTCGAACGAATTAGCTGAAGAAAGGGGTCGCTTGAGGAATCGACATCGCAGCCTGTTGTCTGCTGACTCGTGCAGAGCCAAGCGAGACGCCCCCAGGGCTAGGGCCAACGGCAACACCGAACAAATCCCCTGCGCGGCACGCAGCATCACAAGGACTGATTCACTGTTGCCCAAGAAAACTGCTGCACAGGGCCCAGCGGTTCTTGCCGCCGTTCTTTGCCGCGTACATGGCGTCATCCGCTCTTTGCAGCAGGTCAAAACTGCTGCGGGCATGGGTCGGGGCGGCGGCAACGCCCACGCTGGCGGTCACCCGCAGGCCAGAAAGCAGATCGAAGCCGGCAGCAGCGCACGCATGGACCAGTTTGGCCGCGAGCGACTGTGCGGCAGCCAGATCGGCTATGGCACTGAGCACGACGAATTCGTCGCCCCCCATCCGACCGATCGCATCGTCGCGGCGCAGCACATCCTGCATGGCATGCGCCACCTGCGCCAGCAGGCGATCGCCGCGCACATGGCCGAGACGGTCGTTGATCTGCTTGAATCCGTCCAGGTCGATGAAATACAGCGCCAGCATATCGCCACGTCCGCGGCGCGACAGCGCGGTATTGAGCCGCTCCATGATGGCGCGGCGGCTGAGCACGCCGGTCAGCGCGTCGCGCTCGGCGTGGTGCAGCAGGCGCGCATGGGTGTCGACCTGGTGGGTGATGTCGCGCACGAAGGTCAGCAGCGACACGACCTGCCCGCCCTCGTCGCGCAGCGCCGACAGCGTCCACTCCACCCAGATACGACGGCGATCCTTGCGCACATACTGTGCTTGTTCCACCCAGTGGTCGATTTCGCCGCACAGCAGCCGTGTGTAAATCGCTTGGGTGCGGGCGCGCTCTTCGTCGGGCACCCCCATTTCCAGACGATGCGTGCCCAGGCATTCGGCCTCGGTGTAACCCAGAATGGCCTCGGCCGAACGCGACCAGCGGGTGATGATCAGTCCGGCATCGCTTTCGATCACACCCCAGGGCAGGTTGTCCAGCGCCTGCTCGAGTAGCCAGTTCGAGCGCCTGAGTGCCATCGCCGCGGTGATGTCTTCGTGCACATCGTGGGCGATGGTGTAGACCGCGTCGATGCGCCCGCCGCTACTGCGCTCCGGGAACACCTGGATCCGCGCCCAGCGCGGCGGGTCGATATGTCGCAGCAGCCGCAGATACTGCGCCTGCTCGCCGTGAAAGGCCCGCTCGAACGCCGGCCGGGCCGCAGCCCAGGCATCGTCACCATAAAGCTCCTGCAGGCTCTTGCCGAGCAATTCCTGCGGCGTGCGCCGCGCCCAGGCCAGATAAGGCGGATTGAAAAACGTCAGCCGCGCCTGCGCGTCCCACCGGCCGATGGGCAGATCCACCGCTTCGAGCAGGCTGCGCACCTCCGGCACTGCAGCCAGGCCGGGCAACAGTGCGTCGTGCGGCCACAGGGCCGATTGCGCTCCGGTTGAAAGGGGGTTGCTCATGGGCGCTGGATGACAGACGGGTCTGCGCAGTGTCAATCGCTTGCTGCGATTCTTGTGCTTCGCATGGAACCGTCAAGAGCACGTTCTACACTGTGGAGCGCAAGCTGCGACAAATTGCGCATTCTGCCTGGATTGTGTTGCACTGCCCATCCTCAGATTTCCCTTCTCCCACCCCCTATCTCAATGTCCCGCGCCACAAAAATCGTTGCCACCATCGGCCCCGCCAGTTCCTCGCCCGACATTCTCGAACGCATGCTGTCCGCAGGAGTCGATGTCGTGCGGCTCAATTTCTCTCACGGCAAGGCGCAAGATCACATCGATCGCGCTCAGCTCATCCGGGAAACCGCCCACCGCCTGGGCAAAGCGGTGGCCATCATGGCCGACCTGCAGGGGCCGAAAATCCGCGTCGGCCGGTTCAAGGATGGCAAGGTCATGCTGCAGCCGGGGCAGAAGTTCATTCTCGACGCCACCTGCGAACTGGGCGATGAGACCCGCTGCGGTCTGGACTACAAAGACCTGCCGCGCGACGTGCATCCGGGCGACCGCCTGCTGCTCAACGACGGCCTGATCGTGTTGACAGTCGAGCATGTCAGCGGCCCGGAAATCCACACCGTGGTCACCATCGGCGGCGAGCTGTCGAACAACAAGGGCATCAACAAGCAGGGCGGCGGGCTCTCGGCCCCAGCGCTGACCGCCAAGGACATGGAGGACATCCGTACCGCGATGTCGTTCCAGGCCGATTATCTTGCCGTGTCCTTCCCGAAAAACGCCACCGACATGGAACTCGCACGGCAACTCGCCAACGTGGCGGGCGAGCCGTTCGGCCACAAGCCGGCGCTGATCGCCAAGATCGAACGCGTCGAGGCCATTCCGGCACTGCCGGAAATCCTGCGCGCCTCCGACGGCATCATGGTGGCGCGCGGCGATCTGGCGGTGGAAGTCGGCAACGCCGCAGTGCCTGCGCTGCAAAAGCGCATGATCCGCATGGCGCGCGAGATGGACCGCGTGGTCATCACCGCCACGCAGATGATGGAGTCGATGATCGTCAACGCCGTGCCCACCCGCGCCGAAGTGTCCGACGTGGCCAACGCGGTGCTCGACGGCACCGATGCGGTCATGCTTTCCGCCGAAACCGCCGCAGGCAAGTATCCGGTCGAAACCGTGGAGGCCATGGCCAGTATCTGCGAGGCGGCGGAAACCTACGAGGAAGTCAAGCTCGAGCACGACTTCGTGGACAAGCAGTTCACCCGCATCGACCAGTCGATCGCCATGGCCGCGCTGTTCACCGCGCATCACCTGGGCTGCAAGGCCATCGCTGCGCTGACCGAATCGGGCTCGACCGCGCTGTGGATGAGCCGTCACCGCGTCAATGTGCCGATCTACGCGCTGTCGCGCAGCGAAAGCTCGGTGCGCCGCATGGCGCTGTATCGCAACGTGCGCCCGATGCTGATGAGCTTCAGCACCTCCGAGTCAGATCGCGACAGCCTGCTCAACCAGGCCGAGGCCAAGCTGATCGAGAAAAAGGCGGTCGCCTCTGGCGACAGCTACGCCATTACCTGCGGTGAGCCCATCGGCACTGCGGGTGGCACCAATATGCTCAAGGTCATGCGTGTGCCGCGCTGAGCGACTCGTGGCAGTGGCTGCGGCGAAATCGCTGCAGCCAAAGGCATGCAGGGCCAGTTCACGCGCTTTGCTGCGCCCGCGTTGCCCCGACGCGAGGCGCCACTTCAGGCCTGGAGGAACTGCAGTTGCACGCCGGTGAGGTTGATCACGTCCCCGGAGCGCAGCAGCACCGGCATTAGCCCCAGCGACACGCCGTTGACCTGCGCGCGCTTTTCGCCCTCGACCTGCACTAGCTCATACCCGCGCGGCTTGTGCACCACGCTGACCACCAGCACGCCGCGCTGGCCGAATGTGGTCTGTTCCTTGCTCAGCAGGATTTCTCGCCCGGCAGCCTCTCCGGTGAGCACCTTGATCTTGTAGCTGCGATTGGCGTCGCTGGCGCGGCTGCGCGAGTCGGCAAAGCCTGAGTTGCCGAAACGCGAATTGCCGAAACGGGAACTGCCAAATCCAGTCTGTGCGCCAAAGCGCGACGGGCCGAAACTGGTCTGCCGCGTGTCCGACAGCAGCCGCAGGCTGTATTTGCCGATGTCGACCGTGTCGCCCTCGCGAAACGGGCTGGACTTGATCGGTGCGCCGTTCAGGTAAGTGCCATTGGTGCTGCCCAGATCCTGGATGGTGTAGCTCTCCCCTTCGGGCCCGGTCTCGCGCAGCAGCACGGCATGCTCGCCACTGACCGCGAGGTTGTCGATGACCACATCGTTGTACGGACGCCGGCCGAGCGTGGTGCGGTCCTTGCTGAGCACGACCTCTTTCAAAACCTTGCCATCTAGGGTGATCACGAGTTTGGCCACGATGTGCAATCCGTTTGAAAAAACAGTCGAATCGGTGAGAGCAGACGAGCATCAACCCGGGTTGCGGGCAGTCACCATGATCACCGAGACATTGTCACGCCCCCCGGCCGCGTTGGCCTGCTCGATGAGCTGGCGCGCCGCCGCTGCGGGTTGCCCAGTGTGTTGCCGCAACACTGTTTCGATTCTTGCATCAGACAACATATCGTTCAAGCCGTCCGAGCACAGCAGCAGCATGTCCCCCGCCATCATGGGATGCATCGCCACATCCGGCTCGAGCTGGGCGTCGACGCCGAGTGCGCGGGTGACTAGGTTCTTGCCGCCGATGCGTTGCGCATCCTCTGGCAGGATCAAGCCCATGTCGATCTGCTCCTGCAGCGCCGAGTGATCGCGCGTGAGCAGGCGCAGCTGGTCCTGCCGCAGCAGGTAGGCGCGCGAATCGCCGGCATGGGCGACGACCGCCACATTGCCGGTGAACGCTACCGCCACCAGCGTGGCCCCCATGCCGGAAAACTGCGGGTTGCTGCGCGCAGCGCGCAGGATGTCACCATTGACCTGCCGGACGGCAGCACGCAGCTCGACGGACAGATCCAGCGCGGTCAGCCTGGGATAGTCTGCCTTGAGGCGGGCGATGCGGGCGCAGATCTGCGCCGTGGCCATGCCGCTGGCCACCTCGCCGGCCGCATAGCCGCCCATGCCGTCGGCCAGTACCGCCACCTGCGCCAGCGCATCGAAGGCGACCGCGTCCTCATTGTGTTCGCGCACCCGGCCCGGATGGGTCAGGCTGAGCATGTCGTATCGCAGCAACGGCGCTGTCATGGGCATGTGGTTCAACCTGCCGCCTGCTCAGGTGGGTGCCCGACGGTAGACCAGCCTGGCGGCAAGCCAGACGACGAGCGCACCCGCCAGCCCGGCGATTTTTTCGGCATATTGCGCCAGTGGCAGGTTCTCGACCCAGCGCTCGGTCAGCGGATCGGACACGATCAATCCGCCAGCGATCCAGCCCAACAGCATCGCGCCCAGGGTGATGATCACGGCAAAGCGCTGCATCAAATGGATCACGACCTGACTGCCCCAGACGATGATGGGCACGCTCAGCAGCAGGCCGAACCCCACCAGCGCAAGTGAGTGCTGCTCCCCGGCATTCTGCGCCGCCCCGGCGATGGCGATCACATTGTCCAGGCTCATCACAAAGTCGGCGACGATGACCGTCTTGACCGCGACCCACAGCCGATCCGCCGCCTGCACGTCGGCATGCCCCTCTTCGTCCTGCGGCGCCAGCAACTTGACCCCGATCCACAGCAGCAACAGGGCGCCGACGATTTTGAGCAGCGGCAGTTTGAGCAGAGTCAATGCAAAAAAGATCAGCACCACACGCAGCCCGATGGCACCGGCCGTGCCCCACAGAATGCCAAGCCTGCGCTGGTGCGGCGGGAGCTTGCGCGTGGCCAGCGCAATGACCACGGCGTTGTCGCCGCCGAGAAGAATGTCGATCAGGACGATCTGCCCAATGGCCGACAGAAACTCGACGGTGAAATAGTGCTCCATGCCTGTGGCTGCCCCGAAAGGTCGATCTACGGTCCCATCGGGACTGGCCGCACATCATAGCGTTTGCGCCTGCGCACGCCCTGCATGCGCGCGTTGCCCCCGCGTGCCCGCCCCGCCTCCCCCACACAGTGCGGGAGGGCCGCATGCTCAGCGCGCCTGGCAGGTGCGCGCCAGGGAACCTTGGCGCGTCCCGCCCCAAACGCCAAAACGGCAAATCAACTGCGCAGCACTTGCTTGAGCAGCTTGCCCATTTCGGACGGGTTGCGCGTGACCGCAAAGCCGCAGGCCTCCATGATGGCCAGTTTGGCTTCTGCGGTGTCGGCCCCGCCGGAGATCAGCGCGCCGGCATGCCCCATGCGCTTGCCCGGCGGGGCGGTGACTCCGGCGATGAAACCGACCACCGGCTTTTTCATGTGCTCCTTGCACCACAGCGCGGCATCGGCTTCGTCGGAGCCACCGATCTCGCCGATCATGATCACCGCGTCGGTGTCGGGGTCGTCATTGAAGGCCTGCATGATGTCGATGTGTTTGAGGCCGTTGATCGGATCGCCGCCGATGCCCACTGCGCTGCTCTGCCCGAGCCCCAGTTCGGTGACCTGCGCGACGGCCTCATAAGTCAGCGTGCCCGAGCGCGAGACGATGCCGATGCGCCCCTTGCGGTGGATGTGACCGGGCATGATGCCGATCTTGATCTCGTCGGGCGTGATCAGCCCGGGGCAGTTCGGCCCGAGCAGCAGGGTCTTTTTTCCGCCAGCGGCTTCCTTGGCCTTCATGCGGTTGCGCACCAGCAGCATGTCCTTGACCGGAATGCCCTCGGTGATGCAGACGACCAGATCGAGATCGGCCTGCACCGCCTCCCAGATCGCGTCGGCTGCGCCTGCCGGGGGCACATAGATCACCGACACGGTCGCCCCGGTGGCCGCTTTGGCTTCGGCCACGGTGCCGTAGATCGGAATGCCCTCGAAATCCTCGCCGGCCTTTTTCGGGTTCACACCGGCGACGAAGCAGTTCTTGCCGTTGGCGTAGTCGCAGCACATGCGGGTGTGAAACTGTCCAGTCTTGCCGGTGATGCCCTGGGTGATGACTTTGGTGTTTTTGTCGATCAGGATGGCCATGTTGTCCTCGTGTTCTGTGGGAGTACGGCTCAGGACTGCGCAGCGCGAACTGCGGCCTGCGCCGCCTCGCCCATGGTGTCGGCACTGATGATGGGCAGCCCGGAATCGGCCAGCATTTTGCGGCCGATGTCCTCGTTGGTGCCCTTCATGCGCACCACCAGCGGCACCTTCAGTCCCACCGCCCGGCTGGCGGCGATCACGCCTTCGGCGATGGTGTCGCAGCGCATGATCCCGCCGAAGATGTTGACCAGGATCGCCTTGACATGCGGGTTGCGCAGCATGATCTTGAACGCCTCGGTCACTTTCTCGGTGGTGGCGCCACCGCCTACGTCCAGAAAGTTGGCAGGCTCGCCGCCGAACAGCTTGATCGTGTCCATCGTTGCCATCGCCAGCCCGGCGCCGTTGACCAGGCAGCCGATATTGCCGTCGAGCTGGATGTAGGCGAGGTCATACTTGTGCGCCTCGACCTCGGCCGGGTCCTCCTCGTCCAGATCGCGCAGCGCCTCGATGTCGGGGTGACGCAACAGCGCGTTGTCGTCGATATTGAATTTGGCATCCAGCGCCTTGATGCCGCCGTTGCCTTCCAAAATCAGCGGGTTGATCTCGACCAGAGAGGCATCGGTGTCCATGTAGCACTGGTAGAGCCGCTTGAACACTTCGACCGCCTGCGGCTGCGAGGCCAGCGGGATGCCGATGCCGGCGGCCAGTTCCTGCGCCTGCACGTCCTGCAGCCCGATGAGCGGATCGACGAACACCTTGAGGATTTTCTCCGGCGTCTTCGCGGCGACGTCCTCGATGTCCATGCCGCCCTCGCTCGAGGCCATGACGGCGACCTTCTGCGTCGCGCGGTCGGTGAGCACGGCGACGTAATACTCCTTGCGAATGTCGGCGCCGTCCTCGATCAGCAGCCGCCGCACCTTCTGCCCCTGCGGCCCGGTTTGATGGGTGATCAGCTGCATGCCCAGAATCTGTCCGGCGAGCTGCCGCACTTCGTCGAGCGAACGCGCGAGCTTGACGCCGCCGCCCTTGCCGCGCCCTCCGGCATGAATCTGCGCCTTGACCACCCACACCGGCCCGCCGAGCTCCTGCGCAACGGCCACGGCCTCGTCGAGCGTGAACGCCGGCTTGCCGCGAGGCACCGGCACGCCGTGTTCGCGCAACAGTTGCTTGGCCTGATATTCGTGGATTTTCATGTCGTCTCGTCCTCGATTTGGGGAATGGGGATTTTGCCTGTGGCGCGCTGCGGCGCCGCGGACTGCGCCCATCGTGGATAGAACCGGGCAACCGCCTGGCCGTCGAGCCGCAGAGCGTGGCAACGGTTGAGCTGATAGGGCATCTGCGGCGGGCGATCTGGTTCGTTCAGTGGGAGTGAGATCTGCACCATCCCGGCCAAGCCCTGAATGGCCGCGGTCGGCAGCACCTGCGTCAGTTCGGTGAGATGGGTGCAGCCGAGCACGCCGCCGAGGCGCTCGCGCACCGCGGCACGGAAGCCGCGCAGCAGATTGAGGCCAACCAGCCGCTGATAGGCATCCTCGTGATCGCCGCAGGTCGCATAGGGACTGGCCAGAGTGTGCGAGCGCGCAGCAACGATGTCGAGCGCGCTGTCGATGGTCACCACCAGCAACAGGTCATGTACCGGAGTTCCCGCGGGTCGCAACTGCTCGGACAGGGTCATGTCGCGGGTTTTCACATCGCGCAGTTGCGCCTGCAGATCCCACAGCCCGTCGTCGCGTGCATAGCACTCGATCTCGATGCTGCGGCGGTGAACGAGACGGCGGATAGGCGCAGGGGAATCGGCAGAGAGTTCGCGCATGAAACGGAGTTTTTTTGATATGGCGCAAGAATCAGTGTAGCAAGCGCGCTGCGCTGCAGCAAATCAGGCATCGACGTCTAGCTCATCCTCAGGAGCCGCCACACCGCGCAGCACGGCGCGCACCGTGTCACTGCTGAAGCCGCGCTGGGTGAGAAAGCGCGCTTGGCGCGCCCGCTCGGCGACATCCCTTGGCAGGGCGTGGAATTTGCGTGCCCAGGCGGCCTGCGCCCGCGCCAGCTCGTCGCCCGCCATCGCCTGCAATGCCGCCGCGGCAGTTTCAGCGTCCAGACCATGACTGCCGAGTTCCTGCGCGATGCGCAGATTGCCGTAGCGCTGCCGGCGTCTGTGGATCAGTGACTGGGCAAACCGCTCGCTGCTGAGCAAGCGGGCCCGCTCCAGCTCGTCGAGCAGCGCGTCGATCGTCTCCGGCTGGTCGCAGTCGCGTGCCAACTTGCGGCGCAGTTCGAGGCGGCTGTACTCGCGCTGCGCCAGATAGCGCAGCGCGCGAGCGCGCAGCGAAGGTTGCGGGCGGGGCATGGGCATGGCGCAATACGCCGGCCGGGCTCTGCCGCACCGCGCGTCAGTCCTGCATGTCGTCCGCCGTGCTGGCGGCCAGGGTTTCGTTGGCCTGCGGCACCCCCAGATTGACGCGGATCTTGTTCTCGATCTCGCGCGCGACCTCGGGATTGGCCTTGAGAAATTCCCGCGCATTGTCCTTGCCCTGGCCAATCTTCTCGCCGTTGTATGCGTACCAGGCGCCGGACTTTTCGACCACTTTGGCCAGGACGCCCAGGTCGATGATCTCGCCCTCGCGCGACACACCTTCGCCGTAGAGAATGTCGAATTCGGCCTGCTTGAACGGCGGTGCGACCTTGTTCTTGACCACCTTGACCTTGGTCTCGGAGCCGATGACCTCCTCACCCTTTTTGATCGAGCCGACGCGACGGATGTCCAGCCGCACCGAGGAGTAGAACTTGAGCGCGTTGCCGCCGGTGGTGGTTTCCGGGTTGCCGAACATCACGCCGATTTTCATGCGGATCTGGTTGATGAAAATCACCAGGCAGTTGGTGCGTTTGATATTGGCAGTGAGCTTGCGCAAGGCCTGGCTCATCAGTCGCGCCTGCAGTCCGGGCAGCGCGTCTCCCATCTCGCCCTCGATCTCGGCCTTGGGCGTGAGCGCGGCGACAGAATCGACCACGATCATGTCCACCGAGCCGGAGCGCACCAGCGCATCGACGATTTCCAGCGCCTGCTCGCCGGTGTCCGGCTGCGAGATCAGCAGATCGGGCAGGTTCACACCGAGCTTGGAAGCATATTGCACGTCTAGCGCATGTTCGGCGTCGATGAACGCGCAGGTGCCGCCGAGCTTTTGCATTTCGGCGATGACCTGAAGGGTCAGCGTGGTCTTGCCCGACGACTCGGGCCCGTAGATTTCCACCACCCGGCCGCGCGGCAAGCCGCCCACACCCAGCGCAATGTCCAGACCCAGCGAGCCGGTGGACACCACCTGAATGTCGCGCTGCGCCTCGCCGTCGTCCATGCGCATGATGGTGCCCTTGCCAAACTGCTTTTCGATCTGCGACAGCGCGGCGGCAAGCGCCTTGGCTTTTTCCGGATTCACAACGGTTTTTCCCTGTTCCATGATGCGAGGCGATGAGCGACGGATGGCGGCACTGTAGCACGACTGGTCAAAAAAACAGATGTCGGGCACAGGGCGACGGCAAAAAAGGGGAGCCGAAGCTCCCCTGTGGACTGCGGGTTGCGGGCGTTCAAAAACTATAGCCGATCGCCAGGGTATAGATCACCGGGTTGAATTTGATCGTGGTCTTTGCCTGGCTGGTGATGACCGAACGATCTGGGGTGTACGAGGTCGAGGTCAGGTCGCTGCGCACATCGGCATAGGCGATGGTGCCCACCACCGACCAGCGCGAGTTGAAGCGGTAGATCATGCCGGCGTGAGCGGCGAGCGCCCAGTCGCTCGACAGATGGATGTCGGTCGGCCCCTGCAGATTGGTCAACGGCGGCAGTGCCTTGGTGTTGCGAAACCAGGTGTAGTTCAGCCCCAGGCCGACAAAGGGATCCCAGGTCGCCTCCTTGCCGCGGATGTGATAGTTGATGAAAGCGGTGGGCGAGTAGACATCGACATCGGTCAGACCCACTCGCGCCAACCTCCCCCAACCGCTGCCTTCGGCGTAGGTGCGCACCCGGGGCGGGTAGCCAAGCGCGAGTTCGAAGCTCCACGGCCCCGGCAGATTGCGCACATAGCCCAGACCCAGGGTGGTGGCATTGCCCACCGCGAGGTTGAGGTTGGGCGGCGTGTTGTAGCCGCTCAGATCAGGCAGGCTGGAGTGGTTGTTCAGATAGGCGGCGCCAAGGTAGATGATGTTTTTCGGAAACTCGTCGGCATGCGCTGCGGCAGGCAAGGCCAGGCAGCCCAGAGCCAGTGCGCTGGCAAGCGCGGTGCGGTGCAGTGTGGTCATCTCGGATCTCCTGTGCGCTTATTGCGAAATCCAGCCAAACCCCTTCATGGCCTGCAGGGTAGCGTTTGCAATCACCTGGTAGCCGGCGGGCGTGGGGTGCAGGGTGTCGGCAAACAACCAGCTGCCCAGATTGGCCGCGCTTGCGCCTGCGACGGTGTAGGGTGTGTTCACATTGCACAGCAGGGAGCTGGTGGTTGCCGGGTTGCACCACGGGGTGGTGACGTTGGTGAAGCCGAACTGCGCGGGGTTGGTGATTTCCTGGTTGAGCAGGCTGTAGCCGTCGAGCACCTTGACCGGCTGGCCTTGCAGGTCGTTGAGCAAGCGCTGGTTGAACAGTTGCACCAGGTTGGACAGCAGGTAGCACGGTGTCGAGGTCACGGTGTTGTCGCACACATACCCGGACGGCGGGCTCTGCGGCGGATTGGCCGCGGTGTAAGGCAGGCCGCGACCAAACGGCGTCAGCGACGAATCCGGCAGGGTGTAGACCAGCACATATTTCGCACCCTTGCTGGTGATGAGGTTGACCTGGGCCGCCAGGGCATCGGCGGTCTGCGCGATGGTTTGCTGCGCTTTGGTCACTGCCGCGGTCGTGGCATTTTGCTGCGCCGAGGCAGAGATGGCAGCAAGCTGTGCCTGCGTGAGGTTAGGGTTCTGCTGCAGCGCACTGGTCACGGCCTGGGTCACCGCCTGGGTCACCGAGGCGCTCACAGTCGCCAGCGCGGCGAGAATATCGTTGTTCCCTGCCAGCACGGTCACCAGCTGGTTGCCGTTGAAACTTCCGCCGAACTGGGTGAGGTAGTTCTGTACCTGCTGGGTCACCGGCAGGGTGAGCGCACCGCCGCTGTGGCCGATGCCGTTGGCGTCGCTGACCCGGGAGCCGCCCTGGGCGAAGTTAGTGCAGTTGGCCAGACCGGATGACGGCGGGGCGCTAAAGGCGCAATATGCCGGGGTGGTCGTCACCCCGGTCGCGCCAAAATATTGCGTGCCATAGCCGATCAAGTTGGGTGTCAGGCTCAGGTTCAGGCTCTTGGCCAGGACATTGGTCCAGTTGCCGGTGGGCGCGCCGTTGACGGTGAATTGGCCGCCGGCGGGGTACGGCAGGCCGGTAAACGGAATGTTTGCGGCCGTGCCGGGGCCGTAGACACTCAAGGCCGCCAGGGTGTATGCCCCATCATCCGACAGACTGTCGCCGAATACAACGACCTGCTTGAATCCTCCGTTGGGCGGCGTGTTCGGCGCGGTGCTCTTGGCATTGACACTGCTGACCGTCGCCAGTGTGGGCGGCGAGGGGTTGCCTCCCCCGCCGCAACCGGCCAAACCCAGCGCACTGGCCAGCGCCAGCACAATCCAGACACGTTTGTGCATGAACATCTCCTCGAACGTTGTGACGCGCCTGCTAACAGGCCGTTGAAAAACTACTGCGGTGGGCCATCTGCGGCGTTGCACGGTGCTCGCTCCCTCGCCTATCTATTTGATATGTCTCGGTCGCTGCGCGCCGTGCGCCTTGCATCTGGCCATCCTCGCGACGTTTTTCAACGGCCTGCTAAGCCACAGGCTGGCCGGCCCCAAAAAAGAACGACCGTTCGCTTCAGCATAGCCGAGGGAAAATCGCCTCACAAGTGCGGGTTAACGCGGGGATGCCGGTTTTCACTGCAGCAACGCATGTGCGGTGCAGCGCGGCCCTCACGCCCCTGCCGCGCCGGAACCCCGCGCCGCGCGGCCCAGACGGTCGCGCAGCGCCAGCCAGGAGGGCGCTGGCGGCAGGGCTTCGACCCAGATCTGGTCGAGTCCAGCCTGATCGAGCGCCCGCAGCTGTGCATACAGCCCTTGCGCATACGCTGCCGGATCGTCTGGCATCTGCACCCACAGCGCGGTCTGCCCCGCCGGGGGCGCCTGCCGCGCGAGCACACCGATGCGCGCTGGCGTGGCGTGAGCCCGCTGCAACGCGCTGCAGATTTGCTCCCACGAACGCAGCAGCAGCGGGGTGCGCGGCGCGTAATGCGCGGGCAGCGCTCCGGCGACCCGCGGCGCGTCATCGGCTGCGCGCAGCAATTGGTCGGGCGCGATCCCCAGCACTGTAGCCAGCTCGATGGCCTGCAGCAGACCCGGGCGCAACAAGCGCGCCGGCTGCGCGGTGCAGTCGACGATGCTGCTTTCGATGCCCAGGGCGCAAGCGCCCCCGTCGAGCACCAGCAGATCGTCACCGAGTTCGGCGTGCACATGCGCCGCGGTGGTCGGGCTGATGCGGCCGAAGCGGTTGGCCGAGGGGGCTGCCAGCCCGCCTTGCCCGCCCTTGAAAATCGCCAGCACCGCCTGCGCGACCGGATGGGCGGGACAGCGCAGGCCGATGGTGTCCTGCCCCCCGGCGCAAGCTTCGGCCACGCCGCGCCGGCGCGGCAGGATCAGCGTGAGCGGCCCGGGCCAGAACGCAGCGGCGAGCCGGCGCGCGGCCTGCGGCACCTCGGAGGCCCAGCGCAACAGGTCGGCGTCGCGGTGCAGATGCACGATCACCGGATGGTCTGCCGGCCGACCCTTGGCCGCGTAGATTTTGGCCACCGCCTCGGGATTGTCGGCGTCTGCAGCCAGGCCGTAGACCGTCTCGGTCGGCAGGCCGACGAGTTCGCCCGCCTCCAGCCGCCGAACCGCTTCGATGATCTCGCGGGGACGCACCTGGGCGTCGGTGTTCACTTGCGCCATTTTTATCAGAACGGCTCCAACCCCAGCACGCCGCACAGGTGCAGCGCGATGCGGCGTGCCTCGGCCTCGGTTTCTGCGGTGCAGGTGAGATGCCCCATCTTGCGGCCAGGACGTGGGGCGTGCTTGCCGTAGAGGTGCAGATGCGCGCCGGCTTGGGCGAGCACCGCAGCCCAGTCCGGCTCGCGCTGCCGGCCCGCGGCATCGAACCACAGATCGCCGAGCAGGTTGAGCATGACCGCAGCGCTGTGCTGCCGCGGCGGCAGGAGTGGCGCGTTCACCAGCGCGCGCCACTGCAGCTCGAACTGCGACACAGTGCAGGAATCGATGGTGTGATGGCCGGAGTTGTGCGGACGCGGCGCGATTTCGTTGGTCAGCAGTCGGCCGTCGCGCAGCACGAAAAATTCCACGCACAGCACACCCACGTAATCCAGCCCCTGCGCCACACGGCCCGCGGCATGCTGCGCCGCCTGCGCGATGTCCGGTGTAACCTGTGGCCCGGGCGAAAAACTGGCGAATAAAATACCGTTGCGGTGCAGGTTCTGCTGCGGCGCGAACTGCACCACGCTGCCGTCGCGGCCGCGCGCCAGCACCACCGACAGTTCAAACGCCAGATCGAGCTTTTTCTCCAGCACACAGTCCACCCCGCCCAGCGCGGCCCAGGCCGCGGGCAGGTCGGCTGCGCTGTGCACCGTCAGCTGCCCCTTGCCGTCGTAGCCCAGCCGCGCGGTCTTGAGAATGCCCGGAAACAGACCGGAGTCGATTACGCCGGCGTCGCTGCCCGCTGTCAGCACCGCATGCGGCGCGCAGGGCACGCCCAGCCGCTGGAACAGCGCCTTTTCCTGCACCCGGTCCTGGCACACCGCCACGGCCTGTGGCGCGGGTGCGAGCGGCACGTGCGACTGCAGCCAGTGCATCGACTGCACCGGGATGTTCTCGAACTCCACGGTCACCGCGGCGCAGTCGCGGGCGAGCTGTTCGAGCGCCAGCGGATCGTCATAGCGCGCGGCCAGATGGATGCCGGTGACCTGCGCCGCGGGCGCGGCCTCGTCCGCCTCGAGCACCGCCACGCCGTAGCCCGCGCTCTGCGCCGCCTGCGCAAACATGCGCCCCAATTGCCCGCCGCCGAGCACGCCCAGCGTGGCGCCGGGCGCGATGAAGGTCGCCGGCGTGCTCATGCCGTGTTGCCCACCCGCATCGCCCGCGCCGCGGCGGTCTGCTCGGCGCGAAAGGCGTCGAGCCGATCGCGCAGATCCGGGTCGTGCGCCGCGAACATGGCCACGGCAAACAGCGCGGCGTTCGCCGCCCCGGCCTCGCCGATGGCAAACGTGGCCACTGGAATGCCCTTGGGCATCTGCACGATGGACAGCAGCGAATCCTCGCCGCGCAGGTATTTGCTCGGCACCGGCACACCGAGCACCGGAACCAAAGTTTTGGCCGCGAGCATGCCCGGCAGATGCGCCGCGCCACCCGCCCCGGCAATGATGGCGCGCAGACCCCGGGCCTGCGCCTGCTCGGCGTAGGCGTACAGGTCGTCGGGCATGCGGTGCGCCGAGACCACCCGGCATTCGTGCGCCACCCCGAAAAGCGTGAGCATGTCCGCCGCGTGGCGCATCACCTCCCAGTCGCTTTGCGACCCCATCACCACGCCGACTGCGGTCATCTGCCCTCTCCTGTGCCGTTCGATCAGCGGTCGATTTTAAGAAGCGTCCGGGCATGCTCTGCCGTTATGCTCCACCTCAACCGCTTGTCGCGCGCCACGATACCCCCCTTGGTATGGCGCCGAACGTCCTTATCTGCCTTGTTTTCCGGAGCCCAACATGATTGATGTCACCGTCGCCAATTTCGAAACCGAAGTCATCGAAGCCTCGAACACCGTCCCCGTGCTGGTCGACCTGTGGGCGCCGTGGTGCGGCCCGTGCCGCGCGCTCGGTCCGATTCTCGAAAAGCTCGAAGTCGCGTACGCCGGGCGGTTCAAGCTGGTGAAGATCAACACCGAGGAAGAGCAGGAACTGGCCGCCGCGTTCGGTGTGCGCAGTATTCCGATGGTGATGCTGCTCAAGAACGGCCAGCCGGTCGACGGTTTCGTCGGCGCCTTGCCGGAGGGGCAGATCCGCGCCTTCCTCGACAAGCATCTGCCAGAAACCGCCCCGCAAGCCGATGCCGCGGAAGGCGCCGATGCCGACACGCCAGCCGGCCCGGCACTGCCGACGCTGGAGAAGCTGCAGCAGGATCTGGCCACCAACCCGGCCAACGACACTGCGCGCAAGGCGTATGTCGAGCTGCTGCTCAAGGACGGTCGCACCGCGGACGCCAAGCTCGCATTCGAACCGCTGGCCGGCAAGGCCGCAGGCGATGCACGCATCCAGGCCCTGGCCGACTGGCTGGCGGCTGCGCAGGCTGCGACCGACCTGCCCCCGGTCGACACGCTGCAGGCGCGCATCGCCGCGAACAAGCGTGATTTCGACGCCCGCTACGCCCTGGCGCAGCAACACATGGCCGCGCAGCGCTGGACTGAGGCGCTGGACGAACTGCTCGAGATTCTGATGCGCGACAAGAACTGGAGCGAAGATCGCGCACGCAAGACCTATGTCAACATTCTCGAACTGATGACCCCGGCAGACGCGCCCAAGCCCGCGCCGGGGCAGCCGCCGGTAACCGACCCCACGGTGGAGAGCTACCGCCGCCGTCTGAGTATGACCGTGCTGAGCTGACACAAAAACGTCGACCGCAGGTCGGCGTTTTTTTGCACACCCGAACCGCGTTCACAGCACGATCTGCGTCCCCAGCAGCTTGAGAAACTGCGCCAGCCACGCCGGGTGTGCAGGCCAGGCCGGGGCGGTTACCAGATTGCCCTGCGTCACCGCCTGATCGACGGCAATGTCGGCATAGTCGCCGCCAGCTGCGCGCACCTCCGGGCCGCAGGCCGGGTAGGCCGAGCATTGGCGACCTCTGAGCACCCCGGCAGCCGCCAGTACCTGCGCGCCGTGGCACACCGCGGCCACCGGCTTGTCGGCGTCGAAAAAGTGACGCACCATCTCGAGCACCCGCGGGTTGAGCCGCAGGTATTCGGGCGCCCGCCCGCCGGGGATCAGCAGCGCGTCGTAGTCCTCGGCCTTGACCTCGTCGAAGGTGGCGTTGAGCGTGAAGTTGTGGCCGGGCTTTTCGGAATAGGTCTGCGCGCCCTCGAAATCGTGGATCGCGGTTTTCACCTGCTCGCCGGCCTTCTTGTCCGGGCAGACCGCATGCACGGTATGGCCCACCGCCATAAGAGTCTGGAACGGCACCATGGTTTCGTAGTCTTCGGCGTAATCGCCTGCCAGCAGCAGGATGCGTTTTGCAGCCATGTCAAGTCTCCGTTATCGCCGCACATGCGGCAGGCACATTGTGGGACGGCGCCTGGGCAAAACTCAACCCTGCGGGCGCGGATTCCTACAATCGGCTTTTCCGCGCTAGTGCCTGCCCATGACCACCGCCCTGCTGCAATCCTCCCTGCATTCGCTGCCGCTGCTGTCGCGCGGCAAGGTACGCGAGAACTATGCCGTCGGCAGTGACCGGCTGCTGATGGTCGCCACCGACCGCATCTCGGCGTTCGACGTCATCATGGCCGAGCCGATTCCCGGCAAAGGCGAGATCCTCACCCGCATGGCGCGGTTCTGGTTCGGGCTGCTGCACGACGTGGTGCCGAACCATCTGCTCGATGTCGATCCCGAGACCGTCGTCGCGCCCGACGAGCGCGCGCAGGTGCGCGGCCGCGCGATGGTGGTCAAGCGCCTGCGGCCGCTGCCGGTCGAGGCGGTGGTGCGCGGGTATCTGGCCGGCTCCGGCTGGAAGGACTATCAGGCCAGCGGCGCGGTGTGCGGCGTCAAGCTCCCCGCGGGGCTCAAGCTCGCGAGCAAGCTGCCCGCGCCGATTTTCACCCCGGCCACCAAGGCGGCGCTCGGCGCGCACGACGAGAACATCAGCTTCGACCGCATGACGCAACTGATCGGCAGCGCGCTTGCCGAGCGCGTGCGCGATCTCAGCCTCACCCTCTACCAGCGCGCCGCCGACTATGCCGCAGCGCGCGGCATCCTGATCGCCGATACCAAGTTCGAATTCGGCCTCGATGCGCACGACACGCTCACGCTGATGGACGAGGTGCTCACCCCCGATTCCTCGCGCTTCTGGCCGGTGGATGGCTGGGCCGAGGGCAGCTCGCCGCCGAGCTTCGACAAGCAGTTCCTGCGCGACTGGCTCGAGACCGTCCCGGGCTGGAACAAGCAGCCGCCACCTCCGGCGCTGCCGGCCGAGGTCGTCGCGCAGACCGCGGCGCGCTACCGCGAGGCGCTCGCGCGACTCACGGCCTGAGCGCGTACGCCGCGACCACCCCGGCGAAGATCGACAACCCCAGGTAGTGATTGAGCCGGAAGGCGCGAAAGCACCGCACCGGATCGCGCGCGCGGATCAGGGTGTAGTGATACCCCGCCTGCGCGGCTGCGCCGGCCACGCCGACAACATACGGCCAGCCCAGGTGCAGCGCCCAGCCCACCGCGGCCCAGATGGCGATGAACGCGGCGTAGCTGGCCATCACCGCAGCGACGTCGGCATGGCCGAAGGTGATCGCCGAGGTCTTGATGCCGACCTTGAGGTCGTCCTCGCGGTCGACCATCGCGTACTCGGTGTCATACGCCAGCACCCAGAACAGATTGCCGAGCAGCAGCACCCAGGCCAGCAGCGGCACCTCGCCGCGTGCTGCGGCAAACGCCATCGGGATGCCGAAACTGAACGCCACGCCGAGATACGCCTGCGGCAACGCCAGCCAGCGCTTGGTCCACGGGTAGGCGATGGCGATCAGCAGCGCGGCGACCGACATCTGGATGGTCAGCGCATTGGTGGTGAGCACCAGGCCGAACGCCACCAGCGCCAGCGCCGCGCCGACGGCGAGCGCCTCGCGGGTCGAGAGCTTGCCCGAGGTCACCGGCCGCTGCGCGGTGCGGCGCACGGCGCGGTCGAAGTCCTGGTCGGCCACGTCGTTGACCGCGCAGCCGGCCGAGCGCATCAGAAAGGTGCCGGCGGTAAAGACGACGACCAGCCACCAGTTCGGGCGGCCGTCGCTCGCCATCCACAGCGCCGACAGGCTCGGCCAGAGCAGCAAGAGAGAGCCGACCGGCTTATCCCAACGGATCAAGTCCAGCCATAGACGCAGACGTTCCATGCGCGAATGATCGCATGCGCTCGGCAGTCGGCCGCGTCGCGGGCATGCACGTGCACGCAAGGCGGCGGCCCGCTGCGCCTTCAGCCGCCGTAGCCCTGCGGGTTGTTCTGCTGCCAGCGCCAAGCGTCGGCGCACATCTGCGCCAGCCCCCGCCTGGCGCTCCAGCCGAGTAGTTCGCGCGCCAGCGCCGGGTCGGCCCAGCACGCGGCGATGTCGCCGGGGCGACGTGCGACGATCTCGTACGGGATCGCGCGGCCGCTACTGTCGCTGAACGCCCGCACCATCTGCAGCACTGAATAGCCCTGCCCGGTGCCGAGGTTGACGGTCAACATGCCGGGATGCGCGAGCAGCCGGCGCAGCGCGGCCACATGCCCTTCGGCCAGATCCATCACATGGATGTAGTCGCGCACACCGCTGCCGTCGACCGTGGGCCAGTCGCCGCCGAACACGCGCAGCTTGTCCAGGCGGCCGACCGCCACCTGCGTGATGTATGGCATGAGGTTGTTCGGGATACCGCGCGGGTCTTCGCCAATCAGCCCGCTTTCGTGCGCGCCTACCGGGTTGAAGTAGCGCAGCCGGGCAATGCGCCAGTGCGGCTCGGCGCGGTGCAGATCGGCGAGGATTTCCTCGATGATCAGTTTGCTGCGGCCGTAGGGGTTGGTCGCGCTGAGCGGAAAATCCTCGCGGATCGGCACCGAAGCCGGGTCGCCGTACACCGTGGCCGAGGAAGAAAAGATGATGTTGCGCACGCCTGCGCGCTGCATCGCCTGCAGCAGCGTGACCGTGCCGCCGACATTGTTGTCGTAATACAGCAGCGGTTTGTCCACCGACTCGCCGACGGCCTTGAGCCCGGCGAAATGGATCACCGCGTCGATGCGCTGCTGCGCAAACACCGCGTCGAGCCGCGCCGCGTCGCGAATGTCGGCCTGCACCAGCGCCGGGCGCTGGCCGGTGATGCGCCCCACCCGCACCAGTGACTCGGCGCTACTGTTGCACAGATTGTCATAGACCAGCGGGGTATAGCCCGCCTCGATCAGCGCCACACAGGTGTGCGAGCCGATGTACCCGGCACCGCCGGTGACGAGAATGGTGGGATTGGTGGACATGCGATCAGGATCGAAGTGGAAGAATCGTGTTTGCATTTTGCCTTGCCCGTCCGCCGTGATCGATTTGGCACGCCGAGTCCCGAGGCCGTCGCCAAAGCCTAACCTCCCACTCCCATATCGCAGCAGTCATGCCCCACCATGGGATGGGACAGGTTGCAAGGATGCAGCGCAAACCGCTGCATGCCGGATCGATAAGCCCTAGGATGCAGTCCCATGGACCTGCATGACCTGCCCGCACCCTCTACCTGGATCGTCCGCCATGCGCACCTGCTGCGCCCGGGCGGCAGCGTGCTCGACGTGGCCTGCGGCAGCGGGCGCCATGTGCGCTGGCTTCATCAACGCGGCTTTTCGCTGTTCGCCGTGGACCGCAACGCCCAGGCGCTGGCCCCGCTGCGCGATATTGCGCAAGTGCAGGTGGCCGATCTGGAATCCGGCCCCTGGCCGTATGCACGGCAGACTTTCGACGCAGTGATCGTGACCAACTACCTCTGGCGCGCGCTGCTGCCGCGGATCGTGCAGGCGGTGGCGCCGGGCGGCGTGCTGCTTTACGAAACCTTCGGCCTCGGCCAGGCCAGCCTGGGCAAGCCGTCGAATCCTGATTTTCTGCTGCGCCCCGGCGAACTGCTCGACGCGGTGCGGCCGACGCTGCGCGTGCTGGCCTATGAAGACGGTTTCGTGCCCGCGCCGCAGCCGGCCTATGTACAGCGCATCGCCGCAGTGCGCGAGGCCGCAGGCGCCAGCGCGGCAGACCGATACAATCTGCCGATCTGAATCGCAGCACTCGCAGAACAATGTCCTCCCCCACCCCGGTCATCCGCGGCAGCATCGTCGCGCTGGTGACACCCATGCATCCTGACGGCAGCGTGGACTTCGCCGCCCTGCGCAAGCTGGTCGACTGGCACATCGAACAAGGCACGGACTGCATCAGCCCGGTCGGTACCACGGGCGAGTCGCCCACCCTTCCGGTCGACGAGCACATCGAGGTCGTGCGGGTGGTGGTCGAGCAGGCGGCCGGGCGGGTGCCGGTGATGGCCGGGGCCGGGGCCAACTCCACCCGCGAGGCCATCGAACTGTCGCAGCGCTGCCAGGAAGTCGGCGCCGACTGCGTGCTCAGCGTCGTGCCGTATTACAACCGGCCCACGCAGGAGGGCATGGTGGCGCATTTCAGCGCCATCGCCGCAGCGATCGACATCCCGGTGGTGCTCTACAACGTGCCGGGCCGCACCGTCGCCGATATGAGCGTGGACACCGCGCTGCGGCTGGCGCAGGTGCCCGGCATCATGGGCATCAAGGAAGCAACCGGCAACATCGATCGCGCCGCGCAGCTCATCAGACGCGCGCCCGAAGGGTTTTCCATCTACTCCGGCGATGACCCGACCGCCGTGGCGCTGATGCTGCTGGGCGGCCATGGCAACATCAGCGTGACCGCCAACGTGGTGCCGCGCCACATGCACGACCTGTGCACTGCGGCAATGGCTGGCAACGCCGCACTGGCGCGCGAGCTGCACTTTGCACTGATCGACCTCAACCAGGCGCTGTTCAGCGAGCCCAACCCTATTCCAGTGAAGGAGGCGCTGCGTCTGATGGGCCGCATCGACGCCGGTCTACGCCTGCCCCTGACCCCGCTGCAGCCGGTGCATCTGGCCTCCCTGCGCGCCGCGATGCAGGCCCTGGGCCTGCCCATCGTCTGCTGAACCCCGACCACACGAAACCTCTTGCGTATGAATCCTTCCACATCCTGGCGACTGAGCGCCCTGGCCCTGCTTCTGGGCGCCGCGGGTTTCCTGGGCGGCTGTTCCTCGCTGAGCACTGTGGTGCAAAGCAAGAGCGTCGACTACGAAAGTGCCAAGCAAGGCAATCCGCTCGAAGTGCCACCCGATCTGACCCAGCTTGCCCGACAGGAGCGCTATGTCATTCCCGGCAGTCCGAATGCTCCTGTCAGTGCAATGGCCTATGAACGCGGCGTGCAGACCGCCGAGCAGATGGCCAAAACCAATGCAGTGCTGCCGCAGTTTCCGGGCATGCACATCGAACAGGCCGGCGGGCAGCGCTGGCTGGTGGTGAATGCCCCGCCCGACCAGCTGTGGGACAAGGTCAAGTCCTTCTGGCAGGAAAACGGCTTCTATCTGACCCAGGCCGACCCGGCCACCGGGGTGATGGAAACCGACTGGGCGGAAAACCGCGCCAAGCTGCCGCAGGACTTCATTCGCAAATACTTGGGCAAGGTATTCGACAGCCTGTACGACACCGGCACGCGCGACCGCTTCCGCACCGTGTTCGAACGCACGCCAGACGGCAAGGGTACGCAGATCTACATCACCCACCAGACCATGAAGGAGGTCTACAACTCCAACGACAAGTCGACCACCGCCTGGGAGCCCGCCACGCCCGACCCAGGACTGGACACCATTTTCCTGCGCAAGCTGATGGTGTCTCTGGGCATGAACGAGGAAGCAGCCAAGCAAAGGCTGGCGCAGCCACAGCAGCTCGCGCCGCCGGTGCCGGCCAAGCTGATCGACAACGGCCTGGCGCTGGAGTTGCAGGAAGGGTTCGACAACGCCTGGCGCAAGGTCAGCCTAGCGATCAATACCGCGGGCTTTACCGTGCTCGACCGCAACCGCGCCGCAGGCCAGTTCGATGTGCGCTATATCAGCGCCGAAGAGGCGCTCAAGGCCGCGCAGGACAGCACCGGATTTTTCGGCAGATTGTTCGGCAAGAAACAATCCGAACCCAAGCCGGCCGACTACCGCATTGCCCTGCAGTCCTCCGGCACGCAAACCCTGGTGTCGGTGCAGTCAGCCGACGGCAAACCGCTGCAGACCGACGACGCACGCAAGATCCTGCAGATCCTGCAGCAGCAGATTCAGTGAGAAGTTTGAAGATGCCGTCGCGAGCGGCCTGCCGCCCAGGTGCACGGCGCGCAGGGTCGAGACAGATCGACCAGACCCGAGCACCGCGCTTTACGGCCAGCGGGCCGCGCAGCAGAAAAATTCACAACCTCTGAAACTTCGCTGCGCCGGTTTCGCGCCGACTGGCAGATGGGCAACAAAAAAGCCGACTCGCGTCGGCTTTTTTGCATCTGCAAAGCGCAGATTACTTCTTGGCAGCGCTGGCGCCAGACGCCGGGGCAGCCGGGGCCGAAGCCGCAGCAGGAGCCGAAGCCGCAGCAGGAGCCGAAGCCGCAGCAGGAGCGGCGGGAGCCGAAGCCGCAGCGGGAGCGGCAGGAGCCGAGGCAGCAGCAGGTGCCGAAGCGGCGGGAGCAGCTTCTTCCTTCTTGCCGCAAGCGGCCAGGGCGAGAGCGGCGATCATCGATGCCAGCAGAATGGACTTTTTCATTACTTTCCTCTAAGCGTCAGTCAAATGGGCGGAGCCCGAAAAAATTCCTTACCGTCCTGATCGAACCTAACTGCAACCAGATCCGGTTTGCATATCAAGCTCACCACATAGTATAAGGGGGCTTCGGGTAATCCCCGTGTTGCAAATCGGCGCAGCAAAAGTCAACTGTGGTTTATTTGTCACAATCCCAGGGTCGTCGCAGGAAAGGCAGGCGTTGCCTGCTGCCAGGCCTGTTCGAACCGCTGGTACAAGGCCTGTAGCCGCGTGGGGCTGCGCACCCATTCGCCCGACATCCAGGTGGCAGTGTGGGCGTAGAGCGCGGCCTGCGGAGTCCAGAGCATTTCCTCGAGCCCCTGCGCTTGCCTCTGGGCAAGCTGCCGGCACTCGATCCGGTGGGAAAAGTCGCGACGCCAGGCCGAAAAGCGTGCCTGATTCTGGCGCACGTCGCTCCAGTCGATCGCCAGCATGCGCAGTGCGGCCGGCCGCCTGGGGTCGCGCAAGCCCCACTGTTGCAGTTGCCGGATGAATCGCGATTGCTGCAAAGGCCAGGCGGAAAAATCGGCGCTGAACCATGACATGACCGGGCTTTGATCGCACACAAGCGCAAGCATCGCGGCATGTGCTTGGCTGCGCGTGTCAAACGGCGCGTCCGGTGCGGTGCCAGGCGACGGCTCAATCCGCATGTCGTCCTCGGCGCGCAGGCGGCGCAGGCTCGGCCCGCTCACCGGGCTGCAGCCATCCCAGCTGGCACCACTGGACCAGCGCGGCAAGCTCGGCTCTGCTCGCCTGCGCGATCTCTTCGGCGCCAAGCCGTTGGCGATCGGCCAGACGGCGCAGCAGGTTGGAAGATGCCAGTTCCGCCGGTACGGCTTCGCCGTTGAAGAACACCGCGTTTGCGGTGTAGAGCATGCGACTGCGTCGGTCCAGCCGGCAGCCGTGTTGCCGGCAGCTGCGCCGCAGGCTGGCCGCACTCTGATCGGCGCTGTCGAACCAAACCTGCGGCTTTGGCGTGGTGAGATGGCTGCCCAGCACCGACTCGAACAGGGCGGCGTCGGGCTTGAGCCGGGCAAACGCCTGCGCGGCGAATGTCACCATCTCGGGCGGCAGCAAGGCCGGGGCGGCGCCTTGCCGCAGCGGCGGATCGACATAGATCGGCCCATCGGGCTGCGTTTCTGCCAGTTGCCAAAGCACTTCCCTGAGCAGTTCGCCCTGCGGCGGCGCCCGAAAGCCGATGGAATAGGTCATGCAATCGCCGCCCACGGCAATGCCGTCGTGCCCCCAGCCAGGCGGCAGGTAGAGCATGTCGCCGGGTTCGAGGATCATGTCCTCCTCCGGGGTGAAATGCGCCAGCAGCTTGACCGGCTTGCGCGGCTGCAAGGTCGGGTCGGTCACGGGGCCGATGCGCCAGCGCCTGCGGCCGGCGGCCTGCAGCAAAAACACGTCATAGGCATCCTGATGCGGCCCGACCCCGCCACCGTCGCTGGCCCAGGAGATCATCAGATCGTCCAGGCGCGCATCCGGGATGAAGCGAAATCGCGACAACAACGCGCTGGCCGCGTCCACATGCAGGTTCACCCCCTGCACCAGAAGGGTCCAGTTGCGCTGCTCAACCGGGGGAAGCTGCCGGCGCGAGAACGGACCATGCTCGAGCTGCCAGCGCCGCCCGTGGCGTTGCAGCAGGCGCGATTCGACCTCCTCCCGCCCGGCCAGCGCAAACAGCTGGGCCCGGCTGAGCAGCGGGGTGAAGCCAGCAAACGCCTGGCGCAGCAGCAGGGGCTTGCGCTGCCAGACTTCGCGCAAAAAGCGCGCAACGGTGAAATGCCCCCAATCGATGTGTGCAATTGACATGCTGGTCATGTTTCAATGTGGTGAACTGTTCCGCTCTGAGCCGAGTGATTCCCCTTTCCGAACCCCTGCGAGCATACCCATGAAAATCACCGAAGGCCTTGTCGCCACCCTGTCCTGGCGCATGACGGACTCGCAAGGCGAGTTGATCGACCAAAATCTCGAAGGCGACGACTTTTTCGTCGGCGGCGACGATCTGCTGCCGCGCATGGCCGAGCAGATGATCGGCAAGGGGCCCGGCGACAAGGGCGACATCTACCTGCAGCCCGAAGACGCCTTCGGCGACTACGAACCCGATCTGCTGCTGGTCGAAGACCGCAAGCTGTTCCCGCCCGATCTGGAGGAGGGCATGCTGTTCGAGCAGTTGCCCGAGGGCTGCTCGCCCGGCCAGGCCGATGTGTTCTACACCGTGACCGAGATCCACGACGACAAGGTGCTGCTCGACGGCAACCATCCCCTGGCCGGATTGGCGCTGCGCATCGAATACACGGTGCTCGACGTGCGCGAGCCCGACCCGGACGAAATCGAGGCCAGAAGCGCCCTGCTCGACAGCGCCGATGCTGGGCTGTTCCTTGCGGGCGACAAATAGGCCCGTTTCAGCGCGTATCGTCCTGCGCGAGTTCGCGCTGCTTTCTGGCCTGCTTGCGCGCACGCCATTCCAGGCGCAGATGCAGGCTCCAGCCTAGACGGGTGACGAGATAGCCGCAAAGCGCCAGAATCAGCGCCAGCAGCGGCACGCCGACGAACAGTGGCGTGCCCAGGTTCCAGGCCCACTGCGCCAGCGCCACGGTCGAATCCCACAGGTGCAGCCAGTCGAAATCCGGCGGCGCGCTCAGGGGTTGCAACCTGTGTGACGGACTCACCGACGTGCCCAGCTTGTACGCCAGCAGATACAGCGGCACGATGGTGACCGGGTTGCTGTAGAGCGTGACCACCAGCGCGATTGGCACATTGCAGCGCATCAGCATCGCCAACGCGCCTGCGGTGAGCATCTGGAACGGCCCGGGAATCAGCCCGCCAATCATCCCCGCAGCAACCGCCAGCGCAACGCTGCGGCGGTTCAGGCTCCACAGCGCCGGATGACCGATGTGCCGGGTGAACGGCCGCAGCCAGCGATTGTGCTGCATCGCCTCGAACTTGCGCACCAGCAGCTTGGCCCAGCGTCTTGCCATATTGGTGCTCCGCGTGCGTGTTCAGTGCGCGCCGGTCGATCCGAAGCCGCCGCTGCCGCGCGTAGTGGCGGCAAAATCGTCCACCACCTGCCAGCTTGCCTGCACCACCGGGACGATGACCATCTGCGCGATGCGCTCCATCGGCTGCACGGTGTAGGGCTGGGTGCCGCGGTTCCAGCAGCTCACCATCAGCGGGCCTTGGTAGTCGGAATCGATCAGCCCGACCAGATTACCCAGCACCACGCCGTGCTTGTGGCCTAGGCCGGAGCGCGGCAACAGCATGGCGCACAGTTTGGGGTCAGCGATGTGCATCGCCAGCCCCGTGGGAATGAGCTCGGCCTGCCCAGGCTGCAGCACCAGCGGCGCATCGATGCAGGCGCGCAAATCCATGCCGGCGCTGCCCGGGCTCGCATAAGCGGGAAGCTGGTCGCGCAGGCGCGCATCGAGCAGGCGGACAGCGATGGTCGTCATGATTGCATCCTTTTGCGCAAACGGGAGCCGCAGAGTCCTCTCATGCCGCAGGCGGTGTCTGCAGCGGGTTGTCCGCAGCGCAGA
Source organism: Thiomonas islandica (assembly GCF_055383445.1). Taxonomy (NCBI): domain Bacteria; kingdom Pseudomonadati; phylum Pseudomonadota; class Betaproteobacteria; order Burkholderiales; genus Thiomonas; species Thiomonas islandica. The sequence goes on from NZ_AP042391.1 coordinate 418,930, forward strand.
GCCGCTGCGCGATCTCGGCGATCAGCTTGCGCGCCAGGTCGATCTTGCGGCCTGCGCCCAGCGGGTGATGCCCGATGGCGTCAAACAGCATCAGCGCGTTGTCGTCCCGGCCGAAGGTATCGGGGCCCAGATTGCCCACCAGCAGCGGCACCTTCTTGCGCGCGCGCTTGGCTGCGGCATGCGCGATCAGGTCTTCGCTCTCGGCGGCAAAACCCACGCAATATGGCGGCTGCGGCAGCGCAGCCACGCTGGAGAGGATGTCGGGGTTGGTCTGCAGCGCGATCGTGGGCGGCTGCGCGCCCGGGGATTTTTTCTGCTTGTGCGGCGCGACCTGTGCGGGCCGCCAGTCGGCCACCGCGGCGGTGGCGATGAACACTTGCGCCTGCGCGACCTGCGCCATGACCGCGTCGAACATCTGCTGCGCGGTTTCCACGTCGATGCGCTGCACGCCGAACGGCGTGGGCAGCGCAGTCGGACCGCTGACCAGCAGCACCTGCGCGCCCGCTTCGCGCGCGGCGCGCGCCACGGCATAGCCCATCTTGCCGCTGGAGCGGTTGGTCAGGCCGCGCACCGGGTCGATCGGCTCGAAAGTCGGCCCGGCGGTCACCAGTACAGTGCGGCCTCGCAGGCTTTGCGGCATGAGTGCGGCGACAATGTCCTGCAGCAGGTCTGCCGGCTCGACCAGCCGACCTTCGCCCACGTCGCCGCAGGCTTGCTCGCCGGATGCCGGGCCACAGATGCGCGCGCCGTCGGCGCGCAGGGTGGCGACATTGCGCTGCGTGGCCGGATGCCACCACATTTCGCGGTTCATCGCCGGGGCGAACAGCACCGGCTTGCCCGCAGCGAGCAGCAAGGTGGACAGCAGATCGTCGGCAAGGCCCTGCGCCGCACGCGCCAGGGTATGCGCGGTGGCCGGTGCGACCACGATGAGATCGGCCGCGCGCGCCAGCTCGATGTGCGCCATAGCGTTGGGCACGCGCGCATCCCACAAATCGGTGTACACCGGCCTACCCGACAGCGCCTGGAAGGTGGCAGCGCCGACGAAGCGGCTGGCTGATGCGCTCAACACCACCTGCACCTGGGCGCCTTCCTTGACCAGCAGCCGACACAGTTCGGCCGCCTTGTACGCCGCCACCCCGCCGGTGACGGCGAGCAGGATCGAGCGGCCTTGCAGGTCCATCGCGCGGGCCCGCCTTGGTTCAGGCGCCCAGACGCTGCCGCAGCAGACTGTGCGCCTGCGCCAGCGCCGCGTCGATCTGCGCGGGCTGGGTGCCGCCGGCCATGGCGAAGTCCGGCCGACCACCGCCCTTGCCGCCCACGGCCTGCGCCGCGGCGCTGACCAGATCGCCCGCCCTGATGCTGCCGGTGCGGTCTGCGCTCACCCCGGCAGCGAGCTGCACCTTGCCGTCCTCGGCACTGGCCAGCAGCACCACCGCGGTCTTGAGCCTGGACTTGATGCGATCGACCGCCTCGCGCAAACCCTTGGCATCCAGACCATCCACACGGGCGAGCAGCACCTTGGTGCCCGCGATGTCGATGGCCTGCGACAGCAGCGCATCGCCTTGTGCTGCAGCCTGCTGCGCCTTGAGCTGGGCCATTTCGCGTTCGAGCTGGCGCTGCTGTTCCAGCAGTTGTTCCACCTTGGCAACCGATTCCTCTGCCGGCGCCTTGAGCGTGCGCGCCAGCTTGTGCAGCAGCGCGTCTTGCTGTTGTACGAAACGCAGTGCATTCAGCCCGGTGACCGCCTCGACCCGGCGAATGCCCGCAGCCACGCCCCCCTCGAACACGATCTTGAACAGCCCGATGTCGCCGGTGCGCGCCACATGCGTGCCGCCGCACAGCTCGCGCGAGTTGCCGATGTCGAGCACCCGCACGCTGTCGCCGTATTTCTCGTTGAACAGCATCATCGCGCCCAGATTCCTGGCCTGATCGATCGGCATGACCCGCGCCTCGGTGGGCTGGTTGCGCAGGATCTGCTCGTTGACCATCTGCTCCACGCGGCGGATCTCGTCGTCGCTCATCGGCGCGTCATGTGCAAAGTCAAAGCGGGTCTTGTCGGCATCGACCAGCGAACCCTTTTGCTGCACATGCTCGCCAAGCACGACACGAAGCGCCTTGTGCATGAGGTGGGTCGCGCTGTGGTTGCGCATCACAGCCTGACGGCGCGCGGCGTCCACCTGCGCGGCCACCACTTCGCCGACCTTGAGCGTGCCCGACTCCAGCGTGCCGTGATGACCAAACACCTCGGCCTGCACTTTCTGCGTGTCGTGCACCACAAAGCGCAGCGCGCAGGAGTCGCCCTCGAACAGCACGCCGCTGTCGCCGACCTGACCGCCGGACTCGGCGTAAAACGGTGTGCGATCGAGCACGACCACGCCGCTCTGCCCGGTCTGCATGGCCGGCACCGAAGCGCCATCGACATACAGCGCCACCACCCGCGCTTCTTTGACCAGCAGATGGTCATAGCCCTCGAAACGGGTCTTGTCCCCGGTGTAGTCGAGCGCGGCCTGCATCTTGAACTTGCCCGCAGCGCGCGCCTGCTCACGCTGTCGGTTCATTGCGGCGTCGAACGCGGCTTCGTCCACCTCCACCCCGTGTTCGCGGCAGACGTCCTGCGTGAGGTCGAGGGGAAAGCCGTAGGTGTCGTGCAATTTGAACGCCAGCTCACCGTCGAGGATCTTGACAGCGCGCGATTGCAGCGCGACCAGCTCGGTATCGAGGATGGACATGCCGTGTTCGATGGTCTCGAAAAAGCGGGTTTCCTCGGCCTGCAGCACCTCGGCCACGCGGCCCTGCGCCTGCGCCAGCTCGGGATAGGCTGCACCCATCTGCGCGACCAGATCCGGTACCAGCCGGTGAAAGAACGGGGCGCGCACGCCGAGCTTGTAGCCATGCCGGATGGCGCGGCGCACAATGCGACGCAGCACATAGCCGCGGCCCTCGTTGCCCGGAATCACGCCGTCGACGATAAGAAAGCTGCAGGCGCGGATGTGGTCGGCGATGACCTTGAGCGAGGCGTGCGCCAGATCGCTGCAGCCGGTCTCGCGCGCGGCGGCGCGGATCAGCGCCCGGAACAGGTCGATGTCGTAATTGCTGTGCACGCCCTGCAGCACCGCGGCGATACGCTCCAGCCCCATGCCGGTGTCGACGCAGGGCTTGGGCAGCGGCTTTTGCCGGTAAATGGCGAGCTTGTAGCCGCTGCCGTCCTTATTGATCTGGCCGATGCCGCCGTCGCGCTCGACCTCTGCCTTGCGTGCCTGCGCCTGCGCCTCGGTGTCGAAGCGTTCGTCGCCGGCGTGGAAGCGCTCGAACTGCATGAACACCAGGTTCCAGATCTCGATGTAGCGGTCGCCGTCGGCCTCGGGTGAGCCCGGTGGCCCGCCCCAGACCTCGGGGCCGTGGTCGTAGAAGATTTCGCTGCACGGGCCGCAGGGGCCGGTGTCGGCCATCTGCCAGAAGTTGTCCGAGGCGTAGCGCGCGCCCTTGTTGTCGCCAATGCGCACGATGCGCTCGCGCGGCACGCCGACTTCGCTCGCCCAGATGTCGTAAGCCTCGTCGTCCTCGGCATAGACCGTGACCCAGAGCTTGTCCGCCGGGAGTTTGTAGACCGTGGTCAGCAGCTCCCAGGCATACCGGATCGCCTCACGCTTGAAATAGTCGCCGAAGCTGAAATTGCCCAGCATCTCGAAAAAGGTGTGATGCCGTGCGGTGTAGCCGACGTTTTCCAGATCGTTATGCTTGCCGCCGGCGCGCACGCAGCGCTGCGCCGTGGTGGCGCGGGTGTAGGGACGCTGATCCTGGCCGAGAAACACGTCCTTGAACTGCACCATGCCGGAGTTGGTAAACAGCAGCGTGGGGTCGTTGCTTGGCACCAGAGACGACGACGCCACGCGGGTGGAGCCTTTCGACTCGAAATAGGCCAGAAATTTTTCGCGGATGTCGGAGACGTTCATGGGGGAGTCGGTGGCTGGTGCGCTGGCGCGAAACTGGCTCTGGCGCGCCGCAGTGCAAAGGGCTAGATTTTAGGGCTTGCGCGGCTGCTGCACCGCGCGCTCACCTTTGCTGTTCACACCCACCATGACCGCCATGAACCGGCCCGCCAATCCCCTCTGCCTGCTCAAAGACCCCTCCCTGCTCAAGACGCTGGCCTACATCGACGGCACCTGGATCGATTCCGCCCGCCGCTTTGCGGTCACCGACCCGGCGACCAACGCCGAACTGGCACGGGTGCCCGCACTGGAGCCGATGCACGCGCAGCTGGCGATCGACGCCGCAGACGCCGCCTGGCCCGCCTGGCGTGCGCGCACGGCCAAGGAGCGCGCCGCCATTCTGCGCAGGTGGTTCGACTTGCTGGTGGCCAACGCGGACGATCTGGCCCGACTGATGACCGCCGAGCAGGGCAAACCGCTGGCAGAAGCCAAGGGCGAGGTGCTCTACGGTGCCAGCTTCGTCGAATGGTTCGCCGAAGAGGCCAAGCGCGTCTACGGCGAGACCATCCCCAGCCCCGATGCCACCAAGCGCCTGCTGGTGCTCAAGCAGCCCGTGGGCGTGTGCGCCGCGATCACGCCGTGGAATTTCCCGCTGGCGATGATCACCCGCAAGGTGGCTCCGGCGCTGGCCGCAGGCTGCCCAGTGGTCATCAAGCCGGCCGAGCAGACCCCGCTGACCGCGCTGGCCGCTGCCGAACTGGCGCACCGCGCCGGCATGCCGCGCGGCGTGCTCAATGTGTTGACCGCAGACGTGCAGGGCTCGATCGAGATCGGCAAGCTGCTGTGCGCATCAAAGGTGGTGCGGCACCTGTCGTTCACCGGATCGACCGAGGTCGGGCGCATCCTGATGGCGCAATCGGCGCCGACCATCAAGAAACTGTCGCTCGAACTCGGCGGCAACGCGCCGTTCATCGTGTTCGACGACGCCGATCTCGACTCGGCGATCGCCGGCGCGATGGCGAGCAAGTACCGCAATTCCGGCCAGACCTGCGTCTGCGCCAACCGGCTGTATGTGCAGGACGGTATCTACGACCGCTTCGTCGACCGTCTGGCGCAGGCCGTCAGCAGCCTGAAAGTGGGCGATGGCTTCGAGGAAGGTGTCAACCTCGGCCCACTGATCGACGACCAGGCGCTGGCCAAGGTAGAAAAGCACATCAGCGACGCCACCGCCAAAGGCGCGCGCATGGTGGTGGGCGGCAAGCGCATCGACAGCAGCCCCAACGCCGGCCGGTTCTTCCAGCCCACGGTGCTGGCCGATGTGACTGCAGACATGCTGTGCGCCAGAGAAGAAACCTTCGGCCCGGTCGCCCCGGTGTTCCGCTTCAAGACCGAGCAAGAGGCCATCGCCGCAGCCAACGCCACCGAATTCGGTCTAGCTGCCTATTTCTTCAGCCGCGACGTGGGCCGCATTTTCCGCGTGACCGAGGCGCTGGAATACGGCATGGTGGGCATCAACACCGGTCTGATGTCCAACGAGGTTGCACCCTTCGGTGGCGTCAAGCAATCCGGCCTCGGCCGCGAAGGTTCGCGCCACGGCATCGATGAGTATGTGGAGATGAAATATCTCTGCCTCGGCGATCTGGACAAATAACAGGCCGTTGAAAAACGTCGCGAGGATGGCCAGATGCAAGGCGCACGGCGCGCAGCGACCGAGACATATCAAATAGATAGGCGAGGCAGCGAGCACCGTGCAACGCCGCAGATGGCTCACCGCAGTAGTTTTTCAACGGCCTGATAACGCAGCCTCAGTCCAGCCCGGCAAGTACCCGCACATGCTCGGCCACGCTGCGGCCCAGGGCGCTGAGGTTGTAGCCGCCTTCCAGGCACGAGACGATGCGGCCTTCGCACTGGGCTTGGGCAAAGTCCACCAGCGCGCGGGTGATCCAGGCATAGTCGGCTTCGACCAGGCCCATCTGGCCCAGGTCGTCTTCGCGGTGGGCGTCGAAACCGGCGCTGATGAACAGCATCTGCGGGGCAAAATCGCGCAGGCGCGGCAGCCATTGTTCTGCGACGATACGGCGCACCGCATCGCCCTTGGTGTAAGCAGGCACCGGCACGTTGAGCATGTTCGGCTCGGCGCCCAGGCCGGTGTAGGGATAGAACGGGTGCTGGAAAAAACTGACCATCAGCGCCCGCGTGTCGCCGCGAAAGATGTCCGCGGTGCCGTTGCCGTGGTGAACGTCGAAATCGACGATGGCCACGCGCTCAAGGCCGCGCACATCCAAGGCATGCCGGGCGGCGATCGCCACGTTGCCGAGAAAGCAAAAACCCATGGCCCGGTCGCGGGTGGCATGATGACCGGGCGGGCGGATGGAGCAGAAGGCGTTGTGCAGATGGCCGTCGATCACGGCGTCAGTGGCGCTGATCGCTGCACCGGCGGCCCGCAGCGCGGCCTGCCAGGTGTGCGGATTCATCAGGGTGTCGGAATCGATCCACTCGTAGCCCTCGTCGAAATCGCCGCGCTGCTCGAGTGTGCTGACGTAGAGCGCGGAGTGCGCACGTTCCAGGGCCTCGCGCGTCGCCAGCGGCACGTCGTCATGGCGCTCCAGCCACGGGGCGATCTGCGCGGCGATCAGCCGGTCTTCGATCGCGGCGAGGCGCTGCGGACATTCGGGGTGGCCTGCGCCCATTTCGTGCAGGCTGCAGTCGGCATGGGTGTAGAAGCCGGTGATCATGGTGGGTCTTGTCTCCTACGTCATGCCCCCGAAACCAGGGGGATCAGGTCGCCCTCGTAGCATAGTGCGCTGACACCCCTTCGCCTGCGCGCACGTGAAACCCGACATCCTGCCCAGTCTGATCGACCAGCTCGACACCATCATCCAGGGCAAGCGCCCGCAACTGGAACTCGCCGTGTGCTGCTTGCTCGCCAGCGGCCATCTGCTGATCGAGGATCTGCCCGGCGTGGGCAAGACGACGCTGGCGCATGCGCTTGCCGCGGCGCTGCGCCTGCACTATGCCCGCGCCCAGTTCACCGCCGATCTGATGCCGGGCGATCTGCTGGGCGTCTCGGTGTTCGACCGCAACCGCAGCGAGTTCGTGTTCCACCCGGGTCCGGTGTTCTCGCAGGTGCTGCTGGCTGATGAGATCAACCGCGCCGGCCCGAAGGTGCAGAGTGCGCTGCTCGAAGCGATGGAGGAGCGCCAAGTCAGCGTGGACGGCCTGACACGCAGGCTGCCCGAGCCGTTTTTCGTCATCGCCACGCAGAACCCGTTCGATCAGCTCGGCACCTACGCTTTGCCCGAGTCGCAGCTCGACCGCTTCCTGCTGTGCATCTCACTGGGCTATCCCAGCCGCGCCGCCGAGCGCGCGCTGCTCGAAGGCCGCGACCGGCGGGAGCTGATCGCCGAACTGCGCCCCGTGCTCAGCCCCGAGGGGCTGATCGCGCTGCAGCGGCAGGCGCAGTCGGTCCACGCCGCCCCGGCGCTGCTCGACTATCTGCAGGAATTGTTGGCGCAGACGCGCAATGGCCGCTGGTTCGTCGAGGGCCTGAGCCCGCGTGCCGGTCTGGGGCTGCTGCGCGCAGCGCGCGCCTGGGCATTGCTGCAGCAGCGCGATTACCTGATTCCGGACGATGTGCAGCAGGTCCTTCCCGCAGTTGCCGGGCACCGACTGCGCACCCTGGACAGCCCGGTGGTCAACCGCGTGGCCTCGCTGCAGGCGGTGCAGTCGCTGCTGCAGCAGGTGCCGGTATAGGTCTGCCACGCCGCCGCCATGTCCACCTCGGTCGATTCCACCGTGCCTGGGCGGGCTGCTGCTGCGTCGGCGCGCACCGGCAATGCCTGGTCGCGGCGCTTCGATGCCTGGGCCGCATCGCGCCACCCCGCCGGTGCCAGCACACGGCTGACGCATCGCAATGTCTACATCCTGCCCACCCGCGTCGGCTGGTTCTTTGGCGTCTTGCTGCTGGTGTTACTCGTACTGAGCATCAACTACCAGCTCAACCTCGGCTACCTGCTGACCTTCCTGCTCGCCGGCAGCGGCATGATGGCCATGCATGTCACCCACAACAATCTGCGCGGCCTGCATCTCACCGCCCGGCCACCCGAAGTGCTGGTGCATCAGGGCCAGAGTGCGCGGCTGGGTCTGCTGCTGCAAGGGGGCACGCGCGAGCGCTGGGGACTGGCGCTGCGGCCCGATGGCGCGGTGCTGCGTCCGCCCACGCCCGGCGCCCCGCGAGGCAGGCGCGCCAAGGCGGCAGTCGTGCCCTCCCCCTGGCTCTACACCGACTGCCCGCGCGAGGACGACACTCTGGTGACGCTGAGCTGGACGCCGCCGCAGCGCGGCCTGCTGCCCTGGCCTTTGCTCACCATCGAGAGCAACTACCCGCTGGGCGTGTGGACTGCGTGGAGCCGCTGGCGGCCGCAGGGCGAGCTGCTGGTGCTGCCGGCAGTGGAATACCCTGCGCCGCCATTGCCGCCCGCCCGCCCCACTCCCGGCAGCGGCCCAGCGCTGGCGCGCGGCGGCAGTGAAACCGACGGCGTGCGTGCCTACCGCAGCGGTGACTCCATGCGCCATGTGCTTTGGAAAAAATTTGCCCGCAGCGATGAACTGGTCAGCCGCGACACCGCGCAGCCGCAGGCACAGGCCGAGCTGTGGCTGGACTTCGCCGCCCTGCCAGCGGCCCTCGACACCGAGGCGCGGCTGTCGCGGCTGTGCGCCTGGGTGCTGGCCGCAGACCGCGCCGGTCTGCCCTATGGCCTGATACTGGGCAACCAGCGCATCGCCCCGACCACCGGCGCCGCGCACCGCCAGCGCTGTCTGCGCCTGCTGGCGCTGCACCCCGGCCCGTTGCGGGCGGGCAGCCGCACATGAACACCGTGCCCGTGTCGCGCCGCGCGCTGCAGGCCCGCCTGCAGCAGCGCATCGATGCGCTGCCGCGCGATGCCCGCGACACCTTGTTTCTGCTCGCGGTGTCGCTGCTGCTGATGCTGCCGCTGTTCCTGCACCTGCCGCTGTGGACCAGTGCCCTGGTGGTCGCGCTGCTGGCGTGGCGGGCAGTGCTGGCCTGGCGCGGCGCGCCACTGCCGCGGCGCTGGGTGCTGGCGTTGATTTTGTTCGCATCCGCCGCGCTCACGCTGTGGGAATTTCACACCGTGGTCGGGCGCAATGCCGGGGTTGCGCTGCTGTGCGTGCTGCTCGGTCTCAAGTCGCTGGAAATGCGCTCGCGGCGTGATGCGCATGTTCTGTTCTTTCTCGGCTTTTTCACCATCGCAGCCAATTTTCTGTTCTCGCAGTCGCTCAGCACCGCGCTGGTCATGGTGCTGGCGACCTGGGGGATGCTCGCCGCGTTGGTCAACGCCAATCTGCCCGCCGGGCGCCCGCCACTGCGCCAGCCGCTGTTGACCGCACTGCGCATGATGGCGCTGGGTACTCCGGCAATGATTGCGCTGTTCATGGTGTTCCCGCGTTTTTCCGCGCCGCTGTGGGCGCTGCCGCAAAGCAGCGCGCAGGTGATCACCGGTCTGTCGGGCAGTATGTCGCCGGGACAGATCGCCGAACTCGCGCGCGATGATTCGGTGGCCTTCCGCGTGGTGTTCGACAGCCCGCGCCCACCCGACCGGCTGCTGTACTGGCGCGGCCCGGTGCTGTCCCGCCTCGAGGACGGCGTGTGGCTGCCCGACCCGCACCAGCGCGACCGCGCCACCCTCACCCCGCCGACCGAGTTGCGGTTCAGCGGCCCGCCAGTGCGCTACACCGTCACCCTACAGCCCACGCAGCAACCCTTCGTCTTCGCCCTGGACGCCCCGATGGCCGCGCCCCGGATCGACGGCTATCGAGTGCAATGGCTGCCCGATCTGCAACTGGTCACCGGTCGGCCGCTCGACCATCTGACGCGCTATACCGTCGAGTCATCCCCGCAGTTCCGTTACGGCCCGCAGCAGTTCACTGCGGCGCTGCGCGCGGACGAGGCGCTGCCCGCCGGATACGACCCGCGCAGTGTCACGCTGGGGCGCAAGCTTGCCGCGCAGGCCCGCGCTGCCGGGCAGGACGGCAGTTTCGTCGCGCAGGCGCTGCTGTCCATGTTCCGCAGCCAGCCCTTTCGCTACACCCTCAACCCCGGCACCTATGGCCGCCGCGACGGCGTGGACCAGTTTCTGTTCGACCGCCGTGCGGGGTTTTGCGAGCACTACGCGCAGGCCTTTGTCGTGGTCATGCGCGCAGCCGGCATTCCGGCACGCATCGTCACCGGCTATCAGGGCGGGCGCTACAACCCGATCGACGGCACCTGGGTGGTGCGCCAGAGCGATGCCCACGCTTGGGCCGAATACTGGCTGCCAGAGCGTGGCTGGGTCCGCGCCGATCCCACCGCCGCGGTCGACCCGGCGCGCATCGACCGCAGCGGCGCCACACTGGCCGGGCGCGAGCCGCTGCTCGGCATGGCCGCACTCGGCCCGCGCGACGCCGCGTTCATCCTGCAACTGCGCAACCGCTGGGACGCGCTGAACAACGCCTGGAACCAATGGGTGTTGAACTACGGCAGCAACCGCCAGCAGGATCTGCTACGCAAGCTCGGTCTGCAGCAGCCCGACACGGCCACCCTGGCCGCACTGGCGATTGCCGCGCTGGTGGTGGCCACTGCGGTGCTTGGTGCGCTGCTGGCGCTGGAACGCCGCCGGACCGATCCGTGGACGCAGACCTACGCCCTGCTGCGAGTGAAGCTGCAACAGGCCGGGATCGACAGCACTGGATCGACCCCGCCGCGCGCGCTGGCGCGCCGTCTGCAGAGCCTGCGCCCGGATGCGAGCGCACTGCCGCCGCAGTCGGTGCAGACCGCGATTGCGCTACTGCTGCAGCTCGAACGCTGGCGCTACGCGGCAGACCGCACCCCGCACCAGCGCAAGGCGCGCTGGGCCGAGCTGCGCAGCGCGGTGCGGGCCTGGCGTGCCTGATGAGGCAGCTGCGCCAGCCCCGGCGACGATTCACCCGGACACACAAAAGCCCGTCGCAAGACGGGCTGTGCAGCACGGGGCTTGCGCGGACATCAGGCGAATGCCGCGAGCGACTTGCGCATCTTTTTCATTGCCGCCGCCTCGATCTGGCGGATACGCTCGGCCGATACGCCATACTCCGCTGCAAGGTCGTGCAGCGTCTTACCCCCGCTGCCGTCGTCGGCCACGTTGAGCCAGCGCTGCTCGACGATGGCCCGGCTGCGCGGATCGAGCTGGTCGAGCGCAGCCTCCAAACCTTCGACCTGCAGCCGGTCGTGGCTGCGCGCCTCGAGCACGGCCATCGGCTCCTGAGTGGTGTCGGCCAGATACGCGATCGGCGCGAAGTTTTCTTCTCCGTCCTCGACCGTGGGATCGAGCGCAATATCGGCACCGCCCATGCGGCTTTCCATCTCGATCACATCCTCACGCTTGACCGACAGCTGCCGCGCCATGTCGTCGATCTGCGCGTCGTTCATGCCACCGCTGGCGGTTTTCATCGAGCGCAGGTTGAAGAACAGCTTGCGCTGCGCTTTGGTGGTCGCCACCTTGACCAGCCGCCAGTTGCGCAGGATGTATTCGTGGATCTCGGCTTTGATCCAGTGCAGGGCGTAGCTCACCAGCCGCACGCCGTGCGCGGGATCGAAGCGTTTGACCGCTTTCATCAGGCCGATATTGCCCTCCTGGATCAGGTCGGCATGCGGCAGGCCATAGCCTAGGTATTGTCGCGCGGTGGACACCACCAGTCTCAGGTGCGACAGCACCAGCTTGGCAGCCGCGTCCTTGTCGCCCTGCTCGCGCCAGCGGCGCGCCAGGCGGGTTTCTTCCTCGGCGCTGAGCATCGGCAGGCGGTTGACTGCGCTGATGTAAGCATCGAGATTGCCCAGGCTGGGCAGGGTGAGCGGAAATGCGCCATCGACCTGAGCCGGGCGCAGGGCAAACGCGGCGGACGGTGTTTGGGTCATGGTTGAATTCCTTTCTCGAATCATGGTCAATTTTAGCACTCCCGGGTGGAGAGTGCTAAAGCCAAAAAGTTCCGCAAACCGCAGGACGACCTGCCGATGTCGCGCGATTTTTCGCGCACAAAGCGGGTCTGTCAGCCCATGATGCCACCAGAATCTGAAACTAGGGTTAGACTTGCGTCAATGTCTCGCATTGTGCGTCCTATCCTGATTCTGCTGCTCGCCCTGCTGCCGCTGCGCGGCTGGGCGCAGGCGGGCATGGTCGTGAGCGATTGCACCGCTGGCGTCGCAGCAGCAGTGGTGCAGCAACAGGAACATGCGTCTGCACCGGCCGACATGGACGCGATGGACATGGGGCACACCGCCTGCCACGACCCGGCCGGCGGTAACTGTTCCGCGCACGATCACCAGCACTGCGTGATCTGCCATTTGGCCGTCGGCCAGCCACCGGGCGTCAGCCTGCTGCTGGCCAGCGCGGTGCAACATCCTTGCCCGCAGGCGGCAAACACCGCCTGGCACAGCGCCGACCCGCGCACCCTGCAGCGTCCTCCCAGAGCCTGACCCGCGTTCGATCTCCGGTCGCAGCGCCTCCAACCGGCGGTGCTGCATCTCGCTTTGCCGCGCGTGGTCGCGGCTCGAATGAGGTGTCCTCTGATGTCCAACAACCCCCTTGCGTGCCCGCCAGCGCTGCGGCTGGGCGCGCTGGCAACTTGTGCCCTGCTGGCGGCATGCGCGCCACTGCAAACCCGGCAGACGCTGCGGGCTGCCAATCAGCTGACCGAACCCCACACTGGCGTTGCGCTGCAGCTTGCACGCGATGAGGCCGAGCGCGCGCAGGCGCAGGCGCGCATCGATACGCTGCTGTCCAAGCCGCTCGGCGCGGACGATGCGGTGCGCGTCGCGCTGCTGGGCAGCCCGGCGCTGCAAGCGCTGCTGGCGCAGGCGCAGGCCGACTCCGCCGCCTCGACGCAAAGCGCGCGGCTGGCCAATCCACGGTTGGCCTTCGAGCGCCTGTTAATCGGCGGTGGCGGGGTCGAGATCACGCGCTCGCTGAGCCTCGGCCTGCTCGACCTGCTCACGCAACCGACACGCGCGCGCCTGGACGCCGCGCGGCAGCAGCAAATCCGCCTGCAACTGGCGCGCGCCGTGCTGCAGACCGCCACACAGGCGCGACTGGCCTGGGTGCGCGCGGTCGCCGCGCAGGAGATCGCCGCGTACGCGCGCGACGCGCACGACGCCGCGCAGGCGACAGCGACGCTGGCTACGCGGATGCAACAGGCCGGCAACTTCACCAAGCTCGACGCAGCGCAGCAGGCGCTGTTTGCCGCAGACACCCGACTGCGGCTCGAGCGCGCCGAGCTTGCCGCGCAACAGGCGCGCGAGGCGCTGGTGCGCGCGCTGGGCCTGTCGCCCGCGCAGGCGGCGTACCTGACCCTGCCCAAGCAGCTTCCGCCGCTGCCGAAGACCCTGCCCACCAGTACCGCGCCGCTGCAGAGCGCAATCGACGCACGGCTCGACGTGCAGCTCGCCCGGGACGAGGCAATCGCCGCGGCGCAAGCGGCAGGCCTGGTGCGCGCGAGCAGTGTGGTCGAGCATGTCGAGCTTGGCGGCGTGCGCAAGACCTTCAGCGACGCCGCGGCGCAAAACGGCGCCGAGCTCAGCCTGCCGCTGCCGATCTTCGACCTTGGCGATGCGCGCCGCAGCGCGGCGGCGGATGCAGCGCTTGCCGCACGCGAGCGCGCCGTGGCGGTGGCCCGCAACGCCACCTCACAGCTGCGCGCCGCTGACGCGCAGCGCCGCAGCGCCTGGGAGCAGGCGCGGCTGCTCGGCGAGCAGGTCGTGCCGCTGGCGCAGACCGTCCTCGACGAAAGCCAGCTTCGCTACAACGGCATGCTGATCGGCACCTTCCAGCTCGTCGCCGCGGCGCAGACGCAGGTGCAGGCGGTGCGTGCGGCGATCGCCGCGCAGCGCGACTACTGGCTCAGCGACGCCGCCTGGCAGGCCGCGCAGCTCGGCGTCGATGCCGATCCGCCGCCTGCGCCCGAGGCCGCCGCAGCCGCCCCGGCCACCGCCGGTCATTGACCCCTCACTCTCGAAGGATGATCGACATGAACACCCGACGTCGTTTCCTCGGCGCGGCGGCGCTGCTTGCCGCCGGCGCCGCCAGCCGCTCGGCGCTGGCTGCCGCGCCTGAGCCGCACAGCCGCAGCAGCGCCGACACCGCCGCGCCGCTGCACCCCACTGCCGGCCGCCCGTACAACCCGGTGGTCACGCTCAACGGCTGGAGCCTGCCGTTTCGCATGAAGGATGGAGTGAAGGAATTTCACCTCGTCGCCGAGCCGGTGCTGCGCGAAATCGCCCCCGGCATGACCGCCAGACTCTGGGGCTACAACGGATCGAGCCCCGGGCCGACGATCGAGGCGGTCGAGGGCGACCGCGTGCGCCTCTTCGTCACCAACAAGCTGCCCGAGCACACGACCATCCACTGGCACGGCATCGTCCTGCCCAACGGCATGGACGGCGTGGGCGGGCTAACGCAGCCGCAGATCGCGCCCGGCCAAACCTTCGTCTACGAGTTCGAGCTGCGCAAAAGCGGCACCTTCATGTACCACCCGCACGCCGACGAAATGGTGCAAATGGCGATGGGGATGATGGGCCTGTTCATCGTCCACCCCAAAAACCCGCGGCAGATGGCGGTCGATCGCGACTATGCGTTCCTCATCAATGCCTACGACATCGACCCCGGCGCGAGCGTACCGCGGGTCAACACCATGCTCGACTTCAACCTGTGGACCTGGAACAGCCGCGCCTTCCCCGGCATCGCCCCGCTGGTGGCGCGCACCGGCGAGCGCGTGCGCATCCGCATGGGCAACCTCACCATGACCAACCACCCCATCCACCTGCACGGCCATGTGTTCGAAGTGGCCGGCACCGACGGCGGCTGGGTGCCCAAGAGCGCGCGCTGGCCCGAAGTGACGGTCGACATTGCCGTGGGGCAGATGCGCGCCATCGAGTTCATCGCCGACAACCCTGGCGACTGGGCCTTCCACTGCCACAAATCGCACCACACCATGAACGCGATGGGGCATAGCGTGCCGACGATGATCGGCGTGCCGCAGGACGACCTCACCCCGGCGCTGCAAAAACTGCTGCCCGATTACATGGCGATGGGCAGCAAAGGCATGGCCGAGATGGGCGATATGGAAATGCCGCTGCCCGACAACACCCTGCCGATGATGACCGGCCGCGGCCCTTACGGCCCGATCGAGATGGGCGGCATGTTCACCATCTTCAAAGTGCGCGACGACCTTCCCCGCGGCGACGACGCCGACGCCAGCTGGTACCGCATGCCGCCTGGCACGCAGGCGCATGCCGTAAGCACCGGCCTGCCGCCGGCGGCGAGTGACCCGAGAGAACCGCAGGCCGCAAGCGGCCAGACGCTGCAGGTGCGCAAGCCCAGGCACGACCACGCGCATTGACCCGTTTTTCACCACGAGCGAAGGAGCAAACCATGAACACCTCGACCAAACCGCTGATCAGCCTGTGCGCGCTGCTGCTTGCCGCAGCGCTTGCCAGCCCCGTGCGCGCCGCGGGCAGCCACGCCGACCACGACCATGCGACACCCGAGGGTATGGCGCAGCACATGCAAATGCTGCAGGACGCAGGCAACTCGTCTGCCGAGGCGCATCAGGCCGAAGGACTGGTGCGCAAGATCGACGCCGCGCAGGGCAAGATCACGCTGCGCCACGGCGCGATCGGCGACATGCCAGCGATGACCATGATCTACCGCGTCAAGGACAAGGCGATGCTCGACGGTCTCAAACCCGGCGACACCGTGCTGTTCAGCGCGGAAAAGATCGACGGCTACGACACCATCACCTCGATCTCGCGCAAGCCTTGACGGCGCGAGGGGACGATCGCACAGCGGCTCGCCCCCTCCCCGCCTCCCCACGCGGCGGGGGAGGCGCCGCCGCTGCCGGCAACGCGCTTTTCAGCGCAGGCGGCTTGACCGCCGCAGCCGGCCGCAGCGCGTGAAGCGCTCGCGCAGCGCCTGCGCGAGCGGCACCGGGTCGACCCGCGCGGACGGCGTCTGCCCGCCGCGGTAGAGCTGCGCCTGCAACGCCTTTGCTGCGGCGTGCAGCGTGGCGTCGTCCGGCGCGTGCGAGGCAAGCCAGGCGACAAGCGTCGGCTGCGGTGCGCCCACCGGCAGCGCCAGCCAGGCGCGGCGCAGCGCGTCGGCGCTGGTGGCCGCCCGCAGCGCATCGAGCCCGTGCGCAAGCCTCCGCCTGCACCGCAGGCAAAGGATGAGCGTGCGCAGCGCAGCGAGCAGCACAAGCAGCGCGAGCACGCTGCCGGTGGCGATTGCGATCCGTCTGGGCCGCGGGTCGTCCACCTCGACCGTCGGCAACCGCAGCGACAGCGCCGCCGGCAGCAGCTGCTGCGGGTCGAGGTAGTCGAGCCGCAGCAGCGGCGGCTGCAGCAGGCCGCCATGCCTCGGCTGAAAGAACAGAGTCACGTCCCACACCGGCGCGACGGCGTCTGCCGACTCGCCACGGCGCAGCTCGACCGCGGCGATCGGCACGCGCGCTTGCAGCCGCTCGCGCCAGCGCTGCGCCAACTGCTGCAGTTGCGCATGGTCGAGGCCGGCAGCGCGCAGGCGCAACCGCCACACCCCGGTCTGCCCGAGCGCCAGGCGCTGCGGCGCCTGCACGATCTGCACCTGGGGCCGGCCGACCAACCCCTGCGCCGGCCACCACTGCGGCAGCGGCGCGACCGTGAACGCAAGCCTGGGCGGCGCGTACACCCGCAGCGCGCCAAAGGCATGCGCGCGCACGAGACCGAAGTCCACCGTCAGCTCGCCAGCCTGCAGCGGCAGCGCGCGCCAGGCGAACACCTGCACGAGTTGCGGTGTGCCTTCGAGGGTCTCGCGGCGCGTGTCACCCGGTAGCGGCTCGAGCAGCGCCTGCGCGCTGTGCGCCTGCGGCGGCTCCCACACCAGATTGCCACCACCTGCCACCTGCAGCTCGACGCGCACCGGCTGCAAGCGCAGCGGCTGCGACGGGACGAGCCGGGTACGCCATTGCAGCGGCGCCTCGCCGGGTGCGGCGGCGGCCACCTGCACCGTTTGCGCCGGACAGACCCGATCACCGAGCTGCACCGCCGGCAGACGCAGCGCCCCGGCGCGCAGCGGGACGAGTTCTAGGCGCAGCGACTGCTCGCGATGCCCGCGCGCGTCGCTGCCGCTTGCGCCTTGCTGGCCCTGCAGCAGCCAGTCCGGGGCGAACTGCGCCGCAGTGAACGCTGGCAGCGGCTGCACGGCGTCGCGCGCGGTGATGGTCCATGCGAGCGAGTGGCCGAGCACGGCAGGCGTAGGTGCGAGCGTGCACTGCAGGCTTTGCGCCCAGACCGGCGCAGCGAGCAGCCAGAGGCCGAGCGCGCAGGCGCAGCCAAGGCGATGGCGTATTACCGCCATCATCACGGTGCTCCGGCGGCGGTATCGCGGGCGGCGCGCGTGTCGATCTCGGCGCGGCGCTGCCACAGCAGGCTGGTGGCGTCTTGTAGCAGTTGCGCACGCTTTTCCGCCGCGTCCCAGTCGAGTGCGGGCGGCTGCCAGGCGCTGGCCGCACCCTGCGGCTGCGCGCTCTGTGCGAGCCTGCCCTGCGCCGGCAGCGTCGCCTCGGCTTGCAGCGGGGCGGAGCCTTCAGGCGGCGGCTTGCGCCGCAGTTGCGACGGGGTGTCCGAGGTCTGCTGGCCAAAACGCGAGTGATGGATCGCCGGGGCGCGTTTGGCGATGCCGGTCAGCGCCTCGCTCGGATGTTCGATTTCGTCCTGCCGCCGCGCCAGGCGGGCGTTGCGCAGCGCGCGGGCGTCGTGCGGGCGAATGCGCAACGCCGCATCGTAGGCCTGCACCGCCTCGCGCGTCTTGCCCGGCAGGTGCATCAGCGCATTGCCAAGGTTGTAAAACGCCACGAAGCGCTGCGCCGGCGTGTCGGCAAGCAGCAGTGCGCGCTCGAACGCCTGCGCCGCCTGCTGGTCAGCACCGCGGCGGTACGCGGCGTCGCCTTCGCCAATGCGCGCATCGAAACCGGGCAAGGCGGCGTAGAGCGCCTGAGCGCGGGTGAAATCGCCGGCCTGCCAGGCCGCCCAGGCCGCCTGCGGCGTGGCCTGCGCTGCGTGCGCGGGCTGCGGCGAAGCCAGCGCGCCGAGCAGCGCCAGGACGAGCATCGAGGCCGCAGCGCGTGGCGCGCAGACAAGCGTCGAGCGCGCAAGCATGAGCAGTAGCGCAGGCACGAGGAACAGGCCGAACAGCTCGCGCCACTGCGTTTGCGGCCCGCGCCTGGGCGAGGCAGCCGCCAGCTGCGCGAGGCGCGCATCGATCCCGCCCCAGACGCTGCGACCGGTCTGCCCCGGCGGTGCCGTGCGCATCGCCCCGCCGCTGGCCTCGGCAAGGACGCGCAGCGCCTTGGCACGATCGGCGTCCAGCCCGGGCAGCGCGAGCACGAACAGCGGCTGCTGCGCCGCGCGCAGCGCCTGCCCCAGCGTCAGCGCCTGCGGCGCGGCAAGCGGCGGCGTGTCACCGGCAGCAAGCAGCAGCAGCGCCCGTCGTGCGCCCTCGCCCTGCTCGCCAAGCCGCTGCTGCGCAAGCTGGAGCAGTGCGGCAAGCGACGCGCCGGGGCCCTCGCCGCCGAACAGCGCCGGCTGCGCGAGCGCAGCGAAGTGGCGGAACATCGCCGCGTCATCGGTTGGCGGCAGCAGTTGCACGAGCTGTCGCGGCGCGTCCTCGCGCGGCGCCCCGAAGGCAATCAGCCCGAGGCGCGCGCCGTGCAGCCGCGGCCACAGCGCGTCGATCAGCAGCCGGCCCTGTTCGAGCGCACTCGGCCCGGCCTGCGGCTGCGCGGCGCGCGCGCCAGCGTCGAGCAGCACCATGAGCGAGGCGCGATCCGCGCCGGGCATGCCGGCGGCGTCTCCCTCGATCGCCTGCCGCGGCCCGCCAGCGGCGCAGGCGAGCAGCAGCCACAGCATCGCATCGAAAGCAAGCGCACGCCAGCGCGCCGCGGCCGGCATCATGCGCGCGGCGTAGCGCAGCAGATCGGCATCCGCATAAGCGAGCGCGAGCGCGCGCTGCCGCCGTGCCTTCACGCGCCGCCACAGCGCAAGCGCGATCGGCACGAGCAGCAGCGCAAACGCCCAGGGCCGCGCCCAGTTCCAAGGCGGCAACCACGGCAGCCAATCGCTCATGCCGCGCCCTCCCGCCGGCGCGGGGCAGGCCTGCCGCCGCCGAGCGCGATCACTTCGGCGAGCAGCCAAAGCGCCGCGCCGAGCAGCAGCGGCGCAAGAAACAGCGGCTGCACCGCGCGGCGCGTCGGCGGCGGATGCAGCCGGGGGTTGAGCGCGCCGATGTCGCGTACCGCGGCCTGCTGCGCGCCGGCGCTGGCCGCAAAGTAGAACTTGCCGCCGGTGGCCTGCGCGATCAGCCGCATGTCAGGCTGCGGCCCGGCGTAAGCGGACACGGTGTAGGGCTGGCCGGGATCGGGTGTGCCGCCGACCTCGACGCAGTAGATCTTGACGCCCAGATGCCGCGCCAGCGCCACCGCCTCGGCCGGGCTGATGCGGCCGACGTTGCTGTCGCCGCCGTCGGAGTAGAGGATGAGGATCGGCCGCAGGCCTCGGCGCGGCTGCACCTGCCGCAGCGCCAGCGCGACCGCGTCGCCCAGCGCCGTGTCCTGCCCGAGTTGGCCGACGCTCGACAGCGCGGCCATGTCGCCGACCAGGCGGGCGTCGAAGGTCGGCGGCAGCAGCGTTGCGGCATGGCTGCCGAAGGCGATCAGCGCGAAGCGGTCGCCACGGCGCGCGCGGGCGAAATCGGCCAGCACCCGCTGCGCCACCGCCAGGCGGCTCGCCGGCTTGCCGTCCCAGCGTAGATCATGCAGGCTCATCGTCAGCGAGGTGTCGAGCAGCACAACGATGTCGCGGCCCAGCGGTGCCGGCGCGATCCAGCCGCCGAACTGCTGCGGCTGCGCCAGCGCGACGATGCCAGCAGCCAAGGCCAGCGCGCGCAGCAGCGCCGGCAGCCACGGTGTGCGCGGCGGCGGTGGCGCGTGCAGCAGGCCGTGCAGATCGGGGTGCAGCAGCTCGACGCCGGGTGCTGCCGGCGCACAGCCGCCACGCCAGGCCGCGCGAAGCGGCAGCAGAGCCAAGGGCAGCGCAAGCAGCACCATCGGCTGCGCCCAGTGCAAGGTGGACGCGGCGGCGCCGAGTTCGGCCAGCACGCTCATGCCTGCGCTCGCCCCGGGCGCGTCGGCTTGGCACCCGCATGCCGTGCCGCGCGCAACACCGCCGCGGCGCGCACCGGCTGCCACCACGCCGTGCGCAGCGCCTGCGCGCTGGCCGCGGCAAGCTCGCTGGCGAGCTGCTGCAACTGCATCCGCGCCTGCGCATCGCTCAGCGGTGCAAACCGCAGCGCATCCAGCCGCGCGCGTAGTTCCAGCGGCCAGTCCGTCTCGGGCAGCAGCGCGCGCAGGCATGCGGCAAGCTCGGCGGCAGCGGACGCCGTCTTGCCCCCCGACTGCAGCGCCTGCTTTGCCGCGGCACGCAGCGCACGCCAGCCACGGCTGCGGCGCAGCCACAGCAGCATCCATCCCACGAAAATGGCAACGAACGCTGCGACGAGCCACACGGCAGGCTGTGTCCACCACGGCGACGGCGGGGCCGGCGGCGGCGGCGCAGGCGGCAGGATGTCAGCCAGTGCAGCGATGCGGTCCATGCCTTCAGCCCAGCCCGAGCGCCAGCAGCAGCGCCGTCTCGTCCTGCCCGACGCTGGCCTCGATCGTCCTGATCCCACGCGCCCGCCAGCGCGCCAGCAGCGTGGCGCGGCGCTGCTGCGCATGCTGCGCGAACGTCGCCCGCGCCGAGGCCGTATCCGGCAATATGCCGCCGCGCCGCTGCGCCAGATCGTGCATCCGCACCGCAGCCAGCGGCAGGCCTTCGGGCAGCGCGCGCTCGACCAGGTCCTGCACGAGCACGATCCGCAGCTCGGCGCGGCTGCGCAGCGTCCACAGCGCGGCGTCGATGTCCGGCGCATCGCAGCCCGCGCCATCGGTGACGAACAGCACGCGCGAGCCCTCCGGCAGGCGACCCACCAGCCGCTGCGCCCAGGCCACGAACGCGGCGAGGTCGGCGTCGCGCGCTAGGTCACCGGCGGGTGCGACCCGCTCCTGCTGCAGCGCAATCGCCAGCCGCCGCAGTGCAGCCAGCCCGCGGCCGAGATCGACCGTCTGCGGCGACTCGCGCCACAGGGTGAGCGCCATCGCCCCCGCCGCGCCGTCCGCGGCCAGGGCCTGCGCTGCGCCAGCGAGCAGCACCACACGCGCAGCCTGCTCAGCTTTGGTGCGCAGCCGGGTGCCAAAGCGCATGCCCGCGCGCAGATCGAGCAGCGCATGCCAGGCGGGGGCGTGCTCGTCTCGGTACAGCTTGACGAAGGGCTTGCCGGTGCGCGCAAGCAGACGCCAGTGCAGATCGCGCAAATCGTCCCCGGCCTGGTAGAGGCGGCTTTCCAGGTAGTCCAGTCCGCGCCCACGCCAGACCGCGGTTTGGTCGCCAGCGGCGCGCAGGCCGACCGGCCGCGCCTGCGGCGTCACGCGTCGCCCGCGCGCCAGAGCGATCAGCGCGCGCGCCTCCCCCGCGCGCAGCAGCGGACGCGGCGCCTCGCCCGCCGCCGGCAGCGGCAGATCGAGTCGCACGGCAAAAGACGGCAGCGCCACGCCTGCCTCCGCGCTCAAGGCCAGACGGTTGCCGCCAGCAGCTCGGCGATCAGCGCGTCGGCATCGATTTCCTGCAAGGCAGCGTCGAGCGACAGCACGATGCGGTGGCGCAGCACATCGGGCGCAAGCGCGATCACATCGTCCGGCAGCACGAAGTCGCGCCCGCGCAGATATGCCAGCGCCCGCGCCGCATGCGCCAGCGCCAGCACCGCCCGCGGCGAGGCCCCGGCAGCCACCGTGCCTTCCAGCCGGGGCACGCGCTGCTGCGGTGCGCGCGTGGCGCGCACCAGCTCGACGATCGCGCGCTGCAGGCTCTCGGCCACATGCACCTGCA
This sequence comes from Thiomonas islandica, assembly GCF_055383445.1. Taxonomy (NCBI): domain Bacteria; kingdom Pseudomonadati; phylum Pseudomonadota; class Betaproteobacteria; order Burkholderiales; genus Thiomonas; species Thiomonas islandica. The sequence goes on from NZ_AP042391.1 coordinate 440,902, forward strand.
GCACCTCCTGCCGCGCGGCCAGCACCGCGCTCGGGTCGATCGCCGGCGTTGGCTGCGGCGGTGCGCCGGCGCGCACCGCATCGCCGGCCTGCAGATGCAGCTGCAGGATGCGCAGTTCCTCGTCGGCTGCGGGATAGTCCAGCCGCACATGCAGCAAAAAGCGATCGAGCTGCGCCTCGGGCAGCGGGTAAGTGCCGGCCTGCTCGAGCGGGTTTTGCGTCGCCAACACCAGGAACAGCGGCGGCAGCGCGTGCGTGACGCCGCCGACGGTGACCTGTCGCTCCTGCATCGCCTCGAGCAGCGCCGACTGCACCTTGGCTGGGGCGCGGTTGATCTCGTCGGCAAGCACGATGTCGTGGAACAACGGGCCGCGCACAAAGCGCACGCTGCCGTCGGCCGGATTGAACACCTCGGTGCCGGTGAGGTCGCCGGGCAGCAGATCGGGGGTGAATTGCACCCGCTGGAAGCTGGCATGCACGCGGCCGGCCAGCGCCTTCACCGCCGTGGTCTTGGCCAGGCCCGGCAGACCTTCGAGCAGCAGATGCCCGCCGGTGAGCAAGCCGACGACCAGCCGGTCGAGCAAGGCGGTCTGGCCGACGATGTCGTTGCCGAGCTGCGCGCGCAGCGCGGCCGTCTCGGTCTGATGCGGGAAGGTCATGATGGGCAGGGAGGGCGTCTGTTCTGACGCGCACCGCGATATGTGCGCATTCGAATACATTCATATTAGAGGCGCCGCCTTGTCCATCCCAGGGAACAAACCCGGATAATCGCTTCACCACATCCCGTCTTGCACGCCATGAACTCCCTGCCCCCCATCCCGCCGGAGCAAAGCCTGATCGACTATCCGAGCGACTTCCCGATCAAGATCATGGGCGCAAATGTCGATGGCTTTGCCAATGCCATTGCCGAAGTGGTGTTGCAGCACGCTCCCGACTTCGACCCCGCCAGCATGGAACTGCGCTCGTCCAGCGGCCGCAACTATCTGAGCTGCACCTGCACCATCCGCGCCACCAGCCGCGCCCAGCTCGACGCACTGTACCGGGCGCTCACTGCGCATCCGATGGTCAAGGTCGTGCTGTGAGCGCGACCAGGCCCGGGCTGCTCCCCGGTTGAATTGCAGACTGCGAAGATGACAAAATCCACTTGCCAAACAATCTAACGATCGTTAGATTGTTTGGCATGAACGCACGGGAACTGAAAAATCATCTCTACGAACAGGTCGCCCGCATCGGGCGGGCCGTGTCCAGCCCCAAGCGGCTGGAGTTGCTCGAAATCCTGGCGCAAGGGGAGAAGTCGGTGGAGGCGCTGGCACGCGAGGCGGCGATTGACGTCAAGCTCGCCAGTGCGCATTTGCGCGTGCTCAAGGGTGCGCAGCTGGTGCAGGTGCGACAAGACGGCAAGAGCCGCCTCTACCGCATCAGCGGCGCCGACGTGGCGGCACTCTGGGTAGCACTGCGCAGCGTGGCCGAAGCGCATGTGGCCGATCTGCAAATGGTGATGCAGCGGCTGTTTTCCGGCCCGGAGCGCCTCACGCCAGAGAGCAGTCAAAGTCTGCTCGACAAGGTGCGGTCCGGGAACGCGGTGCTGATCGACGTGCGCCCCGAGGCGGAATACCGGACCGCGCACCTACCCGAGGCCCGCTCGCTGCCTTTGGCCGAGCTGCAGGCACGGTTGCGCGAACTGCCGCACGACAAAGAGATCGTCGCCTATTGCCGCGGGCCGTTTTGCGTGATGTCCGACGCCGCGGTCAAGCTGTTGCTGCAGCACGGTTTTCGTGCACGCAAGATCGCCGAGGGTGTACTGGAATGGCAGGCGGCCGGGCTACCGCTGGCGCGGGGCGGTTCGCACTGAAGCGATGCGCGTTCCAGACATTTCGACTTCGGCGACTGCGCACGAACGCGCAATCCCCCCGCTGGAGCCTTATCAGCAAGGCATCCGCATCAACCTGCACCAGTTCATCTGGCAAGCGGTGCAGGTGGGTTTTGTCGGCCTGGTCATCGGCATGGAACGCAATGTGCTACCGGTGGTGGCACAGCAGGATTTCGGCGTGCCCAAGTCCTCGTTCGTATACCTGATGAGCTTTGTCATCTCCTTCGGGCTGGTCAAGGGTATGCTCAATGTCGTCGCCGGGCGGCTGTCCGAGCACATCGGGCGCAAGCCGGTGCTGGTGATGGGGTGGCTGGCGGCCATTCCCATTCCGCTTTTGATCGATTTCGCGCCGAACTGGTGGTGGGTGGTCGCGGCCAATGTGTTTCTTGGCATCCACCAGGGATTTGCCTGGAGCATGACCGTCACCAGCAAGGTCGATATCACGCGCGCCGAACAGCGGGGTCTGGCCACGGGGATCAATGAATTCGCGGGTTATGCAGCGGTGGGCACTGCAGGCGTGGTCACTGGCTATTTGGCGCAGCGCTTCGGCGCACGCGAGGCCCTGCTCGGCTTTGCCCTGCTGGTGATTGCCGCAGGACTCGGCACCGCGCTGCTCTTTGTGCGCGAAACCCTGCCCTGGGCGCAAGCCGAGAGCAGACGACACGCCGACGGCACGCATCGGGGTTTGAAACCACGGTTTGCCCACGGCCTGTCGGTGCACCCCACCGCGATGCAGGTGTTCGCCTTCGTCTCCTTCGGCCACCCGACGTTTTCCGCGCTGTGTCAGGCCGGGGTCGCGAACAAGGTGGCCGATACCCTGCTGTGGGTGCTGTGGCCGCTCTACCTGCACAGTCACGGCCTGAGCGTGGTGCACATCGGCTGGATCACCGGGGTCTACGGGCTGAGCTGGGGCGCTTCACAACTGTGGACCGGGCCGCTGTCCGATCGCATCGGCCGCAAGCCCACCATCGTTGCCGGGCTGTGGTTGCTGGCCGCCGGTGTCGGTGCGGTCGCACTGGTGACGGGGATGGTGGCGCAGCTCATTGCCGCCGTGATCATGGGCGTGGGCATGGCGCTGCTCTACCCCAACCTGATTGCCGCAGTGGCAGACATTGCGCACCCGAACTGGCGCAGCTCGGCGCTCGGCGCATATCGCTATTGGCGCGACACCGGCTACGCGCTGGGCGCGCTGGTGCTGGGCGCCATTGCCCAGGTCGCCGGGCTGATCGCCCCGACGTTCTGGTTCACCGCGGCGCTGCTGCTGGTGTCTGGCTTGTGGGTGTTGGTGCGGGCACAAGAGACGCTCCCCGGCGCGCAGCCGCCCAGCGCTGCCTGACTGCGCAGCGGTCGCGGTGCGGTGCTGTTCACATGGGCGCAGACCGCGCGGAGATATCGCTACCGGCATGCAGCGGTTTACCCCTCCCAGCCTTCCTCACCGTGAGGAGGGAAGGCAGCCGCACTCGCTGCGCTTCTAGGCAATGTGAGCGTTTTGGCGGACACCGTCCATGCATCGGCGTGCCGTATCCATAGAATTCAGCGGCAATCATCACGCGCTCGATCGCCCCCCGCTGATGCCCCATTCCCCCACAGCGCGCCGCACCGAGACGAGCTGGCCGATTTTTCTCGCTTTTTTGCGCCTGGGACTCACCGCATTCGGCGGGCCGATTGCGCATCTGGAATTCTTCCGCCGTGAGTTCGTCGAGCGGCGCGGCTGGCTCTCGACGCAGGCTTACGGAGATCTGGTCGCGCTGTGCCAGTTTCTGCCCGGCCCGGCGAGTTCGCAGGTCGGTATCGGGCTCGGCCTGATGCGCGGCGGTCTGCGCGGTGCGTTGGCTGCCTGGCTGGGTTTGACCCTGCCCTCGGCGCTGGCGATGACGGTCTTTGCCCTACTGCTCACCCATGTTGCCGGACTGGCGCAAGGCACCTGGCTGCATGGCCTCAAACTGGTTGCCGTCGCGGTGGTGGCGCAGGCCCTGTGGGGCATGGGCCGCAGCCTGTGCCCGGACAGGGAGCGCGCCAGTCTCGCCGTGGCGGCCGCAATGCTGGTCGCGCTGATGCCCGGCGTGACCGGGCAGCTGGCGGTCATCCTGCTGGGCGCGGTGGTCGGGCGCTGGTTACTGCGTGCGCCAGTAGAAGCGGTACATGCGCCGCTGCAGGTGCCGCTGCGCCATCGCAGCGCGGTGGCCTTGCTTGCGGCGTTCGCTGCGCTGCTGGTCGGCCTGCCACTGCTCGCCGCGGCGCTGCATCAGCCGGGGCTGACACTGTTTGCAGGGATGTACCAGTCCGGGGCGCTGGTGCTCGGCGGCGGACATGTGGTGCTGCCGCTGCTGCAGGCCAGGGTGGTTCCGGCGGGCATGGACAACTCCACCTTTCTCGCGGGCTATGGTGCGGCGCAGGCAGTGCCCGGGCCGCTATTCACCTTTGCCGCCTTTCTCGGCGCTGCGGCGCACGACGGGCCCGGCGGCTGGCTGGGCGCGGGTGTGGCGCTGATCGGCATTTTCCTGCCGGGCTTTTTGCTGGTGGCCGGCGCGCTGCCGCTATGGGCCGGGCTGCGCCACCTTCGGGCCATGCGCAGCGCGCTGCAGGGCATCAACGCGGCGGTCGTGGGCCTGCTTCTCGCGGCGTTCTTCGACCCGGTGTGGACCGCGTCCATCCACACCCCGCGCGACTTCGCTCTGGCCTTGGCTGCGCTGTTGCTGCTGCAGGTATGGAAAGTGCCGCCGTGGGCCGTGGTGATCGGCGGCGGGGTGCTCACCGGGCTGCTGGGCTGAGGCGCGGCGCGGTCACTCGCCCACCAGCGCCCGCGCAAACGCCTTGGCATCGAAAGGCTGCAGATCCTCCAGCCCTTCGCCGACGCCGATGAAATAGACGGGAACCGGGCGCTCGCGGGCAATCGCGGCGATCACCCCGCCCTTGGCGCTGCCGTCGAGCTTGGTGATGACCAGCCCGGTCAGGCCCAGTGCGTCGTCGAACGCGCGCACCTGCGCCAGCGCGTTCTGGCCGTTGTTGGCGTCGATCACCAGCAGGATGTCATGCGGCGCGCCGTCCATGGCCTTGGCCACCACGCGCTTGACCTTTTTCAGCTCCTCCATCAGGTGAAGCTGGGTGGGTAGCCGCCCGGCGGTGTCGACGATGACCACGTCCATACCGCGCGCCTTGCCGGCGCTCACTGCATCGAACGCCACCGCTGCCGGATCGCCCCCCTCCTGCGCAATCACCTGCACCTGATTGCGCTGCCCCCAAGCGACGAGCTGCTCGCGTGCCGCGGCGCGAAAGGTGTCGCCAGCGCCGAGCAGCACCCTGGCATTCGCCTGCAGCAGATGCTGGGTGAGTTTGCCGATGGTGGTGGTCTTGCCCGCGCCGTTGACGCCCACCATCATCAGCACGGTGGGCTGCTGGCGGCCGATGTCCAGCGGCTTTTGCAAGGGCATGAGCAGGTCGGCCAGCGCGTCGGCCAGCAGCGCGCGCACCTGCTGCGGCGTCTCGGCCCGCGCGGCCTTCACGCGCTTGCGCAGATCGGCCAACAGCGCGGTGGTCGCCGGCATGCCGGTGTCGGCCATGATCAGTGCGGATTCGAGCTCCTCATACAGCGCTTCGTCGATCTTGCTACCGCCGAACAGCCCGGCGATGCCCGAACCGGTCTTGCGCAGTCCAGAGCGCAGGCGGTTGAACCAGCCGGCGCCGGACAGCTCCTGGACGACCACCGGCTCGCTCGGCGCCGAAACGGGCGCAGCCTGCGGTGCGGCTGCCTCGGCAGCGGCTGCAGGCGCGCTTGCCACATCGGGCGCCGACGCGGACCGCGCTTCGGGCGCGGCGGTTTCCGGGACGGACTTGCGTTTGAAAAAACGAAACATGGGGGGCGATCGAAAAAAAGAGACCGCGGTCTCCCGTGGAGTGGGAGCCGCCTCCCTACAATTTACCTGCCCATGAACAGATCCTCCTGTGGCCGTCCGGCCAAAACCCCGCAAACCCACTCCCGCCTTGCGCCTGCCGGTGAAGTGCGCATCATCGGCGGACTGTGGAAACGCAGCAAACTCGCCGTGCCCAGTGTGCCCGGGCTGCGCCCCACTCCCGCCCGGGTACGCGAGACCGTGTTCAACTGGCTCGGACAGACGCTTTTAGGGCGGCGCGTGCTCGATCTGTACGCCGGCAGCGGGGCGCTCGGCCTGGAAGCTGCCTCGCGCGGCGCGGCCTCGGTGCTGCTGGTCGAGCAGCATCCGCGCTGCACCGCAGCCATCTCTGCCACAGCGCAACGACTCCAGGCCAAGCAAGTGCAGGTGCGCACCGCCGACGCCCTGGCCGCGGCGCATGCACTGGCACGGCTGGGCGAGCACTTCGATGTGGTGTTCATCGACCCCCCGTACGCCAGCGCGCAACAGCTCCAGGCGCTGCAGGCGGCGCTGCCGCTGCTGGATGCCGAGGGACTGGTCTATGTGGAAACCGACGACCCGGCGCTGTTCGACCTGCTCGATCCCGGCACCTGGGCGGTCTGGCGGCGCGCCCGCGCAGGCCAGGTGCACTTTGCTTTGCTGCGGCGCAACAGCGCGGGTACACCGATAAAGCAAAACGCCTAAACTGCGGCTTTCCGCTGTGCGCCCGCCACCATGCTGCTTGCCATCTACCCCGGCACCTTCGACCCGCTGACCCGCGGCCACGAGGATTTGGTGCGCCGCGCCAGCAAGCTGTGCGACCGGCTGGTGGTGGCGATCGCCGCCGGGCATCACAAAAACGCCATGTTCACGCTGGACGAACGGCTGGACATCGCCCGCGAGGTGCTCTCGCCTTACCCCAACGTCGAGGTCAGCGGCTTCACCGGGCTGCTGCGCGATTTTGTGGTGGGACGCGGTGCGCAGGTGGTGGTACGCGGCCTGCGTGCAGTCAGCGACTTCGAATACGAATTCCAGATGGCCGGAATGAACCGCCAGCTCATGCCCGACGTGGAAACTCTGTTCCTCACTCCGGCGGATCAGTATCAGTTCATCTCCGGGACGTTCGTGCGGGAAATCGCCATGCTTGGTGGCGACGTGAGCAAATTCGTGGTGCCATTGGTCATGGAGCGCCTGCAGGCCAAGGTGGCCCAGCGGCGCACGAACTGAAGACCGGAATCGATCATGGCGCTGTGGATCACCGACGATTGCATCAACTGCGATGTGTGCGAGCCCGAATGCCCGAACGAGGCGATTTTCATGGGCCCGGAAATCTATGAAATCGACCCGGACCGCTGCACCGAATGCGTCGGGCATTTCGACACTCCGCAGTGCGTGCAGGTCTGCCCGGTGAACTGCATCCCGGTGCGCCCAGATCGCGTGGAAAGCCGCGAGCAACTGCTGGCCAAACATCACTGCCTGACCGCAGCCAAAAGTTTGACCTCCTAGGGTCTGCGCTCAGCGCGCCGCAGCACTGGCCGGCGGTGCAGCCATTGCCTTGCGCCGGGCGGCAGGCAGGTGATGATGCCGTCTGCGCACGGTCTGCGCGGCTTGTGCCTGACGTGTGGCCAGGCGCTGCAGGCGCAGTGCATCGCGTTGCGCCCGCAGCGCGTCGGCTTGTTCCCGGCGTTGCCGGGCCTGCTCTGCGGCGCGCTGTGCCTGACGCGCGGCGAGCAGTGCATCCAGACGACGTTGCTGCTCCAGCGCCTGCTCCCGCTGCTGCGGGGTGCGCGCATCCTGCGTGTCCACCGGCTTGCCGGTTGCGCAAGGTTGGTGGGAATAACTGTTGCCGCAGCGCCAGACCGGCGGCTCCTGCGACGGCGCGATCTGCGCCATCGCGCTTCCCATTGGGCACAGAGCCCATGCAATCCACAGCGTGCGCTTGAATCCCTGCATGGTTATTTCCCGGAGTTGTCGGCCCGGCTGGCGGTGCGGCGACTGCGGTGCAGCCGCATCATCGCCGCCTCGAACTCGCCGGCGAGCAGTAGCGGCAGCACCGCGCGCGCCTCGTCCATTGCCTGCTCGATCAGGACCAGCTCGGACTGCGGCGGCTTGCCCAGCACAAAGCCGACCACCGCCGAGCGATCGCCCGGATGGCCGATGCCGATGCGCATCCGCCAGAAATTGGGCGTGCCCAGATGAGCGATGAGATCGCGCAGGCCGTTGTGTCCGGCATGGCCGCCGCCCAACTTGAGCTTGGCCTGACCTGGCGGCAGGTCGAGCTCGTCATGCGCCACCAGGATGTGCTCGGGGGCGATCTTGTAAAAACGCGCCAGCGCACCGACCGACTGGCCAGAGCGGTTCATGTAGGTGCCGGGCTCGAGCAGCCACAGTTCGCGGCCGTGCAGCCGCACGCGGGCGACCTCGCCGAAGAATCCGCGCTCGGGCTTCAAGCGCACGCCTGCGGCCGCGGCAATCTGATCGACGAACCAGAATCCGGCGTTGTGCCGGTCCAGGGCGTGTTCTGGCCCCGGGTTGCCCAGACCGACGAGGAGCTGAATCATGCCATCGATTCCTCGGCGCAGCCGCCTCACTCGCGGCGCGGCTGGCGTTGCAGCAGGCCGCCCAGCGCCTCGCGCGGGGTGAGCTTGCCGTCGAGCAGTCGGCTGACCGCCTCGGTGATCGGCATGGACACGCGGTGCGCGCGGGCGAGCTGCAGCGCAGTGTGCGCAGTGTGCACGCCTTCGGCCACATGGCCCAGGCCAGCGACGATGCGATCCAGACTCTGCCCCTGCGCCAGCGCCAGGCCGACACGGCGGTTGCGCGACAGCTCACCGGTGGCGGTGAGCACCAGATCGCCCAGGCCGCTCAGCCCCATGAAGGTCTCGGCCTGCCCGCCCAGCGCCACACCCAGACGCGAGAGCTCGGCCAGGCCACGGGTGATCAGTGCGGCGCGTGCGTTATGCCCCAGACCCATGCCGTCGCTCACCCCGGTGGCAATCGCCAGCACGTTTTTCACCGCGCCGCCCACCTCCACGCCAATGACATCGGGCGTGGCGTAGATGCGCATCGCGCCGTGGTGCAGCGCCGCCACCGCAAAGCTGCGCAGCGCCGCATCTGCGCTGGCCAGCGCGAGCGCCACCGGCAGGCCGCGCGCCACCTCTTGCGCAAAGCTCGGGCCCGACAGCGCGCCGATGGCCGGGGCGGCGTCCATCCCCGCGAACACCGCGTCGAGCACCGCATGCGGCAGCAGCCCGCTGCCCTGCTCGAAACCCTTGCACAGCCACAGCACATGCTGCACCCGCGCGCCTTTGGGCTTGTCGGCGTTGAAAATGCGCACCGCCTGCGCCGTGGCGCGCAGGGCCGATGTCGGCACCGCAAGCAGCAGCAGACCGTGCGGCCCGGCAGCATGGCGCAGCGCGGCGTCCAGATCCGCCGTAGGACTCAGGCGCGGCGGCAGGCTGATGTCGGGCAGATAGGCGGCATTGACCCGCTCGGCCTGCAACCGCTGCATCTGCGCCGCGTCGCGTCCCCACAGCACTACGGGATGGTGTGACGCGATCTGGCAGGCGATGCCCGTTCCCCAGGCACCGGCGCCCAGCACAGCGATGGAGCAGGCAACAGACTGCGCCATGAGCAGCCCGCGTGGTTCAGTTCAGCTGACCCGGCGCCTGGTTGGCCGCTTGCAGTTGCTGTGCCTGCTGCTGCTCGTACATCGCCTGGAAGTTGATCTCGGCCAAATGCACCGGCGGGAAGCCCGCGCGGGTGATGGCATCGGCCAGGTTGGCGCGCAGGTAAGGATAGACCGTCTGCGGGCAGGCGATGCCCAGCAGCATGTCGGCATGCTCCTGCGGAATATTGCGCAGCTCGAAAATGCCGGCCTGCTTGCCCTCGACCAGAAACAGCACCCGCTCCTGCATGCGCGCTGTGATGGTGGCCGCCACGGTGATTTCGAACAGGCCTTCGACCACCGGCTTGGCCTCGACGCTCATCTGCACGTCCACGGTGGGTTGCTGCTGCTCGAGCAGGATTTGCGGCGAATTGGGCTGCTCCAGCGACAGATCCTTCAGATAGCAACGCTGCAGCATGAAAACCGGATCGGTGGACTGGGTGCTCTCGGGTGTGGCGCTCATCAAGGCTCTCCATGGAAAAAAGCCCGCAGGGTGCGGGCATCGATTGATTGCAGCGGATTCTAGGCCGGTCGTGTGACACGGCCTGCGCGACCGGGTTGGAGCCGATGGTGCGGTGCCGCCCGGACCGCGCTCAGGCGGCGCCGCGCAGCAGTTCCGTCAAGCCGCCCCTGGCGTCGAGCGCGTACAGATCGTCGCAGCCGCCGACATGGGTATCGCCGATGAAAATCTGTGGCACGGTGCGTCGTCCGGTGGATTCCATCATCTGGTGGCGTTGCTCCGGATCGAGGTCGATCCGGATTTCCTCGATCGCAGTGACCCCGCGCTTTTGCAGTAGCGCCTTGGCGCGGATGCAGTACGGGCACACCGCCGTGGTGTACATGCGAACCTTGTTCATTGCGGGCTCATCCTTTTTCCACCGGCAAGCCGGCCTCGCGCCAGGCGCGCATGCCCCCGGCGATCGCCGCAGCGTTCACATAGCCCTGCTTGCGCAATTGCGCGGCTGCACGCTTGGCCCGCATGCCCGAGGCACACATCACCAGCACCGGCGTGTTCTTGTCCTTGGGCAGTTCGCCCAGGCGCTTGTCGAGCTGGCCCAGCGGGATGCTCTTGCTGCCCACCGCATGACCGGCCTGGTATTCGGCAGGCTCGCACACGTCGATCATCACGCCCTTTTCGCGGTTGATCTTGAGCACCGCCTGCGCGGCACTCACCCCGTCGGCCCCGCTGCTGCCGCCGTAAGAGCTCCACAACAGCATGCCGCCAGAGGTCAGGGCAATCAGAATGAGCGCCCAGTTGTCGATGATGAACTGCACTTGGTTTTCTCCTTGGAATCCCGAATTTTAAAAGACCCATGCACAGATGTTGATCTGTGGTTTTCGTCCCCGCTGGTTCGCTGCGGTCATTGCTGCACCGCAACGTGACGACCATCCTCGACTACTATTCTGCCTGGGCAGCATCTTGCCGCATTCCGACAAAGAATTTCGCATCCCGAGATCTCCATGCACAAACTCGTCCTGCTTCGCCACGGTGAATCCACTTGGAACCAGCAAAACCGCTTCACCGGCTGGACCGATGTGGATCTGACCGAGCAAGGCATCCGTGAAGCCCGTGCCGCCGGGCGGCTGCTCAAGGAACTGGGCTACGGCTTCGACCTGACCTATACCTCTGTGCTCAAGCGCGCGATCCGCACCTTGTGGCTTACCCTGGACGAGCTCGACGCCATGTGGCTGCCGACCGTGCACACCTGGCGGCTCAACGAGCGGCATTACGGCGCGCTGCAGGGGTTGAACAAGGCCGAGACCGCGGCCAAGTACGGCGACGAGCAGGTGCACATCTGGCGGCGCAGCTACGACATCCCGCCGCCGCCGCTGGACGAGGCGCACCGCAGGGAACTGGCTGCCGACCCGCGTTACGCCCGCGTACCGCTGGCCGAGCTGCCACTGACCGAATGCCTGAAAGACACCATCGCGCGTGTGCTGCCGTTCTGGCACGAGGCACTGGCGCCGGCGATCAAGGCGGGCAAACGCACGCTGGTGGTCTCGCACGGCAATTCGATGCGCGCCATCATGAAATACTTGGAGAACATCTCCGACGAGGACATCACCCAGGTCAACATCCCCAACGGCATTCCGCTGGTCTACGAACTCGACGCCGAACTGCAGCCGCTGCAGCGCTACTACCTCAGTGCCACCGGGGCCAAGACCTGATCGCACGGCAAGCCGGTCGTCCCGCGCGCGCCCGGGTGATGTCCTGCGCTGCCGACGCGGTCTTGACGGGCCCGCCTATACTGCGCGCACTTTGCAGATACTCCGCTTGACCCACCATGGCCAGTAAATTCCGAGTCGCAGCCTGGATCGCCATTGGTGCCATCACTGGCATCATGGCCACCCTGCAAGTGCAGGCGTTGGCGCGCGGCGCCGTCTCGCCGCTCCCGCTGGAGGAGCTGCAACAGTTTGCCGCGGTGTATGGCCTGATCAAGGCCGATTATTTCGAGCCGGTCGAGGGCAAGAAGCTGATTGAGAATGCCATCAACGGCATGGTCAACAACCTCGATCCACATTCGGAATACCTGGACAAGAAAGCATTCAAGGACTTCAAGGAAAGCACCAGCGGCAAGTTCGTCGGCGTTGGCATCGAGATCGCCTCTGAAGACGGCCTGGTCAAGGTGGTCTCGCCGATCGAGGGGTCCCCGGCGGCGCGGGCCGGCATTCACGCTGGCGACCTGATCACCCGCATCGACAACACTGCGGTCAAGGGCCTGAGCCTGAACGAGGCAGTCAAGCTCATGCGCGGCAAGCCCGGCACCAAGGTCACGCTCACAGTGCTGCGCAAGGCGGAAAACCGCGTCCTTACCTTCACCATCACCCGCGAGCTGATCCAGGTGCAGAGCGTCAAGGGCAAGATGATCGCTCCGGGCTACGGCTGGGTGCGCATCACCCAGTTCCAATCGGACACGCTCAACAGCTTTGTCAACAAGATCAACGCGCTGTACAAGGAAGACCCGAACATGAAGGGTCTGGTGCTTGACCTGCGCAACGACCCAGGCGGGCTGCTCGAGAGCGCGGTCGGCGTGGCATCCGTATTCCTGCCCCCTGACGCGGTGATCGTCTCCACCCGCGGCCAGATGCCCGAGGCGAATGCGACCTACCGCAACACCCCGAGCGATTACCTCAGCCGCCCGGGCGACAACCCGCTCGACACCCTGCCCGCCGCAGTGAAGACGGTCAAGCTGGTGGTGCTGGTCAACGGCGGCTCGGCCTCGGCCTCCGAGATCGTCACTGGCGCGCTGCAGGACTACAAGCGCGCCGTGGTCATGGGCACGCTGACCTTCGGCAAGGGCTCTGTGCAGACCGTGCTGCCGTTAGGCCCGGACACCGCGCTCAAGCTCACCACCGCGCGCTACTACACCCCCAACGGCCAGTCGATCCAAGGCAAGGGCATCACCCCGAACTACGAGGTCGATCCGCTGGAAAGCGGCGACCCGTACGCCGCGCTGCGCATGCGCGAGATCGACTACAAGAACCAGATCGGCACCGGCAGCGAATCGGCCGACGCCAAGCGGGTCGAGGAGGAGGTGCGCAAGCAGGACGAGGCGCGCCGCCTGCTCGAGGCCGAGCTGCAGAAAGACCCGAACAAGTTTCCCAAGCTGCCTGAATACGGCAGCAAAGAAGACTGGCAGCTCACCCAGGCGCTGAACTACCTCGAAGGCAAGCCGGTGATCACGGCCAAGCACGCGTCAATCGCGGCCCAGACCAAGGCGCCGACGTCGTCAGCAGCAGCCAGCAGCCCCGGGCCGGACAGCAGCAGCGCAGTCAAGAGCAAGTAAGCAGACCCAACCGCCACCACCGCGCGGCCCGCCTGACATGCCGCTCGACGACGCCCAGCTGCTGCGCTACTCAAGGCACATCCTGCTCGACGAAATCGGCATCGAGGGCCAGGAACGCATCTGCGCCGGACATGCGCTAATCCTTGGCGCTGGCGGGTTGGGCTCACCCGTAGCGCTCTACCTGGCCAGCGCCGGCGTGGGCCGCATCACCCTGGTCGACGACGACACGGTCGATCTGACCAATCTGCAGCGGCAGATCGCGCACACCGAGGCCAGGGTCGGCCAGCGCAAGGTGGATTCGGCCCGCGAGGCGATGCGGCAGATCAATCCGCAGGTCGATGTGCAGGTCGTTGCCGAGCGCGCAGACGCTGCGTTGCTCGATGCACTGGTCGCTGCTGCTGATGTCGCCGTCGACTGCAGCGACAATTTCGCCACACGGCATGCGCTGAACCGCGCCTGCGTGGCGCACGGCGTGCCGCTGGTCAGCGGCGCGGCGATCCGCCTGTCCGGGCAGGTCAGCGTGTTCGATCCCCGGCCCGATGCCCAGGGACAGCCTGGCCCGTGCTATGCCTGCCTGTTTCCACCGGACATCCCGGTCGAGGAGGTGCGCTGCGCCACTATGGGGGTGCTTGCACCGCTGGTGGGCATCGTCGGCAGCCTGCAGGCCACCGAGGCGCTCAAGCTCCTGGCCGATACCGGCACCTCGCTGCGCGGCAGGCTGCTGCTGATCGACGCCCTTGACAGCAGCTTCCAGACCATCGCCCTGCAGCGTCATCCGCACTGCCCGGTGTGCGGTGAGCCTGCACAGCGCGGTGCATCGCCGGGCTCGACAGGCACATGACATCGGGCCTGTTCAACCCGGCTGGCTGCATCTAGACTGAAAAAATTTGTCATTCAGGCGGCAGACTGATGCTGCCACGCATTCCAGCAGGAGCACAGCATGGGCGCACACCCTGCCTTTACCCGTACCGACACGGTGGGACATTTCATCGGCGGCCGGCGCATACCGGGCGCCGTACAACGCCGCCAGCCGGTGTTCAACCCGACCACCGGTGCGGTGGCGCGCGAAGTGGTCCTGGGCGAGGCGGCGGATGTGCATGCAGCGGTCGCCGCAGCGCAAGACGCCTTTGCGCAATGGGCCGACACCCCGCCGCTACGCCGCGCGCGGGTGCTGTTCAAGTTTCTGGAACTGATGCACCGGCACCGCGACACCCTGGCGGCCATGATCACCGCAGAGCATGGCAAGGTGTTCTCCGACGCGCAGGGCGAGGTCACGCGCGGCATCGAGATCATCGAGTTCGCCTGCGGCATTCCACAACTGCTCAAGGGCGACTACACCGAGCAGGTCTCCACCGGCATCGACAACTGGACACTGCGCCAGCCGCTCGGCGTGGTCGCCGGCGTGACCCCGTTCAACTTTCCGTGCATGGTGCCACTGTGGATGTTTCCACTGGCGATCGCCGCGGGCAATACCTTCGTGCTCAAACCCAGCCCGCTGGATCCCTCGCCCAGCCTGCTGCTGGCCGAACTCCTTCAGCAGGCCGGTCTGCCGGACGGCGTGTTCAACGTGGTGCAGGGCGACCAGGCCGCAGTACAGGCGTTGCTGGAGCACCCCAAAGTCAAGGCGATCAGCTTCGTCGGCTCGACCCCGGTGGCACAGCACATCGCGCTGGAAGCCGCACGACACGGCAAGCGCGTGCAGGCGCTGGGCGGGGCGAAAAATCACATGGTGGTGATGCCCGACGCCGACATGGACCAGGTGGTTGACGCGCTCATCGGCAGCGCCTTTGGCTCGGCTGGCGAGCGCTGCATGGCCATCTCCGTGGGCGTGCTGGTCGCAGACGTGGCCGACCGCATCATGCCTGCGCTGGTCGAGCGCACTAGGGCACTGAAAGTGAACGACGGCATGGAGCCCGACGCCGAAATGGGCCCGGTCATCACCGCTGCGGCGCGCGAGCGCATCAGCGCGCTGATCGACTCCGGCGTGCAGCAGGGCGCAACGCTGCGGGTCGACGGCCGCGGGAAGACGGTGCCGGGCCATGCACAGGGTTTCTGGCTGGGCGGTACGTTGTTCGACCATGTCACGCCGCAGATGCGCATCTATCAGGAGGAAATCTTCGGCCCAGTGCTCAGCTGCGTGCGCGTACCCGACTTCGCCAGCGCGCTCGACCTGGTCAACACCCATGCCTACGGCAACGGTGTGGCCTGCTTCACCCGCGACGGCCACACCGCACGCGAATTCGGCCGCCGCGTGCAAGCCGGCATGGTGGGCATCAACGTGCCGATTCCGGTGCCGATGGCCTGGCACGGCTTCGGCGGCTGGAAGACCAGCCTGTTCGGCGACATGCATGCCTACGGCGAGGAAGGCGTGCGCTTCTACACCAAGCAAAAAAGCATCATGCAGCGCTGGCCGCAGAACACACCCAAGGGCGCCGAGTTTGTCATGCCGACGGCGAAATAGAGCCTGATTACACGGCCGCTGTGCTGCGGACGCAGCGGCGGCCACACCCTCCACAGCCACCTGCGCACTGCGGTGCAGGATGATATGGTCAACCGGTCGCCGTCACAGCGCCTCAGCGCTGTAGCGCACGCGCAGAGTGTGCGTTTCTCCGGGCCGCAGGGTCAGCGTGTCGTCGGCCGCGTTGGCCGATTCCACACACAACATCCGGCGCCAGCCCTGCGCAGTGAAATCCCCCATCGCCGCGGCCTTGTCGGCCCAAGGCGTCCACACCACGGTGGACGCACTACCCTGCTTGTCGATGCGAATGCGCCGTTGCAGCAGCGGATCCTGGATGACGCAGGCGCTTTCCGTGCCGACATACACGCGGTCGGTCTCGGCAGCAAAGCGCAGCGGCCCCTGCTGCCACCTGCGCGCAAACCCCTCGGTCTTGTCGAGGTAGGCGCAGCCATCCAGACCTTGCAGTTCCACCTCGGCGATGTCGCCGACCTGGAAATAGGTGTGCAGCGCCTCGCTCAGCGGCAGGGCCTGCGCGGTGGCATTGTGCGTGGTCAGTTCCATTTCCAGCACATTGCCCACGCTGATGCGCAGGATGACCGGCGTGTCGTGCGGCCACTGGGCCAGCAAGGCCGCCGCCGGTCGCAGCCGCAGGTCGATCTGCGTGGCACCATGTGCCACCGAGGTCTCAACCACATCCCACGGCACGGTGCGGGCAAAGCCATGCGCAGGAAAACTGCTTTCGCTGGGATGGGCGCCAAACCACGGCCAGCACACTGGCACGCCGCCACGGATGGACTTGCCCGGGCAGTAGCGGGCCGCCCCCGACACCCAAACCACCGGCTCGGGCTGCGCCTTGGGACGAAAGGTGATCAGATGTGCGCCCTGCAGGCAAATGCTGGCGATGCCCGCAGGATTGTCGATGTCTACAAATACCAGGCCGGACGGGCTGGCGCGGAACTGCAGCTGTCCGGCAATGGCATGGCGCTGGAGCGCGGCGAGATCGTGCATGAGCGTGCGAAGCGACGAGGTGGTCGGTCCGGGCAACGTTTTGCCCGGGACGTCCGGATATTGCGCAAAGGCGCCGCATGCGGTTAGCAGCAGGTCTGTGCCGCTGCGCACGAATCCGGTCACCATCTTACGCAATGCGCCGCAGGCGGTTCGTTCTCGGCCGAGCGGCTAACATTGGCTGCCTGTCTTGCCAGCCCCTTCCCGGGCCGCGCCAAACCGTCAAGGGCCGTTAGCTCAGTTGGTCAGAGCAGAGGACTCATAATCCTTTGGTCGTTGGTTCAAGTCCAACACGGCCTACCAAAAAACATCATTGCGTTTCATTGCCTTAGACAATTTTTTGCCCGCTCTCCTGCGCCCCTTTGACTCAAAATTGTCGGCGTGTGCAAACGTGAGCAACAACAGGGCACTTCGAATTAGCCGGTTTTTGAGCTGGTCTGGCCATGATGACGCCGCAATCGAGCCCAGCTCGGGGCCCATGAAGGGCAGCGCAAGGCTCTTTGTGTCCCCTGGTGCAATGGCTTGCGCTGACCAGTAGTCCGCGAGCATGCCTTTATTCGGTCACGCTGGATTTGCGCAGTTTTCGGTAGAGGGTGCGCTCGCTGATGCCCAGCAACTGCGCCGCTCGGCTGCGGTGGCCACCGCAGCGCTGCAAGGTGGCAAGGACTTCACCCGTGCTATGGGCTTCGCGCCTGCGCGGGCCCAGGTTCGCGCGCGCGGCAGGTTGCATCGAGACCGCCTTCGGCTGCGCTGCTTCAGCGAGCGACGGACGCGTGGCCGCTGAGGTGAACGTTTGCGGCCCGCTCGGCAGGCGGCTTTGTATGTCGTGGCTGGTTTGCGGCAGCAAGATGTCGTTAGCGTCGATCAAGCCGTTGTGATTGGCCGCAGCGGCTGCGGCGGCGGCGCGCGCCAGCACGTTGCGCAGTTCGCGCACATTGCCGGGGAAGTTGTAGTCCGTGAGCTTGGCCAAGGCCTCGGTAGTAATCTGCCAGCGCGGCGAGCCGCAGGCGCAACTCGGCACCAGTTTTGGCTTGCCGCCCAGGCGGTTACGGGACTGGGTCGCCACGGGCGTGGCGGTGACAGTTTGGGTATCCCCGGCCCCACCGTTACGCGCCAGGTCCCCCGAGGCGGCAAGCAACGCTTGATGCGATCTGGCTTGTGGCAAGGCCATGCGCGACAGCAGGTGTTCGGCGAGCAGGCCGATATCTTCGCGGCGCTCGCGCAGCGGCGGCAGGTTGACGAGAAACACCGAAAGCCTGAAGTACAAGTCGCTACGGAACTGCCCGTCCTGCACCATGCGGGCTAGGCTGCGGTTGGTGGCGGCCACCACGCGCACATCGGCTTGCAGCAGGGTGTTGCCGCCGACGCGGCGGAACTCGCCCGACTCTAGCGCGCGTAGCAGCTTGCATTGCTGCGGCAGAGTCAGTTCGCCAATTTCGTCCAAGAACAGGGTGCCGCCGTTGGCCTGCTCGAACAGGCCAACCCGGCGGCCGCTGGCACCGGTAAAGGCGCCGTTCTCGTGGCCGAACAGCTCGGACTCAAACAGCGACTCGGGGATGGTGGTGCAGTCGAGCACGACGAAGCGCGCATTGGCGCGGGGCGAAGCCTCGTGCAGGACCCTCGCCGCAAGTTCCTTGCCGGTACCGCTCTCGCCTTCAATCAGCACCGGCTCGTCGGTCTGCGCCGCCACGCAAAGCTGCCGCTTGACTTGCAGAAAGGTTGGCGAGCGCCCCAGCATCGGGGAGCTTGCATCCAGCAGCCCTTGTTGCATGGGTTCGAGGCGGTGGATTTCCTCTCCGAGCAGCAACTGGCCCTGCGCGTCGATCACCGGGTAGCCCTTGAGGAGCACATGCTCGGGTTGGCCCTGGGCGTCGAAGTGCAAATGCAGGGTTTCGTCGGGCTCGCGCGTGCGCATCACCTGCAAGTGAGGGCAATGCTCACCCTTTATATGGCAGGGCACGGCGGAGCGATGCGAGAGTTCGTGGCATTTGCGCCCGGTGATTTCGTTGTCGCGCAAGCCATAGGCCAGCTTGTAGGCACGGTTGGCCGCCACCACGGTGTAGTTGCGGTCGATTATCACGAACGGTTTTTCGCGCGCGTCGATCAGTGACTGGGTGTTCAAGTCCATCGTTTGTCTCCTCTGCCGCTCGGGCTCCGTCAGTGCGGAAACCGTGTCTCGGTTTGTGTGGATGCCATTGTGGCACTGTCATGACAAGGTTAGTCTGTCAGCCTGCCAAACATGAAACAAAATGTGACAATCCTATAAAAAACAACAACTTACGCTTGGCACGCCGCTTGCATTCAGAAGAGCTGATAGGTCGTGCAAGCGCGTTTTCTGGCAACGGGAGACGCAATCGCAATGCCGGTCAAACCTGACACCCGGCTACCCCGCTGGCCGAGGTCCATAAACTTAAACGGAGGATGACATGCATTCGGATTCATTGGACAAACCCGCATCGAACCCGTCTCGCCGCCGCTTCATGCGTGATACCACTCTAGCTACGGCCGCCGCCGCAGCCACCGGCCTCGGCGCCGCCTTGCCGCAAACCGCCATGGCCGCGCCCATGATTGGTGGCGGCAACTGGCTGCCCGTTCCCAAGGCCAAAGGCCCGCGCGTGGTCGTGGTGGGTGGCGGCACCGCCGGCCTGACGCTGGCCAAGTATTTGAAAAAGGAAAACCCCAAGTTCGACGTCGTGCTGCTGGAAAAACGCAGCCAGTATCAGAGTTGCTTCTGCAGCAACCTCTGGTATGCCGACGTGGTGAACATGGAGTACTTGGCTAACTACAGCTATATCGACGCCGCACAGAACAACGGCTACACCTACTACAACTGCACCGTCACCGGACTCGACCAGACAGCCAAGCGGGTGTACACGAATATGGGGCAGTTGCAATACGACTTTCTCGCCATTTGCCCCGGCATCGACTATGACTTTACCCGTTTCGGCATTCCTGCCGACGACTACGACACCCAGTTCGCCATTCGCCAGATGTATCCGGGCGGATGGATTCAGCCCACCGAACAGATCTCGGTGCGCAACAAGATCCAGGGTTTCGCCGGGGGAACGTTCGTGATCACCGTGCCTACGGGCAACTATCGGTGCCTGCCGTCGCCCTACGAGCGCACCTGCATCGTCGCCGGTTGGATGAAAAAGACTGGCGTAAAGGGCAAGGTGCTGCTGATCGACCCGAACCCCGACATCATCATCAAGGCCAAGGGCTTTCACGCGGCTTTCGACGAGCTCTACAAAGACATCGTCGAGTATCGGCCTAGCAGCACCATCCGCGGTGTCGATCCGTGGAAGAAGATCATCAAGACCGAGACCGACGACATCAAGTTCGACGATGCCACGCTTTATCCAGGTGTGCAGGGCGGCTACATCATTCAGCAAATGGGATTGGTATCGCCCAACAGCACCCAGCGCGAAGCGAATATCGACCCCTTCCACTACAACATCAAGGGCGATCATTACGTCTACGCTTGCGGTGACGTGCGGCCCATGCCCTATTCCAAGAGCGGCAACACCGCCAACACCGAAGCGCATTACGTCGCCAAGGTCATCGCCTCACGCGCCAAGGACAAGGACGCCAAGATTTCCTGGGAGAGTCCCGAGACCCTGTGCTACTCCATGGTGGATCTGCAGCCCAACAAGGCCATCTACGTGGACGCCCATTACAACCCCAAGACCTTCGGCTTCGCCAACGTAAAGGAGGACGATACCCGCAGCAAGGCCAATGCCGCGGCCTATCTGGCCTGGGGCAAGGGACTCTACACCGACATGTTCACCTGATGCATGTGCAGCCCGTGCGGCATGCCGCACGGGCTGCATGGCAACGATCGTGAGCGGTACGGTGCAGTGGCAAGCTCGCCGTATCGTCTCTTCGGGGGTCGATGTCTCCTCTCCCCCTTTTTTATTCCTAGGACTTTTCCAAGCATGCAACGTCGTCGATTCATTCAAATCTGCTCAACCGCAGCCGCTGGCTGTACAGCGCTGGATCTAACGACCCTGAGCCTGCCAGCATGGGCCGCGGAGATGCCCGATACAGCTGACATCCCGCACCCCAAAGTCCTCCTGACGGACACCCAAGGTCAGCCCCTCAAGGCCAGCAGCCTGGGCACGACCGAGGCTTATGTTTTCACCTACCCCTACGCCAGCACACCCTGCTTCCTCATCCGCCTGAAGGCTGCGGCCCAGCCCACCAAGCTTGATGCCAGCGGCCAAAGCTACGACTGGCCCGGCGGCGTGGGCGCCGACAAGACCGTGGTGGCCTATTCCGCCATCTGCGCCCACCAGCTCTCCTACCCCGAGAAAGACAGCAGCGTGATTGCCTACGACCCGGGCAAGAGCGAAGTGGCCGGCAAAGCCGGCATGATCGTGTGCTGTGCCCACCAGAGCGTGTACGACCCGGCCGAAGGCGCCAAGGTCATGGGCGGCCCGGCCCCCAATCCGCTCGCAGCCATCACCCTAGAGCACGACGCGGCAGCTGACACCCTCACCGCCACGGGCGTCATGGGCCATCCCATGTTCATGCACTTCTTCAAGCTCTACCGCCTGCATCTCATGCGCCAATACGGCGCGGCCAAATTCCAGCAACTCGCTGCCCCCCAAGCCGTGGCAGTGCCGCTGAGCCAGTACTCGGCCTACGTCGCGCACTGCTGAGACGAGCCTCCCAGCAGCACCCGCTTCACCCGCCCACCCACAACAGGAGACGCCACCCACATAGCCCCAGGATAATCTGCAACCCCCAACCCATCGGCACATGACGTGAGGCGGCTCGAACCCTCGAAACCGAATCGCAAGAAGCAAGTAGCAGATTGTGTCGGAAGTGACTGGATTTGCGAAGAGATTGCGCAACGGTAGACGAGATCCAGATCATCTTGGGCACGGCGGGCGGCGCCGTGCTCGCGCGGGTCATCGAGCGCACCCTGCCACGGGTGCGCGCCCTGGTGGCCGCCGCCGGCAATGGCGGCCCCAAGCAGCCCGTGCCGCAACCTGCCGCCCTGCCCGGCGTGATCGCAGTGGCGGCGGTAGACGCCGACGGGCAACCCTATGCCCGAGGTAGCCGGGGCCAGGCCATCGCCCTGGCCGCGCCTGGGGTGGACGTCTGGCTACCGGTCTCGGGTGGACGTTATGTCACCGGCACCTCCGACGCCACCCCCTTCGTCAGCGCAGCGCTGGCTTGGCACATTGCCAACGGTCAACCCGCCACCGTGGCCGCCTTGTGCGCACGGGCACGCGCCCCCCCCCGAGGGACGAGACGACGCCACCGGCTGCGGGCTGCTGCGCTGGCCGGCACCCCCCTGAACCCTGGATCGTCATGGACCGCCCCATGCCACGGATTGAAGAAAAATCGGCGCCGATACGACTCAGTCACGAATGCCCCACACGAGGCATTCCGTGAGAAACCCCAACCTCGAAAGGAGAAGCGAATGAAACACCAACCATCCCCCATTCACTCCGTCCTGCTGGCCGCCCTGCTGCTCGGCGGCTCATTGGTGGCCAGCGCCGCCGAAAACACCGGCGGCCAACCCAATCCGCCCGCCACGCCCACCTGGACCGTGGGAGCGACGCCCGCCCCGAGCAATCTCACCATCAAGAATAAAAGCACGCCGCGCGACCGGGTCGCTGCGCCCGAGTCTAATGGAATCGAGGACCGGAAAGTTGCGCCCGTTCCAGCACGGCCCAAGAAACCCGTTCCGGTTCCAGATCCGGCGGATTGCAGGTATGTAAAACCTTATCCGACTTGCTAAATCAGCCGTAAGCCGGCGTACCGAAGGAGAACACAGCGCTCACTCCGGGCGCCGCTGAAGCGCCCGGGGTTTTCCTGAAGCCTCCCGCCTGCGGCGGGTTGACCACGATGCCGAGGAGATCGCGTCATGAACCGAGTGCATTTCAAACGTCGGGCCCTGGCAACGCTCGTCGGTGCCCTGCTCGGCGCTGCCGCCGCGCAAGCTTGGGCCGCGCCGACGATTGTGTCCATCGCGCACACCGGCCCCGTGCCGGGCACGCCCACCCTCACCGCGCAAATGGCGTGCACGTCCAACAACGTGATGCTGACCGCCTACTATCAAAAGCAGATCGCCAGCGGCTGGGGGCCGACCACTTACCTCGATAAGTTCTACTGCAAGCCGCCGGCCAACACCGGCGGGGTCCTCACCGTGACCAAGAGCAAAACCTTCATCCCCGTCAGTCCCGGGGAGAAATTCTGCTTCAGGGTGCAACAGAGCGGCGCGATGTCGCCTTGGGTCGTGCATCAGTTTTAAGGGGGCGCGACGATGCGGAAAGGGGCTTTGCTCTACCTTGCCATGGGCACTTGGCTCACGGGCTGTGCCACCGCGCCACAGCTCGGCGGGGATATGTCGATCTCGAATGCCAACACATCGCAGTGGCGGCGGTAGACGCCGACGGGCAACCCTATGCCCGAGGTAGCCGGGGCCCGGCCATCGCCCTGGCCGCGCCTGGGGTGGACGTCTGGCTACCGGTCTCGGGTGGACGTTATGTCACCGGCACCTCCGACGCCACCCCCTTCGTCAGCGCAGCGCTGGCTTGGCACATTGCCAACGGTCAACCCGCCACCGTTGCAGGCGTGTGGCCAGTCTCACTGAAGCATCTCCTTGTAATGCCCATCGTGCAGCCATGCAGTGTGTTGCGAATCAGCGGGTAAAACGACAGACCCGACCGGACGTACGCAGGCAACGTCCGCCTGTTTGCCCAGAACCGTGCGCGTGACCCGCACGGGCCGTCCAAATTGTGGATTTTTCACGCCAACTCTCCTGAGCGTTGGTAGACAAGGATTTACAAAAGGCCCATGTCACAAGCATCATGAATGGCCTATCCTCGAAGCATCATGTCTGCCACGTCGATCGCCGTTTCTGCATCCACTCCGTCCAGAGCCCTGCCGGGACTTGCGCATGCCTTGGCGCAGGCCGAAATGTTGCCGCGCACGCTGGTCGAGCAGATTCATCAGCGCGCGCAGGAAAGTCGCAGCAGCTTCATCGCCACGCTGATCGGCAGCGGGTCGATGAATGCCGCCGATCTGGCGCACTGGGTCAGCAGGACGTTTTCGCTGCCTTTGCTCGATCTGGATGCATTCGACCCGACCCGTCTAGCCACCGGTGCGATCGACGGCAAAATCATCCAGACCTACAAGGTCCTGCCGCTGCTCAAGCGTGGCAACCGGTTGGTGGTTGCCACCGCCGATCCTGCTGATCAGGAGGCAGAAGACAAGATCAAGTTCCAGTCGCAAGCGCAGATCGAGCTGGTGGTCGTCGAGTACGACAAGCTCATGCGCATCATCGAACAGGCCGGACAGTCGGCCAACGCCCAGATTTCCGCGCTGGTGGGCGAAGAGTTCGATCTGGGCGACCTCAGCGACGCCACCGAACCAACCGAGACCAAGGATCTGGCCAGTGAGGTCGACGACGCGCCAGTGGTGCGCTTTCTGCAGAAAATGCTGATCGACGCGATCAACATGCGCGCATCTGACTTGCATTTCGAGCCGTTCGAGCATTTCTACCGCATCCGCTTCCGTGTGGACGGCGAATTGCGTGAAATCGCGCAACCGCCGGCCTCGATCAAGGAAAAGCTCGCCTCGCGTATCAAGGTGATCTCCAAGCTGGACATCGCCGAACGTCGCGTGCCGCAGGACGGCCGCATGAAACTGCGCATCAGCCCGGAAAAATCGATCGACTTTCGGGTCAGCACCCTGCCCACGCTGTACGGTGAAAAAATCGTCATGCGGATTCTCGATTCCTCGGCGGCCAAGCTGGGGATCGACGCGTTGGGCTATGAGCCCGAGGAGCGCGACAAGCTGCTGCGCGCGATTCATCGCCCCTACGGCATGATCCTGGTCACCGGCCCGACCGGCAGTGGCAAGACTGTCTCGCTGTACACCTGCCTGAATCTGCTCAACCAGCCCGGGGTCAATATTTCCACGGCCGAAGATCCCGCGGAAATCAACCTGCCCGGGATCAACCAGGTCAATGTCAACGAGAAGGCTGGCCTGACCTTCGCCAATGCCCTGCGCGCGTTCCTGCGCCAGGATCCGGACATCATCATGGTTGGCGAAATCCGCGATCTGGAGACCGCCGACATCGCGATCAAGGCCGCACAGACCGGTCACCTGGTGCTGTCCACGTTGCACACCAACGATGCCCCGACCACGCTGACCCGGCTCATGAACATGGGTGTACCTGCGTTCAACATCGCCTCCAGCGTCATCCTCATCACGGCGCAGCGTCTGGCGCGCAAGCTGTGCACGCAGTGCAAGACGCCGGTCGATCTGCCGGCGCAGACTTTGCTCGAAGCCGGCTTCCGCGAGGAATACCTTGACGGCAGCTGGAAACCCTACAAGGCGGGCAAGTGCAACGCCTGCGGCGGCACCGGCTACAAAGGGCGGGTCGGCATCTATCAGGTCATGCCGATTTCCGAAGAGATCCAGCGCATCATCCTGAATCACGGCACCGCCATGGACATCGCCGAGCAGGCGCGCAAGGAAGGCGTGCGCTCACTGCGGGAGTCTGGGCTGATCAAGGTGAAGCAGGGAGTCACTTCCCTGGAAGAAATCATCGCCGTGACCAACGAGTAAAACGGGGGAAGCAGCATGGCTAGGACCGCATCGCAAACAGCGAAGGAAGCGCTGTTCCAGTGGGAAGGCAAGGATCGGCAGGGCAAAGTGCAACGCGGTGAACTGCGCGCTGTCAGTGAGGCCATCGTCTCGGCCTCGCTGCGCCGACAGGGCATTCTGGTCACCAAGGTCAAGAAGCGCCGGCTAAGCAGCGGCAAGGCGATCAAGGCCAAGGACATCTCCACGTTCACCCGCCAGATGGCCACGATGATCAAGGCCGGGGTGCCGCTGCTGCAGTCGTTCGACATCGTCGGCCGAGGCCATCCCAACCCGAACATGGCGCGGCTGATCATGGATATTCGCAGCGACGTGGAGACCGGCACCAGCCTGTCCAACGCGTTTCGCAAGCATCCCAAATACTTCGACGCGCTGTACTGCAACCTGATCGAAGCCGGGGAGACCGCCGGCATGCTCGAGCTGGTGCTCGACCGCCTGGCCACCTATCAGGAAAAGTCGCTGGCCATCCGAAGCAAGATCAAGAGCGCACTGACCTACCCCATCGCCGTGCTGGTAGTGGCGTTCGTAGTCGTGTCGATCATCATGCTGTTCGTCGTGCCGGTGTTCACCGAAGTGTTCTCACAGTTCGGTGCCAGCCTGCCGGCGCCCACCCTCATGGTGGTGGCGATCTCCAACTTTTTCGTCCACTACTGGTACATCCTGTTCGGCAGTATTTTTCTCGGCGGCTACTTCTTTCTGCAGTCTTGGAAAAAATCGGTCAAGATGCAGGAGGCCATGGACCGGCTGCTGCTGCGCCTGCCAGTGTTCGGCAAGCTAGTGCGTCTGGGCGCACTGGCACGCTGGACGCGCACCCTGTCGACCATGTTCGGCGCCGGCGTCCCGCTGGTGGAAGCGCTGGACGCGGTGGGCGGTGCCTCGGGCAATATCGTCTACCTGCGGGCCACCGAAAAAATCCAGCAGGACGTCTCCACCGGCACCAGCCTGACCACGTCGATGCAGACCCAGGGGGTGTTCCCACCGCTCGTGATCCAGCTTACCTCGATCGGTGAGGAGTCCGGCTCGCTCGACTCCATGCTGAGCAAGGCCGCAGACATCTACGAGGCCGAGGTCGATGAGCTGGTGAAAAACCTCTCGGCGCTGCTCGAGCCGATGATCATCGTATTTCTCGGGGTGATCATCGGCGGGCTGGTAGTGGCGATGTACCTGCCCATCTTCAACCTCGGCAAGGTGGTCGGTTGATGTCCGACCTCGGCGCGCTGCCGTTGGGCTTTTGGATGCTCGGCGCCGGGCTGCTCGGCCTGGTGGTCGGCAGCTTTCTGAATGTGGTGATCCATCGCCTGCCGCTGATGATGGAACGGCAGTGGCAGGCCGATGCCCACGCCACCCTGCACCCGGACGCGCCGAGCGCGCTGCAAGAGCGTTTCGACCTCATCGTGCCGCGCTCGCGCTGCCCCGCGTGCGGGCACCCGATTGCCTGGTGGGAGAACATTCCGCTTCTCAGCTATGCACTGCTGCGCGGGCGCTGCTCGGCCTGCGGCACGCCGATTTCGCTGCGCTACCCGCTGGTGGAACTGATCACCGCGCTGCTCAGCGCCGCCGTGGTCTTGCGCTGGGGGCCGGGCTGGGACAGCGCAGCCTACCTCGCTTTGCTCTGGGCGCTGATCGCACTGGCGCTGATCGATTTCGACACCACCTTGCTGCCCGACAGCATCACCCTGCCGCTGCTGTGGCTGGGTTTGATCTGGCAAGCCGGGCTGCACCCCGAACGGCTGCCCGGTGCGGTCTGGGGGGCGGCGGTCGGCTATCTGTCGCTTTGGTCGGTCTATCAGATGTTCAAGCTGCTGACCGGCAAGGAGGGTATGGGCTTTGGCGACTTCAAGCTGTTTGCCGCGCTGGGCGCGTGGTTCGGTGTGGCGGCGCTGTTGCCCATCATTCTGCTGTCGAGCGTGTGCGGCGCGGTGATCGGCATCGCCCTGCAACTGCTCGGGCGCACCGAGCGCGGTCGGCCTATTCCTTTCGGCCCGTTTCTCGCCGCCGCAGGCATGGTGCTGCTGTTGATCGGCCCTGCCACGCTGGTCTCCCTGATCCTGCCCACGTCAGGCGCATGATGGCGGCGCCGCGCCTGCGCATCGGCCTGACCGGGGGCATCGGCTCGGGCAAGTCGGCGGTCGCCGATCTGCTGGCGCAACAGGGGGCAGCGATCATCGACGCAGACCAGATCGCGCACCGTCTCACCGCAGCGGGTGGACAGGCGATGCCCGCGCTGATCGAGGCATTCGGCCCGCAGATCTGCGCCGTCGATGGTGCCCTCGACCGCGCAGCGATGCGCGAACGGGCGTTTCGCCAGCCGCAGGTGCGCCATCGGCTCGAAGCTATCCTGCATCCCCTGATCGGTCAGGCCATGCGCGAAGCGGCATCGCAGGCGCGCGGCACTTACCTGGTGCTGGTCGTCCCGCTGCTGGTCGAGCATCTGGCGCGCTGGCGGCCGCAGATCGACCGGCTCTGCGTGGTGGACTGCCCAGAGGCCTTGCAGATCGATCGGGTCAAGGCCAGGTCTGGTCTTCCCCCCGAGACGATTGCTGCCATCCTCGCCGCGCAGGCCACGCGCGCCGAGCGTCTGGCGGTGGCCGATGACGTGATCGACAACAGCGCCGACCTGCAGGCGCTGGCAGCGCAGGTGCGTGCACTGCATGCAAAATATGCGGCTTTGACGCATCAAAATTGAGTTCGAACCCGGCTTGCAGGACAATGGACCGTGCCCTATGCCGGGCCGTCGCGCAACGCGCCGCATCCCAGTTGCGCCTTGTGTCGAACTGCCCCAACCGGATCGCCCCGTGATTCTGTACGAATACCCCCTGCACGAACGTGTGCGAACCCTGCTTCGCCTGGAACACCTGTTCCGGCGCGCCGACGTGCTGCAGCAAGGGTCGCAGGCCGAGCATCACCATTTCGCGCTGGTCACCTTGTTCGAGCTGATGGACGTGGCCGCCCGGCAAGACTTGAAATCGGAAATCCTCAAGGAACTCGAACGGCAGCGCCAGACCTTTCTGGGCTATCGGGGCAATCCCGCAGTGGCCGAGGCCGCGCTGGACGCCGTGCTCGACGAGACCGAGCGGGCATTTGCCGCGCTGAGTCAGCAGCAGGGGCGCATCGGCCAGAGCCTGCTCGAAAACGAGTGGCTCATGGCCATCCGCAGCCGAGCCAGCATTCCTGGGGGCACCTGCGAGTTTGACCTGCCCGCTTATTACGCCTGGCAGCACCTGCCGCCGCAACAGCGCCAGGCCGATCTGCTGCGCTGGATCGGCGTGTTCGCGCCGCTGGCCGGAAGCGTGGAACTGTTGCTGCGTCTGTTGCGCGACGGCGGCAGCACACGCAAACTACAGGCCGTCAGCGGGGCGTACCAGCAGCAGCTCTCGGGCAAGAGCTATCAGCTGCTGCGGCTGCGCATCGACGGTACATTGGGTCTGGTGCCGGAGATCACCGGCCATCGCCTGATGGTGTCGGTGCGTTTCATGCAACCCGACGTGGACTGGCGCATGGCGGTCTCGGCAGAGACTGTGCCGTTCGAGATGACCCTGTGCCCCTAGCCCGACGCATCATGGATCCCAAGCAAAACCCGGTTCCCCACCGCCAGGTGCGCTGTCCGCAATGCGGCGCACTCACGGTCTACAGCACCAGCAATCCCTGGCGACCGTTTTGCAGCGAGCGCTGCAAATCCATCGATTTCGGCGCCTGGGCCAGCGAGCGCTACCGCGTGGAACAAAAGCCCCACCCCGACGAGATCGACGCAAACGACCTTCAGCCCTCCACGCCCGGACAGGCCAGCCGGCCGCACTGAGCAGCGCTGCGGCACGGAGCAGGTCAGCCGCTGCCAGCGCATTCCTCACGCAGCCAGTCGAGCACGGGCAGCGCGCCGGGCAGCACCGGAGACACCGCAACCGGCAGAGTCTGCCAGGCGACCTCCTGGCCTTCGAGGCCCCGAGGCTCGCCCTGCCACGCGGTGATTCGGCAGAACTGCAGATCGACCAGCGCATGCGGGTAGTCCATGCGCAGGCTGCGCCAGTAGTGCGCGTTGCGCACGGTCACGCCCAGTTCCTCGGCGAACTCGCGGGCGAGCGCAGCCAGCAGCGATTCTCCGGCCTCGACCTTGCCTCCCGGGAACTCCCAGTACCCGGCGTACGGCTTGCCCTGCGGCCGCGACGCCATCAGAAAGGCGCCATCTGCGCGCAGCATCAGCCCCACCGCCACAGCAATGGGCGTGCGCGACGCGGTCATCTGCCGCCGCGGCCGGCAAAGTCGCGCGCGAACTGCCAGGCCACGCGGCCCGACCGCGAGCCACGCTCGAGTGCCCACACCAGCGACTCCTGCAGCGCTTTGTCCATCTGCTTGTCGGCCACGCCGAACGCCGCGAGCCAGTGCGCGACGATGCGCAGATAGTCGTCCTGGCTGTAGGGGTAGAAACTCACCCACAGCCCGAAACGCTCGGACAGCGAAATCTTTTCCTCCACCACCTCCGCCGGATGGATTTCGCCGTTGTCCAGGTGTTTGTAGCCCAGGTTTTCCTGCAGGTACTCGGGCATGAGGTGGCGACGGTTGGACGTGGCGTAGATCAGCACGTTGTCGGCGGTGGCGCTCACCGAGCCGTCGAGCACCGACTTGAGCGCCTTGTACCCCGGTTCGCCTTCCTCGAATGACAGATCGTCGCTGAACACGATAAAACGCTCAGGCCGCTGCGCCAGCAGCTCGGTGAGCTCGGGCAGGTCGACCAGATCGGCCTTGTCCACCTCGACCAGCCGCAGGCCCTGGCGCGCAAACCTGTTCAGGCTGGCCTTGACCAGCGAGGACTTGCCGGTGCCGCGCGCGCCGGTGATGAGCACATTGTTGGCCGGTTTGCCCTGCACGAACTGGCGGGTGTTGCGCTCGACCTTTCGGCGCTGCTCGTCGATGCCGATCAGATCGTCATAGGTGATGGGCGAGAGATTGCGCACCGGCACGAGCTGCTTGCGTCCGCCCTTGCCGACCCAGCGGAAGGCAACCGAGGCGCTCCAGTCCGGCTCGGCTGCGGGCGCGGGCAGCACGGCCTGCAGCCGGTCGAGCAGGCCGTGCGCGCGGGCAAGCAGCGCTGCGAGCTGCTGCGACAGATCAACCGCAGGCGTGGCGGCTGCCGGCGGCACGGCTGGCTTGGACTCTGGGGCTGCGTCAGGGTGCTTGCGGCGGGTCGGCATGTCAGGAACGGTAGTCGGCATTGATGGACACATAGTCGTGCGACAGATCGCAGGTCCATACCGTGGCGCCTGCATCTCCGCGCCCGAGCACGATGCGCACCGTGATCTCGGCCTGCTGCATCACCCGCTGGCCGTCCTCTTCGCGATAGGCCGGATGGCGCCCGCCGCGGGTGGCCACATGCACATCGTCCAGATAGAGATCGACCCGGTCCACATCCAGGTCGGCGACCCCGGCGTAGCCGACCGCGGCCAGAATGCGGCCGAGGTTGGGATCGCTAGCAAAAAACGCGGTCTTGACCAGCGGCGAATGCGCAACAGCATACGCCACCAGCCGCGCCTCGTCGCCGCTGCGCGCGCCGTCGACCCGCACGGTGATGAATTTGGTCGCGCCTTCGCCGTCGCGCACAATGGCCTGTGCCAGTTCCTGGGCCAGCGCGGTAAGCGCAGCCTGCAATGCCTGCGCCTGCGGGCTCGAGGCGCTGGCGATCGGCGGCAACGCCGCCTTGCCGGTGGCGATCACGACCAGCGCATCATTGGTCGAGGTATCGCCATCGACCGTGATGCTGTTGAATGAGGCGTCCGCTGCGGTGCGGGTGAGCTGCTGCAGCACCTCGGGGCTGACCGCGCAATCGGTGGCGATGAAGCCGAGCATGGTGGCCATGTTCGGCCGAATCATGCCCGCGCCCTTGCTGATGCCAGTAAGGGTGATGGTCACGCCGTCGATCACGACCTGGCGGCTGGCCGCCTTGGGCTGGGTGTCGGTGGTCATGATGGCCTGCGCGGCCTGCGCCCAGCCGTCGCTGCGCGCGGCGGCGAGCGCACCGGGCAGCCCGGCGAGCAGCCGCTCCAACGGCAGCGGCTCGAGAATGACTCCGGTAGAGAATGGCAGCACCTGCTGCGGCTGCACCCCCAGTAGCGCGGCGAGCTCCACGCAGGTCTGCCGCGCATCGGCCAGACCCTGCGCACCGGTGCCGGCATTGGCGCAGCCGGTGTTGATGACCAACGCGCGCACATCCTGTCCGCCGGTGGCCTGCAGATGCTGGCGGCACACCTGCACCGGCGCGGCGCAGAAGCGGTTCTGCGTGAACACCCCGGCGACGCTGGCGCCCGCGGTGATCTGGATCACGGTGAGATCCTTGCGCCCGGGCTTGCGGATCCGGGCTTCGATCACCCCGAGGCGCACGCCCTCCACAGGGTGCAAGGCGGCGGGGTCGAGGGCGGGCAGGTTCACGGCCATGATGGACTCTCCGGGAAAAACGGGCATCGGGTGCGCAACCCGGCACTGTTAGCTCAGTTTGCCGTGGCAATGCTTGTATTTCTTGCCACTGCCGCAGGGACAGGGATCGTTGCGTCCGACCTTGGGATAGGGCGAGTCCTCCTGCGCGGCGCCGGCAGCGGCGGCGGGCACTGCGAGCGCGGCCAGCGCGGCTTCGGAGCTGTCGAGTACCGAAATACCCGAAGCGGCATCGGCATGCTGGAAATTGACATGGATGCGCTGCGCCTGCTGTTCCATGCTTTGGGCGGCCTGCTCGGCTTGCTCGGGACTTTGCACCTGCACGGTCATCAGCACGCGGGTGACTTCGGTCTTGATCGAATCGAGCATCATGCCGAACAGCTCGAACGCCTCGCGCTTGTACTCCTGCTTGGGCTGCTTTTGCGCGTAGCCGCGCAGATGGATGCCCTGGCGCAGATGATCGAGCGCCGACAGATGCTCGCGCCATTGCTGATCGAGGGTCTGCAGCAGCACCACGCGCTCGAACTGCGCGAAGTTCTGTTTGCCGATCAGCTCGACCTTGGCTGCATAAGCGGCGTCAGCCGCCTCGAGCACGCGCGCCAGCACGTCCTCGTCGGTCATGTTCTCGTCGGAATCCAGCCACTGTTTGAGCGGCAGATCGATCTGCCATTCCTCACGCAGCACCTTCTCGAGCCCGGGGATGTCCCACTGCTCTTCCATGCTCTGCTCGGGAACGTAGCTGCGCACCAGATCGGTGAACGCGCCCTGCCGCAATGCGTTGATCTGCTCGCTGACATCGGCGGCGTCGAGCAGTTCGTTGCGCTGCTGGTAGATGATCTTGCGCTGCTCGTTGGCGACATCGTCGTATTCGAGCAGTTGCTTGCGGATGTCGAAGTTGCGCGCCTCGACCTTGCGTTGCGCCGATTCGATCGAGCGCGTGACCATGCCGGCTTCGATCGCCTCGCCCTCGGGCATTTTCAGCCGCTCCATGATGGCCTTGACCCGGTCGCCGGCGAAAATGCGCATCAGCGCATCGTCGAGCGACAGGTAAAAGCGGGTCGAGCCCGGATCGCCTTGACGGCCAGCGCGGCCGCGCAGTTGGTTGTCGATGCGACGGCTTTCGTGGCGCTCGGTACCGATGATGTGCAGGCCGCCGGCGGCAATTACCTGGTCGTGCAGCGACTGCCACTCGCTCTTGAGGGTCTGCACCTTGGCGACCTTCTCCTCGTCGGACAGGTTGGGGTCGGCCTCGATGAGCTCGCACTGCTTTTCCACATTGCCGCCGAGCACGATGTCGGTTCCGCGGCCGGCCATGTTGGTGGCAATGGTGATCATGCCCGGCCGCCCGGCCTGCGCAACGATCTCGGCTTCGCGCGCATGCTGCTTGGCGTTGAGCACCTGATGCGGCAGCTTTTGCTGCTGCAGCAGCTGCGAGAGCTTTTCGCTCGCCTCGATCGAGGTGGTGCCCACCAGCACCGGCTGGCCACGCATGTGACAGTCGCGAATGTCCGCGACCACGGCCAGGTCACGTTCGTGCGCGGTCTTGTAGACCTTGTCCTGCAAATCCTTGCGGCGGATGGGCTTATTGGTCGGAATGACCACGGTTTCCAGGTTGTAGATTTCCTGGAACTCGAACGCTTCGGTGTCGGCGGTGCCGGTCATGCCACCGAGCTTGGCGTACATGCGGAAGTAGTTCTGGAAGGTGATCGACGCCAGTGTCTGGTTTTCGCTCTGGATCTGCACGCCTTCCTTGGCCTCGACCGCCTGGTGCAGACCGTCCGACCAGCGCCGCCCAGCCATGATGCGGCCGGTGAATTCGTCGACGATAATGACCTCGCCGTTCTGCACCACATAGTGCTGGTCGCGGTGGTAGAGGTGATGCGCACGCAGCGCCGCGTACACATGGTGCATCAGCAGGATGTTGGCCGGGTCGTACAGCGTGGTGCCCGGCGGGATCAGTCCCATTTCGGTGAGAATGGCCTCGGCCTTTTCATGCCCCGCCTCGGTCAGAAACACCTGGTGTGCCTTCTCGTCCACGGTGAAGTCGCCCGGTTTTTCCACGCCCTTGCCGGTGATCGGGTCTTCCTCGCCAATCTGGCGCTGCAACCGCGGCACGATGGCGTTGATGCGGCGGTACAGCTCGGTGTTGTCGTCGGCCTGGCCGGAGATGATCAGCGGGGTGCGTGCCTCGTCGATGAGAATAGAGTCGACCTCGTCGATCAGCGCGTAGTTCAGCCCGCGCTGTACCCGCTCGGCCGGCTCGTACACCATGTTGTCGCGCAGGTAATCGAAGCCGTATTCGTTGTTCGTGCCGTAGGTCACATCGGCGGCGTAGGCCGCCTGCTTTTCCGCCTTGGTCATGTTGGGCAGGTTGATGCCCACGCTCAAACCCAGGAAGTTGTAGAGGCGGCTCATCCACTCGGCGTCTCGGCGGGCGAGGTAGTCGTTGACCGTCACTACGTGCACGCCCTTGCCGGTCAGGGCATTGAGGTAGACCGGCAGTGTGCCCACCAAGGTCTTGCCTTCGCCGGTGCGCATTTCCGCGATCTTGCCCTGATGCAGCGCAATACCGCCAATCAGCTGCACATCGAAGTGCCGCATCTTCAGTGCGCGCTTGCCGCCTTCGCGCACCACGGCGAACGCCTCGGGCAGCAGATCGTCGAGGCTGCGGCCGTTGGCGACCTGCTGGCGGAACTCGGCGGTCTTGGCCTTGAGCTGCTCATCCGTGAGTTTTTCGAACTGCGGCTCCAGGGCGTTGATGCGCTCGACCACGCGCCGGTACTGGCGCAACAGCCGCTCGTTGCGGCTGCCGAACAGACTGGTGAGGAACTTGACTGGCATGGGAGGGCGGGCTCGCGGCCCGCTGACTTGAATGTTTGGAGGAACCCGGCTGCGGCACATCGCGCCTTGCGGCTTCCGGAATTTTTCATTGTATGCGTGCGGTTTTGCACCGCCGCGCTGGCACAATGTCGATGGATTCACCCACGTCCAACTGGTTCCGCTGCGCGCATGTCCCGCCCTCGCCCCTCGTCTTCCGCATCGCTGTTGCCCAGTGGTTGGGGATCGCTGTCGGCCTGGGCCCAAGTCACGCTGCCGATCGCCGCGCTGCGCGAGACCGCACTGCTGTCGCGGCGCATGTGGGATGCGGGACGGCAAATCCTGCCCGCACCGCTATGCAGCGCCATCCAGCCTGGCCGGCTGCACGACGGGGTGTGGAGCCTGACCGCGGGTTCTAGCGCGGTGGCCGCCAAGCTCAGCCAGTTCAAACCGGTCTTGCTGCAGCACCTGCAGCAAGCCGGCTTTGCGCTGCGAGACATCCGCATCCGGGTGCAACCGCAGGGACAGCGCCACGACGCCGCGGCGCGCCTGCTGCCGCAAGGCGCAGCTTGCCCGGCCGAGGTGCTGGCCCGGCTGCGCGCGCTGCGCAAAGGCTAACAGGCCGTTGAAAAACGTCGCGAGGATGGCCAGATGCAAGGCGCTCGGCGCGCAGCGACCGAGACCTATCAAATAGATAGGCGAGGCAGCGAGCACCGTGCAACGCCGCAGATGGCCCACCGCAGTAGTTTTTCAACGGCCTGCTAAGGCCTGGGCCTGACGCGGTCAGAATGCGAAGGTCGGCACCGCACGGAACGCAGCCGGCGCACGCGCGGCGTCATCGAAACTGACGATTTCATACGCGCTCTGGTCGGCAAACAGCTTGCGCAGCAGCATGTTGTTAACCGCGTGTCCGCTGCGAAACGCGCTGTAGGCGCCGATCAACGCCTTGCCCGCCACGTACAGGTCGCCGATGGCGTCGAGTATCTTGTGCTTGACGAACTCGTCGTCCAGGCGCAGGCCCTCCTGGTTGAGCACACGGTACTCGTCCATCACGATAGCGTTTTCCATGCTGCCGCCCAGCGCCAGGCCGTTGCTGCGTAGGGTTTCGACATCGCGCATGAAACCGAACGTGCGTGCGCGCGCGATGTCTCTGACATACGAATCGCGCCCGAGCTCGAACATGGTGGACTGCGCGGTCTGATCGACCGCGGGGTGGTCGAAATCGATGTCGAAGCTGAGCTTAAAACCATCGAAGGGCTCGAGCCGCGCCCATTTGAGGTCGTTGCCCTCGCCCAGCCGCAGTTCCACCGCCTTGCGCACCCGGATGAAGCGCTTGGGCGCGTTCTGCAGCGCGATTCCGGCGGACTGCAGCAGATAGACGAAAGACGAGGCCGAGCCATCGAGGATGGGAATCTCCTCGGCGGTGACGTCGATGTAGAGGTTGTCGATCCCCAGTCCAGAGCAGGCCGACAGCAGGTGCTCGACGGTGTGGATTTTCACGCCGTCCCGCCCCAGGGTGGTGGCCATGCGCGTGTCGACCACGGCAAAGGGGCTGAGCGGAATTTCGACCGGCTGGCTCAGATCGGTGCGGGTGAACACGATGCCGGTGTCCGGCGGTGCCGGGCGCAGCGTCAGTTCCACCCGTTCACTGCTGTGCAGACCCACGCCCACGGCGCGGTTGACGGATTGGATGGTGCGTTGCGCCAGCATGATTTTTTATGAACGGTTGTTTTTCGATTGGTCTTGGCTATGCATTCTAGAGTCTTTGCGGCATGCCCGCCGCGCGGGCGCTCGGTGGTCGGGCCCACCCGGGCAGGGAGGTGATCTGCCGGGGTGGGCCTGGGTGCGCTTGCCCGTGCTGCGGCGACATGCCCGCGCGGAGTCGGGTCACTCCGTCGGGGGAGGCGGTTTTCGCGCGCGCTCGCGCCGCGCGCGGCCGCAAGCGGTCGCCGAGCGCTTTGGCGCGGGCGCGTCAGTCGGCCTGCTTGCGCAGGAAGGCCGGAATTTCGACCTCGTCCATGCCTCCCTGCATCAGCGCGCTAACATGCGCCGAGGGCGCGCCGCGCCCGTTGC
The DNA here is from genome assembly GCF_055383445.1 of Thiomonas islandica. Taxonomy (NCBI): domain Bacteria; kingdom Pseudomonadati; phylum Pseudomonadota; class Betaproteobacteria; order Burkholderiales; genus Thiomonas; species Thiomonas islandica. Next base: position 477,493 of record NZ_AP042391.1, read on the forward strand.
GCCAGATCGCCGGGCTCTGGTAGGGGTCGGCGCTGGCCGGGCCAAAGGAGGCAGTGCGCAGCGGCACATTGTCGGTGCCGGTGCGGATGACCGTGAGTTCCGGGGCGACCTTTTCGGCCCTGCCGCTCAGACCCGTGGCCAGCACGGTCACGCGCAGCGAATCACCCATGCTCGGATCGTTGACCGTGCCGAAAATGATGTTGGCATCGGGCGCAGCATAGGCGCGGATCGCGTTCATCGCCTCGCGGGTTTCGCCCAGGCGCAGCGAGTCGTCGGCGGTGATGTTGACCAGTACGCCCTTGGCACCGGAGAGGTCCACGCCGTCGAGCAGCGGGCAGACCACCGCCTGTTCGGCAGCCAGCCGGGCGCGGTCGGGGCCGCTGGCCACCGCGGTGCCCATCATCGCCTTGCCCGGCTCGCCCATCACGCTCTTGACGTCTTCGAAGTCGGCGTTGATCAGGCCAGGCACGTTGATGATCTCGGCAATGCCACCGGTGGCGTTTTTCAGCACGTCGTTGGCCTTGGCAAAGGCTTCTTTCTGGCTGATGTCGTCACCGTACACCTCGAGCAGCTTTTCGTTGAGCACGACGATCAACGAGTCGACATTGGCCTCGAGTTCGGCCAGGCCCTGCTCGGCATTGGCCATGCGCTTGGAGCCTTCGAACTCGAACGGGCGGGTGACCACGGCCACGGTGAGAATGCCCATCTCGCGCGCGATCTTGGCAATCACCGGCGCGGCGCCGGTGCCAGTGCCGCCGCCCATGCCCGCGGTGATGAACAGCATGTGCGCGCCTTCGAGTGCGTCGCGGATCTGCGCGCGGGCCTGATCGGCCGCCTCGCGCCCGACCACCGGCTTGCCGCCGGCACCCAGACCGGTCTTGCCCAGTTGCAGGAAGCGGTGCGCGCTCGAATTTTTCAGCGCCTGCGCGTCTGTGTTGGCGCAGATGAATTCCACTCCGCGCACGCCCGAGGCGATCATGTGTTCGACCGCGTTGCCGCCGCCACCGCCAACACCGATGACTTTGATGTTGGTTCCCTGGTTGAACGCGCTGTCGGCGTCGTTCTCGATCATTTCAAAAGCCATGTCACACCTCCGTTGAATACCGGCTGGCGCACCCTACGCCGGCCGAACACACCCTGCGCCGCCGCACCCGGACCCTCCGGACGCCGCTGCACAGAACTCAAAAATTCCCTGTAAACCACTCCTTCAGGCGGCCCAGCGATCCCTTGACCGAGCCGCCCTTGTGCGCAATGCGCGCGCCGCGCTGGCGCTGGTGCTGTGCTTCGGCGAGCAAACCCATGACGGTCGCCATGCGCGGGTTGCGCACCATGTCGGCCAGCGGCCCGCTGTAGCTGGGCACGCCCACGCGCACCGGCTTGAGAAAAATGTCCTCGGCCAGTTCGACCATGCCAGGCAACTGCGCCGATCCGCCGCACAACACCACCCCGGAGGACAGCACGTCCTCGAATCGCGAGTCGCGGATGACCTGTTGCGCCAGGGCGAAAATCTCTTCGGCGCGCGGCTCGATCACACTGGCGAGCACCTGGCGCGAGAGCATGCGCGGGCCGCGGTCGCCCAGCCCGGGCACCTCCAGCGTTTCTTCTGGATTGGACAGCACCTGCTTGGCGATGCCGTGTTCGATCTTGATGTCCTCGGCGTCGCGCGTCGGGGTGCGCAGCGCCATGGCGATGTCGCTGGTGATCAGCTCCCCGGCCACCGGAATGATGGCGGTGTGGCGGATCGCGCCGCCGGTGTAGATGGCGATGTCGGTCACCCCGGCGCCGATGTCCACCACCGCCACGCCGAGCTCCTTCTCGTCGGCAGTGAGCACTGCATGACTGGACGCCAGCGGATGCAGCACCAGTTGCTCGACCTCCAGGCCACAGCGGCGCACGCACTTGAGCACGTTCTCGGCGGCGGTCTGCGCGCCGGTGACGATGTGCACGTTGACCTCCAGCCGAACGCCGCTCATGCCCACCGGTTCCTTGACTTCCTGGCCGTCGATGATGAATTCCTGCGGCTCGACCAGCAGCAGGCGCTGATCGGCGGGAATGTTCACCGCCTTGGCGGTTTCGATCACGCGGTTGACATCGGCCTGCGTGACCTCGCGATCCTTGATCGCCACCATGCCGTGCGAGTTCTGCCCGCGGATATGGCTGCCGGTGATGCCGGTGATGACATGAGTGATCTTGCAGTCGGCCATCAGCTCGGCCTCCTTGAGCGCGGCCTGGATGGACTGCACCGTGGCCTCGATGTCCACCACCACCCCGCGGCGCATGCCCGCAGTCGGCGCCTGGCCCATGCCGACGATCTTGAGCCCGGCTGCCGGGTTGTCGCGCTCGGCCAGCATTTCGGCAACGACCACCAGCACTTTGGAGGTGCCGATGTCCAGCGCCACCACCAGATCCTTGTAGTCCTTGTTGGCCATGTCAGTCTTTCCTCCCCGCGGTTTGCGGCGTCGTCTTGTCCTTCATCCCCGGAAGCTCAACGCCTTGCAGATGCACCGCAAAGCCATTCGGGTAGCGCAGGTCTGCGCTGTCGATGGGCCGGCCGTAGCGGGCCTGCAGCTGCGGCATGAGTTGCAGGAATTGCCGCAGGCGCTGCCGAGTTGCCGGGCTGTCGGGCGCGCTACCCAGGTCGATGCGCAGATTGCTGCGGGTCTGCAGGCTCCAGTTGCCTGCGCTGCCCAGCGTCAGTGCGGCCAAGGTTTGGTCGAACGGCTGCAGCAGGCTTTGCAGCCAACGGCTCATCTGCAACACCTGCGCGCCGCTGCCTGCAGGCCCGCTGAGCTGGGGTAGATCCAGGCCCTGCACCTCGCCGAGGTTGGCATTGAACGGTTGCCCCTCGGCATTGAGCAGTTGAGGCGTGCCGCCGCGGTCGCGCCACAGCGCCACGGGCTGCTGCGTCTGCAGCGTCACCAGCAGCTCCATCGGCCACAGCCGCTGCACCACCGCGGAGCGTACCCAGGGCAGCTGCTCGAACACGCGCTGCGCCTGCGCCAGGTTGATGGTGAGGAAATTGCCCTGCAGCTGCGGCAGGGCCTCGGCCCGTACCGTGACCGGGCTGATGCGTTGCAGATCGCCCTGCAGCCGCACCGCGCGGATGTCCCACCAGCTGCGCTGCATCAGCCAGTGTCCGGCGGCGAACAGGCAGCCCAGCGCCAGCAGCCAGTACAGCGCACGCGTGGTGCCCTGCATCAGACGGATGTCGAGCGGCAGCTCAGACGCGGCGGTGCGGCTCATCGGCTCGAGCTCCGGTGCGGTTGATCGAGGGCGGCCAGGCTCAGGATGAGCAGGCACAGGTCGGCATAGTCCAGCCCGGCCACGCGTGCAGCCATCGGCACCAGCGAGTGCCCGGTCATGCCCGGCGAGGTGTTGATCTCCAGCAGGAAGGGCTGGCGGTCGGCGGCGCGGATCATGATGTCCGCACGCGCCCAGCCGCGGCAGCCCAGGCTGCGGTAGCTGCGCATCACCAGGTCCTGGATGCGCGCCTCCTCGTCTGCGGGCAGCCCGCTCGGGCAGATGTAGCGGGTGTCGTCGCTGAAATACTTGTGCTCGTAGTCGTAGTTGCCGCCAGGGGCGACGATGCGGATCAGCGGCAGCGCGCGCGCGGCAGCGCCCGTACCGATCACGCTGCAGGTCACCTCGTCACCGACGATGAACTGCTCGACCAGCACCTTGCTGTCGTAACGCGCCGCCTCGCGGTATGCGGCCTCGACCTCGGCGGCGGCGTCGGCACGCTTCAGGCCCAGGGTCGAGCCTTCATGCGTCGCCTTGAAAATCAGCGGAAAGCCCAGCGCCGCAGCAGCATCCTGCGCCTCGGCCAGCGAACCGACCTCGCGCCACTGTGGGGTAGGCAGGCCGTCACATTGCCACAGCCGCTTGGTCATGGCCTTGTCGATCGCCAGCGCCGAGGCGAGTACGCCCGGGCCGGTGTAGGGAATGCCTAGTAGTTCCAGCGCGCCCTGCACCGTACCGTCCTCGCCCCAGCGGCCATGCAGGTTGATGAACGCGCGTTGCGCGCCAAACGATTTGAGCGCGGCCAGATCATCCACCGCCGGATCGAAGGCGAAGGCATCCACCCCGCGAGACTGCAGCGCGGCGAGCACGCCCTTGCCCGACATCAGCGAGACCTCGCGCTCGGCGGACATGCCGCCCATGAGCACGGCCACGCGGCCCAGACTGCGCGGGTCGATCTGCGGCCAGGGTGTCATGACCTTCCCTCCCCGGCCAGTGCGACCACCTGCGCCGGCACACCGCCAATCGAACCTGCGCCCATGCAGATGACCACATCGCCGTCGTGCGCCTGGTCGAGGATGGCGCGTGGCAGGTCGGCGATCGACTCGACGAACACCGGCTCGGCTTTGCCAGCCACGCGTACCGCACGCACCAGGCTGCGGCCGTCTGCAGCCACCAGCGGGGCTTCGCCTGCGGCGTAGACCTCGGTGAGCAGCACGGCATCGGCCTGGCCAAGAACCTTGACAAAGTCCTCGAACAGGTCGCGGGTACGGGTGTAGCGGTGCGGCTGAAAGGCCAGCACCAGGCGACGCCCAGGAAATGCGCCGCGCGCTGCGGCCAGCGTGGCAGCCATCTCGGCCGGATGGTGGCCGTAGTCGTCGATCAGGGTGAAGCGCCCGCCGTCTTTCGCCGGCAGCTCGCCACAGCGCTGAAAACGCCGGCCCACGCCGTGGAAACCCGCCAGCGCCCGCTGGATCGCCGCGTCGTCCACATTGAGTTCGGTGGCCACGGCAATCGCTGCCAGTGCATTTTGCACGTTGTGTCGGCCGGGCAGGTTGAGCACCACGGGCAGCGGGGGCAGATGCACCCCGTTGCGCCGCAGGGCGGTAAAGCGCATCTGCGTGCCGTCGGCCTGCACGTCGACCGCGCGCACCTGGGCATCCTCGGCAAAGCCGTAGCTGGTGATGGGCTTGGAGATGAACGGCAGGATCTGGCGCACTGCCGCATCGTCCACGCACAGCACCGCGGCGCCGTAGAACGGCAGACGCGAGAGAAAATCGACAAAGGCATGGCGCAGCCGCGCGGGGTCATGGCCGTAGGTGTCCATGTGGTCGGCGTCGATGTTGGTGACCACGGCCATGACCGGCAACAGGTTGAGGAAGGAGGCGTCGGATTCATCGGCCTCGACCACGATGTATTCGCCCTGCCCGAGCTTGGCGTTGACCCCGGCGCGGTTGAGCTTGCCGCCGATGACAAAGGTCGGGTCGAGCCCGCCCTCGGCCAGCACACTGGCGACTAGGCTGGTGGTTGTGGTCTTGCCGTGCGTGCCGGCAATCGCGATGCCGCGCTTCAGGCGCATCAGCTCGGCAAGCATCACCGCTCGCGGCACCACTGGAATATGACGCGCACGCGCAGCGAGCACCTCGGGGTTGTCGGCGCGCACCGCGGTGGAAACGACCACGGCGTCGGCATCCTGCACATGCGCCGCGTCGTGGCCGATGGCCACACGCACACCCAGCGCGCGCAGCCGCTGCACCGCGGCGCTCTCGCTCAGGTCCGAGCCGCTGATGCCGTAGCCCAGGTTGTGCAGCACCTCGGCAATGCCGCTCATCCCGGCGCCGCCGATGCCGACGAAATGAATATGGTGAATGGCGTGTTTCATCGCCCTTGTCCTTGCATCGAGCTGCGCCCGGGCAGCAGTGCGTTGCAGCCATCCACCATGGCCTGCACCGCATCGGGGCGCGCAAGCGCGCGCGCGGCGCGGGCCAGTTGCAGCAGGCGCTTGCGATCCAGGCGCTGCAGCAGATCGGCCAGCGCCTGCGCGCTGAGGTCGCGTTGTTGGATCAGCAGCGCCGCGTCGCGGCCTGCAAGAAATTGCGCATTGGCGGTCTGGTGGTCATCGACCGCATGTGGAAACGGCACGAACAGCGCAGCCACCCCGGCGCAGGCCACTTCGGTCACGGTCGAGGCGCCGGCGCGGCAGATCACCAGATCGGCCTGCGCATAAGCCGCGGCCATGTCGTCGATGAAGGCCACGCAGTCGGCTTGCACCCCGGCGTCGGCATAAGCCTGTTGCAGGATCGGCAGATGCTTGGCCCCGCTTTGATGACGCACCTGCGGGCGAACGCCCGCAGGTAAAAGCGCCAGCGCCTGCGGTACCAGCGAGTTGAGCGCCTGCGCGCCCAGACTGCCGCCGACCACGAGCACCTGCAGCGGCCCGCTGCGATCGGCGTAACGCTGCTCGGGCGAGGGCAAGGCGCAGATTTCCGCACGCACCGGATTGCCCACCCACTGCGCACCCGGCAGCACGTCGGGAAACGCGGTGTAGCTGCGGTCGGCCAGGCGCGCGAGCACCTTGTTGGCCAGCCCGGCAACGGCGTTCTGCTCATGCACCACCAGCCTGGCCCCAGCCCACACGCTCATCAAGCCACCGGGAAAGGCGATGTAGCCGCCCATGCTCACCACCACGTCGGCCTTGATGCGGCGCAGGCCGCGCAGCGCCTGCCAGAAGGCACGCAGCAGATTCACCGGCAGCAGTAGCTTGGTCAGCAGCCCCTTGCCACGCAGACCGCCAAAGCGCACCCACAGCATGTCAAAACCGTGCTGCGGCGCAAGCTGCGCCTCCATGCCAGTAGGCGCGCCCATCCAGTGCACCGTCCAGCCCACAGCGCGCAAACCCTCGCCCACGGCAATGCCCGGAAAGATGTGGCCGCCGGTGCCTCCGGCCATGATGACGGCGACAGGTTGGCGGATGGTCATACATGTCCTCCGCGCATCAGCACCCGGTTTTCAAAATCGACGCGCAGCAACACGGCGATGGCCATACAGTTGAGCAGCAGCGCCGAGCCGCCATAGCTCATCAGCGGCAGCGTCAGGCCCTTGGTGGGCAACAGACCGAGGTTCACGCCGATGTTGATGAACGCCTGCCCGCCGATCCATACCCCCACGCCCTGGGCGACCAGCGCGCTGTACATGCGGTCGAGCACCAGCGCCTGACGGCCGATGTCGAAAGCGCGGCGCACGATCCAGAAGAACGCAAAAATCACCGCGCCCACGCCGACCAGCCCGAGCTCCTCGCCGATGATGGCCAGAAGAAAATCGGTGTGCGCTTCCGGCAGGTAGTGCAGCTTTTCGATGCTGCCGCCCAGCCCGACGCCGAACCACTCGCCGCGCCCCATGGCGATGAGCGCGTGCGAGAGCTGGTACGCGCTGCCCAGCGCATTCGCCTCGGACCAGGGATTGAGGTAGGCGAAGATGCGGTCGCGCCGCCAGGGCGACAGCACGATCATCAGCACGAAGGCGCCGATCACCGCCACGCTAGACAGCGCGAACAGCTTGCCGTTGGCACCGCCGAGGAACAGGATGGCCATGGTCAGCGAGGCGATCACCAGAAACGCGCCCATGTCCGGCTCGGCCAGCAGCAACACGCCCACCAGCATCATCACCGCCATCATCGGCAAGAAGGTCTTGACCAGACTCTGCTTGACCTCCTGCTTGCGCACCATGAAGTCTGCGGCGTAGAGCAGCGCGGTGAGCTTGACCAGCTCGGATGGCTGGAAGTTCAGCCCACCCGGAAACACCACCCAACGCTTGGACCCGTTGACATCCTTGCCGATGTGCGGCAGCAGCACCACGACCAGGCCGATCAGCGAGAGGAAGAACAGCCGCATCGACCATCTCTGCAGCTCGCTCATCGGAATCTGCACCACGATCCAGCTCGCCAGCAGCGCCGCAGCGATGGAAAACAGATCGCGCACGAAATAGTGATACGGCGACCACTGCGCATAGCGCGGCGAGTCGTGGAAGGAAATGGTGGCCGAATACACCATGACCAGGCCATAGGCCAGCAGCAGCAGCGTGACCCAAACCAGGTTCTGGTCGTAGTCGAGCATGCGCGACTGCCGCGGCGCGACATGGCCCACCCGCACCGGCAGTTCGGCTGCGGCCTTGTCGCGCTTGCGACCGAGGAAGGGCAGCATGCGCTCAAACATGATCGGCTCCCTCGGTCCACACTTGGCCGCGCTGTTCGGCCAGGTCGCGCACCGCGGCGATAAAGACTTCGGCGCGGTGGGCGTAGTTGCGGAACATGTCCAGGCTGGCGCAGGCGGGAGACAACAGCACCGCGTCGCCGGTCTGCGCCAGCGTGGCGGCGTGCTGCACTGCCTGCTCCAGGGACTGCGTGAACGTGATCGGGACGAGCCCTTGCAGTGCGTCGGCAATGGCCTGCGCATCGCGGCCGATCAGCACCGCGGCCCGCAGCCGCGCGGCCTGCGCGCACAGCGGCGAAAAGTCCTGTCCTTTGCCGTCGCCGCCGGCGATCAGCACCACCGGGCAATCCATGCCGGCCAGCGCCGCGACCGTGGCGCCGACATTGGTGCCCTTACTGTCATCGATCCAGCGCACACCGTCGATCACCGCGACCGTCTGCATGCGGTGCGGCTCGCCGCGGTAGTCACGCAGCGCATGCAGCATCGGCGCCAGCGGCGCGCCCACCGCGTCGCCCAGCGCCAGCGCGGCCAGGGCATTGGCGATGTTGTGCGCCCCTTGGATGCGCAGCGCCTCCGCAGGCATCAGACGCTGCAGCTGCAGCGCCGCCTCGGGCTGCGCAGACTGCTTGCCGCGGCGCGCGGGTTTACCCGACAGCAGCGCCTCCTCGGCCTGCCGATCGGGCAGCGCACGCGCCAGCCAGTCGATCCCGCCCTCGCGTACCACGCCCCAGTCGCCGGCCTGCTGCGGCACGCCAAGACCAAAGCGCCGCACGCGCCGACCGGGTCGCAGCATCGCCAGCACAGCCGGATCGTCGCGGTTGAGCACCATGACGCCGCTTCCAGTCTCTTGTCCAAAGATATGCGCCTTGTCCGCGGCGTAAGCGGTCATGTCGCCGTGCCAGTCGAGATGATCCTGGGTGATGTTGAGCACGGTGGCGGCATCTGCGGCGAGGTTGGTCATGCCGTGCAGCTGAAAGCTGGAGAGCTCCAGCACCCAGGCCTGCGGCAGCGTGCGCTGCGCCATGCGCTGGCGCAGGACGTCGAGCATCGACGGCGAGATGTTTCCAGCCACCGCCACACTCCAGCCGGCACGCTCGAGCATCAGCCCGGTCAGACGCGTGACCGTGGTCTTGCCATTGGTGCCGGTGATCGCGACGACCTTGGGGGCGTAGCCGATGTCCGCGCGCAGCGCATCGAGCGCCCACTGAAACAGATGCAGTTCGCCCGCAATCGGCACACCACGCGCAGTGGCCGCATCCACGATCGCGGCGAACTCGGTGGCATGCGGCGCAATGCCGGGGCTGCGCAGTAACAGTTGCGCATCGCCCAGTGTGTCGGCGCTCAGCCTGCCGCAATGCGTGCTCACCTCGGGCAGTTCCTGCGCAAGCGCGGTCAGCCCGGGCGGTCGTTCGCGACTGTCGGCCACGCGCACGCACGCGCCCTGCCCGGCGCACCAGCGCGCCATCGCCAGGCCGGATTCGCCCAGGCCGAGCACGAGAACGGACAGGTTGCGCAGTTTCATCGCAGCTTCAAACTGGCCAGCCCGACCAGACAGAGAATCATGGTGACGATCCAGAACCGCACCACCACCTGCGATTCCTTCACCCCGAGTTGCTCGAAGTGATGGTGCAGTGGCGCCATTTTGAAAATCCGCCGCCCCACTCCGTACTTTTTCTTGGTGTACTTGAAGTAGCTGACCTGGATCATCACCGACACGGTTTCGGCAACGAACACCCCGCCCATGATCGCGAGCACGATTTCCTGCCGCACGATCACCGCAATGGTGCCCAGCGCGCCGCCCAGCGCCAGCGCGCCCACATCGCCCATGAACACCTGCGCCGGGTAGGCGTTGAACCACAGAAACGCCAGCCCCGCGCCGACCATCGCGCCAACGAAGATCAGCAGTTCTCCGGTGCCGGGAATGAAGGGGAACAGCAGGTATTTGGAATACACAGCGTTGCCGGTCACGTAGGCGAACACGCCGAGCGAACTGCCCACCATCACCACCGGCATGATGGCCAGACCGTCGGCGCCGTCGGTGAGGTTGACCGCGTTGCTGCTGCCCACGATCACCAGATAGCTCAGCACAATGAAGCCGGCGACGCCCAGCGGATAGCTGACCGACTTGAAAAACGGCACGATCAGGTCGGATGCTGGCGGCAGCGGCATCGTCATGCCGCTGCGCAGCCATTCCACGAACAGATGCCACACCTGCGCATTGCTCTTGCCCGACACGGCAAACGCCAGATAGAAGGCTGCGGCCACGCCGATCACAGTCTGCCAGAAATACTTGTCGCGCGAACGCATGCCGTTGGGGTCGCGGTAGACCACCTTGCGATAGTCGTCGGCCCAGCCGATGGCGCCAAAGCCCAGCGTCACCAACAGCACCAGCCAGACAAAGCGGTTGGACAGATCCATCCACAGCAGCGTGGACATGGCAATGGCCAGCAGGATGAGCACGCCGCCCATGGTCGGCGTGCCGGTCTTGATCAAATGGGTCTGCGGGCCGTCCTGACGCACTGCCTGCCCGACCTTCATCGCGGTGAGCTTGCGGATCACCGCAGGTCCGGCGAGCAGGCCGATGATCAGCGCGGTCAGCGTGCTCATCACCGCGCGGAAGGTGATGTAGTTGAACACCCGGAAAAAGCCGAGTTCGGGTGACTGCGACATCAGCCACAGCGCCAGGCTATGCAGCATGGGGCGCCTCCTGGGTGGATGCGTCATGGCCACCCGTGGCCAGCGCGGCAATGGCCTGCACCGCCCGCTCCATGCGCATGAAGCGTGAGCCTTTGACCAGCACGGTGTCAAAACCGCGCAGTCTGTCCGCCCGCAGCGGCAGCGCGTCCGGTTCGCCGATGTGCAGCACCTCGGCCAAGCCAGCAGCGCCCGCCGCCGTGGCGGCATGCGCCGTCAGCGCGCCGCAGGCCCACAGCGCCACAACGCCACGCTGCGCTGCATAGGCACCGACCTCGGCATGGAACGCCGGGCCGTTGTCGCCGACCTCGCCCATGTCGCCGAGCAGCAGCAGGCTGCGGCCCGGCAGCTCGGCGAGCACGTCGATTGCGGCGCGCACCGAATCCGGGTTGGCGTTGTAGCTGTCGTCAATCAGCAGCACAGAGTGTCCATCCGCAAGCTGCAGGCGATGCGGCACCAGCCGTCCCGCAACCGGCGCAAACGATTCGAGCCCGCGGCAGATCGCATCGAGCGGCGCGCCCGCGGCCAGCGCTGCGGCAGTTGCTGCCAGCGCGTTGCGCGCGTTGTGCCGCCCAAGCAGCCGCAGGCCGATGTCGGCATGTCCAGCCGGGGTGTGCAGTTGCAGCCGCAGCTGGCCCTGGCGGTAGAACGCCACACCGCTGACCTCGGCATCAATGCTTGCTGCATCAGCCTTGCGCAAGGCAAACCGCAGGCAGCGGCGGCGGCCTGCGAGTTCGGCCCAGATCGGGCTATGCGCGTCGTCCGCCGGGAATACCGCCATGCCTTGCGGCGGCAACGCGGCGAGTACCGCGCCGTTTTCGCGCGCCACCGCCTCGACGCCGCGCAGGAATTCCTGATGTTCGCGCTGCGCGTTGTTCACCAGCGCCACGGTCGGCTCGGCCAGGCTGGCAAGCCAGGCGATCTCGCCCGGATGGTTCATGCCGAGTTCGACGACCGCGGCCTGATGCTGCGGCCGCAGACGCAGCAGGGTCAGCGGCAGGCCGACGTCGTTGTTGAAGTTGCCCTGCGTGGCCAGCCGCGCGTCCTCGCCCAGCCATGCGGCCAGGATGGCGGCGAGCATCTGCGTCACCGTGGTCTTGCCGTTGGAGCCAGTCACGGCGATCAGCGGCAGGGTTTGCTGCCGCCGCCAGCCGCGCGCCAGCAGACCGAGCGCGCGGCGGGAATCGGGCACTTCGATGCCCGGCAGGCCGCAGGCGGGGATGTTCCCCTCCCGACCCGCCCCGCCGTGTGGGTGCGTGTCTGCTGTCTCCCCTCCTGAGGGGAGGGCCGGGATCAGGAAGGTGCCCCCTGGAGTCCGCACCGCCCCATCGCCCTGGCAAACCCCACGCTCGGCCAGCAGGGCCGCCGCCCCCGCGGCTGCGGCCTGCGGCAGAAAGTCATGCGCATCGAAACGTTCGCCGCACAGCGCGACGAACAGCGCGCCCGGCGTGAGCTTGCGGCTGTCGGTCTGCACGCTGGCAACCGCGGTGTTCGGGTCACCGCAAAGCCGTGCCCCGGCACCGATCCAGTCCTGCGCCTCGCCCAGGGTGAACAGCCCGGCGCCGCGCGCGGCCAGCGCCATGCGGGCGTGGAACAGGTCGCTAAACGCCAGCCTGCGCCCGGCGATGTCCTGCGTGGCCTCATGCCCTTTGCCAGCGATCAGCACCACGTCGTGCGCGGCGGCGTGCGCCAGCGTCTGCGCGATGGCCACGGCGCGATCTTCGATCAGCAACGCCTGCGCTGGTTGCTGCAAACCGGCGAGCAAATCCTGCAGGATCGCGCCCGGCGGCTCGCTGCGCGGGTTGTCGCTGGTGAGCACGATGCGGTCGGCGCGGCCCTCGACCGCCTGCGCCATCAGTGGGCGCTTGCGCGCATCGCGGTCGCCGCCAGCACCGAAAATGCACCACAGCTTGCCCTTGCGCGCTGCGGCGACAGGGCGCAGCGCCTGCAGCGCCTTGTCCAGCGCGTCGGGGGTATGCGCGTAGTCGATCACCGCCAGAGGCGCACCCTGGCCGCCGAGCGTCTGCATGCGACCGGGCACCGGGCGCACGGTGCGCAGCGCGGCGAGAATCTGCGCATCCTCCAGCCCGGTGGTGTGCAGCAGCGCGGCAACCAGCAGCAGATTGTTCAGGTTGAACGCGCCGAGCACCGGCAACTCCAGGGCATGACGCTGGTTGTGGTGCACCAGGGTCAGGCGCTGGCCGATTGCGGTCTGCGCCAGGTCTTCGGCCTGCCAGTCGGCCTCGGCCTGCAGCGAGGCGGTCTGTACCTGCAGGCCGCGGGCGCGGCAGTCGGGCAGCAGGGTCTGCGCAGCAAAGGCGTCGTCGCGGTTGAGCACCGCATGGCGCAGCCCAGGCCAGACGAACAGCCGCTGCTTGGCCCGCGCGTATGACGCCATGTCGCCGTGGTAGTCCAGATGGTCCTGGGTGAGATTGGTGAACGCCGCAGCAAAGATGCTGCAGCCATCCAGACGATGCTCGTCCAGACCGATGCTCGATGCCTCGATCGCGCACCAGCGCGCGCCCTGGTCGCGCAGCATCGCCAGCATGGCCTGAAGCCGGACCGGGTCGGGGGTGGTGAAGCCGGTGGGACGCAGGGCATCCGGCCAGCCGGCGCCCAGGGTGCCGATCACGCCGCAACGCTGTCCGGCGGCGTTCAGCGCCTGCGCGGCCCATAGCGCGCAGGAGGTCTTGCCGTTGGTGCCGGTGACCGCCAGCAGCCGCACGGTCTGCGACGGATGTCCATACCACGCGGCGGCCAGCGGCCCGGCCAGTGCCTTCAGCCCCGCGACCTTGACGATGCGCGGGTCGGTCCAGCCAAAATCCTGCGCACCGTCGGCCTCGACCAGCGCCGCGGCTGCCCCGGCAGCGAGCGCCTGCGGCACGAAGCGGCGCGGGTCGCGCGTCGCGCCCGGCCAGGCGACGAATACCTCGCCGGCGGTCAGGTCGCGGGTATCAGTCGACCAAGGCGCGGTGGGCGGCACGCCCAGCGCGCGCAGGGCATGGAGCACCGTGTCGACCGAATCGAGCGCCGCGCTCATGCTCCCCCCTTGGCCCGGTCTGCGGACGCTTGCAGCGCCTGCGCGGTCTGCGCCGGCACCAGATCGGGTTTGACCGGCAGGTCGGGCTGCACGCCCAGAATGCGCAGGGCCTGCGGCACCACGGCCGCGAACACCGGCGCCGCCACCTGCCCGCCGAAATGCTTGCCCGCAGACGGCTGATCGATCGACACCGCCATCACCAGCATCGGGTGGTTGATCGGCGCAAGGCCGACGAACTGGGCGCGGAACAGCTTCTTGTCATACCGGCCGTTTCTGGCGATCCACGCGGTGCCGGTCTTGCCGCCGGTGGAATAGCCCGGCACGGCCGCAGCCGGCGCGGTGCCGCCTGGCTGGGTGACCAATGCCAGCATGCCGCGCATTTCGCGTGCTACGGTGGGCGAGACCACCTGCACGCCCTCGGGCGCCTGGTCTTGCTTGAACAGCGTGACCGGGAAGATGCGGCCGCGGTCGGCGAAGATCAGATAGGCATGCGCCAGTTGCAGGGTGGAAATGCCCAGCCCATAGCCAAAGCCCATGGTGATGCGGTCGATCGGACGCCAGCGCTTGAGCGGCCGCATCAGCCCGCTGGTGGCGCCGGGAAACTCGATCTGCGGGCGCTGGCCGAAGCCCACCGCGGTGTACATATTCCACTGCACCTGCGCCGGCATTTTGCTCACCACCTGCGAGGTCGCGACATTGCTCGAATACTGGATGACCTGCGGCAGCTCGATGTCGCCATTGTTGCTGTCGTCGCAGATGTTGGCGCCGTAAAACTGCTGGCAGCCCGGCGCAGTGTGAAAGACCGTGGTCGGGGTGATGATGCCGGCCTGTAGCGCCGCGCTCAGGGTGATGGGCTTGAGCACCGAGCCCGGCTCGAACGCATCGGTCACGGCAAAGTTGCGGATGTCCGACTCGCTCATGCGCTTGCGGCTGTTGGGGTCGAAGCTGGGATAGTTGGCCATCGCCAGGATTTCGCCGGTGTGCGCATCGATCACCACGGCGCTGCCGTTCTTCGCCTTGTTGTCCTCCACTGCCTGCTTGAGCGCCTGATAGGTGAGATACTGGATCTTGCTGTCGATCGACAGCACCACATCCTGCCCGTCCACCGGTGGCACGCCGCCCGAAACATCCTCGATCACATTGCCCAGACGGTCCTTGACCACCTTGCGCACGCCCGGGTGCCCGGCCAGGCGCGACTGCAGCGCCAGTTCCATGCCGTCCTGCCCCTGACCATCGATATTGGCAAACCCGATGAGCTGCGCCGCCGCCGCGCCTTCGGGGTAGTAGCGCCTGTAACTGGGCGACTCATAAATGCCCTTGATGCCCAGCGCCTTGACCTGCCGCGCCACGTCGATGTCGACCTGCCGCTTGAGATAGACGAACTGCTTGTCCGAGTCCAGACGACGCTGCAGATCGGCGGCATTCAGACCGAGCAGGGTGGCAAGGCGCTGCACCTTGTCGTCGCTGATATCGACCTGCGTGGGGTCGGCCCAGATGGTCTTGGCCGGGATGCTCGAAGCCAGGATGTTGCCATGACGATCCAGAATACGGCCACGCATCGCCGGCAGCTCGATGGTGCGCACGAAGCGCAGTTCGCCCTGGTTCTGATAGAACTGCGTGGTCCACACCTGCACCCAGAAGGCCCGCAACGCCAGCAGGGCGAACACGGCGAACAGCAGCCATTTCACCAGCCAAGCACGTCCCGGCGGCAGCTTGACATGCAGCAGCGGGCTTTTGACGGAGGTGTCAGCAGCTGCGGACAGGCGCAGCGCGGGATTTTTCATCGCTGCCCCCCCTTTTTGTTCGCCGGGGCAGTCTGAGGCAATACCGGCAGCGGCGGCAGGACCGTCGCCCCTTCGGGGACGTAGATGGTGCGCGCCGGAGTGATCGGGCGCATGTCGAGCTGGGTGCGTGCGATCTGCTCGATCCGGCCCGGTGCGCTCATCGCGCGGTATTCCACCTGCAGGCGATCGCGCTCCATCTGCAACTGCTCGGCTCGCTGCTGCGCCACGTCCAGCGCGGCGAACAGCCGCCGGCCCTGATACTGTGCGCGCACGACCGACATGGCGCACAGCACCACGGCCAGCAGCAGGAACAGGTTGATGCGCGTCATCATGGCAGCTCAGACCCGTTTGGCCACGCGAAGCATGGCCGAGCGCGCGCGCGGATTGCTGCGCACCTCGACCTCGGATGGTCGCAGGCGGGCCACTTCTTCGAGCGCAGGGACGAATGCCTGCGACATCCCGGGCACGTAAGGCTGGCGTCGGTCGACCGCAGGCGGACGGGCGTGCGACTGGATGTAGCGCTTGACCAGCGCATCTTCCAGTGAGTGAAAGCTGATCACCACCAGTCGCCCGCCCAGCTGCAACACCGGCAGCACCTGGCTCAGCGCCGCCTCGATTTGCGCAAGCTCGGCATTGACGTGAATCCGAAGAGCTTGAAACGTGCGGGTGGCCGGGTCCTGCCCCGGCTCGCGGCTCTTGACGGCTGTGGCCACCAGTGCGGCAAGTTCGCCGCTGCGCGCCACTGGCGATCCGGCGCTGCGGCGAGCCACAATCTTCTTTGCAATCTGGACAGCCGCCCGTTCGTTTCCATAATCCCTCAGCACGGTTGCAATTTCGTCCACGCTGGCCTTGGCCAGGAATTCAGCGGCGGTCTGTCCGCTGCTGGTGTCCATGCGCATGTCCAGCGGCCCGTCGCCGCGAAAGCTGAAGCCGCGCTCGGGTTGATCCAGCTGCGGCGACGACACGCCCAGGTCGAACAACAGACCGGCGACCTGCTGCACCCCCTGCGCGTGCAGCACCCGAGCGAACTCGGCGAACGCAGCATGCACCATGACGAAACGCGCATCCTGGATCTGCGCCGCCGCTGCCACGGCCTGCGGATCGCGATCGATGGCAATCAGCCGACCGCGCGGCGACAGACGCCGCAGGATTTCCCGGCTGTGCCCGCCGCGGCCGAAGGTGGCGTCCAGATACACGCCGTCCGGGTCGGTCAGCAGGTGATCGACCGCCTGGTGCAGCAGCACGGTGCGGTGCGCCGGTTCGGCGCTGGGGTTGGGGGCAGTCTGGCGCATGCACGGTCACAGCACGATGTCGCGCACGGCATCGGGCATGCCTGCCTCGATCACCGACGCCTCCTGCGCCTGGTGGCGGGCGCGATCCCAAATTTCAAAATGCCTGCCCATGCCGATGAGGTCGACATCACGCTCCAGCCCAGCGGCCTGCCGCAGTTCGGGCGAAATCAGCACCCGGCCGGTGGCATCCATTTCGGTTTCGGTGGCGTGGCCGAGGTAGATGCGCTTCCAGCCCTGCGCGGACATCGGCAACTGCAGCACCTTGTCGCGAAAGGTCGTCCACTCGTCGTCGGAGAACATCAGCAGACAGCCATCCGGGCTCTTGGTCAGCGTGAGCTTGCCCTGCGCGCGGGCCAGCAGCAGATCACGATGCCGGGCAGGCACGGTCATGCGACCCTTGCCGTCCAGAGTGAGTGCCGAAATGCCGATGAACATGAAGTTGCCCGCGGTTGCCGTGCTGCTGTGGGTAGCGGTGAAATTGCACAGTCTCCTGCACAATTTCCCACTTTTTTGCACTGGCTGCCACTTTAGGGGACGGCGCAGCCCGCGGTCAAGCCTGCAAACCAGAAATCTCTTTTACAAAACAACGACTTGCATACTGTTCATGAGAACAGTATGCAACAAACTTTTCCATGAAAATGAACGGGTTAGAGTTACTCTTCAAAGTCGTTTCGAGATTTGCCCAGCGCGGCCAGCGCATGCCATCCGACCATAGGGTGTCAGATCCGTCGGGGGCGGCAAAAGAGGTGGGGAAAGTGCGAAGCGGGGCTGTAGGCCGGATTCTGTGCAGCGCGGGCTGAGCACCCGCGCCGTGGCAGCCATTCCTCTAGGCCGCACATTGCTGCGCGGCTCAAGCCACCTACCCGCAGACTCGCGCGGGCCACGCTGTGCCAGCGTTACCGCTGACGCGTCTGCCTATTTGGTGTTGCTCCGGATGGAGGTTGCCGCGTTTCACGTCCACGCCGGTGGCCCGGCGTTTACTCGTCTCTGTGGCCCTGTTCGTCACGTCACCGTGCACGGCCGTTAGCCGTCATCCTGCCCTGTGGAGTCCGGACCTTCCTCGATGCGCGCAGCGCACCGCGGCTGCCCACCCCGCTTCACACAGAACATTATGCGCGCCTGTGCGCCGTCGCACTGCGGCCACGTCCTGCGCGGAGCACATGGGCGGGCCTTGACCAGAAACAAATGGCCAACGCATTCAAAAGGCTAGATTCTTGGCTTTTCATTTTTTGCAAAGCACAGGAGACACCAGTGGCGACGGAACTGTTCAACGACGGCAAACATTTGTGCCTGATGTTCAGCGATCTGGTCGAAGAAGGCGGGGACGCGGTGCAGGCCAACCAGTTCCTGATCATCGACCACGGCCAGGGCGCGATCATCGATCCGGGCGGCAATATGACCTTCAACGAGCTCACGCTGACCATGCGCAAATACATGGCGCCGCAAGACTTGCATTACCTGCTGGCCTCGCATGCCGATCCGGACATCATCGCCTCGCTCGATCGCTGGATGACCGCGTCGAAGGCCGACCTGGTGATCTCACGTCTGTGGGCGCGTTTTGCTCCGCATTTCTGCAAGCTGGGCAAGACCGACAAGCGCATCATCGCGGTACCCGACGCCGGTGGCACACTGCGGCTGGGCCAGAGCGATCTGATCCTGCTGCCTGCGCATTTCATGCACGCCGAAGGCAATTTCCAGTTTTACGACCCGATCAGCAAAATCCTGTTCTCTGGCGATCTGGGCGTGTCGATACTCAGCGGCGCGCAGGCCGCGCGACCATACACCGAGCTGGCCGAGGCGCTGCCGCACATGGAGGCCTTTCACCGCCGCTACATGGTGTCGAACAAAATCCTGCGCTACTGGGCGAACATGGTGCGCGGGCTCGACATTGCGATGATCGTGCCGCAGCACGGCGCACCACTGCGCGGCAAGGCCGCGGTGACGCAATTCATCAACTGGATCGAGGGCCTGAGCTGCGGCATCGATCTGATGACGGCAAATAACTACCGCATACCCGATCAGCCGATCGCGCTCACGGCGTAGCGCCGGGCGCGCCGTCCACCAGGCGCCACTGCATCACCTCGCCGGCGTGCAGCGGAACGATCTGCGCATCGGCGTAGGGCAGTACAGATGGCACCTGCCAGGCGCTGCGCTGCAGGGTGATGGTGCCCGTATTGCGCGGCAGGCCGTAAAACGCGGCGCCAAATCGGCTGGCGAAATCGTCCAGGCGGTGCAGCGCAGCGCGCTGCTCAAACGCGGCGCAATACAGCTCGAGCGCATTCGCCGCAGTGAAACAGCCGGCGCAGCCGCAGGCAGATTCTTTCGCATGCCGGGGGTGGGGTGCCGAATCGGTGCCGAGAAAGAACTGCGGCTCGCCGCTGGTTGCCGCGTCGAGCAAGGCCTGGCGGTGCGTTTCGCGCTTGAGCACGGGCAGGCAGTAATAGTGTGGTCGGATGCCGCCCTGGAACATGGCGTTGCGGTTGTGCAGCAGATGGTGCGCGGTGATGGTGGCGGCAAGCCGCGGCACGCCTTGCACGTCGAGCTCGCTGGCTTCGCGCACATACGCCACCGCCTGCGCCGTGGTGATGTGCTCGAGCACGATTTTCAGCTCGGGAAAGGCACGGCGCAGCGCGATGAGGTGACGGTCGATGAACACGGCCTCGCGATCGAACACATCGACCGCCGGGTCGGTGACCTCGCCGTGGATCAGCAGCGCAAGCCCCTCGCGCTGCATCGCCTCGAGCACCGGATAGATGCGCCTGAGCTCGGTCACGCCGCTGTCAGAGTTTGTCGTGGCGCCTGCCGGGTAGAGCTTGAAGGCATGCACCACGCGGCTTTGCCTGGCCTCGCGCACCATGTCCGGCGTGGTGTCGTCGGTGAGGTAGAGCGTCATCAACGGTGTGAAGCTGCTGTCCGCGGGCAGCGCGGCGAGGATGCGGTCGCGGTAGTCGATCGCCTGTTGCACCCGCACCACCGGCGGCTTGAGATTGGGCATGACGATGGCGCGGGCGAACTGCCGCGCCGTCCACGGCAGTGCATCACGCATGGCGGCGCCATCACGCAGATGCAGGTGAAAGTCGTCGGGGCGGGTCAGGGTCAACGTATGCATGGCCGTCTTGTTGGCATGTGTCCAAATCACACCATGCTACGCCCCACTAGAGGCATCATGCTGCGGTCATCCCATGCGGCAGTATGTTGGCAAGAAACTGCGCCGCACGCTCGCTGCGCTGCCCAGTGGAGGAAAAAAACTGCGCGGTCGGACAGTCCTCGACGATGCGCCCGCCGTCCATGAACACCACGCGGTGCGACACCTTGCGGGCAAAGCCCATTTCGTGCGTGACCACCATCATGGTCATGCCATCCTCGGCGAGCTTGACCATGACCTCGAGCACCTCGCCGACCATTTCCGGGTCGAGTGCGGATGTGGGTTCGTCGAACAGCATGGCGATCGGATCCATCGCCAGCGCGCGGGCGATCGCCACGCGCTGCTGCTGTCCGCCGGAGAGTTGCCCTGGATACTTGTCGCGATGCGCCGACAGCCCCACCCGGTCGAGGTAGAACAGCCCCTTGTCGCGCGCCTCGGCCTTGCTGCGCCCGAGCACCTTGATCTGCGCCAGCGTCAGGTTGTCGGTCACGCTCAGGTGCGGAAACAGCTCGAAATGCTGGAACACCATGCCCACGCGCGCGCGCAGCTGCGGCAGGTTGGTCTTGGGGTCGGCAACCGAAATGCCGTCCACCACCACATCGCCCTTCTGGAACGGCTCGAGCGCGTTGACACACTTGATCAGCGTGGACTTGCCCGAGCCCGACGGCCCGCACACCACCACCACCTCGCCGCGTGCGACCTGCGTGGAACAATCGCTGAGCACCTGGAAGTCGCCATACCATTTGCTGACATGGCGAATGTCGATCATCGGCGCAGCGGCGCCATTTGCAGAGCTTGGGTTCATCGAACGATCCCTTGAATATCGATCACCGCTGGATGGCGATGCGCTGATGCAGCCGCTTGACGCTCTGCGACAGCACGAAGCTAAGCACGAAATACACCACGGCCACCAGGGTGTACATCTCGACCACGCGACTGTCGCGCTGCGCGATTTTCATCGCCGCGCCGACGAAATCGGTGACATTGAGCAGCGCCACCAACGACACGTCCTGAAACAGCACGATGGTCTGCGTCAGCAACACCGGCAGCATGTTGCGCAAAGCCTGCGGCAGGATGACCTGCCGCATCGCCTGCGCATAGCTCAGCCCCAGCGCATACGCCGCGCTGAGCTGCCCCTTCGGGATGCTCTGGATGCCGGCACGCACGATCTCGGCAAAATACGCCGCCTCGAACAGAATGAAGGTGAAATAGGCCGAGCGCTCGGCGCCGAGCTTAGGCGGATAGTCCGCGCCGGTGAGCGACTGCACCATCACCGGCACTAGAAAGTAGAACCAGAAAATCACCAGCAGCAGCGGCACCGAACGCATCAGATGGATGTAGCCCGCAGCCAGCATCGACAGCCACTTCAGATGCGACAGCCGCGCCAGCGCAAGCACGATACCCAGCAGCGTGCCGCCGATCGCCGCAACCACGGTAAGCTTGATGGTGTAGGCCAGTCCCCCGAGCAAAAACGGCAGGACCGCAACGATGGAGCCAAAGTCGAAGCCACCCATCACCTGCCCCTGCCCAGATAGCCAGGCACTGCCGTGGCGCGCTCGACCCAAGCCATGATGCGATTGATCGCAAACGCCACGGCCACATACAGCACCGTGGCAGCGCCGAACGCGGCAAAGTAGCGGAAGGTCATTTCGCCCATTTCACGGGTGCGGAAAAACAGCTCGGTCAAACCGATTGAGTACGCCACCGCCGAATTCTTGACCAGGTTCATCGACTCGGAGGTCAGCGGCGGGAGGATGATGCGATACGCCATCGGCAGCAACACATGGCGGTAGGTCTGCAACGGCGTCAGCCCAAGCGCGAGCCCGGCCAGCATCTGGCCACGCGGCAGCGACAGGATGCCCGATTTCACCTGTTCGGCAATGCGCGCAGCGGTGAACAACCCGAGGCAGACGATTGCGGTGATGAGCTGAAAGGTCGATGGATCGACCGCGTTGGCAAAACGCTTGAGCGGCGCAACCACGCTCGGCAGTACGAAATACCACAGGAAAAACTGCACCAGCAGCGGGATGTTGCGGAACAGTTCGACATAGGTATTGCCCAGCGTCACCCAGAACCGGCTTTTTGTGGTGCGCACCACACCGAGCACCGAGCCCAGCGCCACCGCAATGACCCAGGCGCACACCACCAACAGCAGGGTGTACTTCAGCCCCGACAGCAGCGACATCGCCCAGGTCATATCCCCGTCGGGCGTGTCTTGCAAAAAGATTTCCAGGCCCAGCATGTCATCTCCTCGATGCGATGGGATGGCCGCGTGGGAAAAAGCCGGCAGGCTGCCGGCTTCCTACAAAGTCAGCAAGGCCGGACTTATTCGACGCCCTTGTCGTTCGGGTGGGCAAAGGCTTCCTTGATCGCCGGGGTTTCCGGGAAGTTGAGGTTGATGCCCTTGGGCGGAATCGGGCTGGTGAACCATTTGGCGTAGATCTTGTTGATCTCGCCGGACTTCATCACCTCGCCCACGGTCCTGTCGACCAGCGCCTTGAACTGCGGATCGTCCTTGCGCAGCATCATGCTGTAGGGCTCGCTACGCAGCGAGCCGGGCAGGATTTTGTAAGCACCCGGGTCTTTGGAGTTGGCGATCTGCCCAGCCAGCAGAATGTCGTCCATCACGAACGCCGCGGCGCGGCCATCGACCATCAGCAGAAAGCTCTCGGCGTGATCCTTGCCGTAGATTTCCTTGAACTCCATGTCCTTGGTCTTTTCATATTTTTTCAGCAGCGGCACCGATGTGGTGCCCGAGGTGGTGACGATGGTCTTGCCGGCCAGCTGCTCGAAGCTGTTGATCCCCGAGTCTTTCTTGACTGCGGCGGTGACGTTGATGACAAAGTAGGTCGGGCCGAAAGCAACCTGCTTTTGCCGTGCGACGGAATTGGTGGTCGAGCCGCACTCCAGGTCGATGGTGCCGTTTTCCAGCAGCGGGATGCGGTTGCTCGACGTGACCGGCGCGTAGTTGACCTTCAGGTTGGGCATCTTAAGCTCGGCCTTGACTGCATCGACCACTTTGCCGCACAGCTCCATCGCGTAGCCGATGGGCTTGCCGTTGTTGTCGAGGTAGGAAAACGGGATCGACGACTCTCGGTAGCCGACGGTGATGGTCCCGGTCTCCTTGACTTTTTTCAGCGTGCCGGTGAGCTCGGTTGCCTGAGCGCAAGACATTGCGGCCGCAACCAGGATGGTCAAACCAAACAGTTTTTTGATCATGCGAATCTCCGTGAATGTAGGAATGGGGTGAACGAATCGCGCAAGTGTAACCGTGGGTCACAAATGCGCAATAGGTGTATGCAAACTCCGTTCCAGCATCAGGCCATCGCCGCAGACGCTTCGGGGTGAGCCGCCCTATCCTGCTGCAGATTCCACATGCGGGCGTAGAGGCCATTGGCCTGAAGCAGCTGCGCATGCGTGCCGCGCTCGACCACACGCCCCTTGTCGATCACCAGGATCTGGTGTGCATCGACCACGGTGGACAGGCGGTGCGCAATGACCAGTGCGGTGCGGTTACGCGCGGCGGCGCGGATTTCGGCCTGGATCGCCTTTTCGTTGTGCGAGTCGAGTTGCGAGGTGGCCTCGTCGAAAATCAGAATGGGCGGGTTTTTCAGCAACGCGCGGGCGATCGCCACGCGCTGCTTCTCGCCGCCGGAGAGCTTCAACCCGCGCTCACCGACCTGGGTGTCATACCCGCGCGGGGTGCTGATGATGAAATCGTGGATGTGCGCAGCGCGCGCCACCGCCTCGACCTCCGCGGCAGTCGCACCCGGCTTGCCATAAGCGATGTTGTAACCAATGGTGTCATTGAACAGCACGGTGTCCTGCGGCACGATGCCAACGGCCCGACGCACACTGGCCTGCGTGACCTGGGCGATGTCCTGCCCGTCGATCAAGATGCGACCCGACTGCGGCGCGTAAAACCGGAACAACAGCCGAGCCAGCGTGGACTTGCCCGCCCCGGAAGGGCCGACGATGGCTACCGTCTCCCCCGCGGGGACGGTGAAATCCAGCCCGTCCAGGATGAGCCGATCGGGATCGTAGCCAAAGCGCACCTGCTCGAAGCGCACTTCGCCGCGGGTTACCTGCAGCGCGGGCGCACCCCGCGCATCGCGCACTTCCTGATGCTCCTGCAGGATGTTGAACATGCGCTCCAGATCGGTGGTCGCTTGCCGGATCTCGCGGTAAATCACACCAAGGAAGTTCAGCGGCACATAGAGCTGCAGCATGAAGGCATTGACCAGCACCAGATCACCCAGGTTCATGCTGCCGTTGACCACACCGACCGTGGCACGCCAAACCAGCAACGTGACCGCAGTGGCGATGATCAGGCTCTGCCCTAGGTTGAGTAGCGACAGCGAGTTCTGCGACTTGATTGCAGCCTGCATCCAGCTCTTGAGGTTGTCGTCATAACGTGTGGACTCCAGCGCTTCGTTGCCGAACATTTTCACCGTCTCGTAGTTCAGCAGCGCGTCGATCGCCCGCTGGTTAGCGCGCGAGTCCTGCAGGTTCATCTCGCGGCGCAGCTGGGTGCGCCACTCGGTCACGGTGATGGTGAACACGACATACGCCAGTAGCGCGGCCAACGCGATGCCAGCAAACCAGATGTCGTACTTCACCAGCAGGATGCCGATGACCAGCACCATTTCGACCAGCGTGGGCAGGATGGTGTAGAGCGTGTACGACACCAGGCTGGAGATCGCCCGCGTGCCCCGCTCGATGTCGCGCGACATGCCGCCAGTCTGCCGCTCCAGGTGATAGCGCAGACTCAGGCTGAACAGGTGATCGAACACCTGCAGCGCGATCTTGCGCACCGCGCCCTGTGTCACCCGCGAGAACACGATCTCGCGCAATTCGGTGAACAGCGACACGCTCAGCCGCAGCAGACCATAGGCCACCAGCAACGCCACCGGCACGACCAGCACGCTGCGCGGATCGCCCGGTTTGAGGTCGAGCGCGTTGACAATGTCCTTGAGCACGATGGGCACGCCCACGTTGGACACCTTGGCCGCAACCATCATCAGCAGGGCCAGCACCACGCGCACGCGGTATTCCCACAGGTAAGGCCACAGAGCGGACAACACCGCCCAGCGCGAGCGCTGCAGCGCCGGGCGCGGGGCACTCTGGGATTGCGGCAAGTCAGAGGAGGTTCGGGCGTGCATGGAGGAGATCGGGCGCAGCAAGCGCGGCTTGCCATCGGGAAGAACGGCGCGCAGCCTCGGCGACAACAGACCCTAAACTACGCGCATCAGTCAATTCATTATCCGCGCCGCAGCGGCGCCGTGCATGGAGGCCTCGATGACCCGCGTTCCCGAACTTCCCAACCGTGTGCCCACCCTGCGCACCCAGGCCCGCCCGTCCGACGTGAACATGCACGGCGACATCTTCGGCGGCTGGATCATGGCGCAGGTGGACGTTGCTGGCGGCATCGCCGCGGCCTGGCGTGCCCGCGGGAGGGTAGCCACGGTGGCGGTCAAGGAGTTCGTGTTCAAGCAGCCCGTGCTCGTCGGTGACGTGCTGTCGTTCTTCACCGAGATCGACCATGTGGGCACGACCTCGATCACTGTGCGTGTGGAGGTCTACGCGCAGCGCACGCCATCGAATGTCGAGGTGATCAAGGTCACCGAGGCGCTGCTGACCTATGTGGCGGTGGGGGAAGACCGCCGCCCGCGCCCGGTAGACCAACCCTGAGCGCGCCGCGCAAAAATGACGAAGCCGCCCGAAGGCGGCTCGATCCATCCCCACCGTGTGGGGATTTCAAACCAGTGCGTGCCGGATCATGAATCGATGCCGACGCACACAGCGGCTGGCTTACTGCCCTTCTCCTTCGGTGCCAGCAGCGCCCTCCTCGCCCACGCCACCCGGCGGCGGGCTGACCGTGACCACCGCGGGATTGTCCACGCCGTGGGTCAGCACGCTCACGCCCTTGGGCAGCACCAGATCATTGACATGCACGCTTTGGTGCAGGGTCAACTTGCTGAGGTCGACCGTGATGAACTCGGGCAGGTCTGCCGGCAGGCAGGACACTTCCAGCTCGGTCATCACATGGTTGACCATTCCGTGACTGAGCTTGACCGCGGGCGATTCTTCCGCGCCGACGAAGTGCAGCGGCACCTTGGTCGAAATCTTGTGCCCGGCCTCCACGCGCTGGAAGTCCACATGTAGCACCAGGGGTTTGTAGGGGTGCATCTGATAGTCGCGCAGCAAAACCTGGCTGGTCTTGCCGGCCACTTCGATCTCCAGCACCGAGGAGTGGAACTGCTCTTTCTTGAGGGCGTGAAACAGCGCGTTGTGATCGAGCTCGATCATCTGGGGCGGCTGTTGCCCACCGTAAATGATGCCGGGGGTCTTCCCGGCGCGACGCAGGCGGCGGCTCGCACCGGTTCCCTGCACTTGACGTTCGAATGCGACGACTTTCATGTCGACTCCTGAAAAAAGGGGCGATGCCCCGTGATGAACGGCGCCTGCGACCAGCGCCGGGACAGCCCGTCGGAACTTCCAGCGGGCGAGAACTTCAGAACAGGGTTTCCTGTTCGTTGAACAGTTGCAGCACCGAACCGCCGTAGGCGATGCGCTGGATGGTCTGCGCAATCAGCGAGGCGGCGGAGAGCTGGCGGATCTTGGTGCACTCGCGCGCTTCCTGGCGCAGCGGAATGGTGTTGGTGACGACCAGCTCGTCGATCGCGCTGGCCTGCAGGCGCTGGATCGCCGGGCCGGACAGCACCGGATGCGTACAGTAGGCCATCACCCGCCTGGCGCCGCGCTCCTTGAGCACTTCGGCGGCCTTGGTCAGCGTGCCGGCAGTATCGACCATGTCGTCCATGATGATGCAGTTGCGTCCCTCGATCTCGCCGATGACGTTCATCACCTCGGAGACATTGGGCTTGGGGCGACGCTTGTCGATGATCGCCAGATCGCAGTCCATCAGCTTGGCCAAGGCACGAGCGCGCACCACCCCGCCGACGTCGGGCGAGACCACGATGAGATCGCTGTAATTCTTTTCGCGCAGGTCGCTGAGCAGGATAGGCGAGGCGTAGATGTTGTCGACCGGAATGTCGAAAAACCCCTGCACCTGATCGGCATGCAGATCCATCGTGACCACCCGCGCCACTCCCGCGGCCTGCAGCATGTTGGCCACGACCTTGGCGGTGATGGGCACGCGCGCAGACCGCGGACGGCGGTCCTGACGCGCATAGCCGAAATAGGGAATGACCGCCGTGATGCGCTCGGCAGATGCACGCTTGAGCGCATCGACCATGATGATCAGCTCCATCAGGTTGTCATTGGTCGGCGCGCAGGTGGACTGCACGATGAACACTTCGCGGGCGCGAACGTTCTGCTGGATTTCGACCGTGATTTCTCCGTCGGAGAAGCGCCCGATGTAGGCCTGACCGAGGTCGATGCCAAGCTGTTGCGCAACTTCCTGGGCAAGCGCCGGGTTGGCATTGCCGGTGAACAGGATGAAGTCCGCCGGATTGGGTGTCATAGTGGGATGTTGCGCGCTGGTTGCGCCAGAAGCGCCGTGAGCTCGTGGCCCTGGGGAGCCCGCGGACGACAGCGCCGCAGGCGAAACGCTGTTCAGTATGGATGGAGGAAACACTGGCTGGGGAGGAAGGATTCGAACCCTCGAATGCCGGAATCAAAATCCGGTGCCTTAACCAACTTGGCGACTCCCCAACACCATTCGCCCTAGGCGAATGAAACCCTGTCAAACTGCCTCGCACGGCAACGACCGCCGCCCGAGACTGCACATTATGCGTCAACCCAGTGCAGCAGCGGATGTCGATCCAGCCCGCGACACAGCCGGCCTTGCCAGCCCTGTGGCAGCGCACTGGCGATCTCGGCGTGCTTTAGCGGCTCGCAGATCATGGCAAACACCGCACTGCCCGACCCGCTCATGCGCACATCGAAACACGGCCGCAGACCCTGCTGAACCAACACCTGGCGCAATAGCTCCATTGCCTGACAGACCGCAGGCGACAGCGCGGTTGCACCCTGCTGCAAATCATTTCTGCCCCACATGGCCCTTGCCCACCCGCCACCTGCAACCCCGTACAAGTCATGCGCCTGTGCTTGCAAAAGCCATTTAGCAAAGCCAGAAATTGTCTCTGCTGGTTTTGTGGTTGTCAAGTCAACTGCACCAAACACGGCGCGGGTCGACAGGCCCTGTGCGGGGTGCACCACAGCGAACCAGGGCGTGGGCAGCGCAATGGCCTGCAGCTCTTCACCGACGCCCTGCGCCCAGGCGTTGCGTCCGAACAGAAACACCGGCAGGTCGGCGCCGAGTTGCAGCCCAAGCCGCATCAACGCCTGACGCGACAGGCCGAGCTGCCAGAGCCGGTTCAGACCGATGAGCACGGTCGCGGCATCGGAACTGCCGCCGCCCAGCCCGGCCTGCTGTGGAATCGATTTGCGCAGGTGGATGTCGACACCAAAGCGGCTTTGCGTGGTCTGTTGCAGCAGCCGGGCCGCGCGCACGCACAGATCGTCCTCGGGCAGATCGTCCGCGCCGAGGCGACGGATCGCGCCATCGTCGCGCCGCACCAGGTCGATGCTGTCGCACCAGTCGATGAACTGGAACGCGGTCTGCAGGGTGTGGTAGCCGTCTGCCCGCCGGCCAGTGATGTGCAGGAACCAGTTGATTTTTGCCGGCGCCGGCAGGTTGAACAGCGCACGCATGGACTGGCCGTGCCGTGCTCAGTCGGCGCGCGCCGCTGCAGCCGCACCGTCCTGCGCCGCACGCGACTCGATGACCATGCGCAGCTGCGCCGGATCGGCACCCTGACGCTGCGCGCGCAGTTGTGCCAGTTGCCCGTCGCGCCAGACCGGCTGCACCTGCCAGCCGAGCTGCTCGAAGCCGCCGTCCGGCAGCGGGCGCACCGGCAGGCCAGAGGCGGGCTGGCCGCGCACCCAGTCCTGCAACGCGGCCTGCGGCAGGGCGACGCCGAGGGCGGCACGGGTCATCGCGGTGAACGAGGGGTAGGTCTGCGTCTGTCTGCCATCGTCCAGGCTGGCCTGACCCGCGCTCCAGCGCGCGCGTGCCAGCATCTGTCCGAGCGGCGAAAACACCTCGAACTCGCCGGCGTCCTCGCCGCGCAGTTCCAGCCGGAATCCGCCGTAGAGCGCCTTTTGCGCATCCGATGGGCCGCTAACCAGAGACAGCCGGCCGCTGAGCTGCACGGTGCCCACAGCGGCGGTGGGCGACGCCAGCCGCGGCGCCGCGCACCCGCCGAACGCAAGAAGCGCGAGCGCGGGCGCCACGCGGACGATGTTGCGACGCCGCATCAGAAGGTCACACCGAATTTGCGTAGTATCGCCTGCACCATGGCGTCATGCGGGGCGCGTTCGATCGCCTCACGCCAGATCGCACGCGCCTTGTCATGCTGGCCGAGCTGCCACAGCACTTCGCCCAGGTGGGCGCCGATTTCCGGATCGGGTCGGGCGTCCCAGGCTTGCTGCAGGTCGTCGAGCGCCTGCGCGGTATGCCCCATGCGGTATTCCACCCAGCCCATGCTGTCGAGCACGAACGGGTTGCCCGGCGAGAGTTCGAGAGCACGGGCGATGAGCCGCCGCGCCTCGGGCAGGTGCTCTCCCCGGTCGGCCAGGGTGTAGCCCAAGGCGTTATACGCGGGCTGCGACTGCGGATCGACCGCAATCGCCTTGCGCAGCAAGCGCAGCATGTCCTTGGTGTGGCCGCTCTTATCGGCCATCATCGCGGCCTCGTACAGCAGGTCGACATCTGCAGGCATCTGCTTGAGCCCGTCCTGCAGCAGTTTGTACGACGCCTCGAACTGCCCGGCCCCGCGCAGGATCTGAGCGCGGGTGAGCAGCTTTTCCTTGCGCTGCTCGGCAGTGGCCTGCGGCAGGGTGTCGACCAGTTTCAGCGCCTGATTGACCTTACCCTGCCGCACCAGGATCAGCGCGCGACTGCTGACAACCGCGAGCTGATTGGCGGCATCGGGCGCGATTCGGTCGAGCCAGCGATTGGCCTGATCGAAATCGCCGAGCTTGCGTGCCGCCTCCGACAACGCGATGTAGGCCGGCGTGAGTACCGGCGGCTCGGGCTGCGCCCGGGCCAGGCGCAGATAGGTCTGTAATGACACCACCGCCTTGGCCGGCTCGCCGAACTGCGATTGCAGGCTGCCCAGCAGCAGCCAGGCCGGCGCCAGGTCGGGGGCATCGGCGACCAGACGGTCGAGCGCGCGCAGGGCGATGCCGTCGCGCTGCTGGCCTAGCGCCGCCTGCGCCCAGGCCAGCCGCAGCCCGGTGTCCTTGGGTTGCGCCGCAGAGAAGGTCTGCATCGCGGCATCGGCCGCCTGCGGGTTGACCGTGTAGAGCTGCAGCAGCAAGGCCGCCGCCGGCGCCAGGCCGGGCTGAATGCCCAGGGCATGCAGCGCATCGGCAAACCCGCCCTTGCGATCGCCCGCGCGCGCGCGCAGCAGCCCCAGCACCACATCGGTCTGTGCAAACTGCCGCTGCCCGGCCAGCGCGGTGCGCATCATCGCCAGGGTTGCGGCGGGGTCGCTGGCCTGCGCGGCCAGCGGCAGCAGATCGGCGATGGCCTGCCCGCGCTGCGGCTCCGGGGTGGCGGCCAGATCTTGCGCGATGGTCGCGCCCGCCTCGCTGGTGCGCCCCGTCATCAGCTGCAGCTGCACCACCCAGGATCCGGCTTCGCGCGATTCCGGCATGGCCTTGCGCCAGGCCTGCGCCGCAGCCAGCGCCTTATCAGGCGCCCCAGCGCGCAGAGCGATTTCCGCGGCGCGACGAAACAGCGGCGCAGAGTCGAGCTCGGTGGCCGCCTTGAGCAGTTCGGTGTAGGCCACGCCGGGGTGTCCGGTGTTGGCGGCGATCTCCCCGACCAGCACGGCAAACACCTGACGCGCGGTCTCCTGCGCATTGGCGCGCGCAGCAGACTGCTGTGCCTGCGCGGCGGGCGCAAGCAGGGACATCGCCGGAAACAGCAGGGCCGACACCAGAACGGCAGCGCGCATGGACATCCTCGAAGAGTGGCCGAAGGGCGGGAGGGTGCGATTGTAGAAGTGCCGCATTGCCCCTGCGGCACAATGTCGGCCCCTGCTCGCACCCCACCGTCATGCCTGAACTGCCCGAAGTCGAAGTCACCCGCCTGGGGCTGGAGCCTGCGCTGTCTGGCGCACGGCTGACCGGCCTGCGGCTGGGCAAGCCGCTGCGCTGGCCGCTGGGCATCGCGGCGCAGTCGCTGGCGGGGCAGCGCATCACGGCGCTGCGCCGGCGCGGCAAGTATCTGCTGCTGCACACCGAGGCGGGAGTGCTGATCGTGCATCTGGGCATGTCGGGCTCGCTGCGCTGGACGCCAGCGGCACAGGCACCCGCGCCACTGGCGCCGCACGAGCATGTGGAACTGCAGACCGACCGCGGCGTGCTGCGGCTGCGCGATCCGCGCCGCTTCGGCGCAGTGCTGTGGCATGCTGGCGCCGACGTGCAGACGCACCCGCTGCTGCGCACGCTCGGGCCGGAGCCGCTGGACGCCTGTTTCGACGGAGCCGCGCTGTACCGGACGTTGCACGGGCGCAGTGCGGCGATCAAGCCGCTACTGCTGTCGCAGCAGATCGTTGCGGGCGTCGGCAACATCTACGCCTGCGAGGCGCTGTTTCGCGCCCGTATCGACCCGCGCACCCCGGCCTCGCTGCTGCGGCCCGCTGACTGCGCGCGGCTGGCGGCCGCGGTGCGCGACACCCTACGGCAGGCGGTCGCGCTGGGCGGCAGCAGTCTGCGCGACTTTGCCCACAGCGACGGCGAGCTGGGCTATTTCCAGATGCAGGCGCAGGTCTATGGTCGTGCCGGGCAACCCTGTCGCGTCTGTGCAACACCAATCCGTCTGCTGACCCAGGCACAGCGCAGCACGTATTTCTGCCCCAAGTGCCAAAAAATGCGCAAAGTCCGGCCGCGCTAGGCCGCGGTGCGTCCAAATTCGGCGGAGGCTGTGCTTTACTTTGGGCGTGTCCGTCTTCCCAAGCAACGCCCGCCGCGATGAATCCACAGGTCGAAGCCCCCATCCTCACCACCGGTCTGTTCGACTATGCCGAGTGGCGCAGCGAGCGCGTGCAGCGCGTCAAGGCTGTGCTGGCCTGGCTCGAGGACAGCGGACTGCAGCTCGAACAGGCGCGCGCGCT
The DNA here is from genome assembly GCF_055383445.1 of Thiomonas islandica. Lineage (NCBI taxonomy): Bacteria > Pseudomonadati > Pseudomonadota > Betaproteobacteria > Burkholderiales > Thiomonas > Thiomonas islandica. Next base: position 509,546 of record NZ_AP042391.1, read on the forward strand.
GCTGCAACAGCAAATCGCCCGCCTGGAAAACGACCGTATGACCCTGGCCTTCGTCGCCGAGTTCTCGCGCGGCAAGTCCGAGCTGATCAACGCCATTTTCTTTTCCGGCCACGGCCAGCGCATCCTGCCGGCAGGCGCAGGGCGCACCACCATGTGCCCGATGGAGTTGTTTTCCGACCCCACGCAGCCACGCGGTCTGCGGCTGCTGCCGATCGACACCCGGCTGCAGTCGCAGACCCTGGCACAATGGAAAGCTAGCCCGCAGGTGTGGACGCAGTTTGATCTGCCCAGCCAGGATGCGCACGGCCTGGCGCAAGCGCTCACCCATCTGTCGGACACCCAGCGCGTGCCGCTGGCCAAGGCCCAGGAACTGGGCTTTTTCCAAGACACCGACGAACTTGCGCAGATCGATCCAGGCGCAGATGGCGAGGTCGAGATTCCGCTGTGGCGGCATGCGCTGGTTAATTTTCCGCACCCGCTGCTCGACCAGGGGCTGACCATCCTCGACACCCCAGGGCTGAACGCGGTGGGCGCCGAACCCGAGCTGACCCTGTCGCTCATTCCCTCGGCCAATGCGGTGGTGTTCGTGCTCGCCGCAGACACCGGGGTGACACGCAGCGATCTGGACATCTGGCACCGCCACATCGCACCCACCAGCGGCGCGCAGACCCTGGTGGCGCTCAACAAGGTCGATGCGCTGTGGGACCCGCTGCTCAGCGCAGCGCAGATCGCCGCGAGCATCGCGCGTCAGGTGCAGTCCACCGCGCAGACCCTGCACCTGCCGGTGGAAAAAGTCTTTCCAGTGTCGGCGCACAAGGCGCTGCTGGCGCGCATCCAGTCCGACGGCGCGCTGCTGGCGCGCTCGGGCATGGGGCAGCTGGAAAGCGCGCTCAACCGCGCCGCCAATATCGACCGCCGCAGCATGCTGCAGGGCGCACTGCGCGAGGCGGTGCAGCAGGTGCGCAATGACCTGTCGCAGCAGCTCGGCCAGCAGCTCGCCGACGCCCAGGGCCAGCTCGACGAACTGCTCGGCCTGCGCGGCAAGAATGCTGGCATGGTCGTGCTGATGCTGCAGCGCCTTGCCGCAGAGCGTAGCGAATTCGATGCTGGCATGGCGCAGGTGCTGGCGCTGCGTGCGGTGAATCACCGCATGCTGGAACAGCTGCGCGAGCGCTTCGACGCTAAATCGGTGCTGCGCGACCTCGAGCAGCTCGAAGCCCGCATGGGCAGCGCGCTGCTCAAAGTCGGCCTCAAGGGCGAGCTGACCCGCATCACCGCCGAGCTGCGCACCCGACTGGTGGACGCAGAAACACAGATCGAGGAAATCCGCCAGATGCTCGCTGCGGCCTTCATGCGCGCCAACAGCCAGTTCGGCTTCACCGTCTCGGCCCCGCGCGTGCTGCGGCTAGCCGGCCTGATCCAGGAGTTCGACCGCGTGGCCGCCGCCTACACCGCGCATTTCTCCGGGGTGAACTGGCTCAAGCTGCAGAACAATGCCTACATCCGCCGCACTCTACGCGCACTGGCCACCCGGGTGCGCGATGTGTTCGAGCGTGCGCTGCGCGACATCGAAAACTGGGATCGCTCCTCGATCGCCCAGCTCGACAGCCAGGTGCGAGAGCGCAAGAAGCAGCTCAACCGCCGCCTGACCACGCTGCAGCGCATCGAAGACACCAAGGACAGCCTGCAAGACCGCATCGACGAGCTGCGCGCGCAGATCGCACACATCCAGTCGCTGCAGCGCGGCCTGGCCGAACAGATGCAGCGCCTGGACGCCTGAGCAGCTGCCGTCTGCGCCACGCGCACGCCGCCGTGTCCACAACATCGCCCGCCACCGCCGATCCGCCCGCCGAGCAGGGGCCGGCGGATTTTGCGCGCCGCCTGGTGCAGTGGCAGCGCCAGCACGGCAGGCACGACCTGCCCTGGCAGGTGCGCGACCCGTACCGCGTGTGGCTGTCCGAAATCATGCTGCAGCAAACACAGGTCGCGGTGGTGCTCGACTACTTTTCCCGATTTCTCGCCCGCTTTCCCACGGTACAGGCACTGGCTGCAGCCCCGCTGGATGCGGTGCTGTCCGCCTGGAGCGGACTGGGCTATTACCAGCGCGCGCGCCATCTGCATCGCTGCGCACAGATGGTGGTCGAGCACCACGCAGGCACCTTTCCGCAGACCGCACGGGAGCTGGCCACGCTGCCGGGCATCGGGGCGTCCACCGCGGCGGCGATCGCGGCATTCTGCTTTGACGAGCGCGCCGCCATCCTCGACGGCAATGTGCAGCGCGTGCTCTGCCGCACCCACGGCATCGACGACCCGGTTCCGGCCGCCGCTACCACCCGTCGGCTGCAGGCGCTGGCAGACAGGCTGTTGCCCAAGGCCGTGCACATGCCCGCCTACACCCAAGGGCTGATGGATCTGGGCGCCACGGTGTGCAAACCGCGCCAGCCGTCGTGCCTGCTGTGTCCGTTCGAGGCCGACTGTCGCGGACGGCTCGGCGGCGATCCGCAGCGCCTGCCGGTGCGCAGGCCAGCACGCGCCGTCCGCCCGCGGCGCAGCACCGTGATGTTGTGGCTGCGCCACGCGGATGACGGCCGAACCTGGCTCGAGCAGCGGCCACCGCAAGGCGTCTGGCCCGGACTGTGGAGCCTGCCACAGTTCGACACGGTCGAGCAAGCAGTGGTCCATGCGGCCCGGCTCGGCCGGGTGCGCGCGCAGTGCGCGCTGCCGGGTTTCCGTCATGTGTTCACCCATTTCGAGTTGAGCGTGCAGCCGGTCCTGATCACCCTCGACCCCGCGCCGCATGCCGCCGAGCAGGCCGGAAGGTGGCTCGGCCCGGAGCAGATTGCGCAACTGGGCATGCCCGCACCGGTGCGCAAACTGCTGTTGCAACCTGCGCCGCAGGGAGCTGCAGCCTCAGCCAAGCGTGCCTTGTACGAGACATGGCGCCCGCCGATCTGACACTGCACGGTATCGACTTCACCAGCGCGCCGAGCCGGCGCAAACCCATCGTCATCGCGCATGGGGTACGGCACCCGGACGCCTGCGGTGACGTGACCCTGAGCGGTTTTACCTGCATCGACTCTCTGGACGGATTCGCCCGGTGGTTGGCGCAGCCCGGGCCGTGGCTCGGCGTATTCGACCTGCCTTTTGGCCTGCCGCGCGAACTGGTCGACACCCTGCGCTGGCCCGGTCACAGCGGCGACACCGCCCCGCAGCCCTGGGCGCGGCTGATCGCGCATCTGCGCGGGCGCAGCCGCGAGGAGTTGCGCGCGGTGCTGCGTCGGTTTTGCGCCGCCCGCCCGGCGGGAGCGAAATTCGCCCACCGCGCCTGCGACCGGCCGGCCGGATCGTCGCCGTCGATGAAGTGGGTCAACCCGCCGGTGGCCTGGATGCTGCACGCAGCCACGCCGCTGCTGCTTGACGCCGGCATCGATCTGCCCGGTCTGCACCGCGGCGATGCGCAGCGCGTGGCGCTTGAAGGCTATCCGGGGTTCATCGCGCGTGCGGTGCTCGGGCGGCGCAGCTACAAGAGCGATGCGCACAGCCGGCAGACCGTCGAGCGCGAAAACGCACGCAACACCCTGCTGCAGGCGCTGCAGGCAGGCCGGCATCCGCTTGCGCTGCGGCTGCAGTGCAGCCCGGCACTGCGCCAGACCATGCTGCAAGATACCCGTGGCGACCATCTGGACGCCGCACTGTGCCTGCTGCAGGCCAGCTGGGCCAGCGCGCGGCGCGCAAGCCGCTGGGGTCTGCCGCCGCGGATCGACCCGGTAGAGGGTTGGATCGTCAGTGTGCCTCAGGAGGTAGGCTGCTGAGCCAGCCCGCGCACTTCGGTCAGCAGCCCGCCCATCCCGGCCTCCGCCGCAAGCGGGGGCATGGTGCGGGGTGAGCGGGCCGTCAGGCGGGGGTTGCAGGGCGGGCTTCAGACGATGGCCAGATGGCCGGTGTCGCTGCCGAGGTCGGCATTGCGGGCGCGCTTGCTGTCGAGCTTGATGCGCAGCCGTAGATCGTTGACCGAGTCGGCGTTGCGCAGCGCGTCCTCGTAGCTGATTTTGTCGGCGTCGAACAGGTCGAACAGCGACTGGTCGAAGGTCTGCATCCCCATCTCCCGCGAGCGACGCATCACGTCCTTGATCTCGGTGAGCTTGCCTTCGAAGATCTGATCGGCGATCAGCGGCGAGTTGATCATGATCTCCACCGCAGCCACCCGGCCCTTGCCGGTCTGCAGAGGAATCAGCCGCTGCGACACCAGCGCGCGCAGGTTCAGCGACAGGTCCATCAACAACTGCGCGCGGCGTTCCTCGGGGAAGAAGTTGATGATGCGGTCCAGCGCCTGGTTGGCGTTGTTGGCGTGCAGCGTGGCCAGCACCAGGTGGCCGGTCTCTGAAAACACCACCGCGTGCTCCATGGTCTGGCGGTCGCGGATCTCGCCCATCAGAATGACATCGGGCGCCTGGCGCAGGGTGTTTTTCAGCGCGGCTTCCCAGCTCTCGGTATCCAGCCCGACCTCGCGCTGGGTGACGATGCAGTTCTTGTGCGGGTGGACGAATTCAATCGGGTCTTCGACCGTGATGATGTGGCCGTGCGAGTTCTCGTTGCGGTAGTCGAGCATCGCCGCCATCGAGGTGGACTTGCCCGAGCCGGTGGCACCGACGAAGATGATCAGCCCGCGCTTGTGCATCGCCAGCGTCTTGAGCACCTGCGGCAGACCCAACCCGTCGATCGACGGCAGCTCCTGCGGAATCTGCCGCAGCACGATGCCCACCTTGCCCTGCTGCAAGAAGGCATTGCAGCGAAAGCGGGTCAGCCCCGCAGGGGAGATGGCAAAGTTGCATTCCTTGGTGCGCTCGAACTCGGCGGCCTGCTTGTCGTTCATGATCGCGCGCGCCAGCGCCAGGGTGTGCTGGCTGGTGAGCGCCTGCGACGACAGCTTGGTGACTGCGCCGTCCACCTTGATCGCCGGCGGAAAGTCGGCGGTGAGAAACAGATCCGAGCCGCCGCGGCTGACCATCAGCTTGAGCAGATCGTTGATGAATTTGGATGCCTGATCACGGTCCATGTCGTCCCCCGTTTGCCGTGTGTTGTGCGCCAGTGCCGCAGGCCCAGGCCGGGGCGGTCTCAGCCGCCGGGTGTGGTGGCGGCCACGCGCGCACTGAGCTTGCGCAGCCGCAGCGACAGCCGTCGCGCCAGCGAGCCGATCAGCCGGCAGGCCGCAGCCGGATCGTGCGCGATCATGCTGTCGAGATCGGCGGCTTCGAGCACCGCGATCTCGCAGTCGGTCAGCGTGGTGCAGTAGGACCAGCGCGGCGCCGCATCGACCAGCGACATCTCGCCCAGCATGCTGCCGGCACGCACCTCGGTCAGACGCAGACGGTCGCCCCAGGGCTGCAGCCGGTCCACGGCCACCGCGCCGCGCAGCAGCACAATCATGAAACTACCGGTCTCGCCCTGCGCGATCAGGTCGGCAGCAGCCTTGACCGTGTAGTAGTGAAAATACTTCGCGCAGCGCTGACGGTCGACCTCGGTGAGCCCGGCCATGTACTTGTCCTGCTGCCACAGTTCGAGCAGGCGCTGCGCCCCAGCGCTGCGCGACAGCTTGGTCGCACCGATCTCGCTGGCACGTTGCGCCCAGCCCACCACGGTATCGAGGCTGGCGACCTCGGCATCATGAAAGCCGGTGGTGAAGAACTGCGATTCCGGTGCGTCGTCCACCGTGTCCTTGCGCGAGGCGCCGATGAGTTTGTCAAAGAGTTTCATGGCCGGGGCTGGGATGAGACAGAGGCGTTCTGCGCTGACGGTCAGGCGCCGGGGAAGTTTTCGGGCTGCTTGGCCTTGGCGCGCGCCTCGGATGCGGAAATCACGTTGCGGCGCACCAGATCGGCCAGGTTCTGGTCGAGGGTCTGCATGCCGAAGGCCTGGCTGGTCTGGATCATCGAATACATCTGCGCCACCTTGTTCTCGCGAATCAGGTTGCGGATCGCCGGGGTGCCGATCATGATCTCATGCGCCGCCACCCGCCCGGAGCCGTCTTTTTTCTTGCACAGGGTCTGCGAAATCACGCCGACCAGCGCCTCCGACAGCATCGCGCGCACCATCTCCTTTTCTTCCGCCGGAAACACGTCGACGATGCGGTCGATGGTTTTGGGCGCCGACGAGGTGTGCAGCGTGGCGAACACCAGGTGCCCGGTCTCGGACGCGGTGAGCGCCAGGCGGATGGTTTCCAGATCGCGCATTTCGCCCACCAGAATCGCGTCCGGGTCTTCGCGCAGCGCCGAGCGCAGGGCGTTGGAAAAGCTCAGGGTATGCGGACCGACCTCGCGCTGGTTGATCAGCGCCTTCTTGGACTGGTGGACGAATTCGATCGGGTCTTCGATGGTGAGAATGTGCCCGTACTCGGTTTCGTTGTAATGGTTGATCATCGCCGCCAGGGTGGTGGACTTGCCCGAGCCGGTCGGCCCGGTCACCAGCACCAGCCCACGCGGCTTGAGCGCCAAGTCGGCAAAGATCTTGGGTGCGCTCAGATCCTCGAGCGTGAGCACCTTGCTCGGAATGGTGCGGAACACCGCTGCGGCGCCGCGCGCCTGATTGAAGGCGTTGACCCGAAAGCGCGCCAGTTGCGGAATCTCGAACGAAAAATCGACTTCGAGAAACTCCTCGTAGTGCTTGCGCTGCGAGTCGCTCATGATGTCGTAGACCATGGCGTGCACCGCCTTGTGGTCCAGCGGCTCGACATTGATGCGCCGCACGTCGCCATGCACCCGGATCATGGGCGGCAGCCCTGAAGACAGGTGCAGATCGGATGCGTCGTTCTTGACGCTGAAGGCCAGAAGTTGCGTGATGTCCAAGCGTCCTTTCCCCCGAGCAGACTTGTGCGTGAATGATTCGGCTATCTTAAGGTCAGAACGCCGTTTTCCGACAATTCGCCGTCCGTGCACGGCCGGTTTTGTTGCAGCCCGTCCCTTCGATGCCTTCGATGACCCTGAATGATCGATTCGCCGCGGTGCGCCAGCGGCTGGCCGCCGCCGCTGCCGCTGCAGGCCGCGACCTGCAGTCCATCACCCTGCTGGCCGTATCCAAGACCTTCCCAGCGCAGAGCGTGGCCCAGCTGGCCGCGCTCGGCCAGACCGCGTTCGGTGAGAACTATGTCCAGGAAGCGCTGGACAAGATCACCGCGCTGCGTCCGGACTGGCCTGCGCTGCAGTGGCATTTCATCGGCCCGTTGCAAAGCAACAAGACCCGCGATGTCGCCGCCCAGTTCGACTGGGTGCACAGCATCGACCGGCTCAAACTCGCCCAGCGCCTGAGCGCCCAGCGCCCACCCACCCTGCCGCCGCTGCAGATCTGCATTCAGGTCAATCTGGACGGCGAAGCTACCAAGAGCGGTGTGGCACCAATGGAGGCCGGCGCACTGGCCGCCGCGGTGGCCGCGCTGCCCAATCTGCGCCTGCGCGGGCTGATGTGCATCCCCGAACCCAGGGTCGGCTTTGCCGCGCAGCGCGAACCCTTCGCCCGGCTGCGCGAGCTGCGCGATGCCATCGCTACCGAACACGGTTTGACCCTCGACACCCTGTCGATGGGCATGAGCGCCGACCTGGAAGCCGCCGTGCTCGAGGGCGCGACCATCGTGCGCGTCGGCTCGGCGCTATTCGGCCCGCGCACAGCCGCCAGGCCGAACCCCGGCGCGCAGGGAACCGTCTGCCGGCGCTTTCGCGTGCGCGGTCGGGTGCAGGGCGTGTCCTACCGCGCCCACACCCAGGCCGAAGCACTGCGCCTGGGTTTGCAAGGCCACGCGATCAACCGCGCCGACGGCACGGTCGAAGTGCTCGCCTGCGGTGCACCCGCCGCGGTCGCCGCGCTGCAGCGCTGGCTGTGGCAAGGCGCACCCGCCAGCCGGGTCGAGTCGGTCGAGGCCGAGGACACCCCGGCTGCGGCGTGCGGCAAGGGGTTTCGGGTCGGGTAAAGCACCCCACCCCAGCCCTCCCTACGCGTGGGGAGGGAGAAAACCCTTCTCTTTCCTTGCCCTGCCGTGCCTCTCCCGCGCAGCGAGGGAAGCCGGGAGGAGGCGGCAAGCCGAGTCAGAGCAACCGCCGCAAGTCCGGTAACGAAACGCCCTGCGCGGCCAAGCGCGCCGCCTGCTCCCGCGCCGCGGCGGCGTCGAGCGCGGCCAGTTGGTTGATCAGCCGCAGCCACAGCGCAGGCTGCTGCGGCACGGTGGCGCAGTACAGCAGATCGCCGCCGCGCTGCACCGCGAGCACCGGAAAGTTGTCCGGCTCGTAGTCGCCAAGCAGATCGGCCGCGTCCTCCACGTCCACCCAGAGCAGATGCACCGCGGGAAGCTGCGCGGCCAGCGCGTCGAACCCGGCGTGCCACAGGCGGCACACGCTGCACCACTGCGCACACAGACAGGCGACCAGTAGCGGCTCCATTTGACATCCTCCCCGGCCTGAAGGCAGAAGATTCCTACTGCGCCCAGGCACGGCATGAGACCGTCCCTGAGTCGCTTCGGTGGGTTCCTGCTCCCGACCGCCAACGCGGTTCGATCCATAGGCCATCCGGGCTGCTTTGCGGCCCGGGCAAGCGTCGCCCGCGTCCAGCGCGGCTCATATTCTGCGGCGGCACAGCAATGAGCCAGCCGCCCCGCCATGCCAGCTTGTCATCCAGTTGGCGGCGGAACTCGAACCAGCCTTGATCGAGGATGGACTTGTTCAGGCCGGACTTGGCTCGAACGTTTCTTCCCGGCTTCTCGGTCGTGCCCGCCGCCCACCTGGACATGTTCCGCACCTGCAAGTCCTCGATACACACGAGCGCGTGGTTTTTGCTGATTGCAGTCGAGATCTTGTGCAGGAAGTCGCGGCGGGCGTTAGCGATGCTGGAATGAATGCGCTGAACGCCGTTTACACTGCCACTTTCAACCCGGTCAACCTGTATGACGATTGATGCCAAACCAGCTTCGCTTCAGGCTCATACCTGAATTGGAAAATACTCACGTCTCGCGCCGACCTGCTGGATGGATTTCGACACACCGGTTTGCGATTCGACAAGGATCAAGCTTGATTTTTGTGTGATAATTTCCCACACCTCAACGCATCGGCTTTTCCTGTCCGTTGCATTACCCTTAGTCCACCTCGCGCGAGATCCGTCCAATATGGTCCTTCGTCCCACCATCATCGCCACACTGCTTGCTCTGGGGAGCGCTTGCACCGCACAAGCTGAACCCGCACTCACGGTCGGCAACACGCTGTCCTTTTTCCAGGGCAAATTCGGCACCAACAACAACATCAACATCCGCTACGACGCCACCGACATTCAATACGGCAATAGCAACTGGCGCGTCAAACTCACGATACCCTATGTTTCTGAAAGCGGGCTGCCCGTCGGTTCCACTATAGCCGGAAATACGGTTGTAGGCGGCTCCAGTTCCACGCAAACCCGTTCCGCCAGCGGTCTGGGCGACGTGTGGCTGGCTGGGCATTACAAGATTTTCCAGGGCGGCGGTCTCACGCCCTCCATCACACCCTACGCCAAAGTCAAATTCGGCACTGCTTCTTCCGACAACGGTCTGGGGACGGGCAAGAACGACTACGAGCTGGGGGTCGGCCTACAGCAGATCGTGGGCAAAAGCTGGTTTCCGTTTGCCAATCTGGGCTACCGCTTCGTGGGCAACCCAGCCGGACAGAATCTGCGCAATATCGCCATCTATCAGTTTGGCGCCAGCTATGCGGCAAGCCAACAGCATATTTTCACCTTGATGTACACCGGTCAGCAGTCGATGGTGGCCGGGGCGTCCGCTCCCTCAGACCTGATTGCGGCGTGGAATTACAACCTCACCTCAAATGGCAGCGGGTTCCAGGTCTATGTGGACAAGGGCCTGAGCAACGGCAGCGCCAATTTTGGCGTCGGCATAGGCGGCCAGATCGTGTTCTGACCTCCGTTCTCACCTCGCCATCTGATGAAAAAGGCCTGCGCAAGCTGGCCTTTTTTCATGGATGCGGCACAGTGGGAATCTGCAGTCCGCTGGGCAAGGCGGGCGTCGTCACGCCGGGAGGGTTCACAACCGGCGGGGCCACTACTTGTGGCACTTGCGGCACTTGCGGCACGGCGGGCGCTGCGGGAATCGGAGGTGCCGTGAACCCCGGCTGGATCACCATAGGCACTGTCGGCGCAACAAAGGCCGGACTCGACAGGTTCAGCCTCGCACCGTTCGACATGAACTGGGGCGCCGTTCCGGTCATCGAGCCCATATCACCGGCTTTTGCGGGAGGCGTCTGCGCACCGGCCAGGGGCGGCAGCGCAAATTGCAGCGCGTTCACATTCGGGATCACTCGCTCGACCGTCACCGTCTGTGCCGCTGTCAAGGTGCCGACGATGAACACCGGCGCGGCCTGGGACCGGGCGGCAGACTGCAGTTGCGCCTGCACCAGCGCGTCTGCGCCCCTGACCTGTAAGCCTTGTAACTCCCAGCCTGGCCTGCCCTGAGAGCCGGCCTGCAAAAAACCCACCATCGCCACGCGCGTGCCGATGGGTGCTGCCAAGGGCGCTATCGCCCGAAGAGAATCAATCACATTTCCCTGGCTCTGCTGACTGCCGCGCACCACGACCTCGGCGCCGACCGCCAACCCGGTTTGCGCCGCATCGCTGCGTACCGATAGCCAGACGCCATTGATCTTGACCCGCTGCGGTTCAGCGCTGATCGCCTCGACTTTGCCGCGCAGCAAGAACGGCGAACTGTGTCCCCCAGGCGGAGCCGAGAGCAGGGTCAGCCGCATCGCCTGCCAATGCCCCTCGCCTTGATCGAGCGCGCTAATGCGCACCTCGTCGCCCACCTTTAGGCGCGATAGCGGCAAAGGCTGATCTTTAGCGGTGCGCAACAAAGTGCCCGGCAGGATTTGCACGGTCTGGCCCAGCACCACCAGTCGCCCCTGAGATTGATCGATCTGCGACACGCGACCGATCACCGCATGGCTGATGTCCACCGCGAGCGCATGCAGCTGCCCGCCCTGCTCTACGGCATGAACACGCACCAGATCGCCCAAATGCAGGCTGTTCTCGGACACGGGCTGATCATCCGCGCGATAGCGTGTCTGCGCGGACAGTTCATATTCGCCGCCGTTGACGAAAATGCTGCCGAAGCGCTGAACCGGGCCGATGGCCACGATTCCCGTTCCGCCGATTCCACCAGGGCTGATGCCGGTGCCTCCGATGCCGCCGGGGTCGATACCCGTACCGCCGATCCCGCCTGGCGTCGCTGCAATCGAGCCCGCCAAACCCAGCATCAACCCTAAGCAGGCCACGCCCACGAAGCGCAGCCCCGGAAACCAGGTACGAACGACTGCTTTCAAGGCGGCTTTCACGGCTGTTCCCCGGCTGAGTTCGAAGCGGGCATATCGTCCTCGTAGTAATACACCCCAAGGCGCAGGCGCTTCTTGGTGGTTTGCGGCGCACCGAGACCTTCAGATTGCGCGGATTGAGCCGTCTTTTCCGCACGCGCGACGCGCTGGTAAGCCTCTTGCAAAACCTGTTCACCAAACTGACGCAGATCGTCGCGCACCTCTCCCGGCACGATGGGTGGCAGGTCGTCGAAATAGACCGATTGCTCTAGATAAGTCGGCGTGCGACCTTCAAGGTTGTGCACCGCGGCCCGCAGATGATCGCCGATATGCGCACCCATGAAAGCCAGCCTGTCCTCGGGCAGATCGGAGACATAGCTGCCGCGAACCAGCCTCACCAAGTCATCCTGCTGCTCTACAACGCCAGCGCGCAGCAGTTCATCCAGCACGGTACGCGGCCGCATGTCGGCCTTCACCAGCCGCACCAGATTTTCAAAACTGGCCGAGCCGCCCGCAGCGCGCAGCGGCAGGGCAAGCGGTTCACCTTGCGGGTCGCGATACGCCTCGCAAGCCACCCAAGCCGCCACCACCTGCGCCGACATATTGGCGCCATGCCGCAGGGCAATCTCACCCGATCCGCTCTGCAATTCTTCGCGCAGACGCCGCACTTCCTTGCGATGGATGCCGCTGAGCAGACTCACACGGCTATCGGTCGGTGCGGGTTTGCCGTCGCGCTGATCGAGCGCAATGACTTCGCCCACATAGACAAATTTGAGCAGCTCGGCCAGAGCGCCATAAGTCCATCCTTGCGTAATGAGATAGCGCACGAATGGGCGCAAGATGGACAGGGCGGCAGATTTGAGAGCGGCGGACATGGCGAAAGGATAAACGAAGCGATTCAGCTTGACGTGGGAAATTTTTCCACTATCATACACGCAAGCGCTTCTGTGGGGATGTTTACCACATCGCGTGAGTCATCCTTCCTTCTTTCAGGAGAAAATCATGTCCAAGACCCGTACCCTCGCCGTTCTGTCCGCCGCTGTTGCAGCCGCTTCGCTCTCCATCGGCCTCGCTTATGCCCAAACCGCCGTGAATGCCGCTCAGGACGGTCAACTCTCGGCGACAACCTCGACGCCGACACGCACGGACGATCAACAGGTCGAGACCACCACTTCGGCAAACGCCCGGGCTGAAAACCGCACCACCACCCAGAGCCACACACGCACATCAACCGGAGAATCGGTTCGTCATACATCCGGTCAAACCGGTAAGCAAACTCGCACCGAAGCGCAGCATCGCAACACGGCGCAGACACGTACCGCTACGCAAGGTCAGACGGACGCCGCCGGAAGCGCCGCCCCCGCGCTGCCCACACGAGACGCGGGCGTTGACCAAGGACTAGGCGCGCGCGCAGAGGCGCAAGTCAAGGCGCAAGTCACCACACAGGTACCCTCGGTGCAAACTCCTTCAGTGCAAATCCCCAATACGCCTGCCGTTGCCTCGCCTGCGGTCACCGTTCCCGTGATCAATAGCCCAGCGGTCAACGTGCCTTCGGTCAACACGCCGTCGGTCAACGTTCCCGCGGTGGCAACGCCGCAAGTCAACATCCCCGCAGTGGCAACGCCCTCGGTCAACGTGCCGGTGGTGACAACTCCGAGTGTGAATATTCCGGCAGTACAGACCCCCACGGTCAATGCGCCCGTGGTGAACGCCCCGTCGGTCAACATTCCAAGTGTGACGCGTCCGCAGATGTAAGTCGCTGCGGCAGTCGGCTACTCGCCGACTGCCGCGCTCATCCGTGCTGGGCGAGAAATTCCTGCAGTTCCGCGACGGAATGCACTAGGGAACTTCTGCAAAACTTATCCCATTGACGGGCTCATGCGTTGACAGGTACGGCTCGTGTTCTGCGGCGGCACGGCAATGAGCCAGCCACCCCGCCACTGGAGCTTGTCATCCAGTTGGCGGCGGAACTCGAACCAGCCTTGGTCGAGGATGGATTTGTTCAGGCCGGACTTGGCCCGAACGTTTCTTCCCGGCTGCTCGGTGCTGCCCGCCGCCCACCTGGACATGTTCCGCACCTGCAAGTCCTCGATACAAACAAAAAGCGTGGTTTTTGCTGCAACGCCAGCGCCTCATTGAACACCACCTGGCACGCGCCCGCGAAGCGGCGCATCTGTGCCACCGCTGTTCGCCGGTCGGCATGAGTTCAAATTTGAAAGCTTGGGGGCGCTGCATGCCTGGATGAATCTACGGCGTTATCAGGACGCTTTCAGCGCCCGCGCGCGCCAAACCCGCCCTGAACGGCGGGGCTTGTCGCGCACCGGGTCATGCAGCACCTGCCCCCGGCGTTTTCAGCGCAGCGGCTTGAAGCGCAGGCGGTGCGGGCGGGCGCCTTCCTCGCCGAGGCGGCGTTTTTTGTCTGCCTCGTACTCCTGGTAGTTGCCGGCGAAGAAGGTCCACTGCGAGTCGCCCTCGGCGGCGAGGATGTGCGTGGCGATGCGGTCGAGAAACCAGCGGTCGTGACTGGACACCATCACGCAGCCGGCGAACTCGAGCAGCGCGTCCTCGAGCGCGCGCAGCGTCTCCACGTCGAGGTCGTTGCTTGGCTCGTCGAGCAGCAGCACATTGCCGCCAGCGATCAGGGTCTTGGCCAGATGCAGCCGCCCGCGCTCGCCGCCGGAGAGCTTGCCGACGATCTTTTGCTGATCGGCGCCCTTGAAGTTGAACCGTCCGCAATAAGCGCGCGATGGCACTTGGAACTTGCCGACGTTGAGAATGTCCAGGCCGTCGGAAATCGCCTCCCACACGGTCTTGTCGTCGGGCAGCGCCTCGCGGCTCTGGTCTTCGTACACCAGCTTGACCGTGGGGCCGATGACGATCTCGCCGGCATCGGGCTTGTCCTTGCCCGCGATCATGCGAAACAGCGTGGACTTGCCCGCGCCGTTCGGGCCGATGACCCCGACGATCGCCCCCGGCGGCAGCTTGAAGCTCAGATCATCGATCAACAGACGGTCGCCATGCGCCTTGCGCACATGCCTGAACTCGATGACTTCATTGCCCAGGCGCTCGGCCACCGGAATGAAAATCTCGTTGGTCTCGTTGCGCTTCTGGTACTCGATGCTGGAGAGCTCCTCGAACCGCGCCATGCGCGCCTTGCTCTTGGCCTGCCGGCCCTTGGGGTTCTGCCGCACCCATTCGAGCTCCTGCTTCATCGCCTTGAGGTGTGAGGCCTCGCTGCGCGCCTCCTGCTCCAGCCGCGCCTCTTTCTGCTCCAGCCAGCTGCTGTAGTTGCCCTTGAACGGAATGCCGTGGCCGCGGTCGAGTTCGAGTATCCACTCGGCGGCGTTGTCCAGAAAATAGCGGTCGTGCGTGACCGCCACCACGGTGCCGGGAAAGCGGTGCAGATACTGCTCGAGCCACTCCACGCTCTCGGCGTCGAGGTGGTTGGTCGGCTCGTCGAGCAGCAGCATGTCGGGCTTAGAGAGCAACAGCCGGCACAGCGCCACGCGGCGCTTTTCTCCGCCCGACAGCGGGCCGATCTTCGCCTCCCACGGCGGCAGGCGCAGCGCGTCGGCGGCCACCTCCATCTGCAGATCGGTGTTCTCGCCCTCGCCCGCGGCAATGATGGCCTCGAGCTGCGCCTGCTCCTCGGCGAGTTTGTCGAAATCGGCCTCGGGGTTGGCGTACTCGGCATACAGCTCCTCCAGCCGCTTCTTTGCCGCAAGCACCCCGCCCAGCCCCTGCTCCACCGCCTGCCGCACGGTCTGCTCCGGGTCGAGCTGCGGCTCTTGCGGCAGATAGCCGATCTTGATGCCTGGCATCGGCGTGGCTTCGCCCTCGAAATCCTTGTCGACCCCGGCCATGATGCGCAGCAACGTGGACTTGCCCGAGCCGTTCAGCCCGAGCACGCCGATCTTCGCGCCGGGAAAAAACGACAGCGAAATGTCCTTGAGAATCTGTCGCTTGGGCGGCACGACCTTGCCGACCCGGTTCATGGTGAAAACGTATTGAGCCATCTGGATTTCAGACCTGTTGGAGTTAAATCAGCACGCCCACATCCCGTGGGGCAAGGCGCTATTGTCGCTGCAAGCACACCGCAGCAGCGCATGACGGCAGGAATTCCACTACCATGTGCGCTTGCGGCATTGTCCAGTCTCCCAGCCGCAGTCAATCCGACTCCTGCCGAGTCTCTCGGCCCACTCCATCTGTTGCAGACTGGCGCACTTCTCCAAGCGCGGTGGCAGAGTCCTGGGGCGGTTCTCACACCGCCCCTGAAAGTTCCTCACATGTCGTTTCAAGATCTGGGCTTGATCCCGCCCCTGGTGCGTGCCGTTGCCGAACAAGGCTACACCGTTCCCACCCCCATCCAGCAACAGGCCATTCCGGTGGTGCTGGCCGGCCACGACCTGCTGGCCGCCGCGCAGACTGGTACCGGCAAGACCGCCGGCTTCACCCTGCCGCTGCTGCAGCGCCTGAACGGCGGGCAGCCCGCGCGCAACGCCAAGGGCAAGGCCATTGCCCGCGCGCTCATCCTCACGCCCACCCGCGAACTCGCCGCGCAGGTGCATGAAAACCTCGCCGCCTACGGTCGGCACCTGCCGCTGCGCAGCATGGTCATGTATGGCGGCGTCGGCATGCAGCCGCAGATCGACGCCCTGGCGCGCGGCATCGACATCGTCGTCGCCACACCCGGCCGTCTGCTCGACCATCACGGCCAGCGCAACATCGACCTGTCCGCCGTACAGATGCTGGTGCTCGACGAAGCCGACCGCATGCTCGACATGGGCTTCGTGCACGACATGCGCCGCATCGTCGCCCTGCTGCCCAAACAGCGCCAGAACCTGCTGTTCTCCGCCACCTTCTCCGACGACATCAAGCGCCTGGCCGGCGACTTCTTGGTCAACCCGCAGCAAGTCTCGGTGGCGCGGCAAAACGCCACCGCCGATCTGGTCGAGCAGATCGTCTTCCCGGTGGACCGCGAGCGCAAGCGCGACTTGCTGGTGCACCTGATCCGCGAGCGCAACTGGCAGCAGACCCTGGTGTTCACCCGCACCAAACACGGCGCCAACCGCCTGGCCGAACAGCTCGGCAAGGACGGCATCGTCGCCACCGGCTTTCACGGCAACAAAACCCAGTCTGCCCGCCTGCGCGCGCTGGCCGACTTCAAGAGCGGCAAGCTGCAGGTGCTGGTGGCCACCGACATCGCCGCACGCGGCATCGACATCGACCAGCTGCCAGTCGTGGTCAACTACGAACTGCCCAACATCCCCGAAGACTATGTGCACCGCATCGGCCGCACCGGCCGCGCCGGCAGCAACGGTCAGGCCATCTCGCTGGTCTGCGTCGACGAACTCGGCTTCCTGCGCGACATCGAAAAACTGGTGCGCACCCCGATCACACAACAGATCATCCCCGGCTTCGAGCCCGACCCGAACGCCAAGGCACAACCCATTGTGATGGGCCGCACCGTGTTGCACGGCGGCGAGCGCCGCGGTGGCAGTGTGGGCGGCGGTCAAGGCCAGCGCCGGAGCAACACTGGTCACCGCAGCACCAGTCGAAACGGCGCCAACAGCGGCCGTCCCCACGCCTCCTCCAACGCCCCGGCCAGCGCCAAGCCCCCCGCGCAGCGCACCTCCGGCCGCAGCGCAAAACCCGCCACCGGCAACGCCGCCAAACTCCCCCCAGAACAACGCGCCGACGCCTGGCAAGGCACCTCCTGGGTCGAACTCGACCTGCCGCCGCACATGCGCAGCGGTCAGGGGAGGGGGCAGCGGACGGGACAAAATACGCTCGGCAGCTCCAGAACCGCAGCCGCTGGTGATCATGGCTTCAACACCAGCCAGCGACGCGGCAGTGGGCGACAAGGGCGATAAGCCCAAAGTCAACCACCCCGCCCTAACAGGCCGTTGAAAAACGTCGCGAGGATGGCCAGATGCAAGGCGCACGGCGCGCAGCGACCAAGACATATCAAATAGATAGGCGAGGCAGCGCGCACCGCGCAACGCCCCAGATGGCCCACCGCAGTAGTTTTTCAACGGCCTGCTACAGCCTGTTCGGTCTGGTGAATCTGGCGCTGGCCAAAAGAAAACTGTTGGTCCCCCAAGGCACACCTGCGCCCTGAAGACGCAAAACAACGGGGAAAACCCCACAACTTCGAGAAACACCGCACAGAAATCACCAAATCGACCGCCATTGCGCAAAAATCTTGCGCATCATGAAATGAACGCAACGGATGATCGATGCGGCGCAGAAGGCAGCGAGCTGATCAGCGGTTCTCTTGCGAGGTCTCTATGAAAATCATTCAATTCCTCACCCTCAATGCGCTTGTTTTGCTCTTGAGTTTGGGCTTGGCTAGCTGTGGCGGAGGCGGACAAGCGCCAGCATCAAGTGATTTCGGGCTCTTGGTGCCCGCCTATTTTGATCCCAATCAATCTCCGGCTGATTGGCAAAGTCTGAACGCTGCGGCAGCCAAAGTACCACTGGTCGCGATTGCAAATCCCAGTAATGGCCCAGGCAGCCAGGTGAATTCTGCGTATACCCAGGCCATCAGCGCGTTGCAAGCCAAAAAGGGGCGGGTGATTGGTTATGTCAGCACAGGTTATGGCGCCCGCCCATTGGCCAATGTCGAGGCTGATATTTCCAATTGGTATCGGTTCTACCCCAATCTCAACGGCATTTTCCTCGATGAGATGGCCGCAGCGGCAACTGCGGCGAATTTGAACTATTACCAACAAGTCGCGGCATTTATCCGTCAGCAATCGGCCTCATCTCTGATTGTGGCCAACCCCGGCGGCGCGTTTGATGAGGCATTCATCAAAAACGATGTGGCCGATGTCTTTGTGAACAATGAAAACCCGGCGACGACCGTCAACGGCACATCAGATCCCACTTGGGTTGCCAAATATCCGCGCCGACAATTTTCCCAAATAGCCACAGCGAGCGCCAATGACGTCAGCGAAGCGATCTTTTTGGCCCATCGACATGTCGGATGGATTTATGCCACCACTGCGCCCTGGCAACCAGAACCTTACCGCAAACTCCCCTCTGACTTTGCCGCCGAGGTGGATGCAGTCGCAAGCCTGAATGCAAAAACCATCAGCCCATCGACGAACAAAATGTGCTTTGGCTTGGGAGATCGCCTGAACTGGATGGTTGATCCCACAACACTCGTGTCCACGATGACTTTGGCGGCTGCGCAAGGCTTCTCTCCTGAGAATCAGATGAATGCCGTTTGGTTGACACAAGGTTGGGACAACAGCCATTTGCTCAACATTCAGAACGCGATCAACCAGGGCATCGTGCCAGTCATCATTTATTACTATGCAGGCGATCTCGCTCAATACGGCACCAGTGCATGGGCGCATGTGCAAAGCATCGAAGCCAATTGGCTTCATGACGCCCAGCGCCTAGGACAAACCTTATCGACCCTACAAGGGACGGTCATGGTGGTGCTGCAACCAGAGTGGAATATCCCCACCCTACAAGACAATCCTCAATTTGGGAGTTTGCTTGCGAAACTGGCAAGCACGATCAGGCAAAGTGCCATCACAAACAATTCCAACTTACGCTTGCGTATCGGCACAGCAGTGGGTGATTTTGGCACCTACACCCTGACTCAAGACCCTTACTGGCAGCAGTTCGACCCCGCCATGCAGGCTGCCGCACCGAACCTCGACTTTATTGGTTTTCAAGAAATGCGCGCAGCCCTTCGGCGCAATGCCCAAGGTGGCATGGATACGGTGAATGCTGCTCAGGAGGGCTTGAGTCAGATGCCTGTGCGGATGGTGAATTTGACAAAATACCTGAACTCCACCTACCACAAACCTATCCTCATTCCTTACATCACCATTGCGACCTATACCCCTAGTGGCGCTCCCGATAACTGGGAAACACTGAGTGCCTCAAGCTACAAGGCCGTGCTCGCTCAAGCGGGAAATCTGCAACAAGCTGGTGCTTTTGGCATGATGGCAATGAGTTTGTTCGATGACAAGTCGCACAACAATGGCAACACGGATTATTTCGGCGATGCTTCGACCACCTTTGGCCTGGTGTATTCCAACGGCGCGACTGGGTCTGCGCTGATTGGACAACCACCTTACCAAACCAAAGCCGCAGGTTTTGCCTGGATCAACGGCACGACATCGGCCGCCACTCATAACGCCGTGTGCGCTATCCCATAAATAGTCACCCCTGATTTATTCGTAACCATTTGATTTTGTTATATATTTCTTGATTTTCCGGGTAAAATTTCTCCCGATTTAACAGGCCGTTGAAAAACGTCGCGAGGATGGCCAGATGCAAGGCGCACGGCGCACATCGACCGAGACCTATCAAATAGATAGGCGAGGCAGCGCGCACCGCGCAACGCCGCAGATGGCCCACCGCAGTAGTTTTTCAACAGCCTGTTAATAGGCTTCACAGCCCTTTTTCCGGGAGTTTTTCGATGTTTGCCTGCCCCGCCACCGACGATTTCTTCCGCTCGCGCATCGACCACATGATCGACCTGCGCCATCCGCTGGCTGAACCGTACCGGGTTTTGAACCGCCCCGGGTTTCGCGGAGGCCTGTTGGCTTGAGTCAGACCGGATGGGTCTGAGGGTCAAGTGGGTTGCTTGGGTATTGAAATCATCTCTTTTTTTAGCCCCCCGCAGGGGCCGCCGGAGGCCCCCCGGTTGGGCCATGGACTCATGGCCCAACCCTCCGTTGCGCTGCATCCTGGGCACAAGGCCACGCCGGCGATCCGTGCGTCGATCCGGCGGAGATGCCCCCGCACAACCCGCAAGCAGGCACACCCAAGCCACACACCAAGATGTGTCGGCATCCAGATGTCTGAAGCTTTCTTCACATGAAATGAAGATGAAAAAGCACGCAACGGTTCATGTCGTTTCGACGCCTGGCATTCTCATGCCTCAAGCGCCCGCGAGGTGGATGCGCCTTGTAAGCGATCGGCGCGGTGTGCCCTTACACGCTCCGATACAGCGCCAGCGTTTCGCGAATGACCTTTTCCGACGAAAAGTCCTCGACCGCCCTGCGCCGCCCGTTTTCGGCTAGGCAGTGGCGCAGTGTTTCGTCGCGTAGCAACGCGACGATGGCTTCAGCCAACGCCGTTGCGTCTTTGGGCGGCACGAGCAGTCCGCTCACGCCATGTTGCACAGCTTCTCGACAACCGACGGTGTCGGTCGTGATCACCGCGCGCCCGCAGGCCATGGCCTCGAGGATCACCTTGGGCATACCCTCGCGGTACCAAGTTGGCAGGCAGAAAATCGTGCACAGCGCCAGCACCTGGGGCATGTCGTCACGATAACCCCACCATTCGACGACGCCTTCGGAAACCCAGCGATTCATCTGCTCCAAGGACACTGCGGTCGAACTGCAGTGGTCGATTTCTCCGACGATGAGAAAACGCGCCTGCACGCCTTTTGCCCTCACCTGTCTGGCGGCATCGACGAAGACGCCAACGCCCTTTTCCCAGATCAGCCGAGCCGCGAATAGGACGACCGGCGTACCGACCGGCTCCAGTCTGGGCACGAACTTGTGGACGTCCACGCCAGCGCCGCGGATCACCACCGCATCCGCGGCGCGAGCCGCGCCAAGGCGGATCATTTCGTCGCGATCCTCGGCATTCTCGAACACCACGCGGCTGCCGGGCGGATTTTGCACGACGCGCAGCAGCGCGAGCAACGGATAGCGAATCAGTCGCGCCTTCCAGCTCGACGACGCAAACGCGAATCCCATCCCGACCGGCGCATTGACGATCTTCGGCCCGGCCTTGAACCGGGCGGCCAGCGTCCCGACGACGATGGGCCGCAGACCGAAGTGGTGCACGATGTCGGGCCGGATCCGCCGGTACAGCGCGCGCATCGATCGGACTTCGGCCCAGAGCTGCAGCAGACTGGTGCCGTGGCGATTCATCGCCACCGGGACGTACTGCAGCCCGGCGGCTTCGATCGCCCTGCCCGCGCCGGTGTCGGGCGCCAGCACGACGACATCGTGCCCGGCGGCACGCACGCTTAACGCCCGCTCGAGGAAGTGCGACAGGAAGAATCGATCCCGATTGACGACGAATGCGATGCGCATGGATGTCAATGCGCCGCCGTGCCCGATTCGACGCCAGAGGCACCGAACAGCGCATCCATTCGCTGCAGGAACACGGCGCGGCCGAACTGCGCCGTCACGCGTTCGAACGCCGCTGCGGCGCGCAGCCGCCGCTGCTGCGGATCGGATAACGCCTGCTCAACGCGCGCCACGAATTCCGCGCCGTCGCGGGCGTCGGCGACGAGGAACGCAGTCTGCGCATCGACGAAATCGGCCAGACCGCCGACCGAGGCCGGCGCCACGATCGGGATGGCATCCCGCCCGGCGTATTCGGCCGTGCGCCCCAGCTCGACCAGGCAGACGCCCTCCGGTAGCCGGTCGGCCCAGGGCGAATCATGCGGGAGGGTAGTCACGACCGCCTCTTGGCGACCGCGGCTGCGGGAGTAGTTGGCGAATTGCAGGATGCCCTTGTCGGCACCGCCGGCGCGCACCCAAGGCACGATCAGCACGACGTCCACTCCGCCAGCTCGGCCGGCACCAGCGCAGCCGGGGCTTGCGGCGCCAATCTCCCATTCTCCATTTGCAGCGCGACAACCAGCGCATCCATGCCTCGTTCGAATCCCTGCTCGGAGAATTCCGTGGCAAGGCGAGCGCGGGCGTTTTCCGCAAGTTGCCGTGCTGCGCCGCGATCGGCGAGAAAGCGACCGATCGCGGCGACGTAGGCGTCGACCGAGCGGTTGTCGGCAACGCAAAGCACCGTCGAATCGTCGGCAAAATCGGACAGGCCGCCGACCGATGGCGGAGCGATGATCGGAAGCCCCTCGGCCGCCGCCTCGAGCAGTACGTTTGGCATGCCGTCGAACAACGTCGTGTAGAGAAAGGCGTCGAAGCGTTCGCGCTGTGCCAATTCGTGGAAGTTCCGGAACGTCCCGTGCATCTTCACGTTCGGCTCCTGCCGCAGCGCCCTTTCGATACTGGCCACCTTGGCATCGACCTGGCCGTACATGTGGAACTCGATTTCCGGCAACCGCCGCGCCACCGCTAAGACGATCTCGGGCAGTTTCTGCTCGCAGACCCGCCCCGCCCAGAGGATGCGCACACGTTCGCCGTTCCTCGCGCCGCTGCGCGCCGCATTGGCCACGCTTGCGGGAACATAGAAGTGAATCGGGAACAGTGCGCCCGGAGCAATGCCGTACTGGTGTTCAAGGTGGGCGGCCATTGGCCTGTTGTCGGTCACGATGGCGTTGAGCAAACTCCGGCAGTGCGGCACGAAATCGACGGCGTAGCCAAGGCGCTCGCCAGCAGTGGTGCGCTCCTCGCAAAACAGGCTCGCAGCCAGCCTGATCGACACCGATCGCAGCGCCTTGCCATGCACGCGGTAGGTCCGCCAGCAGAGTTCGGACTGGACGTTGTGGATCAGCGTCGGGCGCCACTGAAGGAACAGCCGCGTCAGCAGCAGCACCTGATCGTCTTGCTGCAGCCGCTGCACGCGGTGGCCGATCTCGAGAACCCGCACCTTCGGCGGGACGGCGTCGATCCACGACGAGGCCGTCGGATAGGTCGTGATCAGCAGCACCGACGCGAAGCGACGCGAGTAGTAGCCCAGGTACTGCAGGATGCCCTTATCCGCCCCGCCCTCGCGCAGCCACGGCGCCACGACGACGACATCCCAGCGCCGTTCTCCGGCCTGCGCCAGCAGTTCGGCGTACAGCGTGCCGAGCTCCGGGGCGACATGGGCAGACCAGTGGTGAAACTTCGCGTAGAAGTCGCCTTTCGGGAACAGCGCGGCCTCAATTTCGGCAAGATGACCGAGATCGGCGCGCAGCCACGCCGGGAAGTCATCCGCCCCGAGTCCGACTTGTCCGCACGTCGATGCCGCATCGACCTCGAGGAATTTCCACACCCCCGGCAGAACGTGCTTTCCGCGATGCAGCCTCAACACGTAGAACGCGCCGTAGATCCGGTAGCGAACCGCCATGGGCAGCAGCCGCAGCGGGAAATGCAACGCCTTCGGCGAGCGGGCGCGATCCACCAGCCACTGTTCGAGCTGGCCGCGCACCACGAAACGGTGAAACTCGTAGAAGGTCGTGAGCCATCGCGCCCGCAGGTTCGGTGCAAGCCATTCCGTTGCCCGCAGGGCAATTTTCTGCAATCGGTACTGCATATCAGCTTTCGGCGACAGGCATCCGCGGCGATTTTGCCTCGGTCGCCGGATCGATCTTTGCGTAAGTCTTCAGTTCGTCGATCAGAGAAAATCCACCGTTCCAGCATTCCGGCCGGTCGAAGAACGCCGTCGGCCGGATGACGGCGCGTTGCGCCGACTCGGACGTGAGCACCGAGGTTTTCTTGCGCCGGTAGTACAGCGCGGTGTCTTGCGCCAGCACATGCCAGACGCCTTTGGCCAGCACCTCCAGATTCCAATGCCAATCCTCGAAGCCAAATCCGGTTTCTCGGACATTGGTCGGAAGATAGGGCGTGGTCTTGAAAATCGCCGAATGGGCGATGGCGGCACAAACCCAAGGATGAACCAGCAGGCAGCTTGCCAGCGGGTAGGTGCCGTCGCGCTGGTCGACCAGCCGCGCCAGGACGTGCTGGGATTCGAACGAAACGACATATTCGGGATGGACCACGACGGATGCGCCGTACCGGCTTGCCAGCGCATGGCCAGCGGTGACCCAGCGTTCGCTGTAATAGTCGTCGCCGTCCGCTACGCCGATGTATTCGCCGCCAGCGTAGGCAACCCCGATGTTCCGGTTGGTCCCGGGATCGCCGGTTTGCGTTTTCAGCACCCAATCGTTGTGGACGAGGATGGAATGGTTGCAGACGAGCCCGAGCGTGTCGTCGTCGGGGTTGTCGAGGACTAGCACCAACTGCGTCCGGAGGCCAGCATTCTCGGCATGCGCCCGCACCCGCCGGAAGCCATCGAGCATCCATTTGGCGAGTAGGCCTTCGCGGTGAAAGGTGATCACGATCGAGACGTCGATGCTCGCCTTGCCGTCACCGTATCGAAGGATGGTCACGGCAGAGCGCTGGGCAGAGGGGTTTGTCATGATGCGCAGTTCGCTGTGGGAGAGACGCCGCCGTTCACCGTGCCCGGGCACGTCGCAGGAGTGCACCCAGGTAGCGCAGTGGCGCTGTTAACGTCCAAGACCGCGATTGCCGCATCGCAGCCAATTCGCGCAGCAGCTCGGGAAGCTGCGCGGAGGCGTCGCAGGCCTGGCGCAATCGGTCTTCCCAGCGATGTCCCGCCAGATTGGGCTGATCGGCGAGCAGGCGCTGTGCCAAGACCATTTCCTGGTAAGCCTGGGCCGCGCGCCGGACACGCTCTTCGACGTCCAGTCCGGGAATTCGATGGCGATCGAGCAGGTCGACCACGGCATTGCGCTGCGCGGCCTGCTGTGCAGCGACCCGGACACGCTCTTCGACGTCCAGTCCGGGAATTCGATGGCGATCGAGCAGGTCGACCACGGCATTGCGCTGCGCGGCCTGCTGTGCAGCGACCCGGATGCGCTCCAGCAAGGTGCGCCCGTCGATGTGGTTGGCATCGAGAACCGCAAACATCCATGGGACGCAGAGTCCATCGTAAATCACCTCGATCACGCCGCGTGACAAGGGATCCGTCATTGCTGAGACAAACGCCGCAAGGGCCGCTCCGGATAGTTCTGCTTGCCGCGCCGGCGACGCCGAATCGCCACGCGAAACAGGAATCCAACGCACCTCGGCCAAACTCAACGCCCCCCTGGCAAACAGTTCCAGCCATACCGCCCTGTCCGACGACCGCGACCCGCGCAGAGCGCGGGCCGTCAGCGCCGCGTCCAGCAAACCCCGGCGGAACAAGGCGAGTGGCGCATGGTTTGGATTGAGAAGCAGGCGCAATTCGTGGCGCCATTGCCGCAGCGGATCAGCCGCTGCCTCGTCAGGCGGCCCGTCGTCTTGCTGGCTGCGGCACAGCAACACAGCCGTGGCGGACGAGGGCGATTTCGTCAGCGTCCGGACGGCCTCGTCCACGGCGTTCGCAGGAATCACGTCGCCCGCGTCGAGGAAGAGCACCAGGTCACCCGCGATGGGTTGCGACCGTGCCGTCGTTGCCGCGCCCAGGTCGACGGGGCGCATCGGAAATCGTCCGCACCAAGGCGGAAGAGGCGGCTGCGACGCCTCGGCGGAACCCACGGCAACCACCACGACCTCGATCCGCCCCCAGGTCTGTACCGCGATGGAGTCGAGCGTGTCGGACAATCGCGACGCGCCGTCCGCGCAGCGCACAGCGACGCTGACCAGCGGCATCTCCGCCGGCGTCAGAATCAAGCCGGCGTCGCGTTGACGCCGGTATTCGGAATGGAAAAACTCCAGCGCGGCGTCATTGATCCTCCCGGCCGGGATGTACTCGAATGCCTCCGCCGCCTGCACATGGGGAGGCAGCGTATAGGTGCGGTAGCGGTTGAGTCCCTCCATCTGCAGGTCGTAGCGCTGCCGCCCGAGTTGCGAAGCAAAGCATGCGACGGCGCGCCGCTTGGCATCGAGGACGGGGGTAATGTCGACCAGGCGATTGGGCCGCAGCGGCGCGCCCACCTCGTATGCCATCAGGTCGCACGCGCCGTGGCGGCGCAAGGCCTCGATCGTCGCGAGAGCCGCCGCCCGATGGTCGGGATGGACCTCCCAGAGCGAAGGTGCGAGCAACACGGTCGCCCCGAAATACGAAACCGCCTCAACGATCTGCTCGACGAGACGTTCGCCGTATCGCACTTCGCGATCATCGAGATGCCAGCACACCGGCGGTGGGAGACCCAGGATTTCCGCTGCTGCCGCACTCTCCGCCAACCTGGAGACCTGATCACCGCCGGCACCTCCGGCAGTCAACAAGACGACATGTGCCTCGCCCCCGTGGGCCGTGTGCAGCGCGATCGTCCCACCACAGCCGAAAACCTCGTCGTCCGGATGCGGCGCGAGAACGAGGACAACCGCATCCCGAGGCAGGCTAAGGCATTCAAAAGGGACGAGTTGATGTTCCATAAAACAGCCAATTCTAAAACGCCCCTCTTGAATTCCGTGTGGATGGATTCGGTGGTGTTTTGGCTGGCGGACGGGGTCAATGGCGGGCGTAGCCCGGCGAAGCGAACCCTTGACGCCGGCTGCCAGCCCGTACGCTGGCCGTCATGGCCGATGCGGCATGCTGACGCATCGGCCATGACGAGCAGGAGCGATTGGTATGCATGACAGGTTGTTCGAAGCGGCACTGGGCATCGCGCCCCCTTGGTTCGTCGCCGGCGTTCGTTTCCACGAGGCCAGCAAGGTCTTGACGGTCGGCGTCGACTTCACGGCGGGGACCCGGTTCGCGGTCGAGGGCGCCAGCGGCGAGCATCCGGTCCACGACACGATCACCAAGACCTACCGGCACCTGAACTTCTTTCAGCACGAGTGCGTGCTCCAAGTGCGTACACCGCGCGTGAGGCTGCCCGACGGCACGGTGCACCTGGTCAAGCCGCCGTTTGCCGGCAAGCTCTCGGGCTTCACGCTGCTGTTCGAGGCTCTGGTGCTGATGTTGGCGCCCCAAATGCACGTTGACGGCGCTGCGTTCTGCTGACGCAGATGCCTGCAACCGTCTGGTGCCTTTCGTCGTCGCGCACCGGGTCTGGAATCGGGTGGCCTTGCACAACCTGGCGTACAACGCGCTGCGAGCGGCCACGCCGCTGGGCAGCCAGATGGGCTGCAATGCGATCTTCTCGGTGTGCAAAGCCGACAAGGCACAAAAGGCGCTGGGGCGCATCCGCAAAGATCAGCCGCCTCCCGCGATCCGTTTCGACCGCGCCAGCGTGCATTTCGACCAACGCACCTACACACTCAGGGGCGACGGCGTCTCGCTCTACACGGCTCAGGGGCGCATGACCATTCCCCTGCGCCTGGGCGCGCATCAGCGCCGCATCCTCGAATCCGGAAAGCCAAAGGAAGCGGAACTGGTCTTGCGGCAGGGCAAGTGGTTTTTCAACCTCGTCGTCGAATCCGGCGACGTGAAGCCGCTGGCATCCGGCCCGGTCATGGGCGTGGATGTCGGAGAAAACAACCTCGCCGCCGTGAGCACGGGCAAGGTCTTCGGCGGCGGGCATCTGCGCGATCGGCGCGACCGTTCCAAGGCGGCGGGCATCGTGGTCGAGTACGCCAACCCGGCCTACACGAGCCAGACGTGCGCGTGCTGCGGCGGCCTGGGCAAGCGGCTCAAGCATCGTTTCGTGTGTGACAAGTGTGGTCTGCGGGCGCACGCCGACTGCAACGCCAGTCGAAACCTTGCCCGCATCGGCAGCGGTGCCCCGCTGCCGAGGGCGGTCGTCAATGCGCCTGATGTTGGGGGTGTGGATAGGGGCAACCATGTCTGCGCTTCACAATAAAGCCTGCGACTGAAAAGTCGCGGGTGATTTACGCTTTTCACAGGCAGCCAGTCGCGCGTCTTCACCCTCAACGATAGTCGCTGTCCCCAGCCGTCAGCCACCAGCGATCCACGAGTTCCTGTGCCCGCGGAGAGCCGGTCCATCCGTCTGTCGGAATGTCGAGATCGATCTCCCGCTGAACTGCGCCGTGCACCTGGAAATGCCCGGCGTGCGCGTCGCCGATCCAGAGATAGAGCGAGCGGCGGCCGCGCAGGGCGCAGATGCGCCTGGCCTGGTCGATCAGCGTCGGGATGTCGGCGAGCCTGCCGATCAGGTCGAGCAGCTCGCATTCCTCGGGATGCAGCCGCATCGCGAGTACGCCCAGCAACCGCCCGGACCAGCGGGCGCGCACGGCCACGACCTCGTACTGGAAACTCGGATGTCGCAGATAGCGCCGCTGCAGCCATTGCCAGTCGCGCACGCAGACCGCAGCCTTACCGAGATCCGCGGCCATGGCCGACCAGAGCGCGTCGATCTCCTGCCCAATCGCAACCGCGTCAGCGTCAACAGCCTGCAGCCGCGTGCCGGCGCGCGGACGTGTCGATTCCGCAGGCGTCCAGCGGGATTCGAGAACCTTCCCGGCCTGCACGTAGATGCCGAGCTTTTCGGCAAGCCGCATACTGCGGCCTGACGGGAAGCCGAAATCGAGCGGACCATACATTTCCGCCCAGGTCGAGCAAGTCAGGAAGAACGCGCCCTGGCGCGTCCAGACCGCGCGCTGCGCCGGATGCACCATGACGTCGCCGACCTGCATCGCCCATTCGCGCTCGCCAGCCAGCAGGATGTCGCGATACATTCCGCCGTAATGTGCCACGAGTTCGTCGCCCTTGAAGGCAAGCACAGCATGGCCGCGCCCCTCGCCGTATTTCCACGCCCACAAATCGAGATTGAACGGCTGCCGATAGATCGTCTCGAATAACGTGCCGATCTGCGGCCAGTCGCGCTCGCTCGCCAACGCCAGCCGCCAGCGCGGTTGTGCGCCATCCAGTTTCAGGACCAGGTGCGCAGGCCCTTGGTCACGGACGGCGAAACCCAGCCGCAGCCCGATCGAAACCCAGAACTCGCGCCAGCGCGGCAGCCGTGGCGGCTGCGGCTCGACACTGAAGGTCACCAGCACGATGCCCCCCAGCGCGAGCCTGTCCCGCGCCCGCTGCAAGCATGCCAGTGTGTTGGCTGCCGGAGTCACACCGGTGAGCCAAAAGGCGTCGACGGTCTCGGTAATGTCCGTGGTCGACAGCGCGAGGCGAGAGATCGGCCAGCGGTCGGTGAGGACTTCGGTCGCCGCGATGCGCGCGGCGCGACCCCGGGCGCGCAACGACCGCTCCGCCTCCCTGCCGCCCGGGCTCCAGACGACGATGCGCGCGGGAGGCGGGGGCAAATAGAGGTCATCCGGCGCGACAAGCGCACCTGACTCCGCATCGGAAAGAGGAGCCGCAAAAGTCACCGACGACATGTTGGGGGCGACGTAGGTTCGAAATCAGCGCCTGCTCACCAAGCGCCAGGGTAAGGGGATAGGAAAGCGGCCATTGTGCCCTGTCTCAGAGCCTGGGCATCGGAATCAGCCGGCCGGTCCGACGAAATCCCAGTTATGCGGCAGACTGACCACGCCCTGTTGCAGGTCACGTTGCGAAACCCGCAACTCGGCGACCGCGCTGGCCTGGTCGTAAACATGCACCGCCTGTTCGCACAGCAGGAACACATGCACCCAATAGCTCCCTTTGAGCAAGGGCAAATGCGGAAACGTCAGTCGCGCCCCACCTGAGCCGTCGGCCTGGCGCTGCAACACGAGTCCGTCGTTGAGTGTGCCGGCGCTGCAGACGAAGCGCCCGTCGGCACCGACGATGGCCACGCCCAGCGTCGGCGTCGGAAGCGCGGGATCGGACGCGAAGTCGACATCGACATGCAGGTCGGACTCGCCGCACACCAGGTCGAGCACCGTGGCTGGTTCCGCACCCGCGCTCACTCGCACTTTGACCAGCCGGGCATGCCCCTTCATCGCGCCCAGGGGCACGTCGCCGGCCTGCGCGACTCCGGCGGCGAGATGCTGGATGTCGTCCTTGGCCGACTCGCTGCCGAGAAAAGCGTTGTATGCCGCAGTCACTTGCCCTGGGTCGCCGTCCATCATCACCCGCCCCTGGTGGATCCAGAGCACGCGTGTGCAGATCGCCTCGACCTGGTAGAGCGAGTGCGAACAGAACAGGATGGTCTTGCCCGCTTTCTTGAACCCCATGATGCGGTCAAAGGACTTGCGGGCGAATGCACCGTCCCCAACAGAAAGCGCCTCGTCGACGATCAGCACGTCCGGATCGACACTGGTGGCCACAGCGAAGGCCAGGCGCACGAACATCCCCGACGAATACGTCTTCACCGGCTGATCCATGAAGTCGTGCAGCCCGGAAAAGTCGACGATCTGAGCGTACAGCGCATCCATCCGCGCCTTGGGTATTCCCATGACCGCCGCGGCGAGGTAGACGTTGTCGCGCCCGGTCATTTCCGGATGAAACCCGGTGCCGAGCTCGAGCAGCGCGGCGATCCGCCCACGCACGGCGACCCGTCCGGTGCTCGGAGTCAGCGTCCCCGCGAGCAGCTTGAGCAAGGTGCTCTTGCCGGCACCATTCATGCCGATGAGCCCCACCACCTCCCCTTCGGAAATGCGCAGCGTCAGCGGCTGCAGCGCGACGAACTCGGTATGGCGCTTGCGCCCGAGCGCCGCTTCGAGCAGCCGGTCCACGCCGTGACGATAGAGGGCGTAGGTCTTGCCGGCGTGATCGAGTTCAACGATGACCGTCATTTTGCCGCCCCGCTGCGCGCGCCCCCTCCGCGAGGAGTTTCGTCCGTCTTCGGGCGGACGCGCGGCAGGCTCATAGCGCCTCCCGCATATGCGGTTGTGAACGGCGGAACAGCGCCAGAGAAGGGAGCAAAACCAACATCCAAATCGCGGCGGGTATAGCAAGGCTCGGCCATGTCCAGCCTTGCCCCTGCACCAAGGCATGGGCCAGCACCATCAAGTGCGCGAATGGATTGACCTGAAGCCACCACTTCAAACTTTCAGGAAAGGCCGAAGGCAGATAGAGAATCGGCGTGACATACATCAACATCGTCAGAATAAAGGGCGCCAGCTGCTGTAAATCGCGAATAAACAACCCGATGACTGCCAGCAAATAGCAAAACGGCAAGAGCCACAGCAACAGACCTGTCATGAACACGGCGGCGCCGAGCGCGCCCGTCCAGCCAGCGACAGCGCCGGCAACAAGAACGAAAATCGCGGTATAGATCGCTCCGCTGACGATCGCCGGAATCAGCGGCAGCAGGTACAAGGGAAACACCGCGCGCTGATACAGCGCCGCGTACTCGGGCATGACGCCGAGGCTGCGCTGGATGATTTCACTCATCATCAGCCAGGGCAGCATCCCGGTGAGGTAGTAGCCGACGAAGCCACCCTCCATGCCCGGGAAGCGCACTTTCAGCACGATGTCGAGCAGGAACCACAAGGCGGCAACCTGCAGTGCCGGCTGCACCAGCATCCACAGGCCACCGAGCACCGTGCCCGAAGTGCGCGCGGCAATGTCACGGCGCACCAGCAAGAACAGTAGTTCGCGGTGCCGCAGCGGCGCTCGCAGCAGATTGCCGAGATTCAAAGCCACGATGGCACCATCATGAAATGCGGGTGCGAGAGCCTTGCGCTCGCGTGTCTGGGAAGACGACGAAAACCGCCGACCGTGGCGAG
The DNA here is from genome assembly GCF_055383445.1 of Thiomonas islandica. NCBI lineage: Bacteria > Pseudomonadati > Pseudomonadota > Betaproteobacteria > Burkholderiales > Thiomonas > Thiomonas islandica. Next base: position 541,050 of record NZ_AP042391.1, read on the forward strand.
ACGGACCGGCGGCTGCCCGAGCGGGTCAATATTGCAGGTAAGGGTCGCCCATTGGTGGCTGATAGACCTGGTACCAATTATCGTAAATCCACACCCACGGCGTCTTGATGTCAGCGGTGGTTGGCGGGATCTTCACCTCTTGGCCCGCGATGAACGTTGGCTTGACCTCGTAGTTGACCTTCACGGTCACCTCGGCGACGTTGCCCTGGATGTCGATCTTCTCCGTCTTGGCCGAGTGGTAGATGAAGTTGCCTTGGTACTTGTTGAATTCCTTTTCTGGCGTGGCGTTTCTGAACGCGGGGTCGAAATAGGCGTAGGTCTTGGCGAAATCGCCGTCGGTGCGCAGCTTCCAGAACGTATTCACGCGATCCTTGAGCATGGCCTCCTTGTCGGCCGCGCTCTTGACTTTCGGCTCGGGTAATCCGGAAAAGCCGGTCTTCTCGTCCAGCTTGATGTCGCGCACCAGCGCCTGACGCGTCTTGTGGTCGTCGGCAGTGAAGCGCTCGTAGGTCAGCAGCACCGAGTTCTTGCGCGGCGTCAGGTCGGAGAACAAGCTGGAGTATTCGCCCGGTTGCTCGACGTCCTGCGGCGCAGTCCAGCTCTTGCCGTGATCGAACGAGGCGCTCAAGTAGATGTTCGGGCGGATGTTACGGAAGTCCGTCCAGGTGATGACAGCAGCGCCGGAACCGGTCACCGTCACGTCAGGTTCCAGCGACAGCGTCACGCCTTCGGGCTTGCCAATATCGATCTGCTGCGGTGTCGCCCATTTCCCGGTGGCGAGGTCGATCGCGCTGGCATATATCTTGGCTTTACTCTTGGCGTCCTTCTGCGCCATCCACACGACGTAGGCCGTCTGCCCTTGACCAGCCAGGCGGATCCCACTGTTATTGGTTGCCTGAGTGCCCGGAGCCGCACCGAGAGTCGTCCAGGTCTGGCCGTGGTCAGCCGACTTGAGCGCCACCACGCCCTTGAGGGTGTCCTGGAAGGTCACAACGACGTCATTGCCGATGGCATGTGCGTGGAGCGAGGACAGCATGCTCGGCCCCTGATAGATCACCTTTTCGGGCGCCCACTGCTTGCCGCCGTCACTCGACACACGCGCCAGAATGCGGCCGCTCACCTGACCGTCGACCTTGGCCGTGTCGGTCCACACGACGACCCAGTTGTCGCCGCTCTGCACCATGTCGGGGAACATCGCACTGCTTTGTTCCGGCGGCTGCGGCGCCGTGTCGAGCCGCTGATCCTGCTTGTCCCAGGTCTTCCCACCGTCGGTGCTGCGGTTGAAATAGATCTCGTATCTGGGCGTGCGCTCGTCCATGTACACCACACCGACAACGCCGTCCTTGTGGGTGAGCAGGGTGAACGGCGGCAACACGCCATGGTCGCTGTTGACGATTTGCGCCGGCGCGAAGGTCTTGCCGCCGTCGGTCGAGATCGCGCAATACAGCGCCTTGGCATTCTCGTGACTCCACCACAGCGCAAACACGGTATCGCCTTGCTGGTGGAGTTGGAAGAATTTGCCGCCCTTGACCTTGAGATTGGCGTCGAGCAGGGTCGTCTTGTCGCCCAAGCGGAAGGCAACCCGGTTCTGCGGCGTTGCGAACAGCATGGCGAGCTTGCCGTCAAGGTCAGCGAGCGCGGGCTTGGCGGAGAGGTCGCCCTGATAGATGCTGTCGATTTGCAGCGCAGGGCCACTGCTTGCGTAAGGGTTCGATGTGGAGCAAGCAGACAGGCCTGCGATCAGCAGGCCGATGGCAGCCAGGTGGAGCGTTTGACGGATCAGGCGCATAGGGTCAAGACGGAAAGGAAAAAACGGCCGGCGCGACACGCGCCGGGAGGGAGGACCAAAAGGTCGCGCAGGCGGTACGAGGCGCCTGCAGGCAAAAAATTCCCTTGGTCCGCCGCAGGCCGTCAACAACAGCGGCTCGCGGCGGCGAAAAGCGGAAAACAAAAAATGGCGCCGAAGCGCCATTTCGGGAAGAACCCCAAAACAAGCCTGGATTACCAGCCTTGACCGACAGTCGCCTTCTCGGGGGTAATGAAGGTATTGGTGCCCCCCAGGGCGGTCGTGGTTTCCAGCTTGGTCAGAATCACGCCTGTCGCGGGAGCAGCCGGGGTGAACGTGACGTTGACCAGTCCGCCGTTCGTCACGGACGCCATTTGCGCCGCGTTCATGAAAGAACTCGGAGTCAGCGATCCCGCGCACGTGACGGTGCCGGTCACAGCGCCGGAGTAGGCGTCTTCATCGCGGCCGTACACTTGGCCACCGTTGGTGTAGGTCGCCGTACCGCCCCAGTTGCTGCCCGCTGCGATTGCGCCGGACATGTCGCCAGTCACGACGGCATACCAGGCCGTGGGGTTGACCACAGACGAGGGATACCAGCTCAGGCGATACTGGGTGGCGTTCAGACCAGAGAAATTGCCCTCATTGCCCGCAGCGGTTTGCGGGATGCCGGAATAGGAGGTCACAATGCCGGCGGATGCCGATGCGATGACCATCTGGCCACGCAGGGTACCCAAGTTACCAGCAGCGGTACCAGCAGTGCCCACAATATCGCTAACGACCAGGAAGCCGTATGAACCGCCAGAGATTGGCGGGAAGTAGGCCGGGGTGGATTTGTCACCGAACAGCGGGGGGGTGCCAGCCGGAGCGGACACGAACTGCTGGATCAGGTCGTTGGAGGTCAGCGCGCCGTAGTTGTCGTAGTGGGTGCAAGAACTTCCGTAGTTCCACACATAGTGGATTTTGGCGCCGGGAGCAAGTGTACCAGCGCTCAGCGACAGAATGCTGGTCGTGCCGTTTTGGGTGCTCCAGTAGGGGAACAGCAGCGACTCGGCGTTGGCAGCGGTGATGCCGGCAGCCAGTGCAGCGCCCACAGCGACAGCCATCAGGCTTTTCTTCATTTGTTTGTTCATTGAGAACTTCCTTTCAGAACGGGTTGAAAACACAGATAGCGGTGATGACGAAGTTGTTGCGATCACTGCGCTGAAACCAATACTAGCATGTGAAGAAGTCAGATCGTCAAGAGTTTGAGCATTTGTGCGTGCGGTTGTTGGAAGGATGACTCAAAAGCCTTGACGCCTTGCCCTCCTTCGCGGCATTGACAGCGAACCGCAATGCCACTGCCTACCCCCTCATGCCCTCTCTTGCTGATGGTGACATTCCACCCAAGCAAGTATTGTGCCAAACTGTTGCATCCGCCCTGCTTCGGCTCGGGCTTCTGTAACAGGAAAAAGTATAGCCATCGCGGCAGACGCGGCCAGCGTCTTTGCGCGCCATCGCGGGTGAGTGTTGTTTTTTTTTAACGTCATGGCCTTGCGTGTTCAGGCTGCGAAGGCTTGATTGGCTCTGCGGCAATGGTTTTGGGCAGGACGCCCTTGATCTGTTGCCTGAGCTCATCCACTCGCTTGCGGTATTCCTGCGTCACGTCTGCGGCCTCTTCAGGGTTGTTGATGACGCGCGGGGTGATGAGCACCACCAGCTCGGTGCGCGCTTTGGTGACGCTTTGGGTGCCGAACAGGGCGCCCAGCACGGGAATGCGCGAGAGGAAGGGCAGGCCGGTGTTGCCACCGCCGTCCTGATCTTGAATGAGGCCGCCGAGCACCAGGGTTTTGCCGGACTGCACGGCCACATGGGTTTGAATGGAGCGCTGGCTGACGGTCGGCGAGTTGATGGCGGAGGTGGTGGTGGCGCCGGGGGTGCTGACAACCTGCGAAATGTCCATGGAGACGAGCCCCCCGGCGTTGATGCGCGGGGTCACTGTGAGCTGCACACCGGTGTTGATGTAGTTGACGCTGGTGATGGTGCCGGCCGTGGTGGTCTGGGTGTTCCCCAGAGTGGGAATTTGGTCACCCACCTGAATTTGTGCAGTCTGGTTGTCTGTGACCATCAACTGCGGCGTGGACAGAATTTTGAGATCGGAGTCTTGCGCCAGGGCGTTGAACAGCACGCGAATGTCACCGGCGCTGCCAAGTTTGTAGACCGAGAAACCATTGGCCAGGGTGCTGGGGGTGGAGGGGATGGCCCCACCCGCCGATGACAGGTTGCTGACGAGCTGGCCATTGACAGTGCTGTTGTTGCTGTTGAAAAACCACTCCAGCCCGTACTGCATATTGTTGTTGAGGGTGATCTGGGCAATGGTGACCTGGATGAGCACCTGGCGGGGGCTGGTGTCAAGACGACGTAGGGCGGCCTCGATTTTTTCGTACTCTTGCGCGGTGGCGAGAATGAGCAGGGAGTTGTTGTCTTTGTCGGCAATGATCTTGACGCCGCCCTCGGCCTTGAGGGTGACGTCCTGGTCGCCGCCAGTGGTGACGGCGCTGCCCTTGTCTGCCTGACTGCTGGTCAGGCTGGGCACGGTGAGCCCGCTGCCCAGGCCCGGCGCTGCGGCAGTGGAGCCTGTGCCCGTGGTGAGCGAAGACGTGGCGCCTCCGGTTGTGGTGTTGGAAAAAATGCTGCTGCCAGTCAGGCCCGGCGCCACGCTGGCCGGGCTGGATGAGGCCGCCGGTGTTTTGGAGGAATACAGTGCGCTCAGCACCGTGGCCAGCTTGACGGCATTGCCGTTTTTAACGGGGTAAACAAAGAGCTGGGTGCCACCGTAGCCCGCCTGGTCGATGCGGTGAATCCAGAGCTTGGCTTTTTCGAGGTAGTCGGGTTGGGACGTCACCACCATGAAGGCGTTGAGCTCCTGCAGCGGAATCACGCGCACCAAGCCGGTGAGGGGGCTGTTGGACTTGTCGCCAAAGAGTTTTTCTACCGCAGGCTCGGCGCTCTTGACATCCATGTTGGCGAGTTTGTATATGCCCACCGACATGCCGGCCATCCAGTCAACATCGAACATGTCGATGGTGTCGAGCATGTGGCGAAGTTCACCCTGCCCTCCGGCCAGGATGAGCAGGTTGCGCACGGGGTCGATCCGCACAATGCCGCCATCGGGCGTGAGAGGCTGCAGAATTTTGGCCATATCGGCCGCGCCGATGTATTTCAGAGGCACGACCAGCACACTGAAGCCGGGGCGCAGCGGGATGTTGGCCCCGCCTACCTGCGGATCAACCGAGCCTTTGATGGCCACCGAGAGTGGCACCACTTTGTAGAGGTTTTCGCGCGGGTCGTGCACCAGCGCGGCACCGTTCATGCGCAGGGCGGTATCGAGCGTCGCCACGAGCGCATCTTTGGGAATGGGGCTGCTGGTGCGGATGGTGATGTTGCCCTGCACCCTGGGATCGACGACATAATTGACCTTGAGGATGTCGCCCAGAATGACATGGGCGACTTCGCGGATATCTGCACCTTCGAGGTTGAGGGTGGTGCCCTCGGCCGTGGAGGCGTGGGTAGGCAGGGCCGATGAGGGTTGTTTGACAAATTGCCCGGTACCCGGATAGATGTAGGACTTGGATTTGTTGTCTTCACTGGCCTTTTTTTCTGCTGCACTGGCGCTGCTGGCCGGGGCTGCGGGTGCGGTCGCTGCAGACGCCGAGCTGGTAGGGAAGTGGGTCGGCAGCGATGAGATGTCGGGCATCAGCGGGCGACTGGATTGCGGCGAAGCGCAGCCGCCCAGGATCAGTGCAGCGCTGACAAGAGCCGCCAGCGGGCGAAGACGGGGAGTCTGTTCAAAACGAATGCTCATATTTGGTGCAATCCTTCATCTATCAAAGCTGCCAGTGCCCCACTTTGGTGACGGAGCAGCGGGGATGTCATCGGCTAGGCCAGCAAGCGAGCGCGGCATTTGCAATGGGCGTGCGGCACTGGGTATTGAATCTGTGCATTATCGTTGACGACCCTTGGCTGCCGTCCCAATGCGAGATGATCAACCGCATCTGATCATCAACAAGGAGTCAAGCTCTGGTACGCCCCAAAAAAACGGCGCACTTGCTGGGGCTCGCGCATCACTGCAATGGCGGCAGGCCTAGCTTTGCCCTCTGCAGGTTGAGTTGCTCCAACCCAGGATCGACCGTGGGCTTGGCTGCGCTTGCTTTTTTATCCCCTGCAGGGGGGGGCGGCGCTTGCGCAGGCTTGGCTGCAGACGCAGGTTGAGGCGGCTGCACTGGCGCCACAACGCGATTGCCACTCAAAACGACATTCAGATCAAGCGTGACTTTCTGACCATTTTGGTCGATCGTCGCACTGTCTGGCTTGGCGGAATCGAGCGCCAGGCCGTCTTTGGTCTTTTCGCCCGTTTTTAGCCGTTCGGTCTTGCCGGTTTGGGCATCGCGCAGCAATACGACGGACTCTTTTGAAGTTTGCGCTACGCCGGTGAGCGCAAATTGCCGCGGCGGGGGGGCAGTTGCCGTTGCATCCTGCTTGGTGGGGGTGCGTGAGGCCACGAACAGGGGCTGCTCGGTAATGGCCGAATAGCTTGACAGCGTTTGCAGATGAAACGGCGGCGCAAGTTTCAATGCGGGAGGCGTGGCCGATGGGCGGGTTTTGAGGGCCAAAACACTGTCTCGCAGGGCGATGCCCTGCTGCGTCTCATAGGCCAGAAGACCGACGAGTGCCGCCGCGCCAATCAGCAAAAGTGCGCTCAGGCGTTTTTGCCCATTGATCTGAAGTGCACTCATGCAGCCCCCTTCTTGCGCACATAGCCAGTGAGGTCGAACTGCACCTGAAGTTGCAAGGGGGGCGCCGTACCGTTGGGCGGGGTATATGCGTTGATGGAACGGATGTTGAGGTTGTTGATAAACAGGTAGGGAACGGCGGTTTCTAGGCTGTAAAGCAGATTGACCACGCCATCGAGCCCACCGGTGAGCTGGACGTTGATGCCCACACGGGTGAGTTGGTTCTCGTCCTTGGGCGGGAGGATGTTCATGCTGAGGAGCTTGCCACCATTGGCGTCAATCAGGCGCTTGGCATCCTCTTGGATTTCGGCAGCAGCAAGGACGGGGTTGGGGTTGCGCAAATAAAACTGCGCCGGGTTGAGGCGCTGGAGTTCGAGCATTTGCTGCTGCAGCTTAGGCGCCATGGAGATAATGCGTTGTTCACGGGTGAGGCGATCGACACGTTGGTCAATGGCCGATTGATAATGAGCGTTGAGCTGCAGGGCGGGAATGGCCACAGCGACCACGCCAACTGCCAACACGGCCAGCAGCAGCAGGAGGGCCAGGAGCCGGCTTTGCCTGGGCGTCATGGGTGCCAGGGTGAGGTTCATGGGGTTTTGGGTGCAGAGGAGGCGGATTGAGGCGCGCTGGCTGAAGGCACTTTTTTCGGGTTTGCAGTACTTGCAGTGGAAACGGGGGGAGAGACCGCAGCGCTTGCGGGCACAGCGGGCTTGGCAGGTTGCGACGCGGCTGGCTTGGGGGGCTGCGCCTTAGCGGCAGCAAGCACCTGGGCCTGCTGAGTTGGCACCAGAGCGGCGGTATCGACTTGCGCGCTGAGCTGGAAATGCTCGGTGTTTTCGCCTGCGCCTTTGGTCAGCGGGGCGGTGAAGCTGGCGCCGCTGAGCACGCGGGAATTTTCGATCAGACCGATGAGCTTGGAGGCCGATCCGGTGTCGCCCTGTATCTGCAGGGTGTTGCCGTTGAGATCGATCTGCTGCACCCAGGTGTCTTTGGGCAGTAGGCGGGTGAGTTCATCGAGCAGGAGAATGACCGATGGCTGGGTGCGTTTTTTTTCGCTGAGCAGGTTGTAGGTCTGTTGCTCTGCCTGAACGCGGCCGCGGAGTTGTTCGACTTTCTCTGTGGCCCTGGCCGCCTGTTCCACGATAGGAATCAACCGTATAGATACCTCGCGCTTGATCCAGATGGGATACAGAATGGCGGCAAAGCCGAGCACGGCCACCAGAACAAGGAGCACCATATTGGTTTTGCTCAGACGCAGGCTACGCTTGGGCCGCGCGGCATCTGGCAAAAAGTTGAGCGGTGTGACGTTAGGCGAAAGATCGTCTAGCGTGACAGCTGCTGCAGGCTTGATCCCCCATTGGCGCAGGTGTAGCACAGCCTGGTCGACAACCTCGCGCGGCACCACCCCAACGAGCAGGGTGATTTTCCCCAAGGCGGCATCTTTGTGCAGCACACGGTAATCCACATAAACCTGATCAGCCCGAAACGGGGTGTAGCGATCGATTTCGTACTGAAGGACTGCTCGCAGGTTTTCTTCTGCAGCGAGGGGCAGAGCGATTTTTTTACGCAGCACCTGCCGGGGCGGCAGCGCCAGCAGGTAAGGCTGATCAGGCCGAAGATGTGCCGCCTTGAGCACCGCATTGATGGCCTGCTGTTGCGTGGGTGAGTCGCCCCCTTCCAGGCTTTTGCGAGCGACTTCAACCCATCGTCCCCCCTGATGCCGACGCACCGAGAAAACGCCCTCATCGATACTGCACAGGCAGGCCTCGAAAGGATCGATCTCGCCAGGCCGCCATGAGGCCGGCAGGAGCGCGACCAGTTCAGTGCCCCACCAATTGAGAAAGGCGCGCCACTGCACGGAAAACGTTTGCCGAAAATCGACCGAACGAGGGGATGTTGTTGCCATCAGGGAGTTGTTCAATGCGAGCGGGAGACTTCCGCCAAACGTAGAAGTGTATTGGATCGATGCGCTCCAGAAGTCCTTGACCACCGAGCTCGCCTGCGGCTTGCAGGCCGCGGATCTGGCGCTCGCCTCAGCCTGGGGAGTTGGCCGGGGTCGATGCCGGGTATACCTCGCGCCAAGACAGAATCTGATAGGGCTTAGCTGGCTGGCCGGTGATCCGCACAACGGCTTCCCGGGAAAAACTCACCCCGTTGGCCAGACTGGCTTGGGCAAGCACGCCGACCACACCCGAAAGGGTGGCTACGTTGTAAGTGCCCGCTTGCGCCAGGGCAGGAACGGCCTGCCTGGTTTGCCATAGGGCCACCCGCTGCTGTGCATACGCACTCGCGATTGCGGGGCTGACTCCGGGCAGGGCTTGCAGCACCGCTTCAGAAGCAATTTGCGTGTTGACACCTGGCTGCCCGGTATAAACAGTGACCAAAGGGGCGAGACGCTGGAAGAGCTGCGGTGTCACTCCGGGCACTTGTTGCAGCTCCTCGATGCTGCGAAAAGGGCCATGTGCGGCGAGGGCGCCTAGCTGGGGCTGCAAGCCTGCCCCTGTGGGAGGTGAGGCGCGCCAGCCGACCAATGTTTGAGCAAGCAACCCGGCATGATCGGGATCCACGCCGACGGACTGCAGCATGCTGGCAAGAAGGGCGGGAGGTGCGCCGTTGAGGTCAATCTTGCCGGATTCGTCGGTGAGGGTCACGGCGATGTCGTGGCCGTCTAGCTGCATCAGGTGCGTCTGTCCATTGGCCTTCCAGGCTGTCGATGCGGCCTGCCCGCTCAGCAGTTCGAATATGCCACGAGACACTCCAGCATCGGCGAGAGACTGCGCCTGGGCTGTTTCGATGGCGTTTGCTGCCATCAGGGTGCTACTGTGCACACTGTAGGCGAAGCTGCCCGCAATAATTGTGAGCAGCACCAAAACCCAGAGCACGAGAATCAGTGCAATGCCGTGCTGCCGGGTTTGGGGGCCATGAGCCGATTTGTCGGTCATTGCAGGTTTGACGCAGCGGCCATGTCCACGCGCGGCGCCACGACAAGATCTGGCCAACGGGTGCCTCCATCAAACGCTATTTTCATTTTGATGAGCTGAGGAGCGTTATGGCTGTCCGGCCAGTCTGGAAGCCAGGTTGCGGGCTGACTGCTGCCCGTAGGTACGCCGTAGTAGGAAAACTCGAGCTGCGACACGTGACGCGCCAGAATGACCGGGGCATTGGTGGATTCATTTTCCGGATTTGCCAGCGATGAGGAGCCCGCCTTGTCAGTCGGCTCGCGCCACAAGGTGAGTGCCTGCCCCCCCCCTTCTTGCTGTGACAGCCCAAAGGTCAGAACATATAAGCCGCCCTTGGCGGCAGCCTGCGGCATGGGAGCGACAAAACGTAGGCGGTGGACGCTGCCCTTATAGCCCAGCAAGACCGCTTTCGGGTCTTGAGGGTCTTGTTGCAAGCGGTAGGCTACGGCCTGAGAAATTTCGCGGCGCATAAAGTTCTCGACCAGTTGCATCTGAGAGACTTGGTCGGTAAAGGCGCTGCCTCGATCCCAGCTGCTGGATGCCAGGCGCAAACCGCCAAACAACAGCATGAGCAGCATGCTCAGCAGGAGCAGGGCGATCATCATTTCCAGCAAGGTCAGGCCGCGCTGCGTGACGTGGGTTTTTTGCTTCATGAAGTTGGCGGGCCGATCTTGAGTGTCTGAAGGCGAACGGCTCGCGCTGCGCTTGCCTCGCCCCATTTGACGGTGAGGTCAACCTGGTAAAGCGTGACCAGCCCCCCTGGCGACAGGGCAAGCGGACTGATGCGCGCTGACCAGCGATAGCCATCGTCAATTTCGCCGGAAATCTCGCCCGGCACCAGCGGCTGCGAAACGCCAATTTCAGCAAGTTTGGACTGTGCATCGAGCAAGGCGCGGGTGTAGTGCTGGCCATCACCGAGGTTGCGCAATCCCCCTGAGAAGATGTTCAACAGCACACCCAAGGTCAGGGCCAGGATGGCAAAAGCGACGAGCACTTCGAGCAGAGAAAATCCGCGCATGGATGCGGGCGTCGGCATTCGGCGAAGACGCCTTTGCGGTCGCAGGGAAGGCCTTGTAAAAACTCTGGAGGGCAACATTTCAGTGCGCGGTTTCATGCTGATCCAGAAGGCGGGCCACACCGGTCAGCCAGTCGACATCGATGGTATTGGTCTGCCCATCGAGCGAGACCGCCACCCTACCGCCCGTGGAACTTCCGTCGGGGTAAAAAACGAAAGACCCCAACTTGCCGTTGTCTTCGACAGCAGCGACAAAAAGCCCGATCTGCAACTTGCCGGGCAACTGAAAAGCGCGCTTGTTGCCAGAAATCTGAAACCTGCGATCGTCGACGTTGATGGTCAACGTGGCGGGCTGTCTTGTGACGATGGCTTGCTCGCGCGCCTGTCTCAGCCCGACCAGCAACTCCCGGGTGGCGGCCTTGATCTGCGCGCCAGGCGTACCGGCTGAGATCAGCGGAATGGCCAATCCGGTCATCAAGGCCATCAGTACGAGCACCACCAGCAACTCCAGCAGAGTAAAACCAGCGTTGCTGCGCTGCTTGTTTACCAACTTTTTACATCCTCGTTCTCGCCGGTACCGCCCGGCTGCCCATCGGCGCCATAAGACTCAATGTCGTAAGCGCCGTGTTTACCTGGACTGGTGTAGACGAACGGATGCCCCCAGGGGTCCTTGGGCACATCGGGGCTCTTGAGGTAGGGGCCATGCCAGTTGGTTACACCGGGCGGGGCTTTGATCAGCGCCTCTAGCCCCTGTTGCGTGTTGGGATAACTACCGACATCAAGACGATAAAGGTCGAGCGCAGCTTCAAAATGTTTGATCTGCAGACTCGCCGTCTCGGTTTTGGAAGTGGAGAGATAATGAATGACCCGCGGAGCAACCAGGCCAGCCAGCAAGCCAAGAATCACAAGGACGACAAGCAGTTCGATCAAGGTGAGACCACGCATGGTCGTCGCACGTCGTTGTTTGACTAAAACCATTGAAAACTCCTATTAATTCAGCTGAATCAATCAACTGAAGGCAAGATTGTTGACGCTGAGAATGGCCAACAGAATCGACATGATGATGCCACCGATCATCAGGCCCAAAGTAAGAATCAAAATAGGCTCCATCAAGGCCAGAAGGCGCTTGATTGTGGTCTGCGCCTCACGGTCATAGACGTTGGCGACCTGGATCAAAAGTTCTTGGAGACGCCCAGTTTCTTCACCCACCATCACCATGTGCACGGCCAGTTTGGGAAACAGGCCGGTCTGCATGAGCGGTTTACCCAGTCCTTTGCCTTCGCGCAAGCTGGCGGTCACTTGGTCAAGACTCTCTCGCAAAACCGCATTGCCGACGGTTTCTTTCGCAATGGACAAGCCCGACAGCAGAGTGACACCATTCTCAATGAGCGTGCCCAAGGTGCGGGTCAGTCGGGCCACATCCAACTTGAGAATCATCTCGCCAAACAGGGGCAGCCCGAGAAACCAGCGATCCCAGCGCAGACGGCTCACGGGGTGACGCAGTTGGGCGCGCATCAGCCAGACAACAGCCGTGATGCCGATCAAAATCATCCACCAGTCTTTGCGCACAAAGTTCCCGGCAGCAATCACCACCTGCGTAGGCACCGGCAAAGATTTTCCTGCCTGATCAAACATTTGTGTAAACTGCGGCACCACAAACATGAGCAGCAGAAGAACCGACAGCACCGAAACGCATGCGAGGATGATGGGGTAGATCATGGCCGAGGTGATGGTTTCACGCAATTCCTTGGCGCGCTCCATGAAGTCGGCCAAACGGAACAAGACCACATCCAACGCCCCCCCTGCCTCGCCTGCTCGGATCATGTTGAGATAGAAGCGGTCAAACAGATTTTTGTGTTTTTCCAGGGCAACCGACAAAGGCGCCCCGCTGCGCACCTCTGCCTGGATGCTGGCCAAAAGCTGGGCAACCGGCGCCCGGGACGCCATGCCAACCATGATGTCGAGACACCGATCCAAAGGCAATCCGGCGTGAAGCAAAGTCGCCAGTTCGCGAGTGAGTTCCATGACTTCGCCGCGATGGACGCGCTTGCTCTGAAGCAAACCACCCGATGACTTTGCGGCAGCTTGTGCACCGGCGACCGACTCCGTCACACGGATGGGCAAGTGACCCGTACTTTGCAAGCGCTCGATCACAACGGAATCTGTGCGAGCGTCCATCGTGCCTTCGACGACCTCGCCCGCGCCGGTCACCGCCTTATACGCATAGATCGGCAAATCTCACTCCTCGCGCGTGGCGCGCAAAACTTCTTCGAAGGTGGTCAGACCCGCCGCAACCTTGCGCAAACCATTTTCATACATCGTTTCCATGCCCTGCTCCACCGCGACACGACGAATTTCCCCGGAGGTGGCATGCGTCATCACCTTTTGGCGCACCGTATCGTTCATGAGCAACACTTCGACAATACAGCTTCTGCCTATGAAGCCCGTGCCACCACAAAGTTCACAGCCTTTAGGACGGTACAGCACAGAATCAGGCTCGGGAAGATAGCGCTGGAGGCCGGTTTCTTCGAGGAGTTCCGGTGTTGGAGTGTAAGGTTGGCGGCAGTCCATGCATAAATTGCGCACCAAACGCTGCGCCTGCACCCCGACGATCGTGGAGGTGAGCAGGTAGTCTTCTATCCCCATGTCCAACAACCGGTTGATGGTGCTCGCCGCATCATTGGTGTGCAGGGTTGAGAGCACCATATGTCCGGTCAAGGCAGACTGAACAGCAATCTGAGCCGTTTCCAGATCGCGAATTTCTCCCACCATGATGACATCGGGGTCTTGCCGGACGATAGAACGCAGCGCATTTGCGAAAGTCAGTCCAATCTGCGGCTTGACCTGAATTTGATTGATGCCGTCTATCTGGTATTCAACCGGATCCTCGACGGTCAATATTTTTAAATCTGGCTTATTGATCGTTTGCAGCGCGGTGTAAAGCGTGGTGGTCTTGCCGCTACCGGTAGGGCCCGTCACAAGCAAAATGCCGTGTGGTCGCATCAACGCCGATTTAAATGCCGACAAATTTTGGGCATCAAAACCCAAGCGATTGAAATCCAGCAAGGTTGATGACTTGTCAAGGATCCGCATGACCACGCTTTCCCCGTACAGAGTCGGTACGGTGGAAACTCGCAGATCCGCCTCCTTGCCATGAATCCGCAGTTTGATGCGCCCGTCCTGGGGCAAGCGGCGCTCCGCGATGTCGAGGCTCGCCATGATTTTTATGCGAGAAATGACCGCTGCGGATAATCTCCGGGGAGGCGACTCGACCTCATGAAGGACGCCATCGATACGATAGCGAACGATCAGCCGGTTCTCGAAAGGCTCGATATGGATGTCAGAGGCCCGCGCTTCCATCGCACGGCTGATGATCAGACTCACCAGACGAATGACAGGCGCCTCGCTCGCCAAATCTTTCAACTGCTGCAGATCTTCATTGCCCGTATCGTCTTCCAGCATTTCGATATCGCCGACGATCTGATCCATCGACGACTTTCCGGTACCGTAGAGCCGATCAAATGCGGCCCGTAGTTCACCCGGTGTGGCAAGAACGAAATCGACAGAGCGCCCCGTGGCCAGACCTAAGGATTCCTTCAAAAAGGTGTCAAACGGGTCTGCGACGGCAACCGTCAGGCGCTTGCCGTCTTCCCTCATAGGCAATGCATTGGCGTCGCGAAGGTACCTGTGAGACAGTTGCTGGGCAAAAAGTGGCAGCTCCGGATAATCCGAGGCCTTTGCTACAGGTATGCCGCTTTGTGCGGAGAGCGCCTGAACAAGGTCGACCTCGGTCACAAGGCCAAGCCGTAGAAGGATCTCGCCTATGCGCCCAGACTGTTCGTCTTGTTGCAACCGCAAGGCACGATCGACTTGCGACTGATCGACTTTGCCTTGCTCAATCAGAATTTCGCCTAGACGCTGCTTCACGAAGCAATCCATCAATTTTTTAGGTAACAGACCATTATAGCAGGCGACTTTCCCGACAAAGCCCATCTCTTGATCGCCCCCGCACTTGCATCAAGAGTCGGCACTCACCATGGAAGCGCCCTGATTTGGACACGAGGCCTACACCGAAGCTGACGCGGGAATTGCAATCAGGCAATTCCTCGGGACTCGCTCGGTCGCATTTGCGACGTAGGGGATTTTTCGGGACCTGACAGCCCGAGCGTTTTCCTCGCCTCACTCATTCCATTTGGCGGTCTGTGGCCGCACCGCATGATGCGCTGCCAACTCGACAAAGCGCCCGCGGCAGCAGTCTGAGCGACTGCGCTACTGCAAGGGCTATCAGGCCGTTGAAAAACTACTGCGGTGGGCCATCTGCGGCGTTGCACGGTGCTCGCTCCCTTGCCTATCTATTTGATATGTCTCGGTCGCTGCGCGCCGTGCGCCTTGCATCTGGCCATCCTCGCGACGTTTTTCAACGTCCTGCTATTGCAAGATCAATCGCACCGCCCCACTGTGGGTGAAGGGAATCTGCAGCATCGTCTGACCGATCTCGGCCGTCCCCTGAATCACGTAGCTCACCGTGCCGTCCGCCGGCAAGATGGCGATGAGACCAAGCAGCGTGGTGCTGTTGACCTCGACCTGCACAGGAACCTGCGCCTGCTGCTGTGCGGCGATGGTGACTGGCGCGGTACTCACGCCCTGGGCCACGTCCAGGCCGTTGAACTGGATCTGAAACTGCAGTTTCTGCAGCGGCAAGGCCAGACCCCCGGTGTTGCGAATACTGAGCGTGAGGCCGAGGATGGCGGTTGCGCCGCGCAGGGCGATGCTGTCCACGCTGCGAATCGACACCTCCGGCGCCACAGCGGCCTGCTGGGCCTGCGCAGACGGCGAGGCGAACAGGGTCGCCGCCCATATCAGTGCAGACAGCAAACCTCGCCAGTTTCTGATCAGCCGCAGTACCATCAATGTCCGGCGAAATCTACCAAGGTGAACAACGGCAGCCCCGCCTCGCGCAGCAGCCGGGAGCCGCCGAGCTCGGGCAGATCGACGATGGCTGCGCCTTCCACCACGATGGCCCCGAGCTTTTCGAGCAGACGCTTGCCGGCCATCATGGTGCCGCCGGTGGCGATGAGGTCATCGATCAGCAGCACGCAGTCGCCCGGGCGCACCGCGTCGGTGTGGATTTCGACCGTGGCGCTGCCGTATTCCAGCTCGTATTCCTCGGACACGGTGGCAAACGGCAGTTTGCCTTTCTTGCGGATGGGCACGAAGCCGATGTTGAGCTCGTAAGCCACCACCGCGCCGAGGATGAAGCCGCGGGCGTCAATGCCGGCGACCACGTCGGGGCGCAGATCGGGCGCCATGTAGCGGTGGACGAACTGGTCGATCAGCACGCGAAACACCCGCGGGTTCTGCAGCAGCGGGGTGATGTCGCGAAACTGCACGCCGGGAGACGGCCAGTCGGGGACGGTGCGGATGTGCTGGCGCAGGTAGTCGACGACATTCATAGTTGGTACGAGTGGAATCAGGCGGGGGTTTCGGTACCGAACACGTCGAAGTATGACGCGGCGGAGGCGCCGGACAGCACCGGAAACAGCACCAGCAGCCCCAGGCCCATCGGCAGCATGGCCAGCAGCGAAATGGGCAAGAGCAGGAGAGTGAACAAGGTGATCGGCGCCAGGTTGGCAAAGCCGGCGCGCACCGACAGGCGCACCGCATTCCACGGGCTGAGCCCACCGATCGCCACCAGGGTGTTGACGAACCAGAACGCCACGCTGAACAGATAGAGCACCAGCAGCAGGAGCAGCATCAGGGTCATGATCGACCCGGCCAGCGCACCCATGCCCGCGGCCATGCCCATGCCGGGAGTCATCATTTTGGCGAACGCGCCGAGGCTGGCCAGGCCGATGCCGAACAGCGCACCCAGGCCGATCACGATCACCGCACCGACCACCCCGCCCAGCGCCAGCACCAGCAGCGAGGCCAGCAGCAGCGGGCCGATGCGCTGCGTCCACACCCTGCTCGATGCACTGAGCGCTCCGTCGTTGTCCGGCTCCAGCGGCATGCCGCTGGGGGTGATGGTGCGCGCCCGGCCGAGGCGACGGCGCAGCGCGGCGGCGAACAGCACGCCAAGCGCCAGCAGCGGCAGACTCAACCATTGCGACAGCAGACCACCCAGCGGAAAACGGCCCAGCAGCCACATCAGCACGAAAAAGCCCAGCGCCAGTCCCACCCAGGGCAGCGGCGCCTGCGTGAATGCGCGCCATCCCTCTGCCCACCAGCGCAGGCCGGCGCCGGCAGGCACGCGGCGAAAGACAGGATCTGAGGGGATGACATCGATGGTGGACATGACGGGCCTCCCGGAAAGAACACCCGCATTATCCGCCGCCGGCATGTCAGTGCGCGACGCCCTGCAGCCGCCCGCGGCCCCATGATGCCAATGACCCGCGCCACACCGGCCATCGCGCGGCGATGAAGGTGAACACGTCGACATCGCCCGAGGTCTTGAGCAGGTCGGCAATGATGAAGCTGCTGATCACCGCGCTGATGCGGCTGAACGAAGAGACGAAGCCCACCGCCTGCGCGCAAATGCGCGCGGGATAGAGCTCGATCTGGCAGGCATGAAAGGCATGGCTCATGATGTTGCTGAACCCAGAAACGCCTTGGTCGTGAGGGGGAAACCCCGCTCTTGCACAGGCCAGGGCGATGGTGGGTGCACCAGCTTGCCCCGGCTGCCACACGGCAGGGGGCTGCGCATCTGCCGCAGAGATCGATGTGTCCATGCTCCTCGTCGTTTTGCGCGCATCATGGCGCCAAAACCCGGCACACGGGGCGTCTATTTGTATCGACCTGAGCGCGCGCGTCGGCGCCGGTTCACCTCATCTGCACGACCGCACCGGGCTGGCGCAGCAGCTGCGCCCATTCCTCGAGCTCGCGCGGCTCGCCAAACAGATAGCCCTGCATGTGCTGCAGCCCCAGGCTGTGCAGCGCGGCGGCGCATTCGCGGGTTTCCACACCCTCGGCCACCACATTGATCGACAGCCGCCGGGAGAACTCGATCAGCGCGCGCACGATTTCGGCGTTGCGCACGTCGCGGATGACGTCCGAGGTGAAACTGGCGGGGATTTTGATGTCGCTCGGGTCGAGAATCTTGAGGTATTCGAACGAGGCATAACCCTCGCCGAAGTCATCCATCGCCACACGCACCCCGCCCCGGCGCAGCGAGTGCACATTGCGCGCCACACTGGGAAACGCCGGAATCGCGCGGCGCTCGGTGACCTCGACCATCAGGCGCTCTGGCGCCCAGGCATAGCGCTGCAGCGTGGTGTTGATGTGCTCGATCAGCGCCGGGTCGCCCACCTGGTCGGCCTCGATGTTGACCGAGACATAGCCGTTCCAGCCGGTCCAGTTCGACAGGACCCGCGCCTCGGAAATGGCCTGCTCCATCACCCAGAAAAACAGCTCACTGGTCTGCGCCGGAGTGAGCTGCGGCAGGAACATGAGCGGGGAGTGGCGCTTGGGCGCGTCGTCCGCGCGCCAGCGGAACAGCACCTCCAGCCCGACGACCAGTCCGGATGGATAACTGACCTGCGGTTGATACACCAGTGCCGGGGCCCCCGCCCCCGCATGTGCGGCTATTTCAGAAAAAACGTCGCGTTCCACATTGCCTTTGCCGCCGAATGTAAGTTGTATGCGTGAATCTTTTGCTTACCGCAGGTTAGCATGGCTTTTTAATTTTTCCTCAATGATTTTCACGCGGCTGGGCGACGCCCGCGCCGCACCCTGGTCCGATCGCACCATGTCCCGAACCGCCGCAACGCAGCGCAAGGCGCGCGCCCATCCATCCAGCCCGGCCGGGCCGCACTACCGGGTCGAGATCGACGATGCGCAGGCGCATCGTTTTGCCGTCGAGCTGGTGCTGCACGACCCTGCGCCCGGGGGGCAGGAATTCTGGCTGCCAGTGTGGATTCCCGGCAGCTATCTGGTGCGCGAGTTCTCGCGGCATGTGCTGCAGGTGCAGGCCTGGTGCACGGACCGGCCGGTTGCGGTGCGCAAGATCGCAAAAAACCGCTGGCATGTCGCGCCGTGCGGCGGTTTGCTGCGGTTGCGCTACACGGTGTATGCGTTCGATCTGTCGGTACGCACCGCGTATCTCGACCACAGCCGGGGATTTTTCAACCCCAGTAGCCTGCTGCTGGCTGCAAGCGGCCGGGAGGAGCAGGCGCATACAGTGGACATCGTCTGTCCGGACGTCGCGCCGCACTGGACGCTGGCCACCACCCTGCCCGCGCTGCGCTGCGATGCCAACGGCTTTGGCAGGCGGCAGGCATCCAGCTATGCCGAGCTGATCGACCATCCGGTGGAAATGGGCACGCTGCTGCGGCTGCAATTCAGCGCAGGCGGCGCGCAGCATGCCGTGGTCATCGCGCATGCCGACCAGCTGCAGGGCGCGGTGGACACCGAACGGCTGGCGCGCGATCTGCAGCGCATCTGCCGCGCGCAGATCGCGCTGTTCGAGCCGGGCAGCAAGCGCGCGCCGTTCAAGCAGTATCTGTTCCTGGTTGCGCCCACCGCAGACGGCTACGGCGGACTGGAACATGCCGACAGCACCGCGCTGATGTGCGCACGTCGCAACCTGCCGCATCCGCGCATGGACGCGCCCAACAGCGACTACCGCGACTTTCTCGGCCTGTGCAGCCACGAGTATTTCCACGCTTGGAATGTCAAGCGCATCAAGCCGCAGGCATTCACGCCCTACGACCTGCAACGTGAAAACCCCACCGGGCTGCTGTGGCTGTTCGAGGGCTTCACCGCGTATTACGACGACCTGATGGTGCTGCGCGCCGGGCTGATCACGCCACAGCAATACCTCGACGCTCTGGCGCGCACCCTCTCGGCGGTGCAGCGCACCCCGGGCCGCATGGTGCAAAGCGTGGCTGAGGCAAGTTTCGACGCCTGGACCAAGTTCTACCGCCCCGACGAAAACACCGCCAATGCCACGGTGAGCTATTACCAGCTCGGCGCGCTGATTGCGCTGTCGATCGACCTGCGGCTGCGCCGCGAAACACGCCTCACCCTCGACGATCTGATGCGCCTGTTGTGGAAGCGCTACGGTCGAGACGACGCGCCGCTGCGCGCGCAGGGTGTGGCCGAAGACGATCTGCCCGCCCTGCTCACCGAGCTGAGTGGGCTGGACTGGCGCGGCTTTTTCCGCCGCCATGTCCACGGCACGCAACTGCCGCCGCTCAAGACCCAGCTGGCGCAGTTCGGCCTGGCCTGGCGCACGCAGCAAGACCCCGCGCTCGAAGCCCTCGGCCTGGGCGTGCAGGAACAGCCGGGCGGCTGGCTGGCGGTGCAGCAGGCGAAGAACGGCGGCTGGGCCGAGCGCGCCGGGCTGGCTGCGGGCGACCTGCTGGTTGCGCTCAACGGCGAGCGCGCGCGCAAGAGTCTGATCGAGCGCAGCCATGCGCTGGCGCGCCGCGGCGATGTCTGGCGCATCGACGTTCTACGGCAGGACCGGCTGATGCAGGCCGAGGCGCCGTGGTTCGCGCTGCCAACGCGCGGGGTGGCATTGGAAATCGCCGGCGGACTCAAGCCCGCGCAGCGACAGCGGCTGTATGCCTGGCTGGGCCGGAACGGTTGACGCAACCCTCAAGCTGCCCTCAAGCACAATCGCCTCAACACTTTTGCAAGGAGGCCTCTGATGCACCCCCCCGAAGACACCCCCATCCTCACCGAAACCCGCGGCCCGGTCGGCCTGATCACCCTCAACCGCCCCAAGCAGCTCAACGCGTTGAACGACGCGCTGATGGATGCGCTTGGCGCGGCGCTCAAGACCCTCGACGCCGACCCGGCGATCGGCTGCATCGTGCTTACCGGCAGCGACAAGGCGTTTGCTGCCGGAGCCGACATCGCGGCGATGGCGCAAAAAACCTTTCCGGCCACCTACGGGGAAAATTTCATCAGCCGCAACTGGGAGACCATACTGCAGATCCGCAAGCCGGTGATCGCCGCGGTGCGCGGCTACGCCCTGGGCGGCGGCTGCGAGCTGGCAATGATGTGCGACCTGATCGTCGCTGCGGACAACGCCCAGTTCGGCCAGCCCGAAATCAAGATCGGCATCATCCCTGGCGCCGGCGGCACGCAGCGTCTCACCCGCGCAGTGGGCAAAGCCAAGGCAATGGATCTGGTGCTCACCGGGCGGATGATGGACGCGATCGAGGCCGAGCGCAGCGGACTGGTGGCGCGCGTGGTGCCGGCAGACCGGGTGGTCGACGAGGCGGTGGCGATGGGCGAGACCATCAGCGCCTACTCGCGGCCTTCGGTGATGATGGCCAAGGAAAGTGTCAACCGCGCGTTCGAGACCAGCCTGAGCGAAGGACTGGGCTTCGAGCGGCGGCTGTTCCAGTCGCTGTTCGCCACCGCCGACCAGAAAGAAGGCATGGCGGCGTTTCTGGAAAAGCGCAAGCCGCTTTTCACCCACCGCTGATGCGCTATACTGCGCGGCTTGTTTTCACGGGGCGCTTTAGCTCAGTCGGTTAGAGCGACGGAATCATAATCCGCAGGTCCGGGGTTCGAGTCCCTGAAGCGCCACCACCATTTTCAGTCCACACTGCCGGTTCGCACCGCGTGCCTTGCGCCACAGGGTGTGGGCCCTGCCAAAGCCCATGCCGCAGCGCCTGGGCTTTTTGCTTTGCGCCGCGGCGTGCCGTATCCGAGGAGTCTGCGATGAATGCGCTCGCGTCGATCCGCCTGGCCGCAGCCAGTGCTGCACTGGCCGCAGCAGCCTGTCTGGGCACTGCGCAGGCGCAGACCGTCTACCCGATAGGCAGCCTGCAGGGCATGGCGCAGTTCGGTGACTTTCCGCAGGTGAGCATCAACTGCACCGACTACACCCTGGGCCCGGGCGTGCGGGTGATCAGCCCCGAGCAGCGTCTGGTGCCACTGCAGCAGCTCGCCGGCGTGCGCAGCCCGGTGGTGTTTCAGCGCGACGCCAGCGGTAATGTGTTTCGCATCTGGCTGATTCGCCCCGAGGCGGTGGCCCAGCTGCAGGTGCCCAAGGCGCCAGGGCAGTGCGGTCTGTTTTTCAGCAATTGAACAGAACACGGCGTGACGTGATGAAAAAGGTCTACATCAAGACATTCGGCTGCCAGATGAACGAATACGACTCGTCCAAGATGGCCGATGTGCTCGCTGCCGCCGAAGGCTACACGCCCACGACCAGCCCGCAGGACGCCGATCTCATTCTGCTCAACACCTGCTCGATCCGCGAAAAAGCGCAGGAAAAGGTGTTCAGCGACCTGGGGCGGCTGCGCGAACTCAAGGCCGCCAACCCCGAGCTGCTGATCGGCGTGGGCGGCTGCGTGGCCAGCCAGGAGGGTGAGGCCATCGTCAAGCGCGCGCCGTATGTCGATCTGGTGTTCGGACCGCAGACCCTGCACCGCCTGCCGCAGCTCATCCATCAGCGCCGGGCGCAGGGCCGCGCGCAGGTGGACATCCGCTTTCCCGAAATCGAAAAGTTCGACAACCTGCCGCCAGCGCGGGTGGAGGGCCCAAGCGCCTTCGTCTCCATCATGGAAGGCTGCAGCAAATACTGCAGCTACTGCGTGGTGCCGTACACCCGGGGCGAGGAGGTGTCGCGTCCGTTGGTGGACGTGCTGACCGAAGTGGCCGAACTCGCTGCTTTGGGTGTGCGCGAGGTGACCTTGCTGGGGCAGAACGTCAACGCCTGGCGCGGTGGCGAGGGCGAGGATTTCGCCTTTCTGCTCGAGTGCGTGGCCGAGATCGACGGCATCGCGCGCATTCGCTACACCACCAGCCACCCCAAGGAATTCACCCAGCGGCTAATCGACGCCTACGGCCGCATTCCCAAGCTCGTCAGCCATGTGCACCTGCCGGTGCAGCACGGCAGCGACCGCATTCTGGCGGCGATGAAGCGCGGCTATACCGCGCTGGAGTTCAAGAGCATCGTGCGGCGGTTGCGCGCGGTGCGTCCCGACATCTGCATCGGCTCGGACTTCATCGTCGGCTTTCCCGGTGAGACCGAGGCCGACTTTGCGCAACTCATGAAGCTGGTCGAGGAGGTGCGGTTCGACGCCAGTTTCAGTTTCATCTTCAGTCCGCGCCCCGGCACTCCGGCGGCCAATCTGCCGGACGACACGCCGGCCGAGGTCAAGCTCGCCCGGCTGCAAAGGCTGCAGGCGCAGATCGATGCGCAGGCTGGCGCGGTCAGCACGGCGATGCAGGGCACGGTGCAGACCGTCCTGGTGGAGGGACCGAGCAAAAAGAACCCGGCCGAGCTGCAGGGCCGCACCGAAAACAACCGCATCGTGCATCTGGCCGCACCGGCACGGCTGATCGGGCAATTGGTGCCGGTGCACATCACCACGGTCTACCCGCACGCGCTTCGTGGCGAGGTGTGCATGGCGCAGACCGAACAGGCCCTGACAGCCTGATCGGCGCCATCCCCAGACTTACTTGATCATCAGCCGCAGGCTGTCCCAAGCGCGGCCCAGGATGCCGGCTTCGGGCACCGCCTTGATCACCTGCAGCGGATAGGTGGCCAGCGGCTTGCCGCCGATGCTCACCTCGAGTTGGCCGATGCGCTGCCCGGCTGCCAGCGGAGCCACCAGCGGGTCGGGACGCACTACCTTGGTCTGGATGTCCTTGCCCATGCCGCGCGGCACCGAAATGACGATCGGCACGGTTGAGCCGAGCTCCGCCTTGTCGGCCGTGCCCTTCCACACCGTGGCGGTGAGCACCGGCTTGCCCGGAGAGGCCAGCACGATGTCGTCGAAATTCTGGTAACCCCAGTTCAGCAGCACCTGGCTTTCCTCGCCGCGGGCGCGCTCGGTGGGCGTGCCCATGACCACGGTGAGCAGACGGCGCGGACCGTTCGGAAACTGGCGCAGCGCCGAAGTGATCATGCAGTAGCCTGCTTCGGCGGTGTAACCGGTCTTCATGCCGTCGACCGACGGGTCGGTGAACAGCAGGCTCACCCGGTTGGGCTGGGTGATGTGGTTGTAGGTGAATTCCTCGACCTTGAAGTAGCGCGCGTAGTCTTGCGGGAAGTCGCGGATGATGTGCGTGGCGATCACCGACAGGTCATACGCCGTGGTGTAGTGGCCAGGATCGGGCAGGCCCGTGGGATCCATGAAGTGCGTGCCCTTCAGGCCCCACTGCTGCGCCTGCCGGTTCATCATCGCGACAAAGGCGCTGACCGAGCCGGCCACGGTCTGCGCCAGGGTCATCGCCGCGTCGTTGCCCGACTGCACGATCATGCCCAGCAGCAAATCGTTGACCGACACCGGCACGCGCGGGTCGATGAACATGCGCGAGCCGCCGGTCTGCCAAGCCTCCTTCGATTCGGTGACCTTCTGATCGAGCTTGATCGTGCCTTCCTTAAGCGCCTTGAAGGTGAGATAGGCGGTCATCAGTTTGGTCAGCGAGGCCGGGGCCTCCTGCTGGTGCGCATTGTGTTCGGCCAGGATCTGGCCGCTGGTGAGATCGACCACCAGCCAGGCACGGGCATCGAGTTTGGGCGGAGGAACGGTGGCCAGCAGCGCCTGCATGGGAGTCAGCGGTGCCGCAGCGGCACTTGCTGCAGGCGCAGGGGTTTTGACCGCGGCGGGCGCGGCCTGCGCCACGGCGGAGACGGCGAGCAGGCCGGCCATGCTGCAGGCGATGATGCGAAGTCGAAGGGACATGGGCAAATCCTGATGCAAACAACCGAAAAGCAAACACCCTAGCAGCACATCGCGTGTGCAGGGGTGACGAAGTTTTGCCACGCGGCGCAGACCGTGCCGCGCATGCGGGTCTGAGCCTTGAGACGCAAGAAGGTTCTGTTGCAGCTCAGCCCAGCCCGGCCCCATGCCAGCGGCAGACCCAGTCGCGCAGTGGCAGCAGCAGCCCGTGAAAGAAATGCCCGGCACCTGGGAACACCACCACCGGCAACTGCTGCGGCCGCGCCCAGTCGAGCACCGCGGGCAGCGGCACCACATCGTCCTGCTCGCCATGCAGCACCAGCATGGTTTGCGCCAGCGGCGGCGCACCGGGCGGCTTGGGCTGCGGCACTGCAAAGCGACTGACCGCAGTGCCGACCAGGGTGAGGTGCTGCAAGGTGGCGCCCTGCTGCTGCAGGGCGTGCGCGCAGCGCGCCGCCACCGCCGCACCGAAAGAAAATCCGGCCAGCGCCAGCGGCACCGCAGACATCTCCACGCCCATCTGCGCAGCCAGTTCAGCGCGGAAATGCGCCAGTACCGCAAGCAGGTCGTCGGTTTCACCGATGCCGTGGTCATGCGTTCCCGCAGTCTGTCCGACGCCGCGGAAATTGGGGCGCACGCTGACGAACCCCAGCTGCAGCCAGGCACGGGCCAGGGTCTGGGCGACCTTGTTGTCCAGCGTACCGCCGAACAGCGGGTGCGGGTGCGCCACCAGCGCCAGGCCGCGCGGCGGTGCGGTGGGCACGTCCACCGCCACCTCGATCAGGCCGACCGGGCCGGGCACCAGCAGTCTGCGGGTCTGCGCGTTCATGTTCGTTCCCCCAGACTACGCGTCGGGCGCATCAGGCAGCCGCAGCCGCTCGACCACTTTGCCCTGCACCAGATGCGATTGCACGATCTCGTCGATGTCGCTTTGATCGACATAGGTGTACCACACGCCCTCGGGATAGACCACGCAGATCGGCCCCTCCTCGCAGCGATCCATGCAGCCTGCGCGGTTGACCCGCACCTGGCCCGGGCCTGCCAGACCGAGCGCCTTGACCGCCGCCTTGCAATGCTCGAACGCCGCCTCGGCGCCACTGGCGGCGCAGCAGGGGCGGGCCGCGCCCGGATCGCGCTGGTTCAGACAGAAAAAGATGTGATGGGTGTAGTAACTCATGAGCTGACAGGCAGAGGGTTCAGGGTGCGCGCCGCGCGGGCCTGACCGCGCGCGCCACAAGAAAAATTAACGCAGCGAACGGCCACAGCCAGCTCAGCCACTGCGGCAGGCCGTATAGCCGGATGAACAGGCCCTGGCTCCAGGACTGCAGATTCAGCGCGTCATATGGCCCGGGGCCGGACAAGTTGATCCATGCCAGCCCGAGCACCAGGCTCAAGGCCCCCATGCCGGCGCACCAGCGCGGTGGCAGCAGGGTCAGCGGCAGGCCGATGATCAGCCCGATCAGCACTCCGCGCAGCGTCGGCGCCGTGGCCCAGGACAGTGCATGCTGCGGGCCAAAGCTCAGCGCTGCCGACAGGCTCACCGCAAGCAGTCCCGCCACGGTGAGCGTCAGCGCCAGGCGCAGCCGGGGTGCCCCCGGGCGCAGCAGCGTAGCCAGCAGCAGCAGGTTGCCCACCAGCATCGCCGCGGTGATGCCGGTCTGACGCGGTGCACCGATGGGCGCGAGGTCGGCAAGACGCAGTCCGCTGTCCACATACCAGGCCGAAAGCACCTGCCAGGCCTGGCGGTCGAACACCGGCTGCAGCAGCGTCGGCCCGATCTGCCCGGTGCCGAACAGCACCGCCGCCGGCCACAGCAGCGCCACCGGCCACAGCGCGAGCAACAACAGGCCATAGCCCGCATGCGGCGCAAACCACCGCTCGCGCCACAGCCGCAGCAGCGCCGCCAGTCGCAGCCGCGGCAACAGCCAGGTACATACCGCCGCACCGAGCATGCCGCCCAGACTGTTGGTCAGCCAGTCCAGATTCGACGACACCCGCATCGGCAAAAACGCCTGCGTCGATTCCATGCAGAACGACAGCGCACTGGCCAGCAGGCTGGCCGCCAGCCAGACCCCAGCGCGCGGCCAGCGCGCCGGCAGGGTGCGCGCCAGCAGATAGCCCAGCGGGAAATACCCCGCAACATTGATCAGCAGATCGCTTGCGGTGAGGTAGCGCGGCAGCGGCGCCAGCACGAAATCGAAGGGCATCAGCCCCTGCCAACGCCACCCGGAAAACGGATACAGACTGGCGTAGACGATCAGCAGCGCATACCCCGCCAGGGCGTAGCGGGAAAACCGGGAGACCGGGCGAATGGGGTGATGCGGCGACGGCATGACACTTGACGCACGCCGCTGCGCGCGAGGCCGCGCCGCCAGGCGGGGCGCCTCGGGGCGTTCAGAACGGCTTGATGACAACCAGCGGAATGATGATGAACAGAATGATGGTGGGAATTTCGTTGAACCAGCGATACCACTTGTGGCTGCGGGTGTTGGTGCCCTGCTCGAACTGGCGCAGGATGCGCTTGCACCAGAACATGTAGATCACCAGCAGCACGACCAGCGTGACCTTGGTGTGGATCCAGCCATTGCCCGGGCCGCGCAGGCCGACGCCGTAATACAGCCACAGCACCAGCCCGAGGATGATGGCCGGCCACATCAGGATGTGGGTGAAGCGGTAGAGCTTGCGGCCCATGAGCAGCAGCCGGTCGCGCTCGGCGATGCTGCCCTCGGGCACCATCGCCAGGTTCACAAAAATGCGCGGCAGATAGAACAGCCCCGCATACCACGCAATCACAAAAATGATGTGCCAGCTCAGCACCCATTGAAACGCCATGGCAGACTCCCTGGATCGGACATCTGGTCAGTGTAAGAGAGCCGCCTGGGCGGATTGTTTAGCGGGGACAAAATCGGGACAAAATCGGGCCAGATCGAAGACATGACGGACAAAAAAATCCCCGGCAGTGCCGGCCGGGGACACAAGCCTTTCATCAAGGCCCCGCTCAGGGAGGAAAAGCGGGGAATGGCGCGCCTTGCAACGCACCATCCGCTTGAAAAAGATAGCATTGACGGCTTCAAGTTCCTGTTTCGCGCCGCCCGAAGATGAAAAACTTTGTGAATCCGCCCGGCTTTCCCGGCAACCGCATGCGCCGTCTGCGTCGCGATGACTTCAGCCGACGGCTGGTGCGCGAAAGCCGCCTCGGTTGCGACGATCTGATCTACCCGGTGTTCGTCCTCGATGGTGAACGGCAGCGGCAGCCGGTGGCGTCGATGCCCGGGGTCGAGCGGCTGTCGGTCGATCAGTTGTTGCCGGTCGCCGCCGAGTGCGTCGCGCTCGGCATCCCGGTGCTTGCGCTGTTTCCGGTGATCGACCCCGCGCTCAAGACCGCTGACGGCGCGCAGGCGACGAACCCGGACGGTCTGGTGCCGCACGCGGTGCGCACATTGAAAAACGAGTTCCCGCAGCTGGGCGTGATGACCGATGTCGCGCTCGACCCTTACACCTCGCACGGGCAGGACGGCCTGCTCGACGACAGCGGCTACATCCTCAACGACGAGACGGTGCAGGTGCTGGTCAAGCAGGCGCTGGTGCAGGCGGCAGCGGGCGTGGACATCGTCGCGCCGAGCGACATGATGGACGGCCGCATCGGCGCGATCCGCCAGGCGCTCGAGGCCGCAGGCCACATCCACACCCGCATCATGGCCTACAGCGCCAAATATGCGAGCGCCTTCTACGGGCCGTTCCGCGACGCGGTGGGTTCGGCAGCCAACCTCGGCAAGGCCGACAAAAAGGTCTACCAGATGGACCCGGGCAATTCGGACGAGGCGCTGCGCGAGGTCGCGCTCGACATCGCCGAAGGCGCCGACATGGTGATGGTCAAGCCCGGCATGCCGTATTTGGACATCGTCCGCCGCGTGAAGGATGCGTTTCGCATGCCGACCTTCGCCTACCAGGTCAGCGGCGAATACGCGATGCTCAAGGCCGCCGCGCAAAACGGTTGGCTCGACCACGACGCGGTGATGATGGAAAGCCTGCTCGCGTTCAAGCGCGCCGGCGCCGACGGCATCCTCACCTACTTCGCGCTCGAGGCCGCGCGCAAGCTGCGGCAAGCATGAATTGGGGAATCTGGCAATGAAAGTCCGCGTCTGGGATTTGCCGCTGCGCCTGTTCCACTGGGCGCTGGCAGTCTGCGTGACCACCTCGATCGTCACCGGCTTGATCGGTGGCAACGCCATGCAGTATCACTTCTGGAGCGGCTACTGCCTGATCGCGTTGCTGGTATTCCGGCTGGTGTGGGGGCTGATCGGGCCATACCACGCACGGTTTTGGAACTTTGTGCGCGGCCCGCGCGACGTGATGCGCTACTTGCGCGGCGACGACCCGCGTCCGCCGCATCTGCGCCTTGGTCACAACCCGCTCGGCAGCCTGTCGGTGATCGCGTTGCTCGTGATCATCACGCTACAGGTCGGCAGCGGCCTGTTCGCCAACGATGAAATCTTCAACGAAGGGCCGCTGACGAATCACGTGACCAGCCGCACGAGCGAAATCCTCACCTACTACCACACGAACATCGGCCTGCCGCTGGTCTATGCGCTCGTCGGACTGCACATCGTGGCAATCGCCTACTACGCGATTGTCAAACATCAGAACCTCGTCCGCCCGATGCTCACCGGCGACATCGACACCGTCGCCGGCGCGCCGCAAGCGCGCGACACCTGGGCGCTGCGGCTGCTCGCGATCGCGATCCTGGCCGCCGGCGGTGCGCTGGCCTGGTGGATCTCGACGCTCGGCAGTGTCGGCAGTTATTGAAGCCTCTTCGATGGCCTGCTTGACGCTGTCGATCAGCTTCTGGTTCTTACGCGACCGGCTGCCATACAACCGCGCACTGAATACGGTGGCGATCTCCAGCACATCTTTCGCCAAATCCTCTTCGAAGGTCGTGTCCTCGCCTTGGTTGAGGATCTGGGCATCAGATTCCGTACGGAACAGTTCTGGTTTGAGTTTGGCAAGGTCGTAGCGGCGATGACCGGCCGCCGTGTGCTTGGCTACCAGTTTTCCCGAAGCTTCCCATCGGCGCAGCGTGGTGATGGATACGCCCAACGCCTCCGCCAGATCGAGGCACGCCTTGTTGCTCCAATAGCCGGAGCGCACCCAATCGACGGGCGTTTGTGGCGTGCAACCGAGATTCGTGGGGATCATGCTGAATTGCAGACTTGATCCGCCCTGCAAGAACAGAACATGCCGTCCGCGGCAAGCCCGAGAAGGTCGCGGATAGACTTCTCAGCCTCATCGACGACGGCACGGAACCACGCCGAGCGGTGGCAGACTGCCCAGGCACTCCCCTCCCCGCTGGCGGGGAGGACTGGGGTGGGGCGGCCAACGGCCGAGCACCTCGTAGCGCCCCGTACCGAGCACAGACTGCACCAGCACGACGTCGCGCGCCGGCCAGTGCAGCGGCGCGAAAGCGGTTGGCGCGGTCAAGCCGCCTGCGCGGCGGCCCAGGGTGACATGCGGCGCGTAGGCACGTGCATCGAACGGCAGACCGCGCTGCCCCGCCCCTGCAGCCAGCGCCGCGTGCAGATCGCGCAGGGCTGCCGGCATCCGGCTGGGCGCTAAATGCGCGATGCCGCCGCGGCTCCACACCGCGGCGCGATCGAGCAGCAGGTCGAAGTTCTGCCAGACCGGCGCAAGCGCCTCGCCGAGCGCGCAGGCGCTGTCGAGCGCTTGCACAGGCACCCCGTCCATGAACAGCAGGGTCAGATGCAGCTTGTGCGCCGGCGTCGGACGGGCGGGCGGCGTCCACTGCCACAGCGCCTGATGCCGCACCAGCTGCGCACGCACCGCGTCGTTCGGCCACAATGCGAAAAAAAGGCGCAATCCGGCGGTCTCGTGCTCTACTGCTGACATGTCCCGGTGGCTGCGCGGGCTTGCCGCGCTGGAGTAAGTTCGGTGCATTCATGCTAACGTCCTTCCTGCCATGAGCCACTCCCGACCTCACTGCGGCGCACAGCCGGCTCCGCCCAACCCCACCCGGCGCCGCCTGAACCTGGTGGCGCTTGGACTGACCGCGGGAGCGCCGCTGCTGGGCGCGGGTCTGGCTGCTGCGGCCGGCGCGCTGCCGGAGCTGCCGCGCTACACCCAGCCGGTGTGCGCCGACTCGACACTGGTCGGGCGCATCCTGCAGGCAGACCGGCAATTCATCTCGCCGCAGCAGCTGGTCGATGACTGCGCGCGCGCCACGCTGTGCCTGCTCGGTGAGCAGCACGACCATCCGGATCACCATGCCGTGCAGGCCTGGATCGTCGGCGCGCTTGCCGCACGAAGCCAGCTGGCCGCGCTTGCGCTGGAAATGGCCGATGCCGGCAAGCGGTTCGACGGACCGCGCGACGCCAGCGAGGATGCGGTGCGCGCCCGGCTCGCCTGGAACGATGCCGGCTGGCCGTGGCGGCTATACCGCGGCCCGGTGATGGCTGCGGTGCGCGCAGGCGTGCCGGTGGTCGGGGTCAACCTGCCGCAGCAGAGCATGCGTGCCACGCTCGAGCAGACGCGCTGGGACTCGAGTGTGCCGCCTGCCGTGCGGCAGCGCATCATCGACGATGTGATCGACAGCCACTGCGGCCTGCTGCCCGCCGCGCAGGCGCCGGCGATGGCGCGCATCCAGTTCGCGCGCGACGACAGCATGGCCGCCGGCTGTCTGCGGCTCGCCATGCCCGGCAAGACGGTCGTGCTACTGACCGGCAGCTTTCACGCCAACCGCACCCAGGGCATTGCGCTGCACCTGGCGGCGCATGCGGCGCGCGTGCCACTGGGCGTGTCGCAGCCACCCGCCGTGTTCAGCCTGCTGCTGCAGGGGCTCGGCCCTGACACGCCGGCCGAGTTGCCCGACGGCTTCGACGCCGTCTGGTTCACCCCAGGAACACCGCCAGTCGACCACTGCGCCGAGCTGCGCGCGCAGTTGCAAAAGACGCAGATGCCGCAACGCCGCTGAGCGCTCACACCCGCTGCCGCACGAGCCGCACAATGCCCTGCAGCAGGTCCTGCGGGCTAGGCGGACAGCCGGGGATGGTCAGGTCCACCGGCAGCACGGCGGCCACGCGGCCGCACACCGCATCGCCACTGCTGTGTACCCCGCAGCCTGCGGCGCAATCGCCCGCGGCAACCACCAGCTTGGGTTCAGGCATGGCGTCATAGGTGCGGCGCAGCGCGAGTTCCATATGACGTGACACCGGGCCGGTGACCAGCAGCAGGTCGGCGTGGCGGGGACTGGCGACGAGCTGGATGCCCAGCCCTTCGATGTTGTAGTAGGGATTGGACAGGGCGTTGATTTCCAGCTCGCAGCCGTTGCACGAGCCGGCATCGACCACGCGGATCGCCAGCGCCCGCCCGAGCAGCCGCAGCACCTCGGCCTGCAACCGATCGACCGTCGCATCAGGCGTGTCGGCAGGGACGGCAGGCGGCGGCTCGGTGATGCGGCCCACTCGGGCGATCTGGCGCAGGGTCTTCCACATGGCTTACAGGTCGTGCCCGGAGTACGACAAATTGAACGATTTGTTGATCAGCGGAAAGTCGGCGACGATGTCGCCGATTACCGCCCATTCCAACGCCGGCCAGTTCTGCCAGGACGGGTCGTGCGGATGGCAGCGAACGATGCGCCCGTCCGCACCGGCTTGCAGCGCCACGATCTGCGGCCCGCGCCAGCCTTCGATCAGGCCGATCGCCAGCCCCGGCGCGGCGAGGCCGTGCGGCGGATCGACCCGCACGGCGCCCGACGGGAGTGTGTCGAGCAGCGCATCGCACAGCCGTAGACTGGTGGCGATTTCGGCAAAGCGCACCGCCACGCGCGCGGCCACGTCCCCGTCCTGCGCGAGCGCGATCTCGACCGACAGCGCGGCATACGGCGCGAGTCCCGGCGCAGTGCGCAGGTCCAGCGCCTGGTCGCTGGCGCGCGCAGCCAGACCGAGCAGGCCCAGACGTTGCGCGAGCGCCGGCCGCACCCGGCCGGTGGTGCGCAGCCGGTCCTGCAGGCCCTCGTGATCGTCGACAATGGCCTTGAGCCGCTGCACCTCCTGCCGCAGCACGGCATGGTGGTTGCGCAGCATCGAGACGCCGTCGGCATCCAGATCGACCGTCACGCCGCCCAACTGCACCGCGTCGAACGGGTAGCGCGCAGCGAACAGCCGCGCATTGGCACGCAGCAGGTCTTCCTTCAGGCGACCGAACTGCGCCAGCGCAAAGCCGAAGCCGCCGTCGTTGGCGATTGCGCCGATGTCGCCCAGATGGTTGGCCAGCCGCTCGCGCTCGAGCAGTAGCGCGCGCAGGTGCAGCGCACGCGGCGGCACAGCGATGTCGGCCAAGGCTTCTGCCGCCATACAGTATGCCCAGGCGTTGGCCACCGCGCTGTCGCCCGACAGCCGCGCGGCCAGCCGCACGCCCTCGGCCAGGGTCATGCCGGCAAAGCGCTTTTCCACCCCCTTGTGGGTGAAGCCCAGGCGCTCTTCCAGTCGCAGGATTTTTTCGCCGACCACGGAAAAGCGAAACTGCCCCGGTTCGATCACCCCGGCATGCACCGGGCCGACCGGCACTTCGTGCACGCCCTCGCCATCGACCGCGACGAAGGCATAGTCATCAGGCGCGAGCGCGCCGCACGGCGGCACCGCAACGGCCGTATCAACCAGCGGATACGCGTCTGCGGCCCAGGCGGTATGCCTCAGCCAGGGGCGCGGGTCCATGCCCAGCGCGTGCAGGCCGCTGAGATCGCGCAATGCGCGCTGCAGGCGATCGGCCACAGGGAACAGTTCGTGCAAGCCGGGATAGTGCACCGCGCCATGCGGCAGATCGTGCTGTGCGAGCCGCAGCGCAGCAGCGCCATCGAGCCACAGCGCGTACACCGCCTGCGCGCCCACGCCGGCCCAGAGCGCGAGCAGCCGCGCGCCGCGCTGGTGCAGTTCTTGCGCCAGTGCCTGCCATTGCAGGGCATCGACCCGGCGATGATCGAGCGGGAGCACGGGACAGACCGCACGCATGACTAGCCTCCGATCATCGCCGCCGCGCTGTGCCACCAGCCAACCAGCACCGGCGGAATCCAGAATCCGAGCAACAGCACCAGCGCCAGATGGACGAACACTGGAAGCATAAACGGCGCGTGCGGCAGGCGCTGTAGGCTGCTGCGGCCAAACACCATGCCCTGCGTGCGCAAAAACAGCGCGCCAAACGCCACGCCCAGGCCAAACAGCAGCACCGGCGCGGCCCACGGCTGCTGCTGCATCGCTGTGGTGAGGATGAGGAATTCGCTGGCGAACACGCTGAACGGCGGCATGCCGACGATGGCCAGCACCCCCATCATCAGCCCCCAACCCAGCGGTGGCGAGACCTCGCGCAAGCCCTCGATCGCGTCGATGCGCTGCGAGTGCGCTTTTTGCGCCGCATGTCCGGTGGTGTAGAAGATCGCGCTCTTGGTCAGCGCGTGCCCGGTCATGTGCAACATCGCGGCGAAGTTGGCCACTGGCCCGCCCATGCCAAAGGCAAAGGTGATGATGCCCATGTGCTCGATCGACGAGTACGCGAACATGCGCTTGACATCCTTTTGCCGCCAGACCAGCAGTGCGCCGATCACCACCGACAGCAGGCCGAAGGCCATGAGCATCTGCCCCGGCCAGGCGGCATGCAGGCTGCCGTCCACCAGCGCCTTGCCGCGCATCACCGCATACAGCGCGACATTGAGCAGCAGCCCGGAGAGCACGGCAGACACGGGCGTGGGCCCTTCGGCATGCGCATCGGGCAGCCAACTGTGCAGCGGCACCAGGCCGACCTTGGTGCCGTAGCCGACCAGCAGGAACACGAAAGCGATACTGATGATGCCGGGTTCGAGCCGGCCCTTGACCGCATCCAGATGCGTCCACAGCAACGCGCTCATGCCCTGTGCGCCCAGCACCCGTTCGGCAGCGAAATACAGCAGCACGGTGCCGAACAGCGCCAGCGCAATGCCCACGCCGCAGAGGATGAAGTATTTCCACGCCGCTTCCAGGCTGGCCTTGGTGCGGTAGATCGACACCAGCAGCACGGTGGACAAGGTTGCCGCCTCCATGGCCACCCACAGCAGGCCCAGGTTGTTGGTGGTCAGCGCCAGCAGCATGGTGAACATGAACAGCTGGAACATGCTGTGGTAGAGCCGCAGCCGCGCGGGCGTGAGGCGGCCACGATCCTGCTCGATGCGCATGTACGGCGCGGAGAAGATCGCCGTGGTCAGACCCACGAACGTGGTCAGCGCCACCAGAAACACATTGAACGGGTCGAGGAAGAACTGCTCGGAGAGCAGCTGCATCGGGCCGTGCGCGACCACCAGCGCGGTGAGTGCAGACGCGGCGGCGAAGGTCGCGGCGCTGGCCGCAATATTGATCCAAGGAGCAAACGACCGGTGACCGAAGGCGGCCAGCAGCGCGCCGCCGAACAGCGGGAAAAGCAGTGTGGCGAGCAGCGCGGGCATCAGTCGTCCTTGAGCGATTCCATGTGCTGCAAGTCCAGGCTGTCGAACTGTTCGCGGATCTGGAAAAAGAAAATGCCCAGCACGAACACGCCCACCAGCACATCCAGCCCGATGCCCAGTTCGACCACCATCGGCATGCCGCGCGTGGCGCTGGTGGCGGCGAACAGCAGCGCGTTTTCCATCGACAGAAAACCCACCACCTGCGCAATGGCGGCGTGGCGCACGATCATCATCAGGAACGCCAGCAGCACCAGCGCCAGCGCGATGCCCAGCACCCCGCGCATGTTCGCCCCGGTGAACTGCGCTATCGGCTGCGCGACGACAAAGGCAAAAATCACCAGCACGATGCCGATGAGCTGCAGGCTGGGAATGTTGACCAGCGTTTCCACGTCCCACTCGGCATGCAGGCGGTGGATGAGCTTGAACAGCACCCACGGCAGGATGATGACCTTGATCAGCAGCGTGAACACCGCCGACTGATACAGCTCGACCTGCTGCGTCGAGTAACCCACCACCACCGCGCTGGCCACCAGCAACACCCCCTGCGCGGCAAGCAGGCTCACCAGATTGGCCACCCGCCGCTGCGCCAGCATCGCAAACGACAGCAGCAGCAAAAGCGCCGCGCACAGATGGATGATCTGCACCGAAAGCGGCAGGTTCACCAGCGGCACGACCGCCGGCGCGGCTGCGGCAGGTGCGGATGCGGTCAGAACGGCAGCGGCGGTCATCGGTCTGTCCTCACTGCGCGAGCATCAGCCGCACCAGCAGCCCGAGCACCGCGAGCAAAAACGCGGTGGCGAGAAATTCCGGCGCGCGAAACAGCCGCAGTTTGGCGCTGAGCGTCTCGATCAACGCGATGGCAAAACCGGCAGCGGCCAGCTTGAGCAACAGCGGCGGCAGCGCGGGCAGCAACCACAGCAGCCCGTCGGCGCGCCCGGCCATGCCCCAGGGCAGAAACAGCGCAAAGCCGATGCAGGCGTAGTTGAACAGCTTCAGGCTGCTTGCCCATTCGACCAGCGCCAGATGCCGCGCCGAGTATTCGAGCACCATGGCCTCGTGGATCATGGTCAGCTCCAGATGCGTGGTCGGGTTGTCCACGGGAATGCGCGCGTTTTCCGCCAGCAGCACCATGACGAATGCCACCCCGGCAAACGCCAGACTGGCGTGCAGCGCGAGCTTTTGCGACTGCAGCGCCTCGGCAATGGTCGGCAGCAAAGTGCTGCCGGTCATGATCGACGCGGTGAACACCACCATCAGCAACGCCGGCTCGGCCAGAAAGCCCACCAGCATTTCGCGCCGCGACCCCAGGCTGCCGAACGCGGTGCCGATGTCCATACCAGCCAGCGCGATGCACACCCGCGCGAGCGCGAACAGGCCGACGAGCGCGATCACGTCCGCCGCCTGCGCGAACGGCAGATCGGTCGATAGCGACGGGATGATCGCCGCTGCCGCCACCATGCTGCCGAACAGGATGTACGGCACGGCGCGGAACAGCGCGGTGGCGTCATCCGCTAGCACCGCATCCTTGCGCAGCAGCTTGGCGATGCGCGCATACGGCTGCCACAGCGGCGGCGCGCTGCGGTTGGACAGCCAGGCGCGGCACTGCGCCACCCAGCCGGAAAACAGGGGAGCGAGCGCCACCGACAGCAGCACCGCGACGAGCTGGACGAACAAGGCCGCTGGACTGATCGACAGATTCACCGGATCACCACCATCAACAGCACCAGCAGGGTGACGAAGCTGTAGAGCAGGTAGATCGCAATCTTGCCCTGCTGCAGCCGGGCCGCCTGCCGCGTCAGCCACAGCACGGCGGCTGCCGCAGGCTGATACATCTGCGCCCAGAAGCGGTCTGCCACCTGCACGCGGTAACGCGGCGCGGTGTCATCCGGCTGCGGCAGATCGACATGCGTCTGGAAAAACGGCTCGAAAATCCGCCGGATCGGCTGACCGAAGCCTTCGGCCGTGTCCTGCATGCGCGCGGTCAACCCCTGTGCGCCGCAGTCCCAGGCCGGAGCGCGGCGGCTGCGGCCGTGATACAGCCGGTGCGTC
The DNA here is from genome assembly GCF_055383445.1 of Thiomonas islandica. Lineage (NCBI taxonomy): Bacteria > Pseudomonadati > Pseudomonadota > Betaproteobacteria > Burkholderiales > Thiomonas > Thiomonas islandica. The sequence goes on from NZ_AP042391.1 coordinate 577,758, forward strand.
GCCAACACGGTGAGCGCAATCACGAGGGCTCCGACCAGCAGCACGACCAGCGGACCGTACGCCGCGCGCTGCGCCGAGACCGGCACCAGCCACAGCCAGTTGCCGGTCTGTGCCAGCGGCTGCTGCAACAACAGCGCGCCGACCTGGTCGATGCCAGCGAGCACCAAACTGGGCAGCAGCCCGAGCAGCACGCAGCCCGCAGCCAGCCAGAGAAGACCGACGCGCTCGAGCCAGCCGGGGTCGTGGGATGCGGCCAGCTGCGCCTCGCGCGCGCGGCCGAGAAAAATCACCCCGTAGAACTTGACCATCACATACCCGGCCAGCGCGCCCGCGAGCACCAGCACCGCCGCGCCCAGCGGAATGATGAGGTTGAAAAACGACTGCGGAATCTGCGGCGTGACCAGAAACGCCTGCAGCAGCAGCCACTCGGCGACAAAGCCGTTGAGCGGCGGCAGGCCGGCAATCGCCAGGGTGCCGATCAGCGCGGTCCACCCCACCCACGGCATTTGCCGCAGCAGCCCGCCTAGATGCCCCAGGCTGCGCTCGTGCGTGGCGTGCAGCACCGCGCCGGTAGTCAGAAACAGCAGACTCTTGAAAAACGCGTGGTTGAGCACGTGGTAGAGCAAGGCGGCCAGCGCCAGCGCGGCCATCAGCGGCATGCCCACGCCGCGAAATACCAGCGCCAGCCCCATCGCGGCAAAGGCGATGCCGATGTTCTCGATGGAGGAATACGCCAGCAAGCGCTTCATGTCAGTCTGCACCGTGGCGAACAACACGCCAAACAGCGCGCCGAACAAACCAAGCGCCAGTAGCGGCACACCCCACCACCACAGCGGCGCGTGCAGCAGGTCGAAGCTCACACGCAGCAGGCCGTAGATCGCGGTCTTGAGCATCACCCCGCTCATCAGCGCCGACACCGGCGAGGGGGCTGCCGGATGCGCCTCGGGCAGCCAGATGTGCAGCGGCACCAGCCCCGCCTTGGCGCCGAAGCCGATCACCGCCAGCCCGAAAGCCAAGCTTGCCCACAGCGGCGAGAAGTGCGCCTGCCGCATCGCGGCAAAGGTCAGCCCGCCCGCGCCGCCTTGCATCATCACGCCAAAGCACAGCAGCAGCGCGATCGCTCCGATGTGCGCAAGCAGCAGATAGACATAACCGGCGCTGCGAATCTCACCGATGCGGTGTTGCGAAATGACCAGAAAGTACGAGGCCATCGCCATGACCTCCCACGCCAGCATGAAGCTGTAGGCGTCGGCGGCGAGCAGCACCAGGCTCATCGCGGCGAGAAACACGTGGTACTGCATGCCGAGTAGCCCCGGCGCCGTGCCCTCGCCCTCGCGGAAATACCCCGCGGAAAACAGCGAGATGCCCGCGCTCGCCGCACCGAGCAGCAGCAGAAAAAAGCCCGACAGCGCATCGAGCCGCAAATGCATCGGCAAGCCCGGCAGGCCAAAGGGCAGCACCAGATGCTGCGGCGGAACGAACAGCGCCTGCATCCCGACACCAGCGATGACCACACTGCCCACCGCGCCGAGCGGGAAGATCACCCGCGCCACCCAGCGCACCGAGCGCGGGTAGATGAAACCAGCCAGCCCCATCAGCACCCAGGCCACGGCCACGCCGAGCGCAGCGGGCAGCAGCATGGAGGCAGAGCCGATTTGCATGATGACTCAATTCACATAAGATGTGCGTCACATGTTAATCCTGTTCGCATCCAAATGGAACAACGCACCAGCCGTCTGACCGTGCTCATCGACCCGCAGAAAAAGGCGGTGTTCGAGCACCTGTGCGCGCGGGAAGATCAAACCCCGTCGCAGGTGGTGCGGCGGTTGATCCGCGAGTACATCGAGGCTCAGCTCGGCCGTCCCTGGCAGCCGGGCGAGTCGGTGGACGAGGTGCTGCGCCGCTGAACCCAGCCAGCCATGCGCGCGACAATGCCGCATGGACTTTCTGATCTTGCTGCTCGGCGGCGCGGTGCTGGGGCTGGCCGGGGTCTTCGTGCGGCTGGCCGACACCACCGCCAACCTCGGCCCGTTTGCCAGCGCGTTCTGGCGCATGACGCTTGCTGCGCCGTTTTTGCTCGCCTGGGCGGCGGTGCAGTGGTCGCGCACGCCCAGGCCCGCGGCGATGCCGCAGCCAGCGGTGACCAGGCCACGGCGGTTCACCAAGCGACCTGCGCCGCCCGCGCTGCTGGCGCACTGGCCGATGTGGGCACTGGCGCTGTTTGCCGCGGCGATGTTTGCGCTCGATCTGGTGTTCTTCCATCTCGCGGTGATCGACACCACGGTGGGTAATGCCACGCTGGAGTCGAACTTCGCGCCGGTGCTCATCACCCTGGCGTTCTGGGTCATCACCCGCAACGCTCCTCGTGCGGTGTTTGTCGCCGGGCTGGCGGCGGCGCTCGGGGGCGCTGCGCTAATGATCGGCCCCAACTTCGGACACAGCAAAGCGCTGCTGGGCGATGCCAGCGGGTTGGTGTCGGCGGTGTTTTACGCGGCGTATCAGGTGGGCATCCAGCAGGCGCGGCAGCGGCTGCCCACCGCGCCACTGATGGCGGTGGTCACGCTGCTGGCCGCGGTGGTGCTATGGCCTTTCGCACTGGCCGAGGGGCGGCTGTGGCCGACTGCGGCCATCGGCTGGCTGTGGGTGCTGTTGCTTGCGCTGCTGGTGCAGATCGGCGGGCAGGTGGTCATCGCCTATGCGGTGCGGCGTCTCAACCCGGCGCTGTCGTCTGTGGGCCTGCTGGTGCAGCCGGCAATGGCGGTGGTCTACGCCTGGGGGCTGCTCGGCGAGGCGCTTTCGAGCACGCAATTGCTCGGCGCCGCTCTGGTGCTCGCCGGCATCTATCTGGCGCGTCGGGGCATGTGAGCGGCACTGCCACGATGGACACGGTGGCTACACTGAATCAGTCCTTGTGATGCTGCGCGCAGGGGACTTGCTCAGCGTTGCCTTAGCAGGCCGTTGAAAAACGTCGCGAGGATGGCCAGATGCAAGGCGCACGGCGCGCAGCGACCGAGACATATCAAATAGATAGGCGAGGCAGCGAGCACCGTGCAACGCCGCAGATGGCCCACCGCAGTAGTTTTTCAACGGCCTGTTAAACGGGCAGTACCATCGCGCCAGCCGCCAGCCCCTGCCCCTGCGATGCCCCACGCCGTCCGTCCCAACCAGCTCGCCCTGCTCGGCCAGCGCCGATTCGCGCCGTTTTTCTGGACGCAGTTCGGCGGTGCGGCGAACGACAATCTGTTCAAGTTCGCGTTCACGGTGATGGTGGCCTATCGCGCCGAGGGCCAGAGCGCGTTGTCGGCCGGGCTGATGGTCAACCTGATCGCCGGACTGTACATCCTGCCGTTCGTGCTGTTTTCGGCCACCAGCGGGCAGCTGGCCGATAAATTCGACAAAGCGGTGCTGATGCGGCGGGTCAGGGCCTTGGAGATCGCGATCATGGCGCTTGCGCTGTGGGGTTTCGTTGCGGGCAACATTGCTGCGCTGCTGGCCTGCACCTTCGGCATGGGGCTGCATTCCACTCTGTTCGGCCCGGCCAAGTATGCCTACCTGCCGCAGCACCTGAGCACCGCGGAACTCACCGGCGGCAACGGCATGACCGAGATGGGCACCTTCGTCGCAATCCTGCTGGGCAATCTCGCCGGCGGGCTGCTGATGAGCGTCGAGCGCGGACCGCTGCTGGCAGGACTTGCCTGCGTGGCGGTGGCGCTGTTGGGGTGGGTCGCGGCACGCTTCATCCCGGCCACCGCGCCGGTGGACCCGCAGCTGCGCATCAACTGGAACCCGTTTTCCGAGACTGCGCGCAATCTGCGTCTGGCCGCGGCCGACCGCACCGTGCTGCAGGCGCTGCTGGCGATTTCATGGATGTGGTTCTACGGCGTGGCGTTTCTCACCCAGTTTCCGGTGTTCGCCAAGGACGTGCTCGGCGGCGACGAAGCAGTGGCTTCGCTGCTGCTGGCGGTGTTTTCGGTCGGAATCGCCTTCGGCTCACTGGCCTGCGAGTGGTTGGCGTGCGGGCGAGTGGAGATTGGCCTGGTGCCGCTGGGGGCGATCGGCATGACGCTGTTTGGCGTCGATCTGTATTTTGCGGTGCAGGGTCTGCCGCATGCGGCGGCGCTGCAGGGCGTGGCGGCCTTCGTGCAGCAAAGCGCGCACTGGCGGGTGATGCTCGACTTGTTCCTGCTGTCGGCCAGCGCCGGGGTGTACAGCGTACCGCTGTATGCGCTGATCCAGCATCACACCCCGATCACGCACCGCTCGCGGGTCATCGCGGCGAACAACATTCTCAATGCACTTTATATGGTGGTGTGCTCGGGCTACTGCGCTGCGCTGTTGGCAGCCGGGGTGAGCGTGCCCGCGCTGCTGCTGAGCGTGGCGCTGCTCAACGCGGCGGCGGCGCTGTGGCTGATCTGGCGCCAGCCGCTGTATGGGCAGCGCTTTCTGGCTTGGGCGCGGCAGCGGGGGTAGCGGTGGGCTGATGAGGGGCTTGGCTGCACTTTGTGGGCGCTGACGGCTTACCCGCTGCGCACACAATGCAGCTGCAGGCGCGTAGGGACAAGCGCGGGCCGGTGGCGGGCGCTGCGGGCGGCTGTGCGAACATTCGGCGGTTTGTCCCATTGCCTGCGCATGTCGTTCGCCTCTCCGCCCCCGCCGCAAGATCCGCCGCTGTCGGTCAACCAGTTCAAGCTGCTCACGCAGCGCCGGTTTGCGCCGTTTTTCTGGACGCAGTTCACCAATGCCGGCAACGACAACCTGCTCAAGTTCGCCTTCACCATGCTGGTGACTTACCGCGCGCAGGCGCAGACCGGACTGCCTGCCGGGCTGATGGTCAACCTGATCGCCGCGCTGTATGTGCTGCCCTTCGTGCTGCTGTCAGCCACCGCCGGGCAGCTGGCGGATAAGTGCGACATGGGCGTCATCATGCGGCGGATCAAGACTTTCGAGGTGATCATCATGTTGGCGGCGCTGTGGGGCTTCGTCACGGTGAATGTGCCGCTGCTGCTGGTGTGCGTGCTCGGCATGGGGCTGCATTCCACCCTGTTCGGCCCGGTGAAGTTTGCCTATCTGCCGCGCCACCTGCACACGGCGGAGCTGACTGGGGGCAACGGCATGACCGAGATGGGCGGTTTTGTCGCCATCCTGCTGGGCAGCCTGGCCGGCGGCGTGCTGATGACCTACCCGCAGGGCCCGGTGCTGGCCGGAGTGGCCTGCCTGATCATCGCGCTCATCGGATGGGTGATGGCGCGTTTCGTGCCGCACACCCCGCCGCTCGTGTGTGATGCCGCCATCAACTGGAACCCGTTCAGCGCAACAGTGCGCAGCCTCAAGCTCGCTGCGGCCGACCGCGCGGTGCTGGTGGCGCTGGTCGCCATTGCCTGGATGTGGTTCTACGGCGTGGCGTTTCTCACCCAGTTTCCGGTGTTCACCCGCGAGGTGGTGCATGGCAGCGAGGCAGTGGCCTCGCTGCTGCTGGTGATCTTCGCCGTTGGCATCGGTCTGGGGTCGGTGGCTTGCGAGTGGATGGCGCATGGCCGGGTGGAAATCGGTCTGGTGCTGCTCGGCGCCATTGGCATGTCTGTGTTCGGTGTCGATCTGTACCTCACCACGCAACATCTGCCGCACGACGGACAGCTCCAGACCCTCTCCCTGTTCCTGCGCAAGGGCGAACACTGGCGGCTGATGGGGGATTTGCTGCTGATCTCGGCCAGCGCCGGCATCTACAGCGTGCCGCTGTACACCTTTATCCAGCACCGTATCACCGAGACCCACCGCGCCCGCGTGATCGCTGCCAGCAATGTGCTCAACGCCCTGTTCATGATCGCCTGCGCCGCCTATTGCGCCACGCTGCTGACCGCGGGCGTGGGCGTGCCGATGCTGCTGCTGAGCGTGGCGGTGTGTAATGCACTGGTCGTGGGCTGGCTGATCTGGAAACAGCCGGAGTACGGGCAGCGCTTCGTCGCGTGGGTGCTACGTCGCTAGGGCTGCGCTGAATCAGCCCTCGTGCTGATGCGCACCGGCAGAACGGCTACGATCGATCGCATCCACCGCCGAAAGGAGCCTTTCCATGGCCACCTCCAAGCCCGTGTTCCGCTGGGACGACCCGCTGCAACTCGATGACCAGCTCACCGTGGAAGAGCGCGCGGCACGCGATGCGGCCCGGGCCTATTGCCAGGAGCAGCTCGCGCCACGTGTGCTCAGCGCGTTTCGGCACGAGACCACCGATCCGTCGATCTTCCGCGAGATGGGCGCGCTCGGTCTGCTGGGCCCGACCATCCCGGCCGAGTATGGCGGCGCCGGGCTGGGGGAAGTGGCTTACGGCCTGATCGCCCGCGAGGTGGAGCGGGTGGACTCGGGCTATCGCTCGATGATGAGCGTGCAGAGCGCACTGGTGATGCTGCCGATCTTCACCTTCGGCACCGAGGCGCAGCGGCAGAAATATCTGCCGCGTCTGGCCAGCGGCGAGTGGATCGGCTGCTTCGGCCTGACCGAGCCCGACCACGGCTCCGACCCCGGCGGCATGCGCACCCGCGCGCACGCCGTGCCCGGCGGCTACCAGCTCACCGGTAACAAAATGTGGATCAGCAATAGCCCGATTGCCGATGTGTTCGTGGTCTGGGCCAAGGACGACGCTGGCGAAATCCGCGGCTTCCTTCTCGACCGGGGGATGAAGGGGCTGAGCACACCGGCCATTCACGGCAAGGTCGGGCTGCGTACCTCGATCACCGGCGAGATCGTGATGGACAAGGTGTTTTGCCCAGAAGACAACGCCTTCCCCGCGGTGCGCGGGCTGAAAGGGCCGTTCACCTGCCTGAACAGTGCGCGTTACGGCATCGCCTGGGGCGCGATGGGTGCGGCCGAAGACTGCTACGTCCGCGCGCGGCAGTATGTGCTCGACCGCAAGCAGTTCGGCCGTCCGCTGGCGGCCAATCAGCTCGTGCAGAAAAAGCTGGCCGACATGGTCACCGAAATCAGCATGGGTCTGCAGGGTGCGCTGCGGCTCGGGCGCATGAAGGAAGCGGGTCTGGCCGCCCCCGAGGTGACAAGTCTGCTCAAGCGCAACAACTGCGGCAAGGCGCTGGACATCGCCCGCACCGCGCGCGACATGCTCGGCGGCAACGGCATCTCCGACGAATACGGTGTGGCGCGGCATCTGGTCAATCTCGAAGTGGTCAACACTTACGAAGGCACGCACGACATCCACGCGCTGATCCTCGGCCGCGCAATCACCGGCATCGCGGCGTTTTGAGTCGGCACGCCGCTGTTCGAAGGACACCGCCCAAAAAGCATTTCATCCCCACCCCAGCCCTGCCCATGGGTGGGGAGGAAGCGAAGTGAGATTGGTGCTATTCGACCCAGCCGCTCACACTGGCCAGAATGACCAGGCGTCCATGCTGAGATGGCCGTAGTGCACCCCGCCGCGGTGGTGCTGCGCGATCGCGCCCGGACCGGCGGCGCCCAGCGCCCAGAACAGCGGCAGCAGATGTTCGTCGGTGGGGTGAGCGCGGGCTGCTTGCGGTGCGCGGTGACGGTAGTCGAGCAGCGCGGCCAGGTCGCCGCGGTCGATCATGCCGCGCATCCAATCGACAAAGGACTGCACGTAGGGCGCGGGCGGGTCATCGGTGCGGGCTGCGGGGTGGAACTCGTCGAGGTTGTGCGTCAGGCTGCCGGTGCCCAGCAGCAGCACGCCTTCGTCCGCCAGCGGTGCCAGCGCCGAGCCTAAGCGATAAGCCGCAGCGGCGTCTAGTGGCCAGGGCATGGCCAGTGGCACCACCGGCACATCGGCCTGCGGGAACATCAGCCGCAGCGGGATCCACACACCATGATCGAGGCCGCGGCGCGGGTCTTCGTGCACGGTCCAGCCGCCGTTCTGCAGCAGCGCGGCAAGGCGCGGAGCCAGTTGCGGCGCGCCCGGCGCGGGGTAGCGCAGGGCGTACAGCGCCGGGTCGAAGCCGCCGAAGTCGTGAATGGTCGGCGGCTGCGCACTGGTACCGATGATGGGACGGCGCGCCATCCAGTGCGGTGACAATGCCACGATCGCCGCCGGACGGGGCAGCAACTGGCCCAGGCCGCGCAGCATCGGCCCGGCGGTGCCGGGCTCGAGCGCCAGCATCGGCGCGCCGTGCGAGACGAACAGGGTGGGCAGGCCCGGTGCACTCACGACGTCGCCTTCACACCCTCGACCTGCACCTTGACCGCATGGCTCAGGCCCAGCGTGAGGTTTCCGTACAGCGTGCCGCGATCCATGCCGTGCGGGACATACCGTGTGCTGACGAAACGGATGTCCGGATGGGCTTGTGCATCGAAAAACGGCGCGGCCAGCAGGTCGGTGTCGCGCTGCGGCAGGAAGGTATCCAGGCTCTTGACCGGGATGGTGATGTCGGCCTTGTCCTTCTTGGGGTCGGCCGGATCGAAGGTGTAGCTTCCGCTGATCTGCTTGAACACGCCGGTGAAGCGACCCACCCCGGCATGGCCGATGGTGAACTGCACGCCGGAATGGTCAGGGTCGATCCGGTAACTGCCTGCCGTGTTGGCATGCAGATACGCATAGGCCTGCGGCGCTGCACTGCCTGCCGCCCAGGCGGGCGCAGCGCACAGCGCCGCAGTCAGGCAGGCGATCTTGAGCCAGGCGGAAGAACGGCGTTTGGACATGATGGACCTCTCAGAGTGTGAGTGTGGTTGTCATTGAGGCGAAAGCACGAGATGCGCCTGTACAGGGATGGCTGCAGCCACCACACAGCTCGATCTTTAGCATCGACAGCGGCAGGTCGTGCATGTACAGCCCCAGCGGAAACAGGCCGAAGATCAGCAGCGCAATCAGCCAGTGCAGCAGCTGCGCCGTCAGCGTGTACTGCACCGGCTGTGGGTGAAGCCCTGCGTTCATGCGTCTACCTCCTCGGTGCCGGCCTGTTCCAGCGCCTGGCGCAGGCTTCGCAGCGCCTGCTCTGCAGCACTGCGCTGCGCTGCATTCAACCGTCCAAAAGCGCGCACCAGATGCGTGCCATGCGCGGGGAACACCTGCTCGAACAGGGACTGCCCCTGTGGTGTGAGCCGCACGATCTGCCCGCGTCCATCGTTAGGGTCGGGCAGGCGCTGCACCAGCCCCTTGTCCTGCAGGCGATCGACCACCCCGGTGAGGGTGCCTTTGGTGATCAGGGTCTTGCGCACGAGCTGTCCGGGGCTCATGCCCTCGGTCTTGCCCAGCGTGGCCAGCACGTCGAACTGCGCGGGCGTCAGCCCCATGCTGCGCACATGCGCCGCGGAGTAGCGCTCGAATGCCTGATAGGTGCGCACCAGCTCGCGCAGCAGCGGCAGGAAGGAAGCGGGCAAGGAGCTCGGTCGGGACATGGGCGTGGCATGGCCGGCAAATGAGGGCATATTAGTTCGTATTAGAACTATGACTCACGACATGGGAATCTCCACCGCTGGAACAGCTGGCCGCCGCGCCGGAGCCGAATACCCTGCCCGGTAGATGGGCAACACATTTTGTCACTGCAATCCGTTGATCCAGATCAGACAATTTGCGGAAATTCAGAAATTCCTGAAACTTCAGATCAAACTCCCGATGCAACTCCCCGAACTCAACCAGCGCTTCGTGCTGCACTTTGGCGAAATGGGCAGCCGTTGGGGTATCAACCGCACGGTCGGGCAGATCTACGCCCTGCTGTTCATCGCCGAGCGCCCGCTCAACGCCGACGAGATCGCCGAAACGCTGAACTTCTCGCGCTCCAATGTCAGCATGGGGCTGAAGGAGCTTGGTGCGTGGAACCTGGTGCGCATGCAACACCTGCCGGGCGACCGGCGCGACTACTTTTCCACGCCCGATGATGTCTGGGCCATTTTCCGCACCCTGGCCGAGGAGCGCCGCAAGCGCGAAATCGACCCCACGCTGTCGATGCTGCGCGAGGCCCTGCTGCACCAGCCCGACAGCCCCGCCGAACGGCATGCGCTGGAGCGCATGCGACAGATGCACGACCTCATCGAGCTGGCCACCCAGTGGTTCGACGACATCCGGCGCATGCCCAGCGAGGATATGCGGCAGTTGATGAAACTCGGCGGCGCGGCGCAAAAACTGCTGGCCTTCAAGGGGCGGGTCAAACAGGCCACCGCGCGCAAGCGCCCGCAGCAGCCGGCGCTCAAGGCCGTGGAGAACTGAACCATGTGCGCCAGCATCCATTGGACTCTGCGCAACGATCTGCCGCCGCCGCAGGCCGCGCACAGGTGCCCGCACCGCATCTGCCGGGTGGCCTGCTCGCTACACAGGTTTGATCGATTCTGATTCTTTGACTGGAGTGCATCATGGACTGGCTGCAAAACCCGGAATTTCTCGCCCGGGCGCAATTTGGCTTCATCGCGATGTTCCACATCATGTGGCCGCCGCTGACCATCGGCCTGGCGCTGATTCTGTTCGGCATGGAAGCCGCCTGGGTCAAGACCCGCAACATCTTCTACTTCCACCAGACCAAGTTCTGGACCAAGCTGTTCCTGATCAACTTCGGGGTCGGGGTGATCAGCGGCATTCCGATGGAGTTCTCCTTCGGCACCAACTGGGGTCCGTTCTCCACCTCGGCCGGCGACTTCATGGGCAACATCCTGGGCTTCGAAACCGCAATGGCCTTCATGCTCGAAGCCGGATTCCTCGGCATCATGCTGTTCGGCTGGAACCGCGTCGGGCCGAAGATGCACCTGTTCGCCACGGCGATGGTGGCTTTCGGCAGCACGCTGTCGGCGTTCTGGATCATGGTGGCCAACTCATGGATGCAGACCCCGACCGGGGTGAAGCTGGTAGACGGCAAGTTCGTCATCACCAACTGGTTACATGCAGTGTTCAACCCCGACCTGCCGTACGGCTTCGGCCATATGTTTACCGCCGCGGTCGAACTCAGCCTGGTGGTCATGGCCGGGGTGAGCGCCTACTACCTGCTGAAAAAGCGTCATGTCGACTTTTTCCGCCCGGCGTTCAAGTGGGCGGTGGTGGCGCTGTGCATCGTCGCGCCGCTGCAGATATTCATCGGCGACTCCGCCGGCGGCGCGCTAGCCGAAACCCAGCCGGCCAAGCTGGCTGCGATCGAAGCGCACTGGCACACCAACAAGCCGGGTGAAGGCGCACCGTGGGCGCTGCTGGCCATTCCCAACCAGAAAGCGCAAAAAAACGACTGGGCGCTGGAAATCCCGGACGCGCTCAGCCTGATCGTGACCCACTCCCCCACCGGCAAGGTGGTGGGGCTCACCGACTTCAAGCCGCAGGACCAGCCGCCGGTGTGGATTCCGTTCTACGCCTTCCGCTTGATGGTGGCTGCCGGGGTGTTCGTGGCGGTCATGGCATTGTGGACGCTATGGATGCTTTGGCGCAGGCGTGAACGCATGACTGCTGCGCGCATCAGCGAAAACAAATGGCTGCTGCGCGGCTGGCTGCTGGCGATTCCCGCCATATACGCCGCAGTGGAGGCCGGCTGGATGACGCGCGAGGTCGGCCGCCAGCCGTGGATCGTCTACGGCATGATGCGCACCAGCGAAGGGGTGAGCAATCTGCCGGCAAGCACGGTGCTGTGGTCGTTCGTGATGTACATGCTGTTCTATGGGGTGATCGGCGTGGCCGCGCTGGTGTTCATGGTTCGCACCATTCGCAAGGGTCCGAGCTTCGAGCCGCCGCCGCACCCGCCCGGTGTCAAGGGGCAACCGGTTGCCCCTGCCGCGCCCAAGCCTGTGCCGTTCACCCCTGCGGCGGCACCCGCTGCAGTGAGCACCAAGCTTGCGGTCGAAGGAGGACAGTGACATGGACCTCAACAACCCGCAGGAACTGCATCACATCCTCGCCACGGTTTGGTTCCTGATCATCGGCCTGTTCATGGTGTTTTATGTGGTGCTCGATGGCTTCGACCTCGGCGTGGGCGTGCTGTCGCTGTTCGTCGGCGAGCGGCGCCGCAAGGTGATGATGGCCAGCCTGGGCAGTATTTGGGACGCCAACGAGACCTGGCTGGTGGTCATCGGCGGTACGCTGTTCGGCGCGTTCCCGCTGGCCTACGGCACGGTGCTGCACGGGCTGTACATCCCCATCATCCTGATGCTGCTGGGCTTCATGCTGCGCGGGGTGTCGTTCGAGTTCCACGAGCTGTCTCGGCGCAAGACCTTCTGGGGGGCGATGTTCGGGGTCGGCAGCCTGCTGTCGGCCATTGCCCAGGGGTTTGCGCTGGGTGGGTTGCTCAACGGCGTGCGGGTGGAAAACGGCGTGTTCGTCGGCAGTGTGTGGGACTGGCTCTCGCCGTTCAGCCTGATCGTGGCGCTCGGCGTGGTGGCCGGGTATTCGATGCTCGGCTCAACCTATCTGATCATCAAGACCAAGGACGACATCCAGGCCGGCTGCTACCGGCGCGGCCAGTTGCTCGCCTGGATCATGCTGGCGGTCGGTGCCGTGGTCACGGTATGGACGCCGCTGCAGTTCCCGCAGATCTTCGCCCGCTGGTTGACCACGCCCAACATCTACTTTTTCGCCCTGTTGCCGGCGCTGGCCGTGTTCAGCTTCGTGATGCTGCTGCGTGCGCTCAAGCGGCAGGCCGAAGTGGCGCCGTTCGTCTGGACCATGATGATCTTCCTGTTCTCCTTCGCTGGGCTGGCCGCGACCTGGTATCCGTATATCGTGCCCGGCTCGGTCACCATCGATCAGGCCGCCTCGGACAGCAGCACCCTGGTGTTCATGTTGCTGGGCATCGGCCTGTTGATTCCGGTAATGATCACCTACAACGTCTATCAATACATCGTGTTCCGCGGCAAGATCGACCCCGACGCGGAGCATGCGTACTGAAGCCGGCGGCAATACTCAACCGGAGCGTCGCCCCCGGCTGCGCACGACACTGACGATCAGATAGCCCGAAATCAGCACGAACAGTGCGGCCAGCGCAGCCTGCCCGTCGCCGGCAAGGCCGGCGGGGGTTTTCCAGCGCTGCTCGAGGATGGACTGTGTCAGGCTCTGCACCTGCTGCGGCGGTGCAAATGACAGCGCCGGGTCCAGCCGGCGTGCCTGCTCCAGCTCCTTCTCGGCCAGCGGCCACTTGCCCTCGCGCGCCAGCAGCCTGGCATCCAGATAGTGCGCCTGGGCGGACTGTGGCTGCGCCGCAAGCGCCTGGGCGATGATTTGGTCGGCCTGGTGGAATTGCCCGGCGTCGAGCAGCGCCTGGGCCTGCTGCAGCGGAGCGGTCTGGGCAGCGGCGCTGCAGGCCAGCGCGGCACCGAGCAATAGGGTGAGAAACGGGCGGGGAAACAGGGCAAACCGGCGCATCGGGACACACCAACTGGGTCGTGGATCGGATAGCCTGACCCTAACACAGTGCCCGACGATGCGGCTGGCACAAAATGTATTCACGTCCCACGCGCGCAGCGTGGCGGGAAGTGTCGAGGGATAGTTTTGCTCAGCCCACCGCCTTGCGCAGCAGTTCGCTGACCTGCTGCGGGTTGGCGCGGCCGCCAGTGGCCTTCATCACCTGGCCGATCAGGGCGTTGAGCGCCTTGTCCTTGCCGGCGCGGTATTCCGCGACGTTCTTCGGATTGGCCGCAAGCACGGCGTCGACCGCGGCCTGCAGTGCGGCGCTGTCGTTGACCTGCGCCAGACCGCGTGCGGCGATGATGGCATCGACATCGCCCTCATGCTCGCCCGCCCACAGCGCACCGAACACGTCCTTGGCAGTCTTGCTCGACAGTGTGCCGTCGTCGATGCGGCGCGTCAGTGCGGCAAGCTGCGCCGCGCGGACCGGGCTGTCGCCGATGTCGCGCTCGTCGCGGTTGAGCTGCGCGGCGAGTTCACCCATGATCCAGTTGGCGGCCAGCTTGGGTGCTGCACCCGTGGCCACGCAGGCCTCGAAGTAGGCGGCGTGCGCGCGGGTTTGGGTCATCTGCGCGGCCGCCTCGGCGCTCAGGCCGTGCGTGCGCTGGAGGCGCTCGGCCATCTGGCCGGGCAGCTCGGGCATGGAGGCGCGCACCTGCTCGATCCACTCCGCCGAGATGACCAGCGGCGGCAGATCGGGGTCGGGGAAATAGCGGTAGTCATGCGCGTCTTCCTTGGTGCGCATGGTGCGGGTCTCGCCCTTGTCCGGGTCGAACAGCCGGGTTTCCTGCACCACCTTGCCGCCGTCTTCGATGAGCTCGATCTGGCGCCGTGCCTCGAATTCGATCGCCTTCTCCAGAAAGCGAAAGCTGTTGAGATTCTTGATCTCGCAGCGCGTGCCCAAGGGTTCGCCGTGGCGACGCACCGAGACGTTGGCATCGCAGCGAAACGAGCCTTCCTGCAGGTTGCCGTCGCAAATGTCCAGCCACACCACCAGTGCATGCAGCGCGCGGGCGTATTCGGCCGCTTCGCGGGCGCTGCGCAACTCGGGTTCGGTGACGACTTCGAGTAGCGGTGTGCCCGCGCGGTTGAGGTCGATGCCGCTGGCCGGATTGCCCGCCCGGTCGAACAACCCGACTTCGTGCAGCGACTTGCCCGCGTCTTCTTCCAGGTGGGCGCGGGTCAGGCGCAGACGGTGTGACTTGCCATCCACGACAAACTCGACCACCCCGCCCTGCACCACGGGGATTTCATACTGGCTGATCTGGTAGCCCTTGGGCAGGTCGGGATAAAAGTAATTCTTGCGCGCGAACACCGAGCGCGGCGCGATGGTGGCGCCCAGCGCCAGACCCAGCCGGATCGCCCGCTCCACCGCCGCCCGGTTGGCCACCGGCAGCACCCCGGGCAGCGCCAGATCGACCGCGCAAGCCTGGGTGTTGGGCGGCGCGCCAAACGCCGTGGACGCGGCGGAAAACATCTTGGACCGGGTGGAGAGCTGCACATGGGTCTCCAGCCCGATGACCACTTCCCATGACATATTGCGATTCCTCAGTGTGAGCGGCGAAACGCCGACAGCAGCAGCGCGGCGCCAATGAACAGGGCACCAAAGCCGCGCTGCAGCCAGCGCTGATGCTGCGGTGTGCGCAGAGCGCGCAGCACGCGCGCGGCCAGCAGGGTGTAGCCGTTCATCACCACGATGTCGGTGATGAACAAGGACAGCCCGCACAGCAGATATTGCGGCAACTGCGGCCGGGCCGGATCAATGAACTGCGGCAGCACCGCCAGCATGAACACCAGACCCTTGGGATTGCTCGCGTTGATCAGAAAACCGCGCAGCACGAGCTGCTTGCGGCTGGGCGGCGGTGCGCTTTTCGCATCGCCGTCGGCCTCGAGCACACCCTGCGCCGGGGCGCGCCATTGCTGCACGCCCAGCCACAGCAGATAGGCCACGCCGAACCATTTGATGACGCTGAATGCAGCCTCGCTCGCCGCCAGCAGCGCGCCCAGTCCCGCAGCCACCACCATCAGAATCGCGGCAATGCCCAGTTGCAGGCCAAGGACGTTCCACACCCCCAGCCGCCAGCCAAAACGCAGCCCGGCGGTCATGCAGGCAATCGCCCCCGCCCCTGGCGACAGGCTGATCAGCCAGCTTGCGGCAAAGAAAGTCAGCCAGGTGTGCCAGTCCATCGCGTCACACCGGGCTGCGCCGATGCCAGTCGGTGACCTGCTGGTACTGGTGCGCGACCTGCAGCAGCAGACTTTCGCTGAAATGCGCACCGATGAGTTGCAAGCCCACCGGGCGGCGGACGTTGGCGCCGGCGCCAAAGCCTGCGGGCACGCTCATCCCAGGCAGCCCGGCCAGGCTGGCCGACAGGGTGTAGATGTCGGCCAGGTAGTTGGCTAGCGGGTCGGCCTTGTCGCCGCGGTTCCAGGCCACGGTGGGCGACACCGGCCCGGCGATCAGGTCGCACTGGGTAAAGGCGCGGGCGAAGTCGTCGGCGATTAGGCGGCGGATTTTCTGCGCCTGCAGGTAGTAGGCGTCGTAATAGCCATGCGACAGCACATAGGTGCCGATCATGATGCGGCGCTTGACCTCGGGGCCGAAGCCCTCGGCGCGGCTTTTGGCGTACATCTCGGCCAGATCACGGTACTGCGCGGCGCGGTGGCCAAAGCGTACGCCGTCGAAGCGGCTGAGGTTGGAGCTGGCCTCGGCCGGGGCGATGATGTAGTAAGCCGGGATCGACAGTTCGGTGCGCGGCAGCGATACCTCCACCAGCATCGCGCCCAGGCGCTCGAGCTCGGCGAGCGCGGCGCGCACCGCGGCTTCGACATCGGCGGCCAGCCCAGCGCCGAAATACTCGCGCGGCAGGCCGATGCGCAGCCCGGCCAGCGGCTGCGCAGCGGTGGCGCCGGGCAGGAGCGCATCGATCTGGGCGACATAGTCGGGAACCGGGCGATCGATACTGGTGGCGTCGCGCGGGTCGAACCCGACCATTGCCGACAGCAGCGCGGCGCAGTCCCAGGCGGTCTGCGCCATCGGCCCGGCCTGGTCAAGGCTGGAGGCGAAGGCGATCATCCCGTAGCGCGAGCACAGACCGTAGGTCGGCTTAATACCGGTGATGCCACACATCGCCGCGGGCTGGCGGATCGAGCCACCGGTGTCAGTGCCGGTGGCGGCAGCCACCAGCCGCGCGGCGACCGCCGCGGCCGAGCCGCCGCTGGAGCCACCGGCAATGGCATCCGCATCCCAGGGGTTGCGCACCGGGCCGTAGGCGGAGTTTTCGTTGGCCGAGCCCATCGCGAACTCGTCCATATTGGTCTTGCCGACCGTGACCATGCCGGCGCCGTCAAAGCCGTCGGCCCCGGCTCCCAGGCGGGCGACCACCGTGGCATCGAACGGGCTGATATAGCCCTGCAGCATGCGTGAGCCTGCGGTGGCGGGCATCGCGCGGGTGACGAACACGTCCTTGTGCGCCAGCGGCACACCAAGGAGCAGCCGGGTATCGCCTGCGGCGCGGGCAGCGTCGGCAGCGCGCGCAGCCTGCAGCGCCCCCTCGGCATCGACATGCAGGAACGCACCCAGATCGGTGTGGGCCTCGATGCGGTCGAGCGCGGCGCGGGTGAGTTCGACGCTCGACACCTGCCTGGCGGCGAGTGCGGCGCACTGGGTGCGCAGGTCGGCAGTGACGACATCGTTGGAAGTCGCGCTCATTCCACCACCCTCGGCACGAGGAACAGCCCGTCCTGCGCGTCGGGCGCGTTGCGCATCGCGGCGTCGCGGATGTCGCCCTCGGTGACGACGTCGTCGCGCAGCCGCAGCGGCATGTCCTGCACCGCAGACAGCGGATGCGCCAGCGGCTCGACGCCCTCGGTCGGCACCGCGCGCATTTGCTCGACCACGGCAAAGAACGCGTTCAGGTCAGTCAGCATGTGTTCGCGTTCACTGGCGGAGAGATCCAGCCGGGCGAGCTGCGCCAGGCGGTCGATATCAGGGAGGGACAGGGACATGTTGGGGGGACAGTGATCGAGCAGAAGTACTGCAGGGGAAGCCGCCCGACTGCCGGGCCGGCACGCAGCCCAGACCCTTGCGGCACGCTGAGGAAAAGGCATTTTATGCACATGCATCGGTTATGATGCTGTGATTTGGCGCAAGGGATTTGTCAGAAAAATCAAGTCCGTTTGTTGCTTTTTTCACACATCATCAGCAAGCCTGGCCCACGGCTGGCGCCCCACATTCCATGTTCCGAAAATTCCGGCAGTATTTTTCGACGGATCTGGCGATCGACCTCGGCACCGCCAACACCCTGATCTATGTGCGCGGCAAAGGCGTCGTGCTCGACGAGCCGTCGGTCGTCGCGATCCGCCACGAAGGCGGCCCGAGCGGCAAGAAAACCATCCAGGCCGTCGGCCGCGAGGCCAAGCAGATGCTCGGCAAGGTGCCTGGCAATATCGAGGCCATCCGGCCGATGAAGGACGGCGTGATCGCCGACTTCACCGTCACCGAGCAGATGCTCAAGCAGTTCATCAAAATGGCGCACGACACCAAGTTGCTGCGCCCCAGCCCGCGCATCATCATCTGCGTGCCGTGCGGCTCGACCCAGGTCGAACGCCGCGCGATCCGCGAGTCGGCACTGGGCGCCGGCGCCAGCGAGGTGTACCTGATCGAGGAGCCCATGGCCGCGGCGATCGGCGCCGGGCTTCCGGTGTCGGAAGCCACTGGCTCGATGATCGTGGACATCGGCGGCGGCACCACCGAGGTCGGCGTGATCTCGCTGGGCGGCACCGTCTACAAGGGCAGTGTGCGCGTGGGAGGCGACAAGTTCGACGAAGCGATCATCAACTACATCCGTCGCAACTACGGCATGCTGATTGGCGAACCCACGGCCGAGGCCATCAAGAAGCAGATCGGTTCGGCCTTCCCCGGCAGCGAGGTCAAAGAGATGGAGGTCAAGGGCCGCAACCTGTCCGAGGGCGTGCCGCGCAGCTTCACCATTTCCAGTAACGAAATCCTCGAAGCGCTGACCGATCCGCTCAACCAGATCGTCTCGGCGGTGAAAAACGCGCTTGAGCAGACCCCGCCCGAGCTTGGCGCCGACATTGCCGAGCGCGGCATGATGCTCACCGGCGGCGGCGCGCTACTGCGCGACCTGGACCGGCTGCTTGCCGAGGAAACCGGGTTGCCGGTGCTGGTGGCCGAGGAGCCGCTGACCTGTGTGGCGCGCGGCAGCGGCATGGCGCTGGAACGCATGGACCGCCTGGGCACCATTTTCACCTCCGAATAACCCGCTTGCCGCAGCCGCGCCCACTGCGTAGGCCCGGCTGCGGCATGTCGGGTGATCTGCACGCAGTTCACCTTCGACCTCATGGCCTACGGCACCCTCGAGCGCTCTCCGCCGCCGTTTTTCCGGCAGGGGCCATCTGCGCTCACGCGGCTGCTGTTGTTTTCTGCGCTGGCGGTGCTGCTGATGGCACTGGATGCACGCTTTCAGGTCACACCACGACTGCGTCAAGGGCTGGCGGTGGCAGTCTATCCGCTGCAGCGGGCGGCGCAGGCGCCGGTGGACTGGGCGCGCAACATCAGCGGCTATCTGCAGTCGCCGGTGCAGTCGCAGCGTGAGATCAGCCGGCTGCAGCAGGCCAATGTGGCGCTGTCGCTGCAGGCGCAGATGGCCGCGCAGCTGCGGGCGGAGAACGACCGCCTGCGCGCGTTGCTGCATCTGCAGCAAAGCATGCCGCCCAGCGCGGTGGCGGCGCAGATCAGCGCGCAGGCCAGCGATCCATTCAACCGCACCGTGGTGATCGACCGCGGCAGCCTGCAGGGGGTGGAACTGGGCGCGCCGGTGATCGACGAAACCGGCCTGCTCGGGCAGGTCACGCGCGACTATCCGTGGAGCGCCGAAGTCACCCTCATCACCGACCGCGACGCGGCGGTGCCGGTACAGAACCAGCGCACCGGCGAGCGCGGGGTGCTGTACGGCGATCCGGGACTTGGCCAGGGCGGGCTGGAGCTGCGCTGGATGCCGGCTTCAGCCGATGTGCGAGTGGGCGATGTGCTGGTGACCAGCGGCGTCGACGGTATCTACCCCGCCGGGCTGCGCGTGGCGCGGGTCATCGCCGTGGTACGCCAACGCGACACCGCGTTTGCCCGGGTGATCTGCGCGCCTCTGGCCGATGTAGAGGGTGGCCGGCATGTGCTGGTGCTCAAGCCGCTGACCCCGCTAGTGCCCGCGCCGCCCGCGCAAGTCGCCAGGTCCGCCGGGGCGCGGCACAAGCCGCAGGCTGCCTCGGCCCCTGCGACGGGACGCGGGCGTTGAACGCGACCTGTCGGCTCTTCATGCTGCGCCGCCGCCCCACCCGCTCCGCCATGCCTGCCGCCCGTGCGCCGGCCGGCGGGCCGCGCGAAGTGCTGCTGCTGCCGGTCAAGCCGTGGTTCATCGCGCTGACCCTACTGATTGCGCTGCTTCTGGACTTTGTGCCCCTGGGGCGGCTGGGCTGGATGCCGGACTTCGTCGCGCTAACCCTGGTGTTCTGGAATGTGCATCAGCCGCGCCGCGTGGGCATGACCGTGGCCTTCGTGCTGGGCTTGATGGTCGATGTGCAGCAGGGTGCAGTGCTCGGTCAGCATGCGTTGATCTACACCGTGCTGAGCTATTTCGCCATCAGCCTGCACCGGCGTCTGCTGTGGTTCTCGCCGCTGCAGCAGGCGCTGCAGGTGCTGCCGCTGTTCGTCGCCGCGCAGGGATTGTGGCTGTTGGTGGGCATGTGGTCGGGCGGGAGCTTTCCCGGCTGGGGGTTCCTACTCGCCCCGCTGTTGCAGGCAGCGCTGTGGCCGCCGCTGTCCTGGCTGCTGCTGGCACCGCAGCGCCGCGCACCCGACGCCGACCGCAACCGCCCGCTGTAGCTAAGCCGCGCTGAACCTTGCCCGCTGCCGCTGCTCCAAAGTCGTCTGCACCCGCCCTGCGATGAACGAACTGCGCAACATCGAACGCGAGCTGTTTCGCTTTCGCCGTCGCCTGATCCTGGCCGGCGCAGCGGTGGTGCTCAGCTTTGCGCTGCTGGTCGGGCGCTGGCTGTGGCTGCAGGTGGTGCGGCACCGGCAATACTCCACGCAGGCGCAGGACAACCGCATCGCGCTGGTGCCGATTCCGCCGCAGCGCGGGCTGATCCTCGACCGCAACGGCATCATCCTGGCGAGCAACTACGCGGCCTATACCCTGGAGATCACGCCGTCGAAGGTCCAGGGCACGCTGCAACAGACCATCGATGCGCTCAAGGCGCTGGTGCCGATCACCGCATACGACGAGCGCCGGTTCAACAATCTGCTGGCGCAGTCGCGGCGGTTCGAATCGCTGCCCATCCTGAACAAACTCACCGACGACCAGGTCGCACGGGTCATGGCGCAGCGATTCCGCTTTCCCGGGGTGAACGTGCGGGCGCGGCTGTTCCGCAGCTATCCGCTGGGTGCGCTGGGCTGTCATCTGCTGGGGTATGTCGGCCGCATCAACCAGGCCGAGCAGCAGCGCATCGACGACAGCGACGACGCGAGCAACTACCTCGGCACCGACCACATCGGCAAGCTCGGGGTGGAGCAGGCGTATGAAAAGCAGCTGCATGGCATCACCGGCTATGAGGAGGTGGAGGTCAACGCCGCCGGCCGTCCGGTGCGCAAGATCAAGACCGTGCCGGCCACGCCGGGACAGAACCTGGTGCTGGGGGTGGACATCCGGCTGCAGAAGCTCATCGAAGACCTGTACGGCAAGCGGCGCGGCGCCTGCGTGGCCATCGACCCGCGCAATGGGGAGGTGTTGGCCTTCGTGTCGATGCCGACCTTCGACCCCAATCTATTCGTCGACGGCATCGATCAGGCCAACTGGGACGCGCTCAACACCTCGCCCGACAGGCCGCTGCTCAACCGCGCGCTGCGCGGCACCTTTCCGCCGGGCTCGACCTACAAGCCCTATCTGGCGCTGGGCGCGCTGACCGAGGGCATCCGCACCGCGCAGTGGAGTTTCCGCGATCCCGGTTTCTTCCTGTTCGCCGGCCACCGCTTCCGCGACGACGTGCCGGGCGGCCACGGTATCGTCGACATGCGCAAGGCGATCCAGGTGTCGTGCGATGTGTACTTCTACATGCTGGCGCATGACTGGGGTGTGGACGGCATGGCCCGCTGGACGCAGCGCTTTGGCTTTGGCGAGGTCACCGGCATCGACCTGCTCGGCGAGGCCAGGGGCGTGCTGCCCTCGCGGGCCTGGAAGCGCAAGGCGTTTCGCGCCCCGGCGCAGAAGGTCTGGTATCCGGGCGACACCATCAGCTTGGGCATCGGCCAGGGCTACAACACCTTCACCCCGCTGCAGATGGCCACGGCGCTGTCCACCCTGGCCAATCAGGGCACGCGCTATGCGCCGCGCGTGGTGCGCGCGATCGAGGACATGGCCACGCGCCGCTTCACTCCGGTCCATGCGCCGGTGGCCGAGCGCGTCGACATGCACCCGGCGTACTGGCAGGTGGTGCACGACGGCATGATCGCGGTCAACCAGACCGGCGGCACCGCGGCAGATGCGTTCAAGGGCGCGCCCTACACCAGCGCAGGCAAGACCGGCACCGCGCAGGTGTTCACCGTCGGCCAGAACCAGACCTACGACGCCAAGGACGTGGCGCACCACCTGCGCGACCATGCACTCTACACGGTTTACGCCCCGGCGGAGAACCCAGTGATCGCGCTAGCGATGATCGTCGAGAACGCCGGTTTCGGCGGCATGGCGGCGGCGCCGATTGCACGCAAGGCACTTGATTACCACCTGCTCGGACTCTATCCTAGCGACGACGAGATCGAGAAAATCAGCGGCACTCGGCCGCAGCCGGTGCAGTTCACCTACGCCGGGCAGCGCGAAGGTGTGCCGCCGATCCCCGGCGCCAAGCCGCCGCCCGCCGCTGCAGCCTCCGCGCCTGCGGGTGCAGCCACGGCAGCCGCACCTGCGGCATCCTCTGCGGCCCAGGCCAGCCCCACCGCCTTCGACCCAGATGCGCTGGGCAATCACCTGCGCGTCGCCTGCGCCGCCGAGCTGCGCGCGCCGCTGTTCACCCGCTTTGGCGCGCGGCCCGATGTCAGCGACGCATCGGAAGGAGTCCGGCTATGAATGCAAGCTTTGGGCGTCCGCCGTTATGGCGGCGCCTGCGCCCGTATCTCACCGGCTTCGACGGCCCACTGCTCGCCGCACTGCTGTGGCTGGTGGCCATCGGCTGCATCGTGCTGTTCTCCGCCCTGCAAGATGCGCATGTGCCGTTTGCCGATCATCTGCGCAATCTGGCCATCGGCTTTGTGGTGCTGTTCGTCGTGGCACAGGTGCCGCCGCACCGCTTGATGCAGATCGCCGTGCCGATCTACACCGCGGGCATTGCCCTGCTGCTGGCGACCGCGATGTTCGGCCTGGTGCGCAAGGGCGCGCGGCGCTGGCTCGACCTGGGCGTGACCGTGGTGCAGCCGTCTGAGGTGATGAAAATCGCCGTACCGCTCATGCTGGCATGGTATTTCCAGAAGCGCGAGGGCCAGATCCGACTGAAGGACTTTGTCATCGCCGCGGCCATCCTGCTGCTGCCGGTGGCGCTCATTGCCAGACAGCCCGACCTCGGCACCGCACTGCTCGTGCTGTTCACCGGGGCGTTCGTGATCTTTTTTGCCGGGCTGTCGTGGCGGGTCATCGCGCTGCTGCTGGCGCTGGCGGCGGCGAGCGCGCCGGTGCTGTGGCATTTCATGCACGACTATCAGCGCCAGCGTCTGTTGATGCTGCTCGACCCGCAAAGCGACCCGCTGGGTAAGGGCTTCAACATCATCCAGAGCATGATCGCCATCGGCTCGGGCGGCGTGTTCGGCCAGGGCTATCTGCGTGGCACGCAGGCGCATCTGAACTTCGTGCCCGAGTCGCACACCGATTTCGTGTTCTCGGTGCTGGCCGAGGAATGGGGGCTGGCCGGCAATCTGGTGTTGCTGGCGGCCTACACTTTTTTGATCCTGCGCGGGCTGGTGATCGCCGCAGGCGCCCCCACGCTGTTCTCACGGCTGCTCGCGGCGTCCATCACCATGATCTTTTTCATCTATGCCTTCGTCAACATGGGCATGGTTTCGGGCATCCTGCCGGTGGTCGGGGTGCCATTGCCGTTCATCAGCTATGGCGGCACTGCGCTGATCACCCTGATGCTGGGCGCGGGCATGCTGCTGTCCATCGCCAAGTCCAAACGGCTGGTGCAGAGCTGAACTGCCTGCCAGGCGTCCATCGAAAATTTCGATGACTGTCAACCAAACAAATCCCTGTTGTCGCTGATCCCGCTCAGTCCATAATCGCCCGCCGGTTTCATCACAACAAGGAGGAGGGCATGAAACGATTGGACATGGGCCCAGCCAAAGGCTGGCTGGGTGCGCTGCTGCTGGCAGCGGGGGTGGGTCTGGCGCAGGCAGCGGTGCTGCCCGGGCCGCTGGTGACGCCACCCTGGCTGCACGCGCATGCCCAGGAGGTGCAGATCGTCGACATCCGCGACAACCTCAATTCGCTGACCAACGATCCAAAGTTCAGCACGGTCAAGGGACACAAGGTGCTCGACGAGGTCGGCGGGCATATCCCAGATGCGCTGTCGGTCAACTTCTGGGGACTGCGGGACAAGCATGTGATCGACGGCAAGACCATCGACTTCATGCTGCCGACGGCCAAGGAGTTCGAGCAGAGCATGCAGGCCGTGCAACTCCAGCCAGACAAACCCATCGTCATCGTGCCCACCGGGGACGACGCCACTTCGCTGCAAGAGGCGGCGTTCTTCGCCTGGGAATTGCAGGTGTTCGGCGTGCCGGCCGACAGCATCGCCATTCTCAACGGCGGCATGCACGCCTGGATTGCCGCCGGGTATGAGGTGGATACCGATGCCATTGCGCCGATGCAGTCGAGCAAATGGCAGGCCAAAGAACCCAATCCGGCACTGCTGGCGACGAACGCCGAGGTGCAGGCGGCGCAGCGCGCGCACAAACTGCTGCTCGATGCCCGCCCGCTGGCGCAGTTTGCTGGGTTGGAGCACACGCCGGTCATCCCGGTCGGGGGCAGGCTGGCGGGCAGCACGGCGCTGCCGGCCGAGCTGTTCTACCGCAATGCGGATGACGGCTCATGGCGTTTTCTGTCGGCGCATGTGTATCGCAAGGTGTTGGCTGGCGCAGGTGTGCACCGGCTCGCACCGGGCATCATCTACTGCAACACCGGACAGTACGCGGCGGGTGCCTGGTTCGTCGTCGACCGCATCCTGGGCAAGAAGGGCCTGCGTGAATATCCCGGCGGCATGAATGAATGGGTGCAGCGCGAGCTGCCGATCGTGCATTTCTGATCCGTCGCCAGACGATACAAATTGCTGCATCCCGCTGGGATCGGGGTGCTAAAACTTAGTTTCCACCAAAATCGAGGAGACCCACATGCAAACTCACACCATGGCTGTCGTGTTGCTGCGCCTGCGCGCTGGCGCTTTGGCCCTGCTGCTCGGTCTGCTGGGCAGCGGGCTGGCACAGGCTGCCAACCCGTCGATGCTCCAGAACTTCGAGTTCGACAAGCCGACATTCATCCACGACCTGCCATTCGCCGAGCACAAGGTAGTGCTACAGGTCAGCGACAACAGCATCGAGCGCTGGCAACTCGTCCTTAACAACGCGCAAAACCTGCTCGATTATTTCGGTCAGGAAAAGGTGCGGGTGGTGGTCGTGGCCTACGGCCCCGGCTTGCTGATGCTGCTCAAAGACAGCCCAGTGGCCCAGCGCATCGCCGCAGAAAACGCCGAAGGCGTGGAATTCGACGCTTGCCACAACACCATGGAAGGCATGGCGAAAAAGCTCGGCCACCTGCCTGTGCTGGTGCCGCAGGCGGTGATCGTGCCGGCTGGCGTGGCACGCATCATGCAGCTCGAGCACGCCGGGTTCGCCTACATCAAGCCCTGAACTCCACGGGTCGGGCGCGGGTTCAGGCGCTGCGCAACGCGGTGAGGGTTGCATCGAAGGCGCGGATCAAGGTCTCGGCGTCTTCGGCGGTGTGCGCCGGGCTGGCCAGCACCATGTTGTGAAACGGCGTGAGCAGCACGCCGCGGTTGAGCAGTGCGAGCTGCAATGCAGATTCCAGCGCGTCGTCGAAGCCGGCGCGGGCTTGGCTGCCGTTGCGCGGGCGGGTCGGCGCGAACTGCACTTCGCAGCGCGCACCGATGCGCGTGACGGTCCACGGCAAACCATGGCGCGCAATGATGGTTTCCAGGCCGTTTGCCACCCGGGTTGCGATGGCGAACATCTGCGCATACGCCGCGTCGGTCATCACCTCGGCCAGCATGGCGCGCATCAGTCGCAGGGTCAGCAGCCCGGCGGACAGCGTGGTGCCGATGCCGGAGTGTCCGGGCGGCGCGGCGCTCTTGACAGCCTGCATGCGTGCGCCGACCTCGGCAGTGAAGCCGTAGGCCGCGCCGGGCGTGCCGCCGACAATCGGTTTGCCCAGGATGAGCACATCGGGCTGCAGCCCGTGTTCGCGGCAATAACCGCCGGGGCCGCAGGAGATGGTGTGGGTCTCGTCGATGACCAGCAGGGTGCCGTATTGCCGGGTGAGTGCGCGCACCGCGTCGAGAAATCCGGGGTCGGGCATCACCATGCCGATGTTGGTGAGCACCGGCTCGGTGAGCACGCAGGCCACATCGCCTGCGGCGAGTGCGGCGCGTAGGCCGTCTAGGTCGTTGAACTCGACCACACGGGTGGTGGCGTTCAGGTCGTGCACCTGGCCGAGCAGGCTGCGGCGGGCATGGGTGGAGCCGTCTGCGGCCAGATCGACGAACACGTCGTCGACCGTGCCGTGGTAGCAGCCGTTGAACACCACGATGTGCTTGCGCCCGGTGACCGCCCGCGCCCAGCGCAGCACGAAGCGGTTGGCATCGCTGGCGCTGGCGGTGAACTGCCACATCGGCAGGCCGAAGCGCCGCTCGAGCAGCTGCGCCACCTCCAGCGCCACCGTCGACGGCAGCATGGTGGTGGCGCCCTCGCCGCCATGCTGCGCCTGCACGCGCGCGACCGGCTGCGGGCTGTGGCCGAACATGGCGCCGGTATCGCCCAGACAGAAGTCGATCACCACATGGCCGTCGACATCGAACAGCCGCGCGCCCTGCGCTCGGTCGACATACAGCGGCACTGGCGACGGCGCGTCGGCCATCCAGTGCAGCGGCACGCCGAACAGGAAGTGGCGCTGCGCCTGCGCATGCAAGGCCGCGCAGCGCGGATGTTCATCGAGAAACCGGGCGGCTTCAGCCGCATGGAAGCGGGCGATGCGGTCGGCTGCAATCGCGGTCTGGGTCATGGCGACGTCCCTGTCGAGATACACCTTTTTGCAGTATGCAAAGACGCGACGGAACTTGGCAAGCGGCGCCAATGGCCCTGCGGCAGGGCGGCAAAGTGGCACTATCGCCCTTGCGATTTTGCAGATAGGCTGCAGTCCGCTTGCAAGGCTTCATCGGCGTGACCGAACGCCTCAGCCCGTTCACAACCACCACCATGGTTCGACACGCGTTTGCCTACCTCTCGCAGCAACGGTTTCTCGGTGCAGCCGCATGCAGCGAGACAGTGCCGGCCACCCGCTTCGGCCTGGCCGGCGTGACCTGGGACGGGGCGGTGACCCACCGCCCCGGCGCCCGCTTCGGCCCCGGCGCGATCCGGCAGGCCAGCCAGATGCTGTGCGATGCCACACACCCGCTGTTCGATCTCTCGCCCACAGCGCAGCTGTGCGACCACGGCGACCTGCGGCTGCCCAACACCGGCCTTGCCGACCTGCGCGCCGCGCTCCAAGCGCAGGCGCAGCCGTTGATCGCGCGGCAGCACATGGTGTGGCTGGGCGGCGATCATTCCATCACTCTGTCGCTGCTGCGGGCACTGCGCGTGGTGCACGGTCAGCCGCTGGCGCTGCTGCATTTCGATGCGCATTGCGATGCCTGGACCGACCATTTCGGCGAACCATCGGGTCACGGCACCTGGGTGTATGAAGCGTTGCGGGAGGGGCTGGTGGTGCCGCAAGGCGTGGTGCAGGTGGGCATCCGTTCGGCGGCCGAGCGCGCGGCGCGCGAGTACGTCAACACCCTCGGCGGCCGGATCATCACCGCGCGCGAACTGCGCGGGCTGGAGAGTCCGTCGCAGCTGGCGCCGATCACCGCCGACATTCGCGCGCGGCTGGCTGCGGTCGGCGCGCCGGTCTATGTCACCCTCGACATCGACTGCCTCGACCCCGCATTCGCACCCGGCACCGGCACACCCGAACCCGGCGGTCTGACCAGCGCGCAGCTGCTGTCGCTACTGGAAGAGCTGTGCGCGATGCAACTGCCCTTCGTCGGCATGGATTGCGTGGAAGTCTCACCGCCCTACGACCATGCCGAGCTCACCGCGAACATCGCCGCGCATTGTGTGTGGACCTACTTGTGCGCGCGCGTAGCGGCGGCGGGTTGAGCAAGGAAGACGCTTCGCATCATGCGACTGGAACGACAGGCACAGGCCCTGGTCGAGCGCTCGTTCTACATCGACACCGCGCACTGCGCACCGCGCCACGCGCCGCTACTGGGCGAAGTGCACACCGATGTGTGCATCGTCGGTGGCGGTCTGGCCGGGCTGTCGGCTGCGATCGAGTTGCGTAAGCGTGGACTGCAGGTGGTGCTGCTCGAAGGGCGGCAGATCGGCTGGGGCGCCTCGGGGCGCAACGGTGGGCAGGTGTTGGCGGGCTATGCCAGCGAGATGGCGCCGTTCGAGCGCCAGCTCGGCACCGCCGCGGCGCGCGCGGCCTGGGACATGTCGCTCGAGGCACTGCACCTGCTGCGCAGCCGCATCGCACAGTATGCGATCGATTGCGACTGGACCCCTGGCGCGATGACGGTGGCGGTCACACCCAGAAAAGCCCGTGCGCTGTTGGCCTGGGCCGAGCACATGCAGCGCGACTATGGCTACACCCATCTGCAGCTGTTCGACACCGCGCAGACCCGCAGCCTGATCGCCAGCCCGCGTTATTGCGCCAGCGTGCTCGACGACCTCGGCGGCCATCTGCACCCGCTGAACTACACCCTGGGTCTGGCCCGCGCCGCGCAGCAGGCTGGAGCTGTGCTGCACGAGCAGTCCGAGGTGATCGCGGTCCAGCCGGCGGCACAGGCCGGCGGTGGCAAGGCGCTGGTGCGCACCGCGAGGGGCCGCGTGCGCGCAGGCCATGTGCTGCTGGCCGGCAATGTGCATCTGGGCGCCGTGGCGCCGCAGCTGGCGCGGCGCATCATGCCGGTAGGCACCTACATCATTGCCACCGAGCCGCTGGGCCAGCAGCGCGCCATGGCGCTGGTACGCAACCGCGCATGCGTGTGCGACACCCAGTTCGTACTCGACTATTACCGCCTCACCGGAGACGACCGCCTGCTGTTTGGCGGGCGGGTGAGCTACTCCACCGTCAGCCCGCGCAACCTCGCTGCCGCCATGCGCCGCAGTATGCTGGCGGTCTATCCGCAGCTCGCAGACGTGAGAATCACCCACGCCTGGGGCGGGTTTGTCGACATCACCATGAACCGCGCACCGGACTTCGGCCGCATCGCCCCCGACGTGCTGTATCTGCAGGGCTTTTCCGGGCACGGCCTGGCGCTCACCGGCCTTGCCGGGCTGCTGGCGGCACAGACCATTGCCGGGCAGGCCGAGCGCTTCGACCTGTTCACCCGGCTGCGCCACAAGCCCTTTGCGGGCGGCGATTTTCTGCGCACCCCGGCGCTGGT
Organism: Thiomonas islandica; assembly: GCF_055383445.1. Taxonomy (NCBI): domain Bacteria; kingdom Pseudomonadati; phylum Pseudomonadota; class Betaproteobacteria; order Burkholderiales; genus Thiomonas; species Thiomonas islandica. Next base: position 606,853 of record NZ_AP042391.1, read on the forward strand.
GCTAGGGATGTTGTGGTACCGGCTGCGCGATCTGCTGTAACCCGCGAGGCCCTGCCTGCATTGCTGCGCGGACGTGCAAAACAGCATGGACAAATCCGTTGTACTTGCGGGTTGACCCTGAGGTTTTTGCCGCAGGCGCTGGCGCGTCCTGACACGATGTCACGGCGCTTACATGGCGTTGCACTTGAGTCGCGATCGTCCCCTATCTCTTTTGATTTGCCCTGCCTATAGTCGCCTTGCATCACAAAACAGGTCATTTCAGTGACACCACAGGAGACAGGCATGGACAAGGACGACGCATTGGATCGGGTTCAGATAGATCGCCGCACGCTGATCAAGGCGGGCGGCGCAGCAGGGCTGTCCGCGCTGCTGGGTACCTCGCTGCCGCCCAGCTGGGGAGCGAGCGAGACACCGGTGAAGATCGGCATGATCGACCCGATCACCAGCACCTTTGCCGCACTGGGCCAGAGCGAGATCAAGGGTGCGCAGCTCGCCGAGGCCGAGATCAACAAGGCTGGCGGCATCCTGGGCCGGCCGCTGCAGCTCATCGTCGAGGATGGCGCGGGCAACCCCGGCACCTCGGTGGACAAGGCTGCGCGGCTGGTGAGCCAGAACAAGGTGGATTTCCTCATGGGCACGGTCAACTCGGCGTCGTCGCTGGCGGTGTCGCAGTTCGCCAACCGCCATGACAAGCTGTTCGTCTGCACCGGCGGCCACGTCGACAGCCTGACCGGCAAGGAATGCAAGACCACGACCTTCCGCACCTGCTCGACCACCTGGATGCTGACCGCAGGCGACTTCGAGACGCTCTACAAGAAGTTCGGCAAAAAGTGGTACTTTCTGACCACCGACTATGCCTTTGGCCAGTCCGAACAGGCCGACTACACCACGCAGCTCAAGAAGGTCGGCGGCACCGTGGTCGGCGGCGCGCTGGTGCCCGTGGGCACGACCGATTTTTCGTCGTACCTGATCGACGTGAAGGCCAAGTCACCCGATGTGCTGTGCCTGCTGCTGGTGGGCAACGACCAGGTCAACTGCATGAAGCAGATCGCGCAGTTCGGCATCAACAAAGGCATGGCAGTGGGCGGTGCGCTGTTCGAGCTGGAGCAGGCGCAGGCGTTGCCGGAAGCTGCGCGCTATGGCTGGTGGACCATGGAGTGGTACTGGAAACAACCCAACACCCCGCATGTGGCCGACTTTGTCAAACGCTACAGCGCCGCACACAAGGGCGAGTACCCCACCGCGCGGGTGTGGTTTGGCTATGCCACCACGCATGCGATCAGGCTCGCTGTGGAAAAGGCCAAGTCACTCGATACGGCCAAGGTGGTCAAGGCGATGGAAGGGCTGGCGCTGCCGCCCGAGATCGCGCTGCAGCCGGGCAATGTGTACTACCGGGCGCAAGATCATCAGCTGATGTTGGGCATGTTCCCCGGTCATGTCATCCAAACCGGCACCTATCCCAATCTGTTCGACGTGAGCTCCATCGTGCCGGGCGAGAAGATCGCATTGCCGCCATCGGAAACCGGCTGCGTGCTGCCGCACGCCTGAAGGGCTGTTTCGCATCTGGGCGAACCCGTCGGCTGGCGGGTTCGCGCCTGATCCTGCTGCCGCTGCGGAGGCTTCGCCTTGAACATCGTTCTGGTTTTCAACACCTTCAACGGCCTGATCACCGGCGCGTTCTATGCCCTGCTGGCGCTGGGCCTGGCACTGATTCTCGGGCTGAACAACACCATCAATTTTGCGCAGGGCGCGTTCATGGCGCTGGCGGCGTATTTCGCCTACACGCTCGAACCGCACCTGGGATTCTGGGGCGCGCTATTGGTGGCGCCGCTGCTGGCCGGCGTGCTGGGCCTGGTGGTCGAGGTCTTGCTCATCCGCCGCCTGTACGGGCGCGACCCGCTGTATTCGCTGTTGCTGACCTTTGGCCTGGCGCTGATCATGCAGGACATGATCCGCACCATCTGGGGCGCCATCGGTGTGCCGTTGTCCATCCCCGAGGCGCTCGGCCACCCGCTGAGCCAGAGCTACTTTTTCCTCACCGGCTACCGTCTGTTCGTGGTCGCTGTGGCGCTGGTGGGTACGGCGGTGCTGTTCGGTGTGTTGCGCTATACGCGGCTGGGCATTCGCATCCGCGCCGGGAACGCCGACCTTGAAACAGTCTCGGCGCTCGGCGTGAACATTTACCTGCTGCGTACCGCGAACTTTGTCATCGGCATTGTGTTTGCTGGCGTGGCGGGCATTCTGGCCGCCGGGCAGCTCGGCCTGGACCCGACCATGGGCGATGGGCTGTTGATGCCGGCCTTTGTCGCCATCGTCGTCGGCGGGGTGGGCTCGCTGCTGGGCTCGCTGCTGGGCGGGTTGATCATCGGCGTGGCCTCCGGCATCACCACGGCCTATTTTCCCGCGGCGAGCGAGGCAGTGATCTACCTCATCATGGGGCTGATGCTGGTGGTGCGGCCGCGCGGACTGATGGGACAGGAAGGATTGTTCGAATGAATGCACCTGCCTCACTCTTGACCCGACCGCGCCCTGCCATGCACACCTCTTCCCGCAAACAACGGTTTGGCACCGCGATTTTGGCGCTGGTGCTGCTCACCGTCCCGGCCTGGCTGCACTATGTCGGCGGCTACAACGATATCGCTTCGCGGGTGCTGATCTATGGCCTGGCCGCGATGGGGCTGAACCTGCTGCTGGGCTATACAGGGGGGCTGTCGTTCGGCCATGCCGCCTACTTCGGCCTGGGCGCGTATGGCGTGGGGCTGATGCTCAAATACATGACGCACAACGTGCTATTGGCGCTGCTGGGTGGCATGCTGCTGGGCGGCATCGTCGCCACGGTGCTGGCACCGATCGCGGTGCGCCGGCGCGGCATCTACTTTGCGATGATCACCATTGCCATCGGCCAGATGTTCTATTTCATCGCCATCCGCTGGCAGGCGGTGACCGGCGGGTACGACGGCCTGACCGGATTTTCGCGCCACACCCTGCATCTTCCCGGGCTCGACTGGACCATGGGTTCGCTGGGCTTTTACTACCTGGTCGTCGCCTGCTTTGCACTGGGCGCGCTGGTCCTGTGGATCGTGCTGAATTCGCCGCTAGGCCACACCTTCGTGGCAATCCGCGAAAACCAGAAACGCCTGACTTTCCTCGGCCTGCCGGTGCAGCGGTATGCGGCCATCTCGTTTGCGCTGTCGGGCTTCATCGTCGCGCTGGCAGGTGGCCTCAATGCGCTGCTGGACAACTTCACCTCGCCGAACACGCTGAACTACACCTTTTCGGGCGATCTGGTGGTGATCGCGGTGCTGGGCGGGATGCGCAGCTTCTGGGGACCGCTGGTGGGCGCGGCGATTTTCGTGCTGGTGCGCGACTACGCCAGTACCGTGACCGACAACTGGATGTCGGTCATCGGCCTGATCTTCGTGCTGTCGGTGCTGTTCTTCCCGCTGGGCATCATGGGCTTTTTACAGCGCAGGGGAGGGACGAAATGAGCCTGCTCGAGCTGCACAACGTCTCACGCCGGTTTGGCGCGATCAAGGCGCTGACCGATGTCTCGCTGACGGTGCAGCCGCGCGAGCTGCGCGCAGTCATCGGTCCCAACGGTGCGGGCAAGACCACGCTGTTCAACCTGATCAGCGGATTCTTCCCGCCCAGCGAGGGTCAGATTCTGTTCGACGGTCAGCCCATTCAGACCGTCAACCCATCCGAGCTGGTCAAGCGCGGCATCATCCGCACCTTTCAGATCACCGAAATCTTCCAGTCGCTCACGGTATATGAAAACCTGCGCATCGCCGTGGAAGTGGCGCAGGGCGTGAATCTGCGCCCGTGGATGAGCCGCGCGCTGCGCAAGCGCATCGACGACCAGGTCGAGGAATTGATGCACCTGGTCAAGCTCGACGGCAAGGCCGATCGCATCACCGGTGAAATGTCGCACGGCGACCAGCGTGTGGTCGAGGTAGGCATCGCCCTGTCGCGCAATCCCAGGCTGCTGCTGCTCGACGAGCCGACCGCGGGCATGGGCGATGAGGAAACGCACCACATGACCGCGCTGATCCGCGACCTCAACAAGAACCGGGGCATCACCATCCTGTTCGTCGAGCACGATATGGAGATCGTGTTCGGCATCGCTGACCGCATCACCGTGCTCGACAACGGCAGCCTGCTGGCCGAAGGCACCGCCGACGACATTTCCCGCAACGCCAAGGTGCAGGCCGCCTATCTCGGGCAGGCCGCCTGATGCACAGGACACAGCAGCCATGACCGCCGTTCTCGAACTCGACGCGATTCACACCTATTACGACAAGAGCCACATCCTCAAGGGTGTGTCGATGACCGTGGGCGAAGGCGAACTCGTCGCTCTGCTCGGCCGCAACGGCGCGGGCAAGACCACGACCATGCGCTCGGTCATGGGGCTGACACCGCCGCGCCAGGGCCGCATCAAGTTTTTCGGCCAGGACATGACCGGCGCCTCGCCGCACCGCATCGCGTCTTTGGGCGTGGGCTATGTGCCCGAAGGCCGCAAGATTTTTGGCCACCTCACGGTGCACGAGAATCTGCTGGTGGTGCAAGAAACCCCGGGGCGCTGGACGATCGACGCGGTGTACAAGCTGTTTCCCCGCTTGCATGAGCGTCGTAGTAGCAAGGGCGGGCGGCTTTCCGGCGGCGAGCAGGAGATGCTGGCCATTGCGCGCGCGCTGCTACTCAACCCAAGGCTGCTCATCCTCGATGAGCCGTCGCAGGGCCTGGCACCGGTGATCGTGCAGGAGGTCATGCGCACGGTCGGCCGCATGAAAGAAGAGGGCATTTCCGTGCTGCTGGTCGAGCAGAACGCGTTTCTCGCGCTGCAACTGGCCGACCGCGCTGACGTGTTGGCCGAGGGCGAAATCATCTACAGCGGCGACGCCGCTACCCTGCGCAACGACAAGGCCCGGATGGAACAGCTCGCCGGCGTGGCGCACGCGGCGGTGTAGCGGCGTTTTTGCGTTTGCGCCGCAGCGGGCTGCTGCCCCAATCCACGCTCTGTCGGGCGGGGGTGACTCATTGCGGCAGCTGACTGCGGATGAGTTCGCACAGCTTTTGCGCCCAGGGTGGCACGCGCTCATTGGGCACGTAGGCATAGCCTAGGATCAACCCGCGCCGCCGAGGCGCACCGAGGTAGTAGCGTGACAGTGGCCGCACGGTCATGCCCTGTGCCGCGGCGGCGCGGGCGATGGCCTCATCGTCGACTGCCTCCTGGTCGCGAAACAGCAGGCACAGATGCAGCCCGGAATCCTGCCCCGAGATCTGCACCCGATCGCCCAGGCAGCGCTGGATGCGTCGCGCCAGTTCGTCGCGCCGTGCCTGGTAGGCCACGCGCAGGCGGCGGATCAGGGTGTTGAAATGCCCCTCGGTGATGAAGTCGGTCAGCGCCGCCTGCAGCATCAGCTGACCTGGGCGATACAGGTCGTACAGCCCGGTGTTGAACGCGGACAGCAGATCGGTCGGCACCACCAGATAGCCCAGGCGGATGCCGGGGTACATCACCTTGGAAAAAGTGCCCGAATACAGCACCTGCGCGTGTTCGTCCAGCCCCTGCAAGCTGGCGAACGGGCGGCCGCCGAAACGGAATTCGCTGTCGTAGTCGTCCTCGAAAATCCAGCAGCGCTGCTGCGCGGAGAACTGCAGCAGCGCGCGGCGGCGCTGCAGGCTCATCACATGGCCGAGCGGGTATTGGTGCGAGGGGGTGACATAGATCAGCCGCGGCCTCCCCTGCTGCCAGTCAGCGGTCGAAGGGGCCATGCCTTCCGGATCGACATCGATGGGCTTGAGACTGAGCCCCGCAGCCTGCAGCGCGCGGCGGGCGCCCCAGTAGCAGGGGTTTTCTACCCAGGCTTCGTCGCCGTGATCGGTGAGCAGGCGTGCGGCCAGATCGAGCGATTGCTGCGTGCCCGAGGTGATGAGCACCTGCTCGGGCGTGACCCGGACCGAACGCGACAGGCTCAGGTAAGCCGCGATCGCCGCGCGCAGCGGCATATAGCCGCCTTCCTGCCCGTAGTCGAGCAGGTTGCGGTCGAGGCTGCGCCAGTACTTGGCCTGTAGCTTCTGCCAGGTCTGGATCGGGAATTCCGCAAATTCGATGGTGCCCGGCGCAAACGGCTGCACCTCGAATTCGGCGCAACCCGATTGCGCCGTGAGCAGACGGCCGCGCTGCGATAGCTCGCGTGGCGATTCGCCCGGCGCAATGGCAAGCGGCGTCGGCTTGCGTCCGCGCACAGGCGGGCTCAGCGGCCCGAGTTCGGGCAAGGTGTCAGAAACGAAGGTCCCGCTGCCCTGCCGTGCGATCAGGTAGCCCTCGGCCGTGAGCTGGTTGATCGCCGACATCACCGTGTTGCGCGACAGACCCAGGTCGCGCGCCAGATCGCGGGTGGAGGGCAGTTGCACCCCGGCGGTGACGCGGCCGGACAGGATGGCGCCGCGCAGCGACAGATACAGCCGCCTGTTCAACGGGGCTGCGGCGGCATCCGACGCCTCGCGCTGCAGTTCGGTGAACAGAAGTTCGGACAAGGCGTGAAGTCGCATCAGGATGTGTCAGGCCATACTGGCCCCATGGCAAAACCCAAGAGTGGCACTTCCGAGAGTACCAATCGGCAGCTAAATTGACAGCATCAAACCCACCTAACCTATGGAAAACCCTAGTCTTTTGCAGACTTTCCGGGTCATCTTGAAAGCGTGTTGCAGTGTTGTGGCGCACCAAAGCTGGGCACAAGCCAGGTCGTGCCGGACCGGCCTGCCGGGGCAGCCTATGTTGCAATGCGCTGCTATCGGCGGTCTGTGCCTGCCGGTATGCCCCCGCCTGTCCTGCCGTCTGTCCTGAATTCGTACCACATCGACCATGTCCCTTTCCGCCCCGTTGCCGCGCGTTGCCGTCACCACCGACCTGAAATGGCTCGGTGGGCACCCCACCTACACGGTCACGCAAAAATATGTCGACCCACTACTGCCACTGTCTGGCGTGATGCCATGGCTGCTGCCGTCGCTGGGCAGCAGCCTGCCGCTGGAGGCGGTGCTGGACGACCTGGACGGGCTGGTGCTAACCGGCTCGCCGTCGAACATCGAGCCGCACCACTACGGCCAGGCGCTGAGCAATCCCGAGTCCCCGGCCGACCCGGCGCGCGATGCCACGACCCTGCCGCTGATCCGCGCTGCCATTGCGCGCGGCATTCCGGTGTTCGGCATCTGCCGCGGGTTTCAGGAAATCAATGTCGCGCTGGGCGGCACTCTGCTGCAGGAGGTGCACAACACCTCGGGGTTTGCCGACCACCGCGAAGACGAAACGCAGGACGTGGCCGGGCAGTACGGCCCAGCGCACCGCGTGCAGGCGGTGCCCGGCGGGCGGCTTGCGGCTCTCGTCGGCACTGACTCCTGGGAGGTCAACAGCCTGCACGGCCAGGGCATCCAGACCCTCGCCCCCGATCTGGTCGCGCAGGCGCATGCACCGGACGGGCTGATCGAGGCCTACACCTATGAACCCGCCCACCGCAGCGATGCCGGCTTCGTGCTGGCGGTGCAGTGGCATCCCGAATGGCAGGCTGCGCAAAACCCCGTCTCACGTGCGCTTTATGCCGCATTCGGCAACGCCTGCCGGCAGTTCGCCGCGCGCAAGCGCGGCGGTGTGCTGGCGTGCGCTGCCTGAGCAACAACCCGTCCGCCCTTGGCGTTCAAAGCGGACGGGGCCATTGACATCATCACGGAAACGCACACTGGAATCTCACCATGAGCAGCACCAGCGACAACCGCAAGTACTGGACCTTCAACGACCTCGAAGGCTGGCTCAATAGCCAGCGCATCACCGAGATCGAATGCCTCGTGCCCGACCTCACCGGGGTGGCGCGCGGCAAGATCCTGCCGCGCAGCAAGTTCACCGAAGACCGCGGCATGCGTTTGCCCGAGAGCATCATCGGCTTGACCGTCACCGGCAACTGGCCCGAGGATGAACGCCTGCAGACCCTGATCGCCGACACCGACCGCGACATGAACCTGGTGCCCGATCCGTGCACCGCCCGCGTCGTGCCCTGGGCCACCGACCCCACTGCGCAGGTGATCCACGACTGCTACTTCAAGGACGGCGAGCCAGTCGACTATGCGCCGCGCACCGTGCTGAAGAACGTGCTCAAGCTCTACGCCGAAAGAGGCTGGCAGCCGGTGGTGGCGCCCGAGCTCGAGTTCTACCTTGTCGACAAGAACACCGACCCCGACCAGCCGCTGCGCCCGCCCATCGGCCGCTCCGGCCGCGCCGAAACCTCGCGCCAACACTACAGCATCGACGCAGTCAACGAGTTCGATCCGCTGTTCGAGGACATCTACGACTACTGCGAGGCGATGGACCTCGACGTGGACACGCTGATTCACGAAATCGGCGCCGGACAGATGGAAATCAACTTCCTGCACGGCGATCCGCTCAACCTGGCCGACAAGGTGTTTTTCTTCAAGCGCACCCTGCGCGAGGCGGCGCTGCGGCACAACATGTTCGCCACCTTCATGGCCAAGCCCATGGCCGGCGAGCCCGGCAGCGCCATGCATGTGCACCAGAGCCTCGTCGACCGCAAGACCGGGCAGAACATTTTCAGCAAGCCCGATGGCAGCGCGTCCGAGCTGTTCTACCACTACATCGGCGGCTTGCAGAAATACATCCCGCACGTCATGGCGCTGTTTGCGCCGTATGTGAACTCGTATCGCCGCCTGGTGGCCAACACCGCGGCGCCGACCAATGTGGAATGGGGCGCGGACAACCGTACCGTGGGCATCCGCGTGCCGTTTGCCAATGCGCAGAACCGCCGCGTGGAAAACCGGGTCATCGGCGCCGATGCCAACCCCTATGTCGCACTGGCGGCCACCCTGGCATGCGGCTACCTGGGCATGGTGAGCGAGATTGCCGCGCTCCCGGAGATGACCGGCAACGCCTATCAGGCACCGAACGCCACACCGCTGCCGCAAAGCCTGTCCGAGTCGGTGCGCCTGCTCGACGAGGTACCGGAAGTCGAGGCCGTGCTGGGCAAGCGCTTTTGCGGCATCTACAAGGCGGTGAAGATGAGCGAGTACGCCGAGTTCATGAAGGTGATCAGCCCCTGGGAGCGCGAGCACCTACTGCTGCATGTCTGACGCACCGCTTCACCCGCACGACAGACACACCCCCGAGACGGAGACGCGCATGAAGCCCAACGATCTACCCCCCTTCGACACCGCCGCGCTGCGCGCCAAGGACGCCGCGCATCACCTGCACCCCTTCAGCGACACCAAGAGCTTGAACGCCGCAGGCAGCCGCGTGATCGTGCGCGGCCAGGGCGTGCGCATCTGGGATTCGGACGGCAACGAGATCATCGACGGCATGTCTGGGCTGTGGTGCGTCAACCTCGGCTACGGCCGGCAGGATCTGGTCGATGCCGCGATGCGGCAGATGCAGACCCTGCCGTTCTACAACGCCTTTTTCAAGACCACCACGGCGCCCGCCACGGAGCTTGCGGCGCTGCTGCCGCAGGTGGCGCCGCCAGGCTTCAACCATGTGTTTTTCACCAGTTCCGGATCGGAGGGCAACGACACCGTCATCCGCCTGGTGCGGCGGTACTGGGATCTGATGGGCCAGCCGCAGCGCAAGACCCTCATCAGCCGCCACAACGCCTATCACGGCAGCACCCTGGGCGGCGCATCGCTGGGGGGCATGCGCGGCATGCATGAACAGGGCGACCTGCCGCTGCCGGGCATCACCCACATCGACCAGCCCTACCAGCTGCAGCACGGCAGGCCGGGCGAAAGCGCGCACGACTTCGGCCTGCGCGCGGCAAGCTGGCTGGAAGCCAGGATCCTGGAGCTGGGCGCCGACAAGGTGGCCGCGTTCATCGGCGAGCCGGTGCAGGGCGCGGGCGGGGTCATCATCCCGCCCGCGAGCTACTGGCCCGAAATCCAGCGCATCTGCGACAAGTACGGCATCCTGCTGGTGTCCGACGAGGTGATCTGCGGCTTTGGCCGGCTGGGCACCTGGTTCGGCTGCCAGCATCCGCACATCAATATTCGCCCTGACCTGATCACCTTCGCCAAAGGCGTGACCTCGGGCTATCTGCCGCTGGGCGGGGTGCTGGTGAGCGACCGCGTGGCCCAGGTGCTGATCGAGCAGGGCGGCGACTTCAACCACGGCTTCACCTACTCGGGCCACCCGACCTGCTGCGCCGTGGCAATTGCCAACGTCCGCGCGCTGCGCGACGAGGACGTAGTCGAGCGCGTAGCCACCGACACCGCGCCGTACCTAAAGGCGCGGTTCGCCACCCTGGCTGACCACCCACTGGTGGGCGATGTCGATTCGCTCGGCATGGTGGCCGGGATGGTGCTGTACAAGGACAAGGCGAGCCGCACCCTGTTTCCAGCCGATCTAGGCGTGGGCTATCTCTGCCGCGACCACTGCTTCAACAACGGCGTGGTGATGCGCGCGGTCGAGGAGCGCATGATCATCGCCCCGCCGCTGGTCATCACCCATGCCGAGATCGACGAGATGATTCGCCGCATCCGCCGTAGCCTAGATGACACACTTTCTGCCCTACGAGCCAAGGGATTGGTATAAATCGCCATTCTTGTCTCAGTCCAGCACTGGATACTGGCACGGGAATTGCATAGGGGAGTTTGTTTCACCTGTCGTTTTCCACTCGTCTTCACACAACTTGAGAAGTTTTCATGTCACACAATCTGCAGAAGAAGAAGTCGTTCAGCGGTAAGCTGCTGGCGGCGTGTCTCGCGAGTGTTGCGGCTCTGACCTTCGGCGCGGCTGCACCGGCGCGTGCCGCCGGGGTGCTCAACATCTACAACTGGTCGGACTACATCGCCCCGACCACGGTGCCCAACTTCGAAAAGGAAACCGGCATCAAGGTGCGCTACGACACCTTCGATTCCAACGAAACCCTGTTCGCCAAGCTGGTGGCCGGCGACACCGGTTACGACATCGTCGTGCCCTCGTCCAACTGGGCAGCGATCGACATCAAGGGCGGCCTGCTGCACCCGCTGGACAAGTCCAAGATCCCCAACTACAAGAATCTCAACCCGGGTCTGATGAAGCAGCTCGCAGAAGTCGATCCCGGCAACAAATACCTCATTCCCTGGATGTGGGGCTACACCACCGTGGGCATCAATGTCGACAAGGTAGAAAAGGCGCTGGGTTCCACGCCCATGCCGGCCAACCCGTGGGACCTGGTCTTCAATCCGACCTACGCCGACAAGATCAAGTCCTGCGGCATTTCCATGCTCGACTCTGGCGGCGACATCATGGAGGCCGCGTTCAACTACCTGCACATTCCGCAGAACACGCAGAACCCGGCCGATTTCGAAAGAGCCTTTGCGATGGTGCAGAAGGTGCGCAAGGACGTGACCCTGTTCTCCTCCTCGGGCTATATCAACGACCTGGCCAGCGGCTCGATCTGCATGTCGCTGGGCTGGTCGGGTGACATGGGCATTGCCGCGGCGCGCGCCAAGGCGGCAAAGAATGGGGTGAACATCAAGGTGTTCCCGCCCACCCACGGCGCCGTGATTTTCATCGACACCATGGCGATTCCCGCCGATGCCAAAAACATCGACAACGCCTACAAGTGGATGAACTATGTGCTCGAGCCTAAGGTGGCCGCAGCCGACACCAACACCGTGACCTACGCCAACCCGGTGCCGGCCTCGCTGCCCTACGTCGACCCGAAGATCCGGGACAACGACTTCGTGTTCCTCAAGCCCGACATGTTGGCCAAGCTGATTCCGCCCAAGGTCTACACCCCGGAGCAGCGTCGTCTGGTGACCCGTCTGTACACCAAGTTCAAGACCGGCCTGTGATCTGAGAAGTTGTGAAGATTTCGTCGCGAACGGGCTGTTGCCCATGCGCACGGCGCGCAAGGCCCAGACAGATCAACCAGATCGGCGAGGCCCGAGCACCGCGCTTTGCGGCCAGCGGGCCGCGCAGCAGAAAGATTCACAACTTCTGACCCGGCTGCCGCAGCGCGCGCCCTGCCGCGCGTGCTGCAGGACCTCACCGAATCCAATCCCACCCAATCTGTTCGACCGAATGATGGAGTTCGCGACGTGACGCTCCCCACCCCGAGTGCCAAACCTTTTCTGCGGATCGACGGCATCACCCGCCGCTTCGACGAAATCGTCGCGGTCAACGACATCCATCTCGACATCGAGCAGGGCGAAATCTTTGCGCTCCTCGGCTCGAGCGGATGCGGCAAGTCCACGCTGCTGCGCATGCTTGGCGGTTTCGAAACCCCGACCGCCGGCCGCATCTATCTGGAGGGACAGGACATCACCGAGCTGCCGCCCTATGAGCGGCCGATCAACATGATGTTCCAGTCGTACGCGCTGTTTCCGCACTTGACCGTGTTCGACAACATCGCCTTCGGCCTGAGGCGGGACGGCATGGCCAAGGCTGACATCGCCGCGCGGGTCGAGCAGATGCTCGACCTCGTGCAGCTCAAGCCGTATGCCAAGCGCAAACCGCACCAACTCTCCGGCGGGCAGCAGCAGCGCGTAGCGCTGGCGCGCAGCCTGGCCAAACGCCCCAAGCTACTTTTGCTCGACGAGCCGCTGGCCGCGCTGGACAAGAAGCTGCGCGAGCGCACCCAGTTGGAGCTGGTCAACATTCTGCGCAAGGTTGGCGTGACCTGCGTGATGGTCACCCACGACCAGGAGGAGGCGATGACCATGGCCGACCGCATCGCGGTGATGAAGGATGGCGCGTTTCTGCAACTGGGCACGCCGATGGAGATCTACGAGCACCCGCAATCCCGTTTCATTGCCGACTTCATCGGCAATGTCAATCTGTTCGACGGGCGGCTGGTCACCGACGAACCCGACCATTGCGAAGTGCAAACCGAAGATGCGCTGTTCCATATTGGCCACGGCATCAGTGGCACCCTGAACATGCCGCTGAGCATTGCGTTGCGCCCGGAAAAGATGATCCTCACCCAAGGCCACCACACCCACCCCTACAACGCGGTGCAAGGCACGGTATCCGGCCGCTCGTACATGGGCAGCTATACCGCCTATGAAGTGCTGCTGCCGAGCACGCGCCGCGTGCGCGTGACCGTGTCGAACGCCGATCGGCATGCCGATCCTTTTGAGCTGGGCACGCCCGTGACCGCGCACTGGGCGCCCAATGCGCCAGTGGTCATCGTCGACTGAGGCAGGGGAGGCGATCATGCCCAGCAGCATCGACACCCCCGCGCCGCGCAAGGTGCGCAAGCCCTTCAACTGGGGCCGCAAAGTCGTGATCGGCATTCCGCAGATCTGGCTGCTGGCCTTTCTGCTCGCGCCGTTCTTTATCCTGCTCAAGATCAGCGTATCGCAGACCGACGCGCTGGGTATCGGCTTTGACCCGCTGGTCAGCTATGTCAACGATGCGCTGCAGATCCATATCCGCTTTTCTGCGTATCTGGCGCTGGTGCGCGACAGCCTCTACATCGTCACCTACCTGTCGTCGCTTTGGTATGCGGCTCTGACCACGGTGCTGTGCCTGGTCATCGGTTATCCGTTTGCGTATTTCATCAGCCGCGCCAGGCCCACGGTGCGCCCTGCCCTGCTAATGCTGGTGATGCTGCCGTTCTGGACCTCGTTCCTGATCCGCATCTACGCGTGGAAAAACCTGCTCGACATCAACGGCCTGGTCAACCAGGTGCTGATGTGGACTGGCATCATCCACACCCCGCTGCGCATGATGTTCACCGAGTTCTCGTTCATGGTGGGCATGGTGTATGGCTACATCCCGTTCATGATCCTGCCGCTGTACGCCACGTTGGTGAAAATGGATCATCGCCTCGAAGAAGCCGCCGCCGATCTGGGCGCCACGCCGCTGAAGACTTTCTGGCTGGTCACGGTGCCGCTGTCCAGGTCGGGCATCGTCGCAGGCAGCCTGCTGGTGTTCATTCCGGCGGTGGGGGAATATGTCATCCCTGAGCTACTGGCCGGACCATCGACACTGAACATCGGCCGGGTGATGTGGAACGAGTTTTTCCTCAACCTCGACTGGCAGCGAGCCTCGGCGGTGGCCATTGTGATGATCGTGCTCATTCTGCTGCCCATTGCGGTGTTCAACCGCTACCAGACCAGGGGCCTGGAGGGCATGCGATGAAAAAGAACGCGGTACTGCCGCTGACCTGGATGATCCTGGTCTACCTGTTTCTCTACCTGCCCATCGTGGTGCTGGTGGTGTATTCGTTCAACGACTCGCGCATGGTCACCATCTGGGGCGGCTGGACCTTCAAGTGGTACGGCGCGGTGGTGCACGACCAGGAGGTGATCAGCGGCCTGATCCTGTCGCTCAAGGTGGCACTGGCCACCGCCACCACGTCGGTTCTGCTGGGCACGCTGGCGGCCTTCGCGCTGGTGCGTTACCAGCGCTTTTTCGGCAAGGGCCTGCTCAACTTCATGATCAACATTCCGCTGGTCATGCCCACGGTGGTGATCGCACTGGCGCTGCTGCTGTTCTTTGTCAGTATGCAAAAAGCGCTGGGCTTTCCGCAAAAAGGCTTTTTCACCATTTTCATCGGCCACACCGTCATGGCCATCTCGTATGCCGCGGTGGTCGTCCAGTCGCGGCTGAAGGAAATGGATCGCTCCATCGAGGAAGCGGCGATGGATCTGGGCGCACGGCCGTTCCAGGTGTTCATGCTGGTCACCCTGCCGTCCATTTCGCAGGCCCTGGTGTCGGCCTGGCTGCTGGCGTTTTCGCTGTCGCTCGATGAGGTGGTGATCTCCGCCTTTCTCTCCGGCCCGGGCAGTACCACCTTGCCGGTGGTCATTTTCTCGCGCGCCCGGCTGGGCCTGAGCCCGACCATCAATGTGGTCGGCGCAATCACGGTCTATCTGGTCATCATCGCTGTGGCGGTGAGCAGCCTGTTGATGGCACGCCGCGAACGTCTACGCGCCAAGCAGGCGGCGCAGGCCTTGCGGATAGATGCCGAGCCGCAGCAAACAAAGGAATTCGGCGTGGGATTCATGACAGCCGAGGGAAGGTGAAAAAGTAGGCG
Organism: Thiomonas islandica; assembly: GCF_055383445.1. Taxonomy (NCBI): domain Bacteria; kingdom Pseudomonadati; phylum Pseudomonadota; class Betaproteobacteria; order Burkholderiales; genus Thiomonas; species Thiomonas islandica. The sequence goes on from NZ_AP042391.1 coordinate 621,876, forward strand.
CCCTGGCGTTGTTGCGACGACCTGCTCGCTGCGTTGGCGATGGTCAGTTTCTGACTGATCTGCCGTTTTAGACCAACCCACAGGCCGGCCGAAAACCGGCTGCTTTTCTCCCGGAGATTCGCATGACCGACAACTTCAACCGCATCTGGCATCAACACGCGGCCGATCTGATCCAGCGCGGCATCGACGGCCGCATGGTCATCGACGGTCGGCGCTGGAATGCGGCGGACGGCAGTCTGTTCGACTGCATTTCGCCGATCGACGGCAAGGTGATCGCCCGCGTCGCCCGCGGCAAGGCGGCGGACATCGACCGCGCCGTGGCCAGCGCCCGCGTCGCATTCAACGACCGCCGCTGGGCCGGGCAGCCGCCGGCCGCGCGCAAGAAGGTGATGGTGGCATTCGCCGATCGTGTGCGCGCCACGCGCGACGAGCTGGCGCTGCTCGAAACCCTGGACATGGGCAAGCCGATCAGGAACAGCCTGTCCACCGACGTGCCGGCCACGGCGCGCTGCCTGCAGTGGTTCGGCGAAGCGGTGGACAAGGTCTACAACCAGATCGCCCCCACCGCCGACAGCGCGCTAGCGCTGATCACCCGCCAGCCCGTCGGCGTGGTCGGTGCGATCGTGCCGTGGAACTATCCCATGCTGATGGCGGCGTGGAAACTCGGCCCGGCGCTGGCTGCGGGCAACAGCGTGGTGCTCAAGCCGTCGGAAAAATCGCCGCTCACCGCGCTGCGTCTGGCCGAGCTGGCACTCGAGGCCGGGCTGCCCGAAGGTGTGTTCAACGTCGTGCCGGGCTATGGCCATGAGGCTGGCGAGGCGCTGGCGCTGCACATGGATGTGGACGTGATCGGCTTCACCGGCTCGACCCGCACCGGTCGGCGCTTGCTCGAATACGCCAGCCGTAGCAACCTCAAGCGCGTGTATAACGAGCTCGGTGGCAAATCGGCCAATATCGTGTTCGCCGACTTCGACGATCTCGACCGCGCCGCCGCCACCGCGATCGACAGCATGTTCTACAACCAGGGCGAAAGCTGCAACGCGCCGTCGCGCCTGCTGGTGCAGGACAGCATCGCCGATGCCTTCGTCGAAAAGCTCGCCGCACTCACCCCGCAATACCACCCCGCCGACCCGCTCGATGCCAGCACGGTGCTGGGTGCGCTGGTCGATGAAACGCAGACGCAGACCGTGCTGGGCTACATCCAGGCCGGTATCGACGAAGGGGCGCGCTGCGTGACCGGCGGCTGCCGCGCACTGCAGGACACGGGCGGGCAATATGTCGCGCCCACGGTGTTCGACGGCGTGCGCAACAGCATGAAAATCGCACGGGAGGAAATCTTCGGCCCGGTGCTGTCGGTCATCCGCTTCAAGACCGAGGCGGAGGCCGTGGCGATCGCCAACGACAGCACCTACGGCCTGCACGCCGGGGTGTGGACCCGCAACCTCGACCGCGCGGTGCGGGTGTCGCGCGCGCTGCAGGTCGGCACGGTGCATGTGAACCAGTACGACGAGGACGACATCACCGTGCCGTTCGGCGGGGTGAAGCAGTCGGGCAACGGCCGCGACAAATCGCTGCACGCCTTCGACAAATACACCGAACTCAAGACCACCTGGATGCGCATCGACGGCGCGAACTGACCCACACAACACTCCCTGTCAACCTGGCCCACGGTGTCGTGGAGGAGCAAGGTTCTGCTCCCTGCGCACGCGTGGGGAGAGTTGGGGGGATTGTGAACCCCGCGGAGACTCGCGATGAACCACGCGCTCAACGAACAACTGCAGGCCCGCCGCGCCGCCGCCACCCCGCGCGGTGTGGGCGTGATGGCCAGTTTCTACGCCGACCGCGCCGAAGGCGCCGAGCTCTGGGACGTGCAAGGTCAGCGCTACATCGACTTTGCCGGCGGCATTGCCGTGCTCAACGTCGGTCACCGCCACCCGCGCATCGTCGCCGCACTGCAGGAGCAGCTGCAGCGCTTCACCCACACCTGCTATCAGGTCGTGCCCTACGAGAGCTATGTCGCGCTCGCCGAGAAGCTCAATGCGCTGACGCCGGGCAGCCATGCCAAGAAAACCGCGCTGTTCTCCACTGGCGCAGAAGCCGTGGAAAACGCGGTCAAGATCGCCCGCGCCCACACCGGACGGCCGGGGGTGATCGCCTTCGGCGGCGCGTTCCACGGCCGCAGCCTGTTCGCCGTATCGCTCACGGGCAAGGTGCAGCCGTACAAGGCAGGCTTTGGCCCCTTCCCGCCCGAGATCTACCACGCCCCATTTCCCTGCCACTGCGCCAGTCTGGACGAAACGAAGAAGGCGGTGGAGCGGCTGTTCAAGGCCGACATCGAACCCTCGCGCGTGGCCGCGATGATTTTCGAGCCGATTCAGGGCGAGGGCGGATTCAACGTCATCCAGGCCGAGGCGGTGAAGTGGCTGCGCGCGCTGTGCGACCAGCACGGCATCGTGCTCATCGCCGACGAGGTGCAGACCGGCTTTGGCCGCACCGGCAAGCTGTTCGCGATGGAGCATTTCTACGCGCAGACCGGCGTGCTGCCCGATCTGATGACCATTGCCAAGTCGCTTGCCGCGGGCATGCCGCTGTCGGCCGTGACCGGCCGTGCCGAGATCATGGACGCGCCCGCGCCCGGCGGGCTGGGCGGCACCTATGCCGGCAACCCCATGGCCGTGGCTGCGGCGCTTGCCGTGATCGATGTGATGCATGACGAGCGCCTGCCCGAGCGCGGCCAGCGCCTGGGCGACCAGCTCAAGACGCGGCTGACCGCCCTGCGCGCGCGGGTGCCACAGATCAGCGATGTGCGCGGCCTGGGTGCGATGGTCGCAGTGCAGTTCAACGATCCCGCCACCGGCCTGCCCGACGCCGCATTCACCCAGGCGGTGCAGACTGCTGCGCTGCAGCGTCACCTCATCCTGCTGACCTGCGGTGTGGACTACAACGTGATCCGCTTCCTGTTTCCGCTGACCATCTCGGACGCCCTGTTCACGCAGGCGCTGGACATCCTGGAGGCCGCGCTGATGCAGGCGGCAGCAGCCTGAGCGCAGCATGTCACCGCCTGCCACGCCGGATGCGGTTGCGCCGCGTCATGCCGTGGCAGGGCGCGCAGTCGTCCTTGCGCGGCTTGCGGCCGTAGCGTGCGGCGAAGCGGTCGAACACGGCGCGCGGCACGATATGCAAAAACTTGGACAGAATCGCCATCTGCCAGGGAATAGTGGCGTAGGCCCGCCCGGCGTCGATCGCGCTCAGCGCACGGCGCGCGAACACCGTCGGCGGAATGAGAAACGGCATGCGAAAGCGGTTGCCCTCGGTCATCGGGGTCTGGACATAACCGGGACTGATGGTGACCACCTTCACGCCGCTTGTGCGCAGTTCGACCCGCAGGCTCTCGAGCGAGCGGATCAACGCAGCCTTGCTCGCGCAGTAGGCCGCATGGCAGGGCAGGCCGCGCACCCCGGCCACGCTGGCAATGCCCACCAGCGTGCCGCTGCCGCGCGCGCGCATCGGCGCGATGAACGGCGAGAGCGTCGCCAGCGCTGCAGCCCAGTTGATGTCCATGATGTCGATGGCCACATCCAGATCGTCCGCCTGCGACAGATCGACACCGTGGCTGATGCCGGCATTGGCGATGACCACCTGCGGACAGCCCCAGTCGCGCAGCAGGCTGCGCGCCTCGGTGTGTAGCCGGTCGGTGTCGCGCACGTCCAGCGCGATCAGCCGCAGCCGGGCGGTGTCGTGCGGTGCCAGTCCGCAGTCGCGCGCGACCTGCTCCAGCAGTTCGGCGCGACGGGCGATGAGCACCAGCCGCCAGCCGCGCGCGGCATAGGCCGCAGCCAGCGCGGCACCGATGCCACTGGAGGCACCGGTAATCAGCACGGTCGGGGCGTGCGGCGCGGCGGTCATGGTTTGGCAGGCGGCACGACGCCGGGAGAGAAGAGCACAGCGTTCACCCTGCCCTGCATCGACGCTGTGCCCGCGATGCCGTTGAAGTCGAGGCTGTCGCCGGAAAACCGGGTCTGGCCCTGCTGCACCAGGGTGGGCCGGTTGGACTGCACGATCTGCTGGTTGGGGAAGATGTTGAGAAACTCGCTGCGCACCACGATCGGCGGCTTCCCGGCCGACCCGCTGCGCTGCACCACGGCGTTGCCCAGAAGCTGCACATTGCTGCCATCCTTGTTCGCCAGGCCGCGCAAGGCGCTGGCGGTGGTGACCCCGCCCAGCGGGTTGATCGACCGCAGCTGTGGGGCGGTGATGTCGAAGGTGTCGGTGGCGGGCAGGTGCACCATCTGCACGCCGCGCAACACCGCGCGGAGCTGGCCCTGCGCGTCATAGCTGGCGGCGGAAAAATCGCGCAGCAGGTAGTCGGGCAGGTCAGAATGCGCCGGGCCGATGCGCGCCGGCTGCTCGGCCCGCATCACCACCTGCGCCACCCACCAGCTGAACGCCGCGGCAATCGCCAGCAGCACGATCGGAATCCACGCGCTCAGGCGCAGCCAGAGATGGCGCAGGTTGGGGCGCATTACGCAACGCCTCCGGCAGCGCGCGGCGGGGTATGCGGCTTGCCGTCGAGCGCGTCCTGCAGCAGGGCGGCGTAGGCGCCGCGCGCGGTCAGCAGCAGATCGCAGACTTCGCGCACCGCGCCCAGGCCGGCGGGGGCGCGGGTGACATGGCGCACCCGGGCGAGCACCTCGGCATGGCTGCCGGGCGGCGCGGCGCTGAAAGCGGCGCGGTCGATCAGCGCCAGATCGGGCCAGTCGTCACCGATGACGCCCACCTGTGTCCAGCGCAATTGCAGGCGGTCGAGCAGAGCTTGCGCTGCGGGCAGCTTGGCGCTGCTGCCCAGAATGCTGTGCCGCAGGCCGAGTTCGGCAATGCGCGCCCGAAGCGCGGGACTGTCGCGGCCGGAGAGGATGACCGGCTCGACACCGGTGCTCATGAGCAGCTTTAAGCCGTGACCATCGATGGTGGAAAAGCGCTTGAGTTCCTCCCCCTGCGCGCCGTAGAGCAAATCGCCGGGAGTGAGCACCCCGTCCACATCGAGCAGCAGCAGGCGCACGTCGAGCGCGGCAAGCACCAGCTCGGGATCGAAGACGAGGTGGGGCGTGGCATCCATTGGGGCAATCGTCCTGGTTCAGATGACCTTGGCGGCAAACAGGTCGTGCATGTTGAGCGCGCCCACCGGCCGACCCTGCGCATCGACCACCAGCAGCTGGTTGATGCGGAACTGCTCCATGCGCTGCACCGCTTCGACCGCCAGCGCGTCCGGGCCGATGGTGCGCGGCTGCGGGTGCATGGCCTGCTGCGCCTGCAGGGTGTTGAGGTTGGCGCCCTTTTCGATCAACCGGCGCAGGTCGCCGTCGGTGATGATGCCCTCGAGCACGCCCTGCGCGTCGACCACCGCGGTCATGCCCAGGCCCTTGCGGGTGATTTCCATCAGCGCCGCGGTGAACGGCGCCTCGCCCGGCACACTCGGCACGGCGTCGCCGCTGCGCATCACGTCGCGCACATGGGTGAGCAGCTTGCGCCCCAGGCTGCCGCCGGGGTGGGTGCGGGCGAAGTCTTCCGGGCCAAAGCCGCGGGCATCGAGCAGCGCCACCGCCAGCGCATCCCCCAGCGCAAGCTGTGCCGTGGTGCTGGCCGTGGGCGCGAGGTTGAGCGGACAGGCCTCTTGTTCCACCGCGCAGTCGAGCAGGATGTCGGCATGCCGCGCCAGCGTGGAATCGGTGCGGCCGGTCATGCTGATGAGCGTGGCGCCTAGGCGCTTGACCAGCGGCACGATACGGGTGAGTTCCTCCGTCTCGCCCGAGTTGGACAGGGCGAGGAACACATCGTCGCGCGTGACCATGCCGAGGTCGCCGTGGCTGGCCTCGGCCGGGTGGACGAAGTAGGCCGGCGTACCGGTGGAGGCCAGCGTGGCGGCGATCTTGCGCCCGACATGACCCGACTTGCCCATGCCCGAGACCACGACCCTGCCGCGGCTTTGCAGCATGCACTGCACCGCCTGCGCAAACGCCGCGGCCAGCGGCGGCGCCTGCAAGCGCTCGCGCAATGCGCGCAGCGCACGGGCCTCGATGTCGAGGGTATCGCGCGCCAGCTGTGTGGCGCGGTCTGGCGAGAAGGCGGGGTGCATCCGCGGCAGTATAAAAAGGCAACGCTGAGCACGTCGCCCGCGCTGCGCATCCGGTCAGCGGACGGGCCGCACGCTGTCAGTGCACGATGCCCTGATGTATTGCATACCGCACCAGATCGGCGTCGTTGCCGAGCCCGAGCTTTTTCATCAGCCGGGTCTTGTGCGTGCTCACGGTCTTGCAACTGATGTGCAGTTCCTCGGCCACCTGGTTCAGCGACTTGCCTGTGACCAGCCGCAGGAAGACCTGCATTTCCCGGTCGGACAGACGGGCGTGCGGCTCCAGCGCCGCGTCGCCCTCGTGCATGTATCTGGCCAGTTGCTCGGCCACGCCCGGGGTGAGGTAGCGCCCGCCCTGCGCCACCTTGTGAATCGCCTCGACCAGCACATCCGGGCTGCAGCCCTTGGTCAGATAACCTGCGGCGCCGCCGCGCAGCGCGCGCAGGGCGAATTGCTGCTCCGAGTGCATGCTCAGGATCAGCACCGGCAGATCGGGATGCGCAAGCTTGATGCGCTTGAGCAGATCCAGGCCATTGCCCGCAGGCAGCGACAAATCGAGCAGCACCACGTCCCAGACCTGCTCACGGACGCACTGCATGGCCTGGGCCGGGTCGCCGCACCACAGTGCCCGCATGCCGCTGGAGCCGAGGAACCGCGCCAGACTCTCGCCCAGCAAGGCATGGTCGTTGATGATGAGCACGCGCCGTTCAACCACCTGGTTAGCCCTCGACCACCGGCAGGCATACCCGCACCCGCACGCCGCCGTGGGGCGAGCGGTCGAGTTCGAAACTGCCGCCAAACACCACCGCGCGTTCGCGCATGCCGCGCAGACCGAGCGAGAGCCTGCGGTCGGCCTGCGTCTGTGCGGTCAGGCCAACGCCGTCTTCCCCCGAGATGCAGACTTGCCCGTCTGCGGCACATCGTTCAGAATTTTCTGACAGCCAAACCAGTGAATTCCGACACCATGTCCCGGCGCGCGCCGATCGACTGATCACCGGGAAAATTCGACAATTCGATGGCTCAAACCGGTCATTTGGCCACCTGCCGGGACATGAATGACGGGCAACGACCCACTGGCCCGTGTGCGTTCGATCCGCTTGGACGCGGCAAAACAGGCAGGAGCTGCGCGCCGTCTGTAACAGGACGTTCATCTGTTTTCGTCGTGTGTCGACGCCAGGCGGGTGCTGGCTTCGACACACATCATTTTTCTCGGTGCCCGCCAGTGTGCTCGAAAAGCACCCGCAGGTGCAGTACCCAAGTCAGGGAGTTGGCATGAAATCATCCTTTCCAAAGACCAAAGCGACAGCCATCGCGTTGGTGGCGTCGCTGTTTGTTGGCGCATGCGGAGGTGGGGGAGCTGCCGTCGTGAACACTGATCCGATTTCGACCTCCACGGCAGCACCCGTCACAATCACCTGCGGCACCGCCTCTGCCAACCCGGCCTCGGGCCTGGTCGACTACGGCAAGGCACCGCGTCCGTACACGGCGCTGGCCAAGCCAGCCAAGGGTGTCAGCCTGGCCGATCCGGACTTTCCGGGCAACACCCGCATCGTGCGCATCACCGACGTGGCTGCGGACTTCAGGGCGCGTGTGGCCGTGCCGGTCTATCCGACCATCCAGTCCTGGAACTGCGACGAGTCGCTGCTGTTTCTCTACGTCACCTCGCCGATGACGGGCGGGCAGGTCGGGCATGCGCTGTATGACGGCAAGACCTACCGGTTCATCAAATTCCTCGACATCAACCCGGCTGATGTCGAGCAGGTGTATTGGGATCCGACCAACCCGGCATTGCTGCGTTATGTCGACAACCGCGACGCGGGCGGCACCTATGTGCGGGAACTGGTGGCCTATAACGTCAACACCGGGCAAAAAACCGTGCTCAAGAGTTTCACCGGCAACACGCAGCTGGCTCCCACCAATGGCAAGATCGGCGGCGGCGGCGATCCGTTTGCACCCAGCGCCGACGGCGACCTGTTCGGGCTGGGCGTGTACCAGCAGAAAAATGGGCCGGGCGGTGCCGCGTTGCAAGGTCAGTTCAGCTACCGGCTGAGCACCAACAGAATCTCCACGTACGGCACACACGAAGGCAATGTCGCCCAGGCAATGCCCAGCGGCCGTGGCCTGATGCTCGGCGACGACACCAAGGTGAGCGTGCTCAGCGAGACCGGCACGGTGCAGCGCACCCTGCCATTCAACGGCATCGAGCATGGGGACATGCTGCGCAACGCAGCGGGCGACGATGTATTTGCAGCGGTGCAGTTCGACGGACCGTCGGGCAGTGGCAATCTGATGATCGCCAATCTCACCACGGGCACGGTGTCCACAATCATTGGCGAGAAGACGGGCGATGGCTATCCGCGCACCGGCGCCCTGCTGTCGGGACGCAGCCGTGCCGCAGGCTGGGTGGCGCTAGCGATCACCGGCTGTCCTGCGGGCAGCACCGGCAACTGCAACGGCGACCAGCCCACGGTCTCCGGCTCCCCCCAGACCTATCTGGATCAGGAAATCGTGCTGGCCAATATCGATACCGGCAAGGTGTACCGCGTGGCGCATCACCGCACCGCAGGCAACTACAGCAACGCGCGCCAAAACAACTATTGGGCGCAGCCCAATGTGGTCATCAGCCCGAGCGGAACCCGGCTCCTGGTGGCCAGCGACTGGGGCGCCGGCAACCCCGGCAATCCGGTGATCGACCCGAACGCCGCGGTAGACACTTACGTCATCGAACTGCCAGCCTACCGGGGCAAATGACGATCGGACACCAGCAGCACCCGCCCGATCCTCCCCCACCGCGTGGGGGAGGCTGGGAGAGGAAGAAATTCAACCCGTTTTCGCCGGATCGAGAGCGGAAGGACGTTGCCCGCCGCCGCCCGGCGGCGGCTCGCCTGAACTGCGCACACAAAACACCGCTTCGGTGCCCAGCAGGCCCGGCGCAAGGCGGACACGGCGGCCGTTGCGCAGGCCGAAGGCATCGACCACGGTCAGACCGCAGTGCGCGGCCAGGCGCTCGAAATCGGCGTAGGTCGCCACGCGCAGGTTCGGGGTGTTGTACCACTCGTACGGCAGTTCGGGCGTGACCGGCAGGCGGCCAGTGAGGATCTGCAAGCGGATGCTCCAGTGGGCGAAATTGGCAAAGCTCAGGATGCCCAGCCGCCCGACCCGCGCGGTTTCGCGCAGCGCGTTTTCGGTGTGGCGGATGTTGGGCAGGGTGTCGATCTGCAACACCACGTCGAAACTGCGGTCGCCAAACAGGGCCAGACCCTGTTCGAGGTCGTACTGCAGCACGTCCACGCCCCGGGCGGTGGCGGCGATCAGCTTTTGCGGGTCGATTTCCACCCCCAGGCCGGTGCAGCCGCGGGTATCGCGCAGATGCGCGAGCATGCGGCCGTCGCCGCAGCCTAGATCGAGCACCCGGCTGCCGTGCGGCACCAGGTCGGCAATGACGGACAGCGGCGTGCTCATGGCGCGATCTCCTGCGCGATGCGGTCGAACCAGGCGCGCACCACGCCGTGGTAGTGCGGGTGGTCCATCAGGAAGGCGTCGTGACCTTGCGGTGCATCGATTTCGGCGTAGGTCACGGCGCGGCGATTGCTCACCAGCGCCTGCACGATTTCGCGCGAGCGTTGCGGCGAGAACCGCCAGTCGGTGGTGAAGCTCACCAGCAGGAAGCGCGCAGTGGCCGGGGCCAGCGCGGCGGCCAGGTCGCCACCGGTGGCGCGCGCCGGGTCGAAGTAGTCGAGCGCGCGGGTGATGAGCAGGTAGGAATTGGCGTCGAAATAGCCGCTGAACTTGTCCCCCTGGTAGCGCAGATAGCTCTCGATCTCGAAGTCCACACCAAAACCGTAGCCGAGCGCGCCGTTGCGCAGTGCGCGGCCGAACTTGGTGGCCATCGCATCGTCGCTCAGGTAGGTGATGTGCCCGATCATCCGGGCCACGGCCAGACCCTGCCGCGGCACGACGCCGTGGGCGTAATAGTCGCCGCCGTGGAAGTCGGGGTCGGTGATGATGGCACGGCGCGCGACCTCGTTGAACGCGATGTTCTGCGCCGAAAGACTTGGCGCGGTGGCGATCGCCGCGCAATGCGCCACGCGATCGGGGTGGCGCAGCGTCCATGACAGCGCCTGCATGCCGCCCAGGCTGCCGCCGATCACCGCCGCCAGCCGGGTGATGCCCAGGCGGTCGAGCAGCCGCGCCTGCGCATCGACCCAGTCTTCCACCGTCACCACGGGAAACCGGCTACCCCACGGACGGCCGGTCTGCGGGTCGATGCTCATCGGCCCGGTGGAGCCGAAGCACGAACCCGGGTTGTTGATGCAGACGACGAAAAAGCGCTCGGTGTCGAGCGGCTTGCCTGGGCCGATCAGGTTGTCCCACCACCCCAGGCTCTTGGGGTCGCCGCCGTAGGTGCCGGCGGCGTGATGGCTGGCGTTGAGCGCATGGCAGACCAGCACGGCGTTGCTGCGCGCGGCGTTGAGCGTGCCGTAGGTCTCATACACCAGCTCGTAGGCGGGCAGCTGCGCGCCGCTTTGCAGCGGCAGCGGCGCGTCGAATGTCATGCGCTGCGGCGTGACATCGCCGACAGCGGAGGGCGAGGCACTCATGCGTGTTCCTGAAAACAAAACCGGCGGTGCTGGCAATGCAGCGAAAACCGCCGGTGGTCTGCGCTGTTTTAGCTGGATTTGTTACGCGCCCGCAAGCCCAGGGCAAATCGGCGCGATGGCAAGTATAGGAGCATCCCCAAACGGATTCAGCCCATCGCCCCGTGCGTTGACCAGTGTGGTGCCAGCAGGGTGCGTTCCAGATGTTGCGCGGACAGACCGTAAAGCCGGGCGAGTTGATCGCGGTCGATGCATTGCGCCGGACCGCCCTGGGCGATGAAGCGGCCCGCCTGCATCAGAATGACGCGCGAGGCCACGACAAAGGCGTGATCGGGGTGATGGGTGGTGAACAGCACGGCGCGCCCGTCGTCGCGCAACTGCGCGAGAAGTTCGAGCAGGCGTAACTGATTGCCGTAATCCAGGCTGCTGGCGGGTTCGTCGAGTAGCAGGTAGGGGGCATCCTGTGCCAGGGCGCGGGCGATCAAGACTTGCTGGCGCTGTCCGCCCGACAGCGTCGCGTAGTTGCGTGAAGCCAGGGCTTGCAGGCCGAGCCGGTGCAGGATGGCGTGCACGGCGGCGAAGTCGTCGGCTGCGGGCCGAGCGATCAGCCCGCGGCTGGCCAGCCGCCCCATCATCACCACGTCGATGACGCTGTAGGCGAACACCAAACGGTGCTGCTGAGGCACATAGGCGATGCGTCGGGCACGCTCGGGCGCGGAGAGGGTGAAGAGGTCTTGACCATCGACCTGCACCGACCCAGCATGTGGCGCATGAATGGCGCACAGGGCTTTGAGCAAGGTGGTTTTGCCGCAACCGTTGGGGCCGAGCAGCGCCAGCGTCTCACCCGGGGCAAGGCGGAGCTGCACGCCCTTGACGACCTCTTCATGCCCATAGCGGACGTGGAGTTGTTGTGCGTCGATCATTTCCAGCTCCTCAATCGGCCCAGCTCACGGCCGTGCGCCGCAGCACCACGGCGAGCAGCGGCAGCCCGACTAGGGCCGTGAGAACGCCCAGCGGCAACTCCACGGTGAACACCGTGCGCGCCACGTCGTCGAGCAGCAAAAGGTAGAGCGCCCCTAGCAAGGCAGAGGCGGGCAACACGAGGCGGTTGTCCGCGCCCCAAATCAGCCGGGCAATTTGCGGAATCAGCAAGCCGACCCAGACGATCATCCCGGCCAGAGTCACCGACAGCGTGCCGAGCAGGGTGGCCAGGGCGATGACCCAGGCGCGCGTAGCGCGCACCGGCACGCCCAGCGTGGTCGCCTCCTCGTCGCCCATGCTCAGCACGTTGAGCGCATGGCCCAGGCCGATGAGGGCAGCGGTGGCCAACGCCATCAGCGGGGCGGTCAACCACACGCTATGCGCCGACACGCTGGAGAGCGTGCCCATCAGCCAATAGGTGATGGCGGGCAGCTTGTCATAAGGGTCGGCGACGTACTTGGCGGTGGACAGCAGCGCGGTGAAAAACGCGCCAGTGATCAAGCCCGCCAGCAACAGCACCACAATGCCACCCAGGCCGACCAGACGGGCGAGCAGCAGGGTCATGCCCACGGCCATCAGCCCAAAGACAAAGCTGGACAGCTGCACCTGCCAAAGGGCGTAACCGAGCAGAATGCCCAGTGCCGCGCCGAATGCGGCGCCGGCCAAACCGCCGAGCACTTCCGGTGAGGCCAGCGGATTGCGAAACAGCGCCTGGTAGGCCGCGCCCGAGGTTGACAGCGCGGCGCCGATGCTCATGGCCGCGACGATCCTGGGCGCGCGCAGCTCCACGATCACCGTCCACAGTTCGGAAGGATGGCCTGCAAGGCCCTGCCACAGGCGCACGGTCGCTTCAAGGGGCGATGGCTGATAGCGCCCGAGCAGCAAGGAGATCGCGGCGCAAAGCCACAAGGCCGAGCCCAGCAACCAGAAGCTGCGCATCATGGATGGCCGTGCATTGCGGCGTCCCCCCGATGCGGCGCGGCAAACCAGGCGGGCAAAGATGCCGGCGAGGACGCGGCTAAGGATGAGGACACCAGCGGCAAGACCTGACGCAACAGCCGCTGCATCTGCTCAAGCTGTCGCTCAGTGCGGTCGTCGAGCGGGTTGAACGCCAGGCGCGGCACCGCGCGTTGCGCCAGCAGGTCGGTGAGCTGCCGGGCGCATTCCTCGGGCGTGCCGACGATGGCGCGCGCCAGGCTTTCGCTCTCGTCCATGTCGGCCATGGGGCCGCGAAAGCCGACCTTCCATTGAGATTGTTTGTTGCGCCGAAAAGCGGCTAGCCACGCCAGGGCATGGCGTCTTGCGGCGTCGCCATCCTCATCGATCCACAGACCGCGCGACAGCAGTGCGTCGGCCGGACGTTGTGCAACGATGCCCCAGTTGATGGCCTGGGCGTCATAGGTTTGCAGCGGCCAGAACTGCGCGCTCATCCAACCCAACCCGCGCGAAGCCGCCCAAGCCAGGGTGTCGGGCTCGCGGCTGGCGACGAACAGCGGCAGCGGAGTTTGCGCCGGGGGTTGCAGCGCGGCCTTGCCGCCATCCTCGACCGACTGGAGATGCAGCCGGTCGAGGACGCCCTCCACGACCTCGCGCATCTGCACGCGCGCCGCATCGCTGCCCCAGCCGAAAGCGCGCATTTGCGCCTCGAACGGCCCACCTTTGGCAAAGCCGATAGCGATGCGCCCGGGCGCCAGGTTGGACAGCAGCGCGATTTCCTCGGCGAGCAGCGCGGGGTTACGGCCTGCGGGCAACACCGCGGCGACGCCGAGCTGGATGCGCTTCGTCCGCGCCGCCCAGTGGGCCAGCAGCAGCAGCGGCGAGGCGCTCAAGCTTTGCGGATCGAAGTGGTGTTCGGTGACCCACACCGCTTGTACGCCGATCTGCTCGATCTCCTGCACCAAGGCGGCGCGCTGTTGGAAAAAGGCGGGGATGGGCTCGTCCGCGGCAGGCTGCATGTGCAGCATCATGCCGATTTGCGGCAGGGCAGAGGCAGGCATGGCGAGTCAATACTTGGTGGGATAGTCGGCGGGGTCTGGCGCCAGGATGGCGCGCGCCTGCGCGGCGGAAAGCGTGCGGTTGAAGTACAGCGCGAAAAAAGCGACGGTGCGGGCTTCGATCGGGGTCTTGAACACCGCGCGGTAGTCTGCGGGGACAACCCGGCTCGCTAGCCAGGGCGCGGCCAGCAGCCGCATGAACGACGGCGGCCGGTCAATCCAGCGAAACGGCACTTGCGGCGCGAACAGCACATGGCCTTCGCGCACCGCGCGCAGCAGCTTCCACCGCGGCTCGGTCTGGATGGCGCGCATCGCAGGACCATCTTGGGTGAGGATCCAGTCTGGGTCAGCGGCCAGGATTTGCTCGAAACTCACCCGCACCATGCCGAAGTGGCTGCCGTCGGTGCAGTGCAAGGCGTTGTGCGCACCGATCGCGGTGATGACCTCGGCATGGATCGAGCCGCTGCACTCGCTCGCCAGGCCGTCTTCGCCTTCGGCGTAATAGATGCGCACAGGCTTTTGTGTGGACATGCGCTGGCGTAGCGCGGCCAGATCGTCCAGCGTGGTCTGCGCGTCGGCGGCCAGCGCCTCGCCGCGCGCGGCGATCCCCAGCGCCTGACCCACCTGGCGGAAGGCCGCGGGGTAGTCCGCCAGGCTGTCAAGCCGCACCGGGCAGATGGGCACCCCGAGCTTGCGCATGGCCGCCGTGCTGGCCTGCGCACCCACCGTCGCCCCGGAGACCAGAGACAGCGTGGGGTGCACGCGCAACACCTGCTCCAGATTGGCCGTTTTGCCTTGGCCGAACCAGCCGCCGAGCACTGGCAGATCGAGCACCTGTGGCGGCAGGATTTGCCCCGCCTGCTTGCTCCAGGGAAAGTTCAGCCCGGCCATGCGTTCGGGCGCCAGCGCCAGCAGCAAGTAATTGTTGACTGGGTTGCTTCCATACACCGGGCCGCTCGGAGTGCTGGGGCAGGGCGCAGGAATCTGCGCCAGCGCGAGCGCGCCGTGCAACAGGAGCGCGGCGCCAATCAAAGGAGCGCGCAGCCGAGCGAGAAATCGGCTCATTGCTTGTACTGCAGTTGCACCCGCAGCTCGCGTCCGGGCATGGGAAAGCCCTCGCTCAATTGATAGTTGCGGTCGAAGGCGTTGTTCAGATTGGCGTAGAGCGTCAGTCGCGGAGCCAGGCGTTGCGTCCAGCGCAGGTTGACCACGGCGAACCCGGCCACCGGCTGCTTGCCGTTGGTCGTGGTCTGGCGGCTGCTGGCCGCCATCACATGCGCTGACAGGGTGGTGGCGTCGCCGGGCAGCCAGGACACGCCCAGATCGGCCCAGTGGCGCGGCGCGTTGGTGGCGACCAGCCCAGGCGCGCCCAACGTGGCGTTGAGATAGCTGTACGCCATCGAGGCGATCCAGGCGCTGCCGATCGGCGCCTGCACACTCAAGTCCAGCCCTTTGTTGGTCGCCGTGCCGACGTTTTGCGCCTGGCTGATGCCGGGAGTGGAGGTGGCGACACTCTCGATCGCGTCCTTGATCGAATCCCAATACACCGCGGCGTCGTACTTCACCCCGCCCAGCATCACCCCGGAGACGCCGACTTCACGGTTGAGTGCTTGTTCCGGCCCCAGCGCCGGGTTGGGAATGGCCTGGCCCAGGCGGTAGGAATACACCTCCTTGATGCTGGGAAAACGGGTCTTCCGCCCGATGCCCGCGCGCAACTCGGTGTGCGCCGAGAGCTTGTGCCGCCAGACGATTTGCGCATTGTTCGCTCCTACGCGCGGGCTGGTGGGCATCGGCCCGATCTGGGTCTGCGCCTTGTTGGTGTATTGCTCGGCCTGATCGAAGCGGTGCTCGTCGCGGCGGTAGCCGAAGGTGAGGGTGTCGGCCGCGGTGGGCTTGTAGGCATTCTCGAAGCCCAGCGCGTAGGTGTGCGCCTCGAAATGCAGCCACGGCGTCTGGTAAGGCCGCGCCTGGGTGGCGAGGTTGGATTCGCGGTGCACGTCTTGTTTGTAAAACAGCCCGAGTTTGAGGAAGTTCTGCGGGCCCAGCGGTTGGCCGAGTTCGACCGTGGCGCCGTTGGAAAAATCGCGGTACTGGCTATTGAAGGCGTAAGGTTTTTGGGTCGAGTTGTAGCGGGCGTTGTCGAACGAGATCAGTTCGTTGTCGAAGGTGTCGTGGTAGAGCCGAGTCTTGAGGTAACCCGCGCCGAGGGCGGTGTTGCCGATGTAGTAGTAGCTCTGCTTGTTCCACTGCGGCCACTGCCAGTAGCGCACCGGCTGGCCGGTTGCCTTGGTGTTGCCGGTGTAGGGCGGCGAGTCCTTGTCGGAATTGACGGTGTAGAGGCCAAGCGCGTAGTCGTCCGTGGCGTTCGGCGTGAAGCCAATCTTGAGGTTGGCGTTGACATCATGGCTGACGGCATTTAGCCGGTCGCCGCCCGGCTGTGCCGGCACCGGCCGGAAATCGCCTGAGAGCGGAAAACCGTCGCGGTTGACCGTGGCCACGCCGCCCTGGACATACCAGCGGCTGTCGATGCGGCTACCCAGTTGCACCGAGGCATCGTTGCCGTAGAGCTTGCGCTGGTTGCCGCTCAGCCCGCCGGTGAAGCTGCCTTCGAGCCCTCTGGTCGGTGCCTGCGTGACGATGTTGATCGAGCCGCCCATATTGTTCGGCCCGTACATCAGCGAGCCCAGCCCCTTGGTGACCACGATCTCGGCAATGCCGGGGGTCAGCAGGCGGCTCAGATCGACATTGCCGTCGTACGGCACGTAGATCGGGATGCCGTCGATATTGAGCGTGATCTGCCGCGAGTCGAAGCCGCGGATGTTGACCTGCGTCTCGCCGCGCTGCCCGAGCGTGATTGGGGTGACGCCTGGCAGATTGGACAGCGCTTCGCCCACATTGAGCGCGCCGCGCTCGAGCATCTGCTGCTGCGTGACCACGCTGCTGCTCGTGCCTCCCGGCGGCGGGGCGCTGACGCCTTTGGCCTGCACATCGACCTCGCCCAGCTGGAACACGGGCTGTGCGGTCGAGGTCTGCGCCGCAGCGCCTGTTGCGTGCAGCAGGGCGAAAAGGGGCAGCAAGGCCGGTCGGGCGAGGCCCAGGGGCCGCAGACTGCGGGCCGAGCGGGAAGGGATCATCGAGCATCTCCATGAAATACACTGCGTCATATTCTTTAGGATACACTGCGCAGCGCTTATTCGACTCTTCATGCCGCGATGACTGTACCGGATTTGCCCACCGTCAAAGCCCCTATCCCGTGGCGGGCCTCGCCGCCGCACCTGGTCGCCGTGCTCGGCACGGGTGACGTGGGCTCCGCGGTCGCGCATACGTTGTTTTCTGCAGGATATGGCGTATTGCTCTTCGAGGACGAACAGCCGACGGCGCCGCGCCGGGGTATGTGCTGGGTCGATGCAGTGTTTGACGGCAAAGCTACGCTCGCAGGGCTGACCGCTGTGCGCGTGTTCCAGCCGGATGAGGCAGCGCAGGCGGCAGCGCAACGCAACTGGCTGCCACTGGCGGTCGGCGCCGATCTACCGCGCTGGCTCGAGGCGCTCGGCGCCGACCTGCTCGTCGATGCCCGGTTACGCAAGCACGCCACCGCGCAGCCGGATTTGCGCGCGTTCGGTCCGGCCTCGATCGGCATCGGGCCGGGCTACAGCGCAGGCGAGCAGGCCGATCTGGTCGTCGAATCGGCCTGGGGCGAGGATCTCGGCCGTGTGATCGAGCACGGCGCGACGCGCGCCCTCGCCGGCGAGCCCCGGCCCATCCTCGGCGTTGGCCGCGAGCGCCTGATTTACGCGCCAGCAGCCGGCGTGTTCGCTTCCGGGCTGCGCATCGGCGATGCGGTTCGCGTCGGCGACCAGGTCGGGCAGCTGCACGGCGCGCACGGGCAAACCATCGCCCTGTATGCGCCACTGCCTGGTGTGCTGCGCGGCCTGACCCGGCCGGGCGTGACCGTGCAGCGCGGCACCAAGCTGGTCGAGATCGATCCGCGCGGCGATCCGGCGCTGTGCTTCGGCCTCGGCGAGCGCCCTGCCCGCATTGCGCGCGGCGTGCGACAGGCGGCCGACAGGCTGCGGCACACCGCCCTGCAGCGAAAACAAGCCCGCCAGGCGCGTGCGGCATGAGCGCGCCCACCTGCCGCCCATCCCCGCAACGCACGCGCGCCGAATATCGACCGCCGGCGCAGGCCGCAGTCAGCCGCCGGTTGCGCGTGCGCACAGCCCGCGGCAAGCCGCATCACCGCGCGCCGCTTTCCGCCCGAAAGCACTGTCAGGCGATTTTTGTGTTGACACGCACCCCGCTCGATCTCTATATTTATAGAAACACATCGGTGAGACGGTGCGTAAATGGAGACAACCTCCCGCTGCGCCGAAAGATTGATGCAAGATACTCTTTTCCCAGTTGGTTTTTGTAAGACGGCGGCTGCGCGCAGTTTTTTGCGTGCATTCTGAAATGTCTGACCCAACACATCGCAACCCATCTTCACACCATCTGGAGAATTCGCCATGCAAACCAGCGCCCGCAACCATCTCAAAGGCCGCGTCCATGCCGTGCATGACGGCGCGGTCAACTCCGAAGTCGTGCTCGACCTGGGCGATGGCCAGCATCTGGTGGCCATCATCAGCAAAGACAGCGCGCACCGCCTAGGGCTGGCCGAGGGAAAGACCGCCTGGGCGCTGATCAAGGCGTCCTGGCCCATCCTGGTCAAAGGTGCGGCGCCTGCGACCTCGGCACGCAACACCCTGTGCGGTACGGTGAAATCCATCACCACCGGCGCTGTGAACACCGAAGTGGTGCTCAGCCTCAAGGGCGGCACCGAGCTGGTGGTGATGATCACCACCGGCAGCGAAAAGACGCTCGGCCTGAACGTCGGCGACACCGCCTGTGCGCTCATCAAGGCCACCCACGTCATCCTCGGGGTGGACTAAACGTCCCATCTCGCTTGCCGGCTCCGGGCGCACCCCGGAGCCGCTTTTTTGCCGCGTTGTGACAAAACCTGACGGAGTATGAGATGACACGATTGACCCAGATCCTGCGCCGCGCTGCGCTGTTGCTGACCCTGCCGCTGGCCTTGGCCGTGCAGGCGCGTGCCGAGACCATCACCGTGGCGGTTGCCGCCAACTTCAAAAAGCCTGCCGAAGAGATCGGCGCGCTGTTCAAGGCCCAGACCGGCAACGAGGTGAAGTACGCCTTCGGTGCCACCGGCCAGTTCGCCGCGCAGATTCGCAACGGCGCGCCCTTCGACATCCTGCTGGCGGCCGACGACACCACCGCTCCGGCGCTGGCGAAAGACGGCTTTGCCGTGGCGTCGAGCAACTTCGTTTATGCGCGGGGCACACTCATCCTCTACAGCACCACCCTGCCGGTGAAGGAGCAAGGCGAGCAGATCCTGCGCAAGGGCGATTTCGCCCACATATCCATCGCCAACCCCAAGACTGCGCCGTACGGTGCAGCGGCCATCGAGGCGATGCAGAAAATGGGCGTTTACGACGCGATCAAACCCAAGATCGTCGAAGGGTCGAACATCGGCCAGACCTTCGATTTCGTCGCCACCGGCAATGCGCAGCTCGGCTTCGTCGCGCTGTCACAAGGCATCGGCGCGGGCAAAGGGCAATGGTGGGTCGTGCCGCAGGCGGACTACACCCCGATCGACCAGAGTGGTATCTTGCTCAAGCCCGGCGCCGACAAGCCCGCGGCCAAGGCCTACCTCGAGTTCCTGCGCACCAGCCCCGAGGTCCGCGCGGTGATCACGAAGTATGGCTACTCGATCCCGAAATAACCGGCTTCTGCCAGCGCACCAAGCCAGGCTTGTGATCCATCGCCGTCGTCGCCTCGATCGATGACCCTCTTCGGCCAGCCGCTCGACCTCGGCCCACTGTGGCTCACACTGCAGGTGGCGGGCATTTCCACCGCCATCCTGTTGATCCCCGGCATGGCGCTGGCGTGGTGGCTGGCGCACTGGCGCTCGCCGCTGCGCGCCGTAGTCGAGGCGGTGGTCGCGCTGCCGCTGGTGCTACCGCCGGTGGTGCTGGGCTTTTATCTGCTGGTCTTCCTCAACCCGCAGGGCTGGCTGACGCAGACGCTGCATAGCCTGGGCTATGAGGGGCAGCTCACTTTCAACAAGATCGGCCTGATCATCGGCTCGGTGGTGTATTCGCTGCCATTCATGGTGCAGCCGCTCTTGCGCGCGTTCGAGGCGCTGCCGCAAAACCTGCTCGATGCCGCCGCCACGCTGCGCGCCCGTTGGTGGGACCGGTTTTTCAACGTGGTGCTGCCGCTGTCGCGCGGCGGGCTGATCGTCGCGCTCACCCTCACGTTTGCGCACACCGTAGGCGAATTCGGCGTGGTGCTGATGCTCGGCGGCAACATTCCGGGCAAGACCCGGGTGGTATCGATCGACATCTACAACCATGTCGAGGCGATGGAATATGTGCAAGCGCACATCCTCTCCGGCTTGATGCTGGTGTTCGCGGTCATCGTGCTCACCATTGTCTACGGCCTCTACCGGCAGGGCAACCGGGAGCACGCAGGATGACGCAGACATCGAGCGATGCCGCAGTGCGCGGCGAGCTTGCCGTGCGGCTCGGTGCGTTCACGCTGAACACCGGCGCGTTTTCCTGGCCGCTCGACGGCATCACCGCGATCTTCGGCCGCTCTGGCTGCGGAAAGAGCACGCTGCTGCGCGCCTTCGCCGGGCTGATTCCGCGGGTGCGCGGGCGGCTGCAGGTCGGCGGCGCGGTCTGGCTCGACGGCACGCGACAGACGCCGCCGATGGCGCGCGACGTCGGCTATGTGTTCCAGGATGCGGCGCTGTTTCCGCACCTGAGCGTGCGCGGCAATCTGGAGTTTGCCGCGCGCCGCGCCCCCGGCGGCTTCGACGCGGCGGCGGTGCAGGTGCAGGCCGAGGCAGTCGGCATTGCGCATCTGCTGGAGCGGCGTATCGGTGCGCTGTCCGGCGGCGAAAAGCAGCGTGTGGCCATCGCGCGCGCGCTGCTGTCGCGGCCGCGGCTGCTGCTGCTCGATGAGCCGCTGGCCGCGCTCGACTGGCGTGCCAAGGACGAGCTGCTCGATCTCATCGCCGAGCTTGCGCAAAGCCGCGGCCTGCCGATGCTGCTAGTCAGTCATGCGCCGGAGGAGATCGAACGGCTGGCGCAGCGCGTGGTGTTCATGGACGCCGGGCGCATCCTGTGCGTGGAACCTCTGGCCCAGGCGCTGATGCGCGCCGACTCGCCGCTGTTCGACCGTCTCGGGCCGGTGGCGATCATCGAGGGACAGGCGCGTCGGCGCGCACCAGGTTTGGCCGAGCTCCAGATCGACGGCAGCTCACTCACCTTCCCCAGCGAGCCGCGCGCCGAACGGATGCGGCTGCGCATCTACGCACGCGACGTGGCGCTGGCGCGCCGCGTGCCGCCAGACATCAGCATGCTCAATCATTTTCCCGCGCGCATCTGCAGTTTCGCCCCCAGCCGCGCAGGGCATCTGCTGGTGCGGCTGTGCCTAGCCGATGGCCAAGGGCTATGGAGCGAGATCACCGAAACCGCCCGCGCGGCGCTGCAGCTCAGAGAAGGCGAGGCCGTGATCGCGCTGATCAAGGCCGCGTCAGTGGAGCGCTGACATGTCTCCCACAGCAACATCATCGTCCATCACGAATTGCCCCGCTGCGTGCGCCGCCAAGAGGTTTGCGTCGGCGCTGGCCATCGGCCTGCTCGGCGGCCTGGTCGGCTTGGGCGGTGCTGAATTCCGCCTGCCGGTTCTCGTCGGGCTGTTCAAACTGGATGCGCTGCAAGCGGTAATTGCCAACAAGGCGCTGTCTCTTCTGGTGGTGGGTATTGCCATCGTCGCGCGGATGCATGCCATACCGCTAGAGGCGCTGCTGCCGCACTCGATGGTCGTTGCCAATCTGCTTGCCGGCAGCCTGCTCGGTGCCTGGTGGGCAGCGGGCTGGGCCATGCGCCTGCCGCGCAAAACCCTCGATACCGTGCTGCTGGTGTTGTTGATCTTGCTGGCCGGCACGATGGCGGCAGAAAAGGTGTTCGGACTGCAGGCGCTTCCCGACCTGCAGCTGGCGATTCCCGCCTGGGCGCATGCGCTGCTGGGCATCGCCGCGGGGCTGCTGATCGGCATGTTTGCCGCGGTGATGGGTGTGGCCGGCGGTGAACTGCTGATCCCGGCCATCGTGCTGCTGTGGGGGCTGGACCTCAAGCTTGCCGGCAGCCTGTCGCTGCTGGTCTCGCTGCCGACCATGATCATTGGCTTTGTCCGCTACCGCGAGAGCGCGGCGTTTTCGGTGCTGCGCACCCATCGCGCGTTGCTGCAGAGCATGGCATCGGGCTCATTGCTTGGTGCGCTGCTCGGCGGATTGTTGCTCGGCGTGGTGCCGACAAGCGGCCTTGGCCTGATCCTTGCGCTGATTCTGGCGATCTCGGCCTGGAAGGCGTTCCGTCATCGTCGCTCCGATTGATCAAGACGAAAGTTGGTCATGCATTCGATATCTCTGTCTCGACGTCACCTTGTTCTGGCGGTACTGGCCGTCGTCCTGCCTGCGGCGCGCGCCGTTGCCCAAGGCCCAGCGGGCCTGCTCATCATGGCCGGCGCCGGCTACAAGCGCCCGGTCGAGGCTCTGTGTGCGGAGTTCACGCAGCAGACCGGGATTGCCGTGGAGCGCAGCTATGGCAATCTGCAGCAGATCTTTGCGCAGGCGCGCGCCAGCGGGCGGGTGGATGTGATCATCGGCGATGTCGATTTCATCGACCAGGCGCGGGACCTCGACCTGCCGCAACGCATTCCGCTCGGCCAGGGCAAGCTGGTTCTCGCCTGGCGTCGCAAGCTGCTCGGGCGCTACAGCCCCGCGCCGATCACCGATCCGGTGCGCGATCTGCCGCAGATGCAGTCGATCGCCCTGCCCAATCCGCAGCAGGCGATCTACGGTCGGGCTGCGTCGCAGTGGCTCAAGGCCAAGGGCCTGTGGGAGCCGCTGCAGGACAAGCTCAAGATCGTGCAGACCGTGCCGCAGGTCAGCGCGTATCTGACCTCGGGCCAGATCGACGCTGGGTTCATGAATCTCACCGAGGCGCTGGCGGTCAAGGGGCAGCTCGGCGGCTTTCTCGTGCTACCGGCCGGGGCGGGCAGTTACACGCCGATCGACATCGTCGCCGCGTTCGCGCCGGAGTCCGCTCACCCGGCCAGCGCCGCGGCGCGCGCGGGGTTTGCCAGGTTCCTGCGCTCGCCACAGGCGCTGGCGGTACTTTCCCGCGCCGGGCTGTGACGCGGCCATGCCGCCGTGGAACGGGCAGGACTGGGCTGCGCTGTGGCTGAGCCTGAAAATCGCCGCGCTGGTCGTGCCGGCGTATGCGCTGGCGGCCATCGTGCTGTGCTATGCGCTGCAGTTTGGGCTCAGGCGACCGGGCTGGCTCGATGCCCTGGTGACTCTGCCGCTGATGTTTCCGCCGGTCGTCATCGGTTTTGTGCTGCTGTGGCTGCTCGGCAGGCAAAGCCCACTCGGGCAGGCGCTGGGCGTGATTGGCATCGAAGTGGTGTTCAGTTTCTGGGGCTTGTGGCTGGCGGCGTTCATCGCCGGGCTGCCGCTGGCGGTCAAGACCCTGCAGACCGCGCTGCAGACCCATCCGCGCGACTGGCACGAGGTGGCGATCACCCTCGGCCGCAGTCCGCGCAACGTCTACCTGACGCTGCACCTGCACGCCGCCGCGCCGGCGCTGCTCGGCGGGCTGATGCTGGCACTGGCGCGCGGCATGGGCGAGGTCGGCATTTCACTGATGCTCGGCGGCAACATCATCGGCCGCACCGAAACCCTGTCGCTGGCCATCTTCAATACCGTGACCACCGGCGACTACGCGCAGGCGGCGTGGCTGTCTGCGCTGCTGGGCGGGTTCAGCCTGCTGTTGTTTGTCGCCGTGCGCTGGTTGCAATCGAAAGAGCTTGCCAAACATGATGTACTTCACCCAGTCTGAGATCGACCAACTCATCACCGAAGACCTGCCGCTGCACGACGAAACCACTCGCGCGCTCGGTCTGCCCGATGTGGCGGGCAGCCTCACCTACACCACGCGGCAGCACGGCGTGCTTGCTGGGGTGGTGCCGCTCGTCCGGCTTGCTGCGGCGCTCGGGCTGCGGGCCGAGCCGCTCGCCGCGGACGGCGAGACGATCGCGCCGGGGCAGGAGGTGCTGCGGCTGTATGGCACGGCGCACGCCCTACACGTCGCCTGGCGACAGGGAATGAATCTGCTCGAATACCTCGGCGGCATCGCCAGCGCCACCAGGCGGATGGTCGAGGCGGCGCGCGCCGGCAATCCGAAGGTGCAAATCGCCGGCACGCGCAAAGCGCACCCAGGCGCGCGCAAGCTGCAGCATTACGCTGTGCTGTGCGGCGGCGGCATCATTCACCGCGCCGGGCTGTCGGAGACCATCCTCGTGTTCGCGCAGCACCGCGCCTTCCTTCCCGGGCTGGATGCCGCGCAACTGGTCGCGCGGGCCAAGGCACACAGCTCGGAAAAATTCGTCCTGATCGAGGCCGAAAGCGAGGATGACGCGCTTGCCGCCGCCCGCGCCGGGGCCGATGGCGTGCAGCTCGACAAAATGACGCCCCCGCAGCTCGGCGCACTGGTGCCCAAGCTGCGCACAGTCGCGCCGCAGCTCGCCATCAACGCCGCAGGCGGCATCCGCGAGGACAACGCCGCGCAATACGCGGCCAGCGGCGTCGACATCCTAGTCACGTCCAGCCTCTACAACGCCAAAGCGGCGGATTTCGGTGCGGTGATGCAGCGCATTTGATCCGGCGCAAACCGGATGTCGATTGCCACACTCTGCTCGATACGTCGCGCAGAATACAACGCAATGATCGCCTGCAAAAGGAGATGACGATGCAATCGACGTTGTTGCGACATGCGGTTTGCCGGGTGCTCTTCGGCGCGCTGCTTGCTTGGTGGATGCTGGCCGCAGCGGCGGCAGCGGTGCTGCCGGGGCCGGTGGTCAGCGCGCAATGGCTCAAGGAGCACATGCGCGAGGTGCAGGTGGTCGATGTGCGCGAGGACCTCAACACCCTGACCGACGATCCGAAATACCGCACCGAAGGCGGCAAGAAGGTGCTGGTGCGCGTCGGCGGGCACATTCCGGAGGCGCTGTCGGTCAATTTCTGGGGCCTGCGTGAGAAACGCGACGTGCAGGGCAAGACCATCGACTTCCTGCTACCGAGCGCCGAGAGCTTCCAGCAACGGATGCAGGGCGTGCAGTTGCAGCCCGGCAAGCCGATCGTCATCGCAGCCACCGGTGACGATGCAAGCTCAATGCAGGAGGCTGCGCTCTTTGCCTGGGAGCTGCAGGTGTTTGGCGTTCCGGCCGATCAGATCGCGATCCTCGACGGCGGCACGCATGCCTGGATCGCTGCTGGCTATCCCATCGACACCGACGCGATCGCGCCGATGACGCCGAGCCAATGGAGCGCCAAACAACCCGACGCCAGGCTGCTGGCCAGCACCGCGCAGGTGCAGGCGGCGATCCGCGCGCGACAGCCGCTGCTCGACGCCCGGCCGCTGGCGCAATTCGCCGGGCTCGAGACCTCGCCTGTCGCGCCGCACCCGGGGCGGCTGCCCGGCAGCGTACCGGTCGCCAGCGAAATCCAGTTGCGCGAGGCCGATGATGGTTCGTGGCGCTTCCTCGACGCGCGCGACTACCGCGCCATCCTTACCGCCGCGCGCTGGACGCCGCCCAGACACGCCTCAATCATCTATTGCAACACCGGGCAGTATGCGGCAGCGGCCTGGTTCATCCTCGATCGCATCATGGGCCTGCGCGGGCTCAAGGTCTACCAGGGCAGCATGAACGAATGGCAGGCGCTCGGCCTGCCGGTGATCTGGCCCTGAACCGGCGAATTTACTCGCAACTCGTCACATCTGCTCACCGCACACCACCCTGCCCCGCCGCACAATCGGTCGGGTTGTGGGTCTGACCTCCAAGGAGACGAGCGATGCGAACCGAGCATTTGATTTCACGCGTGTCACGGCTGACCAGTGCCGTCGCGCTGGCAGCGATTGCATGCGGCGCCTCGGGCACAGCCTGGGCGGCGACGGCTCCGCCGGGCAAATTCACTGCCACGGCCAAGGTGTCGTCGGTCGACGAAGCCGCGGCGCAGGGCGCGCAGATTTTCGCCAACGACACCTTCGGCACCAAGCAGACCTGGGTGCCTCCCAATGCGTTCAACAGCCACCTGATGACCTGCGCCGCATGCCACACCGACGGCGGCAAAACCGAAGGCACCACGCCAGCGGGCGCGCACCTGCCCAGCCTGATCGGCGCGGCAGCCAAGTACCCCAAGTACAAGGCCAAGAAGCACGCGGTCTACACCCTGGAGCGGCAGATCGTCCACTGCGTGCGCGCCGGCATCATGGGCAAGCCACCGGCCTACGACAGCCCGGAAATGGTCGATCTGGTGGCCTATCTGACCCTGCTCTCCAAGGGTGCAACCATGGGCCAGCAGTTCAAATGAACAGATGGCACGGGCGGCTCGCCGCGCTGCTGCTGTGTGCCGCGCTGCCCGCAGCAGCCCAGGCCGCAGACGACCGCGCCGCAGACATGGTGCGACTGGCGCGCAGTGAAGGGTGTTTTTCCTGCCATGCGATCGACCGCCGCAAGGTCGGCCCGGCATACACGGCGATTGCGCAGCGCTACGCGCACGACCCCGATGCGGCGCGCATTTTGCAAGACGCCATTCTCAATGGCCATCAAGGCAGCTGGGGTGTGATTCCGATGCCGGCGTATGCACCCGACGGCGATTTGAACGCCCGGCAGGCGCACGACCTCGCCCATTGGATCCTCGGTCTGAAACCGCCGGTTGGCGGCAGGGGGAAATAAATCGGGATAGGGGGCGACCAGACCATCCTAGTCGATCCCCTCCCACACCACCCGGCATGCGGGTCCGCACCGGGCGGTTCGAGTCGTTGAGGTGATGACAGGCGTGGCACGCCGAGCCGCTCGAAGGATGCGTTGTTCAGCACACGATGTATTTCCGACCGGCTGGCACGCCACCAGTGCCGGCCGTGGCCGGCGATTTTCGCAGCCAGATCCTTGCTTGCACCGAGAGCGCGCAACTCACGGAACAGGGTGGTGCCACGCCGCCACTGTTTCAATTGCAGCGCGCGCAACCTTCGTCGCAGCCATTCGTCCAGAGAGCGAAACACCTTCGGTGTCTGCGCCAGCTGGAAATATGCCTTCCAACTCCCCACGGTCGGTCACCCTTGCGCAGTTGCGCTTGGCTTCGCTCGCTGTGGTCAGCTCGCGGAGGGACTTGCACCCTCAAGAGGGCGCCCATGCTGGGGGCACAAGAAAAAAGCCGCCCGAAGGCGGCTTTCAAAGCAGGTGC
Organism: Thiomonas islandica; assembly: GCF_055383445.1. Classification (NCBI taxonomy): domain Bacteria; kingdom Pseudomonadati; phylum Pseudomonadota; class Betaproteobacteria; order Burkholderiales; genus Thiomonas; species Thiomonas islandica. Next base: position 648,951 of record NZ_AP042391.1, read on the forward strand.
TAAGCAGCTTGCGCCGATTAGAACTGGTGACGGATGCCCAGGGCGAAGCCGCTGGAGCTCATGCCAAGGCCGCCAGCCGGCGCGCTGTTGTTGCCAGTCGCGTCTCCAACCGCCCTAAACACGCCGGCATCGTTGGAGATATGCGCGTACGAGGTGTACAGGTTCGTCCGCTTGGACAGGGCGTAAGTGTAGCCAATGGCGTACTGCTTGCTCGTCGTTGCGCTCACATCCTTGTTCTTCGCTTGCGTGTAAGACAGCAGGACAGCGCCCGGGCCAACCGGAACGGTGCCGCCCAGCATCCAGGCCTGGTAGTTTCCGCCACCAAAGGCGGCGTCTGGCTTGTTCTGGGCGTACATGGCGGCCAGCTTGGCCACGCCCAGGTCATAGGTGCCGACCAGCATGGTGTGCTTGATCGATGCGTCGCCGGCAGTGTTGCCGTTGGCACGCAGGTAGTCCAGGCCGACCATCAGCGGGCCATTGTTGTAGCCGGCATGCAGGTTGTATGCACCAGTCGTTTTGGTTGTTGTCGGGGTAGTCAGACCAAGACCGTCACCGAATACATACCCGCCCCCAAAATTAAAACCCATGAAATTCGGGGACACGTAGGCGACCATTTGGCTGGCGCGAGCCGGAGCACCGAGCGTGCCGATGTTGCTGATGGTGCCCGTCAGGCCATAGCCGAAGGGATCGACCGCGACTTGATCATTAAAGGTGAAGGTGTACATGCGACCTGCGGCCACGGTACCAAAGTCGCCTTTCAGGCCGACCATGGCGGTGCGACCAAAGAGGCCACCACCCGTGCAGGTGCTGGACCCGGGAGTTGCTCCGCTAGCATTTGCTCCACCGGAGCCGTTGGCGCAGAAGCCGGTTTCCGCCTGGAACAGCGCGGACAGGCCGCCACCCAGGTCTTCAGTCCCCTTCAGGCCGATGCGCGAGCCAGACTGGATGCCGGTACCGAGCTTGGTGACACTGCCGTTGCCATTGCTGTAGTGGGCCACGCCCAGGTCGATGATGCCGTACAGCTGCACGCTGTCAGCGGCTTGGGCTGCGCCCATGCCGAGTGCGCCGATGACGGCGAGGGCGAGTAGTGATTTTTTCATTTGGTGCATCTCCAGAAGATTGTTGGACAAAGGGGGTAGCCGTTTGGAACCGCTACTTGGCAGGATGACCAGGCTGTTTGCCTGACACCATAACCGCCAACTCCGGGATGGGAGTTGCGATCATTTCAGCATCGCCAGCCCGGGCATGCAAGGTTTACCCCAATACGCCCTGCGATTTCCCGGGTTTGAGTTGCAAGGGCGCAACAGACCCAAGGCTGGGGCGGCTCCCTGCCGCTGGCGCAGGCAACCGCCCGGCAGACCTGTGGTCATCCTGCCTGTCCGGGCGCGCTTGTGAGGATCTCGACGCCGAAGGTGATCTCTGCGGTCTTGCCCAGCATGGCACTGGCGGAGCAATACTTGGTATGCGAGAGTTCGACCGCGCGGTGCACCATGTCGGGACGCAGGTCCTTGCCGCTGACGATGAAGTGCATGTGGATGCGGGTGAACACCTTGGGATCTGTGCTGGCGCGCTCGGCATCGAGCCGCACGGTGCAGCCGCGCACGTCCTGCCGCGCTTTTTTGAGGATGTAGACCACATCGTAGGCGGTGCAGCCTCCAGTGCCGGCCAGCACCAGTTCCATGGGCCGCGGCGCGCGGTTGTGGCCACCCGGTTCGCCCGGGCTGCTGGCCGGTGCGCCGTCCATGCGCACGGTGTGGCCGGATTCGGTCTGCGCGGTGAAGGCCATGCCGTCGTTGCCTTCCCCGTCTTTTCCTTCCCATGTCACGGTGCATTGCATCGCTGCCTCTCTGTTTGCTGTTGATGGAGTCGCGATTGTCGGGGGTTCTGTAGGCGCCTACAACGATCTGGGTATGACGACTGTGATCTTCGATCCGCACAAATTCATTCGCAAACTGCGCGAATCGGGCATGCCCGGCGCACGGGCCGAAGCGGGGGCTGATGCTTTTCGCGAAGCGCAAGGGGAGGCGGATCTGGCCACCAAGCGGATTGACGCGAGCTCGAACTGCGGCTGACGATCAAAATTGGCGGCATGCTTGTGATCGCAGTCGGTGTGCTGGCGGCTGTGCTGAGATTGCAGTGAGGCAAGCCGCGTCATTTTGTTGATCTAGGTCAATTTCAAGTCGATCAACATCGTCTCCGCCATGCCGAAGAACGACCCAGCCCTGGAACAATTGAATGGATTTTCAATGACTTGGGCGCTCCATCAGCACATGCTTATTGAGCAATGCCATGCTATGCGGATGGGTTATGCAAAGTCTATAAGCATGCTCTAATATTGCTTCATGCGTTGGGAGTAACGCACCGCTTGTCTCCTCCACCTCCTCCTTTGGTGGATTCTTACCCGGGCCGATGCCGTCATCCGCCCGGGTATTTTTTTGCCCGGTGTCAGATCGCCAGCGCTAGGCCGGCGACTGCGAGGTAGCGCAGGCTGCGGCCGAGCAGCATCCAGAATGCGCAGGCCCAGGCGTTGATGCGCAGCCAGCCGGATGTCACGACCAGCGCATCGCCAATGCCCGGCACCCAGGCCAGCACGGTGATGGGCGCACCCCAGCGCTGCACCTGCGGTGCCCAGCGCCAGGCGTCGGGCGTCTGCCAGCGTCGGGCCCAGCGCCCGAGGGCATAGGTGGTCATGCCGCCCAGGGTGTTGGCGGCGGCAGCGACCAGCACCGCAAGCAGGGTGTGCTGCGGTTGCGCGGCGATCACCACCAGCAGCACGGCTTCGGAGCTGAACGGAATCAGCGTTGCGGCGGCGAAGCTCAGTGCGGCCAGCACGTACAGGCCGCCCGGCCCGCAGGCCGATTGCAGGAGGGCTTGCCACAGGCCCAGGGCGCCGCCGATCCAGTCTGCGAGCCATGGCGGGGTCACGAGTGCGGGCCCGCGGTGGGGCGGTTCATAGAATCGGTTCTTTCGACGGAGAGTTTGCCAAATGGCCGCAAAGCATACCGACTATCTGCAACGCATCCTGAACGCCCGGGTGTATGACGTGGCCATCGAATCAGCACTCGAGCCGGCGCGCAATCTGTCGCGTCGACTGCACAACAAGGTGCTGCTCAAGCGCGAGGACACGCAGCCGGTGTTCAGCTTCAAGCTGCGTGGGGCGTACAACAAGATGTCGCGACTGAGCACCGCCGAGCGTGAACGCGGGGTGATCTGCGCGTCTGCCGGCAACCATGCGCAGGGCGTGGCGCTCGCCGCGCACCGGCTGGGCTGCAAGGCGGTGATCGTCATGCCGGCGACGACGCCGAAGGTGAAGATCGATGCGGTGCGGGCTTTTGGCGCTGGTGCGGTCGAGATCGTCCTGCACGGCGACAGCTACAGCGACGCCTACGCGCGCGCGCTCACCTTGCAGGAGCAGCAGGGTCTGACCTTCGTCCATCCGTTCGACGATCCGGATGTGATCGCCGGTCAAGGCACCATCGGCATGGAAATCCTGCGCCAACATCAGGCGCCGATCCACGCGGTGTTCTGCGCCATCGGCGGCGGCGGGCTGATCTCGGGTGTCGCGGCGTACATCAAGGCGGTGCGGCCCGAGATCAAGGTCATCGGGGTGCAGACAGTCGATTCCGACGCCATGCTGCGCAGTGTGCAGGCCGGCCGGCGGGTGACGCTGGCGGAGGTCGGGCTGTTCTGCGACGGCACCGCGGTCAAGCAAGTGGGCCGCGAAACCCTGCGTCTGGTGCGCGAACTGGTGGACGATTTCGTCGTGGTCGATACCGACGCGGTCAGCGCCGCGATCAAGGACGTGTTCGAGGACACGCGCAGCGTGCTCGAGCCTTCCGGGGCGATGTCGGTCGCGGCGGTCAAGGCGTACTGCGCGCAGCACAAACTCAAGGGTGAGACGCTGATCGCCGTGACCTGCGGCGCGAACATGAACTTCGACCGCCTGCGCTTCGTCGCCGAGCGCGCCGAGGTCGGCGAGGCACGCGAGGCGCTGTTTGCCGTGACCATTCCCGAAAAGCCGGGCAGCTTCCGCCGCCTGTGCGGGCTGGTGGGGGCGCGCAACGTGACCGAATTTACCTACCGTATCAAGAGCCTGGATGCGGCGCACGTGTTCGTCGGTCTGACGATCAACGGCCGCGAGGATGCGCAGAAAATGGCACAGACTTTCGAGCGCGCAGGCTACGAGGTGCTCGACCTCACCGACAACGAACTGGCCAAGGTGCATGTGCGCCACCTGGTCGGCGGCCCAGCACCGCGCGATGCGCACGGACAGAGTCTGGCGATCAACGAACGGCTGCTGCGGTTTGACTTTCCCGAACGTCCCGGCGCGTTGCTGCGCTTTCTCGACAGCCTGAATCCGACCTGGAACATCAGCCTGTTCCACTACCGCAACCAGGGCGGCGACAGCGGCCATGTGCTGGTCGGTATCCAGGTACCGCCTGCGGACAAGAAGGCGTTCAGCCAGTTCCTGCAGCAGCTGGGCTACCAGCACACCGAGGAAACCGACAACCCGGTGACGCGGTTGTTCCTCAACTGATTTTGCCCCTCCCAGCCTCCCCCACCCGTGAGGGAGAGGGGCAAGCGCGTCGCCCACTTGCCCCCGCCCCGCAGGCGTGGAGGGCTGGGGAGAGGCTGGGATGGGAAGCGGTGAGCGCTCAGCGCGGAAACAGCACCTTGTGCTCGCCGTATTCAGACGGAAAACCGCGCAGCGCCGCCTGCGCCAGCGGCACGGCGACAGACGCTAGATCGCGCTGGTAACCGCCGGTTTGCGCGTGCGACTGCCAGATCAGTGCGCCCGTGGCGGTGTCGCGGATTTCGATGTTGAGGCTGCGCTCGTAGTAGTTAGGCGGAGGCATCCAACCGAACAGGCCGCCGCCCCAGCCCCAATAGCCGCCAGGAAAGTAGACCGCGCCGTTGGGCAGCAACACCGGGGGCGGCCACACCGACGGGCCGTAGGTGGCTTCGAGATCGATGCGCACGGTGTAGGCGTAGCGCGCGGTGTACGGCGCAGGCTGGCCGAGCACGGGCACCATGCCGGCCTGCGCCATGGCGTCGACCACGGCGGACTGCAAGGTGTAGGCGTCGGCGCTGTCGGCATTGCCGGGGGCGGCCTGCACCTGCACCTTGGCACCCACGAGGGCCTGCGGCGCGGGGTGCGGCGTGACCACGGTAGTGCGCAGATCGGTCAGGGCGGCGCAGCCGCCAAGCAGCAGCGCGGGAACCAACAGCAGGCCGATACACGCGACATCCCACAGGCGGGGCAGACGATGGGGTGTGCGCATGGCAGTGCCTCCAATCAAAACCATTGGACAGATTGTGCGCGCGAGAGTTCGCCCGTGCTGCCGCAGGGTTCGGGGTCGAACGCAATGTCGCCTTGCGGGTCTGGCCGGCCGGTGGCGCGCAAGCTGGCGAAGTCGAACAGCGTACGGTCTGCCAGGTGCGACGGCACCACCTGCGACAGGGCGCTGAACATGTTCTGCGTCCGGCCTGGGTGTTCGCGCTCCCACTGCCGCAGCAGGGCCTTGACCTGCTTGCGCTGCGCGTTGTCTTGGCTGCCGCACAGGGTGCAGGGGATCAGTGGAAATTCGCGCACCTGCGCCCAGCGCTGCAGATCGGCCTCGTTCACATAGGCCAGCGGGCGGATGACGACATGCTTTCCGTCGTCGCTGACCAGCTTGGGCGGCATGGCCTTGAGCTTGCCGGCGAAGAACAGGTTGAGGAAAAAGGTTTCGAGTATGTCGTCGCGGTGATGGCCGAGCGCGATCTTGGTCGCGCCCAACTCGCCCGCCACGCGGTAGAGAATGCCGCGCCGCAGTCGCGAGCACAGGCCGCAGGTGGTCTTTCCCGGCTCGACCACGCGCTTGACGATGGAATAGGTGTCCTGCTCCTCGATGTGAAACGGCACGCCGCGACTCTTGAGATAGTCAGGCAGCACCTCTTGCGGAAAGCCAGGCTGCTTTTGGTCGAGGTTGACCGCCACCAGGTCGAAGTCGATCGGCGCGCGTTCGCGCAGATTCAGCAGGATGTCGAGCAAGGCGTAGCTGTCCTTGCCGCCGGACATGCAGACCATGACTCGGTCGCCGGGCTCGATCATGTTGAAGTCGACGATGGCCTGCCCGACCAGACGGTGCAGGCGCTTGGCCAGTTTGTTGTCCTCGAACGCGGCTTTCTGCGCCGCACGGCGAATCGCAGCGGCCTGGGGATCGCTCACGGCTGCATGTCCTTCACATGAAACACTTCCACGCCGACGCTCTGGCAGTCGGGGTAGACATCGGGCTTTTCGGTGGAGACGCGCACCGCCTTGACCCGCGGGTGTTCAAGCATGATGCGCGCCACATCGTCGCACAGGGTTTCCTGTAGGTGGATGTGACCACGGGCGATGCGCGCGGCGATGACACTGCGCATGAAGTCGTAATCGACCACCTCGTCGAGCTTGTCCTGCAGCGGAGTGGACAGGGCCAGCGGTACGAACAGATCGACATTGATGAGCACGCGCTGCTCGCCGCGCTTCTCGAACTCGTGCACACCGATATTGATGTTGACCTCGTAGTTCTGCAGAAACAGGCGGCGACAGCCGCGCAGTGCGGGGTGCGACAGGGCACTGAACATGGTGGAATTCCTAGTTTGAAAAGAGGGACTGCTCGCGCACCGCAAACAGCACGTCGCGCCCGGTGCCCGCAAGATGCTGGCCGCCGTCGACCAGCAGGGTGGTGCCGGTCATCGCACGCGCCTGCAGCGCGAAATACACCGCCTGCGCCACGTCCTGCGGGGTGCTGCCGCGCTGCAGCGGGGTGCGGCTGTGCACGCGGGTGAATTCGTCCTCAGTCATCGGGCCGGAGGGCAGCATCAGCCCGGGGGCCACGCCGATGACGCGCAGCACAGGGGCAAGCGCCTGCGCCAGCGCCACGGTGGCCGCTTGCAGCGCGGCCTTGGACAGGGTGTACGACAGGTAATCGGGGTCGGGATTGCTCAACTTCTGGTCGAGCAAATTGACCACGCAGCCCTGCGCGCCGCGCGCGCTGAGGTGCGCATGCAGCGCCTGCGCCAGCAGCACCGGCGCAATGGTGTTGACCTGGTAATGCTGCCGCGCCGCGTCCACGCTGAAATGCCGTGCGTCGTCGAACTCGAACAGCGCGGCGTTGTTCACCAATGCATCCACCTGGCCCAGCGCGTGCGCCGCCTGCGGCAGCAGCGCCTGCACGGCGGCGGCGTCGGCCAGATCGGCGCACACCGCAGCAGCCCGCGCACCCGCAGCTTGCGCCGCGCTGCACACTTCGGCCGCGGCCTGCGCCGAGCGGTGGTAGTGCACCGCAACATCCCAACCGTGCGCAGCCAGATGCAGCACGATCTCGCGCCCGAGCCGGTGCGCGCCGCCAGTGACCAGCGCGACGGGTCGGGAACCGGGGGCAGCGGGGGTTGTGGGCTGCATGCTTTTTAGAATGCACTGATGAACGAACAGCGTCCAAGTCTACCGGCCCCAGCCCCGATGGCGCTGGAGCGCAGCGCGCAACTCCTTGCGCAACTGCGGGCTGCCCTGCATGCCGGTGGCGGCTGGCTGCCGTTCGACGCCTACATGCAGCTGGCGCTGTACACCCCGGGGCTGGGTTACTACACCGGGCAGGCCGGGCAGTTTGGCGACTTCGGCAGCGACAGCGACTTTGTTACCGCGCCCGAACTCTCGCCGCTGTTTGGCCGCACCCTTGCGGCGCAAGTGGCGCAGGTGCTGCAGCACACCGGACTGCAGACGGTGGTGGAATTTGGCGCGGGGTCGGGCAAGTTGGCGGCGCAGGTGCTCGCCGAACTCGATCGCCTGGGCTGCGCACCGCGGCAGTACGCGATCGTCGAGGTGTCGGGCGCGCTCAAGCATCGGCAGATGGACACGCTGCAGCGCTGCGCGGCGCACCTGGCCGACCGAGTGCAATGGTGGCACCACCTGCCGGACGCATTCGAGGCCGTGGTCATCGGCAATGAAGTGCTCGACGCCATGCCGGTGAAGCTGCTCGCGCGGCATGACACCGGCTGGATGGAGCGCGGCGTGGCGCAGGAGGGTGACGATCTGGTGTTTGCCGACCGTCCGACCCTGCTGCGGCCGCCCCACCCCGAGGAGCAGGCGCTGCCAGTGGGCAGCGTCACCGAAATTCACCCGCAAGCGCTGGGCTTCGTGCGCACCCTGGCCGAGCGGCTGGCGCGCGGCGTGGCGCTGTTCATCGACTACGGCTTTCCGCAGCACGAGTACTATCACCCGCAGCGCCACATGGGTACGCTGCGCGCGCATTACCGTCACCGCGCACTCGACGACGTGCTGCTCTGGCCGGGGCTGGCCGACATGACCGCGCACATCGACTTCACCGCAGTGGCGCTGGCCGCGCAGGACGCCGGAATGGACGTGCTGGGCTACACCAGCCAGGCGAACTTTTTGCTCAACTGCGGTTTGCTCGACCTGGTTGCCGAGGAATTTGCCGCCGGACCGCCGCCGGTCGCGCCCAGCAGCGCCGCCGCACTCTGCGCCGCCACCGCCGCGCCGGGTGGATCGCACTATCTGCGCCAGACCGCCGCAGTCAACAAGCTGCTGGGCGAGAGCGAGATGGGCGAGCTGTTCAAGGTCATCGCGCTGGGCCGCGGGGTGAACGATCTGCCGCTGCGCGGCTTTGTCCGCGGCGACCGCACCCACACCTTGTGAGACGATTCGGCGATGCGCTGGCTGATCGTGTTCATCCTGGCGTCGATCGTGTTCTCGGCGCTGCTGCCGCACCTGCGGCGCTTGGGCATCGGCCGCATGCCGCTGGATTTCACCATCCGGCTGTTCGGCCGCGAGTGGATTTTTCCGTTTGGATCGAGCCTGCTGCTGTCGTTTCTGGCCTACATCATCGCGCGGCTGGTGTAGGGCAACACTGAACAAGTCCCATGCGCGCCGCGCATCCGGCCTGCGGGCGGTCTGCGGCGCAGCCCTCGCTCGCCATAGCGACGGCTATTGTCTGGGTGTGCGCCTTGCATCCCATCCCGCAGCATCACACAGACTCATTCAGTGTTGCCGCAGGCACGTCCCAGATGCGCCACGCCGCTGCGCCGATAGCCAGCTGCACAAGCAGCACCAGCGTCACGCACCCGGCCCAGCCGGCGTGCGTCCATATCCAGGCCGGGCCGAAGGCGCCGACGCTGCCGCCAATGTAATAGCACAGCACATAGAGCCCGACCGCCGAGGACCGCGCCTGCCCGGCGAGCGCGGGCACTTGTGCGGTGGCCATCGACTGCGCGATGAACACCCCGCCCGAACTCAGCGTGAGTCCTGCCACGATGGCCCACACCGGGCCGAGCAACGTCAGCAGCATGCCGCATGCGCCCAGCCCTACCGCAGTGACGAAAACCCGGCGCTTGCCGAAGGTCCACGCCAGCTTGCCCGCCAGCGGTGTGGCGACCATGCCCACTAGATAGACCGTGAACAGCAGGCTCAGATCCTTCAGGTCGAAGTGGTACGGCGCGCCGGCCAAGTGAAAGCTGACATAGGTGAAGGTGCAGACCTGCGAGAACAGAATGCCAAAGCCGATGGCGTAGGTGCCCAGCAGCCGCGGGTTGCGCAGGTGCGGCGCAAAGCCCGCAAGCGCCGCGCGCAGCCCGCCCGAGGCGGCCTGGAACCGACGCGATGCCGGCAGGCCGCGGGCGATCAGCAGCAGGAACAAAAAATTGACTCCGCCCAGCACCACGAACGCTGCCTGCCAGTCGGCATGCGCGGTGACCATGCCGGCGATGAAACGCCCGAGAAATCCCCCGGCGACCGAACCGGAGATGTAGAGCGCGGTCACCGCAGGCACATCGGACGCCGCCCATTCCTCGCTGATGTACGCCACGGTCGCGGTGAACACCCCGGGGATGCATAGCCCCTCGATCGCGCGCCAGACCAGCAGACCGTGCAGGCTATGGGCCGTGGCCGCCAGCAGGGTGGACAGCGCCAGCCCGGCGAGCGAGGCCAGCAGCACCCGCTTGCGACCGAAGCGGTCTGCCGCAATGCCGGAAAACGGCGCCGCCATCGCCACCGCCAAGGTGGTGACCGTGATGGTCAGGCTGAGCTCGGCCACGCTGGCATGAAACACCGCCTGCAGACTGGGCAGCAGGCCCTGCGTGACATACATGGTGAAAAACGCGCACATTCCGGCAGCGCTGACCGCGGCGCGGCGCAGCCACTCGGGCGGGCGTTCGGACGCGGGCATGGTCACGGGCAGGAGGGTGGCGGACATGGGAATCAGGACATGGTCGGGCCGCCAGGCGCGGGCGCGGCGACACTTTCTTGAGCGTAGATGCGGCTATTCGATATGTGAAATATCATTTTCTAAACGTTTGAGATGTTTTCGATATGGATCTGCGTCATCTGCGCTATTTCGTGGCCGTGGCCGAGGAACGCCATTTTTCCCGCGCGGCACAGCGGCTGCATGTGTCGCAGCCGCCATTGAGCCAGCAGATCCGCGCACTCGAAGCCGAGCTCGGCGTGCCGCTGTTCACCCGCGGTCGCGGCGGCGTGCAGCGCACCGTCGCGGGAGACGCCCTGCTGCCGCTGGCCCGCGGCATTCTCGACGCGGTCGAGCATGCGATCACCCAGACCCGGCAGGCGGGACGCGGCGAGGCCGGGCGGCTGCGCATCGGCTTTGCCGGGTCGATGCCCTTCACCGACGTGATGCCGCGGCTGCTGCGCGACTTTCGCGCCGCCTGGCCGCAGGTGACGCTCGATCTGCGCGAGCAGCCCTCGCAGGCGCAGATCGACGATCTGCTGGCGGACCGGCTCGACCTGGGTTTTTTGCGCTACACCGCGTCGGTCGACGATGCGCGGCTTTCCACTCTGGTGGTGCAGCGCGAGCCGCTGCTCGTAGCGATCCACGCCGACCATCCGCTGGCGGCGCAGTCCGCGGTGCAACTGGCCGAACTGCGCGAGCAGCCCTTCGTGCTCTACAGCGCCAGCCTGGGATCGGGCCTGCGCGCGCAGGCCCTGGCGCTGTGCGCGCAGGCCGGGTTTACCCCGCGCATCGCGCAGGAGGTGCACGAAATGCCCACGCTGATCGGGCTGATTTCCGCTGGACTGGGTGTGGGTATCGTCGCCGCGTCGATGCAGCGTGCGCAGCTGCCCTTCGTCGCCTACCGTCCGCTGCGCGGCGTGCAGGCCAGCACCGAAGTGTTGCTGGCGTGGCGACAGGGCGATGCGCAGCCGCCGCTGCACAATTTTCTCGCGCTGGCAAGCGCGGTGCCGTCCGAGAATGAACCCGCTCCCGGCCCTCTCCACGAGTGGGGGAAGTGAGAGCAGCGTGGCGCGTCTGCTGCGGATGCCCCTCACAGCCCTCACGCCCTCTGCATGCAGCATCAACTGGGCCCGATCAGCACCGCGCGGAAGTCGTTGACGTTGGTGTAGGTCGGGCCGGTGACCAGTAGGTCGCCGGTGGCGGCGAACAGCGAGTAGGCGTCATGATGGTCGAGCATGGCGCGCGGGTTCAAGCCGGCGGCGCGGGCGCGCGCGAGTGTGTCAGGGGTGATCCAAGCACCGGCGTTGTCCTCGCTGCCGTCGATGCCGTCGGTGTCGCCGGCCAGCGCCCAGACGCCCGCCTCGCCGTCGAGGGCCAGCGCCAGGGCGAGCAGAAACTCGGTGCCGCGCCCGCCCTTGCCGGGCGTGCTGCCTTTGGCCACGGTCACGGTCGTCTCACCGCCGGAGAGGATGACGCAGGGCTTGGCGAAAGGCGTGCCGTGACGCGCCACGCTGCGGGCCAGCGCCGCATGCGCCAGCGCGATGTCGCGCGACTCGCCCTCCATGTCGTCGGCCAGGATGTGGGCGGACAGACCGACCTGCGCACAAGCGTCGGCCGCGGCTTGCAGCATCTGCCGCGGGGTGGCGATCAGCGCGACATGGTGGCCGCGAAACACCGGGTCGCCGGGCTTGGGAGTTTCCAGCGCACCGCTTTGCAGCGCGGCGCGCACCGGGGGGGGGATGTCAATGCGGTAGCGCGCGAGGATAGCGAGCGCATCCGCGCAGGTGGTGGGATCGGGCACGGTGGGGCCGCTGGCGATCACCGCCGGATCGTCGCCGGGCACATCGGAAATCAGCAGAGTGAACACCTGCGCCGGGGCGCAGGCCGCCGCCAGCCGTCCGCCCTTGATCGCCGAGAGATGCTTGCGCACGCAGTTCATCTCGGCGATGGTCGCACCGCTCATCAACAGATCGCGGTTGATGCGCTGCTTGTCGGCCAGGGTGAGCCCTGCGGCGGGCAACGACAGCAGCGCCGAGCCGCCGCCGGAGATCAGGCAGATCACCAGATCGTCGGCGGTCAAGCCCTGGGCGAGCGCGAGCATGCGCCGCGCCGCGGCTTGACCAGCGGCGTCGGGCACGGGGTGCGCGGCCTCGACCAGTTCGATGCGCCCGGGCGCATCGCGCAGCGCGGGCGGCACGTAGCCGTAGCGGGTGACCACCAGACCGGACAGCGGCGCGTCCGCCGGCCACGCGGCCTCGAGCGCCTGCGCCATTGCGCCACCGGCCTTGCCCGCGCCAAGCACCAAGGTGCGGCCTTTGGGCGGGGGCGGCACAGACGCGGGCAACACGCGCTCAGGCTGTGCGCGGGCCACGGCGCGGTCGAACAGCGCGCGCAGGAAGGGGATCGGATGATGGGTCGCGGGGGCGGGCAGGGTCATGGCGGCAAAGTGCGGGTTGGACGTTGCGCGGCGTTGTTCATTTTCTGCACCCAAACCGTCGCCGAGCGCACGGCAGGGAATTTCTCTCCCCCCAAAGGTGGGAGAGGCTGGGAGGGGGAACGCACGTCAGCAACCGCCCCCCAACCCTCCCCGCGAGCGGGGAGGGAGCACAAAGCTGACGCGCCGGTGAGCGCGTTTCACGCCTCAGGCGCAATGGTGTGGTGGCTCATCAGTTCCACCGCACGGCACAGCGCGGAATGGTCGAGCGCGTCCAAGCCGTTGGCGGCACAGGCCGACATGAGCTGCTGCGCCACGGCGGTGTTGGGCAGCGTCACGCCGAGCTGCCTGGCCCCGGACAGCGCAAGGTTGAGATCCTTCTGGTGCAGGTTGATGCGAAAACCCGGCTGGAAGGTGCGCTTGATCATGCGCTCGCCGTGCACTTCGAGAATGCGCGAGGCGGCAAACCCGCCCATTAGCGCCTGGCGCACCTTGGCCGGGTCGGCACCGGCCTTGCTGGCAAACAGCAGCGCCTCGGCCACGGCCTGGATGTTGAGCGCAACGATGATCTGGTTGGCGACCTTGCAGGTCTGGCCGTCGCCATTGCCGCCGACCAGGGTGATGTTCTTGCCCATGAGCCGAAACAGCGGCAGCACCTTGTCGAAGGTCTGTTGCCTGCCGCCGACCATGATGGTGAGTGTCGCTGCCTTGGCACCGACCTCGCCACCCGACACCGGGGCGTCGAGGTACTCGCACCCCAACGCGTTGATCTGCTGAGCGAATTCCTTGCTTTCCATCGGCCCGATCGAACTCATATCGACCACGATCTTGCCCTGGCTCAGTCCCTGGGCCACGCCGTCTTCGCCAAACAGCACCTGCTGCACATCGGGCGTGTCGGGCACCATGGTGAAAATGATGTCGGCGTTGCGCGCTACTTCGGCGCCGTTGGCGCAGGGCTTGGCCCCAGCGTCGATCAGGGTCTGCGGCGGCTTGCTGCGGGTGTGGACATACAGCGTGTGCCCGCCGGCGAGCAGATGCCCTGCCATCGGCGCACCCATGATGCCCAGCCCGATGAATCCAATGGTCGCCATCTGAGTCTCCGTTTGGTTGTGAACGTGTGGTGTGTTCAAAGCGCGTCCAGCCAGCCCAGACCCGCAGTGGTCGTGGTCTTGGGCTTGTATTCGCAGCCGATGTGGCCGGTGTAGCCGATGCGGTCGAGATGCTGGAACAGGAAGTGGTAATTGATCTCGCCGGTTCCTGGCTCGTTGCGCCCGGGGTTGTCGGCGAGCTGCACATGCGCGATGCGCGGCAGGTGTTTTTGCATGGTCGCGGCCAGTTCGCCTTCCATGCGCTGCATGTGATAGATGTCGTACTGCAGGCACAGGTTGTCGGCGCCGACCTCGTCCATGATGTCCAGCGCCTGCTGCGTGCCGTGCAGGTAAAAGCCGGGAATGTCGAGAGTGTTGATCGGCTCGATCAGCAGCTTGATGCCATGCGCACCCAACTGCCCGGCGGCGTAGCGCAGATTGCTCACCAGCGTGGCGCGCAGCGCGGCGGGGTCGGCCTCGGCGGGCACCTTGCCCGCCAGGCAGTTGAGCTGGGACACGCCTAGGGTCTGCGCGTAGTCGATCGCCTGGGCCACGCCCTCGCGGAACGCGGCCACGCGGTCGGGCAGGCAGGCAATGCCGCGCTCGCCCGCGTCCCAGTCGCCCGCGGGCAGGTTGTGCAGCACGATCTGCACCCCGGCTTCCATCGCGGCGTTGCGCACCTGCTGCGCGTTGTGGGCATAGGGAAAGAGGAACTCCACCGCCTTGAAACCGGCCTTGGCGGCGGCCTCGAAGCGGTCGATGAACGGCTCTTCGGTGAAGAGCATGGTGAGGTTAGCGGCGAATTTGGGCATGGTTCAGGCCTCAAGCAGGTTGCAGGTCGATGACCGGGTCGAACTCGGTGATGGCGTCGATTTCGGCGCCCATCGCGATATTGGTCACGCGCTCCAGAATGATCTCGACCACTACGGGGACGGCATATTCCTTGATCAGCCTGCGCGCCTGCGCCAGCGCGGACTGGATCTGGTTGGGGTCGAACACGCGGATGGCCTTGCAGCCCAGCCCTTCGGTGACCTTGACGAAGTCGATGCCGTAGCCGCTCACCTCGGGCGAATTCACGTTGTCGAACGACAGCTGCACGCAGTAGTCCATGTCGAACTGGCGCTGGCCCTGGCGGATCAAGCCGAGATATGAGTTGTTGACCACGATGTGGATGTAAGGCAGCTTGAACTGCGCCCCCACGGCCAGCTCCTCGATCAGAAACTGGAAGTCGTAATCGCCCGAAATCGCCACCACATCGGCGGTCGGGTCGGCCACCACCACGCCGATCGCTGCCGGCATGGTCCAGCCTAGCGGGCCGGCCTGGCCAGCGTTGATCCAGTGCCGCGGCTTTTCCACCTTGAGGAGTTGCGCCGCGGCAATTTGCGACAGGCCGATGGTGGTGACGTAGCGGGTGTTGGCGTCGAAGAACTCGACCATTTCCTTGTAGACCCGGTGCGGCTTGATCGGGATCTGGTCATAGTCCCACTTGCGCAGCATGGTCTGCACGCGCTGCCGGCAGGCGCGCGCCCAGACGGTGCGATCCTTGAGCCGGCCCGCAGCCTTGCGCTCGCGCGCGAGCGCGATGAACAGCTCGAGCGCCGCCCGGGCGTCGGAGACAATGCCGTAGTCGGGCATGAACACCCGGCCGATTTGCGTGGGCTCGATGTCCACATGAATGATTTTGCGTCCCTTGGTGTAGACCTCGGGCGAACCGGTGTGGCGGTTGGCCCATCGGTTGCCGATGCCCAGCACCAGATCGGAGGCCAGCAAATTGACGTTGCCGCCACGGTGCGCGGTCTGCAGCCCAACCATGCCGGCCATCAGTGGATGGCTGTCGCCGATCGCGCCCCACCCCATCAGCGTGGGGATCACCGGCACGCCGGTGAGTTCAGCGAACTGCACCAGCAGATCGCTGGCATCGGCGTTGATGATGCCGCCACCGGCGACGATCAGCGGACGCTCGGCGGCATCGAGCATGTCCAGTGCGTGCTCGATCTGCGCCCGGGTGGCCGCCGGCTTGTAGAGCGGCAGCGGCGCGTAGGTGTCGGGGTCGAACTCAATGTCGGCCAGCTGCACGTCCAGCGGCAGGTCGATCAGCACCGGGCCGGGGCGCCCTGAGCGCATCACATGGAAGGCCTGCTGAAACACCCGCGGCACCAGCGCAGGCTCGCGCACGGTCACTGCCCATTTGCACACCGGCTTGGCGATGGATTCGATGTCCACCGCCTGAAAGTCTTCCTTGTGCAGCCGCGCGCGCGGGGCCTGGCCGGTGATGCACAGAATGGGAATCGAATCGGCAATCGCCGAATACAGCCCAGTGATCATGTCGGTGCCCGCCGGGCCGGAGGTGCCGATGCACACACCGATATGGCCGGGTGCGGCACGGCTATAACCCTCGGCCATATGCGACGCGGCCTCGACATGGCGCGCCAGCACATGCGCGATGTGGCCGTTGCTGCGCAGCGCGGAGTACAGCGGGTTGATCGCCGCACCCGGCACGCCGAAGGCCTGATGCACGCCTTCCTTTTCCAGCACCAGCACCGCGGCATCAACCGCACGCATTCTTGCCATGACACCTACTCCTTGAATTCTCCCGCACCGGGCGGAAGGCGTACATGGCAGTCTATTGGCGCGGTATCTGTTTGTTAATTCCAATCAAAAGCGAATGATTTGATCCTTTTAGACCACTAATCGCGCGGTTCGCTCCACAGCTTGCCGCCCGTCGCCCAGTGCGACTTGGGCACCTCAAAGAGGATGATGTCCACCGCGTCGGGCGAACACTTGAGCGTGTCAACCACGGCCTGGGTGATGTTCTGGATCAGTTGCTTTTTGACCTCGGGGCTGCGGCCCTCGAACAGGTCGATGCGGATGGCGGGCATGGGTTCCTGCAAGAAACGACAAAGCACCTATTTTGCCGCCTTGCGCTTGCGCCGGGCCTTGACGCCGTCAGCCAGTACCTGCATCAGTTCGACTGAATCGTCCCACGGCAGGCAGGCATCGGTGATGCTCTGACCGTAGACGAGCTTGGCCGGATCGTCCTTGCCCGGGGTGAATTTCTGCGCTCCGCCGACCAGGTGGCTTTCAGCCATCACACCGAAGATGCAGCGCTCGCCCGCGGCGAGTTGCGCGGCGATGTCGCGCGCGACCTCGAGCTGGCGCATGTGCTGCTTGGCGCTGTTGGCGTGCGAGCAGTCGATCATCAGCCGGCAGTCGAGCCCGGCCTCCTCGAGCGCAGCACAGGCGGCGCGCACACTGGCTGCGTCGTAGTTCGGCGTCTTGCCGCCGCGCAGGATGACGTGTGTGTCCTTATTGCCGCGGGTCTGCACGATCGCCACCTGCCCGTTCTTGTGCACCGACAGAAACGAGTGCGGCCTGCGCGCGGCGTGGATCGCGTCAATCGCGATGCGCAGGCTGCCGTCGGTGCCGTTTTTGAAGCCAATCGGCGCCGACAGCCCCGAGGCGAGCTCGCGGTGCACCTGGCTTTCCGTCGTGCGCGCGCCGATCGCCCCCCAAGAGATGAGGTCGGCGATGTATTGCGGCGAGATCACGTCGAGAAATTCGCTGCCCGCCGGCACGCCCAGGCGGTTGATGTCGATCAGCAGCTCGCGTGCGATGCGCAGCCCTTCGTCGATGCGAAAGCTCTCGTCCAGATACGGGTCGTTGATCAGCCCCTTCCAGCCGACCGTCGTGCGCGGTTTTTCGAAGTACACGCGCATGACGATCTCGAGTTCATCGGCATGCTTGCGGCGCAGCTCGGCGAGCCGTCCGGCGTAGTCGAGCGCGGCCTTGGGGTCGTGGATCGAGCAGGGGCCGATGACGAGCAGCAGCCGGTCGTCGTCGCCGTGGATGATGCGGTGCAAGGCCTGCCGGGTATCGGCCACCAGCGTCTCCACCGGGGTGTCGGCAATCGGGAAGAAGCGGATCAGATGTTCGGGCGGCGGCAGCGGCACGATGTGCCTGATGCGGGCGTTGTCGGTGCGCGAAGTTTTATCTTCCTGCGGCTTGTGTAACGGGTCGGCGACGGATTTGGACTGCATCGGATGGTCTCCTGCGGGCAGGCTGCTGAGGTGGGTTGGCGAGATGTCGAACATGGTGGCTGGAGCCGCCTCCCGCCCGAAAAAAAACCGCCGGGCGGGGCCGGCGGTTTTTTGAGGTTTGATCTGGCTGCGCGTCAGCCTCCCCCTCCGCCGGTGCGGTGCGAGAAAAACCAGAAACCAAAAAAGTAAAAGCGGGTTGCGGTCATTGCTGTGCGCGTCAAGTCACTGCATTGAACCAGAACCGCAATGAACAGGCAAGACACAGCCACTAGGTTTGTCGCAGCGCAAGCACCATGGTCAGACATTGCGCACCAAAGAAAGAGGCTGCTTATGATGCGCGCTTGCCGCACCACCCACCGCCCGCATGCCCTCCTTCGCCTCTGCTGCCCCCTCCCGCCGCCTGCGTCGCCTGCTGTGGCTCGTGGCTGCGCTCGTCTTGCTCGGCGCGCTGCTGTGGTGGCGCAGCCAACCACCGCTGGTCGCGGCCTATCGCGTCACGCCGCATGCCCTGGTACAGAACGTCGTCGCCACCGGCTATGTCATCACCCCGTCGCGCGTGCAAGTCTCGAGCGAAATCACCGGCACCGTGGTCAAGCGCCTGGTCGAGCGTGGCGATGTGGTCAAGGCTGGTCAGGTGCTGCTCGAACTGCGCGGCGATCAGGCCAACGCGCAGCTCGAGCAGGCGCATGCGGCGCTGCAGCAGCTGATCGAGCAGACGCGCCCGCAGGCGGCTGCGGCGCTAGCGCAGGCCAAGGCACAGCTCGAGCAGGCCGAGCGCGATGCGCGCAGGGCGCAGGGCGTATTCGACAGCGGCGGCGGCTCGGCGCAGCAGCTCGAGCAGGCGCAGACCGCACTGCGCAACGCGCGGCAGGCGGTGGCAAGCGCGCAGGCGGCATTCGACGCGGTCGCCCCCGGTGGCGCGCAGGAGCGCGCACTGCAGGCTGCGGTGCAAGCCGCCAGCGCGGTGAGCGCGCGCACGCTGATCCGCGCCGGCGTCGATGGCGTGGTGCTGTCGCGCAATGTCGAGGTCGGCGACACGGTCACGCCGGGGCAGCCCTTGCTGACGCTGGCGATGTCCGGGCCGACGGAAATCCTGCTGCCGGTCAACGAGCAGAGCATCGGCCAGTTGCAGCCGGGGCAGCCGGCGCAGTGCGTCGCCGACGCCTACCCCGACCGGCGCTTTGCGGCGACGGTGCGCTTTCTTGCACCACAGGTCGACCGTGCCACCGGCACGCTCGAGGTGCGCTTGCGCGTGCCCGACCCGCCGGCCTGGCTGCGGCAGGACATGACGGTCTCGGCCGATATCGTGACCGCCCGGCGCGAGCGCGCGCTGGTCGTGCCGAACGATGCGCTGCGCGAGGTCGACGGCGGGCGCGCGACCGTGCTCATCGCAGACGACGGACGCGCGCGGCCGCGCCGCGTCGAGCTCGGGCTGCGCGGACTGACGCTCTCCGAGGTGCGTTCGGGGCTGCGTGCCGGCGACGAGGTGATCGCCACACGCGACATCGCCGTCGGGCAGCGCGTGCGCGTACGGCTGCAGCCCTTGCCGAGCGCTGCGGCGAGCGCGGCGGCGGTCAACAACGAACTGCCGCTTCCACCAGGGCGCTAACGCATGCGCCTGTCCTGGAACATCGCCCTGCAATTCCTGCGCGACGGCCGCGCGCAGACCGCACTGATCCTGGTCGGCATCGCGATGGGATCGGCGGTGATCGTGTTCATCACCGCCCTGGTGACCGCGCTGCAGGGCAATATCGTCACACGCACCCTCGGCAGCCAGCCGCAAATCGTGGTCAAGGCGGCCGATCTCGTGCCGCTCACCCCGCCGCCAGCGGCGGACACGGTATATCTGTCGCGCATCGACCCGCGGCCGCAACGGCTGCGCGGCATCGACAACGCCGCCGCGGTGCTGCAGGCGATCCGCGCCATGCCCGATGTCAGCGCGGCCACGCCGGTGATCTCCGGCCCAGCGTTTGCGCAGCGTGGCAACGCGGTGCGCGCCGTGGCCATCACTGGAATCGACCCGCAGAGCTATGTGCGCATCATCCCGGTCGATCGCGATCTGGTTGCCGGGCGCTTTGCCGTCGGCGCGGAAAAAATCCTCATCGGCTCGCGTCTGGCCTCAGACCTGGGGCTGGCCATCGGCGACACGCTGAGGCTCACCGGCCCGTCGGGGCAGGTGCAGGCGTTTCGCGTCGCCGGGATTTTCACCCTCGGCGTGCGAGACATCGACGAGCGCCAGGTCTACCTCGGGCTGCGGCAGGCGCAGACCTTGCTCGGGCTGCCCGGTGCGGTCACCGAAATCGACCTCAGCGTGCGCGAGCTGTTCGCCGCTAAGGGCATCGCTGCGCGGCTGGCGCGCACCTTCGGCGTGAAGGCCGAGAGCTGGATGACGACCAACAGCCAGTTGCTCAACGCGCTGCGCTCGCAATCGCTGTCGACCAACATCATCCGGCTGTCGGTCGCGCTGTCGGTGGCGCTGGGCATCGCCAGTGTGCTCGCGGTCAGCGTGGTGCAGCGCACGCGGGAGATCGGCATCCTGCGCGCGATGGGCGCAACCCGCCTGCGCATGATGAGCGTGTTCCTGGTCCAGGGCGGCTTGCTCGGGCTGGTGGGATCGACTGCGGGCGCGCTGCTCGGCGTCGGCGCGGTCATGCTGTTCAACACCGCCGGGCCGCGGCTGTTTCCGGTGACGGTCAGCCCCTGGCTGGTGCCGCAGGCGATGCTGATCGCCACCGCCGCCGGGGTTCTCGCCGCCTTTGCCCCGGCGCGCCGCGCCGCCCGCCTCGACCCGGTCGAGGCCATCCGCACGGTCTGAGCGATGCCTGCCGAACCTGTCCCGCAAGCAGCCACGAGCGAACCGGTGCTGGTGCTGCACGGCCTGCGCAAGGCGTATGGGCTGGGCACGCCGCACGAGGTCGAGGTGCTGCACGGCATTGACCTGCAGCTTGCCGCCGGTGAGTTTGCGGCGCTGATCGGCCCCTCCGGCTCGGGCAAAAGCACGCTGCTCAATCTGATCGGCCTGCTCGATACGCCGACTGCCGGCGAGGTCATCGTGCAGGGCCAGCCCACCGGCACGCTCGATGACCGCGCGCGCACCGCGCTGCGCGGGCGCACGCTGGGCTTCGTCTTCCAGTTCCACCACCTGATCAACGCCTTCAGCGTGCTCGACAATGTGATGATGCCAGCGCTGCTCGGCGGCGCGCCGCGCAACACGCGTACCCGCGCGCACGCACTCGAGCTGCTCGACGCCGTGGGGCTAGCCGCGCATGCGCACAAGCGGCCGACCGAGCTATCCGGCGGGCAGCAGCAGCGCGTGGCGATCGCGCGCGCGCTGATGATCCGTCCGCCGATCCTGCTCGCCGACGAGCCGACCGGCAACCTCGACAGCCGCGCCGCCGACGAGGTGTTCGCGCTGTTCCGCCGCTTCAACCAGAGCTTCGCCTGCGCCGTGCTGCTGGTCACGCACGATCCGCGGATCGCCGCGCGCTGCGACCGGGTGCTGGAAATGCTCGATGGCCGATTGGTGGCGGATCGTGTCCAGACGGCTCAAGCATAATCACAAATAAGAGTTGTTCTTATTTGTGAATCTCGCTGATGAACTGTTTGCGCTTTTTTCCAGTTGTCGGGGTCGTCGCCGCCGCTGCACTCGCTCCCGTTCGGGCGCAGACCACCGACAGTGGTCTGCAGCTTGCGCCCTATACCGCCCCTATCACGCCCCCGAGCCAAACCTGGAACCAGGGTTTGAGCACGTCTTTGCACCTCGACGCGGAAACGCTGGGGGTCATCGGCGGCAAGGGCGCGCGCCAGGCTATCTCGGTGGCCGCCTTTCAAGCTGCACTCACTCTGGACACAGCGCAGGCTGGCTGGTGACAGGGCGGCCAGTTCGACCTCATGCTCATGGGCCTGCGCAGCCATGGCAATCTGCAAACGGTGACCAACACGGTGCAGTTGCCGAGCAACCTCTGGGCGCCCAATTTCCTTCGTGTCTATCAGCTCAGCTACCGCCAGCAGTTCGGCCCGGGCTTTGTGCAGGGCGGCATCATGGACGTGAACAATACGTTCGACACCACAGGCGTGGCCGGCCATTTGCACAATGCCTCATTCGGCATCGCCCCGACGCTGACCTCCAATGCCAATATCGCCACCTACCCCAATCCCGGCCTGGGGCTGATGGGCGGGCTCGCCTTGGGCAACGGCTGGTCGGCGCAGGCGGGCGTGTGGCAGGGCGACCCTCCGGGCATGACGGGCGCACTCCATCGCGGCGCGCTGTGGATCGCCGAGGCTGATCGATCCTGGGGCGAGGCCGAACACACGCAGGGCACGCTGAAACTGGGCGCCTGGCATCTGCAGCAAAGCACTTTAGCCTACGGCCCCGATAGCGACGGCTTGTATGCGGTGAATGAATGGCGCTGGAAAGACACCGACCGACGCGATTGGGCCGCTTTCCTGCAAGGCGGCTGGAGCCCGGCGGCGTCCAATCCGGTACAGGGCTATATCGGCGCGGGCGTGCGGATTCAGGGGCTGAACGCCGCCCGCCCTGCCGACGTACTCACCTTGGGCGTCGCACAGGCGCGTTTGCAGGCGCGGCCCAGCGAAACCGTGGTCGAGGCGGTGTACTCGCTGCAACTCGCCCGCCATCTCTACCTGCAGCCCGACATCCAGCACATTCAGAACCCCGGTGGCGAATCCGGTCATCAGTGGGTTGCTGGGCTGCGGGTGCACATCGAACATTAGGCGGCCCCCTACAATCCTTGGCTTCGCGCGCGATCCTGCGCGCTCATCCATCCCCACACCATGAGCCTGAAATGCGGCATCGTGGGCTTGCCCAACGTGGGCAAGTCCACCCTCTTCAATGCGCTGACCCAAAGCGCCATTCCGGCGGAAAACTACCCGTTCTGCACCATCGAGCCGAACACAGGCATCGTCGAACTGCCCGACCCACGGCTCGATCAGATCGCGGCCATCGTCAAACCGCAGCGCGTGGTGCCCGCGGTGGTCGAATTCGTCGACATCGCCGGGCTGGTGGCCGGCGCCAGTCAGGGCGAAGGACTGGGCAACCAGTTCCTCGCCCACATCCGGGAAACCGACGCGATCATTCAGGTGGTGCGCTGTTTCGACGACCCGAACGTGATCCATGTCGCCGGCCGGGTAGACCCGATTTCCGACATCGCCGTGATCCAGACCGAGCTGTGCCTGGCTGACCTGGCCACGGCCGAAAAGGCGCTGCACCGCCTGCAAAAGCAGGCGCGCACGGGCGACAAGGACGCCAAACGCCTGGCCGACCTGCTCGAACGCATCACAGCCTCGCTCAACGAGGCCCGTCCGGTGCGCGCTCTGGGACTGAACGAGGAAGAGCGTGCATTGCTCGCGCCGCTTTGTCTGATTACGGCAAAACCGGCGATGTACGTCGGCAACGTGCCCGAAGATGGCTTCGAGAACAATCCGCACCTAGACCGCCTGCGCGAACATGCCGCGCAGGAGAACGCCCCGGTCGTGGCCATCTGCGCAAAACTGGAGAGCGAACTCGCCGGGCTCGATGCCGAAGAAAAGCAAGCCTTCCTGGCCGATCTCGGTCTGGAAGAGCCAGGCCTGAACCGTCTGATCCGCGCCGCGTTCAACCTGCTCGGGCTGCAAACCTATTTCACCGCGGGAGTGAAGGAGGTACGCGCGTGGACGGTGCGCATCGGCGCCACCGCACCGCAGGCAGCTGCGGTCATCCACACTGACTTCGAGCGCGGCTTCATCCGCGCGCAGACCATCGCCTTCGACGACTTCATTCGCTACGGCGGCGAGCAGGGGGCAAAAGATGCCGGCAAGGTGCGCGCCGAGGGCAAGGACTATGTGGTCAAGGACGGGGACGTGCTGCACTTCCTGTTCAACGTCTGAGTCTGCAGGCGACTGCGTTCGCGGTGACAGTGCCTGAACTTAGGCAGCGCTCGCAACAGCTGGGCGCTGCACCCCATCACCATTACAAACCGTTCACATGAATCCCGGCGTTGTCTACGCACTGGGCGCCTACATCATCTGGGGGCTGTTTCCGCTGTACTTCAAGGCACTCGAGCAGGTGCCGTCGTTGCAGATCCTTGCGCATCGCATGGTGTGGTCGCTACTGGTTGTGGTGCTGCTGCTAGCCGCGCTGCGGCGCTGGGCGTGGCTGCGCGTCCTGCGCGAGCAGCCCGCGGTGCTGGCGCGCTTTGCACTAAGCGCCCTACTGCTGTCGAGCAACTGGGGCATTTACATCTGGGCCGTCAACAGCAACCATGTGGTCGATGCGAGCCTGGGCTACTACATCAATCCGCTGGTCAACGTGGCGCTGGGCTCGCTGCTGTTGCACGAGCGCCTGCGTCCGCAGCAATGGGTGGCGCTGCTCATCGCGGCTGTCGGAGTGTCGGTGATGGCGCTGGAGGTCGGACATGTGCCGTGGATCAGCCTGAGTCTGGCAGTGACCTTCGGCGGTTACGGCCTGCTGCGCAAGACCGCGCCGCTGGGTGCGCTCGAAGGGCTGGCGGTCGAGACCGTTGTGCTGTTTCCGCTGGCGCTGCTCTATTTGTACTGGCTGGGCACGCAGGGACAAAACGCGTTTGTCACCGCCGATACGTCCACGCGCTGGCTGCTGGTGGCTGCCGGTCCGGTCACCACGCTGCCGCTATTGCTCTTTGCTGCCGGCGCCCGTCGCATGTCCATGACTCTGCTCGGCGTGCTGCAATATGTGACCCCTTCGCTGCAGCTCGCGCTAGGAGTGTGGCTGTTTCACGAGCCGTTCGCCGCCGCCAAGCTCGTCGGCTTTGCGCTGGTGTGGCTGGGCATTGCAGTGTTCCTGTTCGACGGACTGCGCACCACCTGGGGCCGGCCGCAGGCGGGGATTGCCTCGGTCCTGCCGGAAGAAGGCGCCGCAGCGCGCAAACCCTGAGACCGCCGCGGCGGTGGCACGCCTTCAAGGATACAGTCCGCGCTCCTCGCGCGCCTGCAGGACCCGTTCGCAGGCGACGACAAAGGCCGCGGTGCGCAGGCTGATGCGAAGACGGTCTGCAGTCTCCCAGATGCGGGCAAGCGCGTTGCCCAAAATCTTGTCGAGCCGGGCGTTGATGTCGTCCTCGTCCCAGAAAAAGCTGGAAAAGTCCTGCACCCACTCGAAGTAGGACACGGTCACGCCGCCGGCATTGCAGATCACGTCGGGTACGACCAGGATGCCGCGGCTGGCCAGCACATCATCGGCCGCGGGCAGCGTCGGGCCGTTGGCGCCTTCGAGCACCAGCTTGGCCGTGGTGATGTGCGCACGCTCTGCGGTGATCTGGCCCTCGAGCGCTGCAGGGATCAGCACATCGCACGGCACGGCCCAGAACTCCTCAGCCGCTGCCGCCTGCGCTCCTGGAAAGCCGGCCACGCCTCCGTGCTCGGCCACGTGACGCTGCAGCGCCGGCACATCCACGCCCGTGTCGTTCATAATGGTGCCGCTGTGATCCTGCACGGCGACCACGCGTGCGCCGCTTTGCGCAAACAGCTCCGCCGCGGTGCCGCCCACATTGCCAAAGCCCTGCACCGAGATGCGCAGGCCCTTGATGTCGAGCTTGAGCCGGCGCAGCGCTTCGCTTCCGGTGACGAACACACCGCGCCCGGTGGCCTTCACGCGCCCCAGCGAGCCACCCAGCTGGATCGGCTTGCCGGTGACCACGCCGGTGGCAGTGGCGCCGATGTTCATCGAGTAGGTGTCCATCATCCATGCCATGATCTGGCTGTTTGTGTTCACGTCCGGCGCGGGGATGTCCTGCTGCGGGCCGATGATGATGCCGATCTCGCTGGTATAACGCCGAGTGAGCCGCTCCAGTTCCTTGCGCGACAGCCTGGAAGGCTGCACCCGGATCCCTCCTTTTGCGCCACCATACGGCAGCCCGACCGCGGCATTTTTGATGGTCATCCACGCCGCCAGCGCCATGACTTCCTCAAGGGTCACGTCTGGGTGATAGCGTACCCCACCCTTACCTGGGCCTCGCGACAGGTTATGCTGCACGCGGTACCCCTCGAAGTGCTGTACCGTGCCATCGTCCATTTCGATCGGCACATCCACGATCAAGGCCCGCTTGGGCCGCTTGAGCGTTTCCCCCCAACGCGCCAGCGGTCCTAGATGCGGCAACACGCGATCGACCTGCGCCAGATAGGTCAGCCAGGGGCTGTCGCCCTTGGGTTGAATGTAGGACAGCGTGCAGACCGGATCGCGGCCTGCGTCAGACAAGGTGGTGGTCATGTCGTCTCCTGTGAACGTCTTTTCTGTTGCCAGCCTTCGCCCGCAAAGGCCGAACCGCGGCGCCTGTGATCACGCTCACCACACTGTAGCCCAGCCAGCAAAGCGCACTACGCTGCGTGCGGTATATACCCGCAAGAGTTGCAAGCAGTCCTGACCTGCTTGCCGGCATGCAAAAAGGCCCACCCAGTCTGCCTCGTCAGACGAGACAGACCGGGCG
Organism: Thiomonas islandica; assembly: GCF_055383445.1. Lineage (NCBI taxonomy): Bacteria > Pseudomonadati > Pseudomonadota > Betaproteobacteria > Burkholderiales > Thiomonas > Thiomonas islandica. Next base: position 675,192 of record NZ_AP042391.1, read on the forward strand.
GGCCTAGTCAGCCCTGACATCTGCCCTTGCGAGCAAATGCCGGGGGCAGTCAGATCACTTCGCCTTTGCTAATCAATCGCCTGACCACCCAGGACTTGGTCTTGGAAATCGGGCGGGATTCGGCAATCTCGACCACATCGTTCAGGTGATACTGGCCGTCTTCGTCATGCACGCTGTATTTCTTGGAGCGGGCGATGAACTTACCGTAGATGGGATGCTGAATCCGACGCTCGACCAGCACGGTCACGGTCTTCTGTCGCTTGTCGCTGACCACGCGCCCAACCAGGGTGCGCTGCACTTTTTTCTGTTCCGTCATGGCTTTAACCCTTGGCCTTTTTCTCTTGGATCAGGGTCCGCACCCGTGCGATCGCACGTCGGGTGTTACCCAACTGAGCCGTATTCTGCAATTGCTGCGTGCCTTTTTGCATCCGCAGATTGAAATGGGCCTTGAGCAGGCTGTCGAGCTCGGCCTGCAGGGCTGGGATGTCCTTGGCACGCAATTCAGTGAGCTGAGCGGTGGTTTTCAAGTCGCTCTCCTTAGGCGCCCAGCAGGCGCGAGACAAAAACGGTACGGAACGGCAGCTTGGCCGCCGCCAGCGCGAACGCCTCGCGGGCCACTGCCTCGGGCACGCCCTCGATTTCATAAAGCACGCGTCCGGGCTGGACTTCCGACACGTAATACTCGGGATTGCCCTTGCCATTACCCATGCGCACTTCGGCCGGCTTGATCGAAATCGGCTTGTCCGGAAACACCCGGATCCAGATGCGACCACCCCGCTTGACATGACGCGAAATGGCGCGACGAGCCGCTTCAATCTGGCGCGCAGTGATGCGGCCGCGGGTCGTGGCCTTCAGGCCGAATTCACCGAACGCCACGGTGGCGCCTCGCGTAGCCAGGCCAGTGTTGCGGCCCTTTTGCTCTTTGCGGTATTTGCGACGAGCAGGTTGTAGCATGTTCGTTCTCCTTAAGCGCCAGCGCCGGTCGTGCCGCCAGACCCGGCCGGTTTGCGCACGCGCTTGACTGCAACGGTCTTGTCGCCATCGGCAGACGGTGCAGCAGCCGCCTCTTCCCGGCGCGGTGCAGCGCGGCGGGTACCCGCAGGCCGCGCAGCGCCAGGCCGGCGATTGCGGCGATCGTCTTCCGGCGTGCTCGCAGGCTCGGCCTTGGCCTGGCCGGCCAGCGCCCCCTTGGCCGGAATGTCGCCCTTGTACACCCACACCTTCACACCGATCACCCCATAGGTGGTCTTTGCTTCGGATGTGCCGTAGTCGATGTTCGCACGCAGGGTCTGCAGCGGCACGCGGCCTTCGCGATACCATTCCCGACGGGCGATCTCGATGCCGTTGAGCCGACCCGAGGACATGATCTTGATGCCCTGCGCGCCCATGCGCATGGCGTTTTGCATTGCGCGCTTCATGGCGCGGCGGAACTGAATGCGCTTTTCCAGCTGCTGGGTGATCGAATCGGCAATCAGCTGCGCATCGATTTCGGGCTTGCGCACCTCCTCAATGTCCACTGCCACCGGCACACCCAAGCGCTTGGACAGCTCGGCTTTGAGGTTTTCGATGTCCTCGCCTTTTTTGCCGATGACCACGCCCGGGCGAGCGCTGTAGATGGTGATGCGGGCGTTCTTGGCAGGACGCTCAATGAGCACGCGCGAGACGGAAGCGTTTTTCAGGCGCTTGGCCAGATACTCACGAACCATGATGTCTTCGCTGAGCATCTTGGCGTATTGCGTGCTCGGCGCAAACCAGCGCGAGGCCCAGCCCCGGGTGACAGCCAGACGGAAACCGGTCGGATGAATTTTCTGTCCCATGGCGTCCTCAGTTTCCGACGTGAATGTAGATATGGCAGGTGGGCTTGCTGATGCGGTTGCCACGACCCTTGGCGCGGGCACTAAAGCGCTTGAGCGTCGAGCCCTCCTCCACCATGATCTTGGTCACCTTCAGTTCGTCCACGTCAGACCCGTCGTTGTGTTCAGCATTGGCGATGGCCGACTCCAGAACTTTTTTGATGATGCCAGCCGCCTTTTTTGGTGAGAACTCCAGGATGTTCAGGGCGGAGTCCACTTTTTTGCCACGGATCAGGTCCGCCACCAACCGGCCCTTTTGGGCCGAGAGGCGGACGCCGCGAAGGGTTGCACGAGTTTCCATGTGTCTGCCTTACTTCTTCGCCTTTTTATCGGCGGGGTGTCCTTTGAATGTCCGCGTCAGGGCGAACTCGCCGAGCTTGTGACCCACCATCTGGTCGGACACATAGACCGGCACATGTTGCTTGCCGTTGTGCACGGCAATCGTCAGACCGATGAACTCGGGCAGGATGGTCGAGCGGCGTGACCAGGTTTTCACCGGACGCTTGTCCTTGCTGCTGACCGCGGCCTCGACCTTTTTCAGCAGATGATGGTCACAGAACGGACCTTTTTTGAGTGAGCGAGCCATGTGCTATCCCTTACTTCTTGCGACGCGACACGATCATGTTCTGTGTGCGCTTGTTGTTGCGGGTGCGGTACCCCTTGGTTGGCGTGCCCCACGGGCTCACCGGCACACGTCCCTCGCCCGTCTTGCCCTCACCACCGCCATGCGGGTGGTCGATCGGGTTCATCGCTACGCCGCGAACGGTCGGACGAATGCCGCGCCAACGAGTCGCCCCCGCCTTGCCGTACTGCCGCAGGTTGTGCTCTTCGTTGCTGACCTCACCCAAGGTCGCACGGCAGTCGATATGAATTTTGCGGACTTCACCGGAGCGCATGCGCACCTGGGCATGGGTACCCTCGCGCGCCAGCAGCACGGCAGAAGCGCCCGCAGAACGGGCGATCTGCGCGCCTTTACCGGGTTGCATCTCGATGCAATGGATGGTCGAGCCGACTGGAATATTGCGGATTGGCAGTGCGTTGCCGGCGCGGATCGGCGCCTCTGCACCGCTCATCAGCGTGGCACCCACTTCGAGGTTGCGCGGTGCGATGATGTAGCGCCGCTCCCCGTCGGCATAGCACACCAGCGCGATATGCGCGGTACGGTTCGGATCGTACTCAATCCGCTCGACCTTGGCCGGAATGCCGTCCTTGTCGCGGCGGAAATCGATCACGCGGTAATGATGTTTGTGACCACCACCGCGGTGGCGTGTGGTGATGTGACCATGATTGTTGCGACCCGCCTTCTGGATCTGAGGCTCGAGCAGCGATCGCTCGGGCTCACCCTTGTATAGATGCGGGTGCGTGACCTTGACCACCGCACGGCGGCCAGCCGATGTCGGCTTGACTTTGACGACGGGCATTTAGATACCCTCCTGCGCGAAGTTCAGCTCCTGTCCGGCCTTCAGGCAGACATAGGCTTTTTTGACATGATTGCGACGGCCAGTGCCACGCGCGGTCCGCTTGACCTTGCCTTTGAGATGACTGACCTGCACCGACTCGACATCGACCTTGAATAGCAGCTCGACCGCGGCCTTGATTTCGGGCTTGGTGGCGTCGCGCAGCACGCGAAAGACAACCTGATTGCGCTTTTCCGCCACCATGGTGGCCTTTTCCGAAATCACAGGGGCGCTCAGAACCTGCATCAGGCGCTGAGGATTGATCACAGCTTGCTTCATGACAGCATCTCCTGAAGTTGGCTGACTGCGCCCTTGGTCATCACGACCTTTTTATAGAACAACAGCGACAATGGATCGGCATAACGCGGCTCGACGACCAACACATTGGGCAGATTGCGCGCTGCCAGATACAGGTTTTCGTCGGGTTGATCCGCGATGATCATCACCGAGTCCAAGCCCATGGCCTTGCATTTCTCCGCAACCAGCTTGGTCTTGGGCGCATCCACGGTGAAGGAATCGACCACCACCAGGCGCCCTTCGCGGGCCAGTTGCGACAGCAGTGAACGCATTCCGGCGCGATAGGCCTTTTTGTTGACCTTATGGGTGAAATTCTCGTCGGGCGAGTTCGGGAAAATCCGCCCCCCCCCACGCCACAGCGGCGAAGAGGTCATCCCCGCACGCGCACGCCCGGTTCCTTTTTGCTTCCAGGGCTTGCGGGTCGAATGTTTGACCGTGGCCCGATCTTTCTGCGCACGGTTGCCGAGCCGGGCGTTGGCCTGATAAGCGACGACGATCTGGTGCACCAGATCTTCATTGAAGTCGCGGCCGAAGACCTCGGGGCTGACTTCGAACTTGTCGGCAGGCTGGCCCTGCACATTGATGAAATCAAGCTGCATCACTGACCTCCTGCCGCAGATTTGACCGCGGGACGCAGAAACACATAGCCGGAGCGCGCACCAGGCACCGCCCCCTTGACCAGAATCAGCTGGCGCGCCTCATCGATGCGCACGATCTGCAAGTTCTGCACCGTGACGGTCTCATTGCCCATCTGCCCGGCCATACGCTTACCAGGGAAAACTCGTCCGGGATCCTGCGCCATGCCAATCGAGCCCGGCGCTCGCGTGGTCACAGAGTTGCCATGCGAGGCGCGGTTGGACGAAAAATTGTGGCGCTTGATCGAGCCTGCAAAACCTTTGCCGATCGACACGCCCTGCGCATCGACCAGTTGCCCGACCTGGAACAAAGACACGGGCACGGCAGCTCCCGGCGTATAGCTCGCCGCCTTGTCCGCCGGCAGATCGAATTCCTTGAGGATTTCGGCCGGCTCCACTCCAGCCTTGGCCAGATGTCCTGCTTGTGCCTTGGTCAGCCGCGACGGCTTGCGCTTGCCAAAGGCTAGCTGGACGGCGCTGTAACCATCCACCTCCGGCGTGCGCACCTGCGAGACCCGGTTACCGGACGCGTCCAGCACCGTGACCGCGATGGATTCCCCATCATCGGTGAACACGCGAGTCATTCCGACCTTGCGCGTGACAAGGCCCATCGAATATGAGCTCATTGTTTTCTCCTGCCCGGCTACGATTGGCCAGGCCCGTTGGTTGAGTTGCGCTCGCCAAAGTCTCGCGAACCGGCGATACGCGATACATCAAACAGTCTTGCGCAAGCCGCAGCAATCAGCCGCGAAAAGCGAAAGCATTAAATGATACACAACGCACCTTGCTCTGAGCAAGGCGCAAAACTCACTGCAGCTTGATTTCCACGTCCACGCCGGCGGGCAGGTCGAGCTTCATCAGCGCGTCGACCGTCTTGTCGGTCGGATCGACGATGTCCATCAAACGCTGATGGGTGCGAATTTCCAGCTGGTCACGCGAGGTCTTGTTGACATGCGGTGAACGCAGGATGTCGAAACGTTGCAGCCGCGTGGGCAGTGGCACAGGCCCCTTGACAATGGCGCCTGTACGCTTAGCGGTGTCGACGATCTCCATCGCGGACTGATCGATCAGCTTGTAATCGAATGCCTTGAGGCGAATGCGGATTTTTTGACTTTGCATGATGTTCCTTCAAAGAGCGAGGGCCGGCGCCACCATAAGTAGCACGCTGGCGTCGGCAACTGCCGGTCAGGTTTACTCGATGATCTTCGACACCACGCCGGCGCCGACGGTGCGGCCGCCTTCGCGGATGGCAAAGCGCAGACCTTCTTCCATCGCGACCGGGGCGATGAGCTTGACGGTGATCTGCACGTTGTCGCCGGGCATGACCATCTCCTTGTCCTTGGGCAGCTCCACCGCACCGGTTACGTCGGTGGTGCGGAAGTAGAACTGCGGACGGTAGTTGTTGAAGAAGGGGGTGTGACGGCCGCCTTCGTCCTTTGAGAGGACGTAGATCTCGGCGGTGAAGTGGGTGTGGGGCTTGACCGAGCCGGGCTTGCACAGCACCTGGCCGCGCTCGACTTCTTCGCGCTTGGTGCCGCGCAGCAGAATGCCGACGTTGTCGCCAGCCTGGCCTTGGTCGAGCAGCTTGCGGAACATTTCCACGCCGGTGCAGGTGGTTTTCTGGGTGGGGCGCAGACCGACGATTTCGATTTCTTCGCCGACCTTGATGACGCCGCGCTCGATCCGCCCGGTCACCACGGTGCCGCGGCCGGAGATGGAGAAGACGTCCTCGACAGGCATGAGGAAGGCGCCGTCAACGGCGCGCTCGGGCGTGGGGATGTAGCTGTCAAGGGCGTCGGCCAGACGGAAGATGGCTTGTTCGCCCAGCTCGCCTTTGTCGCCTTCGAGGGCAAGTTTGGCCGAGCCTTTGATGATGGGGGTGTCGTCTCCAGGGAAGTCGTATTTGGACAGGAGTTCGCGCACTTCCATCTCGACGAGTTCGAGCAGCTCGGCGTCATCGACCATGTCGCATTTGTTGAGGAAGACAACGATGTAGGGCACACCCACCTGACGGGCCAGCAGAATGTGCTCGCGCGTCTGGGGCATGGGGCCGTCGGCCGCAGAGACCACCAAAATGGCGCCGTCCATCTGGGCAGCCCCGGTAATCATGTTCTTGACGTAGTCGGCATGGCCAGGGCAGTCGACGTGGGCGTAGTGCCGGTTGGCAGTCTCGTATTCGACGTGGGCGGTGTTGATGGTGATGCCACGAGCCTTCTCTTCAGGAGCGGCGTCGATCTCGTCGTACTTCTTGGCCGAACCACCATACTTGGCCGACAGCACGGTGGTGATGGCCGCCGTCAGCGTGGTCTTGCCGTGGTCGACGTGACCAATCGTGCCCACGTTGACGTGCGGCTTGGTCCGCTCAAACTTTTCCTTCGCCATGATGCGTTCCTTCTGTGTATCTGGTGGATATGGAGGGTTTACTTGCGGAGGGTTTACTTGCTCGCCCGCGCATTGATGATGGCATCGGCGACGTTCTTCGGCGCTTCGGCGTAGTGCTTGAATTCCATCGTATAGGTGGCACGCCCCTGAGACATGGAGCGCAGTGTGGTGGCGTATCCGAACATCTCAGACAGCGGCACTTCCGCCTTGATGGCCTTGCCACCGCCCGGCAGATCTTCCATGCCCTGCACCATGCCACGACGGGACGACAGATCCCCCATCACATTGCCCGCATAGTCTTCCGGCGTCTCCACCTCGACCGCCATCATCGGCTCAAGGATCACGGGGTTGGCTCTACGGCACCCTTCCTTGAAACCCATCGACGCGGCGATCTTGAACGCCTGCTCAGACGAGTCCACGTCGTGGTAGGAACCGAAGTGCAGCGTGACCTTCACGTCCACGACTGGATAGCCCGCCAGCACTCCGGAGTTCAACGCCTCTTCCACGCCCTTTTGCACGGCTGGAATGTACTCGCGCGGCACCACGCCACCCTTGATCGCGTCGATGAACTCGAAACCCTTGCCGGGTTCGTTCGGCTCGATCTTGAGCACAACATGACCATACTGACCCTTGCCGCCAGACTGGCGCACGAACTTGCCCTCGGCATTCTCGACCGTCTTGCGGATCGTCTCGCGGTAGGCCACCTGCGGCTTGCCTACGTTGGCCTCGACCCCGAACTCACGCTTCATGCGGTCAACGATGATTTCGAGGTGCAACTCCCCCATACCGGAGATGATGGTCTGACCGGACTCTTCGTCTGTCTTGACGCGGAACGAGGGGTCCTCCTGCGCCAGCCGCTGCAGCGCCAGACCCATTTTCTCCTGGTCGGCCTTGGTCTTGGGTTCGACCGCCTGGGCGATCACTGGCTCAGGGAACGACATCCGCTCGAGCGTGATCACCGCATCCGGGCTACACAGAGTGTCACCGGTCGTGACCTCTTTCAACCCGACGGCCGCAGCAATGTCCCCCGCACGCACTTCCTTGATTTCCTCTCGATTGTTCGCGTGCATCTGCAACAAACGACCGATGCGCTCCTTCTTACCCTTGACCGGGTTGTAGACCGTATCGCCCGTAGTCAGCACGCCCGAGTAGACGCGGATGAAGGTCAGCTGGCCGACATACGGATCGGTCATCAGCTTGAAGGCCAGTGCCGCGAATTTCTCGCCATCGTCTGCCCGACGGACGACCTCCTTGTCGTCCTCACCATGGCCGACAACCGGCGGAATGTCCACCGGAGAGGGTAGAAATTCGATCACCGCATCCAGCATGCGCTGCACCCCCTTGTTCTTAAACGCGGTGCCGCACAGCATCGGCTGGATCTCGGTGGCGATAGTGCGTGCGCGAAGGCCCTGCTTGATTTCGGCTTCACTGAGTTCACCGGTTTCGAGGTAGCGGTTCATCAGCTCCTCACTCGACTCCGCCGCAGCCTCGACCATCTTTTCCCGCCACTCTTTGCAGGTATCGAGCAGGTCGGCCGGAATGTCTTCATAGGTGAACTTCATGCCTTGCGACGCCTCATCCCAGATGATGGCCTTCATCTTGATGAGATCGACCACCCCGCGGAAGTTGTCCTCCGCACCAATGGGCACGACGATGGGCACCGGGTTGGCCTTCAAACGGGTGCGCATCTGCTCGTACACCTTGAAGAAATTTGCCCCAGTCCGGTCCATTTTGTTGACGAACGCCAGACGCGGCACCCTGTATTTGTTGGCCTGACGCCATACCGTCTCGGATTGGGGCTGCACACCACCAACGGCGCAATACACCATGCAGGCGCCGTCGAGCACCCGCATCGAGCGCTCGACCTCGATGGTGAAATCCACGTGCCCCGGGGTATCGATGATGTTGATGCGGTGATCCGGCAACGAGCGATCCATTCCCCTCCAGAAGCAGGTGGTCGCCGCGGACGTGATCGTGATTCCGCGCTCCTGTTCCTGCTCCATCCAGTCCATCGTGGCGGCACCGTCATGCACCTCGCCAATCTTGTGATTGACACCGGTGTAGAACAGGATACGCTCGGTCGTCGTGGTTTTGCCAGCGTCGATATGCGCGGAGATACCGATATTTCGGTAACGCTCGATCGGGGTAGTTCGTGCCATGATGGAATCCAGTTGGGTATTCAGAAGCGGAAGTGCGAGAAGGCCTTGTTGGCCTCAGCCATGCGATGCACTTCATCACGCTTCTTCATTGCGGCGCCACGGCCTTCTGCAGCCTCGAGCAATTCATTCGCCAGGCGCAGTTGCATCGATTTTTCGTTACGCTTTTTGGCGGCCTCGCGGATCCAGCGCATCGCCAACGCCATGCGGCGCGAAGGTCGCACTTCGACCGGCACCTGATAGTTGGCCCCGCCGACACGTCTCGATTTGACCTCGACCATCGGCCGCACGTTGCTCATCGCCGCGGAAAAAACCTCAAGCGGATCCTTTCCTGATTTTTGTTGGATCGTGTCGAATGCACCATAAACGATGCGCTCTGCTACGGCCTTTTTGCCGGAGAGCATGACAACATTCATGAACTTTGCAACATCTACGCTACCGAATTTTGGATCCGGCAGGATTTCTCGTTTCTCTACTTCGCGACGACGAGGCATGATTTCTCCATTTCAGTTGGGTTGACCCCGAGCCCTATCTGGGCCGCTTACTCCGCATATGCGGACGGAAATCGTTTGGTGAAAATGAGTTTATTTCTTTGGGCGCTTCGCACCGTATTTGGAGCGCGCCTGTTTACGGTCTTTCACCGCCTGAAGATCCAGCGCGCCTCGGACGATGTGATAGCGCACCCCGGGCAGATCCTTCACACGGCCACCCCGCACCAGCACCACCGAGTGCTCTTGCAAGTTGTGTCCTTCGCCACCGATGTAGGAAATCACCTCAAACCCATTGGTCAGGCGGATTTTTGCGACTTTCCGCAACGCGGAATTCGGTTTTTTCGGAGTCGTGGTGTAGACACGCGTGCAGACACCGCGGCGCTGCGGACAATTCTCCATGGCAGGGCTCTTGGATTTGACCCGCTCGCTCACTCGCGGAGAACGAACCAATTGATTGATCGTCGGCATAGATCTTCCTCACTCCTGCTGGAGTACGGTAACAAGAACAAAACAACATGACAAAAGCCCGACCATCAAG
>NZ_AP042391.1:687500-2891380 GCF_055383445.1 Thiomonas islandica
AGTCGCTGACCCATTATACAAAAGGTACGCCGTCACCCCGAGGGGCTCCGACTTTTTGTATGCATACGGTTTCAGGATCTATTTCACTCCCCTCCCGGGGTTCTTTTCACCTTTCCCTCACGGTACTTGTTCACTATCGGTCGACTACGAGTATTTAGCCTTGGAGGATGGTCCCCCCATCTTCAGACAGGATTACACGTGTCCCGCCCTACTTATCGCATACCTAGTTCCGCATCAGGCATTTCACATACAGGGCTATCACCTTCTATGGCCGACCTTTCCATGTCGTTTTGCTATACCAAATGCTAAATTATGCAGGCTACTCCGATTTCGCTCGCCACTACTATCGGAATCTCGGTTGATTTCTTTTCCTCGAGCTACTGAGATGTTTCAGTTCGCCCGGTTCGCCTCTTTGACCTATGAATTCAGTCAAAGATACCCTTTCGGGTGGGTTTCCCCATTCGGAAATCTGCGGGTCAAAGCTTGTTTGCCAGCTCACCGCAGCTTATCGCAGGCTACAACGTCCTTCATCGCCTGTAGTCGCCAAGGCATCCACCGTATGCACTTAGTCGCTTGATCCTATAATTTTGACCACTGGTCATCAGGATTGAACTCAAGTTTGCGACGCAATCGCAATACGTGATTTATCACGCAATATCAGCTTTTGAATTGTTAAAGAACACAACGATGATTTCATCAAAAGAAATTGACTTTCTTTTGATGCCTGGTGGAGGTGAACGGGATCGAACCGATGACCCCCTGCTTGCAAAGCAGGTGCTCTCCCAGCTGAGCTACACCCCCAGGGCAAACTCCAGTGCTGGTGGGTCTGGTTGGATTCGAACCAACGACCCCCGCCTTATCAAGACGGTGCTCTAACCGACTGAGCTACAGACCCGCTTGGGCCACGAAGTTCGGTATCGCAACCACCATCAACGTTGACAACCGATAAGTGTGAGCGCTTGACCTGCTGCTTCTCTAGAAAGGAGGTGATCCAGCCGCACCTTCCGATACGGCTACCTTGTTACGACTTCACCCCAGTCACGAACCCTGCCGTGGTAGTCGCCCTCCTTACGGTTAAGCTAACTACTTCTGGCAGAACCCGCTCCCATGGTGTGACGGGCGGTGTGTACAAGACCCGGGAACGTATTCACCGCGGCAAGCTGATCCGCGATTACTAGCGATTCCGACTTCATGCAGTCGAGTTGCAGACTGCAATCCGGACTACGAACGGTTTTATGGGATTGGCTCCCCCTCGCGGGTTGGCAACCCTCTGTACCGCCCATTGTATGACGTGTGTAGCCCTACCCATAAGGGCCATGAGGACTTGACGTCATCCCCACCTTCCTCCGGTTTGTCACCGGCGGTCTCATTAGAGTGCTCTTGCGTAGCAACTAATGACAAGGGTTGCGCTCGTTGCGGGACTTAACCCAACATCTCACGACACGAGCTGACGACAGCCATGCAGCACCTGTGTCCAGGTTCTCTTTCGAGCACCAAGCCATCTCTGGCAAGTTCCTGGCATGTCAAGGGTAGGTAAGGTTTTTCGCGTTGCATCGAATTAAACCACATCATCCACCGCTTGTGCGGGTCCCCGTCAATTCCTTTGAGTTTTAACCTTGCGGCCGTACTCCCCAGGCGGTCGACTTCACGCGTTAGCTACGTTACTGAACAGTATCCCGTCCAACAACTAGTCGACATCGTTTAGGGCGTGGACTACCAGGGTATCTAATCCTGTTTGCTCCCCACGCTTTCGTGCATGAGCGTCAGTACAGGCCCAGGGAGCTGCCTTCGCCATCGGTGTTCCTCCGCATATCTACGCATTTCACTGCTACACGCGGAATTCCACTCCCCTCTGCCGTACTCTAGTCGGGCAGTCACAAATGCAGTTCCCAGGTTGAGCCCGGGAATTTCACATCTGTCTTACCCAACCGCCTGCGCACGCTTTACGCCCAGTAATTCCGATTAACGCTCGCACCCTACGTATTACCGCGGCTGCTGGCACGTAGTTAGCCGGTGCTTATTCTGCGGGTACCGTCATCACTGCATGGTATTAGCACGCAGCATTTCTTCCCCGCCAAAAGTGGTTTACAACCCGAGGGCCTTCATCCCACACGCGGCATTGCTGGATCAGGCTTTCGCCCATTGTCCAAGATTCCCCACTGCTGCCTCCCGTAGGAGTCTGGGCCGTGTCTCAGTCCCAGTGTGGCTGGTCGTCCTCTCAGACCAGCTACGGATCGTTGCCTTGGTAAGCCTTTACCCCACCAACTAGCTAATCCGCCATCGGCCGCTCCTATGACGTGAGGTCTTGCGATCCCCCACTTTCACCCGTAGGTCGTATGCGGTATTAGCTACGCTTTCGCGTAGTTATCCCCCATCACAGGGTACGTTCCGATGTATTACTCACCCGTTCGCCACTCGCCGCCAGGTTGCCCCGCGCTGCCGTTCGACTTGCATGTGTAAAGCATGCCGCTAGCGTTCAATCTGAGCCAGGATCAAACTCTATAGTTCGATCTTTTTGCATTGCGAACAATGCACACTCAAGGAATTACGGAAAATTTCCGTACTTCGTATGAGCGTTTGGTATATTTGCATCAAGCCAAACGCCCACGCTTATCGGTTGATTTCTTAATGAACTCGCCTACTTGGCGTTTGCTGCATAAGCAGCGAAGACATCAATTATTGCATCAATTTTATTTCCGAGTCAAGCGTAGGGGCTTTTCTTACGCTCACTTCGCTCTCGACGGAAACGAAAATTATTGCAGCTTTTCGGCGCTAAGTCAACAGGAAATTTCTGCCACTTCGCTTGCAGCGTCCTTAAGCAGCACATTCGCTTTTGAGCAACGCCGAAAAAGAAATTGTGCGACACGCCTGCCCAGCTGTCAAGTACATTGTGTGCAGCGGCGCAGATCAGATTGTTTGCTTGGTCTTGGCCTCTTGGTAGGCGGCATACAGAGCTTGGCCTACGTAGCCAGGTACACCGCCCGAGACGGGACGACCGTCCAGGGTGGTGACCGAGAGAACTTCCTTGGTAGCAGAAGTGAGCAGGATTTCGTCTGCGCAGCGCAGCTCCCATTCTCCAACGGGGCGGAAATCGAGATCAATGCCGATCTCTTGCGCCAATTCCTCGAGCAGGCCGATGCGGATACCCTCGAGCTTGTCGTGATCGCGAGGGGGCGCGCAAAGACGGCCGTTACGCACCACCCACACATTGGACGCGGAAGCCTCGGTCACCCAGCCGTCGCGGATCAGGATGGTTTCCGCCGCGCCCGACGCGGCCGACAACTGGCGTGCCAAGACATTGCCAAGCAGAGAGGTGGACTTGATGTGACCGCACCTCCAGCGCAGGTCGGGCGCGGTGAGACAGGCTACTCCGGTTTCGCGCATGGCCGCGGGAACATGTGGGAATGCAAAGCTCATCATGAAGACCGTGGGTTGGACGCCACGAGGAAATGCGTGGTCCCGCCGTGCGACACCCCGTGTCACCTGGATATAGATGCATTGATCATCGGGATCGTTGCGGGCGATGAGTTCGCGCACCAGCGCCTGCCAGTCTGCCCGGTCGCAGGGATTGGCGATCTGCACGGCGTCGAGACTGCGCGCCAAGCGTGCCAGGTGGTGCTCCGCGCGAAAGGCGCGTCGGCAATAGACCGGAATCACCTCGTACACCCCGTCACCAAAGATAAAGCCCCGGTCAAGCACGGACACCTGACATTTCGACAGAGCCTGGAAAGTGCCGTTCAGATAGCAGACGGAATCGGCGATCTCGGATGCTGCAGACATGAGGTTGTCAACAGGAGTGATTCGGGGCCTATCGATGGTGCATCAATTGCATGAGCAGACCCTAGCGAACCAGGCCGCGGCGGACCGCCTCGAGCGTGGCCTCGGCGCGCGACGAGATGTTGAGCTTGCGGTAGATCTGTTTGACATAGTCGGCCACAGTGTGGCGCGACAGGCCCAGTTGCACCGCGATTTCGGGCAGGGTGTAGCCCTTGCCGACCAGTTGCAGCACCTCGCTTTCACGCTCGGTGAGCGCCACATGGTCTTCGGGCAGCACATTGGGCTGTGCTTGGGTGGCGCTACGCAAATGGGTGAAGTGCTGCACCATGCGCCGCGCGATGCTGGGCGACAGCGGCGGCTCGCCGTCCTGGATGCGGCGCAGTTGGGCGCGCAGCTCGATCTTGGGGCGATCCTTGAGCAGATAACCGAAAGCCCCTGCCTGAAGCGCCGAGAACAGGTGATCGTCGTCATCGAAAATGGTGACTACGACCGAGCGCGCCTGCGGCCGCTTGTCCGCCAGGGCGCGGATCAGTTCGAGGCCGCTGGCATCGGGCAGGCCGAGGTCGACCAGCAGCAGGTCGACCGGTTCGCGCAGCAGGATCTGCATGGCGTCAGCCATCCGGCCCGCCTCGAAAACCTGCGCGCCGGGATAGCTTTCTCGCAGCAACTCGACAAAACCGGTGCGCACTGCCGGCAGATCGTCCACGACCAGCGCGCATTGCATGGTGCCCATAGGTGCCTTCCCTCGCTTGGCGCCGCACAGACAATGGCGGCTTGGGGCCGATACTATCAATACACGCCGCATGTTCCGGCAAATCTCGACGGGTCGGTCCGTCCAGCAGATCAACGCCATGTCCGCCTCCTCCGTGCAGCTTCGACACACCTTCTCCCCTCCCGACAACGCGCGACTTGCCCAGTTGTGCGGCCCGCTCGATGAAAACCTGCGGCAGATCGAAGTGGCATTCGATGTACGACTGACCCGCCGCGCAGACACCATCCGCATCGAGGGCGAAAGCGGACCGGCGCACCAGGCGCTGGACTTGCTGCAATCGCTGTGGTCGCGCGCCGATGCCCGGTTCGATCTGGAGGACATTCAGCTGGAACTGGTGCAGGCAGCGCAGGGGCTGCAGCCCAAACTTACCGCCGCGGCCGACGAGCCGGTGCTCTACACGCGGCGGGAAAGCCTGCACGGCCGCACACCCAATCAAGTGCAGTACATCCGCAACATCCTGCAGCACGACATCACCTTCGGCATTGGCCCGGCGGGCACAGGCAAGACTTTCCTCGCCGTGGCCTGCGCAGTCGATGCGCTCGAGCGCCATGCGGTCACGCGTCTGGTGCTGACCCGGCCCGCGGTGGAAGCCGGGGAACGGCTGGGCTTCCTGCCAGGCGACCTCACGCAGAAGGTCGACCCGTACCTTCGTCCGCTGTACGACGCGCTCTACGATCTGCTGGGCATGGAAAAGACACAAAAAATGTTCGACCGCGGCGTCATCGAAATCGCGCCGCTGGCGTTCATGCGCGGGCGCACACTGAACCAGTCGTTCATCATTCTGGACGAGGCGCAAAATACCACGCCGGAGCAGATGAAAATGTTTCTGACGCGCATTGGCTTCGGCTCGCGGGCGGTCATCACCGGCGACACCAGCCAGGTGGACCTTCCCCGCGGCGCGCAAAGCGGTTTGGCGCAGGCGCAGAAGGTGCTGGCAGACGTGCGCGGCATCGCGTTCAATCTGTTCACCAGTCAAGACGTGGTGCGGCACCCCCTGGTGGCGCGCATTGTCGACGCCTATGACGCGCATGCCCTGCACAGTCAGCCCGCCACGGCGCCTAATGCCGATGACAAGAGCGTTGCCGCAGCGCGCACCCGCAGACGCGCGCCGACGAAATCGTGAGCCGGTCTACAGGGCAAGCCCGCCGCGCCGCGCTGCGCCTGTCGGTGCAGTTTGCTGACCCCAGCCACCGCGCGCTGCTTCCGCGTGCGCTGCTGCTGCGCTGGGTACGCGCAGCTCTGCGCGTGGGCCCAGAGCCGACGGAGCCAGAGGCTGCATGGCATCGACCGACCGAGCCGCACCAGGTCACGCTGCGTCTGGTCGATGCGCAGGAGGGGCGTGCGCTCAACCTCGCATACCGTGGCAAGGATCACGCGACCAATGTGCTGACCTTCGATTACGGCCACTGGCCTGTGCAAGCCGATGTGGTGTTGTGCTGCCCGGTGGTCGAACGCGAGGCGGTGCAACAAGGCAAGCCTCTGCTAGCGCATTACGCCCATCTGGTGATTCATGGCATGCTGCATGCCCAAGGGTGGGACCATCAGACCGTACGCGAAGCGCAGCAGATGGAGCATCAAGAGGTGCAGGTGCTTGGGCGCCTGGGCTTTGCCGACCCCTATGCCGACGGCAGCGACATGCCGGCGGGTTAAAGTGTGGTCAGCTATCGGCCTTCCCTGACGTCCTGCAATCGCATGTCCGAGTTTCCTGCCCACGGCGCCAGCACGGCCTTGTCCGACACGACGCCGCGTCGCGGTCTGATGCGCTTTCTGGCTGCGCCGCAGCTTGCGCCCTGGTTGTCGATTGCCTTGGGCGCCGCGCTGGCGCAAACCTTCGGGCGACCGCGATTCGGCGCCTGGTCCGTGATCATCCTGGCGACATGGATTGCGCTGCTATGGGCGGACGCGCAGCCCGCCGTCGGCAGACGCGCCCGTCGGGGCGCCCTGCTCGGCTTCAGCCTGGGCTTGGGATGGTTTGCCGGCGGGCTGTGGTGGCTCTACATCAGCATGGCGGTGTATGGCGGCATGGCGCCGCCCATCGCCGGCGGCGCGCTGCTGTTTTTTTGCGCCTATCTCGCGGTTTACCCTGCACTGGCCGCGGCGCTGGCGGCAGCGTGGGCACCCCCAGCCGGGCGCTCGGCCTGGGCATTCGTCCCGGCCTTGGGCGCCGCGCTGATCCTGGCCGGCGGCTGGACCGTGGCGGAGTGGCTGCGCGGCACCGTGTTCACCGGATTTCCTTGGCTGGCTCTCGGCTACGCCCAGGTGAGCAATCCGCTGTCGGGCTATGCGCCGGTCATCGGGCAATATGGGGTGAACTTCGCCGCCGCGCTAGCTGCGGCGCTGCTGGCGTTGCTCACGCAGGTGAACCTGCCCGGCGCCGCGGCCAGCGTGGCGCTGCTGTGCGCGGTGGTTGCCGGAGGGTGGCAGTTGCAACAGGTGCACTGGACACGGCCGAGCGGCCCAGCACTCAGTGTCGCGCTGCTGCAGGGCGATGTGGCGCAGTCGGAAAAATTCCGCCCGGAATCACTCGGTCCGACATTGCGCTTGTATGGGCACTGGTTGCGCGACCTGCGCGCCGACCTGATCGTGACACCGGAAACCGCGGTGCCGGTGTTGCCCGACGATCTCGCCCCCGGCTATCTGCGAGAGATCGAGCGTGCGCTGCGCGCGCACCATGCCCAGGCGCTGCTGGGCATTCCGCTCACCCGCGGTGCGGCGCAGTACACCAACAGTGTGCTGGGGCTCGGGGGTAGCGCGCCTTACCGATACGACAAGGCGCATCTGGTGCCCTTTGGCGAGTTCATCCCATATGGCTTTCATTGGTTCGTCAAGCTGATGGATATGCCGCTGGGCAGCTTCGCCCGCGGAGACGACGATCAGCCGCCTTTCATTGTGCGCGGCGTGAAGATCGCACCCAATATCTGCTACGAAGACCTGTTCGGTGCGGAAATGGCGCAACGTTTTCGCTCGCCGGCAAATGCGCCCAACGTCTTTGCCAACCTGACCAATCTCGGCTGGTTCGGCAACACCATCGTCATCCCGCAGCATCTGGAGATCGCGCGCATGCGTTCGCTGGAATTCCAGATTCCCGGCATCCGCGCCACCAATACCGGAGCCACCGCGATCATCGGTGCCGATGGCCGGGTGCTTGCGGAACTGGCGCCGTACACCGTCGGCGTGCTCGCCGGCACGGTGCAAGGCCACTCCGGGCTGACACCGTATGCCTGGCTAGCCGCACACTATGGCGACTGGCCCGAGGTCCTGCTGGCGGCGCTGGCGGTACTACTCGGCTGGGTGTTGCGCCGTGCGCAGCGCGGCGGCACCGAGCGCCACAGCAGCACGGTGTAGAACCCGACCGCGAGATAGATCGCGGTGAACACTGGCAGCGGAAGATTCCAGTAGATCAGCCGGTCGACCCAGCTCTGGATCAGGCCGCCGTCCAATCCCTGTCGTCCTGCGCGCTGCATCAGCGCGCTTTGCCACAGGGTGAAAAAGCAGGCCCGACCGGCCGCCGCCTGCGCGGCGACCACGGCCATCGACAGCAGGTGCAACGCGCGCAGCGGACAGTTGCGCACCCAGGCCCAGCCACGCCATGCGCCCAGCGGGACGAGCAACAGGCCGCCGACATTGAACACAATGACCAGCAGATGCACCGCCAGCAGCAGGTGGGCGAGCTGCAGGGCGTCCAGATTCGGCATGGCAGGTGAAATCACGACCGAGGACAGCTTATTGATTCGGCACGCAGCGGTTTGAACTACTCCCCCTTCGAACTTTCCCCACACGGTGGGGGAGGATCCATACCTTTCTACGCTTGTCGGGAATGTGAGGTGGTGAAGTTGTTTTTGGCAGACACTCTTTATCCTTCATACATCTAACAGGCCGTTGAAAAACGTCGCGAGGATGGCCAGATGCACGGCGCGCAGCGACCGAGACATATCAAATAGATAGGCGAGGCAGCAAGCACCCCGCAACGCCCCAGATGGCCCACCGCAGTAGTTTTTCAACGGCCTGCTAAACCAGCGTGCCGAATCAACCAGCCTAATCGGTTCTACATGCAGTTACAGCAGGGCGCAGATGCGACCGCTATGGTTCTGACTAGATTTTCCCGCCGCGCACAACGTACATCATGCGGGATTGCAAGATTCATGCCCCGGAGTCGTCCCATGTCTTTCCGCTTTCGCCTTCTGTGCAGCCTCTGCGCGGCACTGGCCTTGTCGGCCATGTCCCTGCCAGTGCAGGCCGCAGCATTCACCTTCACGCCATATCCGAGCACACATGCGCTGCCGCTGGCGCAGGTGCACTTCGAAAACGCGCAGGGCAAGACCATGACCCTGGCCGATTTCAAAGGCAAGGTCGTGCTGCTCAATATCTGGGCGACCTGGTGCCCGCCGTGCGTGCGCGAGATGCCCACGCTTGACAAGCTGCAAAAACGGCTCGGCGGCAAGGATTTCGCCGTGGTGCCGCTGTCGATCGACAAGGGCGGCGTGTTCACTGTCAAGAGCTTTTATGACGACAACTTCATCAGCCACCTGCCGATCTATGTCGACCCGACGACGCAGGTGCTCGACACGCTCAACATTCTCGGCACGCCGACCACCATCCTCATCGACAAGCAGGGCCGCGAGGTCGCGCGCACGATGGGGCCGGAGGACTGGGATCAGCCCGCGGTGATCGCGCAGATCAAGCGCTACATCGCCGCGCCAGCGCCGAAACCGCCGCAGGCGCGCGCGGTGCAGATGGGCGGCGCACGCCTTGGCACGGCCGCAGTCCGCGCGCACACCGGCTGAGCCGCCCAGCCCCTGCACGATGAAGGCCGCACGGTCGGCGCTGCGCCCGGCCGCACCCGAGCGCAGCGCCTGGTCGCAGATTTCGCCGGCGACGCGGCGCGTCATCCTGGCGCGGGCGTCGCGCAGCGTCGGGCAAGGAGCGCTGGTGGCAGCGTTTGCGCTGTATCTGCATACGCTGCAGTGGAGCGCGTCGCAGATCGGCGCGGTGCTGAGCGGCGGGCTACTCGCTGGCGCAGTGCTGACGATCGGGATCGGGCCGCTGAGCGACCGGCTCGGCCGTCGCCAGTTCCTGCTCGGCTACGAGGCGGTGATGATCGCCTGCGCAGCGCTTGCGATCGTGACGTCTGCGCCGTGGGCGCTTGCCGTCGCGGCGGTGATCGGCGGTTTTGGCCGCGGCGCCAACGGCGCAGCCGGCCCCTTCGGCCCGCTCGAGCAGGCGTGGCTGGCGCACGGCACGCCTCCTGCGCTGCGCGCGCGCATGTTCAGCTTGAACTCGACGCTCGGCATGCTCGGCATGGCGCTCGGCGCGCTGCTCGGCGCGGCCCCCGCCTGGCTGCAACACTGGCTGCCGCCCGACTGGGCTTGGCGCAGCCTGTTCGTACTGCCGCTGTGCGGCTCAGCCCTGGGTTTCGTCTTGCTATTGCGCGCGCAGGATGCCCGCCCCGCAGCGGCCGAGTCTGCCACGAGCAAGCCGCAGTCGATGCAACCCGCCGCTGACCGCAGCGCGCAGCTAGCTCGCCAGCGTGAAAACGCCTTGCTCGTGCGGCTGGCGCTGGTCAACGCGCTCAACGGTCTGGGCATCGGCATCGTCGCGCCGCTAATGGCGTATTGGTTCATGCTGCGCTTCGGCCACGGGCCGGCGAGCATCGGCCCGGCGCTGGCGGCGAGCTTCGTCGCTGCCGCCGTCGGCGCGCAACTCGCCTCGCTGATTGCGCAGCGCATCGGCTTAGTGCGCGCGGTGGTGGCGATGCGCGCCGCGGGCCTCGTTCTGCTGCTGCTGACTCCGCTCGCCCCGACGTTCTGGCTGGCGGCGACGTTCCACGCGCTGCGCGCCAGCGCGAACCAAGGCACGATCGGCGTGCGGCAGGCGCTGAGCATCAGCCTGACCGCTGCCAGCCGCCGCGGGCTGGCAGCGACAATCAACAATGTCTCGATCCAGACCCCGCGCGCCATCGGGCCGCTGCTCGGCGCGCTGCTGCTGCAACGCGGCTGGCTAGTGGCGCCGTTTCTCGCCGTCGCGCTACTGCAGGCAGGGTATCTGCTGCTCTACCACCGCTTTTTCCGCACGGTCAAACCCATGCTGACGGCGGACTGAGGCCAGCGCTGGCCGCGCGCGGCTAAGGCCTGTGAACGCTATTGTGCACTCGCGTTGCCCCCAAGCGGGGCGTCTGCGGCGTTGTCGGGCCCTAGCGCTTCTTCGGCGGGCCGATGTCGCCGAGCAGCTTGCCGTTGATTCGCGTTCCGTACAGGCTGAACTTGCTGTCGTGATACTTGGCGCGGGTGGCGGCGACGCTCCCAGCCCAACGCGGGTCTTGCGCACGCTCGTGCGCGTCCATGAAATAGGCCACGTCCCAGGCCTCCTGCGGGGTGAGGCTGTAGCTCATGCCGTAGGGCATGTTCGCGTAGATGAACTTGGCGGCGTTCTTGTAGCTGCCCATCCCCGCGCCCCAGTTGAACGATTTGTCGCCCCACAGCGGAGGGAACACGGTCTGACCGTTGACATATTGCCCCTGACCATTCTGCGCATGGCAAATGGCGCACTTGGCCTCATAGACTTTCTGGCCGCGCACATAGTCGGGCGCCTGCGCCGGGTCGGGCAGGTTTGGGTAGCCCCGCCCCGGCACTTTTTCGTCCACCGGCAACCCCTTGGCCAGCCAGTAGGAATACGACTCGAGCGCGACCAGCACCTCACTGCCCAGCGGCGGTGCCTTGCCGTTCATACTGAAACGAAAGCATCCCTGCAGCCGCTCCTCGTAGGTGTTGACCTTCTTGTTCTTGCTGCGATAGGCGGGGTAGCTGACATACGCCGCCCACAGCGGGGCCGATCCGGCCATGCGGCCCGCGTCGGTATGGCAGTTGACGCAACTCAGCGCATTGCCGACGTAGGTCTTGGCGTATTTGGGGGTGTCGAGCATGATGTCGCGGCCGAGCTTGACCATCTTGCCAAACGCATCGTCCGGGATACTCGATTCCTGCGGCGGGGTGAACTTGACTCCGGTGCCGACCGAGGCATTGATTTCCGATTTGGGTGGCGCAGAAGGCGCATCGGCGGCGTGTGCGGCGCAGGCCATCAGGCCCATGGCCGACAGGCTGCAAGCCAGCAAAGACAGTTTGCGGCCAGGCGCAGGCCGGGATGCGGCAGGCCGCGCGGCGGTGGAGAAAGACGTCGTCATGGCGCGCTCCAGTTCAGGGTTTGACGGATGAGGACTTGCCCGGCGTGAGCGGCTGCGCAGCCAGCCACTGCGCCACCGCCTGCGTCTGCACATCGGTCATGCGCAGCGCCACGGTGTGCATCAACCCCAGTGGGTCGCCGCGTCGGCTGCCGTCCTTCCAGGCCTTGATCTGCGCCTCGATGTATGCGGCAGACTGTCCGACCAGCGGCGGAAAGTTTTCGCCGACGCCCACGCCCCCCGGGCCGTGACAGCGGTAACAGGCCGGGATGCCTTTTTCCCAGTCGCCGCGCAGCGCCAGCCGCTCGCCCTCGGCGGCGACGGCACCGGTAGGCATCGGTGCGGGCTGGCCGCTCGGTTTGAGCTTGGCGTAGTAGTCGGCCAGCGCAGTGATCTGCGCTGCCGACAGCGGCTTGGCCATGCCGGACATGACCGCGTTTTTGCGGGTGCCGTCGGCAAAGTAGCGCAGCTGATCGGCAAGATAGGTGGCTGGCAGGCCTGCCAGCCGGGGATAGCCGGCTGCTGCATTGCCCATGCCGCCGGCGCCGTGGCAAGCGGCACACGACGCGGCTTCAGGCGGAGAAGCCGCCCAGCTTGCTGGCCCGGCCAGCAGCAGGCCGCCCACAATGGCCCAGGCCTGCGGGCGGCGTTTTGACAGAGATCGACGCATGACGTGCTCCCAGTGGATACGGCCCTGCGATATATTCACGCAGATTCATCGAAGAGGGGAAACCCTCTTGGGGTTCGACCGCAGTCTAGGAGCAAATCGCCGGAAAAATCCAACGGATTGTGTCGATCAGCCTCAGAAACGATGTGAATGTCCCGACAAAATGTTTCGACCCCGATCAGCCCAAAAATTTGCCCAGCAGCTGCTGCACGCTGCCCATCAGTTCGCCCTCCGCGGGAAGTTGTCCGGTGGGGGTCAGTTTGTCGACCACCTCGGGCAGGGCCTGCGCCAGCTGGTCAGCCGCCTGGGCCGGCTGCACCCCAAGCTTGGCGGCCATGTCTTGCAGCACGCCGCTACCCAGCACCTGCTGGATCTGCTCGGCAGACACGGGAAGATTGGCCCCGGTGCCCACCCAGGACTGCACCACATCGCCCAGCCCGCCCTGCTGGAATTTTTCGAGCAGGCCGCTGAGCCCGCCGCTGCTGCCCAGCAGCCCCGCCACCGCATGGACGACCGGGCTGTCTGCCGCCCCAGTCTGCACCTGCTGCCCACCCAGCATCTGCCCCAATCCCCCTGCCACGCTATCGAACAGTCCCATGATGCTCTCCCGAAGTCAAAAACACATGCAGCATACCCAGGGCCCTTGACGCACAATTGCGACTTTCTCGGCCCCGGTATGGCGAGCTTAAGGCAACACTGAAGTGTCCTTGTGATGCTGCGCGACGGGCTGCGGGATGGGATGCAAGGTGAACACCGCTGCCGCAGCCGTGACTATGGCGAGCGAGGGTTGCGCCTCAGACCGCCCGCAGGCTGGATGCGCGGCACGCGAGGGACTTGTTCAGTGTTGTCTCAAGGCCAGCGCCTACATTTTTGCGCGCATCGGTGCCGCGGACATTCCACCCCCGGCAATTTTTACAGTCTCATGGACGCTTCCTCTGACCAGATCCACCCCCTGATGGCCGACCTCGGCGCACGCGCGCGGGCGGCCTCGCGCGACATGGCACGGGCTGCCACTGCAGCAAAAAACCGCGCACTCGCCGCGCTGGCCGCGGCGATTCGCGCCCACCGTCCGCAGTTGCAGGATGCCAATCTGCGCGACCTGCATGCGGCGCGGGAAGCCGGGCTGGAGGCCGCCTTCGTCGATCGCCTGACCCTGAGCGACAAGGTGGTGGAGCAAATGGCGCAGAGCTGCGAGCAGGTGGCCGCGCTGCCCGATCCAGTGGGCGAAATCGCGCATGTGCGCCGCCGCCCGTCGGGCATCAGCGTGGGGCAGATGCGCGTGCCGCTGGGGGTATTCGGCATGATTTACGAAAGCCGCCCGAACGTGACCATCGAGGCAGCGTCGCTGGCGATCAAATCGGGCAATGCGGCCATCTTGCGCGGCGGCTCGGAAGCCATCCACAGTAACCGTGCGTTGGCGGGTCTGGTGGTGCAGGCGCTGGGCAGCGCCGGTCTGCCGGCAGATGCGGTGCAGCTCGTCCCCACCACCGACCGCGCCGCTGTGGGCGCGCTAATCACCATGCCGCAATATGTGGACCTGATCATCCCCCGCGGCGGCAAGGGTCTGATCGAGCGCATCAGCGCCGAGGCTCGGGTGCCCGTCATCAAGCACCTGGACGGCAACTGCCATGTGTATGTGGACAGCGGTGCCGACCTGGACATGGCCGTGCGCGTGACCGAAAACGCCAAGACCCAGCGTTACAGCCCGTGCAACGCGGCCGAATCGCTGCTGGTTGCCGCCGACATTGCACCGCAGTTCCTGCCGCGCATCGGCGCGGTGTTCGTTCGCAAAGGGGTGGAAATGCGCTGCTGCCCGGCTAGCCACACGATCTTGTCGACCGTGCCCGGTGCAGCGCCACTGTTGCGCGAGGCCACCGAGGCGGACTGGTCGACCGAATACCTTGCGCCCATCATCTCGATCAAGCTGGTGGAGGACGTGAACGCCGCGATAGACCACATCAACCGCTACGGCTCGGGGCATACCGATGCCATTCTCACCCGCGACCATCCGCGCGCAATGCAGTTCCTGCGCGAAGTCGATTCCGCCAGTGTGATGGTCAACGCCTCCACCCGCTTTGCCGACGGCTTCGAATACGGCCTGGGGGCGGAAATCGGCATTTCCACCGATAAGTTCCATGCCCGCGGGCCGGTCGGGCTGGAGGGGCTGACCAGCATGAAGTGGGTGGTGCTGGGTGATGGCGAAATCCGCAACTGACGCACGGCCATGACGCCCCCCCAAATTGAAACCGCAGTCCTCACCCTGCCCACCCTCCTTCGCATCAACGCGGCCATCGGGGCGGGGTTTGGGCTGCTCAGCGCGCTGTTCACCGCCATTGTCAAATGGCGCGATTTCAACGCCCTGGAACTGCTGGCCATCCTGCCCGGCGCGGTGTTTTTCAACACCCTGGCGCTGCTGTTCGTGACCCTGGTGGGATACTGGCTGTACCGCTGGCTAGCCGAGCGACAGCATTGGAGCCTGCATCATCTGCACACCCGGCACACCCACCCGCGTCACAAGTCAGCCTGACACCCATTCGAGGAGACCCACATGAACCCACGCGATCGCATCCGCCTGCTCGGCGCCGGCTTCATCGGCCTGGGAGGTGCCCAGCTTGCGCAGGCACAAACGCAGGGCCCGGTGCCCGCGAAGCAGATTTCCAGCGAGCCGTGGAAAGTGGTGATGCAAATCAGCGACAGCCTGGAGCAGGCCTACGAGGGGCTGATCAACATCCAGAACGTGCTCGAGCTCGATCCCAAGATGCGCTTTGTCGTCGTCGGCTACGGCAAGGCCATCCACTTCCTGCTCCACGGCGCGAAAACTCCGCAGGGCGCGCTGTTTTCCGGGATGATCGGCGATCTGGCCAACCAGGGGGTGCAGTTCAAGGCCTGCAACAACACCCTGACCTATCTCAAGATTCCGCAAAGCGAACTGGTGCTCGAAGCCACTGTCGTGCCCGCCGGGGTCTACGAGCTGGTGAAGCTCCAGTCCGAGGGCTGGTATTACATCAAACCCTGAATTCGGCCGAGGTTCCCGTCTGGCATGGCCCGGCCAGCGCGCCAATGGCCGGTGAGCGCGCTGTGTGACCGTCATCACACAAACAATACACACTCCCCAGAGTACTTATCGCACTGGATTGCACGCCAGCATACGGATGGCCTGCTGGTTCTCCCGAATGTATCTATTTGCTACATTTCGATACCTTTTGCCTTAGATCAAAGACTTTTGATGTCTTTCGATCCCCAGGCCATCCCACCCAGGAGATATCGGATGTTGCGCAAACTGTTATTGAGTTTCCTACTGTGCGTCGCAGGCGCGGCGCAGGCGGCCACGCCCGTGGTCACTCCGAGCCAGTCGTTGGCTGCCACTTGCTACAACTGCCACGGCCCCAAAGGCGTATCGACCGCGGCCATCCCGTCGCTGGCCGGACGCTCGGCAGCATCGATCGTCCAGACCATGGCGGAATACAAGTCGGGCAAGCGCACCGGCACCATCATGCCGCAGATCGCCAAGGGTTACACCGACGAGCAGATCCAGCTCATCGCCACCTATTTCTCGCAGCAAAAACCCTGAGGGCGCCCCCATCATGCAAACCCGTCGTAAATTCCTCGCCGGTGCCGCAACCGTGGGCACCATCGGACTCGCGCCCGTGCTGTCGGGCTGCGCCAGCACCACCCGCAGCGCCGCAGGCAAGGGCAAGGTCGTGATCGTCGGCGCCGGCTATGGCGGCGCGACCGCAGCCAAGTACATCCGCGAATGGTCGGGCAACACGGTCGAGGTCACCGTGGTCGAACCCGGTGATGCCTTCGTCTCCTGCCCCGTCTCGAACCTAGTGATCGCCGGAGCCAAGTCGATCCAGGACATCACCGTATCGTACGACGATCTGCGCAAACGCCACGGCGTGAAGTGGTTCAAGAGCACTGTCGAGAGCATCGATCCGGCCGCGCATACGGTCAATCTCGCCAGTGGCGACACCCTCAAGTACGACAAGCTCGTCGTCTCTCCCGGCATTGAGCTGATGTTCGACACGGTCAAGGGCCTGAAAGAGGCGCAGGCCAGCGGCCGCATTCTGCAGGCGTGGAAGGCCGGGCCGGAAACGGTTGCGCTGCGCAAGCAGCTCGAGGCCATGCCCGACGGCGGCGTGTTCGCGGTGAGTGTGCCGCCGGTGCCGTACCGCTGCCCGCCCGGGCCGTACGAGCGTGCGACGATGGTCGCGGCGTACTTCAAAAAGCACAAGCCCAAGTCGAAGGTGCTGATCTTCGACGCCAACGACAAGGTTCAGTCGAAAGAGCCGCTGTTCAAGAAGGCTTGGGCCGAGTTGTATTCCGGGATGATCGAATACATCCCCAACCACAAGGCGGTCGGCGTGAACCCGCAGGCGATGCAAATCGAGTTCGAGGTGGACGCCCCGGTCAAGGCTGATGTGCTCAACGTCATCCCGATGCAACGCGCTGGTGTCATCGCGCAGAAAACCGGACTGGCCAACATGAACGGCCGCTGGTGCGCAGTGGACTACCGCACTTTCGAGTCTGCGGTGCACAAGGACATCCATGTGCTGGGCGATGCTATCCAGATCTCGCCGCTGATGCCGAAATCTGGCCATATGGCCAACCAGCATGCCAAGGTTGCCGCCGCGGCGATCGTCGCCATGCTGTACGACCAGCCGGTCAACCCCAGTCCAGTGGTGATGAACACCTGCTACAGCATGGTCAGCTTCGACCGCGCGATCCATGTCTCCAGCGTCCATCAGTACAACGAGAAGGAAAAAACCTTCCTCACCGTACCTGGATCGGGTGGCATTTCTGCCGGGCTGAGCGATGTCGAGGCCGCTTACGCCGAGGACTGGGCCGCCAACATCTGGCGCGACTCGCTCGGCTGAAGCCGCTTGCCCCGGCGCGCCACCGTTCCTTCCCGGATTGTGCGGCGCGCCATTCGCAGGCATCATGAGTGGGCCGATCTGATCGGCCTTTTTCATTTTGGCCACGGTTGCCACAGAGTGCCGGGTCACCACCCTAAGGAGGAGTGCATATGGAGAACACAACGAATCGCCGCAAGGCGCTGACCGCCGCGACCGTGGGCGCTGCTGCGCTGGTGGTCGCAAGCCCTGCACGCGCGCAGGGCCGCGCCGAAAAGGAGGGGCCGGTCAAGGTCGTCTACCACGTCACCCAGGGCGATGCCCAGGCCTCGCGCTGCCTGGGCAATGTGCGCAATCACTTGGCTGCAGATCAGACCGCGAAAATCGTGGTCGTGGGCAATGGCGCGGGCATTGACTTCATGCTCAACGGCGCGGTCGATGGCAAGGGCGCTGAGTTCGCCGGACTGGTCGGCGCGCTGGCCTCGCAGGGTGTGTCATTCCGCGTCTGCAACAACACCCTGACCAACCGCAAGATTCCCAAAGACCGCGTGCTGCTCGATGCCACCATCGTGCCCTCCGGCGTGGCCGAAGCGGCCAATCTGCAATACCGCGAGGGCTACGCCTACATCTGCCCCTGAGCGGTCGTCGCGCCGCGCCGGTCGGGCAGCAGGGTGGCGCCGATAATGTGCGGGTGACGTCGCTCGAACCACACACCGCAACCACACCCAGTCTTCGCCCACTGTGGCGGGACCTGCTCGCCGCCGCACGGCTGGTGGGGGCAGTGCAGGAGGGCGCGTCTCTGGCGACTGCGCTGCCGCAGGCTGCAGCTGCCAGCCGGTGGGACACCGCACAGCGCGGTGCGGCACAGGCGCTGAGTTTTGCCACGCTGCGCCATCTCGGCACAGCGCGCGCGATCTTATGCACGCTGCACCCCAAGGGCTTGCGCCCGCCATTGTTGCGCGATCTGCTGCACACCACGTTGGTGCTGCTGTTGCCCGAAGCGCCGGTGCACTATGCGGCGCACACCGTGGTCGACCAGGCCGTCGAAGCCTGCAAGCGCACCCCGCCGCTGCGCCATGCCGCCGGATTTGTCAACGCGGTGCTGCGCCGTTTCGTCGGCAGCCCAGAGTTGCGCGATGCGGTGCGCAACACCAGCCTCGAGGCGCGCTGGAACCACCCGCTGTGGTGGGTCCAGGCGCTGCAGCAGGCCTATCCGGCGCAATGGGAGGCCGTGCTCGACGTCGCGCAGCGCCCGCCGACCATGACCCTGCGGGTGAACACCCGGCGCATCAGCCGCGCGGACTACCAGGCCGCACTGCACGCCAGCGGACTGCTTGCCGTGGTCCCGGCCGATCCCCTGCTCGACCAGGCCTTGATGCTGCGGCAACCCGTGCCCGTCGATCGCCTTCCCGGATTTGCCGCCGGCTGGGTCAGCGTGCAGGATGCCGCAGCGCAATATGCCGCGCCCCTGCTCGACGTGCGACCGGGTCAGCGGGTGCTCGACGCCTGCGCCGCACCGGGCGGCAAGACCGCGCATCTGCTCGAGCGCGCCAATTGCGCGGTCCTCGCGCTGGACAAGGACGCGCAGCGCCTGACGCGCGTTGACGACACCCTGCAACGCCTGGGGCTGCGGGCCCAGACCCGAGTCGCCGATGCGGCGCAACCTGCGACATGGTGGGACGGCCAGCGCTTCGACCGCATTCTGCTCGATGCGCCGTGCAGCGCGTCGGGCATCTCGCGCCGCCATCCGGACATCCGCTGGCTGCGCCGCGCTTCGGACATTCCCGCGCTGACCGCTACCCAGACCGCGCTGCTCGATGCACTCTGGCCTCTGCTGCAACCGGGCGGCAAGCTGTTGTTCGTGACCTGCTCGATCTTTCCGCAGGAAGGCACGCAGCAGGCCGCAGCGTTTCTCGCCCGCCATGCCGATGCGATAGCATCGCCAGCGCCGGGCCAGTTGCTGCCGCAGGAACCTACGCACGGCATGGAGGGCAACGCGGACGGCGTCACCGCGCCGCATGCGCAAGACGGTTTTTTCTACGCCCTGTTTACCAAGTGCTCGTGAAACCCGCCCCCCTCCGCCCCGACCTGCAGCGCCGCAAGCTATTGCGCTCTGGCCTGGTTCTGGCCATCGGCGTCGGTGTGACGGTGTCGGCACAGGCGGTCACGGTGGACACCGAGCCCCTGATGCTGACCATGAGCCCGGAGGGGCTGTTCGTCACTACGGCGGCGGTCTTCGCAATGCCGCGCAGCCTGGAGGATGTACTGCGCCGCGGCATTGCGCTGTATTTCGAGACCGTGGTCACGGTGGTGCGGCCGCGCTGGTACTGGTTCAACGAAGATGTGGCGCAGGTCCGGCGCGAGGTCCGGCTGGCCTATCAGCCCCTGCTGCAACGCTACAGGGTGTCGGTCGGTGGTCTGCAGCAGAACTACGACAGCCTCGATGAGGCCTTGGGTGTGGTGCAGCGCACACGCCACCTGCGCGTGGCCGATGCCGCGCAGCTCGTGCCGGGGCAGACCTATCAGGTTGAGGCGCGCTTTCGGCTGGATCTGTCGCAGCTGCCGCGACCGTTCCAGATCAATGTATCGTCGCAGTCGGACTGGAAGATCGAGGCCAACTTCCCGCCGCAATCCTTCGTGTGGACGCCGTGAGCACACCGGCAGGCACCAGTTGGGACAGCCGCACCTCGCGCTGGGCGCTGCGCCTGGCCGTGGCGCTGGGCTTGCCGCTGGCGGTATTCCTGGTTTTTTTGCTGGCGGTGTCCACCGACAACACCGCGCAGCCCAGCCCTTTGTTTGCCTGGCTGTACTGGATCAATTTCGGCGTCGCCGGGTTGCTGCTGCTGCTGGTGCTTGCACTCGGGCTGCGGCTGGGGTGGCGGATGCACAAGCGACGCTTTGGCAGCCGGCTACTGTTCAAGCTCGCTGCGGTGTTCGCGCTGGTGGGGGTGCTGCCCGGGGTGGTGATCTACACCGTGTCGTATCAGTTCGTTGCCCGCAGCATCGAGACCTGGTTCGATGTCAAGGTCGAAGGCGCGCTGAGCGCCGGACTCAACCTCGGTCGGACCACGCTCAACGTGCTGCAGGCCGATCTGCAGAACAAGGCTCGCAACCTGGCCGTGCAGATCGCCGAAGACCCCACCCTGCTGTCCCCGCTGAGCATGGAGCAGTTACGGCAACAGCTCGGTCTGCAACAGATCACCGTGTTCGATGGCAACGGCACCGTGCTGGTGACTGCCGGCGGCAACCCGTTCTCGCTCATTCCCGACATCCCCGGCCCGAACAGTATGCGGCAGTTGCGCACCATGGGCACCTTCTCCGACATCGAGGGCGGCGATGACGGCGCCGGCAAGTCGCCGCAATCGCTCAAGCTGCGGGTGGTGGTCAGTCTGCCCACGCGCAACTTCATCCTACCCGGGCATGGGCGCTATCTGCAGCTCATCCAGAACGTGCCGCAGGCCATTTCCAGCAGCGCGCTCGAGGTGCAGCGCGCCTACGCCGAGTACCAGGAGCGCGCACTGGGCCGCGAAGGGCTCAAGCGCATGTACATCTCCACGCTGACCCTGACCCTGTTTCTCGCCGTGTTCCTGGCCGTGCTGCTGGCGGTGATGCTGGGCAATCAGCTCGCCAAGCCGCTGCTTTTGCTGGCCGACGGCATGAAGGCAGTGGCCGAAGGCGATCTACGCCCGCGCCCGCACCTGGAACGCAACGATGAACTCGGCGTGCTGGTGCGTGCGTTCAACACCATGACCAACCAGCTCGCCGAAGCGCGCGCGCAGGTGCAGATCAACCACGACGCGCTCGAAGCCTCGCGCGCCTACCTGCAAAGCGTGCTCGACAACCTCAGCGCTGGCGTGCTGGTGCTGGGCAGCGACCAGCGGCTGGCCCTGGCCAACCCCAGCGCCACACGGCTGCTGCGCGCCCCATTGCAGGGCATGATCGGGCAGCCGCTCGGCCAGCATCCCCATCTGGAATCGTTCGCCCGCACACTGGCCGAGGCCTTTGCCGCGCTGGACGAACAAGACCCGACGGGCACCAGCCCACACTGGCTGCAGCAGATCGACTATCAACTACCGGGCAGCGATGCCAGCATCACCCTGCTGGTGCGCGGAGCGCGTCTGGTGCTGCCGGGGCAGAGCGCATCGGTCGTGGTGTTCGACGACATCACCGAGGTCATCTCCGCGCAGCGCTCGGTGGCCTGGGCCGAAGTCGCACGGCGGCTGGCGCACGAGATCAAGAACCCGCTCACCCCCATCCAACTCTCGGCCGAGCGTCTACAGATGAAGCTCGCCCCCAAGCTCGAGGGTGCCGACCGCGATCTGCTCAATCGCAGCACTGCCACCATCGTCAACCAGGTGCAGGCCATGCAGCACATGGTCAACGACTTCCGCGACTACGCCCGGCTGCCCGCGGGCGAGCCCGAGGCCATGAACCTCAACACCCTGATTCGCGACGTACTCAACCTCTACGCCAGCCTGCCCGCGCACGACGGCGCCAGCCCCGAAGACGACCCCGAGATCGAGGCCGATCTGGCTCACGCGCTGCCCGACATCCTGGGCAACGCCACACAGCTGCGACAGGTCATCCACAACCTGCTGCAAAACGCCATCGACGCCGTGTCCGCGCAGCCCGAACGCAAGGTGCGCATCCGCACCGAAGTCCTGCCCGCACAACCCGGCGGCACGCTGCGCGTGCGACTGAGCGTGAGCGACAACGGCCCGGGCTTCAGCGACAAAATCCTGCAGCGCGCCTTCGAGCCCTACGTCACCAGCAAGCCGCGCGGCACCGGCCTGGGCCTTGCCGTGGTGAAAAAAATCGCCGATGAACATCATGCCCGCATCGAGATCCAGAACCTGCAGACAGAAGGATCGGTCTGCGGCGCGCGCGTTTCCCTTATATTCCCTGCGCTGGCGCAGCAAGCAACGGTGCAAGTGCCACAGCAGCACACATGACCGCCCGCGGGTCGGCCGCGCCCAGCCCATCTCCCAGGCGGATCACACCACCCGGGAGGGACGGCGTTTTCCTGTGAGAGTGAATTGGTATGGCAAGCATTTTGGTGGTCGATGACGAGATGGGAATCCGGGAACTGCTCTCCGAGATTCTCAACGACGAGGGACACAGCGTGTCCCTGGCCGAAAACGCTGCGCAGGCCAGACAGCTTCGCGCCCAGGCGCGGCCCGACCTCGTGCTGCTCGACATCTGGATGCCCGACACCGATGGCGTGACCCTGCTCAAGGAATGGGCTAGCAATGGCCAGCTGACCATGCCGGTCATCATGATGTCAGGCCACGGCACCATCGATCATGCCGTCGAAGCCACCCGCATCGGGGCCCTGGCCTTTCTCGAAAAACCCATCGCCCTGCAAAAACTGCTGCAGGCCGTCTCCCAGGCCCTGACCAAACCCACCCCCCGCCCGCTCGCCGGCAGCCCGGCGCCCGCCGGCAGCGCCGCCAGCACCGAGACGTCCCAAGCCCCGTCCCTGCCGGCCGAGCGTGCTTTCCTGCTCGACCGGCCGCTGCGCGAAGCGCGCGACGAGTTCGAGCGCGCGTACTTCGAGTTCCACCTCGCGCGCGAAAACGGCAGCATGACGCGGGTCGCAGAAAAGACCGGCCTGGAACGCACCCACCTGTACCGCAAAATCAAGCAGCTTGGCGTCGATCTGGGACGCAGCGGCCGCAACAAAACCGACCCACCCGACGACCCCAACTCCGGCCCCACCGCCAACTGACATCACCTGCCAACAGGAAGAACGCCCTGCGAAATTTGGTAATATGGCCGTTTTTCCAAGACATGCTCAGCGCAATGTCTTGCCAAACAGCCTTGGCCAGGTAGCTCAGTTGGTAGAGCAGCGGACTGAAAATCCGCGTGTCGGCAGTTCGATTCTGCCCCTGGCCACCAATCCCAAAAGCCCGAACCCGTTTCGGGCTTTTTTACGCCTGCCCGGAACGCCCGTGTTGGCGCGCCTGCGCGGGTTGGCCTCGCGCGCGCCACCCTGCCCATTCTTGGACTTTTGGCCCGCTACCGCCTCTCTGTTCTCTGTTTTTCTCTGCTTGCCTCGCGCGCGTGCGCGAGGCCGTGTCGTTATGAATCAATGCGTGACGAACCATGGGTTGGCGATGCAAACTGCCGGGCGGCGGCGACTGAAAACACGCCTGTGACATGGCGCCGACGCTGTTGGGCAAGATCATGCTGGCCCGTTTGCTGGAGTTGTCCTTGCGCCAGTTCGAGCGCTACGTCGCCCGGGTGGAGGCCAGCGCTTCATTTGCCTTATTGCGCGAGTCCGGTCGGGTAATGGCGGGCACCTGGAGCGGGGCGGTGAGGGTGGACGTGGGGGAGGTCAACGCCGCGCGCGCGGCCTGTCTGGGACAGGTGTGCGACCACGCCGGGGGCCTGTCGTTCGTCTACGCCAACACCTGCCATGTGCGCGCGTACCGCTTCGACGAGGCGCTGCTGCGGGCGCTCCCGTCGCGCCAGGCCTTGCCCAAGGAACTGACGGCCACGCTTCATCGGCTGCGTCTCATCAACAGCCGTAACCGGCTCACGCACGCGCTGATCGAAGCGCTGCTCGACATCCAGGCGCCCTATCTGATCTCTGGCGACCCGCTTATGCGGGTGCTGCTCCCCCAGGCGCACCTGTCCAGGCGGCTCGTGGCGCGCGGCGATCTTCCCCTGGTCGCGGATGCAGGACGGCTGTCCCGCCTCATCCGCGGCTTGTCGTTCAAAATGACGGATGGAAGGACCCTGCCGTTGAACGTGCTGTTTCCCAACGAGCGGCAGCTTCACTGCCTTCGTGTCGATGCCTTGATCAAAGGCGAAAAAACGCAGATTCGGGAAGGGCATTTGGCACGTCCGCTGTCCGACGAGGCGATTGCAGCGCTTCTGGAGAGCCAATACGGGGTTGTGCTTTCGCGGCGCTCGGTGGCGGCCATACGGCACCAGCTGGCGATTCCTGACTGGCGCCGGCGGGGTGAGCGCAAGGACTATCTGGCGGCCACGGAAGGATTCTCCCCCTTGCTGCCCTTGACGCCGCAGGCGACTACGGCCCGGACTATATCCGCCACCGCCTGCGGGTGGGCATCGCGCACCAGCGCGTGGGTCTTAAGACCCAGTGGTATCTGGGCGCCTATGCCAAGTATCTCGTCGATCTGCTCCCCGAGATCTTTCAACGGCTGGAAGGGGAGCAAGAACGGCTGGCCGCCATCCAGTCCCTCATCAAGATTGTCCTCCTGGACATGGCACTCGCCATCGACACCTATATCCACGCCGACCGGCAGGCCATCTTGGCGCTCGAGGAATACGCGGAACGGGTGTTTTCCGCGATTCCCGACGGGCTGGTCGTATTGGCTTCGGATCTGACGGTCCTCTCCGCCAACCGGGCGTTTCTCGAGCGGTTCGATCTGCGGGATACCGACGTGCGCGGCCGCCCCCTGCCGACCCTCATCGCTGCCGAGGGACTGGAAGCCCGCTTGCATGAAGTGCGCGACTCTAGCGTGACCCTGCGCGATTTGCCGTTCGAGATGGGTCTGGCCAACGCAGCCATGCGCATGCCGGTACGCAGCCGCGCAGACTCATCCGAGTGCGTACGCATCCAGACTGAGCGGCCGATCTCGCCGCCGTCTTGCGACAGGAACAGGGCGATCAGATCGTTGTCGTTGAGCTGTTCGGCGACGGTGGCGAGGATGGCCGAACCGCGCGGCGACGCGAGACGCAGCACCCGCAGCGCCTCGCGCTCGGCCGGATCACGCTGTTCTTTGCGGAGATGCTTGATGTGTTCGACCAGGGCCGCCGGAAGCGCGCCATCATCCTGCGGCCAGTCGAAGCCGCGGGCCAGCGCTTGGCATTCGGGCAATCCGCTAAAGGCTTTGAGGACACCTGCCTGCGCCTTCTCGGTCAGTTCCAGCAGGCAGTGCGAGTTGGTCAGGGTCTTCTTGCCCATGCTTTCTCCCTTGGCCGTTCACATGGCCACGATCCATTGGCGCATCACCGCCACCGATTGCGTCAGCCCCTGCGCCAGTAGGGTGTCCAGATATTCGTCCGCCGTCTTGGGCGGGTTCTTCAGTGATCGCCGGTGGCTGGCTACAGCCTCCAGCACTCCTGCCGGATGCAGGTCCAGCAGATCGACGATGAAGTCGTCCGGATGCTGGGCGGCGAGGTTGTAGGGCCTGAGCGCCTCGGGCGGGAAGTCCTTGAGATTGAAGGTCACGATCAGGCTGGCCCCGGAGTGGATGGCGGCCGCCACCACATGGCGGTCGTCCGGATCGGGCAGATCGATCGAGGGAATCAGGTACTCGAAGCCGGTGACCAGGCAATCCCGGACGTGGGCGTTCATCAGCTGGCGCGTCCGGTTCAGCTGGTCTTGAGTGAGATCGGGACGGCTGGCCAGTACGTTGCGCGTCCACTCATCGTGAATCATGTCGCTCCAGCGCGCCCGGTACAGATCCGACAGCGCCAGATGCATCAACAACAGGTCGCGCAGGGGTGCCGGATAGAGCACGCAGGCGTCATAGACGACGGTGAAGTGCGAACTCATCCAGTCAATACCCCATGCCGAGTTCCTGGGCCTGGGCCGCCAGTTCATCGAGCGCCTTGCGGCGCTCGGCGTCGATCCGGTTCTTGTAGGCGATCACGTCCTGGTAACGCACGCGGCGATGCGTGCCGATCTTGTGGAACGGGATCTCGCCTTTCTCCAGCAACTGGACGAGAAAGGGGCGCGAGACGTTGAGCACGTCGGCAGCCTCCTGCGTCGTCAGCTCGGCATGGATGGGGATGATCGACACGGCGTTGCCCTGGCCGATCTCGGTCAGGACGTCGAGCAGCAGGCGCAACGCCGAAGTCGGGATCGACACGGTGCGCACCGCGCCCTTTTCGTCATGGAAGTCGATCTGCTGGGTTTCGGCGCGGGTCTGGAGCACGGTCGAGAGCACGCGCCCGGATTCCCGGGCGAGCGCGATGTCCTCGGCTGACGGCAGCGTTTTCGGGATGGCGGGAGTGTTCATGAGGCTCTCCTCAGCGGCTCAAAGTTGGGTCTGAGGCCATTATAAACGAAATATCCGAAATCGCAATAACCGAAACGGCGCGACGAAAGCATTGTGAATCAACGGCTTAGCCGTTCATGGGTTGCACTTGCCCCGACGAGCCCGGCATATCGGCGCCCGCTGGCGGCCTGTCGGTCAAAACCCTGCGCCGCTGGCGCGACATCTACACCCGCTTGGGCTGCGACCGCACCACGGCGTGGCGGCGGTGGCAGCGGGCGTTGCAGATCGTGGCCAACCGTCTGAACGGAGAGCAAGGAACCTCTCGACACATAGTGCCACTAAGTGGCATACTTTATAGATGAGAAGAGTCTTCAAGACGCGCCACTTCGCCCGTTGGATGCGCAAGACCGAACTGACAGACGCCGGTTTATGTCAAGCGGTCGAGGAGATGGCCGCGGGCCTCATCGATGCCGACCTGGGCGGTGGCGTCGTGAAAAAGCGCGTGGGCTTGGCTGGCCGCGGCAAGCGTGGTGGCGCGCGCACCTTGATCGCCACCAACAAGGGCGATCGCTGGTTCTTCGTCTACGGCTTCGAGAAAAACGAGCGGACCAACATCGATGACGAGGAACTGGAGGCGCTGCAGGATCTGGCGGCCGATCTGCTGGCCCGTCCCGCGCGCCAGTTGGATGAATCCGTTGCCGACGGAACATTGCAGGAGATTTGCCATGACAACCAAAGCTAAGTCCAAGAGCCGCCTGCTGCAGGCCGTTCATGAGACGGCGCGTGACCTGCATCGCCTGGGCTTCATCGACAAGCGCAAGATGCGCAAGTACGACGCGCTGTGCCTGGAGCCGGTGCATGAATACGACGCTGAGAAAGTGCGCGCCTTGCGCGAACGCCTGCACTTGAGTCAGGCCGTGCTGGCATCGGTCCTCAACACCAGCGTCTCGACCGTGCGCAAGTGGGAAGTGGGCGACAAGAAACCCAGTGGTCCCTCGCAGAAGCTGCTCGACCTCATCGAACGCAAGGGGCTGGAGGCCGTGCTCTGAAGTCGATGGCGCGAGCGCGTGTCCCACGCGCCTGCGTGTTTTGGCGTGATTTGGCGGGTTGGATCGTGCCTCCGCGTGCATCTGCGGCGAAATGCGGCTTTGGCCGCTGC
This sequence comes from Thiomonas islandica, assembly GCF_055383445.1. NCBI lineage: Bacteria > Pseudomonadati > Pseudomonadota > Betaproteobacteria > Burkholderiales > Thiomonas > Thiomonas islandica. The sequence goes on from NZ_AP042391.1 coordinate 714,878, forward strand.
AACAGATCCGCCGGTCCGGAGGTGCGCCTAGCTGGCGCAATCGTGTCGCGCTGGCCTCACGCCTTTGCGCGTCGAGGTCGCCTATGTAGACGTGCGTGAATGGAGCGCCGCCCTCGCAGCCCTTCTTCCAGGCAGCTACCGCGCCCCCGTCAATCCATTCGCTTGTCTCACGAACTTTCGAGCGCCCTGGGCCACAAAACGGATCGATGAATGTGGCGCCAGCTTTGCCTGGCGCCGTCCATCCAGAGCAGACCGCCCGCGAAATATCGATGTAGCGACAGAGGTACTGGTGCTTCTCTTTCGCCCAGACACCAACGTCCTCAGCGGGCAAGCCGTCATCCCCATCAATCAGTCGTCCCATGGTGGCGGCTTCCTCGGTTGCTGTGACCCAGTCGAAGTGGTTAACCCTACCGGACTTCCCTTTGAGCGGGGACGGAGCACAGTTTGCAGGTCGCCCAGACAAGATCGGGCTCTGCGTTGCCACCACCTGACCACGTCATGTCGAAGCGCTCGAACTTCGCGCCACTCTGCCAGTGTGAACCGCTCCAGTTCGACCCCTTGTCGAGTACGTCGGCCGTTTCAGCCGCGCCGCACTGCGGGCACGTGAGGCAGTGGGTGGTCTTGTCGATGATGCCCACAGCAGATCTGCTGCTCCCTCAGGCGCACCTGTCCAGGCGGCTCGTGGCGCGCGGCGATCTTCCCTTGGTCGCGGATGCAGGACGGCTGTCCCGCCTCATCCGCGGCTTGTCGTTCAAAATGACGGATGGAAGGACCCTGCCGTTGAACGTGCTGTTTGCGGCGGTGCCGGAAAACTGGACAGTTGGATACGCCAAGGCCGACCGGACAGTTGAGGTGTGAAACATGGGCGTGAAACGCAAGCAGCACAGCGCGCAGTTCAAGGCGAGGTCGCGATGGCGGCGATGAGCGGGGAGAAGACGCTGGCCGAGTTGTCGGCCGAGTACGGGGTGCACCCGACGATGATCAGCACCTGGAAGCAGGAGCTGGCGCGGCGGGCAGCGGAGCTGTTCGAGCGCGGGGCGAAGAAGGCCGAGGGCGACCCGCAAAAGACGATCGACGAGTTGTATTGGCAGATCGGGCAGTTGAAGGTAGAGCGCGATTTTTTGGCCGGGCAGCCCGCACACTCCCGGCTGCTCAGAGGCGGGCGATGATTGGGCGCGGCTAGGGCGAACTGTCGGTGGTGCGCCAGTGCGCGCTGCTGGGCGTGGCGCGCAGCAGCCTCTACTACCGGCTGACGGGCGACTCGGCCGAGGAACTGGCGCTGATGCGACGCATCGACCGCATCTTCACCGACCACCCGATGTACGGCAGCCGGCGCATGCAGGGGGTGCTCGCGCGAGAGGGCACGCCGGTCGGGCGAAGGCGGATTCGGCGGCTGATGCGCAAGATGGGGCTGTGGGCGGTCGGGCCGCGGCGCAACACGAGCCGGCCGCATCCTGCGCACCCGGTCCATCCGTACCTGCTGCGCGGGCTGAAGATCGACCGGCCCAACCACGTGTGGGCCACCGATATCACCTACATCCCGATGGCCAAGGGCTTCCTGTACCGGGTGGCGATCGTCGACTGGGCCACCCCTCGGGTGCTCGCGTGGCGGCTGTCGAACACGCTCACGACCGACTTCTGCGTGGCCGCGCTCGAGGAAGCCATCGCCCGCTACGGCGCACCCGAGATCTTCAACACCGACCAGGGTTGTCAGTTAAACGCCCGACGAGGCGTACTTCGGGCAACAGGAGACCGCCCTGCGGGCGGCCTGAGGGAGGGACGCTGTGGATTTGTGGACAATTCGCCTGCGGTGAACCGGGGTGCTTGCCGTGGAAAAGTCTGGCGACTCTCCCACCGCGCGCCCCTTTGCCCACAAGCTCCACAGCGCTCGTGCCATTTTGGATAAAAACCGGGAAAGTCAAAACCAACCCCCGGCCACCGGCCTTAGCTTATTCCGACCCGGTAGCTGTCCAGACGACCGGAACCACCGCAGCGGAGCACAGAATGATGGACATTCTCTGATGTGACGTTTGCGCGCAGCGCTGCGTCCGAACAGTCGACCTCAGGCTGTCAACTCGAACGGAGACCATGACATGACATCCACCGACCATGATTTCGAGCACCGTCTGGCGCAGCAGCTGCATGCCGCGCCGGAGGATTTGCCGGATTTGCCCGGCGTGCTGCGGCGGGCGCGGCGTCGCGTGGACGCGCGCAATATGCTGTCGCTGATCCTGGGGCGGATCTGGCTGGCCCTTGCCGGCTTGCTCGCCCCTGCCGCGGTGCGGCTGCACCGCTTGAGCAGCACGCGCCGCGCTGGCTGAATGACTTTCTGGAGATCGATGATGGAAACCGTCAACCAAACCCTGACCTATCTTGGCAACCCGCTGCTGGCCCTCTATGGCCGCTTGGCTGCGGCATTGCCCAATCTGCTCGGTGCGCTGTTGCTGGTGGTCGATGGCCTTCGCGGTTTGTGTTGACAGGCCCTAACAGGCTGTTGAAAAACGTCGCGAGGATGGCCAGATGCAAGGCGCACGGCGCGCAGCGACCAAGACATATCAAATAGATAGGCGAGGCAGCGCGCACCGCGCAACGCCGCAGATGGCCCACCGCAGTAGTTTTTCAACGGCCTGTTACAGTGCAGACATGGCGTTGCAACCCTCAACTGACCCGGCAGTGGAAGACGGTCTGGAAATCGCAGCCCGGATTCGTCGCGGCGAATTGACGGCGGCGCAGGCGTTGGAAGCGGCGCTGGCGCGGTGTGATGCGGTCAATCCGCGGATCAACGCGGTGATTGCCGATTTTCGTCAGCAGGCAGCGGCGCTGGTGCGGCAGCAGACGCCCAACTCGGGAGCGTTTGACGGGGTTCCCTTCCTGCTCAAGGACCTAGGCATGGATCTGGCCGGCGTACCCACCAGCCAGGGCAATGCCCGTCTGGCCCGCATCCCCGCCAAGCAGACCGATGCCGTCGTGCGGCGCTGGCAGCGGGCGGGGCTGGTCATGTTTGGCAAGACCAACACGCCGGAGCTGGGTCTGAAGGCCATCACCGAACCGGTGGCATTCGGGCCCGCGCGCAATCCCTGGAATCTGGATCACACGCCGGGTGGATCGTCCGGCGGAGCGGCCGCGGCGGTGGCTGCGGGCATCGTGCCGGTGGCCGCCGCGTCGGATGGCGGGGGCTCGATCCGCATTCCTGCGGCGTATTGCGGCCTGTTCGGACTCAAACCCTCGCGCGGGCGGGTGAGCTGCGCGCCCCAGTTCGACGAGCTGTGGGAGGGGGCGGTCAGCACGCATGTGATTTCGCGTTCGGTGCGCGACAGCGCGGCGCTGCTCGATGTGATCACCGGCAACGAGCCCGGCGATCCGTTCATCGTCAAGCCACCGGTGCGCCCGTATGCGCAGGAGGTGGGTCAGCCGCCGGGACATTTGCGCATCGCGCTGAGCACCGCCTCGCCGATCAGCGGTGCGGTGGATGCGGCCTGGTCGCAGGCCGCAGCCGATTGCGCCGAGCTACTGCAGTCGCTGGGCCACAGTGTGGAGCGGGTCGATCCGGTGGGCGACGGCATGCAGATCGCGCGCGACTATCTCACCATGTACTTCGGTCAGGTGGCTGCGCAGCTGCAGTGGTGGCAGACGCAGGGCGTGCCACGCTCGGCATTCGAAACCGACACGCAGGCGCTGGGGCTGATCGGGCGTCATCTGCCGGCCGGCACATATGCGCTGTCACGGACCCGCTGGAACGCGCCAATGCGCGCGCTGGGCGCGCTGTTCTCGCGTTTCGATCTGTACCTCACGCCGACCTGCGCGCAGCCGCCGGCGCGGATCAAGGAACTCGCTGCCCCACCCTGGCAGCAGGCCGCGCTGCGCCTGATTCTGCGCTTTGGCCTGGGCGGACTGCTGCGCCGCACCGGTCTGGTGGAACAGCTGGCGTTCGACAACCTGCACCGCACCCCGTTCACCCAACTGGCCAACCTCGCCGGCGTGCCGGCGATGTCGGTGCCCTGGGCGATCGACCATCGCGGCCTGCCGACGGGTGTGCAGTGCGTCTCGGCCTGGGGCAGGGAAGATCTGCTGCTGCGCGTGGCCAGCCAGATCGAGCAAGCCCGGCCCTGGGGCCACCTGCGCCCGCCGGTGTTCACAGGCCCTCATCCTGCACGCCCGGGCGCCGGATCAATCGGCGAGACCCGAGCACCGCGCAACACCGCCAGCGGGCTGCGCAGCAGAAAGATTCACAACTTCTGAGTTGATTGACCGCCTGCGCCGCCTCAGGCCGAGGCCCATTGCAGACCCGGCTTGAACAACAGCTTGACGACCAGCCGCACAAACACCTGGATGGTCTTGGCCTGCACGAGGACGAATGGCGTCATCAGCAGGAAATACCCCAGCGATCCGTCCTCGATCAGCTGCGGATTGACCAGACCAAAGGTGATGAAAAACATGCCAAAAACGAAAAAGGCCGCGCCGGCCAGATGTAATTGAAAGTCGCCATCGGCGTATCCGGGTGCGGCAGCAGAAACATTGGATAGTTGAAAAAGGACACCGACAGACCTCCTGCACCGAGCGCGGCAAGAAAGTACAAGGGTGAGTAGCGCTCTCAAAGATTGTTGACCAGCATGCGAAGTTCTCCTGAAAAAGACGTGTGGATCGTTGGGCGCCGCGCTCGTCTGGCGTGGCTCCCAAAGTTTCATCTCATTACAAATATTCAAACATTTGGATGCTTGATGGATCGCAATTCTGCGAAATGATCCGGGCGCGAATCGCGAAGTGTTGCCGCGAGCTCACGGCGATTCGCGAGCTTATTCACTCCACGGACAAGAACACCTCGCTGACCCACAGCGCGCTGCCGCCAAAGACAAAAGCCGAGCGGCGCGCCCACAGCGGGCTGCCGCAGGCGTGCGCTGCGGCCAGGCGCAGCAGGGGATCGCGCGAGGTGAGGCGCTTGACGCGCATGATGCTGCGCCGGGTTTGCGCGCGGGTGAACACCGCGTCACCCACGGGCTTGATGCCCAGATGCCGCAGCAGCCGCCACGGCCCGCGCAGCGCGGAAAGCTGGCACACACTGTGGCCGAGCACACGTGGCATGCCGTCGGCGATCAGCAGCACGTCGCGGCGCCACACCTTGCGGCCCGGCGGCAGGCCAAGCAGCGGGTATTCATCGCGCAGCGCGCGCGCCGGGCCCTGCCGCAGCAGCCGCAGTTCGAACCGGGTGCTGTGCTGCCGCAGGCGGTGGGTGAGCGAACCGGGATGGGTCAGCCAGCGCTTTATGCCGCTGCGCCGCCCGCAAGGCAGGGCAGGCAGCCAGGTTTCGGCAGGCGGCGCGGGAATGCGGCGGATACGGTGCAGGGCCATGGGCGAAACGGTGAAAACGCGCAGTATCGCCCATCGCCGCGCGCTCCTTCATTTCAAGTGTTTGGCGAAAAACGCCAGGGTGCGCCCGCGCGCCAGTGCCGCGGCCTTGGCGTCATAGCTTGCGCGGGCGTCGCAGTTGAAACCGTGGTCGGCGTCGTACACATAGAACTCCGCGGTGGGGTTGGCCGCGCGCACCGCCTCGCGCTCGGCCTCGGAGATGTGTGCATCGCGCAGGCCGTAGTGGAACAGCAGCGGCCCCTTGGCCTTTTCGCCGATCAGTTGCACATTGCGGCCGCCGTAGTAACTCACCGCGGGTAGGCCATTGCGGATCGCAGCCAGGTAGGCGACGCTGCCGCCCCAGCAAAAACCCACCACGCCGACCTTGCCGGCAAAGGCCACCGCCTTGGCCGCAGCCCGCACCGATTCCAGCGCACGGTCGAACCCCAACGCGGCGACCAGGGCGATGCCCTTTTCCATGCCGGCCTGGTCGTAGCCGAGCTCGACATCTTTTTCGATGCTGTCGAACACCGCGGGGGCAATGGCCGCATAGCCCTCTGCGGCATAGCTGTCGGCCACGCTGCGGATGTGCGCGTTGACGCCGAAGATTTCCTGAACGACGACAATGCCGCCCCGCGGCTTGCCAGCGGGTTCGGCGAGGTAGGCGCCGATGGTCTGGCCGTCGGCAGTGTGCAGGGTGAGGGTCTTATGTGGCATGCCTTGCTCCTTCAGGGGTTGGAAAATTTTGGGCAACACTGCACAAGTCCTTGTGATGCTGCACGCCGGGCTGCGGGATGGGATGCAAGGCGCACACTGCAGCCATAGCCGTAACGACGGCCAGCGAGGGCTGCACCGCAGACCGCCCGCAGGACGGATCGCAGCGCGCAGGGGACTTGTTCAGCGTTGCTTTTGATTGTGCGGCGCTGCCGCCAGACGTGCACAGCGTGTCAGCTTGCCCTGCGGACCGCACTGCCCTTGCGCTCACAGCAGTTGCACGCCGTCCAGACGTGTGGCAATGCTCTGCCGGGCGATGTCCACCAGGTCGTGCACATACGGTCGCTGTGCCAGATCGCGCGGCACGGTGGCATACAGCTCGCTCCACAGCCCGCGCGGGCCGATACGCCGCGCCTGCACATAGCCACTGTCCACCGAGGGCTTGAGCGCCCAGTTTGGCAGCGCGGCCACGCCGCGGCGACTGGCGACGAGCTGCAGGATGGCGATCGTCAGCTCGGCGGTGCGACGCGGCAGGGTGATTCCGGCGGGCTGCAGCACCTCGCGGATGATGTCGATGCGGGCATCGGGCGCAGGATAGGTGATCAACGTCTGTCCTACCAGATCGGCCGCGCGCACCGAACGCTTGCTGCACAGCGGATGGCCAGGAGGCAGCGCCAGCAGGATTTCGAAGCGAAACAGCGGCAGCGACACCCACTGCCGGCCCGCGGGCCGCAGCGCGCCGATCACCAGATCAGCCTTGCCCTTGCTGAGCAGCGCCTCGGGGTCGCTGTGGAAGCCCGACACCAGGTCCACCTCGACATCCGGCCAGCGCTGGCGGAACGCGTCCATCACCGGCATCAACCATTCGAAGCAGGTGTGGCATTCGAGCACCAGCCGCAGGCTACCGCGGGTATCGCCCTGGATGCGCTGCAGATCCAGCTCGGCGGCCTGCACCGCCTCGCGCATCTGCCGCGCCAGCGCCAGTAGCCGCTCTCCCGCCGGGGTGAAGCGCAGACCACGCGCATCGCGCAGCAGCAGCGGCATGCCGTAATGCGTTTCCAGCGCACGCAACTGGTGCGACAGCGCCGACGGCGTGAGGTGCACGGCTTCGGCAGCAGCGTTGATCCGCCCGGTTTCGGCAATCGCCAGCAGCGAGCGCAGGTGGCGGAGTTCGAGCATCGCAGCCTCCAGGTTGAATGGATTTCAGCATAACCTAAAAATTCATCGCTTGATTCAATTGCGTCCGTTGCGCACACTGCCGGGCTGTTTCGTATTTCCCTCTGGAGAATCGGCATGACCACCACCCACATCCTCGGCTATCCCCGCATCGGCCCACAGCGCGAACTCAAGTTTGCACTCGAGAGTTTCTGGCAAGGCAAAAGCGACGCAGCCGCGCTGCAGGCCACTGCGGCGCGACTGCGTGCCGGCAACTGGGAGGTGCAACGCGCCGCCGGGCTGGGCTTTGCTACCGTGGGCGACTTTGCGCTGTATGACCACATGCTCGACACTGCGGCGCTGCTGGGCGCGCTGCCTGCGCGCTTCGGCTTCGACCCCAAGACGCTGGACCTGACGCAGTATGTCGCGCTGGCCCGCGGCAACGCGGCGCAGCCGGCGATGGAAATGACCAAATGGTTCGATACCAACTACCACTATCTGGTGCCCGAGCTGGACGCGGCCACCCGTTTCGACGGCGGCGTGGACTGGCTGTTCGACCGCGTGCGCGAGGCGCAGGCCGCCGGGCACACGCCTAAGCCGGTGCTGGTCGGGCCGCTGACCTTTCTATGGCTGTCCAAGTCGCACCAGCCGGGATTCGACCGCCTGAGCCTGGCCCCGGCGCTGTCCAGGGCCTATGCACGCATCCTTGCGCGCCTGGCCGAACTCGGGGTGCAATGGGTGCAGCTCGACGAGCCGGCGCTGACCCTGGACCTCGACACAGCCTGGCGCGACGCGCTACCCACGCTTTACGCCGCGCTGCCGGCTGTCGCGTCCACCTCTGCCGGAACGCTGCGGCCCAAGCTGCTGTTGACCACATATTTCGAGTCGATCAGCTTGTCCCCGGCCACGCTGGCCGCGCTGCCGGTCGACGGGGTGCATCTCGATCTGGTGCGCGCGCCGCAGCAGCTGACCGCCTGGCGCGACGCGCTACCGCCGCACTGGGTGCTGTCCGCAGGGGTGATCGACGGCCGCAATGTGTGGCGCAGCGATCTGGCCGCGGCGTTGTCCACCTTGAAGCCGCTGCACGCCGCGCTAGGCGAGCGGTTGTGGATCGCGCCGTCGTGCGCGCTGCTGCATGTGCCGGTGAGCCTGCGCGGCGAGGACGGCGGCCGGCTGAACCCCGAGGTACGCCCGTGGCTGGCCTTCGCCGAGGAAAAGCTGGAGGAACTGCGCGTGCTCGCCACCGCCCTCGACCACGGGGAGGATGCGGTGCGCGATGCGCTGCAGGCCAATGCGCAGGCGCTGCAGTCGCGCCGCAATAGCCCGCGTATCACCCTGCCGCAGGTGCGTCGCCGTGTGGCCGCGCTCACCGAGGCCGACGCGCGCCGCGCCGCGCCGTATGCGGTGCGCATCGCCGCGCAGCATGCACGCCTGCAACTGCCTGTGCTGCCCACCACCACCATCGGCTCGTTCCCGCAGACCGCCGAAATCCGCGCCGCACGCGCCGCGTGGCGTCGCGGCGAGCTGCGCCCGACCGACTATCTGCAGAAAATGCGCGCGGAAATCGAAATGGTCATCCGCAAGCAAGAGGACATCGGCCTGGACGTGCTGGTGCATGGCGAGGCCGAGCGCAACGACATGGTCGAGTTTTTCGGCGAGCAGCTGTGGGGCTACACCTTCAGCGCCAACGGCTGGGTGCAGAGCTACGGCTCGCGCTGCGTCAAGCCGCCCATCCTCTGGGGCGATGTCTGGCGCCCCGAGCCGATGACCGTGGACACCGCGCGCCATGCGCAGTCGCTGACCACCAGGCCTGTCAAGGGCATGCTCACCGGCCCGATCACCCTGCTGCAGTGGAGCTTCGTGCGCGACGACATGCCGCGCAGCGAGGTGGCACTGCAACTGGCGCTGGCGGTACGTGACGAGGTGGACGATCTGCAGAACACCGGCATTGCCATCATCCAGATCGACGAGCCCGCGTTCCGCGAGGGCCTGCCGCTCAAACGGGCCGACTGGGACGGGTATCTCGCCTGGGCGGTGCGCGCGTTCGGCGTGTCCGCCGCTGTGGCGCGCAACGACACGCAGATCCACACCCATATGTGCTACTCGGAGTTCAACGACATCCTGCCGTCGATCGCCGCGATGGACGCCGACGTCATCACCATCGAAACCTCGCGCTCGAACATGGAACTGCTCGACGGTTTCAGCGACTTTGCCTACCCCAACGACATCGGCCCGGGCGTCTACGACATTCACTCGCCGCGCGTGCCCTCGGTGGACGATATGGTGCAACTGCTGCGCCGCGCGGCGCAGCGCATCCCGGTCGAGCGGCTGTGGGTCAATCCGGACTGCGGGCTGAAAACCCGCGCCTGGCCGGAAACCGAGGCTGCGCTGCGCCACATGGTGCAGGCCGCGCGGACGCTGCGCGAAGAACTGCAGCGCACCGGGCGCATCGCGCCGCCAGCGGCCGCGGCTGCCACAGGTCATCCGGAGCACGGCACGCACGCCGCCTGCTGCGCCCGCGCGCAGGATTGATCTGTCGCAACACCGCACGGCCCGGGTACAGCGCAAGGCGCGCCCGGGCCGTGGATTTTGCGCAAAAGGAGGAAATCGCCGCGTAAATCGGATTACATTGTGCAAAGTGTCCGAGGTTCACCGAGGACTGCAGGACGTCGCCCTCGCATTGCACCATGCTACCGTCCAAAATTTTTCAGTCGTGCATCGACGATGCCATCCAGCGTTCAGACGAACTGATGCGCTCGGTCGTGCGCCGGGTGATCGAAACGCTGGAACAACAAGCCGAGACTGCCGGCAGCGGCCGCGACCGACAGCAGTTTTCCGACATGAGCCACGCGTTGCGGCAAAACGAGGCCCGGCTGGTCCAAGCCTTTGCCGAACGCTTTCGCGCGGTGCTCGACGAGGAACTGCACGGCAAAAAACCGGTTGCCCCGAAGGAACTGCAGCTCGACGTGCTGGAACTGGTTGATGAATCCGACCTGGAAGAGGGTGTGGAAGTTTCGCGCCTGACCCATCTGCTCGAATCGGAAGCGCAGTGGGAGGTGCGTGACCTCGGCGCGCGCCTGGACAGCCTGCGCGCGGGCACGCACGCTACGCCGCAACCCAACCCACTGCGCCCGGAGGTATTCAGCAAATCGCTGCATCACGCTCTGGGCGTGGTCGAACTCGAGGCCGAGGAACGCCTGGGTCTGCTGCGCGCGTTCGGCAAGGGCATGTCCGCGGCGCTGAAAGACACCTATGCGCTGTACAACAAGCGGCTGGCCGAGCTGCATGTCGAGCCTGCGCACTACCGGCAGCCGCGCCGCGACCCGGCGCGCGCCGCCGCAGACGTGGCGGGCGACCCAGCGCCGCAGGCCGTTGCCGGCAGCGGTGCCGAGCTCAACCTCGACGCGCTGCAGCAACTGCTGTCCGGGAGAATCAGCAGCGCACCGGCTGGCGGCGAACCGCAGGGCGCGCCTGCGTCCGGACTCGGCCCCTCCGTGTTCGGCCAGGCCGTTGGCCTGAACCCGCAGCTGCGCGACACCCTCGACCGCCTGCTGCTGACCGACCGCCTGGGCCTGCGCGACGTGCACTGGCCAGACGAGTCGGCCAGCGCCGCCGCAACGGTCAACCTCATCGAACAGCACCGGCAAAGCCTGTACGAAGCCACCAACCGACCCCTGGAGCGGTTGACCATCGACGTGGTGTCGCTGCTGTTCGATCACATCCTGGCCGACCCCAAGCTGCTGCCCGCGGTCAAGGCACAGCTGGCGCGGCTGCAGATTCCGGTGCTGCGCCTAGGTCTGCGCGACGCCAGCCTGTTTTCATCGCGCAACCACCCCACGCGCAAACTGCTCAACCGCGTGGCCGAATACAGCGCCGGATTCAGCAGCGTGGACGAGCCCGCGGCGCAGCGCTTTCTGCCGTTTCTCTCGCGCATGGTCGAGGCCATCGTCAACGCCGAGGAGGACGATGCCACGGTGTTCGCGCAGCAGCTTGCCGACCTGCAGCGCCACATCGCCGACACCGCCGCCGCGGTCGAGCAGCAGCAGGCCGACGCGGTGGAAGCGCTCAAGCGCGCCGAGTTCCGCAGCCTGCTGCACGGCGCGCTGTACCGCCATCTGCAGGAGGTGTTCTCCCGGCTGCAGACCCACACCCAGCTGCGCGACTTCATGCTCAAGCACTGGTCCACGGTGTTGGCCGAGTCGGTGCTGCGCTTTGGCGAGGAAGCCCAGACCACGCAGACCTACAAGCAGACCGCTAGCGACCTGATCTGGAGCGTGCAGCCCAAGACGCAGGAGGCCGACCGCAAGGCGCTGCTCAAGCTGCTGCCCACTCTGGTGCAGCGGCTCGGGCAGGGGTTAGACCTGATCTCGCTGCCCGCCGAGCGGCGGCAGGAATTCATGAGCTGGCTGATGCAGGCGCAGGCGCAGGCGATCCGTGGCCAAGGCGCGGCGCAGCAGGCAGTGTCGCGCGAGGATGCCTTGCTGCTGCAGCGCGAATGGTCGCGGCTGCTGCACCCGCAGCCCAGCCCCGCAGCCGCCAGCGCCATGCCCGAAGCCCTGGTGCGCAACGAGGAAAAGCTCACCAGCGGCCTGATCGAAGCCAGCGACATCCCCGCAGAAGCCCAGCCGACTGCGGCCGACGCGGCACCGCCCTCGGCCGATGGCCCGGCCGGCGCACCACCTGCCCAGAGCGGCGCGCTGCTGTCGCCCGCCGAAGTCGCCGGGCTGATCGCCTCGCTAGACATCGGCACCTGGGTGCAGCTGCAGATCCAGGGGCGCAGCGCCCGCGCACAGCTCACCTGGCGCAGCCCGCAGGGGCTGTTTTACATGTTTTCCAGCAAGGTCGGCGGCCGTGCCCATTCCATGACCCGCCGTGCGCTCGAACGTATGGCCGCGCAGGGGCAGATTCTGCCGCTCGAAGCCCAGGGCCTGATGGACCGCGCGATGCAGGGCGTGGCCGACCAGCTGCGCGAGCGCCAGACCGGCGAATCGACCGGACCGGCCAGTGCAGCTTGATGCACGGCTCGACGGTGCGCAAGATCAAGCACCCCAAGGGTCAGGAAAACCGTTTTCCACAAGCTGTGCAGAGCGTGCAGATGCATGCGGTAGCGCAAGCCAGTCGACGAAACGGACGAAATGCCCTTCGATGAACAGGCTCCCCTTGGGCAGCCCACCCATCAGCTGCCGCTTGCCGGTGTGCATCTGCACGCCAAGTTTGGCCAGCTCTGCCGCTGCGGCGGCAATCGGGAATCGACAGCGGTCTGTGGCATGGTCTTGTACTGTGGTTGCGATGGCGTTCATTGGAGACCGGCTTGGCGGCAGGCGCAAGCGGCGGCGCGAACACTAACATGGCGGTTCGTGCCGCAGCCCGCCCGTTTGGGGCATCCCCGCGGCCCCAACCCGCAATCCACCCGATGAACGAGAAGTACGACGCCAGCGCGGTCGAAGCCACCGCGCAAGCCCACTGGCAAGCCACCGATGCCTACCGCGTGCGCGAGGACAAGCCGGGCACCAAGTTTTACGCCTGCTCCATGCTGCCCTACCCTTCGGGCAAGCTGCACATGGGCCATGTGCGCAACTACACCATCAACGACATGCTCGCCCGCCATCTGCGCATGAACGGCCATAACGTGCTCATGCCCATGGGCTGGGATGCATTCGGTCTGCCCGCGGAAAACGCGGCGATGAAAAACCGGGTACCGCCGGCGAAGTGGACGTATGACAACATCGCCTACATGAAGCGACAGATGCAGGCCATGGGGCTGGCGATCGACTGGAGCCGCGAGGTTGCCACCTGCTCGCCCGACTACTACAAGTGGAACCAGTGGCTATTCCTCAAGATGCTGGAAAAGGGCATCGCCGAACGCCGCACCCAGGTGGTGAACTGGGACCCGGTCGACCAGACCGTGCTGGCCAACGAACAGGTGATCGATGGCCGCGGCTGGCGCAGCGGCGCGCTGGTGGAAAAGCGCGAGATTCCCGGCTACTACTTCAAGATCACCGACTACGCCGAGGAACTGCTCGCCGCGGTAGCCGACCCGCAGAGCAAGAACTATCTCTCCGGCTGGCCCGAGCGCGTGCGGCTGATGCAGGAAAACTGGATCGGCAAGAGCGAAGGGGTGCGCTTTGCCTTCGAACATCAGATCCGCGACGCCGACGGGCAGCTGATCCAGGGCGGCCGGCTGTATGTGTTCACCACCCGCGCCGACACCATCATGGGCGTGACCTTCTGCGCGGTCGCCCCCGAGCATCCGCTGGCGGCGCATGCCGCGGCGGGCAACCCGGCGCTTGCCGCGTTCATCGCCCGCTGCCAGCAGGGCGGCACCACCGAGGCGGAGCTCGCGCTCAAGGAAAAAGAGGGCATGCCCCTGGGCCTGTCGGTCACCCATCCGCTGACCGGCGAGGCGGTGCCGCTATGGGTGGGCAACTATGTGCTGATGAGCTATGGCGACGGCGCGGTGATGGGCGTGCCGGCGCATGACGAGCGCGACTTCGCGTTCGCCAAGAAATACGGCCTGCCGATCAGGCAGGTGATCCAGGTTGACGGCGAGACCTTTTCCACAGACGCCTGGGCCGACTGGTACGGCGACAAGCAGCGCGGGGTGTGCGTGCACTCGGGCGTGCTCGATGGCCTGGCGCACAAGGCCGCGGTGGACAAGGTCGCCGAGCTGCTTGCCGCCAAAGGCCTGGGCGAAAAGCGCACGACGTACCGGCTGCGCGACTGGGGCATTTCCCGCCAGCGCTACTGGGGCACGCCGATTCCCATCATCCACTGCCCGGACTGCGGCGCGGTGCCGGTGCCGGAAAACGACCTGCCGGTGGTGCTGCCTGAAAACCTGATCCCCGACGGCTCGGGCAACCCGCTGGCCAGGTGCGCCGAGTTCGTCAACGTGCCGTGCCCACGCTGCGGCAAGCCAGCGCAGCGCGAGACCGACACCATGGACACATTCGTCGACTCGAGCTGGTACTTTTTGCGCTACACCTGCGCCGACAACCACGCGGCGATGGTCGATGCCCGCACCGACTACTGGATGCCGATGGACCAGTACATCGGCGGCATCGAGCACGCCATCCTGCATCTGCTGTATGCGCGCTTCTGGACCAAGGTGATGCGCGACCTCGGGCTGTTGAACATCGACGAGCCGTTCCAGCGTCTGCTCACCCAGGGCATGGTGCTCAACCACATCTACTCGCGCAAGACGCCGCAGGGGGGCATCGAATACTTCTGGCCGCACGAGGTCGAGAACATCCTCGACGCGCACGGCCGCATCGTCGGCGCGCGGCTCAAGGCCGACGGCTCGGCGGTGGACTACGGCGGCGTGGGCACCATGAGCAAGAGCAAGAACAACGGCGTCGATCCGCAGGACCTGATCGACCGCTTCGGCGCCGACACCGCGCGGCTGTTCACCATGTTTGCCGCGCCGCCCGAGGCCACACTGGAGTGGAACGATGCTGCAGTCGAAGGCGCGCACCGCTTTCTCAAGCGGGTCTGGGCCTTCGGCGTGAAGCTGCACGGCATGGCGGCAACCTCCGGCGAGCCGGGTGAGGCCACGCGCAGGCTGCGCCGCCAGGTGCACCAAACCTTACAGCAGGTGGATTCCGACTACCAGCGCATGCAGTACAACACCGTGGTGTCGGGCGCGATGAAACTGCTCAACGCCCTCGAGGGGGTAGACGCCGCGGCAGCCGGCATGCCCGCCGCGCTGCGCGAAGGCTTCGGCATCCTGCTGCGCGTGCTCTACCCTGCCACGCCGCATATCGCGCATGTGCTGTGGGCCGAGCTTGGTTACGTCCGCGAATTCGGCGACCTGATCGATGCGCCGTGGCCACAGGTGGACGCTGCCGCGCTGGTGCAGGACACCATCGAGCTGGTGCTGCAGGTCAACGGCAAGCTGCGCGGCGCGATCGCCGTGCCGGCGGGCGCCGACCGGGCCGCGATCGAGGCCGCCGCCTTGGCCAGCCCCGACTTTGCCCGGTTCAGCGAAGGCAAGGCGGCGAAAAAGGTGATCATCGTTCCCGGCCGGCTGGTCAATGTGGTGGTCTGAATGCAGCGGCGCAGCGTCTTCACCCTCGCCCCGCTCCTGTTGCTGGCCGCCTGCGGCTTTCAGCTGCGCGGCTCGACCAATCTGGCCTTCCAATCGCTGTATGTCCAGGGCGCGCCGACCTCGCCCTTCGTCATCGCACTCGAGCGTCGGATCGCCTCGACCACCTCCACCCGCATCGCACCGAGCGCCGAGTCGGCGCAGGCGGTGTTCACCGTGCTGGGCGAATCGCAGACCCAGACCCCGCAGGCGTACAACGCCGACGGCACGGTAGCGCAATACCAGCTGCGCTACACCGTGCGCTTTCAGCTGGCCACGCCGCAGGGCAAGGTGCTTATCGCACCCACTGAGCTGACGCAGACCAGCAACCTGAGCTACAGCGCCAGCGCCACGCTGGCCAAGGCCAACGAGTCCGATCTGCTCTACCGCGGCATGCGCGAGGAACTGATCAACCGCCTAATGTTTCAGCTCGCCGCAGTGAGGATGCCAAGCTGATGCAGATCACCGCCGACCAACTCGACGCACATCTCGCCAGCAAACTCGCGCCGCTCTACACCGTGCACGGCGACGAGGTGCTGCTGGTCAACGAAGCGATCGACGCCATCCGTGCCCGTGCACGGGCACAGGGCTTCGACGAGCGCGAGAGCCACACGGTCGAGCGCGGCTTCGACTGGGCGCGGCTGCTCGCCGGCAGCCGCGAGATCAGCCTGTTCGGCGGGCGGCGGCTGATCGAGCTGCACATCCCTGGCGGCAAGCCTGGGCGCGACGGTGCCGAGGCGCTGGCGGCGCTGCCAGGACATCTGTCGCCGCAGGTGATGGCGCTGATCGTGTTGCCCCGGCTGGACACCGCCACACAGAAATCCGCTTGGTTCGGCGCGCTGGCGCAGGCCGGTGTGGTCGTGCGGGTGGACAGCGTGGAGCTGGTCCAGTTGCCGCGGTGGATTGCTGCCCGGCTGCAGCGCCACGGCTTCACCCTGCCGTCGGGCGACGCCAAGCGCGCACTGCTCGACTTTCTGGTCGCACGGGTCGAGGGCAATCTGCTGGCTGCACATCAGGAAATCGAAAAGCTCGCGCTGCTGTGCCCGCCGGGCGAGCTCGACCCCGAGACCGTGGAGCAGGCGGTGCTCAACGTGGCGCGCTACAGCGTGTTCAAGCTCGGCGAAGCGGTGCTCGGCGGCGATGCGCCCCGGCTGCTGCGCATGCTCGCCGGACTGCAGGCCGAAGGCGTAGCCCCGGTGCTGGTGCACTGGACTCTGTCCGACGACATCCGCGCCTGGCTGCGCATCCGCCAGGGGCTGGACGGTGGCCAGCCGATGCCCGCGCTGCTGCGCGCCAACCGCATCTGGGGCGTGAAGGAAAAGCTGCTCGAGCGGGCACTGCCGCGCCTGCGCACCCCCGATCTGGAGCGGCTACTGCAGCTTGCCGCGCAATGCGACCAGGCGGTCAAGGGACTGCGCCCCGACGCCCTGCCGCACGCGCCGTGGGACGCGCTGCAGGTGCTGGCCCTGACCATGCTCGACGCGCTGTGGCCCACGCCGCCGAGCGCGCGGCAGGGGCGCCGACTCGTGCTGCATCCGGTGCTGACCTGAGAAGTGTGAAGATGTCATCGCGAGCGGCCTGCTGCCCATGCGCACGGCGCGCAGGGTCCAGACAGATCAGCCCAATCGGCCAGACCCGGGTACCGCGCTTTGCGGCCAGCGGGCCGCGCAGCAGAAAAATTCACACCTTCTGATTTGGCCGCCCAGCGGCGATCGCCATGCCCAAGCCTTTCAGCACCCCCGACGCGCAAGCGGTTGCCGTCGCGCTGGCCGAGGCGCTCGGCGGCAGCTGGTCGGCGCGTCCGCTGGGGTTGAGCGGCTTTTGCGCCACCTGGCGGGCCGAGTCGGCGCAGGGGGCTTGTTTTGTCAAGGTCGCCAGCGGCGCGGCGGCCGAAGCGCTGCGCTGCGAGGCCGACGGCCTAGCCGCAATCGAGGCGACCGGCTGCATCCGCGTACCCGCGGTGCGCGCGCTAATCGATCCTGCGGCCGACGGCAGCACCCTGCTTGCGCTGGAGTGGCTGGCGCTGCAGCCACCGGGCGCCGGCTTTGGCGCCCGCTTCGGCGCTGCACTCGGCGCACTGCATGCGGCCCCCGCCGCGCCGGCGTTCGGCTGGGCGCGCGACAACATGCTGGGCGCAACGCTGCAGGACAACCGTGCGGTCGATCCGCCGCAGGACTGGGTGCGTTTTTTCAACCAGCGCCGCCTGCAACCGCTACACGATCGCCTGGCCGCGCGCGGGGCCGGCGCCGCGCTGCTCGACGCGGTAGAGCAGGTGATCGCGTACTGGGGCGCGCTTGCCCCGGCTGCGGTGCGCCCCAGCCTGATCCATGGCGATCTGTGGAGCGGCAATTGGGGCATGCTGGCCGACGGCAGCCCGGTGATCTTCGACCCCGCGGTGTCACGCAGCCATGCCGAGGCCGAACTGGCGATGATGGAACTGTTCGGCAGCCCGCCTGCGGATTTCTGGCTGGCGTACGCCGACGTCGCCGGGCATGAGGCCGTGGGCTACGCCCGGCGCCGTCCGGTCTATCAGCTCTACCACGTGCTCAACCATGCCCTGCTGTTCGGCGGCGGCTATGGCGAACTGGCGCTGGCCTGCGCCCGGCAAATCTTGCGGCAGGGATGAGCCGGGCCGGCGCGGCGGAACTCTGCGCGCCGCGGCGGCTCTGAAATTGGGCCGCAGGTGTTGCGGCGCCTGTCTGCATTGCTGATCCATGCGTTTTCACCCACCGCTGAAAAGTCGTGAAGATGACGTCGCGAGCGGCCAGCAGGCCGCACAGCAGAAAAATTCACAATTTCTGACCTCGCGCGGCCGTGGTCTTGTCGCACTTTGCCTGGCGGGGCTGTGCGCTGCGATGCTGCCCGCACACGCCCAGTCTTCCCCCGATACATTGCGCAGCCTGACCGCGGGACCTGACGACCTAATGCGCATCCTGCCTGCGCAGCTGCTCGCTGGGCTGCAGCCCGACTGCGACGGCATGCGGACCGCCGCACCGGCCTGGTCTGCGCAGCTCGATGCGTCTGTCGCGTTGCTGCACCGGCTCAATCAGGCCTCGGTGCCAGCGGCCCAGGCCGTGCTGCCGACGGCCATGCTGTGCAGCCGCCCGAGGGCGCTGGCCGCAGCCTGGATGCGCGCGGCAGACCGGGCGAGCAATCTGGTTCAGCTCGACTTTGCCGGCGGGCCGCGGCTGGCCGGCCCGGGGACTGAAGGCGCGGCCGCAGTGGTCGGCGCCAGTTTCATCGGCACCAGCGGCAGCCGGGTGCTGGTGATCAACCGCGGTGCGCAGCCGGTGCGCGTGCTGCTTGGAAGCTGGATCGGCAAGACCGCGCGGCTCGATCAGTACACCGCGCCAAACGCGGCGCAACCGGCGCTGGTGCGGCATCTGCGCCGTGCAATCGGGCCGCAGGATGCGCAGGGCATCGTGCTGCCGCCGCTGTCGCTGAGCGTGATCGGATAGGGCGCGCGCGTCGCGCTCAATCCGCCCACTGGCGCAGCTCGGCCAGACCGACCACGCCCGACCACGGCTGTCCACGCACCCGGCCATGCGCCGGTGCATCGGCTTCGCCCAGGCCATCGAGCCAGGCGAGCGCACCGTCGAATCGTTCGTGGTGGGTGTAGGCACCGGTGGTGATCACGGTGCGCAGCCCTGCACCTTGCGCGGCGCGCAGGCCGTTGCTCGAATCCTCGAACGCCAGCGCCTGTTCGGGATGCAGATCCATGCGCTGCAGCACCCAGGTGTAAATGCTCGGGTCGGGTTTCTTGCGCGGCACGACATCTCCGGCGCCAACCACCTCGAATTGGCGCATGCCCTGCACGCCCAGTGTGGCGTGGATCAGCGCCTGGACATTGTCCGGCGTGGTGGTGGTGGCGATCGCCAGCCGCAGCCCGGCGTCATGCGCCTGCTCGAGCACGCGGTGCACACCCGGGCGCAGGCCGATGCCACCTTCGGCCACGAGACGCACATAGTGCGCGGTCTTGCGCCGGTGCAGCTCGGCGATCAGCGCGGGCGCGCCCGCGCTGGATGCGGCCTTGGGGTCGATCTCGTGCCAGTAGGCCAACATACGCTCCTTGCCGCCGGTGATGGCCAGCAGCCGGCCGTAGGTGGGTATGTCCCAGTGCCAGTCCAGACCGAGATCGGCAAAGGCCTGGTTGAAAGCGATGCGGTGGCCGTCGCGTTCGGTCTCGGCCAGCGTGCCGTCGACATCGAAAATCAGTGCCTGCAGCGACTGCGCGCTCACGCTGCGTCCTTCCACTTGATCGAGCAGCCGATGCTCGGGTATTGCTCCTCGGGGCCGATGCCGGTGGCGGCGATCTGTTTCATCGCCTCGAACAGATCGCGCCGTGCATCAGGCGGCGCGGCCTGCTTGCGCGAAGCGTCGAGCTGGCCGCGGTACTGCAGCTTCAGGTCGGCGTTGAAGCCGAAAAAGTCCGGGGTGCACACCGCGCCGTAGGCCTTGGCCACGACCTGCGATTCGTCGAACAGATACGGGAAGGAAAAGCCGTGCTTCGCGGCAAACAGCTTCATGTTGTCGAAGGAGTCCTCGGGATAGGCGATCACGTCGTTGCTGTTGATCGCCACGGCATGCACGCCCAGCGCGCGCAGCGCATCGGTATCGCGGCGGATGCGGTCGGCCACGGCCTGCACATACGGGCAGTGGTTGCAGATGAACATGACCAGCAGGCCCTTGGGGCCGCGCACGTCGGCCAAGGTGTAGGTGCGCCCGTCGATGCCGGGCAGCGAAAAGTCGGGGGCGGCAAAGCCGCGTTGCAGAGGGTCGGCGGTGGCAGCCATGACGGTCTCCTTCGCACAGAGGATCGTGTTGGTCGAGGCACAGACGACAACCCCGGCGGGTGCCGGGGGTGTGCGTGGGCAAAGCGATCAGGCCGGAATCAGTTGACCTTGGGGTCGAGCTGGCCCTTTTCGTAGCGCTTGTACATGTCTTCCAGGCTGATGGGCTTGATCTTGCTGGCCTTGCCCGCGGTGCCGAAGGCTTCGTAGCGCGCCTTGCAGATTTCCTTCATCGCCTTGGTCGAGGCGGCGAGGAACTTGCGCGGGTCGAATTCCTTCGGATGGTCGTGCAGGAATTTGCGGGTGGCGCCGGTGGAGGCCATGCGCAGGTCGGTGTCGATGTTGACCTTGCGCACGCCGTGCTTGATGCCCTCGACGATTTCCTCGACCGGCACGCCGTAGGTCTCGCCCATGTCGCCGCCGTACGCGTTGATGATCTTGAGCCATTCCTGCGGCACGCTCGACGAGCCGTGCATGACCAGGTGCACGGTCGGGATGCGCTTGTGGATTTCCTTGATGCGGTCGATGGCGAGAATGTCGCCGGTCGGCGGGCGAGTGAACTTGTACGCGCCGTGGCTGGTGCCGATGGCGATCGCCAGCGCGTCGACATGCGTCTTTTTGACGAAGTCGGCGGCTTCGTCCGGATCGGTCAGCAGCTGGCTGTGGTCGAGCTTGCCTTCGGCGCCGATGCCGTCTTCCTCACCGGCGGTGCCGGTTTCGAGCGAGCCCAGGCAGCCGAGTTCGCCCTCGACCGACACGCCGCAGGCATGCGCCATTTCGACCACCTTGCGCGTGACCTCGACGTTGTATTCATAGGTAGTCGGGGTCTTGCCGTCGGTGCCGAGCGAGCCGTCCATCATCACCGACGAAAAGCCGAGCTGGATCGAGCGCTGGCACACCGCCGGGCTGGTGCCGTGGTCCTGGTGCATGCACACCGGGATGTCAGGGAATTCCTCGATCGCGGCGAGGATGAGGTGGCGCAGGAACGGTGCGCCGGCGTATTTGCGCGCGCCGGCCGAGGCCTGGACGATGACCGGCGAGTCGGTTTCGGCAGCGGCCTCCATGATGGCGCGCATCTGCTCCAGGTTGTTGACGTTGAACGCGGGAACGCCGTAGGAATGCTCGGCAGCATGGTCGAGCAGTTGACGCAGGGAAATCAGGGCCATGATGGTCTCCTCAGAGAAGGAAAATCGGGGAATCGAATGCGACAACAGGTTCAGGACAAGAGCTGCTTGGCGCGCTGCTGCAGGATGTCGAAGGCGGGCAGGGTCTTGCCTTCGAGCACCTCGAGGAAGGCGCCGCCGCCGGTGGAGATATAGCCGATCTTGTCGGCGATGCCGTATTTGGCGATCGCCGCCAGAGTATCGCCGCCACCGGCAATCGAAAAGGCCGGGCTTGCGGCAATGGCCTCGGCCAGGGTCTTGGTGCCGTTGGCAAAGGCGTCGAACTCGAACACGCCCACCGGGCCGTTCCAGACGATGGTGCCGGCGGACTTGAGCTTGTCGGCGAGCAGTTGCGCGGTTTTCGGCCCGATGTCGAGAATCATGTCGTCAGGGCCGACGTCCTTGGCATCCTTGACCGTTGCGGTCGCGTCGGCGGCAAAGCGGTCGGCCACGACCACGTCGACCGGGATCGGCACCTCGGCGCCGCGCGCCTTCATCTTGTCCATCACCTTCTTCGCCTCACCCACCAGATCGGGCTCGGCCAGGCTCTTGCCGATCGGCAGTCCGGCAGCAAGCATGAAGGTGTTGGCGATGCCGCCGCCAACGATCAGGCCGTCGACCTTGTCGGCCAGCGCCTGCAAGATGGTCAGCTTGGTCGAGACCTTGGAGCCGGCGACGATGGCCACCAGCGGGCGCGCCGGCTTTTCCAGCGCGCGGCTGATGGCGTCGATCTCTGCAGCGAGCAGCGGGCCGGCGCAGGCGATCGGCGCGTATTTGGCGATGCCGTGGGTCGTCGCCTCGGCACGGTGCGCGGTGCCGAAGGCGTCGTTGACGTAGATGTCGCAGAGCTTGGCGATTTTTTGCGCCAGCGCGTCATCGTTCTTTTTCTCGCCCTTGTTGACCCGGGCGTTTTCGAGCATGACCACCTCGCCAGGGCGCACCTCGAAGCCGCCATCGACCCAGTTGGCCTGTAGCCGCACCGGCAAGCCGAGCAGCTCGCTCAGGCGCCTGGCCACAGGGGCCAGCGAATCTTCGGGCCGGAGCTCGCCCTCGGTGGGACGGCCCAGGTGCGAGGTGATCATCACCGCGGCGCCGGCGTCGAGCGCCATTTTCACCGCGGGCACGGAGGCGCGCACGCGGGTGTCCTCGGTGATTTCGCCCTTGTCGTTGAGCGGGACGTTCAGATCGGCGCGGATGAACACCCGCTTGTCCTGCGCCAGGCCGCGCTTGCACACTTCTTCAAAGGTCAGGATCTGCATCGGACTCTCCTCGGTTCGACACCCCGCAAGTCTGCGCACAGGCTGCGGGGCGGGGACATCAGTGGCTGGCGACGTGCTTGACGAAGCGCATCATGTTGCAGGTGTAGCCGTATTCGTTGTCGTACCAGGACACGACCTTGACGAAGGTGGGATCGAGCGCGATGCCGGCCTCGGCGTCGAAAATCGACGGCATCGAGCAGCCGCGGTAGTCAGTGGAGACCACCTTGTCCTCGGTGTAGCCGAGCACGCCCTTGAGCGCGCCTTCGGAGGCGGCTTTCATCGCTTTGCAAATGTCGTCGTAACTGGCCGCCTTCTCGAGCTCGACGGTCAGGTCGACCACCGACACATCGGGGGTGGGCACGCGAAACGCCATGCCAGTGAGCTTTTTGTTCAGCTCGGGGATGACCTTGCCGACCGCCTTGGCCGCGCCGGTGCTCGACGGGATGATGTTGTCGAGGATGCCACGGCCGCCGCGCCAGTCCTTGCTCGATGGGCCGTCGACGGTCTTCTGGGTGGCGGTGGCGGCGTGCACCGTGCTCATCAGCCCGCGCTTGATGCCGAAGCTGTCGTGCAGCACCTTGGCAACCGGCGCCAGGCAGTTGGTGGTGCACGAGGCGGCGGAGACGATTTTCTCGCCGGCGTACTTGGTGTGGTTGACGCCGTAGACGAACATCGGCGTGTCGTCCTTCGACGGGGCGGACTGCACCACCTTTTTCGCGCCGGCGTCGAGGTGTTTCTGGCAGGTGTCCAGGGTGAGGAAAAAGCCGGTCGCTTCGACCACCACGTCGGCATTCACCTCATTCCACTTGAGGTTGGCCGGATCGCGCTCGGCGGTCAGGCGGATTTTTTTGCCGTTGACTACGAGATGGTTGCCCTCCACGCCCACGGTGCCGTTGAAGCGGCCGTGCACCGAGTCGTACTGCAGCATGTAGGCCAGGTAGTCGGGCTCGAGCAGGTCGTTGATCGCGACGATTTCGAGGTCCTTGAATTCGGCCTCCTGTGCCACGGCGCGGAACACCATGCGGCCGATGCGGCCGAACCCATTGATGGCAACACGAATGGTCATGTGAGATCTCCTGAATGAACGGTGAAAGAAAAGGGCGAAGTCATGGACATGGGGGGTTCAGCCTGCCGACGGTAGCGCGACGGCCTGCACCGCCTCGGCCACCGCGGCCACGGTCGGGATCACGCGGTCGGGCGCGGCCAGGGCGATGGGCTTGCCGTGGTTATAGCCATAGGGAACGGCCCACACCGCCACGCCAGCAGCGCGTGCGGTGGCGACATCGATTTCGGAGTCGCCAACCAGCAGCGCGCGGCGGGCGTCCACTTTGAATGCATCCAGGCAGTAGCGTACCGGCAGCGGATCGGGCTTCTTGGCCTCCAGGGTGTCGCCGGCGACCACCATGTCGAAGTAATGCCGGATGCCGTGCACCATCAGCACCGTGGTGGCAAAGCGCTGCTCCTTGTTGGTGACCAGGGCGATGCGCACCTGCGCGCCGCGCAGCGCCCGCAGAGTGTCCAGCACGTCGGGGTATAGGCGGCTGCGCTGCCCGGTACGCACCGCGTAGAACTCGGAAAACCGCGGCATCAGGATGTCGAGCGTGCCGGTGCGCCGCACAGTGTCTTCTTCCAGACCGGTGGCGTGGGCATAGGCATGCAGCAGCAGTTCGCGCGTGCCATGCCCGATCCAGGCGCGGATCAGATGTTCGGGGACTTCGGGCAGTTGCTGGTCGCGCAGCAGGTCATTGACCGCGTCGGCGATTTCCGGTGCGGTCTCGACCAGCGTGCCGTCCAGGTCGAACATCACGAGGTCGAGCGGGGTGGACATGGTGCACGACATGCTTGGCTTCAGGCCGCCTGCAGCACCGACCGGGCCACGGCCACGGTGTGCTCGGGCGTGATCTTGAAGTGCTGGTAGAGCTGCGGCGCCGGAGCGGATTCGCCAAAGGTGGAAATGCCGACGATGCCGCCACTCAGGCCCACGTACTTGTGCCAGAAATCGGGATGTCCGGCCTCGATGGCCACGCGTGGCACGCCTGTGGGCAGCACGGTGTTGCGGTAGTCCGCGTCCTGCCGGTCAAAGGCATTGGTGCATGGCATGGACACCACGCGGGCGGCCACGCCCTGCTCGGCCAGCAGGCCCTGCGCCTTGAGCGCGATCTCGACTTCCGAGCCGGTGGCGATGAGCACGATCTGCGGCTTGCCGCCGGCGGCTTCGGACAGCACGTATCCGCCGCGGGCAATCAAGTGCTCGGCCTGCTCGGGGTGCTGCGTGGCCACCAGGTTCTGGCGCGACAGCAGCAAGGCGCTGGGGCCATGCTTGCGCTCGATCGACTGCTTCCAGGCCACGGCAGTCTCGAGCACGTCGGCCGGGCGCCACACGTCCAGATTGGGGATCAGGCGCAGGCTGGAGGTCTGTTCGATCGGCTGGTGCGTCGGTCCGTCCTCGCCCAGACCGATGGAGTCGTGCGAGAACACGTGGATCACGCGCTGCTTCATCAGCGCGCTCATGCGCACACCGTTGCGCGAATAGTCGGAGAACATCAGAAAGGTGCCGCCGTAGGGCAAAAAGCCGCCGTGCAGCGCCATGCCGTTCATCATCGCGACCATGCCGAACTCGCGCACGCCGTACGACAGATAGTTGAACGGCGCCCCCGGTGCAGCCTTTTCGAACGAGACCGAGGCCTTGGCCGCGGTGAGGTTCGAGCCGGTCAGGTCGGCCGAGCCGCCGAACAGCCCGGGCAGCGCCGGCACCAGCGTTTCCAGCGCGATCTGCGAGGCCTTGCGCGTGGCGGTCGGAGCGGTGACTTCGCGCGCCTTGGCATAAAGGGTCTGCACGGTCTGCCCCCAGCTCTGGGGCAGTTCGCCGGCCATGCGCCGCTTGAATTCGGCAGCGAGCTCCGGGTGTGCCTGCTCATAAGCGGCAAAACGCGCGTTCCAGTCGGCCTCGAGCTTGGCGCCGTGGAACCTGGCGTCCCAGGCTTGATAGATATCTGCCGGGATCTCAAACGGAGCATAGTCCCAGCCGAGCGCGCGGCGGGTGGCGTCGGCCTCTGCCTGGCCAAGCGCCGCGCCGTGCACATCGTGCGTGCCGGCCTTGTTCGGCGCGCCCCAGCCGATGGTGGTGCGACAGATGATCAGCGTCGGCCGCTCGCTCATTTTGGCCTCGGCGGTGGCCTTTTCCACGGCGACTGCGTCATGCCCGTCGATCGGTCCGATGACGTTCCAGCCGTAGGCCTCGAAGCGCTTGGCGGTGTCGTCGGAGAACCAGTGCTCGACATGACCGTCGATCGAGATGCCGTTGTCGTCGTAGTAGGCGATGAGCTTGTTCAGCTTGAGCGTGCCGGCCAACGAGCAGGCCTCGTGGCTGATGCCTTCCATCAGGCAACCGTCGCCGAGGAACACATAGGTGTGGTGATCGACGATGGTGTGGCCCGAGCGGTTGAACTGCGCGGCGAGTACCTTCTCGGCCAGCGCCATGCCGACTGCGTTGGCGATGCCCTGGCCGAGCGGGCCGGTGGTCGTCTCCACACCCGGGGTGTAGCCCACTTCTGGGTGGCCGGGAGTCTTGCTGTGCAGTTGACGGAAGCGCTTGAGCTCGTCGATCGGCAGGTCGTAGCCGGTCAAGTGCAGCAAGGCATACAGCAGCATCGAGCCGTGGCCGTTGGACAGCACGAAGCGATCGCGGTTGGGCCAGTGCGGATTGGCTGGGTTGTGGTGCAGGTGGTTGCGCCACAGCACCTCGGCGATGTCGGCCATGCCCATTGGCGCGCCGGGGTGGCCGGAGTTGGCGGCCTGCACCGCGTCGATGGCGAGAAAGCGAATGGCGTTGGCCAGACGGCGGCGTTGTTGGGTGTCGATTTGCAGGGTGGTCATGGTGCGTATCCCAGGTTTAACCGGCACGGCGCTTGAGGTCCATCAGGCGCAGGATCATCGGAGTGAAAATGAGCTGCATCGCCAACCCCATCTTGCCGCCGGGCACGACCAGGGTGTTGGGGCGGCTCATCCACGAGTCATGCAGCATCGACAGCAAGTAGGGAAAGTCGATGCCCTTTGGATTGGCGAAACGGATCACCACCATGCTCTCGTCCAGACTGGGAATGTCCTTGGCGATGAAGGGGTTGGAGGTGTCGACCGTGGGCACGCGCTGGAAGTTGACATGGGTGCGCGAGAACTGCGGGGTGATGTGATGCACATAATCGGGCATGCGGCGCAGGATGGTGTCCATCACCGCTTCCTGCGAATAGCCGCGCTGGATCTGGTCGCGGTGCAACTTCTGGATCCACTCGAGGTTGATGATCGGCACCACGCCCACCAGCAGGTCCACATGCTTGGCAACATTGATCTTGTCGTCGGCATAGCCGCCGTGCAGACCTTCGTAGAACATCAGATCTGAGCCAGGCGCGATCTCTTTCCACTCGGTGAAGTTGCCCGGCTCGACGCCGAATTCGGCGGCCTCGCTTGCATCGTGGATGTATTTGCGCACCTTGCCGCCGCCGGTTTCACCATAGGTCTTGAACACGTTTTCGAGTTCATCGAGCAGGTTGGCCTCGGGGCCGAAGTGGCTGAAATGGCGGTTACCGGCGGCTTCCTGCTTTTTCATCTCCTCGCGCATTTCGGCACGGTTGTAGCGGTGGAAGGAGTCGCCCTCGACGATCTGCGCGGTGAGCTTTTCGCGGCGGAAAATGTGCTGGAAGCTGCGCATCACCGTAGTGGTGCCGGCGCCCGACGAGCCGGTGATGGCAATGATGGGATGTTTGACAGACATGGTGCGAGCCTCTTTTCAATACAAGGAAATCTGTGCATGCCGCGCCCGCTCGGATGCGGGGCGCAGCAGGGATCGGTGATGCCGGCCGCTGCCGCCGCCGGGCCTGCGCTGACCCGGCGCGGACAGCGCAAGAATCAGCCGCGGGCCTCGTCGCGATACAGCGAGCGCTCTTTGAACAGCGGGGATTCGAAAGCCTTGTCCTCGCCCCGATCATATTCGCCGTGATAGCGCTCCAGACGCTCGATTTCGTTTTTCGAGCCGAGCATCACCGGCACGCGTTGGTGCAGTGAGGTCGGCTGCACCTCCAGGATGCGGCCGCGACCGGTGGAAGCCGCGCCGCCGGCCTGCTCAACGATCATGCCGATCGGGTTGGCCTCGTACATCAGACGCAGGCGGCCGGGCTTGCTCGGGTCTTTGGTGTCCTTAGGGTACATGAAGATGCCGCCGCGCATCAGGATGCGATGCACATCGGCCACCATCGACGCGATCCAGCGGGTGTTGAAGTCGCGCCCGCGCGGCCCGGTCTTGCCGGCCTTGCATTCGGCCACATAGCGCTGCACAGGCGGCTCCCAGAAGCGCTCGTTGCTGGTGTTGATTGCAAACTCGCTGGTGTCGGCCGGAATCTGCAGATTGGGATGGGTGAGGATGAAGTTGCCGATTTCGCGATCGAGCGTGAAACCGTGCGTCCCCTTGCCGACGGTGAGCACCAGCATGGTGGCCGGGCCGTAGATGGCATAGCCGGCAGCCACCTGCTCGACCCCGGGACGCAGATAATCGGCCACGGTAGGCTCGCCGATCCTGGTGTGACGCAGTACCGAAAAAATGGTGCCAACCGAGACGTTGACATCGGTGTTGCTCGATCCGTCGAGCGGATCGAAGATCAGCAGATAGGGACCGCGCTCGTATTCCTTGGGCAGGGTGTAGGGCTCGTCCATTTCCTCGGACGCCATGCCGGCAACCAGACCACCCCATTCGCAGGCCTGGATGATGGCCTCGTTGGACAGCACGTCGAGCTTTTTCTGCACCTCGCCCTGTACGTTCTGGGTGTCGAGCGCGCCGAGAAA
Source organism: Thiomonas islandica (assembly GCF_055383445.1). Taxonomy (NCBI): domain Bacteria; kingdom Pseudomonadati; phylum Pseudomonadota; class Betaproteobacteria; order Burkholderiales; genus Thiomonas; species Thiomonas islandica. The sequence goes on from NZ_AP042391.1 coordinate 743,214, forward strand.
GCCGCCGAGCGCACCCTTGGAGGTCATCGCGGAGATGGCCTTGACCGCCGCGGTCACATCCACCAGCAGCGCGGCCAGATCGGCCTGGTCATCCGTGCCGTGCAATTGCTCGATGAGAAATTTTGAGACTGTGGTGCGACCGGACTGCATGGTATGGCTCCCAATGTTGAAGGGCCTCGGTCAGCATGTGGCCCCACCGACACCCGGCAGGACAAGCCGCTGGCGCGAGACCCGATGACTTTTTGAAAAAACCTGACACGAATGCGCCAAGTCACTTCAAAAAGCCCGCAGCCCCAAAACGGAGACTCGCATGAACAGACTTCATCGGCTGCGGTAAAAGCTCCGGAAGCGAACTTCGGAGCCCGTTCACAAACGGTGCGATGGCAGGGCAGGCCACGGCGCAGGCGCCACAGACCGAAATCGCAAGTTGCGTATTTAAGCGGCAATCGAAATTAAGGTAAATTCACGATTTATTGATCTTGAGATCAGGAACGCTGATGAAAAATGCCACACTGCGGCAACTTCGGGTGTTCAGCGCCGCGGCGCGCCACCTGCATTTTGGCAAGGCTGCCAAGGAAATGCACCTCACCCCGCCTGCCGTATCGATGCAGATCCGGGAGCTCGAGGCCCAGGTGGGGCTGCCACTGTTCGAGCGTCAAGGCAAGTCAGTCAGCCTGACCCTCACCGGCGAGTATCTGGTGGTCTATGCCCGCAAAGTGCTGGCCACGCTGAAGGATGCCGAAGATGCAATGGCGCGGCTGCGCGGTATCAAGGCAGGGCGGCTAACCATCGGCATGGTCAGCACGGCGCAGTATTTCGTGCCGCGACTGCTGGCGCGGTTTCATGCCGAGTATCCGCATGTGGAACTGCGGCTGTCAGTGGGCAACCGCGAGCAGCTGGTGCATCAGCTGCAGAACAGCGAGCTGGATCTGGCGATCATGGGCCGCCCGCCGCGCGACGTGGCCACCCGCGCCGAGCCGTTTGCCGCGCACCCGATGGGCATCATCGCCTCGCCGCAGCATCCGCTTGCCAGCGGAGGGCCGCATCCGGCGTCGGTGCTGACGCAGTGCAATTTCATCATCCGCGAGCCGGGCTCGGGCACGCGCGCGACGTTCGAGGAGTATCTGAACCAGCGCCAGATGGAATTGCCGATGTTCACCGAGATGCAGAGCAACGAGACCATCAAGCAAGCGGTGATGGCCAATATGGGCATCAGTTTTCTGTCGCTGCACACCATCGAGCTGGAGCTGCGCAGCGGTCTGCTGGCCGTGCCGCAGATCGAGGGCATGCCGCTGCTGCGGCGCTGGTACGCGGTCAACAGCCTGGCCAAGCTGCTCTCGCCGGGCGCGGAGGCGTTTCGCTATTTCATTCTCGAGCATGGCGAGTCCTTCCTCGCGGAGACGTTCGGCAATGTCATCTCGCCGCTGCTCGGCGAGCCAGCCATCACGCCCTGAGGCCAGGTCAAGGCCACATCGCGCTGTTTGGCCCCGCCTTGTGTGCGGCAGGTCTGGACCCTGTTCACACTAGGGACAGGACCGCACCAACGCGGCCAGCGGTGCAGTGTCGGCGCGCAGTATCCGGGGCCCGAGGCTGACCGGGCGAAACCCGGCAGAGATCAGTTGCTCGACTTCCTGTGCATCGAGTCCGCCCTCCGGCCCGGAGACCAGACACACCGACGCGCCGGGGGCGAAGGGCTGCAGCGGCGCGGTGGCGGTCGGGCTCAGCAGGCAGCGGTGCACATCGCCGGCTTGCTGCGCGATGTGCCGCAGCCAGTCTGGCAGGCAGGCGACCGGCGCGATCAGCGGAATGCGGTTGCGACCGCATTGTTCGCAGGCGGCGATCGCCACGCCCTGCCAGTGCGCCACACGGCGCGCGGCGCGCTCGCCCTGCAGGCGCAGCACGCTGCGGCGGGTCAGCAACGGCTGCAGTTGCGCTACGCCCAGTTCTACCGCCTTTTCCACCAGCGTGTCCATGCGCTCGTTGGCCGGCATGCCCACCGCGAGCAGCACCTGCACAGGCGCCTCGCGCTCCACCGCATGATGCTGGCCGAGCAGCAGGGTGTGGCCATCGTGCACCCGGGCGTCCCACTCACCGCCAGTGCCGTCGAACACGGTGACAGGGTCGCCTGGCTTTAGCCGCAACACCTTGAGATGCCGCGCACTGGCTTCGGGCAAGACGCAGGGACCGGGCGACAGCGCCGCCTCGGCAGGCGGGATGTAAAAGCGCATCGGGCGTAACGACAGAGGCGGGCTCAGACCTGTGCAAGCTGTTGCAGCAGCGCCTCGGTGTCGGCGCTGAACAGCCGCACGCCTTCGTCGAGCTTCTCGCTGGCCATGCGGTCGGCCCGCATACCCTGGACGAAGTCCGCCTGGCTGAGCCGCGGCGGCTGCGGGTCGGTGACCGGCCCGGGACGTGCGGCGTCGAGCTGGCGTGGCATGGCCCGGTCGCTGGCGGCCAGGGTGTCGAGCAGGACGGGCGGAATGGTCAGCAGGTCGCAGCCGGCCAGCGCGGCGATTTGGTCGATATCGCGAAAGCTCGCGCCCATCACCTCGGTGTGCGCGCCCTGCTGCTTGTAATAACGCCAGATACGCACCACGGCCTGCACCCCGGGATCGCGGGCGCCGCGATGCGCCTGGGCATCCCAGGCGGCGCCAGCCTGCTGCCGATGCCAGTCGGTGATGCGACCGACGAACGGCGAAATGAGCTGCACACCCGCCGCGGCGCAAGCCTGCGCCTGTGTGAAGCTGAACAGCAGGGTGAGGTTGCAGTGAATGCCTTCGGCCTCGAGCTGGCGCGCTGCGGCAATGCCTTCCCAGGTGGCGGCAATCTTGATGAGCACGCGCTCGCGCGAGACACCTTCTGCGGCGTAGCGCGCCATCAGCGCGCGGGCGCGGCGCACGGTGGCGTCGGTGTCGTGCGACAGCCGGGTATCGACCTCGGTGGACACCCGCCCGGGCACGCGCTGCAGGATTTCCAGACCGAAGGCCACGAGCAGATCGTCGAGGCGATCGTCCACGTCGGCGCTGGCGCGCACCGCCGCACCCACCAGCGCGTGGTAGCGCGGATCGGCTGCGACCTTGCGGATCAGGCTGGGGTTGGTCGTTGCATCGCGCGCACGCCAGCGCTGCAGCAAATCCAGATCGGCGGTATCGGCCACGACGACGGTGGACGCGGCCAGGGCATCGAGTGCGGACATGGGCAATGGCAAGGCGAGGTCTGCGATGACCCGATGGTACGGGCGCAGCTGCGCGCCGACCGGGTCAGAAGTTGTGAATCGTTCTGCTGCGCGGCCCGCTGGCCGTAGAGCGCGGTGCTCGGGCCTTGCCGATCTGATTGATTTGTCTCGACCCTGCGCGCCGCGCGCATGGGCAGCAGGCCGCTTGCGACGACATCTTCACAACTCAATCCTCGTCGTCGAGTTCGGGATTCCAGCCGTGCTGCTGCGCGCGCTGCATCGCCCGCGCATACAGCGCGCGGTGGCGCTCGGCGAGTTCGGCCGGCAGGCGGCTAGGCAGGTTGCCGTACTGATCCCACTGCGCCTCGACCTTTTGCATCAGGGCCTGCATGCGCTGCAGATCCCAGCCCTTGCAGTCTTCGGTTTCGGGCAGCAGACCGAACACCCAGGCATCGAGCACGATCCGCCCAAGCTGGGTAATGCCATGTGCATCGGCGTGATAGCCGCAGTAGATCGGTTTGTCTTGCATGGTGTGCGCCAGGAGGAAAAGGCTGCAGGCGCTGCGCGCGGATTGCGTGGATGGGGCGCTTCAGCCGGCCCAGCGTTGCAGATAGGCGTGGATGAGTTCCGACACTTTATCGGATTTGATGATCAGCCCTAGGTCGATCATCTCCACGCCCAGCGCCATACCACGGTTGTTGGCCGGCACCGGGGCGGGCACGATGGCATGCGCCTCTTCGCGGAAAAACACCGCGGCCACCACGCCGGCGAACAGCAGGTCGCGCGTGGCCTCGCGTCGCAGCGGCTGCGGTCCGCGGCGTTCGATGAACACCGGACTGCCGCTCGATCCGGGGTAGACCGCGGCATCGATCAGGAACTGGCGCTGGCCCTCGAAATCCAGCGCCGCCGGCGTGGCGGTAGTGCCGCGGCGCAGGATGGGCATGAGGTTGATCTGATCCCACACCCCGCTGGGATAGCCGACGAACAGCACGTCTTCCAGCGCGTCGAACTGCTGCCAGGTGGCCGCATCGGGAATCAGGCGGCTGTCGATTGGTTCGACATAGAGCTCCACGCCCTGCTGTTGCGCCGCCTGCTGCAGCGGCGCCAGCGGCACCAGTGCCAGATCGATCTGGGCATCGGGATGGAGAAACCAGGCGGCGGGAAACTCGTCGATGTTGATCTGAAAGCGCTGGCCGAACGCCGGCCGACCCTGGCGCTTTTGCGTGAACACCAGTCCGCCGCGCCGCACGCCCTCGACCAGATGCCGGTTGGTGACGACGAAGTCTGACACCCCCCGGCCATGCGCATGGCGCACGACGAATGCGGTACCCGAGCCCTCGCTGCCGTCTTCGAGCACGGTGTCCACCCGCACGGTGGAAAACAGCAGGCGTTTGGCGGTGGAGTCGATGTCCATGGGAGAATGTTGCGGTTCAGTGATGCGTGGCGGTCTGGTTCAGCCGCTCGATCGCGGCAATCGCCGCGCGCTGCGCCTCGGCGGCCTCGGCCTCGTTGCCCATCATGGTCAGCCGCCCATAGGTGCCAAACGGCCGCACGTCGACCAGAGTGACCTGCGCGGCTTTCTCGGCCTCGTTGGCCGCATAGACGATGTAGCCCGCCGGTTCGACCTCGAGGATGAACATGCTCTTGCCCGGCAGCAGCATCGAGCCCTTGCGGAACTGGCGGTTGATCAGCGTGGCGTGATCTGGGGTGATCGCGCGGATGATTTCGTTCCAGGCGACCTTGCAGCGCAGGCGCGAATCCTCCCGGGTGCCGAGCTGGGTCAGGATGGCTTCGCCGGCTGCCAGCACCTCGCTCTGGTTACGGTAGTGCAGCTCCATCGAGCCAAAGGAGCGCTCGACCACCTGCTCACCCATGCGCACACTGGTCTTTTTCAGCGCGGTGTCCGACAGGCTGTGCACCGCCATGCCGGGGGCCACCTCGACCCACAGGCAGGCATCCCCCGGCACCGGCAGAAAGCCTTGCGACGAGGTGGCCAGGTACGAGGCGAGCTGCGGCTGCAGCGCGTCGATGAACACGAAGGTGCGCAGGGAGATTTTCATGCGGCGCGCACCTTCAGCGGGTCAGGCTCATGTAAAGCATCGGAAGTTTTTCGGGCAGGCGCTCGACCTTGTCGATCACCGTGAAGTTCTTGACGCCGAAAATGCGCGAGACATACAGATCGGCATGCGGGTCGAGCGACAGGGCATAGACCGTGACGCCCTGCTGCAGCAGTTGCTCGACCGCGCGCTTGGTGTCGTGCCGCAGGTATTGCGGGTCGCGCACATCGTTGTCAGCGGGCTCGCCGTCGGTGACGATGAAGCAGATTTTCTTGCGCTTGGGCTGCTGCGCGAGGTAGTGGCCGGCGTGCCGCAGCGCGGCACCCATGCGGGTGGAATAGCTGCCCTTCATGCCGGCCAGCCGCGCCTTGACCAAGTCGCCATACGGCTGGTCGAAATCCTTGAAGCGGTAGTAGTGCACATCGTGCCGCCCGTCGGAACAGAAGCCGTGGATCGCAAACGGGTCGCCGATACGCTGCAGCGCCTCGGCCAGCAGCACGGTGGCCGAGCGGGTGAGGTCGAGCACCGAGTAGTCATGTCCGCGCACCTTGTCGTTGGACGACTCGGACATGTCGAGCAGCACCATCACCGCCAGATCGCGCTGCGCGCGTTTGAGGCGCACCATGATGCGCGGGTCGGGCTGCACGCCCATGCGCACATCGGTCATCGCGCGCACCGCGGCGTCGATGTCGATGTCGTCGCCGTCTTCCTGGTGGCGGATGCGCTGCAGGCCTTGCGGAATCATCGACTCGATCAGGAACTTCAGCCGCGATACCTCCGGCTTGTGCTCGGCGAGGATGGCCTCGATCACCGCCAGGTCGCCCACCGGCGGATGGCGTTCGAGCACGGTGACCCAGCTGGGGCGGTCGAGCTGGATCTGATAGTCCCACTCGGGGTAGTGAAACGGCTCGGAAATCGGCGGGCGGCCTTCGAGCGAGTTGATGGTCACGCCTTCCTGGTCGAGATAGAACTCGGTGGGCAGGATCCACACCTCCTGCGCATCGTCGCCGGCGAACTCGTTGTCCACCTCGTTGACCATTTCCATGACGTTGACCTTGCGCCGCACCTGCTGCCGGGTCTCCCAGGTCGCGGCCAGCGCCTGCGCCTCGTCGTACTCCTCCAGCTCCCAGATGGCGCGGTTATCGTCGCGGTAGATCGCGCGCAGGCCGTCGGTACGGCGGTTGTACTCGGGCAGGTCGAGCGCGGCCAGGCTGTGCGACAGGTCCACGCCCAGGTTCCAGCTGAACTGCGGATCGCGCAGATCGGGCTGGGTGCGGAACTGCGCCACCGCCTGCTGCACCCAAGGGTGCGGGTCGGCACTGCGATCTTCGAGCAGGGCGCGCGCCAGGCGGTTGAGCAGGTCGCCGACGGTCTTGGGCGCGCCAAAGTCGGGCAGCGGATGCAGCGCCAGCCAGGCCTCGCGCATGTTTGGAAACTGGGCGATGGCCAGCGCCTCGACCCGCGCGTCTTCGATCAGCTCGATCAGCCCGATCTGCAGCGGTGAGAGCATCTGCATCGACAGCGGCGCCAGGGTGAACACCAGATGCGCTGCGCAGTGATTGGCCGCGGCGCGATAGATGTCGAGCGCGCCGACCACCTGCTCGGGCGGGGTGTCCGGGCCGAGCGGGCGGTAGTCATCGTAGGCGTCGGCGATGTGAATCACATAGCGCTCGATATAGGGCCGCAGACCCTCGCGGTTCTCGAAGTCGCCCGCGGTGGGGCGCAGGAAAAAGTCGCGTCCCCACATCGCGCGCAGGTAGATGTTCAGCCGCCGCTGCACATCGACGAACAGCGTGCCTTTGCGCTCTTGCTGCAGCACCGACAGCGCGTCGGGGCTTTGCAGCGAGAAGTACGCCACCTGTCCGTCAAAATCGGCCTTGTACGCCTGCGCGCCCCACTGCGCCCAGCGGCGCAGCCCCCCGAGGGTGAGCTGCGACAGCAGGCGCTCGAGGTTTTCGAGCATGGGCCGCAGACCGCGCGGGGCCTGCGCCAGCATCAGCCCGAGCACGCTAAGGAATTGGCGGAACAGTTCTTCATCGCCCAGGCGCTGCGCGGCCAGCGGTGCGGTGCCGGCGATCAGCGCCAGCACTTGCCCCGAGGTCTTGGACGCCATCGAGAGCAGGAAGTTGACCAGGTCGGGCAGCACGTCCTCGCCAATGGCGCGCGCCAGCTCGGGCATAGACTGCAGGTAGGTGACCACCAGCTCCTCGCCGCGTCCGAGCTGGTGCAGCGCCAGCGCGCCCTTGAGGTAGTTGTCCAACCCGCGCGCCGAGAACGCGCGCGCCGCCTCGGCCCAGGACGCGCGCAGCAGATCCTGCGCGCCGCCCGGCAGCTCGTCGACGAGTTCCTGGAATTCCTCGAGGTGGATGGCCATGATGCAGACGCCCCGGCGCCCGCCGCGCGGGCGGGCACGTGGCGGCTTTTAGAAGTAGGTGGTCACCGCGGCGTCGAGTGCGTCGCGCATGTCAGGGTCGTCGGTGATCGGGCGCACCAGCGCCATGCGGCAGGCGGCCAGCGGCGCCACGCCCTGTGCGATCAGCGAGCCGGCGTAAATCAGCATGCGGGTGGACAGACCCTCGTCCAGCCCGTGGCCCTTGAGGTTGCGCGAACGCTCGGCAATGTGCACCAGATTCTTGGCCACATCCAGCCCTACACCCGATTCGTGCGCGACGATCTCGGCCTCGACCTCGTGCTCGGGGTAGTGGAAGTCGAGTGCGGCAAAGCGCTGCTTGGTCGACTGCTTCAGATCTTTCATCAGGCTTTGATAGCCCGGGTTGTACGAGATGACCAGCTGGAAGTCGGGGTGCGCCTGGATGATCTCGCCCTTCTTTTCCAGCGGCAGGATGCGCCGGGCATCGGTCAGCGGGTGGATCGCTACGGTGGTGTCCTGCCGCGCCTCGACCACTTCGTCGAGGTAGCAGATTGCGCCCAGCCGCGCAGCCAGCGCCAGCGGGCCATCCTGCCAGCGGGTGCCGTTGGCGTCGAGCAGAAAGCGGCCAACCAGGTCGGAGGCGGTCATGTCCTCGTTACAGGCCACGGTGATCAGCGGCTTGCCGAGTTTCCACGCCATGTACTCGACAAAGCGGGTCTTGCCGCATCCGGTCGGCCCCTTGAGCATCACCGGCAGCCGCACCGAATAGGCGGCCTCATAGAGAGCGACTTCGTCGCCCACCGCGCGGTAGTACGGTTCGCTGGGCACGCGGTAGGCATCCAGAGCGGACACAGGCGCAGCGGACAGGTCGGCCGCATGCCGGTATGCGGCGGGCATGACAGAACCGGCGCGCGCCACACGGACATCCTGGCGCGGCGCGTACGTGCGGACATAGTCGTCTTGACGCATGGCGTTTTTCTCGAAAGGGTCTGCAGAGTCAGGCCGGCAGTTGGGTTCAGTCCGGCCAGATGCGCTGCGGAAACAATGTGGAGGCCGACGGTGCGGGCTCTGCGGCCAGCGGCGAAGCGGCGGTGAGCGTTGCCGGCGCGGCTGCAGCGCGGGACGCCGCAGCGGTCTTGGCCGCAGGCGCCGGCCTGGCTGCAGGCTTGCGCGTTGGGGCGGCGGTTTTGGCAGGCTGGGCGGTGCGCGCCTGGCGCACGCTCTGGGTCAGTTTGTCCTTGATGCTGCTCATGATAGATCAATCTCCTTGAGGATGGCGTCGATCTCGGCCGCCGCCGCCTGGCCGCGGGCGCCCATTTGATAGACCGACAGGCCGTCGAGCGCCGCGGCGCGGTAGATGGCACGTCGACGCATGGCGGCGCGCAGCACGGGCAGGCCGAACTCAGCCAGCGCGTCCTGCATTGCCGCCGACAGCGCGCTGCGCTGTTCGATCTGATTGAGCACCAGATACGCGCGCAGGCCCGGGTTTTGGCGACGCGCGGCCTCGACCTCCTGCGGCAGGCGCAGGCTGGCCCACAGATCGACCGGCGAAGGCAGCACGGGAATGAGGGCGATGTCGCTCGAGCGCAGCGCCTGGCTGGACGCATGGCTGTCGAGCGATGGCGGGCAGTCGAGCACGATGTGCCGGTAGGCAAGGTAGGTATGGCGCAGCGCCGCGCCATCCCAGCGCCCGGCGATCTGCTTGACCATGGCCGGATAGGGCTGTGCGCCGGCTGCGCCCCACTGCAACGCCGACCCCTGCGGATCGAGGTCGATGACCACGGTCGGGCCACGCCGCGCCAGACCGGCGGCCAGATTCATCGCCAGCGTGGTCTTGCCGGCGCCACCCTTCTGGTTGATGACGGCCAGCACCTTGGCGGCAGCCATGATTCAGCGCGGCCCGGCCGCCAGCGCGTCGATGCGCGCGGCAAAGGCGTGTTCGGCAGCGCCCATGGTCTGGCCATCCTCGGCATCGAGGGTGATGTTGACATAGGTGGTGCCAAAGTTGATGTTCTGCGGATGCCGCCCGGTTTCCTCGGCCAGGGCGGCCAGGGCGTCGAGGAAGGACCGCGTCTGCGCGTAGCTGTCGAATGCAAAGCGTTTGAACAGCGTGGGCGGCTTGCCCTGCTCGCGCCAGCCGGTGGTGTGCTCAGCCATGCGGCTCTCCTTCGGTGTGTTGCACCCGCTGCAGATGCCGGGATTCTTCGTCGAGCAGGCGAGCGAACAGCGCGGCGGAATCATCGTCGCGCACGCGCTGCGCATGGCGCAGCGCATCCGCGTACAAACGCACCGCCGCGGCCTCAAGTTGCGCATCCTGCTGGCGCAGATCGGCAGGACTGCGCCCCAGCCGCGCCGGCGGCAGGTTACCGGCCGACGGCGCGATACCGTGCAGGATGAGCCTTTCCATCAGCGCGCGGGCATGGTCGAGTTCCTCCAGCGCCTCGCGGTGCAGTTCGGCCGCCAGCGCCGCATCGCCCCACAGCCGGGCCAGCACGCTTTGGGCGAGATATTGCTGCACCGCGGTCATTTCATGACCGAGTGCGCGCGTCATCCAGCCCAGAGTGCGGGAATCCACCGCCATGGCCGCTGCCGCGATCAGCTGCGGGTGGAGGTGATTTCGGCATCGCGGCCACCGCCGTCCGCGTCGGGCCGGGTCGGCAGGATGCCTTCGACTTCGCTGTGCACGCGGGCGATGATGTGCGCCGCCACCAGGCCGTCGCCCACCCGCTCGCAGGCGTCTGCACCGGCGCGCACCGCCGCGTTGACCGCACCGGTTTCGCCGCGCACCAGCACGGTCACATAGCCGCCGCCGACGAACTGGCGACCGATCAGACGCACTTCCGCTGCCTTGCACATCGCGTCAGCCGCCTCGATCGCCGGCACCAGGCCGCGGGTTTCGATCATGCCCAGGGCAATGCCCGTCACACTTGCCATTGCAGTTTCTCCTTCAGGTTGGCCCGAAACCCCCGCAGGCGCAAGCCATGCGGGCGGGGTGGGCGCATTCATGCCGCTTGCCGATTAGGCGCTCGGCGCGGAGGGCAGAATGCCCTCGACTTCGCTGTGCACGCGGGCGATGATGTGCGCCGCCACCAGGCCGTCGCCCACCCGCTCGCAGGCGTCTGCACCGGCGCGCACCGCCGCGTTGACCGCACCGGTTTCGCCGCGCACCAGCACGGTCACATAGCCGCCGCCGACGAACTGGCGACCGATCAGACGCACTTCCGCTGCCTTGCACATCGCGTCAGCCGCCTCGATCGCCGGCACCAGGCCGCGGGTTTCGATCATGCCCAGGGCAATTCCATTCACGTTTGCCATTTTTCGCTCCTATTGAGGTTGCAATTACCAATGCCGACCGCTGGGGATCAGGCGGTTGGCGCTTCGGGCAGAATGCCCTCGACTTCGCTGTGCACGCGGGCGATGATGTGCGCCGCCACCAGGCCGTCGCCCACCCGCTCGCAGGCGTCTGCACCGGCGCGCACCGCCGCGTTGACCGCACCGGTTTCGCCGCGCACCAGCACGGTCACATAGCCGCCACCGACGAACTGGCGACCGATCAATCGCACATCCGCGGCCTTGCACATGGCATCCGCCGCTTCGATCGCAGGCACCAGGCCGCGCGTCTCGATCATTCCCAGGGCAATGCCCATCCGTTCAGCCATTTGTCACTCCTTGTCGAAAATCGCCTTCACACCCATCGGCACCGGGCCCCTTGCCCGCATTGCCGTCTTTGCTCGCATGACTGCACGGAAAACCCGCGGTCGGGCTCACGCCTCCCAGTCGTCGATGATTCCGCAGATGGTCAGATCCGTGGTCACGGTCGGGTCGGGCATCGCCAGCCTGGCGGCACTGCCCAGGGTAGTGAACACCCACGTCCCCACCGGCGCGCCCACCGGATCGGTGGCCACCTCGATGTTGCCTCGTTGTCCCTGCAGCACGCGCAGTGACGCGGCTTTCAGCCCCGGCACCCGCCGCGTGCAAACCAGTTCATCCTTGACCCGCCAGATTTCCATCAGCCCTCCGGATTCCAGTGGTCGATGATGCCGACGATGGTCAGATCGGACGGAAAGTCCTTGCTGCCCGCCGCCTCGCGCGCCGCTGACGATCCCACACAGATGACCCAGTCGCCGGGCACGCAGCCCACCGCATCGACCGCCACGCTGCGCGTGCCGCCAGGCTTGTCCTGCACCACCAGCAGCGGGCGATGACCGAAGGAGTCGATCCGGTTGGTCGACACCAGGGTCTTTTCGACTCGCATGATCCGCATCGATCTGTCCTCAATGTCCTGAATCCGCCACCGCTTCATCGACGAACACGCAGCGCTCGGTGTCGAAACGGTCGGACAGCGCCACGCGGCAGATCAGCAGCTCGCGCGCGACCAGCGCCGGGTAGCGGGCTTCGATCGCCGCCTTCACCCGCCGGGCGCGCTTGAGCGCGCGCTCGCGCGAACCGGGCACACGTGACGAGTAGTAAAAATGCACGAGCACCGGCACGGCCAGGCCGTGCTGGACATTCAGGCCGGTGAAAATCTTGATGCCCACGTCGATGTCGGGCGCGCCTTCCTCGACCGTGTCCAGATGAGCGAAGTAGTACTTGTTGCGCATCTGCACATAGTCGGTGGCTTCTCCGGCGCAGATGAATTCCTCGTCATGCCCGAGCACGCTGTAGCGGCCCTGATGATGGTGGATGACGTACTCGATCTGCGACAGGTTCGCCTCGGCCAGGGCCAGCACCAGCCGGCGCATACCGGGCGCCATCGCGCCGCGGCCCTGTGCCCAGCCGTCCATGTTCTGCGCCTCGTCCACACGCTGCGCGATCAGCGCGCGCGCACCTTCGGCCGACAGACCAACGGTGTCCCGGTACAGTTCGGCGGTATCGACATAGCGATAGGGGTTGACGTCGCCGTCGGCGTCGGGCAGGTGGATGCGCAATGCATCCAGATCGGTGTCTAGGCCGATCAGCAACACGTCGGGCGCAGCGCCAATCCCATAGGTGCGCTCGATTGCAACGCGCAGTTCATCCAGGCGTTGTTTGGCCGACTCGACCGCCTGCTTGTCGTTGCTGGCATGAAAGGCACAGCCCTGCTCGTGCGCGTGTGAGCTGCTGAAGTGGTAGACAGCGATCTTGAGATAGTTCTGCGACTCGCCGCCAGGAATTCCGCCACTCAAGCGCTCAACTTCGCGATGCGCCCAGTCGACCATGTCGGCCTCGACATCGAACATCGCTCCGGCATAGGCCTTGAGGTAGACATTTCGGTTGGGCGCCATGCGCAGCACGAAGGGCAGCAGGCCCTGCAGCCGTCCATCTGCACAGGGGGTGATGTCCACGGTGTGGTAGCCGCAGTCCGCGAGGAAATCGGGCGTGATCGCCATGCGGTCGAGCCACAGCGCCTGATCCGTCTCGGTCTGGTCGACGCAAAGCTTGAAGCTCTGGAAAATGCAGTGCGCATGCAGCGCCTTCATGTCCAGCCCCGACACCCAGGCATCGTCGAGCAACTGCTGCGGCAGGGTGTAGCCCAGCCGTTGCTGGGCCAGACGCTGCGCGCTTTGCGCAAAGTCGGGGGCATGCTGCATGGCCGAGATCTGCTTGAGCACATCGACAATGCCGTTGAAGCGCCCGCGCACCCGATGCTCGTAGTCGGACAGGCGCTGGTTGAGCTCGGCGTCGACCAGCGCATGCTCGCAGCGCTGGCCCGGGCCGATGACACAGACCGGATGGCCCGTGCCCTGATCGACCACGCTGCGCGCCTGCCGCACCGCGGGCAACAGCGGCGCGGCAGGCGTCAGGCTGAGCGCCGTCGAGGTCACGGAGACACCGCCTGCCTGGAGAGCCATTCTGCGCTTGAGCGTATTCATGCCTGGAGTCCCGTGATCAGCCGCGCGCACCGCCGGAGACGGTGACCGGCGCGCCGCGCACGGTGGTGCCGGCCGAGCCGGTCACGCGAGAGGACGCAAGCTCGGGGCGCTCGATGTCGCGAAAGCTCATCGCATTACGACCCGCACCGCGCGGCTCGCCGCGCAGCGACGGATTGCGCACCAGGCTAGACGTGCCTTCGGTGCCAGTCACGCGCGACTTGTCCAGCCACACATCACCGGAAATCCGCGGGCCTTGCTGACTGCCTTCGCCGCTCAGGCGCTGGGCTGCGCTCTGCTGCAGCGCGTCTTTCTGCTCCTGCTGCAGCGATTGCAGGCGCTGCACGTCCTGCTTGCGGAATTCGGGCGTGCCGGTGATCAGGCCCTCGGCCTTGTTGATCGACCCGGTGATGCGCTCGGTGCCCAGCGCGCTGCCGGTCACGCCCTGATCGCGCTCGCGACCCAGCGAGGCATGGCCCGGGGTGACGATGCTGAACGCCCGGGGCGCAGCCTCGCGCACCGGCGGCTCGGCAGGGCGCACGCGCGGCACGAAGCGGCCGCTGGTAGCGCATTGCGCCGGCAGGGTGTCCAACCCGACATAGGGCGTGCCGGTGACCGGCTCACACGCGCCGCGCTCGTCTCCTGTCATCACCGAACCCCCAGCGCCAGGCCGGTCGCCGGTAATCGCACGAAGAAGAATGGTGGCGCTGTCGCGCAGCACGTTGCGCTGCTGCTGCAGCGCGGAAGGCGGACAGAACTGTGCATACTGCCCCTGACCGTAGTAGCCGTTGCCGCTGATTGGCGCGCAGGCGCCAGCCTCGGTACCAGTGACTTTAGCGCTGGGCGCAGGCAGACTGCCGGTGACCGGCAGACCACCCCAGGTCTGGTCGGTCGCCACCTTGGCGACCGGCTCGATCACGGGCGGCGCCTCGCAGACAACGGCCAGTTGTTGGGTGCCGATGTAATCGACGCCGGTGACGGGTTGGCACCCGTATGACTCATCACCGGACAATTTTGGGCTGGGCGCGACCTCCGAACCGGTCACGACACGGCCACCCAGGGTCTGCATGGCGCTGACCTTGGACGGGGCCGCATTCACCGCGCCGCCGAAATCCTTGGTGTTGAAATACTGGTTTCCGGTCACGGCACGCGACGCGCCAGCTTCGTTGCCGGTCACGCGCGGGCTGCGGCCCACGTCGGTGCCGGTCACGCTCTGGCCGTCACGGCTGGACATGACGCTGACCTTGCGCGGCGGCTTGGGTACCTCGGTATTGCAGAACTGCACGAATTGCTCGGTCGACAAGTATTGTGTGCCGGTCACCGGGCGACAGGCGCCGGCCTCATCGCCGGTCATGCCCTTGCGCGAGCCGATGCCGGTGCCGGTCACCGGCTTGCCCAGCAGGGTGGTCGTCACCTCGACCTTGTTCGGCGCCAGATCGGGCGCGGTGACGGTGTAGCCGGTACCAGTGATCACGCGGTCGGCACCCTGTTCACCGCCAGTGACCTTGACCGGACGGTCCACCAGCGTGCCGGTGAAGCGCTGCCCCATTTCAGTCGTGCCACGGCCGACCTTGACCGGCCCAGCAGGCGGCCGGGTGTCGCAGAACTGCTCGAAGCGCTCCGCACCAAGGTATTCGGTGCCGGTGACGATGCGGCAGGCGCCGGGCTCGTCGCCGGTGACCTTGGGCGAGCGGCCGACCTCGGTGCCCGTCACCCGCTGCTCGCGCAGGGTGGTGCTGACCCCCACCTTGGGTGGATTGGGCGCTGGGCGGGTACTGCACAGGGTCTCGAACTGTTCCGTGCCAATGTACTCGGTGCCGGTGATCACCCGGCAGGAACCCGGCTCGTTGCCGGTGACCCGCTGGCTGCGCTCGACCTGGGTGCCGGTGACGCGCTGGCCTGACAGGGTATGCCCCTCCTCGACTTTGGGCGGCACGGCTGCAGCGCGCAGGTCACGCGCTTTCATCCTGCCCGAAGGACGGGGGGTGCTGTCGCTCGCCGCCCCAGCGCGGCCGACCAGCGACTGCACATGGCGGCGCTGCATTGCCACCTGGCGCGCGGTGGCACCCTTGGTCATCGCAGCCTGCCAGTCCTGGCCTGGCAGCGATGCGGCAATCTTGGTGGCCTGCGCCACGCGACGCAACCCAGCCTTGCCATCTTGCGCCAAGGCGGCGCGGCGCGCCTGCGCCAGCGCACGCCCACTGGCCACTGGCACAGCACGTACGATGTCTCGCGCGACTTCCTGGTTTTCCGTGCCCGAGAATGCCGCCGCGCTGACAGACGCCGCCGGGGCGCAGCCACACTCGGCCTTCACCCCGCAGCCGCAAGATCCGGCCCGCCCGGCGGTCTCGCCAGCCCCCATGCCCGCTGAGGCACCCGGACGCAGATGCGCACTCGGGCGGCGGCTGGCGGGAGCGGCCTGTTGCGCCGGCAGCGCCGCCTTGCCCTGCTGCGACAGCGCAAGCCGGCGCGCCCTGGCCGGGCTCAGGCTGGCCGGCGGCAGGGCAGGCGGCGCCTCGAACGCCGGCATCGCCCGCACTGCGGCAGCGTAGGACGCAGCCGGCGCGGGCCGCTGCTGCGCCGACATCGGCGCGGCGGGCGACTCCGACCGGACACGCATCGGCGTGGCGGACGGTCTGGCCGCTGCGGCCTTGCCGTGCAAGGCCATGGCCTGGCGCCGCTTGAGTGCCAGCTCGCGACCCGAGAGGGTCGCCTGCGCATGGCGATCGGCAGGGTTTGTCATGGTGGACCTCGATGCAGAGAGTCGGGGAGTCGGGGATTCGGGGCGACCCAGGACGCGGGCCGCAGGACACGGCATCAGCGGCGGACGCGGCAGCAACAGCCGTCACGCCCGCCGGGGGGCTCAGCGGTAGACGACGAACGCGGTGCCCTGACTCTGGGCGTAGTTGTCGTAGGCCACGAAGCGCACCATGTGGTCGGGAAACTCGCGGTGGCAGGCTTCGATTTCGGCCAGCACCGCGTCGACGGACTGCTCACCAAACATCGGCAGCTTCCACATGTACCAGAAGCTCACTCTTGCGGGCGTGCCCTTTTCGGTGTGTTCAACCGCGGGATTCCAGCCCTGCGCGATGGCGTAGGCGATCTGGCGGCGGACCTGCTCGGGCGTCATTTGCGGCAGGTAAGAGAAGGTCTCGTACTTCTTGGTGGACTTGTAGGCTTGCACATTGGCCATGATGAATTCCTTTCGAGGCTATCGGTGGCAGGTGGCGGCAGCCGCGCAGGTGGCGACCGCCGCAGGCGCGATCACTTGTTGGCGACGTCCAGCTTGTCGACCGTGTCGAACTCGAACTTGATCTCTTTCCAGGTTTCCATGGCGATCTTCAGTTCGGGCGAGTGCTGGGCGGCAGCGGTGAGAATCTCCTTGCCTTCCTTCTCGACCTGACGGCCTTCGTTGCGGGCCTGGACGCAGGCTTCCAGCGCGACACGGTTGGCCGCGGCGCCGGCGGCGTTGCCCCAGGGGTGGCCGAGCGTGCCGCCGCCGAACTGCAGCACCGAGTCGTCACCAAAGATGGTGACCAGCGCCGGCATGTGCCAGACGTGGATGCCGCCGGATGCCACGGCGAAGGCGCCAGGCATCGAGCCCCAGTCCTGGTCGAAGAAGATGCCGCGCGAGCGGTCTTCCGGCACGAAGGATTCACGCAACAGATCGATCCAGCCCAGGGTGGAGGCGCGGTCGCCTTCGAGCTTACCCACCACAGTGCCGGTGTGCAGGTGGTCGCCACCCGACAGACGCAGGATCTTGGTCAGCACGCGGAAGTGGATGCCGTGATGCGGGTTGCGGTCGAGCACGGCATGCATGGCGCGGTGGATATGCAGCAGCATGCCGTTGTTGCGGCACCAGTTGGCCAGACCGGTGTTGGCGCAAAAACCGCCGGTGATGTAGTCGTGCATGATGATGGGCGCGCCGATTTCCTTGGCGTATTCGGCGCGCTTGTACATCTCTTCCGGCGTCGGCGCGGTGACGTTGAGGTAGTGACCCTTGCGCTCACCCGTTTCTGCTTCCGCTTTCTGGATCGCCTCGACGACGAAATCGAAGCGCTCGCGCCAGCGCATGAACGGCTGGCTGTTGACGTTCTCGTCGTCCTTGGTGAAGTCCAGGCCGCCGCGCAGGCATTCGTACACCGCGCGACCGTAGTTCTTGGCCGACAGGCCGAGCTTGGGCTTGATGGTGCAGCCCAGCAGCGGGCGTCCGTATTTGTTGAGCTTGTCGCGCTCGACCTGGATACCCATCGGGGGGCCGCCGCAGGTCTTGACATAGGCCAGCGGGAAGCGCACGTCTTCCAGGCGCAGCGCGCGGATGGCCTTAAAGCCGAACACGTTGCCCACCAGCGAGGTGAACACGTTGACCACAGAACCCTCTTCGAACAGGTCAATCGGATAGGCGATGAAAGCGTAGAAGCAGGTGTCATCACCGGGCACGTCTTCGATGCGGTAAGCGCGGCCCTTGTAGTAGTCCAGGTCGGTCAGCAGATCGGTCCACACCGTGGTCCAGGTGCCAGTAGACGACTCGGCGGCCACGGCGGCGGCGGCCTCCTCCCGATCGACGCCCGGCTGCGGGGTGATCTTGAAGCAGGCCAATAGATCGGTGTCCAGAGGCGTGTACTCCGGCATCCAGTAGGTTTGCCGGTACTCCTTGACGCCGGCCTGATAGGTCTTGACTGCCATATCGATCACTCCTTAGCGATGAAACGCGACAAAAAATCCAATGTTCGACCGTTGCACAGGGACGGCCTTCCCGAAATACGCCGTGGCGCGCATGCAGCGCGCGCCGGATGAAACACCATGGGCGACCTTGCGATGCAGCACCGTGTCCTTTGGGCCCGGGCAGTGCGCCGGGACATCCCGGGGGCGCAGCACAGGTCTGAAGGCGAGGCAGAGAATACCGCCCAGTTCACATAAGAATCAATTTATATCGACAACACATTCGTTCAGACTAACTGAACAATCCACGCATCAGGTTCAGCGCTCAATCACGGAACTTGACCAGACGACCGACCTGGATATCCGAGATGAACACCACGCCGGAATGCGCCTCGAAAAATGCCTGGAAGCCTTCGAGCAGCGGCCCGACCAGTTCTTCCGGCACGGCAACGATGATCATCAGCAGGGCATCGTCCTCGTTGAACATCAGATGACCTTCGTAAAAGCCGTGGCTGCCCTTGCCGGAGAGGTTGCCCACGATGGTGTAACCCTTGACTCCGGCGCGATCGAGCAGATCGGTGGCGAACTCCTTGTGTGCGCCTTCGAGGATGATTTCCAGCTTTTTCAGTGGGTGCAGCTTGATGGCGTTCATATGGCGGCTTCCTCCTGCGGCATGGGTGCGAGCGCTGGGCGCTCCTCCCACTGCCCGTTGTTGTACACATAGGGTTTGTAGCCCTGGGTCGGGTCGATCACGATGGCGCGAATCCACCCGCCGAGCACCAGGCTCTTGACCTTGACCACGGCCTGCAGCGCACGCGCGGCGAAATCCAGCGGCGCCTCGATCAGCGCGATCAGCCGCATCGGTTCGTGGTAAGGCCTGCCCTCGCGCATCACGGTCTGCATCGGCAGCCCGGTGCGCAGGTCGGACAGGTTGCCGGTCATCACGCCGAAGCGGCCGGCCACGTTGTGATAGACCTTGCTGCCGCTGCCCATGTGGGCGTTATCGACGGTGGAGAAAAAATGCTCCAGGTTGATCCACTCGCCCACCACGACGGGCGCCGCGAGAATGTTCTCAAGAAGACGCCCCTTGGGGTCGCAGCGCCAGTCGTAGGACAACAGGAACGACCGCCCCTGCAGATCGGCCGCCTGCGACAGGCTGCGCCGACCGATGATGCCGTAGAGGTTCCCGGACAATCCCCATTCAGGTCGGGTCTGTGCCCAGTCCACCGCCATGCGGTGCGACAGGCGGTAGGCTTCTGCCGGCTCGAGAGGGCGCGCACGCGGCAGCAGCTTGGGCATGCGCTCGGCCGCGGCCAGCCGCGATGCGGCGCGCAGGCCGTTGCGCAATCGCTCCAGATAGACCAGCAGCTGCGGCGGCAGCAAATCCAGATCGAGCAGTTCCACCGCGTCGGTGGTGGTGTTGTGCAGCGCGGGCAGGAACCATGTGTCCTCGGGAATGGAAATGCCCCTGTCGCGCAAGCGCTCGCGTACCGCGGTCTTGTTGGCCATCTGCGACAGCACACGCGCATTGACCAGGCCCGAGCCGCCACCGCAGGCGCCGCAGTCGAGCGCAGACTCGTAAGGGTTGTTCTCGGTCTGGCCGTTGTGCCCGACGATCAGGACGAAGCGCGAGAACTGCTCGGTCAGTCCGATCATAGTCAACGCGGTGTGCACATAGTTGACCTGCTCGTCGAGCGAGTAGCCGATGCGCCCCAGCCGCACCAGCTGGTAGTTGGCGTAGTCGGGATCGACCCGGTAAATTTCGCGCAGCTTGTCGATGAACTCGGCCTCGGCCTTGGCGCTGATGCCGAAGTCCGACTGCAGGCGGGTCGGGCCGTCGCGGTGGCGCAACGCGGTTTCGCGCAGCTCGCGGATCAGCGCGTCGTTTACGCGCTCGCGCTCGATGCGCAGCTCGGCACGCAGCGCTTTGACGATCATCGCTCGCTGCAAGGTGCGGATGATGGAGTCGGCCTGCTCGCGGGTCAGCTTGTCAAGCAGCAAGCGGGTGACCGGCTTGTCGCCGTCGATGCGCCGGCGCCAGCGGCTGTAGCCCAGCGGCGCCAGGGTCTTGCCGAACAGATCGAGCCCGAACAGCATGCCCACGGCCTCGACCGTCACATACGGCGACAGCACCGAGCTCTTGAGGTCGTGCAGCACATGTCCTAGGGTGCTGACGAAGTCTTCGTCGCTCGGGTCGAGCACGGCGGGCAGCTCGAGCACCAGGTTTTTCGGTGTGACAACCGCCGGGCAGAAATGCTCCTCGCTGCCCTTGCCATAGCCGAGAAAACCCACCGGCACCCCGAAGAACCCGGCGATGCCGAAGGTTTGGTAGTCACCCACCCGCTCGAGATGGCGGCGAATCGGCTCGGAGCGTACATCGATGCAGAACATGGCCTGGGCAAATGGCCGCTTGCTCGCAGGTAGATCCTGTGGCACCTGAATATTGGCCAGCAAACGGTCGATCGCCTGCGCTTCCATCCCCAGGGTCCAGACCATGCCCTCCTGCTCGGCAAACGTTTGCAAGCCCTGCATCAGCCCGGCCAGACCCGCGGTATCGATCGTCTCGAGTACGGCCTCAGCGCCCGCGACCTGCGCCAGCGTGCGCAGCGCGGCGGCCTGTGCCTGCGCCCGCTGCAGCCGCGCCTGCGGTGCGTAGTCGCGCAGCAAGGCGTCACAGCGCGCACGGTTGCCGCGAGCCAGCGCGTCGTCGATGCGATGCGCCCAGTCCGGCAAGACCTCGCCGCTGTGCAGTTCCAGACGCAGCGCGCATTCCGCGGTGCGCTCGCGTAGCAGGGCATCGAGCTGCTCGCGATTGGCCGGGGTGCGACGGTGGCGCGCGCTCTCCTGCACCAGCGCCAGACCGACCACCAGGCGGATGGCCAGCAGATCGACGATGTCGGCCGGGTAGCGCTGCGCCCAGTAGTAATGCTTGGCCGAGGCCCGCCAGCGCACGAAACCGGTCCAGCCGTGCAGGCGGGTGAGTTCGCGGGTGAAGTAGTCCGGCCAGTCGTCCGCGGCGATGCCCAACTCCTGCATCACATGCACGACCGCGCTTTCGCCATCCTGCACCGCGTCGAGGATGCGCCGCACATGCAGGCCGCGCAGGAACAGCCGGGCATTGCGCCGTGCGATCTCGCTCCAGGCGGCAAACAGCCCGCGCTCGCGTCCCGGCATGCGCCAGGACGACTGATCCTCATCGAAAAAATCCAGGCAGCTCTTGATCACCAGTTCGTCGAGCTCGGTGGCGATCTGCGTACCCCAAAGCGCATCGACCGCCTCAGGCAAGGTGTGTCCGCGCAGGCGCTGGCGCAGCACGTCGGGCGTGACCTGTGCATCGTCCTGGTCTGCGGGCAGCGCCACGCCGCGCAGCACCGCGTGCACATCGGCAGGCCGCGCCCGCGGATCCACCGGGTCGCGATCGCTAGCGGCGTGCATCACCGCATCCAGCCAGCGCGGCCAGTCCACCTGCGGCACCGCGGGCAACGCCTGGCTGCGCCGGGACAGCTCTTGCTCGACCGTCGCACGGCAAACCTTGCCCTGACGCTCCCAGGCCTGATAGTGGCTGCGGGACAGGAACATGCGCGCGTGAAACAACTCCGCGCCGCGGCGCACCGCCTGCTCGAACGGCAAGTGCTCGAGCCCGTACAGTGGGTTGTGGTGAATGAAGGTGCGCATCGGCCAGAAATACGGCACGGGCTCGCCCGCCACGTACGCGGTCGAGCGCACCCGCAGGCGCCGGCCCAGATTCAGTGCATCGACCATCCCCAACCTCCGATCAGACTCACCGCCATCGCTGCCAGCGCCAACAGCACCCAGACCAGCACCGCGCCGCGCGACAGGTCTGTGGTGCCCTCGGCACGCGGCTGCAACGGACCGAACAGCGCGTGCTGCCACAGCACCGCCGCCGCCCAGCTCCACACCAGCCACACCGTCAGCACCGTCAGCACCAGCAGCGCAGGCAGCTGCCGCAGCACGGCCAGCAGCGCAAAGAATCCGGGAAACGGTGGCGCCGCCAGCGCGGCCAGCAGCGCCACCACCCAGGCGCCAGCAAGCCGCGGGTAGGCCGGCCCGATGCGGCCCTGCAGCCCCGGATAGGCCGCCCCCAGCCGCCGGCGCAGACCGCAGGCCAGGATCATCAGCACTGCGGCGGGCACGGTCAGTGCCACGGCCACGGCCAGCAGCCGCTCGGCCTGCATGCCATGCAGCCAGGCCAGCCACACCAGCGGCCAGGCCGAGGTGGCCTGCAGCCGCGCCCAGATGAAGACCTCACGCACCGCCAGTAGACGCCAGGCATACAGCAGCGCAGTCAGTGCTGCCAAAGCGCTCAGTCCCTGCGCCAAGGGCCCCGCGGGCACCGGTGTCATGCCCAGCAGCAGCGCTCCACCGGCAGGCAGCACCAGCAGTGCCGGAATGCGCAGCCACACCGGCACGGCTTGCAACACGGCATTGACCAGCAGGCTGGCAGGAAACAGCGGCAGGGCCAGCAGCGCAAGAGCGAGTTCGGTCATCATGGTCTGCCCACTCACACCCAGCGCAGCCAGACGTTGATGCGCTTGGCCCAGCTCACCAGCGCACGCGAGAGCTGGACATAGACGTCAGACAGATAGAACTCGCGCGAGAACAGGGTGTAGAGATTGAGGTAGACCGCATTCCACAGGCTGCCCTGCCGCCCTTCGAGATCAAGCGAATGTGCGTAGAAGGTCACCAGCCAGGCGCCCACCAGCACCACGGTGAGGAACACCACCAGGATGTCGAACGCCAGCAGGTTGATGCCAGCCGCGGCGTAGCCTGCATCCCGCAGTGCTGGGTCGGGGTAGAGGAAGGTTTCGAACGCATGCGCGATCAGGGTGTAGCCCACCACCACGATGAGAAAGGACAGGAAGATCAGCGTGAGCGACCGCCAGGGATTTTCGCTCGGCAGCTTGTGGATGGAAAAGAACACCTGCGCGCCGGTCACCCAGCCGAAGAACAGCAGGATCACCGCGCCCTGCTTGTTGAAAAAGTTGGCCGCCACCAGCCAGTGCGACAGCCCGAGCACCACGGCGGGCACCAACACGGTGATCAGCGCGGCCAGCAGCCACGGCACCTGCACCGAGCGCGCCGGGCGACGCTCGGCGACGAAGGTGTAGATGTCATCGGGCGGCACGCCGTCGTCCTTGCGTGTGTCGCCGATCACATTGCCCGAGCCAAGAAACAGTGTGGCCTTGAATAGACCGTGCGCGATGAGGTGATACACCGCCAGCGAAAACGCCCCCAGCCCGCACTCCATAATCATGAAGCCCATCTGCCCCATGGTGGAATAGCCGAGCGATTTCTTGATGTCGTTTTGCGTAAGCATCAGCGCCGAGCCCAGCAACGCGGTGACCAACCCGACGATGAAGGCCAGATGCAGCACATCGGGCGCCTGGATGAACAGCGGCGCCAGGCGGTTGAACAGAAAGCCACCGGCGTTGACGATGCCCGCGTGCATCAGCGCCGACACTGGGGTTGGGCCGTCCATGGTGTAGGGCAACCAGGTGTGCAGCGGAAACTGCGCCGAACGCGCAAACGCTGCCAGCGCCGCCAGCAGCCCGGCCAGCGGCACCACCGCCACCCCGCCGAGCTGGAGATGCGGATCGGCGCCGATGCGCTCGAACAGCGTGGGTAGATCCCAGGCGCCGTACCCCCGCACCAGCAGCAGCGCCGCGCCCAGCAGCGCCAGGTCGCCCAGGCGGTAGGTGATGTAGGTCCAGAACGCGTAGCGCCCCGCAGCCGGGCGTTCGGTGTTGTGCCCGAGCAGGAAATACAGCAGTTGACCGACCGCGAACCAGGCCATCAGCAGCGTGACCAGATCGCCCGCGCAGACCATCAGCAGGATCGCCGCGGTCATCAGGTCGAGCAGGGCATAAAAACGCACATAGCCCGGCTCGTCGGCCATGTAGTTGAGCGAGTAGACATGCACGATCAGGCTGATGCCCGCCACCAGCACGGTCATGGCCGTGCTCAACGGATCGAGCAGCAGCCCGGCTTGACCGAGGCCGACGAACTGCGCCGGCGCGTCCAGCCCGGCGCGCAGGTGATACACCAGCAGCACCAGCGCCACCACCAGGGTGAGGGTGATGGCGCCGATACTCCACTGCGCCGCACGCCGCTTGGACCCACCACACAGCAGCGGCACCAGGGCAGCCGACAGCAACGGCAACGCGGGCAAGGCTAGGACGGCGACTTCGATCCAGTTCATCGGGCTGGGGCTCAGTGAGCGCAGGAGAGGACGCGCACGCGGCGGGAGCGCCCGCCGCGGTTCCGATCGTGCCGCTGCCCAGTCGGGGCTGGACGTCGGCTGCGCATCGCATCGTATGCGCAGCCGTCAGTAAGAGGAATTGATAATTTCTGTTCTTGGCTTCAGCTTGTCTGAGCGATGGGCCGCCCCGGCTGGGCCGCAGTCGCGGCATCCGCCGCGGGCAGAGTCTGCGCGCCGAACACCGCGCGGGTGAGCGCCTGCACCGCAGCGCGCTCGGCCTGCAGGCTGTCTGCGGTCACCCGCGCGGCCTGCGCGCCGGCCAGACGTTCGCGGTGCTGGATGCGGCGCAGTTCGCGATAGGCGTCGGCAGCGGCGCGGCCGACGCCCGCAGGCAGCAGGCCCAGCGCCTCGGCCATGCCCAGCAGGGCGATGTTGCCCAGATCGGCGGTGAGCTGCGGGTAGTCGGCGGCATGCGCCAGCACGAGGTATTGCACGGCGAATTCGACATCGACCATGCCACCGGGGTCGTGCTTGACGTCGAACTGGCCGCTGCGGTTGGGGTGACCGTCGGCCACCTTCTGCCGCATCGCCAGGATTTCGCGGCGCAGCGCGTCACGGTCGCGCCGGGTGGTGAGCACCGCGATGCGGATGGCCTCGAACCGTGCGCCGATGGCCTGATCGCCGGCGCAGCAGCGCGCGCGGGTCAGCGCCTGGTGTTCCCAGGTCCACGCGGTGTTGCTGCCGCGGCCGCGCTGGTAGGCGTCGAACGCGTCCAGGCTGGTGACCAGCAGCCCGGCGTTGCCGTTGGGGCGCAGCCGGGTGTCGATCTCGAACAGCCGCCCGGCTGCGGTGTGCGCGGTGAGCCACCACACCAACTTGCGCGCAAATGCGGCGTAGATGTCGGGCGCGTTGTCCGCCGGGTCGTCGTAGAGAAAGACCAGATCGAGGTCGCTGCCGTAGCCCAGTTCCTTACCACCGAGCTTGCCGTAGGCGATGACCGCGAACGCCGGCTGCGCGCGGTGGCGCTGCGGCAGCTCCTTCCAACACCATTCGAGCGCGAGCTGCACCGTGGCATCGGCCAGCGCGGAGAGTTCGTCGGCCACCTGCTCGACCCGCAGCATCCCGGCCAGATCGCGCGACAGGGTGCGGAACATCTCGGCATGAAAACCCTGACGCAGCAGATCCATGCCCTCGCCGGCGTCCCAGCGGCCGCGCTCGACCAGCGCGGCATGCTGGCGCAGCAGCTCCAGGCGATAGGTGTCCGCATGGAAGCGCTCTCCCGGCGGGGTGATGAGTTCGTCGACCACCGCGGGATGACGCTTGATGTAGTCCGCCGCCCAGGCGGAGGTTTCGAGCACATTGCACAGCCGCGCCAGCGCAGGAGGCTGTTCGGCGAAGAAGGCCAGATAGGTTTCGCGCCGACCGATGGCATCGAGCAGGTCGATCAGGCGGCTGAGGCAGACCACGGCGCCCGGGCGTTCGACCGCCATGCCGATCACGCGGTCGAGCACGCGCAGCAGCCGCAGCCGCCCGGTTTCGCTCAGCGCGGCATAACGCGGCGAGGTTTCGAGCGCTTTGAGACGGGCGACGATGGCATCATGCGCCAGCCCGGCCTTGGCCAGACGGTGGCGCACCGCATCCATGGTTTCCGGCGGCCGGCCACAGCCAGTGCATTGCGGGCCGTTGTGCAGCAGGGCGTCGAACTCGCCGGCGACGAATTCGCGCACATTGTCGAGCTCGCGCAGCAGCTTGCAGCCCTTTGGGCAGGCGGCGCGCAGCTCGGCGGCGTCGTCGACGAAGCCCATCGCCCAGGCCAGCGCGTGCAGGTCGGCGTCCTCGGCGGGCATGCTGTGGGTCTGCGCGTCGTCGAGGTACTGGATGCGATGCTCCAGCCGCCGTAAAAAGCGATAGCTCGCGGCCAGCCGCTGTCCGGGCTCGGCCTGCAGCAGACCGTGCTGCACCAGCAGGTCGAGCGCAGGCAGAGTGGCACGCTCTCGGATCTGCGGCATGCGACCGCCGCGCACCACCTGCAGCAACTGCACGATGAATTCGATTTCGCGGATGCCGCCGCGCCCGAGCTTGACATCGTTGGCCCTGTCCGGCCGTGCGGCGGCGCGCTTGGTGGCCTCGGTGCGGATCTGCCGGTGCAGCGCGCGCAGGGCTTCGAGCATGCCGAAGTCGAGATAGCGCCGCCAGACGAAAGGCTCGACCACAGCGTCCAGCGCCTGCGCCGCGCGCACGGCAGCGGGGCTGTCCAGCGGCGAGACCACGCGCGACTTCAGCCAGGCAAAGCGCTCCCACTCGCGCCCCTGCACCAGAAAATACTCCTCGAGCATCGCCAGGCTGACCACCGGCGGGCCGCTGTCGCCGTTGGGCCGCAGCCGAGTGTCGACGCGGAACACGAAACCGTCTGCGGTGGCGTCCGACAGCAGCGGCACCAAGGCGCGCACCACACGGCCGAAATACTCGCGGTTGCTCAGCGAGACCGCGCCGTCGGTCTGGCCATCTTCGTCGTACACGAACACCAGATCGATGTCGGACGAGACATTGAGCTCGCGCCCGCCCAGCTTGCCCATGCCGACCACGAGGAACTGCGCCGGCTCGCCGCTTGCGGTGCGTGGCACGCCATAGCGGGCACGCAATTCAGCGTGCGCCGCGCGCAGCCCGCTGTCCACCACGCTTTCTGCCAGATCGCTGATGCCGATGCAGACGGCCTCGAGCGGCGCCCCCGACAGATCAGATTCGATGAGCCGCAGCATCAGCGCGTTGCGCACCCGGCGCAGCGCGGTCGGCAGCGCGGCACCGACCTGCTGCAGCGTGGCACTGGCGGCATCAAGCGCGGCGCGGTCGGGAATGCCCTGCGACCACAGCGCCAGCACATCGTCGAAACGACCGGCATGGCGGCGGTAAAAGCGGGAAAACTGCGACAACTCCATCGATTCGGTCTGACCACGGCAAAGGATGGCGCAGCATATTCCAGCCACGCCGGTGCTGCACCGGCCGCGCGCAGAGCCTGTTGCCCATGCGCTGGATTGCCCTCGCGGCGCAGCAGGGGCTGCGTCGCAAG
This sequence comes from Thiomonas islandica, assembly GCF_055383445.1. Lineage (NCBI taxonomy): Bacteria > Pseudomonadati > Pseudomonadota > Betaproteobacteria > Burkholderiales > Thiomonas > Thiomonas islandica. The sequence continues at coordinate 770,615 of NZ_AP042391.1, forward strand.
ACGCGGGGGATTGACTACCATCGATTGCGTTGCCTCCCGGCTTTTTCCGCCTCGCGCGCCGTCTGCCTTGTCTGTGCTCCATCTGTCGCTGCGCGCCGCCACCCGCATCTGGGAAGCGGCTGTTCTGCTCGTGCTGACGGTGTATTTCGTGCTCGGCCTGGGGCTGCTAACCCTGCGCTACGCCGTGCTCCCCAACGCGCAGCAGTTCCGCCCGTGGGTGGAACAGGCCAGCAGCCGCGCACTGGGCCTGCCGGTGCACATCGGCACGATCCGCACCCAGTGGCACGGCCTCATGCCGCAGCTCTCGCTACACGATGTGCGCATCGACGGCCCGCAGGGCCAGCCGGCGCTGCAGTTCGCTGCAGTGCAGGCTGCGCCGAGCTGGAAAAGCCTCACCCGCCTGACCCTGAGCTTCGACCAGCTGGTGATCCGCGGCGCCGACCTCACCATCACTCGGCCCGACGCCAACCATCTGGACATCGGCGGCATCCGCATTGCGCTGAGCGGCACTGCTAAGAGCGATGCAGCACAACAGTTCGCCGACTGGCTGTTCGAGCAGGACGAGATCCTCATCCTCGACAGCCGGCTGACCTGGGTGAATGCCGTGCAGCATGCACCGCCGTTGCCGCTGTCGCAGGTCAACATCCTGCTGCGCAACAGCCTGCTCAGCCACCGTGCCGCGCTCACCGCGGTGCCGCCTGCGGCATTCGGCGGCCCGATCGACCTGCGCGCCAGCTTCCGTCAGCCGTTGTTCCTGCGCCACACCGCCGACTTTTCGCGCTGGAAGGGCCAGCTCTACGGCCTGGTGCAGGGCGTCGATCTGGCCGCGCTGCAGCCGCAGCTGCCGTTGCACCTGCCGGCGAGCACGCAGACCGGACGCGGCTCGGTGCGCGCCTGGGCACAGGTCGACCGTGGCGCTCTCACTGCGCTGACCGCCGATCTGGCGCTGCGCGGCGTGGCCATCGAACTGGCGTCGACGTCCACACCGGCGCCGCTGCGCGCCACCGCCGCGCTGCCGCCGTTTGCGCTCGACAGTCTGAGCACGCGCATGACCTGGGCGCCGCTGCCCGGCGGCGAGGACGCCAGCCTGCAGAACCTGCAGCTGCGCACCGCGCAGGGGCAGGCCCTCACCCCGGTGACGATCCACTGGCGCTGGCAGCAGCCGCAGGACGGCGCCGCGCAGGCCCGCCTGCAGACCGGCGCCCTCGATCTGGGCGCGCTGTCCGCGCTGGCGCAACGCCTGCCGCTGCCCGCGCTCTGGCACGCGCGCCTGACTGCGCTGCAGCCGCAAGGCCACCTGCTCGGATTGAATCTGCAGGCCAGCTGGCCCAAGGGCGCGGCTCCCACGGGCCTGCCAGCGACCTACAGCGTGCGGGCGCAATTTGCCGATCTGCACTGGAACAGCCCGGCCGGGCCTGGCGAGCCCACGCCACCAGCCGACCCGAAGCCCCTGATCGCCCAAGGCAAGGACGCAGCCAAAGCACTGCAACTGCCGGCCGACCTGCCCGGAGTCAGCGGGCTGTCGGGCACGCTCAGCGCCACGCAGTCGGGCGGCAGCGCGCAGCTGATCATGGACAACGGCGCGCTCGATCTGCCACTGGTGTTCGCGCCGGCTCGCCTTGGCCTAAACAGCCTACAGGCCGATCTGGACTGGAAGCGCGACCGACAGGGCAACTGGCGGCTCGACACCCGGCGATTGACCTTTGCCAATGCCGATGCCGCAGGCCAGGCGCGGCTGGTCTGGCGCAGCGCGCCGCAGGGGCTGGGCAGTATGGATCTGCAGGGTCGGCTCACCCGTGCCGACGCCCGCGCGGTGTGGCGTTACCTGCCGATCGACATATCCCTACACACCCGCGACTATCTGCGCAGCGCCATCGCCGCGGGCAGCGCAAGGCAGGTGGATTTCACAGTCAAGGGGCGAGTCGAGGACTTTCCGTTCGACACCCCGGCCCGGCTCGGCGTGTTCCAGGTCAGCGCGCAGATCGAGCACGGCGTATTCAATTACGCGCCGCGCAACATGCTGCCGCCGGGGCAGACCGCCAGCGCCGCCACCGCGCATGCCAACGCTCTGTGGCCGGAGTTCACCGAGGTCAGCGGCACGCTGCTGCTCACCTCGCACAGCCTGCAGGTACGCAACGCCTCGGCGCAGGTCTACGGCACGCGCATCACCGCAGTCAACGGCAGCCTGCCGAGCTTTCATGACGGCGTGCTGCGCATCGGCGGCAAGGCACAGGCGCCTGCTGCAGATCTGCTGCGCTACCTGACCGACAGCCCGATCAACCGCCGGCTGGGCGGCGTATTCGACACGGTGCAGGCGCAAGGGATGGTGGCGCTGGACATCGCGCTGAAACTGCCGCTCGGCGACATGCAGGCCGCCACCCTCAAAGGACAGGCCATGCTGCAGGGCGTCGATCTGCGCTGGAGCCCCGATCTGCCGCCGTTTCCCGGGGTGCGCGGCACGGTGGATTTCAGCCATGCGGGGTTCAGCCTGGCGCTGAACGCACCCGATGTGCTAGGCGGCCCGGTCAGCCTGCGCGGCGGGCAGCAGCAAGGCCAGGCGCTACGACTGCAGGCCAGCGGCAGCTTCAGCGGCGCGGGCCTGCGCGCCGCCGGCCAGGACTGGATGCAAACCCTGGGCAAGGTGTTGCACGGCCAGGCGCCCTACACCCTGACCATTACCCAGCCGCCCGGCGCAACCCAAGCCGCGCTGGAGCTACGCACCAATCTGGTGGGCGCGGCGATCGATCTGCCCTATCCGCTGGGCAAGCCTGCTGCCGCCTCCGAGTCGCTGCTGTACACCCGCACCCCGCTGCCCCCCGGCGCCGACGGCGCGGCGCGCAGTGTGGTGCAGATCGACCTGGGTGACATCGCCCAGGCGCGGTATGTCATCGAAGATCCGCCTGCTGCGGCGGCAGCCCCCTCCCAATCTCCCCCTCCAGGTGGGGGAGGGGCGAGTCTGCCCAATGGCTTGCGTGTGCTCAGCGGCGCCCTGGCGATCGGCCCACAGGTCGCGCTGCCACAGCCGGTGAACTCGGTGCAGGCCAATGTGCGCCTACCCTCACTCGATCTGGACGCCTGGGAGGCTGCGATCAAGCCTTTACTGCCCGCGCATTCTGCGCAAACCCCCGTGGTGCTGCAGGCCGGCCAGGACAGCGGGCTGACCGCGCTACTGCCCACCACCGCGGCGCTGGACATCGGACGTCTGACCCTGATGCACCGCGTCATCAGCCAGGTGGTGATCGGCGGCAGCCGCAGCGGCAACCTGCTGCAGGCCAATGTGAACGCAAAGCAGCTCTCGGGCTATCTGGGCTGGCAGATCGGCAGCGGCAACAACCCGGGCACGCTCAGCGCCCGGCTGGCGCGGCTGGAACTGCCCAGGTCGAGCGATCCGGACGTCGAGCAGCTGCTCGACGAGCAGCCCAAGAGCATTCCGGCGCTGGACATCGTGGCCGACAACGTCGATCTGCACGGCCACCATTTCGACCGCCTGGTCGTGCAGGCGGTCAACCGTGGCCGGATCGACGGCAGCAAGGAATGGCAGCTCACCCATTTTTCGCTCAGCGCACCCGACGGCGTGCTCACTGGTAGCGGCAGCTGGACCGCACTGGGTGCACAGCTCACCGCCCCGGGCAGCAGCGACGCCGCCTCACCCGCGCGCCGCACCGTGATGCAGTTCAAGCTTGCCATCAGCGACGCCGGCGGCCTGCTCGCCACCCTGGGCAAGCCGGGGTTGCTCAAGGGCGGCAAGGGTGAGATCACCGGCCGTCTGGCCTGGCTGGGCTCGCCGTTAAGCCTGGATTTCCCGACCCTGGACGGCGCGTTCACGCTGTCGCTCGGTCCCGGACAGTTCCTCAAGGCCGACCCGGGCATCGCCAAGCTGCTGGGCGTGCTCAGCCTGCAAAGCCTGCCGCGCCGTTTCACGCTGGACTTTCGCGACCTGTTCGCCTCGGGCTTTGCGTTCGACAAGGTGGACGCCGACGTCACCGTGCGTCATGGCGTGGCCACCACCCGCGATTTCCGCATGAGCGGCGTGGCCGCCAGCGTGCGCATCGAAGGCAGTGCCAACCTGGCCAACGAAACACAGAACCTGCGCGTGGTCGTGGTGCCCAACATCAACGCCGGTGCGGCCTCGCTGGCCTATGCCCTGGTCAACCCGGTCATCGGCCTGGGCACCTTCCTGGCCCAATACATCGCCCGCGAGCCGCTGGCGCGCGCCTTCACCCATGTGTACGACATCACCGGCACCTGGGTCACGCCCAATGTCACCGAAGTCTCGCCAGATGCACCCAAACCCGGCGGTGCCACACCGGCGGCGCCCTGACGTAAGCTGGCGCAGTCGATCACCACACCGCACCCACCGATGAAAGTCGCCGCCATTCAGATGGTCTCGAGCACCTGCGTTGACGCCAACCTGCAGCGTGCAGACAGCCTGCTCGCCCAGGCCGCCGCGCAGGGCGCGCGCCTGGCCGTGCTGCCAGAATACTTTTGCCTCATGGGCCAGAGCGACGCCGACAAGGTGCGCGTGCGCGAAAAGCCCGGCAGCGGAAAGATTCAGGACTTTCTGGCCGACGCCGCGCGCCGCCACGGCCTGTGGCTGGCCGGCGGCACGCTGCCGCTGGAAGACCCCAACCCGAACCGGGTGCGCAACTCCACCCTGGTGTTCAACCCCGCAGGCGAGCTGGTGGCGCGCTACGACAAGATGCACCTGTTCGCCTTCGCACGCGGCACCGAGCGCTATGCCGAGGCCGACAGCATCACTCCTGGCACGCAGCCAGTCGCGTTCGACTGCGAGGGTCTGCGCGTCGGCCTGGCGATCTGCTACGACCTGCGCTTTCCAGAGCTGTTCCGGGCGCTGTCACAACCCGCGGCGTGCGACCTGTTCCTCCTGCCCGCCGCCTTCACTCACACCACCGGCGAAAAACACTGGGAAGTGCTGCTGCGCGCCCGGGCGATCGAGAACCTGGCCTATCTGGTGGGCAGCGCGCAGGGCGGTGTGCATGAAAACGGCCGCCGCACCTGGGGCCACAGCATGATCGTCGATCCCTGGGGCGAGGTGCTGGCGATGCAGGCTGAAGGCGAAGCGGTGGTCACCGCCACCCTGGAGCGCGAGCGCATCGCGCGCTACCGGGAAAACCTGCCGGCGCTGCGGCACCGCAGGGTATGAGGCCGCCGCGCGCGCCCGACCGCGCCCTCAACGCATCACCGCCTCGATGTCCGCCACGGTCTTGGGCGCGGCGGCGGTGAGGATCTCGCAGGGCTGGCCGGCGGCGCGGATGGCAATGTCGTCCTCGATGCGGATGCCGATGCCGTGGAACGCGGCAGGCAGGTCGTCTGCGGCGCGCACATACAGGCCGGGCTCGATGGTCAGCACCATGCGCTCGCGCAGGATACGCGCGGGGCGCTTGCGGCTGCCGTCGGGCTGGATGTCTACGGCCTCGCCCGGTTCGGCATAGTCGCCGCAGTCGTGCACGTCCATGCCCATCCAGTGGCTGGTACGGTGCATGTAAAAGCGCTTGTATGCGCCGGTGGCGATCACGCCGTCGACATCGCTGGCCTTGCTGCGATCGATCAGGCCGTGGTCGAGCAGACCCTGCGCCAACACGCGCAGCGCGGCGTCGTGCGGATCGGTGAAGCGCGCGCCCTCCACCGCGGCCCCCAGCGCGGCCTGCTGCGCTTCGAGCACCACGTCGTAGAGCGCGCGCTGCGCGCCGGTGAAGCGGCCATCGGCCGGAAAGGTGCGGGTGATGTCGCTGGCGTAGCCGTCGAGTTCGCAGGCGGCGTCGATCAGCACCAGCGCGCCCGCGCGCACCGGGGCGTCGCTGGCGCGGTAGTGCAGCACGCAGGCGTTGGCGCCAGCGGCGACGATGGAGCCATACGCCGGCGCCTGCGCACCGCCCAAGCGGAAGGTGTGCAGCAGCTCGGCCTCGAGGTGGTATTCGCGCAGGCCCTGCGGCGGGGGCTGACGCAGGCCGCTTCTGCTGGCCTGCATCGCGCGGATATGCGCCTGCGCGGAAATGGCGCAGGCGCGGCGGATGGTGTCGAGCTCGTAGGCGTCCTTGAACAGCCGCATTTCGTCGAGCACGGCGCACAGATCGTGCTGGGTGCGCGGCGCGGTCACACCGGTGCGGGCCTGCGCACGCACCGCAGACAGCCAGCGCTCGACCTGGGTTTCCAGTCCCGGATGCACCGCAAACGGCCACCACACCGCGGGCTGGTCGGCGAGCAGCTTGGGCAGCTCGGCGTCGAGGCTGGTGATCGGCAGCGCGACGTCGAAACCGAAGGCCTCGCGCGCAGCCTCGGGCCCCCAACGGAAACCGTCCCAGATTTCGCGCTCCATGTCCTTGTCGCGGCAGAACAGCACACTGCGGCTGTGCCCGCAGGCACTGGCCTGCAGCACCAGCAGGCTGTGCGGCTCGGTGAAACCGGTGAGGTAGTAGAAATAGCTGTCGTGCCGGTAGGGGTAGTCGGCATCGCGGTTGCGCATCACTTCGGGCGCGGTGGGCAGGATGGCCACACCGCCGCCGGCTGCGGCAAGCCAGCGGACGACTTCGGCGCGACGCGCGGCGCAGCGGGCAAGCAGGGTGGAATCGGGCATGGCAAAGCGGTGAGGGTGCGAATCAGGCCAAAGCCTAGCCGGCGGCGGGCGAAGCGCGGGCTGCGGGGTCTTGCGCGGCGGCGCGCAGCTCGGCATCGAGCGCGGCCAGTTGCGCGGGGGTGCCGATGTTGTGCCAGGCGCCGCGGAACAGTTCGCCGCTCACCCGGCCGGCATCCACCGTCGCGTACAACCAGGGAAACAGCTTCCACGCCTGTGCGCGGGGCTGGCTTGCGAACAGCGCCGGGTGGAACACGCCGATGTTGCCGTAGTTCAGCCGCGCGCCGTCGCGCCGGATGCGGCCTTGCGCGTCCAGCGCCATATCACCATCCGGGTTGTGCGCGGGGTTGGGCGTGAGCACGAGGTGCGCCGCGGTGCGCTGCGGCGCGGTGGCGATGCGCTGCGCGACCGCGTGCAGCTGGGCGTAGTCGAAGGTGGTGTAGATGTCGCCGCTGACCACGACGAACGGCTTTTCCCCCAGCAGCGGCAGCGCGGTGGCGATGCCGCCGCCGGTTTCGTACGCCTGGGCGGGCTCGGGCGAGTAACGCAGGCGTACGCCGAAGGCGCTGCCGTCGCCCAGCGCCGCCGGGATCTGCGATCCTAGCCAGCCGGTGTTGATGATGAGATCGCGCCAGCCGCCTGCGGCCAGGCGTTCGATCTGCCACTGGATCAGCGGCTTGCCACCGACCGCGAGCAGCGGCTTGGGGCAGGTGTCGGTCAGCGGGCGCATGCGCTGGCCGCGCCCGGCGGCAAGAATCATCGCACGCATCGCCGGCAGCCAGCCTTCAGAAGGTGTAGCCCACCTGCGGGCTGCGCTGCTCGATCTGGTCGAGCAGTTGCAGCACCGGCTTGAACGCGCCGTAGCGCGCCGCCACCAGCCGGGTGTGCTGCAGCACCACGGGCAGATCGTCCAGGTACTGCGCCTTGCCGTCGCGGTGGTGCAGGCGGGCAAAAATGCCCAGCACCTTGAGCGCGCGCTGCAGACCCATCCAGTCGAGGTCGCGGTAGAAATCGGCAGCATCGGGCGCCACCGGCAGGCCGGCCTTGCGCGCGTGCTCCCAGTAGCGGATCGCCCAGTCGATCTGTTGCTCTTCGGGCCAGGCGATGTAGGCATCGCGCAGCAGCGAGACCAGGTCGTAGGTGATCGGGCCGGTCACCGCATCTTGAAAGTCGAGCACGCCGGGGTTGCGCTCGGGCGTGACCATCAGATTGCGGCTGTGCCAGTCGCGGTGGACCAGCACCTGCGGCTGCGCGAGATTGTTGGCGATCAGCGCATCGAACACGCGCTGCAAAGCGTCGCGCTGCGCGTCGGTGAGCATGTGGCCGTGATGTGTCTGCACGAACCACTCGGGAAACAGGTCGAGTTCGCGCTGCAGCAGCGCGCGATCGTAGGCGGGCACCACACCCGCGCCATCGATGCGCTGCAGCGCCACCAGCGCAGCCAGCGCCTGGCGCATCAGGTCGTCTGCGCGCTCGGGCTGGGCGGTGAAGGCCTGCAGATAGGTGGTGGTGCCCAGGTCGGTGAGCAAGAGAAAGCCCTGCTGCGCGTCCTGCTCCAGGACCTGCGGCACCTGCACGCCGCCTTGCGCCAGCAGCGCGGCGATGCGCACGAAGGGCCGCACGTTTTCCATCGGCGGCGGCGCATCCATCACGATGAAGCTGCCCTCGTCGGCCTGGACGCGGAAATAGCGGCGAAAGCTCGCATCGCTCGATGCCGGCTGCAGGCTCCCGGGCTGCAGTCCGTGACGCGGAGCGATGGCCTGCAGCCAGTGTTCGAGCGCCTGCGCGCGTGCAGGGGACGGGGTGAAGGTCATGGCGTGAGGGCGGCCGGTGTGGGCAAAGCGGGGCGGAATGCGCTCCCTATAATCCGCGAACATTTTAGGCATCGCCGCGCGCGGCCTGCCGCCCGAGCGCGGCGATGCCAAGCGGCGCGGCGATGACCTCGACGCGCCTGCCGCCCTCGACCTCGACTCCTGTGCCTTTCCCGCCTCCGACCCGCCCGTTGCGCCCGTGCGCCTCGGGGCCGTGCCGACGCCTTGCGCGGACGCTTCGTCTATCGCCGCTGGCGCTGGCCCTCGCGCTGAGCTGGAGTCGCGCCGCGCTGGCCGATCCGCCGCATGCCGCAGAGTCGCTGCAGCTCACCCCCAGCCTGGACTTGCTGCAACACCTGCCGCCGCAGGCACAGGAGTTCGAGCCGCTGTTCGTCATCGCCGACAAAATCACCGGGCAGAATAATGTGGATGTGCATGCCAGCGGCGATGTGCAGTTGCGCAAGCACAGTGTGGTGATCAAGGCCGACCGGCTGAGCTATTACTACGTCGAAAACGAGGCGGTAGCGCGCGGCCATGTGCGCGTGCTGCGCGGCGGCAATCTGTTTTCCGGCCCGTCGCTGCGCATGCAGCTCGACACCTACCGCGGCCAGATGCCCGACGCCAGTTATTACTTCAATGTCACGCAAGGGCATGGCCACGCCGATCTGATCGATTTCCTCGGCCGCGACCATGTACAGGCCGACAACGCCACCTACACCACCTGCACCGCCAGCCCGGTGGACTGGTTTGTGCAGGCCACGCATCTCGACCTGAACCTGGCCGACAACACCGGCACCGCGCGCGATGCCCGCGTGGTGTTCAAGGGCGCGACCATCCTGCCGCTGCCCTATGCCAGCTTTCCGTTGACCGACGCGCGCAAGTCCGGCTGGCTGCCGCCCACCCTGGGCGTGGACAGCCGCAACGGCATCGATCTGGCGGTGCCGTACTACTGGAACATCGCGCCCAATTACGACGCCACGCTCACCCCCCGCATCATCCTGCGCCGCGGCTTCATGGGCAGTCTGGCCACGCGCTGGCTGCAGCCCGACTACTCCGGACGCAGCCAGATCGACCTGCTGCCCGCCGATGGCGCCGACAGCGGCAGCAGCCGCTGGGCCGGGTATCTGCAGCAAAACGGCAACCTCGGCCACGGCCTGAGCTATGCGCTGAACTATCAGCATGTGTCCGACGACAACTGGTGGCAGGACTTCGGCGGCGTCAACCCGGTCATCGGCGCCAACCGCACCCTGCCACAGCAGGCCAGTCTGACCTATGGCCTGCCGCTGGGCTATATGCAACTCAGCGTCAACCGCTGGCAGACGCAGCAGAACACCGTGGCGCCGATTGGCGTGCCGTACAACCAGCAGCCGCAGTTCTACACCCATCTGCAAAGCGCGAACTACACCGGCCTGACCTGGCAGTTCGACGCAGCCGCCACCCGTTTCACCAACTCCACGGCGATTTCCGGCGACCGGCTATACCTCAACCCGCAGATCAGCGAGCCGCTGGTACGGCCTGGCGGCTTTGTCACGCCCAAGCTGTCGCTGCACCTCACCCGCTACCGCACCGACACCCCGATGCCCGATGGCGCCACCACCGCCGACCGCGCGGTGCCCACTTTCAGCCTGGACAGCGGGCTGGTGTTCGAGCGCCCGATCACGCTTCTAGGGCGGCCGCTCACGCAGACCCTGGAGCCGCGCCTCTACTACGTCTACACCCCATACCGCAACCAGCAGAACCTGCCAAACTTCGACAGCGCCGACCTCGACCTGAACCTCTCCACCATCTACACCGACAATGTGTTCTCGGGCAACGACCGCATCGCCGACGCCAACAACCTGACCGGCGGGGTCACCACGCGGCTGCTCGACCCGCAGACCGGAGTGGAGCTCGGGCGGCTGACCCTGGCGCAGCGGGTGCTGTTCTCGCCGCAGCGCGTGGTGCTCAGCGGCAACCCCATTCCCTCCGGGCTGAACGACGCCTTCGCGCTGGCCAGCGTCCACTTCGATCCGCACTGGAGCGCTAACGCCGCGCTGCAGTACAACATGCGCCTGAGGCAAAGTCAGCAAATCGCCGTGAGCGCGCGCTGGTCGCCCGCACCCTACAAGACCGTCAGCTCCAGCTACCTCTACCAGACCGCCGCCTCTGGGCAGATTCCGCTGCGCTACATCAACACCGCATGGCAATGGCAGCTCAGCCCGCGCTGGTATTCGGTAGGGCAGGCCAACTACAGCATTCTGGACAAGCGCTTGAACGACGGCCTGCTCGGCCTCGAGTACGACGGCGGTTGCTGGGTCGGCCGGATCGTGCTGCAGCGCAACTCGCTGACCCCGGCCACTGCCTACACCCGGGTGCTGTTCCAGCTGGAGCTCGTCGGCTTTTCCCGGCTGGGCAACAATCCTCTATCTGCGCTCAAGCAGAATATCCCCGGCTATCAGATCCTCAAGCAATCCACCGCACCCCCGAGCCGCTTTGCCAACTATGAATAAGTCCCGTTTGTCTCGCACCCTGCTGGCCGCCGCCCTGGCGACTGCGAACGTCTGTGCGTCTGCGCAGGGCCTGCGGCTGCCCCCCGGCACGGGCGCGGGACTGTCCGCCCCCGGGGGTGCGCCGGAAGCGGCCACACCGCCGATGGCCGCTGCGCCGGCCCTGCCCTCGAGCTTCGGCAGCACGCGATCGAGCGACGGCATCGCCGCCATCGTCGGCAATCAGGTCATCACCGACTACGACCTGCGGCTGCGCGAGCAAGCCACCCGCCAGCAGGCGCAGGCCGCAGGCGCCACCCTGCCGCCGCCCGCGCAGCTGCGCGCGCAGGTGCTCAACCAGATGATCGACGAGCTGGCGCTGGCGCAATACGCTGAGCAGACCGGCCTGGGCGTGAGCGCGGACACGGTGGACCGCGCGGTGGCACAAGTGGCCCGCAACAACAAGCTGAGCGTCGACGAACTGCGCCGCGAGGTCGAGCGCGAGGGCATGGGCTGGAACACTTACCGTGACCAGCTCCAACGCGAAATTCTCATCAACCGCCTGCGCGAACGCATCATGGCGCAGGTGCCGCCGGTGACCGAAAGCCAGATCGACGAATTTCTCGCCAGACAAAACGCCAGCGCCAGCGCGCAGACGCAATACGACATCGCACAGATCTTTCTGCCGGTGCCACAGAATGCCAGCCCGGAACAGGTGGCTGCGGTCAAGCAGAAGATCGATGCCATTGCCGCGCAACTCAAGGCCGGTGCCGACTTTGCCCAGCTCGCCCGCCAAGACTCGCAGGGTGAGGGTGCCAAACAAGGCGGCGACCTGGGCATGCGCCCGGCCGACCGGCTGCCCACCCTGTTCGTCGACACCGTGCGCAACCTTCAGCCCGGCGAGATCAGCCCGGTGATCCGCAGCGCCGCGGGCTTTCACATCCTCAAGCTGCTGCAGGTCGGCGGCGAGGCTGCTGCGCCGGCCACCGCAATGCAAAGCGAGGTGCGCGAAATCGTGCTGCGTGCCACCACCGACGCCGAGCGCGAGCGTGCCCGCGCCGAGCTCAATGCCGTTGCGCAGGCGGTGAGCAGCGGCAAGGTCAAATTCAGCGAAAAAGCGCGTGAACTATCGCAGGATCCGGCAACCGCGGCCAAGGGGGGCGATCTGGGCTGGGTGCTGCCCGGACAGCTCGACCCGGTGCTCGACGCCGCGCTGCAACGCCTGAACCCAGGCGAGGTGTCGACGCCCATCGTGATGGGCAACAAGGTGGTGCTGCTGCAGCTCGTGGACCGCGCCGTGCGCCCGCTGACCGAGTCGCAAAAGCGCGCGCTCGCCAGGGAGATCCTGCAGCGGCAGAAGGCGGCGCAGGATTTCGACGAGCTGGTGCGCGACGTGCGCGCCCGCACCTATGTGCACATCCCGGAAAACGACTGAACCGGTCGCCCGGCGCGGTGCTGCATGAGGCGGGCGAACCTGCCGCGCGGCGCGGCGCAGACCGGCCATGTGGCGCGTAAGCGCTTCGGTCAGCATTTTCTCGTCGATCGCCAGGTCATCTGCGACATCGTCGATGGCATCGATCCGCAGCCCGGCGAGCGGCTGGTGGAAATCGGCCCCGGCCTGGGCGCGCTGACCCTGGCGCTGCTGCAGCGCATTGCGCGGCTGACCGCAATCGAGATCGACCGCGATCTGGCCGCGCGGTGGCGCCGGCTGGCGCCGGACACGGTCGAACTGATCGAGGCCGATGCGCTGGATTTCGATTTTTCCAGCCTGGGCGACGATCTGCGCATCGTCGGCAATCTGCCCTACAACATTTCCACGCCGCTGCTGTTTCACCTGCTCAATGTCGCCGACCAGGTGCGCGACCAGCATTTCATGCTGCAAAAAGAGGTGATCGACCGCATGGTGGCCGCCCCTGGCGGGCGCGATTTCGGGCGGCTGTCGGTGATGCTGCAGTGGCGCTACCGCATGGACAAGCTGCTGGATGTGCCGCCCGAGGCCTTCGATCCGCCGCCGCAGGTGGATTCTGCCGTGGTGCGCATGGTGCCGCTGCCGGCTGACGCGCTACCCGCAGTCGACCGCGGCAGGCTCGCCGCGCTGGTTGCCGCCGCGTTTTCACAGCGACGCAAGCTGCTGCGCCACAGCCTCGGCCCGTGGCTGGAGCGTCAGGGATTTTGCGGCCAGTTCGACCTGCAGCGCCGCGCCGAGGAGGTCAGCACCGCGGAATACATCGCACTGGCGCAGGCTCTACCGCGCGCCTGAAGCGCGCCGCGGCGGCTCAGCGGCCTGCCTGCGGCCGCGCCGCGAAGGGATTGACAACGTCTCAGGCGACTAGCTGCGCCCAGGCGCCTTCCCACGGCGTGCAGACCTTGACCGCCTTGACCCCGGATTCCGGTACCGCTTCGCCCCGCAACTCCCCCCGGACAGGAGTGCGGGTTACAGAAAAGAATAGAAGACCCTGAAGGGGACGCCGCGCTCGGCCCAGTAGTCTGCCGCGTCGCGGAACACATCGAGCAGGGTTTCGCGCGCCTCCTTGTCGAAACGCTGCGTTGCCGGGATCTGTTCGAGCACGACCACGAAGCCCGGCTGCGGGCCGCTGCCATGAACCACGTCGGTCAGGCAGTCGTGCAGGGCGTCGAGATTCTTGCCGAAGTGCTTTGGAAACAGGAACGCGCGAGCAATGGTCTCGAGCACTTCCTGCTTGGTCGTGGCGTCGGCAAGGTTGGCATAGAGAAAATGCTGGCCGGTCTTCTCGGCTGCTTCCTGCAGCTGGGCGACGCGGTAAGCCCGGATCGACTGCACGATGTTCGGCCGCACCGCCTTGAGCAGTTCGGCGGGATCGGCATCAATGTTCGATGCGTCGGAAACTGGCATAGTGATCATCGGTGTAGTAACAGACTTCGGGATGATGCCGGGCTCCACCGCAGACGATGCGGCGCGCCCCGCGATTGCGGGCGCCTGGAGTCGGTACGGTGTATTCGCGGTAGTAGCCGCGCGGTTTGGACGGCAGCAGTCGCTCATAGTTTCCGAACACGATGCCATCCTTCTCGTAGGCGAACGGCCCGCCCTGCTCGATGCGCCGCAGCACCTCGCGCGCCTGCACCGGCAGGTCGGCAACCGAAATCGCTCCGACCGCGCCAGACTGGCCTGCCCGGTCGGGCAATTCGCGAGCCTGCGCCGCAGGCCAGATCGACCACGTCGCCAGCCCCCAGACGGAAGGGGCAAACGGCAGAGCAGCCAGCAAAAGCCCGGTCAGGATCAGGGAACGCAGCGTGGAACGAATGCACCGGCGATTCATGCTGCAGCGCGCCATTCATGCGCGATCGAGGCAATTGGACGCAAAAGCGTGGAAGTACGAGCAGATGGCCGGCAAACTCAGGCTCGGCGCTGCTTGAAAGCTCGTATTGGGAAAGGGCAAATCGTAGCGAAATCGCCACGAAAACACAAGGATTCGCCCATTTTTTAAGCAGGCTTTACAGTCCGCCCCGCGAGCGGGGCGAACGCCGCAAGGGCCGCGCAAGCGGCGGCAGCCCGACGGTTTGCGCCGGATCGCTGCCGCGCTGCAGCAGTTCAGAGGTTGGCTTCGGCCACGGTCAGCGCGGTCATGTTGACGATGCGGCGCACGGTGCTCGACGCGGTGAGGATGTGCACCGGCTTGGCCGCACCCAGCAGAATGGGGCCGATGGCGATGTTGTTGCCGGCCGTGGCCTTGAGCAGGTTGTAGGAAATATTGGCCGCATCCAGGTCGGGAAACACCAGCAGGTTGGCCTCGCCGCTGAGGGTGGAGTCGGCCAGCAGGCTGGCGCGCAGCGCGGGATCGACCGCGGTGTCGCCCTGCATTTCGCCGTCGACCTCCAGTTCTGGCTCGCTTTCGCGCAGCAGCGCCAGCGCCTGGCGCATTTTGACCGCGCTGTGCGCCGGCGACGAGCCGAAGTTGGAATGTGACAGTAGTGCCACCTTGGGCGTGATGCCAAAGCGCCGCAGTTGCTTTGCCGCCATGCCGGTGATCTCGGCGATCTCGGCGGCGCTGGGATCGAAGTTGACATGGGTGTCGACCAGTGCGAGTTGCCTGCCGGGCAACACCAGCAGGTTCATCGCGGCATAGACATTGGCACCGGGGCGGCGGCCGATGACCTGGTCGATATAGTGCAGGTGGATGTGGGTATGGCCCCAGGTACCGCAGAGCATGCCATCGGCCTCGCCCTTGTGCAGCATCATGGAGCTGATGAGGGTCAGGCGGCGGCGCATTTCGATCTTGGCCATCGCCGGGGTCACACCTTTGCGACCCGCGAGCTGGTGATAGGTCTGCCAGAAGTCGCGGTAGCGCTCATCGTGATCGGTGTTGACCACGTCGTAGTCGCGCCCTTGTTCCATGCGCAGGCCGAAGCGGTCGATGCGCTGCGCGATGATGGCGGGCCGCCCGACCAGGATCGGCCGCGCCAGATGTTCGTCGACCACCACGCGCACCGCGCGCAGCACACGCTCATCCTCGCCCTCGGCGTAGACGATGCGCTTTTTCTCCGCCTTGCGCGCAATCGAAAACAGCGGCCGCATCAGCGCACCGGACTGGTAGACGAACTGCTGCAGGCTGTCGCGGTAAGCGTCCATGTCGGCAATGGGCCGCCGCGCCACACCGCTTCTGGCCGCCGCCTCAGCCACCGCCGGGGCGATCTTGATCATCAGCCGCGGATCGAAAGGCTTGGGGATGAGGTAGTCCGGGCCGAAGCGCAGCGACTCTCCCACATAGGTGGCCGCCACCACATCGCTCTGCTCGGCCTGCGCCAGCTCGGCAATGGCGTGCACTGCGGCGATTTCCATCTCGGCGGTGATGGTGGTCGCGCCGCAGTCCAGGGCACCGCGGAAGATGTACGGAAAGCACAGCACATTGTTGACCTGGTTCGGATAGTCCGACCGGCCGGTGGCGATGATCGCGTCGGGCCGTACCGCGCGGGCCTCTTCCGGCAGGATTTCCGGCGTGGGGTTGGCCAGCGCGAGGATGATGGGCTTTTCCCCCATGCGCTGGGCGTACTCGGGCTTGAGCACGCCGCCGGCGGACAAACCGAGGAACACGTCGGCGCCGTCGATGATCTCGGCCAGGGTGCGTGCAGCAGTGTCCTGCGCGAAACGGCGCTTGTCTTCGTCCATCAGCTCGGTGCGCCCGGTGTGGACCACACCGGCCAGATCGCTGACCCAGATGTTTTTGCGCGGCAGCCCCAGGTCAACCAGCAGGTTCAGACAGGCCAACGCCGCCGCCCCCGCGCCCGAGCACACCAGCTTGACCTGGGCGATGTCCTTGCCCACCACCTTCAGGCCGTTGAGGATGGCCGCTCCGACGATGATCGCGGTGCCGTGCTGGTCGTCATGGAACACCGGAATGTTCATGCGGGTGCGCAGCTTGCGCTCGACCGCGAAGCACTCAGGCGCCTTGATGTCCTCGAGGTTGATGCCGCCGAACGTGGGCTCCAGCGCGGCGATGATCTCGACCAGCCTGTCGGGGTCTTTTTCATTCACCTCGATGTCGAACACGTCGATGCCGGCAAATTTCTTGAACAGCACCGCCTTGCCTTCCATCACCGGCTTGGCCGCCAACGGGCCGATGTCGCCCAGACCGAGCACCGCGGTGCCGTTGGAAATCACCGCCACCAGATTGCCGCGGGCGGTGTAGCGAAACACATCGTCCGGGCGAGCGTGGATTTCCTCGCAGGCGGACGCCACGCCGGGGGAGTAGGCCAGCGCCAGATCGCGCTGGTTGGACAGTTGCTTGGTGGCGACGACCGCGAGCTTGCCAGGGCGCGGAAATTCGTGATATTCGAGGGCGGCCTGGCGCAGTTTGGCCTTGGAATCTTCGGGGCTGGACATGTCTGTCTCCGCATCGCGCAGCCGTTGTGAACGCTTCGCATCTTGTCGCCGCGCAAGCGATCGATTCTAGGAGACTGTCCATGCGCTGTTGTGCGAACATGCCGCGCACGCACCGCGCTCTTGCACCGCCTTCCATGACCGCTACGCCTGGCGAATTCGACCTGATTGCCCGTTTTTTCACCCGGCCGGTGCGCCGCGCCGCGGTGGGCGTGGGCGACGACTGCGCGCTGCTGCCCGCGCCCGCCGCGGGCGAGCAACTGGCCGTGTCCAGCGACATGCTCGTCGAAGGCCGTCATTTCCTGCCCGGCGCTGACCCCGAGGCGCTGGGGCACAAGGCGCTTGCGGTCAATCTGTCCGATCTGGCCGCGATCGGCGCGCAGCCGCTGGCCTTCACCCTGGCGCTAGCGCTGCCGCAGGCCGACGCCGCCTGGCTGGGCGCCTTCGCCCGCGGGCTGTTCGCGCTGGCCGACGCGCACGCCATCGAACTGGTCGGCGGCGACACCACCCGCGGGCCGCGCAATCTGTGTTTGACCGTGCTCGGCACCGTGCCGCAAGGGCAAGCGCTGCTGCGCAGCGCAGCGCAGCCGGGGGACGATCTCTGGGTGTCGGGTACGGTGGGCGATGCGCGGCTGGCGCTCGGGCATCGCCTGGGCGAATGGGCGCTGGATACCGCGGATCAGGCCGCGACCCTGGCCCGCATGGACCGGCCGACACCGCGGGTCGCGCTGGGTCTGGCACTGCGTGGCGTCGCGCATGCCGCGATCGACGTGTCCGATGGTCTGCTCGCCGATCTCGACCACATCCTGCGGCGCAGCGGGGTGGGTGCCACGGTCGATGCCGACGCCTGCCCGGCCAGCGCGGCGCTGCGTGCGCAGCCGCTGCAGCGCCGCCGTCTGTGCCAGCTCGCCGGTGGCGACGACTACGAACTGCTGTTCACCGCACCGTCAGCCGCGCGCGACGCGGTACGGGCGGCTGCAGCTCAGACGGCCACCGCGGTCACGCGCATCGGCCGCATCGCGGCGCAGCCGGGGCTGCGACTAGTCGACGCGGGCGGGCAGGTGTTGGACAATGTCTATGCGGGCTTCGATCATTTCCGCACCGCCTGACTTCATTGCTCCATGACCACTCCTGCCCCTGCTGCGGCCGCGCCCCCGCGCGCCGACTGGCGCTTTCTGTGGCGCAATCCCTTGCATCTGCTTGCCCTCGGCTTTGGTAGCGGGCTGTCGCCGATCGCCCCGGGCACGGCGGGCACGCTGTTCGCCTGGGTCAGCTTCGATCTGCTGTCGATCTGGCTCGGCCCGCAGGTCTGGGCCGTGCTGATCGCCGCGGGTGCACTGGTCGGCATCTGGGCTTGCGGCCACACCGCTCGCGCGCTCGCGCTGGACGATCCCTCTCCGGTGGTGTGGGACGAGATCATCGCCTTCTGGCTGGTGCTGCTGTTGATCACCCCGGCGGGCGGGGCCGAGCAGCTGGCCGCCTTTTTGCTGTTTCGCGCGTTCGACGCGGGCAAGTGGCTGGCGGTGGGCTGGGCCGACCGGCATGTGCATGGCGGCCTGGGCATCATGCTCGACGACCTGATCGCCGCCGCCTTCACCCTGCTGGTGATGGCGCTGGGCATTCGGCTGTTCGCCGCGTTCTGAACGCAGCGCACCATGCCGCCACCAGATTTCGCCGCCCTGCAGCCGCTGGCCGAACAGCTCGGCGCCGCGCTGCGTAAACGCGGCTGGCGCGTAACCGCCGCCGAATCGTGCACCGGCGGCCTGGTCTGCGCCGCGCTGACCAGCGTGGCTGGGTCGAGCAACTGGTTCGACTGCGGCTTCGTCACCTACAGCAACGCTGCCAAGACCGACATGCTCGGGGTCGATGCCGCGCTGTTTCCCCGGGTCGGCGCGGTCAGCGCCGAGGTGGCTGCGGCGATGGCGCAGGGCGCGCTGCACCGGGCCGGGGCCGATCTGGCGGTGGCGATCACCGGCATCGCCGGGCCGGACGGCGGCACACCGGACAAGCCAGTGGGCACGGTGTGGTTCGGACTAGCCCGGTGCGACAGCCCCGCACCGCACGGCCAGACCCGTCGGATGCTGTTCGACGGCGACCGCAGCACAGTCCGGCTGCAAGCGGCTGCGTTCGCCCTACGCTGGGCGCTGGAGGCGGCGCTGAGGGCTTGAAGTCTGGCGCTGCTCAGCCCTGCGGCGGCACCGTATCGCGGAACGACGGGCGCTGCATCAGCTTGTCGTACAGCTTGGCGAGGTTCGGATACTGCTGCTGCCAGCCCTGTTCGGGAAAGCGAAATTCCACATAGCCCAGCGCCGCGCCCACGGCGATGTCGGCCAGGCTCAGATGGTTGCCGCAGCAAAACGGCTTGTCACCCAGACCATGCGACATGGCCTTGATGCCCGACTCGACCTTGCCCATCTGCCGCGCGATCCACGCCGGGCAGCGCTGCGCCTCGGTGCGGCCGGGCCAGGTCTGCTCCAGCCGCGCGGTGGCGGCGGCGTCCATCACACCGTCGGCCAACGCCTCCCAGGTGCGCACCTCGGCGCGCTCGCGCCCGCCCGCCGGGATCAGCTTGCCCACGGGGGTGAGGGTGTCGAGATATTCCACGATCACGCGCGAGTCGAAAATCGCCTCGCCGTCGTCGAGCACCAGGCAGGGCACCTTGCCCAGCGGGTTGTACCGCATGATCTGCGTCGAATCCGCCCAGACGTTTTCCTCTTCCCACTTGGCGTCGATCTTTTTCTCGGCCAGCATGATGCGCACCTTGCGCACATAGGGGCTGGTCAGGGAACCGATGAGTTTCATGTTCTGGAGCTGCGGTGAAAAGGCGCTGCAGTATATCAACGCATCACAACGGCAAAGCACTGCCTTCCAGCTGCGCAGCGCTTTCTACAATGGCCCGATGAGCACGAATCCACAACCCGCCGACGTGTCCGTCCTGGACGCCCTCAGCCCGCTGGACGGGCGCTACAGCACCAAGGTCGACAGCCTGCGCCCGCACCTGTCCGAAGCCGCACTGATGCGCTGCCGCGTGCAGGTCGAGGTGGCCTGGTTCATTGGCCTATCCGATCTGGGGCTGCCCGAATTCCCCGCACTGCCAGCGACGGCACGCGCCGCGCTACACGCGCTGGTGGCGGGTTTCGGCAGCGCACAGGCGGCGCAGATCAAGGCCATCGAGCGAACCACCAATCACGATGTCAAGGCGGTGGAATACTGGCTGAAGGCGCAGACCGCACACCTGGCCGGGGTGAAGGAGCATGCCGAATTCTTCCACTTTGCCTGCACCTCGGAAGACATCAACAACACCGCGCACGGGCTGATGCTCAGCGGCGCCCGGCGCGAAGTGCTGCTGCCGCTGCTGCGGCGGGTGCTCGGCCGCCTGCTCGATCTGACTGCCGAGCTGGCCGAGCAGCCGATGCTCTCGCGCACCCACGGCCAGACCGCCAGCCCCACCACCCTGGGCAAAGAGTTCGCCAACGTGGCGCACCGCCTGCAGCGCGCCATTGCCGCCATCGAGGGGGTGCAGCTTACCGCCAAGATGAACGGCGCGGTCGGCAACTACAACGCGCACATCGCCGCTTATCCGGAGGTGGACTGGGAAGCTTTTTCGCGCCGGGTGGTCGAATCGCTCGGGCTGCACTTCAACCCCTACACCATCCAGATCGAGCCGCATGACGCCATGGCCGAGCTGTTCGACGCCGTGGCCCGCACCAACACCATCCTGATCGATCTCAGCCGCGACATCTGGGGCTACATCTCCTGGGGTTATTTCAAGCAAAAGACCAAGGCGGGCGAGATCGGCTCATCGACCATGCCGCACAAGGTCAACCCGATCGATTTTGAGAATGCCGAGGGCAATCTGGGCATCGCCAACGCCCTGCTGCGGCACCTGAGCGACAAGCTGCCGATCTCGCGCTTCCAGCGCGACCTGACCGACTCCACCGTGCTACGCAACATGGGTGTGGCGCTCGGCCACAGCGTGCTGGCCTGGGATGCGCTGCTGCGTGGGCTGGACAAGCTGCTGGTCAACTCCGAGCGCCTGGCCGAAGACCTGGACGCGGCTTGGGAGGTGCTGGCCGAGCCGGTGCAGACCGTGATGCGTCGCCACGGCCTGCCCAATCCCTACGAGCAGCTCAAGGAACTCACCCGCGGCAAGGCCATCACCGAAGAGTCGATGCGCGCCTTCATTGCTGGGCTGAACCTTCCCGAAGCCGACCGGCAGCGCCTGCTCACCCTGACCCCGGCGAGCTACACCGGCTTGGCCGCCGCGCTGGCCAGGCGCCTGGCTGCCGACCGCTGACCTTCGAGGAGCCCGTCATGCTCAAACTGCTGTTGAAGTGGCTGTTGTCTGCCTGTGCGCTACTGGCCGTGGCGTATCTCTACAGCGGCGTGCAGGTGGCGGGTTTTGCCGCGGCGATGTGGGCGGCGCTGCTCATCGGTCTGCTCAACACCCTGGTGCGGCCGATTTTGTTCATTCTCACCCTGCCGATCACCATTCTCACCCTCGGCCTGTTCCTGTTCGTTCTTAACGCCTTGATGTTCTACGCTGCCTCGGGGATGATCGACGGCTTTGCCGTGCGCAGCTTCGGCGCGGCGTTGATCGGATCGATTCTCTACAGCATCGCCGGGGTGGTCATCGACAGCGCGCTAGAGGGGCTGCGGCCCGACCGCAGACCCTAGGGCGGCTCAGCCGGGACACTCAGCCCTGCCAGGCGCGCATGCTGCCCTGACGCGCCATCTCCAGCAGCCGGGCCACGCGCTCCTCGGTGGACGGATGGGTGCTGAACAGCCTGGCGATACCGCCGCCGTGCAGCGGGTTGAGGATCATCATCTGCGCGGTTGCCGGGTGCTCCTCGGCCGCGACGAACGGCACGCCGCGGGCATAGGCTTCGATTTTCTGCAGCGCTGAGGCCAGCGCCTGCGGATCGCCCGAAATCTCGGCACCGCCACGGTCGGCCTCGAATTCGCGGGCGCGCGAGATCGCCATCTGGATCAAACTGGCTGCCAGCGGCGCCAACAGAGCCACGGCAATGCCGGCCACCGGGTTGGTCGGCCGCCCCTCGGAATCCCGCCCCCCAAAGATCATCGCAAAGTTCGCCAGCGCCGAGATCGCACCGGCCATCGTCGCCGAAATGGTGGAAATGAGGATGTCACGATGCTTCACATGCGCCAGTTCATGCGCCATCACGCCGCGCAGCTCGCGCGCGCTGAGCACGCGCAGCAGACCGGTGGTTGCGGCCACCGCGGCATGTTCCGGGTTGCGCCCGGTGGCAAAGGCGTTGGGCGCGTCTTCCTCGATGAGATAGACCCGCGGCATCGGCAGACCGGCGCGCTGCGCGAGCTCTTGCACCAAACCGTAAAACTGCGGCGCGCTGCTGGCATCGACCTCCTGCGCGTGATACATCCTCAGCACCATCTTGTCGCTGAACCAGTAGCTGAAGAAATTCATACCCAAGGCAAACAGCAGCGCCAGCACCATGCCCTGCTGACCGCCGAGCAAGGAGCCGATGACCACGAACAGGGCGGTGATCGCAGCCATCAGGATGGCGGTTTTCATGATGTTGAACATGGGGTTCTCCGATACGTTTGGATACAACACACCACAGATTGTGCAGCCTGTCGAAAGTTCAACCCAGATTGTTCATTGGGGTTTGGGGGACGCACCAGTGCGCCGCATCATGCACCCAAAAGCACCGCAGGTGCGCCCAATGGACGATCTGGGTTCAAGCCGCCTGCGCCGGCGGCAGCGGCAATGTCATGCCCTCTGCCAGATCCGCACTCTGCAGCCACTGTGCCACATCCTGCATGGTGCCGCCAGGTTTTTGCAGGCGTGTGATGCGCAGCGCACCGACGCTGCAGCGCACATCCAGACCGTCGGCCTGCGCCCGCAGCACCGTGCCGGCAGAACGGTGCTGCGGATCCGCCGAGAGTTCGATCGCATGCGCCGCCCCGACCTTGATGATGCGCCCGTCGGGCAGCGCAAACTGCGTTCCGGGCCAAGGGGTGAACGCGCGCACCCGCCGCGCCAGCGCCGCGGCGGGCTGGGCCCAGTCGAGCGCGGCCTCGGATTTGGCGATCTTGGGGGCGTAGGTCACACCATCCTGCGGTTGCGGCCGTGGCTCGAGGGCTCCGCGCGCGAGCAGATCGAGCCCCTGCACGATCAGTTCGGCGCCCAGCGCGGCCAGTCGGTCGTGCAGCGTGGCCGCAGTGTCGCCGTTCGTAATCGGCAGCGCCCTTGCCAGCAGGATGTCGCCGGTATCCAGCCCGGCGTCCATCTGCATCAGGGTGATGCCGGTCTGGGCATCGCCGGCCTCGATCGCCCGCTGGATCGGCGCCGCACCGCGCCAGCGCGGCAGCAGCGAGGCGTGAATGTTCACACAGCCCAGGCGCGGCAAGGTCAGCACCGAGGTCGGCAGGATCAGCCCGTAGGCCGCCACCACCAGCACGTCCGGCGCCGTAGCGCGCAGCGCCGCATGTGCGGCCCGGGCCTGATCGGCATAGCGCCCGTCGAGCCGCAGGCCCAGTGGCTGGATCAGCGCAAGCCCCGCGGCCTGCGCCACCTGCTTGACCGCGCTGGCCTGCAGCTTCAGGCCGCGTCCGGCCGGGCGATCGGGCTGGGTGAGCACCAGCGGCACCGCATAACCGGCCTGCACGATGGCACGCAGCGCCTGTGCAGCGAATTCCGGGGTGCCGGCAAACGCCACGCGCAGGCGCCGGGTCGGCGCGGTGGCGCTGGGTGTGCTCAAGCCGCCTGCCTCTGCCGCTTGAGCATCTTGGTCTTGATGCGGCTGCGCTTGAGCGGCGAGAGATAGTCGACGAACACCTTGCCCTGCAGGTGATCCATCTCATG
This sequence comes from Thiomonas islandica, assembly GCF_055383445.1. NCBI lineage: Bacteria > Pseudomonadati > Pseudomonadota > Betaproteobacteria > Burkholderiales > Thiomonas > Thiomonas islandica. The sequence goes on from NZ_AP042391.1 coordinate 794,184, forward strand.
TTGGATGCACACGGCGGTCAGGCCATCGGCGTCCATCTCGAAAGGCTCGCCGTTGATGTCGAGCGCACGCACCCGCACAGCGGCCGGGCGCACGACCTTGTCGTAAATGCCGGGAACCGATAGGCAGCCCTCCTCCCATTCCTTGTCCTCGTCGCTGCGGCGCAGGATTTCCGGGTTGATCAGCACCACCGGCCTGTTGCGCTCCTCGGAGGTATCCATCACGATGATGCGTTCGTGCACATCGACCTGGGTCGCAGCGAGCCCAACCCCATTGGCCTTGTACATCACGTCGAACATCGCCGCGACCAGGGCGCGCACCCGATCGTCGACCACCGCGACCGGCTTGGCCACGGTGTGAAGACGCGGGTCGGGATATTGGAGGATGGTCAGCTCTTTCACGCTGCTAATTTTAGACTTTTCCATAGCGGGTGGGAGGCACCATCGATCGCCGGCCAGCGCCGCAACATTCTTGCAACTGCCGACCGCGTGCAGACCGCGATTCGATTGCCGCGTCAAGGTGTTGCATGCACAATGTCAGCCAGTTTCTTCACAGACAGCCCTGGAGTCGCAAACTTCCACGGGGGGCAGATTCAAAAAACCACACCGCACCGGTTGTGGCCACGGGTTCAATCTGGGGACATGCGCCATGCTCAGACAGGCTTTCCTTCACCCATTGCGGCATCATGCCCTGACCGCCGCGCTGCTTTTGTGCAGCGCGTTGCCACTTGCTGCAGCCCGCGCCGCAGACCTCCCGGCCAGCGCTGCATCCGCACCATCACTGCATGGCCTGCCCAACTACCCGGTGGCGCCGGCTCAGCGTGCACTGGCCGAGCTGACCGCGCAGACCGGGGTGCCGGTTTCCGAACTCGCGCCGAACGCGCCGTCGCGCTATACGGTCAAGCGCGGTGACACGCTGTGGGCCATTTCCGGCATGTATCTGCGCAAGCCCTGGGATTGGCCCAAGCTCTGGGGCATGAATCTGCAGCAGATCCGCAATCCGCACTGGATTTTCCCCGGACAGGTGCTCTACCTCAACATCTCGGGCGGCCGCGCCAGTCTGAGCCTGGGCGGCGACAATCAGGGCATCCCGACGGTCAAGCTCAATCCGCAGGTCGAATCCTCGCCGCTGCCGCCCGAGGGCATTCCCACCATCTCGCCCGAGCTGATCGGCCCGTTCCTCGCCCAGCCGCTGATCGTCGAGCCCGACACGCTGGACGCCTCGCCGCGCATCGTTGCGCTGCCCAAGGGTCACACCATGGCCTCGCCCGGCACACAGGTGTATGTGCGCGGTGATGTGAGCAAGGCCACACGCTATCAGCTCTACCGTCCGGCCAAACCGCTGATCGATCCGCAGACCAAGAAGATCATCGCCTATCAGGCCGAATATCTGGGCACCACCAGCCTAGCGCAGCCACCTTCTGGGCCGGATGCAGTATCGGTGTTCCGAGTGGACGGCATCGAGCGCGAAGTGGGTGTGGGCGACCGGCTGGTGATCGCGCCGCCGCGCGAGTATCTGAACTACGCCCCGCACGCGCCGGCCAAGCCGGTCAGTGGGGAGGTCGTGTCGATCTATGGTGACCTGAACATGGGCGCGAAGAACAGCGTGGTCGCGCTCAACCGCGGAGCGAACGACGGCCTGGAGCGCGGCGATGTGCTGGCCCTGTGGCACAGCAGCCGCATGGTCAAGGACGTCACCGCGCCCGGCAAGCCAGACATCGAAATCCCCGACCGTCGCATCGGCCTGATGATGGTGTTCCGCACCTTCCAGCACGTGGCCTACGCGCTCATCCTGTCGGCGGACGAACCGGTCGAAGTGGCGGACCGCTTCACCCAGCCTTGACCGCTCCTGACCAGTATCGCTGTGCAGGTGTTGCCCCAGCGTGACGGCGCATGGCTGCTGACGACGATCTAGCCCACTGGCTGCGGTTGATGCAGACCCCGGGCGTGGGCGCGTTCACCGCCCGGCAACTGCTCCAGACCTTCGGAACGCCGCAGCGGATTTTTCAGTCCTCGCATGCCGCGCTTGCGCGCGCGGCCGGCACCGCGGTCGCCAGCGCATTGCTGGCCGAACCCGATCGCCAGACACAAGACCTCATCGCGCGCACGCTGGAATGGGCCGCCCAGCCCGGCCATGCCTGCATCACCCTGGACGATCCGGCCTACCCGTCGAGCCTGCTCGACATCAGCGATCCGCCACCATTGCTCTACGCCCAGGGCGACGCCGGGCTGTTGCGCGCACCCAGGCTGCTGGCGATGGTCGGCGCCCGCACCCCCACGGCGCAGGGCGAGCGCGATGCCCATGCCTTCGCCCGGGCATTCAGCGCGGCGGGGGTGACCATCGTCTCCGGCTTTGCCCTGGGCATCGACGCGGCGGCGCATCGCGGGGCGCTGGCGGCCACCGGCGAACAGGCCGGATCGACCATCGCCGTGCTCGGCACCGGCTGCGACCGCGTCTATCCGCCGCGCCACCGCGATCTGGCGCATGCGGTGGCCGAGCGTGGGCTGCTGCTGTCCGAATTTCCGCTGGGAACGTCTCCGTCGAAAGGCAATTTCCCGCGGCGCAACCGCCTGATCAGCGGGCTGTCCCGCGGTGTGCTGGTGGTCGAGGCGGCCACGCACTCGGGCTCGCTGATCACCGCGCGCCTGGCCGGCGAGCAGGGGCGTGAGGTGTTCGCCATGCCCGGCTCGATCCACAACCCGCTGGCACACGGCTGCCACCGCCTGATCCGCGAAGGCGCCAAGCTGGTGGAAACCGCGCAGGACGTGCTCGAGGAATTCGGCTGGGATACCCTGCCTGTCGCTGCTACCCAGGCCCCGGAGCAATCACCGGACAGCGCCGCCGCCGGCGCGCCCGACTGCGACATCCTGCGTGCGCTGGGCTACGACATTCGCGACTTCGACGATCTGGCCGCCCGCACCGGCTGGCCCGCAGACCGGCTGGGCGCTCGTTTGCTCGAGCTGGAGCTGCAGGGCCATGTCGCCCGCCTGCCCGGCGGCCGCTTCCAGCGCATCGCCCGCGTCTGAGGGCACCTGCGGGCCATTTCCATGGCCGCAACGACACAATGCACCGGCTACCAGACCGGCCACGCGCTGTGCATAGAATGGCCGCATGTTCGACATCCTTATGTATCTTTACGAGTCCTACTGGCACCCGCAGGCCTGCCCAGAGTTCGGCCAGCTCACGCGCAAGCTCAGCGCCGCCGGTTTCGAGAGTGACGACATCCACGACGCGCTGGACTGGCTACGCGGGCTCGACGATGCCGTGAGTGGACTGCAGACCCAGCAGGCGCAAGGCGCCACATCCATGCGCCTGTACGCCCAGCAGGAGCTCGACTGCCTGGGCATGGAGGCCATCGGCTACCTGAACTTCCTCGAAACCGCCGGAGTGCTCAAGCCGCACCTGCGCGAACTCACCATCGAGCGCGCGCTGGCCACCGGCATGCAGCCGCTACCGCTGGAACACCTCAAGACCATCGTGCTGATGATTTTCTGGCGCCTGGACGAGGAGCCAGACGCCCTCATCCTCGACGAGCTGTTCGTCGAAGCGGAAAACCGCGTGGTGCACTAAGCCGCTCTGGCCCCATGCCCGCAGCCGGTCGCCTCAGCTTGCCGTTCCCACAGTTCCTGAAAGACCTCCGATGCCATTTTCCAGACTCCGCATCCGCCTGAGCGCCGCGCTGCTCGGCAGCCTGACCCTCGCCGCCTGCGGCGGCGGTGCCAGCAGTCAGTACGACGGCTCGGTCGTCACCGGGCAGGTGCTGATGGGCCCGCAATACCCCGGAGACACCTCGGGCGGGCCAGTCTCGGGGGCCACGGTGTGCGCGTATGCCTTTCTCGCCAACGGCTCACCGCTCTACACCATCTCCACCCTGACCGCGCCCTACACCTATTTCAACAGCCCGGCGGCGACCTGCCAGACCACCGGGGCCAACGGCAGCTTCAGCTTCAACCTGATCAACGGCGTCTATGGCCCGGTGCTGCTGCAGGCAACACTGGGCAGCTACCAGTTCGGCGCCAGCAGCGCATCGCTCAAGAGCTACACCCTGAACCAGCTCACCTCGACCGCGCTGAACCTGGCGGGCAATACCTCGACGGCGCCGGCCAACTACTTCATCGCCACCAACACCACGCTGCAGGCCGTGATCAACGTGGGCGGCGGCGGCACGGTATCGACCAACATCACCCCGCTGACCACCTTTGCCGTGGCCCGCTCCAACCCGATCAACGGTTTCACCGTGGCCACCTATCAGGGCAATCTGGACAATATCGCCACGCAGCTCCGCATCAACGGTGTGACCAATCTGACCACCGCCGTTCCCGGCAATCCGGCCACCGACCCCAATGGCACCTACGGCAAGGCCATGCTCGGCGTCGAGCAATACCTGGCCACCATGGCGCCCAACGGCAACAACACCGACGACCCCTACGGCGCCAATCTGCTGAATTGGTATGGCCCGAACCTAGGCACGGTGTCAAGCGACTACACCGCAGCCTATCGGGCGATCAACGGCGACAGTCAGTCGTTCAGCTTCAACTGATCGCCTACGCTGCGGAACAGAAAAGCCCGCCCTGCGCCAAGCCCCTCGCCTCACCTGTCGAAAAGCAGGGCCTGATCGGCATACTGGCCCGTCAGTTCAGCGACTGACGGGGCGGTTTTCTTGGTCTCTCCAACCCCCTTCAGAGCAACCTTCGCGTCGCCGAGGAGCTGACCCGCCTCTTTGCGCCTTTCGTCGACCGGGCGCCCTTGTGCTGCCCGCGGCCTGGCTGTACGAATGGCGCCGTGCCGAGCGGCATACTCCCGGTTCGGTAATTTGGAAAGACCGTCTCCAGCCCCTTGCTTGAACTCGTTAAGCGAAGGGCTTGAGCGCGCGCTGGCTTTTTGTTGCCTGGACGGGTTCAGACCACCGCGCCGGCGTTCGGGTCGTTGCGACTGCCGCTGGGCTTGTTGCCGCCGGGCTTGATCAGGTCGTCGCGCTTGACCCCAAACCACATCGCCAGCGCCGCGGCAACGAACACCGAGCTGTAGATGCTCATCGAAATGCCGATGATCAGCGCCAGCGCAAAGTAGTGCAGCGCCGGGCCGCCGAAAAAAAACATCGAGAACGCCATTGCCAGCGTCGAGCCGTGGGTGATGATGGTGCGGCTGGTGGTGTTGGTGATGGCGCTGTCGATCACCTGCATGGTGGTGTACTTGCGGTACTTGCGGAAGTTTTCGCGCACCCGGTCGAAAATCACCACCGATTCGTTGACCGAGTAGCCCAGCACCGCGAGCACTGCAGCGAGCACCGGCAACGAGAACTCCCACTGGAACAGCGCGAAAAAGCCAAGCACGATGATCACGTCGTGCAGATTGGCCAGTACTGCCGCCACGGCGAACTTCCACTCGAAGCGCACTGCCAGATAGAGCACGATGCCCACTACCACCAGTGCCAGCGCCTGCAGGCCGTGGCTGGCCAGTTCGGAGCCGACCTGCGGACCGACGAATTCGGTGCGGCGCAACTGGGCCTGCGGGTCGGCAGCGAGCAGCCCGGTCATGACCTTGGCACTCTGCTCCGAGCTGGTCTGGCCCTTGTGCAGCGGCAGGCGGATGACCACGTCGTTGGCATTGCCGTAAGCCTGCACCTGCGCATCGGCGTGGCCGAGCCTGGCAAGGGTCGCGCGGATGGCGTCGATATTGGCCCCCTGCGGGTAGCCGACTTCCATGACCGTGCCGCCGGTGAACTCGATCGACAGATTGAGCCCGCGGGTCAGCAGCAGGCCGATCGCGGCGACGAACAGCAGCGCCGAGATGATGTTGAACACCAGCGCATGGCGCATGAACGGAATGTCACGCCTGATTCTGAAAAATTCCATGGTGTGCCTTGGATGGAGGGTCAGTGGGCCGGTGCGGGTTCAGTGCAGCTTGCGGCGGGGTTTGGTACTGCGTGGCCGGGGCGCGTCGAGCGACTTGCCGACGCCAGCTGCGTGGCCGGCGACATCGGTCGCCGCAGATGCCGCCGGCGCGGCGGCCTCGGGCTTCCAGACCTGGCCGATGGAAATGCTGTGCAGACGCCGCTTGCGCCCATACCAGAGGTTGATCACGCCGCGCGAAAAGAACACCGCTGAGAACATCGAGGTCAGAATGCCCAGCACATGCACCACGGCAAAGCCGCGCACCGCGCCGGAGCCGAAGATCAGCAACGCGACCCCGGCGATCAGGGTGGTGACGTTGGAGTCGAAGATGGTGGCCCAGGCGCGCTCGTAGCCGTGGAAGATCGCTGCCTGCGGGCTGGCGCCGTTGCGCAGTTCCTCGCGGATGCGCTCGTTGATCAGCACGTTGGAGTCGATCGCCATGCCCAACGCCAGCGCCATCGCGGCGATGCCCGGCAGGGTGAGCGTGGCCTGCAGCATCGACAGCACCGCCACCAGCAGCAGTAGGTTGACCGCCAGTGCGATGGACGACACCACGCCGAAGAACATGTAGTAGGCCGACATGAACACAACGATGGCGACAAAACCCCAGGTCACCGAATGAAAGCCCTGGTTGATGTTCTGCTGACCCAGGCTAGGGCCGACGGTACGCTCCTCGACAATGGTCATCGGCGCAGCCAGCGCACCCGCGCGCAGCAGTAGCGCAGTGTCGTTGGCCTCCTGCACGGTCATGTTGCCTGAAATCTGCACCCGGCCGCCGGCGATCTCGCTGCGGATCACCGGGGCGGTGACGATCTCACCGCGACCGCGGTCGAACAGGATCATCGCGGTACGCTTACCGATGTTTTCGCGGGTGACATCCTGAAAGATCCGCGCGCCCTTGGAGTCGAGGGTAAGGAACACCGCCGGCTCGTTCGTTTGCTGGTCGAAGCCGGGCTGCGCGTCGGTCAGGTTGTCGCCGGTGAGCAGCACCTCGCGCTTGACCACGAGCTTGCCGCCGCCGCGCTCGGGGAAGATCTGGTCACCGGGTGGCAACGGCCCCTGGCCGGCGAGCGCGGCCAGCGCCGCCGGACTGTCGTCGACCATGCGCACCTCGAGCGAGGCGGTGCGGCCGAGGATGTCCTTGGCACGCGCCACGTCCTGGATGCCCGGCAGCTCAACCACGACGCGGTCACGCCCCTGCTGCTGGATGATGGGCTCGGCCACGCCGAGCTCGTTGATGCGGTTGTGCAGCGTCTGGATGTTCTGCTTGATCGCATACTCCTCCTCCTGCTTGACCGCCGCCGGGGTCAGCGTTGCGCTCAGGCTGTTTGGCCCGGCTGGAGGCTGCGCGGCGATCTGCAGGTCGGGGTGTTCGCGCGCGATGAGCTGACGCGCGGCATCGAGCGCCGCGGCATCGACGAACACCCCCTGGATGCTGTCGCCGACGCGCTCGAGCTTGGTGTAGCGCGCGTCCTTGTCACGCAGCGCGCGCCGCAGCTCGCCGACGATCGAGTCGAGCTTTTTGTGCACCGCGGCCTGCATGTCGACCTGCAGCAAAAAGTGCACCCCGCCGCGCAGGTCCAGACCCAGATACATCGGATGCGCGCCAAGCGCCTTCAGCCACTGCGGCGAGCGCGACAGCAGATTGACCGCGACGACGTAGTGTGGATCGGCCGGGTTGGGGTTGAGCGCACGCGCCAGCACGTCGCGCGCCTTGAGCTGCACGCTGGTGTTGCTGAAGCGGTAATTCACCGTGGTGCCGTTGAAGTCGGCCGATTCGGGCTTGAGCCCGGCGGCATCGAGAATCTGCTCGCCCTTTTGCAGCAGGACGTTGTCCACCTTGCTGCCGCCAATGCCGGAAATCTGCACCGCGGGCGACTCGCCGTACAGGTTGGGCAGCGCGTAGATCACGCCCACCACCAGCACGACGACCATGATGAGATATTTCCACCAAGGATAGCGATTCATAGCAACAACCTCGATTCGGCCGCGCATGCGCTGCGGCGTCGAAAGAAAAACCGCGCAGGCCCGGCCCGTGCGGTGTGGTGCGCGCAGGCGTGCGGCCGTGCGGTGCGATCACATACTGCTCTTGATCGTGCCCTTGGGCAGCACCATGGTCACGGCGCTACGCTGTACCTGCACTTCGGTGTTCGGAGCGATTTCAAGGCCGATGTAGTTCTCACCGACCTTGGTGATCTTGCCCACCAGGCCACCAGCAGTCACCACCTCGTCGCCCTTGGCCAGCGCCGCGAGCATGGCGCGCAGCTCCTTTTGCTTTTTCATCTGCGGCCGCAGCATGACGAAGTAGAGAATGACGAACATCACGATGATGGGCAGGAGGCTCATCAGCGTGGAGCCGGCGCTGGGCGCCGGGGTGGTCGCTTGGGCATGGGCAATGGAAATGAAATTCATGGGCTGTCGGAAAGGGTGAGAAGCATCGGCATCCCGGCAAGCCGCCGGGGTCGGTCCATCGGCTATTGTCGCAAAGCTGCGCCCCGGCACCGCGATTTCCGGAATTTGGGGCAACACTGATCAAGTCCTTCTGCGCATACCATGAGGGTTTTGAATCTAACCCGCACCATGAATCCTCTGCGCATCGGCATCGTTGGCGGCACCGGCTACACCGGAGTGGAGTTGTTGCGCCTGCTGGCACGCCATCCGCAGGCGCGGCTGGTGGCGATTACCTCGCGCAAGGAAGCGGGCATGCCGGTGGCCGAGCTGTTTCCCAGCCTGCGCGGGCAGGTCGATCTGGTGTTCTCCACCCCGGACGAGGCGCCGCTGCACACCTGCGATGTGGTCTTCTTCGCCACCCCGCACGGTGTGGCGATGGCCCAGGCGCGCCGGCTGGTCGACGCCGGAGTGCGGCTGATCGACCTGGCCGCCGACTTCCGGCTTAAAAACGTCGCTGAATTCACCCGGTGGTACGGCATGGAGCACGCCTGCCCGGAACTGCTGCAGGAGGCGGTGTACGGCCTACCCGAGCTGCACCGCGCGGCGATCGCCCAAGCGCGCATCGTGGCCAATCCAGGGTGCTATCCGACCACGGTGCAGCTCGGGTTTGCACCGCTGCTGCGCACGCCGGGGTTGGTCGAGACCGATCATCTGGTGGCCAAATGTGTGTCGGGCGTGTCCGGCGCGGGGCGCAAAGCGGAAATCGGCTTTCTGTTCAGCGAGGCGTCCGACAATTTCAAGGCCTACGGCGTGGGGGGCCACCGCCACGGCCCGGAAATCAACGAGCAACTGCGCCGCATCGCCGGTGTCGCTGCGGACAGCCGCGCGGTGGACTGCCTGTTCGTGCCGCATCTGGCACCGATGATCCGCGGCATGCACTCCACCCTTTATGTCCGGCTGACGCCCGAAGGACAGGCGACCGATCTGCAAGCGCTGTACACCCAGTTCTACGCGCAGGAGCCATTCGTCGATGTGCTGCCCGCCGGCAGCACGCCCGAAACCCGCTCAGTGCGCGGCGCCAATGTACTGCGCATCGCGGTGCACAAGCCGCGGCCAGATACCGCCATGATTCTGGTGGCGCAGGACAACCTGACCAAGGGGGCGTCGGGTCAGGCGGTGCAGAACATGAACGTGATGTTCGGCCTGCCGGAAACCACAGGACTGGACGGTCTGGCGGTACTGCCCTGACGCACCGCAGGGTCTTGCGCGGCACTAAAATTAAATTCCATTCAAGGAGAAGCCCATGAGCGCCATGCCTGACACCGCCCCCACCGCCGAAATGGCCGCCCCGCCGGCGCCGCTGCTGTTCACCGACAGCGCCGCGGCCAAGGTCAAGGAGCTGATCGACGAGGAAGGCAATCCCGATCTGAAGCTGCGCGTGTTCGTGCAGGGCGGCGGCTGCTCGGGCTTCCAGTACGGCTTCACCTTCGACGAAGCGATCAACGAGGATGACACGCAAATGGTCAAGAACGGCGTCACCCTGCTGATCGACGCGATGAGCCTGCAATACCTGATCGGCGCCGAAATCGACTACAAGGAAGGGCTCGAAGGCGCGCAGTTCGTGATCAAGAACCCGAACGCCACGACCACCTGCGGCTGCGGCTCGTCGTTCTCGGTCTGACGATCCCGTTTTCTCCGACAACAAGAACCGCCCTTTCAGGGCGGTTCTTGTTTTTCAGCGTCACACCCAGTGCCCCGCGGCCTTGCGGCGATGGGTGGTGCCGGAGGGGTCGATTTGCAGGATGTGCAGCCAGCCGCCATCGACCAGTTCGCGCACCAGTTGGTGCCGGGCGATGATGGCATCGATCGCCTCCTGCGGTGCTTCGAGGAACACCGACAGCCGCACCGGCTCGTGCATCCACTGCTTTCCGTCGTGCACCGACTGCAGCGGCAGGCCCACGCGCAGATCGCCGCCGTTGCCCTCGAGCACGCCGATCGCGCCGCCGACGATGTTGTGCAGCACCTTGTTGCCGCTGCCCAGCCGTGCAGCATCGACTACCGAGCCGTAGTACTGCAGGTTGATCCAGTTGGCCACGATCATGGGCGCGGTCATGATCAGCTCCAGAATCTTGAATCCTGCGTCCTGCTGCCAGACATAGTCATGCAGGAAGGCGCGGCCCTGTAGGTCGAGCCCGGCGGTACGCTGGCGCGGCGCGGCAATGAATGCGGCGTTGTTCGCCAGCGCCCATTCCGGCCGTACCTGCGCCCAGTCGCGGCTGCGGCGCTGCACCTCGGCATGCACCTTGTGGTCGGGCAGGTGTGTGAGGCCGAGGAAGGCGGCGCGCTCCACGCGGGTGAGGTCGCCTGCCTGCTCCAGCCACTGCCGGGTCTGCGCCAGATCGTCCCGCAAAGTCTCGGGCAGATCGTCGGTATCGAACACCCGCACCTCGTCGGTCGTGGTGTCGTGCAGCGCGGGCAGGAACCAGGTGTCGTGCGGGATGGCGATGCCGCGCGCTCGCAGCCCCTGACGCACCGAAGGCTGGTTGAGCAGCGCGGCGACCACCCGCGCGCTGGCTTCGCCGGTCTGCCCGGCACAGGCGCCGCAGTCCAGACTGGTGGCGTGCGGGTTGTTCACCGTGGTGCTGCCATGCCCGACCAGCAACACCAGCCGGGCGAACTGCTCGGTCAACCCCATGGCACGCAGGATGCGCTCGGCGTTGTCCACCCGGTCGGCCTCGGGAATGCCCACGGGCAGCACCCGGCCCGCATGGCTGCAACTGTTCGCCCCGTGCGCCGAAATGACCGGCCGCAGCCGCGCGAAGGTTCCCGAGTCCAGCCCCTGGGTCACCGGATCGGGCACCGGCCGCGACCAGCCCAGGCTGTTGGCCAGCAGCTTGGGGGCGTACATCAGGCCTGCGGCCTCGACGAAGGAAAAGCACGACGCGGCCGACAGCTTGAAGCCTTTCCACGCCTTGGCCATACCTAGGCGCTGGCGGCGCTGCTGCGCAACATGTGGCGTGCCGCTGCCTTCGACCTGCTCAGGGATGCAATAGCTCGGGTTGAAGATCACCGGCACATGCATGCGTCCGCTGTCGGCGCCCAGCGGCAGCACTTCGATGAAGATGCCGAAAAACCCGGCAAAGCCCACGGTCTGCACCTGCGGCGCCACAGTCTCCAGACTGCGGCGGAACACCTCCGAGCGCACATCGATGCAAAACGCCGCCTGCAGCGCAGGCCGCGACGGTTTCGCCGGGGAGGAGCGCTTGAGCCCCTTGGCAATGTGACGCTGCACCCCGACTTCCATCGCCAGCAGCACGATGCGGTCGATCTCGGCAGCGGCCTGGCGCTTGGCCGACGGCGGGCGCATGCTGGCAGCGAGCATGTCATGCCAGCGCGCCACCAGCGCCGAGCTGCGTTTTTCCTGGTAGAGCAGCACGTCCCACATCAGCCGGATGGCCAGCAGATCGACGATGGAGTCGTCGCGCCCCCCCTGCAGCTCGGCCTGCCAGCGCAGGTAGCGCGTCCAAGACGCCCAGCCGTTGATGCTCAGCAGCGCAGCATGCAAGTAGCGCTCGAGCGCGGCGTCGGGGATCTCCAGCTGCGCAATCGCCCAGGCGATCGCCTCGCGCGGCTGTGCGGGCAGGCGAGCGACCGCGGTGCGAAAGTCGCCCAGGCCCATCATTGCCGGGCTGCGGTCGATCATTGCCGCGGCCTTCCAGCTGGCGTAGAGACCCTGCCCACGCCAAGGCATGGCAACAAAAGCTTGGCCGAGATCGAAATACGCCGCGCAGTGCAGGCTGATGCGCTCGGTGACAAAGCTGGACCACAGCCCGCCCTCGACCCGTTCAAGGATCACGCTGACCGGCGCCATGCCCAGCCGCGGCTTGGGTGCGCGGGTGGACAGGGTGTGCAGCACGTCCTGCACGTCCAGCGCGCTGCCTAGGCGGGTGAGCGCCTCGTCGATATCCTCCGGCGTGATGCGGCCGCTGTCCACCTGCTCGCGCCAGTAGTCCCAGGGCATATACAGGCTGCTGCCGGCCACCCGGGCCAGCAGGTCGGAGGCATCCTGAAAGTGCAGGTCACGCAGGCCGAAATACGGGTTGACCGCGACGAAGTGCTTGAGCGGCCACAGTGGCGCGATGCGTGCGCAGGCGGCGTCGATGCGGGCGTCGAGCTGCTCGGCGGCGGTCAGGGCTTGGGTGGCGTCGGTGAGGTTCATGTCAGGCTCCGGTAGAAACGGGGGAGGTGGTTTGCAGCGTCGGCGACGGCCAGGCGCGCTGCAGCACGCGGGTAATCGCCACGTCGATGTACAGGCCGTTGTAGAGGTGCACCCACAGCCGCTGGCGCAGCGCCGAGGGGCTGCTGGAGATGAACCGCTGCGCGGCCAGCAGCAGCAGGAACACGCCGATGACCAACGGCACCAGCCAGACCTGTGCCGCAGCTGCGGCGGGCTGCAGCGGCACCACACTGCCACGCAGCAGCGCATCAAACCCGGCGTGCAACAGGTCATAGGCCGCGCACACCACCGCAGCCAGCCCGAATGCGCGCAGCCACTGCGCCGCGCCGAGCACAGCGGTGGTTTGCAGCATCAGCTGCGCGGTCGCCACCGACACAATGACCGCGGCGGCGATCAACGCCGGCTCGTGCCTCCAGTCCAGCCCGAACGCCGCCGCCAGCCCGACCGACACCACGGCCGCCAGCGCGAGCATGGCCACCGTCTGCAACAAGCCGGGCTGCGCGCCGCCGTAGCGCACCGCCGGGGCACGAAAGCCGTCCACCCCGCTGCCCGAGGCCAGAAAGGCATGCGCCTTGTACAGCGAGTGCGCTACCAGGTGCAGCATCGCCAGGCTGTAAAGCCCCAGGCCGCATTCGAGCAGCATGAACCCCATCTGCGCGGTGGTCGACCAGGCCAGCGACACCTTGATGCTGGTCTGGGTGAGCATGACCAGCGCGGCCAGCGCCAGAGTCACCAGCCCGACCAGCGCCAGCACCGACAGCGCCAGAGCCGACTGTGACATCAGCGGACTCATGCGCAGCACCAGAAACGCCCCGGCGTTGACAATGCCCGCGTGCAGCAGCGCCGACACCGGCGTGGGCGCCTCCATCACCTGGATCAGCCAGCCGTGCAGCGGAAACTGCGCCGACTTCAGCGCCGCACTCGCCACCACCAGCAGCGCAGCCACCTGCAGGCCCAGCGGCAGCGACTGCAGCGGCACGGCCAGCCGGGTGTAAAGCTCGGGCAGTTCCAGCGTGTGCAGATGACTGCCGATCAACAGCACCGCCAGCAGCAGCGCGGCATCGCCGATGCGGCTGGCGACGAATTTTTTGTGCGCCGCAAGCATCGCCGCCGGGCGCTCGCGGTAGAAGGTGAGCAACTGGTGCAGGCACAGGCTGGTGGCCATCCACGCCAGCGCGAACAGCAGCAGGTTGCCGCTGACGATCAGCGTCAGGATCGCCGCCAGCGTCCACATCAGCCACAGGTGAAACCGCCCCTGTCCTGGCTCGCGGTCGAGATAGGTGCGCGCAAAGCGCGAGACGATCACGCCGACGAACGACACCAGCAGCAGCATCACCAGGGTGACCGCGTTCAGATAGACGCTGAGCGAAAACGCCCCGACATGGCCGGGCAGAGCGATGGAAAACGCGCTCCACGCCACCGGCGGCCGCAGCGCAAACGCTGCGGCGATGCCCACCGCCGCAGCAAACGCAGCCCAGGCCGCTGCGGTATTCAAGCGAGCGACCGCGGCAGGCCGGGTCGCTGCCCAGCGGCTGCCGAGCAGCCCGGCCAGCCAGAGCACCGCCGGCGGCACCAGGCCGACGGCGGGAGAAACAACAGGGGTGAAGTCTGTCATGGGAATCTCCTCGGTGGGTTTGCAGCGTCGCGGACTGGGCGCGCATTGAATAGGAAGGCAGTCTAGGGAGAGCCAGATCAAAAAACTAATGAATTGTTATCATCAAAACCATTGCCTTTAGGCTATACTTTTGGGAGCGAAGCCGATGCTGCATGTCACCCTGCGTCAATTGCGCACCTTCGAGGCCGTGGCACGCTTGCGCAGCTTTTCGCGTGCGGCCGATGAGCAGCACGTCACCCAGCCCACGGTGTCCAAGCAGATCCGGCTGCTGCAGGAGGCCGTGGGGCTGCCGCTGCTCGAGCAGATCGGCAAGCGCATCTACCTGACGCAAGCCGGCGAGGCGCTGTACGCCACCTGCGGCGGCTGGCTGGAGACCTGGGGCCGGTTCGAGCAGACCATTGCCGACCTCAAGGGCATCAAGCAAGGTCGGCTGCGCATCGCCACGGTGACCACGACCAAATACTTCATGCCGCGGCTGCTCGGCCCGTTCTGCAACGCCTATCCCGGCATCGACATCGCGCTGGAAGTGGTCAACCGCGACCGCGTGCTCGAACGTCTGTCGCGCAATCAGGACGACCTGTATGTGATGGGCGTGCCGCCCGACGATCTGGACATCGTGCGCGAGCCCTTTCTGGAAAACACCCTGGTGGTGCTGGCCGCCGCAGACCATCCGTTGAGCGGACGCCGTAGCATCACCCTAGACGAAGTGGCGCGCGAGCCCTTCATCCTGCGTGAGCGCGGCTCGGGCACACGGCTGACCGTAGAGCGGGTGTTTCGCGAGCGCGGCCTGAACCTGAGCGTGCGCATGGAGCTAGGCAGCAACGAGGCGATCAAGCAGGCGGTGGCCGGCGGACTGGGGCTGGGCATCCTGTCGCTGAGCACCCTGCATGCCGACCCACGTCTGGACGAAGTTGCGGTGCTCGACGTCGAGGGTTTTCCGATCCGTCGCCACTGGTATGTGGTGTGGCCGCGCGACAAGGAGCTGTCGGTGGTGGCCAGGGCGTTTCTGGACTTTCTGCGCGGGCATGTGGACCTGCTCGCGCACCGCGAGCCGGCCGCGCCCGGGCGTCACGCCGGATAGATCGCCCCAAGAATGCGCGGCCCGGCAGCACCGGTGACTGCAGGCAGATTGCCGGGCAGGCCAAGCAGGGTTTGCCGAGCCAGCCAGGCGAACGCCGCCGCCTCGACCTGCTCGGCTGGAATGCCGCAGGCATCACTGAGCCGGCAGGGCACCCCGGGGAGGGCGGCCTGCAGCCGGCGCAGCAGATCGTGGTTGCGCGCCCCGCCGCCGCAGACCACCAGCCGACGCACCTGCGGCATGGCGTGCAGCAGCGCGTCTGCCACGCTGCGAGCGGTGAGCGCTGCCAGCGTGGCCTGCACGTCCTGCGGCGCGGGTGGGGTGGCCAGCCGGGCCAGGTGGCGTTCGAGCCAGGCAGGGTGGAAATCGTCGCGTCCGGTGCTCTTGGGTGCAGCGCGGGAAAAGAACGGATCGGCCAGCAGCGCGCGCAACAGCTCGTCCTGCACTGCGCCGCTGGCGGCCCAGGCGCCGTCGCGATCGAACGGCTGGCCGGTGTGGCGCTGCACCCAGTGGTCGAGCAGGGCGTTGCCGGGTCCGGTGTCGAAGCCCAGGGTGCGGCCGTCGGCGTAGAGCAGGCTGAGGTTGACAAAGCCACCGAGGTTGAGCACCGCGACATCCTCGCCGGTCACGGCGAACACCGCGCGGTGGAATGCGGGCACCAGCGGCGCGCCCTGCCCGCCAGCAGCGACATCGCGGCCGCGAAAGTCGGCCACCACCGTGATGCCGGTGCGCTCGGCCAGCAGCGCCGGTGCGTTGAGCTGGACGGTGTAGCCCAGATCGGGACGGTGGCGCACGGTCTGTCCGTGCGCGCCGATTGCAGCAACCACCCCGGCGCACGGCCCGGCAGTCTGCAGCAGCTCGGCGACCACTGCGGCGTAGACCTGGACCAGTTGCGCCGCGGCAAGGGCGCTGCGGTGCAGTTCGTCCGGCCCGGAGGTGTTCAGCGCCAGCAGCTCGGCGCGCAGCGGCGCGGGCAGCGGGCGCGCCGCATGCGCCAGCACCCGCGGCGGTCCGGCAGAGCTGTCGAGCAGCACGCCATCGACCCCGTCGAGCGAAGTGCCCGACATCAGGCCGATTGTGGACGCGGCTTCAGTCGGCACGGGCCAGCTGGACGACGTCACCACCGCCTGCTGCCTGCGCGAGCCGGGTGCGCAACACCGCAGTGGCCGCGAAAAACGCGGCCTTCTCGCCCGGGGGCAGCGGCTTGCCTTGCGGCACGTAGCTGGCCATGCGCTGGGGATCGACCAAGCGGCCCGCCGCGTGGAACTCGAAATGCAAGTGGGGCCCGGTGGACATCCCGCTGTTGCCGGTTTTGCCGATCAGATCGCCCTCGCTGACTTTCTGGCCGGGTTTGACCGCGATGCTGCTCAGATGCGCATAGACGGTTTCGAAGCCACCGGGATGGGCGATCTTGACCACAAGTCCATAACCGGCCTGCACCCCGGCGAATTTCACCCGGCCATCGGCAACGCTGGGCACCGGCGTGCCGATGTGTGCAGCGTAATCGACGCCCTCATGCATTTCACGCACGCCCCGCACCGGATGCAGGCGCATGCCGAACGGCGAGGTGATCTTGGCGCCGGGCAGCGGAGAGCTCGCCCAGGCCCGCTCCAGGCTCTGGCCCGCCGGGGTGTAGTAGGCACCCTGGCTGTCGTCGCCGCTGGCAAACCAAACCGCCTGCCGTGTGATGCCACGGGTGCGGACTTCCGCGGCCAGCAGCCGTCCTGGGCGCACGTCGCGGCCGTCTAGGGTCTGCATCTCGAACACCAGCGCGATCTGGTCGCCCCGGCGCAGACTGCGGCGCAGATCTATCTGCGGCGCAAACACCTTGAGCAACTGGCTGCCGATGTCCAGCGGCACACCGGCCTGCAGCAGCGCCGTGTTCAGCGCGCCGCGCACCGGTACATTGGCCAGGCGGGTGCGCAGCTGCATCGGTCGTTCGGTGGTGCTGACCTGCAGCGTGCCATCTGCGCCGCCACGCACCTGCAGCTCACGCCACAGTGGCGTGGTCCTGTCGCCCGCGGGCAGCGGCAGTATGGCGTCGAGCCGCACCAGTTCCCCCTGGGCGTTGACCAGTGCGCGCACCGGCTCGGGGCTGGCACCGGCGGACACCAGCGCGCGCAGGCGGGCATCGGCGCCGAGCTGCCGCACGGCGGCAGGGTCGGTCACGCCCAGACGCCGCAGCAACTGCTGCACCGTGTCCTGACGGCGCACCAGCGTGCTGTAGGCATAGTGCAGATCGGCACTGGCGATCGCCTCCGTCTGTGCTTGCACCCCGGCGTCATAGGCGCTGGCGACGGTGACCCGTGGCGGCAGCGGCGGCTGTGCCTCGACCAACGCCCAGGCCCCGGCACTGCTGAGCAGCAAGGCGCCGCCCACCGCCGCGGCAACGCGACGTGGATGCGACCGCAGCACGGCGGTCAAATCGACCGTTCGCTGGGAGAGGTGCTGGACGACTGCGGAAAGTCTGGCGCGGGAGGCATCAACCATGCCGCGCCCCCCTTGCCGGTGGCGTGGCGCTGGCAACCCGGGGAGCACGATCGATCACAGCCAGCAGCCTGCGTGGTTCGGCGGTCTGCGCCATGAACTCGGGCCGCAGCGCAGCAGGCACCGGCGTGCCCTTGGGCGCGTATTGTGCAATGGTCAGCGGGTTGACCGGGGTGCCATGCACGAAGAACTGGAAGTACAGATGCGGCCCGGTGGACCAGCCGGTATTGCCCGACAGCGCGACCACCTCACCCTGCTTGACCTGCTCGCCCACATGCACCTTGAACGCACTCAGGTGCGCGTAGATGGTGGCAAAGCCTCCAGGATGCTCGACCTTGACATACTTGCCGTAGCCCGTGCCCCAGCCCGCATACACCACGCGGCCATCGGCAATGGTCTTGACCGGCGTGCCGATCGGCACGGCCAAATCGATGCCTTTGTGGAACTCGTGGAAGTGCATCACCGGGTTTTCACGCCAGCCCCAGCCCGAGGTGATGCGGTCGTACGGCAGCGGAGAGAGCAAAAACGCGCGGGCCAGGCTGTCGCCGTTCGGAGCGTAGTAGCCCGAAGCCTTGGCATCGCCCCTGGCGTCGAACCACACCGCCTTGTACGCATGCCCCTGATTGACGAACTGCGCCGACAGCAGCCGGCCGTCGGCCAGGGTCTGGCCCTGCGCCTGATAGACCCGGTACACCACGTCGAAGCGGTCGCCCGGGCGCAGACTCCGGCGGAAATTGATCTGGGTGTCGAACACATCGATCAGCTGCGAGGCCACGCTGTGCGGCAGTCCGGCTGCGTCTGCCGCAGCAAAGAAGCTGGACTGGACCACGCCGCTGGCTGCGCGCAGCGCAGGCTCGACGATACGTGTTGCAGTATGGATATCCCAGCCCTGCGGCGTGGCCTGCACGCGCAACTCGCGCCACTGCCGCGCATCGCCGCCGCCTGGCGCCGGTGCCAGACCCGGCAAACGGCCCTGCAGACGTTGCAGCTCGCCGAGCGCGCTGACCTGCGCGCTGACCACGCGCCCTGGGTCGCCGCTGACCAGCGCACGCATCTCGGGCTGCGCGCTGAGCTGGCGCAGCTGCTGCGGATCGGTCACCTGCAGCCGGCGCAGCAGCGACTCCACGCTGTCGTTCGCTCGGACATGCGCGGTGGTGTAGACCACCTGGTCGGCGGTGGACAGCAGTTCGGCCTGTTGCGGTGCGGTGCTGGCCACGGCGACGCTCACCCAGGTCGGGGTCGGCGGGTGCGCCTGCGGCCCCTCGTAAGCCAGGGCAAAGGCTGCGGCGCTGGTCAACAGCAAACCCGCGCCCACCCCTGCGAACACCCGTTTGTGATGCTGGTGCAGCCAGTCGGCCAGATTCCGGGCTCGGCCCTGCCACGCAGCGCGATCGAATTCGACAAAAGACATCCCCACTCCTCACACTTCAGGCCGTGGCGCAAGCGCCGATCCCGACAATGGAAAGTGGCGCCGAAGGCGCAGCCTCCGACACCGTGATGGCGCCACCGACGACGGGCGGCGAGATGCGCGCGACCGCGCGTCTGCGAGCGCACCCTGGGCGCGGCTGGAGGGTCTGCGCGTGGGCTCATGCCAGCCAACCAGCGATCACGCTATGGCACCGAATACACTGCACCCTTTGCTGAAACCGGGTGCAGCACGGACTTCAGGCGGCAAGTCTAGCAGCCTGCCCGATGCGCCTTTTGATTTTCCCCACGATGAACTCCGACTCTCCCGCCGATCTCCCCGACGCCGTGCGCGAAGCGCTGGCCATCACCAAACGCGGCTGCGCCGAGCTGCTGGTCGAGGCCGACTGGATCGCCAAGCTCAGCCGCAGCCATCGCACCGGCCAGCCGCTGCGCATCAAGCTCGGGCTCGACCCGACCGCGCCCGACATCCACCTGGGCCACACCGTGGTGCTCAACAAGCTGCGGCAGTTGCAGGATCTAGGGCACACGGTGATCTTCCTGATCGGCGATTTCACCTCGCGCATCGGCGATCCCAGCGGGCGCAACGCCACGCGGCCGCCGCTGACCCTCGAGCAGATCCAGACCAACGCGCAGACCTATTACGCCCAGGCCAGTCTGGTGCTCGATCCGCAAAAGACCGAGATTCGCTACAACTCCGAGTGGAGCGAACCGCTGGGCGCCGATGGCATGATCCGCCTGGCGGCCAAGTACACCCTGGCACGGCTGCTCGAGCGCGACGACTTCACCAAGCGCTTCAAGGACGGCGTGCCCATTGCCATGCACGAGCTGCTCTACCCTCTGATGCAGGGCTACGACTCGGTGGCACTCAAGAGCGACCTAGAGCTTGGCGGCACCGACCAGAAGTTCAACCTGCTGGTCGGACGCGAACTGCAGCGCGAATACGGCCAGGAGCCGCAGTGCATCCTCACCATGCCGCTGCTCGAAGGGCTGGACGGCGTGGAAAAGATGTCCAAGTCCAAGGGCAACTACATCGGCATCCAGGAGCCGGCGGCGACCATGTTCGCCAAGCTGCTGTCGATCAGCGACACGCTCATGTGGCGGTATTTCGAGCTGCTGTCGTTTCGCCCGATGCAGGAGATCGCCGCACTCAAGGCCGAGGTCGAGGCCGGGCGCAATCCCAAGGAAGTCAAGGTGCTGCTGGCCCGCGAGATCGTCACCCGCTTCCACTCGGCTGCCGCAGCCGATGCTGCAGAGGCCGACTTCGCGCTGCGCGCCAGCGGCGGCATCCCCGACGACATTCCCGAGGTGCGCCTGACGCTGCCCGAAGGCGGCCTGGCCCTGCCGCAGGCACTCAAGCAGGCCGGGCTGGTGCCGTCCACCGCCGAGGGCGTGCGCATGATCGAGCAGCGCGGCGTGCGCATCGACGGCACGGTGGCCGAAGACCGCGCCCTCAAGCTCTCTGCCGGCACCGTGGTGCTGCAGGTGGGCAAGCGCAAGTTTGCGCGGGTGACGCTGGGCTGAAGCGGCGCGGGCCAGCGCGTTCGGTCAGGCTTTTTTCACCAGCCGGATCAGCCACAGCAGCACGATGGCGCCGATGGTCGCCACCACCAGACTGGGCACGATGCCCACCCCCGGGAACAGCCCCAGCGCGTTGAAGAGAAAGCCGCCGATGAACGCGCCGACCACGCCGACCACCATGTCGCCCAGCAGGCCGAAGCCGCCGCCGCGCATGATTTTGCCGGCCAGCCACCCGGCGATCAGGCCGATGAGCAGAAATCCGATGAGTCCCATGCCATGCTCCCTCGCCCGCAGGCGGTTAACGATGGATGCAAGGTATCACCCTTGGGACGGAATTGTCCTACGCGCCGCGCAGCACCCGCGCCAGATAGGGGCCGGTGACGCTGCTTGGATTGCCGGCAATCGCCTCGGGCGGGCCTTCGGCGATCAGTCGCCCGCCGCTGGCGCCGCCGCCGGGGCCGAGTTCGACGACCCAGTCGGCGCTGGCAATCACGTCCAGGTTGTGCTCGATGATCACGATGGTGTTGCCGGCGTCGCGCAGCCTGGACAGCACACCGAGCAGCAGCTCGATGTCTGCAAAGTGCAGGCCGGTGGTCGGCTCGTCGAGGATGTACAGGGTGCGTCCGGTGTCGCGCTTGGACAGTTCGAGCGCGAGCTTGACCCGTTGCGCCTCGCCGCCCGACAGGGTAATGGCCGACTGCCCCAGGCGAATGTAGCCCAGGCCTACGTCCTTGAGGGTTTGCAGCTTGCGAGCAATGGCGGGCACGGCGGAGAAGGTGTCCAGCGCCTGGTCGACCGTGAGGTCCAGTGCCTGTGCGATGTTCAGGCCGCGATAGGTGACTTCCAGCGTTTCGCGGTTGTAGCGCTGGCCGCCGCACACGTCGCACGGCACGTACAGGTCGGGCATGAAATGCATTTCCACCTTCACCGCGCCATCGCCCTGGCAGGCTTCGCAGCGCCCGCCCTTGACGTTGAACGAAAACCGCCCGGCGTCGTAGCCGCGTTCGCGCGCGGTAGGGGTTTGTGCGTATAGCTCGCGGATGGGGGCAAACAGCCCGGTGTAGGTCGCGGGATTGCTGCGCGGGGTGCGGCCGATGGGCGACTGATCGACCGCGATCACCTTGTCGAGTTGATCGAGCCCGTCGATGGCCGCATAGGGTGCGGCCTGCAGCCCGGCGCGGTTGAGTTCCCGCACACAGGCGGCGTATAGGGTCTCGTTGATCAGGGTGGACTTGCCCGAACCCGACACCCCGGCCACGCAGGTGATTCGCCCCAGCGGAAAACGCGCGGTGACGTCATGCAGATTGTTGCCGCAGGCGCCGCGCAGGGTGAGCCAGTGCTCGGGCGCGTCCGGCTGCCGCGGCCTACCGCGAAACACGCTGCGCCGGCCGCTCAAGAATGCGCCGGTGAGCGAGTCGGGGTGAGCCATGACTTGCTGCGGCGTGCCGTGGGCGATGATGCGCCCGCCGTGCTCGCCCGCGCCCGGCCCCATGTCGACCACATGGTCGGCGCACAAAATGGCATCGGTGTCGTGTTCGACCACGATCACGCTGTTGCCCAGATCGCGCAGGCGCTTGAGCGTGGCGATCAGTCGGTCGTTGTCGCGCTGGTGCAGACCGATGGACGGCTCGTCGAGCACGTACATCACCCCGGTCAGCCCCGAGCCGATCTGGCTGGCCAGGCGGATGCGCTGCGCCTCGCCGCCCGACAGGGTGTCGGCGCTGCGGTCCAGGGTGAGATAGTCCAGCCCCACGTCGATCAGAAAGCGCAGGCGGCTGCCGATTTCATGCACCAGGCGCGCAGCGACCTCGGCGCGCTGGCCGTCGAGCTGCAGCGCGCCGAACCAATCGTGCAGTTCGCGCAGCGGCAGCCGCGCCAGCACCTGCAGCCGCTGCCCGCCGATGGTGACATGGCGCGCCACCACGCCCAGGCGCGCGCCGTGGCAGTCCGGGCAGATCTGCACGGTGCGCATGCGCGCCAGTTCCTCGCGCACCGCGGGGCTGTCGGTCTCGCGCCAGCGGCGCTCCAGATTGGGCAGGATGCCCTCGAACGGGTGCTGCCTGACCGTGGGCTTGTTGCGATCGTTTAGATAGGTAAAGGCAATCGCCTCGGTGCCGCTGCCGTGCAGCAGCACATGGCGCACGGTCTGCGGCAACTGCTCATACGGTGTGTCGAGGTTGAAGCCGTAATGTGCGCCCAGCGCCTGCAGCATTTGGAAGTAAAAGGCGTTGCGCCGGTCCCAGCCGCGAATCGCGCCGCTGGCCAGGCTGAGCTCGGGGTGCGCCACCACCCGCGCCGGGTCGAAACGCTCGACCTGCCCCAACCCGTCGCAGGTGGGGCAGGCGCCGGCCGGGTTGTTGAACGAGAACATCTTCGGCTCGAGCGGCGGCACCGTGGTGTCGCAAATGGGGCAGGTCGGGCGGCTGTGAAACGCGGTGAGCGCGCCGCTGTCGGCGTCGAGCGCCAGCGCCCGGCCTTCGGACAGGCGCAGCGCGGTCTCCAGGCTTTCGGCCAGGCGCTGGCGCAGATCGGGGCCGGTCTTGATGCGATCGACCACCACTTCGATGCGCTGCGGCTGCGGCGCGTCGGGGCTGGGCAGGCTTTGCGCATCGACCACCTCGCCGTCGAGCCGAAACCGCACAAAGCCCTGCGCCCGCAGCGCGGCCAGCCGGGCCGCAGTGCCGGTGGGCGCCGGTGGCAGTGGCGCAAGAATCAGCAGCCGCAACCCCGGCGGCCAGGCCGACAGCACATCGACCATTTGCGAAATGGTCTGCGCCTGCAGCGGTTGATCGGGATGGTGCGGGCAATGCGGCGTGCCGGCGCGGGCATAGAGCAGCCGCAGGTAGTCATGGATTTCGGTGACCGTGCCGACGGTCGAGCGCGGGTTGTGGCTGGTGGCCTTTTGCTCGATCGCAATCGCCGGCGCCAGCCCCTCGATCAGATCGACATCGGGCTTTTCCATCAACTGCAGGAATTGCCGCGCATAGGCCGACAGGCTCTCCACATAGCGGCGCTGCCCCTCGGCGTACAGGGTGTCGAACGCTAGACTGGACTTGCCCGACCCCGACAGCCCGGTGATGACCACCAGTTTGTTGCGCGGCAGATCGAGCGAGATGTTTTTCAGATTGTGGGTGCGCGCCCCGCGCACGCGGATCAGCGCATCTGCCGGGGCAGGGTCGGGCGGCTGGTGCGTGGTGGCGGAATCTGTCATCGGAGCAAGCTGCAAAAGGCCAACCCGACACTATAAGGGGCAAGCGCGACCGCCGCTCACACCCACCCACCCAGACCCGTTCGTGGGGTGGCAAGGCCGGCAGCGTCGGCGCCAAGTGAAACCGCGTGTAACAACCGGCATTCTTGCCCGACTCGTCAGCAAAACGGATGCTTTTTGCGCGAAAATGCGCCCTTGCCGCAAAGCGGGCCGGTTGCCCCAGTCGGCATCCGGCTTCCGCCCCCCAGGTCCGACCCGCGGCCTCCGCAGTGCTCTCCCATGGCTTCCAAAACCTCCCGACGATCCCTCACCGCCCGCGCCGACGATGCGATGACTCCTGCCGAGCGCCGCGCCAGCATGACGCTCGCCTCGATCTACGGCTTGCGCATGCTCGGGCTGTTTTTCATCCTGCCGGTGTTCGCGGTGTATGCGCAGCATCTGCCGCAGGGGCATGACAAGTTTCTCGTCGGGCTGGCGCTGGGTATTTACGGCTTGACGCAGGCGCTGATGCAAATCCCGTTCGGGCTGGCCAGCGATCACTTCGGCCGCAAGCCGGTGATGGTGTTCGGGCTGGCGCTGTTTGCGCTCGGCTCGTTCCTCGCGGGGGCGAGCGACAACCTCTATCTCATCATCGCCGGTCGCGCGATCCAGGGCTCGGGGGCGATCTCCGCTGCCATTTCCGCACTGATTGCCGACTCCACCCGCGAGCAGCATCGCACCAAAGCCATGGCCATGGTCGGCATGAGCATCGGCATGGCGTTCATCCTGTCGCTGCTGCTCGGCCCGCCGATCTACCACGCGATTTCGGTACCCGGCATGTTCCAGCTCACCGGCGTGCTCGCGCTGGGGGCGATCGCGGTCGTCATCTGGGTGGTGCCCAGCGTGCCGATGGTCACGCACGCAGAGGAGGTCGAGGGCCACTGGGCACGCGCGGTGTTTGCGCCGGCGCTGCTCAAGCTCGACTTTTCGATCTTCGTCGTCAACTTTCTGCAGGTCAGCATGTTCGTCGTCGTGCCGGTGGCGCTGGTGCAGTACGCCAGCATTCCGCTGCTGCATCACTGGATGGTCTACCTGCCGGTCACGCTGATCTCGTTCGCGCTGGCGATTCCGGGGATCATCTGGGCCGAGAAATACGGCTACATGAAACCCGTGTTCGTCGGCAGCGTGGCGCTGCTGGTGCTGACCATGCTGGGTTTTGCCGCGGGCTACAAGCACCCGGTGGCGCTGATCGCGGCGCTGTTCTTCTTCTTCCTGGCGTTCAATGTGATGGAGGCGCTGCTGCCTTCGCTGGTGTCGCGCACCGCGCCGCCCAACCGCAAGGGGCTGGCGCTGGGCATCTACAACACCGGGCAATCGCTCGGGCTGTTTGCCGGCGGCGCGGTCGGCGGTCTGTTGGCGCAGTACGCCAGTAAGGAAGGTGTGTTCCTGGTGGCTGCGGCACTGGCAGCCATCTGGTTGGTCGTTGCCACCACCATCGAGCCGCCGCAGCGGCACAAAGCCGCCGAGGCCACGCCAGCGCGGCCTCAGAACGCCTGATTCCGTCGGGCGGCCTGCTGGTGGCTGGCGCTATGCTTGTCGTCTGAGCAGCGCACGTTGCGCCACGCAATCCAGGACACACCATGGCCTCTGTCAACAAAGTCATCCTCATCGGCAATCTCGGCCGCGATCCCGAAACCCGCTACGCGCCCAGCGGCGCGGCGATCTGCAACATCACCCTGGCCACCACGCGCAACTGGAAAGACAAGACCAGCGGCGAAAAGCGCGAGGAAACCGAATGGCACCGGGTGGTGTTCTATGACCGTCTGGCCGAAATCGCCGGGGAATATCTCAAGAAGGGCCGCCCGGTCTATGTCGAGGGGCGGCTGAAAACCCGCAAGTGGACCGACAAGGACGGCGTCGAGAAATACACCACCGAGATCATCGCCGAGGAGATGCAGCTGCTGGGCAGCCGCGACGGTGGCGGCGCAGCAGACGACGAGGGCTACGGCCGCAGCCGCGACAACGCTGCCACAGGTCGCCCCGCCCCGACCCGTGCGCCGGCAACCAGCAAGCCGCCGAGCGACTTCGCCGACATGGACGACGACATCCCCTTCTGACCGCACACGCCGCCCTCCGCACGGCAGACGGGGGCGATGCGCCGCCTGCCGCGCAGGCCCGGCGTCAGGCGGCGGGCTTGCGCGCCACCGCGTCGATCAGCGCCGAGCGGCCGACATGGCCGCGGCCTTCGTTGAGCACGGCCTCGTGCTGCTGCAGCAGCAGCCACTGCGCCTGCGGCAGCAGTTCGCGCAGCAGCTCCAGGGTGTAGAGATGATCGCGCCGACCCGGGCCGCCGGTGCCGTAAGCCAGTTGCTCCACCGCGTAGCCTTCGACCAGCAGCAGACCGCCGGGTTTGAGGGTGCGCCACATCCAGGAAAACAGCCGCGTGCGCAGATCCGGGTCGGCAAACTGCACGAAGATTGCCACCACGGCGTCAAATCGCTCAGGCGACCAGTCCCATTCGTCGACCGCGGCAACATGGAAATCCACCTCGACGCCGCGCTCGGTTGCCCAGCGCCGCGCCTTGTCGACCGCGATCGGCGAGATGTCGAAGGCGCTGACCTGATGCCCCTGCTCGGCCAACCAAATGCTGTTGCGCCCCTCGCCGTCGGCAACGCTCAGGATGCGGCTGCCCGGCGCGAGCCGGGACGATTCACGCACCAGAAAGGCATTGGGCTCGGCACCGTAGTGCAGTCCGGGTTGGGAGAAACGGGCGTTCCAGGTGTCGCGCGCGTCGGCAAAGCCGGCAGATGCGCGGGGGGCAGGCGATTGGGTGTTCATGACGGTTGCAACGGTTGTCGCAGAGCCGTCATTTTGCGCGCTTATTTGAGTTTCTGCCCGGCGCCGTCGAACACCGATACCGTGACCGGAATGCCCTGGCGCACGCTCTCGCCCACGGTACAGAACTGCTCGAACTGCATCAGCACCCGATCCAGACGTTCCATGCCCTGCGCGGCGGCGCCCATGCGGATGTCCACGGCAATCGACAGCACGCGCAGACGGCCCGCGACGTTGCGGCCGATCTCGGCGGTGGCCGTGGTGGTCAGCCCCTTGGGGTCGAGCTTGAACTTGGTCAGCGCGAAATACAGGCTGGAGGTCATGCAGTTGCCCACTGCGGCGAGCAGCAGGTGCGAGGGCGACGGCCCCACGCCCGCGCCCAGAGGTGGCGGCTCGTCCGACACGATGGCTGGACGGTCGGGCGCGTAATGGATGTCGAACTGATAGTCCTTGATCTGTCTGAGGGTGACGCTGGGAGGTTGTTTGTCGTCCATGAACGTTCCTGAGTGGCAGCGCTGCAAACGCACAGCAACAATTGTCCGCCGCATTCGTTGCGGGCCGTTTGTTTCCGGTGAACTTTAGTGCCTGTGCAATCGCCAGGAACGGGACGGCGGCGCCTAAGATGATGCTCTGATCGCGCCACCGCGCTGCGCCCCGCAATTGACGGTATCCCCATCTTGGCAACTCCCGAAGAACTCTGGCTCAAGTCGCGCAAGAAAGACATCCAGCCGGCGCTGAACCGCGCGGTCGGGCTGGGGCTGCTGGCCGGCTGGCTGATCATCGTGCAGGCGTGGCTGCTGGCGCGGGTGGTGTCAGCGGTCATCATCGAGCACCGGCAGTTGGCCGATGTATGGGGCGAACTGGCGGCGATGCTGCCCGTTTTCGTTTTGCGCTTTTTGCTCATGCGCGCCTCGGAAAACGTGGCCTTCGAAGCCGCGGCGCAGGTGCGACGCGATCTGCGCACAAGGCTGTACGACCATCTGCAGGCGCTCGGGCCGCTGTGGCTGAACCGCCAATCCAGCGGCGATCTGGCCAATGCCATCGTCGTGGGCATCGACGCGCTCGAGGCGTATTACGCACGCTATCTGCCCAGCATGTCGCTGACCGCGCTGGTGCCACTGTCCATTCTGATGTTCGTGCTGCCGCAGGACTGGATTTCTGGGCTGGTGCTGCTGGGCACGGCACCGCTGATCCCGATTTTCATGATTCTGGTGGGCAAGGGCACCGAGACCATGAATCAGCAGCAATGGCAGCTGCTTGCCCGTATGAGCGCGCGCTTTCTCGACAGCCTGCAAGGGTTAACCACGCTCAAGCTGTTTGGCGTGAGCCGCCATGAGGCCGAAGTCGTTGCCACGCTGACCGAGGAATACCGCGTCGGCACGATGAAGGTGCTGCGGGTGGCGTTTCTGTCGTCCGTGGTACTGGAGTTCCTGTCAACCATCAGTATTGCGATGGTCGCGGTGTTCATCGGCTTTCGACTGTTCTACGGCGAGATGCATTTTTTCAACGGCTTTTTCGTGCTGCTGCTCGCCCCCGAGTTCTACCTGCCGCTGCGCAATATGGGTACGTTCTATCACGCCCGCATGGAAGCCATCGGCGCAGCGCAAAAGCTGCTCGAACTGCTCGACACGCCGATCCCGCCGCATGCCAGACGCAGCAGCGGGACGCAAACCCTGGACGCGACACAAGCGGTGCGCATCCGCTTCGACGCCGTGACCGTGCGCTACGGCGACGACCTGCCCGCGGCGCTCGACGGGGTGAGCTTTTCCGCCCCGGCACGCGGGCTGACCGCACTGGTGGGCGCCAGCGGCGCAGGCAAGAGCACGGTGCTGCACGCGCTGATGGCGCAGGTGCAACCGGCGCAAGGGCAGATTCTGGTCAATGACACGCCACTGGCCGCGCTCGACCCGGACGACTGGCTGCGCCATGTGGCCTGGGTGCCGCAGCGCCCGCACGTGTTCGAGGGCACGGTGCGCGACAACATTGCGCTGGGCCAGCCAGATGTCAGCCAGCAGGCAGTGGAGCGCGCAGCCCGCGCGGCGCAGGTGCATGAGGTCATCGCCGCGCTGCCGCAGGGCTACGACACCCCGCTGGGCGAGCGCGGCATGGGACTGTCGGGCGGGCAGGTGCAGCGGCTGGCGCTGGCGCGCGCGCTGCTCAAGGCAGCGCCGCTGGTGCTGCTCGACGAGGCCACGGCGCAGCTCGACGCGCAGACGCAGGCGCAGGTGACCGCGGTCATCGCCGATCTGGCGCACCATCGCTGTGTCATTCTGGCAGCGCACCGCCTGAGCACGGTGCTGCGCGCCGATCATGTGGTGGTGCTCGATGCCGGCCGCGTGGTCGAGCAAGGCGCACCCGACGCGCTGCTGGCCGCCGGCGGCGCATTCGCGGCACTGGTGCGGGCGCATGACGCCCCGAGCGGCGCACTGCTGGAGGCCCACCCATGAGCATGCCCTTGTGGCCCGCCGATCTTGATGTCGCGCAGGCGCGTGCCGACCTGCTTCGGCTGATCCGGCTGTTCCTGCCCTACCGCAAGTGGATGCTATGGGGTGCGCTGGCGGCGCTGGTCACGCTGCTAGCAAACGTGGCGCTGATGGCGACCTCGGGCTGGTTCATTGCGCAGATGGCGCTGGTCGGCCTCGTCGGCGCGGCGATGGACTACTTCACTCCGGCAGCATTCATCCGCGGCATGGCCATTACCCGCACCGCGGGGCGTTACATCGAACGGCTGGTCACGCACGAAGCCACCTTCCGGCTGCTACAGGAGTTGCGGGTATGGTTCTACCGCCACCTGGAACCGCTGGCACCGGCACGGCTGCAGCAGCTGCGCGGCGCCGACCTCAGCAGCCGCCTGCTCAGCGACATCGACGCGCTCAATCACCTGTACCTGCGGGTGCTGGTGCCGGTGGGGGTGGCGCTGGTCGGCGGCCTTGCCATGCTGGCGATGATGGCGCTGTTCAGCGGCCGGGTGGCCATATCCACCCTGCTGTTTTTGCTGCTGGCCGGCGGTGCCGTGCCGCTGCTGGCCTTGCGCCTTGGCCATGCGCCTGGCCGCGCATTGGTGGACCTGCGCGCGCGGCTGCGCGGCGCCGCGGTGGACGGCCTGCAGGGACTGGGCGAGCTGCGCATCTACGGCGGCGCACAGCGGCAGGCGGGGCGCATCGTGCAGATTTCCGATGCGATGATCGACCAGCAGCGCCAGCTCAGCCGCGCCACCGGGCTGTCGCAGGGGCTGCTCGTGTTGTGCGCCAATCTGGCGATGTGGAGTGCGCTGCTGCTGGCCATTGCGCTGGTGGGCAGCGCCCGTCTGGCCCCGGCGCAGTTGCCGATGCTGGCGCTGTTCGTGCTGGCCAGTTTCGAGGCCGTGCTGCCGCTGCCGCTGGCGCTGCAGATGTTGGGCGAGACCCTGGCGGCGGCGCGGCGGATTTTTGACATTCTCGACGCCAGGCCGCAGATCGACGAACCTGCCGATCTGCCTGCGCCACAGTGGCTCGACTCCGGCCTGGTCATCGAGGATCTGGGGCTGCGCTACCCCGGCGCGCCCGACGGCGCCTGGGCGCTCGACGGCCTGAGCCTGCGGCTGCAGCCGGGTGTGCGGGTGGCGCTGGTCGGGCCCAGCGGCGCGGGCAAAAGCACGCTGGTGCAGGTGCTGTTGCGGTTCTGGGAGTACCAGCGCGGCACGGTGCGCATTGGCGGTCACGATTTGCGTGCCTGGCCCGGGCAGGTGCTGCGCGGGCATATCGCCGTGGTGTCGCAAGACACCTATCTGTTCAACACCACGATTGCCGACAACCTGATGCTGGCCAAGCCCGATGCCACACGGCAGGAACTGATCGCGGCATGCAAGGCGGCGCAGCTGCACGACTTCATCATGTCCCTGCCCGAGGGGTACGACACCTGGGTGGGCGAGGGCGGGACGCGGCTGTCGGGCGGGCAGGCGCGGCGCGTGGCGATTGCCCGCGCGCTGCTGCGCGATGCGCCGCTGCTGATCCTGGACGAACCGACCGAGGGGTTGGACACGCTGACCGAGCGCGACCTGCTGCGCGACATTGCCACGCTGATGCAGGGCCGTACGGTGCTGCTGATCACCCACCGCATCGCGGCGCTGCCTGCGGCGGTCGACCAGGTGCTGGTGATGGAAGCAGGCCGGGTGGTGGAAAGCGGCAGCCCGGCTGAGCTGCTGGCGCGCCCGCATGGCGCGTTTCGCGCGCTGCACGATGCGCTGTAAGGCAACACGGAGCATCCGGGTAGGGGAGGCGTTCTCGCCCACGGTGGTCACGCATGAGGCGCGGCCCCTCCCCCGCCGTGTGGGGGAGGATGGGAGGGGGAGGAGTTCAGACCGCTGCGTGCCGAATCAACAGGCTGCGGCGCGTTCAACGCAGCCCGGGTAGCGCCGGCAGCAGGCCGCGCAGGCTCAGCCCCTCCTCGCTCAACGCGGTAGCGATGGCCAGTCGCAGCGGGCCGAAGCGACTGGAGGCGTCGAGCACCAGCCGGCGCACCAGCCGCGCCGTGCGGCGATCGTCGGTGTAGAGGGTGGCGATCGCCTGGGTGGCAAGGTACAGCGGCCGGGTGGCGCGACGATGCGCCGCCTCGAAGCGCTGCAAGCGCTCGGGCGCGGCAATGTCGGTACCCGCGCGGACTGCGGCGAGGATTTCGCGCGACAACAGCTCCACCCCGTGCAGCCCGAAGTTGAAGCCATGCGCGGTGACCGGGTGCATGCCCACCGCGGCATCGCCGATCAGCGCAACACGCGGGCCGACGAACCGCTGCGCATAAACCCCGATCAGCGGGTAGGTGTGGCGGCTGCCAGCGCGCGTCATCCGGCCCAGCCGCCCCTGGTAACGCCGGGTGATGTCGCGCTCGAAATCGGCATCCGGGAGTTCGAGCAGGGCCTGCATCTCATGCGGCGGCAGGGTGAGCACCACCGACGACAGATACTCGGACAGCGGCAGCAGCGCCAGCGTCTGACCGAAGCCGAACCACTCCCAGGCGGTGTGGTGATGCGGCTGCTCGTGCCGCATGCGGCACACCAGCATGGTCTTGCCAAAGTCGTGCGCATCGGCGCCGATGCCCATCTTGCGCCGGGTGTCGGAAAACCGGCTGT
This sequence comes from Thiomonas islandica, assembly GCF_055383445.1. Lineage (NCBI taxonomy): Bacteria > Pseudomonadati > Pseudomonadota > Betaproteobacteria > Burkholderiales > Thiomonas > Thiomonas islandica. The sequence goes on from NZ_AP042391.1 coordinate 825,956, forward strand.
CGGCGGCGATCAGCAGCCGGGCGCGAATGGGCCGCGCCGCTGCTGCCGCATCGGTCTGTTCCGCCGCAGCGGGCTCGGCCAAAGGCTGTAGCTCGATTTCCACCTCGTCCGCAGCGGTACGAATCGCGCCGACGCGGTGGCGGTCGAACAGAGTCAGTCCCTGTTGCCCCTGCACCGCGGCCCATACCGCGCGGCGGATCTGCTGGTTGGGCACCAGCGCGCCCAGCGCGGTCTTGCCGCGCAGCGGCGCCACGCGCATCGGCTGGCCGTCGTTGCCGTTCATCACGATCGCGTGTTCCAGCGGGAACACCTGGTCGGCAGGAATGTGGTCGAACACGCCGGAGGCACGCAGGCTGCGCAGGCTGCGCAGGCTCAGCGCGATTTCGCGGCCGTCGAACGGCGGATCGGCCAGCGCGGCGGCACTTTGCTGCTCGATGAGGGCGATACGCAGGCCGCTGTCGGCCAGCGCCCGCACCATGGACAGACCGGCCGGGCCGGCACCGATGATGGCAAGGTCGAACATCATGGGAAGAGATCGAAGGCAAGTAGAAACCAGCTTACAGCCGCGCCATTTCGAGCGGCGCCTCACCATACACTGCTCGCGCCAATCCCCGCAGCGCCGCGCACAAGCCCTCTTCGAGCACGGGGTGATAGAACGGCAGGGTGAGCACCCCGGCCACGCGGGCACAGGTGGTGCCGTAGGGGCCGTGGTTGACGATGACAAAGTCGTCGGTGTGCTTGCGCACCTGGGACAGCGCGGTCAGGCCGGCCGTCCCGGCGCCGAGGATGGCGATGTGGACGTGACGCACGCAGGGGCTCCTGGGAAGTGGAATCCGTGCCAGTCTATTGGCGCGGCAAGACCGCCGTTTTGGGCCGGGTCAAGCCGCATGGAGTGTTGCCGCGCAGTCAGGTGTGGTCATGCACTGGCGCTTGCCCGGCCTCGGCATGCACCACGGCGAGCATGGTGTCGCGCCTGTCGGCAGTGGCAAACATGGGGCTGGCGCAGCGCAGCTCAGCTCGCCTGCTGCTCCAACGTGAAATGCGCCCCGCCGAACTGGCCGAGCGCCCCGGTCAGCCAGGGCAGCAGCGCCCGCAAGGTGGCGTGCAAGGTCCAGGGCGGGTGGATCACGAACACCCCGCTGCCCAGCAGACCGAAGCCGTCGGCACCGGGCGCACGCACCTGCATGCGCACGTCCAGCCAGTCGGCCTGAGCGGCGATGCGGCGCAATTGCTGCGGCAGCAGGTGCGACTCGCGCCGCTGCAGCACCGGGTACCACACCACATAGGTGCCGGTGGCAAAGCGCCGCAGAGCGTCGGTCAGGGCTTGGCGCAGCGCGGCATAGTCGGTCTTGAGCTCGTAGGATGGGTCGAGCAGCACCACGGCGCGACGCTCTGGCGGCGGCAGCAGGCTTTTGAGCGCGACAAAGCCGTCGGCGCAGCGCACCTGCACCCCGGGCTGCGCGCCGAAGGTGGTATCGAGCACGCGATGGTCGGTGGGGTGCAGCTCGAACAGCCGCAATCTGTCCTGCGCTCGCATCATCCGCTGGGCGATCGCAGGCGAGCCGGGGTAGGCCAACAGCTGGCCGTCTGGATTGAAGGCGCGCACCACTGCCAAGTAGTCGGCCACGGCCCTGGGCGCATCGTCGCGGCTCCACAGCCGCCCGATACCGTCGGCATACTCCGCGTTTTTCTGCGCGGCGGGGTCGTGCAGCGCGTACGCTCCGGCGCCGGCATGGGTGTCGATCACCCAATAGGGCTTGTCCTTGCGGTTCATGTGCTGCAGCACCTGCACCAGCACCAGGTGTTTGAGTACGTCGGCATGGTTGCCAGCGTGGAAAGCGTGTCGGTAGGCGAGCATGGGAGTAATGTAGGGCAAGCGGGAGGCCGCATGGCGCAGCGTCACGCTGCGGCACAATGCGGCTGGCCATGCGCCCGCCTGCCTGCGGCGCGCGCAGTCATCGACTCTCGTTTAACCATCATGATCTCTGCTTCCGATTCCGGCCAGCCCGACCGCAATGCCCTGGACTTCATCCGCTTCGCCGTCGACAGCGGGGTGATCGCCTTTGGCAATTTCACCACCAAGGCAGGGCGGCACTCACCCTATTTTTTCAACGCCGGCCTGTTCAACGACGGCGCCATGCTCGGGCGGCTGGCGCAGTTCTACGCCCGCGCCCTGCTCGATAGCGGCGTGTCCTTCGATTTGCTGTTTGGCCCGGCATACAAGGGCATTGCGCTCGCTGCCGTGCTGGCGGTCGAGCTGGCGCGGCAGGGGCGCAACGTGGGCTTTGCCTACAACCGCAAGGAGGCCAAAGACCACGGCGAAGGCGGCACCACGGTGGGCGCGCCGATTCGCGGCCGGGTGGTGATCGTCGACGACGTGATTTCCGCCGGCACCGCCACCGGCGAATCGGTGCGGCTGATCCGCGCCGCAGGCGCCGAGCCGGCCGCCGTGCTCATCGCCCTGGACCGCCAGGAAAAGGCCGCGATCGACGGCAAGGCACTGGACATCTCCGCGGTGCAGCATGTCAGCCGCGAATACGGCCTGCCGGTGATCGCCATTGCCAACCTGGGCACGCTGCTGGCCTATCTGGAAGGCAGCGGCAGCGAGGCGCTGGCGCGCTGGCGCCCCGCGGTGCAGCGCTACCGCGAGACCTACGGCGTGTGAGCGCCCCGCCGCGGCGTTTTTGCTACATGCCGCCGACGAAGGGGTTACTGCGGCGCTCTTCGCCGAACGTGGACTCGGGCCCATGACCGGGAATGAATACGGTGTCCTCGCCCATTGGCCACAGCCGACCGGTGATGCTGTCGAGAAGCTGCTGGTGGTTGCCGCCAGGAAAGTCGGTGCGGCCGATGGACCCGGCAAACAGCACATCGCCGACCCAGCACCGGCGCGCTTCGGCCTGGTGAAACACCACATGCCCCGGGGTGTGGCCAGGGCAGTGGCGCACGGTGAACTGCAGGGTTCCGAGCTGCAGCATGTCGCCATCGGCCAGCCAGCGGTCGGGGGTGAACGCCTCGGCCGGCGGAAAGCCGAACATCGCGGCCTGCCGCGGCAGGGCGTCGATCCAGAACTGGTCGCCCGGATGCGGGCCGATGATCGGCACGCCGGCGCGCCGCGCCAGTTCGGCCGCGCCACCGGCGTGGTCGATGTGTGCATGGGTCAGCCACACCGCTCGCAGGGTCAGCCCTTCCTGCTGCGCGATCTGCAACAGCCGGTCTACCTCGCCGCCGGGGTCGGTACACACCGCCTCGCGCGTGGAGGCATCCCACAGCAGACAGCTGTTCTGTGCAAACGGGGTGACGGGAACGGTACGGTAGCGCAGCAGGGACATGTCTTTATCCATCGCGCAAGCCGCGCTGCTCAGACCGCTGTTGCGGCTGCTGCGCCGATGATGCGGGCGTGCTCGGCCAGTTCACCCAGCAGCTGCTCGGCAGCGGTGCCGCTCAGCGTCAGAGGGGAAAACCGTGCGTCGAGCGAGTAGGCGAGAAACAGGCTGCGGTTCTTGTCGTTGCTGAGCACATAGCCCATCGACCAATCGCCAAAGAGCCGTTTGTCGATCTCGCGGTAGTGCGGGATCACCGAATCGGTGTGCCGCCTGTCGCGCAGGATACGCGCGTAGAGGGCATTGATCCGCGAGCGCGCGCCTTCGAGCGCCTGCAGAAAGTATCCATCGGCAAACACCAGCATGCCCGATAGCCCAAGCGCCGGGTTGTTGCGGCGGGAGCTGTTGAGAATGTCATGCACGTCGGCCGGCCCGAGCTGGGTGATGCGGCTGGCATAGATCATGCGGATCATCGGGTCCATGGAAGTCCTCATCGAGATTGACACTGCCCGTCCAGCGGCGATAGGAAGCGGTCAGATGCCATTGCCTGCGGCGATGATGACCTCATGCTGCTCGATGCCGCCACCGTCGCCGAAGGCCTCCTTGGGCAGCGGGTTGGGGTTTTGGTGCGCGCGTCTGAAATCGTCACTGCGCATCCAGTTCTGGAAGGCCTCGCGGCTTTCCCAATGGGTGAGGACGACGTACAGGCCGTCGTCCTGCACCGGGCGCAGCACTTCCATGCGAACGAAGCCGGGCTGCTTTTCCACCTCGCCGGCGCGCTGGCGAAAGCGTTCTTCAAACTCTGCGCGAAACGCAGCGCGCACGGGAATGCGGTTGGCGACGACGTAATGCATGGAGATTCCTCATGGTGGACAAACCGGACCGGCACAAAGACGGCAGGCCACGCATCGTAAAACGGGTGAAGCCGCCCGGCGATGCACAGGGGTTAGTCGGGCCTGTTCACACGATTGATGCCGCGAGCCTGACCTGGCTGCGTGACAAAAAAGGCCAGGTAACCCTGGCCCGAGGCGGACGCAGACACGGGTGGCGCCGTGTCTGCGCTGTGCGGCGTGCTCAGTGCCCGCCTCCGGATGCGGCGCCGTTGCGACGATCGTCCTCCTGTGCGTCGAAAAACGCGCCAGAGGCCGCAGACACCAGCACGATCATCGCGGTGCCGACGATCCAGGCAAAGTACCAAGACGCGTAGTCGCCGATGATCACGCCGATGACGATCGCGATCATCGCGATGAACAGAAACAGCAGGAAGTAGAGAAAGTTCTTCATGATGGAGTCCTTGTTCAGTAGGCGTGCGGGTCGGCCTCGACTTCGCGGGGATCGACCTTGCCGCGCATGACATAGAACGCCCAGCTGGTGTACCAGAAGATGATGGGCACGAACACCACGGCCCAGCCGGTCATCCACAGCAGAGTAGTTTCGCTGGAGATCGAGTTCCAAAGAGTGAGGCTTTGCGAGGGGTTGGAGCTCGACGGCATGAGGAACGGGAACATGGCCACACCAATGGTGCCCACCACACCAACCCATGACAGCGCGCCCAGCCACCAAGCCAGGATGGGCTTGTTGCCGCGCACACTCATCCAGCCAAGGAACATGCCGGCGAATCCGAGCAGCGGGACCGCCCAGAGGACGGGGTAGGACTTGTAGTTCGACAGCCACCCGCCGGGCACGAACTCGACCGTTTGCTGCAGCGGGGTTTGTGGCACGCCGGCGCCGGGGAAGTCCACGAGCTTGTAACCGTTGAGCATGCCCACCCACACGCCCAGCACGGCAAACAACGCGATCGCAGCCAGCGCAGCATAGCCTGCGGCGGTGCGGGCACGGCCAGCGATCGGCTCAGGCGCGCGGCCCATCATCATCACCCCGCCCATGTAGACCGACAGCGACAGCGACAGCAGCCCGGCCAGCACCGCAAACGGGTTGAACAGGGTGATGAAGCTGCCGGTGTAGACCGAGCGCAGGTTCCACTCATAGTGGAAGGGCACGCCCAGCAGCATATTGCCCATGGCGGCGCCGAAAATGATCATCGGCAGCGCGCCGCTGAGCAGCAGCGTCCAGTCCCAGGCATTGCGCCAGGCCGGCGAGGCGATCTTGCTGCGGTATTCAAACCCCAGCGGGCGCACGATCATGCTCCACAACAGCAGCAGAATGACCACATACAGGCCGGAGAACGAGGTGGCATAGATCAGCGGAAACGCGGCAAAAATCGCGCCGCCGCCGAGGATGAACCACACCTGGTTGCCGTCCCAGTGCGGGCCGATGGCGTTGAGCATCACGCGACGTTCGGTGTCCGTTTTGCCGATGAAGCGCAGCAGCGTACCCACACCCATGTCCATGCCGACCATGGTGCCCAGGGCGACGAACAGCACGCCAAGCAAGACCCACCACAAGACTTGAAGAATGAGATAGAGGTCCATGATCGATTACTCCTTGTGCGCGCTCATCGGAGCGGCCGGGGTGGGAGCGAAGCCACCTCCGAACGACGGCAGCGGTTTGCGGGTAGGCGGGACGGCGGGCGCTGCAGGCGTGCCGTGCTCCTCAGGTCCTTGCTTGATCGCCCTGACCATCAGGTACATTTCTACGGCGATGAAAATGGAATACAGCGAGACGAAGCCGACCAGCGAGAAGATCATGTAGCCCACGCTATGGCTGGAAGCGGACATCCAGGTGGGAAGCAGGCCGAACACGGTCCACGGCTGACGGCCCACTTCGGCCACGATCCACCCCATCTCGCAGGCGATGAACGGCACCGGAATCATCCACGGCGCCAGCTTGAGGAACCAGCGGTTCTGCGGCGCCTCCAGCTTGCCACTGATGGTCAGCATGGTGGCGTAGATGAAGTAGGCAAGCATCAACAGGCCGAGCCCCACCATGACGCGGAAGGTCCAGAAAATCACGCTGACCTGCGGGATGGTGTCCTTCGCCGCCTTGGCGATGTCGGCATCGGTCGCCTTGGACACGTCCTGATCCGGCGCGTAGCGGGTGACGAGGAAGCCATAGCCTAGATCCTTTTCATGCGCCTTGAACTGTGCCATCGCAGCAGCATCCTTCGGGTTTTTGCTCAGCGCCTTGAGCGCCTCGACCGCCGGGATGCCGTTCTTGATGCGCTGCGCAGCCTGCGCCTCGAGCTGGTCGACACCGGGCACGACCTCGGTCATGGTGTGGGTCAGCAGCGGGGTAAGCACATACGGAATCTGGATCGACCAGACATTCCTTTGCTCGCTCTGCGACGGCCAGGCCACCAGATTGAACGGCGCGGGCGCCTTCTCGGTCTGCCACATCGCCTCCATCGCCGCCAGCTTGGTCGGCTGCGCATGCGCGCCGACGAAGCCCAGCGCGTCACCCAGGGTGATCACACCGGCGGTCGAGAGCACGCCAAACAGCGCCGCCATGCGGAACGAGCGGCGGGCGAGATCCAGATGCCGCCCGCGCAGCATGTACCAGGCGCTGACGCCGGCGACGAAAATCGCCGCGGTCACATAGCCGGCAATGCTGGTGTGCACGAACTTGGCCTGCGCGTCATGGCTGAAGATCAGCGCGCCAAAGTTGGTCAGCTCCATGCGCATGGTCACGGGGTTGAACGCCGCGCCCTGCGGATCCTGCATGAAGCCGTTGGCCACCAGAATCCACAATGCGGACAGGTTCGAGCCGATCGCCACCAGGTAGGTGACCAGCAGATGCTGTCCCTTGGTCAGGCGTTTCCAGCCGAACACCATCATGCCGATGAAGGTGGATTCCATGAAAAAGGCCATCAGCCCTTCGATCGCCAGCGGCGCGCCGAAAATGTCGCCAACGAAACCCGAGTAGAACGACCAGTTGGTGCCGAACTCGAACTCCATGGTCAGGCCAGTGGCTACGCCGAGGACGAAGTTGATGAGAAACAGCTTGCCCCAGAACTGGGTCATGTCGCGGTAGATGGTCTTGCCGGTGGTGACATAGACCGTCTCCATCGCCGCGATCATGAAACTGATGCCCAGGGTGAGGGGAACAAAAAGAAAGTGGTACAGCGCGGTGGCGGCGAACTGCCACCGCGACAAGTCCACGACGAGGGTGTCGATCATTTGGCGCTCCTGTTGTATCGATCCGTCAGTCCCCGACTGCAGGCCACGCAGAGTAGCGCGCCATGCGCAAGAACTTCACAGCAAGAATAGGCGCCGATGTATCTCGTTTTTTTGATTTGGCGCAAGGTCGGGGTATTCCCTAGGCCGAATCCGGCTCGCTGAAGCCAAAAACGGTGCGACGAATCGTCGCAGCCGCACAGCTGGGCACACAAAAGGGTGCACCCGGTCGCCGGATTGCGCGCATGCAGCCGGCCGAATCGGCACAATGCGGTGCATAGACGGCACATCGGCGTCGATCACAGCGGAGCCTCCCCATGATCTACAAATTTCAATCCAAGGCCGACAGCGACCTGTTCATGAACGCCGGCCCGGCCGAGCGGATCCTGTCCATCATCGGCAAGCAGCCCGGGCCGCAGGGCATCATCGAACCGGCGGAAATGCCCGCGGCGATTGCCGCACTCGAAGCCGCCATCGCGCAGGAGGAACAGGCGCGCAAAGCGGCACAGGAGTCGGCGGCAGCCGATGGTCAGGTGGTTTCGACGGCGCAGCCCATCGGGCTGAAGCAGCGCGCTTGGCCTTTCATTCAAATGCTCAAACGTTGCCAGCAGGCTGACACGCCGGTGGTCTGGGGCGTTTGATCGCCACTTCCAGCGCCTGCGCGCAGGGTGGAACTGCGCCGCGCGGTCAGGCCGGGTGGCCGCCGGAAGAGGCGCTGCTGCGCGGCGCGCCCAGGCGCCCGGCGAAGTGGCGCATCATGCGCCGCAGGCCAAGCCATTGCTGCGCCCAAAAACCCGCGCCATAGTCTTCGCCTTGCCCTTCGGGCGGGGGCAGTTGCGCGCGGATGCCAGTCGGCTGCAGAGGGGTGGTGAAGTCTGCTGAGCCGAACAGCATGTCCCACCATGGCAGCAGCACGCCGAAATTGCAGCCGTAAAGCCGCGCGTTGTTCTGGTGCCCGAGCTCATGGCCGTAGCCAACGGCATGGTGCAGGCGATGAAACCGCGGGCTGACCAGCAGCCGCTCACCCAGCCAGCCGAACGACAGCCGCACATTGGCATGCTGCAGGCTTTGCAGCGCGCCAGACACCAGCGACAGCGCGACGAACTGCGACGGCGGCACGCCAATGAACAGCGCAAGTAAGGCGAAGTAGGCGGCCTGCAGCACGTCGTCGAGCAGATGGTTGCGGTCATCGGCCCAGAGGCTGAGCTGGCGCTGGCTGTGGTGCACCGCGTGCAACTCCCACCACCACTGGATTTGATGCTGCACGCGGTGGTACCAGTAGCCGGCGAAGTCGAGCACGACGAAGTAGATGAGAAAGGCGACCAGCGGCCGGTCGGTGACGCCGGGCCAGAGGGTATCGAGGTTGATGTTGTCGATGCCGCGCAGCCGCAGCCACTCCTGCACGCCGTCGAATGCCGGCTGCAGGGTAAAAAACAGCACCAGATTGATCAGCCCGAGGCGGTTGATCAGGGTGTAGATCACGTCGACGCGCACCGCGCGGCGATCCGCCCAGCGCTCCAGCGGCCGCAGCGCCTCGAGCGGCCGCAGCACCGCATACACCAGCAAAATTTGCAGCGCCCCAGCGAGAAACCACAGTACCCCGTCGTACGCAAAGTCGTCATCGACCATGAGGTGGAAGTGGTAGAGCAGCGGCTGCACCAGGGTGACAAAAATCCAGGTCTGCAGCTCGCCGATGAGGTGGCTGGTGGCGTGGCTAATCCAGTCGAGCGGGTTGACCATGCCTGTGCTTTCAGTGCGCGGCCGCCACGCGCTGCGCCAGCTCAGACAGCGGCGGCAGGTTGTCGTAGAACGGCGCGCGGTTGTAGAAGTAGATGCCGTGCGGCGATTTGCCGACGGGGATGACATCGACCAGCTTGCGGGTGCGCATGTCGATCACGCCCACCGAGCGGGCAAAGCGAAAAGTCACCCACAGCCAGCGCCGGTCGGCCGACAGCTCCATGTCGTCCGGCCCGGGGCGCAGATCGGTGATGTCGCCAACCTTGGTCAGCGTCTGCATGTCCAGAATGCTGATGGTGTTCGACACCCGGTTGCTCACCAGCACATGCTGACCATCGGCCATCGAGCGGAAGTTGTGAGCCGCCTTGCCGGTGACGATCCGTTTGATGATGGCGCGCGTGCGCGGATCGACCGCGACCACCGCGTCGCTGCCGGTCAGCGCGACCAGCAGGGTCTTGTCGCCCGGGGTCAGCCACAGTCCGGCCGGGGTTTCGCCGACCTTCATGGTCCACAGCACGGTCTGCGTGGGCAGGTCGATCGCGGCCACCGAATTGGTTTCCTGCAGGCTGACATACACCGTTTTGCTGTCCGCGGTGAACGCCATATGGCTAGGCAACGCCTTGAGGGGAATGCGCCTGGCCAGCACAAACTTGCCCTGGTCGTAGCCGTAGATGTCCACACGGTTGAGCCGCAGGCAGTTCACCACGAACCAGCGGTGGTCGGGCGAAAAGCCGATCTGGTATGGATCGGGAATGCCCGGGACGCTGCCGATGGGTTTGCCGCTTCTGGGATCGAGCAGCAGCAAGTCGTTGCTCACCGCGTTGGCGACGATCAGATCCTGGCCGTTGGGCGTGGCCATCAGGTGATGTGGCTCCTTGCCCGTGGCAAAGCTGCCGATGGTCTGCCGCGTGACCGGATTGATCAGGCTGATGCGGGCATCGCCCGAATCGAGCACCACGACCACGTCGCCGCCGGCCTGCGCCTGCGCCGAACCGATCTGCGCGAGCAGGGCAAGGAAAACTAGGATGAGTCGACGCATCTGGGCACCACGGTTTGAACTGACGCGACGCCTGTGCGCTGCGTACTGCAGCCACTGTAACGCGAGCCAGCGCCAAACAGTTGACCAAAAACAGACGACGGCACCCTGCGCAACAAAAATTTGCAGAGATTTCATCCTGCGGATGTCAGCAGACTGTTGCCTTGCGCCGTTGCTTCTGGACGGCGCAAGGAACTCCGTCAGCGCGCGCCGTTCCAAATGGTGTATCGAAAGGTTTGACATGCACGCGATATTGCGCATCAAGGCGGTGCTGCTCGCGCTCATCGCCGCGGCACTGCTGGCGGCCCCCGGATGGGCCCAGGCGCGGGTGTACTGGAGTGTAGGCATCGGCTTGCCGGTGTACTCCGTCTATGGATACGGGCCGTTCTGGGGCGATTGGGACGCAGACTATCCCTGGTACCCATTCGATGACGGCTGGTTCGCATGGAGCCCGCCGGTGGTGGTCGAGCGCAGGCCGGTGGTGGTGCAGTCGCTGCCACCAGGGCCCGCGCCGCAATCGTTTTGGTATGTCTGTCAGAATCCGGCGGGCTATTACCCTTATGTCACAACCTGCCCCGGCGGGTGGACGCCGGTGCCTGCCGCACCCCCTGCGCCACCGCCTGCGCCGAGTAAATGAGCCGCTGCACTCTGCAAATCGTTTTCGAGGTCACATCATGCGAGTTTCCCGTTCCCTCTTTCTCCTTCCCGCTGCGCTCGGTGCGCTGTTGGTGCTGGGTGGCTGCGCCACGGCGCCCATGGGCCCGACGATCGCGGTCATGCCGGCCCCCGGCATGCCGTTCGAGCAGTTCCAGGCCATCGATGCGAGCTGCCGCCAGTATGCGCAGCAGCAATCGGCGCAGTACCAGACCGGCGCAAGCAACTCGGGGCTGACCTCGGCGGCAATCGCCACTGGCATCGGTGCCGCAGCGGGAGCGCTGATCGGCGGCAACAGTCAGGGCGCCGGTGTCGGCGCGGGACTGGGCCTGCTTGCGGGCAGCGCTGGCGGCGCTGGCACCTTTGGCGACACACAAAGCAGCGCCCAGCGTGCCTACAACATCGCATACCAGCAGTGCATGTATGCGCGCGGCGCGCAGGTGCCTGGGTATGCCCCGCCGCGCTACGTGCCGCCGCCTCCGCCGCCGTCCTACCCGGCCCAGCCGCCTTACCAACCGGCTCCCCAGTATCCCCAGACCTATCCGCCGGCACGGTGAAACCGTCGGGCAATCGCGCCCGCCCGCTGCAAACAGCGGGGCGAGCGCGGTCACATTTGGTCACGAGATGGAAGGTGTGATCACGCTGGCGGCGGCTATCATGCCGCGCGACCATGGGTACCTCTGCTGATTCCGCGACTGCGGGCTCCTCGCAACCGCCCGCGGGCCGCGGCAAGCGCCCCCCGAGTGGGACCCGCGAGCGCCCGCTTTGGCTCAGGATTCTGATCGGCACCGTGCTGTTCGTCCTCGCGGTGGTGCTGGGACTGGTATTCGCGGTGGTCATGCTGTATCCGCGGCTGCCCGCACTCAACGAGCTGACCGATTACCGCCCGGACCTGCCGCTGCGGGTCTACACCGCAGACGGGACGCTGATCGGAGAGTTCGGCGTGCAGCGTCGCACCGTGGTGCCGTTTGCGCAAATCCCGCTACTGGTGCGCCAGGCGTTTCTCGCCGCGGAAGACGCGCAGTTCTATCAGCATGGCGCGGTCGACTGGACCGGGGTGTTCCGCGCCGCGCTGGCCGACCTGATGCACGGCGCGGCGGTGCAGGGCGCATCGACCATCACCATGCAGGTGGCGCGGGATTTCTACCTCAGCCCGCAGAAAACGCCGCTGCGCAAGTTCACCGAAGCGCTGATGGCGTACAAGATCGAACACGAGCTGACCAAGGACCAGATTCTTGAGCGCTATCTCAACCAGGTCTATCTCGGTCAGCGGGCCTATGGCGTGGCCGCTGCGGCGCAGGTGTATTTCGGCAAACCGCTCGACCAGCTGTCGCTGGCGCAGGTGGCGGTGCTCGCCGGGCTGCCCAAGGCGCCGTCGGCGTTCAATCCGCAGACCAACATCAAGGCGGCGCTCATCCGCCAGCACTATGTGCTGGGCCGCATGCTGGCGCTGGGCGACATCACCAAGGCGCAGTATGACGAGGCCATGCAGGCGCCGCTGGACGTGGTGGCCGGCCAGGGCCTGCTGCGCTACAAGGTCGACGCCGACTATGCCGCCGAACAGGTGCGACAGATCATGGTGGCGCGCTTTGGCGAGTCGGCCTACACCGATGGCTACAAGGTCTACACAACCCTGCATGACCGCGATCAAAACGCTGCGGTGAGCGCTGTGCACAACGGGGTGCTGGCGTACGACCAGCGCCACGGCTGGCGCGGGCCGCAGGCGCGCATCGACCTGCCACCGCACGACGCCGATGCGCTGACGGTGGCGACTCGCGCACTCAAATCCTATGTCGCGGCCGGCAGCCTGCATCCGGCCGTGGTGCTGCATGCCAGCCCCATGCTGGTCGAGGCGGTGCTGGGGTCTGGCAACACGCTGGAGCTCAGCGGCGATGCGCTGCAGTTCGCCGCCGTCGGGCTGTCGCCTAAGGCCACGCCGGCGCAACGCATCGACCGCGGCGCCGTGGTCTGGCTGCAAAAGCTGGCCAAGGGCTGGCGCATCGCGCAGATGCCCGACGTGCAGTCGGCGCTGGTATCGCTCGATCCGCATGACGGCGCGGTGCGCGCCTGGGTCGGCGGCTTCGATTACAACCAGGAAAAGTTCGACCATGTCAACCAGGCGTTCCGCCAGCCAGGGTCGAGCTTCAAGCCGTTCATCTATTCCGCGGCCATCGACGAGGGGCTGGCGCCAACCACCATCATCGACGACTCGCCGATCACCATCGACCCTGGCCCGGGCCAGCCGCCTTGGACGCCGCACAACTATGACAACGAGCGCCTGGGCGCCATACCGGCGACGCTGGCGCTGGCGCATTCGGACAATGTCTGCGCGGTCAAGGTGCTGCTAGCCGTGGGCATTCCGTATGCCCGGCAGTTCGCCTCGCGCTTTGGCCTGCCGCTCGACCAGATCCCGCCGTACCCGACCATGGTGCTGGGAGCGGGCAGCTTCACCCCGCTGCAGATGGCCACCGCCTACGCCGTGTTCGCCAACGGCGGCTCGCTGGTCGAGCCGTATCTGATCCAGCGCATCGTCGATGCCCACGGCGCCACCATCTACCAGCACAGGCCGGAGGTCGCCGGCAAAAACGCGCCGCGCATCATCAGCACGGCCAACGCCTTTCTCAGCATCCAGTTGATGCAGGCGGTCATCCAGCAAGGCACGGGGGCGGCGGCGCGGTCGCTCGGCCGGGTCGATCTGGCGGGCAAGACAGGCACCTCGCAGGACTTCCACGACGCCTGGTTCGACGGCTTCAACCCCGATCTGGTCGCGGTCACTTGGATGGGTTACAACACCCAGCGCAACCTCTACCGCGGCGAGCAGGGCGCCAAGGCCGCGCTGCCGATCTGGATGGACTACATGCGCATCGCGCTGGCCGGCAAGCCCGATGTGCCCTGGCCGGTGCCGCCGGGCATCATCACCGCGAAGGTCAACCCGGCCACCGGCTTTGCGTCCAGCTCGCCCGATGCGGTGACTGGCTACTTCCTGCAGAACTTTCCTCCGCTGGCCATCGACGCGCAGATGCCGCTGTCGGCACCGCCTGCGGCATCTGCGCCGCAGGCCGCAGGCGGCGTCACCACCGGCAGCGGCGGCTTGCTGGTCGGCCCGGGCGGGGTGGCGGTGGGCACGTCCACCGTCAGCGTGCGCGGACTGGGGCCGGGAACGCACCCGGGCGCAATCGCCCAGCCGGTGCCTCAGCAGGGACCGCTGCAGCCGGGGGTGATCCTTCCCAGCCCGGACGCTCAGCCGTAAACCGGCGCGGCGCCGCTTGCGCGCTTCCTACAATGGCGCCTTCTCCAAGGCGGATTCCATGCGCACCTTTCAAGACCTCATCCTGACACTGCAGGCCTACTGGGCCGACCTGGGCTGCGCCGTGCTGCAACCCTACGACATGGAAGTCGGCGCGGGCACCAGCCACACCGCGACCTTTTTGCGCGCCATCGGCCCCGAGCCTTGGCGCGCCGCCTATGTGCAGCCCAGCCGCCGGCCCAAGGACGGCCGCTACGGCGACAACCCCAACCGCCTGCAGCACTACTACCAGTTTCAGGTGGTACTCAAACCCGCGCCCGGCAACATCCTGGAACTCTACCTCGGCAGCCTGCAGGCACTGGGCTTGGACCTCAAAACCAACGACATCCGCTTTGTCGAGGACGACTGGGAGAACCCGACGCTAGGCGCCTGGGGACTGGGCTGGGAGGTCTGGCTCAACGGCATGGAGGTGACGCAGTTCACTTACTTCCAGCAGGTCGGCGGCATCGACTGCAAGCCGCTGACCGGCGAGATCACCTACGGCCTGGAGCGCCTGGCGATGTATCTGCAGGGCGTGCAGAGCGTGTACGACTTGGTGTGGACCGAAACCGAGGTCGCGGGCCAGAAGGCGTTGCTGAAATATGGCGACGTGTTCCACCAGAACGAGGTCGAGCAAAGCGCCTACAACTTCGAGCACAGCGATGTGGAGTTCCTGCTGCACGCCTTTGCCGCGCATGAAAGGCAGGCCAAAGCGCTGATGGCCGCTCGGCTGGCGCTGCCGGCTTACGAGCAGGTGCTCAAGTGCGCGCATAGCTTCAACCTGCTCGACGCCCGCGGCGCGATTTCGGTGACCGAGCGCGCGGCTTACATCGGCCGCATCCGCAATCTTGCGCGCGGCGTGGCGCAGGAATACCTCGACAGCCGCGCCCGCCTGGGCTTTCCGCTGGCGCCGAAGGACTGGGCCGACGCGGTGCGCGCGCAGCTGGCGCAGAAAAAGGCCGCTTAAGCCGCAGCGCGGCCAAGCCGCCCTGCGCCGCCCGTACCGTTCATGCCGCCCCTGCTCCACGCCGCGTCCCGGTTTTCACCCCCTGCACCATGACCACCTCCAATTTGCTTATCGAACTGTTCACCGAAGAACTCCCGCCCAAGGCCCTGCCCGCGCTGGGCCGTGCCTTTGCCGACGGTCTGGCCGAGCGCCTGAAAGCGCAAGGGCTGGCCGCAGCGGATGCGGTGGTCACCCCGTATGTCAGCCCGCGCCGACTAGCGGCGCACATCACCGGTGTGGCCGCCAAGGCCGCCGACCGCGCAGTGGCGCAAAAACTCATGCCCGCGTCGGTCGGACTGGACGCCAGCGGCGCTCCCACGCCTGCGCTGCTGAAAAAACTCGCCAGTCTCGGGCTGGACGCCAGCGCCGCGGCGCGGCTGCGGCGCGAAGGCGACGGCAAGGCACAGGCGCTGTTCATCGATACCGTGGCTGTCGGCCTCACGCTGGCCGAGGGCCTGCAGGCCGCGCTGCACGACACCCTGGCCAGGCTGCCGATCCCCAAGGTCATGGCGTATCAGCTGGCCGACGGCTGGAGCACGGTGAAATTCGTGCGCCCGGCGCACGGTCTGGTTGCGCTGCACGGCACCGACGTGGTGCCGGTGCAGGCGCTCGGGCTCACCGCAGGCCGCCACACCCATGGCCACCGCTTCGAGGCGCTGTCCGACCCCCTCGTTTTGCCCCACGCCGACAGCTATGCCGAAGTGCTGCGCACCCAGGGAGCGGTAATCGCCTGTTTCGATGCGCGCCGCGCCGAGATCGCCGCGCAGCTGCAGGCGGTCGCAGCGCGCGCTGGCGACGGCCTGCGGCCGATCGATGACCCTGCGCTGCTCGACGAGGTCACCGCGCTGGTCGAACGCCCCAATGTGCTGCTGTGCCAGTTCGACCCGGCGTTTCTCGCGGTGCCGCAGGAATGCCTGATTCTGACGATGAAGGCCAACCAGAAATACTTTCCGCTGCTCGACGCCCAAGGCAAGCTGACAAACCGCTTTCTTGTGGTGAGCAATATCACCCCCGCCGACCCAACCGCGGTGATCCAAGGCAACGAGCGGGTGGTGCGCCCGCGCCTGGCCGATGCGCAGTTCTTTTTCGAGCAGGACCGCAAACGCACACTGGAAAGCCGCGTGCCCGGGCTGGACAAGGTGGTCTATCACGCCCGGCTCGGCTCACAGGGCGCGCGCATGCGCCGGGTGCGGGCAATGGCCGGAGCAATCGCCGCGCAAATCGCTCCCAGCCGCCCGGTGGCGCTAGCCGAGCGCGCCGCGCTGCTGGCCAAGGCCGATCTGCTGACTGACATGGTGGGCGAATTCCCCGAGCTGCAGGGCATCATGGGCCGCTACTACGCGCTGCACGACGGCGAAGACCCGCGAGTGGCGCAGGCGATCGAAGACCATTACCGGCCGCGCTACGCCGGCGATGCGCTGCCGCGCAGCGAGGTCGGTCTGGCGCTGGCGCTGGCCGACAAGCTCGACACCCTGGTAGGGCTGTTTGGTATCGGCGAGCGCCCGAGCGGCGACAAGGATCCATTTGCGCTGCGGCGCCATGCGCTGGGCATCGTGCGCATGCTGATCGAGCGCGGGGAGGCGCTGCGCGCGCTGCCACTGTCTGCGCTGCTGGTCATCGGCAACACCGCGTTTCAGGGCGTGCTGGGCTATCAGGACCCGACCGCGGAGGTCGCCGAGTTCGTGCGCGAACGCCTGGCCAACTGGCTGCGCGAGCAGGGATACACCGCGCAGGAGGTCGATGCGGTGCTGGCGCTGCAGCCGCAGTTTCTCGCCGAGGTGCCGCGCCGCCTCGACGCGGTGCGCGCCTTCTGCGCGCTGCCCGAGGCACAGGCGCTGGCCGCGGCAAACAAGCGGGTGGGCAACATCCTGAAAAAGTCCGAAGCGGCGGTCAACGCTGACGCGCTCGACGCCAGCCGCCTGGTCGAACCCGCCGAGCAGGCGCTGGCGCAGGCGCTGCAGGCCATCGCCCCGCAGGCCGACGCGGCCCATGCCCGCGGCGACTACACGGCTGCGCTCCGGGCGCTGGCCGCGCTGAAGGCGCCGGTGGATACGTTTTTCGACAGCGTGATGGTCAACGCCGACGATCCGCTGCTACGCGCCAACCGTCTGGCGCTGCTGGCACGGCTGCAGGCGGCGATGAACCAGGTGGCTGACCTCTCACGCCTGGCCGCCTGAAGCTGCGGGACAATGCCAGCATGAAACTGCTCATCCTCGACCGCGACGGCGTCATCAACCACGACAGCGACGAGTTCATCAAGTCGCCCGACGAATGGGTGCCGATTCCCGGCAGCCTGGAGGCCATCGCTCGGCTAAACCACGACGGCTGGCATGTGGTGGTGGCAAGCAACCAGTCGGGCATCGGCCGCGGGCTGTTCGACATGTCCACGCTCAACGCCATCCACCGCAAGATGCTCCGTGGACTGGCCGCCGTGGGCGGGCGCATCGACGCCATTTTTTTCTGCCCGCATGCGCCGGAAGATCACTGCAGCTGCCGCAAACCCAAGCCCGGTTTGTTCCAGGACATCGCCAAGCGCTTTGAGCTCGAGACGCTGCAGGGCGTGCCCGCCGTGGGCGACAGTGTCCGCGACTTGCAGGCCGCACAGCCGCTGGGCTGCGATCTGCATCTGGTGCGCACCGGCAAAGGCGAGCGAGTCGCCGACCTGGGCAACCTCCCGGTCGGCACGCGGGTACATGACGATCTGGCCGCGTTCGCCACCTGGCTGCTGCAACAGCCCAGGGCGACAGTCGACAAGGCCTGACGCTGCTGACCATGCGCGTCGTCCGCTCGCTGCTGTACATGGTCTGGCTGATCGTCACCGTGGTGCCGTATGCGGTGGTGGTGCTGGTGGCGTCGATCTTCATCCGGGGCACGCCGCTGTACCGTCTGGCCCTGGGCTGGGCGCGTCTGAGTGTGTGGGGAGCGCGCGTCATCTGCGGCATCCGCAGCCGCGTCTCCGGTCTGGAACATCTGCCGCAAGGCCCAGCCATTCTGCTGTCCAAGCACCAATCGGCATGGGAAACCCTGGCGCTGCCGCTGATCATGCCTCGGCCGCTGTCGTATGTGTTCAAGCGCGAACTGCTGTATGTGCCCTTCTTCGGCTGGGCGCTGGGCCGGCTGGATATGGTGCACATCGACCGCAGCAAGCGCGCAGAAGCCTTCGAGCGCGTGCAGCGTCAGGGCCGCCAGATCCTGCAGCAAGGCAACTGGATCATCATGTTCCCCGAGGGCACCCGCACCGCGCGCGGCCAGCAAGGCGTGTACAAGACCGGCGGCACGCGGCTGGCGATTGCCACCGGCGCCCCGGTCGTGCCGATTGCCGTGACCTCGGCACGCTGCTGGCCGCGCAAGGCGTTCATCAAGACTCCGGGGGTGATCGATGTGTCGATCGGCAAGCCGATTTCGCCACTTGGGCGCAAGCCGGCGGAAATGATGACCGAGGTCGAGCAATGGATCGAAGCCGAGATGCGCCGCCTCGACCCCGAGGCCTACACCCATGCGTCCCCCTGAGCGCTGCGCTGCCAACCACCAGCCGCACACCGTGCAGCTCGGTCTGTTCGACTGGCAGGCGCCTACCCCTGCACCCGCGCCTGCGCATACCCCACCCTGGCAGACGCACACGCCCGCGGTGCAGCGCTACGACGACGGCGTCCACCGCTTTGACTGGACGTTGCAGCGCGCCGCACGCCGCACCCTGGCGCTGCGGATCGACGACCGGGGCGTGAACCTGCTGGCACCGCGGCTGGCCAGTGCCGCCGCGATCGCGCGGTTCCTGCAGCAGCATGCCGACTGGGTGCAGCGCAAGCTGCGCCAGTGCGAACAGCGGCTGCAGACCCTGCGGGCTGCGCGCATCGACTGGGCCGACGGCGGCCAACTGCCCTATCTGGGCCGACAGCTCACCCTGCGGCTGCGCGGCGCTGCCCAACTGCACTGGGATGAGTCTCTGGCCGAATTGCACCTGCCGCTGCCACCAGGCAGCCAACCCCAGCAGATCCGCGACAGCGTGGCCGCCTGGATGCAGCAGCAGGCGCTGGCGCTGTTCCATGCCCGCGTGGCGCATTTCGCCGCACGGCTCGGCGTGCGCGTCACCGCGGTCAAGCTCAGCGCGGCGACCACCCGCTGGGGCAGCGCCAAGAGCGACGGCAGCATTCGCCTGCACTGGCGTCTGCTGCACTTCAGTCCGCAGCTGGTGGACTATGTGGTGGCGCACGAAGTGGCCCACCTGCGCGAGATGAACCACAGCCCGCGCTTCTGGGCGCATGTGGCCAGCCTCTACCCCGACTATCGCCAAGCGCGTCAGAACCTCAGACAAAGCATCCTGCCGCCCTGGGCGTGATGGCAACCCGGCAGTGAATCCCCCACAGTGTTACAAATACGCTGCGGGCTGCGATCGCAGTCTGCTGCCCTGCTTTGCGTCCAGCGCGGCGGCCCATCAGAGGAAATGCTCTATGCGATTTCTCCACACCATGCTGCGCGTCGGTGATTTGCAGCGCTCGATCGATTTCTATACCCGTGTCATCGGCATGAAGCTGCTGCGCACCATCGACCGCCCCGAGCAGAAATACAGCCTAGCCTTTCTCGGCTTCGAGCCCAATCCGGCGCAGGCCGAGCTGGAACTGACCTACAACTACGACGTGGATCACTACGACCTGGGCACCGCCTTCGGCCACATCGCGCTGGGCGTGGACGACGCAGCAGCCGCCTGCGCCCGCATCAAGGCCGCGGGCGGCACGGTCACCCGCGAGGCCGGGCTAGTGGCCGGCGGCAGCACCATCATCGCCTTCGTCCAAGACCCCGACGGCTACAAAATCGAGCTGATCCAGCGCGGCACGCTGTAGGGCCCAGCGACCCACGCGCGCCTTTTTTGCCCGCTCATGTGGCTTGGGGCTGATCCTTGCGGGCGCGCTGGTGATTCACCTGTTCTCCCGGTCGGTGGCACACTGAAATCGATCGATTCGCTCAATTCAATTGATTACAAATATCCGTTTGTCTTGTATGAGCTGGCGTCATATCTTCAAGGGGTTAACGCGTCCGTCGCTGTTGCACACCCCTGAAGGAGCTCATCCATGTCAATCACAGTTTCACCCTGCGCGTCACGCCGCCTGGCGCTGCAGTCCACACTGGTCGCTGGACTCGGCCTGACCGCGCTCGGCGGCCGCACCGCACAGGCCGCCAGTCTGCAGGAGCGTATGCTGCCTGCCGGCGCCACCACCCTTGCCGAGCTGGGCAAGAAGCTCGCCGCCACGCCGCGCCGGCGCGACTTCAAGACCACGCAGATGATCCTGGAGCACCCCGACGAATGGGACAGCGCGGCGCTCGATCTGCTGCTGAGCTACGGCGGCAAACCCAAGCAGGTGTGGGACAATACTCAGCTCGAAGGCCCGTGGCTGAACCTGATGCGCAATTCCATGAACGCGCAGATCTGGTCGTTCAAGCACCCGGATTTTCTGGCGCTTTCGGCCACCCACGGCCCGGCGCATCTGGCGCTGTTCGACGACGCGTTGTGGGCCAAATATCAGTTGGGCAAACTGACCAAGGGCAAGGCCAAGACCAATGTCTGGATCAAGACCCCGCCCGCAGCCGATGCCGACCCCAAGGCGGTAGAAGATTCCAAGGGCGTGTACTCCCCGGCGGACAACAGCATCACCGTGCTACAGGAGCGTGGCGCGGTGTTCCTGGCCTGCCACAACGCGATCTGGGAGCTGACCGGACACCTGCACGCCAAGGGCATCAACCCGGACAAAAAGTCCCACGGCGAAATGGCCGCCGAATTCACCAATCACCTCATCCCCGGCGTGGTGCTCACCCCCGGCATCGTCGCCACGCTGGTGGAGCTGCAAAACGCCGGCTACCGCTACACCGCCTGATTTGCGCATTCCATCATTCCAGGAGACCTCCATGCCCCGCACTTCCCGCACACTGCTGCGCGCGCGCCTGCTCGCTGCCCTGCTGCTGGCACTGCCCATGCTTGCCCAGGCGCAACAGACCCAACAGACCGACACCGGTTGGAACGGCAAGGTGCAGCCGCCGCAGTACAAAGAATCCATCTTTCCGCCATGGCAGCACGGCGCGAACAATCCCGCGCTGAACAAGGGGCTGGAATTCACGGTTCCCGAGGTGAACGATCTGCCAGACTTTCACGGCAATCTCGACCATCCCAAGCTGGTGATCTTCGTCGCCGGGAACTACTACTTCGCGATGGCCCCGCTGGTGCAGGCCTTTGAAAAGGAGCATCCGGCCTACAAGGGCAGCGTGTTCTACGAAACCCTGCCGCCTGGCATTCTGCTCAAGCAGGTGCACGCTGGCGGCACGATCACCGTGGGCAATATGACCTGGACGATCAAGCCCGATGTGTTCGCCGCCGGACTGAAAAAGATCGAGGCCGGCATCCATGACGGTGTGCTCACCGGCAAGGCTATTCCCTACGTGAGCAACGACCTGACCATCATGGTGCCCAAGGGCAATCCGGCGCACATCACCGGCCTGGCCGATCTGGGCAAGCCAGGCGTGAAGCTGTCCATGCCCAACCCGCGGTGGGAAGGCGTGGCGCGGCAGATCGAGGCGTCGCTGCGCAAGGCGGGTGGGCAGGCGCTGGAGCAATCGGTCTACGTCGACAAGGTGAAAAACGGCGAGACCATTCTCACCCACATCCACCACCGCCAGACTCCGCTGTATCTGATGCAGGGCATTGCCCAAGCCGGGGTCACCTGGAAATCTGAAGCCATCTTCCAGGAACAGGCCGGTCATCCAATCAGCAATGTCGACATCCCGGCCGACCAGAACACCACGGCGATCTACGCCGCCGCCGTGGTCAAGGGGGCCGCGCATCCGCAGGCCGGGCTGATGTGGGCACAGTTCCTGCACTCGCCCACCGCACTCCACATTTTCGAGCGCTACGGGTTCAAGCCAGTCAGCGCCAAACCCGCTGCCTGATCATCCTGCCGCGGCATCTGCCGCCTCCCTCCGAGAGTCTTGCACATCCGCCCCCGCCGCAAGGCCGGGGCGTTTTTTTCGTGCCCGAGGGTCGAATGCGCGCGCAATCTCTTGAACTCGCCCCTCCCAAGCTCCTCTGCGCCGATGGATGGGCGCCAAAGCCATCAGCCTTCTCCGGCCGCATCCGGTGGAGCCCGCTCGCGGCGATGCGGGCGCGAGCGAAAACCCGCCGATCGGCTCGGGGCAGGGCTTGATTTTGCCCAGTCGCCGTAGCACACTGCCTCTGACAAATCCACCACGACAGATTGGCCGGCACCTGCCGGCACGCACGACGAAAGGAGGCCTCACACCACGTTGCTGCATTCCGGCAAGGCATCGCTGCCCTGCTGTCCATCCTTTCCGCAAACAGGAGTCTCACTATGAATCTGACCATCAGCGGCCACCATTTGGATGTCACCCCTTCTCTGCGCAGCTATGTCGAAACCAAGCTCGATCGCGTGGTGCGACATTTCGATCAAGTGGTCCATGTCAACGTGCTGCTCAGTGTGGAAAAACTCAAGGAAAAGGAAAAGCGCCAGCACGCCGAATGCAGTCTGATGGTCAAGGGCAAGTCAATCTTCTGTGAAAGCCAGCACGAAGACCTTTACGCCGCCATCGATACCCTGGTGGACAAGCTCGACCGGCAAGTGGTCGAACACAAAAACCGCCTGCGCGACCATCAGGCCACGCCGGGCAAGCACTTGGCCAGCTGAGGCGCACGCAAGGCCTGCGCTGTGGCACTGCCGCGGCCCGTCCTGCCTTGACTGGACGAGGCCCCCGCGGCAGTGCCGGATGACAGCAAAACGCGGCTAAACTCGCCGTCCTGTTTGGCCCGAGCGTGATCCCATGAACCGTCTTGCCCAGATCCTGCCACCGTCGCATGTCCAGCTCGACGTCGATGTCAGCAGCAAAAAACGCGCGTTCGAGTATGCCGGTCTGCTGTTCGAAAACAGCCTGGGTCTGAACCGCGCACTGATCACCGACAACCTGTTTGCGCGCGAACGTCTGGGATCGACCGGGCTCGGTCAGGGCGTGGCGATTCCGCACGGGCGCATCAAGGGCTTGAAGCAGCCCAGCGCCGCGGTCATCCGTCTGCGTCAGCCCTTTGCCTTCGAGGCGCCCGACAACCAACCAGTGTCGCTGCTGGTGGTGCTGCTCGTGCCCGAGCAGGCCACGGCCAAACATCTCGAATTGCTTTCCACCATTGCCGAAATGCTGTCCGACGGCGATCTGCGCGCACAGCTGCTGAGCGAGACCGACCCGGCTGCACTGCACCGCCGCATCAGCCAATGGGCCCCGCTGCAAACTGCCGTCTGAACCGCGCCCAGCGCGTCGGGTTCGCGGCAAAACGCTGCAGCTCGCCCCTCCCCGCACCGACTTGAAAGCCACCACTCTTGCTGCCGAGCGCCTGTTCGACGCCAATGCCGCACAGCTGATGTGGCAGTGGATCGCCGGACAGAACAATCCCGAGCGCCGCTTCGACATGGCCGCGATCGAAGGCGCCACATCCGGTGCCGATCTGGTCGGTTACCTGAACTACATCCACCCATACCGGGTGCAAATCTTGGGCTGGCGCGAGGTGGATTACCTCAACAACTCGACGCCGGAGGACCGGCTGCGGCGGATCCACCGCATCATCGCGTTGGAGCCACCCGCCTTGGTGCTGGCCGACGGCAAGGAACCCCCGCCCGGTCTGGTCGAAGAATGCAACGCCGCGCAGGTGCCGCTGTTTCAGACCGCCGAGACCGCGGCGTTCACCATCGACGTGCTGCGCGCCTATCTGTCCAAGCACTTTGCCAATCGGATCACCCAGCATGGCGTGTTCATGGACATTCTCGGTCTGGGCGTGCTGATCACCGGCGAATCCGGCCTGGGCAAGAGCGAGCTGGGCTTGGATCTGATCACCCGCGGGCACGGCCTGGTCGCCGATGACTGCGTCGATCTGCTGCGCATTTCGCAGAACACCATCGAGGGACGCTGCCCGCCTCTGCTGCAGAATCTGCTGGAGGTGCGCGGCATTGGCCTGCTCGACATCAAAACCATCTTCGGCGAAACCGCTGTGCGCCGCAAGATGCGGCTCAAGCTGATCTGCCACCTGATTCGCCGCGACGTGCTCGACCGCAATTTCGACCGCCTGCCCACAAGCCATCTGGAAGAGGACGTGCTCGGCGTGCCTATCCGCAAGGTCATGATTCCGGTTGAGGCGGGGCGCAATCTTGGCGTGCTGGTCGAGGCCGCGGTGCGCAACACCATCTTGCAGTTGCGGGGCATTGACACCCTGCGCGAATTCCAGGAGCGCCAGCGCCAGGCGATGCAGGACGCAGACGATTGAGGCCCTAGCGCGTCGTGTCCTTTGTCTGCGGCGGTTTGCCGCGTGCACCAAGCGGTGTGTGATCGGTATTGTTGTAGTGTGGGCATTCGGCCTTCTTGGCGCAGCTTGCATACAGCGACAGCGAATGCTCCTGTAGTTCAAAGCCGTGTTCGGCGGCGATTTTCTTTTGCCGGCGCTCGATCTCGGCGTCGTAGAACTCCACGACCCGCCCGCAGTCCAGACAGACCAGATGGTCGTGGTGCGTGCCCTCGTTGATCTCGAACACCGACTTGCCAGACTCGAAATTGCTGCGCAGCAAAATGCCTGCCTGTTCGAACTGCGTCAGCACGCGATACACCGTGGCCAGACCGATGTCCTGTTGCTCCTCGAGCAGCACGCGGTACACGTCTTCGGCGGTCATGTGCCGCTGCATGCCTTTCTGAAAAATTTCCAGAATGCGCAATCGCGGCTGCGTGACCTTCAGACCGGTACTGCGCAAACCTTGTGCATTGCTCTGAACCATGGGCAAGAAACCGCATTCAGTAGAATGCGGCGATGTTAAACGACCCCGGCCGCGTTCACCACGCGGGAGTCCCGATGCGGTGTTTCCCTGCCTTGCACATGCCCGAACCTTCTGCCGCGCAGCCGTCGCCCTGCCGGACGTGGCGCCCCGTGGTCACCGCGCTGGCGCTAGCTGGCGTATTCCTGCTCGGCGGATGCAGCAGCACCGCAACCCAGCATGATCTGACCTCGATTTTCAAGCCCTACCGCGCTGACGTCATTCAGGGCAACTTTGTTTCGCGCGAGATGGCTGCCGAACTCAAGCCCGGCATGACCAAGGAGCAGGTGCAGGCCATCATGGGCACACCGCTGCTCAAAACCATTTTCAACCAGAACCGCTGGGAATACGTGTTCAGTCTGCGGCAGGGTTACCAACCGCCGATCGTGCGGCGCTTTACCGTGTATTTCGACAAGGACGGCAAAATGATCCGCGCCGACGGCGACCCGCTGCCGTCCGAGCAGGAATTCGTCGCCCAGATCAATGCCCTTCGCGACGGTGGCAAGAAACCCAAGACTCTGACCGAAGCGCAGCTGCAGGCCGAGGTCGCCGCTGCGGAAAAAAAGCTCGCGCAGACCAAGCAACCGGCTGCCGCTGCCTCGCAACCGGGGAATCTGACCCTACTGGCCCCGCCGTCGGAAATCGCCGCGCTGCAAGCTGCGCAGCCCCCGGCATCCGCCCCGGCCGGCAACTGAATTTCGCGCAAGGCCGATGAGCACACCGACCAACACGCATCGTATTGCCATTGCCGGCGCCAGTGGGCGCATGGGCCGCACCCTGATCGAGGCCGTGCTGGCCGCGCCCGACTGCAGCCTCAGCGCCGCGCTGGACATGCCCGGCAGCCCGGCACTGGGGCAGGATGCGGGGGCCTTTGCCGGGGTGCACACTGGCGTGGCCATCCGCTCCGATCTGTATGCCGCGCTGCAGCACGCGCGCTACTTCATCGATTTCACCCGACCCGAAGGCACGCTAGCACATCTGGCCGCGTGCGAGGCGGCGGGGGTGTCCATGGTCATCGGCACGACGGGTTTCAATGACGCGCAGCTGGCGCGCATCCGCGCCGCGTCGCAGCGCATCGCCATTGTCATGGCGCCCAATATGAGCATTGGCGTCAATGTGGTGTTCAAGCTACTGGAGCAGGCCGCGCGCGCGCTGGCGCAGGGCTATGACATCGAGATCATCGAGGCGCATCATCGCCACAAGGTGGACGCGCCGTCAGGCACCGCGCTGAAAATGGGTGAAATCGTCGCAACCGCACTGGGCCGTGACTTGAAGCAATGCGCGGTCTATGGCCGCGAAGGGGTGACCGGCGAGCGCGATCCGTCGACCATCGGTTTTGCCACAGTGCGGGGCGGCGATATCGTCGGCGACCACACCGTGCTGTTCGCCGGCACCGGCGAACGCATCGAAATCACCCACCGATCCAGCAGCCGCGCCACCTATGCTCAGGGCAGCCTGCGCGCCGTGCGCTTTCTCGCGACCAAACCCCACGGCCTGTTTGATATGCAGGACGTGCTGGGCCTCAAGGGCTGACGCAGCGCATGGGGGGATTGGCCCAGTTCTGGCATCAGGGCGATGCGCTCAGCCATCTGGTTGCCTTGGTATTGCTGGCCATGTCGCTGGCAAGCTGGTTCGTCATTCTGTGGAAAACCGCGTTGCTGTGGCGAGCGGTGCGCCGTGTGCCAGCAGGCATCGCTGCCTACTGGGGTGCCGAGTCGCCGCAGCAGGCCGCCGCCGCGGCACAGGCGGCCGACCCGGACGGCCTGTCCAGCCTGCTGGCCGAAGCCGCATTCCGTCTGGCCCGTGCGGACACCACGCACCGCTGGCAACCGCACGCGGACCGGGTCACCCGCGAATTGCGTGATGCGCTACAGCTCGCCCAGCGACGGCTGCAGACCGGGCATGTGCTGCTGGCCAGCGTAGGCAGTACCGCGCCGTTCGTTGGCCTGTTCGGTACGGTCTGGGGCATCTACCACGCGCTGATTGCGATCGCCGCGAGCGGCCAGATCAGCGTGGACAAGGTGGCAGGTCCCGTGGGCGAAACCCTCATCATGACCGCCGCCGGCCTGGCTGTAGCGATTCCCGCCGTGCTGGCCTACAACGCGCTGACCAAGCGCGCGCGCCGGGTGCAAGGCGCGCTCGAGGGCTTTGCCCACGATCTGCAGCGTCTGCTGACGTTGCAATCCTGAGATTCGGCGCCTGCCATGAGCTTCGGAAGTTTCGATTCGCAAGAGCCGGGCGAGGCGATGAGCGACATCAACATGACGCCGCTGATCGACGTCATGCTGGTGCTGTTGGTGATTTTCATCATCACCGCGCCGCTGCTCACCGGCAGCCTGCAGCTCGATTTGCCCAAGGTCGATGCGCCCGCAGCGCAACAAACGCCCGATGTGCTGCGCGTGGGTTTGCGCAAGGACGGGCAGCTTTTTCTCGCCGATAAACCAATCACCCTGGCCGCGCTCAAGTCCCATTTTGCAGCCAGCGCGCAGCAGTCGAGCAAAACGGAAGTGCACATCAGCGCCGATGCTGCGGTGCCCTACGGCGATGTGGCGCAGGTGATGGGCGCCGCACAGGCGGCCGGGCTCAGCCGCATCGGGCTGATCACCCAACCACCCACCGGCGCGGCGTCGACGCCGCGGTAACGCCCCGGACTATTTGAATTTGTAGTAGGTCTGGTTGAGGTAGGCGGCGATGTCCTTGACCTCTTCCGGAAACAGGTCGTGGTTGAGCTGGGTGACGCACATCTGCGTGAAGGCCAGCAATTGCTTGGGATTGTGCACCTTGCGATCTGCGCGGGTGTACATCGCCGAGGTCGAGCCCATCATGCGCTCGGCATGGCAGGCGGCGCATTTGAGCTCGGTGTAGAGCTGCTGGCCCTTGGCTGGGTTGGCGTCATGGAATTCCTGCGGCATCGGATCTGCAGCCTGTGCCATCGACGCCAAGGTGAACAGGCCCAGCGCTGCGCCGCCGGAGGCGATGCGCTGCATCAGATACATGGAAATTGCCATGGATGTCTCCCGAGTCGTTATGCGCGCAGTGTGCAGGCTGCGCAGCAGCGTTGTCCACCACATCAGGCAACATCCCTGAGCGGCTCAGGGGTTCCTCACGACCAAGCGTGATGTGGAGACAACGGCCGCCGACACTGCCCAAGGCGCGATACCCCGCTCGGACACGAACTCAAACATCCAGGTTTGCCACCCGCAGGGCGTTGGTTTCGATGAAGTCGCGTCGGGGTTCGACCTCGTCTCCCATCAGCATGGTGAAGACGCGATCGGCCTCGATCGCATCGTCGATCTGCACGCGCAGCAGACGGCGCACTGCGGGGTCCATGGTGGTTTCCCAGAGTTGTTCGGGGTTCATTTCGCCCAGGCCTTTGTAGCGCTGGCGGGCCACGCTGTTTTCGGCCTGGCGAATCAACCAGGTCATGGCTTCGCGGAAGCTGGACACCGTGGCTTCCTTGGCGTTGTCGCCGCTGCCGCGTCGCACGACCGAGCCGGCAGGTAGCAGGCCGTGGAAGGTCTGTGCGGCCTGTGAAAGCACCGCATAGTCGGCGCCGTGGACGAAGTCGGCATGGAGCATGGTGGACTTGAGGTTGCCGTGGTGACGGCGCACGATGCGCAGATACGGCTTTTCGGTGCGCGGGTCGACCTCGGCGAGCACCTGCGGCGCCTGGCCATGCTCGGTGTGCGCGGCCAAATACGCCTCCAGCGCCTTGGCGCTGGCCTGGGCAGCGTGGTCGAGATCGATGCTCACGCCGTCGACGATGGCGCGCAGCGCCTGCTCATCCATGAATGCGCTGAGCCGCGCAATCACCGACTCAGCCAGCACATGCTGGCGGGCGAGCTGTTCAAGCGTTTCACCGGTCAGCTGTGTCGAGGTATCGGGGCGGTGGATCGCGGCGTCTTTGAGCGCAATACGCAGCAGATAGGCGTCGAGCTCGGCGGCGTCCTTCAGATACTGCTCGTCCTTGCCGTGCTTGACCTTGTAGAGCGGCGGCTGCGCGATGTAGATGTGCCCGCGTTCGACGATTTCTGGCATCTGGCGGAAGAAAAAAGTCAGCAGCAGGGTGCGGATATGCGCGCCGTCGACGTCGGCATCGGTCATGATGATGATGCGGTGATAGCGCAGCTTGTCGATGTTGAAATCGTCCTTGCCGATGCTGGTGCCCATTGCCGTGATCAGGGTGAGAATTTCGTTGCTGGTGAGCAGCTTCTCGAACCGCGCCTTCTCGACATTGAGAATCTTGCCGCGCAGGGGCAGGATGGCTTGGAACTTGCGGTCGCGGCCCTGTTTGGCCGAGCCGCCTGCGGAGTCGCCCTCCACCAGATACAGCTCGCAAAGCGCCGGGTCTTTTTCCTGGCAGTCGGCCAGCTTGCCGGGCAGGCCCAGGCCGTCCATCACGCCTTTGCGGCGGGTCATTTCGCGCGCTTTGCGCGCGGCTTCGCGGGCGCGGGCAGCATCGATGATCTTGCCGCAGATGATCTTGGCATCGACCGGATTTTCGAGCAGGTAGTCGGTCAGCGCCTTGCCCACCAGGTCCTCGACCGGGCCGCGCACCTCACTGGACACCAGTTTGTCCTTGGTCTGGCTGCTGAACTTGGGATCTGGCACCTTGACCGACAGCACGCAGGTCAGGCCTTCGCGCATGTCGTCGCCAGTGATCTCGACCTTGGCTTTTTTCGCCAGTTCGTTGTCGTCGATGTATTTGTTGATCACCCGGGTCATGGCCGCGCGCAGCCCGGTGAGGTGAGTGCCGCCGTCACGCTGCGGAATGTTGTTGGTGAAGCATTGCACGGTCTCGGCGTACCCGTCGTTCCATTGCATCGCGACTTCGACACTGACGGTGGTGCCGACTTCGGAAGCTTTTTCCGCCTGGGCGTAGAACACCGTGGGATGCAGGACGTTCTTGCCGCGATTGATGTATTCAACAAACCCTTTCACCCCGCCGGAAAAGGCAAAGTTCTCTTCCTTGCCCTGACGTTCGTCGATCAGCCGGATGCGCACACCGTGGTTGAGAAAGGACAGTTCGCGCAGACGCTTGGCCAGGACTTCATAGTGGAAATCGACCGTGGTGAAGATTTCGGCATCGGGCAGGAAATGGACTTCGGTGCCGCGCTTGTCGGTCTTGCCGGTGATCGGGGCCAGCGAGACCAGCACACCGTCGATTTCCTGGATCTGGCGATTCTGCAGCACGCCGCGGGCAAACTCGAGGGTGTGCACAAGGCCGTCACGGCGCACGACCAGGCGTAGCCATTGCGACAGGGCGTTGACACAGCTCACGCCCACCCCGTGCAGACCGCCGGAGACCTTATAGCTGTTCTGGTTGAACTTGCCACCGGCGTGCAGTTCGGTCAGCGCGATCTCGGCGGCGCTGCGCTTGGGCTCATGCTTGTCGTCCATCTTGATGCCGGTGGGAATGCCCCGGCCGTTGTCGGACACGCTGATGGAGTTGTCGGAGTGGATGGTGACGACGATGTCGTCGCAATAGCCGGCCAGCGCTTCGTCGATGGCGTTGTCGACCACTTCGAACACCAGGTGGTGCAGCCCGGTGCCGTCCGAGGTGTCGCCGATATACATGCCGGGACGCTTGCGCACGGCTTCGAGACCTTCGAGGATTTGAATGGAATTTTCGCTGTAGCTGTCGGTGTTCGGTTCGTTCATCAGAGGCTTTCGAGGCAGGCACCGCTGCACCGGGCAGCGGGCGGGATGGCAATCGGTTGGAGGTGGAACGAGTCCTGTGCTCAGACGTTGTGAGACTTTTTGCTGCGCGGCCCGCTGGCCGCAAAGCGCGGTGCTCGGGTCTGGCCGATCTGGTCGATCTGTCTGGACCCTGCGCGCCGTGCGCATGGGCAGCGGGCCGCTTGCGACGACGACATCTTCACAACGTCTCAGATCCGCATGGGCATGACCACATATTTGAAGTTAGGCTCGTCGGGCATGGTCAGCAGTGCGCTGCTGTTGCCGTCTTGCAGTTCGATGCGCACCTGGTCGCTGGGCATATTGGCCAGCGCATCGATGAGGTAGGCGATGTTGAAACCGATCTCGATCGCATCGCCCTGGTAGTCGATGTCGATTTCCTCCTGTGCTTCTTCCTGCTCAGCGTTGATCGAGGTCAGCCGCAGCAGCCCAGGTTCGAGGTTGACGCGCACGCCCTTGAACTTGTCGTTGGTCAGGATGGCTACGCGCTGCAGCGCGGCCTGCAGGGTCGTGCGCTCGACCTGCAGCAGGTTGCGGTGGCCCTTGGGCACGACCCGCTGGTAATCAGGGAACTTGCCTTCGATCAGCTTGCTGGTGAATTCCAGCGGTCCCAGAGTCAGCCGGGCCTGATTGCTCGCCAGCGCAATGTCGATCATCGCCCCGTCATCGTCGGCCAGCAGGCGAAAGAGCTCGAGCACCGTTTTGCGCGGCATGATGACTTCGCGACGGTCGGTAGCGGTTTCGAGCGCGGCGGTGGCCAGGGTCATGCGATGGCCGTCGGTGGCCACCAGATGCATCTGGTGGCCGTCGGCGACCCACAACATGCCGTTGAGATAGTAGCGGATGTCATGCTGCGCCATGGCGAAATGGGTCAGCCCCAGCAGCCTTTTGAGTAGCTTTTGAGGCAGGCGCAGCACCTGATCGCTGAAATCGCTGGCAGCGCGCACCAGCGGGAAATCGTCCGCGGGCAGGGTCTGCAGGCTAAAACGGCTCTTGCCTGCACGCACGGTCATCTTGCCTTCGGCCCATTCAAGGGTCACGGCTCCGGGCGATACCGCGCGCAGGATATCAAGCAGCTTGCGCATATTGACCGTGACCGCCGCATCTTCGCCACTCGCCTGAATCGTGTCTCCCGCATGCAGACGGATCTGCATTTCCATGTCGCTGGTGGTCAGCACGGTGCCGTGCGTGTTGTGCTGGATCAGCACATTGGCCAGGATGGGTAGGGTTTGCCGGCGCTCGACTATGCCAGCACCTTGTCCCAACAGCTTGAGCAAGTCGTCGCGGATGGAGGTCAATCTGTTCATTCTTTTATTCCTTTATTCAGGATAGGACCGATAGTAAGGGGTGGCTTGCGCTGTGGATAAGACAAAAAACGCTGTGGTCTTGCGGCTCAAAGAGAGGTCGATCGCTGTGGACAACTGAGCTGTGACACAAGGATGATTTGGAACAACTTGCGCTGCGGATGCGCGCGGTCGGGGTTGTTCAGAATCTCTCCACATACTGTGCAAGGACTTGCTCCCGTGCCGGGTCGGGATCGACTGCAAGGCGGGGGCAAAGCCGCGGATCAGGCTTTCAAGGTTTGCTCGAGTACATGTAGTTGCTGGTTGAGTTCTTGCAGCTTGGTGCGCTCCTGACTGATCTTGCGCACTGCGTGCAGCACCGTGGTGTGATCGCGCCCACCGAACAACTCGCCGATCTCGGGCAGGCTTTTGTGCGTGAGCTCCTTGGCCAGATACATGGCGATCTGCCTTGGGCGGGCGATGCTGGCCGGACGCTTCTTGGAATACATGTCTGCCACCTTGATCTTGTAGAAGTCGGCGACGGTTTTCTGGATGTTTTCCACTGATACCTGGCGGTTCTGCAGCGACAGCAGGTCTTTGAGCGCTTCTTTGGCCAAGCCGATGGAGACGTCCTGGCCGCTGAACCGGGCATAGGCCAGGATTTTGCGCAGCGCGCCTTCGAGCTCACGCACGTTGGAGCGCACATTCTTGGCGACGAAAAACGCCACCTCTTCGGGCAGCGGCATCAATTCGGCGTCAGCCTTACGCAGCAGAATGGCTACGCGCATTTCGAGTTCGGGCGGCTCGATCGCCACGGTCAGCCCGGAGTCGAATCGCGACACCAGGCGCTGATCCATTTCGCGCAATTCCTTGGGGTAGGTGTCGCTGGTGAGGATGATCTGCGAGCGCTTGGTGATCAGCGCCTCGAAGGCGTAGAAGAACTCCTCCTGTGTCTTGTCCTTGCCGGCAAAGAACTGCACATCGTCGATCAGCAGCAGATCGAGCGAGTGGTAGTAGCGCTTGAACTCCTCGAAGGCCTTGCGCTGGTACGCACGCACGACCTCGCTGACGAACTGTTCGGCTTGCAGATAGCGGATGCGTGCGCCGGGTTGCTGCGCCATCAGCGCGTTGCCGACCGCGTGCATCAAATGCGTCTTGCCCAGACCCACCCCGCCGTAGATGAACAACGGGTTGTACGAGCGGCCGGGATTTTCCGCAACCTGGATCGCCGCCGCGCGCGCCAGCTGGTTGGCCTTGCCGGTGACCAGCGTCTCGAAACTGAGCATCGGATTGAGCCGTGAGCGTTCGAGCGCGTCGGCTTCCATCGCGTCTTTTTGCGTCTGCGCGGCCTGCAGGCTCGGCGATGCGGCAGTGGTATCCCTGTCGGCTGTGCCTGCGGTCTGCGGTGCCGTGACATTGTCGTGCGTTTGCGGCAGACCCTGGCCGTCGGTGCGCCCAAAGGCTGCGCGCGGCGGGGCTTTTTGCACGACAAAATCGACCTGGACCGGATGACCGATGACCGCGCTGAGCGATTCGGCGATGCGCGCGGCGTACTGCGCACGCAGCCAGTCGAGCTTGAAGCGGTTGGGGACTTGCAGCACCGCAGTGCTGCCATCCTCACTCCACAGCGGAGCGGGCAAGGGTTTGATCCACGCAGCAAACTGTTGTTCGGGAATGACTGTCGCCAGCTTGGCGCAGCATTGCTGCCAGGAAGTATCGTGATTCATGCGGGAATTAGGGGCGAATACAGACCGTGGAATGCGCTGACGCGGGGTCACGCTCGCCCGGCGGCTGAGCACGCGCGGCACAAGCCGCTCGTCCTGCCGAGGAAGGACCCGGTCGGATGGGCCAGTTTAACTCTGCGCGCCAAGTTATCCACAAGCGCGTTTTGGCGCTGGTGGCGGTCCAGCGCGACGCAGCCGGAAACTCGTCTATCAGGCCGTTGAAAAACTACTGCGGTGGGCCATCTGCGGCGTTGCACGGTGCGCGCTGCCTCGCCTATCTATTTGATATGTCTCGGTCGCTGCGCGCCGTGCGCCTTGCATCTGGCCATCCTCGCGACGTTTTTCAACGGCCTGCTATTGGGCCGGCGGCACGAGGAATGACGTCAAAAATTGACAAACCGAGCGTTCATGAGTCCAATAGTGGGCTTTTTTCATTGCGCTTTGCAGCGGTGGAGCAAGGGCAGCCCAGTTGCCTGCCACGCATTGCTGGCGCAGCTGGCTGACACTCCGCCCGTTGCCCTGAGCGCTTCGCAGCCGTGGGCAGAGATGGTTGCGGATCTGGCCCCAGCGCAGAACCCTTGACAAGGTGAGATCATGAAACGTACTTATCAACCCTCGAAGACCCGCCGCCAGCGCACGCATGGCTTTTTGGTGCGCATGAAGACCCGTGGTGGCCGTGCAGTGATCAATGCACGCCGCGCCAAGGGCCGCAAGCGCCTGGCTGTCTAAAGCCCGCCTCTGAAGTCCTGTCGCGGTTGCGCGCGGCGCGGCTCGGTTGGTGCAGACCAGCTTGACCTGCTAAAGCGCTGCGCGCC
This sequence comes from Thiomonas islandica, assembly GCF_055383445.1. Lineage (NCBI taxonomy): Bacteria > Pseudomonadati > Pseudomonadota > Betaproteobacteria > Burkholderiales > Thiomonas > Thiomonas islandica. Next base: position 860,432 of record NZ_AP042391.1, read on the forward strand.
CTGCGCCCAACAGCCTTGAAATTCGCCATGCTGCGGCAACCCGACGCGTTTGCCGCGTGTTTTGCTGCGCGCTCCGTGCAGCAGGCGGAATTCCGGTTGCATTTCCGTGCGGCACCCGAGGAATGGAACTCCCCGCAGATGGGGCAGCCGCAGTGCTGGCTGGGCCTGGTCATTCCCAAGAAATTTTGCAAGCCGGCAGTGCGGCGCAACCTGATCAAGCGGGTGATGCGCCAGGCGCTGCGCGAACTCGACCTGCCAGAAGGCACGGTGCTGCAGGCGCCGGTGTTGATGCTGCGTCTGACCCGCAAGCTACCAGCCGAGTTTCGCAGCGCGCGCTCTGCCGCGTTGCTGGCGTATGTGCGGCAGGCAGTGAACGCTTTACTTGCGTCCTGGGTCGAATGTACGGTTAACGTCTTGGCGCCGGGTCCGGCATGAAGCGCTTGTTGATCGTTCTTGTCCGTCTGTACCGGGTGCTGCTCAGCCCCTGGGTGGGCGGGCAGTGCCGTTTCTACCCCACCTGTTCTGCTTACGCCATCGAAGCGCTCGACCGGCACGGCGCCGCAGCCGGCAGCTACCTCGGGGCGGTGCGCATTCTGCGTTGTCATCCCTGGTGCGAGGGAGGGCACGATCCGGTACCGCAGCGCTTCACCTGGGCGCCGTGGCGACGGGCGCAATCAGAAGCAGCCGACCACCATCTCACTGCGCCGAACCCATTTGTGCAGACGGCGGTCACTGGGCCCATGCACAATAGCGCGTCTTTGCCGGAAGAGCCGGCTCAGGGTGCCACACTGGATGCCTGCGCGTCGGCGTCGCCACCTCGGCCTCCCATGTCCAAGCCCTGAGCCGCGCTCAGGCCGCTTCGCTACACGATCAACAACAGGATTTGCGTATGGATCTCCGTCGTTCGGTGCTCTGGGTGGTCTTCACCATGTCGATGATCTTTCTGTACAACGCCTGGCTGCGCTACAACGGCGAGACGGATTTGTTCGGCACACCCCCGGCGCATCCTGCACATGTGGCCAGCACACCGGCCAGCGCGGTGCCGCCGGCCGCCCCCGGCACTGCAGCGCTGCCTGGCACTGCGCCAACAGCAACACCGGCGGCTGCGGCAACGCCTGCAGCGCAGCTCTTCTCCATCCAGACCGATCTGATGGACCTGAAGATTTCCTCGCGCGGTGGCAATCTGGTGTACGCCAAGCTGCTCAAGTACGAGAGTCGCACCGAGCCGGGCAAGAACGTGGTGTTGTTCGATGACACGGCCAACAACAAATACATGGCGCAGTCCGGGCTGATCGGCGGGGATTTTCCCAACCACGAAACCGAAATGACCGTGCTTCCCGGTCCGCGCAGCATGGGAGATGCCAAGACCCTGCAGGTCAAGCTGGTGTCTCCCGATCTGGGCGGCGTTCGCCTGGAGCGCACCTACACCTTCACCCGTGGCAGTTATGTGGTGGATGTGCGAAACACCATCACCAATACCGGCACCGCCCCGGTGAGCCCGCAGATCTACATGCAGATCGTGCGCGACGGCAACACCCCACCGGGGGACGACTCGCACTTTTATCACACCTTTACCGGTCCGGCGTATTACGACAACACTGACAAGTTCCAGAAGTTCGAATTCAAGGATCTGAAGACCGATACGGTGCCGAAAAAGGCTGACAGCGGCTGGGTGGCGATGATCCAGCATTACTTCGTATCCGCCTGGATTCCGCAGCCATACGAAGGCCCGCGCGATCTGTACGCACGCAAGCTTGGCGACAATCTCTACGCGGTCGGCGTGATCCAGCCGCTGCCGAGCATCGCTGCGGGCAAGGCCATTACCACCGATGCCAAGCTGTTCGTCGGTCCCGAGCTGGAAAGCACGCTGGCTGCCCTTGCGCCCGGACTCGAGCTGGTGAAGGACTATGGTTGGGTGACCATTCTGGCCAAACCGATTTTCTGGCTGCTCGAGCTCATCCACCGCGTGGTGCAGAACTGGGGCTGGTCCATCATCGTGCTGACCCTGCTGATCAAACTGGCGTTTTTCCCGCTGACCGCGGCGAGCTACAGGAGCATGGCGCGGATGAAGGCAATCGGCCCGCGCATCAATGCGCTGCGCGAGGCCTACAAGGACGACCAGGCGAAGATGAACCAGGCCATGGTCGAGCTCTACCGCAAGGAAAAGATCAATCCCCTGGGCGGCTGCCTACCGATCGTGATCCAGATCCCGGTCTTCATCGCGCTGTACTGGGTGCTGCTGTCCAGCGTGGAATTACGCGGCGCGCCGTGGATTCTGTGGATCCACGACTTGTCGGCCAAGGATCCGTACTACATTTTGCCGGCCATCATGACCGCGACCTCTTTCCTGCAGGTCAAGCTCAATCCGACACCGCCAGACCCGATGCAGGCGCGGCTGATGTGGATCATGCCGGCGGCGTTCTCCATCATGTTCTTCTTCTTCCCGGCCGGACTGGTTCTGTATTGGCTGACCAACAACGCCACGTCGATTGCGCAGCAGTGGTTCATCAATAAAAAGATGGGCGTAGGCGTGCTGACCGATACCTCGGCCAAGCCGGCGCAATAAGGCCCGGCCGGATGCGGCGATGAACCCCTTGGCGCAGGACGCCGACCCGGTGGTCGCCATTGCCACGGCGCCGGGGCGCGGTGCCGTGGGGATCGTGCGGGTTTCGGGCAAGTCGCTGGCCGCGCTGGCCCGTGCAGTGACCGGGCGCGAACTCCGCCCGCGGCATGCCACCTACCTGCCGATTCCCGATGGGCGCGGCGGCATTCTCGATCAGGGGCTGGCGCTGTATTTCCCCGCGCCGCACTCGTCCACTGGGGAGGACGTGCTCGAACTGCAGATTCACGGCGGCCCGGTGGTGCTGCAGCTGCTTCTGGCCCGGTTGCTCGAACTGGGCCGCGACATACGGCTGCGCGTGGCGCAGCCCGGCGAATTCACCCGGCGTGCGTTTCTCAACGGCAAGCTCGATCTGGCGCAGGCCGAGAGCGTGGCTGATCTGATCGATGCCAGCACCGAAGCGGCGGCGCGCAGCGCAACGCGGGCATTGGCCGGCGCGCTGTCCGGTGCGGTGCATGGCTTGGCTGCGCAGCTGGTCGAGCTGCGCATGCTGGTCGAGGCCACGCTGGACTTTCCTGAAGAAGACATCGACTTTGTGCACCAGGCCCAGGTGCAGCAAAAGCTGCACGCCCTGCGGCAGTCGCTGGCCCAGGTGCAGGCCAAGACCCGTCAGGGCGCGCTGCTGCGCGAAGGGCTCAGCGTGGTGCTGGCCGGCCAGCCCAATGTGGGCAAGAGCTCGCTGCTCAACGCGCTGGCTGGGGCTGAGCTGGCCATCGTCACCCCAATTCCCGGCACCACGCGCGACAAGGTCAGCCAGACCATCCAGATCGAGGGCGTGCCGCTGCGCATCGTCGACACCGCGGGCTTGCGCCACAGCAGCGACGCGGTCGAGCGCATCGGCGTGGCGCGCAGCTGGGAGGCGATTTCCGCCGCGGACATGGTGCTGTTCCTGCACGACCTCACCCGGCTGCAGTCCCCGGACTACGGCCTGGCCGAGGCCGAGATCGCCCGCAGCTTGCCCGCTGGGGTGCGCGTGCTGCATGTGTTCAACAAGTGCGACAGTGTCGACCCGCAGCAGGTCACGCCGCAAGTGTCGCGCGTTTGGTCGCAGTGGGGGCTGGAGCCGGATACCGGGGTGTGGATTTCCGCCGCGCACGGCCACGGCCTGCAGGAGCTACGCAAGGAACTGCTGCACAGGGCCGGAGCGCAGCAGTGTGCCGAAGGCGTGTTCATCGCGCGACAGCGCCATGTGCAGGCGCTGGAACAGACGCGCAGTCATCTCGATCAGGCCGTTGAACTGCTCGCCCTCGACGCGGGCGCACCGCTGGATCTGGTTGCCGAGGAATTGCGCCTGGCGCATCAGGCGCTGATGACCATCACCGGGCAGTACACCCCGGATGACCTGCTCGGGGCGATTTTTTCCAGCTTCTGCATCGGCAAGTGAGGGCGCGCTCAGTTGCGCCGCAGCGCCAATGCCTGAGCGTTGAGAATGCCGCTGTAGTCTCCTGCGGCAAACTGGGTGATGGTGCGGAAGGCCTGCGCGAACATCGCCTCGTAGTGCTGCTGCTCGACAAAGCCGATGTGCGGGGTGCAGATGGCGTTTTCCAGCCGCAGCAGCGGATGGCCTTGCAGGATGGGCTCGGCCTCGAACACGTCCACCGCGGCCAGGCCCGGGCGGCCGCGGTTGAGCGCAGCGACCAGGGCATCGGGCGCGAGCAGCTCTGGCCGGGCGGTGTTGACCAGCAGCGCCGTGGGCTGCATCTGCGACAGATCGGCCAGGGTGATAAGACCGCGCGTGGTCTCGGTCAGGCGCAAGTGCAGGCTGAGCACGTCGCTGGTGGCAAACAGCTCCTCGCGCGAGGAGCAGGCGCGCAGCCCGTGTTCCACCGCCAGCGCGCGTGACTGTGCGCTGCCCCACACCTGCACCTGCATGTCGAACGCCTGCCCGTAGCGCGCCACCCTCTGGCCGATGCGGCCATAGCCCCAGATGCCCAGAGTCTTGCCGGCCAGGCGCTGTCCCAGGCCGAAGTTGGGCGGCATGGACTGTGATTTCAGCCCCGCCTGCTGCCAGGCGCCGTGCTTGAGGCTGGCGATGTATTGCGGCAGTCGGCGCATTGCGGCAAGCACCAGCGCCCAGGTGAGTTCGGCGGTCACCCCGGGGTCGGTCTGGCCCTCGGCCACCGCGATGCCCAGATCAGTGCAGGCCTGCACATCGACATGCGGGCCGATGCGTCCGGTCTGCACGACTAGCCGCAATTTGGGGCACTTTTCCAGCAGCTGGCGCGACAGCGTGGTGCGCTCGCGGATCAGGACCAGCGCCTGTGTGTCGCGCAGGCGCACGCTGAGCTGCCCGACGCCCTTGACGGTGTTGTTGAAAATCTTCAGATCGTGACCTTGCAGTTGCTGGGCGCAGTCGAGCTTGCGCACCGCATCCTGGTAGTCGTCGAGCACGGTGATTTGCATGGAAGTCGGTTCAGGCGGACGCAAAGCCGGTCAGTGTAGGCCCTCTCCCTGGTGCGCGAAATGCACGCGCCGCACGCGGGCTTGGTAGAGACCCGATCAGGATTTTCCCCATTTTGCTGCAGTGCAGCTTGCCTCGGCGCCGAATGGCGAATATAAGTTTTGCTTGATATGCACCGGTCTGCTGCCCGGTCACGTTGGAGTGCAGTGGGTCAGACGACATGGGGGCTGCAATGGATGTCAAAGGAAAATGGCTGTTGCCGACGAGTCCGGAAAAAACCTGGGAGGCGCTGAACAACCCCGAGGTGCTCAAGACCTGCATTCCGGGGTGTGAATCGATCACCGACACCGGCGGAGGGCATTTCGAGATCGTTCAGGTGCTATCGGTGGGCGGCTTCAAGACCCGTTTCAGCAGCACCCTGACGCTGGAAGATCCCAATCCGCCGCACAGCTATGTGCTGCGTTTCGAGGGCAATGCCGGCAGCGCCGGCTTCGGCCAGGGCCGGGCGCTGGTTGCGCTGCAGCCCACGCCCGACGGCGGCACGCAGATGAACTACCAGGCCACGGCCGAGATCGGCGGTGCGATCGGTCAGCTCGGCAAGGGGACGGTCGACAGCGCGGCACAAAACCTGACCGAAACCTTTTTCAAGCGCTTCGATCAGGTGATGCGCGGACAACTCCCGGTTGACGACGGCGCCGGTGTGCTCGACCGGGTGTGGAATCTGCTTCCGCCCTGGGCCTGGGCGGTGTCTACGCTGGTGCTGGTGTTCATCGTCTACTGGGGCCTGCACGGCACCTGGTAGACGGCGCGCGGCAGCTCAGCTCTCCTCCGCCGGGCACAGAGCGCGCACCACGTTGAGCACCTGCTGGCTTTTGATGTGGTAGTGGACGAAGCGCCCGCGGCGGGTGGCTTCGACAATGTTTTCTGCGCGCAGCTTGGCCAGCTGTTGCGACAGCGCTGCCTGGCGCATGCCGACTTCGTGTTCGAGCTCGCGCACGCAGCGCTCGCCGTCCATCAGCAGGCACAGAATGGCCAAGCGCTCGCGATGCGCCAGCGCTTTGAGAATGCGCACCACGTCGCCTCCGGCCATGCTCTCGAGCCGGGCCAGCCGGGCCATCGATGTCACGGGGGCGCGGGCCGGCGTTGTCGAAGAGGGCAGTTCAACGATATTCATGGTTTGGAGTCTATGAATATCAAACCACAAGGTTTTGATTCAACACAATAAAAAAGGAACAACGCTGTGCGCGGTGCTGAACCGGGGTGGCGCTGCACTGCATGACATCGGCTGCACGGGTAAGCTGGCAGACTTTTGTCTTCTGTGCTGCTGCCATGTCTGCTGTCCATCGCGCTCCACCGTTGCGCCTTGCCGTGTTGTTCTGGGCGATTGCGGCAGTGGCGTACATGGTGGGATTTTTCCTGCGGGTCACCCCCGGCGTGCTCAATGCCGACCTGATGCGCGACTTTCGCCTGAACGCGACACAACTCGGCAATCTGGCGTCGTTCTATTTCTACTTCTACGCGGCATCGCAGATTCCTACCGGCATTGCCAACGACCGTTTCGGGCCGAAAGTGCTGATCGTGGTCGGGCAGACGGTCACCGGGCTGGGGGCTGTGCTGTTCGCGCTGGCCGGCAGCTTCGAGTCGGCGGCGGTGGCCCGGGCGCTGATCGGGCTGGGGCATGGCGTGGCCTGGGTGTCGCTGTTGGAGCTATCGGCGGCGTGGTTCGCGCCACGGGTGTTCGGCACCATCTCGGGGCTGTCGCTGGCGCTGGGTACGCTGGGCGCGGTACTGGCGCAGGCGCCGCTGTTGCTGCTGTCGCATCGCTTTGGCTGGCGCTGGGTGCTCGGCGCGGTTGGCCTGCTTTGCCTGGGGCTGTCGCTGCTGGCGCTGTGGCGCATTCGTAACCGGCCCGAAGATCTGGGGTTCGACGGCTATTTGCCCGTGCGTCGGGCGCAGACGCTGGCCGAGGTGGGCCGCGGCCTGGCGTCAGTCTGGCGCTATCGCAACACGGTGTTGTTGTTCGTCGCGCCGGGCGGGGTCTGCGGGGCGTTTCTTACCTTCACCACGCTGTGGGGCATGCCCTTTCTGGTGCAGCAGCGCCAGCTCCCTGCCGGGCAGGCATCCTGGACGATTGCCGCGATGCTGGTGGCGTTTTCCGCCGGCGGGGTGCTGTGGGGCCGGGTGTCCGACACCCTGCGGCGGCGCAAGCTGCCTTACGCGCTGGGAGGCATGCTGATGCTGACAGGGTTCGGCGTGCTGGTGGTCTGGCCACAGGCGCCCTGGCCGCTGCTGCTGGGCGCGCTGCTGCTGGCCTCGGTGGGGTCGGGCAGCATGGTCGTGGGGTTTGCCTGGGCCAAGGAGTCGGTGCCGCAGCAACTGGCGGGAACGGCCTCCGGGGTGCACAACACCGGGGTGATGCTGGGCACACTGGTGCAGCTCCCGCTACTGGGCTGGGTGTTGGACTTGCTGTGGGACGGGCGCAGCAGCGTCGGGGTTCGCCTGTACGGTGCGCGGGCGTTCGAGGCGGCCAACGGCGTGCTGCTGGCATGGATTGCGGTGTCGGTGCTGTGCGTGCTGCTGGCGCGCGAGACGCATGCCCAGTCGCTAAGGGACGCGGCGCGGTAAGGTGCCGCGGGGTGCGCGGTGACTCAGACGTTGTGAGACTTTTTGCTGCGCGGCCCGCTGGCCGCAAAGCGCGGCGCTCGGGTCTGGCCGATCTGGCTGGACCCTGCGCGCCGTGCGCATGGGCAGCAGGCCGCTTGCGACGACGACATCTTCACAACGTCTCAGTGTGCGTGCAGCGGTTGCCGCGACAGCGCGGAGTAGCGATCGAGGAAGTCGTCGATTTCCTCGCTGGTCGGCTCTTGCGCGATCAGCTGTTGCACACTGTCGCGAAAGCTCTCGGCCGCGCGACCGCCCAGAAAAATTTCCTTGCGGGCGAATTTGTCGACGATTTCATAGCCGCCACGCGAAAAGTCGGAGTGTGGGCCGCCTTGCCCCGACCGTGCATCCGACCAATCGAGCTGAAGGACACAGAAAGCGTCCGAGTCATAGATCATGGTTTGCATGGTGTACCTCCACTGGTTGAATCGGAGATGGGGGTCGTGAAAGCAAATATCAAGCCCGGCTGATCTGTCGGTTCATGGTACTTGCTCAACGGGCTGCGTGTTCACGGGGTTGACAGGGATACCGAGGTCGACGGGAGATTGCCGGATCGGTGCGGACGACTGCGGCGCCGTGGCGGTTTGCTGGGCCTGATCGAGGGTGAACAGCAGGTAGATCTCGGCGGACTGTTGCAGGCGGATCTGCACCGGCAGGTTCTGCAACTGCGGCGACAGCCAGATCTGCGCGCCGAGTTCGTTGGACTGGGTGGCCTGACGCACCACATGCCAGCATCGCAGCGGCCCCAGTGGCGTGTCCACCGTGTCCATGCCGGCGATGGTGAAGGTCCAGTCGGTCAGGCCACTGGGCCGGGCGACGGCAAAGGTGAGCGTCGCGCCGGGGCGGAAGTCGTCGGGGCGGGTGCTCAGGCGGTGCGCGAGTTGCAGAAACAGGCTGGCGCTGTCTTGCACATGCGGCGGCAGCGGCAACACATCGGCGGTGGCGCTGAAGTGTAGGGTGCCGCTGGCACGGTCGAAGCGGACGGATTTTTCGCGAGTGAACACCCGCTCGGTGTAGCGCTCGGGTGCGAGCCAGTCGCGGTCGATGCGGCCCGCGCTGCTGTAGGAAAAGCCGATCAGCGCACTGCCCGACAGGTCGGCTTCGTATCGGTTGCCATCGACCGTCCAGACCAGTGCACCGCTGCCGTGCAGCGCGCCGCGCCACTGGCCGGAGATGGTGTAGGTCAGTCTGGTGGACGGCGGCCAGGCTGGCGGCGGTTGTGCGCCAGGCGCGGATGCGGCGGGTGTGGGCGCCGAGACAGCGCGGTCCGGGGCGGACACGGCCGCAGCCGAGGCGGGGCTGGACGCAGGCGCGGGCGCGGCGCTGGCCCCAGATGCGGGGGCGGTGTCAGGAACGGTCGCGGCAGCAATCGCAACCGGATCTGCCGGCACAGGCTGCGGTGCGGTTGACGCTGGCGGCGGAGTCGGCGTGGGCCGGGGTGTCGGGGGGGCCAGCGGTGGCGTGGCCGCGCGCGGGGGCTGGGGGGGCGGTGTCGGGCGGAGGATTTGTGTGTAGATCGGCTCGGGCAGCCGCCCGGCGGCCAGCGGCTCGACCGCGTGGCCGAGCCAGCCGAGCACGGCCAGGTGCAGCGCAAGCACCAGCAGCGCAAGCCACACCACGGTCGGTCCGCCGCGCAGGCGCGACCGGCGCAGCAGGTTCACCTGCGCCAACCCTGAACGCCACTCTGCAGTGCCGGACCACCGGTGGCGCATGACAGGGAGAGTATGGACATGGGCGCTATTTTGCCGGGCCAGGCCGACCGCTGCCGCGATGCACCTTCCCGCGCGAGCGGGGCGCGGGTATGCTGCTTTGGCAGTACGACTGACGCGCAGGGAGATCGCAATGGCACAGCCCCCGGAGTTCAAGGACTTCATCCCCGGCATGGAGTATTTTCAGACCCTGCTCAAGGGCGCGGGCCTGCCGTCGCAGTTCGCCAGCTGGGTTGCGCCGACGCTGGACGTGCAGGAGATCGAGCAGCGCATCACCGATCTGAAAGCGGTCGCAGGCTGGCTGGAGACCAACGCCCGCATGACGCAGAACATGATCCAGGCCCTGGAGGTGCAGCGCATGACTCTGCAGGCGCTGCGGTCGATGAATGTGGACATGCAGGCCTTCGCCCAGGGCATGGTCGCCGAGCCGCCGCCCAGGGCGAGTGACGCGGCGCAGCCGGAGCAATCCGCAGCGCAGGGCAGCGCTGCACCGCCGGTTCAGCCGGCCGCAGCACCGCTGTTCGATCCGTTGCAATGGTGGAACAACGTGACCCAGCAGTTCACCGACCTGGCAAGCAAGGCGGCACAGGACAGCGGCGCACTGCAGGCCGGATTCACCGCACCAGGCGCCGCATCCAAGGCGGGCAATGACCCAACCAGCACGGCACCGCAGGCCAAGGCTGCCGCGCCCAAGAAGACGGCGCCGCGCCCGGGCCGTTCTGCCGCCAGGCGCGCTGCACCCAAATGAGCGCAGGTTACTCAGAGGTTGTGAATCTCTCTACTGCGCAGCCCGCTGGCCGTAAAGCGCGGCGCGCGGGTCGCGCCGATCTGGTTGATCTGTCTCGACCCTGCGCGCTGTGCGCATGGGCAGCAGGTCGCTCGCGACGACATCTTCAGAGCTTCTCAAACCCCGATCCAGCGCACCAGTTCCTGCGCCGGCATCACGCCCGACTGGCGCTTGACTTCCTGGCCGCCGCGGTAGAGCGCCAGGGTGGGAATGCTGCGGATGCGGCTGCGCACCGAGACCTGCGGATTGGCATCGGTGTCGACCTTGGCCAGCACCGCCCGGCCCTGCAGTAGCCGGGCGGCCTGCGCGAACTGCGGCGCCATCATCTTGCATGGCCCGCACCATTCGGCCCAGAAATCCACCACCACCGGCAGTTCGCTCTTGGCGATGAAGCGGTCGAATTGGGCGTCGGTCAGGGTGACCGGCTCGGGCGGCAGGATTTCCTTGCCGCAATGTCCGCAGACCGGGTTGTCGCGCAGGCGATCTTCGGGAACGCGGTTGAGGGTGGTGCAGTGGGGGCAGACGACGAGCATGATGACCTCTGGAAGCGGAAACTACCGGCAACATGCGGCAGCGCACGGGCTTTTCAAGTGCCCATGCGCCAGCAGGCGCTTTTGCCGCGCGCGGGTTTGCGGCTACATTGCCACCATTTCCTGCTCTGCCGCCTCGCCCATCATGCCGCGCATCGCCTATCTGCCGCCCCACCATGCCGAGCCAGCCGACCTGGTGGATACGATCCGCACGCGCCGTGGCGGCGAGTTGCTCAACCTCGACCGCATGCTGCTGCACAGTCCAGCGTTTGCGCGTGGCTGGAATAGTCTGTTCGGCGCGGTGCGCGGCGAGCTTGCGCTCGATCCGGTGCTGCGCGAGCTGGCGATCTGCACCGTGGCGCGGCTCAACGGCGCGGATTACGAGTTCATGCACCACGCCCAGCCGTTCATGGCCGCAGGTGGCAGCGCAGAGCAGCTGGCGCTGTTGCACGATGTGCCGGCCGCGGTGGACAACCGGCTGGCGTTTTCCGTGCAAGAACGCGCGGTGCTGGCGCTGACCTATGAGATGACCCGGCGCGTGCGGGTGAGCGAGGCGCATTTCGCCGCAATCCGTGCGCTGCTGCCGCCGCAGCAGGTGGTGGAGCTCGTCGGCGTGATTGCGGCGTACAACATGGTGTCGCGTTTTCTCGTGGCGCTCGATGTCGGGATCGAAGACCGGCTGGAGCCGGGCGCGGCGCCCTGAACCGGGCGCAGTGGTTTGCCCTGGCAGCGCCGCATGCCCGCGTGGCTGCGGTGGCCGGTTCAGGCGGTTCCTGCGCCAGCGCTGGCTGCGAGTTGCCGCAGACCATCGATGGCCCGCACTCCGTACCAGCTGACCCATTCGCCTGGAATGCAGCGCACCTCGGGGTGCAGGCCGCGCGCAGTGAGCAGCCGGCGTACTTCTTCGGCGTGCGCCGCGCCGAAGCGGTATGGCTCGCTGGACAGCAGCACACTGTCCACTGCGTCCAGCCAGTTGGCAGACCAGTCGAACACCGGGTAGCGGGCGCTCCCCGGTTGGTGCAGGCCGTCGCCGCCATACACCTCGGGCAGGGTGTGCCAGCCGACCGCGGCCAGACTCTGGCTGATGTAGGTGTCGCGCGCGACCGTCATCCACGGCTGGCGCCAGATCAGGTAGAGCACCCTGCGTGCGGCAAAGCGGCTGGCGCGCAAGCCTGCGAGCACGGCCTGCAGCTGCTGGCGCAACGCCGCGGCGCGCTGCGCGGTGCCAGGGACGCGGGCGAATGCGCTGCCCAGCAGATCGAACAGCGGCAGGTTGTCCTCGGGGGTCTGCGGATGCGTGACCAGGATGTGCGGCACGAAGCTGCGCAGCGCCTCCACGGTGTCGCGGGTGTTCTCGTCGATGTTGACGAGCGCGTGCGTGGGCGCAAGCGCCCGCAGCGCGCTCAGGCGCACGTCCTTGGTGCCGCCGACCTTTGGAATGTCGCGCACTGCGGCGCGCGGATGCACGCAGAACCCGGTGCGGGCGACGAGTTGCGCGCGCAGCCCAAGGGCGCACAGGGTTTCGGTCAGGCTGGGCACCAGGCTGGCGATGCGCGCCTCGGTTCCGGCCGGGACGAAGGTCTGGCCGAGGGTGTCGGTGACGTCGGCTTGCAGCATATCGGCGCGCGGCGGGTTCAGGCGGTTTCGCGCTGTGGGGCGCAGGCGTCGCCGCGCGCGAGCTGCCCCAGACTTTCGAAAATCAGCCGGCGCGGAGCGATGCGCCAGCCGAGCTGCTGCTCGATCGCGATCACCGCGCGCATGGCCAGCAGCGAGTGCCCGCCGAGGTCGAAAAAGTTGTCGGTCAGCAAGACCCGCTCGACGCCGAGCAGCTCGCACCAGATCGCGGCGATGCGGCGCTCGGCGTTGGTGGCGGGCAGACTCGCGTGCGGGGCCTCGGCGGGCGCGCTGCCCAGTTGCGGTAGCGGCAGTGCAGCGCGATCGAGCTTGCCGTTGGGCAGCAGCGGCAAGGCACCCAGCAGCACGATGTGCTGCGGCACCATGTAGTCTGGCAGCTGCGCGCGCAGCGCCCGGCGCAGCGCGGCGGGGTCGGGCTGGGGTGCACCGGGTGAGGGCACGACGTAGGCGACCAGTCGCAGGTCGTCTGCCGACGGGGCATGGGGACTGACCACGCACGCGGAAACTGACGGGTGCGCGCGAAGCGCCGCCTCGATCTCGCCCAGCTCGATGCGAAAGCCTCTGAGCTTGACCTGATGGTCGAGGCGGCCGAGGTGTTCGAGCTGGCCATCAAACCGCCAGCGGCCGAGGTCGCCGGTCTTGTACAGCCGCGCACCGGCATGGGTGGAGAACGGATCGGGCACGAAGCGCTCGGCGCTGAGGTCTGGGCGCTGGAAATAGCCCAGGGCCACACCGTCGCCGCCAATGTGGATTTCGCCGGGCGCGCCGATCGCGCAGGGCTGACCCTGCGGGTCGAGCACCCAGACCTGGGTGTTGGCGATCGGCCGACCGATGGCAATGGGCCGCTGCGTTTGCACCCGCCAGCAGGTGGACCAGACCGTGGTTTCGGTCGGGCCGTAGAGGTTCCACACCTCGGCGCAGGCGGGCAGCAGCCGCGCCGCCAGATCGGCGGGAAGCGCCTCGCCGCCGACAAAGGCGCGCAGCCGCAGGCTGCCCGACCAGCCGGATTCAAGCAGCATGCGCCAGGTCGAGGGTGTGGCCTGCAGCACGGTGGCGCCGCTGCGCTGCAGAGCATCGCGCAGGGCGTAGGGATCGCGCGCCTGTGCATGATCGGCGAGATGGATGCGCGCACCCACGGCCAGTGGCAGCAGCAGTTCGAGCACCGCGATGTCGAACGACAGGGTGGTGACCGCCAGCAGCACATCGTCCACCTGCAGCCCCGGAGTGTGCGCCATGCCGTGCAGAAAGTTGACCACGGCACGGTGCGGTACCAGCACGCCTTTGGGCTGCCCGGTGGAGCCGGAGGTGTAGATCAGGTAGGCTGGGTCGTCTGGCTGCGCGGCGTGCTCCGACGGCAGCGCGGCCTCGCTTTGCAGCGGGGCGAGCGCGGGACTGTCGAGCGCGAACTGCGGCAAGCCGGTGCCGGCCAGCAGCGGCAGTAGCGCGGTCTGGGTGAGGATGGCGCGCGGCTGCGCGTCTGCCACCATGTACCGCAGGCGCTCGGGGGGAAAGGAGGGGTCGAGAGGCACATAGGCGGCGCCGTTGTGCAGCACGCCCAGCAGCGCGGCGACCAGATCGGCCTGCCGCTCGAGGCACACGCCCACGCGGTCGCCGCAGCCGATGCCCTGCTGCCGCAACAGGTGGGCGATGGCCAGCGCCCGCGCGTGTAGCTCGGCGTAGCGCAAGGTGCGGCCTTGCGCGTCGGTCAGGGCGATGCGGTCGCGCTTGGCCGCGGCATCCAACTGCAGATACTGCGGCAGATTGCACTGTGTGGGGTAGGCGGTGGCGGTGGCGTTCCACTGTGCCAGCAGCGCGTGCTGCGCCGGGGTGAGCAGCGGGTGCGCGCCCACCGGGCGCTCGGGGTGCGCGAGCAACTGCGCGGTGAGCTGCAGATAGCTCTCGAGCAGGCGCTGCGCGGTGGCGTCGCTGAACAGCTCGGCGGCGACTTCGAGCTGGACATGGTGGCTGAATTCGGTGTCCACATGCAGCGACAGGTCGAACTGCGCCGCAACCCGCGGGAAATCGAACGCTTCGTAGCGAAACGGCACGCTGGCGCGCTGGCCGAGCGGGGCGTTGAGTACATTGAACAGCACCCGCACCAGGCCCTGCGGATGGTCGGCGCGCAGCGCGGCGAGGCGCTCGACCAGTTCGTCGAACGGCGCGTCCTGGTGGGCGTAGGCGGCCAGCGCAGTGTCGCGCACCTGTTGCACCAGCGTGTCGAAGCTGACGTTGATGTCGACCGTGTTGCGCATGACCAGGGTGTTGACCAAGGTGCCGACCAGCTGCTCGGTGGCGGCATGGTGGCGGTTGGCGATCGGCGTGCCCAGGGCGATGTCCGTGCTGCGGCACAGGCGGGCGAGCAGCACATTGAAGCTGGCCAGCAGCAGCATGAACGGTGTGACACCCAGCCGCGCGCTGTGCGTGCGCAGCGCCTGCTGCAGCGCGGGCGGCAGCGGGGCGACCACGGTCTTGCCTGCAAAGCTGGGCTGTGCTGGGCGCGGAAAATCGGTGGGCAGCGGCAAATCGGTCAAGCCCTGCAGGCGTTGCATCCAGTAAGCCAGATGCACTTCACGCGCGGCGGTGGCGGATGCGCTGCGCTGCCAGGCGGCGTAGTCGGCGTACTGGATAGGCAGCGGCGGCAGGTCTGCATAGCGGCCCTGCAGCAGGGCGGAGTAAGTCTGCAGCGCGTCGCGCGACAGCACGGCCAGCGCCCAGTTGTCGGCAATGGTGTGGTGCAGCACCCACAGCAGCACATGGTCGTCCTCGCCCAGGTGCATCAGCGCCACGCGGTACAGCGGCGCGGTGGACAGGTCGAACGGCCGGGCGGTGAACGCGGTGGCCGCCTGCCGCGCAGCGGCCTCTCGGGCGTCTGCGGTGGGCAGGTGGCGCAGGTCGATGTACTCCAGCGCCACAGCCACCTGCGGCAGGACGATCTGCACCGGCTCCTGCCGATGCAGCGCGAACTGGGTACGTAGCGCCTCGTGGCGCGCGATCAGCAGGGCGAGCGCACGCTCGAGCAGCGCAATGTCCAGCGGGCCGCGCAACCGCAGCGGAGCGGTGACGTTGTATGCCACCGACTCGGGATGGAAGTGCTGGATCACCCACATGCGGCGCTGCGACAGCGAGGCCGGCAGCGGGCCGTCGCGCGGCACGGGGGCAATCGCTGCCTCGGCTGCGGTGCCTTGCTGCTGGCGGTCGAGGTGCGCGGCCAGGTCGGCGATGCTCAGGTGGGTGAACAGGTCGGCCAGCGGCAGTTCCACACCGAAGCGCTCCCGGATGCGCGAGCGCACCTGGGTGAGGGTGAGCGAGTGGCCGCCGAGGTCGAAGAAATGGTCGTCGATGCCGAAGGCGTCGAGCTGCAGCACCTCGTGCCAGATCTTCCACAGCGTCTGCTCGGTGGGGTTGCGTGGCATGCGTCGCAGCGAGCTGGGCGCGGCGGACGCGACCAGCGGCGCAGGCAGGTTGCGCCTATCGATCTTGCCGCTGGCGGTCAGTGGCATCGCAGGCAGCACCTGCCATGCGGCGGGAATCATGTAATGCGGCAGGCTGGCCTTGAGCGCGCGCTGCAGCGCGCTGACCGGGGTGTGCGCGTACCCGGCGCGCAGCACCACATAGGCGGCGAGTTGCACATCGTCCGCGCGGGCTGTCCAGGCCACGACCGCCGCCTGCGCGACCGCCGGGTGGCTGGCCAGCTGGCGCTCGATTTCGCCGGGTTCGATGCGAAAGCCGCGGATCTTGATCTGCGCGTCGTTGCGCCCGGTGATGTGCAGCAGACCGTCGGCCGACCAGTAGCCCATATCGCCGGAGCGGAACATGCGCTCGCCAGGCTGGAAGGGATCGGGGAGGAAACGCTCGGCAGTCAACTCGGGTTGGCCGAGGTAGCCGTGCGCCACCCCGGCGCCGGCGATGCAGACCTCGCCGATCACATCGAACGGCACCGGACGCAACTGCGCGTCGAGCACATGGATGCGGGTGTTGTCGATCGGCTGGCCGACCGGCAGGCTGCCGTGGGTCTGGGTGATCGGGCTGTCGATGGTGTAAAGACTGCTGTCCTCGGTGGTTTCGCTCGGGCCGTAGAAATTGAGCAGCCGCGCCTGCGGCAGCAGGGCCTGAAAGCGCGCGGCCAGCGCGGCCTCCAGCGGCTCGCCGCCGAACTGCACACAGCGCAGGCTGGTGCAGGCGGAAAGCAGCGGATCGTCCACCAGCGCCCTGGCGGTGGACGGCGCCAGCGTCAGGTGGGTGATCCCCTTGGCGATGACGGTCTGCAGCAGCGCCGGCAGGTTGCGCTGCAGCCCCGGCGGAGCCAGATGCACTGCGGCACCGCACAACAGCGGAACGAAAAATTCGGACACCGAGGCGTCGAAACTCAGCGCGGTTTTCTGCAGCAGCCGGTCGTTTGGGCCAAAGTCCACTGCACGCAGATTCCACAGCGCATGGTTGGACAGCGCGCGGTGCGGGATCATCACGCCCTTGGGCTGGCCGGTCGAGCCGGAAGTGAAGATGACCAGCGCCAGATCGTCGCCGCGACAGTCGATCGCAGGCGGCGCAACCGGCGTGCCGGGTTGCAGCTCGGCGTCGAGCAGATGCAGCGCTGCGGCAGGGTCGGCGGCCTGATGCAGCACGGCATGCAGCGCCGGCTGGGTGAGCACGACCCGCGCCTGCGTCTGCTGCAGGATGCGGCGCAGGCGCTCGGCGGGCAAGTCGGGGTCGAGCGGCACATAGGCGCCACCGGCCTTGAGCACGGCCAGGAGGGCTGCGACCAGCTCGAGGCGGCGTTCCATCATCACCGGTACGCAGACACCCCGCTTGACGCCGAGGCCGCGCAGGGTGTGCGCCAGACGGTTGGCCGCCTGGTCCAGCGCGGCATAGCTGAGCCGGTGCGGGCCGAAGCGCACGGCGCAGGCCTGCGGGGTGCGTTGCGCCTGCTCGGCCACCAGCGCGTGCAGGCATTGCGGCCCGGCGTGCCGCCGCGGCGCGGGTTGCAATGCACGCAGCGCGGCGCGTTCGGTCGGGGACAGCAGGTCGAGGTCGCGCAGGCAGGACTGAGGTTGGTCGATCAGCGCGTCAAGCAGCTGGTCCAGCCGTGCCGACAAAAACGCGGTGTGCCGCAGCGCGGGCGAGGCGCGCGGGTCGATCACCAGGTCGATCGGCAGCTGGGTGTCGCTGTCGTCATACTGGCGCACATACGCGGCCAGCGGTGCAAACCCGGGGTGGCCGCTGAACGGCGCAAAGCGCAGCCGCGCGGTGCCGAAGGTGGCCTGCGGGTCGAAGTGCTCGAACGACACCACCAGATCGAAATGCATCCCGGCGATGCCTTGCCGGGGCGGCTGGCGGGTGAGCAGGGCGTCGAGCGCAACATGCTGATGACGCAGCACCTGCCGGGTCTGCTCGCCTAGCGTGCGCATGAGCTGAGGCAGCGCAGCGTCGGCTTCGGCGTGCAGTCGCAGTGGCAGGGTGTTGACGAACAGGCCGACGGTCTGTTTGTCGATCGCATCGCGGCGGTTGTGCAGCGGCAGGCCGATGACGATGTCGGACTGCCCCGCAACCCTGGACAGATAGCAGGCCAGAAAAAACATGACCGCCTGCGCAGGCGACAGGCCGTGCGCGGCGGCGTGGTCGATGTAGCGTTGCCAGCGCGCGGTGTCCACGCTCCAACGATGCTCGATGGGCGTGGGCAGGGCGTGCGGCCCCGCGGCAGGGGCAACCGCCGTGGCCGGGTCGATGTCGGCCAGGCGCGCGGCCCAGAACGCCAGGCTGCGCGCGTGGCGAGGGGATTGCGCCTCGGTTTGCAGGCGCTCGACGAAAGCGGCGTAGCTCGGGCCCGGTGGCAGCGGGGCGGCGTCGGCACAGAGCAGCGCGTTATAGCGGTGCAGGATGCGCTGGCCGACCAGCATCACGCCATAGCCGTCGAGCAGCACGTGGTTGAAACACAGCAGCCATTCATACCGCGCGGGACCGGTACGATACAGCGCGAAGTGCCAGAGCACAGGGCCTGCGGGATCGATGCCCTGGATCTTGCGCACCGCGATCTCGCGTGCGGCCTGCTGCGCGGCGGCGCGGCTCGACCCGGCCTGGGTCAGACAGTCGGTGTACGGCAGGGTCCAGTCCAGCCGGGGGGCGACCTGCCATTGCGGGCCGTCCGGCGTGGCCACCACCCGCGCGCGCAGCATGGGCTCGGCGGCGATCACATCTTGCATGGCCCGCTGCAGCAGCGGCAGGTCCAGTTCGCCGTCGATCGATACGGTCAGGCCGATGGTGTAGATGGCGCTGCCGAACAACTCCTGCCGCAACAGGATGTGCTGCTGCGCTGGCGCAAGCCCGAACCGTTCGGTCTGCGACGGCGCGGCAGCGGTGTGGCCCACGGTGGGGCAGGTCAGGCTGTAGGGCATGGCGCGGGGAAAGGCGGCACGGTCGGTGAAGTTTTATCCGGGATGGAGCGAAAAAGACCCACTTTGGCACGCACTGCCGCCAATTTTTGGCGATTCGTGAAAGATTGCACGGTGTCCCGCCGTTGGTGGGTGGCGTGCGGTGCAAACCTGAGAATACGATGCAACACGGGGAATGCGGCAAGGCCGTGTTCACGTGGTGTTCGCACAGCGACAGGGCGGTTCCATGGCAAGGCATCCAGTGCCGGCTGATCCAGATTTGCAGTGGCGCATCGGTGCCGACGGGCTGTTCGTCGATCCGGCGCACGAGGAGGCGTTCATCCGCGCAGAATGGGGCAGCCTGGGGCCGCGGGTGCGGCAGATCGGGCTGTACGGTGCCCTGGCGTTTCTGTCTGCCACGTTTACCGATCTGGCGGTGCTGGGGCCGACATGGGTGTACTGGAGCCTGTTGCTGGCCCGGTTTGTCGTGTTGGGCTGGGGCATCACGCTGGCGCGTGCGGGTCAGAGGCCACAGGTTCAGGAAGTGCGCCGGGTGGCGACCTCGCTGCTCGGTTTCGAGGTCAGCATCCTGGCGCTGTTTCTGCTGGTGGTGCTGGCCTATGGCGGCAACGCCGACTATCACTCGATCACCGCGCTGGCGTTGATTTTCGCGGCGTACGCCTATGTACCGGTGCTGCGACGCGAGGCGATGTGGATCGGCGGTGTGTTCACCGCGCTGTTCGCGCTGGTGGTGTGGACCTCGCTGCACTTCGATGTCAAGTATGTCAGCATCGCCGTGACGCTGTTTGGCTTTGCCAATCTGGCCGGTTGGCAGATCGCGGTGTCGCTGAGCCGCAGCATGCGTCTAGCCTGGCTCGACCGGCGACGGCTGCAGGTCGAGGCGCAGGCTGCGCAGCAGGCGCGCCGCCAGGCCGAGCAGAGCGAGCAAAACCTCGGCCATTTGTTCGACGCCACGCCGATACCGCTGGTGCTGGCTCGGCTGTCCGACGGGTGGGTGCTGCGCTACAACGCGGTGGCAAAGGCGCTGTTCGATCCGCTCGATTGCCTCGCGGCTGACACATTCACGACCGAGTTCTATGTCGACCCGGAGCTGCGGGAGCTGCTGCTGGCGCGACTGCGGGCCGAAGGCGCGGTGCAGCAGATGGAAGTGCGGCTCAAGACCACCGACGGGCGGCCGTTCGACGCGCTGGTGTCCGCGCAGCAGGTGCGCTTTGGCGGAGACGACTGCGTGATCACCGGCATGGTCGAAATCTCGGCGCAAAAGCATCTGGAACATCAATTGCGCGCGCTGGCCTACACCGATCCGCTCACCGGGGTGCAGAATCGGCGCGGGTTTTTTGCCGCGGTCGAGCAGGCGCTGCAGGCGGTGCCTCCGGGTGCGTCCGGCCCCTGTGTGGTGCTGCTCGATCTGGACCACTTCAAGCAGATCAACGACCGCTACGGCCACCCGGTTGGTGACGAGGTGCTGGTCGAGTTTGCGCAGGTCGTGCTCTCGCAGCTGCGCGACGGCGACGTGCTCGCCCGCCTGGGAGGCGAGGAGTTCTGCATTTTGTTGTCGCATGCCCGCGCCGACCAGGCGCTGGACATTGCCGAGCGGGTGCGCGAGTTCGTGGCGCAGCATCCGTTTCACACCTCAGCCGGGGTGATCCGGCTCAGTCTGAGCCTGGGGATCGCGGGGTGCGGTGCCCAGGTGCACAGCATCGATGCGGTGCTGGCGATGGCCGATCAGGCCATGTATCGCGCTAAAGAGAGCGGACGCAATCGCAGCGTGATGTTCTGCGCCTGAACCCGAGCGGGGCGGGTTGCGCCCGGGCGCCGCTGACAAGCAAGTCCACACAGTCCCCGCGCCATTTTGCAAATAGGAATAGTTCGCAATAATATGCGTGGCGTTGCCGCTGGGGTTAGCGGGCGCACATGCAGCGTCCAGCCTCAGCGCGCATCCCCCGCCACAGCGTGGCGTTGATGCTCGATGGAGGAAACATGGGATATGAAGAACTGGGGCTCAGTCTGCTGACTGTGCTGGTGATGACCTGGGTCGTGATGGAGTGGCCAAAATGAGCGCGACCCCGAGCAGGATGCCGTCGGACACGGCAGCGCCCACAGCGGCGCGCACCGGGCTGACGCTGCATTCACGCGAATTGTTTCGGCAGGGCGCAGTCGTGCAGATCCGCCACCGAGGTCAGACCTATCTGCTGCGCCTGACGCGGCAGGACAAGTTGATCCTGACCAAATGACCCGGCGCAAGCCGGGCGCATCTGCCGCAGCTTTGCTCGCCAGCCGTGTACGGCCCAGTCCTCCCGTGCACCCGCCAGCCATGCGTTTTTCGATGAACCAGACTGAACAGAACAGCCCACAGGCGCTCGAGCCGCTCCTGGCGGGCACCCTTGCACTCATGACCTTTTATGCCGACAGGCCCAACATGGCGGCGGTGCAGAGTATCGGCCGAAACCTTCAGGCGCTGCAGCAACATCCTCAGCTCAGCGTGGAAATGTGCGTGCTGTGCCAGCGGCTCGCGACCTATTGGCTGACCCTGGGTTGCGAGATTGCGCGAAAGGATGCCCACAGCGCATGCCGGTTCGCCATGACGTCTGCGACGACGCAATAGCGATATGACATTACTGTGGCTGTTGTCCGCCGCGCAGCAGCCCGAGTAGGCCGTCGAGTTCGTCCAGCGAGGAAAAGGCGATGACGATTTCGCCGCGGTGCACGCCGTGGCGGCTGGATTTGCTGCGGATTTCGACCGGCGCGGCAAAGCGTTCGGACAGTTCTTCTTCCAGCCGCTGCCAGTCGCGGCTCTTGGCCGGCTTGTTCGTTTTGGGGATGCGCGCGGCGCCGTGTTCCTGTTGGATGCGGCCGACCAGACGTTCGGCTTCGCGCACGCTCAGTCGCTTGGCCAGGATGTGCTGCGCGGCCTGGACCTGCTGCGCCTTATCCAGCGCCAGCAGCGCGCGGGCGTGGCCCATGTCCAGGTCACCGGCCAGCAGCATGGTCTGCACCGCGTCGGCTAGTTGCAGCAGGCGCAGCAGATTGCTGGTCGCGGTGCGCGAGCGGCCGACCGCCTGCCCGGCCTGCTCGTGGGTGTAGCCGAACTCCTCGATCAGCCGAGCGATGCCGCGGGCCTCTTCCAGAGGGTTGAGGTCTTCACGCTGCAGGTTTTCGATCAGCGCCATCGCCAGGGTGGTGCGGTCGTCGACTTCCTTGACCAGTGCGGGCACGGTCTCGAGCCCGGCCAGGCGCGCGGCGCGGGTGCGGCGTTCACCGGCGATGATCTCGAATCGGCCGTCGGGAAGTTCGCGCACCAGCACCGGCTGCATCACGCCTTGTGCCTTGATGCTCTGTGCCAGCTCGTACAGCGCGCCTTCGTCCATCTGCCTGCGCGGTTGGTAGCGGCCGGGCACCAGATCGTCCAGGCGCAGTTCGCGCAACGCGGCGGCGTCGCGCTCGGTCAGATCCACCGACGGGCCGAGAAGCGAGTCGAGTCCGCGTCCGAGTCCTTTGGGTTTTTTGCTTGCCATGCGTTGGAAAGGGTGGCCCGGTCAGCCCGGGGAAGGGGAATGATTGTGCCTGTTGCGCTGAAAGGTCGCCCGCAGCAGCGCGCGGCCCTGCGGCCAGTCGCCCAGGCCGGAGTCGGCGTTGATGTGGCCGAGCGCGCCGATCAACGCGCAGTCCGCGCCCCACTGCTCGGCCATGCGCTGCGCGGCCTGCGGGCTGCAGTAGGGGTCGTCGGTGCTGGCCACCACCGTGGCGGCAAACGGCAGGGCGTGCGCGGGCAACGCGCGTTGCCACGGCAGCAGCGCGGGCGGCAGGTCGGGGCGGGTCAGATCGGGCGGGGCGACCAGCAGCGCGCCTGCTACGCGGGCAGTCTGTCGGCTGCTTGCGACCCAGGCCACGGCGAGATGGCACCCCAGGCTGTGCGCGACCAAGGCAACCGGGCCAGGCTGGGCCAGCACCACGTCTTCCAGCCGCGCCAGCCAGTCACCACGCCGCGGGGTGATCCAGTCGGACTGCTCGACCAGGAGGTCGCCATGCTGCTGCCAACGCCGCTGCCAGTGCCCCGCGCCGGAGCCCAGCCAGCCGGGCAGCAGCAGAATGCGCGGCGCAGCGGGTGGGGATTCGTGGCTCATGCTGCGACCGCCAGACGGCCGACCAGTTCCTGGGCAAACTCGGCAAATGCGCGGGCGCCACGGCTGGCCGGGTCGAACACCACGCCGGGCAGGCCATAGCTCGGTGCTTCGGCCAGGCGGACGTTGCGCGGGATCACGGTGCGGAACACCTTGTCGCCGAAATGGCCGGCGATCTGCTCGCTGACCTGCTGCTGCAGGGTGATGCGCGGATCGAACATCACGCGCAGCAGGCCGATGAGTCGCAGCTCGCGGTTGAGATTGGCGTGGACCTGCTTGATGGTGTTGACCAGGTCGGACAGACCTTCGAGCGCAAAGTATTCGCACTGCATCGGCACGATGACGCCATGCGCCGCGCACAGACCGTTGAGGGTGAGCAGACCGAGCGCTGGCGGGCTGTCGATCAGGATGAAGTCATAGTCCGAGGCGACCGAGGCCAGCGCCGACTTGAGGCGGCGTTCGCGCTGCGGCTGATCGACCAGTTCGACCTCTGCGCCGGCCAGCTCACGGTTGGCGCCGAGGACGTCGTACCCAGATTTTTCGCTGCGCTGGCGGGCCTGGGTCAGCGTGGACTGCTCAATCAGCACCTCGTAGACCGATGCGCCGAGGCGGAGCTTGTCGATGCCCGATCCCATCGTGGCATTGCCCTGCGGGTCCATGTCGACCAGCAGCACGCGTTGTCCAAGGCGCGACAAGGCGGCGGCCAGATTGACGCTGGTGGTGGTCTTGCCGACCCCGCCTTTTTGATTCGCGATGCAAAAAATCTGCGCCAAACGGGACTCCACAAATCCGGATGTTTCACGTGAAACCATGCCGGGCCGCACCCGACAGACGGTATTGTGCCGCAGACTACGCTGCGTTCGGCCGCAGCCAGACCAGACAGCGCGCCGCGTCCAGCCCGGGCACCTGCAGCGGCTCGACCTGCGCGGTGATGTCGGGCGGCAGTTGCGCGAGCTCTTCCGCGGGCACTTTGCCCTTCATTGCGCACCACTGCCCGCCCGCCGCGAGCAAATAGCGGCTGCTGTAGACCAGCAGCGGCAGTTCGCTAAACGCGCGGCTGATGATGCAGTCGAAGCCGGCGGCGTCGCGCAGGTTCTCGACCCGGGCGTGGTGTACCGTGACGTTGCGCAGCCCGAGGCTGCCGCACACCTGCTGCAGGAATGCGCATTTTTTCTGTACCGCATCGACCAGGTGGATCGCGACACCGGGCAGGCCGATCGCCAGCACGATGCCGGGCAGGCCGCCGCCCGAGCCCACATCGAGTATGCGTCGCGGCGCAGCGCGGGCAATGGCAGGCAGCGCCGCCAGGCAGTCCGCCAAATGCATGCGCGCCATGCCCTGTGGGTCGCGTACCGCGGTGAGGTTGTAGACCTGGTTCCAGCGCTGCAACAGCGCCGCATAGTCGAGGAGTTGCTGCAGCTGGTCGGGGGTGAAATCCAGGCCGAGCGCCGGCACCGTGTGCTGAAGAATGGCTGCGACCGCGTCCGCCCCGGGATGCTGCGGCTGCGATGCGCTCACGCTGCGGCGTCCTTTTCCTGCCGCAGCGCCTGTTTGAGCACGCCCTTGCGCAGGTGGATCAACAGCAGCGACACTGCAGCCGGGGTGACACCCGGCAGGCGCGAGGCCAGCCCGAGGGTGGCGGGTCTGGCCTGATTGAGCTTTTGTTGCACCTCGATCGACAGCCCTGTGACCTCGCGGTAGTTCAAATCGGTGGGCAGGCGCAGCGATTCGTATTGCGCGGCGCGCGCCACCTCCTCCTGCTGGCGGTCGATGTAGCCGGCGTACTTGATCTGGATTTCGACCTGCTCGCGCTCGGCATCGGCCAGCGGCGTGTCGGGGGCAAAGCCGGGATGCGGAAACTGGGTCAAGGTGTCGTAGCGCAGCTCTGGACGGCGCAGCAGATCGGCCAGGCTGTATTCGCGCTCGATCGCCTTGCCCAGCAGCGCCTGCGCCTGCTCGGGCGGCAGGGTCTGCGGCGTGACCCAGGTGCTGCGCAGGCGTTGGATTTCGCGCTCGATCGCCTCGCGCTTGCGGCAGAACGCATCCCAACGGGCGTCGCCGACTACACCGAGGCTGCGGCCGATTTCGGTCAGTCGAAGGTCGGCATTGTCTTCGCGCAGGCTCAGACGGTATTCGGCCCGGCTGGTGAACATGCGGTAAGGCTCGCTCACGCCTTTGGTGACCAGATCGTCGACCAGCACGCCGAGATAGGCCTGGTCGCGCCGCGGACACCAAGGCTCGCGGCCCTGCACCTGCAGCGCCGCGTTGATGCCGGCGAGCAGGCCCTGCGCCGCGGCTTCCTCGTAGCCGGTGGTGCCGTTGATCTGGCCGGCAAAGAACAGCCCGTCGATTGCCCGGGTTTCCAGCGAGGTCTTCAGCGCTGTGGGATCGAAATAATCGTATTCGATCGCATACCCCGGGCGCAGCAGGTGCGCATTTTCCAGCCCGGGAATCGAGTGCACCAGGTCGATCTGCACGTCGAACGGCAGGCTGGTGGATATGCCGTTGGGATAGAACTCGTTGGTCTGCAGCCCTTCGGGTTCGAGAAAGATCTGGTGCGACGGCTTGTCGGCAAAGCGGTGGATCTTGTCCTCGATGCTCGGGCAGTAGCGCGGGCCCACCCCCTGGATCACCCCGGTGAACATCGGGCTGCGATCAAGGCCGGCACGGATGATGTCGTGGGTGCGCTCGGTGGTGTGGGTGATCCAGCAGGCCACCTGTGTGGGATGCTGGTCGGGCGAGCCGAGAAAGCTGAACACCGGCATGGGATTGAAATCGCCCGGTTGTTCGGTGAGCTTGGAAAAGTCGATGGTGCGGCCGTCGATACGTGGCGGCGTGCCGGTCTTGAGCCGGCCCTGCGGCAGTTGCAGCGCCTTCAGTCGCGCAGACAGGCGTAGCGCCGGCGGATCGCCCGCGCGCCCGGCGGCGTAATGATCCAGCCCGATGTACACCTTGCCGTCGAGGAAGGTGCCGGCGGTCAGCACCACGGTGCGGGTGCGAAAGCGGATGCCGGTTTGCGTGACCACAGCGGTGACCCGCTCGCCACGGCCGGTGGATTCGACCAGCAGATCATCTGCCGCCTGCTGGAACAGCCAGAGATTGGGTTGGTTCTCCAGTCGCGCGCGGATCGCGCGCTTGTACAGCTGCCGGTCCGCCTGTGCGCGCGTGGCGCGCACGGCGGGGCCTTTGCTGCCGTTGAGAATGCGAAACTGGATGCCGGCCTCGTCGGTGG
Organism: Thiomonas islandica; assembly: GCF_055383445.1. Lineage (NCBI taxonomy): Bacteria > Pseudomonadati > Pseudomonadota > Betaproteobacteria > Burkholderiales > Thiomonas > Thiomonas islandica. Next base: position 886,514 of record NZ_AP042391.1, read on the forward strand.
CCTCGGCCATGGCACCACCCAGCGCGTCGATTTCCTTGACCAGATGGCCTTTACCGATCCCGCCGATCGACGGGTTGCACGACATCTGGCCCAGAGTTTCGATATTGTGGGTCAGCAACAGCGTGGCGCAGCCCATGCGCGCTGCGGCCAGTGCCGCCTCGGTGCCGGCATGGCCGCCGCCGATGACGACGACATCAAACTTGCGGGGATAATCCACGAGCGTCTCCTGAATCAGCGCATTTTATGCGGGTTTACCCTGCGCGATCGGCCCGAAGGGCTTTGTTTCACGTGAAACCTCCACGGCGCTCCCCATGCTCACAATGAATGACATCCAAGGCTTGTATCCCGCACTGGCATCGGTCCCCGCAGCCGAGCTCGAGGCAGAATGGGCATCGCCAGACGCGATGATGCGGGTGCCGCGTGGAGCGCAGCTGTTCGCGCCTGGCGTCCAATGCAGCGGCTTTCCGCTGATTCTCGCCGGTGAGGCGCGGGTGTTTCGCATGGCGCCGTCTGGGCGGCAACTGGAGATGTACCGTCTCACTCCGGGAGAAATCTGTCTGGTGTCCTCGGCCAGCCTGTTCTCGGGTGAGGCGCTGTCGGCATACGCGGAAATGCAGACCGACGGCGTGCTGTGGATGATCCGGCCCGGGCTGTTCGAGGACTGGCTGCAGCGCGTACCGGCGTTTCGGCGCCTCGTGCTGGCGCAGTTTGCCACGCGCATGGCTGATCTGACCGCGCTGATCGACGCGCTGGCATTCCATCGCCTGGACCAGCGGCTTGCACAGGCCTTGCTCGGTCAGGGCCCGCGGGTGCTGAGCACCCATCAGCAGCTGGCCGATCGCCTAGGCACCGCACGCGAAATCGTCACCCGTCTGCTCAAGCGCTTCGAGGCGGCCGGCTGGGTTGCACTGTCACGCGAGCGCATCGACATCCTGCAGCCCGCCGTCCTGCGCCATGTGGCTGCTGGCGACATTTCGGGGTGAGGTTGCAGCAGGTGCACGGCGTGTGACTGCAGTCACAGTGCGGTCACGCAAAAAGGTGTTCAATAAGGCTGTTCTTTCTTTTTGGGAGTGGGTCATGAAAAGCAATGTCGGTGGGATCGATCAGATCTTGCGCATCGTCGTCGGCGTCGTCCTGATCGCGTTGACGGCCTTGGGCTATATCGGCGTCTGGGGCTGGATCGGTGTGGTGCCGCTGGTCACGGGTTTGTTCAAGTTCTGTCCGCTGTATGCCCTGATCGGCATGAACACCTGCCCGAAAAAATAAGCCGCCAGCCGCGCAGCGACCGGCGTTGCCCGCAAGGGCATCGCCGTTTTTGATGGGCCATCAGAAATACGCGTCCCGCGCGGTTTTGAGAATCTGCGCTGCGACGACCAGTAAAAACATCCCGCGCACGAAATGTGTGCCGCGGCGCAGCGCCAACCGGGTGCCCAGCAGGTGGCAGGCGCATATTGCACACCGCGATCAACACGGCATTGAGCCACATCGCATGCCTCTTGCCGACGAAAATCGGTAGCGCGGCGAGCAGGATGAACGGCCGCGCCTGACGGAAGTCGTTCGACCGCACTAGGGGGTCACCCATGGACCGCCGAGCGCGCCGGCGAAGGCCGCCGGCAGGGCGTCGGGAAATGCGGTGAATCGCGCGGCCGGGCCAGGCAGCAACAAGTCCATGGACGACCGGCCCAGGGTGGGTGCTGCGCAAAGGAAAAGGCGCCGGAACAGGGTTCGCGGCGCCTCGGGGACGCAGCGCATGGTCAACGCCTGCGCTGCGGTATTGTCGTGCAACGAGCGGACGGGCCGTTCGTCTGTCTCCTCGGTCCCTCTTGTGGGGTCTGCAAGGTGTGACCCTGCAATTCAAGAAAGATTGTTCAAACTTTGCGCGCCCCACGCACTAGGAGCAACCCTGAGGCGGGGCCCAGTTATCGCCCCAGTCCGGGAAACAGCTTGAGCAGGCCGTCGCTCATCATTTCCACCGACAGCGCCGACAGGATCAGGCCCATCAGCCGGGTCATCACATTGATGCCTGTCTTGCCGAGGAACCGGGCGATGGGCTCGGCCGCCAGAAAGCTCAGCGCTGCCGCGCCGGCGATGACCACGCCATAGCCGATCAGCACCGCATGCTGCCACCAGTGGTGTGTGTTGCTGGCGTAGATGATGACTGTACTGATGGTGGCCGGGCCGGTGAGCAGCGGGATGGTCAGCGGCACTACGGCGACGCTGGCGCGGTCGGCGGCTTCCTCCACCTCGTCGCTGGTCGACTTGGTCGCGCCGGTCTTGGCGTTGAGCATGCTGATGGCGGAAATCAGTAGCAGCATGCCGCCGCCGACCTGGAACGAGGCGATCGAAATGCCAAAAAAGCGCAGCAGATCGGCGCCGATCAGCGTGCTGACGGCAATGACCAGAAAGGCTGACACTGAGCTGACCAGAACGGTCTTTTTCTTCTGCTCCGCGGTGAAGCTCTCGGTGAACAGAATGAAAAACGGAATGATGCCCAGGGGATTGACGATCGCCAGCAGCGCGATCAGCGGTTTGACCAGATTCATCGGGGCGGGGGCGTGCAGTGCAGGCGCCATTATCGGCCTGCATGTGCCTCAGATCACCCGAGAATAACGTGGCTGCAGCACCTGCTCGCGCGGTTGGTGCAGGTATGCGTCGAACTGCATCGCCACCACGCGCACCAGCAGCCGGCCCTTCGGCGTGACCCGCAGATGCAGCCCATCGGCGCCGTCGCGGGTCACTAGCCCGGCGTCTTGCAGCGGCCCCAGGCGCTGCAGATCTGCGGCGAATGTGGTCTCGGCATCGACACCATGTTGCGCCGCGAGCGTGCGCAGATCGAGCTGAAAATCGCACATCAGCCGCTGGATCACGCGGCGGCGCAGATGGTCTTCCGCGCTGAGGTGCGCGCCGCGTGCGGTGGGCAGCTTGTCCTTGGTCAGCATCTCGGTGTATTCGTCGATAGTCTTGGCATTTTGCGCATAGCAGTTGCCCACATTCGAGATGCTCGACACGCCAAAGGCCAGCAGATCGAGTTCGGCCTGGGTGGAATAGCCCTGGAAATTGCGGTGCAGCTTGCCCACGCGCTGCGCATGGGCGAGTTCGTCGCCCGGCTTGGCGAAGTGATCCATGCCGATGTAGACATATCCAGCTTGTTCCAGCCGCCGGATCGCCAGGCCGAGCAGCGCGAGCTTGAGCTCGGGGCTGGGCAGTTCCTCGGCGTGGATGCGGCGCTGCGGTTTGAACAGATGCGGCAGATGCGCGTAGCTGTAGACCGACAGGCGGTCTGGAGAGAGAGCGAGCACCTGGTCGAGGGTGCGGGCAAATGAATCGAGGTTTTGCCGCGGCAGGCCGTAGATCAGGTCGAGGCTGATCGAGGAAAAACCGCTTGCCCGCGCGGCATCGATCACCCGACGGGTTTCCTCGACGCTCTGGATGCGGTTGACCGCCTGCTGCACTTCGGGGGCGAAATCCTGCACGCCCACGCTCATGCGGTTGAAGCCAAGCTGCGCCAGATGCGCTACGCGGCGTTCATCGACCTTGCGCGGATCGATTTCGATGGAAAACTCGCCGCCGGGGTGCAGGTCGAAATGCGTGCGGGTCATGTCCATCAGCCGCGTGGCCTCGGCATCGCTGAGGAAGGTGGGCGTGCCGCCGCCCCAGTGCAGTTGCGTGACCGGCAGGCGGGTCTGCAAGATGTCGGCAACCAGTCGCAGCTCGGTCTCGACACTGTCGAGGTAGGGCGCGGAGCGGCCGTGATTCTTCGTTGGAATCTTGTTGCAGCCACAGTAGTAGCACAGCGTCTCGCAAAACGGGATGTGGAAATAGAGCGATACCGGCTCGAGCGGCCGCTGTGCACGCTGTTGCAGCGCCTGGGCGTAATCGCGCGGACCGAAGCCCGAATGCATGCGGTCGGCCGTGGGGTAGGAGGTGTAGCGGGGACCTGCGATGTCGAAGCGCCGCAACAGTTCGGGCTGAAAGTCCAGAGATTGATTCATCATCATGTTTGCATGTTTGCGCAAAGCGGTGCGCAGGGTCTTGATCTGCAGCAATGGATGACGTCGGTACAGCGCGATTGCTGCAGCGCAAAACCAACAGCCAGAACGGTCAGGCCGAGTTGCACGGATGGAATGGGTTATTCTGCGGCGCGCATCCAACAACGCGGGTGCGGTCCCGCAATCTCCAGATGCAGACAGATTCGTCCTCTACCTCTGAACACAAGGCCACCATGGCCGCGCTCAGCCTCGGCGCACTGGGCGTGGTCTATGGCGACATCGGCACCAGCCCGCTGTATGCGTTTCAGACCGCGTTCAGCCCCGATCATGGCGTGCCCTACAGCCCGAACAACATTCTGGGCGTGCTGTCGCTGATCTTTTGGGCGCTGACCCTGATCGTGCTGGTGAAGTATGTGCTGCTGGTGCTGCGTGCCGACAACGACGGCGAAGGCGGCATTCTGGCGCTCATGGCGCTGGTGATGCGCCGCTATGCCAAAGGCACGCGCGGCCGCACCGCGGCCGTCACCCTCGGGCTGATTGGGGCGTCGATGTTTTACGGCGACAGCGTCATCACCCCGGCCATTTCGGTGCTGTCGGCCATCGAGGGCATCAGCGTGGCCACACCGGTTTTCAACGACTGGATCGTGCCCATCACGGCCGGCATTCTGGTGGGACTGTTCGTGGTGCAAAAGCACGGCACGGCACTGGTCGGGCGGTTTTTCGGCCCCATCATGCTGCTATGGTTCACCACCATCGGCCTGCTTGGATTGGTGCAGGTGGTGCAGAACCCCACCGTGTTGCTGGCGATCAACCCGTATTACGGCGCCGAACTGTTCGCGCGTGAACCTGGCGTGGCGATCATTCTGCTGGGTGCGGTGTTCCTGGTGCTGACCGGTGGCGAGGCGCTGTATGCCGACATGGGGCACTTCGGCCGTAAGCCAATCCAGTTAGCGTGGATTTTCCTGGTCATGCCCGGGCTAGTGCTCAACTATTTCGGCCAGGGCGCACTGGTGCTCGCCCACCCTGAGGCAACCAAGAATCCGTTCTTCTATCTGGCGCCGCAATGGGCGCTGTGGCCGCTGCTGCTGCTGGCCACTGCCGCGACCATCATTGCGTCGCAGGCAGTGATCACCGGCGCCTACTCCATCACCACCCAGGCGATCAAGCTCGGCTATCTGCCACGCATGCGGGTGCTGTTCACCAACGAGGAAAACCAGGGGCAGATCTATGTGCCATTCATCAACTGGCTGCTGCTGATTTTCGTCCTCCTGCTGGTGCTGAGTTTCAAGACCGCCGAGAATCTGGCGGCGGCGTACGGCATTGCGGTGAACATCACCATGCTCGTCACCACGGTGTTCATCTGGATGATTGCCCAGTATCGCTGGGGCTGGAGTGCGGCTAAGGCCAATATCGTGTTCGGCCTGTTCGCGCTGATCGATCTGGCGTTTCTGGCGTCCAACGCGCTCAAGATCGACCACGGCGGCTGGTTCCCGCTGCTGTTCGGTGCGGTGACGTATACCCTGCTGGCGACATGGAAGCGCGGCCGAAGCCTGCTGCGCCAGCGGCTCGAGGAGCATGCGCTAAATCTGCGCGATTTCGTCGCCAGCCTGTCCACCTATCCGCCAACGCGGGTCGAGGGCACAGCGATCTACCTCACGCCCTCCCCGAACACCGTGCCGCATGCACTGCTGCACAACCTCAAGCACAACAAGGTGTTGCACGAGCGGGTGATCTTTCTGTCGGCACAGACCATGGACGTGCCGCATGTACCTCCCGAGCAGGGGATCAAACTCACGCCGATGGAGGAGGGCATCTACCTGCTGCATGTCGAACTGGGCTTCAAGGACGAGCCCGACATCCAGCGTCTGCTCAAGGAGTGCGAGCGGCTCTACGGTCTGGAATTCCATCTGATGGAGACCTCGTTCTTCCTTGCGCGGCAGACCATCATTCCGTCCAAGCTGCCCGGCATGGCGCTGTGGCGTGAGGTGTTGTTCTCCTGGATGAGCCGCAACGCGCAGGACGCCTCCGACTACTTCCGCATCCCGCCCAACAGAGTGGTGGAGCTGGGCACGCAGATCGAAATCTGAGTGGCGATGAAACGCGTCCGTGCCGTTGCGGCAGCGGACGCGTCGATCCGTGCACGCCACGGACAGTTGCGCACGACAGGGTGGATTTTCAGCCCACGGTCGTGTCGGCGGTCGAGGTCTCGCCCTTGTTGTCGATCCAGGACACCGTGACCTTGTCCCCGCTCTTGCCGCCCTTGAAGCGGAACTCCAGGAACGGGTTCTTGGAAATGGCGGTGCCCCAGTCGCAGGTCAGCACGGTCTTGTCATTGTTCTTGCAGGTGACGGACTGGATGAAGTGCGCCGGGATGATCTTGCCATCCTTGTCCTTGGCAATGCCTGAATCTTCGGGGTGGGTCATCAGCACGCGGACGACCACGGCGTCGCCTTCGACATTGGCGCGCATGCGCATTGGAAAAGCCATGAGTGACTCCTTGATGGTGGGCTGCGGTGCAGCCGGAAATCGAAAAGAGATGTTCTGGAGGGGCCGGGTAGCCGGGTTCAACCGCCGCAGCCGCCGAGCGTGACCTTGATTTCTTTTTTGCTGAACAGCAGCTTGTCGCCGACCTTGGCCACGGCGTAGACATTGGAGGTCTGCGCCATTTTCACGCGGGTGGCCACGTTGGGCACCGAAGCATCGGTCAGGTTGAACACGCCGACCAGCACGGTCGGGTTCTTTTCGACGATGATGCCCAGCGCGGTCGCGCCGGCCGCGGTGCTCTTGATGCCCACGGGCACGACCGCACCGTTTTCGGCGATGTCGGGACCGATGATGGACACATCGGTGCTCTCGGTGGGCGTACCCCCCCAGATCTTGGCCACGTCAGCGAAGGACTTGGCTTCGAACAGCGGGGCATTCCAGCCCGGGGCGTCTGCGGCCATGGCGCGCTGCGGCATCAGACCGGCCGACGCGGCAACGCCCAGCGCGGCCGCGCCTGCTCCGATTTGCATAGCCTGGCGACGGGTTGTCTTCATGAAAACTTCTCCTCAATGAAAAGGGCGCGGCATCCCGGGGCGGGACGCCGTGCGAAAGCGACAACGAGAGTTGTCAGGACGGACGGCACGGACGCATCGGGGTGCGTCCGTGCCGCATCGGGGACGATGGGCACAGCCGATTTCACAGCAGGCCCACCAGCAGCCAGAAGTTGATGGTGACGATGACTGCGGCGCTCAGCCACCCGGCGGCCTGCACCGCGCGGGTATTGACTAGCGCGCCCATCCTGTCGCGCCGCGCGGTGAACAGAAGCAGCGGCAGCAATGCAAACGGAATGGCAAACGACAGCACGACCTGGGAGAACACCAGTGCCCGGGTCGGATCGACGCCCAGCAGGATGACCGCAACCGCCGGCAGGGCGGTGAACAGGCGACGCAGCCAGACCGGAATGGAAAAGCCGACGAAGCCCTGCATCACGACCTGCCCGGCCATCGTGCCGACCACGCTAGACGATAGCCCGCTGGCCAGCAGCGCGACCGCAAACGCCGTAGCGGCCGCCGGCCCGAGCAAGGGGGTGAGCGCCTGCCAGGCGTGCGTCAGGTCGCCGCTGGCCGCAGCCGCGTCGCGGCCATGGAAGGTCGCCGCGGCGCAGGCCATCATCGCCATGTTGAGCAGCCCGGCCAGCCCCATCGCAACCACGACCTCGCGCCGGGTTACGGCCATCAGCCGGGGCTTGACCGCGTCTGCCACCTGCAGCCGCCGCTGGGTCAGGCCGGAATGCAGATAGATGACATGCGGCATGACCGTTGCGCCCAGAATACCAGCGGCAAGATAGGCCGCGTCGCCATCGCCGAGCTGCGGCCACAGGGCGCCGTGCGCGGCAGCCCGCCAGTCGATCGGGCTGAGCAGCAGCTCGACGCAGTAGGCTGCGGCGACCACCGCCAGCAGGGCGCCGACGGCCATTTCCAGCGGCCGGAATCCGCGCTGCTCCAGCCCGAGCAGTGCGAACACGGCCGCCAGGCTGAGCAGCGCGGCAGCGGGCATCGAAAAGCCGCCCAGCAGATGAAAGCCCAGCGCGGCGCCGAGGAATTCGGCCAGATCGGTGAAGATGGCCACTAGCTCGGCTTGCACCCAGTACAGCACAACCACCGGGCGCGGCCAGTGGGCGCGGATGAGTTCGGGCAGATTGCGCCCGGTGGCGATGCCCAGCTTGGCCGACAGGGTCTGGATGAGCATGGCCATGGCATTGGCCAGCACGACCACCCATAGCAGCGCATAGCCGTGGGTCGAGCCGGCCTGCAGATTGGTGGCGAAGTTGCCCGGGTCGACATAGGCCACCGAGGCCATCAGTGCCGGGCCGAAAAACGCGAGCCGCCCCCGCAGCCGCCTGCCCGGCGCGTGCAGCGCCGCCAGCGCGGCAGTGCGGGTGCGCTCGTCCAGGCTCAGCGCGGCGGCGGTGGATTGCATGAAGCGGGCGAGCTCAGAAGTTGTTTTGCTCGGCCTCGAGATACGCCAGGCTGGTCCACTTGGCCACGCTGTTTTCGAAGTCGGGCGTGTGCTTGGCGTACTCGACCATGAACGGCGTGGCCTTGATGCGCTTGAGCGCGATGCTCACGCCGTTGGGGTCGTCGTTGGTTTCCTTGATCACCGCCACCGAGGTGTCGTAGAGGGTGTGGAATAGCGTGATTTCCTCAGCCAGCAGGCTGTTGCGCCACTGGCCGTGGCCGGGGATGAAAGTGCGATCGCCAAAGTTGCTCTTGATTTTGTCGAGCACCTTCATGCCCTCGACGAAGCTGCCTTCGTTGTCCCCCATTCCGGCCATGCGGTGACCCATCAGCACATCGCCGACATGGATGTACGGCGTGCCGTTGAACTCGACCAGCAGGTCGTAAGGGGTGTGGCATTTGCCGTAGTGGTGGATGTTGAGCCTGGTGTCGCCGAAGTCGAGCACGTCACCGTCCTTGATGAAGCTGTTGGGCGGGGTGATGACCGTGCCGCGCGTGGCCTTGTCGGTGGTCTTGAGCGCCATCTGGATCCACTGCTCGCCCAGCACGTTCTTGATCGCCTCGGCCGATTCCTTCATCGAGTACATCGGAATGCCCGGGAATTGCTCGGCAAACGCCTGGTTGCCCATCCAATGGTCACCGTGGTAGTGGGTGTTGATGACCGCGACGACGGGCTTGGGTGTGACGGTCTTGATCATGCGGATGGCCATGCGGCCGATTTCCACCGAGGCGCTGGGGTCGAGCACCACCACCCCCTTGCTCGTGACGATGAAGGTGATGTTGGTGAAAAAGCCCAGGTTCTGCGGCGTGGGGAATTTGTCGCGCGCCTTGATGACGTAGAGCTTGTCGGTGAGCTGGGTGGGCTTGACGTCGGGCACGCGCGGGCCCATCAGCGTCTTGCCCGCGGTGTCGGCGGCAACGGCCTGCCTGAGAAACTCGGGCGTGAGCGCCGATAGCGCTGTGACGCCGAGCAGACGTTTGAGAATGTCACGCCGCACGTTGTCGGTGGGCGATAGATCGGAATGGTCGAAATCGAGCATGGAAGGCTCCTGGGGACAAAGAAAGGGAGGTGCACGAGGAGGTCGGCACGGAACGCGGGCGCATGGTGGCGCCCGAAGAGCGAATCTGAGGGGGTCAGGGGCTGATGTAGGCGTAGCCCTCGCGGTTCTGCAGCCGCGCGGCCTCGACCACGCCCGAGGGCACGAAGCTGGCATCCATCAACACCTTGTCCTTGCTGATGTTGCGCGCCTTCAGGGTGTTTTCGCAGACCAGAAACTTGACCCCCTGGCCGGCGAAGTCGCCCACATTGCCAGCGAATTCGGCGCCGCTCTTGGTCTTGGCGCCGTTGAGCAGGAAGTCGATGCCGCTGCCGTTGGCCACCACGACCAGGGTCACACCCGGCTCGCCAGCCAGGTGGTTGCGCACGAAATCCAGGCAGCGCTCGGGTTGCCCGTCCATGCGGGTGACGTGGTAGACCACCTTGGCCTTGCCGTCCTTGTCGGCGGCGCGGGCGCGGCCCGTGAGCGCGAGCAGCCCGGCGCCCAGCCCGGCGAACAGCGCATTGCGGCGTGTGGATGTCTGCATGGGAAACTCCTCCAGTGTTGGGTGGTGATCGCGGTCTCAAGACCCTTGCTGCTCGGCTTCCAGGTAGGCGAGCGAGGCGAACTTGCCGATGTTTTTCTCGAACCCGGCGGTGGTGCCGGCGTTTTTCGCCACGCGCGGGTCGGCCAGCACATACTCCTTGGCCACGGTCGGCCCGGCCATCTCGCGCGCAGCCTTGAGCGCGCCATCGAAAATGCCCTGAAAGATTTCGCGGTTCCACGCCAGGATGTCGGCGCTGGCCGCGCCATGGCCGGGCAGCCACATCCTGGCGCCAGTGGCCTTTTCCAGCTTGTCGTAATACGCCAGGGTGCCCAGAAACGAGCCGTCTTCCATATTGGCGATGCGGTGGTTCATCATGATGTCGCCCGCGCATACCGCCTTGTCCTGCACGATCTCGATGCACAGATCGTCCGGGGTGTGGGCCTTGCCGTAGTGATGCGCCTTGAGCGTAATGCCGCCGTACTCGAACACATCACCACTGCGCACCTCAAGCGTGGGCGCGACCACCTTGGTGCCCAGCGACGAGTTGTTGGTCCACTTGAGCATGTTCTCGCGCCAGGCATTGCCCTCGACCCCGGCGATAACCCGGCGTGTGCCCGGCAGTGCGTAGATCGGCAACTTCGGTCCGAAGGCATCGACATACGCCTGATTGCCCAGCCAGTGATCGCCGTGGAAGTGCGAATTGAACACGGCGATCACCGGTTTGTCGGTGACGGTGCGCAGCATGCGCAGGCACATCTGCCCGATCTGCAGCGATGAGCCGGTGTCGAACACCACCACGCCCTTGGGAGTCAGAATGAAATGCGTGTTGCTGAAAAAGCCCTGGTTGTCTGGCGTGGGAAAGGCGTCCCTGGCGACGATGGACCAGACGTGTTCAGAGGTCTGCACCGGCTTGACATCGGGCACCTTGGGGCCGAAGGCATAGGCCTGCGCCGCAACGGCCAGATCAATCGCGGCAGGGGCGACGCCCGCGGTGCCGACCACGGCAGCCGACCACGCAGCTCGGCGTAGCCAGGCGCGCCGGGAAGGATCAAACGATACGCGCGGCGTCATTTGGCCTGCACCATCTGGTTGCCGCCGTTGTTCACCGGCGATTGCGGATCGAGCAGGTAGGCGGTGATGTCGGCCACCTGTTCGGGCGTGAGCAGATGCTTGGGACCGCCGTAGCGCGGCATCAGCGAGCAGGGGTTGAGCGACTTGGAGTTGTAAATCTTGTCATAGGTGTACTTGATCACCGCCTCGCTGGTGCCGCGCAGCTTGCCGTAGTCGGTCAGAGACGGGCCCATATTGCCGTGCTGTGGGAACTTGGGGTCCATTGCGTGGCAGGCATAGCAGTTGGCGCCGTTGGGGTGGCTGGGGTCGTCGGCGTCCTTAAAGCCGGGGTAGCCGATGCGCCCGCCGTGCACGTCCTCGGCCCACTTGGCGCCGAGCTTCCAGTCGCCCATGAGCTTGCCGCTTTTTGGGTAGACGATGGATTTGGTTTCGCGCCGGATGATCTCTTGCGCCTGCGCGGCGCTGGGCTGGCTGTCCGTTGCGTTGCAGATTTCCAGCGTCTTGGAATAGAAGCGATCCCACTCTTGCGGATTGTTGACGTAGAAGCTCTTGCGGATTGCCTTGGAGAAGTCTTTTTCCGTGATCTTGGGCAGGCCCTCGATCTTGGGGATGTCCACATGCTGCGCCTCGTCGGCAAGTGCCGGGGCGATGGAGACCAGCGGCAGCAGCGCGGCTGCCACGGCCAGGCGGAGGAAAGGTCTGGATGTCATGCTGGGAGGTCCGTCGATGCGGCTCAGGCGCGGGGCTTGATGCCGGGAACTTTGATGGGATGGCCGCTCTTCTTGGCTTCGATGGCCTGGAACAGGGTGAGCGCGGCGTCGATTTCCGAGCCGGTCATCAGCCACGGCAGGCGCATCGCGAGCAGGCAGCGCTCGTTACGCCACCAGAAGGTGCGCACATTACTGTCCTTGAGCACATACGCAGGGAACGCGGCCATCACGCGGCCGGCGGTCTTGGGGGCGGTCATCACCGGCAGCTCGACGCCACGGATGGTGCGGCCTGGCACGCCGTGGCAGTCTGCGCAGGACAGATCCATCTTGCCCATGCGGCGAAAGAAGGTGTACTTGCCCAGGGCGTAGACGTATTTCTCCTGCGGCGTGTTCATCGGCGGGTTGAACGGCATGCCGTTGGACTGCGCGGCGACGAACGCGGTCAGCCGCGTGAGATCGTCCGGGGTGCCGTTTTCCTCGTCGGCATTGGTGTAGTGGGGTTTGAGGATGTCATCGGCTTTGAGTCCCTGCAGCTTTTCCATGCAGGTCAGCAAACGGCCCTCGAGTGTCTGCACCTGGCCGGTGTCCTTGAAATAGCGCGGCATCTGCGCATACGCACCCTTGAGCACGCCGGGCCCCAGGCCGAAGTCGCATTGCTCCAGCGAAGCGTTTTTGGGTCCGCGCTTTTTGTAGAACAGCGCCTTGCCTTCATCCACCCAGAACTGCCCCGGGTTGTCCTGTTCGAGCATGCTGCGATAGGCAGCAAATTTTTGGTCATCCGACTCTGTTGCCGCGCCCGGGTGGCTGGCCAGCAGCCCGAGCGTGAGGCCCCCGGTGAGGGCGAGGGCCTTGATTGCCTTCGATCGTTTCACTGCATCCCCTTGAAAAAGCCTGAGAGGTTCCGAAGCGTTTCAGAACATTCGCATAAACAGAAGGAACGATATATTTCGTGAAATACAGCGTCATTCAGGTAAACCCTAGGGTGTCGCAAGCCGTGTTCAAAAAGTGACAAAAATCAAACTCGTGTCACATGCGGTGGGGCAAGGCAACATGTTGAATGTGCGCATGTTTCTTTCGTGGGTCGTGGCGTCTAGCGCCGCCGGCCCCGTGCCGGCATCGGGCTGGGTCTGTCTGCGACTTTGTTGGATATATCCAGATAAATATTTCTATACGGCTTTCGTGTCGCCTTGGGGCGAGATGATGTCGATCACTCCGGCGCGGTCTGCGGCATGCGCTTGCGAGAACAGGAGGGCAGGCTCTGCCGATTGACCGCGGCCGCCGTGGCGTGCACTTGTTCACGAATTGCCCGACCAGATGCAAGGGCGGATCCGACAGGCTCTTGCACGACGCGGCCGGGCTGTGGATGATTCGGGCATGGTTGATGCTTGTATTCGATCAACCTGCATGAAGGAGAACGTGATGCTTTCCGTAGCTGCCTATAAGACCGTGTTCGATGTCAGCGCTGTGGAGCGCAAACTCAACGCGATGGGGCCAGATGCCAACGAAACCCTGCGCAGCACCTACCAGCGCATGCTCGCCACCGGCGGCGAGCGGCTGGCGATCAAGCCGCAGGACCCGCCGCAGGTCGAGCAGCTCAGTGCCGAATTGCCCAATTTTGGCGCGCCGCTGCGCGACATCCAGCGCAGCGTGGCGCTGTGCGCCGACAGCCGCGACCCGGTGGAAATCATGCCCATGCTGCTGCTGGGTGATCCGGGCATCGGCAAGACCCATTTCGCCCGCCGCGTCTCGGCGCTGCTGGGCACGACCTGCGCAGTGGCGCCGATGAATGCGTTGACTGCGGGGTGGATTCTGTCGGGCGCGTCATCGCAGTGGAAGAATGCCCGCCCGGGCAAGGTGTTCGACACCTTGGTCGGCGGCGAGTACGCCAACCCGGTGCTGGTGATCGACGAAATCGACAAGGCTGCGGGCAGCGCGCAGTACGACCCGCTGGGTGCGCTCTACAGCCTGCTCGAGGCGGACACCGCGCGCGCCTTCACTGATGAATTCGCCGAGGTGCCGATCGACTGCAGCAGCGTGATCTGGATCGCCACGGCCAACGACGCCAGCCACATTCCCGAGCCGATTCTCAACCGGCTGAATGTGTACGACATCGCCGCGCCCGACGCCGAGGGCACGCGGCAGATCGCCACCAATCTCTACCGCGAAATCCGCAAGGCCCACGACTGGGGCGCGGCCTTCCCCGAGGAGCCGTCAGAGGCCGTGCTCGACTTGCTGCAGCACTGCAAGCCCCGCGAACTGCGTCGCCTGCTGCTGAGCGCATTCGGGGCAGCCAAGCTCGACAAGCGGACGGTGCTCGCGCCCAAGGATTTCGACTTCGATCGGCTGCGGCGTCAGTCGCGCATCGGCTTCACGCATTGAGCAGCGGACCGACCACGCGCTGCAGTCGTGCGGGGGTCCATGCGGGGTGCGGGTCGTCCCAACCGTTGTCGGCCAGGCGCCCAGCGCGGTCGATGACAAAGCTCACCGGAATGCGCCAGATGCGCCCATAGGCGCCGAACCAAGGGCTTTGTAGCAAGCCCACGGGAAACGACAGGGTCGCCGCCACCGCGCGCACCTGCGCCAGGCGGTCGGCTCCGTCGAGGCAAAAGCCCAGCACCCGCAGCCCTTGCGCTGCGTGCGCAGCGGCGTAATCCGACAGCACGGGCAGTTCCTGCCGGCAGGGGTCGCACCAGGTCGCCCAGAAGGTGAGGATGACCACCTGTCCGCGCATGTCGGCGGTCGACAGCGTCTGCCCGTCCAGGGTGTGCAGCACCGCCACCGGTGCCGGCTGACCGACGGCGAGCCCCGCATGGGCGGGCGGCGCTTGGGCGGCGAGCGCGCCGGCGCCGAGCAGGCCGGCCCGCCGCAGCAGCGCGCGCCTGGACAGATCGGGCATGGCGCGGCGGATCAGTGCTTCATGCCGTGCATGTGATCCATGTCCATGCCCTGCGCTTCGCCAGGGCCGGTGGCGGTGGGCTTGCGCACCTCGAACTCGGCGGTCACCGACTGGCCATCAGCGAACTCGAGCGTGACCGGCACCTTCTGCCCCGGCGCAATGCCCGGCTTGGGCTGCATCAGCATGATGTGATAGTCGCCCGGGGTGAAGGCAATGCTTTTGTGCGGCGCAATGGCAATGGCGTCGACATGCACCATGTGGGACATGCCGTTCTTGCTCACCGTGCGGTGCAGCATGACCATGCCATATTTCGGGCTCGAGGCGCCGATGAGCTTGACCTCTTTGTTGGTGTCATTGCGCACCTTGGCATAGCCGCCGGCAGGCAGACCGGACGGCAGCCAGCGAATCCAGGCGTCGGTCACCTGAATGCCAGCGGCAAAGGCGGAGCCGAGCAGCCCCAGGCTGAGCGCGCCGGCAGCAAGGGTGCGCAGCGCGGTGCGAGATAGGCAATAGCTTGAACGCATGGAGAACTCCAGTGAGAAGGTGACAGATGAGAGCTTAGAACGCAGTACTGATTCCCAGGCTGGCGGTCCAGTGCGGGGCGAGTTGCACGCCGTCAAGTTGGCGATAGACCGGCAGTTGCACGAATCCGTAAGCCTGCCAGCCTTGGCCCACCATGACCGACAGGCCGGGACTGAGATAGGCCACGGTTCCTGTAGTGTCCGCGGTGTCGGCCAGCGCCCCCTGGTCGTGGCTTTTGTGCGAGAGGTTGATCTGCAATTGCGGCATCCAGTCGGGGCGCGCCGCGTCCCGCAGGCCGAAGCTCAGGCTGGCCAGATTGCCGGGACGGTAGTCTGCGCCGGGTGTGTCCAGACGGTGCGCCACCGCCGCCTGAAATTGGCCGTTGACGAAGGCATCGACATTTTGGCTGACCGCCTGGACGAAGTAAGCGCCGACGATCAGATCGGTGCTGCCGGTGCCGGGCTGCAGACTGGTGTCGAGCAGATTGCCGGGCGATGGCTGCTGCGCATTGGGCCCGCGGCTGAAGGCCACCGGGTCGCGGCCGACGATGCCGGTGCCGTCGGCGTTCGGGCCGCCGTAGCGTCCGGTCGGCAGCTTCACGCCGAGCTGGACGCCGAGATTGTGTGTCGCCAACGCGCCCTGCCAGGCGGCGATGAACTTGACATCGCCCAGGCTGCTGACGGTCGCGCCGCTGAGCTTGTCCGCGCCGAGCTGGTCCGGCGTGGCGGTGCCATAGGTGGTGTGGCTACGGTCGACGTACGGGATCCGCAGGGTGAAGTTCCAGTCGGGGCTTGGGCTGTAGCCCATGCCAAGCGTCAGGTCGCGGTTGATGGTGTCATGCTCGACCTCCTGGCCGGCGTCCGGGTTGCGCGCGGCGACTATGGCGGCCGAGACCGCATGCGCGCTACTGCGCAACTGGTTCTGGTTGATGAAGTCGTATTGCAGATACAGACGCCAGCCGGGCTTGGCCGAATCGCCAAGGGCGGCATCGGTACTGAGGCTGCAGCCGCAGCTCGCGCAGGCAAGCGCCTGCTGCGGCACGAGGGTTGCGCCGCAGCAGGCCAAGGCCAGCAGCGCGCGCACGGTGGGGTGCGACATGGCACGCATGAAGCGTCTCCTGTTGGTTTGATGCCCGCGTAGCGGGCAAGGTGCGGCGCGGCAAGCGCAACGCGCGCTGCGGCGGCCGCGATCGGAGGGCGTCAGGAGACTTGCGGTGGAGCGCGCGGCTGCTGTGGGCGAGCGCGCAGCAGCAGGCGGTGCGGTGCGCTGCAGTCGGCGGCGGGCGCTTGCGCCACCGGCGCGTCGAACACGAGCGCGTGCTCGGCTGGCGGCATGGCCCACGGCGAGCCGCTGGCGCAAAGAACCGCCGTCGGATTGAGCAGCACCCAGAGGTTGTGAATCTTGCTGCTACGCGGCCCGCTGGCCGCAAAGCGCTGTGCTCGGGTCTCGCTGGTCTGATGGATCTGTCTCGATCCTGCGCGCAGCGTGCTTTGCCACTGGGCCGCTCGCGACGACATCTTCACCACTTCCCAGATGTGGTGCGCACGACCCTGGGTGTTCGCCCCGCTGCGCGCTGCCGCCTGCTGCGTCGGGCCTGCGCTGCCGACGCAGTACGGCAGGCTGACCCAGCTTGCCGCAGGCTGCCGCGCCCAGGTCAGCGGCTGCAGCGCCAAGGCCAGCGTCAACAGCCAGATCAGGCGAGCGATGCAGGACGACTGAACGCGGCAAGACAATGTGCGCATGATCAAGCCATGCTAACCAGCCGGCGGCGATTTGCGGTGAAACAAATTGTGTCGGTCGACTTTGTGGTGGGCCGCTTGGTGGCGCTCGCGGCGGCTGCGGCGATACCGTGCGAGCCACTACCATGCCACCATGCTGACCATCCACCCTCCTGCTCCCCGCCCGTACACGCGCGCTGTGCAACTGCCCGAGCTGCTTGCGCAGCGCATCGTCATTCTTGATGGCGCGATGGGTACGCTGATCCAGCGCTTCAAGCTCAGCGAGGCGCAGTACCGCGGCGAGCGGTTCAAGGACTGGCCCCGCGACGTCAAGGGCAACAACGAGCTGCTCAGCCTGACGCAGCCGCAGATCATCCGCGACATCCACGAGGGCTATCTTGCGGCCGGCGCTGACCTCATCGAGACCAACACCTTTGGCGCGACCAGCGTGGCGCAGGACGATTACGGCATGGCCGAGCTGGTCGACGAGATGAACGAGGCCTCGGCGCGCCTGGCGCGCGCCGCCTGCGACAAGTTCAGCACCCCGGACAGGCCGCGCTTCGTCGCCGGGGCGCTCGGGCCGACGCCGAAAACCGCCAGCATTAGCCCCGACGTTAACGACCCCGGCGCGCGCAACATCGACTTCGAGACACTGCGTGTGGCGTACGCGCAGCAGGTGCACGCGCTGCTGCGCGGCGGCGCCGACGTGCTGCTGGTCGAGACGATTTTCGACACCCTCAACGCCAAGGCCGCGCTGTTTGCGATCGACGAAGTATTCGAGGAGACCGGCGAGCGGCTGCCGCTGATCATCAGCGGCACGGTCACCGACGCCTCCGGGCGCATCCTCTCCGGGCAGACCGTCACCGCCTTTTGGGCCAGCGTGCGGCATGCCCAGCCGCTGGCCGTCGGGCTGAACTGCGCGCTCGGCGCGGCGCTGATGCGCCCGTATCTGCAGGAGCTGGCCAAGGCCGCGCCCGACACCTACATCAGCTGCTATCCCAACGCCGGGCTGCCGAATCCGATGAGCGACACCGGCTTCGACGAGACGCCCGAGGTCACCTCGCGGCTGCTGCACGAATTCGCCGCCGAGGGGCTGGTCAACATCGTCGGCGGCTGCTGCGGCACCACGCCCGAGCACATCGCCGCGATCGGCGCGGCGGTGCGCAGCGAGGCGCCGCGCAGCACCCGCCGCGCCGGGTTCTACCCCGAAAGCGAGTAACTCCCGCGTGCGGCACCACGGACGGGAAAGCGCAAACGACGCCACACTGCCGGGGCCGTTTCGGCTGTGGCGTGACTGGCTGACCCTGCGCGTCGCCGGGCTTTGACTGCGCGGGTGCGCGCCCGACGGTGGCCGGGGCAAAATGTGCCCCACGGCTCAACCCTGCAGGAGACATCGATGCAACTGCCCGACATTCGCGTGGGAGACCGCTGGGTCTTCATCACCCGCACCCAGGAGGAGATCGACCGCGGCGATCCCGGCCTGGTCATGTCCAACCAGGTCACGCACATCACGCCCAATGGCGAAGTACATGTGGAAGTGAAGCGCACCAACAAGGCTGACTCGCCGGCGCTGAAGAACATCTACTCCAAACAGTTCGACCTGCTGTCGCGCGAAATCGTGCCGGGCGAGGCGATCGAATACCGCCCGGCGTTTCCGCAGTTCGTGTTTCCGCTGAGCGTGGGCAAGAACTGGAAGGACACCATCACGCAAAGCCAGCCTGAATGGGAACTGCACACCAAGCTGGGCGTGAGCGTCAGCGTGGAAGCGGAGGAAACCATCACCGTGCCCGCCGGCACATTTCATACCTTTCGCCTGCAGGGACATTACACCGCAGCGCAGGCGACCGTGATGACCCACTACTGGTACGCCCCGGCAGCAGGCCGCGCGATCAAGGGCATCGAGGACACGCTGTCGATCAACGGCGTGCGCACCCGGCTGGTCTACGAACTGCAGTCGCTCAACCGGCTGCGGGTGTGAGTGGGGCTGGCCCATCGCCCCTCCGGCCCCGGGTGGGGAGGAGTTCAAGCCATTGCGCCGGATCAATCGGGAAAGGCAGATGCCACCCAGCGATCCGGCGCATTCCAGTAACGCGCGGCCGTGGCGCGCCAGCCTCGCAATGCGTCGGGCGCGGTGTCTCGCCACAGCAGCGCACCCTGCAGATCGGTGCGCCACACCGCAATGCCGCGCGCGGCGTAGCGCTGCAGCACCAGCGGGTGCGGATGGCCATGTGCATTGTGATAGCCGGCCTGCACCACCGCGGCGCGTGGCATCACGGTGTCGAGCAGCGCGTCGCTGGATGAAGACTTGCTGCCATGATGCGGCACCAGCAGCACGTCGGCATAGGGCAATGCGTCAGCAGCACGCAACGCGCGCTCCTGTGCCTGATCGATGTCGCCGGTGAGCAGCACCGAGCCGCCGCGCGCGCTGACATGCAGCACGCAGGAGCTGGCGTTGTCGCTGCGCGGTTGCGCGCCCGGCAGCGGGCTGACGATGCGAAAGTCCACCCCGTCCCAGTTCCAGTGCTGTCCGGCCACGCAGCGTTGGTGGGTGGCGTAGCCCAGGCGCCCGGCCCGGTCTGGTGTCATGGAGGTCAGCAGCGCAGCCTCTGGGTGGGTGTGGGCGATTGCTGCCGCGCCGCCCGCATGGTCGTTGTCATCGTGGCTGACCACGACCCGGTCCAGATGCCGCATGCCCAGGCTGTGCAGCAGCGGCAGCAGCACCCGGCTGCCAGTGTCCAACCCGGGCGCCTGCTGCGGGCCGGTGTCGTACAGCAGGGTGTGCCGCGCGGTGCGCACGACCACGGCCATGCCTTGGCCGACATCGGCAAACCACAGCTCTACATGGCCCGGTGCAGGCGCGCTGCCGGGGTTGCTGGTCAGCGGCAACATCAGCAGCAGGCCGGGTGTGCGCAGCCGCCAGGTCCAGGGCAAAGCCAGCGCCAGTGCGCCCAGTGCGGCCAGCACGAGCGTGACCGGGTCGGGCGCGGCGGCATGCCACTGAGCCAGCGGCCAGGCCGCCATCTGCTGCAGGATGTGATCGAGCATGTGCTGTAGCCAGGCGGCAAGCTTCCAGACCCAGCCGTCCAGCGGCGCGGGCAGCAACAGCCCAAAAATGGACAGCGGCGCCACCGCCAGGGTGACCAGCGGAATCGCCACCGCATTGGCCAGCGGCGACAGCACCGCGATCTGCTGAAAGAACAGCAGGGTTAGCGGCAGCAGCGCAATGGTGGCCACCCATTGCGCCTGGCTGGCGCTGCGCACGGACTGCCAGCCGCGTTGCCACACTCCGGGTGCCGATGCGGTTTGCGCGCCTGCGGACGCAAGGGGCGCGGTTTCCGGGTGTCGCCGCTCGCCCGAGACGAACAGCAGCCCCACGGCGACGAACGACAGCCAGAACCCCGCCAGCCGCACCGCCCACGGGTCCCACAGCAGCACGGCGATCAGCGCCAGCGCCATCACATCGCGCCAGTCGGCCCGCAGTCCGCGTTGGCGCAGTAGCAAGACCACGGCGAGCATCAGCAAGGTGCGCTGCGCCGGTACGCCCCAACCAGCGATCAGCGCATAGACCGTGGCTGCCAGCAACGCGGCCCAGGCGGCCAGGGTGGGCGCGGGCACGATCAGCGTCCACGGTCGGGGCAGGCGTGCGCTTTGTCGCCACAGCCAGCCCGCCAGGTGCAGCGTCATCCAGGCCAGCAGGGTGATGTGCAGCCCGGAAATGCTCATCAGATGCGCGACTCCGGTGGTGCGGTAGATGGCCCAATCCTGCGGGGAAATCGCCGCCTGATCGCCCAGCGCCAGCGCGATGATGGTGTCGGCGGAGGAGGGAAGCATTGCCCCCAAGTTCGCGGCCGCTCGCTGCTCCCCGATCGGGATGCTTTGCACATGCAGCGCGGCCATCATGCGCTGGCGCAGGTGGTCGCGCAGCTGCGCGATCCAGTCAGCCGGTGTGCTGCGCATGCTGAGCAACTGTGGCTGGCCGACGCGGCTGACCGTGCCGGTGGCGCCGATGCCGTCCTGAAACAGACTCAGCTCGAGGTCGTGGCCGCCGGGGTTGAACAGGCCGTGGGGCTGCTTGAGCCGCACCGGCAGCTGCCACTGCTGCCCGGGATGCACGCGGGGCGGCGGCCCCGGGCGGTCTGCATGTCGATCGCGCCTGGCATACCAGCTCACCGACAGCCGACTCGGCATCCCCGGCGGCACTGGATCGGCGAGGTCGAGCAGAAACCGGGTGCTGTCCGGATACAGCACGGGTAAATCCACCACCGTGCCGCGCACGGTCAGTACCCGTTCCTCCAGCGCTGGGTCGAGCCGGTCTTGGAGCACGGGATGCGCGCGCCAGCCTGCCAGCCCGAACGCCAGCGCCAGGCCGGCCAGCGCGGATGTCACACCGAGCGCACCGCGAGACCAGCCGCCGACCGGCAGACTGCTCCGGCGCATCTGCCACAGCAGCAAGCCGAGCGTGACGAGCAAACCCGCCAGCCCGATTCCGCCATAGACTGTGCGAGGCCACAGCGCCGCCTGCGCGGTCTGCAGTGCGCAGCCGAGCAGCACGGCAAGGGCGTAGATCGGCAAGGCTGGCTCCTTCGGCACGTGGCGGCAATCGATCCGGGCGGTTTTTAAGCCGCATCATAAGGAGCCGGTGCGCCTGCGCGTCCTCGACAAGTCTCCCCAGTTGTACGGCAGCACGCGGAGCGGCTGGTCGTGTTTGTATGGTTCAATTTCCACAACTGTTTTCGGGAGTCCGTGCATGAAACCGCAACATCGACGCAGCATCCTGGGGCATCTGGGCGCTGGCGCTGCCGCGCTGGGTGTGCTGACGCTGGCGGGCTGCGCCACGCCGGTGGACCTCAACCAGCCGGTGCCGGTGCAGCAGCTCAATCCCCCTGCTCCGCGGGTCACCGTGCCGCCATCGACCTACGCACCCGTGGTGCCGCAGGCCCCGACTAGTCAGGCCCAACCCCTAGCGCCGAGCGCACCGATCACCGTGCAGCCGCTCGGCCCGGCAGGCGTGGCCCCGGCGGCCAGCGCACCGGCGAGCCCGGGTGCTTCGCAGTCCGCCCCTGCGGCCGCAGCGCCCGAGGAGTCTGCCCCGCAGCAGGCGGCGCCTGCACTGCCGCCGGGCGCGGTGCGCTTCAACTGCCAGGATGGCACGTCCTTCGTTGCCACGTTCGGCGACGTGTCGGTCACGCTGCAAACCGCTCTGGGCAATCTCACACTGGATCAGACCGTCTCGGCCGACGGCGCGCGCTACCGCAACAGCGCCTTCCAGGTGTGGTTCAAGGGCCGCCAGGCCACCGTGACCAATTTCCTGCAGAACACTACCACGGTCTGCCAGCAGCAATGAGCCGCGGCGACCGGGCGCAAGCAGGACTTACACACCGTTATTGAAGGAGGGCTTGTCACCCTCTACAATGTGATCTATTCGATTTTTCGCGTCAGGCGATGTGCATTTTTCGCCGTTACCGGGCCGCTCGAGGGCGCCGCTTGCCTGGGGTGGATCGGTATGGCGCGTGCAGGCGCACAC
Organism: Thiomonas islandica; assembly: GCF_055383445.1. NCBI lineage: Bacteria > Pseudomonadati > Pseudomonadota > Betaproteobacteria > Burkholderiales > Thiomonas > Thiomonas islandica. Next base: position 909,030 of record NZ_AP042391.1, read on the forward strand.
GCAGGCCAGCGGCACGAGTGCAGCCATCACTGGAGTTCCCCCATGCAGCCATCGCGCCGTCGGTTCATCCAGAAGTCTCTGCTCACCCTGCCGGCGTTGGGCTCGCTGGCTGCCTGCGGAGGTGGCGGCGCAGGCGGATTGGTTACCAGCCCGACGTCGGGCACCAGTCCGACATCAGGCACTAGCCCGACATCAAGTACCAGTCCGACATCAGGTACCAGTCCGACATCAGGTACCAGTCCGACATCAGGTACCAGTCCGACATCAGGTACCAGTCCGACGTCAGGTGCCAGTCCGACATCAGGTACCAGTCCGACATCAGGTACCAGTCCGACGTCAGGTGCCAGTCCGACATCAAGTACCAGTCCGACATCAGGTACCAGTCCGACGTCGGGAGCAGTGCAGGCCAATCTGGACCTCTCCGCCGGCATGAAGCAGTTTGGCAAGGCACCGGTTCCCTACACCGCGCTGGCCAAGCCGGCGAAGGGGCAGCGCATCACCGACCCCGATTTCGGCACGACGATCATCCGCATCACCGACGGTGTGAACGACTTCAACAATCTTTGCGTCGCGCCAGCCTATCCCACGGCAATGGCGTGGAACTGTGATGAAACCCGCTTCATCCTTTATGCGCCCGGCTCGACGGCGCAGGCGGGTGGCAAACAGGGCTGGGCTCTGTATGACGGGACGACCTATGCCTTCATCAAGTTCCTCGACATCAATCCTGGCGATGTCGAGCAGTTTTACTGGGATCATGCCGATCCAGCGACGCTGCGCTATATCGACAACCACCAGATGGGCAGCCAGTATTTGGCAGACCTCACCGCGATCAATGTCGAGACGGGCGTCAAGACCATCATTTACAGCTTCTTGCCCAACGGGTTGCCACCCGGTTGTCCGAAAGACACGCAGGGTGTGCGCTGCGGCTATCCGTTTGCTCTGGGCGTCAATGCGCAGGGGCAGCGCATCTGGGGGCTGGGGGCATTCGGGCCGAGTGTGCCCAATGTCGCAGGCGAGCTGGGCCTGTGGGTGTTCGGCTTCAACGAGGCCACCAGAGCGTTCACGCTGTACGACACAAGCGTTGTGCCGCAGCCGCAGGCCCGAGGTTCGACACCATTCCCGTCGGTATCAGGCAAGTTCTTCGTCTGGAATGCCGCGCCGGGGCTGAACTCGACCCCGTCGGTGCAAAGCGCCGTGCTCGACGCCACCACGGGCAAGCTGGTGCGCTGGGTCGATTTCGACACCAACGAACATTGCGACACCGCGATGGACGCAAACGGCAACGACCTGCTGGTGGGCTCGCAGTTCTCGCGCAACACCGGCGGCAACGGCAACGTGATCGTCTGCAACCTCAACACCGGCGCAGTGAGCAATTTCGTCGGCGAGAGCAGTGGCTGGGGCTATCCTGCAACGGGCAGCCTCAGCGGGTCGACCGCGTGGAAAAACCCCTCCTGGGTCGTCACCGGCATGACCGGCAACATCTACGGGACGGGCAGCAACGGGCAGGCGACGCCGGGGTCCGGCGGCAACAGCGGCCCGACCGCCAACCCCTGCACCATTCTCGACCAGGAGATGATGATCACCAACCTGACCAGCGGCGTGACCTGGCGCATCGCCCATCATCGCAGCACCGGCAACTACAGCAACGCACCGCAGAGCAATTACTGGGCGCAGCCCAACGTGACCTTCAGCACCAGCGGCACGCGCATCCTGTTCAATAGCGACTGGGGCGACGGCAATCCGAGCAATCCGGTGGTCAACCCCAACGCGCCGGTCGATACCTACGTGCTCATCCTGCCCTCCTTCGGCTGATCGTGCGGGGCGTTTGCGGACCCATGTCCGCAAGCCAAAAGCGCCTATTGCTTCTCCCCTGTTCACTCCTGCGCAGTCGCACTAGCATCGCTTTACCGGCATCAAGCCGGTCGCCGTCCACAAGACGGCGTGCGGCCCGCACCGGGTGTGGCGCCGCATCTGCCCGGCCTGCCTGATCGGCGGCCGATCGGTGACCCCTAGGCGCAGCCCACGCAAGGTGCGCCCCGACAAGGAGACAGACGATGAACGCTCCGCTACCCGAGCACATCCGTCATGCGCTGGCGACCATGTCGCTGGATGACAAATACACCCTCACTTCCGGCCGCGCGTTCATGAGCGGCATCCACGCCCTGGTGCGTCTGCCCATGCTGCAGCGCGAGCGCGACGCTGCAGTCGGCCTGCACACCGCGGGCTTCGTGTCAGGCTACCGCGGCTCGCCGCTGGGCGGCTACGACCAGGCGCTGTGGAAGGCCAAGGCCCTGCTCGAGGCGCACGACATTGTGTTCCAGCCCGGGGTCAACGAAGAGCTCGCGGCCACTGCGCTGTGGGGCACGCAGCAGCTCGATCTCTACCCGCAGCAAAAGAAGTTCGACGGCGTCTTCGGTATCTGGTACGGCAAGGGGCCGGGGGTGGACCGCTGCTCGGATGTGTTCAAGCATGCCAACATGGCCGGCACGGCGCGGTACGGTGGGGTGATCGCGGTGGCTGGCGACGACCATGTGGCCAAGAGCAGCACCGCGGCGCATCAGAGCGACCACATTTTCAAGGCCTGCGGCCTGCCGGTGTTCTTTCCGAGCAATGTGCAGGACATTCTCGATCTGGGCCTGCACGCCTTTGCGCTGAGTCGCTATTCCGGCCTGTGGGCGGGGATGAAGACCATCCAGGAGGTGGTCGAGTCGTCGGCCTCGGTCGATGTGTCCACCGACCGCGTGCGCATCGTGCTGCCGGAGGATTTCGTCCTGCCCGAAGGCGGAGTACACATCCGCTGGCCGGACGATCCGCTATCGCAGGAAGCGCGGCTGATGGATGTCAAGTGGTATGCCGCGCTGGCCTATATCCGCGCCAACCGCCTGAACCACACCGTGATGGACAGCCCGGACGCGCGGCTGGGCATCATGGCCTCGGGCAAGGCGTACAACGACACCCGGCAGGCGCTGGCCGACCTGGGGCTGGATGATGCCGCCTGCGCGCGCCTGGGCATTCGCCTGCACAAGGTCGCGGTGGTGTGGCCGCTGGAGGCGCAGCTCACCCGCGAGTTCGCCGCTGGGCTGCAGGAGATTCTGGTGGTCGAGGAAAAGCGCCAGGTCATCGAATACCAGCTCAAGGAGGAGCTGTACAACTGGCGTGAGGACGTGCGGCCCAATGTCATCGGCAAGTTCGACGAGCGCGACGGCGACCGATCGGGCGGCGAATGGAGTCAACCCAACCCCGCGACCAACTGGCTGCTTCCGGCCAAGGGCGATCTGAGTCCGGCGGTCATCGCCCGCGCCATTGCCAGCCGGCTGGACAAGCTGGGAATCCTGCGTGATGCCGGGGTGGACCTGCAGCGTCGGGTGGCCGAGCGTCTGCGCGTGATCGACCAGACCGAGGCCGCGCTGGCCGTCGTACCGACGGCAGAGCGGCGGCTGCCCTGGTTCTGCTCGGGCTGCCCGCACAACACCAGCACCCGTGTGCCCGAAGGCTCGCGCGGGATGGCCGGCATCGGCTGCCACTACATGGTGGTCTGGATGGACCGCAACACCTCCACCTTCAGCCAGATGGGCGGCGAGGGCGTGGCCTGGGTCGGGCAGGCGCCGTTCACCCGGGAGCGGCATGTGTTCGCCAACCTGGGCGACGGCACCTACTACCACTCCGGTCTGCTGGCCATCCGCCAGGCCATCTCGGCCGGAGTCAACATCACCTACAAAATTCTGTACAACGGTGCCGTGGCGATGACCGGGGGCCAGCCGGTTGAAGGGCATTTGAGCGTGGCGCAGATCAGCCGCGAGCTGCTGGCCGAGGGGGTCAGGCAGATCGTGGTCGTCACCGACGAGCCGGACAAGTACCGGCAGGTCAACGACCTCGCCCCCGGCGTGACCGTGCACCACCGCGACGCGCTCGACGCCATCCAGCGCCGTCTTCGCGACGTGCCCGGCGTGAGCGTGATCATCTACGACCAGTACTGCGCCACCGAAAAGCGCCGCCTGCGCAAGCGCGGCAAGCTGCCCGATCCGCCGCGCCGCGTCGTCATCAATCCGCTCGTGTGCGAGGGCTGCGGCGATTGCTCAGAGCAGAGCAACTGCCTGTCTGTCGAGCCGCTGGACACCGAGTTCGGCCGCAAGCGCACCATCAACCAGAGCAGCTGCAACAAGGATTTCTCCTGCCTCAAGGGCTTTTGCCCCAGTTTCGTCATGCTCGAAGGGGCACAGCTGCGCAAGCCCGAAGCCCGCGCTGGTCTGCAGGCGCTGCCGCCGGTGCCCGTGCCCGATGTGCCCGACCCCATCAAGGCCGACCGCGCCGGCGGCGGCTGCTACGGCATTCTGGTGGCGGGAGTGGGCGGCACCGGGGTCATCACCATCGGGCAGCTGCTCGGCGTGGCGGCGCACATCGAGGGCAAGGGCATCGTCACCCAGGACGCCGCGGGGCTGGCGCAAAAGGGCGGCGCGACCTGGAGCCATGTGCTCATCGCGCAGACGCCCGAGCAGATCCACACCACCCGCATCGCCCTGGCCGAGGCCGAGCTGATCCTGGGCTGCGATCCCATCGTCACCGCCGACCGCGAAACCCTCTCGCGCATGCGCCAGGGACAGACCTGGGTGGCGCTCAACACCCACGGCTCGCCCACCGCTAGTTTCGTGCACCACCCCGACTGGCAATTCCCTGCTGCTGCCTGCCGCCGCGCGATCGAGCAGGCCGCCGGCCCCGGGCAGGTGGCCGGATTCGACGCCGAGACCGCGGCGCTGCACCTGCTGGGGGATGCGATTTACGCTAACCCCATGCTGCTGGGCTTTGCCTGGCAGAAGGGCTGGATTCCGCTGGGCCACGCCGCGCTGATGCGCGCGTTCGAGCTCAACGCAGTGCAGGTGGACAAGAACAAGGCGGCATTCGAGTGGGGCCGCCGCGCCGCGCACGACCCGCAGGGGATCGCCGCCCTCGCCGCTGCCGGGCCGTCCCAAGACGGCGAGCGCCCCCACGGAGGGCAGCGGACGCAGGCGAGCTTGGGGGCAGCCCAGTTCAGTGCGGCCGAGCAGGTGATCCAGCTGGTCAAGCGGCCCACCTTGGACGAGATCGTTCAGCGCCGCGTGGCGTTTCTCACGGCCTACCAGAACGCCGCCTACGCGCAGCAATATGCGGACCTGGTCGCGCAGGTGCGCGCCGCCGAGGCGTCGCTGGCGTCAACTGCACTGACCGAAGCCGTGGCGCGCAATCTGTTCAAGCTCATGGCCTACAAGGACGAGTACGAAGTCGCGCGCCTGCAGTCCGATCCGGCCTTTGCCCGGCAGCTACAGCAGCAGTTCGAGGGCGAATTCAAGCGCCACTACTTTCTCGCACCGCCGCTGTGGAGCAAACGCAATGCCAACGGCGAGCCGATCAAGCGCGAATTCGGGCCGTGGATGGGTGTGGTGTTTCGGCTGCTCGCGCCGCTGAAGGTGCTGCGCGGCACCGCGTTCGATCCCTTCGGTCATACCGCCGAGCGCAAGCGCGAGCGGGCGCTGATCCAGCGCTACCGCGAGACGGTCATCGAACTGCTGCGCGGGTTGGATCAGGCCACACCGCAGCGCCTGAGCCTTGCGGTGCAGATCGCCCGCCTGCCCGACGGCATCCGCGGCTTTGGCTATGTCAAGCAGCGCCATCTGGAGCAGGTGCTGCCGCAGTGGGATCGCTTCATGCAGCAGTGGCGACAGCCCGCGGCGCAGCAGGACACAGCGGCGCGTGCACCGCATACCGCTTGAAATGCGGGCCGGGCGATTTCGCCGATAATCGCCCGGCCCGCCGTTTTCGACCGATGCCATGCCCGCGACCTGGATGACCGCCATCAATACCGCGCTGCCGTATATCGAATCGGTGGCCAAGATCGCGCTGCCAGTGTTCAAGCAACGCAAGTCAGACAAAGAGGCTGCCGAGTCGCTGCAACGGCAGATCGAGGAGCTGCAAACCGCGGTCACGCACAACGCCGAACATGTGCGCGCGCTCGCACAGCAACTGCAAACCACGGTCTCTGCGCTGGAGCAGGCCGGCCTGCAACTCGCCCAGGCGCAGCGCAAACAGCAGCGCTGGGCCGCACTGGCGGTGGGCCTGGGCGCCGTGGCTTTGGTGCTGGCCCTCGCAGCGCTGCTGCGCTGAAGCGCTGCGGTTGGCGCGTTGGCACTCTGCCTGCGCGACGAGTTTTTGTTTGCCGTGCGGGCGGAATACAGGGGTCTGCACCCGGCCCTGCAGCAGGTCAACCCGTCCGCCGCCTGTCTGCCTGTCGCCGGGCGCCGGTTGCGACACTGTGTCGCAGTCCTTTGGCCTGCATCAACCCCGAGGGCCGCCACACTCCGTAACCTGATGACAGATTGTTGCGCTGCAAACTTTTTTTCATCGCAGCGCCGAACAGGAACAGGTATGAACCAGAAAATGGGGTGGCGTGTCATGCTGGCCGGGCTGCTGGCCGCGCAATGCGGTCTGGCGGCGGCCAAATTTTCCGACCAGCAGGTGCAGCGCGGGGCGTATCTGGCGCGCGCTGGAGACTGCGTGGCCTGTCACACCGCGCCGGGCGGCAAACCCTTCGCCGGCGGGCTGAAGATGGTCATGCCCATCGGCGTGATCTACTCGACCAACATCACCCCGGACAAGACCCACGGCATCGGCAACTACAGCTTTGCCGATTTCGACCGCGCGGTGCGGCATGGTGTGGCGCCGGGCGGCAAGCATCTCTATCCGGCGATGCCGTATCCCTCATACGCGCGCATCACCCAGGAGGACATGCAGGCGCTTTACGCCTATTTCATGCGTGGCGTGCCGCCCGAGCCGACACCGAATCGCAAGCCCGACATGATGTGGCCGATGACCATCCGCTGGCCGCTGGCCATCTGGAACTGGCTGTTCGTGCGTGACACCACCTTCCAGCCCGACCCTAAGCAAAGCGCGGCCTACAACCGCGGCGCGTATCTGGTCGAGGGTCTGGGACATTGCGGTGCCTGCCATACCCCGCGCGGCCTGTTCTTCCAGGAAAAGGCACTCAGCGCGAAAGGGCCGAGCGGCAAACTCTATCTTACCGGCGGCACGGTTGAGCACTGGTACGCGAGCAATCTGCGCAGTTCCTGTCTGCAAAAAACCCTGAGCGCACAGGATTTCGCGCAGCTGCTCAAGACCGGCAGCGTGAACAATTTCACCGTGGCAGGCGGCATGACCGAGGTCATCCACCACAGCACCCAGCATGTGACCGCTGACGATTTGCTCGCCATCGGCACCTACCTGAAGGCGCTGCCGCCCGAGGTCAGCGCGCAGCTGGCCAGTACCCGGCCCGACCCCGCCGCAGTGCAGCGCGGCAAGGCGCTGTACGAGCAGCACTGCGTGGCCTGCCATCAGCCCACCGGACAGGGCGTGCCAGCGGCCTTTCCCAGCCTGGTGGGGAATCCGTCAGTGCGTTGCCTGAACCCGACCAACGCGATCCACGCTATCCTGGCCGGAGCGACCACCGCGGTGACTGCCTCGGCGCCCACGCCGATGGTCATGCCACCATTCGGTGCGCAGCTGTCCGACCAGCAAGTGGCCGATCTGGTCACCTTCATCCGCACCAGCTGGGGCAACGCCGCTGAGCCTGTCTCAGCCGAGCAGGTCAAGGAGTTGCGGCGCGCCATCACCTCGCACTGATCGCAACCGGCCAATGTCAGCCGCAGTGGCACCGCCGCAGCGCTGCGACAATGCGCGGCATGGCCCGAACCAGCGCGCTGCAGCGCCAGGCGGCACCCGGTACGCAATGCCTTGCGCACTGATTTCGATCTGTTGCGTGATCGGCGCTTTATCGGCTGGGCCCTCAGCGGGGCGCTGGGCAGTCGGCCATGTTCGCCTACATCGCCGGAGCGCCGTTCGTGTTCATGCAGGTATTCGGGCTGAGTTCGGCGCAATTCGCCTGTGTGTTCGGCGCCAATGCACTGGGCCTGATTGCAGCGTCGCAAATCAATCACGCGCTGTTGGCTCGCGTGGGCAGCGGCGTGCTGTCGCGCCGCGCCATGCTCAGTCTGACGATCTGGGCGAGCGTGAGGTTGGCGCTGGCCGTGCTCAAGGTGGGCGGTTTCTGGGGCGTGGCCATTCCCCTGTTCATCGCCCCGTCCAGCTTGGGTTTTTCCCAACGCCACGGCGCTAGGGCCTGGCCTTGTGGGCGAACCAGCGCCTCGCGCCGCGTTGACGCAGGCCTTGTTAAACCGCGGCGATTGCCTGCTCCAGTTCGGCAAAGCTCTGCATCTGGCCGCTGGGCTGCAGTTCGATTCCCAGTTGCCGACCGATTCGCACCGCAGAGAAAATGCCGCGCACCGCTGGCTTGCCGTCAGACTCGAGCACCAGCGCATGCTGCCGCCCCGAGTGGCGCAGGGTGAGCACGATCTCGGCCACGGTGGATCGCAGCACCTCGGCATAGTCGAGCACCTCGATGTGCTGCTGCGGCACCATGCACTGCGCCACGGTGACCGCGTCGCGCGGGATCTGGTGTTCGGTGGCCACACGCACCGGTTTTTCGCCCATGAGGTCGCGCGCGGTGATCAGGCCGACCACATGCCCTGCCGGGTTGGTGACCAGCAGCAGCCGCACCCCGGCGTGCATCATTTTTTGCAGTGCGGTATTGACCGAGGCGTCAGGCTCGATGGTGAATGCCGGGGTACGGCGCAGGTCGGTCATGACATCGACTGCGGGGGACTCGGGGGTGACGCTGCCGGGGCGGTCCTGGTCGAAGGCGACGATCGGGGTGCCCGCAGGCAGCGGGTGGTGATGCAGCAGGCGTTGCGTGGACATGATGCAGCTCTCCAAAGCGAAAAGATGATTGCTGCGTTGCAATAAGCGGCTGATGGCTTGAATTTAATCCGCCCTGCCGCATCACGGTGTATCGAAATGTCGAAACCATGACCGGATGAGGCAAATCGGAGTTTCAGTATTCCAGCGGATCGACGTCGATCGCCCAGCGCACCCGTGCGCGCAGCGCGGCGAGCTCGGCGCGCCAGCGGGTGAGCAGGGTCTGCAGCGCGCCGCGGTGTGCGCCCTCGAGCAGCATCTGCATGCGGTGCACATCGGCTATGCGCGCCAGTGCGGCGGGAATGGGCGGATAGACGGTCACGCCCAGGTCCAGCGCAAGCGGCAGCGCGAGCTGACGGGCGCGGTCGAGAAATGCTTCCACCTCTTCGATCTGCCTGTGTTCCGCGCGCAGCAGGGCCTGAAAGGAAAACGGCGGCATACCCCCACGCTCGCGTTCGGCGAGTTCGGCCTGCGCGAATCCGGGGTAGTCGTGCGCCATCAGCGCGCGGTACAGCGGATGCTCGGGATGCGCGGTCTGCACCAGCATTTCGGGTTCAGAGGGTGCGGGCCGGTCGGGATGGCCGAGATCCTGCCCGCCGGGCGCGCTCCGCACGGCCCGTCCGGCGCGCCCCGCAGCCTGCATGAGCTGCGCGAACAGGCGCTCGGGGCCGCGCGGATCGTGGCTGAACAGCCCAGCGTCCGGGTTGAGCGCGGCCACCAGGGTGACGCGCTGGAAGTCGTGTCCCTTGGTCACCATCTGCGTGCCCACCAGGATGTCCACTTCGCCGGCGTGCACGCTGTCAAAGCGGCTGGCGGCCGCGCCCTTGCGCCGCGTGGTGTCGGCATCGATGCGGGCAATGCGGGCCTGCGGATAGCGCTCGGCCAGCGCCTCCTCCACCCGTTGCGTCCCCTTGCCCACGGGCTGCAGGTCGAGGCTGCCGCAATTCGGGCAGGCGCGCGGTACCGTGCTCTGGTGACCGCAGTGATGGCAGCGCAGGCTGCGGTCGGTGCGGTGAAACACCAGATGCGCGTCGCAATGCGGGCAGTCCGACACCCAGCCGCAGTCCGGGCAGATCAGCACCGGGGCGTAGCCGCGGCGGTTGAGGAACAGCAGGCTCTGCTCGCCGCGCTGCAGGCGCAGGCGGATCGCGGCATCTAGGGCCTGGCCGATCAGTGCCCCGCCGGTGCGCAGCAACGGGTCGCGGCGAATGTCGGCCAGTCGTACGCGGGGCAGCATGCCGCTGGCGCGCTGGGTGAGGGTGAGCAGTCGGTAGCGCCCGGTCTGCGCTGCTCGCCAGCTCTCCAGCGAGGGCGTGGCCGAGCCGAGCACCACGGCGATGCCCAGTTGCTGCGCCCGCCAGACCGCCAGATCGCGGGCCGAATAGCGTGCGCCCTCCTGCTGCTTGTACGACGCATCATGCTCCTCGTCGACCACGATCAGCCGCAGCCGCGGCATCGACGCCAGCGCCGCCAGCCGTGTGCCCAGCACGATGCGCGCCCGCCCGGTGTGGGCCGCCAGCCAGTGCCGCAGCCGTTGCCCTTCGGACAGGCCGCTGTGTAGCACGGCCAGGTGTGCAGCGCCGAAGCGTTGCTCGAATCGGCGAATGAGCTGTGGGGTGAGATTGATCTCGGGCGTGAGCACCAAAATCTGCGCCGCCGGGTCACGCTGCAGCGCCTGCGCTGCAGCGTGCAGATAGACCTCGGTCTTACCGCTGCCGGTCACGCCGAACAGCACAAACGGTGCAAACCCGGTGCTGGACGCAATCGCCTGCACGGCCTGCGCCTGCTGCGGGTGCAGCGCCGGCGGTGTGTCGCTGGCATCAGCGGGCGTGTCCTCCTGGACCACCTCGACCCACCCCGCCTGCTGCCATTGCCGCAACACCCGGGCGGCCTGTGGATGCAACCTGCGGGCCTGAGGCAGCGGCAGCAAACCAGTCGTCGAGGTCGAGCCCGAGTCTTGCTGCACAGCGTTGGGCACAGCCACGCCCAGCGCCTGCGCCAGCCGCCATTGCGCCGTGCTGCGCGGCCAGAGCTGCGCGGGCAGGGCGCTGCGGCCCAGTTCGGTGCAGCGGTATGCCTCGGTCGCGGTCTGTCGTGGTGCCGCGGCGACGGCCTGCGGTTGGCGGCTGCGCAGCAGGGCGGGCAGCGCCGCGCCGATCACCTCGCCCAGGGCGCGCTGGTAATACCGCGCGACGAACTGCAGCAGATCGAGCCAGTCGGGCCGCAGCGCGGGCACCGCATCGAAGACCGCGGCAATGTCACGTAGCGCCACCGTGCTGTCGGCGACAGACTCGGCCTGCCCTAGCACGACGCCGGTCACCGTCTGCCGCCCCAGCGGCACCCGCACCAGAGTCCCGGCGGGCAGCACCGCTTCGGTGCGGTAATCGAGCGGCTGCAGACCCGGCGCGTCGATGGCAACCTGGAGGACGACGGGCATGGAATCGGTGCGCAGGGACAGGACAGGCAGCTAAGTCGGGGCTAGATAAGGATTTATTTCGCTGCCCGGAGGGTGTGGATAACTCTGTGCATCAGTTGGGTGTGCGTCGTTACACGGCCTGTGGATAAAGCTGTGCAAAATCATTTGCCGGATCGTGAAATTTTGTGAAAACCATTATGAATCAATGAGTTGTAGCGGTAAATCTCAAGCCAAGTCTGTGATCAACTTGTTGCATTGCACATGCGCCAAAAATGTGCATAAGCCGGTTTGTCAAGCTTGACAAGCCGGGAGATTTCCGGTTTGCACAGCGGCTGCGCGCTGCCGGTGATGCACCGAAGGGCATCAATTGACGGCAGGGTGCAGCGCGCGGCTATGGGTGTGCACTGCCTCGACCAGCGCAGCCACATGCTCCGGCGGTGTGAACTGCGAAATGCCATGCCCGAGATTGAACACATGCCCCGCGCCGGCCTGCACTGGGCCGAAGCTGTGCAGCAGCCGCAGCACTTCCTTTTCGATCGCCGCAGGCGGCGCGAACAGCACATTGGGGTCGAGATTGCCTTGCAGCGCCACGCGCTGGCCGACGCGCGCGCGGGCTTGGCCGAGATTGGTCGTCCAGTCCAGCCCGAGTGCGTCGGCCCCCGTGTCGGCCATGGCTTCGAGCCACTGGCCGCCACCCTTGGTGAACAGGATCACCGGCACGTCCGCCGCACCCGGGCGCTGCTTGAGCGCGGCGACCACGCGCTGGCTGTACGCCAGAGAGAACTCTTGGAACGCGCCGTCGGCCAGCACCCCGCCCCAGCTGTCGAACACCATGACAGCCTGCGCGCCGGCGTCGATCTGCGCACCAAGGTACTGTGCCACCGCCTCGGCGTTGATCGCCAGAATGCGGTGCATCAGGTCGGGGCGGGAGTAGAGCAGGGTTTTGACCGTGCGGTAGTCGTCGCTGCCGCCGCCTTCGACCATGTAGCAGGCCAGCGTCCATGGGCTGCCGGAAAAGCCGATCAGCGGCACGCGCTGGCGGCCGTTTTGCACCAGCGCGCGGCGGATCTCGGTCACCGCATCGAACACATAGCGCAGCTTGTCCATGTCGGGTACCTGCAGCGCGGCCACATCGGCCTCGGTGCGCAGTGGGCGGTCGAACTTCGGCCCCTCGCCAGCCTCGAAGCGCAGCCCCAGCCCCATCGCATCTGGCACGGTGAGAATGTCGGAAAACAGAATGGCCGCGTCTAGCGCGTAGCGATCAAGCGGCTGCAGCGTTACCTCAGTAGCGAAGTGCGGGTTCTGCGCCAGCGCGAGAAAGCTGCCGGCGCGGGCGCGGGTGGCGTTGTATTCCGGCAGGTAGCGCCCGGCCTGGCGCATCAGCCACAACGGGGTGTAGTCGGTCGGCTGGCGGCGCAGTGCGCGCAGGAAGGTGTCATTGGCAATGGGCGCGGTCATGGGCGGTATTGTCGCAAACTGCAGCCGCAGCCCAGCACGCATTTTTCTCTGGGTGTTTCAATCCGGATGTTCTGTGGGGACAATGGACGACGGCGCGGGCGCGCCAGTCGCGCTCACCGGCCGGGATGGATCATCCGGGCTTGAGCCGGTTCAATCCATGCCGAATTCCCTGCGTTTGATATAAAGCTCGCCCAAGGTGCCGATGACTTGATTTGAAATGCGGGCGAAATCGCCTCCGCCTTGCAATTGCTGCAGCGCTTCTTTCTGCTGACCCGCCAAAGCGAGACGAGCCACATCGGCGGCCGCGCGATGAAATGCAGCGTGTTCTTCAAGCAGCTGTGTGAACAGACGCTGAGTGTCGGTGCTCAGCGACGGATGGCTTTCGCGAATGTGATGGAGCCATTTGCCCAGATCGCAGCGGTTGTCCAGCGCGATGGCGTCCGGGTCGAGTGTGGAGCAGGCGCCGCCGATGCAATCGTGCAAGCGCTTCTTCCACGCTTTGTGGGCGTTTGTCGCCGTAAAAAAGTTCAGTTCCATAAGGATTGGGTTGGCGATAGTTGGGCTGATGGCCCAAAAAATATAGTATTCATAATGAAACTTCGGCGGTGCGCTTCGGCGGTGCGCCTTGGGCTGAGGGGCATCAAGATTTGGCAGATGAGGGGCCAAGTCTGCACGCGGCTGATGCTTTTTAGCATCGCCCCACGATAGGCTGCACCTCATTATCAACTCGGGAGGATCTGTGCAACAAGAACCCAAACACGGACCACGCTTCTGGTTTGGCAACGGCATCCTGGCGCTGGCCGCGCTGTTTCTTCTGTATCTCGACCAGGCCGCGCAGTGGCTGGGCACGGGGGCGGTCGCGCTGTGGATGGGGTTGGTGGGGCTGGGCGTGTACCTGATCGTCAAGGACGGCGATTCTTGAGCGCCCGCCGGAAGATCAGCGAAAAAACAGCGCGCTCATCACCAGACCGATGAGCACAATGCCCCAGCGCATCCATTCGCGCGGCACGCGCCGCGCCGTGCGTGCGCCGACGTAGCCGCCGGCGAGCACGGCCGGCAGCATCAGCGCCACCCAGCCCCAGTGCACCATGCCCGCGCTGGCATAAATCGCCACCGCGAACACGGTCAACACCGCCGAAATGGCGCTTTTCAGCGCGTTCATGCGGTTGAGGTGAACTTCGCCGATCAGGGTCAGCAGCGCCAGCAGCAGCACCCCGAGTCCGCCGTTGAAATACCCGCCATACACGCTCACTGTGAACAGCCCGAGCAGGGCCTGCAGCATCGAGGCGTGCTGTCCGGGGTGGCGCCCGAGGGTGCGCAGCAGGGCTGGGCCGAAGGCGAACAGCGCGGTGGCGAACAGCAGTAGCCACGGCACCAGTGCCCGAAATGCATCATTGCTGGTGATGATCAACAGCCCGGCGCCGATGCCTCCACCCGCTAGACAGGTCAGCATCAGCGCGGCCATGCCCACTGCGCGCGGCGCGCCCAGATCTTCGCGGAATCCCCAGGTGCTGGCCAGATAGCCCGGCAGCAGCGCCGTGGTGCCGGTGGCATTGGCCGCAACTGGCGGCATGCCGGCGTAGATCAGCGCGGGCAGGGTGAGAAAGCTGCCGCCTCCGGCGGCGGCATTGAGTGCCGCACCGAAAAACGCAGCAGCAAACACCAGCGCAAGGGTTGGCAGATCGGCAGGCATGGGCGAGGGGATCGACGGCGGCTTAGCAGGCCGTTGAAAAACTACTGCGGTGGGCCATCTGCGGCGTTGCGCGGTGCGCGCTGCCACGCCTATCTATTTGATATGTCTTGGTCGCTGCGCGCCGTGCGCCTTGCATCTGGCCATCCTCGCGACGTTTTTCAACGGCCTGTTAGCGCGCGGGCAGCTTGGCCAGCCGATGCGCGGGATGCGGGCGTTCGGAGTTTATCTGCAGACAGCCTCATCGGCCGGTTGGCAGCAAGACCCACATTTTCCCCGGCCACTGCATGCGTCCGGCCAGCTCGCCCGCGGCGTCTCCGGTGCCGGTGAACAGATCGGCGCGCACCGAGCCGGTGATCGCCGCGCCGACATCCTGCGCGAACACCAGACGGTTGAGCGGCTGTACCGTCGGGGCGCTGGCGTCATAAGGCTGCTGGGTGGACAGCCACACCGGCAGCCCGAGGGCGATGCTGTTGCGATCGACCGCAATGCTGCGCATCGCTGTCAGCGGCACGCCCAGCGCGCCGGTGGGGCCACGCTGCGGGTCGGTGTCGATCGCGGCGCTGAAAAACACCACCCGCGGATTGGCCGCCAGCATCTCGGGCACCTCGTCGGGATGCATTCGTGCCCAGGCGCGGATGACGGACATGGTGACCGTTCCTTTCACCCGCCCGGTGTCGAGCAGCCAGCGCCCGACCGATTTGTACGGCCAGCCGTTGGTGCCGGCATAGCTCAGCCGCAAAATCTGTCCATCGGGCAGGCGCACCAGACCAGAGCCCTGCACCTGTAGGAACAGCGCGTCCACCGCGCTGTCGAGCCAGACCACCACCCGGCGATCGAGCAACGCCTGCACTGTCGGGTCGGACTGGATTTGCGCCCGGCTCCAAAACGGCATGACGCGCTGCTGGCCATCGACCCAGACCACGCGGCCGCCGCTGATGCCGTCTGGCCCCGCAGTGCGCGGCACCAGTTCGGCCGGAGGCCCCCAGACCGGCACCACATACGGCCAGCCGCGCTGCAGCGCGCCGTGCAGCACCGGCTCGTAATAGCCGGTGATCAGCCCCGGTTCGTCGCGGCCGCTGGCCGGTGCGATCTGCCAGGGGGCGAAATGCGCCTCGAAAAACGCGCGCTGCGCCGAGATGTCTGCGGCAGACACGGTGGCCGCGCGTGCGCACACAGCCGCCATTTGCGCGGGCAGCCGCGCGCTGCAGTCGCGTCGAAACGCCTGCCAGACCCCGGCAAAATCGTCCTGCGTCCAGCCGGGCAGATCGGCCCATTGCGCCGGCAGCAGGCGCACTGCGGGGCCGGTCAGCGCGGCGGAGCTTGCCGCCTGCGGCGCAGGCCAGGCCGCAGCAGCGGGCGACGGGCTTGCTGCCGGCGCGGGCGGTGCGGCGGGAGGGGCGGCAGCACACGCGGCCAGCAGCAGGGCAAGCAGACCAATCAGCGCAAGCCACGCCCGGCGCGGCCAGTCGGTCAAGGACGGCAGGTATGGCATCACGCAGCTTGGTCGGTCTCGGCTGCAGCCCGGCGCGGAGGCAGGACGAAACTCCACGGACGGCGCAGCAAACGGCTGGCAATGCTGGCATAGATCGCGCGGCGTTCCTTGACCTGAATGCCGCGCGCCCGCAGCGCTAGGCGGTAGGCTAGATAGAAGCTCACTCCGACATTGAGCACGCCGTTGACCGCGATGCCCGCCAGTGCCCACCAGAACGCCGGATCGTTGACCACCGCCGGTCCCAGGCTGGCGCAGGCCGCGCCGAACAGGCCCGAGGACAGGGTGACATGGCGTACCTGCAGGTCGATGCCGAAAATGTGGAAAAACTCCGGAGTCAACCCCAGCAGCAGACCGAGCGACACATTGCCCGCGGTCACGCCCACGTTGCGCCGCCACCACGCCGCCCAGCGCGCTGCGCGCTGCGGCCCCAGACGACGGCGGATGCGCGGGTTCCAGGCAATTGCGCTGTCCAGCCGGTGCAGCACGAACGCGTTTTCCGCCCAACCGGCAATCAAAGCCGACAGAAACAGCAGCACCCCGGTGAACGCGGCAAACAGCGGCGTGGGGCCGAGCAGCGACAGCGAGCGCAGCTCATGTTCGGCCTTGGGCACCGGCATGAACTGCGGCCCGAACCAGGCTAGCCCGCCCAGTCCGATCAGCAGCGCCACCGGCATGACCACCAGCACATTGCCGAACACCCCGGCTGATTGTGAGCGGGTGAGATTGGCCACTTCGTCGACAAAGCGCTCTACCCCGCCGGGCTTGGACAGCTCTCCCAACTTGTCGGCCAGTGCCGGAGCGGTCATCGCCGGCTGCTTGGTGGCAATCGTCCAGTGCATCAGCTGCACGATAACAAAACTCACCGCATAGTTCAGCCCCGCGAGCAGCCCGGTCCAGAACAGCGCGGTGTGCAGGCTCAGAATGCCCACCTTGATCCAGGTGGTCAGCCCCATGACCAGGCCGCCGCCCATGGCCGCGCGCAGCATGGCGCGGTACTCGCGGCGGTCACGGGTGATGTACTGCTCGCCCGATTCGGCGTGGCGCTCGGCCATCTTTTTCGCCAGCAGCGCGGTGTTTTGCCGCCACAGCGCGCGCACGCTGCGGCGCTGGGTGTTCAGCCACGCGAAATCCGACAGCAGATGCGCGGTGTCGCGTGCTGGATTGTCGCCCACCAAGCAGTTGAGCAGCGCCTCGGCGCGGTCGATGCGCTGGTGCAGTTCGTGCAGTGCATAGACCAGGCTGACCGACGTGCCATAGTCCTCCAGATGGGCGTTGACCGCGTCAGCCTGCTGGCGACAGGCGGCGAGCCCTGCGCGAAACAGCGCCAGCGCCTGTGGCAGCGCGTTGGATGGGGTGTCGGGCGCGGGGCGGTCGAGCTGCGCCAGCACCGCATCGGCCTGCGCCGCAAGTTGCCGGAACGGCGCCTGGGCGTCCATTCCCTGCGGGGCGGAGCCGGCCATGCGCAGCCGCAGATCGGGCGAAAACCCGGCGGCGCGGATCTGGCTGACGGTGAAGATCAGGGCATCGGTCAGCGCAGCACGCCACAGCGTCGCTGCAGACCGTTCGGTGTTGCTTTGCGGTGCGGCGGCAAGCAGGTCGGTCAGGCGCGCGAGCAGCGTGGCGTCGAGCGCGTCGAGCCACACCACGTCGCCGGGCTCGGGAAAGAACAGCGAAAACAGCACGGCCAGATCGCGGGTTTCGGGTGTCGCCGGCAGCAGCTTGCGCGCCAGCCGCTCAGTGAGTTCGCTGAAAAACGACGAACGCGTGCTGAAGCCGAAATCCGCCAGCAGCAGCGTCGGGTCGGTGTGCCGCAACAGCCCGGTGAGGATGGCCGCAACCTGCGCAGCCTGCTGCGGCTGATGCGCCAGCAGGTCGAGCAGTGCGTCCAGACGCTGGATTTCCGCCGGAAGGTCTGCGGCGCCGGGTGTGGGCGGCTGGTCCTGGGCGGTGCGGTTCAGCCCCTCGCGCAGGGCGTGCGCAGGCGGGCCGTGGCGCAGCCAGTCCAATGCGTCGACCAGCCACAGCACTTGCTCCACCGGCGGCAATTCGGCATTCGCCCGCGCCAGCAGCGTTTGTGCGCTGGCGAGGGCTTTGCTTGCGGCCTTGCGCCGGGAGCAAAGCCAGAGCATCAGTGCAGGCTCCGCGGCTGCACCAGCGCGAATTCGGGAATAAATGCCTCGAAGCGGGTGCCGTCCTCGGAGACGCAAAAGTAGCTGCCGCGCATGCTGCCGGTGGGCGTGCCCAGTTGCGCCCAGCTGGTGTACTCGAACGCCTCACCTGGCTTGAGAAAGGGCTGCTGCCCCACCACCCCGAGCCCGCGCACTTCTTCCACCTTGCCGGCGCCGTCGGTGATGATCCAGTGGCGCGAGATGAGCTGCGCGGCCACGCGGCCGGTGTTGATCACCGTCACCGTATAGCTGTAGGCATACACCCCCCGATCCGGATCGGACTGTTCGGGCAGGTATTGCGGAATGACGGAAACGGAAAACTGATAGGCAGACATGCGCCGGATTCTAGAGATCGTCGGGCCGCGCGGGTGTTCCCCTAGAATGATCTCTCATGAAAACCTACCGCATCGCCCCCAGCATTCTGTCGGCCGACTTCGCCCGTCTGGGTGAGGAAGTGCGCAACGTCATCGACGCCGGCGCCGACTTCATCCACTTCGACGTGATGGACAACCATTACGTGCCCAACCTGACCATCGGCCCGCTGGTGGCCGAGGCGATCAAGCCCTACTGCAAGAAGGCCGACGGCACCCCCGTCACCCTCGACGTGCACCTGATGGTCGAGCCGGTGGATACGCTGGCGGCGATGTTCGTCAAGGCCGGGGCCGACATCGTCAGCTTCCATCCCGAGGCGAGCAAGCATGTCGACCGCACCCTGCAGATGATCCGCGACAGCGGTGCCAAGGCCGGACTGGTGTTCAACCCGGCTACCCCGCTGAACCTCCTCGACCATGTGATGGACAAGGTCGATCTGGTGCTGCTGATGAGTGTGAACCCCGGTTTTGGTGGCCAGAGCTTCATCGAAAGCGCGCTGCCTAAGGCTCGCCAAGCGCGCGCCAGGCTCGACGCTTACAAAGCGCAGACCGGCCGCGACATCCTGCTGGAGATCGACGGCGGCATCAAACCCGACAACATCGCCGCCGCCGCTGCTGCCGGTGTCGACACCTTTGTTGCTGGTAGCGCCATTTTCGGCAAGCCCGACTACAAGGCCGTGATCGACGCCATGCGCGCCAAGCTCGCGCAGGTCGCCTGATGGACGCGCGCACCGCCACGCCGCCTGCGGTCACCATCGCAGGCCATGCCGTGCTGGCCGCCATCGTCGATCTGGACGGCACCATGGTCGACACCTTGGGCGATCTGCACGCCGCGGCCAATGCCACCATGCGGCTGCTGGGGCTGCCCGAACTGTCGCGCGAGGACGTCGAGCACCGCATCGGCAAAGGCTCCGAATACCTGGTGCTGCAATGCCTGCGCCTGCACCTGCCAGACGAGCAGGCACAAGCCCTCTATCCCCAGGCGATCGAGATCTATCTGCAGGAATACACCCAGCTCAACGGCCAGTTTGCCGACCCGTTTCCCGGCGTCCCCGAAGGCGTGGCTGCGCTCAAGCGCGCCGGCCTGCGGCTGGCCTGTGCGACCAACAAACCCACCGCCCTGGCGCGCGAACTGCTGCAGATGAAGAGTCTGCTGCAGTATTTCGAGATCGTCAACGGCGGTGATGCCTTCCCGCGCAAAAAGCCCGACCCGATGCCCCTGCTCGAAACCTGCAAGCAGCTCGGTCTGCCGCCCGCGCAGGTGTTGATGATCGGCGACTCGCAGAACGACGCGCTGGCCGCACGCGCCGCCGGCTGCCCGGTGGCGCTGGTGACCTACGGCTACAACCACGGCGAGCCCATCCGCAGCGCGGATGCCGACGCGTTTGCCGACCGCATCGGCGATCTGCTTCTTGCCTGAGCCGGCTGTCCGAGCGCATCGAAAAAGCCGGCCGGTAATAGAAAAGCAGAAAAGCCCGCCCTGCGCCAAGCCCCTCGCCTCACCTGTCGAAAAGCAGCGCCTGATCGGCATACTCCCGGTTGGCAAGACTGAGTAGCCGCGTTCTCGGCCGAATGCGATGCGAACCCGCAGCGCGATGAGGACCCGGTCAAGGGGCGCATGATGAAGCGGGAGCTCGCTGCGGCGGCCGCCATCGGCAAGTCGCCAGCCCGCTGTGCGACCCACCCGTTCCCGAGCCAGGCCGAACCCGAGAAGGCAGTCTGCTACCTCACCGACTTCGGCGACCTGGACGATGACCACAAGGCCCGGTTGCACCCGAAGGCCAGCCTGCACGCCATCGACCGATTCTTCTCATGTCCGTGCGCTGGCGTCTGAACATGCTGGAGCGGCCGGTGGCGACCTCCAGCAAGCCTTAGCAGGCCGTTGAAAAACTACTGCGGTGGGCCATCTGCGGCGTTGCACGGTGCGCGCTGCCTCGCCTATCTATTTGATATGTCTTGGTCGCTGCGCGCCGTGCGCCTTGCATCTGGCCATCCTCGCGACGTTTTTCAACGGCCTGTTAGTCAAGGCCGTCTCCAGCCCCTTGCTTGAACTCGTTAAGCGAAGGGCTTGAGCGTGCGCTGGCTTTTTTGAGCCAACTACTTGCAAGGCGGCGGACGAGGCCGCGGCCTTGCAAGCGGCGTGATGCGATTCTCAGCTCACATTCTGCTTTTGCACCGCGGGGCTGGACAGCACACCGGCGGGCAGCATGCGCAGCATGGCCTGGTACAGCTCGGCATTGCCGGTGCCGGGGATGATGTGCGCGCCAGGGCCCATCAGCACGATGCCGTTGGACGGCTCGAATAGCAGTTCCACGGTCTCGCCCTTGGGAATCTGCTTGACACTGGCGAGCTGTTTGGCGAAGGTCTCCATCGCCGGCTTGAAGGCGGCGTATTGCGCGGTCGACACGCTCTTTTTCACGCCCGCTTCCAGCGCCTTGGCCAATGCGGGGCCGGAGATATCGGCCAGCGCGGTCAGGCGGATGGACTTGGCGCCCGGCATCGTCATGATGTCGCTGGTCGAGGTCGTGTTCTGCGGAAGATACACCGCAGCGGCCATCTTGCCGCCCAGGTTGACGACGCCCGCGCCGTTGATGAGCAACGGCACGCCGTTGGCCGGGGCGGTTTGCATCAGAGGCACGCCGCTCACTTTGATGGCGGCATGAGCGCTTGCAGCGCCGAAGGTCGTCGCCAGCGCGAACGCGGTGGCAGCCCAAACGTTTTTCATGTTGGATCCTCGGGTGGTCGAATATCAGTCAAATCTTATTTGATCAGCCAACCGCTTGCCTGTTCGGGTTTTCACCGAAAGTCGGGCCAAGCCGAGTGCGCGCTCTTTTCTGCGAGCGACTTGTTCAGTGGCGTCTTAGTTGCTGTCCGCCGCATTGCCGAGCAGCGCCCGCTTCAGGCCTTCCTCGGCGGGAGCCTTGCCCAGCCAGATCTTGAGCATGGAGTTGAAAAACTGCGGGTCGGTGAACGTGCCGCCGCTGGGCACGCCGTCGATCGCAATCGTGCTGCCTTTGCCGGGGATGTCGCGAATGGTCACGGTCTCGCCGGTCTTGAGCTGACTTTTCTGAGCAAACAGGGCGCCGAGCTGCGCCAGACTGGGGATGAAGCTGGTGAATTCCTCGGGCGTGAGGTTGTTCTTGATGCCCTCGTTGAGCTTGTCGCCGAGCTCCTTGCCGCTCACGTCGCGCAGCATGGTGAGCTTGAGTTCCTTGGGGCCGGGCATGTTGAAAATCGCCTGCGGCTGCGTGCTTTTCTGCGGCAGATACAGC
This sequence comes from Thiomonas islandica, assembly GCF_055383445.1. NCBI lineage: Bacteria > Pseudomonadati > Pseudomonadota > Betaproteobacteria > Burkholderiales > Thiomonas > Thiomonas islandica. The sequence goes on from NZ_AP042391.1 coordinate 930,678, forward strand.
GCCGCGGTGTAGACCTTGAACAGGAACACATAGCGGGTTCCTGCGCCGTTGAGCACCAGTGTCTTACCGGCGACTTCCACCTGCGGGGGAATGTCCACGCCGTGCAGGGTGAGCGCCTGCGCGCCCGGGGCGAATCCTGCAAATGCCAGGAGGGCGGTGCAAAGCGCAAGGGCTGCGCCGGGTCGGTGCGGAAGGCGTGAGGTGAGGCAGGGCATGGCGTCTCCTGTTATCGAACGGTCGTTCATTTTTAGCAAAACGCCGCGTGTTGACAAGCCGATTCGATTGCAGGGGCGTCTATGATTCATACACGAAAAGCGCAAAAGGAGATGCCATGCCCAAGGCGTTTCAGGACTTTTACCCCGACAATCTGGCGCAGTGCTACGGCTGCGGCAGGCACAACCCGCACGGACACCAGATTAAGACGGTCTGGGAGGGCGAAGAATCGGTCACCCGCTTCACTCCACAGCCCTATCACACGGCGGTTCCGGGATTCGTCTACGGCGGGTTGATCGCCTCGCTGATCGATTGCCACAGCACCGGCACCGCGGCTGCGGCGATGTGCCGCGCCGAAGGACGCGAGATGGACACGCTTGCGGCGTTTCGCTTTGTCACCGGTTCGCTGCACGTGGATTTTCTCAAGCCCACGCCGCTGGGCGGCGAGCTGGAAATCCGCGGCCGGGTCAAGGAACTCAAGGGCCGCAAGGTGATCGTGGAATCCACCGTCTTTGCCGGCGGTGTGGCCACGGCGCGCGGCGAGGTGGTTGCAGTGCAGATGCCGCCGGATTTCGGCGCCAAGTCGGCTCAAACGGCGCATTAGCTGGCGGGCGGCCCGCGCCAATTTGCTACATTTTGCGGCTGGCCACGTGCTGCGGTCATTCGCATCTCTTCCATGTTCGTTCATCGGCAACACGCGTCGGGTTCTGGCGACCGGGGGGGCCTGGCCCTGGCGAACGGCGCGCCTGTCTGCCTTCGACATTGCCGCGTGCACCGGCCCTGCCTGAGCGTCAGGTGCCGGGTTGCCGCGTGGATGCGTTGATTTCCCGCGGCGCTGCCAACGCCGCCGCACCTCTCCGGAGCCGTCCATGACCGAACACGATTTTGCCCAACTGGCCCAGCAGGGTCACAACCGGATCGCCCTGACCGCACAGGCGCTGGCCGACCTGGAAACCCCGCTGTCGCTCTACCTCAAGCTGGTGCCGCGCGGTGCGGCCGGGCGCAACAGCTTTTTGCTCGAATCGGTGGTCGGTGGCGAGCGCTTCGGGCGGTTTTCGTTCATCGGTCTGCCGGCGCGCACCCAGCTGCGGGTGAAAAACGGCATCACCGAGGTGTTGCAGGACGGCGAGGTGATCGAGCGGTCCACCGACAATCCGCTGGATTTCATCGATGCCTATTACAAGCGCTTCAAGGTGGCCATGCCCGCGGGCCTGCCGCGCTTCTGTGGTGGCCTCGCAGGCTACTTCGGCTATGACGCAGCGCGCTATATCGAGCCGCGGCTGGCGCGCTCGGCGCAGAAACATCCCAAGCCCGACCCGGTCGATCTGCCCGACATCCAGCTCCTGCTGACCGAGGAGCTGGCGGTGATTGACAACCTCAGCGGGCGGCTGCATCTCATCGTCTATGCTGACCCGACGCAGCCGCAGGCCTACACCCGCGCGCAGGCGCGGCTGGATGCGCTGCGGGCGCAGCTGCGCAGCCCGGTCGAGGCCCCCGCGCTCACGCCGGGCGAGGTCACGCCGATCGAGCGCGAGTTCGACAAGGCCGACTATCTGCGCGCGGTTGCAGTGGCCAAGGACTACATCGCTGCGGGCGATTACATGCAGGTGCAGATCGGCCAGCGGCTGCGCAAGGCCTACACCCAGCCGCCGCTGAACCTGTACCGCGCGCTGCGCGCGCTCAACCCGTCGCCGTACATGTATTTCTACGACTTCGGCGACCATCAAGTGGTCGGCTCGTCGCCGGAAATCTTGGTGCGGCAGGAGCGCACCCCGCAGGGGCAGAAGGTCACCATCCGTCCGCTGGCGGGAACGCGGCCGCGCGGGGCGACGCCCGAGCAGGACGCGGCCTTTGAGGCTGAACTGCTGGCCGACCCGAAGGAGCGTGCCGAGCATCTGATGCTCATCGACCTGGCACGCAACGACATCGGTCGCATCACCCAGACCGGCACCGTCAAGGTGACCGAGGCGTTTGCGATCGAGCGTTACTCGCATGTGATGCACATCGTCAGCAATGTGGACGGCTTGCTGCGTGAGGGCATGGACGCGATGGACGTCTTTCGCGCCACCTTCCCCGCGGGCACGCTGTCGGGCGCGCCCAAGATTCGCGCGATGGAGGTGATCGACGAACTCGAACCGACGCGTCGCGGCCTGTACGGCGGCGCGGTGGGCTACTGGAGCTTTGCCGGCGACATGGACCTGGCCATTGCCATTCGCACCGGCATCGTCAAGCAGGGGCAGCTTTATGTGCAGGCGGCTGCCGGCATCGTCGCCGACTCCCTACCCGAGATGGAGTGGCGCGAAACCGAGGTCAAGGCCCGCGCCGTGCTGCGCGCGGCCGAACAAGTGCAGGAAGGGCTGGACGGCTGACCCTGCCATGCATGCTCACGGGGCCCTCTGGTCGATCAGCACCTGGCCCAGATCGTCCTTGAGCTGCACCTCATCCACACGCAGGTGCAGGGTGTGCCTGCTGGCACCGAGCACCGTGGCGAAAATCGTCATGTGAAAGTGCGCATAGTCGGCGATGTGGCGGTCGATGATTTTCATCACCCCCGTGTCGGTGCAACGCAGGCGGCGGAAGGCCTCGGGGTGGTCATAGGTGAAGTGATACGGCGAGTTGTCGAAGTAATATCCCGCGCCGTGGATGAACAGCCGGTTGTCGATTGGGTAATCCTTGCTCGCCGTCGCATACGGGTCGAGCGCGATGTCTTCCACGTCGATGCGCAGCCGGGGGTGCGCCCTGTCGAACGCGACCATCGCCTCGATCTGCCGCTGCTCCTCGGCGGTGGCGTGCACCGGCTGGGGCGGATCGATCATTTCGGTGTTCGGCGTGAGGATCGCCGTGTCGTCGAGCGGCTGCTTCGCATACGCATAGACATAAGTTTTGAGCAGCACCGCGTTGTCGAGCACCACTAGGCCATCGCGCTGCTTGATGGCATGCACACCCAGCCCCTGGTCGATGCGCACCCTTGACGGTGAACCGGGCAGGTCGGTGTTGGACGCGCTCTGCAGATTGACCGGCTGCGCCGAGGCGGCAGGTGCGGCAGCCGGGGTGGCGGCATATGCGCCAACGGCTAGCCCGGTGCAGAGCAGCGCCGCAGCGAGCACGCTGCGCAGTGCGCTCGGGGTGCTGAGATTGAGGCGAGAATCAGCCATGGTGAGAAGTCCTGATCGGAGGGCGCGACAATTGCAGCGCAGGATGTTCAGTGTTTGTCGACGGCCGCTGCGGGGGCAGACGCGTGCTCGTCTTCCCAGCCGGTGATCATCGATTTGATGTAGGCGGTAGGCGGGTGCGCGGTGGTGGCCAGATAGACATGCAGGATGAAGAACAGCAGCATCATGTACGCGGCTGCGGTATGCGTGAGCGCCACCCAGTCAAGCTGCAGTCCCAGCGGGGATAAGCGAATCCAGTCGTAGCTGAAGAACAGCAGCAGCAGGCCGCTAGCCCAGATCAGCGGGTTGATCATCAGCTTGAGCCACAGATACGCCAGACGCTGCAGCGGGTTGTGCTTGCGGTCGGGCGCGGGGTGGTAAGGGTGGCTTTCGCCGATGAACATGCCCCAGGCGTAATAACGCGCCACCGTCCACAGGCTTTGCGGGCGCAGGTCGGGGATGTAGTTCTTCCACGCCCCGGTGGTGAAGTGCCAGAAGATGGCAAACGTCCACAGGGTGATGAGCATCCAGGCGGCGTATTCGTGAATGAGCAGCGCGGTCTCGAACTGCAAGCCACCGAGATAGCCGTGAATCTCAAAGCCGGTGAACAGCATGGTGATGATGAGCGCGGCCTGGCTCCAGTGCCAGAAGCGCTCGAAGCGGGTGAACTTGTAGACGCGGTGCGTTGCCGGGTTTTGGCTTGACATGGCGATGTCCTTTCAATGACGACGGCGGCGCAGCCACAGGCCGAAGCGGATCAGGCCGTGCAGGGTGACACCGGCGAGGGCGAGCGCAGCAGCCAGCAGGCCGATGCGCTCGATCCACGGGTTGTGGTCTCTCGGTCGGTGCGGCATGTACACGCCGTCGATGTTTTGCAACCGGCCGTCGTTGGCGTGGCACTGCATGCAGGAGAGCGCCTGCGTCTTGGGAGCGACCATGTGCTCGATCGGCCAGTACATCTCGGTCTTGACGAAGCCGTAGTGGCCGGAATACGGCAGATGCGCGGCCTTCATCCCGGCGGCGATCGCGGTCTGCCAGTTGTAACTCATGGTGTAGGAGTCTTTGTCGAAACCGAAGGAATGGAACACCGCGAGGATGCCCGTCTGGGTGTCATACGGCTGGTTGTTGCGCATGATCTTGAACGGGAAGATCTTGGACTTGCCGTCGGTCGGGCTGCCCTCGATCGCGTTGAGCTGCACCACGCCGTTGGTGTTCTTGAAGTCCTGCACCTTGTCGCCGACATTCATCCAGCGCTCCACGCCGTTGAACCAGCGGTACTGCGGCACCACGTTTACCGCCCACTTGAAGCTGCCTTTGACGCCCCAATAGGTGTTCCAGCCGTGGCGGTCGTTGATGACCAGCGGCGAGCCGTTGGGCGCGAGCTTGCCCGCGGTGGCGTAGTTCCACTCCATCTTGGTCGGCAGGCCGCCGCGCGCGAACTCGGGGATATGGCAGGTCTCGCACGCAATGTCGTGGGTATGCATGTTCAGCGTCGCGGCCTGAATCTGGCTGTTGAGGTCGTTGCCCTTGTGCGGCGTCTGTCCGTGGCACGACACGCAGCTCGCTGCCTGGGTGTTGTGCGGGTTGCCGCGCATGAACTGACGATCGTGGATCATCATGTCGGTGACGTAGCGCGAGCCGCTGACATTGTGGTTCTCGGTCTTGTGGCATTGCTGGCAGGAGAAGTTCAGGCCCTTGGCGTCCATGTGCACGTCCTCGGTGCGCGACGGGCTGACCAGCGAGCTGTCCATGTCGCCGTGCTTGACGCCGTCACCGCCGCCGCCGTAGAAGTGGCACTGGCCGCAGGTGTAGCGCGTGGGCGCGCCGACGCTCTGCGCGATCTTGGCCAGATCCTCGGCCTCGACATAGGGCTTGTCGGTGCCGTACACCTCGCCGCAGCCGGGACGCACCGCGATTTTTTCCATCGCCGGATTGCCGCCGATGAACGGAATCTTGTGGTAGGTCTTGGTCTGGTCGTGGCACACCAGACAGTCCACATGATCTTGGCTGCGGTGGACAAACGGCACGAACTTGTTCGGGTCGGTGCTGCCATAGCCCACATGGCACACGGTGCAGAACTGCTCGTTGCTGATCGGGCTGACGCAGAAGTTGTTGTAGACGTGGTTCTTGCCCACCAGCGTCCTGGTCTTTGGGTCGTAGGCCTTCCAGGTCCAGTGAATGGTGGACATGACCTGCTTGGCCGCGTCGGTATGGCAGCTCAGGCAGGCCTGGGTCACCTGCTCGGGTGAGGTGAACGGCCCCTTGAGCTGCGGAAACTGGCTGTGATCCTGCGGCATTTCCTTGCCTACGTCGCCCTGGCCTACCGTGGGCACCGCAGCCGGCACCACATGCCAGTCGTCGGCCGACGGCCCGGCAGTCTGAACCTGGACACCGCTGTGCGCCACAAAGCCGGCTGCGTCCTGCGCATGGGCCACTGCTGCGCAGGCCAGCAGGCAGGTGGCAATGCGGGTGACGGGCGTTAACCGCCGCCATGCTGCGTGCCATGGATGGCAGGCTCGGGCTTGTCGATTCGTTTGCATGACTCGCGCTCTCGTCGAAAGGAATTGGGGCAACACTGAACAAGTCCCCAGCGCGCTGCGCATCCGGGCTGCTGCGCTGCACCTCCTGGCCATTGCTCGGGCTATTGTCTCGGTATGCGCCTTGCATCCCATCCCGCGGCATCACAAGGACTGATTCAGTGTTGCATTGGCAAATGCTGCGCCCGCAGGTCAGCCGCAAGATTGACGGTTCGCAATCAGATCTGGGCGGCTGGCGCAGTAAGTTCGCCGCGCTTGACTTGACCCCGCGTTTGTCACAGAGAGATACAGAAAAATGCGATCTGTCACATATGCCGGAGCGCGTCATAGCGCAGCCAGGCAGGCTACAGTTCGAGGCTTCGACGACACCCGCAGGCGCTGCGCTCAACCCCCATCGTTCGGCCATGCAACACGACCACGACCACGACCATACCCACCACGATCACACGCTGCCGCAGGATTTCAGCGCTCGGTTCGCGCTGGGCATCGGGTTGAACCTCGTTTTCGTCGCGGTTGAAGCAATCGTCGGCTGGCGCGCGGGATCGCTGGCGCTGCTGGCCGACGCCGGGCACAACTTGGGCGATGTCGGCGGGCTGGCGCTGGGCTGGGCCGGGCTGGCCGCCGGCCGGCTGCAGGCGAGCGACCGCCACACTTACGGCTGGCAGCGTGCCTCCATCCTGGCGAGCTTTGCCAATGCCACGCTGCTGTTGGTGCTCATGGGCGGGCTGGCGTTCGAGGCATTCCAGCGCCTGACCCATCCTGGGCTGGTCGATGAATGGCCGGTGCTCATCGTCGCGGCGGTGGGCATCCTGGTCAATGGCGCCACCGCCTGGTTGTTCTTCTCCGGTGCGAAGACCGATATCAACATCCGCGGTGCCTTTTTGCACATGGCGGCCGACGCACTGGTGTCACTCGGCGTCGTGGTGGGCGCAGTCGTGGTGCTGGCCACGGGCTGGCAGTGGCTGGATCCGGCGATTTCGCTGGTGATCGCCGCGGTGGTGGTGTGGGGAACCTGGTCGTTGTTCTCGCAGTCGCTGCACCTGATGTTCGACGGCGTGCCGCAGGCGGTCGATCTGCCCGCCGTGCGCGGCAGACTGCTGGCGCAGCCGGGGGTGGTCGGGCTGCATGATTTGCACGTCTGGGCGCTGTCGACCTCCAAGATCGCACTGACCGCGCATCTCGAGGTGCGCGAAGGGGTCGACTCCGCCGTGCTGCTCGATCAGGCCGGGCACATGCTGCACGAGACATTCGAGATCACCCATGTCACGCTGCAGATCGAGCCGCAGACCTTCGCCGCACAGTGCGCGCTCGCCGGCGCATCTGCCGCTTGTCCAGGCAGTGCGGCAGGGGAGGCAGCGAGGTCGGGCCCCGCGTTGCCATAGTCGCGATCAATCCCGGACATTGCTGCGTCCAATTGGACTTGGTCATCTTCCGGGGCTATCGTTGCGTCGTCGCGCGGCGACAGCCGCATGCGACAGGGTCCCATCCACCACCTTCAAGGAGAATCTCATGCCAGCACTCAAAGGCTCGCGCACCGAGCAATGCCTCAAAGACGCCTTTGCCGGCGAATCGATGGCCAACCGGCGCTACCTCTACTTCGCCAACAAGGCCGATGTCGAGGGCCAAAACGACATCGCCGCGCTGTTCCGCTCGACCGCAGAAGGCGAGACCGGCCACGCCCACGGCCACCTCGAGTTTCTGGAGCAGGCCGGCGACCCGGCCACCGGCATGCCGATCGGCACCACACGGCAAAACCTCGAGTCGGCGGTTGCCGGCGAAACGCACGAGTACACCGACATGTACCCGGGCATGGCCAAGACCGCCCGTGAGGAAGGCTTCGACGAGATCGCCGACTGGTTCGAGACGTTGGCCAAGGCCGAGCGCTCGCACGCCAACCGTTACACCAAGGCGCTGAACGAGCTCGTCGAATAAATCGTGCGCTGGGTGTCGGGCGCCGCTGGATGCGGTGCCCCACGCACAGCGGCACGACGCCGCGCGCAACTCCGGACCAAGGACCAAAAGAGGAAGCCGACCCATGGCCACCGAAGGCAATCTCGAAGCCCCCACCCGCCATCCGCTCGACTGGAAAAACCCCGACTTCTACGACGAGGCCAAGTGCCTGACCGAGCTCGAGCGCATCTTCGACATCTGCCACGGCTGCCGGCGCTGCATCAACCTCTGCGGCGCGTTTCCCACGCTGTTCGATCTGGTCGATGCCAGCGCGACGATGGAGGTCGATGGCGTCGACAAGAAGGACTACTGGAAGGTTGTCGAGCAGTGCTATCTGTGCGACCTGTGCTACATGACCAAGTGTCCGTACACCCCGCCGCACCCGTGGAACCTCGACTTTCCACACACCATGCTGCGCGCCAAGGCGATCCGGTTCAAGAAGGGCGAGGTGAAGACGACCGAGCGACTGCTTGCCTCGACCGATGTGCACGGTCAGTTCGCCGGCATTCCGATCGTCGTGCAGGCTGCCAACGCCGCCATCCACAACAAAACGGTGCGCGGGGTGCTGGAGCGGGTCGCCGGGGTCGACAAGGAGGCTTGGCTGCCCGAGCTGGCAGGCAAACGCTTTCGTTCGGCAGCGCCGAAGGCCCAGTCGCAGCACGTGGTCGATGGCGAGAAAACGCCGGGCAAGGTGGCGATCTTCTCCACCTGTTACATCAACTACAACGAGCCGGGCATCGGTCTGGACTTGCTGAAAATCCTCGACCATAACGCGATCCCTTACGTCATCGTCGAGAAAGAACGCTGCTGCGGCATGCCCAAGCTCGAGCTTGGCGACCTCGAATCGGTCGATGCTGCCAAGCGTGCCAACATCCCTGTGCTGGCACGCTATGCCCGCGAGGGCTACGCCATTCTCGCCGCAGTGCCAAGCTGCGCGCTGATGTTCAAGCAGGAAATCCCGCTGATGTACCCCGACGATGCCGATGTGCAGCTCGTCAAGGCACACATGTGGGACCCGTTCGAATACCTCTGGGCGCGCCGGCGCGACGGTCTGCTCAAGACCGACTTTAGCCGACCACTCGGCAAGGTCAGCTACCACATCCCCTGCCACGGCCGGGTGCAGAACATCGGCCGCAAGACCGAGGAAATGCTCAAGTTCATCCCAGGCACCGAGCTCAACACAGTCGAGCGCTGTTCGGGCCATGCCGGCACCTTCGGCGTGAAAAAGGCCACGCACCAGATGGCGATGAAAATCGGCAAACCCGTGTTCAAGGCCATGGCGAGCATGAAGGACGGCAGCGCGCCCGACGTCATCAGCTCGGACTGCCCGCTCGGCGGTCACCACATCGCGCAAGGGTTCGAGGTCAACCAGCTCGGGGTGCCCGCGCTCAAGCACCCGCTGACGCTGGTGCGCGAGGCGTACGGGCTCGACTGAACAAGGGTCCATCGGCTGCGCACCGACCGAACGAGGAGACCGCGATGCAACTCACCGGAAAAATCACCCCCGACAACCTCATGAGCCTCGAGGCCTACAGCAAGTGGCGCAAGGCGCACAAGGCCGAAGTCATCGCCCACCGCAAGCTGCGCACCGTCTACTTGGGCGAGCATCTGGCAGTGCAGTTCGAAAGCGAGTTGTCGATGCGCTACCAGATTCAGGAGATGCTGCGCATCGAAAAAATCTTTGAGGAAGAGGGGGTCCAGCAGGAGATCGACGCCTACGCGCCGCTCGTGCCCGATGGCAGCAACTGGAAAGCCACGCTGTTGATCGAGTACCCTGACGTCAACGAGCGGCGGCGTGAGCTCGCGCGGCTGATTGGCATCGAAGACCGCATGTTCGTCGAGGTCGAGGGCTACGGGCGGGTCTATGCGATTGCCGACGAAGACCTCGACCGCGAAACCGCGGACAAGACCAGCGCGGTGCACTTCCTGCGCTTCGAGTTCACTTCGGCGATGCGCGCGGCGATCCGCGCCGGCGCCGCGGTCAAGCTCGGCTGCGATCACACCCACTACCCCGCGCACACCATGATCCCGCCCGAGACGCTGGCGTCGTTGGCTGGCGATCTGGCCGAGGACGCCCCGAGTGGGCGTCGCCAGCACGAGGGCTGAGGCACGCGACGAACGCGGTGCTGTTCGTGACAGAGTTGGGCCTTGGCCATTTTCTTGACCGACGTCTTCCTGTCCTTCATGCAGCCTGCGCCGCGCGGGCAGATACGACCGGGTGATTAAAGCCTGGACCGATGAGTCAATCGGTTCGAGGGCAGTTTCTTCTTCCGGGGTTCGGCGCCGATCTGCACGGCCCTATCGCCCGCATGACCCGCGTGCGTGCCGCTTGGGCACGGGCCCAAAAGGAGCAACTGCGCAAGTTCCTCGAACGCAAGCAGATCAACGTCGTGTGCGCCGTGCTCGCAGCTTCACCCGCTTCGACGCGATCAAGACCGTCATCTTCTTCATCGCCGGCCAGCTTGACTTCACAACCCTCACGCACGATAACCCGCTCGAAATTCAACAGAGCCCACATTTCTATTTGAGCGCAGGCCCGCGTCGCAGAGATAATTCAAGCTTTTGGGTGTGCGTGGTTTGGCCGGGAGGTTCAAACAAGGTATTCCGGCGAAAAAACCGGGCACATCAACGGGTACAAAAAGCGCGCCAAGCAGACAAAATATTTATTGTCAATGAGTTAGGATTGATATGCTGCTAATGATCGACAACTACGACAGCTTCACCTACAACCTGGTGCAATACTTCGGCGAGCTTGGCCAGGAGGTGCACACGGTGCGCAACGACCAGATCGACCTCAAGGCCATCGCCGCGCTCAATCCGCAGCGCATCGTCATTTCACCGGGCCCGTGCTCCCCCGCCGAAGCGGGGATTTCGGTGCCGGTGCTGCAGTATTTCGCTGGACGTCTGCCTATCCTGGGCGTGTGCCTTGGGCATCAGGCCATCGGGGCGGCGTTTGGCGGCCGGATCGTGCGTGCCCGGCAGATCATGCACGGCAAGACCAGCCCGGTCAGCCACGACGGCCGGGGCGTGTTCGCCGATCTGCCCAGTCCCTATACCGTGGTGCGCTATCACTCGCTGGCGATCGAGCGCGAGAGCCTGCCGGCCTGTCTGGAGGTCACCGCGCAGACCGAGGACGGCGAGATCATGGGGGTGCGCCATCGGCATTTTGCGATCGAGGGCGTGCAGTTCCACCCCGAGTCCATCGAGACCGAGCACGGCCACAAGCTGCTGCAGAATTTTCTGGCGATGAAAGAAACCCATTTCCATGACCATCAGTAATCACGACGCGCTGGTGCGCGTCATCGAGCACCGGGAAATCTTCCACGATGAGATGATCGCACTGATGCGCCGCATCATGACCGGGGAGATGTCGCCCGTCATGATGGCAGCGATCATCACCGGCCTGCGGGTGAAAAAGGAGACCATCGGCGAGATTGCCGCGGCGGCCGCGGTGATGCGCGAGTTCGCAACGCCGGTCGAGGTGGCCGACAAGACGCGGTTGGTCGACATCGTCGGCACCGGAGGCGATGCGGCGCGCACGTTCAATATTTCCACCGCCAGCATGTTCGTCGCTGCTGCGGCCGGCGCCCGGGTCGCCAAGCACGGCGGGCGCAGCGTGAGTTCCTCTTCCGGCTCGGCCGATGCGCTCGAGGCGCTTGGTGCGAGCATCCAGCTGACTGCCGAGCAGGTGGCGCAAAGCCTAGCGCAGTGTGGCATCGGCTTCATGTTCGCGCCCAACCACCATCCGGCGATGAAACATGCCGCGCCGGTGCGCAAGGAACTGGGGGTGCGCACCATTTTCAACATCCTCGGGCCGTTGACCAACCCGGCGGGCGCGCCCAATCAACTGCTCGGTGTGTTTCATCCCGATCTGGTGGGCATTCTGGTGCGGGTGCTGCAGCGCCTAGGCAGCGAGCATGCGGTGGTGGTGCACGGCCTGGACGGGCTCGACGAGGTGTCGCTGTCTGGCGAGACGCTGGTGGGCGAGCTGAAAAACGGCCAGATCACCGAATACACCATCCATCCCGGCGACCTGGGGCTCAAGGCTGCTCCGCTGGATGCGCTGCGGGTCGATGGTCCGGCACAATCGATCGAAATCATGCACGAGGCGCTCAACGACGTCGACGGCCCGGCGCGCGACATTGTTGCCCTCAACGCCGGGGTGGCGCTCTACGCCGCCAATGTGGCCACGAGTCTTGCCGACGGCGTGCAGCTGGCCCGCGAAGCCATCTCCCGCGGCGAGGCGCGCGACAAGCTGCAGGAATTCGTGCGCGTGACCCGTGCGTTGCAGACTCCGCAGGTGGTAGCGTGAGCGATATTCTGCAGCGCATCCTGGCCACCAAAGCCGAAGAAATCGCTGTCAATCGTCGGCGTCGTCCGCTCGAAGCCCTGCGCGAGCTTGCCGCGCAGCGCGACCCGCCCCGCGGATTTGCCGGCGCCTTGCAGCGCCGGGTCGCGCAGGGCGGACCTGCGGTCATTGCCGAAATCAAGAGGGCCAGCCCGTCGCGCGGCGTGCTGCGGGCCGATTTCGATCCGGCGGCGATCGCGCGCAGTTACGCCGAAGCGGGCGCGGCCTGTCTGTCGGTGTTGACCGATGTGCAGTACTTCCAGGGGGATGCCGCGTTTTTGCAGCAGGCGCGGGCCGCCTGCCCCCTGCCGGTGTTGCGTAAGGATTTCATCATCGACGCCTACCAGATTGCCGAGGCCGCGGCGATGCAGGCCGACTGTATTTTGCTGATTGCCGCGGCCATGCCGGCATCACGCCTGCGCGACCTGGAGGCGCAGGCGCATGCTTGGGGGCTGAACGTGCTGGTCGAAGTGCACGACGCCAACGAGCTGGACGCCGCGCTGACCCTGCGCACTCCGCTGCTGGGCATCAACAACCGCAATTTGCGCACCTTCGACACCCGGCTCGATGTCACCTTGGATCTGCTGCCGCGCATTCCGCCGGACCGCCTGGTGGTCACCGAAAGCGGCATCCTGGCACCGGATGATGTGCGCCGCATGCGATCGGCTGGGGTGCAGGCTTTTCTGGTTGGCGAGGCTTTCATGCGCGCGCCCGACCCGGGCCAGGCGCTGCGCAGGCTGTTTTTCTCGGCGCCCGAACCCCTTTGATTTGACACCGCTGAAAAAATCTCCGAGAATCTGCGGTTCGCCTCGGAGAGGTGGCCGAGTGGTTAATGGCAGCAGACTGTAAATCTGCCCTCTAACGAGTACGCTGGTTCGAATCCAGCCCTCTCCACCAGGCGCAGGAATGTGTGGTGCATTGCCGCAAGCGCAGCGGAATGCTGCGGGTGCGGCAATGTCGGGCGGCGGCACCGGTCGCACCGCGGTGGTGCAAGCAAAGTGCGGCGAGGCGGGAGTAGTTCAATGGTAGAACCTTAGCCTTCCAAGCTAATGACGCGGGTTCGATTCCCGTCTCCCGCTCCAGGCGCGCATGCTGCGTCGCGGCAACGGTTTGAACTCGAGCGCGCGAGCGTTCAGGCCCATGTGGCTCAGTGGTAGAGCACTCCCTTGGTAAGGGAGAGGTCGCGGGTCCGATTCCCGCCATGGGCACCAATTGATATGTTCTTGATTTGTCGATCTTTGTTGGCTTGAGGAGTTTGAATCATGGCGAAGGAAAAGTTTGAGCGGACCAAGCCGCACGTCAACGTGGGCACGATTGGTCACGTCGACCACGGCAAGACCACGCTGACGGCGGCCATCACCACCGTGCTGTCGGCCAAGTATGGTGGTTCGGCCAAGAAGTACGACGAGATCGACGCCGCTCCTGAAGAGAAGGCTCGTGGCATCACCATCAACACCGCCCACGTCGAATACGAGACTGCCAACCGGCACTACGCCCACGTCGACTGCCCTGGCCATGCCGACTACGTCAAGAACATGATTACCGGGGCTGCCCAGATGGACGGCGCCATTTTGGTGGTCTCTGCGGCCGACGGCCCCATGCCCCAGACGCGCGAGCACATTCTGCTGGCCCGTCAGGTGGGTGTGCCCTACATCGTTGTCTTCCTCAACAAATGCGACATGGTCGATGACGCCGAGCTGCTCGAACTCGTCGAGATGGAAGTGCGCGAACTCCTGTCCAAATACGACTTCCCTGGAGACGACACCCCCATCATCAAAGGCTCGGCCAAACTTGCCCTCGAAGGCGACAAAGGCGAGCTGGGCGAACAAGCCATCTTCCGTCTGGCCGACGCCCTTGACAGCTACATCCCCACGCCCGAGCGCGCCGTTGACGGCGCCTTCCTCATGCCTGTCGAGGACGTCTTCTCCATCTCCGGCCGCGGCACCGTGGTGACCGGGCGGATCGAGCGCGGCGTCATCAAGGTCGGCGAAGAAATCGAAATCGTCGGTCTGCGCCCCACCCAGAAAACCACCTGCACCGGCGTGGAAATGTTCCGCAAGCTGCTCGACCAAGGCCAGGCTGGCGACAACGTCGGCATTCTGCTGCGCGGCACCAAGCGCGAAGAAGTCGAGCGCGGCCAGGTGCTGTGCAAGCCCGGCTCGGTCAAGCCCCACACCCACTTCACCGCCGAGATCTACGTCCTCTCAAAGGACGAAGGCGGCCGTCACACCCCCTTCTTCAACAACTACCGTCCGCAGTTCTACTTCCGCACCACCGACGTAACCGGTGCGGTGGAGCTGCCCAAGGACAAGGAGATGGTCATGCCCGGCGACAACGTGCAGATCACCGTCAAGCTCATCGCCCCGGTCGCGATGGAAGAAGGTCTGCGCTTTGCCATCCGCGAAGGCGGCCGCACCGTCGGCGCCGGCGTGGTGTCGAAGATCATCGAGTGACGCCGTCCGCTTGAAACATGGTTTTTGTGGCGCGGCCAGCATGGCGCGCCTGGATCTGTTTGAATCGTGGCCGTTGTCTGTTTCGCGGGCAACGGCTTTCATGCCAGAAGACACAGGGGCATAGCTCAATTGGCAGAGCGTCGGTCTCCAAAACCGAAGGTTGGGGGTTCGATTCCCTCTGCCCCTGCCACTCCGAGTCGAATCGGGGCTGAACGCGCGTAAATCCGTATGGCAAATCCGTCTGTCGAAACCGTCTCCACCGGGGCGGACAAAGCCAAGCTGGTGGCGGCCGCCGTCCTGCTGCTGGCGGCGCTGGGCTTGTTCTATGGCCTGGGCAGTCAGCCGATGTGGGTGCGGGTCCTGGTGCTGCTGGCGCTGCTGGCGGGGGCGGCGATCGCGTTTCTTCTGTCCGAGCCGGGTCGAGCGCTGATTGCCTACGGGCAGGACGCCATTCGCGAAACCCGCAAGGTGGTCTGGCCGACCCGCAAAGAGGCGATGCAGATGACCGGCATCGTGTTCGCCTTCGTCATCCTGATGGCGCTGTTCCTCTGGATCACGGACAAATCACTGGAATATGTGCTCTACGACCTGATTTTGGGTTGGAAGCGTTAGGAGCATGACAATGGCACAGACGCAGTCCAAAACCGCTCAGCCCGGCAAGCAGTGGTATGTCGTCCATGCCTACTCGGGCATGGAAAAAGCGGTGCAGCGCAATCTGATGGAGCGCATCGAGCGCTCTGGCATGCAGTCTAAGTTTGGTCGCATCCTGGTGCCGACCGAGGAAGTGGTCGAGATCAAGAACGGCCACAAGAGCATCACCGAGCGTCGCTTTTTCCCCGGCTATGTGCTGGTGGAAATGGAGATGGATGACGCCACCTGGCATCTGGTCAAGCACACCAGCAAGGTGACCGGTTTCGTCGGCGGAGCGAAGAACCGCCCGGTGCCGATCAGCGAGGCCGATGTCAACAAAATCATGAGCCAGATGCAGGAGGGTGCAGAAAAACCACGGCCCAAGGTGCAGTTCGAGGTCGGCGAGATGGTGCGCATCAAGGAAGGCCCGTTCACCGACTTCAATGGCAATGTCGAAGAGGTGAACTACGAAAAATCCCGCCTGCGCGTCTCGGTCACCATTTTCGGTCGCGCCACGCCGGTGGAGCTGGAGTTTCAGCAAGTCGAGCGCTTGTAGCCCGACCTGCGGTACGACGCCGGGACGCTGTCTCGGCGCCATGCGCTGCGTCCAGACCCGCCCGGGTCGCAGCGCTTCATCGAAGGGCGGATTCCGGGGAGCCTGTGAACCAGGCGCTCGCACCCATCTGGAGTCCATATGGCAAAGAAAATCGTCGGCTTTATCAAGCTGCAAGTCCCGGCTGGTAAAGCCAATCCTTCGCCGCCGATCGGCCCGGCACTCGGTCAGCGCGGCCTCAACATCATGGAGTTCTGCAAGGCGTTCAACGCGCAGACCCAGGGTGTCGAGCCCGGTCTGGCGCTGCCGGTGGTGATCACCGCCTACGCGGACAAGTCGTTCACCTTCGTCATCAAGACCCCGCCGGCCGGTGTACTGATCAAGAAGGCGCTCAAGCTCGAAAAGGGTTCGGCCAAGCCGCTGACCGACAAGGTGGGCAAGATCACCCGCGCGCAGCTCGAGGAGATCGCCAACACCAAGATGAAGGACCTGACCGCCGCCGATCTGGACGCGGCGGTTCGCACCATCGCGGGGACGGCCCGCTCGATGGGCGTGACCGTGGAGGGCGTGTAAATGGCCAAGATGTCCAAACGTTATGCAGCCTTGCGCGCCAAGGTCGATTCCAACAAGCTCTACGCGCTCGATGATGCGCTGGCCTTGGTCAAGGAATGCGCGGTGGCCAAATTCGACGAGTCGATCGATGTGGCCGTGAGCCTGGGTGTGGATACCCGCAAGTCCGACCAGGTCGTGCGCGGCTCGGTGGTGCTGCCTGCCGGGACTGGCAAGGTCAAGCGCGTGGCGGTGTTCGCGCAGGGCGCCAAGGCCGAGGAGGCCAAGGCCGCCGGCGCCGATATCGTCGGCTTCGACGACCTGGCCGAGCAGATCAAGGCCGGCAATCTCAATTTTGATGTGGTCATCGCCTCCCCCGACGCGATGCGCGTGGTTGGTACCCTGGGTCAGATTCTCGGCCCGCGCGGCCTGATGCCCAACCCCAAGGTCGGCACGGTCACTCCCGATGTGGCTACCGCGGTGAAGAACGCCAAAGCCGGCCAGGTGCAGTTCCGTGCGGACAAGGCGGGTATCGTGCACGGCACGATCGGCCGAGCCTCGTTCGGTGCCGATGCCCTGCGCAGCAATCTCACCGCACTGATCGACGCGCTGCAAAAGGCGCGTCCGCAGGCGGCCAAAGGGGTCTATTTGAAAAAGGTGGCGCTGTCGTCAACCATGGGCGTGGGCGTGCGCGTCGATACCGCCACGGTGAATGCGGCGGTGGCTGGGCAGTGATGTTTGAACCCGCCAAGGCGCAAGCCACGGCGGACAGGAATTGGTGGGCCGGGGCGATGCTTGCGTCGCCCCGGGCGATCCAAGACCGCAGGCGCGAGGCGCTCGCCCCGCTTAATTCGGCATCCGCATGCGGAGCCAGGCCTGCGCAGATGGCGAACCCGCTGGACGAGAGAATGGGCAAGGTGCGAACCCGGCCCGTGGTCACTCCAGAGGACGCTTGTACAGGCGCCCTGCACCAACCGGTGCAAGGCAATTTCTTCAGGAGTCAATCTTGAGTCTCAACCGCTCTGAAAAGCAAGCCTCAGTCGAGGAAATCTCGGCGCTGGCGGCCAAGGCCCAGTCCTTGGTGCTGGCCGAGTACCGCGGCATTGCAGTCGAGCAGATGACCAAGCTGCGCAAGCAGGCTCGCGAAAACGGGGTGCACCTGCGGGTGTTCAAGAACACCCTGGCGCGACGCGCCGTCAAGGGCACGCCGTGCGAGCCGATTGCCGCAGACATGACCGGGCCGCTGATCTACGGATTTTCCGAAGATGCCGTGGCCGCGGCGCGGGTCATCCACGACTTTGCCAAGACCAACGACAAGCTGGTGATCCGCTCCGGCATGGTCAACGGCAAGCCACTCGATCCTGCTGGCGTCAAAGACCTCGCCAGCATCCCGCCGCGCGACGTGCTGCTGGCGCGTCTGCTGGGGGTCATGAAGGCGCCGGTGTCCGGCTTTGCCGTGGCACTGGGTCAACTGGCGAAAAAACGCGAAGAGCAAGCCGCGGCCTAACCGGGCTGCAGCCTCCCCCCCTTTCATCCAAACCATTCTCTCGGAGTCAACACATGGCGATTTCTCAACAAGACATTCTCGATGCGGTCGGCAACATGACCGTCATGGAACTCAACGACCTGGTCAAGGCGTTCGAAGAAAAATTCGGCGTGTCCGCCGCGGCGATGGCCGTGGCTGCCCCGGGCGCGGGCGGTGCCGCAGCCGCTCCGGCCGAGGAGCAGACCGAATTCACCGTAATGCTGCTCGAAGCCGGTGCCAACAAGGTCAGCGTGATCAAGGCGGTGCGCGAGCTCACCGGCCTGGGCCTGAAGGAGGCCAAGGACCTGGTCGATGGCGCGCCCAAGGCGGTCAAGGAAGGCATTGCCAAGGCGGACGCCGAAGCCGCCAAGAAGAAGCTCGAGGAAGCTGGCGCCAAGGCCGAAATCAAGTAAGCCCCTGGCGTTGCGCGGGCCCGGAAAGTCGAATCGGCTTTCCGGGCTTTCGCGCTTTCTGCCGGTTCGTGCCGGCAGAGCGGTTGCCCCATGGTCTGGGTGATTCCCGGGCCATGCGACAACTGATTTTGTCCCTGTGGAGCGGAGCGTATCCATGTCCTACTCGTTCACTGAGAAAAAGCGCATTCGGAAGAGTTTTGGCAGCCGCCAGAGCGTCCTGGATGTTCCCTATCTGCTGGCTACGCAGATCAACTCTTACGAGGCCTTTCTGCAGAAAGATCTCCCGCCCGCGCAACGCAAGGACGAAGGTCTGGAGGCGGCGTTTCGCGCCATTTTCCCCATCGTGTCGCACAACCAGAACGTGCGCATGGAATACCACGGCTACACCTTGGCCAAGCCGGTGTTCGACGTGCGCGAGTGCCAGCAGCGCGGGCTGACCTATGCCAGCGCGTTGCGCGCCAAGGTGCGGCTAATCGTCATGGACCGCGAGGCGGCCAAGCCCACGGTCAAGGAAGTGAAGGAGCAGGAGGTCTACATGGGCGAGATTCCGCTCATGACCGACAAGGGCTCGTTCATCATCAACGGCACAGAACGGGTGATCGTCAGCCAGCTGCACCGCTCGCCCGGCGTGTTCTTCGAGCACGACAAGGGCAAGACCCACAGCTCGGGCAAGCTGCTGTTCTCCGCGCGCATCATTCCTTACCGCGGCTCGTGGCTGGACTTTGAATTCGACGCCAAGGACATCCTGTATTTCCGTGTCGACCGTCGCCGCAAGATGCCGGTGACCATTCTGCTCAAGGCCCTTGGACTGAATCCCGAGCAGATCCTCGCGCATTTCTTCGCCTTCGACCACATGCAGCTGATGGACGACGGCGCGCTGCTCGAATTCGTGCCGGATCACTTCAAGGGCGAGGTCGCACGCTTTGACATCGTCGACAAGAACGGCAAAGTGGTGGTTGCCAAGGACAAGCGCATCAACAGCCGCCACTTGCGCGAGCTCGAGCAAAGCGGCACGCAGCGCCTGTCGGTTCCCGAGGACTTTCTCATCGGCAAGGTGCTGGCGAAGAACCTGGTGTCGCCGGATACCGGCGAGATTGTCGCCAGGGCCAACGACGAGCTGACCGAGCCGCTGCTGAAAAAAATCCGCGAAGCCGGCATCCAGCAGATCCAGACCCTCTATGTCAACGACCTCGATCAGGGTGCGTTCATCTCGCAAACCCTGCGCATCGACGAAGTGGCCGACCAGCTCGCCGCGAAGGTGGCGATCTACCGCATGATGCGCCCCGGCGAGCCGCCGACCGAGGATGCGGTCGAGGCGCTGTTCAACCGCCTGTTCTTCGACCCCGATGCCTACGACCTGTCACGCGTAGGTCGCATGAAGTTCAACCGCCGCCTCGGCCGCGAGGAGGTCGAGGGCGACATGGTGCTGTCGCACGAGGACATCATGGCGGTGATCAAGACCCTGGTCGATCTGCGCAATGGCCGCGGCGAGGTCGATGACATCGATCACCTGGGCAACCGCCGCGTTCGCTGCGTCGGCGAACTGGCGGAAAACCAGTTCCGTGCGGGGCTGGCGCGGATCGAGCGCGCGGTCAAGGAGCGCCTGGGCCAGGCCGAGACCGAAAATCTGATGCCGCACGACTTCATCAACTCCAAGCCCATTTCCGCGGCGATCAAGGAGTTTTTCGGCTCGAGCCAGCTGTCGCAGTTCATGGATCAGACCAACCCGCTGTCGGAAATCACGCACAAACGGCGGGTGTCGGCGCTCGGTCCCGGCGGTCTGACCCGCGAGCGCGCCGGCTTCGAGGTGCGCGACGTGCATCCCACCCACTACGGCCGCGTCTGCCCGATCGAAACGCCGGAAGGGCCGAACATCGGCCTGATCAACTCGCTTGCGCTGTTCGCACGGCTCAATGAATACGGCTTCATCGAGACGCCGTATCGCCGCGTGATCGACCGCAAGGTGACTGACCAGATCGACTACCTGTCGGCGATCGAGGAAGGCAAGTTCGTCATCGCGCAGGCCAATGCCGGCATGGACGAAAACGGGATGCTCAACGACGAGCTGGTGTCGGCGCGTGCGGCGGGCGAGTCCATCATGGTCTCGCCCGAGCGCGTACAGTACATGGACGTCTCACCCAGCCAGATCGTCTCGGTGGCCGCCTCGCTCGTGCCCTTCCTCGAGCACGACGACGCCAACCGCGCGCTGATGGGCGCGAACATGCAGCGCCAGGCGGTGCCGGTGCTGCGCCCGGAAAAGCCGCTGGTCGGCACCGGGGTCGAGCGTGTGACCGCGGTCGACTCGGGCACCGTGGTCACCGCGCTGCGCGGTGGTGTGGTCGATTATGTCGACAGCGCCCGCATCGTGGTGCGGGTCAATGACGATGAAACCCAGGCCGGTGAGGTCGGGGTGGACATCTACAACCTCATCAAGTACCAACGCTCCAACCAGAACACCAACATCCACCAGCGTCCGCTGGTCAAGCGTGGCGACCGGCTGGCCAAGGGTGACGTCATCGCCGACGGTGCCTCCACCGATCTGGGCGAGCTGGCGCTGGGACAGAATATGCTGGTGGCCTTCATGCCGTGGAACGGCTACAACTATGAAGACTCCATCCTGTTGTCCGAGCGCGTGGTGGCCGAAGACCGCTTCACCTCGATCCACATCGAGGAGCTGAGTGTGCCGGCCCGCGACACCAAGCTGGGCGCAGAAGAAATCACCCGCGACATTCCCAATCTGTCCGAACACCAGCTCGCGCGGCTGGACGAGTCGGGCATCATCTATGTCGGCGCCGAGGTCGAGGCGGGCGACGTGCTGGTCGGCAAGGTCACGCCCAAGGGCGAAACCCAGCTCACGCCGGAAGAGAAGCTGCTGCGCGCGATCTTCGGCGAGAAGGCCTCCGACGTAAAGGACACCTCGCTGCGCGTGCCCTCGGGCATGTACGGCACCGTGATCGACGTGCAGGTCTTCACCCGTGAAGGCATCCCGCGCGACAAACGGGCGCAGCAGATCATCGACGACGAACTCAAGCGCTACCGCCTGGACCTGAGCGACCAGATGCGCATCGTCGAGGCTGACACCTTCGATCGTCTGGCCAAGCTGCTCACCGGCAAGACCGCCAACGGTGGCCCGAACAAGCTGGCCAAGGGCGCGACCATCACCGCCGACTATCTGAACGAGATCGAACGCTATCACTGGTTCGACATCCGTCCGGCCGACGAGGCGTTGGCGCAGCAGATGGAACAGCTCAAGGACTCACTGGAAAAGCGCCGCCACGCCTTCGACCTGATGTTCGAGGAAAAGCGCCGCAAGCTCACGCAGGGCGACGAACTGCCCACCGGTGTGCTCAAGATGGTCAAGGTCTACCTGGCGGTCAAGCGCCGGCTGCAGCCCGGTGACAAGATGGCCGGCCGCCACGGCAACAAGGGTGTGGTGTCCAAAATCGTTCCGGTCGAGGACATGCCGCACATGCCCGACGGCACCCCGGTGGACATCGTGCTCAATCCGTTGGGCGTGCCCTCGCGGATGAATATCGGGCAGATTCTCGAAACTCACCTCGGCTGGGCTTCGGTGGGCATCGGCAAGCGTATCGACGACATGCTGCAGGCGCATGCCAAGGCGGCTGAGCTGCGCAAGTTTCTGGGCACGCTGTACAACTTCAGCGGCAAGCAGGAGAAGCTCGACGCGCTCAGCGACGCCGAGATCCTGGAGCTGGCCAATAATCTCAAGGCCGGCCTGCCGATTGCCAGCCCGGTATTCGACGGCGCCAGCGAGGCCGAGATCGGCCAGATGCTCGATCTGGCCTACCCGGACGACATCGCGCAGAAACTGCAACTCACTGCATCGAAAAAACAGGTCACGCTCATCGACGGCCGCACCGGCGAAGCGTTCGAGCGTCCGGTGACCGTGGGCATCATGCACATGCTCAAGCTGCACCACCTGGTCGACGACAAGATGCACGCCCGTTCCACCGGCCCGTACTCGCTGGTCACCCAGCAACCGCTGGGTGGTAAGGCGCAGTTCGGTGGCCAGCGCTTTGGCGAGATGGAAGTCTGGGCGCTCGAGGCCTATGGTGCGTCTTACGTGCTGCAAGAAATGCTCACCGTCAAGTCCGATGACACCCAGGGGCGCACCAAGATGTACGAGAACATCGTCAAGGGCGACCACATCATCGAGGCCGGGATGCCCGAGTCGTTCAACGTGCTGATCAAGGAAATCCGTTCCCTGGGTCTGGACATCGAACTCGAACGCAATTGATCGATGCCGTGCCGGGCGCCCTGGGCGCACCCGGCGGGCAACTGAAGGAGTGAAAGCATGAAAGCGCTACTCGACCTGTTCAAGCAGTTTCACCAGGATGAGCATTTCGACGCCATCCGCATCGGCCTGGCGTCGCCGGAAAAGATCCGTTCCTGGTCGTTCGGTGAGGTGAAAAAACCCGAGACTATCAACTACCGCACGTTCAAGCCTGAGCGCGACGGCCTGTTCTGCGCCAAGATTTTCGGCCCGATCAAGGACTACGAGTGCCTGTGCGGCAAATACAAGCGCCTGAAGCATCGCGGCGTGATCTGCGAGAAATGCGGGGTCGAAGTCACGCAGAGCAAGGTGCGCCGCGAGCGCATGGGGCACATCGAGATGGCCAGCCCGGTGGCGCACATCTGGTTCCTCAAGAGCCTGCCGTCCCGCCTGGGCATCGTGCTCGACATGGCACTGCGCGACATCGAGCGGGTGCTGTATTTCGAAGCCTATGTGGTCGTCGATCCGGGCATGACCCCTCTAAAGGCCGGGCAGGTGCTCTCCGAAGAAGAGTACGCCACCAGGCGCAGCGAGTTCGGCGACGAATTCGTCGCGCAGATGGGTGCCGAGGGTATCCATGCGCTGCTGCACAACATGGATCTTGACCTGGAGATCGAGAAGCTGCGCGGCGACATGACCGGCTCGGACACCAAGGTGAAAAAAAACGTCAAGCGGCTCAAGGTGCTGCAGGCGTTCAAGGACTCGGGCACCAAGCCTGAATGGATGATCATGACCGTGCTGCCGGTGCTGCCGCCCGATCTGCGGCCGCTGGTGCCCCTGGACGGTGGGCGCTTTGCCACCTCGGACCTCAACGACCTGTACCGCCGGGTGATCAACCGCAACAACCGCCTGCGCCGCCTGCTCGAGCTCTCGGCGCCGGAAATCATCGTGCGCAACGAAAAGCGCATGCTGCAGGAGGCCGTGGACTCGCTGCTCGACAACGGGCGCCGCGGCAAGGCGATGGTCGGGCAGAACAAGCGTCCGCTTAAATCGCTGGCCGACATGATCAAGGGCAAGAGTGGGCGCTTCCGCCAGAATCTGCTCGGCAAGCGCGTGGACTACTCGGGCCGCTCGGTCATCACCGTGGGCCCGACCCTCAAGCTGCATCAGTGCGGCCTGCCCAAGCTGATGGCGCTCGAACTGTTCAAGCCCTTCATCTTCCACAAACTCGAAACCATGGGCGTGGCCACCACCATCAAGGCGGCCAAGAAGGAAGTCGAGGCGCAGACGCCGATCGTCTGGGACATTCTCGAAGAGGTCATCCGCGAGCATCCGGTGCTGCTCAACCGCGCGCCAACGCTGCACCGCCTGGGCATCCAGGCGTTCGAGCCGCTGCTGATCGAAGGCAAGGCCATTCAGCTGCATCCGCTGGTGTGCGCGGCGTTCAACGCCGACTTCGACGGTGACCAGATGGCGGTGCACGTGCCGCTGTCGCTCGAGGCGCAGATCGAGGCGCGCGCGCTGATGCTGGCGTCGAACAATATCCTGTTTCCGGCCAACGGCGAGCCGTCGATCGTGCCATCGCAGGACATGGTGCTCGGGCTGTATTACGCCACGCGCGAGCGCATCAACGGCAAGGGCGAGGGCATTGTGTTTGCCGACGTGGCCGAGGTGCAGCGCGCGCTCGACGCCAAGGAAGTGGAAATCACCAGCCGCATCAGCGTGCGCCTGACCGAGTATGAGAAGGACAAGGCCACCGCAAGCCTCACGCCCAAGACCACGCTGGTCGAGACTACCGTGGGCCGTGCGCTGCTGTCGGAAATCCTGCCCAAGGGTCTGCCGTTCAGCCTGATGAACAAGGCGCTGAAGAAAAAAGAAATCTCCCGCCTGATCAATGCCTCGTTCCGGCGTTGCGGCCTGCGCGAAACCGCGATCTTCGCCGACAAGCTGCTGCAGGCGGGCTTCTCACTGGCGACCAAGGCCGGCATCTCGATCAGCATCGACGACATGCTGATCCCCGAGGAGAAGTACAAGGTTATTTCGCGTGCGGAAAAAGAGGTCAAAGAGATCGAGCAGCAATACGCCTCCGGCCTGGTGACGCAGGGCGAGCGCTACAACAAGGTGGTCGATATCTGGGGTCGCGCCGGTGACGAAGTCGGTAAGGCGCTGATGAACCACCTGTCCAACCAGACGGTCAAGGACCGGCACGGCAACGAGGTGCGGCAGGAATCGTTCAACTCCATCTACATGATGGCCGACTCGGGCGCACGCGGTTCTGCGGCGCAGATCCGCCAGCTCGCCGGCATGCGCGGCCTCATGGCCAAGCCCGACGGCTCGATCATCGAGACGCCCATCACCGCGAACTTCCGCGAAGGGCTGAACGTGCTGCAGTACTTCATCTCCACGCACGGCGCGCGCAAGGGGCTGGCCGACACGGCGCTCAAGACCGCCAACTCCGGCTATCTGACCCGCCGCCTTGTGGATGTGACGCAGGATCTGGTGGTCACCGAGCACGACTGCGGCACGGCCAACGGCAGCAATATGCGTGCGCTGGTCGAAGGCGGTGAAGTCATCGAATCGCTGCGCGACCGCGTGCTCGGTCGAGTGGCCGCGGTGGACGTGGTCAACCCGGAAACGCAGGAGGTCATCGTCCCCGCTGGCGAGATGCTCGACGAGGATGCGCTCGACCTGGTCGAAGCCGCCGGCATCGACGAAATCAAGGTGCGCACCGCGCTGACCTGCGAAACCCGCTACGGCATCTGTGCCAAGTGCTACGGCCGCGACCTGGGCCGCGGTACCCTGGTGACCAACGGCGAGGCGGTTGGCGTGATCGCCGCGCAGTCCATCGGCGAGCCCGGCACCCAGCTGACCATGCGCACCTTCCACATCGGTGGCGCCGCGTCGCGTGCGGCGGTCGCCTCCAGCGTGGAAGCCAAGAGCGCCGGCACGGTGCGATTCACCGCCACCATGCGCTACGTCACCAACACCAAGGGCGAGCAGGTGGTCATCTCCCGTTCGGGCGAAGTGCTGGTCACCGACGACCACGGCCGCGAGCGCGAACGCCACAAAGTCCCGTACGGTGCCACCCTGTTCGTCAAGGACGGCATGGTCATCAAGGCCGGCACCCTGGTGGCCAACTGGGATCCGCTGACCCGGCCAATCATCACCGAATATGCCGGGCGGGTGAAATTCGAGAATGTCGAAGAAGGCGTGACCGTGGCCAAGCAGGTCGACGAGGTCACCGGCCTGTCCACCCTCGTGGTCATCGACCCCAAGCGTCGCGGTTCCGCCAAGGTGGTGCGCCCGCAGGTCAAGCTGCTCAACGAGCAGGGGCATGAGGTCAAGATTCCCGGTACAGATCATGCCGTGACCATTGGCTTTACCGTGGGCGCGCTGATCCAGGTGCGCGACGGTCAGGACGTCGGCCCGGGAGAGGTGCTCGCGCGCATCCCGATGGAAGGCCAGAAGACCCGAGACATCACCGGCGGTCTACCGCGTGTGGCCGAACTGTTCGAGGCCCGCTCGCCCAAGGATGCCGGCATGCTGGCCGAAACCACCGGCACCGTGTCCTTCGGCAAGGAAACCAAGGGCAAGGTGCGCCTGATCATCACCGACCTCGACGGCAACTCGAGCGAATTCCTCATCCCGAAGGAGAAAAACATCCTGGTGCACGAAGGCCAGGTCGTCAACAAGGGCGAACTCATCGTCGACGGCCCCGCAGAGCCGCAGGATATCCTGCGGCTGCTCGGCGTGGAAGCGCTGGCCCGCTACATCGTCGACGAGGTCCAGGACGTCTACCGTCTGCAGGGCGTCAAGATCAACGACAAGCACATCGAAGTGATCGTGCGCCAGATGCTGCGCCGGGTGGAAATCAAAGATCCGGGTGACAGCGACTACATCGCTGGCGAACAGGTCGAGCGCTCACAGGTGCTGGCCCGCAACGACGAACTCCTGCGCGAAGGCAAGATGCCCGCCACCTTCAACAACCTGCTGCTGGGCATCACCAAGGCCAGCCTGTCCACCGATAGCTTCATCTCCGCCGCGTCCTTCCAGGAAACTACGCGTGTGCTGACCGAAGCGGCCATCATGGGCAAGCGTGACGCCCTGCGCGGCCTGAAGGAAAACGTCATCGTCGGTCGTTTGATCCCGGCGGGCACTGGCTTGGCGTTCCACCAGGCACGCAAAGCCAAGGACGCGATGGACCAGGCTGACCGCGCCGCGCAGGCAGCAGCCGAACTGCAGGCGCTCGAGGACAGTACCCTGCACTCGACCGAGTCCGACAGCGCGCCGGACGCATGAAGCGCAGCGACCCGGCAACTTCCATGCCAGGTCGCTTGCGCGGACTGCGATTTTCAAATATGATTGATTGCTTCCGACGCGGGGTGGAGCAGCTCGGTAGCTCGTCGGGCTCATAACCCGAAGGTCACAGGTTCAAATCCTGTCCCCGCAACCAACAGATTCAAGCACTTAGCCCAGCTTTTTAGCTGGGCTTTTTGCTTTTTCGACCCGTGCATAGCCACGCTTTTAAGACGCAGTGTCCCAACAGTGTCCCAACTGGGACACGTTGGGACTGCGTGTATGTCCCTTCTCTGTCCCACAAGCCCATGAGGTAATCATGGTGAACTTCTATTTTGATGGGCGGCGAGATCTAACTGCGGATTTCAAGCAAACCAAGACAAGTTCGTCGAGCAAAGCTCTTGGGTTTCTTTCCCCCCAGGGGGGCGTGCTCTGCCTTTTTGTCTTCGCCGTCGCCCAAAGCGACGGCATGTGCGCTGTCGGTTGTCACTGTCGGGCTACGGCCCTCATCGCATTCTCAACGGTTCCCTTGGCATAGGCCCGCGCTCTTGCGCTGTCCCCCCGTTTGCCTCTCGATAGGGCGTGTTGCGCTATCGCCTCCACGATTCGCTCTGGCGGCCATCCAGCCCGCAAGCGATGACATGCAAAGGCAAACTCACGTCGGCTGGCATCATCACCGCCAGCCGACACGGCACATGCCGTCGCTTTGGGCGACGGCACAGAAAGCTGCCGTGAGGAATGTGAGTGCACACCGCCCCCCCTTGGGGGGATAGAAGAACTGACAGGAAGCGGGGCGTTCTCGTCGGTGGTGTCGCGTGTCAAATTGGTCCAGGCTGGCGGCTTACCTGGCTTCGTCTGGCAAAAGCCGACCATCCGACCCCATCGTGGTTCAGAGACGGCGTACGGGTCGGCACCATACTGGCGGGCCAGATCCCTGTTGACCTCAACCCGTTGATCGGGAGACAACGCGGTGTCGAGCAACACCCACGCCTGGTAGTTGTGGTCGGCCGAGGTTTGCACGAGCACTGCCGGCAACTTGCTGGCCAGTCGTGTGGCCTCTGCCTGCGACAGGTCGTCTAGAAAGCCCCATCTGTGCTCGGAGTCTGCTGGGCGGATCCAAATATTGGCCCTCGTTTGCACGGTTGGAGTCGCGTCGTGCCAATACTGTGGCAATTTCACGGGGCCGGTGTTCATGGCGCCGGCCCACTTCAACGCCGATTCCAGGTCGGCCAGCGACCCGAGTATGCGTCCGAAGGGTCGCGGCGCAAACGGCACCTTCCCGTTGGTGTTGTAAAAGCCCGCCGCGAATTCAAGTTGGCGGCAATGTGCCAACAGTGTGGAGACGAACTTTTGCGCCTGAACCAGCCGGTGGGACATGGCGTGAACCTCCCTGGAAATGCGTTCGCCGGGTGTACCCCCCTGTCGACACGAATAACAGGCCATTGGCGGCGATCTTGTTGGCGCCGATGCAATTCTGAACCACCGTGCCGACGCAATTGTGAGCCAGGGGTGGAAGCCGGTTTGTTGTTGCCCGGCTGTGAATCAGTGTAGAGGTTTGCCTTGGTCGTGGTCTCCTTCGTTGGTGGGTTGATGCCGAGAGGGAAGCTGCGCAGGGCGTCGCCCGGAGCGGCTTCCCTCTCGGCTGCGTCAGTCACTTGGCATTGCTGTCTGCGCGGCCTTGCGAGCCTGTTCGCGCGCCTTGATCCGAGTCTTGGCCTCAGCGGTGCTGCGCAGGAAGCGGATCGAGTCGTTGCCGGTTTCGACGATGTGGCAGTGGTGGGTCAACCGGTCGAGTAACGCCGTCGTCATCTTCGCGTCGCCGAACACGCTGGACCATTCGGCGAAGTCCAGATTGGTCGTGATCATCACGCTGGTGTGCTCATAGAGCTTGCTCAGCAGATGGAACAGTAGCGCGCCGCCAGCCTGGCTAAACGGCAGGTAGCCCAGTTCATCGAGGATCACCAGATCCAGCCGCAGCAAGCTGGCAGCGATGCGTCCAGCCTTGCCCTGAGCCTTCTCCTGCTCCAGTGCATTGACCAGGTCGACGGTTGAATAAAAGCGCACACGCTTGCCATGCTGCGTGATGGCGGACACGCCAATGGCTGTGGCCAGATGCGTCTTCCCCGTGCCCGGGCCGCCCACCAGGACCGCATTGTGGGCGGCCTCGGTGAACGTGGTCTCGGCAAGCAGCGCGATGAGCTTGCGGTCGATTGGTGAGACGTCGAAGTCGAAACCGGCCAAGTCCCGGTGCATCGGGAACTTCGCCGTATGCATCTGGTAGTTCACAGAGCGCATGGCGCGATCGGTCACCTCGGCCTGCAGCAGGTGTTCGAGTAGCCAGCGGCTGCTGGCGGCTTCCGAACGGTCTCCTTGCTCGGTCAGGTCGGCCCACGCTCCAGCCATGCCATGCAGCCGCAACTGCCTGAGTTCCACAGCGAGGTCACGCATGGTCCGCTCCCTCGTCGCAGGTCCGCAGGGCGTCATATCGCGCGGTATTGGCGATGGGCACGATGTTGACCTGCAGTGTCGTGGCCGCGTTCTGTGGCACGACCGTGGGCGTCAGTCGGCCCAGCACGTTGATCACATGTTCCACGCTGACGCGCCCCGATGGCGGCGCGTTCTCCAGGGCCAACTCCGCAGCGACGAGCACAGCGTCCAGTCCAGCGGTGGGCACAATCGCCAGCACTTGCGCCATGATGCGGTCGCCCCCTGCCGTGCGGAGAAGGCTGCGCCGCAAGCGCTGCAGTGGCTCGGGCATGTCGGCGAAGGGTGCCCCATTGCGCAGGGCGCCCGGCTTTCTCTGCACCAGCGGCACGTAGTGCTGCCAGTCGTAGCGGGTCTCACCCGCATTGCTCAGCCGCGCATGGCGCGCGACCTCCTTGTCGTCGGCAACGATCACCACCTGGCCGGGATACAGCCGCGTGCTGACGATCTGCCCGGCCCACTCGCTGGGCACCGAGTAGCGGTTGCGCGCCACCGACACGAGGCAGGTGCTGGACACGCGCGCGGGCTTCTCCACATAGCCGTCGAATGACATCGTCATTGGCAGCAGGTGCGGACGTTCGAGGTCGAGCATCTCGGCCACCGTGAACTGGTCGTGCTCGGGATGTCGCACCTCATCCCACAGCGCCCGGCAGCGATCGCCCAGCCACGCGTTGAGCTCGGCAAAGCTACCGAATCGCTCCTTGGCGGCTTGAATCCAGATGCGCCTGCGGCTGTCCTGCACGTTCTTCTCAACGACCCCCTTCTCCCAGCCAGAGGCCACGTTGCAGAAGTCCGGGTCATAGAGGTAGTGTGCGCACATCACAGCGAACCGCGCGTTGACCACCCGACCCTTGCCCTTGCGGACCTTGTCCACGGCGGTCTTCATGTTGTCGTAGATGCCGCGCCGAGCCACGCCACCCAGCGCCGCAAAGCAGCGTGTGTGCGCATCGAACAGCATCTCGTGACCCTGGCTCGGGTAGGCCACCAGCCAGAAGGCACGGCTGGCACATAGCTTCATGTGGGCCACCTGCACCCGGTAGTAGATCCCGCCGACCACCAGCCCCTCTTCGCTCCAGTCAAACTGGAATGCCTCACCCAACTCAAAGCGCAGCGGAACGAACGCCTTGCCGCCGGACTCTTGGCCGGCGGCTCGCCGCCATGCACGAATGAAGTCCGTCACGCGGCTGTAGCTCCCCGTGTAACCCGCCGCCTTGATCTCGGCGAACAACGCCTGCGCCGTGCGCCGCTCCTGCGGCGGCCGCCTCGCATCCACTTTGAGGGCCAGCTTGATGCTGTCCTCAAACGGCGTGAGCTTGCACGCCTGCGCCGTGCGCTGATACTTCGGTGGCTCTGGCACCTCGCCGTGCAACCACTTGCGCACGGTGTTGCGCGATAGGCCCGTCTTGCGCGCAATCTCGCGCTCGCTGAGATGGTCCCGGCGGTGTAGTCGCCGAATCTTGCCGATCATGTCCATGGTGATCATTCCTGCTGTCCCCCACCGCACAGAAATGCAGCAGGGTAGGTCGAACACCTGGTTCAGTTTTCGGTCGGCACAACCCTCAAAAGTGGCTCAATTTTCGGTCGGTAACAACAGGCCAAGGCGCCGCCAGCGGCCTGACCGATCTCAGCCCCGAGCAGCTCGCCTTGTTCGACCAGCTTCAACTCGACGTCCCCACCAAAGACCCCTTCGACATCGCCCCGTAGTGCCAATTTCGACTGCCGAAACATAGGCGAATCAATGACTTACGCAAAAATATGTCGAACTCGAGTGGCCGAGACGGCAGCCCTGCTGGTGCTGTCAAAAAAAGTTGCGGTGATCTTCCACAAGGGCGAGGACGCATGATTGGCCTCGAAGATCGCCAAGCCCTGGCCCATGACATTGATACGGCCCACAGTGCCGGAGCACGGCTGCAGCCGGCCTGCGAGATGGTCGGCATCGATGTGCGCACCCTGCAGCGCTGGAAGGCCCAGGATGGTCTCACGGCGGGCGATGGCAGGCCGCAGGCGCAGCGCCCCACACCAAGCCACGCCCTGAGCCCGGCCGAGCGCGCTGCGCTGCTCGCAGTGGCCAACGCGCCGCGTTTCGCCTCGGTGCCACCGGCGCGCATCGTGCCGATGCTGGCAGACGAGGGAATCTATCTGGCCAGTGAGTCAACCTTCGCCCGTGTGCTGCGTGCGCAGGGTCAGAACGCCCGTCGGGGCCGGGCCAAGCCGCCCAAGGCCACACGCCCACCCACCACCCACATCGCGACGGCCCCTGGCCAGGTCTGGTGCTGGGACATGACCTACCTGCCAGCCAACGTGCTGGGCCGTTGGTTCTATTTGTATCTGATCCTGGATCTGTACAGCCGCAAGATCGTGGGTTGGGAACTGCACGACAGTGACGATTCCACGCATGCCGCGCATCGGGTGCGCCGCACCGCGCTGGCCGAGGGCATCGCCACCCTGGAGACCAAGCCCGTGCTCCACGGCGACAACGGCTCCACCCTGAAGGCCACGACGGTGCTGGCCATGCTGCAGTGGCTGGGGGTGAAGCCGTCGTACTCGCGGCCTCGCGTCAGCGATGACAATGCCTACGCCGAGGCGCTGTTCCGAACGGCCAAGTACCGGCCCGAGTTCCCTGTCAAGGGCTTCGCCAGCTTGGACGAGGCAAGATCCTGGGCGGCTGGATTCGTGCATTGGTACAACGTCGATCACCGCCACAGCGGCATTCGCTACGTCAGCCCGCAACAGCGCCATGCTGGTGAGGATCGCGCCATTCTGGCTGCGCGACATGACCTCTACCTCCAGGCCCAGCAGCGCCACCCGGCACGCTGGTCCGGCAACACACGGAACTGGTCGCCCATCGGGGTGGTAACCCTCAATCCAGAGCGCGACACCGTGGTCAACGCGACTGCCAGCGCTCAACAGACTCAGCAAAAAACTGCGTGACTCAGGCGACAACTACCTTGACGCGCGCCGGAGGACTTTGTCCGTCGCGTCAATCACAAACCACTCATGCGTCACTTCGGCCGGTTTGGCGCTGAAGGTTTTCATGGATGTGGGTTCATTCACTAAGGTTGTGGCGCTTTTATCCTGCTCGGATGCTGCGGCAGGCTCTCTCACATGGCCTTCGGGTCTCGCTGAAGCACGATCCATGCAGCACTGGCTGATTCCGGAGAGGGCGGATTCTGCGGGTCGTGCGGCATGGCCCTGGGACCATGGCTCCGGCGGCCGAAAAAACCGGAACTGCGCATTCTAAGCTGGAAACCGAGGCCGAGTTCTGAATGGGCTTCAAATACGCGCTCAGGCCTTCATCGATGCGATGCCGTTGCAGGCATCCAGCAGGGCGATGCGTGGGCGGAAGCTGCGCGCGGTGGCATCGACCATCGGGCTGTAGGTGCAGATGATGAGCAGGTCGCCTACGGCGGCATGGCGCGCGGCCGAGCCATTCAAGGTGATGTTGCCGCTGCCCGCCGGCTCGGCAATGGCGTAGGTGCTCAGGCGCGCGCCATTGGTCACGTTGTAAATCTCGATTTGCTCGCCGGCAATGATGTCGCAGGCATCCAGCAGTCGCTGGTCGATGCCGCAAGAGCCTTCGTAATGCAGATCGGCGCCGGTGAGTGTGGCCCGGTGAATTTTGGCGCGCAGCATCACCCGGGTGGGCGTGGCGCTTGAGGCTGTGGAGTCAGGCATGTCGGCGGGTGGGTAAAGTTGCTGCGGCAAGCCGGCATCGTAGAACGCTCTAAAACTCGCGCTCCGCCATCACCCAGGTTGACCACTGCGGTTGCGAACGGTCTTGCTGAATCGATGCCTGCTCCCCGACTGCCAGCAGCCAAACGGTGGAGGCGTGATAAGCGATCTGCGGCATCACCGAGCCCTCCATGCCGCGCCGGCCGTCATCCAAGGTCAACTGGTTGTCCATCTCCACCTCCAACTGGGCGGCGTAAGCCGTGTTGATGGATCTGCCCAGGCTGGTGTTGACAAACCAGCCGCTGGTGATGCCGGCGCCCACGCGCTGGGTGTAGCCCGCTTCGCCCTGGGTGAACCAGGGATACCAGAGCTGCGCCCACATGACTTGTGCCGAAACGGCGTTGCCCTGACCCGGCAGCACGGAGGGGCGTGGATCGGCCCAATACTGCCCTTCAACCTCGAACGTGAGCAGCGTGGCCTTGCCCTGGCTCATATTGCACTCGTGTAGCGCCGCCAACTTGAGCCCGGCCGCTGCGGGGCCGAAGGCTGAAGGGGCGCTTCCAACAGGCGTGTTCGCGGTGTAGGCCGGCAAATCGAGTTCCATCCCGACGCGATCGCTCAGCTTCGTTTCGACCTCGGGCGCTAGCGTCAGGGAGCCTGGATGCCCGTTGCTGACCTGGGAGAACAGATAGCCGGCATTTTCCAGCCAAGGCTCCTCAATGCCGATGGCTTTGGTGATGTAGTCGTCCACATCACAGTTCCACTGCTGCGCGGATGCCGGCTGAGCGCAGCCCAAGCCGAGCAGTGTGAAAAGAAAAATGCCGCCAAAACGCCGAATGTGCATGGAACCGACCCCAGAAAATAGGAATCATTCTTGTTGCTATTGCTGGCGGCGTCAACCCCCAGCCTTGTCCAACGTGGAATGAGCCTGAACGAAGTGCGTCATTCCACTGAGGGATGAGCCTGAACGTGGGTTGGGGTCTGCGTTTCAAGCGGGTTGATCATCTCCAGGATGGTGATCAACATGGACGACACGCGACTGACCACAATCGCGCAACTCGAGCAATTTCTCAGCGCCAATGCACAAGTCGAGTTTTCACCGCATGGCGACGATGCGCAGCGCTACGCCCACATCAGTCGGGTTCTGCGGCGGTTTGACGACCCCGGTCGCACCAAGCGCGAACGCGGGGTCGTGCTGGCCTATTTGCGCCACACCAGCGGCTACAGCCGCGCGCAACTCACGCGCCTGGTGCGCCGGTGGCAGGCCAACCGCCTGGCCGCACAGCCGCTGGTCAAGCGTTACGGCGCCCCGGCAGCCCCCTTCGCCCGCAAGTTCACGCCCGGCGATGTCACGCTGCTGGTGGAGATGGATCGCGCCCATGAGGATGTCTGCGGCCCGGCCATCGCGCACCTGCTGCATCGGGCTTACCACGTCTATGGCGACGCGCGCTATGCCCGCTTGGCGACGCTGTCGGTCTCGCACCTGTACAACCTGCGCAAGAGCGCGGGCTACCGCGCCCAGCGCCTGCATCTCACCAAGACCCGCCCGGTGAACAACCCCATTGGCACGCGGCGCGCACCGCAACCCCAGGGGCGCGCGGGCTTTGTGCGCATCGATACCGTGCACCAGGGCGACCTGGACGGCATCAAGGGGGTGTATCACATCACCTGCGTGGACGCAGTCAGCCAATGGCAGGTGCAGGCGTGCGTGCAGGGCATCAGCGAGGCGTACCTGTTGCCCGTGCTGGCCCTGGTCATCGCCCAGTTCCCCTTCGAGATCGCAGGCTTTCATTCGGACAACGGCTCGGAATACATCAACGCCCGCGTGGCCAAGATGCTGGAGAAGCTGCGCATTGAGCAGACCAAGTCCCGCTCCCGCCACAGCAACGATAACGCGCTGGCCGAGAGCAAGAACGCCAGCGTGGTGCGCAAGCACATGGGGTACAGCCACATCCCGCAGCAGCATGCCCAGATCATCAATGCCTTCTACCAAACGGTCTTCAACCCTTGGCTCAATGGGCATCGCCCGTGCTTGTTCGCCACCGAGATCACGAGCCCCAAGGGCAAGATCGTCAAGCGCTACGCCCACGCCGATGTGAAGACGCCCCTGGCTTGCCTGGCGCAGCTCAGTGCGCAGGGCTTGGTGCGTTTCAAGGCGGGCGTCACGCTGGAGGCTTTGCAGGCTCAGGCGGCTGCGCAAACCGATTTGGCCGCCGCTCAGGCCATGCAGAAGGCCAAGGCGGCGCTCTTTGCCCGGTTCAACACGCCCCGGCAACAGGCCTGACAGGAGGCCGCTCTGCGCCGCAGGGAGCGGGTCCATCCCAACCCACTCAGATCCCTGCGGGAAGGACGGCGCAGGTCGGCAGCGCTTGCAGCAAGACTGGAGGGGGGCCTCCGGCGGCCTGGCAGGGGCCTTCCAATGAAACGATCCAAGCCTCAACCCAACCCTCTTTACACTGCCCCTTTCAACCTCGATCAACCCGACTTCAAAGAACCCAACTCATCCCGGCTTCAGGCTCATACCTGAATTGGAAAATACTCCCCCCTGCGTCAGAATAGTTGTCGCCTCGATAGAACAATCCCAGGGGCGGCGATGAAAGACGGACATGGCACGATACGGACAGGCATTCAAGGACAGGGCGGTTGCGAGGTTGCTGCCGCCGGAGAGCGCAGCGCTGGAGGCTGTGGCGCGGGAAGTTGGCATTGGAGCGGGAACCCTGGGGCGCTGGCGCGAGGATGCGCAGTCCAGGCCCGCCCGAGGGCGGGCCTGGACTGCCGGCGCCCGGCTTGAGGCGGTCATCGCCACGGCGGCACTGAACGAGGCGGGCATGAGCGCCTGGTGCCGCGAACACGGCGTGTACCCGACCGAGCTGAGCCAGTGGCGGGCGAGTTGCACCGCCGCGCTGACCAACCCCGAGGACGCACGCGCCAGCCCCCAGGCCACGCGTGCCTCGGTCAAGCGCATCAAGGAGCTCGAGCGCGACCTGCTACGCAAGGACCGGGCTCTGGCCGAGACGGCAGCCCTGCTGGTGCTGTCAAAAAAAGTTGCGGTGATCTTCCACAAGGGCGAGGACGCATGATTGGCCTCGAAGATCGCCAAGCCCTGGCCCATGACATTGATACGGCCCACAGTGCCGGAGCACGGCTGCAGCCGGCCTGCGAGATGGTCGGCATCGATGTGCGCACCCTGCAGCGCTGGAAGGCCCAGGATGGTCTCACGGCGGGCGATGGCAGGCCGCAGGCGCAGCGCCCCACACCAAGCCACGCCCTGAGCCCGGCCGAGCGCGCTGCGCTGCTCGCAGTGGCCAACGCGCCGCGTTTCGCCTCGGTGCCACCGGCGCGCATCGTGCCGATGCTGGCAGACGAGGGAATCTATCTGGCCAGTGAGTCAACCTTCGCCCGTGTGCTGCGTGCGCAGGGTCAGAACGCCCGTCGGGGCCGGGCCAAGCCGCCCAAGGCCACACGCCCACCCACCACCCACATCGCGACGGCCCCTGGCCAGGTCTGGTGCTGGGACATGACCTACCTGCCAGCCAACGTGCTGGGCCGTTGGTTCTATTTGTATCTGATCCTGGATCTGTACAGCCGCAAGATCGTGGGTTGGGAACTGCACGACAGTGACGATTCCACGCATGCCGCGCATCGGGTGCGCCGCACCGCGCTGGCCGAGGGCATCGCCACCCTGGAGACCAAGCCCGTGCTCCACGGCGACAACGGCTCCACCCTGAAGGCCACGACGGTGCTGGCCATGCTGCAGTGGCTGGGGGTGAAGCCGTCGTACTCGCGGCCTCGCGTCAGCGATGACAATGCCTACGCCGAGGCGCTGTTCCGAACGGCCAAGTACCGGCCCGAGTTCCCTGTCAAGGGCTTCGCCAGCTTGGACGAGGCAAGATCCTGGGCGGCTGGATTCGTGCATTGGTACAACGTCGATCACCGCCACAGCGGCATTCGCTACGTCAGCCCGCAACAGCGCCATGCTGGTGAGGATCGCGCCATTCTGGCTGCGCGACATGACCTCTACCTCCAGGCCCAGCAGCGCCACCCGGCACGCTGGTCCGGCAACACACGGAACTGGTCGCCCATCGGGGTGGTAACCCTCAATCCAGAGCGCGACACCGTGGTCAACGCGACTGCCAGCGCTCAACAGACTCAGCAAAAAACTGCGTGACTCAGGCGACAACTACCTTGACGCGCGCCGGATGACAAGTCACCCTAACTTCTGGGCCAGCTTTGCTGCGTCCATATGTGTGTATCGCGTGAGCATCGAAAGGCTCTTGTGTCCTGTCATTGAAGCAACCTCCATGGTGCCTAAACCCTTCTCGAATAATCTTGAAGTCGCTTCATGGCGCAGGTCATGGAAGCGCAGATCGGTGAAAAATGGATCGGATTCCTCAATACGCTTGTACAGCGCTAAAGTGGCTGGCAGAGGCTCGCGCTTGTGATACACGAGAGCACGGACCTGTGCTTCGCCGTCCACCCCCTGTGCTATGAGTTCGTCACGAACCCGGCCCAGGATGTAATTCCTGCGAGCCTGTGCGCGGTGTCGTTTCCAGACGGACGAAAAACCGTCGCCAGTCTTCCAGGGGAACACGTTTCCGTCGCTGCGTCTTGGCAGGTCGGCCAAGGTTGCAACGGCCAAAGACGACAGCGCGACAGTACGCGACTCGCCGTTTTTGCTGGTTGGCAGATGTGCGGTGCGACGCTCCAAATCGACGTGCTTCCAGCGGAGGTTTACAAGCTCCCCCCTGCGCATCGACGTCTCTATGGCAAGGATGATGAATGCCAGCAGATCGGGGCGCTTGGCATGCAAGGCTTCGTACTCGCCGGGCCGTAAGCGCCGGTCGCGGGCATCAGAACGCTTGGGTTTGCGTACCAATCGGCATGGGTTGCCCCCTGGCAAATCAATGCTGAGGTCCTTTGCCATGTACGTGAACAGGGCGGAAAGGCTGGTGAGGTGATGGCCCACGGTCGTGTTGCTTAGGCCTAATTTCAATAAGTCATCGCACCATCTCGAAATCTCTAGTCCACGGATGTTCGCGATGTAAAACGCTCCGAACCGCTCGCGGATCCGTGCGAGGTGGCCTCGGACCGTTGCCTGACTGCGCAACTGCGGCAATCGGTCACTCTCGTACCGTTCCAACACGTCGGCGATGGTTGTGCGCACTGCATCTTGTCTCAAGACCGCGATATTGCCGCGCTGGTGCTCTCGCTCAATCTCCCGAGCCCATGTCTCTGCGTCGGCTTTCAGGTCGAACGTACGGCTGATCGTAGGCGCACCTTTCTTTCGAACCTTGGCTTGCCAGACGCGCTTGCCATCCGCGCCGATTCGCTCCGAGATTGTTGCCATGTTCGTCCCTCAAGTGTCCCGCTACTGTCCTAAATGGCCAAGACAATAGTGGAGAACATAGCATTCATGGGGTCTGCGTGGCAAATTGGATTCGGGCTCATAACCCGAAGGTCGCAGGTTCAAATCCTGCCCCCGCAACCAAAATTTTCTCAATCAAGCCAAGCACTCAGCGGTGCTTGGCTTTTTTGTGCCCCCAGCATGGGCGCCCTCTTGAGGGTGCAAGTCCCTCCGCGAGCTGACCACAGCGAGCGAAGCCAAGCGCAACTGCGCAAGGGTGACCGACCGTGGGGAGTTGGAAGGCATATTTCCAGCTGGCGCAGACACCGAAGGTGTTTCGCTCTCTGGACGAATGGCTGCGACGAAGGTTGCGCGCGCTGCAATTGAAACAGTGGCGGCGTGGCACCACCCTGTTGCGTGAGTTGCGCGCTCTCGGTGCAAGCAAGGATCTGGCTGCGAAAATCGCCGGCCACGGCCGGCACTGGTGGCGTGCCAGCCGGTCGGAAATACATCGTGTGCTGAACAACGCATCCTTCGAGCGGCTCGGCGTGCCACGCCTGTCATCACCCTGAATCCGTGACCTCGATCTCCACAGGTCGGTACTGGATGCCAATGGCATGACCGGGGCCACCGACTGAAAAACCAAAGACCGAGTAAAACCCGCCGCAGGTGATTTTTAGTCGTGCAGGCTCCTTGCTCCATGCCAAATCTGGATAGGGGCTAATGGACCATCTGGGATGATTTCTCATGCTGAAGCGCGAAGGGTCGAACGGGCCGTCCAGCGCGCACACCATCGCCGACCTGCGCCCGCCACGGGCTTGACGCAGATCATCCCCACACCACAAATCGTCCACCCGGAGCGGCCCTCACTTGCCAGTGGCGGGCTGGCGCACTAGCCTGCGTCGCATCAGCAAACTGCACCCTCTGTGATCTGCCATGCAGGATTCCATGCAAGCACCAGCCCTTGCGGATGCCGCACTGCTGCGCCCGGTGCGGCTGGGGATCGACACCCACCACGAGCCGGTGGTGGTGCTGCGCGCCGACTCTCCGGTGTGCCGGGCCGAGGGGTTCGAGGCGCATGCGCGGGTCGAGGTCATCGCCCCGCAGCGCAGCATCATCGCCACGCTGAACATTCTGGTGACCGGATCGCTGCTGCAGCCCGACGAGGTGGGGCTGTCGGAATCGGCCTGGCGGCGGCTTGCGCCGGCCGAGGGCGAGCGGCTGCAGTTTCGTTACGCCCCGCCCAGCGACAGCATGAGCCATGTGCGGGCGAAGATCTACGGCCAGCACCTGAGCGAAAGCCAGCTCGACGCCATCATTGCCGACGTGGTCGCAGGGCGGCTGTCGAATGTGGAGATCAGCGCCTTTTTGGTGGCCTGCGCGGGCGGGCGAATGAGCGCGGCCGAGGTCACTGCGTTGACCCGGGCGATGGTACAGCGCGGCCGGCGTCTGAGCTGGGCGCATCCGGTGGTGGTGGACAAGCACTGCATCGGCGGCCTGCCGGGCAACCGCACCACGCCCATCGTCGTGCCCATCGTCGCCAGCCTGGGGCTGGTCATGCCCAAGACCAGTTCGCGCGCGATCACCTCGCCCGCGGGCACCGCTGACACGGTGGAGACCATCACCCGGGTCGATCTCAGCCTGGATGCGATGCGCCGCGTGGTCGACGCCGAGGGTGGCTGCATGACCTGGGGCGGGGCGATGAACATGAGCCCGGCCGACGATCTGCTCATCCGTGTCGAGCGCACGCTCGATCTGGACAGTGAAGGCCAGCTGGTTGCCTCGGTGCTGTCGAAAAAGCTCGCTGCCGGGTCCACCCATGTGGTGATCGACATCCCCACCGGGCCGACCGCCAAGGTGCGCAGCCAGGCCGAGGCGCAGTCGTTGTTGCATGCGCTGCAGCGCACCGCGCACGCCATCGGCCTGAAGCTGCACGGCCTAA
Source organism: Thiomonas islandica (assembly GCF_055383445.1). Classification (NCBI taxonomy): domain Bacteria; kingdom Pseudomonadati; phylum Pseudomonadota; class Betaproteobacteria; order Burkholderiales; genus Thiomonas; species Thiomonas islandica. Next base: position 970,973 of record NZ_AP042391.1, read on the forward strand.
TCAGCGACGGCAGCCAGCCGGTGGGCCGGGGTGTTGGGCCGGCGCTGGAGGCGCACGATGTGCTCGCGGTGCTGCAGAACCAGCCGCACGCGCCCGACGACCTGCGCCAGCGCGCTCTGCAGGTGGCTGCCGCGGTGGTCGAGCTGGGCGGTCTGGCCGCCGGGCAGGCGGCGTTCGATCTGGTCGCATCCGCCCTAGCCGACGGCCGCGCGTGGAGCAAGTTCCAGGCAATCTGCCGCGCGCAGGGCGGGTTGCGCGAGCCGGGCCGCGCGCCCTACGCCCATCCCATCGCTGCGGAGCGGGATGGGCGTGTGGCGCGCATCGACAACCGCCTGTTGGCGCGCGCGGCCAAGCTGGCCGGGGCGCCGCATGCCAAGACCGCCGGGCTGTGGCTGGGCGCGCATGTGGGCGAGCGGGTCGAGCGCGGCGCGCCGCTGTTCGTGCTGCATGCCGAGTCGCAGGGCGAGTTGGCGTATGCGCTCGACTTTGTCGCGCGCCATCCCCCGATCATTCACCTTGAGGATTGAGATGAACGGCCCCCTGCTGCTCTATCCCATGCCGGGCAATGCCGCCCGCGCGCAGGCCATGGCGCGGGCGCTGCAGAGCAGGGCGGATGTGCGCGTGATGTCCTGCACGGTGCATGCGTTTTCCGATGGCGAGAGTCTGGTGCGGGTGGAGCCGCCGCCGCCGGGCAGTCAGGCCGTGCTGGTGTGCAGCCTGAACCAGCCGGACGCGCGCACCGTGCCGCTGCTGATGGCCGCAGACACCCTGCGCGAACTCGGTGCGCTGCAGGTCGGGCTGGTGGCGCCGTATCTGGCGTACATGCGGCAGGACATGCGCTTTGCGCCAGGTCAGGCGGTGTCCGCGCGGCTGTATGCCCGCCTGCTGTCGGCGCATGTCGACTGGCTGCTCACGGTCGACCCGCACCTGCATCGCATCCATGATCTGTCCGAGGTCTACAACCTGCGCAGCCGCGTGCTGCATGCTGCGCCGCACCTGGCGCAGTGGATCGTGGCAGAGGTGCCCAAGCCGCTGATCGTCGGGCCGGACGGCGAGAGCGCGCAATGGGCGGCCGATGTGGCCGTGCGCGCCGGGGCGCCTGTGATCGTGGTGCGCAAAACCCGGCTGGGCGACACCGAGGTGCGCTCGACCATCCCCGATCTGCACCGGCATCCTGGGCGCACCCCGGTGTTGATCGACGACATCATCAGCACCGGCCGCACCCTGGTCGCCGCGCTCGATCATCTGCGTGCCGCAGGCAGTCCGCCGCCGGTGTGCGTCGCAGTGCATGGCCTGTTCGCGGGCGATGCGCTGGATGCGATGCGCGCCGCGGGCGCCGCACGCATCGCGGTGACCAATACAGTGGATGATGTTGCCGCGCCCGGTGTGGACACCATCGCGCTCGACACCGATCTGGCGCAGGGCGTGCTCGACCTGTGCGCCGCGGGATGCAGCCAGACGCCTAGCAGCAAAGGAAGCTCGCCATGATTCGACTATCCTGCCACGGTGCCGCCAAGCAGGTCACCGGTTCCTGCCACCTGATCGAAACCGACTCGGCCCGCGTGCTCATCGACTGTGGGCTGTTTCAGGGCGGGCACGAACTGGCCGAGGAAAACGCGCAGGACTTCGGCTTCGACGCCAGCAAGATCGACGTGCTGCTGCTCACCCATGCTCACCTCGATCACTGCGGCCGCATCCCCCTGCTGGTCAAGCGGGGCTTTCGCGGCCGCATCATCAGCACAGCGCCCACGCGCGAGCTGGCCCGGCTGGTGCTCACCGATGCCGCCGGGCTACAGGAAGAAGAGGCCCGCCGCGCCGAGCGCCATGCCCACCACCGTGGCGATACCAAACCGCCGCAGCCGCTCTACACCCTGGCCGATGCGTTTCACAGCATGGACTTTTTCGACGGCACCGCCGCCTACGGCCAGCCAATGCAGGTGGCAGGCGGCGTGCGGGCCACGTTCATGAACGCCGGTCACATCCTGGGCTCGGCCTCGATCTTTCTCGAACTGCAAGACGGCGGTGGCACGCACACGGTCTACTTTTCCGGCGACATCGGCAACCCCGGTCGCCCGCTGCTGGCCGACCCGCAGGCTCCGCCCGCCCCGCCCGATTATGTCGTGATGGAAACCACCTATGGCGACCGCGACCACCGCGCTTGGGACGCGTCGGTGGATGAGCTGATCGACGCCATTTCCACCACCCACGCACGCGGCGGCAATGTGGTCATTCCCACCTTCGCGCTGGAGCGCGCGCAGGAGGTGCTCTACGCCCTGTCGGTGGGCATGGAGCAGGGCAGGCTGCCGCGTCATCTCACGGCGTTTCTCGATTCGCCGATGGCCATTTCCGCCACCGAGATCTTCACCCGTTATCCCGAGGCGCTGCGCGACAGCTTCAACGTCCGGCTCAAGACCAGCGACCCGTTTGCGCTGCCGGGACTGCGCATGACCCGCGACGCCGCCGAGTCGATGGCGATCAACACCATCCGCGGCGGTGCAGTCATCATGGCGGGTTCCGGCATGGCCACCGGCGGGCGCGTGCGCCACCACCTGCGCCACAACCTGTGGAACGCCGCAGCCAGCATCATCTTCGTCGGCTACGCCGCGCAGGGCACGCTTGCACGCCTGATCATCGACGGCGCCAAGCATGTGCGCCTGTTCGACGAGGACATTCAGGTGCGCGCGCAGATCCACACCATCAACGGCTTTTCCGCCCATGCCGGGCAAAGCGAACTGCTCTCCTGGCTGGCGCGCTGCGGTTCGCCGCGCAAGGTGTTTTTGGTGCACGGCGACCATGAGCGCGGCATGAAGGCGTTTGGCCAGCAGCTGCAGCAGCGGCGCATGCCATGGCAGATTCCAGGCGCGGGCGAGCCGATCCTGCTGCGTTGAGGCCGGTGCGAGGTCGGACGCCACGCGGCGTCTTGCGCCAGTGCGGTGCGGGCTGAGCCGGACGCGGGTTTATCCTGTGCACTGCACAGACTCACTGCCGCGCCTGCCGATGTCCGCTCCCGCCGATTCCCTGCAGCAAAGCCCGCCCGCGGCCTCGGCTTGGGCGGTGTTCGGTAACCGCCGTATCGCGGCCATTCTGCTGCTGGGGTTTTCCTCTGGGTTGCCGCTGGCGCTCACCGCGGGCACGCTGCAGGCCTGGCTGACGGTGGAAGGGCTGAGCTTGAAGGCGATCGGCTTTGCCACCCTGGTCGGGCAGGCGTATGTGTTCAAGTTCCTGTGGTCACCGGCGATGGATCGGTTCACCGTGCCGCTGTGGGGCCGCTGGCTGGGGCGGCGGCGCGGCTGGCTGCTGTTGGCGCAGCTGTTGCTGGCGGCCGCGCTGGGGATGATGGCCGCTGTCGGTGTGCCCGGGCCAGATCAGGCGGCGGCCTGGCCGGGTCTGGTGCACGCGGCCGAGCGTCTGGGGGTGGATGCCGCCAGCGCCCGCGCGGTACCGCTGCTGCTGCTGGCGGTGGGGGTGGCGTTCTTTTCCGCGTCGCAGGACATCGTGATCGACGCTTACCGCACCGATGTCCTGCCGGCGGAAGAGCGCAGCGCCGGAGCGGCGGTGCTGGTGCTGGGCTATCGTCTGGCGATGATCGTCTCCGGCGGCCTGGCGCTGTGGCTGGCCACCGATGTCACCGGCTGGCGCGGGGTGTACGCGCTGATGGCTGTGCTGATGCTGCTGTTGACCGCAGCCACGCTGTGGGCGCCGCGCCCACGGCTGCATGTCACGCCGCCGCGCACCCTGCGCGAGGCGGTGGCAGAGCCGCTGCACGAGTTCTTCAGTCGCAAGGGCGCATGGGTGCTGCTGCTGGCCATTGTGTTCTACAAGCTGGGCGATGCGTTCGCCGGGGCGCTGTCGACCACCTTCCTGATCCGTGGCGTGGGCTTCAGCCCGGCGGACGTGGGGCTGGTGAACAAAAGCATGGGGCTGGCTGCCACCATTTTCGGCGCGCTGCTGGGCGGGGCGTTGCAGGCGCGGCTGGGGCTGTGGCGGGCGCTGCTGCTGTTCGGCGTGCTGCAGGGCGGGTCCAACCTGGCGTACTGGCTGCTGGCGGTGTCTGCCAAGAGTCTGCCGCTGATGGCCACTGCGGTGGGCATCGAGAACTTCACCGGCGGCATGGGCACGGCCGCGTTCGTCGCGCTGCTCTCGGCACTGTGCGATGTGCGGTTCTCGGCCACGCAGTTCGCGCTGCTGTCGGCGCTGTCGGCGGTCGGACGGGTGTATGTCGGCCCGGCCACCGGCTATCTGGTGGATGCGATGGGTTGGCCGGCGTTCTATCTGTTCACCGTGGCCGCTGCCGTGCCCGGCGTGGTGCTGATTTACTGGCTGCGCGACACCATCATGGCGCGCGATGTCACCCGGGCGCAGGGCTGAGCGTCCTTCAGAACCCGTTAAGCCGCGCCTGCTCGAATGATCGAAGGAGGAACCCGACATGGCTGATACCGAACATGCTCTGGAGTTGGGCCGCGAAGCCCGGCTGTTCGTGCGTGCGCATCAAAACGGCGTGCTGTCCACCCTGTCCAGGCGGCTGGACGGCTTTCCCTTTGGCTCGGTCTGTCCCTTCGTGCTCGACCACGACGGCAATCCAGTCATCCTGATCTCGACGCTGGCCGAGCACACCAAGAACATCGACGCCGACCCGCGGGTGAGCCTGATCGTCCATCCCTGCGCGCCCGACATGCAGGCCGCCGGTCGCGTGACCCTGGTCGGCCGCGCCGCGCGTCTGCCCGACAAGACCGCGTTTGGCGCGCGCTACCTGCGCTATCTGCCGCAGGCCGAGGGCTATTTCGCGATGCACGACTTTCACTTCTACCGCATCGAGGTCGAAGACGTGCGCTACATCGGCGGATTCGGCAAGATTCACTGGATCCGCCCCGAGCGCTACGCGCCGCCGCCGGCGCCTGCGCTGGCCGCAGCCGAAGACGACATCCTCGCGCACATGAACGCCGACCACACGCACAACCTGCGCGCATACTGCCGCCATGTGCACGGCGTGGAGGTGCTGGACGCCGCGATGATCGGCATCGACTGCGACGGCTTCGATGTGCGCGCCGACGGCCATGTGCTGCGCTTTGACTTTCCCACCGAGGTGCGCGACCCCGAATCTGCCCGCGCCGCGCTGGTCGATCTCGCGCGGCAAGCGCGCGCCACGGCGCCGGTCTGAACCGCAGCGCGAAAGACGCGTCTGGCCGAGCGCTTCGCACTGATCGCGCAGACCCTGGACAAGCAAGACGATCTGCTGCCCAGCGGCTTCAGCATGGCCGCCGCGTTGGCCGCCGCGCGCGGCGAAAAAGGGCTGATTTCAGCCCAGCGGCCCGAAAATCGCCCACACGCCGGACAGGATGGTCGGCACGGCGAGCACGATGTTCACCGTAGACAGTCGCCGGATCTGCCCGGCTTGGGCACAGGCCGCATCCCAGTCGGCCCGCCGCACCGCGCTGCGCATGCGCAGGAAAGGCACGAAAAAGATGTACAGCGCCAGCAGCACCATGCCGCTGCCCAGCACCACCATCACCCACTGTGCCGCACTCAGCGCGCCAAAGCCGCCGCGCAGGAGCACCATGCCGTAGCCGGTGATCACCAACGCCGCGCCCGCGCCCCAGATTGCGGCGAAAAAGTTGCGAAACAGCAGGTAGAGCAGTTGCGCCCGCGGTCGGGGCTGATCAATGGCCCGCCGCAGCGCCGGGGCGACAAACCCGTCCAGGAACACGATGCCGCCGATCCACAGCACGACGGCGAGCAGGTGGATGAATTGCGCGGTGGCGTTCCAGTTCATGGCAGGCGGCGACTCGACAGGCGTGCGCTGATTGCAGCAGAACATGGGGACGCGCGGTTTGATTTGTCTCAGTGCGCACACGAGACACGCAGTCGGCCACAATGCGCGCATGTTCCGTCCGTTTCTCTCGATGTCGCCGCGCCTGAAATCTGCCGCTGCGCTGCTGGCCGCCATGCTGTGTTGGCTGGCGCAATACGGCAGCAGTCAGGCCGTGGCCGCGCAGGTGGCGCCGCTGTTTCAGGCGTCGATTTCCGCGGCCTGGGCCATGCTGCTGCTGTGGCTGTGGTCGCGCTGGCGCGGCATCGCGCTGTTCGCCCAAGGCGTGTCGCTGCCGGCCGCGCTGTGGGGTGGCGTGCTGTTCACTCTGCAGTGGGGCTGTCTGTATCTCGCGGTCGATCTTCAGGCGCTGTGGCGCGTGGCGGTCGATTTTGCGCTGCTGGCGCTGCTCGCGCTGCAGGTGGGGCACCGAAAGCAGGCGCGCGCGTCAAGACTCTGGCTGCTGGGGGCAATCTGTGCGCTGCTGCTCGGCGCATGGGGGTGGTTGGCTGGACAGGGCGGTGCGTGGCTGCTGAGTCTGGTGGCTGCAGGCAGCTTTGCGCTCGGGTTGCACCAGACTGGCTGCGCCCACATGGCGCCGCAGGACTTGATGCGCTGGCGCTTCTATCAGCTCTGCGTCGCTGCGCTGCTGTTGCCGCTGGTGGCCGTGGCGTTCAGCCCAAGCTGGAATTTCCTGCCCGACGGCAGCGCCTTGCTGGCCATGCTGCTGCAGGCCGTGTGCGGCGGGCTGGGGTTTGCCTTTCTGCTGGCCCGCGCCCTACCACACCCCGGGGATGAAGCGCCGCGTGGCCTGCATATAGCCCGCATACTGCGGCCACACGCCAAGCAATAGGCGCTCCTCCATCGCCGCCTTGAAGTTGAGCACGATGCACAGCGCGATCCACAGGCCCCAATGCACCGGACTGTGCGCTGCAGCGGCCACACCGGCCATGAACAGCATCAGCGCGACATACATCGGGTGGCGCACCCAGCGGTAGGGCCCGGTGGTCACCAGATGCGCCCCCTTGCGCGGCTCGGGCACGATGTTGAAGTTGCCCGGCCGGTTGTGCCAGAACACCCACAGCGCAAGCAAAGACCCGGCTAGCAACAGCGCAGACGACGGCCCGCTGCGCGCCCAGTGCGGCGCAGGCCAGGCGACCATCAGGCCGATCAGCCCGAACTGCGCGGCCACCCACAGCCGGGAGAGGGTGTGCGTTTGCATGTCGCGGCTTACCACCGGCGCTTGCGCACATGGCGCAGGAATTCGTCGAGGATGGGGGCGCAGTCGAGCAGAGCGGGGTTGGACGGATGGTGGAACTCGGGGTGCCACTGCAGGCCGAGCAGAAAGTTGCGCCCGGTGCCGCGGATGGCTTCGGGCAGGCCATCGTCGGGACAGATCGCATCGACCACCAGATCGCGGCCCAGGGTGCGCACCGCCTGATGGTGCACTGACACGACGTGGAGCGTGGCCGGATCGGCTTGGGCATACAGCCGCGCGAGCAACCCGCCCTCGGTGAAGCGCACGGGGTGGAAGTGGCGGTCGTAGGCGTCGCTCAGGTGCTGGACCGGGCCGGGTTTTTGTGTCGGCAGATCTTGGTAGAGCGTGCCGCCCATCGCGACGTTGATCAGCTGCGCGCCGCGGCAGATGCCCAGCACGGGTTTGCGCGCTTCAATGAACTCGTGCAGCAGTTCCATTTCATAGCCGTCGCGAACCGGGTCGCCGGCCCATTCGGGTCTGAGCGGATCTTCCCCGTAACTGTGCGGGCTCATGTCGGCGCCGCCCTGCAGGATCAGGCCGTCGAGCGCGTCGGCGTAGTCGGACAGGCGGATGTTGCTGCGCACCAGCCCGCTGTTGGTCGCCACGGTGGGCACCATGAACACCAGCACATCGCGCGACATGGCCCAGTGCGCGACCGATTGTTCGAGGTATTGCAGGGTCTTGCTGCGCAGCCCGGCTTGACCCGGCTGCGGATGGTCGATGCGGGCGGAGATGCCGATTTTCAGGGGTTTGGCGGCCATGGTGTCCTTACTCTGGCGATGTCGATCTCATGTTATGCGCCGCAGCCCGGGTCTGCGCTGTATCACTGGAATTCAAAGGTGTAGAGTAGGTCGACTGCGTTTTCGGTGCCGGTCCGCGTCTGCACCGACAGGCGTTTGGTGAGCTGGTACTGGATGGTGAAAATACTCGACACCCCGTCCAGCCCGCGCGAAAAACTCACCAGGGTGTTGGACGACAGGCGCTTGCTCAGCGTCACGATCGTGCCCTGCAGCCCGTTGCCGTTGGTGCTGCTGGCGGCGCTTTGCACGCTGATGCTGTCCAGCCCGACGGCGCGCGCCAGCCGGGTCTGCAGTGGCAGGCCGTCGCTCGGGCCCATCAGCGCGGCAGCGGCGGTCTGCAGCAGGCCGATGTCGGCGGCGCCGACCTGATCGAGCGGCTGGCCCAGCACCAGCCACGACAGGATCTGGGTGTCGGGCATCGGCGGAGTCGAACTGAGCTTGACCACCGGCTGTTGCGCGCTGCCGGTGACGCTCACGCCCGCGCTGATGCCAGAGGGTAGATTAGGCCGGGTGGCGGTGATGTTGAGGCCGGGGTTGTCCAGCGGGCCGGCGAAGTTGATGCGGCCATGCGTGACCTGCAGTTGCTGGCCGTAGGCAGTGTAGTCGCCCTTGACCACCTCGATGCTGCCGGTGGCCGTGGGCGCGGCGCCGCCGTCTGCGCGCAGGCGCACGCTGCCCGCCAGCATCGCGTCCAGCCCCTGGCCGTAGAGATGGAAGTCGGAGCCGAGGTGGAAGGTGCCGTCGAACCGCACTGCGTGCGGCATCGCTGCAGCGGGCTGCGCGGGCGGTGCGGCGCGGCCTTTGATGACCACGTCGCTGCTGAGGGTTGGGCCGCTGCTGCGCGGCAGGGCGATGTCGGCGCGGTCGGCGGTGAGGTCGGTGGTGATGTCCAGCACCTTGTCGGCCAGCCGCGCCTGCGCCGTGCCGCTGAGCACGAGCTGGCGATCCGGGCGGTTGAGCGCGTGCAGCTTGGCGGCCTTCAGCTCGAGCGTGGCGCGCGGCAGGCCGCCTTCCAGCCGGGCGTCGCCAGTGGCGGTGAGCAGGCCGCTGCCGCTGTGCAGCGTGAACTGGTCGAGCTGCAGGCGGTCGCCGGTGAAGTGCGCGCGCAGCACGCCATCCTTTAGATCGATTCCCTGCGCGGGCCAGGCCAGCCGCAGTGCGCGGCCAGTGAGTGTGCCACTGAACTGCGGCTGGGCGATGGTGCCGCGTCCCTGGACCGCAAGCTGCAGCCGCCCCTCGGCGCGGTAATCCAGGCCGATCAGCGGCGCGGCCCAGGCCAGGCTGGGCATGTCGGCCCCGGCGTCGAGCTGCAGCGGCGCATCGCCCGCCACCCCCCAGACCCCGTTGCGCTGTGACAGCACCAACTCTGCGCTGGCCTGCGCGGCGCCGATCGCGGTCTGTACCACGGCCTGCGCGCGCAGTCGGCTGTCCTTCGCGGTCAGGTCGAGCACCAGCTGACCGATGTCCAGCGGTAGGAAGCCACCGCGCGACCGCGACCCGCCGAGGGTCGCAGTGCACAGCGGCGCCACGGTCACACTGCCCACCTGCGGCGGTGGTGCGGCGAGCTCAAGCGCGATGTCGCCGCTGTCGCGCTGCAGGTGCAGGCGGCCATTGACCTGCGCACCGGCGTCGAGGGTCCAGTCGCCCGACAGCACCAGGGTGTTGCGCATCCGGGCCGGGGTGATGCCGGCCAACGCCAGCAGATCGGCGGTGTTCACGGCCTGGAGTTTGCCTTGCGTGCGCAGCTGCCCCGGGGCGATGTCCAGGTCGGCCAGGTCGATGCGCCCGGCCTGCAGCGTGAGTATCGCGCGTTGCAGTCGCAGCCGCAGTGGGCTGAACGCCAGATCGAGGGCGGCCGGGGACTGTAGGTGCAGCGCCGCGCTGCCGCGGTTGTCCAAAGCAGTGATGCTGCCACGCCAGCCCTGCTGGGCACCCAGCCAGCTGCCCTCGGCGCGCAACCGCAGATCGATCGGCATGGCGGGCGCGGCGCCCGCGCCGCTGCGCTGCCACTGGCCCTGCGCGTCCAGCGCCAGGGTGTGCTGCGCGCGAGTGCCGTCGATCTGCAGTGTGGCGGAGGTCAGCTTTTGCGCGCCTGCCTGCAGGTTCTGCAGCCGGGTGGACAGTTGCAGATGGCCGCCCATCCCCGCAGTGGTGCGCGCCTGCGACTGCAGCGCGTCCAGGCGCACGGTCTGCGCGCCCAGCGTCCATTGCAGGCCGTCCAGGTCCAGGCTGAGGGTGCCGGCCAGACGGTCGAGCAGCGCGGCAAGCAGCGGTCTGCCCTTGCCCGAAGGCGCGACGCCGGTGCCGAATGTGCTGTTCGCGCGCAAATGATGCAGCGCGAATTGCTGCGCCCAGCGCAGCTCGTCCGCCTGCAGCGCCACGGTGCCCGCAGGCGCTTGCAGGCCGCCGCGCAGCGTGCCCTGCGCTTGCAGCCTGCCGCCGAGCGCAGGGTCGATCTGCGCCAGCGCGGGCGCGGTAAGCGTCCACTGCAGGGTGTCGCGCGGCAGGCCGAATGCGCCCTGCGCGGTGAGCTGGTTGTCACCCAGCCGGAGCGCGGCGTCCACGTCCCACAGCCGCTGCGCGGAGAGCGCCAGTCGGGCGTGGCCGGTGAAGGTGTGGCCGCGCCAGATGCTGGGCTCGACCTGCAGCGCGAGCTGCGCACTGCGCTGCCCAGCCGTGCCCCGGGCGCTGAGGTCGGCATTGAGCGTGGCCGCGGGGTAGGCGCCAAAGTGCGCCGGATTGAACTGCCGCAGCCGGGCGCGCAGGTCAAAGCGCTGCGCGCCCGCGGTAGATAGGGTGCCGCTGGCGTCCAGCCGCCCGCCCAGCGCGGACAGCAGCAGATGCTCCAGGCGCACGCTGTCGCCTTGGCGCGCGGCGTCGAGCCGCACATCCCAGCCCGGCTGGGTCAGCGCGATCTGCGCGCGCTGCTGCCGTGCGGACGCGGTGAGCAGGATCGGCCCGGACAGGCGGGTCGTGGCAAGTGCGCTGTCGATCGCACCGGCGTTGAGCTGGCTGGCCTGCAGCCGGGCCTGCAGCATGGGCGCGTTCCAGTCCAGCGCACCGCGCAGCTGCCCGCCCGCGCCGAGGTCGATGACCAGATCGTGCATGCGGGCCTGCTGCGCATCGCCAGCCAGCCGGGCCTGCAGGCGGCGCAGCGGCAGGCGCTGTCGGTCGATCGGGCCGGGAAGGCGGTTGCGCAGGTCGATCTGTCCTTGCAGGCGCTGCGCGCTCGACGGCCCGAGATCGAGCTGCAGGTCCAACGCGGCGCGGGGCAGCGCGGGGTCGAGCGCGGCGGGGTCGAGCGCGGTCGAGGTCAGCTGCGCGCTGACCAGCGGCGTGCGGTCGAACGGGGCCAGGCGTGCCTGCAACCGGGCGCGGGCGGCGTCCAGGCGCAGCGTGCCGTCAAGGGTGAGATCGCGCAGCGTACCGCCGGCCTGCAGCGAGGCCGCGTCGGCGGCGGTCGCCTTGCCCGGCGGGCCGATGTGTGTGGCGCTGAGGGTGGCATGCAGCGCGAACGGCGCGGCATCTCCAAGTGTGGCGTGCAGTTCCGCCCGGGCCCAGGGCGTGATGGCGCTGAGCTGCGCGCGCCAGCGATGCTGTGCATAGTGGATCTGGCCGCTGGCGCTGCCGATGGTCTGCAGCTTGCCCGGCGGGCCCACGCGCAGCGCGCCGATTGCGATGTGATCGATGTCCAGTCGCAGCGGCAGGCGCAGGCTGGTCGGTCGTTGCGGTGATGCGCTGGGCGGCGCGGGGCGGTCTTGCCGCAAGTCGATGCCGCGTGCGCGCAAGGTTTGCACCTCCAACCGGCGCTGCCACAGCGCAGACGGCACCCATCGCAGTTCGGCGTCGTCTAGGGTGAGGGTGTCGGTCGGAGTGACGATCTGCAGCCGGCCGATGCGCACTGCGCTCCACAGACTGCCGTGCACGTCCTGCAGCGCGATGCGCGTGGCGCCCAGATGCAGCGGGCCGCGCGCCGCCAGCCATTGCAAGCCCGCCGCGCTGCCCAGCCAGACCAGCGCGCCCGCGGCGGCCAGCAGCAGCGCCAGCGCCGCGGCAAGCGTCCACGCCAGCGGCCGCAGCAGGTGGCGTTTGCTGCGCGCCGGGCTGTGACCGTTGCCTCGCGGCGGGGTGGCCTCCTCCCCAGACCTCCCCGCGGGTGGGGAGGGGGCGGCCTCTGCGCCCCTGTCGTGCGGGGGAGGTTGGGAGGGGGTGTCGTGCTGCGCTGACATGCGCGGCTCCATCAGAACGACAACCCGAGGTTGAAATTCAGCCGGTAGGCGTGCACCGCCTGGCCGTAGGCGAGATCGACCGATACCAGCCCGACTGGGCTGCGCCAGCGCGCGCCGATGCCGTAGCCGCGCACCGGCTTGAGCGCGCTCCATGAGTCTGCGGCATTGCCGAGGTCGTAGAACACCGCGCCGCCCCACTGGCGAGTGAACCAGTGGTCGAACTCGGCGCTGGCGGTGAACAGGTAGCGCGCGCCGACGATCGCGTCGCCCTGCTGCAGCCCCAAGCTTTGATAGGCGTAGCCGCGCACCGAGTTCGCCCCACCGGCGCGAAACAGAAAGTTTTGCGGAATGCCGCTGGCGCCGTTGGCCAGCACCGCACCGGCTTCGGCGCGGAAAATCAGCTGGTTGCTCGGGTTCAGCGGCACATAGCCCAGGCCGCGGGCGTACAGCCGGATGAAGTTGGCGCTGGACAGCAGCGCTCGGCTGGCTCCGCCGAGCTGCAGATTGATCAGTGTGCCACGGCTGGGGTAGAGCACGCTGTTGACGTCGCGCCGCGTCCAGCTGTAGTTCAGGCTCAGCGCATGCACCTCGCTGGGGGCGGCGCCCTGCGGCACCAGGCTTTCGGCCTGATATTGCAGCGCCAGCGCGGTGTCAATGTTGTTGCTGCGGGCGCGGGCGCGCTGCGCGCTCACACTGGTGTTGCGCGTGACCAAGCCGGAGATGTCGGTACGGTCCTGCAGCAGGCCGATGCTGTCGTCGAATCCCTGTGCGGTGCGTGGAAAGGCCAACTGCAGGCTGCCGCTCTGCTCGCGGGTCTGCAGCTTGACGCTGCTCGACAGTCGCCAGGCGCGGCCGAGGAAGTTCAGGTCGCGCCAGTCGGCCTGCACCCTCTGGCCGGTGTCGCTGCTCACGCCGGCGCCAAAGCTGATTTTCTGCGCCGGTTTTTCGGTGACTTGCACCTGCACCGGCACCACGTCGCCCTGCGCCTTGCGCACATCGGCGTCGACCAAGGCGTTGCGGAAATACGGGCTGTCCTGCAGCGCGGCCTGATAGTCGAGCAGCGTGGACTGCGAGTAGGGCTGGCCCGGGCGCATCGGCGCCAGGCGTTCGGCGATGCTTTGCGGATAGCGCTGCAGCCCGGTGATGTGCAGTCCGCCAAAGACATACGGCGCGCCGGTGTCCAGCCGCACCATCAGCTGCGCCTGCCGGGTGTCCGGGTCGATGCTGACGCGGCTGTCGGCCAGCCGCGCGCCGGGCCAGCGCCCGGACAGCAGCATGGAAAGCGCCTTGGATTTGGCCGCCTCCCAGTCCGCATCGCGGAACACCTCACCGGGTTTGAGCGGCCAGTCGCGTAGCAAGCGCGCAGTGAGCGCGGCGTCGGGTTTGCCGTCGGGGCCGTCCACCTGCAGATCGACCGACTGCACCCGGGTCGGCGCGCCGGGCTGCACGCGCAGCACGACCCGGATTGGTCCGCCATCCGGACAGTCGATCTGCACCGCGATCTGCGGCGAAAAATAGCCCTGAGTGGCCAGCAGCCGCTGCGCCTGTGCCGGGGCTTGCTCGGCCAGACGCTCGATCTGATCCCAAGGCAGGTCTGGAAAGTTGCGCCAGCGCAACAGGTCGAGGTTGTCGCGGAGCAATGTCTGCAGGTCTTCGGGCGCGTCGATGTCGACTGCGTAGGCTGGCAGTGACGCGGCTGCAGCGGCCGCGTGCGCAGACAAGACGGCGTCCGCTGCCCAGGCGGTCTGTGGCAGCGCAGCCAGCCCGCTGGCCAGGATCAGGCCGCCCATCTGGCCGACAAGCCGCGAGCCGAAGCGGATCCCGGCAATTTCGCGGAAGATGGCAGCCTGATCGACGCGCTTGGGTTCGATTGGCGTTCCGAGCATGGTCCCATTATTCCAGCCGAGCCACCAGTTCGTTGGTCCGGGGGCTTGCGGCCGTGCCGTCTGCCGGTGCGGCGGTTCGAGGCGCCTGCGCGCCGCCCGTGAGACTTGCTCTGGATCGATTTGTTGCACGCAGTTTGTAAAGCGGTCATCACATTGCTTGCACTGCGACGGGTAAACCGTGAACATTCGCACAGTATGTCGGCAAATCGCCACACCCATTTGTCACTTGCGCCTGTTTTGGTCGAGGCGTGCCAGCACGGGCGCGCCCCGTGTTTCAACCTCATCGCTCTGTCGCATGACGTCTCACCACAGCCTTGTGCCCTCTTCCGTCGCGCTGCGGATCGCCTATCTCGAAGACGACCTGCTGGTCGCGCAGGAGGTCAGCGGCTGGCTACGCGAGGCGGGCTACGAAGTTCAGCATTTTTCTGACAGCCAGGAGTTCGCGCGCGCAGTGGAGCGCGGTGGCGCTGATGTCTGCCTGCTCGACTGGATGTTGCCCGGCATGACCGGGCCAGACGTGCTGTGCCGCCTGCGCCTGCAGCTCGGTGCCAGCCTGCCACCGGTCATTTTCGTCACCGCACGCAGTGCCGAGGCCGATGTGGTGCAGGCGCTGGAGTCGGGCGCGGACGACTATCTGGTCAAGCCCCTGTCCCGTCCGGTGCTGCTGGCGCGGCTGCAGGCGGTGCTGCGGCGCGCCGGCGTGACGCAAAAAAGTGCACGGCTGCTTTTGGGCGAGATCGAGGCCGACTTTTCGCGCCGACAAATTTTCGTGCGTGGCGTGCGCGCCGAGCTGACCGACCGCGAAACCGACTTGGCGTTGCACTTCCTGCAGAACGTCAACCGGCTGCTCACCCGCGATTACCTCATTCAGACCGTCTGGGGGCTGCGCCCGGAGGTCGAGACCCGCACCGTGGACGTGCATGTCAGCGCGCTGCGGCGCAAGCTCGGCTTGCACGCCGAATCCGGCTGGCGGCTGGTGTCGGTCTACGGCCGGGGCTACCGGCTCGAACGCGCGCGCGGCCCGGATGAGGGGCCGCCGACCATCCCGCCCGAGCTCGACGACTGAGACGCCAACCGGATTCGCCGCGTGCGGCATGATGCGCAGCGCTAGCCGGCACGGCCCGAGTGCGGCGCACCCAAGCCTGTGCGCCGCTTGAATAGACAATCCCTCCGGCGCCTACTGCGCACAGCCGGTGCCAGATCGTGTAGCGCATGATCGACAATGTGTGCTATTTTGCGCATGTCAGCCGCTGTGCGGCGCGCAAATATCCAGGTTGGAATGCCCATGCCTGCCTATTTCGCGACTGATTCCGCTGCTGCCAGCGCTCTGACCTGCGCGCATCGTGGCCGGGCCCTGGCATCCGCTCAAGCATCTCGCGGGCATGCTCGGTCGCCTGCGGGATTGGGTTCGGGGCGGACCGGCGCGATCCGCCGCGCCTGATGCGCAAAGCCGCGCCCCCGAGCTGCTCGCTTCTGGCCACCGAGCCTTGCAGGTGCGCGTGGAAGTCTTGCGTGTGGGCGCGCTGCTACTGACCCTGGCGCTGGGGCTGGCATGGTCCGGGTGGCTGCAAAAGCTAGATCATCTGGTGTTCGACCTCGGCCAGCGCCTGCAGCCCGCTGCAGTTCCCCACGGTGTGGTGATCGTCGCCATCGACCAGCACAGTCTGGACAGAATCGGCGCCTGGCCGTGGCCGCGTGCCACCGATGCGCGCCTGGTCGATGCGGTCTGCCGTGCCGGGGCTGCGGCCGTTGGCCTGGACCTGGCCCTGACCGAACCGGGCAGTGATGCCGCGGGCAACGCGGCGCTGGCACGGGCGCTGCACGCCTGTGGTCGCGTGGCGCTGCCGGTGGTGCTCCACACCGCGCGCAATGGCGGGCAGATCGTCGAAGACCTGCCCATCCCCTCGCTGGCCAGCGCAGCGGCCGGGCTGGGGCTGTATTTCGTGCGACTGGTGGCGCAAAAGCACGGCGGCACCGTGGGCGTGGAGTCCATGCCCGGCGCAGGTGCACGTTTCTGGGTAGAACTGCCCCGGGTGGACTGATCACCGCAGCGCTGAAGTTGTGAATCTTTCTGCTGCGCGCCGCGCGCATGGGCAGCAGGCCGCTGGCGACGACATCTTCACAATTCCTCAGTCCGATTTTTTCAGCGTGTCCCGAATCTCGCGCAGCAGCAGGATGTCTTCCGGCGTGGGGGCAGGCGGTGCAGGCGGTTCGGCACGCTTGAGCCGGATGATCATGCGCACCATCAAAAAGATGATGAATGCGAGGATCAGGAAGTTCACCAGGACGGTGATGAAGCTGCCATAGGCCAGCACCGGCACGCCGGCCTTTCTCACCGCCGCCAGCGTGGGCGGCGTGCCGGCGGGCACCTGGCCGAGCACGATGAACAGGTTGGAAAAGTCGAGCTTGCCGAAAATGGCGCCGACGATCGGCATGATGATGTCGTTCACCAGCGAATCGACGATCTTGCCGAAGGCGCCGCCGACGATCACCGCCACGGCCAGGTCGACGACATTGCCTTTGACCGCAAACGCCTTGAACTCTTGCATCAGGGACATACTGGCTCCTCATCGATAGGAAAACCACCCGGAGACCTCACGGGTCTTCGCGATTTTCCTGGAAAAATCGGCATTCCTGCCGGCTCTTGGCCAGTTTGCTGCAAGTTTTACAGTCGGGGCGACAGGCGGCGTCAATGTGGACGGATTGCTGCGTACAACCGCACCAGTTCGAGCTGTACCTGATCGGACAGGGCGCTGAAGGCCCCGCGCAGCAAATCTGCCGCGTCTTCCGGTCGGCCATTGCGACTGTTGAGCAGCACTTGGCCTGCGGTCAGGTGGAACTCGGCGTGGACCTTGCGCAGCCGGGCATATTCCGGCAGACGACCGTAGCGCGCGCGGGCCGGGCCGTAGAGCCACTGCCCCAGCGCGCACAGGTCGTCTGCGGCGACCTGGACGATGTCCACATCGTCTTGCTCTGCGTTGGCGATGATGCTTTTGAGCCGCTTTTTCCAGGCCAGATGACTCTGCATGGCCTGCCCGAGGTACAGGCCCTCGAATAGGTCCTCCTCCGGATCGATCTCCGGGGTGAGATGTGTATCGGTGGGGGGAATTTGGCTGGCATCATGCCGGCGCAGCCAAGCAAGAAGTCCCATGACTCTTTCCTTTTACTCTGATTGGGTCGGTGAACGGGTTGCGCCGCGAGCCGTTGTCTCGAATCAGCGTGGCTCGGCACTTTAGGAGCGCCAGGCCCACATGGTCGAGGAATGTGCAACGCGATTTACGCTTGCATGCGGCAAAGCGTGAGATTGTTCACATCCCATGCAGCCGAGGATGGCCGTTGGCCGTGGAAACGCCAGGTCACAGTTGATACATACTGGCCCTAGTTTCCAGGTCGGTAACTGCCTAAAGTGCGTTCACCCAGGTTTTGCTCCTCGTTGTCGTAAAGCTTGGTCAGGCGACATTCGGTTGTACCCCCGGATGACGCCGCCCCGTTGCGCAGGGAGTGCACCGTGGCACTGCGCTGGCAGGCCATGGTGCTGCCGACAACAACAACGATTCGTGGAGAAGCCAGGCGGCGATAGACGCTGCGCCGCGTGCAGCACAACACCCGTCGAATGTCCGTCCGCTTGCGCCTTGAAGTCGCAAGCTGGGCATGCCATGCCGCAACCCCGCCTCGGGCGTGCGGCACAACCTGATCGCTGACCATCGAGATCGGCGAATGTTCCAACCCTGTGAGGAGCCAAATGAAACTAGTCAAAACCCTGATCGCTGCAGCCCTGGGCATCGGCGCCGCGCACGCCGCCTTTGCCATGGATGTCCCCGGCCCGCTGGTCACGCCGCAGTGGCTCAAAGCCCACCAGAACGAAGTCACCATCGTCACCATCGGCGACAACCCGGGAAAGATGTTCACCTCGGCACCGCAACTGGGCAAGGATCACGCGGTGATCAAGGTCGGCGGGCATATTCCGGCCTCGCTGCTGGTCGATTTCGGTGACATCCGCCAGACCCGGGTGGAAGACGGCGTCAAGCTCAAGGCGCTGATGCCCACGGCTGAATTCTTCACCGCAGCGATGGACAAGGCCGGCTTGAACAGTGGCAAGCCCATCATCATCGTTCCCGAGGGCGAGGGGCTGGCGCCGATGGACATGGGCACGCGGCTGTACTTCCAGCTGCGCTACTTCGGTGAGCCCGCCACGCAGGTGGCCATTCTCAACGGCGGTACCGCTGCCTGGCTCAACGCCGGATACCCGGTGAGCACCAGTCCGGCACCCAAGGCCACCGGCGACTGGAAGGCCAGCGGCGAGGACAAGGCGATCCTGGCCTCGATCGATCAGGTCAAGTCCGACCTGCAAAAGGGCAGCGAGCAGTTCATCGACGCCCGGCCGACGCCGCAATACCTGGGCATTGCCAAAAAGCCGATCGACAAGAGCGCGGGCCATCTGCCCGGAGCCAAGTCGTTCCCGACCGATGCCATCGTGCAGACCAAGGACGGCGTGACTCGCTTCATGACCGCAGCCGACTACAAGCACATTTTCGACGCCTACAACATCAGCCCCAATGCACCGACCACCACTTATTGCAACACGGGCCACCTGGCCTCTGGGGCATGGTTCGTGGTGCACGAGATCCTTGGCAACAAGGACTCCAAGCTGTATGCCAACTCGATGAACGAGTGGACCAATCTGGGTAATCCGACCGTCGGCCTGCCTGGCTGAGTCGGGCAGGCGTCCGAAAAGACCGGCCGCTCTGGCCGGTTTTTTTTGCCCGGCGTCTGCCTGGCGGTGTTCGATATTGCATCGCAACAAGTCTCTGCACGCCGCTGCCGTGCGGCGCAAGAAATTTCATGCAGCGTCGAAAGTCCGAGATTGCTGCACTGCAGCTCAGTGATTTCCCTAGATTTCGAACGTTCCGCTGTCAGCGCGTGGTCAGCAAGGCTGAAAACAATCCGTCATCCGCGACACGCCTGGTAACAAGCGGGTGCGTTCGGGGGTGATGCGTTGCGTTGCGGGGCTCGGGTGGCAAACCCAGCGGCGACGCCACGCCCATGTCCACACACAGGAGACTTGAGCATGGCTTCCATTGCAATGGGCGCAAAGGCGCGTCCGATGACCTCAGCCGAGAAAAAGGTGATCTTCGCCTCTTCCCTCGGCACGGTGTTCGAGTGGTACGACTTCTACCTCTATGGTTCGCTGGCGGCCATCATCGCCAAGCAGTTCTTCGCCGGGCTGGATGCCGGGTCGGCGTTCATCTTTGCGCTGCTGGCATTTGCCGCGGGCTTCATCGTGCGCCCGTTCGGTGCGTTGGTGTTTGGCCGGCTCGGGGACATGATCGGCCGCAAGTACACCTTCCTGGTCACCATCCTGATCATGGGCCTGTCGACCTTCATCGTCGGCGTGCTGCCCAATTACGCCGCGATCGGTGTGGCTGCCCCGGTGATTCTGATCGCGCTGCGTCTGCTGCAGGGTCTCGCCCTCGGCGGTGAGTACGGCGGTGCAGCCACCTACGTGGCCGAGCATGCGCCGCAGGGTAAGCGCGGCGCCTACACCTCGTGGATCCAGACCACGGCAACGCTCGGGCTGTTCCTGTCGCTGCTGGTCATCCTCGGCACCCGCACCCTGCTGGGCGAAGACACCTTTAACGCCTGGGGCTGGCGCGTGCCCTTCCTGGTGTCCATCGTGCTGCTGGGCATTTCGGTGTGGATTCGTCTGAAACTCAACGAGTCGCCGGCCTTTGTCAAGATGAAGGCCGACGGCAAGGCCTCCAAGGCGCCGCTGACCGAGGCCTTCGCACGCTGGAGCAATCTGAAATACGTCATCCTCGCGCTGCTGGGCCTGGTCGCCGGCCAGGCCGTGGTCTGGTACACGGGGCAGTTCTACGCGCTGTTCTTCCTGACCCAGACGCTCAAGGTCGACGGCGTAACCGCCAATCTGCTGATCGCCGCAGCGCTGCTGATCGGCACGCCGTTTTTCATTGTGTTCGGCGCACTGTCGGATCGGATCGGCCGCAAGCCGGTGATCCTTGCCGGCTGCGCCATCGCCGCACTGACCTACTTTCCGCTGTTCAAGGCGCTGACCCACTACGCCAACCCGGCGCTGTATCAGGCAGTGCAGAACTCGCCGGTCACACTCACCGCCGACCCCAAGGAATGTACCTTCCAGTTCAACCCAACTGGCACGGCCAAGTTCACCTCGTCCTGCGACATTGCCAAGCAGATGCTCGCGGCCAACTCGGCGAACTATGACACCAAGCCCGGCACCGGCCCGGCAGTCATCCAGATCGGTGACAGGACCATCACCGTTGTCGGCGCCAAGGACCTGCCGCCCGATGAGTTCAAGGCCAAGGAAGCCACGCTGAAAAAGGAAATCGCCGCAGCGCTCAAGGCCGCGGGCTACCCGGCCAAGGCCGATCCGGCGCAGATGAACATCCCGATGGTCATCGCCATCCTGGCATTGCTGGTGATCTACGTCACCATGGTGTATGGACCCATCGCCGCGGCGCTGGTCGAGCTGTTCCCCACCCGCATCCGTTACACCTCGATGAGCCTGCCGTATCACATCGGCAATGGCTGGTTCGGCGGTCTGCTACCCACCATTGCCTTTGCCCTGGTCGCGCAGAACGGCAACATCTATTACGGCCTGTGGTACCCGGTCATCGTGGCGGCCGGCACCTTCATGATCGGCCTGCTGTTCCTGCCAGAAACCAAAGACCGCGACATCTACGCGGAAGACTGAACGGGCACATCCCCGCACTGCAGCCACAGTTCGGGGCCAGACTCGCAGCACAGCCGAAGGCCCGCATGCGCGGGCCTTCTTCTTGGGTGCGAAGGTGGTGCAGGCGAGGACAAAATCACAGCGCTGCGGTAGGCTTTTGTGCGGCGGCGGGGCGTACCGGTGCAGGTCGGTGGGGCCTGAAACCTCTGCCCTTTTGCCCACGCCGGGCACACCGACATGGCACAGATCGAATATCCTCCTCAGGCAAGCGCATCGCCGCAGCCCAACCAGCGGCCCGCGCTGAGCAATGCGCAGGCAGTGCTGACGCGGGCTGTGCTGGTGCGCAACGAGTTCGGGCAGACGCTGCAAGTACAAATGCCTGCCGAGCGCGCGCTCACGCTTTACCTGGACAAGCAGGAGCTCGTGACCCTGATGACCGTGGGCGCTTCGCCCGAGCTGCTGGCGCTGGGCTATCTGCGCAACCAGCGTCTGGTGCGCTCGATTGCCGACATTGCTTCGGTGCAGGTCGATTGGGAGGTACAAGCCTGCTCCATCACCAGCCGAAGCGGCATTGCCAATCTGGCGCAGCGCAGCGCCGACCGGCGCGTGGTGACCACCGGCTGCGGTCAGGGCACGGTCTACGCCAGCCTAATGGATGAGGTGGAAAGCGTCGCGCTCGATCCCGACACCCGGATCAGCCAAAGTGAACTCTACGCGCTGCTCGACGCGATGCGCCTGCACGACTCGCTGTACAAAAGCGCGGGCTCGGTGCACGGCTGCGCGCTGTTCGAGGGCAGCCGGCTGCTGATGTTTACCGAAGATGTCGGCCGCCACAACGCAGTGGATGTGATTTCCGGATGGATGTGGCTGCATGGCATCTGCGGCGCGGGCAAGGTGCTCTACACCACCGGCCGCCTGACCTCGGAAATGGTCATCAAGTGCGCATTGATGGGTGTGGCCATTCTGGTGTCGCGTTCCGGAGTGACCCAGATGGGCTATGACATCGCAGACAAGCTGGACATCGCCCTGTTCGCCCGCTGCACCAATCGCCATTTTCTGCACTACACCGCGCCGCAGCGGTTCATCCCCGAGCCGCTGCAGCCGCCGCCCTCGGTTTGAGCAGCCCACAGCGCCAGCCTGCTCTGCCCTCAAGCATTGGCCGACGCCTCGGTCTTGCAGGTCAGGCAGGGCGCGTGCACCAGGTGGCCGTGCCACAGCCCGTGTGCGCTGCGCACGGCCACTACGGCCCAAACACCCACCAGCGCGACGATCAGCGCCGCGGCGAATGCGGTGAAAAACGGCATCCCGGTGCGCGCACCCAGCGTCAGGCTGGCGGCAGTGTAGACGCCCAGTGGAAAGGTAAATCCCCACCAGCCGAGGTTGAACGGCAAGCCGCGGCGCATCTGGATGGTGGTCAGTGCCACTGCAGTCACCAGCCACCACAGCCCAAGGCCCCACAACACCAGCGCGCCGACCACGCCCAGGGGGCCAGCCAGCGCGGCCACCGGCGCCATCACCGTGCCGGCGAACGCCTGCGGCGCTGCTGCGCCGAGGGTGAGCAGCGCAAACGCGCCGGTGCCGATCGGCCCCAGGCTCAGCCAGGTGGAGACGCCCAGTTCCTTCGGCGGCAGCTTGTGCAGCGCCAACCGCAGATACAGCACTGTCAGGATGCCCAGGGCGATCGGCACCGACATGCCCCACAGCGCATAGCCCGCCATGACCAGCGACTGCCCCTGCACCGCAGGCAGATGCTGCGCCAGATAGCCCGCGCTGGACGCGGCCACCTCCGCCGGTACCACCGGCAGCAGCCAGACCCCGGTCATCCGGTCCAGCGCATGATCCTGCGCGGTGAACTGATACCACGGCACCAGCCAGCCGGTCAGCAGCGACAGCGCGACGTCGACCCACCACAATTGCAGCGCCCATTGCGCCGCGTACGCATCGCCGGGGTAGAACAGCACCAGGCCGTTGACCAGCGGAATCAGTGCCATCGGAATCGCGCCGAGAAACATCGATTGCACCGGATGTCGCAGCAGCGGCATCGCGTGCCGGGTGAAAAACACCCAGCGCGCGGCAAACAGGCCACAAAACAGCGCAAAGAGCACGGCATCTGCGAGGAACAAACCGTGCGCCAGCGCCCGCAGGCCAGGCACCTGTGCCGGGAATTGCGCCAGCAACAAAAAGGTAATGCCTGTGCCCATGTTGACCGTGAACCAGTTGGGCGTGAACTGCCGCACCAGTTCGATCGGAGACGGCAGGCGATTGAGAGGTTTCCAGGTGGACATCATGGTCGAAGACAATGCAGGATCAGGCAGACGACCATGCTACGCACCGGTCCATCACAAGTAAAATGATTTGTTTTTCTATTTATAATAGAATATTTAGATCAATTGGCCGCGGCGCAGTGGACGGCTGTCGGCCAGATTCTCATGGGCCGCGTTGTCCACCCATGAACCTTGCGACGACACCCCTTTGCCGGCCCAGCCGATCGCTCTGGCGCATCTGGTTTGCGCTGCTTGTCTTCGGCCTGACCGCGCCAGTGTCGCTGCAGGCTGCAGCACAACAGCCCGCAGCGCCCGCCGTGGTGACGTTCCAGGCCGACTGGCGTGTGCATCTGGCGCAGGATGGTGAAGGGTCGGATGCACGCGGCGCGCAATTGCTGTTGTTGCTGGGCAGCCTCGGGGGAACAGACGGTGTGGCCACGGCGCGGGACACCGTGTCCTGGCCGGCCAGTGGGAACGGCGCGTACCGCATCGACAGTGTGCTGACCCCGCGCGGAGCGCTGGCCGTGCTGCTGCGACGCCTGCACTGGGTGCGCACGGCCAGCGGCACCGTGACCGACGGTCAACCGCTGCTGCTGGCGGCCAGCAACCAGAAAGGCGATAGTCCGGCCACGCAGGTGCAGGTCGATCAGGGCCGCATGCGCATCCACACCGCCGGGCAGGCCGCTTCCGCGGCGCAGCCGCCGACCAAACCCGCGCCGCCGGGCCTGACCGATCCGCTCACACTGAGCTGGAGCTATCTACAGCGCCCGCTGCCCGACAGGCAGTTGACAGTGCCCTTGCTCATCAACGATGCGGTACAGACCGCGCACATCACCCCACGGCGGGTGAACCTGCAATGGCAAGATCAGGAGGTGCCGTGCATCCTGCTCGATGCCCGCAGCGAGCAAAGCAGCGCCACGCTGCGCATCTGGCTGCGCCGCAGCGACGGCGTGCCGCTGCAGGTCGCACTGGGCATGGGCGATCGCTACGGCCTCGATGTGGTGCAGACCTTGGTTGCCGTGCCGGAGGGCTTGCGCACGCTGCAGGCTGCGCGCCACACCGACACCGCTGCCCCGATTCGCCGCTAACGCGCTACGCTATTGATCATGGACATCGACCAGAACAGCCCCGACGACAGCGCATCGACCCCCACCGCCTCTCAGCCGCCGCGCGTGCGCCTGCAGATCAAGCAGGGCGCGGCGCTGGGCCCCGGCAAGGCTGCCTTGCTCGAGGCATTGGAGCGCACGGGGTCGATTTCGGCCGCAGGCCGCGAGCTCAACATGAGCTACCGCCGCGCCTGGCTACTGATCCACAGCGTCAACCAAGCGTACAAACAACCGCTGGTCATCGCCAGCAAGGGCGGTGCGGGCGGCGGCGGCGCCGAGCTCACACCGCTTGGCCGAGAGGTGCTGGCAATTTACCGCCGCATGGAGCGCAAGGCGATGCGTGCAATCCAGCACGATCTCGACACCCTGCAAAGCCTGCTGCACGATTGACGGTCAGCGCCGGCGCGGCCACACCAGCACGTCCGCTGGCCGCAAGTGAACCTCCACCGTCACACCGGGCGCAAGCCCGAGCGCGTGTACCAGCCGCAGCGGCGCGCGCAGCCACAGCAGCGCCTGCGCGCAGCGCAGCGCGAGTATCGCACTCGCCCCCTGCGGCGTACAGTGACTGACCACACCGCGCACGGTCGCCTGCTCCGCCTGCGGCTGCACGGCTTTGCGCGGCGGCAAGCGCACATCGTCTGGCGCGATCGCCCAATCGACCCAGTCGCCTTCAGCGCAGCCGGCCAGCAGCGGCGCGAGCAGCTGGGTCTCACCTTGCGACCAGTGCAGCAGCGACAGCCCGCGCGCAGGCTCGTGCCGCAGCACCTGCGCCTCGAAACGGTTGCGCAGCCCAAGCAGCGCGGCAGCCGCCACGCTCGCCGGATGCGCGAACACCTCGGCAGGCGGCCCCTGCTGGATGATGCGCCGGTCTGCCATCACCACCACCCTGTCGGCCATTGCCGCCAGCGTGGCGTCGTGCGTTGCCGCCAGCGCGGGGATGCCGAGCGCGCGCAGCCGCAGCACCAGCTCGGCCATGATGTCGTCTCGCGTGCTGGAGTCGAGCGCCGAGGTGGGCTCGTCGAGCAGCAGCAGCTGCGGCGCGCGCGCCAGCGCCCGCGCTAGCGCAACACGCTGTTGCTGTCCGCCGGAGAGTTGCGCCGGGCGCTGCTCGGCTTGCGCCTCCAGCCCGACTGAACGCAGCAGATCGACTGCCGCCTGGCGGTGCGTGCGCAAACTGCCTCCGAAGGCATAGGCCACGTTCTCCCAGGCACGCAGATGCGGAAACAGTGCGTAGCCCTGCGGCGAGTAGCCCACCGGGCGGCGCTGCGGCGGCAGGCCGGCGAACGGCTCACCGTCTGACGGCACCAGACCGGCCAGAGCCTTGAGCAGGGTCGATTTGCCCTCGCCGCTCGCGCCCAGCAGCGCGGTCAGGCCGCGCAGCTCGAAATCGGCTTCGAGCGCGATAGGGCGGTGGATGCGAAGCGCAATGCGCATCGAGGTAGTGTCTTTCAGCGCCCTGTCCGACCGAGGCGCGACAAGACGCCGAGCAGCAGCGGCAGTGGCAGGCCGATGGCAAAGAACAGCCACAGCAGCGGAAACACCGCGGGCAGCCCTGAGTCCTGCAGATTGACCCAGAGTTTGACCGGGATGCCCTGCGGGTAGTACGCGATGATTAGCACGATGCCGAACTCGCCGAGCGCGCGCACCCAGGCCAGCGCCACGCCCGCACCCAGGCCGAGTGCGGCCAGCGGCACGCTGATTCGCCAGAAGGTGCGCCAGCTCGACTGACCGAGGGTGAGTGAGATCTGCTCGAGCTCGCGCGGCACGCCTTCGAACGCCGAGCGCGCGGCGACAACGTAATACGGCGCGCTGCCATACACCTGCGCGAGCACGAACGCCGCCGGGGTGTTGGTCAGGTTCAGCCCGAGTGTCTGCAGCGGCTGGCCGACCCAGCCGTACGGACCGTAGCTCATCGCCAGCAGCAAGCCCATCGCCAGCGGTGGCATCAGCAGCGGCAGCAGCACCAGCGCCTCGACCAGCCCTTTGCCCCGAAACGACTGCCGCGCCAGCCACCACGCAAGCGGCGTGCCCAACGTCACGACGATCGCCACCGCCAGCAGTGTGTAGCCGACCGAGACGCGCAGTGCACCCAGGTCACCCGGCTGCAGATGCAGTGCCTGCCAGGGCGTGGCCAGCAACAGCCCGGCAAACGGCAGCGTAAGGAAGGCGAGCCCCGCAAGCCCGAGCGCGGCGACCAGCCAGCCATGCGACATCTCGCCGGCATCGCCCCTGGTCGGCTGCAGACGGGCGTCGGGGATGAACGCCATGGGCGCGCCGCGTTCAAGCTCCGGGTCGCAAGTCGCTGCCCTTGGGCGCGCTGTAGCCGAATCGCTTGAAAAGCGCTTGCCCCTCGGCGCTGGTCATCAGCTTGACGAACTCGGCGCCAGCCTTCGGATTCGGTGCGTTTTTCAGCACTGCGGCATAGAACACCAGCGGTTGCGTCGACAAGGTCTCGGTCTTACCGCCCGGCTGCGCGATGCTGAAATGCACCGTGCTGTACCAATCCTTGATCATCGCCGGATTGCTCAGATTGATTTCATCGGGCAGCTTGATATAGGGCAGCTTGTGCGAGATGACCGCGCTCAGATAGCCGGAGGTGGCGTCGAGCTGGCCGGCCTGCAGCCGCGACAGCAGCGACGGCTCGGTGAAGATCTGCTGCGGGTTTTCGATCGGCCCCAGGATTTTTTGCGACAGTCCGGGATGCTTGTAGTATTTTTCCGCCAACAGCATCGTGAATACGATGTTTCGTCCTTGAGGGTCGGTTTTCGGGTCGGTGCGGCCAAAACGCAGCCCGGGCTTTTCCAGCACCGCGTACCACGGCGTCTTGCCTTCTGCCGCGGCCTTGAAGTCTGCGGCATATTTGCTGCTCTTGTCACTGTAGGCGATGACCATCTCGGTACTCGCCACCGGCACTGCGGTATCGACCAGCCCGGCCTTTTGCAGTGCCTCGATCGGCCCCGGCGTGATCGAGACGAACACATCCGGGTTGATCTGCTTGGACGCGATCAGATGCGCCAGCCCGAACGCGCCCGCCCCCTGGCCGTGGAAGCGCACGCTGGCCTGTTTCTGGATCGCTGGCCCCAGGCCCTTGTCCATCAATGCCCCCATCGACCCGGCATAGGCAACCGACAACACCGGCTCTGCCGCCAGGCTGGGCACCGCCGACAAACCCACGACCGCGAGCGCGGCAGCGGCCGCGGAAAGGTTCAGAAAAATACGTCGTTGCATCGAAGACTCCTCAGTTCTCTTTGGGAAACAGGCTGAAAAAGCATCGAGATGGGTTTTGCAGCGTGTCAGACAAAATATATCGACGGGGCGTGTGCCGAGGTGTTTTCAGGTGTAAGGGAGTTGGCAGCGGAGTAACCGGGCGGCGCACTGCCTGCGCAGGGCAGGCGCGCACGCGGCGCGCCGCCTCGACTCGCTCCCCATGGAGGGGTTTGGCAGTCGGATGGCCGAAAAAAGCCGGGACATGCCCGGCAAAATCCAGCAAGCCGGTCGCCGCGTGGTGTCGACCGGCCCCTCGAGGTGTAGCAGGCCGTTGAAAAACTACTGCGGTGGGCCATCTGCGGCGTTGCGCGGTGCCTCGCCTACCTATTGATATGTCTTGGTCGCTGCGCGCCGTGCGCCTTGCATCTGGCCATCCTCGCGACGTTTTTCAACGGCCTGGTAGTGCTTCTCGTCGTCGGGGGTTACAGGTCGAAGCGGTCCAGATGCATCACCTTGCTCCAGGCCCGTGCGAAGTCGTGGACAAACTTCTCCTGCCCGCCGTGTTCGGCGTACACCTCGGCGATGGCGCGCAACTGCGCGTTGGAGCCGAACACCAGATCGGCCAGGGTCGCGGTCCATTTCACTGCGCCGGTCTTACGATCGCGTCCCTCGAGCACG
This sequence comes from Thiomonas islandica, assembly GCF_055383445.1. Classification (NCBI taxonomy): domain Bacteria; kingdom Pseudomonadati; phylum Pseudomonadota; class Betaproteobacteria; order Burkholderiales; genus Thiomonas; species Thiomonas islandica. The sequence goes on from NZ_AP042391.1 coordinate 998,916, forward strand.
CCGTCGGTGGCAGTGCGCTGCCACTGCGTGCCCATGTCGAGCAGGTTGACGAAAAAGTCGTTGCTCAGCGTCTCGGGCCGGCGGGTGAACACCCCGTGCGGCGACTGGCCGACATTGGCGTTCAGCGCGCGCATGCCGCCCACCAGCACGGTCATTTCGGGCGCGGTGAGATTGAGCAGCTGCGCCTTGTCCAGTAGCAGCTCCGGGCCGTAGGCGGCGTAGCCTTTGCGGGCATAGTTGCGAAAGCCGTCGGCCTTGGGCTCGAGCGCCGCAAACGACGCCGCGTCGGTTTGCTCCTGCGTGGCGTCGGTGCGTCCGGGCACGAAGTGCACCTCGACCTCGACCCCGGCCTTGTTCGCCGCAGCCTCGACCGCGGCGCAGCCGCCGAGCACGATGAGATCGGCGAGCGACACACGCTTGCCGCCGCTGGCCGAGGCGTTGAACGCTTGCTGCACCGCCTCGATGCGCGCAAGCGCCTGCGCCAACTCGGCTGGCTCGTTGACCTCCCAGTCCTTTTGCGGCGCCAGGCGAATGCGCGCTCCGTTGGCTCCGCCACGCTTGTCCGAGCCACGAAAGGTCGAGGCCGAAGCCCAGGCGGTGCGCACGAGCTGGCTGATCGACAGCCCGCAGTCGAGCAGGGCGCGCTTGAGCGCGGCAATGTCGGCGGTATCGATCAGCGGTTGATCGACCGGCGGCAGCGGGTCTTGCCAGAGGAGATCCTCCTGCGGCACTAGCTTGCCCAGGTAGCGGCTGCGCGGGCCCATGTCGCGGTGCGTGAGCTTGAACCAGGCGCGGGCGAAGGCATCGGCGAATTCGTCCGGATGCGAGAGGAAATGCCGCGCGATCTTCGCGTAGGCCGGGTCGTAGCGCAGCGCCATGTCGGCGTCGGTCATCATGATCGGCACCTTTTTGCTCGGGTCGTGCGCGTCTGGCGCCATGTTCTGCGCGGTGTTGTGCTTCGGCACCCATTGGTTGGCGCCGGCCGGACTTTTCACCAACACCCATTCGTTGTCGAACAGCATCTGCAGATAGCTCATGTCCCACTGCGTCGGCGTCGGCGTCCAAGAGCCTTCCAGCCCGCTGCTGATGGTGTCGGCACCCTTGCCGCTTTTGTAGCTGCTCATCCAGCCCAGGCCCATCTGCTCGATCGGCGCGGCCTCTGGCTCGGGGCCAACGTGCGAGGCGGGTGCAGCGCCGTGGCATTTGCCGAAGGTGTGGCCGCCTGCGGTGAGTGCGACCGTCTCATAATCGTCCATCGCCATGCGTGCGAAGGTCTCGCGCACCAGCTGCGCCGACACCAGTGGGTCGGGCTTGCCGCCGGGGCCTTCGGGGTTGACGTAGATCAGGCCCATTTGCACGGCGGCCAGCGGGTTCTCGAATTCGGCCGCCTTTGTGCCGTGGCGCTCGTCAGCGAGCCACTTGCCCTCCGGGCCCCAGTACACCGAGTTGTCCGGCTCCCACTGGTCAGGCCGACCGCCGGCGAAGCCAAAGGTCTTCAGGCCCATGCTTTCCAGTGCCACCGTGCCGGCCAGCACCAGAAGGTCCGCCCATGACAGCTTGCTGCCGTATTTTTGCTTGATCGGCCACAGCAGCCGGCGCGCCTTGTCGAGGTTGACATTGTCCGGCCAGCTGTTGAGCGGGGCGAAGCGCTGCTGGCCGTGACCGGCACCGCCGCGACCGTCGCCAATGCGATAGGTGCCTGCCGCATGCCAGGCCATGCGCACGAACAAGGGGCCGTAGTGGCCATAGTCGGCCGGCCACCAGTCCTGCGAGTCGGTCATCAGTGCTTTCAGGTCGGTAACCACCGCGTCCAGATCCAGGGTTTTGAACGCCTGGGCATAGTCGAAATCCTCGCCCAGCGGGTTGGACTTGGCCGAGTGCTGGTGCAGTATGGCCAGATTGAGCTGGTTGGGCCACCAGTCGGTGTTGCCCGGCGCGCCAGCAACTGCTCCGCCGGTCTGCGTTTGGTGGGCCACCGGGCATTTCAGTTCGCTTGACATCATGTTCTCCTTCGGCTGTGGGCTGTGAAATCAGGGTGGCGGATTCGCATCGGGTGATCAGATTCCGCCAGCCTTGGGGAGGAGCCGTGTGCCGCGGCCGCGCCGCGTCGGACTCCCGGGCCTGTCTGTCGCGGCCCTGCAGGATGCCGCGACGACCACAGCTTAGGCTTTCGAAATTGAAAAAGACAATTGAAAGTTGTTATTCAATTGATTGATTAAAACTAGCTGCGCGCAACCGTCAGCACGGCAACCCTTCGATTCACGGGGGCGTTCTGGGCGCAAATTTGTCACCAGTTGTATGGCCATTTCACGGCAGACGCACGATACTGCGTGGACGCTCGACACCTTGATGTGATGGACGAATCTCCACTGACTGCTCCAGGGCCGATCAGCACCCTGGCACGCACCTCGGCGCTCGCGGTTGCGCTGGGCAGCGGCATGTCGAACTGGCTGGCGCAGCGCCGCCCGGCGCGCCGCATCCTGATGCTGCATGGTGTGGGTACGGAGCGGATGACGCAGGATGATTTTTTCCGCGTGGTGTCCTGGCTCAAGCAGCGCTATGCCATCGTCCCGCTCGACACCATGATCCGCGACCTGCTCGGCGGCGTGCCGGCGCCGGATGGGACGGGGCGCAGCGAGCTGGCGATCACCTTCGATGACGGTCTGCGCAACCAATACCGCGTGGCGCGGCCGGTGCTTGAGCATCTGGGCGTGCCGGCCACCATCTTCGTCTGCCCGGGGCTGGTCGAGAGCGGCCAGTGGATGTGGAATCACGACATGCGCGCGCGGCTGGGCCGGCTGCAGCCTCCCGCCTTGCGCGAGTGGGCGCAGCAGCTCGGCGCGCCTTTGCCATATGTCGAAGGCATCATCGCCTGGGTGAAGACCCTGCCGCCGCAACAGCGCGGGCAGGTGCACGCTCAGTTGCGCGACGCCACCCCGCATTTCATGCCCACGGCGCAGGAGCACACTGCCTATGACGTGATGGACTGGGACGAGGTGCGCGCCTGCGACCGTGGGCTGCTGCGCATCGGCTCGCACACCATGACCCACCCGATCCTGACCACGCTCGGCGAGAAGGAAATCCGGCGCGAACTGCACGACAGCCGCACCCAGCTCGAAGCGCGGCTGGGCCGCACGGTCGACCTGCTGTGCTACCCGAACGGCGCGACCGACGCGCGCGTGCGCAGCATCGCCCGGTCGCTCTACCGGGCCGCGCTGACCACGCAGGAGGGCGTGGTCTCGGGCCCGGTCGATCCCATGTCCATCCCGCGCATTCCGGCGACCGCGCACCTGCCGCTGCTGGCCTGGCGCATGCACCGGCCCTGGGCCTGATGGCGATCGCCAGCCTGCCGATCACCGCCACGGTTCGCCCCATGCAAATCGAACGCGTCAGCACCGTGGCGGAATTCGATGCGCTCAAGCCCGCGTGGCGTCAGCTCGAAGTGCGGGCGCGCCACCGCAGCGTGTTCCTCAGCTGGGACTGGCAGCGGCTGTGGTGGACGCACTACGGCGAGCAGCGGCAGCTGCACATTCTGGTGGCCCGGCAGGGTGGCGCCGTGGTGGGGCTGTTTCCGCTGTACCTGGAAACCCACCGCGCATTGCAGGTGCTGCGGGTGCGAAAGCTCAGACCCATCGGCGCAGGGGGAGATACCGCGCCGGACGATCTGGGCCTCCTGGCCGAGCCGTCCTGCGAACAGCGCGTGACCGAGTCGTTCGTGCAGCACATCCTGAGCAGCCCCGAGCGCTGGCAGCTGCTCGATTTGGTCGATTTGCCGTTGTCATCGCCGCTGGTGGCCTGCCTGCAGCGGTATGCAGCGCAGCAACCGGCGCTGGTGCAGCTGGGCCTGCCCAAGCAGATCACCTGCTGCGATCTGCCGGCAGACTGGAACAGTTACCGCCAGAGCCTGAGCCGCAACCGGCGCGAAGTGCTCGGCCGCAAGCGGCGCAAGTTCGAGCAGCAGCCCGGCGCGCGGTTTCATCAGGTCACCGACCCAGAGCAGATCGACACGGCGTTTGCACGGCTGGCCGAACTGCACCGCAGGCGCTGGCAGGGCCGCACCGATGCACTGAGCTTCGCATCGGTGCCATACCTCGGCTTCCATCGCGAGCTGATGCACGCCCTGCTGCAGCGCGGGCGACTGCTGTTATATGGGCTGGACGTCGGGGGACAGACGATCGCCATGTTCTACGGCTTTCGCCTGGATCAGACCTGCTTCTACTTCCAGGCGGGGTTCGATCCGCGGCATGCCGCGCTCAGCCCGGGCGATGTGCTCATGGGCTATGTCATCGAGGCGGCGATCAATCAGGGCTGCACCCGCTTCGACATGCTCAAGGGCGACTACGATCATAAGCGCCATTTCTGCCAGCAGACCCGGCAGACCGTGGACATACGCGTGTACCGCCCCGGGCTTGTGCACTGGCTGTACCGCATTAAGCAATGGCGCCCGGTCCGCGCGCCGCAAGCTCCGCATGCCGCGGCCGATGCGCGATCGCCGCAGCAGCGCCTCGGCGCAGAGACCACGACATGACCTTCAGCGGATCCGGTGCCGGCGCGGCGGTATGCGACGATGCGCTGGTCTCGGTTGCGATTGCGGCGTACAACGCCCGCCACACCATCGCACAGACCCTCGACAGCCTGCTGGCGCAGACCCATCGCCATCTCGACATCGTGGTGGTCGACGATGGTTCGACCGATGGCACTGCCGAGGTGCTGGCCGGGTATGCCGAACGGGTGCGCGTGATCCGGCAGACCAATGCCGGTATCGCCATGGCGCGCAATGCGGGTGTGCAGGCCGCGCGTGGCGACTTCATCGCCCTGCTCGATGCAGACGACCTGTGCTATCCCGATCGCATCGCAATCCAGTTGCGCTTCTTGCAGGAGCATCCCGACATCCTGCTGTGCAGTTCGGACTTCAGTGCGTTCGATGCCCGCGGCCCGCTGCAGCCGGCCTCATACTGCGGCGTCTATTACAGCCGGTGCAGCCCGCAGCAAGGCGGTGTGCAGGCGCGCTATCCGCAGCAGCACCGCTTTGCCCTGCGACCCGAGGAAAGCGCGCGTCGTGGTGGTCTGACCGCGATCCCGGTCTATCACGGCGATGTCTACCACGAACTGCTGCACGGCAATTTCATCCATCCACCCACGGTGCTGTTCCGCCGCGAGGCGCTGCAACGCGCCGGAATGTTCGACCCAGAGATCCGCATCGTCTGCGAGTGGGAGTGGTTCGTGCGCGTGGCGCGTGCCGGGCCGGTGGCGCATCTGGATCTGCCATTGCTCGACTACCGCCGCAGCCCCACGCAGATTTCATCGAGCCCGCGCGCCGCGCTGGATGCCCTGGTGGCTGCCAAAACGATCTACGTCCGCCACACCCCACCCGGACAGTCGCGCAGCCGAGAGGCCCGGCGCCACCTCGCGGCGCTCAGTCTCGGCGCGGCTGACATGCTGGCTGAGGTTCAGCGTGGCACGGCCTTGAGACTGCTGGCCAGCAGTGTGCTGTCCTACCGCATGCCCAAGCGGCGGATGCTGCGCATCTTGATTAAGATCGCGCTGCCCGCTGCCGTGCTGCAGTGGGTGCGCCGCGTGCGTTGCTGAACCCAGCGTGCTGCGTCATGCCTGTGCTGCGCACACGGCCCGTGTCCGGCCCGACTCATCCGCGATGACCTCCACACCCCACCCCAGCGCGCCCGTCCTCACGGTCGATGATTTCGACTTTCACCTGCCTGCCGAGCTCATTGCGCAGCATCCTGCGCCGCAGCGCAGCGCCAGCCGCCTGCTCGACCTCAGCCAGGCGCCGGTGCTGCACGACCGTGTGTTCACCGACCTGCCCGGATTGCTGCGGCCCGGCGATCTGGTGGTGTTCAACGACACCCGGGTCATTCCGGCGCGGCTGTGGGGCCACAAGGCAGCTGCTGCGCCGGCGCACACAGGCGGGCAGGCCGGCGCCGCGCGCGGCGGGGCGGTCGAAGTCCTGGTCGAGCGGGTCTTGCACGACAACCAGGTCTGGGCGCATGTGCGTGCGAGCAAGCCGCCCAGGCCCGGACAGGTGCTGTGGCTGGGCGCTGCAGGCCCGCAGGAAACCGCGCAGCCACCGCGCGACGCTCCGACACTGTTCGCCGCACAGACTCTCGGGCGTGCCGGGCCGCAGGACAGCCTGTTCCTGCTGCAGTTCCCGAGCGAGCCGCTTGCGCTGCTACAGCGCTTTGGCACGGTGCCGCTGCCGCCCTACATCACCCACGCGCCCGACAGCGAGGACGCCGAGCGTTATCAGACGGTGTATGCGCGGCACCCCGGCTCGGTGGCCGCACCCACCGCCGGGCTGCATTTCGATGCCGAGGTGCTGGCGCGCATCGACGCGCTGGGCGCGCGCCGCGCCAGTGTCACACTGCATGTGGGCGCCGGCACCTTCCAGCCGGTGCGCGTGACCGATCTGCGCCAGCATCAGATGCACAGCGAGTGGTATACCGTGCCCGAGGACACCGCGCGGGCGATTGCCCAAGTGCGTACGCAGCAGGCACGTGCTGCGGGCCGGGCGCAGACTGCGCCGCGCGTTGTCGCGGTGGGCACGACCGCGCTGCGCGCGCTCGAATCCGCTGCGCTGGCGGCAGAGGAGGCTGGGGCGCCGGTCGGCACCGTGCTGCCGGGCGCGCGCGACACCGCGCTGTTCATCACCCCAGGCTATCGCTTCCGGGTGGTGGACGCGCTGCTGACCAACTTTCACCTGCCCAGGTCCACCCTGCTGATGCTGGTGTCGGCCTTCGCCGGCATAGACACCATCCGCGCCGCCTATGCGCATGCGATCACCCAGCGCTACCGCTTTTTCAGCTACGGCGACGCCATGTGGCTGACCCGGCAGTCATCAAGGCCGGATTTGCGCTGAGGCAAAACCTTGCTGGCGTCGTGCGCCCAAAATGGGCGCATCGTATCGACGGGACGCCATCATGCAATCCATTCTCAGCCCCCGGTTCATGCAGGACCGGCATCAACACCGCATCGAACACATCGCGGCGATTCGCCAGCGCATCGCGTCGCACCACGCGCAGGCGCTCGGCGCCGAGGAGGAGCACGACCTGCTGCACATGCGCGAGGAGGAAAAGATCGCCCGCGACGTGTACCTGCAGCTGGCCGAGCGCTGGGCGCTGCGGCCGCTTCTCAACATCAGCGGCGCCGAGCAGGCACATATGGACGCAGTGGCCGCGCTGCTCGATCACTATGGATTGCCCGACCCGGCGCACGACCTGCCGGTTGGCCGCTTTCGCACCCCGGATTTCCAGGCGCTGCACGACCAGCTGGTGGCACGCGGCTCGCGCAGCGAACTCGATGCGATCCAGGTCGGACTGCTGGTCGAGGAGCTCGATCTCTACGATCTGGCGCAGGCGAAAAGCCGCACCCGCCAGCCGGAAATCCGCGCGGTCTACGAGGATCTTGAACGCGGCTCGCGTAACCATCTTCGCGCGTTCTACCGCCATCTGCAGCGTCATCGCGGCGAATATGTGCCGCAGTACATGAGCCTGGGCGACTTCGAGGCCGTGGCCTGGAGCGAACAGGAAAGCTGCTGAGCGCGCTGGGCGTCAAAGCGTGCACAGCCCGCCCTCACACAGTGGGTGAGGGCGGGGGAGCAAACCGATGCGGGCCTGATCAATCCCGCGTCGGCGGTGCCGCCTGGGCCGCCTGCACCGCATCGCGGGTGTGCTGCACGATCTTGCCCAGCGCCTGATTCAGCAGCGCCTGCGCGCCGCGCGCGAAGTGTGCCGCATCGTTCACCGCAATCGGCTGCGCGCGGTCGAAGCGCCAGTGCGCGGCAATTCGGCGCGTGCGCTGGTCCGCCAGTTCGCACACCAAAGCCAGATGTACCGTGCCCTGGCTGCCGCGCAGGTCGTGCTCCAGGCGGTCGAGGTTGCAGTGCAGCGCCCACCGCGCATTGGCGAGCGCGGTCTGCTGCTGCACCGCGCTGACCCAGGGCTGGCGGCCGAGGGTCTGCGCGATCGCGTCAGCGACCAGCTGCGCCGGGGGCGCCAGCCAGCGGCTGTCGCGGTAAGGCGCGAGCAGGTCGGGGCTGCGGCTGTAGAGCATCGCGGCGGTCTGTAGCCCGGCTGCGGCGCGCACCGGCAGCAGCTGTACCACCACCGGCTCCGGCAGTGGCGCGCTGGTGATGTCGGCCGCGGTGAGCCGGTAGGTTTGCTGCACCGGCTGGCGGTTGACGGGCAGTGCGCAGGCGGCAAGCAGCCAGGCGCTGGCCGTCAGCAGCAAGGCCAGCAGCGCGCGGCGCGCGGTGGTGTTCACGGGTGCGGTCATGGTCGTTCTCCCGGCCCGGGCGGCGACAGCGCCGGGCCATAGAGCAGTTGACTGGGGTTAGCCTTGAGGCTTTCGGTCAGCGCGCCGAGCTGCCTGCTGAGCTGCTGCAGATTGCGCAGCAGCGCGTCAAGCTCGGGCAGGGTGCGGGTCTGCAGCTGGGTCATGGTCTGCGCGCCCGCGGCGGTGAACGCCGTGGTGGTGCTGCCTGCGCGGGCCACGCTACTGGCGGCGGCGCCGATCTGCGGCATCACCGCGCCCAGCTGCGCCGAGACCGTATCGAGCTGCCGGACCAGCGTCTGGCTCTGCCGCATCAGCGCCTCGCCCTGCGCGCTCATCTGCGCCAGGTTGGCGCTGGTCTGGCGGGCGTTGGCGAACATCTGGTCGATGTTGTTCTGGTTGGCCGCGAGCGTCGCCGTCAGCGTCTGCAGATTGCGCAGGCTGTCGCTGAGCGACTGCACATTGGTCGGGCTGAGCAGTGCATCGACCCGCTGGCTGATGCGCGCCAGGGTGATGGCCGCGTCGTTGATGCCGCCTTCGATCTGCGTGAACACCGACGGCTTGTACGGAATCACCGGATCGGGCTCGCCCGGCGGCGCCTTCAGCGGCACCGACGAGGCGCCGCCGATCAGGTTGATCGCCGACAGCCCGGTGACCCCCAGCGGACTAAGCTGCGCCACAGTGTCGCTGCGCACCGGCACGTTGCGGTCGATCTCGACCTTGATGCGGATGAGCGCCGGATTGTTCGGGTCGATCGCGATGCTCGCCACCTTGCCCACGGTCACGCCGCGGTACAGCACATTGCTGTTGGTTTTCAGGCCGCTGACATTGTCCGTGGCGTAGATCAGATAGGGGCGCGTTTCGGTCTGCTTGCCGCCAGTGGCCAGCCACCAGCACAGGCCGGCGAGCAGCGCGCCCAGCAGCACCACGAACAGGCCCACGGCGGTGTAATTGACGTTGGATTCCATGCGCTTGGCCTCGCTGAGTTCCAGTGTGGGTGTCTATGCGCTTGCGCGGATTTCGTGCAGATAGGCGGCTGAGCGGCTGCCGCGGAAGTAGGCGACCAGTTCGGGCTCGTCGCGCTGCGCCAGCTCGGCTGCCGGGCCGACCGCGAGCACCCGCTTGCGCGCGAGAAAGGCCACAGTGTCGCTGCCATGCCAGATCGAGTCCAGATCGTGCGTGACCTGCAGGATGGTCAGCCCGAGCAGGTCGCGCAGTTCGCGGATGAGCTGGTCGAACGCGGCGCCGCCGATTGGGTCCAGACCGGAGGTCGGCTCGTCGAGCACCAGCAGCTCGGGGTCGAGCGCGAGCGCGCGCGCCAGCGCGGCCCGTTTGACCATGCCGCCCGACAGCTCTGCCGGATATTTGTGCGCCGCATCCGCGGGCAGCCCGGCCAGACCGATCTTGAGCATGCCCAGCTCGGGTAGCAGGCGCCGGTCCACCAGCCCCTGCTCGCGCAGCGGTAGCAGCACGTTTTCCAGCACGGTCAGACCGGTGAACAGCGCGCCGCCCTGGAACAGTACGCCGATGCGCTGGCGCAGCGCCTGCCGCTGCGCGTCGCTCGCCGCCAGCGCATCCTGGCCGAACAATTTGAGCGTGCCGCCGTTGGGCGCGCGCAGCAGCAGCAGGCTGCGAACCAGCACGGTCTTGCCCGTGCCCGATCCGCCCACCAGCGCCATGATGGCGCCACGCGGCACCGAGAGGTCCAGCCCCTCGTGTACCACCACATCGCCAAAACGGTTGACGATGCCGCGTGCATCGATGATCAACTCAGGCGTTGCGCTCACTGGACGACCTTCCGCGCGACGCGCGTGTGCCGGAGGGAGTTGAGCGCTCCTTCGGAGCGGCCGTGCGGAGCGCTCATAGCCGCAGCAGGTTGTAGAGCACGGAAAAGCTGGCATCGATCACGATGACCAGAAAGATCGCCTGCACCACACTCACGGTCGTCGCCCGCCCCACCGCCGCGGCGCTGCCCTTGACACGCAACCCCTGCATGCAGCCCACCAGCGCGATGACCACCGCGAACACCGGCGCCTTCACCAGGCCGAGCAACAGGGTCTTGAGACCGACCACCTGTGGAATGCGCGCGGCATATTCACTGAACGGCACGCCGTACCCCAGCGCCGCGACCACGCCGCCACCCATCAGTCCCATCACATCGGCAAACAGCGCCAGCAGCGGCAGGGTGATGACCAGCGCGACCACCTTCGGCAACACCAGCATATCGAAGGGCGACAGTCCCAGCGCCCGTAGCGCGTCCACCTCCTCGGTGATCTGCATGGTGCCGAGTTGCGCGGTGTATGACGAGCCGGTGCGCCCGGCCACCAGAATGGCGGTGAGCAGCGGGCCGAGTTCGCGCAGGGTGATGATCGACACCAGGTTGACGATCAAGATGTTGGCGCCATAGGTGGCCAGCGTGGCACCGGCCTGATACGCCATGACCATGCCGATCAGAAACGACAGCAGCCCAATGATGCCCAGCGCGCGCAGCCCCGCGGCATCGATCTCATGCACGACCTCGCGCCAGCGCAGGCGCCACGGCCGCAGCAGCAGCGGCGCACCGCGCCACACCAGTTCGCCGACGAAGGCCAGCAGCGCGCGCAGCTCGTCCAGCGCGGTGAGCGTGGCGCGGCCGATGTCGCCCAGCAACCCCAGACGGCGCGGGCCCGGCGGCGGCGCGAGCGCGCGCCGAGCCACCAGATCGAGCAACTGACGCTGCGCGTCGCTCAGGCGGCTGGTGTCCACATCGGCGCCGTGGGCCTGCCACTGCGCCATGCTGCGCATCAGCAGCAGCGCACCGCTGGTGTCGAGCGTCGTGGCAGCGGCGTCGAGGATGACATGGCGCGTCGCCTCGGGCAGGCGTGTGTCGGGCGCGCGCTGCAGGCCGCGCGCGTTCCACGCGCCCTGCAGGCGGCACACGCGCTGGTGCGGCGTCCCGTCCGTGGGCATCCAGGACAGGGTGGCGACAGGCTGGGGCTCGAGCGTCGGGCGTTGCATGGGCGGGCTGTGGGTACTGTGCCGTAGGTTAGCCGATCACGCTGCAGGTCCTAGTGAGTCTGAAACAATGCGCCCATGCTGCAATTCACCGTTCACCGCACCGCGGGCCACGCGCGCCGTGGCACTCTGACCCTCAACCACGGCACCATCGACACCCCGCAGTTCATGCCGGTGGGCACCTATGGCACGGTCAAGGGCATCACGCCCGATGGCCTGAAGGCCGCAGGCGCGCAGATCATCCTGGGTAACACCTTCCATCTCTGGCTGCGGCCCGGGCTGGATGTGGTGCGGCAGTTCGACGGACTGCACCGCTTCATCGGCTGGGACGCGCCTATCCTCACCGACAGCGGCGGCTTCCAGGTCTGGAGCCTGGGGCCGATGCGCAAAATCAGCGAAGAGGGCGTGCACTTTGCCTCGCCGGTCAACGGTGACAGGTTGTTTCTCACCCCCGAGGTGAGCATGCAGATCCAGACCGTGCTGAATTCGGACATCGTCATGCAGTTCGACGAATGCACGCCGTATGTGGTCGATCGCGGCGGGGCCAAGCACATCACCACCGAGGCCGAGGCGCGCGCGTCGATGGAGCTGTCGCTGCGCTGGGCCGTGCGCTGCAAGGCCGAGTTCGTCCGGCTGGAAAACCCCAATGCGCTGTTCGGCATCGTCCAGGGCGGCATGTTCGAGCACCTGCGCGACGCCTCGCTCGACGGTCTGGCCGCACTCGACCTGCCCGGCTACGCCATCGGCGGCTTGAGCGTGGGCGAGCCCAAGGGCGACATGCTGCGCCTGCTGCGCCACACCGCGCCCCGCCTGCCCGCGCACAAGCCGCGCTACCTCATGGGCGTGGGCACACCCGAGGATCTGGTCGAGGGCGTCGCCGCCGGCATCGATCTGTTTGACTGCGTGATGCCCACGCGCAACGCGCGCAACGGCCATCTGTTCACCCGCTTTGGTGACCTGCGCATCCGCAACGCCCGCTTCAAGCAGGACGAGCGCCCGATCGACGACACCTGCACCTGCCCTACCTGCCGCCAGTTCTCGCGTGCCTACCTGCACCACCTCGACCGCTGCGGCGAAATGCTGTTCGGCATGCTCGCCACCACGCACAACCTGCACTACTACCTGCAACTCATGCGCGAGATGCGCGCCGCGCTCGATGCGGGAACTTTCGAGACTTTCGTCACCCGTTTCCGCGCCGACCGGGCGCGGGGGCCGTGAGCCGCGATCCGCAGCCGGCCCGGCTGCGCTGCCCCCGATGTCCTCAAAGCTCGAGCCAATTCTCGACCTGCAGCGCGGGCACGCGGCGGAATTCGCCCATGTTGTCGGTCACCAGAGTCAGCCCCTCGCTGCAGGCATGCGCTGCGATTGCAGATCGTTGACTCCGATGGGTTCGCCTGCCCGTTCGAGCGCGGCACGGATCTGGCCATAGTGCTGTGCTGCCTTGGCGGTGTAGGGCAACACATCGAGGCGGCTGACGAAATCGTCCACCACCGCCAGGTTGTCCGCGGGGCGACTGCGAGCGGTTGTTGGAGAACACGGTGGAGGTTGCCATGCCTGTGCCGAAGCGAGCGATGTATGTGGCGCACGTATATGGCAAACCGCGTCGCAAGGTCTGGTGCCCGCAGTTCAGTCTTTGACCGTGGCTCCGTAGCCTTCCTCCTCCACCGCCTTGACCAGCGCCTCGGGCCCGGCGCTGCTTTGGACGGTGGCATAGCCGCTGGCCAGGTCGACTTGCACGTCCTGCGTGCCGGGAACGGATTTGAGCGCTTTGGTCACGGCGGCAACGCAGTGGCCGCAGGTCATGCCGGTGATTTGCAGTTGTACGGTGTTCATTGGAAGGCTCCTTTCAGGCGGATTGCGCCAGCGCGTCTCTGGCTTGCATCAGTTTGCTGCAGACCTCTTTGGCGATGGCGTGGACTTCGGGTTTGTCGATCAGGCCGAGCACCGAGGTCGGATCCATAAAGTCGACCACGACTTGCCCGCTCGCGGCATCTTCGCGCACCACCACATTGCACGGCAGCAGTGCGCCGATGTGCGGATCGAAGTCCAGCGCTTTCATCGCATAGGCTGGGGCGCAGGCGCCGAGGATGCGGTAGCGCGGACGCTCGACGCCGAGTTTGGCCTTGAGCGTGGCGGCCACGTCGATGTCGCTGATGATGCCAAAGCCCTGCGCCTTGAGCGCCTCGGTGGTGCGGGCCACGGCATCGTCGAAGGTGCAGCGGGGCTGGGCGGAAAATACGATGGACGGCATGGTGTGTCCTCTCAAGGAGTGGGTTGGAGGGGAGCGAGATGAAGTGATGTTGCCGCCGGCTGCGCATCGGTGGGAACCCAGGGGGACAGGCGCCTGAGACGCAGGCTGTTGCCGAGGACGAACACTGACGACAGCCCCATTGCCACCCCGGCGAGCATGGGGTGCAGATGGACGCCCCACGGCGCGGCCACGCCGGCAGCCAGCGGAATGAGCACGATGTTGTAGGCGAACGCCCAGAACAGATTGCCGTGGATGGTGCGCAGGGTGTGGCGGGCGGTGTCGATCGCGGTCGGCAGGGTGGCGAGGTCGCCGCGGGTCAGGCTCACGTCGGCGGCCTCGATCGCCACGTCAGTGCCGCTGGCCAGCGCCAGACCGACATCGGCCTGCGCCAGCGCCGGGGCGTCGTTCAGGCCGTCGCCGACGAAGGCAACGCGCCGTCCCTGTGCCTGTAGCGACTGCACCACCTGCGCCTTGTCCTGCGGCAGCACGTCGGCATGCACTTCGGAGATGCCAAGCAGCGCGGCCACCGCCTGCGCGGTGCGGCGTGCATCGCCCGAGACCAGCGCCACCTCCAGGCCGCGCTGGCGCAGCGCCTGCACCACCGCAGCGGCCTCGGGCTTGATCGGATCGGAAATGCCTAGCACCGCGATGCACGCACCGTCTTGTGCAAGGAACACCGCGGTCTGGCCCTGCGCTTCGAGCGCGTCGGCGAGCGCGCCGAACTCGCCCAGCATCACGCCCTCGCGCTGCATCAGCCGCTGCGCGCCGAGCAAGAGCACGTGGCCGCCTATCACGCCGCGCACACCGTAGCCGGGAATGGCAGCGAATTCCTGCGCCATGGGTAGGGCCAGACCGCGCGCGGTGGCCGCATCGCGTACCGCGCGGGCCAGCGGGTGTTCGGAATCGGCCTCCAGCGCGGCGCTCAGACGCAGCGCCGCGTCATCGCCCAGGGGGCTGTGCAGCGCGGTAAGCGCGGGCCGGCCCAGGGTGACGGTGCCGGTCTTATCCAGTAGCACGGTGTCGATGCGCGAGAGGGTTTCCAGCGCCTCGCCCTTGCGGAACAGCACGCCCATTTCCGCCGCGCGGCTACTGCCCACTAGGATGGCCGCGGGTGTGGCCAGCCCCATCGCGCACGGACAGGCCACCACCAGCACGGCCACCGCTGCCACCAGCGCGGCGCTCAGGTTGCCGGCGAGCAGCAGCCATGCGGCAAAGCTGCCGGCGGCGATCAGCAGCACCACCGGGGTGAACACGGCCACCACGCGGTCGGCCACGCGCTGCACCGGCAGCTTGCCGGTCTGCGCGCTTTCCACCAGCCGCACGATCTGCGCCAGCACCGTGTCGGCACCGAGCGCGGTGGCTTCGACCACCAGCCGCCCTTCGGCGTTGACCGTGCCGCCGACGACCGCATCACCTGGCCTGCGCCGCACCGGCACTGCCTCGCCGGTGAGCATGGATTCGTCCACATGGCTGTCGCCTTCGACCACCCGCCCGTCCACCGGCAGGCGCTCACCGGGCCGCACGAGCACCCGGTCGCCGATCTGCAGCGCGGACACGCTGACCTGCTGCTCGCCGCCTTGCGCATCGAGCCGCGTGGCCTGCTTGGCCTGCAAGCCGAGCAATTTGTGGATCGCTGCCGAAGCGCGGCCCTTGGCCAATTCCTCCAGAGACTTGCCTGCCAGAATCACCGCGACCACCACAGCGGCCGAGTCGAAATACACATGCCGCGATTCGGCGGGGAACCACTGCGGCGCGAGCAGCACCAGACTGCTATAGGCCCAGGCCGCGCCGGTGCCGGTGGCCACCAGCGAATTCATATCGGGTGACAGATGCCGGTAGGCGATCGCGCCGGCGCGGAAAAACCGCCGTCCGGGGCCAAACAGCACCGCGGTAGTGAGCAGGAACTGCACCCAGTCCCAGAACCGCGGCACAGGACTGGCGCGCAGCAGTGCGGCATCGAGCGCGGGCCAGACCATCGGCAGCATCGACAGCAGCAGCACCGGCAGCGCAAGCGCCGCGCCCAGAATCGCGTCGCGGGCCGTGCGCGCAAGCACCTGCGCATGCGCTGCAGTGCTGGCATTTTCGGCGGCGCTGCCTTCCTGCGCCACACGGGCGCCGTAGCCTGCGGCAACCACCGCCTGCGCCAGCGCATCCGGCTGCAGCATCGCGGGCAGGAAACGCACCTGCGCGCGGTTGATCGCCAGATTCACCGTGGCTGAGAGCACGCCGGGCAGCTTGCGCAGCGCCCGCTCCACCCGCCCCACGCACGAAGCGCAGGTCATGCCCTCGACATCCAGCGTGGCCTCGGCCACCAGCGGGGTGTAGCCCGCAGCTGCCACCGCATCGACGATCGCCTGCGGAGTGACGGTCTGCGGATCAAAGGCCACTTCGGCCTGCGCGGTGGCCAGATTCACCGTGGCTGAGAGCACGCCGGGCAGCTTGCGCAGCGCGCGTTCCACCCGCGCGCTGCACGAGGCGCAGGTCATGCCGTCCACTCCGAGCCGCAGCGTCTGGCTGTTGCCGACGGGCCGCGCCGGGGGCTTTGGCGCGGGCGGGTCGGTCTGCGGGGACCGATCGACCGGGCAGGCGGTCGGTTCAGTGATGCGCTCGGTCGGGGTCATGCGCCGTCTCCTTAGTTGCATCCCCGCGCAATGCGGCGAGGATCGGGCATTGCGCGCTCGGCCCGTGGCCGGGGCAGGCGTCCATCAAAGACTGCAGCCCGGCACGCAGCCGGTGCAGATCGTCCATCTTGGCGTCGATCTCGGCCAGACGCTGCGCGACGATGGCGCGCACCGCGCCCATGTCGGCCTCGGGACGGGCATGCAGGTTCAGCAGTTCGCCGATCTGCGCCAGCGAGAATCCCAGCGCCTGCGCGCGGCGGATGAAATCCAGCTTTTCCAGCGCCTGCAGCGTGTACTGCCGGTAGCCGCTGGCGGTGCGCCGTGCCGGTGCCAGCAGGCCAAGACGCTCGTAATACCGCAGAGTTTCCACCCCCAGACTAGCGCGCTGCGCGAGCTCGCCGATGGTCAGGCTAGGGGTGTCTGCAGGATCCGTGGTTGCTTGCATGGCAGGAGGTGATCGACGAGGAGATTCAAAGTTTATAGTCGACTAAAGACTTGAATGACGGAAGGGTATTGCCGGACGAAAAAGTCCCTGCCCAAGGCGGGAAAAACCCCGCCTGCGGCGGGGAGGCAAAAAAGAACCCGCCTGCGGCGGGGAGGCAAAAAAGAACCCGCCTGCGGCGGGTTCTGGACAAAGGCAGCGCGGGCCTGGGTTAGCGCTTGGAGAACTGCTTGGCGCGTCGGGCACCGCGCAGGCCCACTTTTTTGCGTTCCACTTCGCGGGCGTCGCGGGTGACGAAGCCGGCCTTGGACAGCGCGGGCTTGAGCGAGGCCTCGTAATCGATCAGCGCGCGGGTGATGCCGTGACGCACGGCGCCGGCCTGGCCGGTTTCACCGCCGCCGTGGACGTTGATCTTGATGTCGAAGTTGTTTTCGTTCTCGGTGAGGATCAGCGGCTGCTTGACGATCATGATCGAGGTCTGGCGGCCGAAATACTGCTCGACATCCTTCCCGTTGACCGTGATTTTGCCGGTACCCTTTTTGATGAACACGCGAGCCACCGAGCTCTTGCGACGGCCTGTGCCGTAATTCCAGTTTCCGATCATCGCGCGTCCTTAGATGTCGAGGGTCTTGGGCTGTTGGGCGCTGTGCGGATGCTCCGCGCCCGCATAGACCTTGAGCTTCTTGATCATGGCATAGCCAAGCGGGCCCTTGGGCAGCATGCCCTTGACCGCCAGTTGCAGTGCACGGCCTGGGTGGCGTGCCTGCATGTCCTTGAACTTGGTGGCGTAGATGCCACCGGGATACCCGGTGTGGCGGTAGTAGATCTTGTCGTTGGCTTTGTTGCCGGTCACGCGCAGCTTGGACGCATTGACGACGATGATGTAATCACCGGTATCGACGTGCGGGGTGTAGATGGGCTTGTGCTTGCCGCGCAGACGGTGGGCTACTTCGCTGGCAACCCGACCGAGAACCTTGTCTGCGGCGTCAATCACGAACCACTCATGCACGACCTCGGCCGGCTTGGCGCTGAAGGTTTTCATGGTTGTTCCTGAAAGAAAGGTGAGAAATGAAATTACCCACCAGTGATGTGCGGCTGTCTGCGTCTGCACAGAAGCAGACATTGCAGCTCCGCGCCCACCGGCATGGGATCGCTTTTGGCCCTCGCTCAAAGCCAAACAGTGCATTATATGCCGCAGCGCTGGCTTGTCACGGCCAGGAGTTTGAATGGCCGCGGCGTCGTGGTTTTGCCGCACAGGGCCATGCTGGCGGCAGGGGGATGCTCTTGAACTCAGATGATCCATTGGGCGCACCTGCGGTGCTGTTTGGGTGCACGATGCGGCGCACTGGCTCGCCACTGCATCCGCCTGCCCTCCAAACCCCAATGAACAATCGGGGTTGAATTCAGTCGGGTGCGGCCTAAACTATGTTGCACTGCAACATACCAAACCGACGGTCTCTCCCCCATGTCTGCGACACCCGAATCCGCACCGCCCGCCCCGCACCTGGCACTGGCAGCCCAGCCGGTGCGCCAGGTGCGCGCACCGATCATTCCGATTCGACCGATCGGCCCGGAGCACCGGGAGCAATTGCTGCGGCATTTCCTCGCGCTGGACGCTCAGGACCGCTACCTGCGCTTCGGCTACGCCGCCAGCGACGAGCGCATCCGCGCGTATGTCGATTCGATCCGTTTCGACCGGGACGAGATTTTCGGCGTGTTCAACCGCACGCTCGAACTGATCGCGGTGGCGCACATCGCGATCGAGCCGGGGCAGACGCAGCGCGCCGAGTTCGGCGTATCGGTGCTGCCGCGCGGCCGCGGCCTGGGCATCGGCACCCGATTGTTCCAGCGTGCCGCGGTGGAGGCGCGCAACCGTGGCTTGCACGTGCTGTACATGCAATGCCTGAGCAGCAATGCCGCGATGCTCAAGATCGCACGCCGCGCTGGAATGAAGGTGCACAACGAAGGCGGTGAAACCGAAGCCTATCTGGAGTTGCCGGAGGACGATTACCAAAGCCACTTCGATGCCCTGCTGGAAAACCAGACCGGGCAGATCGACTATTGGTTCAAGGCCGCGATGCGTCAGTGGCGTTGCTTCTGGCTGTTCGGCCGCTGCGCCAAATCGACCTGAGCGGTCTGTCAACGCCCCAGAGGTTTAACAGGCCGTTGAAAAACTACTGCGGTGGGCCATCTGCGGCGTTGCGCGGTGCGCGCTGCCACGCCTATCTATTTGATATGTCTTGGTCGCTGCGCGCCGTGCGCCTTGCATCTGGCCATCCTCGCGACGTTTTTCAACGGCCTGTTATTTTTTCTGCGGCGCGGCCCGCTGGTCGCAAAGCGCGGTGCTCGGGTTTCGCTGATCAGAAGGATCTGTCCGGACCCGAGCCGCCGCCGCAGCCGGAGCAGCGAAGCGAAACCCGGGTGCTGCCAGGCGCGAAACCCCGCAAGCGCCTTGCAACGGCACCATGTCGGCCGCATACGCAGGCAGGGCGGCGCACAGCAGCAGCACAACGCCTGAGGCGATCCGGTGCAGTCGCATCACAGTCGCCCCATCAGCTTCATCAGCCAGCGTGTGCGGGCGCCATACGGCGGGACCGCCAGGCCGATGCCCGACAGGCGCGACTGCAGCAGCACCGGTTTGAGCTTGCTGAAGGTGTCGAACCCCCAGTGGCCGTGGTAGTGTCCCATGCCCGAGGCGCCCACACCGCCGAATGGCAGGCCGTCCTGCGCGAAATGCAGCAACGTGTCGCCCACCGTGACCCCTCCGGCATGCGTGCGCAGCAGCGCGTCGTGGATGCGGCGGCGATCGCGGTCGAACCAGTACAGCGCCAGCGGCCGCGGCTGGCTGCGGACCAGATCGATCGCCTGTCCGATGTCGTCGTAGGTCAAGACCGGCAGGATGGGGCCGAAAATCTCCTCGGTCATCAGCCGCACCGTGGGGGGCACATCGACCACCAGTGCGGGCGCGAGACGGTGGTGCAGGTCGTCGGCCTGCAGCCCGTCGAACAGCGGGTGCACTCGCGCCCCGCTTGCCCTGGCTTCGCCCAGCAGACTCAGCAGGCGGCTGTATTGCCGGTGGTCGATGATGCTGGCGTAATCCGGGCTGCGCAGCCCGAGCGGATACAGCTGCTGCGCCGCGGCGCGGCTGGCGTCGAGAAAGGTTGCCTCCTGCCCGCGCGGCAGCAAGACATAGTCCGGCGCGATGCAGGTTTGCCCGGCGTTGAGCAGCTTGCCGTAGACGATGCGCTGCGCCGCATGCCGCAGGTCGTAGCCCGGGGCGATGACCGCCGGCGACTTGCCGCCCAGCTCCAGAGTTACCGGGGTTAGGTTGGCGGCAGCCGCCGCCATCACCTGCCTGCCCACCGCGGTGGAGCCGGTAAACAGCAGATGATCGAAAGGCAGCGCGCTGAACGCCGCGGCCACGTCGGCACCACCTTGCACCACGGCCACCTCGTCGCTGGCGAAGGCCAGCGCCATGCGCTGCGCGAACACCGCGCCGAAGGTCGGGGTGTATTCGGAGAGCTTGACCATCGCCAGATTACCGGCAGCCAGCGCCGCAGTCAGCGGCGCCACCGCCAGCGCCAGCGGGTAATTCCACGGCGCGATGATGCCCACCACCCCGAGCGGCTGTGGCAGCACATGCGCCCGGGCCGGCAGGAACCAGCGCGAGACTGCAGCGCGCCGCGGCCGCATCCAGCGTTTGCCGTGGCGCAAGGCATCGGCAATGCCGGTCAGGCAGGGGACGAGCTCGAGCAGTCCGGTCTCGGGCGGCGGGCGGCCGCCGAAGTCGGCATCGATCGCCTCGGCGAACTCCGCCGCATGGCGCCGCAGCAGCGCCTGCAGCCGGCGTAGACGGTCGCGGCGCACGGCCCAGGCCGGGTAGGGCGCCGCATCAAAGGCTGCACGCAGCTGGCTGTGCGTGTGCTGCAAAGAGGTTGCGAAGTCGGGAGCGCGATCCATGGGGCATGCGCGACGGTCGGGCGACCCGCCGATGGTAAGCCTGCAGGCCGCTGCGTGCAGCGCAGGACAAACCCATGAGTGCTTCCGGGGTGTCCGTTTGTGACCACGGCAGTCTTTGCCTAAGCAATAAAATACATGGCATGAATTCGTCGAACCCCCACCCCGACTCCGCCGCACCGCGTTTTTACGACGGCTCACAGTATTGCAAGGAGCGCTCGGTCGGTTTTCTGATCAAGCGCGCCTTGGCAATTCTGGTGCGCAATCTGGAACACCAGATGCAGGCGCTCGATCTCACCGGCACGCAGTGGCTTCCGCTGCTGCACATCTATCTGGGATGCGACACCGTGGCCGCCTGCGCCCGCGAGATGCAGACCGACGCCGGCGCGATGACC
Source organism: Thiomonas islandica (assembly GCF_055383445.1). Taxonomy (NCBI): domain Bacteria; kingdom Pseudomonadati; phylum Pseudomonadota; class Betaproteobacteria; order Burkholderiales; genus Thiomonas; species Thiomonas islandica. The sequence goes on from NZ_AP042391.1 coordinate 1,019,862, forward strand.
CGCATGCTCGACCGGCTCGAAGCCAAGGGCCTGCTGGTGCGCGAGCGCAGCAGCACCGACCGCCGGGTGGTCAACCTCGCGCTCACCGCGCGCGGTGCCGAGGTGGCCGCGCAGATTCCGTATGTGCTGGCCGATGTGCTCAACGAGCATCTGCGCGGATTCAGCCCGCAGGAGTTCGCGCAATTGCTCTCTTTGCTGCAGCGCTTCGTCGCCAACGGCGAGACGCTGGCCGAGGTCAACCACGCGGCGCCCGGCCCCGATCTGCTGGTGCAGGAGCGCACGCCCGTGGCCCGGAGCGACAAGACCGATTCCTGATCCATGCCCATCATGCTCAAGACCCACTCCATTGCGCGCCGCGCCGTGCTGACGGCACCGCTGCTGGCCGCGCTGCTGCTGGTCGGCTGTGCCAGCACCTCAGGCATCGCGCCCACGGCCAGGCTGACCTCGCCGCAGCAACTAGGCCTGCAGCCCACGCAGACCGCCTTTCCCAAGACCGACTGGTGGACGGTGTTTGGCGATCCAGAACTCGATCGCCTGATCGCCACCGCGCTGGCAGACAACCCCAACCTTCAGGTGGCGCAGGCGCGGCTGGCGCAGGCCCGTGCGCAGGTGCAGGACGCCGGCAGCGCGCCCGAGCCCAAGCTCGGCGCGGCGGTGAGCTCGACCCGGGAGCAGTTCAGCAACAGATCCATCTACGGCCCGTTCGGCGGCAACTGGTACACCGACAACGCCGCGCTGCTCAAGGGCAGCTGGGAGCTGGACTTTTTCGGCAAGAACCGCCAGACCCTACAGGCCGCCATCGGCGAAGCCCGCGCCGCGGCAGCGCAGGAGCAGGCGGCGCGGGTGCTGCTGTCGGCCAACATCGCCAGCGCCTATATCAACCTCGCCCGGTTGGTGGCGGTGCGGCAGGTGCTGCAGCACACGCTGCAGCAGCGCGAGCAGATGCTTGTCCTGGTGCGGGACCGGGTGCGCGCCGGGCTGGAGACCACGGTGCAGGAAAAGCAGGCGCTGGCCGAAGTGCCGCAAATCCGCCTGCAGCTCGACCAGAACGATGTGCAGATCGCGCAGGCGCGCAACCTGCTCGCGGCGTTGATCGGCCAGGGCCCGCAGGCCACCGCCACCCTCAGCCCACATCTGGACAGCCTGCCGACCATCGGCCTGCCCAACACCCTGCCGGCTGCGCTGATCGGACGTCGCGCCGATCTGGTCGCCGCGCGCTGGCAGGTCGAGGCCGCACTGCATGGCGTGAAGGCCGCACGCGCCGCGTTCTACCCGAACATCAACCTGACCGCCTTTGCAGGTTTCAGTGCGCTTGGCTTCAGCCAGTGGCTCACCGGTAATGGGCAGACCCTGGGCGTCGGTCCCGCGCTGACCCTGCCGATTTTCGAAGGCGGGGCGTTGCGCGCGCAACTGCGCGGCACGACGGCGCAGGCCGACGCGGCGATCGCGCAATACAACGCCACCCTGGTCGATGCAGTGCACGAGGTGGCAGACGCCATCGCCGCACGGCAGTCGATCAGCCAGCAGATCGCGCAGCAGCAACAGGCGCTGGCCGCCTCGCGGGATGCAATGCGCCTGATCGAAGCCCGCTACAAGGCTGGGCTGGTGAATGAACTCGCCATGCTGACCGTGCAGAGCAGCGTGCTCAAGCTGCAGCAGGCCGGGGTCGAGCTGAAGGCGCAGGCGCTGGCCGACGACGTGGCGTTGATCCGCGCGTTGGGTGGCGGCTATCGCGCGCCCGAACTGCCCGCGACCGCCAGCGCAGCGCGATGACCGTCTCTTTCCGCCGCCCCCCGAATTCCCACGGAGTCTTTCGATGAGTTCCACCGACAACAACAACGCAGGTGTGCCGGTGCAGCCGGCAAACGGCAACGGCAGGGCTACCCGGCGCCGCACGCTGATGCTTGGCGCGATCGTTTTTTTTGTGATCGTCGGTCTGATCTATGGCGCCTACCACTACTGGGAATCACTGCATTACACCTACACCGACGATGCCTATGTGCAGAGCAATCTGGTGCAGGTCACGCCGCAGGTCGGCGGCACGGTGATCGCCATCGACGCCGACGATACCCAGATGGTTAAGGCGGGGCAGCCGCTGTTGCAGCTCGACGGTGCCGACACCCATGTCGTGCTGCAGCAGGCCGAGGCCGCGCTGGCGCAGGCGGTGCGGCAGGTGCGGGTGAACTTTGCTAACAACGGCACCCTGGCCGCTCAGGTCGCGGTGCGGCAGACCGATGTCGCCACCGCGCAGGCCAATCTGCAGACCGCGCAGGCCAATGTCGCCAAGGCCGAAGATGCGCTGCGTCGCCGCCAGAAGCTTGCCGGCACCGGCGCGGTCGGCGCCGAGGAACTGCGCCAGGCGCAGATCGCGCTGCAGGCGGCCCAGGCGCAATACGCCACCGCGCAGGCGCAACTGCAGACCGCGCGCGCCGCGGTCAAGGCCGCGCAGCAACAGCTCGCCAGCGGCGAGGCGCTGACCGCAGGCACGGTGATCGCCAACAACCCGGCGGTCAGGCTGGCTGCGGCCAAGGTGCGCGAGGCCTATCTGGCCTATGAACGCACCACCATTCCCGCCCCGGTCAGCGGTGTGGTGGCGCGGCGCACCGTACAGCTCGGTCAGCGCGTGGCCCCCGGCACACCGCTGATGTGGGTGGTGCCGCTGGACCATGTGTGGGTCGACGCCAACCTGAAGGAGACCCAGCTGCGCGATGTGCGCATCGGCCAAAGGGCCACGGTCACGGCGGATACGTACGGCAGCAGCTTCACCTATGACGGGCGGGTGGTCGGGTTGTCGGCCGGCACCGGCGCGGCCTTCTCGCTGCTGCCCGCGCAGAACGCCACCGGCAACTGGATCAAGGTGGTGCAGCGCCTGCCAGTGCGCATCGCGCTCGACCCGAAGCAACTCGCCAGCCACCCGCTGCGTGTGGGCATGTCCACCGAAGTGACCATCGACATCAGCAACCACAAGGGCCCGTTGGCCACTGACATGCCGCCGACCAGACCCGCGGCGCGCACCGAGGTGTACGCTGCCGACTGGCAAAAGGCCGATGCCCTGGTGAATGCCATCATCGCCGCCAACGCCGGCGCCGCGCGCTGATCGGAGCTGCTCATGGCCAATCTCCAGGAGATCGAGGAAAGCGCCGCCGGGGCCACCCCGGCTGCGCCGCAGACCGCCGCGCACCTCACCCCGCTGACCGGCGGCACGCTGGTGCTGGGCACCATTGCGCTGTCGCTGGCGACCTTCATGAATGTGCTCGATACCTCGATCGCGAACGTGTCGATTCCCGCGATTGCCGGCGATCTGGGGGTGAGCTCATCGCAGGGTACCTGGGTCATCACCTCGTTTGGCGTGGCCAACGCCATCGCCGTGCCGCTGACCGGTTTTCTGACCCAGCGCTTCGGTGCGGTCAAGGTGTTTTTGGCCAGCATCCTGCTGTTCACGCTGTTCTCGTTCCTGTGCGGGCAGGCGCCGAGCATCGAAGTTCTCATTCTGTTTCGCGTGCTGCAGGGGGCCAGCGCCGGGCCGATGATTCCGCTGTCGCAAACCCTGCTGCTGTCCAGCTACAGACCGCAGCGTGCGGGCATGGCCATCGCCATGTGGTCGATGACCACGCTGATCGCGCCGATCATGGGGCCGCTGCTCGGCGGCTGGATCACCGACAACATCTCCTGGCCGTGGATTTTCTACATCAACGTGCCGGTTGGCCTGCTTGCCGCGGCGGTGACCGCTTCGATCTACATCCGGCGCGAGACGCCGATCCGCAAGCTGCCGATCGACTGGACCGGGCTGGTACTGCTGGTCATCTGGGTCGGCGCGCTGCAGATCATGCTCGACAAAGGGCAGGAGCTCGACTGGTTCGGCTCGCGCATCATCGTCGCGCTGGCAGCGACCGCGGTGGTCGGCTTCGTGCTGTTTCTGATCTGGGAGCTGTTCGATGAACATCCCGTGGTCGATCTGAGCCTGTTCAGGATTCCCACCTTCACCATCGGCACGCTGCTGCTCGCGCTGGCCTACGGCATGTTCTTCGGCAGCCTGGTGCTGCTGCCGCTGTGGCTGCAGGAGATCGTCGGCTACACCGCCACTCAGGCCGGCGAGGTGCTGGCCTGGGTCGGGTTGTTCGCGCTGATTCTCTCGCCCATCGTCGGGCGTCTGCTGCCGGTGCTCGACTCGCGCTGGGTGACCACCTTTTCCTTCATGACGTTTGCCCTCGTGTTCTATCTGCGCTCGCAGTTCACCACCGGTGACAGCTACTGGGAATATGCCATGCCCACGGTGATCCAGGGCATCTCCACCGCAACCTTTTTCATTCCCCTGCTGGGTATCATCCTCGGTGGGCTACCGCAGCACCGCATTGCCGCGGCCTCGGGGCTGTCGAACTTCGCACGCATCACCGCAGGGTCGTTTGGCACCTCGATCTACACCACATGGTGGACCAACCGCGCTGACCTGCACCACGAGCAACTGGTCAGCCACATCTATGCCGGCAGCCCGGTGGCCACGCCAGTGATCCAGGGTCTGCAGGCGCAGGGCTTCAGCCTCGAGCAGACCTTGGGCGTGATCAACCGCCTGGTCGATCAACAGGCGTATACCCTAGCGGTGGATGACATGTTTCGTCTGAGTGCATGGCTGTTTCTGGCGATGATCGCCCTGGTGTGGTTCATCCGACCGGTCAAGGGCGGCAACGCAGGCGGTGAGGCCGCAGCCGGCGCGCACTGACCACTCGCCTTCTTCCTTCTCTCATGCAACCCGACAAGAGGTCAAGATGCCACGACGTTCCCACCCCCGACTGCTGACCGCGCCGTTCGTCCGGCAGGGCATCGCAACGGCTGCGCTGCTGGCTGTGCTGTGCAACGCCGGCGCACAGGCCGCCGAGCTCGGTGCGCTGTGGGGAGCGGCGGGCCGGGGCTACCAGAACCTCACGCTGGCGGTGCAGACCGCGCCGCTGTGGAGCAGGCCACTTGCGCACAGCACGCTCGATGCCGTGCTCGAGGCCTCGGCAGGGCAGGTCAGTGCGTCGTCCGGCCCCGGTCAACGCCATCTCGTGCATGTCGGGCTGACTCCGATCGCGCGCTGGTGGTTTGCGCCTCAGACCGCGCTCGAATTCGGCATCGGCGCCAACCTGTTTTCCGGCACCACCCTGGGCGCCAAACGCATTTCCACCGCGTACCAGTTTGGCGATTCGATCGGTCTGCTGCACCGCATCGACGGCACGCCGTGGACGCTGGGCGCGCGTTTCACCCATTACTCGAATGCCGACATCAAGCGCCCGAACCCGGGGCAGGATTACTTGCAGCTGCACATCGGCTACCGTTTCTGAGCGCCCCCGCGATCGGGACACCGGCCCCGCAGCCCGCCAGCCGCGCGGCCGTGCTGCGGCACAATGCGCCCCATGCCACACAGCCCGCCCGAGCCCACCCGCATCATCGCCCTGCGTCATGGCGAGACCGACTGGAACGCCGCGGCGCGCATCCAGGGCCATACCGACATCCCGCTCAACGCCCGCGGGTTGGAGCAGGCGAGTCTGGCTGCGCGGGCCTTGGCTGATGAGGCGGTGGCCGCGGTCTACGCCAGCGATCTGCAGCGCGCCTGGCAGACCGCCGAGGCCATCGCCGCGCTGCATGGCCTGCCAGTCATCCGCGACCCCGCGCTGCGCGAGCGCTGCTTCGGCCAGTTCGAAGGGCACAGCTTTGCTGCGCTGGAGCCGCTGCATCCCGAACTGTGCGCCCGCTGGCGCCAGCGCGACCCCGACTTTGCCGCGCCGGGCGGCGAAACGCTGCGGGCCTTTGCGGCGCGCGCCCAACAGGCGCTGCTGCGTATTGCCGCGCGCCATCCAGGCCAGCTGATCGTCATTGCGGCGCATGGCGGCGTGCTCGACGCGTTCTACCGCGCCGCCACCGGGCAGGAACTGCAGGCCCCGCGCAGCTTCGAGCTGCGCAACGCCGCGCTCAACCGCCTGCTCTACGCCCAGGGCCAGCTTACCCTGGTGGGCTGGGGCGACACCGCGCATCTGGACCGCAGCCTCGAAGAGGGTGTGCAGTGAACGCCTGCGCCGTGCGCTCGGGTTCGGGTGCGACGACCGCCCTGGCCTGCCACGCTGTCCGACGGTCACGGGTCTTGGGTAGACTCATGCGATCGCCATGCGTTGCACTTCGGCCATGACTGCCCTTCGCCCTTCCCTGCTTGCCCTTGGTCTCCTGCTCGCCTTGCCTGGCACTGCGGCGCACGCCGGTCTGGGGCGGCCGCTGGCCGAGGCAACAAAAGACGGCCAGCCGGTCGCGCAGGTGCGGCGCTTTGTCGCGCAGGCCGCATCCGGCGCAAGCGCAAGCTCGTCCGGTGTACAGATGCAGACCGTGCAAACCGCACAGGGCGTCACGGTCACCGAATATGCCAACGCGGCCGGCACCGTGTTCGCCATCACCTGGAAGGGGCCGTTCAAGCCCGATCTGCAGCAGTTGCTCGGCAATTACTTCGCGCCCTATCTGCGCGCGGCCCAGGCCCAGGCCCCGCAGCTCAACCTGTCGCTGGTCAAGGGCGGCGACATCGTGGTGCACAGCGCGGGGCGCATGCGCGGTTTTTTCGGTGTGGCCTGGGTGCCCTCGCTCGTGCCTGCCGGGTTCGACCCGTCCCGCCTGCAGCCCTGATCGTCCATCAGCCATCGCCGAGTCGCCATGATGCTCTTGCTCAGCCGATCCCTGACTGCCTCCCGCTGGCTCGTGTTCGTCACCGCGCTGCTGCTGTCTGCCTGTGGCGGCGGGTCGTCTGCCACCTCGGCAGGCAACGTCGTCCCCATCAGCATCCCAGGCAACGTCGTCCCCATCAGCATCCGCCAGTTGGCGTCGAACAACACTACGCTGACGGCTAACACGCCGTATGTCGATGTGACCATCTGCGCGCCCTCCGGCGTTTGTCAGACGGTGCGCGATGTGCTCATCGACACCGGATCGTCCGGGCTGCGGCTGTTCGCCTCGGCGCTCACTGCGCAGATGCAAACGGCGCTGCCGATGATCAGCGCAACCACCGGCGGGCAACTCGCCGCCTGTGCGCAGTTCGCCTCGGGCTACGCCTGGGGCAGCATGCGTCAGGCAACGATTCGCATCGGCGGCAAAGCCACCAGCACCGCGGTGCCGATCCAGTTGATGAACGACCCCGGCCTGCCTGCTGCGCCGGCCGCGTGCGCGGGACAGGGGGTCGATTTTGCGAGCAGCTTCGCCGGCATTGCCAACGGCATCCTGGGCATCAGCAATTTCAAGTACGACTGCGGCCAGGTCTGCGCCCAAAGCACCCGCAGCGGCTTCTACTACACCTGTAGCAACGGCAATTGCAGCCTGACCACCGCCGCGCTGGCGCAGCAGGGCATCAACCCGGTTGCCGCGTTTGCCACCGACAACAACGGCAGCATCCTGCAACTGCCTGCCGTGCCGCTACCCAATGGGGCGCCAAGCGCCGATGGGACGCTGACCTTCGGCATTGGTACGCAGAGCAACAACACCCTGACCGCAGCGCAGCTGTATCCGCTAGATTCGCAAGGCAACCTCAAACTGAGCCTCTCCGGTGTGGTGCAAACCGGATTTGTCGACAGCGGCTCGAACGCTTTTTACCTCGATCTTTCCGGCGTTCCCACCTGTTCCAACGGGTTTTACTGCCCGAGCACGACCCTGAACGGCACGGTGCAGCTTCAGACCGCAAGCGGCGTGTACGGCAGCATGCAGCCGATCTACATCGGCGACGCCAAGGCCATGTTCGCCACGCAAAACGCTGCGCTGCCTGCGCTCGGCGGCCCGGCGGCGATCGCTGGACTGGTCGATCTCGGCCTGCCGTATTTCTACGGCCGTGCGATCGCCACTGGGCTGGAGGGCACCAACACCAGCGCGCCCAACGGCTACCTGCTCTACTGACCGCCGAACAGATCGCCGCCCGGGCGAGGTGGCGCAGCCAGGCCCAGGTGGGCGTAGGTGGCCGCGGTGGCGATGCGTCCACGCGGGGTGCGCTGCAAATAGCCCTGCTGGATGAGATAGGGCTCGATCACATCCTCGATGGTGTCGCGCTCCTCGCCGATTGCCGCAGCCAGATTGTCCAGCCCCACCGGGCCACCGTCGAAGCGGTGCACCACGGCTTCGAGCAACTTGCGGTCCATCACATCCAGGCCAAGCGGATCGACGTCGAGCATTTTCAGCGCCGCATCGGCCACCGCGGCGGAGATGCGTCCGGCGGCCTTGACCTCGGCGTAATCGCGCACGCGCCGCAGCAAGCGGTTGGCGATGCGCGGCGTACCGCGGGCACGCCGCGCGATTTCCTCGGCGCCATCGGGTTCGATCATCGCCCCCAGCAGATCCGCCGAACGCAGCACGATGCGCCGCAGCTCCTCGGTGGTGTAGAACTCCAGCCGCGCGACGATGCCGAAACGATCGCGCAGCGGGTTGGTCAGCATGCCCGCTCGCGTGGTTGCGCCCACCAGAGTGAAGGGCTGCAGGTCGATTTTCACACTGCGTGCGCCCGGCCCTTCGCCGATCAGGATGTCGATCTGATAGTCCTCGAGTGCCGGGTACAGGATTTCTTCGACCACGGGCGAGAGGCGGTGGATTTCGTCGATGAAAAGCACATCGTTGCGCTCGAGGTTGGTCAGCAGCGCGGCCAGGTCGCCGGCGCGCTCGAGCACCGGGCCGGAGGTCGAGCGCAGGTTCACGCCCATTTCCCGCGCGACGATGTGCGCCAGCGTGGTCTTGCCCAGCCCGGGCGGGCCGAACAGCAGCACATGGTCGAGCGCTTCGGCGCGCTTGCGCGCCGCGCCGATGAAAATGTCGAGCTGCTCGCGCACCCGGGTCTGGCCGACATAGTCGTCGAGCTGCTGCGGCCGCAGCGCGCGCTCGACCACCGCTTCTTGCGGCGACACCGGCGCGGCATCGATCAGCCGCGCCGAGGCAGGGGCAAAGGCATCAGGTTGAATGGGCACGGCGAGGGTGGCGGAAAACTGGGATTGTGCACAGCATAAGTCATCCGCGCAGCAGCGCCTCCTCGGCCACGGCTAGCGCATCGGGCAGCCCCGAGAGCACCACGGTATCGCCTTCGCGCAGCTGCAGTGAGGGCGTGGGCTTGAGCACCTGACCATCGCTGCGCCGCACCTGCGTCACCCGTGCGCCTTCGCGGCTGACCGTGCCCAGCGTTTTGCCCACGGCGGCGGCCTCGGCGGTGAGCGTCACCGACTGCAGCCGGGGTTGGTCGGCATCGTCGAGTGAGGCATCGTCGCTGCCGTGAAACCAGTCGCGCAGCAGGCTGTAGCGAGCGGCACGCGCATGCCGCACCCGCTTGAGCACGCGCGGCAACGGCACGCCCACCAGCGCCAGGGTGTGCGAGGCCAGCATCAGCGAGCCCTCGAGCACCTCAGGCACCACTTCGGTCGCGCCAGCCTGGCGCAGTTCTTCCAGCGGGCCGTCGTCCAGTGTGCGCACCACCACCGGCACATGCGGCGCATGCGTGCGGATGAGCTGCAGGATACGCAGCGCCGACTGGGTCTGCACATAGGTGATGACCACGGCGCTGGCCCGCTGCAACCCCGCGGCCTGCAGCGTGGCCAGCCGTGTGGAGTCGCCGTACAGCACGTTCTGTCCAGCGGACCGGGTCTGAGCCACCCGGTCCGGATCGAGGTCGAGCGCGATGTGCGGGATGTGCTCGGTATCGAGCAGCCGCGCCAGGTTTTGCCCGCAGCGGCCAAAGCCACAGATGATGACATGGTTCTGCGCAGCAATGCTGCTGCGCGCGATGTCGGTGAGCTGCAGCGATGCCAGCATCCAGTCCGCCGACGAGACTTTGAGCACGATGCGGTCGATGTACTGTCCCAGCAGCGGGGTGTAGAGCATGGAGATGACCATTGCCGCCAGCACCGGATTGAGCACTTCGGGCGGAATCAGCCGGTTGTTCGATGCAATGTTGAGCAGCACGATGCCGAACTCCCCCGCAGGTGCCAGCCACAGCGCCACACGCAGCGACAGTCCGGGCGGCGACTTGCGCAGGCGCTCGATGCCGAACACCAGCGCCGCCTTGAACAGCGGCGGCAGCACTGCCAGCAGCAGCACCAGCCACCACTGCGCTAGCACCAGCCGCCAGTCGAGCAGCATGCCGATAGTGATGAAAAACAGCCCGAGCAGCACGTCGCGAAACGGCCGGATGTCGGCCTCCACCTGCGCCTTGTACGGCGTCTCGGCGATCAGCATGCCGGCCAGGAACGCGCCAAGCGCCAGCGACAGCCCGGCCAGCTCAGTGATCCAGGCCAGGCCGAGCGTGAGCAGCAGCAGATTGAGCATGAACAGCTCGTCCGACTTGCGCTTGACCACGATGCGCAGCCAGGGCTGCAACAGCCGCCCGCCGGCCAGCAGGATGACCGCCAGCACCAGCGCCGCCTTCACCGCCGCAAGACTCAGCAGCCGCGGCAGATCGGCGCTGTGCGAGGCCAGCGCCGGAATCAGGATGAGCAGCGGCACCACCGCCAGGTCCTGGAACAGCAGCACACCGATGATGTGGCGCCCATGCTCCGAGTCGAGCTCGATGCGTTCGGATAGCAGCTTGACCACGATCGCGGTCGAGGACATGGCGAACGCGCCGCCGATGGCCACCCCTGCGCTGAGCGGATGCGCCCCGATCGGCCCCAGTGCCAGGCTGATGCCGATGCTGCCGATCACGGTTGCCGCCATCGCCGCACCCACCTGCGTCGCACCCAGCCCGAACACCAGTGAGCGCATCGCTTTGAGCTGCCCCAGACTGAACTCCAGCCCGATGGAAAACATCAGGAACACCACGCCGAATTCGGCCAGATGCTGCAGCCCGGTCAGGTCGCCCGCCAGCGCGAGGGTGTTGGGCCCGATCACCACACCCACCGCCAGGTACCCCAGCATCGGCGGCATCGACAAGGCGCGAAACACGGCCACGCCGATCACTGCGGCAACAAGGTAGAGCAAGGTGAGTTCAAGGCCGGTCATCTGGCGGCAGAAGGGCTGGGTGCGAGTCTGTCTTGGAAGTTGTGAATCTTTCTGCTGCGCGGCCCGCTGGCCGCAAAGCGCGGTGCTCTGGTCTGGCCGATCTGGTTGATCTGCCCGGGCCTTGTGCGCCTGCGCATGGGCGACTGGCCGCTCGCGACGAAATCTTCACAACTTTTCAGGCCGACAAGCATAAATCACGCCCGGCCTGCGCCCTGCGATCAAGATCAACCGGCACGCGTTCGAAAAATCGAGTACACTGTGTTTCGTAGTAAACGCAAAAGTAGGTCGTTTTGAAGAAAATCGTCAAATCCCAATCCGTTGTTCCGCAGCGGTTTGCGGCCTGATTGAATTCCCCAAGTGATTTCTGGCGTGTTTCTGCACTGCGCTGGCATGTTGCTGCGCAGCTCACTGACTTTTTAAGGAATTGAAAAATGGCTATGCAAACTGGCTCTGTCAAATGGTTCAACGAAAGCAAGGGCTTCGGCTTCATCGCGCAGGATGGCGGCAATGCCGACCTGTTCGTGCATTTCAGCGAAATCCAGGGTAACGGCTTCAAAACCCTGGCTGAAAATCAGCGTGTGCAGTTCGAAGTCAAGCAAGGCCCCAAGGGCCTGCAGGCCTCGAACGTGACCGCGATCTGATTTCGCCGTCCTTCGCAATAAAAACCGCGGCCTCGGCCGCGGTTTTTTTGTGCCCCCAGCATGGGCGCCCTCTTGAGGGTGCAAGTCCCTCCGCGAGCTGACCACAGCGAGCGAAGCCAAGCGCAACTGCGCAAGGGTGACCGACCGTGGGGAGTTGGAAGGCATATTTCCAGCTGGCGCAGACACCGAAGGTGTTTCGCTCTCTGGACGAATGGCTGCGACGAAGGTTGCGCGCGCTGCAATGGAAGCGCTGGCGGCGTGGCACCACCCTGTTGCGTGAGTTGCGCGCTCTCGGTGCAAGCAAGGATCTGGCTGCGAAAATCGCCGGCCACGGCCGGCACTGGTGGCGTGCCAGCCGGTCGGAAATACATCGTGTGCTGAACAACGCATCCTTCGAGCGGCTCGGCGTGCCACGCCTGTCATCACCTCAACGACTCGAACCGCCCGGTGCGGACCCGCATGCCGGGTGGTGTGGGAGGGGGATCGACTAGGATGGTCGGCGCCCCCTATTTCGATGCCGGCGTTGCGTATGCGTCGTGGCGGCGCGGTGTTTCTGGCATCATGCCTGTCCAGGGAGGTTGTTCCATGCACATCGTTTTACCGGTGGACGGTTCCAGCTACACCACGCGCGCGGTGCAGGTGTTGGTGCAGCATGTTCGGCTATACCGAGCCGCGCCGCAGATCACTTTGTTGACCGTCGTCTTGCCGATTGGCACGCCGCTGGCGCGGGCGCAACTGAGCAAGGCGACGCTGGACGACTATTACCGCGACGTCAGCGCGCAGGCGCTTGCGCCTGCTGAAGATGCGCTGAAGCAGGCCGGACTGGCGTTTGAGTCCCGCTTTGTGGTGGGCGATCCGGCCGAGCAGATCGCCGCCGAGGTGACCCGTCTGCAGCCCGACCTGCTCATCATGGGCACGCACGGCCATTCGGCGCTCAAAGGGTTTGTGATGGGCTCGGTGGCGAGCAAGGTGGTGGCATCTACGACTGTGCCGGTATTGCTGGTGCGGTAATCGGACGTTGCCTTGGGCGAAGCCGCTCGGCGCTCAGCGCTGGCTCAGCGCATTGCCCACCAGTTTGGCGGTGATGTCCACGATCTGGATCATGCGGTCATAGGCCATGCGGGTGGGGCCGATGACGCCGAGGGTGCCGACGACCTTGCCGTCTGTCGCATAGGGTGCGGTAATGACCGAGAGTTCTTCGAATGGCACGGCCTCGCTTTCGCCGCCGATGTAGATGCGTACGCCGTCGGCCTTGGCCGAGGCGTCCATCAGCTTGAGCAACTGGGCCTTTTGCTCGAACAGGTCGAACAGTTGCCGCAGTTTGTCGATCTTTCCGGCCAGATCATCCAGTCCCAGCAGCTGCTGTTGCCCGGCGATCACCACCTGGTCCTGCGCCTGGCTCAGCGCCTGGCTGCCGACTTCCACGCCGGTCTGCATCAGCGCGACCAGTTCGGCGCGCAGGTGTTCGACCTCGCTGCCGAGCTTTTGCGCCACCTGTTCGAAGCGCATGCCGGAGAAGTGGGTGTTGAGGTAGTTGGTGGCGGTGTTGAGTTCGCTCTGGGTCAGCGGCTGCGGCCAGTGCAGCATGCGGTTTTGCACATCGCCCTCGGGACTGACGATGATGAGCAGGATGCGGTGCTCGCTCAGCCGCAGAAATTCGATGTGCCGGAAGGCGTCGCTGCGTTGCGGTGCGAGCACCACACCGACGAAGTGCGACAGGCTGGACATGAGCTGCGCCGCGCGCGCCATGACCTGCTGCGGCGGGGCGGCATCGAGCGACTGTTGCAGGGTGTGCTGCAAAAACTCGGCCTGCGCGGGCGGCTGGGCGGTGAGCATTGCATCGACGAACACCCGGTAGCCACGCGGGGTGGGCACGCGTCCGGCCGAGGTATGCGGGCTGGTGATCAGCCCCATGTCCTCCAGATCGGCCATGACATTGCGGATGGTGGCCGCAGACAGCTCCAGCCCGCAGGTGCGCGACAGGGTGCGCGAGCCCACGGGCTGGCCGTCGGCAATGTAGTGCTCGATCAGGGTTTTGAGCAGCACGCGGGAGCGTTCGTCCATGCCGCAATTTTAGGCAGCACGGGGTTGGCGCGCATTGGCGCGCGGGCGATCATGCGGCTGTGCTGTAATTTGCCGCTGCGCACTCTCCTTCCGAGCCATGTCCAGAACCGCGTTCCAGCAGGTCTTGCTGATCGGCAAGCATCAGGTGCCGCAGGCGCAGCGCCTGCTGGGCGACATCGCTGCGCGGCTCGCCAGCGCCGGGGTGGAGGTGTGGGTGGGCGAGCTGACCGCGCAGCACACCGATCTGCCGTATCCGGTGCTACGCGGCAGCGAGCTGGCCGAGCGTACCGCGCGGGGCGGCTGGGTGGCGGTGGTGCTGGGCGGTGACGGCACCATGCTGGGCGCAGCCCGCAGGCTCGCTCCGCTGAATGTGCCGCTGGTGGGCATCAACGCCGGACGGCTGGGCTTCATGACCGACATTGCCGACAGCGCCTGGGAAGAGGCGATCGACGGGCTGCTGGCCGGGGCGTTCGAGCGCGAGGAGCGCGCCATGCTCAGCGGCGCTGTGGAACGCGGCGGGCAGTCCATTTTCCAGGCGATTGCAGTCAACGATGTGGTGGTCAACCGCAACGGCGCGTCGGGGCTGGTGGAGTTGAAGGTCGAGGTGGATGGCCGCTTCATGTATGTGCAGCGGGCCGACGGCCTGATCGTCGCCACGCCCACCGGCTCCACGGCGTATGCGCTGTCGGCCTATGGCCCCATCCTGCATCCGCGCGTGGATGGTGTGGTGCTGGTGCCGATTGCGCCGCACACACTGTCGAACCGGCCCATCGTGTTGCCGGGTGGGGCGCAGATCGTGATCGAGGTGGTCACCTCGCGCGACGTGAGCGTGAATTTCGACATGCAGAGCTATGCCGAGCTGATCGGCGGCGACCGCATCCGCGTCAGCCAGGCACCGTTTCGTTGTGTGTTCCTGCACCCGCCGGGGTGGAGCTACTTTTCCACCCTGCGCAAAAAGCTGCACTGGCACGAGATCCCCGATGAGTCCTGAACCGCTGCGCGCTGCCTGAACCATGCTGCTGCACCTGCACCTGCGCGACTTTGTCATCGTCCCCGCGCTCGACATCGATCTGGGCCCGGGATTCACCGTGCTCACCGGAGAGACCGGCGCGGGTAAGTCCATCCTGATCGACGCGCTGAAGCTCGCGTTGGGCGAGCGTGCCGACAGCGGGGTGGTGCGCAGCGGCGCAGCGCGCGCCGAGATCGGCGCCGAGTTCAGCCTGAATCCGCGCCTGGCCGCCTGGCTAGAGGATCAGGGCTTCTCGGTCGAGGGCGACAGCGTGCTGCTGCGTCGGGTGATCGACGCGCAGGGTAGGTCGCGCGGCTTTATCAACGGCAGCCCGGCCACCGCAGCGCAGCTCAAGGCCGCAGGCGAGATGATGGTGGACATCCACGGCCAGCACGCGCATCAGGGTCTGGTGCGGCGCGAGGTGGTCACCAGCCTGCTCGACGCCTACGCCGGCGCACAGGCCGAGGCGCGGGCGGTGGCGCAGGCCTGGACGCAGTGGCGCGCGGCGCAGCAGGCCCTGCAGCAGGCGCAGACGGATGCCGGTCGGCTGGCCGAGGAGCGCGAGCGCTTGCAGTGGCAGTGCGAGGAACTCGATCGCCTGCGCCCTGCGCAAGGCGAGTGGGACGCGCTGGAGGCCGAGCACAAGCGGCTGGCGCATATCAGCAGCCTGCTCGAAGACTTTGCCACTGCGCAGGCTGCGCTCGACGGCGAGGAGGTCAGCGCGCTGGCGCTGCTGGCGCAGGCGCAGCAGGCGCTGGAACGCGCTGCGCAGGTGGACGCCGGCCTGCAGCCTTTGGTGCAGCAGATCGACTCGGCGCACACCAGCCTGCGTGAACTCGGCCATGACCTGCAGCGCCTGGCCGAGCGCACCGAAGCCGACCCGCAGCGCTTGGCCGAACTCGACGCACGGCTGGCCGCGTGGATGCAACTGGCGCGCAAGCACCGTGTGCCGCCCTTCGAACTGCCGCAAGCGCATGCCGCGCTGCGCGAGCGGCTCGCCCAGCTCGACCGCAGCGCCGACCTGCCTGCGCTGGAACAGGCGGCACACGCCGCGCATGCCGCGCTGGAGCACGCCGCGGCCCAGCTTAGCGTCCGCCGGCGCAAGGCGGCACAGCAACTGGCCAAGGCGGTGCAGGCGGCGATGCAGGATCTGGGCATGCCCGGCGGCCGGTTCGACGTGGTGCTCATTGCGCTGGACGCGGTGGGCGCGCGCGGCGCCGAGAGTGTGGAGCTGCAGGTGGCCGCGCATCCCGGCGCTGAACTGCGCGCGCTGGGCAAGGTGGCCAGCGGCGGCGAGCTGTCACGCATTGCGTTGGCCGTGGCCGTGACCACGAGTGCGCTGCAGGATGTCGACACCCTGATTTTCGATGAGGTCGACGCCGGCATCGGCGGCGCGGTAGCGCAGACCGTCGGCCGGCTGCTGCGCAAGCTGGGCCGCGACCGGCAGGTGCTCGCGGTCACGCATCTGGCGCAGGTGGCGGCTTGCGCGCAGCAGCATTTCACGGTGCGCAAAACCAGCATTGGCCAGCAGACCGCCAGCCTGCTCGAAGCGCTGGAGCCGTCACAACGGCAGAGCGAGATCGCCCGGATGTTGGGCGGCAACGCGCAGTCCGGCGCCGCGCTCGAACATGCGCGTGAACTGCTCGCCGCCTGCGACGCCGTTTGACCGCTCTCGGAGCCCGCGATGAACTCGCCGCCGACCACCGCAATGCCGACCGAACCGCGCTTCACTCACCAACTGGTGCTGATTTCCGGGCTGTCGGGCTCGGGCAAATCGGTAGCCCTGGCTGCGCTCGAAGACTCGGGTTATTACTGTGTGGACAACCTGCCGCCGCAGCTCATCAACGCGCTGGTCGAGCAGACCCGGGCCTCGGGACAGATGCGCGTGGCGGTCGCGGTCGATGCACGCAGCGCCGAGTCGCTGACCGACGTGCCGGCCCTGCTGCAGCAACTGCGCACCCGCTGCGAGGTGCATGCGCTGTTTCTCGACTGCGCCACCGACACCCTGGTGCAGCGGTTTTCCGAAACCCGCAGACGCCATCCACTGACCAGCCGCATCACCGCGCAGCAGACGGGCAGCGCGGCAGCAGCGCGCGGCGATGGCTATGCCAATGCGCTGACTGAGGCGATCGAACTGGAGCGCGAGCTGCTGCGCCCGGTGGCCGAGATCGGCCTGCATCTGGACACCAGCCAGATGAAGGCCGCGCAACTGCGCGACTGGATCAAGCAGACCGTGCGGGTGCAGGCCTCGCAGATGGTGGTGCTGTTCGAGTCGTTCGCATTCAAGCGCGGCGTGCCGCTCGATGCCGACTATGTGTTCGATGTGCGCATGCTGCCCAACCCGCATTACGACACCGCGCTGCGCCCGCTGACCGGGCGTGATGCGCCTGTGGCCGACTTTCTGCTGCGCCAGCCTGAGGTGCTGCAGATGCTGGCCGACATCACCGCCTTCCTGCAGCGCTGGCTGCCCCGGCTTGCGGCCGATCACCGCAGCTACGTCGGTGTGGCCATCGGCTGCACTGGCGGACAGCATCGCTCGGTGTTTCTGTCCGAGCAGCTCAGCCGCGCGTTCAGCGGCCAGTACACCGTGCTGCTGCGTCATCGCGAGCTCGACGCCTCCGGAGCCGGCGCCAGCGAACAGTGACCGGCATCCGCCGTCGGCCCGTTGCCCAGCGCCAGCGGCGGCGGTTCGGCGAAGCGGTCGTGCGGCGTGACCGCGTGCCAGTCCAGCACCAGTAGCGTGAGCACCGCGGCCCAGAACAAGGCGATGCGCCAGGAAGATCGACGGTGCATCGCAAAGGCCCTCAATCCTGCATCCCCAGCCGACGACGCAGCCGCACACCCAGCAGACTGCCGCCGAAGGCACAGGCAAACCACACCCAGCCGTGCAGACTGCCGGTGGCGATGCCGGAAAAATACGCCCCAACATTGCAGCCGAACGCCAGCCGCGAGCTGTAGCCCAGCAGCAGCCCGGCGGCGATCGAAGCGAGCCACTGCCGCGCCGGCAGCTTCACCGCGGGGCTGGCCTTGCCCTTCCAACAGGCGGCGATCAGCGCGCCCAGCAGCAGTCCCAGATCGGTGACGCTGGTGTTGTCCGCCAGCACCGTGGCGTGCAGCTGCGCCTGTTGCGCCGGCTGGCCCCAGAAGGCGTTGTGGCTCAGGTCGATGCCGAGCGCCTGCGCGATTTTCGCGCCCCAGAGTCCCAGACCGTAGACGATGCCCCAAGGTTGGCCGGCGACAACCAGATTGACCGTGGCCAGCAGCCCCAGCCCGATGGCCGCCCACCACACTGCAGACCCCGTCCAGCGCGACGGCCCGGGGCCGCGCCAGCGCCACAGTAGGGCTGCAAGCAGGGCCAGCGCGCCCAGTTGCGCCGTCAGCGTCCATTCCGCCCCCAGCATCTGCACCAGATCGACCGGCGGCAGCGCGCCGAGACGAAGCCAGGCCGGTAGCTGCGCCGCGCCGACGAAACTGCCCAGCACGAACGCCGGCAGCACAGCCAGGCTGACCGGATGTCCCAGCCCAGCCTTGTACAGCGTGCCCGAGCCGCAGCCGTCGGCCACCTGCATCGCCGCGCCGAACACGAAGGCGCCAACCAGCAGGCTGATCGACAGCGGGCCGTCCGCGCCCTGCAATTCGGGATGTGCGGCCAGCAGCGGCACACTCAGCAGCATGGCCACCGCAATGCCCACGAACTGCGCCCACAGCCCCTTGGGATCGCGTCGCGTGATCCACACTCGCCAGCCGGTGGTGAAGCCGAACGCCGCTGCGGCCAGCAGCACGCCATAGCCCAGGCCAATCAGCCACAGCAGGCCTTGTCGCCAGCCGACCAGCCAGGTGATTGCGGCAAATCCGGCCAGCGCAGCCGCGAGCAGCAGACGGCTGGCGAGTTGCTGCAGGCTGCGCCGCGGTGCAGGGGCTGCGGGCGCAATCGACACCGTGTTCAGAGCGCTTGCCATATCTGTTCCAGTTGCTGCCAAAGCTGCTGCAGCCGGGTGGGGACATGCGCCATCGGTGCCTTGGTGCGCGACCAGTCCACCATCGAGCCGGGGTACAGCGCCACACCGGGCCGGTGCAACACCTCGGACAGCACGAACCAGTTGGTCGCGGCCCAATGCCCGGTATTGCAGAACGACACGGTGCGCCGTATCCCGTCTGGCTGCGGCAGGCTGCGGGCAATGCGTTGCAGCACTTCCACATCGGGCAGCACGCCGCCACCGTGCACAAACCAGCGAGCGTTGTCGAAGTCCAGCGCACCGGGCAGGGTGCCCGGACGGGCCGCGGCGGGGGCTTTTTCGCGGCCCACATAGAAGGCGCGGGGACGGGCGTCGAGCAGCAGCACGCCGGGGTCGTGCAGATCCTGCTCGACCGCTTCGCGGGTGGCCAGGATGGACATGTCGAGCTGCGGGGTGAAGCGGCTGGGCGTGACCGCAGTCGGCCGGGTGGTCAGCGGCAGGCCGGCGGCGCGCCACGCGGCCATGCCGCCGTTGAGGATGGCGAGCTGCTTGAACCCGAGCCATTTCAGCGTCCAGTACACCCGCGCTGGAGCGCCGAAGTCGCTGGCGTCGTTGCCGCTGGCGACGATGACCACGGGCCGTTGTCCCTCCAGCCCGAGGCTGCGCAGCAGCGCGGTGAACTGCCCCAGCGGCAGCAACGCCCCCGGATTGCTTGCCGGGCCGCGCCAGCGGGCATACGGTGCCGCAATGGCGCCGGGGATGTGCGCGGTCTGCGGCGCGGCCGCATCATCGCGGATGTCCACGATCTGCACCGGGCCGCGCCATGCCGCCAGCGCCGGTGCCGAGATCAGCGGGCCGAAAGCCAAGGGTTGCTGCACCAGCGGTGCGGCGCTCACCCCCTGCTGCAGCGCCCAGGCGGCGAGCAGCCACAGCGCCACGACCGCGCGCTGCAGCCGCCGCCATCTGCCGAACCGCTGAGGGGACGAAGGGGAAGACAGAAGACTAGCGTGTTCCATGTCACCCATTTTGGAAACACGATCACGCAAAGGGAACGACAGAGTTGTCATGCGCATCCAACTGCGCGGAATATGGACCGTTGCGAAGCCTGTTGTCAGCGCGTGGGGGCAAGCGCCTGCTTCGGAAAAATCGGGTTTTTCTGACAGACTCGACGGCCTGTGCGGTGCTACGCTTAACGTTTTTGTACATTCTTGTTCTCGAAGCAAAATGTCCTGTGCCGCGAGGTTCTCCTGATGGAACCGCTTGCCCCCGTCTCGCCCAGCGCGGCATGGATCGAGCAACTGCCCGCATCGGTGGTGATGCTGGTGGGCGACACCCTGCGTTATGCCAACGCCACGGCGCTGCGGTTGGTGCGGGCGTCGCAGCCGGCCGATGTGATCGGCCGGTCGGTGCAGGACTTCATCCATCCCCTGGATCTGCACCGCGCGCTGGCGCGGCTGCGCCATGCCGAAAGCGGCGGCATCAACCCGGTCACTGAAATCCGCGCCTACGCTTGCGACGGCACGCCGCTGATGCTGGCCATGAGCAGCGCCATCGTGGTGGTGGACGATCGGCGGGCGGTGCTGGCGACCTTTCTCGACATGACCGAGCGCGCCGCGATGGAACAGCGCCTGCGCCAGACCGACGAGGACTTCCAGCGCATGATGAACACCATGCAGGATGTGTTCTATCGCACCGATGCGCAGGGCATCACCCGCTATGTCTGCCCCGCGGTGAAGCATGTGCTGGGCTATACCGCCGAGGAGATCATCGGCCTGCCGGCGGCGGCGTTCTACCCCGACCCCAGCGAACGCGACGCGCTGGTGGCCGCGATCCGGCAGCACGGCGCGGTGCGCGATTTTCCCGGACGCATGCGGCGCAAGGACGGCGTGATCATCGACATATCCATTAGCACCCGCGCTCTGCGCGACGAACGCGGCAACTACGCCGGCGTCGAGGGCATTTGGCGCGACATCACCGAGCGCAAGGCGCTGGAGCGCCGCCTCGAACATCTCGCCACCCGCGACAGTCTCACCGACATCCACAACCGCCGCAGCATCCTGGAACAACTCGACCGGTTGCTGCAGCGTGGCGCGCCGCTGTCCATCCTGCTGCTCGATCTGGACCATTTCAAACAGGTCAACGACCGCTTCGGTCACGCCGGCGGAGACTGCGCGCTGCAGCGCTTCGCCCAGATCATCACCACGCACAAGCGCAGCCGCGACTGGTTTGGGCGGCTGGGCGGCGAGGAGTTCCTGCTGATCCTCGACGGCGCAGACGCCGAAGAGGCGCTGCAAATTGCCGAGCGTCTGCGCGCTGGAGTCAACGCGCAGCCGGTGGCGCTGGACGATACAAAGCAGGTGCAGTTGAGCGTGAGCATCGGCCTGACACCGTCGGGCCCCGACGATCGCCAAGCCGGTGATCTGCTGCTGCGCGCCGACCGTGCGCTCTATCGCGCCAAGCAGCAGGGGCGCAACTGCGTGTGCTGCGGTTGACGGGGCGCGACCGCATGCCGGGGCTCTAGGGTGGCACCCGGTTTGCCCCACCCCAGCCCTCCCCACGCATGGGCAGGGAGCACACCAACGTGACACGCCGCTGCGCCAAATGCCCTTGTCCCACACCTTGGGGGAGGTTGGCAGGGGAATGATGCTCTATGCGCGCCGTGCCCGATACTGCCGAAAGTTTCCTGGCGGGCGCTCAATACGTGTTCTTCAGTCCGCCCGCCAGCGCGACGAAGGCACGCGCGGCCACGGCGACGAAAGGGCGCAGCCACCACGGCGCGCGGGTGCGCAGTCGTGCCGGGGTGTCGATCGGCTCGGAGCGGACGATCTGGCTTTCGATGTGCGCGCCGAGTTCGCGGGCGAAGGCGCGGTCGCGCACCGCGAGGTTGGCCTCGAGGTTGACCAGCAGCGACAGCGGGTCGATGTTTGAGCTGCCCACAGTGGCCCAGTCTTCATCGACCACTGCGACCTTGGCATGCAGGTAGGCTGGGGTGTACTCGAAAATCAGCACGCCGGCGCGCAGCATTTCGCCGTACAGCGCGCGTGCCGCCCAGGCGGCCATGCGGTAGTCCACCCGGCCCTGCAGCAGCAGCTCGACCCGCACTCCGCGTGCCGCTGCGGCCTTGAGGGCTTGGCGAAACGCACGCCCGGGATAGAAATAGGGGCTGACGATGAGCACGCGCCGACGGGCGCGATCGATGGCGTGGATGTAGCTGTGCTCGATGGCGCGGCGCTGTGAGAAGTTGTCGCGCACTACCAGTGCGGCCAGGCTCTGCGCCGCGGTGCGCGGTGTGCGCCGCCGGGCCTTCGGTGCAGCGGTTCTGCCCGCCGGCAGGTCGGGGTGCAGCGGCGCGCCGTCTTCGTCGACCGGCGGGGTGGCGCTGCCCCAGTTGAGCAGTTCCTGCCAGTATGCGCGCTGGTTGGGTGAGGTGTCGAACATGCCCGGGCCCGGCAGATTGCGCAGGCGGCGCTCTAGGCTGCCGGCCAACACGGTGCGCAGCCACAGTCGCTGCATCAGCCACTGCGTCTGCCGCGCCAGATGCCCGTGGTACTGCACCGCGTAATCCAGCCGGGGCTGCGCGCTCCAGCCGTGGTGAATGTCCAGCCGGTCGTCGATGATGTTGATGCCGCCGATGAACGCGGTGCGTGCGTCGACCACGCACAGCTTGCGGTGCAGCCGCCGCCAGCGTCCGCGCTGCACCACGTCGGGCCACATGCGCCAGGGGCGAAACACCATGAACTCGACCCCGGCGTCCGCAAAGCGTGTCGACAGCAGGCTGATGCTGCGCGCCGAGCCCAGGCCGTCGACCAGCACCCGCACCTGCACGCCGCGTCGTGCGGCGTCGCACAGCGCGCTAGCGACGGACAGCGCCACGTCGTCGGTGTGAAAGATGTAGGTCTGCAGCCAGATGCTGGAGCGGGCTGTATCGATAGCCTGGATCAGCGCCGGAAAGAAGGCGGCGCCGTAGGGCAGCAGCCGCGGCATCGCGCCCTCGGTCCAGTTCAGCGGCAGGTCGTCCAGCGCGGGGTCTGGCCGGGGCGGTTCGGCGGGGTTGGTCGGCTGCGCGTTCACGCGGCGATGTCTTCAAGGCGGGCGCCGGGTGCGGCAGTTTGCGGGCACTGCGGCAAGGTGCAGCGCAGCGCCGCCAGCAGCGGCGCGTGGTCGGACAGCCGCGCCCAGCCACGCCCCCAGCCCAGGCCGATTTCGCTGGCGACCAGGCCGCGGGCGTAGATGCGGTCCAGCGGCACCAGCGGCAGGCGGGCCGGGTACGTGCGCACGCGCTGGTGCCAGGCGGTCTTGCCGTTGGTCTTGACCAGCGGGTTGCTCACGTCGACCAGCTGCTGCGCCAACAGCTGCGGGCCGATACGGCCGTGCCAGTCGTTGAAGTCGCCAGCGACGATCAGCGCGGCCTGCGGCGGCACCGCGGCGGCGATGTAGTCGAGCAGACGCTCGGTCTGCCGCTGGCGGCTGGCGGCAAACAGCCCGAAATGCACCACGATGCAGTGCAGCGGCCCGCCTGCGGGCAGCGCCACCTGCGCGTGCAGCAGGCCGCGCTGCTCGAAGCGGTGATCGGACACGTCGCAATGCGCGACGTCGATGATGGGGTAGCGCGACAACAGCGCGTTGCCATGCTCGCCGTGGCGGGTGCGGGCGTTGGTGCGGTAGGCCGCGTACATGCCCAGCGCCTGCGCCAAAAAGTCGTGCTGCGGCTGCGCTGGCCAGGCGCTGAAGCGACGTGCGTGGCGCAGGTGCAGGAACTGCACTTCCTGCAGAAACACCAGATCGGGCTGTAGTCCCTGCAGCGCAGCGCGCAGATCCAGGATGCTGGCCCGCTTGGTGGGGCCGTGGCCGAGCACACCCTTGTGGATGTTGTACGACGCCACGCGCAGTTCCATGAGGACTCCTGTCAACCGTGCGCCAGCCGGCGTGGAAGCTGGCGGATGGCGTCGGCATTCGACGCCGAGAAACAACGCGCAGCAGCCTGTTGCCAGGGCAGCCATATCAGCGCCCGGTGCTCGCGCTCGGCCAGCCGCACCGGGATGCCCGCGGGCACCTGAAGGCTGAACACATGCTCGATGTTTTTCCACACGCCGGGGGGGTAGCGGTGGCGCCACTGCGGATAGATCTCGTACACATTGGCCAGATGCCAGTCGCGCAGCGCGGTGTGCGGCACTTCGGCGCTGCCGATGCGGATGCCGGTTTCCTCCTCGACCTCGCGGGCAGCGGTGACGGCCAGCGGTTCATCCAGCGCATCGACACTGCCGGTGACGCTCTGCCAGAATCCGGGCTGGCCGGCGCGCTCGATCAGCAGCACGTCGAGCGCGGGGGTGTGAATCACCACTAGCACGGAGACCGGAATCTTGTGGCCCGCTGCAGCGGCAGGGCTGGCGTTGACGATGGCATCCATGCGCCGCAGTGTATGGCAAGGCGGGCGAAAAAACGCCTCCACGGCGTTTGCGGTGGAGGCGTTTGGGCGGGCGAACCGGGGGGTCAGAGCGCCTTCTTGGTGAAGTACCAGTCGGTCACTTCCATGCCCTGCTTGGGCCCTTCGGTGACACGCTCCTCGGCTGCAGCAGTCGTCTTGGGCGGGGGCACGATGACCTTGTCGCCCGGGCACCAGGCTTCGGGGGTGGCTACGCCATACTTGTCGCTGGTCTGCAGCGCCTGCAGCAGGCGCAGGAACTCGTCGATCGAGCGGCCGTTGCTCATCGGGTAGTACACCATGGCACGCAGGATGCCGTTGGGGTCGATAAAGAAGGTCGCGCGCACCGCCTGGGTGTCGGCAGCGCCGGGGTGGATCATGCCGTAGGCGCGGGCCACGTCCATCTTTAGGTCTTCGATGATGGGGAAGGGAATGTCCACGCCGAAGTGCTGCTTGATCGAGCGCACCCAGGCCAGGTGGGCGAAGATGGAGTCGATCGACAGGCCGAGCAGCTCGCAGTTCAGCGCCTTGAACTTGTCATAGTTGCGAGCGAACCCCATGAACTCGGTGGTGCACACTGGGGTGAAGTCAGCCGGGTGCGAGAACAGGATCAGCCACTTGCCCTTGTAGTCAGCCAGGGTACGGTCGCCGTGCGTGGTCTTGGCGACGAAGTTCGGTGCAGGTTCGTTGAGCCGGGGCAGACCGGCGGTTTCAGTAGTTTGTTCCATGGTTGAGGTCCTTGTGGTTGGTCTGAAAAACGCGGCAGGTTTGCCGACGGGAGCAGAGTTTAGGGTTAACCCTGAAATTGATCCAATCGAATGTTCTCATCGCACACTTAGAAAAAATGTATGGCGAGAGCGCATCCGCCATCGCGATTGTGCGCCGTGATGCAGACCGCCGTGTGACAGCCGGGCCGACGCGCCCGCGCCGTGCGGTGCGAGCGTCGATCCGGCGCGCAGAAGGTGAATTCCTCTGCCGACTGGGCTTTCACTCGCGATGGCGGAAAAGAGATGGGGGCGAGCCGGGGTCCTTCAACACCAACTTGCCGGATCAATCGCGACGCAGCGCAAACACCAGCTCCACCCATGTGCCCGAGTCGTGCGGCTGCGGGGGATGGGGATGTTGCGCGGCGGGAAAGTCGGCACTGTGCCTCCAGGTGATGCGCCCGCCCAGCGCGCGGGCGCGGATCTGCATGCTGGTCAATCCGTGGCCGCTGCCACCGGGTTGCGGCGTCAGGCCCACGCCGTCGTCGATCACATCCAGCCGCATCTGCCCGCCGTCCTGCACCGACAGGCGCACCGCGACATGGCGGGCGTGGGCATGGCGGATGGCATTGCTCACCGCCTCCTGCAGCAGCGCGCGCAGGTGGTATTGCTGCGCGGGGTCCTGCGCCGGGTGGTCGGGCGTGCTCTGGTGCGCGCAGGGCATGGCGACGAGGCCGCCGATCAACGGTGCGGGCCAGTCGAGCGTGATGCCGGCAGCGGCCAGGCGCTGTGCGGTTTCCGAGCGCAGGTCGGCGGCGAACTCGTCCCAGGGCTGTGGGGGTTGGCGCAGGCCGCGCACGATGGCGCGCAGCTGGTCGATGGTGGTCATCAGCATGGCCTGCTCGCGCTCGCCTTGCAGCAGATGCCGCAGGGTGAGCAGCCGCGCGCCGATGTCGTCGTGCAGGTCGCTGGCGATGCGGTCGCGCTCCTGCTGTACTCCGGTCTCCAGGGCATCCCGCCCCGCGGCGGCCTGATTGACCAGGGTCACCAGCGCGGTGGCGAGCTCGGCGTCGGCCGTGGTGAACAGACGCTGCCCTGCGCTGCGCCCCTGCAGGCGGCGTGCGGCCATGCCGCCGGCGGGCGCCACGCGCAGTTCCATGCCGTCGAGCGCCAGCCCGATCTGCGCATCGGCCTGCGTGGCCGACAGCGGCAGGTTGTGCAGCGGCTGGTAAAGCCGGTCGAGCAGCCCCAGCCAGCGTCGCTCGCGCTCCTGGGGCTGTGCGGTGAAGGCCACGGTGATGATTTCCGGCAGCAGCTTGTCGATCGGCGGCAGTTCACCCTGCATCATGCGCTGCCACAGCCATTGCCGCAGCGGCAGGTACAGCAGCCCGGCGATCAGCAGCGTGAGGATCAGCGACAGGTCCTGACGCAAGTTCAGCAACAGCACCAGCAGCATGTCGACCACGACGATCAGCCCGAGCCCCAACACCCACAGCAGCGCGCGGTAGGCCCAGCGGTCCAGGTCGAACAGGTGATAGCGCCCCACGCCCAGCGCCAGGCCGAGATACATGGCCAGAAAAAAGCCGAAGGCATAGCCCTGCTGCATCGGCGGGAAGATGCCGAATAGGCGCGAACCGAAGGTCAACACAACGAAGGTGAAGCTGCCGAGCATGGCCGACAGGATGAACCAGCGCAGCGCGGCCCGGTCTGCGGCGCGCTTTGCACTGCGCCGCCACTGCACCACTGCCAGACCGATTGCGAGCAGGATTTCGAGCAACAGCGGAATGCGTACCCCCCAGCTCACATCCGGTGCTAAGCGCAGCACGTCGGCGGCCCACCAGGCCGGTACGATCACGGCAGCAGGCCAAAGCGATTTCGGTGCCGCCAGTCTGGCTGGATACACCAGGAACAGCGCAGCCAGCGCACCGCCGAACCCCAGTCCGCCGAGGTGGTTGATCGCCGACAACTGCGCGAACAAATCGCCGGCAAGCGCCAGTTCCCGCGTGCTGTAGACCGCCGCCGAAAACGTGTTGGGCAGGAACAGCAGGCCGGACAGCGCCAGCAGCCGCGCGGCCCAGCTCAGCGGCTTGAGGGCATACACCCAGGCGCCCACCAGCATGGCCACACTGCCGCACAGCAACTGGAACCAGAATACGAACGGCAGGCTGGGCAGCGGTCGGCTGGCCGCAGGGCGCACGGTCTGCGCGACGATTGTCCCGCCCGGATCGCGCCACCGCAACTGCAACTGCGCCGACCGCAGCAGCGTGGCGATCTGGCTCTGACGCTGGAAAAACGCTTCGACCTGCGCATAGCGATCGAAAAAGTCGGGTTCCTCGATCAGATCGCTGGGCTGCAGGGCCAGGGTGCGATCGCCGGCACCGATGGACAGCAGACGCGATCCCGGACGGACCACCGCGGCCGGGCCAGCTGGATCGACTGCGGTCACCAGCAGGCCGGGGCCGGCGGAGTCGGCGCGCGACGCGAAGGCCAGGCCCAGCCAGGGCTGATGCAAGGCGAGCGACAGCGCGGTCGTGACCCCGGCAAGGGTCAGCAGCAGGGCCGCCATCAGGATGCGGGCAGAGCGGGTTTGCGGCGCAGGCATGATGGACGATTGTCGCCCAGAGCCGCCGCGCGGCGTCAGTGTTTGCCTGCTCGCGCCACGGCGCGTTCGAGCGCCGAGACGAAGCGCGCCGCCACATCGCAGTCGGTCTGCTGGGTGATTTCCTGAAAGCAGGTCGGGCTGGTGACGTTGATCTCGGTGAGCCGGTCGCCGATGATGTCGATGCCCACCAGCAGCAGGCCGCGCGCGGCCAGCACCGGCCCGATCGTGCGGGCAATCGTCCAGTCGGTTTCGGACAGCGGCTGCGCCACGCCCAGGCCGCCTGCGGCAAGGTTACCGCGGGTTTCGCCGCCCTGCGGGATGCGCGCCAGGCTGTAGGGCACCGGCTCGCCGTCGATGATCAGCACGCGCTTGTCGCCCTGCACGATCTCGGGGAGGAAGCGCTGCGCCATGATGGTGGTGGCACCGTTTGCGGTGAGGGTTTCGATCACCACGTTGAGGTTCGGATCGGGGCTGCCGTCAGCCTGTTGGCGCAGGCGAAAGATGCCGGTGCCGCCCATGCCATCGAGCGGCTTGAGGATGATGTCGCCATGCTCGGCGTAGAACGCCTTGATCTGCGCCGCGCGACGGCTGACCAGGGTGGGGGGGATGAACTGCACGAACTCCAGGATGGAGAGCTTTTCCGGATGGTCGCGCAGCGCCTGCGGGCTGTTGAACACCGCCGCGCCCTCGCGCTCGGCTTGCTGCAGCAGATGGGTGGCATAGAAGTATTCGCTGTCGAACGGCGGGTCTTTGCGCATCAGCACCGCATCGACATCGCGCAGCGCCAGCGGCCGCTGGTCGAGCACGCGGTACCAGTCCTTGCCCTGTGTGGCGCCGGTGAGGTCGATGCGGCGGCAAACGGCTGTGACCGGCGCCGCCGCATTGGCGGCAAGCGTGGGGGCACCGCCCCTCCAGTGCAGATCGCCTGCCTCGCACACCCAGATCGCGTGCCCGCGCGCCTGCGCCTGGCGCATCATCGCGAAGGTGCTGTCCTTGTGGATCTTGAGAGACGCGATCGGGTCGGCGACGAACAGCAGTTGCATGGCCTCAACCCAGCTCGGTTTCCGGGTCGGTGCGCTCGAGCTCGTAGCTGGCGGCCACCATCGCCAGCCGGGCGATGACCCCATACATATAGAAGCGGTTGAGCCCGCTGGTGCCGGGGGCGGCTTCGGGGTGGGTGACGTTGAACTGTTCCTCGAACGCCAGCGGCACGAAGTGCATGCCGGGCGCGTTGAGGTTTTCGTCCGGGCCGCGGTCGGCGTGCACGCGGTAAAAGCCGCCCACCACATAGCGGTCCATCATGTAGACCACTGGCTCGCACACTGCCTCTTGCAGTCGTTCCACGCTGGGCACGCCTTCCTGCACCAGCACCTCGCTGACCTCCATGCCTTCCTTGACCACACTCATTTTGTTGCGCGTCTTGCGGTTGAGGTCTTTGACGTCGCTGGGGTCGCGCACGGTCATCACCCCCATGCCGTAGGTGCCTGCATCGGCCTTGACGATGACAAAGGGCTTTTCCTGGATGCCGTATTCCTTGTACTTTTTGCGCACCTTGGCCAGCACGCTGTCGACCGCGTCGGCCAGGCAGTCCTCGCCGTGGCGCTCGTGAAAGTTGACCTTGCCGCACTTGGCGAAATACGGGTTGAGCATCCACGGGTCGACGCCGATGAGCTTGGCGAACTTTTTCGCCACGTCGTCGTACGCATGGAAATGGTTGGACTTGCGCCGCACCACCCAGCCTGCGTGCAGCGGCGGCAGGAGGTATTGTTCGTGCAGACCCTGCAGGATGGGCGGAATGCCGCTGGACAGATCGTTGTTGAGCAGGATGGTGCAAGGGTCGAAGTCTTTCAACCCCAGTCGCATCTTGTTGCGCACCAGCGGTTCGATCACCAGCTCGCCGCCCGAGGGCAGCTTCAGGTGCATCGGCTCGGAAACCTTCTCGTCGAGCGAGCCCAGCCGCACGTTCAGCCCCGCCTGGCGGAAGATGCGCATTAGCGTGGCGACGTTTTCCAGGTAGAAGGTGTTGCGCGTGTGGTTCTCGGGGATGACCAGCAGATTCTTGGCCTCAGGGCAGATTTTCTCGATCGCCGCCATCGCCGCCTGCACCGCCAGCGGCATCATGTCGGGCGAGAGATTGTTGAACCCGCCCGGGAACAGATTGGTGTCCACCGGCGCGAGCTTGAACCCGGCGTTGCGCAGATCAACCGAGCAGTAAAACGGCGGGGTGTGCTCCATCCACTCCAGGCGGAACCAGCGCTCGATCGCCGGCTGCGCCTCGAGGATGCGCTGTTCGAGCTCGAGCACGGGGTCGCCCGAGGATGTGATGAGATGCGGGATCATCGAGTTGTTGTGTAGTGCAAGGACATCCCCGATTCTTGCAGACCCGGCGCAAACTCGCTGAGTCTGCACACCGTCCGCACTCAGGCGCTGCCGGTCATCCAGCCCCAGCGGCGGAAAATCGCCTCACCCTCGGGGCCTTGCAGGAATTCGATGAAGCGCAGCGCCTGCGGTTTTTGCTTGCCGCGGATGGTCGGCGCGATGCCGGTGTCGCGGTAGATGCGGTAGGGCTCCTCGACCTCGACCAGATCGGCGAGTTTGGGGTTCGACACCTGCCAGATGTTCCAGATCAGCCAGGCGTCGATGTCGGGCCGCTCGATCCACAGTTGCCGTGCCAGCGCGCTGTTGGCGGGGTAAGCGACGATGTTCCTGCGCAACGCGCGCACGGTGCGGATGTCGCCGAGTCGCCCGGCGGCGTCCTCCCAGACTCCGTTCTGCCCGGCGCCGTTGACGACCAGCACCTTGATCCCCGGCTGCAGCAAGTCCTTGAAGCCGCCGATCCGTTTGGGGTTGCCGGGGCGCACTAGGATCGAGAGCGGGCGCAGGTACAGCGGCACGACGTCGGCGCTGTCGAGCTGGCCGCCCATTGCGGTGACGAAGTCGCTCATCATCGTCTCCGAGCCGGAGTAGATCAGGTCAGCGTCAGTGCGCGCGGCGTCGATCCATTTCGGCGTCGGCCCAGCGGTGACCGTGACCTTGACCCCGGAGGCTTTTTCGAACGCGGCGGCGGCCTCGTGCATTGCTGGCGCCGGGCCGCCGGGGCCGTAGATCTTGAGTTCGATGCTCTCGGCGGCAAGCGCTGGTGCGCGCGCGGCAAGCAGCGCCGAGGCGCCCATCAGCCCGGCGCGCAGCAGTGCGCGGCGCTGCGGATCGTTGGCGCGTGGCGTGGGTTCGTTGGGGGTGCGATCGGACATGGTGAGACTCCGTGGGTTGAGAAACGTGTGGTGGGGGAAAAGTCTCCGGCGTATTTGCGCCGGATTGGGGGTGGTGTGAACTTCGGCATGCCAGCCGCCGGCCTGCGCCCGCGGCAGCGCGCGGTTCACACCGACGGTGCGCCGCGCTGCGGTGCGAAGTCGCCTGGCGCATTGCTGTAGCGCGCGTAAAGCGCGCGCGCGGCGGCAAGCAGCTGCGACCGCGGCAGATCGCCGGTCAGCGCATAGCCCCAGTCGCGGTCGACCCAGTAGAACGTGGTCGCGCGCTTGCCGCTGACGATGCGAAACGCGGTCTGCTGTGTTGGCTTGGCCATGCCGCGCAGATAGACCGTGACGCGGTGGCCCTGCGCGTCCTGGTACATCAGCTGCGCGGCGGGCTTGCCGGGCATGCCGGGAAGCAGCCGCCCGCCGATCAGCTCGAGCCCGCCCGGCAGCGTGTCGGGGGCGATGATTGGGCGGTCAAGCCGCTTGGACAGCCAGGTGATGAGGTCGCTGCCGTCGCGCACTTCGACCGGGCGGCGCGCATCCGGCGTGTACACCGCCCAGGCCAGCTCGGCCTGGTGGACGAAATGTTGCATGCCTTCGGTCTGCGCGACCGCCACTGTGTCGTCGTGTTGCGCCTGATGGGTGATCAGGCTGCCGGCCACGGCACCCACGCCGATCCACAGCGCCACGGCAGCGGCACGGGCCCAGGGACGCGCTGGCGGTGCGGCGCTTTGCAGCAGCCGCGCCGGGATCGGCTCGCTCAGCAGCGGATCGAGCGCGGCGCGCAGCGCGCGATTCTGCGCCTGAATCGCGGCGAGCTCGGCACGCACGCTGGTCTGATCGCTGGGCTGCGTCGCTGCGACATCCGCATGCAGGTCGAACTGCGCCTCGCGTTCGAGATAGCGCTCGACCTCGGCGCGGCGCGCGCCATCGAGCTGGCCGTCGGCGTAGGCCATCAGGGTGTCGCGATCTGGGCGCTGCAGCGTCATCCCACACTCCTTTGCCCGTCGATCACGCGCAGGGCAGGGCGCTGAACGCCGTCGCCGCTGGTGAGCTGCCAAAGCTGCGTGCGCGCCCGCGACAGCCGCGACATCACCGTGCCGACCGGAACGCCCAGCGCCTTGGCAGTCTCGGCGTAGCTCAGGCCTTCGACCGCGACCAGCAGCAAGACCTCGCGCAGCGGCACGCTCAGGCGCTGCAGCGCAGCGAGCATTTCCAGCGCCTCGATCCGCGACTCATGGCCCGCGGCCTGCGCCGGCAGTAGCGCGTCGGGCACATCGTCCAGCGCCTGCGTGGCCTGCGCGCCCTGTAGCGCGCATTGATCGACGAACAGGTTGTGCATGATGGAAAACAGCCAGGGACGAACGCTGCCCGCGCCTCGCCACAGCCCCCATTTGCTCACCGCGCGCTCCAGCGTGTCCTGCACCAGATCGTCGGCATCCGACGCGCGACCTGCATACAGCATGCGGGCGTAGCGGCGCAGGTGTGGGATCTGCTCGGTCAGCAACTGGTGGCGGTCTGCCATTGGGGCACCGGGCTTGGGCGGGTGGTCAGGCGATTGCGATCAGTATCCGCCCTTGCTCGCGAGCTTGGGGTCGATTTGCCAGATTTCGTCGACCAGCTTGCCGTCGCGATAGGTCAGCACATAGCGTACGGGAATCGCGGTCTTGCCCTGGAATACCACGTCGGCGGTGACTGTCGCGCCCTTGGGATTGGCGGCTTCCTGCAGCTGGCTGATCTCGGCCTTGAGCGTGCCGTTGGCCTTGGTGAACTTGGTCCAGGTGGTCTTGATCTCGTCGGGTGCGGCGTAGCGGCCGTCAAGCGGGCCGCCGACCCATTCGAGTACGGCGTTGGGCGCGTAGCTCGCGGTGATCGCATCGACCTTGCCGGCGGCGATCGCCTCGATGTGCGCGCGGGCGGCTTCAAGGGGGCTCTCGGCGGCGTGCGCTAGCGAGGACAAGCCAAACGCGGCCATCAGTGCGGCAGCGGACAGGGCGGGGGTAAGACGTTGCAGTCGGTTCATGGAAGACTCCAGTTGAGGTGAATGACACGGTATAGACGCCCCAGCTTGCGGTTTATTCCAGACCCGGCAAAAAAACCGCCCCGGGCAAGCCAGGGGCGGGTGGAACATCCTGTGATCAGGATGAGGAGACGCCTTCGGGTGCGGCGGCTGGCCGCTGCACCGTCCGGAAACCGGGGATCAGAGCACTTGCTCGCCGTGCAGGCTGATGTCCAGCCCTTCGCGTTCCTGCTCTTCGGTGACGCGCAGGCCGATGACCATGTCGATGACCTTGAGGATGACGAAGGTGACGATCGCGTCGTAGACGATGGTGAAGCCCACGCCCTTGGCCTGGATCAGGATCTGGGCCATATTGCCTTCCAGGGCGCCGGCGGTGCCGCCGATGGCTTTCACCGCAAACACGCCGGTCAGCATGGCACCGATGATGCCGCCGATGGCATGCACGCCGAAGGCGTCGAGCGAGTCGTCATAGCCGATCATTTCCTTCATATAGACCGCAGTCCAGAAGCACACCACGCCAGCGATCAGGCCGATGGCCAGCGCACCGCCAGGGCCGACAAAGCCGGACGCCGGGGTGATGGCCACCAGACCCGCGACCGCGCCGGAGGTGATGCCCAGGATGGTGGGTTTGCCGCGAGCGATCCACTCGGCGAACATCCAGCCCAGTGCGGCGGCGGCAGTGGCGATCTGCGTGACGGCCATGGCCATGCCGGCGCGGTCGCTTGCAGCCACGGCGGAACCGGCGTTGAAGCCGAACCAGCCCACCCACAGCAGCGAGGCACCGATCATGGTCAGCACCAGGTTGTGCGGAGGCATCGCTTCCTTGCCATAGCCGATTCGCTTGCCCATCACCAGCGCGGCCACCAGGCCGGCGACGCCGGCGTTGATGTGCACCACGGTACCGCCCGCGTAGTCGAGCACGCCGTCACCGCCCAGCCAGCCGCCGGGGCCCCAGACCATGTGGGCGATGGGCGCATACACGGCCAGCAGCCAGATGCCCATGAACCACAGCAGCGCCGAGAACTTCATGCGGTCGGCGAACGACCCCACGATCAGCGCCGGGGTGATGATGGCAAAGGTCATCTGGAAAGTCATATAGGTCGATTCAGGGATGGTCGACGCCAGCGGGTTGGCCGAATCCAGCCCCATGCCGTTCAGGAAGAAGCGGCTCAGCCCCCCGATGAATCCGCTGCCCGAGGTGAACGCCAGGCTGTAGCCAACGATCATCCACAGCACGGTCACCAGACAGGTGATGGCGAAGCTTTGCATCAACGTGGCCAGCACGTTCTTCTTGCGCACCATGCCGCCGTAGAACAGCGCCAGCCCTGGGATGGTCATCATTAGCACCAGCGCGGTGGAAGTCAGCATCCAGGCGTTGTCGCCAGAGTTGATGAAGGCCGCCGGGTTGGGCGCTGCGGCGGCGGGAGCGGTCTGCGCCCAGGCGCTACCCATGCCTAGCAGCATCGCGGCAAGCGCCGCGGGAAAAGCAAGACGTTTGTTCATGTCGGTTTCCTTCGTGTGCGGTGTTCAGAGCGCGTCGCTGCCGGTCTCGCCGGTCCGGATGCGCACGACCTGTTCGAGGGCGGAGACAAAAATCTTGCCGTCGCCGATCTTGCCCGTGCGGGCCGCGTTTTCGATCGCCTCGATGGTGCGTTCGACCAGGGCTTCCGGCACGGCCGCCTCAATCTTCACCTTGGGCAAAAAGTCGACGACATATTCCGCGCCGCGATACAGCTCGGTATGGCCTTTTTGTCGACCGAAGCCCTTGACCTCGGTGACGGTGATGCCCGTCACCCCGATGCCCGACAAGGCTTCACGCACCTCGTCGAGTTTGAACGGCTTGATGATGGCCGTGATCATTTTCATGTGTGGCTCCTTCAGTGGGCCCGAAGGCCCGTGGGATCAGAACGAGTAAACGGCCTGCAATTGCAGCGAGGTTTGCTTGTCCGTTGGATTGCCGCTGGTGTCCGTAAAAATCTTTTTATCCGAGCGGTCCTGGCGCACTTCGGCCATGAGCTTGACCGCTTTCACCGGGGCATAGCTCAGCGTGAGCGTGGCTTCCTTGAGCTTGTTCGCTGCCATGCCCGAGACGATGCCTTGCTGGTCGTCGATGTATTCGCCGCGCGCTGACAACGTCCATTGGTCGGCGAGCGCGTAGTTGGCATACAGCGCAAGTCCATTGGCCTTGCCCGTCCCGCTGCCCGGGCCGTTGTAGTCATCCTTGTGCAGAATGTCGATATTGGCGCCGAAACTCAGCACATCGGTGGCGTTGAGTGTGCCGACCAGATCGAGCAGTTGCAGCAGGCCGTTCGTGGTGCCGTAGAGCGGCGACTGGCCGCGGTAATACGCGGCAGAGTAGGAAAACAGCTTGTTGGGACTGCCCGAAGCGCCGAGCTCCAGCGTTTTGCCAGTGCCCGCTGGGGCGCTGGTGAAGTTCCAGCCATTGTTGACGCCGGCCGTGACCGTCAGCGCCGGGCTGACGGCATACGCCGCGCGCAGACCGGTGTGCGTGCCCGGCTCCATGTTCCAGAACAGCAGCGAGCGCGAAATCTGGTTGTCATTGGCGGGGTTGAGCACCTCGGCGCCGGCGAGGGTGGAGAACTTGCCGGCCATGACCGTCAACGGCCCGGTGGCGTATTGCACGAACGCGTTGTTGAGGTCGAATTGGCTCGACGTGGTGTTAAATGGCCAGGTCTCGCCCTGTCGCAGCACCTTCGCATCCGATCCTGCGATCGCGGTGACCTGCGCACCAAAGCCGCTGCTGGGCAGGTAGGACGCGGTCAGCGCGGCCTGTGGGACTTGAAAGCTGTTGCGGCTGCCCGAATACAGGCGCAGCAACGGCGTCTTGTCGTCGAAATACGAGTACGTCGCCGCGACATAGCCTGTGAGACTCAGGCCGGGTGTTGCGGCCAGTACCGCGCCGAGGCTGGGCGCGGCAGGTGCCGCGGGAGCGGCCGGGGCTGGTGCGGTCTGGGCCGAGGCCACGCCGGCGGTGCCGGCCAGAGCAGCGGCGACAGCCGCGGCGATTGCGATTTTGTTCATCCAAGTTTCTCCTGTGAGTGCTGCCGGGCAAGACGCCCACTGTGAAATGCCAGGGAGCATCTGCAGCTTTCGTGCCAGGTCTGTTTGGGGCCTGTCATGTCCTTGTCGCTTGCTTGACGCGGGTTGAACGCGAATTCGCGCACTTTTTTTGTGCGTTGCAATGCATCTGCACCGTGATGGTGCAAAAACCTGTCGGGCCGAATCCTTGGCCGCACGCAAGAACCCAATGACCCGCCGCACGTCGGGCCGGGGAAATCGGTCACAATGCGCAACGGTAAATTTCAGGAGCACAGCGATGAACGACAGCTTTCGCCAACGCAACACCGCGTTTTTCGACCAGATCGGTCGACTCATCGAAAAAACCCCGCTGCACGATGCGCAGCGCAATCTGCGCGCGCTGGCGCAATCGGCTGCGGGGCGGCTCGATCTGGTGACGCGCGACGAATTCGAGGCTACACAGCGCATGCTGCTGGCCGCGCGGCAGCAGATCGATACCCTCGAAGCCCAAGTGCGCGAACTGCAGGCGCGGCTGGACGCCGCCTCGCCAGACGCCGCGGCGTCGCCCGAAGACGCCTGGCGCTGAGCCGCGCCGGTTCGCGGTTCATGTCGCTGGCGCAGGTTGCCAGCCGGGCACTGCTGGGCATGGAGGCGCCGCCGGTCACGGTGGAAGTGCATCTCTCGCCCGGCTTGCCCGGCTTCACCATCGTTGGTTTGCCTGAGGCCG
The DNA here is from genome assembly GCF_055383445.1 of Thiomonas islandica. Taxonomy (NCBI): domain Bacteria; kingdom Pseudomonadati; phylum Pseudomonadota; class Betaproteobacteria; order Burkholderiales; genus Thiomonas; species Thiomonas islandica. Next base: position 1,056,271 of record NZ_AP042391.1, read on the forward strand.
AGGTGCGCGAGGCGCGCGACCGGGTGCGCAGCGCGCTGATCAACAGCGGGCTGGGGTTTCCGGCGAACAAGCGCATCGTGGTCAATCTGGCGCCGGCCGACCTGCCCAAGGAATCCGGGCGGTTCGACCTGCCGATCGCCATCGGTCTGCTGGTCGCGCAGGGGCTGATTCCAGCCGAGCGGCTGCAAGGCCATGTCTTTGCCGGCGAGCTGTCGCTGACCGGCGCGCTGCGCCCCACGCGCGGCGCATTGGCCATGGCCTGTGCGCTGGCGCCGCAGGCTTCGCAGCCGCAAGCCGAGCACCGACTGGTGCTGCCGCTGGCCAGCGCCGAGGAGGCCGCGCTGGCGCAGGCGGTAGTGGTGCTGGGTGCGCGCGATCTGCAGCAGGTCGTGGCGTATCTGCTGCAGCAGGACGGCGCGGCGCAGCAAGTCGTTGCGTCCGGCTCGGGCACTGTGCATCAGAGCGGCCCGGACATGGCCGAGGTGCGCGGCCACAGCGCGGCCAAGCGCGCGCTGGAAATCGCCGCAGCCGGGGGTCACCATGTCCTGATGGTCGGGCCGCCGGGAAGCGGCAAGTCCATGCTGGCGCAGCGCTTCGTCGGGCTGTTGCCGCCGCTGACCCGCGCGCAGGCGCTGGAGAGCGCCACCGTGCTCAGTCTGGTCGGCCGCTTCGACCCGCGGCAATGGGGCCAGCGCCTGCTGCGCAGTCCACACCACACCGCTTCGGCCGTGGCGCTGGTGGGTGGCGGGGCAGGCGCCATCCGCCCTGGCGAAATCAGCCTAGCCACGCAGAATGTGCTGTTCCTCGACGAGCTGGCCGAGTTCGATCGCGGTGTGCTCGACAGCCTGCGCGAGCCGCTGGAGACCGGGCGCATCCACATCTCACGCGCGGCGCGGCAGGCCGAATTTCCGGCGCGCTTTCAGCTCATTGCGGCGATGAACCCTTGCCCCTGCGGGTATCTGGGCCATGCCACGCGCGCGTGCCGCTGCACACCCGACCAGGTGGCGCGCTATCGGGGCCGTATTTCCGGCCCGCTGCTCGACCGCATCGACATCCAGATCGAGGTCGGCGCGATCGATCCCGAGACGCTGCTGCAACTGCCGCAGGGTGAGACCAGCGCGCAGATCGCGGCACGCGTGGCAGCGGCAGCGGCGGTGCAGCAGGAGCGGCAGGGCGTTCCCAATGCGCTGCTGCACGGCGCTGCGCTCGATGCGTACTGCGCGCTGGACGCCGCCGGCAACGCGTTCGTCGCGCAGGCCATTTCACGGCTTGGCTGGTCGTCGCGCGCCACGCACCGCGTGCTGCGACTGGCGCGCACCATCGCCGATTTGGCACAGGCGCGGGACATCGCGCTGCCACATCTGGCCGAAGCCATGCAACTGCGCCGCGCGCTGGCTGTTTGAACCCAGATCGTCCATTAGCAGGCCGTTGAAAAACTACTGTGGTGGGCCATCTGCGGCGTTGCGCGGTGCGCGCTCCCTCGCCTATAGCGACGGCGATGAGCTTGTTGCGCGGGGCCAAATCCCTCTCCAACTCGCCACACCATCATCCCGTGCCCTCATGAACAATCTTGAAGGCAGCCGGCCTGCGGGCAAAAAAAAGCCAGGTGCCTTGCGCACCTGGCTGGAAATGCCCGGATCGGGGGGAGAGTCTGTAGAGCAGACTACCGGGCAACTTGGAGGGCCACATGATTGAGCGTGAACTCGAACCACAGTAGCACCTGTTCTGTGCGGAAATCTCGCGGAAAGTTCATTTGATTTTGTAACGCGATCTCTTGCCTGTCAATCGCGCCCGCAGATGTGGTCTCACCGCAAACAGGCGGTTTCGGGCGGGGCACGTGTGCTTTAGCAGGCCGTTGAAAAACTACTGCGGTGGGCCATCTGCGGCGTTGCGCGGTGCGCGCTGCCACGCCTATCTATTTGATATGTCTTGGTCGCTGCGCGCCGTGCGCCTTGCATCTGGCCATCCTCGCGACGTTTTTCAACGGCCTGTTAGTGTTGCTATTGGATCGGGTTGAGCCCGCCGTCTGCGCCGATCTGCACCCGTTGTCCCACCGGCGGTGCGACCTTGAGCTGCAGGGTGCGCACCTGACCATCGTCGAGACGCACCTGAACGTTGTAGATGGTCTGTGTGTCCACCCGCTTGGCAATTTCGTTGCCCGCCAGACCGCCGCCGATCGCGCCCGCCACGGTGGCGAGTTTGCGCCCGTCACCGCCGCCGATCTGATTGCCCAGCAGGCCACCGACGATGCCCCCGGCGATGATTCCCACCGGATTGTTCTGTTGCGACTGCACCTGCTGCGCGGTCACCGCGATCACCGTGCCGCATGTGGTGCACACCGGCTGCTGCGGCGGTGTCTGCGCCGGACTCGGGATGGGTTGGGGCGCGAACTGCTGAGGGGCGAATTGCTGCGGCGCCATCGGGTTCTGCGCGACCTGGGTGGGCTGCGGCGCGGCCACGACGTGGGCGGTCGTGTGTTGCCGTGCGGTGGGCTGCGCAGACTGGCTGCGCGTTTCTTGCACCGGGCGGGGCGCCGGGGTTGCCGCAGTTTGCGTGTAGGGCGCGACCGCCGCAGTGGCCGGCGTGCTGGCCTTCGTTGCGGCCGAGGCCAGTTGTAGCGGGTTGGCGGGTACGGACGCCGCCGCTGTTGTGGCCGGCGTGGTTGGCGCTGCCGTGTTTGTCGGAGCCTGACTCAGCTTGTACAGCACGGCGGCCAGCAGCGCCACGATGACCGCGCCCATCGCGAACACCGCGATCCAGACACCTCTGCCGCCGGTGGCCGTTGTTTGGGGAGGATTGGATGACATGACTCTCTCCTGAAATGGTTTGTCGCCCCTCTTAACGCACCGGCCGGGCCGCGTGCCGACAGCGCCGCAGGCCGTGCTTGAGCGATTGATTCGGCGCGCTGCGGTTTGCACTCCCCCCTCTCATCTGCCACCCCCGGCGCAGGCCAAGTCATGGGGTCTGGGCGATGCTGCTCGAAGTCCGCATGCCCGATCAAGCCTACCGGCTTCTGGCCAGCGCCTGATCGAGGTCGGCGATCAGGTCGTGCACATGTTCGATGCCGATCGACAGCCGTACCATGTCCTCGCTTACTCCGGCGGCGGCCAGTTCCTCGGCGTTGAGCTGACGGTGCGTGGTGGTGGCCGGGTGGCAGGCGAGCGATTTGCAGTCGCCAATGTTGACCAGACGGGTGAACAGCCCGAGCGCGTCCTGGAAGCGCGCGCCGGCCTCGCGCCCGCCCTTCAGTCCGAAACTCAGGATGCCTGATGCGCGGCCGCGCATCAGGCGCTGCGCGATGTCGTGGTCGGGGTGGTCGGGCAGTCCAGCGTAGCGCACCCAGGCCACCTGCGGGTGCCGCTGCAGGTGCTCGGCGATGCGCAGCGCGTTGGCACAGATGCGGTCCATCCGCAGCGGCAGCGTCTCGATGCCTTGCAGGATGAGAAAGGCGTTCAGGGGCGAGAGCGCCGCGCCCATATTGCGCAGCGGCACGACCCGGGCGCGGGCGACGAATGCCGCCGGGCCAAACTGCGCGGTGTAGCTCACGCCGTGATAGCTCACATCGGGTTCGCTCAGCAGCGCAAAGCGCTTGCCGTGCGCCGCCCAATCGAACCGGCCGGCATCGATGATCGCACCGCCGACGCTGTTGCCATGCCCAGCGAGGTATTTGGTCAACGAGTGGACGACGATGTCCGCGCCATGCTCGATCGGGCGACACAGGTACGGCGACGGTACGGTGTTGTCGACGATCAGCGGCACCCCGTGCGCATGCGCCACCGCAGAGAGCGCGCCGATGTCGGTGACATTGCCCAGCGGGTTGCCGATGGTTTCGCAAAACACCGCCTTGGTGCGCGCATCGATCAGCCGGGCGAACGCCTCGGGGTCGCGCGGGTCGGCAAACCGCACCTCGATGCCCTGCCGCGGCAGCGTGTGCGCAAACAGATTGAACGTGCCGCCGTAGAGCCGGCTGCTCGAGACGATGTTGTCGCCGGCTTCGGCGATGGTCTGAATCGCCGCAGTGATCGCCGCCATGCCCGAGGCCAGCGCCACCGCTGCCACACCGCCTTCGAGCGCAGCGACCCGCTTTTCCAGCACGTCGTTGGTCGGATTCATGATGCGGGTGTAGATATTGCCCGCCACCTTGAGGTCGAACAGATCGGCGCCGTGCTGCGTGTCATCGAACGCGTACGACACGGTCTGGTAAATCGGCACGGCCACCGCGTGGGTGGTCGGCTCGGGCTGGTAGCCGGCGTGTATCGCCAGGGTTTCGAATTGCATTGCGTGTCTCCCGCAGTCCTGATCCAGCCGCAAAGCGTAGCGCCAGCCGCGGGTGGCGCCAAACAATCTTTGCTTGGATCGATATGCCATCAGACCACAGCCGGCTCGCTCTCTGGCTGCCGCGCGCGCTGCGTCTGCAGGTAGGCGGCCGGCGTGCTGCCCAGCGTCTGGCGGAAGGCTTTGATGAGCGTGCTGACGCTGCGGTAGCCGAGCGACAGCGCCACATCCTTGACCGCGTGGCCGGTGGCAAGCCATTCGAGCGCGCGCGACAGTCGCGCCCATTGCTGCCACTGCGCAAAGCTCATCCCGGTCTCTTGCACGAAGCGGCGGCTAAGCATGCGTGGCGAGATGCCGCCCCAGCGTGCCCATTGCTCGAGCGTGCGGCTGCTGGCGATCGCCCGCGCGCTGCTCGAGCAGATCGCCAGCAGCCGCGGGTCGACCGGCCACGGCAATTGCAGCGGGCGCCTCGGTGCCTGCTGCAGCTTGTCGAGCAGTACGTGGACGAGCCGCAGCCGTGGTGTGTCGAGCGGTTGCCCGTGCGGCCAGGACAAGGCGCGCTGCAGGATCAGCGCAATCAGTGGGTCGAACGCAAAGCTTGCCGGCTCGCGCGGCAGATCGGCGCAGAGCTGCGGCAGCACAAAGGCGCCGACGCCCGCGGTCGGCCCGCACGAGCGCACCGCGTGCTCCGTCCCCGGTGGCATCCAGCTCAGGCTGTGCGACGGCGCAAGCTGCCGCCCCAGCGCGGTCTCGACCACGAACAGCCCCTCGGTGAGCAAAAACAGTGTGCCGCGGGCCAGGCAATGCGTCGTCGGGTCGAGCGCGACCGGGTTGCGCACGTTGACGGCGATCAGCCCGGCGCCATCCAGGCGGTTGATCAGCGCGAGCAGCTCCTGCGGGGTGCTGACCGGAGCATCGCGCAAGCTGCGAATGGAGCTTTGCATCGGCCAATCGGCAGTGGTGGCAGGTTTTGGCGAATTTGCGATATTCATTGGCATCGTAAAGCCACTCGGCCAAAAATGCCTGCCCTAGCATGCATTCGCCTGCGCCTTTGATCGCGCGTTGCACGCCCGGCAAACGCAAGAACTGACGCCTAGAATCGTCCGACTTTTCAGTCTCGCGGCGTGCTGCCCCGGCGCGCGACGCAGATCGTTGTCGGCGCAGCGCCCTGCCGCGCCCCCGGCTGTCTTTCAGGAACGTCTCTCATGCAGAAATTTCCCGCGACTCTTCGCGCAAGGTGGATGGCCCTCGGCGCTGTGCTGCTGGCGGGCTGCACCACGGTCGGTCCGAACTTCAAAACCCCGGCACCGCCCGAGGTCAGGCAGTACACGCGGCAGGCCCTGCCGGCGCAAACCGCGTCTGCGCCGGCAGGGCAGGGCGCTGCGCAGCGGTTCCAGACGGTCGAGCAGCTCGCGCCCGATTGGTGGCGCGCCTACGGCTCGACCACGCTCGATGCGCTGGTGAACACCGCATTGCGCAACAGCCCCACCCTGGCCGCCGCCAAGGCCACGCTGCGGCAGGCGCAGCAGACCTTCGCGGCGCAGGCCGGCTCCACGCTGTATCCCACGGTTGGCGCCAAGCTCGGCGTCAGCCGCAACCAGACCAACACGGCGTCTGTTGGGCAAAGCAGCAAGACCACCAATGTGTTCAACCTGTACAACGCGGCGGTTGCGGTCAACTACAACTTCGACCTGTTCGGCGGCAACCGCCGCGCGCTCGAAGCTTTGGCGGCGCAGGCCGATTTTCAGCGGTATCAGTTCGACGCTGCCCGGCTGACCCTGGCGGCCAATGTAGTGACCGCGGCGATCACCCAGGCGCAGCTCGCCGCGCAGATCGCTGCCACAGAGGCCATCCTGAAGGCGCAGCAAGATCAGCTCGACATCGCGCGCAAGCGTTTCGAGTTGGGCGCGGCCGCGCGCACCGATGTGCTGGGCCTGCAGACCCAGGTGGAGCAGACCCGCGCCAGCCTTCCGCCGCTGCGCAACCGGCTGGAGCAGACCGATCACCTGCTCGCCGTGCTGCTCGGGCAGGCACCGGGCGCGGCCGAGATCCCGCGTTTTACTCTGGCCGACTTCGCCTTGCCGCAGACCCTGCCGGTGGTGGTGCCGTCGCAGCTGGTACAGCAGCGGCCCGACATTCAGGCCAGCGCCGCGCTGCTGCATGCGGCGACCGCGCAGTATGGGGTGGCGGTATCCAACCTGTACCCCCAGATCAACCTCAGCGCCAGTCTGGGCACGCAGGCGCTCACCGCAGGCGCCCTGTTCGGTCCCGGCTCCACGGTCTGGGCGCTGGCAGGACAGCTGGCGCAGCCCTTATTCAACAAGGGCCTGAGGGCCGGCGCCAACGCAGCCGAGGCCAGCCTGCAGGCCGCCGGAGCCAACTATCAGCAGACCGTGCTGCAGGCGCTGCGCAATGTGGCCGATGCGCTGCGCGCGCTGGACAACGACGCGCAGACCCTGCAGGCGCAGGCCGCGGCGGATGCCTCGGCGCAGGATTCGCTCAAGCTGATCGAGCAACAGTATGCGCTCGGCGCCGCCAGCTATCTGCAACTGCTCACCGCGCAGCAGCTGGCGCAGCAGACGCGCATCGGGCTGATCGCGGCGCAGGCGCAGCGCCTGGCCGACAGCGCCGCGCTTTACCAGGCCATGGGCGGTGGCGTGATCGGCAGCGCAGCCGCTGCGACGACGACCGCAGCTGGCCGCTGATCCCGTCCCGCGCACCGCTGCATCGACACAGACCAATAGCCATTTCGGAGTGCACACATGACCAAAGGCACAACCAAGCGCATGATCATCATGCTCATCGTCGCAGCCGTGATCGTCGGCGGGGTGGTGTGGTTCCAGGGCTTCAAGAATTCCATGATCGCCAAGGCGATCAAGGGCCAGTCGAATCCGCCGCAGACGGTCTCGACCATGATGGCCGAGGTCTCGCGCTGGCAGCCGACGGTCGAGGCGCTGGGCAATCTGCGCGCCAGCCAGCAGGCGAACCTGAGCGCACAGGTCGGCGGCATCGTCAAGGCGATCCACTTCGAGTCGGGGCAGAAGGTGCGCGCTGGCCAGCTGCTGGTGCAGATTGATGATGCCCCGCAGCGCGCGCAGCTGGCACAACTGCAGGCGCAGCTCGGCCAGGTGCAGGCGCAGCTTGAGCTCGCCCGCATCAACCTGCGGCGTGACGAGGCGCAGCTCAAGGTGCAGGCGATCAGCCAGGCAGTGGTCGATACCGACCGCGCCAACGTCGCCAGCTTCGAAGCGCAGCTCAAGGCGCTGGGTGAGCAGATCAACGCGCAAAAGGCAGTGATTGCGCAGGCCAGTATCCGCGCGCCGTTCTCGGGCGTGCTCGGCATCCGGCAGATCGACCTCGGGCAGTATCTCGCCCCCGGCGCGACTGCAGTCACGCTGCAGCAGCTCGACCCGATGGACATCGACTTCACAGTGCCGCAAAACCAGATCGACCTGATCCACCCCGGCATGCGCGCGCAGGTGCAGACCAATGCCGCGCCGGGCAAGACCTTCGACGCCAAGGTGGTCGCAGTCGAGCCGCAGCTCGATCCGAGCACGCGCAACCTCAAGGTGCGCGCGCGCATCGCCAACCCCGGCGGCGCCTTGCTGCCCGGGGTGTTCGCCACGGTGCGCATCGATGAGGGCCAGCCGCGCGACTACATCACCCTGCCAAACGCCGCGGTGGCCTATAACCCGTATGGTGCGACCGTGTTCATCGTCAAGAACGAGGGCAAGGGGCCGGACGGCAAACCCAAGCTGGTGGCCGAGCAGCGTTTTGTCACCACCGGGCCGACGCGCGGTGACCAGGTCGCGGTGCTGTCGGGCATCAAACCGGGTGAAACCGTGGTCACCGCCGGGCAGCTCAAGCTGCGCAACGGCACGCCGCTGCTGATCAACAACAGCGTGCAGCCGGCGAACAGTCCCAACCCGCAAGTGCCCAACTCCTAAAACAGGCTGCGAGCGATGAACAAAAAATTCACCGACATTTTCATCGAGCGCCCGGTGCTGGCCAGCGTGGTCAGCCTGGTGATTCTGGTGCTGGGGCTGCGCTCGATCGGGCTGCTGCCGGTGCTGCAGTATCCGTACACGCAAAACGCTGTGGTCACGGTGACGACTGCCTACCCTGGGGCGGATGCCAATCTGGTGGCCAGCTTCATCACCACGCCGCTGGAAAACGCGATCGCGCAGGCCAACGGCATCGACTACATGACCTCGAGCAGTGTGCAGGGGGTCAGCACTATCACCGTCAACCTGCGGCTGAACTACGACCCGGACAAGGCGCTCACCGAGATCAACACCAAGGTCAACTCGGTGCTCAACCAATTGCCGCCGCAGTCGCAAAAGCCGGTGCTGTCGGTGTCGATCGGGCAGACGATCGACGCGATGTACATCGGCTTCTACAGCGATGTGCTCAAGCCCAACCAGATCACCGACTACCTGATCCGCAGCGTGCAGCCCAAGCTGCAGGCGGTCGAGGGTGTGCAGACCGCGGAAATCCTCGGCGCGAAAAACTTTGCCCTGCGCGCCTGGCTTGACCCGCAAAAGCTTGCCGCCTATGGCTTGACCGCAGCCGACGTTTACCAGGCGCTGGCGGCGAACAACTATCTGGCCTCGACCGGCAATGCCAAGGGGCAGATGATCCAGATTGCGCTGTCGGCCAATACCGATCTGAAATCGCTCGATGGCTTCAAGAACATGGTGGTCAAGTCGGTCGGCGGCCGGGTGGTGCGGCTCGACGATGTGGCCAACGTCACGCTGGGATCGGATGATTACGACACTTCGGTCGCCTTCGACGGCAAGACCTCGGTGTACATCGGCATCCAGGTCGCGCCGGGTGCCAACCTGCTCGACGTCATCGCCCGCGTGCGCAAGGTGTTTCCCGACATCCAGGCGCAGCTGCCATCGGGCCTGAAGGGCACCATCGTCTACGACTCGACCAAGTTCGTCAACGCCTCGATCGACGAAGTGATCAAGACCCTGGTCGAAGCGGTGTTCATCGTCGCGCTGGTGGTGTTCCTGTTCCTGGGTTCCCTGCGCGCGCTGATCATTCCACTGGTGGCGATCCCGCTGTCCATCGTCGGCACCTTCACCATCATGCTGGCGCTGGGTTACTCGATCAACCTACTGACCCTGCTGGCCATCGTGCTGGCCATCGGCCTGGTGGTCGATGACGCGATCATCGTGGTCGAGAACGTCAGTCGCCACCTCGAGGAAGGCATGAGTCGGCATGACGCTGCGGTGCGCGCTGCGCGCGAGCTGGCCAACCCCATCATCGCGATGACCATCGTGCTGATCGCGGTGTATGTGCCCATCGGCTTCATGGGCGGTCTGACCGGCGCGCTGTTCACCGAGTTTGCGTTCACCCTGGTGGGCACCGTGGTGATCTCGGCGATCATTGCGCTGACCCTGTCGCCGATGATGTGCTCGCGGCTGCTCAAGGCGTCCAACCCGCAGAGCCACAGCCTACAGGACCGCATCGTGCTGTTCCTCGACCGCACGTTCGAGCGTCTGCACAACCGTTACGAGCGCGTGCTGCACGGCTCGCTCGACTTTCTGCCGGTGACCGCAGTGATGGCGCTGATCGTGCTGGGCTTCATCCCCTACCTGTTCACGACTTCGATGTCCGAGCTGGCGCCGCAGGAAGACCAGGGCGTGCTGATCTCGATCTCGTTCAACAACCCTGCGGCCACGCTCGACCAGCGCGCGCTGTACGCCAAGCAGGTGTACGAGGTGTTCAAGCAATTCCCTGAAACCGACCATGTGTTCCAGCTCAACACCCCGAGCCAGGTGATCGGCGGCATGGTGCTCAAGCCCTGGGATGAACGCACCAAGACGGCCACGCAATTGCAGCCTGTGGTGCAAAAGGACCTGAGCCACATCGCCGGCAGCCAGATCGCGGTGTTCCAGCCGCCGCCGCTGCCCGGCGCGCGTGGGTTGCCGATCCAGTTCGTCATCACCACCAGCGAGCCGTTTTCCAAGCTCTATGAGGTCTCGCAGAAATTCCTGCAGGATGCGCTCAAGACCGGGCAGTTCATTTTCCTGCAGTCCGACCTGCGTATCGACCTGCCGCAGACCCGCATCGAAATCGACCGCAACATGGCCGCGCAGCTCGGTCTGACCATGCAGGATATCGGCTCGGCGCTATCCGCCATGCTCGGTGGCGGCTATGTCAACTTTTTCGAGCTCGACGGCCGTTCGTACAAGGTCATCCCACAGGTCGAGCAAAAGTTTCGCCTCAATCCGGATGCGGTCAAGCACTACTACATCCGCTCCGCCAGCGGCGCGATGGTGCCGCTGTCCACCGTGGTGCATCTAAAGACGACAGTGCAGCCGGAGACGATCAACCACTTTCAGCAGGCCAACTCCGCGACCATTCAGGGCGTGCCCCTGCCCTTTGTCGCGCAAGGCGAGGCGCTGCAGACGCTCACTCAGCTTGCGCGGCAAACGCTGCCCAGCGGTTATGGCTACGACTATGCCGGGCCGTCGCGGCAGTTCGTGCAGGAATCGGGCGGACTGCTGCTGACCTTTGGCTTTGCGCTGGTGATCATCTTTCTTGCGCTGGCTGCGCAGTTCGAGAGCTTCCGCGACCCGGTCATCATCCTGGTGTCGGTGCCGATGGCGATCTCGGGTGCGCTGCTGTTTATCAACCTCGGCATCGGTCATGCGACGCTCAATATCTATAGCGAGGTCGGGCTGGTGACGCTGATTGGGCTGATCTCCAAGCACGGCATTCTGATCGTCGAGTTCGCCAACAATCTGCAGCGCGAGGGCCTGAGCAAGCGCGAGGCGATCGAGCGCGCTGCCGGACTGCGGCTGCGGCCGATCTTGATGACCACCGCGGCCATGGTGTTCGGCGTGCTGCCGCTGATCTTCGCCAGCGGCGCCGGCGCGGTCAGCCGCTTCAGCATGGGGCTGGTCATCGCCTCGGGGCTGTCGATCGGCACGCTGTTCACGCTGTTCGTCGTGCCGGCGATGTACATGCTGCTCGGCGCCGACCATCATGCCGAGGCGCGTGCCAAGGCGCTGCGCGAGGCCGAGGCGCAGGACGCGCTGCGCCAGACGCCGCCGAGCGGCACGCGTTCGGCGCACTGAGAAGTCGTAAAGATGTCGTTGCGAGTGGCCTGCTGCTCATGCGCGCGGCGCGCAGGGTCGAGACAGATCGACCAGATCGGCCAGACCCGAGCGCCGCGCTTTACGGCCAGCGGGCCGCGCAGAAGAAAGATTCACGATTTCTGAGCGGGCGCAGACCAGCCTGACGCCGGCTTCAGAATGGTGGTCTCAGGCCACGGTCTGCGGCAGTTCCTGCACCGCGACCGATTCGAGCGGGCGCCCGGCGCGGCGTTCCCAGTCGGCCTTCTGATCCGGTCCGATGGGGCCGACATTGAAATATTGCGCCTCGGGATGGGCGAAGTAAAAGCCGCTGACACTGGCTGCTGGCAGCATGGCCCAGCTTTCGGTGAGCTCCATGCCGATGTCCTGCGCCCGCAGCACGCGGAACATTTCGCCCTTGACCGAATGCTCGGGGCAGGCCGGGTAGCCGGGCGCCGGGCGGATGCCGCGATACTTTTCTGCGATCAGCTCGGCGGTAGTCAGTGCTTCATCGGGCGCATAGGCCCAGAACTCAGTGCGCACCCGCTGGTGCATGCGCTCGGCGAACGCCTCGGCCAGACGGTCGGCCAGTGCCTTGAACATGATGGCCGAATAGTCGTCGAGATCGTCGAGAAAGGCCTGCTCCTTTTTCTGCACCCCGATGCCCGCGGTCACTGCGAACAGGCCGATGTAGTCCGGCGCAACGCCAACCGGAGCGATGAAGTCGGCCAGCGCGCGGTTCGGCCGGGTCACGCCGTCGACTACCGGGCGCTCGGTCTGCTGGCGCAGGCCGTGCCAGACCATCAGCTCAGTGCGGCGGCTCTCGTCGGTGTAGATCACGATGTCGTCGTCGTTCACACTGTTGGCCGGCCACAGGCCGATCGCGGCATTGGCCGTGAGCCAGCGGCCTTCGATCAATCGCTTGAGCATGCGCTGCGCATCGCTGTAGACGCGGCGTGCAGACTCGCCGACGATGTCGTCGGTGAGGATGTCGGGAAACTTGCCGGCCAGATCCCAGGTCTGGAAGAACGGCGCCCAGTCGATGCTCGCTGCGATTTCGCTCAGGTCATAGTTGCGGAACGCCCGCCGGCCGATGAATTTCGGCACCGGCGGGGTGTAGGCGGCCCAGTCGATGCGCGTCTTGTTCGCGCGCGCTTGCGCCAGCGGCACCAGCGGCGTGGCCCGCTTGCTGGCGTGCAGCGCGCGCACCTTGGCGTAGTCGGCCTCGATCTCGGCGATGAACTGCGCTGCTTGGTCCGACAGCAGGCTTTGCGCCACACCGACGCTGCGCGAGGCATCGGGCACGTAGACCACGGGGCCGTCGTAATGCGGCGCGATTTTCACTGCGGTATGTACCCGGCTGGTCGTCGCCCCACCGATGAGCAGTGGCAGCTTGCGGCTGCGGAAGTAGTCGTCGCGCTGCATTTCGGCGGCCACATGCTGCATCTCCTCGAGGCTTGGGGTGATCAGCCCGGACAGACCGATGATGTCCGCGCCTACCTCGCGTGTCTTGGCGAGGATGTCCTTGGCCGGCACCATCACGCCCATGTTGATCACTTCGAAGTTGTTGCACTGCAAGACTACGGTGACGATGTTCTTGCCGATGTCGTGCACATCGCCTTTGACCGTGGCGATGACGATCTTGCCCTTGGGCCGCACATCGCAGCCGGCGGCCTGCATGTCCAGCTTCTCGGCCTCGATGTACGGCAGCAGATGCGCCACCGCCTGCTTCATCACCCGCGCGCTTTTCACCACCTGCGGCAGGAACATCTTGCCGGCGCCGAACAGATCGCCGACCACGTTCATGCCATCCATCAACGGCCCTTCGATGACATGCAGCGGCCGGCCGCCCTCGGCGCGGATCTGCTGCCACATCGCCTCGGTATCCTCGACGATGAAATCGGTGATGCCGTGCACCAGCGCGTGCTTGAGCCGCTCGCGCACCGGCAGCTCGCGCCAGGCCAAGCGCGCACCCTCATCTTTGGCTGCGCCCTTGACAGCCTCGGCGATTTCAAGCAACCGCTCGGTGGCGTCCGGCCGGCGGTTCAGCACAACGTCCTCCACGCGCTCGCGCAGGTCGGGATCGAGATCGTCGTAGACACCGATCTGACCGGCGTTGACGATGCCCATATCCATCCCGGCGCGGATCGCGTGGTAGAGGAACACGGTGTGGATCGCTTCGCGCACCGGCTCGTTGCCGCGGAACGAAAAGCTCACATTGCTGACCCCGCCCGAGACCTTCGCCCCTGGCAGGTTCTGCTTGATCCAGCGCGTGGCCTCGATGAAGTCGACCGCGTAGTTGTCGTGCTCCTCGATGCCGGTGGCGATGGCGAAAATGTTCGGGTCGAAGATGATGTCTTCCGGCGGAAAGCCGATTTGTTCGACCAGCAGGCGGTAGGCGCGCTCGCAGATCTCGATCTTGCGCGCAAACGAATCGGCCTGCCCGCGTTCGTCGAACGCCATCACCACCGCGGCGGCGCCGTAGCGCCGCACCAGCTTGGCCTGCCGCAGAAACTCGGCTTCGCCTTCCTTCATCGAGATCGAGTTGACAATGCCCTTGCCCTGCACGCAGCGCAGCCCGGCCTCGATCACCTCCCATTTGGAGCTGTCGATCATCACCGGCACGCGGGCGATGTCGGGCTCGGCGGCGAGCAGGTTGAGAAAGCGCACCATCGCCGCCTTGCTGTCGAGCATCGCCTCGTCCATGTTGACGTCGATGATCTGCGCGCCGTTTTCCACCTGCTGGCGGGCTACCGCCAGCGCCTTGTCGAATTCGCCGGCGAGGATCATCCGCGCGAACACCTTCGAGCCAGTGACGTTGGTGCGCTCGCCGATATTGACGAACAGCGAGCCCGGTCCGATGGACAGCGGCTCCAGGCCGGAGAGTTGTAACGGGGCAGGGGCAATGGCGGCGGCAGACATGCGGATGCGGGCGTGATGTTCAGATGCAGGGGCTTGCCCGCGGTGCAGGCGGGCATTTGGGTGAGCGCCGTTGATTCCCCCAAGCCTGGCACCGTCGGATCCCCGCAATCGGTGCTGCAACGCCCCTTGGAATCGTCTATTGTAAGAAGCAGCGTGCAAGCCTGCCTGCTGCCCTACCATGCGCGCATTGCGCCCTCCCGACCATGTCACCTTCACCTCCACTGCGCCGCGCCGACCGCGCCACCTGGGTGCCGCGCATCGCGCAACTGCTGCTGCGCCAACCCGGTCAACGTCTGAGTGCCGACGATGCGGTACTCATCGCAAACCTGATGCAGGTGCGCTGGGTGCAGGCCGGCACGTGCTTCATCCAGCAGGACGACGACGCGCACGACAGCACCATCCTGATGTTGCTCGACGGCGAGGTCACCGTGGAGAAGACGCCGCAGCGCCAGGGCGACAGCCTCGTGGTGTCGATCGCACGGCCAGGGCAGATGTTCGGTGAGATGGGCGTGCTGCTCGACGCGCCGCGCAGCGCGAGCTGCGTGGCCTATTCAGACGTGGCGCTGGCCGAACTCAGCCGCGCTGCGCTCGACCTGCTGGTCGAGCAACACCCGGCAGCGGCGGCGCGGCTGGCGCTGGGCATCGCCAGTCGCCTGGCCGAACACCTTCGCGACACCTCGAACAAGCTCAGCTCCATGTCCCGGCTGGTCAGCGCGATGCACCCGGCGATCCGCGTGCAGATGCTCGGGCCGAAGTCGGGGTTATCGCCCAGCCAGATCGCCGGCTCGGCAGACCCGGACGACCCGCCTTCACGCTGATCCGGTCACAGCCGACCCACAGCCTCGGCGGCCAGCCAGCTCACCACGCTGGCGAGCAGGAACACCAGAAATCCGATATTGCTCTGCATTCCCAGGCGCTCGGTGAAAAACCGCCGCAGGCCGTACACGGCAAACGGGTAGATGATCAGCGAGACAAAGAATCCAGCCACGGCATGCGTCTCCAGTGGGGTCGCACGCGGCAGGCGGTGCCACCCTACCTGGATTATTTTGTCGCCTGCGGTGCGTGGCAGGTGTGAGGATGTGTAAAGGCCCGTTGGTAAACGAATACGGAGGCCGGTGGTGCATTGCGCCAGGCCAGGCCCGAGCGGCGCACTTGCAGCCCGAGCTCCTCGCGCAGCGCCCGCGATACCGGGCTGGCATGTCCGTAGGTGAACTGCACGAAGCAGCCGCCGGGCCGCAGCACTGCAAACGCTTCGGTCAGGATCGAGCGCTGCATGGCGCGCGGCATCGACAGCAGACCCAGGCCGCTGATCACCGCGTCTGCCGGTCCGTCCAGCGCGTAGCCGCAGGCCAGTGCCGCGGTACGCAGCGCGCAGGCGTCGGCCCGGATCACCTGCAGATCGGGAAATCGCTGGCACAGCAGCTCGTGCAGTGCGGGGTCACGTTCGACCACGAGCAGATTGCATGGCTGCAGCCCGTATTCGACCAGCGCCCGGGTGAACGCACCGGTGCCCGCGCCCAGCTCGATCACCCGTTGCCGGGCCGGGTCGGACTGCGGCAGCAGCGCAAGCGGCTTGAGCATTTGCTGGCTGAGCTGCCGACCGGACGGCAGCACCGCGGCCACCCCAATCGGGTCGCGCGCCCAGGCGCGCAGGAAGGTGCCGATCTGCTGCGCAGTGCGGACGCGGGATGCGGAGGGTGGGGATGGCAAACGCATGCGGGTGGTTATTCTTCCGGCTCGACGCCGGAAGAGTCCCGGCTGCGCCTGTCTGCATGAATGTCTGGATTGCACAGACTGCAACTTGGCTGAAACTTAGCATGAACGCCGATCCGAACATGTCCGCCGCTGTCCCCGCGCTGCAATGGCTGGGTTTGCGCGACTATCTGGACACCTGGGAGGCGATGCGCGCCTTCACCGCCGCGCGCACCGCGAGTACGCCCGACCAGCTCTGGGGTGTGGAGCATCCGCCGGTATTCACCCTGGGACAGGCTGGCAGGCCCGAGCATGTGCTGGCGCCGCATGCGGTGCCGGTGGTGTACACCGACCGCGGCGGGCAGGTGACCTATCACGGTCCGGGGCAGGCGGTGGTCTATCTGCTGCTCGACATTCGCCGCCACCGCTGGATGGTGCGCGAGACCGTGCAGCGTATCGAGGAGGCGGTGATCCGCACTCTAGGGCGCTGGGGCATTGCGGGGCAGCGACGATCGGGTGCGCCCGGTATCTATCTGGCCAGCGGCGAGAAGATTTCCGCCTTGGGGCTCAAGGTGCGCGCCGGCTGTACCTACCACGGCGTGGCGATCAATGTGGACATGGATCTGACCCCGTTCGAATGGATCAACCCCTGCGGCTATCCGGGGCTGCGCACCATCGACATGGCCAGTCTGGGCGTGCCCGCCACGGTCGAGCAGGTGGCTGCGGCCTTTGCCGAGGAATTCGCCGCGATCTGGCAGGCACCTGCCGCGGCGCCTAACATGATGTCTTGAACGCGTTTTCCCTTGCTGCCATGACCACGCCCCCCCCCTTGCACGCCGACCCCACGATCAAACAGAAAGGGCAGGCCAAGACCGCGCGCATCCCGATCAAGATCGTCGCCGAGCACGCGCCGCTGCGCAAGCCAGAGTGGATCCGGGTGAAGGCGGCCGCGCCCTCGTCGCAGTTCTATGCCATCAAGGGACTGCTGCGCGAACACAGGCTGGTGACCGTGTGCGAAGAGGCAAGCTGTCCGAACATCGGCGAATGCTTCGGCAAGGGCACGGCGACCTTCATGATCATGGGCGACAAGTGCACGCGGCGCTGCCCGTTCTGCGATGTCGGCCACGGCCGACCCGATCCGCTCGATCCCGCGGAGCCCGCCAATCTGGCCCGTGCGATCTCGGCGATGAAATTGCGCTACGTGGTCATCACCAGCGTGGACCGCGACGACCTGCGCGACGGCGGCGCGCAGCATTTCGTCGACTGCATCCAGGCCGCCCGCGCCATGTCGCCCGGCACGCAGATCGAAGTGCTGGTGCCCGACTTCCGCGGCCGCCTGGACAAGGCGCTGGATATTTTCGCCGCCGGTCTGCCCGATGTGATGAACCACAACCTCGAGACCGTGCCGCGCCTGTACAAGCAGGCCCGCCCCGGCGCCGACTACGCGCACTCGCTCAATCTGCTGGCCGACTTCAAGGCGCGCTACCCCGGCATTCCGACCAAGAGCGGGCTGATGGTCGGCCTGGGCGAGACCGACGACGAAATTCTCGAGGTGATGCGCGACCTGCGCGCCCACGGGGTGGACATGCTCACCATCGGCCAGTACCTCGCGCCCACTCGTCACCACCTGCCGGTGGCGCGTTATGTGCATCCCGACACCTTCGCGCGGTTCGAACACGAGGCCCAAGCCATGGGCTTCACCCACGCCGCAGTCGGCGCGCTGGTGCGCAGTAGTTATCACGCCGACCAGCAGGCGCACGCCGCCGGGGTTTGACCCGAAGGTTTGCGCTGACGCAGCCGGGCGAGCGCTGGTGTGGACGACAATTTTTGCAGTCCGTCCGACGTTCCAGGAGATGCCTCGATGAAATCCGCCGCCTACGCTCTCGGCCTGTCCGGGCTGATTCCGTTCATCGCACTGGGGCTGGCCACGTGGATCGCGCCCGCCGCTTCGCTGACCGCTGTGGTGGTCATCCAGGCCCAGTACGCTGCGGCGATCCTGAGCTTTCTCGGTGCGCTCTACTGGGGAGGCTTGCTGGTGCAGCCCGAGGCGCAGGCGCAGCGCCCCTGGCTGCTGCTCGGCTGGGGCGTGGTGCTGCCGCTGTGGGCATGGCGCATGACCTGGGCATCGAACTGGGTGTACGGCATGTCCGGGCTGTTCATCGGCCTGGCGGTGGCCTATGCCGCCGACGTGTCGCTGCGCAGACTGCTGCCCTGGCCCGCGTGGTTCCTGCAACTGCGGCTGTGGCTGACCCTGGGCGCGCTGCTCGGCCTGGGCCTGACGCTGGTGCGGCTCTACACCCTCAAGCCTGCGGGCTGAAACGCGGCCGGTTCAGCGCGCATTTGCTGCCGTGGCGGCGCAGTCGGCACACAGGCCCCGCACCTCCAGCCGGGCATGGTGGGCGACAAAGCCCGTGGATGTCACGGCCTGGGCGATTGCGCTATCCAGCGCATCACTGTGCAGTTCCTCTACCCGCCCGCATTGGGTGCACAGCAGCAGGTGCGCGGCGTGCGGCGTGTCGGGGTGGTTACAGCCGACGAAGGCATTGAGGCTGTCGACCCGGTGCACCAGTCCCTGCTCCAGCAGAAAGTCCAGCGCACGATACACCGTGGGCGGCTTGGCGGCGTGATCCTCGGTGGAGAGCTGGGCGAGTAGGTCGTAAGCCTTGACCGCCTCGGGGCGAGACTGCACCAGCTCGAGCACACGGCGACGCAGCGGCGTCAGTCGCACCCCGCGCGCAGCGCACAGCGCCTCGGCGTGCTGCAGGGCATCGTTGTGGGCGGGGCGATCGGCAGTGCGGGCGCGGGTCATGGGCACAAGTATGCATCAGCGCGGGCATGCGCGGCATCATTCCTGCGCGGGCACATGCCTAACAGGCCGTTGAAAAACTACTGCGGTGGGCCATCTGCGGCGTTGCACGGTGCGCGTTGCCTTGCCTATCTATTTGATATGTCTTGGTCGCTGCGCGCCGTGCGCCTTGCATCTGGCCATCCTCGCGACGTTTTTCAACGGCCTGCTAACCTTGAAAAAAATGGTGCAGCCGCTGCGGCTGAACGGAGCATGCTGGCCCAGATGTGCAGGCTGCGCATCCAGATGCCTGCGGGGTGTCGGCCAATGCGTTCATGGCGTCACCTGCCGCGTCGGCATGATCAGCAATTCTTGCGGGTTGACATGCGGCGGCTGCGCGAAGGCGTAGACCAGCGCCTGCGCGATGTCTTCGGCGTGCAGCGCGGCAACCGCGTCGCGCCGTGCCTTCATCTGCTCGGTCGGCACGTTGTAGCCCCAGTCGGTGTAGACCGCGCCCGGTTCGATCAGCGAAACGCGGATACCCTCCGGGCCGAGTTCTTTGCGCAGCGCGTCGTGCAGGCCGACGACGGCGAACTTGGTCGCGTTGTAGACCGCCCAGCCTTCGATGCCGCGGCGCCCGCCGACGCTCGACACCGTGCTGATCATTGCCCCGGGGCGGCCGCGCAGCAGCGGGATTGCCGCGCGCGTGCAAAACAGCACGCCCCAGAGGTTGGCGTCGATCGTCGTCTTCCACTCGGCGGTTTTGCCGTGCTCGAACTTGCCGAAGTAGCCCACGCCCGCGTTGTTGAACAGCAGGTCCAGCCCGCCAAAGCGCGCGGCGACCTGCTCGAACAGCCGCTCGACTTGCGCCTCGTCGCCGACATCGGTCGGCACCGCGAGTGCACGCTCGCCGAGCTCGGCGGCCAAGCGCGCGAGCTTGTCCGCCGAGCGCGCAGCGAGCACGACCTGCATGCCCTCGGTAACGAGTGCCCGTGCCGCGGCGGCGCCAATGCCGCTCGACGCACCGGTGACGACCGCGATGCGGTCTTGCAGTGAACGCAGTTGCATGAGCAATTCCTCCTCGCGTTGAAATCTGCACAGATGCTAGACCCGCATGCACCGCGCTGCAGCCGGGCGGCCGATGCTGCTGCGCGCCGCGGGGCGAAGCGGCCGGTGGCTTGCGCACGGGCCGAACTTGTGTCTGACCGCGCAAGACAGGATTGCGCTGCGCAGTGCTGCAGGCGTGGCAAGGCACGAAAAAAGCCGCCAGCAGGCGGCTTATCGGGCAGGCCGAGGTCAGCTCAGTTCCTCGTACAGCGGCAGCGTGAGAAAGTCGGTGAAGGTCTCGCCTGTGGCCATCTGCTCGAAAATCCTTGCAGCCTTGTCGAACTCGCCGTGTGCACCGGTCGCCTTGACCCGCGCCAGCTCCTCGGGGATCAGCGCGCGCACCAGTTCGGCAGTCACCTTGCGGCCGTCGTCCAGCACGCCCTTGGGGCTGTGGATCCATTGCCAGACCTGGCTGCGTGAAATCTCGGCGGTGGCGGCGTCTTCCATCAGGTTGTGGATCGGCACCGCGCCACTGCCGGCCAGCCATGCGCCCAGATAGTGGATGCCGACGTTGATGTTGTTACGCAGCCCGGCTTCGGTGATCGGCTGCTCGGGGCGGAAGTCGAGCAGATCGGCGGCGCTGACCCGCACGTCGTCGCGCTGCTTGTCGATCTGGTTCGGCCGCTCACCCAGCACGGCGACGAACTCCTCCATTGCCACCTGCACCAGCCCGGGGTGTGCCACCCAGCCGCCGTCATAACCATCGGTGGCGTCGCGTCGCTTGTCCTGGCGGATGCCTTGCATCGCCTGCGCATTCTTCTCGGGGTCGTTCTTGATTGGGATCAGCGCGCTCATGCCGCCGATCGCCGGCGCCCGCCGCTTGTGGCAGGTCTTGAGCAGCAGCAGCGCGTAAGCGCGCATGAACGGCACGGTCATGGTGATGCGCGCACGGTCGGCCAGGCAGAAGTTGCGGTCGTTGCGGAACTTCTTGATCGCGCTGAAGATGTAGTCCCAACGCCCGGCGTTCAGCCCAGCGCTGTGCTCGCGCAATTCATAGAGGATCTCGTCCATTTCGAACGCGGCGAGAATGGTCTCGATCAGCACGGTCGCCTTGATCGAGCCGCGCGGCAGGCCAAGCTGCTCCTGCGCAAAGATGAACACATCGTTCCACAGCCGCGCCTCGAGGTGGCTTTCCAGCTTCGGTAAATAGAAATACGGCCCGGCGCCGCGTGCGAGCAGCTCGCGCGCGTTGTGGAAGAAAAACAGGCCGAAGTCGAACAGGCTGCCGCTGATCCGCTGGCCGTCGACCAACAGGTGCTTCTCATCCAGATGCCAGCCGCGCGGGCGCACCTGCAGCGTGGCCACACGCTCGCCCAGTTCGTAGATCTTGCCGTTTTGCTCGAAGCGGATGGTGCCGCGGATGGCATCGAACAGGTTGACCTGACCCTGCACCTGGTTGTCCCAGTTTGGCGTATTCGCGTCCTCGAAATCGGCCATGTAGCTGTCGGCCCCCGAGTTCAGCGCGTTGATGATCATTTTGCGATCGACCGGGCCGGTGATCTCGACGCGGCGACGCGCAAGCGCCGCAGGCAGCGGTGCGATCGTCCAGTCGCCTTCGCGCACCGCGCGCGTCTCGGGCAGGAAGTCCGGGCGCTCGCCGGCGTCGAGTCGCTTGGTGCGGGCAGCGCGTGCGGCGAGCAGTTCGCGGCGGCGCGGCTCGAAAGTACGGTGCAGTTGGGCCACGAAGGCCAGCGCCTGCGGGGTGAGGATGCGGTCAAAGCCTGGCTGCAGCGGGGCGTTCAGGCTGACGCCCTGAGGGGCGGACAAAGTGTTCATTCGGCGATCTCCGTCATGGGTTGAAAGGTTGCGTTCGCTGCGTGGCAACGGGTCGCGCGGCGTGCAGGCGAACGCCCATCTTTGTGGGATGACGACAGTTTATGCTGCGCCGCCGCATCAGGTGAGCGGATCAGGGCAAAGGGATCAGGGCAAAGGCGTGGGTGAAGACAGCACCGACCAAGTTCCCTACGCGCTGCGCATCCGGGCTGCTGGCGGTCTGCTGTGTTGCATATCCTCGCCATGGCGGGGGCGATTGTCCCGGTGCGCGCGCTTCTCGCAGTCAGGCACGCAGCGGGGTTTGCATTCCTCCCCCTCCCAGCCTTCCCCCACGCGGTGGGGAAGGGGCCATACCGTATGCGATTGCCGGGTCAATATTCAGTGTTGCTAGATTGATGGCTTTTCCAGATGCAAGGCATGCGAAGATGGACAAGCTCAAACAGATCGAAACCTTCGTTGCCGTGGCGACCAAGGGCAGCCTGACTGCCGCGGCGCATGCGCAAGGGGTGGCAGCGGCGATCATCGGGCGACGCATCGATGCGCTGGAGGAGCGGCTCGGCGTCAAGCTGCTGGTGCGCACCACCCGCCGCATCAGCCTGACCGAGGAGGGCAGCGCCTTTCTGGAAAACTGCCAGCGCCTGCTGGCCGACCTGCACAACGCCGAAGCCAGCGTCAGTGCCGGTGGGGTCAAGGCCAGCGGGCATTTGCGCATCACCGCACCGGCGGGATTCGGGCGTCGGCTGGTCGCCCCACTGATCCCGGAATTCCTCGACCGGCATCCCGAGGTCACACTCTCACTGGACCTGACTGACCGTCTGGTCGATCTGGTCAACGAAGGCTATGACTGTGCGGTGCGCGTGGGGGATCTGACCGATTCCTCCCTGGTCAGCCTGCGGCTGGCGGACAACCGCCGCGTCTGCGTGGCCTCGCCGGAGTATGTGCGCAGGTTTGGCGCGCCGGACACGCCGGCTGATCTGGCCCGACACAATTGTCTGGCCTATGCGTCGGTGGGCAGCCAGCCGCGCGGCTGGGTGTTCCAGAGTGGCGGCCAGATCATGCATGTGCGCGTGAGCGGGCGCATGGACTGCACCGACGGCGCGGTGCTGCATCAATGGTGCCTGGAGGGTCGGGGCATCGCCTGGCGCTCGTTCTGGGAAGTGGGCGACAATCTGCGCGAAGGCAGGCTGGTGGCGCTGCTGGAGGGCTATGCCGCGCCGCCCAACGGCATTTTCGCGCTGTTCACTCAGCGCAAGTTTCAGCCGTTGCGGCTGCGGGTCTGGCTGGACTATCTCAAACAGAAATTCGCCCGGCTGGGTACGCAGACCGCCGGCTGAGCGGCCAGCATCACGCTGGTTGCGCCAGCAGCCGGTCGATCAGCTGATGCAATTGGGCAAAGTCGGGTGGCCCGACATATTGCTTGACGATATGCCCGGATTTGTCGATCAAAAAGCTCGTCGGGGTGAGCCGAACGTCCTTGAACGCCTTGGCCGTCTGGCCGCTGGCGTCGAACGCCACGGTGAATGGCAGTTGCCGCTGCTGCACGAAGTTGCGCACGAAGGTCGGGTTGTCATAGCTCATGGCCACGGCGACCAGATCGAAGCCCTTGGGGCTGAGCTGTTCATAGGTCTTGACCAGTTCGGGCATCTCGCCCACGCAGGTGGTGCAGCTCGTCGCCCAGAAGTTAACCAGCACCACCTTGCCGCGGTAAGCCGACAGATCGACCGTTTTGCCGTCGAGCAGGCTGAAGCTGGCGTTGGGCGCCAGCGGCTTTTGCTCCAGCGCAGACCAGCCGAGATAGCCGCCAATGGCCATCACGACCAGCACCACCGCGGCGATAAGCGATTTGGACAGGGATTTCATGGGCGTGTCTTGATTGCACTATCCAGCCAATGACATCGCGATTTTAGGTCGCTCGCCCGCGCCACGGCGCTCACCCTGCGCACGATGCGGCGATTCGAGGCTGCCGCGCGGCGTTCAGGCAAGGCGGAATCAGTTCTTGTGATACGACGCGCGGGGACTTGTTCAGTATTGCCTTCAGTACGGCAGCTGCACCGGCCGGCCCAGCGCCCAGTTGTGCTCGAAGTCCGCCAGGTAGCGCGCGGCCAGTGCGGGCGCGTTCCACACCACCAGCACGTTTTCCGCGTTGCGATACGCAGCAGAGTAGGTGTAGTTGAAACTGCCGGTCTGCACGGTTTGGCGGTCGATGACCAGATATTTGTCGTGGAAGATGGGGTAGGCATCGACCGTGCGCACCGCGATGCCCGCATTGCACAGGATGCCGATGGCATGCCGGGCGACGCGCGCGTCCTCGCCGAGGTTGGCTTTCCAGTCCAGCAGCACCTGCACCGTGACCCCGCGTTTTTTCGCCCGCACCAGAGCCCGCGCCACGTCGGCGGAGGTCAGCACGTAGGCCGCCATATGGATGCTGCGATGCGCCTGGTCGATTGCCGCGATCACTAGCGCCAGTGCATCGCCCGACGGGGCAAACGCGCTCGATACCGCTGCGCCCTGCGGCAGCGCGGTGGGTTGTGGCGGCCGCGCCTGCGCGGGCAGGGTGCAGGCCGCGGTCAGCAGCACGCCAGCCAGCACGCCAGCCAGCAGACGGGTGCGAGAGATGTCGATCGACATGGGCAGGGGGCACGAAAAAGCCCGGCGGATGCCGGGCCGGGGCCGCGGGCCTGCAGTCGTATCAGGCTGCGCGCCGGGTCACTTCAGATGTTGGCTGACCAGTTTGGTCATCTCGAACATGCTGACCTGATCCTTGCCGAAAACCGGCTTGAGCTTGGCGTCGGCGTTGATCATGCGCTTGTTCGCCGCGTCCTGCAACTTGTGCTGCTTGATGTAGTCCCAGAGCTTTTTCACCACTTCGGTGCGCGGCAGCGGGGTAGAGCCGACCACGGCGGCGAGTTGTGCCGACGGGGTCAGCGGTTTCATGAACGCCGCGCTGGGTTGACGGGTGGTTTTGGCGGCTGTGGCTTTTTTTGCCGCGGGTTTTGCAGTGGCCATATCGAGTGCACTCCGAGAAGTTGAGCGTTTGGTCTGCGCGGCGCGCCGCGCAGGTTCACGGTGGTCATGAAGCGGGCTTGGGCGTGCCGTGCCCGCTGAGCGATTGGGCCGACCCGAGCGGCACAGATCAGAAGCGCCGCGCCCCGATCGGCGCGGCATCGCCGCAGGATCGAACCCAAACGCGCGCATCTTAAGCCGTACGCGCCACAGACAAACGGATTTGCGGCATTTTTTTGCATTCGGCCGGCCGGTTTGTGGGCGTGTCTATCGCAATGCGGCGCGGGCTGGGCTTGTCGTGCGCTCGTGCGCCAATGCACATTTCTCCTTACACTGGGCCGGGCACGTGACCCGTGTGTGTTCCATTCCAACCCGCAAGGAGTCTGTCGATGAATCCATCCACGCTTGACCCGAAGAAGCTCATTGCCGCCGCGCTCGCCTGCGGCCTGCTGGCCGCATGGCCTGCGCATGCGCAGTTCGCCAAGCCCGAAAAGGCAGTCCAATACCGCCAGTCCGCCTTCGTCATCATGGGCACCAGCTTTGCGCGCATCGGCGCGATGGTGCAGGGCAAGGCGCCGTTCGATCCCAAGGCTGCGCTGGAAAACGCCGAGATCGTCGCCATGATGTCGCATCTGCCTTGGCAAGCCTTCGGGCCGGGCACCGACCTGCCGGATTCGCACGCCAAGCCGACGATCTGGAAAGAGATGGACAAGTTCAAGGCCGACGCCAACAAGCTGCAGGAGATGACGCCCAAGCTGGTCGCCGCGGCCAAGACCGGCAAGCTCGACGAGATCAAGGTGGCCTTTGGCGAAACCGCCAAGACCTGCAAGTCCTGCCACGACAGCTTCCGCGAAGAGCTTTGACCGCCAGAGCCCCGTTGACGACAAACCCGCCGCTGGCGGGTTTGTCGTTTCAGCGGGCCGCAGCCGGGGCGCTGCGCACGCTTGCGTCCTGCTCAGCGGCAAACAGTTCACCCAGCCGCGCAATGGCGGTATCGATTTGTTGCGGCATGGAGGTGGCGTACGACAACCGCAAGGTGTTGCGCGGCGCGGGCTTTGCAGCGCCCGTAGCCCGTTCGGTGCGCACTTTTTCAACGGCCTGTTAGAGCGCCAGACGCTGGGTCAGGCTGGGGTGGGGGACTGCAGGTCGGCGGCCTGGCGCGCCAGGGTCATTCTGGTGATGACGTGCCGCGGCGCGTGCGCATAACTCAGTCCTGGCGACAGCACCTTGGAAAAGGTGCACAGCAGGATGCGCCTGCCCGGCAGTTGCGCGGTCAAGTGGTGCGGCTCAAGCCGCTGCGGCGCGCCGCTTGCGCACCGCCTCGGCCAGCCCGCGCAGCAGCGGCACGGTGTCGTCCCAGCCCAGGCAGGCATCGGTGATCGACACGCCAGGCGTCAGCGGCTTGCCTGGTTGGAGGTCCTGTCGGCCTTCGCACAGATGGCTCTCCACCATCACGCCGACGATACGCCGCTCGCCGGCGGCGATGCGCGCGGCGATGTCGGCGGCCACATCGATCTGCCGCCGCGGCTGTTTGGCCGAATTGGCATGCGAGCAGTCGATCATCACCTGCGCGCGCAGCCCGGCCTTGGCGAGCACGGCGCAGGCGGCGTCGACCGAGGCAGCGTCGAAGTTTGGTGCCTTGCCGCCGCGCAGGATGACGTGACAATCGCGGTTGCCGCGGGTTTCGAAAATCGCGGCAACTCCCATCTTGGTCATGCCCATGAACGCATGCGGATGCGCGGCGGCGACGATGGCGTCGGCAGCGATCTGCACGCCGCCGTCGGTCCCGTTCTTGAACCCGACCGGGCACGACAGCCCCGAAGCAAGCTGACGGTGGCTTTGGCTCTCGGTCGTGCGCGCGCCGATCGCGCCCCAGGCGATCAGGTCGCTGAAATATTGCGGCGACAGCAGGTCGAGAAACTCGGTGCCCGCAGGTAGCCCGAGCGCGTTGATCTCGAGCAGCAACTGCCGCGCGCGGCGTAGCCCTTCGTTGATGCGAAAGCTGCCATCGAGCCGCGGGTCGTTGATGTAGCCTTTCCAGCCAACGGTGGTGCGCGGCTTTTCGAAATACACGCGCATGACGACGACCAGCGCGTCACCCAGCTCGGCGGCGAGCGCGCGCAGCCGCCGCGCGTAGTCGATCGCCTGCGCATGGTCGTGAATCGAGCAGGGGCCGACGACCGCGACCAGCCGCTCGTCCTCGCCGCGCAGCGCCGCGGCGATCGCGGCTCGGCTGCGCGCGACCAGCGCCTCGACCTCGGCGTCGATCGGCAACTCCTCGAGCAGCAGCGCAGGTGAGACCAGCGCGCGCACGGCGCGGATCCGCGTGTCGTCGATGCGCGTGGTGTCGAGCGTGGCGTCGACCGAGCCGGCTTCGTGGTCGTGGGTGGGGTCGTCGATGCGGATCATGCGCAGCGGGTCGGCTGATGATGAGGACACCCGGGCATACCCTAGCCCTCAAGCCGCAGGCTGTGGATTGCGCAGGCGAATGTGCAGCTCGCGCAGCTGCCGTTCGTCGACCGGGCTTGGCGCGTTGGTCAGCAGGCATTGCGCACGCTGCGTCTTGGGGAAGGCGATGACGTCGCGGATGCTCGGCGCGCCGGCCATCATGGTGACGATGCGGTCCAGACCGAAGGCGATGCCACCGTGCGGTGGTGCGCCGTACTGCAGCGCATCGAGCAGGAAGCCGAACTTGGCGCGAGCTTCGTCCGGGCCGATCTTCAGCGCGGCGAAAACTTTGCTTTGCACCTCGGCGCGGTGGATGCGCACCGAGCCGCCGCCGATCTCCCAGCCGTTGAGCACCATGTCGTATGCCTTGGCCAGGCATCGCTCGGGCGTGCTGTCCATCAACTCTTCGTGGCCGTCTTTGGGCGCGGTGAACGGGTGATGCACCGCGACCCAGCGCTGCTCGTCCTCGTCGAACTCGAACATCGGGAAGTCGACCACCCACAGCGGCTTCCAGCCATCCTCGAACAGGCCGTGGGCCTTGCCGAAGGCGCTGTGGCCGATCTTGACGCGCAGCGCGCCGATCGCATCGTTGACGATCTTCGCCTTGTCGGCGCCGAAGAACAGCAGATCGCCGCTTTGCGCGCCGCTGCGCTGCAAAATCGCAGCGATCGCCGCATCGTGCAGGTTCTTGACGATCGGTGACTGCAATCCCTCGCGTCCCTTGCTCGCGTCGTTGACCTTGATCCAGGCCAGGCCTTTGGCGCCGTAGATCTTGACGAACTCGGTGTAGGCGTCGATCTCGCTGCGGCTCATCTCGCCGCCGCCGGGCACGCGCAGCGCCACCACGCGGCCACCGGGGGTAGTGGCCGGGCCGGAGAATACCTTGAAGTCCACGTCGCACATCACGTCGGTGAGCTCGGTGAACTCCATCTTCACCCGCAGGTCTGGCTTGTCGGAGCCGAAGCGGGTCATGGCCTCGGCGTAGCTCATGACCGGATAGGGGTTGGCCAGTTCCACGCCGAGCACGTCCTTGAACACCCCGCGGATCATGGTCTCGAACAGATCGCGGATGTCCTGCTCGTCGAGAAACGAGGTCTCGCAGTCGATCTGGGTAAACTCGGGCTGCCGATCGGCGCGCAGGTCTTCGTCGCGGAAGCACTTGGTGATCTGGTAATAGCGGTCGAAGCCCGAGACCATCAGCATCTGCTTGAACAGCTGCGGCGACTGCGGCAGGGCGTAGAACTCGCCTGAGTGTACGCGGCTAGGCACCAGGTAGTCGCGCGCGCCTTCGGGGGTGCTGCGCGTGAGCATCGGAGTTTCGATGTCGATGAAGCCCTGCGCGTCGAGAAAGCGGCGCACCGCCATCGCCACGCGGTAGCGCAGCATCAGGTTGTGCTGCATCTGCGGCCGGCGCAGGTCGAGCACGCGGTGCGTCAACCGCGTGGTCTCGGACAGATTGTCGTCGTCGAGCTGGAAGGGCGGCGTGACCGAAGGATTGAGCACGGCGATGTCATGGCACAGCACTTCGATCTTGCCCGAGGCCATATCTGGGTTTTCGGTGCCTGCCGGGCGTGGCCGCACCAGACCCTGCACTTGGATGCAGAACTCGTTGCGCAGCCCTTCGGCGGTGGCAAAGGTCGCGGCGCGGTCCGGGTCGCACACCACCTGCACCAGCCCTTCGCGGTCACGCAGGTCGATGAAAATCACCCCGCCGTGGTCGCGGCGGCGATGCACCCAGCCGCACAGCGAAACGGTTTGGCCGAGTTGGGCTTCGGTCACCTGACCGCAATAATGGCTACGCAGACTCATGTTGGAGGGGTACTTTCAAGGAGGGAGCCCGCGGCACGGGCGCGCGGGGCGAGACGGAGGAAAAGGGCCGGGGATTCAGTGCACATGCGGGTTGTGCGGCCCGCCCGGCACGACCACGCCCATGGAAATGATGTACTTGAGCGCAGTGTCCACGCTCATCTGCAGCTCGATCACCTCGCTGCGCGGCAGCATGAGGAAAAAGCCGGAGGTAGGGTTGGGCGTGGTCGGCACATAGACGCTGACATGATCGCTTTGCAGATGTGCGGCCACTTCGCCGCCGGGCAGCCCGGTCATGAAGGCGATGGTCCAGGCGCCTTGCCGCGGATATTGCACCAGCAGCGCCTTGCGAAACGCGTTGCCGCTGCTGGAAAACAACGTGTCCGAGACCTGCTTGACACTGCTGTAGATGGTCTTGACCAGCGGAATGCGGGTCATCAGCGCATCCCAGCGCGCCAGCCACCACTGCCCGACCATGTTCGCCACCGCCAGCCCGGTGAGAAAAATGGCCGACAGCACCAGCAGCACCCCCACGCCGGGAATGTTGACCAGCCTGTCCAGCGCCGGTGCCAGACCGGGCGCCACCGTGCTCAGCGCAGCGGCCAGCGCTCGGAAAATGCCGTCGAACACGGCCAGCAGCTGCCACAGCACCCAGATGGTGATGGTCAGCGGCAGCCACACCAGCATGCCGGCGATGAAAATGCTTTTCACGCTCATGAGCAGAGGTCGCCGCGCGCAGCGCGCGTGGCGTGGAGGTCAGGGAAGGGGTGTGGACGGGGTGGTGTCCCACCCCGCCGAGAAGGAGCGCGGCTCACTGGCAGGCGCACGACGCACCGCAGGCCGCCGGCGCAGACTCTTGCGTCGGCGCGGCTGCTGCGGCCGAACTGCCGGCTGCGCCGCCGCCCTTGAAGTCGGTGACATACCAGCCCGAACCCTTGAGCTGGAATCCGGCTGCGGTCACTTGCTTGCGCAGCGCGGGCTTGCCGCAGTGCGGGCAGTTGGTCAGCGGGGCGTCGGAGAGTTTTTGCAGCGCGTCCAGCGTGTGGCCGCAGGCATCGCATTTGTAGGCGTAGATCGGCATGATGAAATCCTTGTTGAAAGACAGAGATCGCCGAGCAGTGGCGCATTTGCAGGCAAATGCGGGCGAATTGGCGCAAAACAATGGTCGAATTATAAAAACGCGCCTGTGCGGCGCATGCCAAGCCAGATTTTGGCGGGAATCTGACCCCTAACAGACCGTTGAAAAACTACTGCGGTGGGCCATCTGCGACGTTGCGCGGTGCGCGCTGCCTCGCCTATCTATTTGATATGTCTCGGCCGCTGCGCGCCGTGCGCCTTGCATCTGGCCATCCTCGCGACGTTTTTCAACGGGCTGCTAACCTTCCCCTGCGGGCTGTGGGGAGGCGATGCCGGGCGGCGCGAGCTGCGGCGGGTTGAACTGCGGCAACCGTGGGGTGAAAGCAGGCGGGCTGCCGTCCGGCTGTGCGGGTGGCGGGTCCATCTTGAGTTCCAGCCGGGCGCCGTCGCGTTCGAGCCAGACCTTCCGGTACCCCGTGGTGCGCAGGATGACCCCGGGCGCGACCGCTTCGCCCACCGCCACCGCACGCGGGGGCTTGCCATCGACGCCGATCAGCGCCGATCCGGCATCGCCTCCGGCGATCACGCCGTACAGCCGAAACCGGCCAGGCGCGCGCGCGGCGCTGGCTGCGGCAACCGGCTCGGCGCCGAACAGGCGGGCAGCCTGCTGCGCCGCCTGCTCGGGAGGTAGCGCGCCGATGATCTGTGCATCGACCGGCACCGGCCTGGGCGCCGACAGCAGCTGCAGCGTCCAACCCACCGCCAGAGCCGACGCCGCAAACGCCAGTGCCACCGCCAGGCCGAAGGCCAGCCAGCGGCCGTTGCGCGAAGAAACGCCGTGCAGCGCAGGGGATTGGGGGAGGGCGCGCAACATCATCCTCTTATTATCCGCGCAGAAAGGTGGTGTCGATGAAATCTGCTTCCTGTGTTGTAAACCCCGCGGCGGCGCCGGGTTCCGGCAGCCGCTGCGCGCGCGGCTTCACCCTGATCGAGCTGATGGTGGTGCTGGTCATCATGGGTGTGCTCGCCGCGCTGATCGTGCCGAGCATCATGGGCCGTACCGACGAGGCGCGGCAAACCGCGGCCCGAACCGACATCGCCACCATCATGCAGGCGCTCAAGCTTTACAAACTGGACAACGGCATGTACCCCACACAGCAGCAGGGCTTGCAGGCGCTGGTGACCAAGCCGACCACGCCGCCCATTCCGAGCAACTGGAAACCCTACCTCGAAAAGCTGCCGACCGATCCCTGGGGTCATCCGTACCAGTACCTCAATCCGGGCGTCAAGGGCCCGGTGGACGTGTTCAGTTATGGCGCAGACGGCAAACCGGGCGGCGAAGGCGCCAATGCCGACATCGGCAGCTGGCAGTAAGCCCGACCAGGTCGTCCACGACCCGGGCTGGCACAGTGCGCGGGTGGTGCGCGCGGCCCCGTGGGGCTTTACTCTGCTGGAAATGTTGGTGGCGCTGGTCATCGTCGGCATGGTGACCGCGATGGCAGCTTTCGCCCTGCCGCCGTCGCAGAATGCGCAGATGCAGCGCGAGGCGCAGCGCCTGGCCGCCCTGTTCGATGCCGCCAGACAGCACGCGGCCGAAACCGGGGTGCCGCTGGCCTGGGCCGGCGGGCCGGGCGGCTACGCCTTCTTGCAGATCGGACCGCAAGGCTGGGAGCCGGTGGACTCCGATCTGCTGCGCCCGCGCGCCTGGCCCTGGTTGGGCCGGCGGGGCGAGATTGCGCCGCGCAACTGGCGCAGCGTCCTGGGCGAGCAGCCGCGCGCGGCGAGCTACTCTGCCGGCCCGGTCACGGTCAGCCTGCGTGCGGGCGGCTTGCGTGGCCTGGGCACGCCGCCGAGTTGGCTGTTGTTCGGCACCGAGCCGGTGGGCGGCGCGGTGCTGGTCGAACTGAGCGACGGCGACGCGCGCGACAGCATTGCATCGGACGGTTTTGCGCCGTTCGCCGTCAGCGGCAGCAGGTCGTGACCAGGCAAACCCAACGCGCTTTGGTGCGTTCGAGCCGGCAGGTGGGCATGCCCTCCTCCCAATTTCTCTCGCGGCGGGGGAGGGGCGGGATGGGGTGGGCTCGTGCCGCAACCGTGCAGGCGCTGTCGCGTGGGTTCACCCTGCTCGAAGTGTTGGTCGCGCTGGCCGTCGTGGCGATCGCGCTGCTGGCGGCAATGCGCGCCGCTGGCAATGTCAGCGACGACGCACATCGCTACCGGCTCGCGGTGCTGGCCGAGCAGTGCGCGCAGAATGTCTTGGTCGATCAGCGCCTGAGCAAGACCTTTTTGCCGATCGGGCAGAGCACCAGCAGCTGCACGCAGGCGAACGAGCGGTTCACGGTCGCGGTCGATGTGATGCCCACGCCGAACCCCAACTTTCGCCGCATGCAGGTCAATGTGCGCGATGCCAGCGGCTGGAGCGCCTGGCAGGTGGTCACCATCATCGGAAATCTCTGAATGGCGCGTCGTGCGGTTGCGGTTGGTTTCACCCTGATCGAGCTGCTGGTGGCGGTCACCATCCTGGCGGTGGTCGCGGTGCTGGGCTGGCGCGGGCTGGACGCCGTGGCGCGCAGCCGCGACGACGCCAGCAGCGCCTTTGCCGCCAGCTCACGCCTGGCCGATGGCATGCAGCAACTCGGCGACGACCTGCGCCATGCCACCGCAGCGGGCGCTGGCTTACCCGCGGTGAGCGTGATCGGCGGCAATCTGTTCATCGTGCGCCGGCCGGCGCAGCCGCTGGGCGGCGACGTCCGCGCCGACGCCAGCGCCGATGTCGGGCTGCCGCCGCAGGCCGGCGCGCTGCAGGTGGTGCGCTGGACCGTGCGCGACGGCGCGCTGCAGCGTAGTGCCAGCACGCCCTCCGATAGCCGCGCCGTGCTGCAGACCGCGCTGCAGAATCCGGCCGCGCCGCTGCTGACCATCCTGCCCGGCGTAGTGCGCATGCAGATCCAGTTCTACCGCTACGCCGGCATCGGGCTGCTGCAGCAGTCGGGCGCCTGGGTCAATCCGGGCACTGCGGCCAATGCCCCGGCCACGCCCGCGGCCTCTGCGTCGGCCCTCGCCCTGGCGGCCAATGCGGTCACCCCGGCGGCGGTGCGGGTGCAGTTGCAGTTTGCCGGCAAGCCGCTGGCGGGCGAACTGCAGCGCGATTTCCTGCTGGACGACCACGAATGAGGCGCAACCCAAGCCTGCAGCGCGGCGCGGCGCTGATCACCGCGATGCTCATCGCCGCGCTGGCTGCGGTGATGGTCTCGGGTATGTTCTGGAACCAGTGGAGCGCCATCGCGCGGGAGCAGACCGCACGCGAGCAGACGCAGGCGCGTTGGATCCTGCGCGGCGCGATCGACTGGGCGCGACTGATCCTGCGCGAGGATGCGCGCAATTCCAGCGCGGACTATCTGGGCGAGCCGTGGTCGGTGCCGCTGGCCGAATCCCGACTGTCGACTTTCCTGGCTGCGCGCGGCCAGGACAGCGCCAGTCTGCCCGACGCCTGGCTCGAAGGCCGCATCACCGATGCGCAAAGCCGCTTCAACCTGCGCGATCTGGCGCCGGCCGGTACGGTCGATCCGCAGGCGCTGCTGGTGCTCGAGCGGCTGTGTGAGGCGCTGCGGCTGCCCCCGACCGTGGCCACGGACATTGCCGACGGTATGGCGGCGAGCAGCCCGTTTCGCACCGCGACGCAGGGCAGCGGCGCAAGCGCGCCGCTGCCGCTGCAACAGTTGCAGGATCTGGCACGGTTGGGGCCGGGCGTGGCGCAGGCGCTGCCGCGGCTTGCCGCCGAGGTCACGCTGCTGCCGCAGGCCACCCCGGTCAATGCTAACACTGCCGGCCCGCTGGTGCTGGCCGCGGTGCTCGGGGTCGATCGCGCCACCGCACAACGTCTGGTCGAGGCGCGCAAGCGAGCGTATTTCCGCAATCTCGCAGACATCTCCCTGCTGCTGCCGCCGGGCACGACAGTCAACCCGCAGCTGGTGAGTGTGGCCACCGGCTATTTCGACGCCATCGCCCGCGTGCGCATTGACCGGCTGGAGTATGCAGAACGCGCACTCATCCAGCGCGCCGGCCTGTTTTCACAGGTGGTGCGCATCGAGCGCGTGCCGCCCTGGTTGGCGGCCGCCCCGCAGGGCGCAGACTGAACCGCCCCCTGCACAGCCGCGTTCGACATGGCGTGGCCGTCCCGCGGAGTGTTGGGCTGTTGACCGCAACACAGCCTGCCTACAATCGGCGCCGTCATGCAAACCTTGGTTCTCCGCCTGCCGCCGCTGGCTGCCGCGCATCCGCTGCCGCCGCTGGATCATGTGCTGCTGGGCGCGGACGGCCAGCTGCAGTCCGCCGGGCGCGAGCAGGCGGCGCTGCTGCCGCGCGGACGCCGGGTGGTGGCCGTGGTCGACGCAATGGACGCCTCGGTCTTGTCGGTGGCGCTGCCGCCCATGCCGCCGGGCCGTCTGCAGGCCGCGCTGGGTGGGGCGCTGGAAGACCGCTTGCTGCTCGACCCAGGGCAGCTGCATCTGGCCGCCGGGCCGCAGGCCGAGGACGGCAGCATCTCGCTGGCCTGCGCGGTGCAAAAAGGTGCGCTGCAGCAGGCACTTGCCGACCTTGCCCAGGCCGGACAGGAGCCGCAGCAGATCGTGCCCGAAGCCGCCTTGCTGGCGCCGGGCGACGCGCTGCTGCAGGTCGGCGCGCAGGGGCCGCGTCTGCTGTGGCGGGATCTGCACGGCGAGGCGGCCTGGTTGCCGCTGACCCTCGCGACCGACGCCGCATCGCCGCAGACCCTGCCGCTGCCGGAGATGCCCGCGCATCTGTGGGTGCAGGATCTGGCGCAGCCGCTGCTGGATCGGCTCGACCTGCCGCCGTCACTCTCCCCCACGACCCTCACCGATGCCCACTGGCTGGCGCGCGCCGCGCAATCGCCGTGGAATCTGCGGCAGTTCGACCTGGCACCCAGGCACGCGCTGTCGCGCGGTGTCAGCGGGCTGATCGAGCAACTGGTCACGCCGGCCTGGCGGCGTGTGGGCAAGCTGCTGGCGCTGGTGGCGGTGGTGCAGCTGGTCGGCATGAATGTCGCGGCCGTGCAGCTCAAGCGCCAGGAAAGCCGCCTGCAGCAGCAGATCGATGCCGCCGCGGCGCAGGCGCTGCCCGGCGTGCCCGCGATTGTCGATGCCCGGCTGCAGGTGCAGCGCGCGCTGGACCAGGCGCGGCTGCGGGCCGGGCGACCGGGCGATGGCGATCTCGACGTGCTGATGGGCCGCGCCAGCCTGGTGGTGCCCGCGGGTGTGGTGCCGACGGCGCTGAAATTCAGCACCGGGCAATTGCAGCTCACCCTGCCGGGCGACGGCGCGGTGCAGGCCGCGGCACGCTGCGCGCCTGCCGGGCTGTCGTGCGAGACACAGGGCGATGTGCTGCGCATCGCTGCGGGGTCGCCATGAGGACGTCCCGATGAGCGCCAGCGGACGGGCCGTGTCGCTTTCCGCGCTGTGGTATCGGGGCCTGCCGCAGGCCGTGGCCGTAGGCCGGCGCCGCTGGGCTGCGCTGTCGCGGCGCGAGCAGTGGCTCACGAGCACGGCTGCGGCGGTGGTGGCTGCGGCGTTGCTGTGGGCGGTGGCGTTTCGTCCGGCCTGGCACACCCTGCAGACCACGCCGCAGCACATCAACGGCCTGCAGCAGCAGTTACAGGTCCTGCAGCAACAAGGGCAGCAGCTCGCCGCACTGCGCAACGCACCTGCCGTTCCCGCGTTCGACGGTGATCTACAGACGGCGGTGCTCGCCTGGTTTCAGCGGGTGGATCCCAACGCAAAGATTCAGGTGCAAGTGCTACCCGGCGAGGCCACGCTGCAGTTTGCCGGGCTGCGTCCGGCCACTCTGGTGGCGCTGGCGCAGGCCGCGCGGCGCGACTGGTCGGCGCAGGTCGATGGTGCCGATCTGACCCGGGACGCGGACGGGCTGCTCAGCGGCACGGTGCACCTGTCGCGCCAGAGTTCGGGTGGCGGATGAATGGGCAGCGCACCAGCTCCAGCCCCGCCCAGGGACGGCGCGCACGCCAGACGGCCCGCGGCCCGGGCCGCGGGCAGACCGCCTGCACAGCCCCGGCGCTGGCTGTGGCTGGCCGCGCTGGCCGGCGCGATGTGGGCCTTGCTGTGGCAGGCGCCGGCCAGTTGGCTGAGCGATGCGGTGTGGACCGCAAGCGGCCGGCATGTGCTGCTGGCGCAGGCGCAGGGCACCTGGCGCGACGGTTCGGCGCTGCTGGTGCTCGAAGGCGGCGCGGGCAGCCGCGGCGCCACTTTGCTGCCGGGTACGCTGCGCTGGAAGGTCAATCTGGGCGAACTTTGGCGCGGACGGCTGCGTGCACGCATCGACTGGCCTGCCGTGTCGGCACAGCCTCTGCAGATTCTGGCGCAGCTCGGTCTGTCGCAGCTGCGCCTGGCGATGCAGCCCGCGGGCGAAGCGCCCGACGCCCCCTGGCAGGGCAGTGTGCCGCTGGCCGTGCTCGATGGCCTGGGCACGCCGTGGAACACCATCGCGCTGCAGGGGAACGCACGGCTTACCTTGCGCGGCCTGCACCTAGAATCGGTCGCCGGTCGCATGCGCATCGGCGGGCAGGTGCAGATCGTCTTGCCGGACGCGGCGTCGAGGTTGAGTGTGGTCGCGCCGATCGGCAGCTACACCGTCACCATCACCGGGCAGGGCGCAGATGCGCAGATCGATCTGCGCAGCGACAAGGGGCCGCTGTTGCTGCAGGGCAAGGGGGTCTGGAACGGGCAGGCGCTGCAGTTTGCCGGCACCGGTCGAGCCGCGCCGGGCAGCGAGGCGGCGATGGCCAATCTGCTGTCGCTGCTCGGCCGCCCCGAGGGCGACCATGTCCGTCTGTCGTTCTGAAGCTGGCTCGGATCGTGGAACAGCCACCTTTCCCACACCAAGGAATGCCGCGATGCATCGTCACATGAAACCCCGTCAGCGCACAGCGGCACAGGCCGGGCGGTGCGCCGCGCCGTACCGCGTGCGCGGCC
Source organism: Thiomonas islandica (assembly GCF_055383445.1). NCBI lineage: Bacteria > Pseudomonadati > Pseudomonadota > Betaproteobacteria > Burkholderiales > Thiomonas > Thiomonas islandica. Next base: position 1,093,251 of record NZ_AP042391.1, read on the forward strand.
TGTTGTCCCGGCTGCTGGCACTGCCGCTGGCTGCGCTGCTGGTCGTGCAGCCGGTGCTGGCGCAGGCGCCGTCGCGCGCGGGCAGCGCAGGCGCGGCGACGCGCAATGCCAATGGCGATCTCACCATCAACCTGGTCAACGCCGACATCGCCAGCGCGGTGCAAGCCGTGGCGGCGGCGACTGGGCGCAATTTCATCGTCGATCCGCGGGTCAAGGGGCAGATCACCCTCCAGTTCGAAAAGCCGGTCAGCCCGCAAAAGGTGTTCCAGGCCCTGCTCACCCAGCTGCGGCTGGCCGGCTTTGCCGTGGTCGAGCACGACGGCGTGTATCAGGTCGTGCCCGAGGCCGATGCCAAGCTGCAGAGCGGCCCGGTCGGCGTGGGACTTGAGCCGTCGCGTGTTCCTGGGCGAGGCGATCAGGTGGTGACGCAGATCTTCCAGTTGCGTAATGCCTCGGCGAGCAGCCTGCTGCCGGTACTGCGGCCGTTGATTTCGCCGAACAACACCATCAATGTCAGTCCTTCCGGCAATGCGCTGGTGGTCACCGACTATGCCGACAACCTCAAGCGCATCGCCCGCATCATCGCTGCGCTCGATGTGTCTACCGGCACCGAGGTCACCGTGGTGCCGCTGACCTACGCGGTAGCCAGCGATCTGGCGCCCACATTGCAGAAGCTCATCGACATGCAAAGCGGCAACGCTGCCACACCGGGCACACTGGCGGCGCAGCAGGCTGCGGTTACTGGCGGCGGCGCGATGCGCGCAGTCATCCTGCCCGAGAACGCGAGCAACTCGCTGATCGTGCGCGCCACCAACGGCGCGCAGCTGGCCGAGATCGAGCAGATGATCCGTCGTCTGGACCGTCCGCAAAGCGATCAGGACAACATCCACGTGGTCTATTTGCGCAATGCCAACGCCGCGGATCTGGCACGCACCCTGCGCGGCGTGTTGGCGGCGCCGGGCGGCGCAGGCAGCGCCGGCGCCGCGCCGCAGACCAACCGGCTGCCGGCCGGCGTGCAGGCAATGAGCGGTGGCAACAATCCGTCGGCGGCGATCGGCGGCGGCGCCTCCGGCGCGGCTAGCCCGGGGCTGGGGCAGGCGCCCGAGTTCGCCACCCGCGGCGGCGACACCGCGGTGGACCTGCCGCAGGGCGGCACGGTCTATGCCGACACTGCGCTCAACGCCCTGATCATCAACGCGCCGCAACCGGTGTACACGCAGTTGCGCCGCGTGATCGAGCGGCTCGACGTGCGTCGCGCACAGGTCTATGTCGAGGCGCTGATCGCCGAGGTCGACGCCAACAAGGCCGCACAACTGGGCATCCAGTGGCAGGCCATTGCCGGCAGCGCCGGCAACAACAACGCCATCTACGGCGGCAGCAACTTCGGCACCGGCGGCTCCAACATCATCAACTTGCAGGCGGCCATTTCCGCTGGTGGCACGGCAACAGGCACCGCAATCGCCAACGGCAGCCTGGCCATCCCCAATGGCCTGAACATCGGCATTCTGCACAACGTCGCGGGTCTGGCCACGCTGGGTCTGCTGGCCAACTTCCTGCAGACGCAGGATGGCGCCAATATCCTCTCGGCTCCCAATCTGATGACTCTCGACAACGAGGAGGCCAAGATTGTGGTCGGGCAGAATGTGCCGTTCATCACCGGCCAGTATGCGCAGACCGGATCGAGCGCCACGGTCACGCCGTTCCAGACCATCGAGCGCAAGGACGTGGGCCTGACCCTCAAGGTGCGGCCGCAGATCACCTCGGGCGGGGCGATCAAGATGGATGTCTATCAGGAAGTCTCAAGCATCTCCAGCGCCAGCAACGCTGCGGGCATCATCACCAACAAACGCTCGATCCAGACCACGGTACTGGTCAACGACGGCCAGACTATCGTACTGGGCGGACTGATGCAGGACAACGTCAGCTCCAACGACAGCAAGATTCCGGGCCTGGGCGACATTCCCGGGCTGGGCGCGCTGTTCCGTTCTAACTCGCGCACTGCAACCAAGACCGATCTGATGGTGTTCTTGCGACCCCTCGTGGTGCGCACGCAGGAGCAGGGCACCGCGCTGAGTCAGCAGCGCTACGACGCCATGCGTGGTCTACAGGACGAGGCGCAGCTGCCGTCGCGCTGGGGCATGCCGATGATGCCGGGGCCGGTGCTGCCGGATATCGGTGCGGCGCCGCAGCTGCCGGTCGTGCCGGCCTCTGCAGCGCGCTAGCCCGGCGGCGAGGGACCATGATGGGCGCGCGTTATCCGCTCCCCTACACCTTCTGCCGCGACCAGGCGGTGCTCGCCGAGGACGGCGGCGACGGCGTCGAGCTGTGGATCTGCGAAGCCACGCGCCCGGCGGCGCTGGTCGAGGTGCAGCGCCAATACCTGCTGCGCGCGGTGCACCGCACCAGCGCGGACGATCTGCAGACGCGCATCGGCGCGGCCTATGCAGCGCGCGACGGCAGCGCTGCGGCGGTGATCAGCGAGGTCGAGGGCGATGTCGACCTCGGTCGGCTGATGCAGGATATCCCGGCGGTCGAAGACCTGCTCGAAGCCGCCGACGACGCGCCGATCATCCGCATGCTCAACGCGCTGTTCACACAGGCGGCGCGCGAAGGCGCATCCGACATCCACATCGAGCCGTACGAGACGATCTCGGTCGTGCGCTTTCGCGTCGATGGCACCCTGCGCGAGGTGGTGCGGCCGAACAAGGCGCTGCACGGCGCGCTGATCTCGCGTATCAAAATCCTCTCGCAGCTCGACATTGCCGAAAAGCGTCTGCCGCAGGACGGACGCATCGCGCTGCGCATCGGCGGGCGCACCATCGACGTGCGTGTGTCCACGCTGCCGTGCGCGCACGGCGAGCGTGCGGTGCTGCGTTTGCTCGACAAATCCTCGGCCAAGCTCAACCTGCGCGCCGTCGGAATGGCGCCCGACACGCTCGCGCGCTTTGACGCGCTGATCCGCGCCCCGCACGGCATCCTGCTCGTCACCGGCCCGACCGGCAGCGGCAAGACGACGACGTTGTACTCGGCGCTGACCCGGCTCGACGCCAGCACGACCAGCATCATGACGGTCGAAGACCCGATCGAGTACGACCTGCCTGGCATCGGCCAGACGCAGGTCAACCCGCGCATCGACCTCACCTTCGCCCGCGCGCTGCGCGCTATCCTGCGGCAAGACCCGGACGTGGTGATGATTGGCGAGATTCGCGACTTCGAGACCGCGCAGATCGCGATCCAGGCCTCGCTCACCGGCCACCTCGTGCTCGCCACCCTGCACACCAACGACTCGATTTCCGCAGTCACCCGCCTGACCGACATGGGTGTCGAGCCGTTTCTGCTCGCCTCCTCGCTGCTTGGCGTGCTGGCGCAGCGGCTGGTGCGCCAGCTCTGCCCAGCGTGCAAGGCCGCCGCACCGGACGGCCAGGGCTTCGTGCCGGTGGGCTGCCCGGCCTGCAACCACACCGGCTACACCGGCCGCACCGGCGTGTTCGAACTGTTCGAAGTGGACGATACCCTGCGCGCGGCGATCCACGAGCGCGCCGCCGAGGCCGAACTGCGGCGGCTGGCGCAGGCCGCGGGCATGCGCACCATGCGCCAGGACGGCCAGCGCTACCTTGACCGCGGTATCACCAGTCTGGCCGAGCTGCTGCGCGTGACCCGCGACTGAACCCGTCCTGCGACATCCCATGCCCGCCTACCGCTTCACCGCCCTGGACAACGCCGGCACCGAGCAGTCCGGCGTGCTCGAAGCCGACAGCGCCCGCGGCGCGCGCACCCTGCTGCGCAGCCGCGGCCTGATCCCGCTGCAGGTCGATGGCATATTCGAGGAGGCGACGCAGACCGGGCCGCGGCGGTTCGCACGTCGGGTGTTCAACAGCCAGGAGCTCACCCTGTTCACCCGCCAAATGGCCGGGCTGCTCGTGTCCGGCCTGCCGGTGGAAAAGGCGCTGGCCGCGCTGGCCGACGATGCCGACCGTGCCGAAGTCGGCAACCTGCTGTCCAACCTCAAGAGCGAGGTCTGCGCCGGACACGGCTTCGGCGCCGCGCTGGGGCAGTATCCGCGCGAGTTCTCCGCGATCTACCGTGCGCTGGTCAACGCCGGCGAGGACAGCGGCGATCTCGGCCTGGTGATGGAACGGCTGGCCGATTACCTCGAAGACCGCCAGGCGCTGCGCGGCAAACTGGTGCAGGCTTTTGCCTATCCGGCCATCGTGGTGCTGGTGGCCATCACCGTGGTCATCATGCTGCTGACCTATGTAGTGCCGCAGGTGGTCGGGGTGTTCCAGGGGGCGCATCAGACCCTGCCGCTGCTGACCGTCGGGCTGATCAAGGTGTCCGACTTCGTGCGCGCCTGGGGCTGGCTGCTGCTGGCGCTGACGGTGATCGGCGCGATCGGCTTTGCGCAGGCGATGAAACTGCCCGGGCCCCGGCTGGCGTTCGACGGCGCTCTATTGCGCAGCCCGTTGTTCGGGCGGCTGGTGCGCGGGCTGAACACCGCGCGCTTTGCCAGCACGCTGGCCATCCTCGGCGCCGCAGGCGTGCCCATCCTGCGCGCGCTGCAGGCCGCAACCGACACCCTGAGCAACGGCGTGCTCAAGGCCGACGCCCAGGAGGCCATCGCACTGGTGCGCGAGGGCGCCTCGCTGGCGCAGGCCCTGGCGTTGCACAAGCGCTTTCCGCCTGTGCTCATCACCTTCATCCGCCTGGGCGAGCAGACCGGCACCTTGCCACAGATGCTCGAGCGCGCCGCCGCCCAGCACGCGCAGGAAGTGCAGCGCCGCGCCGTGACGCTGACCACCATCCTCGAGCCGCTGCTCATTCTGGTGATGGGCGGCATGGTGTTGCTGATCGTGCTGGCGGTGATGATGCCCATCATTCAGATGAACAACCTGGTCAAATAGCCCCGCGTCATGCCTGCAGACCTCAGCGACCGTCTCATCGTGGCGATTTCCTCGCGCGCGTTGTTCGATTTTGAGGAAGAAAACCGCGTGTTCGAGCAGGCCGATGACGCGGCCTATATGCGTCTGCAGCTCGAGCGTCTGGAGCAGCCCGCGGCCCCCGGTGTAGCCTTCCAGCTGGTGCGCAAGCTGCTGGCGTTCAACACCAGCGATGCACAGCGCGACCGGGTAGAGGTGGTGCTGCTGTCGCGCAACGACCCGGTGTCCGGTCTGCGCGTGTTTCATTCCGCCAAGCATCACGGCACGCCCATCGAGCGCGGGGTGTTCACCCGCGGCCGAGCGCCGTTTCACTACCTGCCGCCGCTGCGGGCCAATCTATTTTTGTCGGCCAATCCGGACGATGTGCGCGCCGCGCTGCACGCCGGCTACTCGGCAGCGCAGGTCTATCCCGACTCGGCCCGGGCGTCCGAGGCACATCCCGACGAAGTACGCATCGCCTTCGACGGCGACGCCGTGTTGTTTTCCGACGAGGCCGAGCGCGTGTTCCAGGCCGAAGGACTGCCCGCGTTTCAGCAACACGAAGCCAGCAAGGCCGCGCTGCCGCTGCCGCCTGGGCCGTTCAAGCCGCTGCTCGAGGCGCTGCACCGCCTGCAGCGGGCCAGCGCCGACGGCTCCACCCGTATGCGGCTGCGCACCGCACTGGTCACCGCGCGCAGCGCCCCGGCGCACGAACGCGCCATCCGCACGTTGATGCACTGGAACATCACGGTCGACGAGGCCATGTTCCTCGGTGGTCTGGACAAGGGCCCGTTCCTGCGTGCTTTCCAGCCCGACTTCTTCTTCGACGATCAGGCCGGCCATGTGCAGTCCGCTGCGCGTCACGTGCCCGCAGGGCAGGTCCATGCCGAGGTTACGCACAAGCGCTGAGCGCGGCTGGGCAGACCACCCAAGCGCCTGAAAAAAAGCGGCACCGCGTCTACCATGACTTTACGCATTCGTTGACCCCTAACCAAGGAGACTCGCATGGCCACCACCCACCTGCACGGCAACCCGGTACCCACTAGCGGCGAACTGCCCGCCAAGGGCAGCAAAGCGCCCGATTTCCGTCTGACCGACAAGGACCTCGTCGACCGCACCCTGGCCGACTATGCTGGCAAGCGCAAGGTACTCAACATCTTCCCGTCGATCGACACCCCCACCTGCGCGCAATCGGTACGCACCTTCAATGCCCGCGCCTCTGAAAAGCCCGATACCGTGGTGCTGTGCATCTCCGCCGACCTACCGTTCGCGCAGGCGCGCTTCTGCGGCGCCGAGGGTCTGGACAAGGTGATCAACCTCTCCGAAATGCGCGACCGCAGCTTCGCCCGCGATTATGGTGTGGGCATTGCCGCCGGGCCGCTGGCTGGGCTGTGCGCCCGCGCCGTGGTGGTGCTCGATCGCGACAACACCGTGCTGCACACCGAGCTGGTGAACGAAATCGCGCACGAGCCCAACTACGACGCCGCACTTGCCGTCCTGTGAGCGGCGGCTCGCGCGGCGGGGCGCCGCCGCGGAGTTCCTAAAATGACGCCTTTACCTCCCGGAGACAACCCATCATGGTCATGCCCACTTCCATGTCCGATCGCGACGGCAAAATCTGGATGGACGGCCAGCTCGTCGAGTGGCGCGATGCCAAGGTCCACGTGCTGACCCACACCCTGCATTACGGCTGCGGCGCGTTCGAGGGCGTGCGCGCCTACAAGACCGAGCAGGGCACGGCCATCTTCCGTCTGCGCGAGCACACCGAGCGGCTGTTCAACAGCGCCAAAATCCTGCGCATGCAGATTCCTTTCACCCTTGAGCAGGCGATGCAGGCGCAGATCGACGTGGTCAAGGCCAACGGCTTCGACTCCTGCTACATCCGGCCGCTGACCTGGATCGGCGACAAAAAGCTGGGAGTTTCGCCGCGCGGCAACACCATCCATCTGATGGTCGCCGCCTGGCCTTGGGGTGCGTATCTCGGCGAAGAGGGCATGAAGCGCGGCATCCGCGTCAAGACCAGCAGCTACACCCGGCACCACGTGAACATCACCATGGTCAACGCCAAGGCGGTGAGCAACTACACCAACTCCATCCTCGCCAACCTCGAGGTCACCGCCGATGGCTACGACGAGGCGCTGCTGCTCGACCCGCAGGGCTTTGTCAGTGAAGGCGCCGGCGAGAACATCTTCATCGTCCGCGACGGCGTGCTCCATACCCCCGACCTGTCTTCCGGCGCGCTCAACGGCATCACCCGCAAGACGGTGTTTGCCGTCTGCGAGGATCTGGGTCTGACCATCAAGGAAAAGCGCATCACTCGCGACGAGGTCTACATCGCCGACGAGGCGTTTTTCACCGGCACCGCCGCCGAGGTCACGCCGATCCGCGAGCTCGACGGCGTTAGCATCGGCGCCGGGCAGCGCGGGCCGATCACCGAGCGCATCCAGAAGGCCTTTTTCGACATCGTCGGCGGGCGCAATCCCAAGTATGCCGACTGGCTGACCGTGGTCTGAACCGGCCGCTATCCTGACCGCACCCTCTGCACATGAGCGCCATTCTCAAACCTGACATGCCCGTGGTCGAACTCAAGGCCAAGGATCTGCCCGCCTATTGCCCCAACCCGAACATGCCGATCTGGAGCAGCCACCCGCGCGTGTTCCTCGACGTCACGCACGGCGAGGTGGCTTGTCCCTACTGCGGCACGCGCTACCGCCTGGCGCCGGGCGAAGTGGTGCGCGGCCACTGAAGGCGCTCGCCTGCTCGCAGCCGCCGCGCATGCCCCGCGTCTTGCTGATCGCGCCGCAGTGGGTCGGCGACGCGGTCATGGCGCAACCCCTGGTCGCCCTGCTCGCCGCGCGGGGCGAGCAGATCACCGCACTGGGCATGCCGTCCGTGGCGCCGGTGCTGCGGGCCATGCCCGGCGTAATCGAGGCGATCGAAGCCCCCTTCACGCACGGCAAGCTCGACCTCGCACTGCGCTGGCGTCTTGCCACGCAGCTGCGCCAACGGCGGTTCGAACGGGCCTATGTCCTGGGCAACAATCTCAAGGCGCGGCTGGTGCCGTGGCTGGCGGGCATCGCGCGGCGCATCGGCCACGCGGGCGAGGCCCGCGGCCTGCTGCTGACCGATGTCATCCGCACAGATGCCTTGGGCAGCACACTGCGGCAGGCCGAGCCGATGGCGCTGTCGCCGCTGTCCTGCCGCATCCCGTCAGCGCCGTTGGCTGCGCGCCCCGACATGCGGCTGCACTACGCCGCGCTGGCAACTGCCGACTTTGGCGGCCTCGTGGGAGCGGTGCCCGAGCCGACTCTGACGATCGCGGACGACGCAGCGCACGCAACGCGCCAGCGCTTGGGCCTGCCAAGGCGCTGGATCGCGCTGTGCCCCGGCGCCGAGTATGGCCCTGCCAAGCAGTGGCCGGTCGGTCACTATGCCGCGTTGGCTGCGCTCGCACAGCGCGCCGGATATGCGGTTGCCGTGCTCGGCACCGCGCGTGATGCCGCCGCGGGGCAGGCCATTGCCGCGCAGGCCGCCGGAGCGATCGACCTATGCGGCGCCACCACGCTGGACGAGGCCATCGCCCTGCTCGCCAGTAGCAGCGGTGTGGTCAGCAACGACTCCGGGCTGATGCATGTCGCGGCCGCGCTCGGCCGCCCGACCCTAGGCATTTACGGCTCGACCGACCCGCGCCACACCCCGCCTGCAGTCCACCGCAGCACCACGCTGTGGCTGCAGCTGGACTGCAGCCCCTGTTTCGCCCGCACCTGCCCACTGGGGCATCTGAATTGCCTGCAGCAGATCACGCCTGAGGCCGCGTGGGATACGTTGGCGCCGTTGCTCAGTGCAGAAACACCACCGCCGCAATCGCGATCCAGCCCAGGGTGAAATTCAGCACCACCAGCGGATGGATGCTGTCGAGCGCGCTGCCCACCGCAGGCCAGTCCTGCGCCGCAGCCGCGCGCCGGGCGCGCCGGAACGGAGCGAAAAAAAGATGCGCAAACACCGCCATCATCAGCAGCCCGATACCGAACATGACATGCCAGCCGATGGGCGCGCGGGCCAGGCCGACCTGCAGCAGCAGGATCAGCCCGGTGATCAGGATGGTGGCGATACTGGCCCACACCAGCACGAAGAACCGCTGCAGACTCAGCAGCACCAGCTGTGGCCGCGCCGGCGCTTGCAGCGTCGCCCGCGCGGCAGGGCGCATGGCGAGCAGGACGAACCCCATGCCGCCCATCCAGAGCATGGCTGCGACTAGATGTAGAAACACCAGTAAAGCATTCATCGATCGTTCCCGAAAGTCGTGCACTGCGTCCGCCAGATGGATGCAAACCCTGGCAAGCAACTTGACCCGGCACAATCTTAAGCGTGCGCGCAACAAAAACGCTGGCGCCGCATCGACTTTCCCTTATACTTTTGCCGTTTGACCTGCGGGTGAATTGTTACCCAGCGCAACAAGCCCTGCGGCTTGCGCGGTATAGCCCTCCGCGGGCCTGCAAGCCGACTTCCTTTTTTCTTCAGGCCCAGCCTGGCCAACCAGACGACCTGCCTTGAGCTCCGCCGTGTCATCCACCGATCCCTGGGAAGACCAGCAAGACACCCCGGCTGCGCCGCCGCTGACCCGCGCCGAGGTGCAAAGCCTGCTGCTGCGCAAACCACAGATTTCGGTGTGGCGCGTGGTGGGGCTGCAACTGATCGTGGGCCTGATCGTTGCGCTGGTCAGTGGGCTCTTTGCCGCTGGCCAGTGGTCGGTGGTGTTTTCCGCGCTGTACGGTTCTGGTGCCATCGCCCTGCCGTCGGCGCTGTTCGCGCTGTCGATCCAGCGCTGGCTGTCCAGATTGAAGCCCGGCGTGGCCGTGTACGGCTTTGCGTTGGGTGAGTTGCTCAAGATCGGTTTGACCATCGTGCTGCTGTTCTTTGCGCCGCGCATCGTGCAGCCGCTGAACTGGGCGGTGATGCTGATCGCGATCGTTGCGACCCTGCAGGTGTACTGGGTCGCGCTGATCTTGCGGGGCAAAAAGGCCAGTTGCGCAACCTGATCCGTTCGTCTCGTGTCGCGCAGGCGGCACTCCAAATTCATCGTCGACCATGTCCGTAGAACAACACACTGTCACTGCAGGCGAGTACATCGTCCACCACCTGACCCACTGGACTAGCGGTCCACGTGCCGGTGTGGTCGATTTCGGCATCATCGATATCGACTCGATGATCTTTTCCGTGCTGCTGGGTGTGATTGCATGCTATGTGCTGTGGCGTGTGGCCAAGAACATGACCAGCGGTAAGCCGGGGCGCATGCAGGCCGCGGTCGAATTCCTGGTCGAATTCGTCGACGAACAGGCCCGCGGCATCGTGCGCAATGCCAAATCGCGCGAATTCGTTGCGCCGCTGGCCTTCATCTCGTTCGTCTGGATCGTGCTGATGAACGCGATGGACCTGCTGCCGGTCGATCTGCTACCGCGCCTGTGGCAGATGATGCACGGCGGCGAGAATCCGGAGCATGTCTATCTGCGTGTGGTGCCCACTGCCGATCTGTCGATCGCGCTGGGCATGTCCATCACCATTCTGCTGCTCAGCCTGTATTACGGCATCAAGATCAAAGGCATCGGCGGCTGGGTGCATGAGCTGTTTACCGCGCCGTTCGGCAATCACTTTCTGTTGTGGCCGCTGAACTTCGCGATGCAGATTCTGGAGTATCTGGCCAAGACGCTCTCGCACGGCATGCGGCTGTTCGGTAACCTGTATGCCGAAGAGATCCTGTTCATGATCATCGCGCTGATGGGTGCGGCCGGGCTAAGCAGTCTCACCGGCTGGGCGCTGTTCTTCGGCAACATCGCCGCAGGGCTGGCCTGGTCGATCTTCAGCATGCTGGTCATTGTGCTGCAGGGGTTCATCTTCATGATGCTGACCCTGGTGTATATCGGCCAGGCGCATGACCATCACTGAGTTTCAGCACCCCCTTTCTTTTTCCTTTCATCCCTTTAACTCACTAGGAGCAAGCATGGAACACGTTCTCGGATATGTCGCACTGGCCGCTGGTCTGATCATTGGTCTGGGCGCCAATGGTGCCTGTATCGGCATTGGCATCATGGGCAGCAAGTACCTCGAATCCGCGGCGCGTCAGCCCGAGCTGATGAACGAACTGCAGACCAAGATGTTCCTGCTGGCCGGCCTGATCGATGCTGCGTTCCTGATCGGTGTGGGTCTAGCCATGATGTTCACCTTCGCCAACCCGTTCGTGTTGAAGTAAGCATCACCTGATGTTTTCGACGAACCGTTCATTCATCTGAAGCAAAGGTTAGCGCCATGCATCTGGACGCAACACTCATTGCGCAGATCATCGTGTTCTTGTTGCTGGCGTGGTTCACGAAAAAATTCGTGTGGCCACCCATCACCAAGGCGCTCGATGAGCGCGCAACAAAAATCGCCGACGGCCTGGCCGCCGCCGATCGTGCCAAGGCCGAGCTCGCCTCGGCCAACCGCAAGGTCGAGGAAGAGCTGGCCCGTTCGCACCAGGAAAGCGCATCGCGTCTGGCGGATGCCGAGCGTCGCGCGCAGGCCCTGATCGAAGAGGCGCGCAAGAAGGCCGAGGAAATCGGCGCCAACATCGTGGCGCAGGCCAAGACCGAGGCCGAACAACAGGCGGCCAAGGCACGCGATCAACTGCGTGACCAGGTTGCGGCGCTGGCGGTCAAGGGGGCCGAGGCCATCCTGCGCCGGGAGATCAACCCGCAGGTGCATGCCGATCTGCTCAACCGGCTCAAGGCCGAGCTGTGATCGGAGCGTCCCATGGCTGAACTCGCCACCATCGCCCGTCCGTATGCCGAAGCCGCCTTTGCCGCTGTGCGCGACACCGGCGTGTCCACCGGGCAGGCGGCCGATCTGCTCGATCAGATTGCCCAGATCGCCACATCCCCTGCGCTGCGCGAGGTGATCGGCAGCCCCAAGGTCAGCGCGCACCAACTGGCTGAGCTGATTCTGGCTACCTTGCCCGGCACCGTCCCGTCGGTGCTGAGCAACCTGGTTCACACGCTGGCCGAGAACCATCGCCTTGCCGCCGTGCCGCAAATCGCCGGCCAGTTCCGCGCGCTGAAGGATGAGGCCGAAGGCAAGGTCGAGGCCGTGGTGTCGAGCGCGTTTCCCCTTGAGGGCGAGGCGCTTGCCGATCTGATGCAGGCACTCGAGCGCAAGTACGGCCGCAAGCTGCATGCCACCGTGCAGGTCGATCCCTCGCTGATCGGGGGGGTGCGCGTCGCCGTTGGCGACGAAGTGCTCGACACCTCGGTTCGCGCCCGGCTGGAGCAGATGAAAGTCGCTCTCACCGCTTAAGTCTTTAGAGGCTCCCATGCAACTCAATCCCGCAGAAATTTCCGAACTCATCAAGAGCCGCATCGAAGGTCTGGGCGCCAGCGCCAACATTCGCAACGAAGGCACGGTGGTGTCGCTGACCGACGGCATCGCCCGTGTACACGGGTTGTCCGACGTGATGCAGGGCGAAATGCTCGAATTCCCCAACAACACCTATGGCTTGGCGCTCAACCTAGAGCGCGATTCGGTCGGTGTGGTGATTCTGGGGGCTTACGAGCACATTTCCGAAGGCGATACCGTCAAGTGCACCGGTGAAATCCTGTCGGTGCCAGTCGGGCCCGAGCTGATCGGGCGTGTGGTCAACACCCTGGGTGTACCGATCGACGGTAAAGGACCGGTAAACACCAAGCAGCACGATCCGATCGAAAAGATCGCCCCGGGCGTGATCTGGCGCCAATCGGTGTCGCAGCCGGTGCAAACCGGGATCAAGGCCATCGACGCGATGGTGCCGGTCGGCCGCGGCCAGCGCGAACTGATCATCGGCGACCGCCAGACCGGTAAGACCGCCGTAGCAGTCGACACCATCATCAGCCAGAAGGGCAAGGACCTGATCTGCATCTATGTCGCCATCGGGCAGAAGGCATCGACCATTGCGAACGTGGTGCGCAAGCTGCAGGAGTTTGGCGCGATGGAATACACCATCGTCGTCGCCGCCTCGGCGTCCGATTCTGCGGCCATGCAGTATCTGGCTCCATATGCCGGCTGCACCATGGGCGAATACTTCCGTGATCGCGGCCAGGATGCCCTTGTCATCTACGACGACCTGACCAAGCAGGCCTGGGCATATCGTCAGATCTCGCTGCTGCTGCGCCGTCCGCCGGGCCGTGAAGCCTATCCCGGCGATGTGTTCTACCTGCATAGCCGCCTGCTCGAGCGCGCCGCCAGGGTCAGCGCCGACTATGTCGAGAAATTCACCAATGGGCAGGTCAAGGGCAAGACCGGTTCGCTGACCGCACTGCCGATCATCGAAACGCAGGCCGGCGACGTTTCCGCGTTCGTGCCGACCAACGTCATTTCGATCACCGACGGTCAGATCTTCCTCGAGACCGACCTGTTCAACGCCGGCGTGCGTCCTGCGATCAACGCAGGCGTCTCGGTGTCCCGCGTCGGTGGCGCGGCACAGACCAAGATCATCAAAAAGCTCTCCGGCGGTATCCGTACCGACCTGGCGCAGTACCGCGAGCTTGCGGCCTTTGCGCAGTTCGCCTCCGACCTCGACGAAGCAACCCGCAAGCAGCTCGAGCGTGGCCGCCGCGTGGTCGAGCTGCTCAAGCAGCCGCAATACCACCCGTTCCAGGTCTGGCAGATGGCTGCGTCGCTGTATGCGGTGAACAACGGCTATCTGGACGATCTGGATGTCAAGCAGGTGCTGCCGTTTGAGAGGGGTCTGCACGATCACCTGCAGACCAAGCACGCCGACCTGGTGCAAAGCATCGAGTCGACCAAGGATCTGTCCAAGGACGACGAGGCCAAGCTCAAGGAAGCGATCGCCGAGTTCAAGAAGACCGGTGCGTACTGATTCATTCCATGACGGGCAGGACAGCAAGTCCCGCGGACTGCTGGCCTGACCGAGGAGCAAACCAATGGCTGGAATGAAAGAAATTCGCGTCAAGATCAAGAGCGTGCAGAACACGCGCAAGATCACCAAGGCGATGGAAATGGTGGCCGCGTCCAAGATGCGCAAGGCGCAGGAACGCATGCGCGCAGCGCGCCCCTACGGCGATACCGTGCGGATCATCGCCGGGCATCTGCGGCAGGCCAACCCCGAGTACTCCCATCCCTTTCTGGTCGCCCGCGCGCCGATCAAGCGCGTTGGCCTCATCCTTGTGACCACAGACAAAGGTCTGTGCGGCGGGCTCAACACCAACATCACCCGCCTGGCCCTGGGCAAGATCAAGGAATGGCAGGCCGCCGGTGTTGAGGTCGACTGCTGCGCCATCGGCAACAAGGGCCTGCAGTTCCTGCAACGATTGGGCATGCACATCGTGTCCCACGCGGTCCAGCTTGGCGACAAGCCGCACCTCGACAAGCTGATCGGGCCGGTCAAGGTCATGCTTGACGCGTATCAGGACGGCAAGATCGACGCGGTATACCTGGCGTTCAGCCGCTTCATCAACACCATGAAGCAGGCGCCGGAAGTCGAACTGCTGGTGCCGCTACCGGCGCACGCACTGGAGGCTAGGGCCGGCGAGGAAAAGTCCCATAGCTGGGATTACATCTATGAGCCGGAGGCCAAGCCGGTGATCGACGCGCTGCTGGTGCGCTACATCGAGGCGCTGATCTACCAGGCCGTGGCCGAGAACATGGCGTGCGAACAATCGGCGCGGATGGTGGCGATGAAATCGGCCTCGGACAACGCCAAGAGCGTGATCGGCGAGTTGCAGCTCATCTACAACAAGAGCCGGCAGGCCGCCATCACCAAGGAACTTTCGGAAATCGTGAGCGGAGCCGCCGCGGTTTGATGAGGTCGATCCCCGACCTGCAACCCGGCCAACCGAATACAAATCATTGGAGAGCAATATGACGACGGCTCAAGCGCAAGGCAAGATCGTGCAGTGCATCGGCGCTGTGATCGACATCGAATTTCCCCGCGACGCCATTCCCAAGGTGTATGACGCCCTGGTTCTGGCAGACGACAACGAGCACAGCCTGGCGGAAAAAGGGCTGACCTTCGAAGTGCAGCAGCAGATCGGCGACGGCGTGGTGCGCACGATCGCCATGGGTGCCAGCGACGGCCTGCGTCGCGGCATGCGGGTCAACAACACGGGTCGCCCGATCGAGGTGCCGGTGGGGCCCGCGGTACTCGGCCGCATCATGGACGTACTGGGTCGCCCGATCGATGAGGCAGGCCCGATCGCCACCGACGAGCGCCGCTCGATCCACCAGACCGCGCCCAAGTTCGACGACCTGTCGCCCTCTGTCGATCTGCTCGAAACCGGCATCAAGGTGATCGACCTGGTCTGCCCATTTGCAAAGGGGGGCAAGGTTGGCTTGTTCGGCGGTGCTGGCGTGGGGAAGACCGTCAACATGATGGAGCTGATCAACAACATCGCCAAGCAGCACTCGGGTTTGTCGGTGTTCGCCGGCGTGGGCGAGCGCACCCGCGAGGGCAACGACTTCTATCACGAAATGAAGGAGTCGAACGTGCTCGACAAGGTCGGCATGGTGTTCGGCCAAATGAACGAGCCGCCGGGCAACCGCCTGCGCGTGGCGCTGACCGGCCTGACCATGGCCGAGCGTTTCCGCGACGAGGGGCGTGACATCCTATTTTTCGTCGACAACATCTACCGCTACACCCTGGCCGGGACCGAAGTCTCGGCGCTGCTCGGCCGCATGCCTTCCGCGGTGGGCTACCAGCCCACGCTGGCCGAGGAAATGGGCAAGCTCCAGGAACGCATCACCTCGACCAAGACCGGCTCGATCACTTCGATCCAGGCGGTGTACGTGCCTGCGGACGATCTGACCGACCCGTCGCCTGCGACCACGTTCAACCACCTCGACGCCACCGTGGTGCTCAGCCGCGACATCGCCTCGCTGGGCATTTATCCCGCGGTTGACCCGCTGGACTCGACCAGCCGGCAGATCGACCCCAACATCATCGGCGAGGAGCACTACAACACCACTCGCGCGGTGCAGGGCATCCTGCAGCGGTACAAGGAACTGCGCGACATCATCGCGATTCTCGGCATGGACGAGCTCTCGCCAGAGGACAAGCTGGCCGTGGCCCGTGCACGCAAGATCCAACGCTTCCTGTCGCAGCCCTTCCACGTCGCCGAGGTGTTCACCGGTTCGCCTGGCAAGTATGTACCGCTGAAGGAGACCATTCGCGGCTTCAAGATGATCGTCAACGGCGAGTGCGACGCACTGCCCGAGCAGGCGTTTTACATGGTCGGCACCATCGACGAAGCGTTCGAGAAGGCCAAGAAACTCAACTGAGACCGGAAACCTGAGAAGTTGTGAAGATTTCGTCGCGCGCGGCCTGCTGCCCATGCGCATGGCGCGCAGGGCTGAGACAGATCCATCGGATCGGCCAGACCCGAGCACCGCGCTTTACGGCTAGCGGACCGCGCAGCAGAAAAATTCACAACTTCTGAGGTGAGCCCGCGCGGCGGCTGCACCACCTGGCAGCAGCCGCTTACAGCAACCGCATCACGTTCCGGATAGAAGCCATGAATACCATCCACGTCGACGTCGTCAGTGCAGAAGAGTCCATCTTTTCCGGTGAGGCCCGCTTCGTCGCCTTGCCTGGCGAGTCGGGAGAACTGGGTATTCTTCCCGGTCATACGCCGCTGATCACGCGCATCAAGCCTGGCTCGGTGCGCATCGAACTGGCCGACGTCAACGCGTCTGGCGGCAAGGAAGAATTCATTTTCGTCGCCGGTGGCATTCTCGAAGTCCAGCCCAAGCGTGTGACCGTGCTGGCTGACACCGCAATCCGCGGCAAGGATCTCGACGAGGCCAAGGCCAGTGAAGCACTCAAGGCTGCGCAAGAGGCACGCGCGCATGCCAAGGAAAAGCAGGACATTGCGGTGGTCGAAGGCGAACTGGCCATGCTCGCCGCCCAGCTTGCCGCGATTCGCCGCCTGCGCGGTCGCGGACATTGATTCGGCGTCGTAACGCACGCCAGCCGTCATTCACCGAAAGGCGCGTGGCAGCGTCTGCACAGCCGAGCCGGACGGCTGTGCAGGAATCCGTTCCTCCTCTTGTTCAACGGTGCGCCGGGCATGTGTTTCGCCACCCGGTGCGACCTGCGACAGTCATCGCGCAGTGCCGACAACTCGCTACGATCTATTCGGCAAGAGGAACGGGTAGGGACTTGCGATGCACGAGATGTCCGCTGCGCAACAGATCGGTGGCCGACCACCGAATCTGCGCGCCAGCCTGCTTTGCGCCGGCGCTGCACTGAGCCTGGCGCTGGCCGGTTGCGCCAGTGCGCCGCCGCGCTCCGTCGACAGCGCTTCGGTGATCAATGCGCAATCGGGCTGCCACGCGCCGCCACCCAATCCACGCGCGGCGTACAACCGTAGCTACACCGTCAACGGCCGCACCTACACGCCGCTGCGCAGCGCGCAGGGCTATGACGAAGTCGGTATCGCTTCCTGGTATGGATGGGAGTCCGGATCGACCACATCGATGGGCACACGGTTCAACCCGCGCGATTTTTCTGCTGCCAGCCGCGTGCTGCCCCTGCCGACCTGTGTGCAGGTGACCAATCTGGACAATGGCCTGAGCGCCCTGGTCCTGGTCAACGACCGCGGCCCGTTCGTCAGCGGCCGCCTGCTCGACCTGTCGATGGGGGCGGCGGCTGCACTGGGCATCACCCGCACAGGCACCGCGCGGGTTCGCGTAGTCGCCTTGCCGGACGGCGCCAACGCGCCGTTGCAGCTGGCTGCGCTGGATGCGCCGCAAATGGCAAACCGCGTGCGCGCCTCCCAGCAGGACCAGATCGCACTGGCAGCAGAGCAGGATTCGGCTGCTGCAACGCAGCAGTTCGCTGCCCAGCCCGTGGCGCAGGCAAGCGTACCGAGTGCGCCTGCGCAGCCGCCGATCGAGGTCGCGGTGTTGCCGCCATTACCGTCCACGCCGCCAGCTGCCGCGACCGCACCTGACCCTTCTGCACGACAGTCCAGCCTGGCGCTGGCCACATGGCCCCAACTTGCGCCCGGCCTGCCCGGCAACACGGCTCCAGTGCCAGCTGCGATGCCGGCAGAATCCGACCTGTCCGCCGCGCCCCAGACCTTTGTACAGACCGGCGCGTTCACGCTAGAGGCCAATGCCCAGGCGGAGCGGGCACGCTTGCAGGCTGCGGGCATTGCCAATGTGCTGGTCGTGCCGGGCTACATCCGCGGTCAGATGTTTTACCGGGTGCAGATCGGACCGTTGACGGGCGGTCCCGACAGGGCGCTGCTACAAAAGCTCCAGACCTTGGGCCTGACGCAGTATTCGGTGGTGCAGCAGTAGTACGCCGTTGCCGGCGGTCGAGCAAAAAAAGCGCACCCCAAGGGGTGCGCTTGCGGGCATGGCCTGGCGCGTGGAGACGCACTGGGCGGTGCGCAGGATCACTTCTTGCGCAGACACTCGCTCATGAACTTCTTGCGCTCTTCGCCTTTCAGGCCCTTGGCTTTGGCGTCCTTGCTGCAGAACGACATCTTTTCCTGTTGCGGGGTGAGTTGCTTGCCGGTGGCAGCAGACTTGGCCGGTTCCTTGGCCGCGGGCTTGGTCGGTTCCTTGGCAGCTGCGGGTTTGGCGGCTTCGGCCGCTGGCTTGGCGGCCAGGCATTCCTTCATGAATGCCTTGCGCGCCTCACCGGTCTTACCGGTGGCTTCCTTGTTGCACTGGGCCATGCGACTTTGCTGCGCGGTAGCCTGTGCCTGCGCCAGCAGCGGCATGGTGAGGACGGCGACAGCCAGACCGAGGGTTGCGATCAGTTTTTTCATCTTCACTCCAAGTGTTGTGGTGGTTGAACAACGATTGAGTTCATGCTTCATCGGCAAGACCGACAAGTCATTACACCATACAGTCGTGTGTGCAGGATGTCTGGGTTTGGGCCCATAAAATGCGCTGTTTGCACAATCACGACACCACCATAATGATCGAATTCACCGCGCGGTTGACCGCCGCGCTGCAAAAAATTGCCGCCGCGCTGCAGCCGCACTTCAGCGGCACTACCGAGCTCAGCCGGCCGCGCAGTGCGGCGCATGGCGATCTAGCGAGCAATCTGGCCATGCAGCTGGCCAAGCCGCTCGGGCGCCCCCCGCGCGAACTGGCGCAGCAGATCGTTGAAACCTTGCTGTCTGATTCCACCCTGGCCGCCGGGATTGTTCGAACCGACATCGCCGGGCCGGGGTTCATCAATATCCACCTCCAACCCCAGGTGCTGCAGCAGGTGGTGACTGAAATCGAACGCGCCGGCGCGGACTTCGGGCGATCCGCCGCGGGTGCGGGCCAGCGCATTCTGGTCGAGTTTGTCTCGGCCAATCCGACCGGACCGCTGCATGTCGGCCACGGACGTCAGGGCGCGCTGGGCGATGCGATCGCCGCAGTGCTGGCCACGCAGGGCTGGGCGGTGCAGCGCGAGTTTTATTACAACGACGCCGGGGCGCAGATCCAGAATCTGGCGCTGTCGGTGCAGGCTCGGGCGCGCGGGCTGCAGCCCGGCGATGCGCTTTGGCCCGAATCGGCCTACAACGGCGACTACATCGCCGACATCGCCCGGGATTTTTTGGCGCGCAAGGCGGTGCCCGATGATCAGGGCCGGGAAGTGGTTGCCAGCGGCAATGCCGACGATCTGGACAATGTGCGGCGCTTCGCCGTGGCCTATCTGCGCCGCGAGCAGGATCTCGACCTCAAGACTTTCGGAATCCGCTTCGACTGCTATTACCTCGAATCCAGCCTGTATACCGAGGGCCGGGTCGAGGCCACGGTGCAGCGTCTGTGCGAGTCTGGCCATACCTACGAGCAGGACGGCGCGCTGTGGCTGCGCACCACCGACTTCGGCGACGACAAGGACCGTGTGATGCGCAAGTCCGACGGCACCTACACCTACTTCGTGCCGGACGTGGCCTATCACCTGACCAAGTGGGAGCGCGGTTTCCGCCGCGCGGTGAACATCCAGGGCTCCGACCATCACGGCACCATCGCGCGGGTGCGTGCCGGCCTGCAGGCCGTGGGGCTGGGTATCCCCAAGGACTATCCCGACTATGTGCTGCACAAGATGGTCACCGTGATGCGCGGCGGGCAGGAGGTCAAGATTTCCAAGCGCGCCGGCAGCTATGTCACGGTGCGCGATCTGATCGAATGGTCGGGCGGTGTCGTCGATGACATGACCGAAGAAGCGCGCGCTGCTGCGCTGCAGCGGGGCCGTGATGCGGTGCGGTTTTTTCTGGTGTCGCGCAAGGCCGATACCGAATTCGTGTTCGATGTCGATCTGGCGCTGGCGCAGACCGACGAAAACCCGGTGTACTACGTGCAGTATGCGCATGCGCGGGTGAACTCCGTGTTCGAGCAATGGGCCGCGCGCGCCCCGCACGATGCGGCGCAGCCCGCGCTGCTGGACACCGCCGACCTAAGCCTGCTCAGCGCGCCGCGCGAGCGTGCGCTGCTGTTGAATCTGGCGCAGTACCCGCAGGTGCTCGCTGCGGCGGCGAAGGAACTCGCGCCGCACCATGTGGCGTTCTACCTGCGC
This sequence comes from Thiomonas islandica, assembly GCF_055383445.1. NCBI lineage: Bacteria > Pseudomonadati > Pseudomonadota > Betaproteobacteria > Burkholderiales > Thiomonas > Thiomonas islandica. Next base: position 1,113,717 of record NZ_AP042391.1, read on the forward strand.
GACCTCGCGGCCGATTTCCATGCGTTCTACAACGCGGAGCGCGTGCTGGTCGAAGATTTGCCGCTGCGCCACGCGCGGCTGCGGCTGCTGCGCGCGGTGCGGCAGGTGATGCACAATGCGCTGACCGTCCTGGGGGTAAGCGCGCCGCTGCGCATGTGATCGCCGCATCCTCACCCAGTTCACCGACCTGCTCCTGTCGCACGCCATGTCCACACCGCGTTTTCTGCGCCGCCAGTCCGGCGGTACTCTCATCGGCCTGATTGCCGGATTGGTGATCGGCCTGGCCATCGCCCTGGGCGTGGCGCTCTACATCAGCAAGGCGCCGCTGCCGTTCATGAACCGCTTTCAAGAACGCCCATCGGGTGCCGCCTCCGGCGCGGCCAACTGGAATCCGAACCAAGGCCTGAGCGGCGTCACAGCCACACCGCCCGCCGGCAGTGGTTCTATGCCGCTGACCGCAGCCAGCCGGCCGCTGTCGCCTTCTGCCCTAGCCGAACTGCGGCAGCCCAGCCCGGCCGCCGCGTCGCAGGACGCGGCCACGACCGCGACCCAGGCGCCCGCCACGACGTCGCCCGAGCCCACTGCGGCGACCCCCGCCGTGGTGAGCTATGTGTTGCAGGTGGGGGCATACAGCACACAGGAGGATGCCGAGCGCCAGCGCGCCAAGGTAGCGCTGACCGGGCAGGAAGCACACATCGACCAGCGCGTTGTCAACGGCCGCACGCTCTACCGCGTTCGGGTGGGGCCCTTCTCGTCGGCGCAGCAGGCCGAGAAGACGCAGAAACTTCTGAGCGACAACGGCATTCAAACGGCGCTGGTGCGCGTCACCAAGTAAAACCGACCCCTGATCTTCCAACCAAAGGACCACTCATGTTTCGACGCTGGCTTTCCGTGGTGTGCATGGTGTTTTCGCTGGGCTTTGTCGCGGCTGCCGCGCAGGCGCAGACACCTGCCAAACCCAATCCCTTCAACGAAGGCTTTGCCTACAACCGGCTTGCAGTGCCACAGCCGGTGAGCCCGTCGGACAAGATCGTGGTGATGGAGTTTTTCTGGTACGACTGCCCGCACTGTGCTCAGTTCGAGCCGCTGCTGGACGCCTGGGCCAAGAAACTGCCGCCCGATGTGGTGCTCGAACGTGTGCCGGTGGCATTTTCCCCGCAATTTGTGCCGCAGCAGCATCTGTATTACGCGCTCAAGGCGCTGGGCAAGCTCACCGATACGATGCAGGCCAAGATTTTCAACGCCATCCACGTGCAACACATTCCGCTGGGCACCCCTGAGCAGATGGCCAACTGGCTGGCGCAGCAGGGCATTCCGAAAAAGACTTTCCTGGACGCCTACAACTCGTTTGCTGTGAACGCGCAGGTCAAGCAGGCCACGCAAATGGTGACCGACTACCAGATCCAGGGGGTGCCGACCATGGCGGTGCAAGGCATGTACACCACGTCGGCCGCCTTGCCCGAGGCCAACAGCAACCAGAAGGTGCTCGAGGTCGTGGATTATCTGATCAAAAAGGTCCGCGCCTCGAAAAAGTGAGCGGCGTGACCTTGCCCTGACCGGACTGCCCGCCTCGATGCGGGCAGTCCGCTTTTGTACACGCCGCAAGCCCGCGCATATCGTCCAGTGGCGCGCTCGGCATAGGTTGGCACTATGTCGGCAGCTGATGACATGGGCCTAGAATGCATCGACCAAAGCAAAACCCATGCCGATGAAACCACTGGCCCGACTTTTGCCGATGACTGCCCTGTGTGCGCTCGCCCTGGTGCCGCCTGCATGGGCTGCGCAGGCCGATCGCAATCAGCCGATCCACATCGAGGCCGATGCCATGCGCTATGACGATGTGCGCCAGACCAGTGTGTTCACCGGCAACGTGGTGGTCACCAAGGGTACGCTCGTGCTGCGGGCGGGGACGGTGACCGTGCGTCAAGCGCCAGACGGCTATCAATACGCCACTGCGGCGGCCGCGCCAGGACAGCTGGCGACTTTCCGGCAGCAGCTCGACAGCGCGCCGGGACAGCCAACACAGACGCTGGAGGGCGCGGCGCAGCGCATCGAATACGACGGCAAGACCGATGTGGTCACCCTGCGTGGGCAGGCCGATCTTAGCCGGCTGATCGACGGCAAGCTGGTCGATCGCAGCCAAGGCAGTGTGATCGCCTACAACCAGATCACCGATGTATTCACGGTCGAGGGCGGCGCAGCCGGTGCCAGCGCGACCAATCCCAGCGGGCGGGTGCGCATGATGCTTAGCCCGCAGCCCGCGCCCGCTGCCGCAGCGTCGGCGCCGGACGCGCCACCGGCGCTCCAGGTCTCCCCCCGACTGGGAGCCAAGCCGTGAGCGCACAGCCCGAGGCCACGCGGCAGACCGTGGTGCGTGGCGGGCTGGAGCCGGTGGCAGCGCAGGGCAGTGCAGGCGAGGGCGCGCCCCGCTCCGCGGCCTGCCCGCAACTTGATGTGCAGCATCTGCAAAAGCGCTACGCCGGCCGTCAGGTGGTGCGTGACGTGAGCTTCGCTGTGCGCTGCGGCGAGGTGGTCGGTCTGCTCGGACCGAACGGCGCGGGCAAGACCACATCGTTCTACATGATCGTCGGCCTGGTGCGGCCCGATGCCGGGCGCATCCATATCGACGGCCAGGACGTCACCGACCTGCCAATGCACCGCCGCGCCCGCATGGGGCTGTCGTACCTGCCGCAGGAGGCGTCGATCTTCCGCCGCATGACCGTGGCCGAAAATGTGCGTGCCGTGCTCGAACTGCAGCGTGATGCACAGGGGCGGCGCCTGTCCAGGGACGAGATTCGCGCGCGCGAGGAGCATCTGCTGCGCGAGCTGCATGTCGAGCACCTGCGTGACACGCCGGCGCCCGCGCTGTCCGGCGGAGAGCGGCGGCGGGTGGAAATCGCCCGCGCGTTGGCTACGCAGCCGCGCTTCATCCTGCTCGACGAGCCGTTTGCCGGCATCGACCCAATTGCGGTGATCGAAATCCAGCGCATCGTCCAGTTCCTCAAGGAGCAGGGCATCGGTGTGCTGATCACCGACCACAATGTGCGCGAAACCCTGGGTATCTGCGACTCGGCCTGCATCATCAGCGAAGGCCAGGTGCTGGCGCGGGGCGATCCGCAGTCCATCATCGACAATCCCGCGGTGCGCAAGGTCTATCTCGGTGAAAACTTCCGCATGTAGTTCGCGATGAAACCCTCGCTGAATCTGCGCCTGTCCCAGCATCTGGCGCTCACCCCGCAGCTGCAGCAATCGATCCGCCTGCTGCAGCTCTCCACACTCGAACTCACGCAGGAAATCGAGGGCCTGCTCGAGTCCAATCCCTTTCTCGAGGTCGACGAGGCCGAGGACGCAGCGCTCGCCGCCGAACCCTCTCCCCCACTGCCTGAACCGCCAGCAGCTGCCGACACCCCCGATGCCGCAGGCGAGCCGACGGCCGAACTGCAGCTCGACGCGCAGGACTGGACCGCCAGCAGCGCCGAAGTCGACCCCGGCGCCGACCTCGATGCCGATGCCGACTCCTGGGCCGGCGCTGGGGCGTCCGCCGCGGGCGACGAGGACGATGGATTCAGCGCCCTGGACCGCGCCGCCGGGCAGACCGACCTGCGCGGCCACCTGCGCAGCCAGCTCGCAGGACTGGCGCTCAGCCCCATCGATCGCGCTGCCGCCGAGGCCGTCATCGACTCGCTCGACGACGACGGCTTTCTGCCCGAAACCCTCTCTGAACTGGCGCTGGCGCTGGCGCCCGATGCCGCGCACGAGCAGCACGAGGAGTTGGTCGAAGTGCTGGGCACCGCGCTGCGTCTGATCCAAAGCTTCGACCCGGCCGGCGTGGCGGCGCGCGACCTGCCGCAGTGCCTTTGCCTACAGCTGCAGCGCCAGCCCGCCTGTGCGGTGCGCGACACCGCGCTGCAGATCTGCCGCGGCGGCCACCTCGACCTGCTGGCGCGGCGCGACTGGCGTAGGCTCGAACGCCTGCTCGGGGTCGATGAGGCTGTATTGCGGCTTGCGCAGCAACGCATCGCCCAGCTCGACCCGCGCCCGGGCGGCGCCTTTCGCAGCGACGCGGCGCAGGCGGTCACGCCCGATGTCATCGCGCGCAAACTTGCGCAAGGCTGGACGGCGCAGCTCAACCCCGAGGTGTTACCGCGGCTGCGGGTCAACCAGATCTACGCCGACGCGCTGCGCCGCGCGCGCGACGGCGGCACTGCGATGCACGGCCAGCTACAGGAGGCGCGCTGGTTTGTCAAGAACGTGCAGCAGCGCTTTGACACCATCGAGCGCGTGGCGCAGGCCATCGTTGCACGGCAGCAGCGGTTTTTCGACTTCGGCCCGGTGGCCATGCGCCCGATGGTGCTGCGCGAGATTGCCGACGAACTCGGCCTGCACGAATCCACCATCTCGCGTGTGACCACGCAGAAATTCATGCTTACGCCGTTCGGCACGGTCGAGCTGAAATACTTCTTTGGCTCCGGGCTGAGCACCGAGGCCGGGGGTAACACCTCGTCGACCGCAGTACGCGAACTCATCCGCCGCCTGATCGCCGAGGAGGACAGCGCCCGACCGCTGTCCGACAGCGAACTCGCCGAGCGCCTGACGCGACAGGGCGTGCAGGTGGCGCGGCGCACCGTGGCGAAATACCGCGAAGCGCTGCGCATCGCCCCGGCCAATCTGCGCAAGAGCGGATGAGCCGCGCGGCGCTGTCTGCTGGTCGTTTTGCAGCGGCAAGCGCTCACCCTGCGCTAAGTCTGCTTTCCCAGAATGCCGTGGTCGCGCTACACGCGACCACACAACAACACCACATGGCATTCAGGGAGTTTCTCATGCAAGACACAGCACTGCCAGCGCAGCCCGACTGGGCGCAGGCGATCAAGGTTCCGGTCGTCATCACTCTTTACTTCTGGCTGATCAAGATCATGGCCACCACCGTGGGCGAAACCGCCGCGGACTACCTCTCGGTCGATCTGCACTTCGGCCTGATGGGCACGACCGTGGTCATGACCGTGCTGTTCATCGGCGTGCTCGCGGCGCAGATGCGCGCGAAGCGCTACATCCCGTGGCTGTACTGGCTGACCGTCACCCTCATCAGCGTGGTGGGCACGCTGATCACCGATAACCTCACCGACCATCTCGGCGTGCCGCTCCCGTTCAGCACCCTACTGTTCGCGCTGGCGCTGGTGGCTACCTTCATCGGCTGGTGGGCGTCCGAGCGCACGCTGTCGATCCACAGCATCGACACGCCGCGGCGCGAGGCGTATTACTGGGCCGCCATCTTGTTCACCTTCGCGCTGGGTACGGCAGGCGGGGATCTGGCCGCTGAGCGGCTGCAGCTCGGCTACGCGCTGTCGGCGTTGTTGTTCGGCGCTGCGATCGTGCTGACCGCAGCGGCCCGCTTTCTGTTCAAGGCCAGCGCGGTGACCACGTTCTGGATCGCCTATATCCTCACCCGTCCGCTGGGAGCGACCTGTGGTGACTGGCTGTCCAAGCCCGGCAGCGAAGGTGGCCTCGGTCTGGGCGCCATGGGCACCAGTGCACTGTTCCTGCTGGTCATCATGCTGCTGGTCAGTTATCTCACCCTGACCCGGCGCGATGCTCAGCCGGCGGCGTGAACCTGCCTTCAGCGTCCGTGGCGCGCAGTCTGCAGCGCGCGCCGCAGACTGCTGCGCACCTGGTCGAAGGCCTGCTGCACGTCTGTGCTGGAAAGCGTGGCGGCATCCGGCGCAGCGGCCAATCCCGTTTCGCTCATCCAGCGGGCCAGTCGCAGGGTGTCGAGTGCTTCGCCCAGATCGGTCTGCAGGCCGGTGGCGAGAAATAGCCAGGTTCGGCCCCGTTTGCCTAGCACCTGCTCGGCCCACGGGGCGAGCCACTCCAGGGTGTAACGCAGCCGCTTGGCCCTGAGCCGCAGAGTGTGCAGTGCATCCCACGGGGCGTCCAGCGGGGTTGCGGATTGTCCGTCCCAGATGGCCAGCAGCTCGGCCCAGCGTCTGGGCTGCAGCTGCAGATCGTGGCGCTCGAACCGCAGCAGACGAGCGGCCAGCCGCTCGGCGGGCAGATCCGGCGCGATCACCTGCCCGCTGCTCCAGCATTCGGCCCAGCGGGCCTGCGCCAGCAGCGCCCGACCGAAGCGGGCGCTGCGCAGGTACCCCAGCAGGGCGTCGAGATGCGCATCGCGCTTGTGCTGCAGGTCGCGGGCGATCGGCGCGCAGGCAGCGGGATCGGATCTGAGCACCGTGGCGTGTTCGAGGCAGACATCGACATCGCGCACCCTACCCAGCAGCTGTCCTGCCCAGCGCCATTCACTGCGCAGCCAGCGGCAGGCGCTGTGCTGCGATGTCGGGCCGGTGGTCTGCAGCAGGCGCAGCAACACGCGCAGACGACGCAGTTGCACCCGCATCTGATGCACGGTGTCGGGCTGTGGGTCAGTCTGCAGCAACTGCGCGCCCACGGCCATCAGCGCGGCAGACTGCTGCAAGGCCGCAGCCACCGCCTGCCCGCCGCTGTCCAGCGGGGCGAGCTCGCGCACCAGCGGTGGCAGCTGCAGTGTGCTCAACCCGGCGGCCTGCGCGGCCAGCTGCATTTTGTTGACCGGTGAGAGCAGCAGCGGCAAATCTTGCGCCAATGCCCAGGCCAGGTCGAAGGTATGCGGCCAGTGGCCGTCGATCAGTTCGATCTCCAGTTCGCTGATTGGCAGGCTGGGGGCATCGGGCTCGGTGCCGCCCAGCGCCTGCCCGGCATCCAGGCAGACCTCGAGCTGCGTGCCCTGCCAATCCACCTGCCAGACGGTGCGCTGCATCCGCGTGCCCAGCACCGCGCGTAGACCAGGCGCGAGCGCACCGGCGTCGGTCAGCGCAGCCAGCGGCGTGTCGCGCAGGCGCTGCAGCGCGGCGGCATCAGGCGCGTCGGTGTCGATGTCGAACTCCCATTCACCGCGGCTGAGCTGCAGGCCCTGTGCCGGGCTGCTCTTGAGGGTGAGGATGCGCCGCCCGCCGGCGGTGTGCCTCACCCGCAGCGCCATGCCGGCCTGGCGCAGTGCGTGCGTCGGTGTATCGAAATACCAGCTCTGCAGCGTCTGCTGCTGCGGGGCCGGTGCCAGTGTGAGCAGGATGGGGTGGGCGCGCACCACGTTGTGCAGTGCGAGGTCGATGCGGAATTTGAGTTCGCGTTCCTGACTCATGGTGGGCAATCGTGAAGTGGCTCGGTCAAGCGACTTCTGATTGTCCAATGTGCGGCAGCCGCCGTCCATGCCTGCGGCGGGGGCGATGATGGTCACGTTCCTGACACATTGGCGCGATGCAATGCGCGGCATGGTTTCGCAAACACTGTCCCGTTTGATGCGCAGCACCGCCGACTTTGCGCCGGACCAACGCGCCGCGGATGGGCCGTGCGCCAGCGCACCGGCGGGCGCGGCAGCGGCCGCCGATGGCGAGCCGCAGGTGCATTGGCGCACCTTGTGGCTGTCCGACATCCATCTGGGCACACGTGACTGCAAGGCATCGCAGCTGCTCGAATTTCTGCGCCACTGCAGCGCCGACACCATCTATCTGGTCGGCGACATCATCGACGGCTGGCAACTCAAGAAAAAGGGCATCTACTGGCCACAGACGCACAACGACGTGGTGCAGAAGCTGCTGCGCAAGGCGCGCAAGGGCACGCGGGTGGTGTTCGTGCCGGGCAACCATGACGAATTCGCCCGGCCATACGACGGCCTGCATTTCGGCGGCATCGAGGTGGTCAACCAGGTATGGCATGTCACCGCCGACGGCCGCACCCTGTTGATCGTCCACGGCGATCTGTTCGACAGTGTGGTGCTGTATGCCAAGTGGCTCGCGCATCTGGGCGACGCCGCCTACATGTTCAGCCTCAAGCTCAACCGCTGGTTCAATCATGCGCGCCTGAAGCTCGGTCTGCCGTACTGGTCGCTGTCGCAATACCTCAAGCACAAGGTCAAGGCCGCGGTGAACACGATTTCCAATTTCGAGACCCTGCTCAGCGACGAGGCGCGCCGCCAGCAGTGCGACGGCGTGGTCTGTGGGCATATCCACCGTGCCGAGTTGCGCAGCGAGGACGGGCAGATCTACGCCAACTGCGGCGACTGGGTGGAAAGCCTCACTGCCCTGGCCGAAGACGCGGATGGTCGACTCAAGCTGCTGCACTGGAATGACGGCCTGCGCGTGCTGGCCGAGCTGGCGCCCCGCCCTGCGGTGCGCAGCCACACGCGGTCGGGGCATGCGCCAGTGATCGCCGCATGATCGCCTCGCCCATGAGCCTCGGCATGGCTGCCACCGCGGAAAAACCCTGGCCCGCTGCAGCCGGCACGCCGCCGCTGCGCATCCTCATCGTGACCGATGCCTGGGAGCCGCAGGTCAACGGCGTGGTGCGCACCCTCAAGACCACCATCGGTCTGCTGCGCGACCTGGGGCAGGAGGTCGATGTGATCGAGCCAAGCAGCTTTCGCACCGTGCCCTGCCCGACCTACCCGGAAATCCGTCTGAGCCTGTGGCCGCGGGCGCAGATCATGCAGCGGATCAACAGCTTCATGCCTGACGTGGTGCATGTGGCCACCGAAGGCCCGCTGGGACAGGCGGCGCGGCGTCTGGCCAGGCGTCTAGACATCACGCTGACTACCGCTTATCACACCCGCTTTCCCGAATATGTGCAGGCCCGGTTTCGCATACCCCTAGCCTGGACCTATGCCTATCTGCGGCGTTTCCACAACGCCGGGCGCGCGGTGCTCGTGCCCACGCAAGTGGTACAGCGCGATCTGCAGGAGCGCGGCTTTCGCAATGTGCGGCTGTGGTCGCGCGGGGTCGATCACCGGGTGTTCTACCCGCGTGAAGGCGAGCGTCTGGACGGCAAGCCGCCGATCTTTCTGTACGTGGGCCGGGTGGCGGTGGAGAAGAACATCGATGCCTTTCTGCAGCTTGATCTACCCGGCACCAAGTGGGTGGTGGGCGAGGGGCCGGAGCTCGAACGCATCCGCAAGCAGTATCCCGACACGCGTTTTCTCGGCGTGCTCACCCAGGATGAGCTGGCCAGGGTCTATTCCGGCGCCGATGTGTTCGTGTTCCCGAGCAAGACCGATACCTTCGGCCTGGTGCTGATCGAGGCGTTGGCCTGCGGCTGCCCGGTGGCCGCCTATCCCGTGACCGGCCCGCTGGATGTGATCGGCGACAGCCCGGCCGGCGTACTCGACCACGATCTGAAAGCGGCCTGTCTGCGCGCACTACAGATTCCGCGCAGTGTGGCGCTGGCGCATGCGCGCAAGTTCACCTGGGAAGCCGCGTCGAAACAGTTTCTCGACCACCTGCGCAAAGCGGTGCGCGAAGGTGCTGCCGCGCAGACGGGACGCTGAGCGCATGGCCCAGCAGCGTGAGCGCGCCTGCGCCGCCAAGCCGGATGCGGCTCCCAATCCCTACAAGACGCGTACCGGACTGTCGCGCATTCAACACGCGGTGATCAATTCGCTCTGCGGCCTGCGCGCGGCCTGGCAGACCGAGTCGGCATTCCGCCAGGAACTCAGTCTGGCGATCCTTCTGCTCCCGCTGGCGCTGTGGCTGGGCCAGACCTGGACCGAGCGCGCGCTGCTTGCGGGCAGCGTATTGCTGGTGCTCATCGTCGAGCTGCTCAATACCGCGATCGAATACACGGTCGACCGCGTGTCGCTAGAGCGGCACGACCTGAGCAAGACTGCCAAGGACCTGGGCAGCGCCGCCGTGCTGCTCACCCTGCTGCTGTGCGCCCTGGTCTGGGCCGCGGTGCTGCTGCCGCGCTGGATTTGACCCGCGGGCAGCGCGCCGTGTGCCGCCCGCCTACCATGCAGGCATCGCCTCATCCGCGCCGCATCCCATGGAAGTCGCCGCCGCCTCGCTGCAACGCATCGCCCAGCTGTTCGAGCAACTCGGCGCCGACCGGCTGGACGTGCTCGCGCAAATCTACGCGCCGCAGGCCACGTTCCAGGACCCTTTCAACCGCGTGCAGGGTCTGCAGGCGATCACCAAGCAGTTTGCGCACATGTATGCCAAGCTGCACGTCCCCCGCTTCGTGGTGCGCGAGGTCACCGCGCAGGCCGAAGTGGGCTGGATGACCTGGGATTTCCATTTCGCACTGCGCGCCGGGGCACCGGCGCACTGCATCCCCGGCGCAACACGGTTCGTGCTCGATGCGCAGGGGCTGGTGATCGACCATCGCGACTATTGGGACGCCTGCGATTTTTACGCCACTGTGCCCGTGCTCGGCGCCGTGGTGCGGCGACTGAAAAAGGCCGCAGCGGCCTGAGTCAGTTCAACCAGCCCTTCTTGCGGAAATACCAGAACGGCGCAATGACGGTGAGCACCATCAGCCCCAGTGCAAACGGATAGCCCCAGGCCCAGTCGAGTTCGGGCATGGCCTTGAAATTCATGCCGTAGATGCTTGCGATCAGCGTGGGAGGCAGCATTGCCACCGAGGCTACCGAAAAAATCTTGATCACCTTGTTCTGGTTGATGTTGATGAAGCCCACGGTGGCGTCCATCAGGAAGTTGATCTTGTCGAACAGAAACGCGGTGTGACCGTCGAGCGAGTCGAGGTCGCGCAGGATTTGCCGCGCTTCCTGCGACTGCTCGGCGCTGAGGTGGCGGCTGCGCAGCAAAAAGCTCAGCGCCCGGCGCGTGTCCATCACATTGCGGCGGATGCGGCCGTTGAGGTCTTCCTGCAGTGCGATGCCGGTCAGCGCCTCGGAGGCGTCCTGGTCGCTGGGCCGTGGCTTGAGAATGTGCGCGCCAATGGCTTCTAGCGCGTCGTAGATGCCTTCGAGCGTGTCGGCGGAATACTCGGCGTCGGTCAGATAAAGCGCCAGCAGCACATCGGTGGCGTTTTCAATCAGTCCGGGCATGCGCCGCGCGCGCAGCCGCAGCAGGCGGAACACGGTGAGGTCGTGGGTGTGGATGGAAAACAGCACACTGCCGTGGATGATGAAGGCCACGCGCTCGTTGCGTGGGCGTTCCTGGTCGCTGATCAGAAAATCCGAGCGCAGATGCAGCTGGTTCTCGTCCTCCTCTTCGTAGAACCGGGCCGATTCCTCCAGGTCCTGATCGAGCACGTCGGCCGGAATGGTCAGGCCAAAGTGCGCCTTGACCCAGCCCAACTCGCGCGGCGTGGCCGATTCCAGATCGACCCACACTGGCTGCAGCCCGGCGAGCGCCTGCGAGTCGATCACCTCCTGCTGCACCAGGCGGCCATTCTTGAGGGTGAACACATTGAGCATGGCCTGCATTATGCGCAACGTCGGTTCCCGCACCGGCCCGCGGCAAAAGCTCGGGCTGCGCTCAGCGCACGAAGCGGTAAACCCCGTCCTGCTCCAGGCGGCGCAGCTGACCGTCGAACCACAGCTTGTGCAGATGCGCGATGGACTCGCCCATCGCAAAAGTCATCTGGTGCGCATCGAGCAGCCGCTTGAACAGCACCGGCAGCAGGTCTGCTGCGGTCTGCGGTGTGGCGCAGGCCTGCAGCACCTCGGTCAGCCGCTCACGGTGATGCTGCTGCAATTGCGCGATGCGCGCGTGCGCGCCGCGAAAAGGCAGGCCGTGCGACGGGAACACCACGGCCTGTGCCGGCAGCAGCGCGGCAAAGCGCTCCAGGCTGTCCAGAAACTGCTGCAGCGGATTGGCCAGCGGTTCGTTGTCGTTCACGCTGATGTTGGTGGAGATGCGCGGCAGCAGCATGTCGCCTGCGATGAACAGCGCATCGCGCTCGCACAGCAGGCTGATGTGCTCGGGCGCATGGCCGTAGCCTGCAATACAGCGCCAGTCGCGCCCGCCGATGTGCAGCACCTCGCCGTGCCGCAGGCGCCTGAACCGCGGCGGCATGGCCGGCACCAAGCCGGTGTAGTAGTCGGTGCGCCTGCGGATCGCCGCCAGAATGCCGGCATCCTGCAGGCCGTGCGCGGCAAAGTGCGCTGCCATCGGCTCGCCGCCGATGGTCATGCAGCCGCGCGCGGCCATGCACGACACCGCATAGTCGGTGGCGCTCATCCACAGCAGGCAGTTCCAGCGCGCGGTCAGCCAGTGCGCCAGCCCGACATGGTCGGGGTGCATGTGCGTGACCACGACGCGCAGTACAGGTAGCCCGTCCAACTGTGTGGCGAACACCTGTTCCCACGCGGCGCGGGTGGGCGCGGCGTCGATGCCGCAGTCGATGATGGTCCAGCCGTGCACGCCGTCGAGCGTGTCTTTCAGCAGCCAGAGGTTGATGTGGTTCAGCGCAAACGGCAGGCCCATGCGCAGCCAGCGCACGCCGGGGACGAGTTCGATGCTGACCCCGGGCGTCGGCACCTCGCTGCCGAATGGATAGTGGATGGCATCGGCCGGGGAGGTGTCGGACATGGGCAGTGCAGTCGGCTTGGGAGGGCTAGAAATTACACTTGACGTCAACGTCAATTGATGCCGAGTATAGGCACGCATGAAAAACGCTGCTGCTGTTCCCGCCGCCCGCACCTACACCATCGGCGAACTCGCCCGCGAGTTCGACCTGACCACCCGCGCGATTCGCTTCTACGAGGAAGCCGGGCTGCTGTGCCCGCAGCGCAAGGGACGGCGACGCATCTATACCCAGGGCGACCGCACCCGGCTCAAGCTCACGCAGCGCGGCAAGCGGCTGGGGCTGAGCCTGGCCGAGATCAAGGAACTGGTGATGATGTACGAGTCACCGCGCGACACCGTGCCGCAGCTGCGCCGCTATCTGGAGGTGCTGGCCGCGCACCGCGCCGACATCGAGAGCCGCATGGCCGACCTGCAGGCGACGCTGGAGGATATCCGGGCGTATGAAACCGAGGCGCGCGGCTTGCTCAAGAAGCTCGGGGCGAGCGGCGGTTGAGGCAACCCCTGCGCTTTGCCCGATCTGCGCATAGGAACAGACGCCTGGAACGCCAACACGGCCAACCATCCCGACAGGCACGGCTTGGGCGGGCTTGAAGCAGGTCGCACCCCATGTGGTCTGCGGTATTTCACGTTGACGTAAACGGAAGGTAAGATTCAACACCATGCGCTGCCATCAGAGCAGCCCCAACGGAGACGCGCCCCATGCAACTGCCCGGACTGGATTTTCAACTCGGCGAGGACATCGCCGCGCTGCGCGAGGCGGTGCGCAGCTTTGCCGCCAAGGAGATCGCGCCGCGCGCCGCCGAGATCGACCGTAGCGACCAGTTTCCGATGGATCTGTGGCGTCAGTTCGGCGATCTGGGCCTGCTGGGCATCACTGTGCCCGAGGCCGACGGCGGCGCGGGCATGGGCTATCTGGCGCACATGGTGGCGATGGAGGAAATCTCCCGTGCCAGCGCGTCGGTCGGGTTGTCGTATGGCGCGCACAGCAATCTGTGCGTCAACCAGATCCGGCGCAACGGCAACCCGGCGCAAAAGGCGAAATACCTGCCCAAGCTGATTTCGGGCGAGCATGTCGGCGCGCTGGCGATGAGCGAGCCGGGCGCGGGCAGCGACGTGGTCAGCATGCGTCTGCGCGCCGAGCGGCGCGGCAACAGTTATGTGCTGAACGGCAGCAAGATGTGGATCACCAACGGGCCGGACGCCGACGTGCTGGTGGTCTACGCCAAGACCGACCCGGCCGCCGGTGCCAAGGGCATCACTGCGTTTCTCGTCGAAAAAGGCTTTCCTGGTTTTTCGGTGGCACAAAAGCTCGACAAGCTGGGCATGCGCGGCAGCCACACCGGCGAGTTGGTGTTCCAGAACTGCGCGGTGCCGGCCGAGAACGTGCTGGGCGAGGTGGGCGGTGGCGTGCGCGTACTGATGAGCGGGCTGGACTACGAGCGTGCGGTGCTCGCTGCCGGCCCGGTGGGCATCATGCAGGCGGTGATGGACAACGTGGTGCCGTATGTGCACGAGCGGCAGCAGTTCGGCCAGCCCATCGGCGAGTTCCAGCTCATCCAAGCCAAGCTCGCCGACATGTACACCACCCTGCAGGCCGCGCGCAGCCTGCTCTACACCGTGGGCAAGAACCTCGACGCGCTGGGCGACGGCCATGCGCGTAGCGTGCGCAAGGATTGCGCCGCGGTCATTCTGTGGTGCGCCGAAAAGGCCACGTGGATGGCGGGCGAGGGCATCCAGATCTTCGGCGGCAATGGCTACATCAACGATTACCCGCTGGGCCGGCTGTGGCGCGACGCCAAGCTCTACGAGATCGGCGCGGGCACCAGCGAAATCCGCCGCATGCTGATCGGCCGCGAACTGTTCGCGCACACGGCTTGAGGAATGCGGCCGGCAACTGTGCGGCGCAGCGCGCGCCGCGACGACTCAACGATGCACCGCTTCCTTGGCGCGCAGGCCCACGGCGTCGAGAACCTGGTCCAGCCGCTGCACCGTGCCGTCCACGTCCTTCCACTTGTCCAGCCCGAACAGACCGAGGCGAAAGCTCATGTAATCGGCCGGCTCGTCACAGGCCAGCGGCACGCCTGCGGCAATCTGCATGCCGTGCGCGGCAAACGCGCGACCGCTCTGCACTTGTGGATCGCGGGTGTAGCTCACCACCACCCCGGGCGCCTGGAACCCCGGCGCGGCCACGCTGTTGACGCCGCGGCGATCCAGCGAGGCACGTACCCGGCGGCCGAGTTCCATCTGTGCGGACCTGAGCCAGGGCAGGCCGAGGTCGAATGCCTCGCGCATCTGGTCGCGCACTTCGGCCAGGGTGTCGGTCGGCATGGTGGCGTGATAGGCATGCGTGCCCTTTTCATACGCCTGCATGATCTGGTGCCATTTTTTCAGGTCGCAGGCAAAGCTGTTGCTCTGCGTTTGCTCAAGCCGCGCCAGCGCGCGCTCGCCCAGCAGAGCAAAGCCGCAGCAGGGCTGGCCGCTCCAGCCCTTTTGTGGGGCCGAGATCAGCACGTCCACGCCGGTGGCCTGCATGTCCACCCACATTGCACCGGAGGCGATGCAGTCGAGCACGAACAGGCCGCCTGCGGCATGCACGGCGTCGGCCACGGCGCGCAGATAGTCGTCGGGCAGCATCAGCCCGGCGGAGGTTTCCACATGCGGGGCGAACACCACGGCGGGCGCATCACGGGAGATGGTGGCCACCACCTGGTCGATCGGCGGCGGGGCGAAGGGCGATTCAGGCGCCTCGGCGACGCGTCGCGCCTTGAGCACCGTCACCTTGTCGGTCAGGCGCCCGGCCTCGATGATCTGGCTCCAGCGGTAGCTGAACCAGCCGTTGCGCACGATCAGCACCTGCGCATCCTGCGCGAACTGGCGTGCTACTGCCTCCATCGCAAACGTCCCGCTGCCGGGCACGATGACCGCGGCCTGCGCGCCGTAAGCGTTTTTCAGCATGGCCGACAGATCGCGCATGACCTGCTGGAACTTCGCCGACATGTGATTGAGCGAGCGGTCGGTGTAGACCACCGAATACTCGAGCAGTCCATCGGGATCGACGTTGGGCAGCAGTGCGGGCATGACAGGTCTCCGGCTCAGGTTGGATGGCACGGCCTGCGCACAGGGCAGGCCAAACGGTCGAAAAGCCTAGCACGCGCTGCGCGCATGCGCCGGGCGCTTTGCCTTGTTGCTGGTGCGGGCTTACAGTTGCCCGGATCGATCAAGCGTGCAGGTGCCCGATGAATCAGTTTCCCCCACGTCTGGATTCCCCGGTTGCCTTTGCCATGGCGCGCACCATGCTCGAGGGCTTCAATCGCCATTACCGGCTGTTCCGGCAGGTGAGCGCTGCGGCGAAGGAGCGGTTCGAGCGCGCCGACTGGGCGGCGCAGCAGGCGGCGCAGCGCGAGCGCATCGCGTTTTACGACCAGCGCGTGGACGAGGCCGCCGAGCGGCTGCAAAAGGAGCTCGATGCCGGCAACCAGCCGATGGAAATCTGGCAGCAGGCCAAGCTGCACTACATCGGGTTGCTGACCAATCATCATCAGCCCGAACTGGCCGAGACCTTTTTCAATTCGGTCACCACCAAGATCCTGCGGCGCGAGCATTTCAACAACGAGTTTTTGTTCGTGCGCCCGGCAATCTCCACCGAATACATCGAGAACGACGAGCCGGCGGCCAAGCCGACCTTCCGCGTCTACTACCCGCACAGCCTGGACGGGCTGCACCGCTGCCTGCTGCGCGCGATCGACAACTTCCAGTTGGGCGTGCCGTTCGACGATCTCGAGCACGATGTGGGCCGTGTCGTTGCCGCAGTGATGCAGCGCATGGGGCCGGAGGTGCGCCTGCGGCCGAATTTCCAGATCCAGATGCTCGACTCGCTGTTCTTCCGCAACAAAGGCGCGTATGCGGTGGGCAAGGTGATCAATGGGTATGTCGAGTTTCCGCTGGTTCTGCCCATTTTGCATGATGCACGCGGCAGGCTGTGCATCGACACCGTGCTGCTCCACGAGGACGACATGCTGCTGCTGTTCTCGTTTGCCCGCGCGTACTTCATGGTCGAGATGGAAATTCCCTCGGCCTATGTGCAGTTCCTGCGCAGTCTCATGCCGCGCAAGCCGCGCGCCGAGCTGTACAGCGCGCTCGGCCTGGCCAAGCAGGGCAAGACGCTGTTTTACCGCGATTTTCTGTACCACCTGCGGCATTCGAGCGACCGGTTCATCGTCGCGCCGGGCATCAAGGGCATGGTGATGGTGGTGTTCACCCTGCCGTCGTTTCCGTTCGTGTTCAAGGTCATCAAGGACTTCTACCCGCCGCAGAAGGACACCAGCCGCGAAAAAATCAAAGGCAAGTACCTGCTGGTCAAGCAGCACGACCGCGTGGGCCGCATGGCCGAGACACTGGAATATTCGAACGTCGCGTTTGACCGCGCCCGCTTCTCGCCCGAGTTGATCGAGGAGCTGCAGACCTACTGCCCGTCGCAGCTCGAATTCGACGGCGACAAACTCATCATCCGCCACTGCTACATCGAGCGGCGCATGGTGCCGCTCAACATCTTCCTGCAGGAAGCCGACGATGCCCAGCTCGAGGCGGCGGTAATCGAATACGGCAATGCGATCAAGGATCTGGTTGCGGCCAACATCTTCCCTGGCGACATGCTGTGGAAAAACTTCGGCATGACGCGGCACGGCAAGGTGGTGTTTTACGACTACGACGAGATCGAGTACATCACCGATTGCAACTTCCGCCGCGTGCCGCCGCCGCGCAACGAGGAAGACGAGATGGCCGCCGAGCCCTGGTATGCGGTCGGTCCGCACGACGTGTTTCCCGAGACCTTCGGCCAGTTCCTGCTCGGCAACCCCAAGGTGCGCGCGGTGTTCCTCAAGCATCACGCCGACCTGCTCGACCCGGCGTTCTGGCAGGAGCATCAGCGTCGCATCCGCGAGGGTCATCTGTACGACGTGTTCACCTATGACGCGGCGCGCCGCTTTCCCCGGCCGCAGGCGGCGTCCGCCCCTTCCGACTCAACCGATCTGGAGACCGCACCATGACCGATCCCATCGTGATCGTATCCGCCGCCCGCACCCCCATCGGCGCGCTGCTCGGTGATTTCGCCGCAGTGCCTGCCTGGGAACTGGGCGCCACAGCGATCGCCGCCGCGGTGCAGCGTGCGGGCATCGCCGGCGACCAGGTGGACGAAGTGCTGATGGGCAACTGCCTGATGGCTGGTCAGGGCCAGGCTCCGGCGCGGCAGGCCGCGCTCAAGGCCGGGCTGCCGCAGAGCGCCGGCGCCGTGACCCTGTCCAAAATGTGCGGCTCGGGCATGCGGGCGATGATGCTCGCGCACGACATGCTCGCGGTCGGCTCGGCCTCGGTGATGGTTGCCGGTGGCATGGAGAGCATGACCAACGCGCCGCATCTGGCCTTCGTGCGCAAGGGCGTGAAGTACGGCGCCACCCAGTTCTACGACCACATGGCGCTCGACGGGCTGGAAGACGCCTACGACCGCGGCAAAGCCATGGGCGTGTTCGCCGAGAGTTGCGCGGCGAAATACGGCTTCAACCGCGAACAGATGGACCAGTTTGCGCTCACCTCCACCGAGCGCAGCAAAAAGGCCAACGAGGACGGCAGCTTCGACTGGGAAATCGCGCCGGTCACCGTGCCTGGCCGCGGCGGCGCGGTGCAGATCGGCCGCGACGAGCAGCCGTTCAAGGCCAGAATCGACAAGATCCCCAGCCTCAAACCCGCGTTCAAGAAAGACGGCACGATCACCGCGGCCACCTCGTCGAGCATTTCCGACGGCGCCGCCGCGCTGGTGCTGATGCGCGCGTCCACCGCCGACAAGCTCGGCTGCACCCCGCGGGCGCGCATCCATGCGCATGCGGTACACGCGCAGGCGCCCGAGTGGTTCACCACCGCGCCGGTCGGGGCGATCCAGAAGGTGCTCGCCAAGGCCGGCTGGGCGGCGAAGGACGTGGATCTGTGGGAAGTCAACGAAGCCTTCGCCGCGGTGACCATGGCGGCGATGCGTGAGTTCGACCTGCCGCACGACATCGTCAACGTGCACGGCGGCGCGGTGGCGCTGGGCCATCCCATTGGCGCGTCGGGCGCGCGCATCGTCGTCACGCTGCTCGGTGCGCTGCGGCAGCGCCGGCTCAAGCGCGGCGTGGCGGCGCTGTGCATCGGCGGCGGCGAGGCCACGGCCATGGCGGTCGAACTGCTGTGAACGCGCTGTCCTGCCGATCCTTCGCATTGCACACACCTCCCCCACGCAGTGGGGGCTGGGAGGGGGCGAGCTCGCACCCGGGAGAATGAACCGTGCTCCTTTCTGACGACCATCGCCTGATCCGCGACGCGGTGCGCGATTTCGCCCAGGCCGAGATTGCGCCGCACGCCGCAAGCTGGGCGCGCGAGGCCCGCTTTCCGCGCGACGCTTTGCACGGGCTGGCGACGCTGGGCTGCCTGGGCATTGCCGTGCCCACGCAGTGGAACGGCGCGGGGTTGGACTATCTGTCTCTGGCGCTGGCGATCGAGGAGATCGCCGCAGCCGACGGCGCGACCAGCACCATCGTCAGTGTGAACAACTGCCCGGTCTGCTCCATCCTGCTGGCCTGGGGAGACGGTGCGCAGAAGGACCGCTGGCTGCGGCCGCTGGCGCGCGGCGACATGATCGGCGCGTTCGCGCTGACAGAGCCGCAGGCCGGGTCCGACGCCTCGAACCTGCGCACCACCGCGCGCCGCGTTGGTGGCGACTACGTGCTCGACGGCGTCAAGCAGTTCATCACCAGTGGCAAGAACGGGCAGGTGGCCATCGTGCTGGCGTCCACCGACCGCGCCGCCGGCAAGAAGGGCATCAGCGCCTTTCTCGTGCCGACCGACACGCCGGGCTACATCGTCGAACGCCTGGAGGACAAGGCCGGGCAGGCGGCAAGCGACACCGCGCAGATCCGCTTTGACGGCTGCCGCATTCCCGCCTCCCACCGCCTCGGCGCCGAAGGGCAGGGCTACCGGATTGCGCTGTCGGGTCTGGAGGGCGGGCGCATCGGTATCGCAGCGCAGGCGGTGGGCATGGCGCGTGCGGCGTTCGAGGCCGCGCTGCGCTATGCACGCGAGCGCATCGCGTTCGGTAGACCGCTGTTCGAACATCAGGCTGTGCAGTTCCGCCTGGCCGACATGGCCATGCAGATCGAGGCGGCGCGGCAACTGCTGTGGCATGCTGCCAGCCTGAAGGATGCGGGACAGCCCTGCCTGAAGGAAGCGGCGATGGCCAAGCGCCTGGCCAGTGAAATGGCCGAGCAGGTGTGCAGTGCGGCGATGCAGATCCACGGCGGCTATGGCTATGTTGCCGACTTTCCGGTCGAGCGCATCTGGCGCGATGTGCGGGTTTGCCAGATTTACGAAGGCACCTCGGATGTGCAAAACATGTTGATTGCCCGTGCGCTGTAAAGCGCCAATGCCCAGGAGAGCCTCATGCCCGTCAGCCCGATCACCTTTTTCTTCGACTTTTCCTCGCCGTATGCCTATCTGGCGAGCACGCAGATCGAGGCGATCGCGGCGCGCCATTTGCGCGATGTCGAGTGGGTGCCGATGCTGCTCGGCCCGGTGTTCCAGGTCACCGGGTCCAGACCGCTGGTCGATCAGCCGCTCAAGAGCGACTATGCCCGCATCGACATTGCGCGCTCGGCGCGGTACCTAGGTGTGCCGTACGCCCACCCAGAGCCTTTCCCGATCGCCACCTACCAGGCAGCGCGGGTGCTCATCGGCCTGCAGCGCGAGCAGCCGACGCAGGCAGTGCCGTGGCTGCACCGCTGCTTTGTGGCGTATTTCACGCAGAACCGCAATATCGCCGAACTGTCGGTGCTCGGCGCACTGGCCACCGAGCAGGGGCTGCCGTCCGACACCGTGGCGCGCTACACCGCGGACCCGACCATCAAGGCCCAGCTCAAGGCCAACTGCGATCGCGCGCTCGAAGAAGGCATGTGCGGCGCACCGTTTATGGTGGTGGATGAGCAGCCCTTCTGGGGCGTGGACCGCCTGCCGCAGCTCGAGCGCTGGCTGCAGACCGGCGGCTTCTGATCACTGCGCTGCACACCACCCCGACAACCCAAAAACACAGAGGAGGCCCAGATGACCAACGACACCCCGCTGATCCAGGCCTACGCCTGCGGCAGCACTGACCAGCCCTTGCTCACCCAGACCATCGGCGACTTTTTCGATGCCATGGCGCAGCGCCAGGGACTGCACGAGGCCCTGGTGGTGCGGCATCAGGATGTGCGTCTGAGCTACGCCGAGCTCAAGCGCGAAGTCGACCGGCTCGCCAGCAGCTTGCTGCACAGCGGCTTGCGCAAGGGCGACCGCGTGGGCATCTGGGCGCACAACAGTGTGGAGTGGGTGCTGATACAGCTGGCCACGGCCAAGGTCGGCATCATCCTGGTCAACATCAACCCGGCGTATCGCACCGCCGAGGTGGAGTACGCGCTGAACAAGGTGGGCTGCAAGGCGCTGGTGCTGATGCCGCGGTTCAAGACCAGCGACTATCTCGCGATGCTGCGCGAGCTCGCCCCCGAGCTGGCGCACAGCGAACCGGGCGCGCTGCGCGCCGCGCGCCTGCCCGAGCTCAGGCTGGTGGTGCACACCGCAGACACCGAGGAGCCTGGCATGCTGCGCTTTTCCGACTGGATCGCCCGCGGCAGTGCAAGCGACCCGGCAGTCGCCCAGGTCGCCGCGACGCTGGGCGCGTCTGATCCGATCAACATCCAGTTCACCAGCGGCACCACGGGCTTTCCCAAAGGCGCGACACTCACCCACAGCAACATCCTGAACAACGGCTACTTCATCGGCGAGGCGATGAAACTCACCACAGCCGATCGGCTGTGCATCCCGGTGCCGCTGTATCACTGCTTTGGCATGGTGCTCGGCAACCTGGCCTGCATCACCCACGGCGCGACCATCGTCTATCCCAACGATGCATTCGACCCGGTGGCCACGCTGCAGACCGTGCAGGATGAAGCCTGCACCGGGCTGCACGGCGTACCGACCATGTTCATTGCCATGCTCGACCATCCGCGTTTTGGCGAATTCGACCTGAGCACCCTGCGCACCGGCATCATGGCCGGCAGCCCGTGCCCGATCGAAGTGATGAAGCGGGTGGTGCGCGACATGCACCTGTCGGAAATTACCATCGCCTACGGCATGACCGAAACCGCGCCGGTGAGCTGCCAGAGCTCGACCGACACGCCGTTGGCCAAGCGGGTGAGCACGGTCGGGCAGGTGCAGCCGCATCTGGAGATCAAGATCATCGACCCGGCGACCGGCCAGATCGTCCCGCCCGGCACGCCCGGCGAACTCTGCACCCGCGGCTATTCGGTGATGCACGGCTATTGGGGCGATCCGGACAAGACCGCAGAGGCGATCGACCCCGAGGGCTGGATGCACACCGGCGACCTGGCGACCATGGACGAAGAGGGCTATGTCAATATCGTCGGCCGCATCAAGGACATGGTCATCCGCGGCGGCGAGAACATCTACCCGCGCGAGGTTGAGGAATTCCTCTATCGCCATCCCATGGTGCAGGACGTGCAGGTGGTCGGCGTGCCCGACCCCAAATACGGCGAGGAACTGTGCGCCTGGATCATCCCCAAGCCCGGCACTGCGCCGACCGAGGACGACATCCGCGCGTTCTGCCAGGGACAAATCGCGCACTACAAGATTCCGCGCTACATCCGCTTCGTGCAGAGCTTTCCGCTGACCATCACCGGCAAGGTGCAGAAGTTCAAGATTCGCGAAGCGATGCAGCAGGAACTCGGCGTGCAACCGCAGGCCACGGCCTGACGCATCATGCCGATCATCGACACCCGCATCGATCCGCGCAGCGAAGACTTCGCTGCCAACGCACGGCGCATGCGCGAGCTGGTGGCCGATCTGCGCCAGCATATCGCGCACGCGGCGCAGGGCGGCGACCAGACCGCGCGTGCCCGGCATACCGCGCGCGGCAAGCTGCTGCCGCGCCAGCGTGTCGCGCAACTGCTCGACCCCGGATCGCCGTTTCTCGAGTTCTCACCGCTGGCAGCGCACGGTCTGTACGACGATGCTGCTCCAGGCGCGGGCATCATCACCGGCATCGGCCGCGTATCCGGCCGGCCGTGCGTGATCGTGTGCAATGACGCCACGGTCAAGGGCGGCACCTACTACCCCGTCACCGTGAAAAAGCACCTGCGCGCACAGGACATCGCCCGCGAGAACCGCCTGCCGTGCATCTATCTGGTCGATTCGGGCGGCGCCAATCTGCCCAACCAGGACGAGGTGTTCCCCGACCGCGACCATTTCGGCCGCATTTTCTACAACCAGGCTGTGATGAGCGCCGAGGGTATTGCGCAGATCGCGGTGGTCATGGGCTCGTGCACTGCCGGCGGCGCGTATGTGCCGGCGATGAGCGACGAGGCGATCATCGTCGCCAATCAGGGCACCATCTTTCTCGGCGGCCCGCCGCTGGTCAAGGCCGCCACCGGCGAGGAAGTCAACGCCGAAGAACTGGGCGGCGGCGATGTGCACACCCGGCTGTCGGGCGTGGTCGACCATCTGGCCGCAAACGACGCACACGCGCTGGACATCGCCCGGCGCATCGTCGCGCAACTGCCGCCGCCGCAGCGTGCGCAGGTGGCGCTGCGCCCGCCGCGCGAGCCGCTGTACCCGGTAGGCGATCTCTACGGCCTGATCCCGGCGGACGGCAAAAAACCCTTCGAGGTACGCGAAGTCATCGCCCGTCTGGTCGATGGCTCGGCGTTCGACGAGTTCAAAGCCCGCTTCGGTACCACGCTGGTGTGCGGCTTTGCGCATCTGCACGGCATGCCAGTGGGCATCCTGGCCAACAACGGCATCTTGTTTTCCAACAGCGCAGTCAAGGGCGCGCATTTCATCGAACTGTGCTGCCAGCGCCGCATTCCCCTCGTGTTCCTGCAGAACATCACCGGCTTCATGGTCGGGCGCAAGGCCGAAAACGAGGGCATCGCCCGGCACGGCGCCAAGCTGGTCGCAGCAGTCGCCTGCGCGCAGGTGCCCAAGTTCACGGTCATCATCGGCGGCAGCTTCGGCGCCGGCAATTACGGCATGTGCGGCCGGGCGTTTGGGCCGCGGCAGCTGTGGATGTGGCCCAACGCGCGCATCAGTGTGATGGGCGCAGAGCAGGCCGCCAGCGTGCTTGCGACGGTGCGGCGCGACGGCATCGAGGCCCGGGGCGGCAGCTGGAGCGCGGAGGAGGAAGAAGCCTTCAAGGCCCCGATCCGCGCGCAATACGAGGCGCAGGGCCACCCGTACTACGCCACCGCACGGCTGTGGGACGACGGCATCATCGATCCCGCGGACACCCGCCGCG
The DNA here is from genome assembly GCF_055383445.1 of Thiomonas islandica. Lineage (NCBI taxonomy): Bacteria > Pseudomonadati > Pseudomonadota > Betaproteobacteria > Burkholderiales > Thiomonas > Thiomonas islandica. The sequence continues at coordinate 1,137,435 of NZ_AP042391.1, forward strand.
TGCTCGCCCTTGGCCTGTCTGCCGCGCTCGACGCCCCCATCCCCGACCCCCGGTTTGGTGTGTTCCGTATGTGATGTGTATGATTTATCATTTTCATACACATTAAGGGGCTGGTCATGCGAACCAATATCGACATCGACGATGCCTTGATGGCCGCAGCCATGGAAGCCGGTGGCTTCAAGACCAAGAAGGAGGCGGTCGAGGAGGGCTTGCGCCTGTTGCGCCGTCGCAAGGTATACGAGGGCTTGCTGGCCTTGCGCGGTCAGTTGCAATGGGACGACTCTGATACCGCATGGGCGGCAGCCCGCGTCGGGCAAGGTGCCGCGTCCTTGCAGCTTGCCGAACCGCGTTCGGCCGATGCCGCCATGGCAGGCAAGCATGCCGCCAAGACCAGCAGCCTTTACGCCCAGACCTCCTCCGCACGTCGGCGCCGCAGCAAATGATTCTTGCGGACTCCAGCGTGTGGATCGACTTTTTTCGTGGCGAGCGCGACGGCGCCAGCGGTGCGTTGGCGCGTTGCCTGGGCGATCCCAGTGTCGAGATCGGGGTGGCCGATCTCGTGCTGTTCGAAGTGCTGCGCGGTTTTCGTGAGTCGCGTGCGCAGAAACGGGCCGAAAGTCTGCTGCGCGCACTGCCGCAGGTGAGCATTGGCGGGGATGCGCAGGCCGTACGGGCGGCCCATCTTTACCGCCGACTGCGCATGCAGGGTCGCAGCGTGCGCAGCCCGATCGATGGGCTGCTCGCCAGCTTTTGCATGACGCAGGGCCATACCCTGCTGCACCGCGACGCCGATTTCGAGGTGTTCAAACTGGTGGGAGAAATCGACACATGGACGTCCTGAATCCGCTGGGCGCTTACTTCCAGACCCTGGCCCGCTATCACCTCTGGGCCACGCGGCGGCTGCTCACCAAGCACATTGCGCTGCTGCCGGAGGCAGACTACCGGCGTGACTGCGGGTTGTTTTTCAAAAGCATCCACGGCACGCTCAACCATCTGCTCGTGGCCGAGGGGCTGCTGTGGCAGCGCCGCTTCATCGATGGCGTCTCGCCCGCTGGCATCGCGCTCGACGCCGAGGTCGAGCCCAACCGCGCCTGTCTGGCGCAGCGCTTGCTGGATGTGGCGCAGGCATGGCAGCCGTTCATCGCGTCGCTGCCGCCCGAGCGCATGGCCTCGTCCCTTGCCTACACCACCAGCCGCGGCGAGCAGGTCACCTCGCCGTTTGCGCTGACGCTCGCGCATGTGTTCAACCATGCCACGCATCATCGCGGCCAGATCACCGCTGCGCTGACCGCGATGGGGCATCCTTCCCCGGTGCTCGACCTGATCTACATGCTGCGCGAGGAAGCGGCATGAACACGGCTGCCGTTGTCCGGGTGGAGCGCGCCGGGGTGGTGGCCACGGTCACGCTGAACCGCCCCGAGGTGCGCAACGCCTTTGACGCCGAGACGATTGCCGCGCTGCATACGGCGTTTGTCGAACTCGGCATAGACCCGCAGGTGCGTGTGGTCGTGCTCGCCGCCAGCGGGCCTGCATTCTGCGCCGGGGCCGACCTGCGCTACATGCAGCAGCTCGCTGGCTTCACCCCGGCGCAGAACCGCGACGATGCGCTGCAGCTTGCGCGCATGCTGCGCAGCGTGGTCGAATGTCCCAAGCCGGTGATCGCGCGGGTGCAGGGCGATGCGTTCGCCGGCGGCGTCGGCCTGGTGGCGGCCTGCGATCTGGCGGTGGGCGTGTCGTCTGCGCGGTTTTGCCTGAGCGAGGTCAGGCTCGGCTTGATTCCGGCGACCATCATGCCGCATGTGCTGCGCGCCATCGGCGCGCGCGCGGCGCAGCGCATCACCCTGACCGCCGAAGTGTTCGATGCTGCCGCGGCGCAGCGCATCGGGCTGGTGCATGAGGTCGTCGCAGATGCCGCCGCGCTGGATGCGCAGGTGCACGCCTGGACGCAGGCGCTGCTGGCCGCCTCGCCGCAGGCGCTGGCCGCGGCCAAGCGGCTGATCGCCGAAGTGGCGCATCATCCGCTGGGCGAGGCCTTGCTGGCCGACACCGCTGAACGCATCGCGCAGGCCCGCGCCAGCAGCGACGGGCGCGAAGGCATCGCCGCCTTTCTCGAAAAACGCAAGCCGAGCTGGGCCGAGCCCAGCCCGGACTGAACCAACCTCATCAATCCCATGAACGCTCCGACCCCCTGGACACTCGAACGCATCCAAGCACTGCTCGACCAGCCGCTGCCCGAGCTGATGTGGCAGGCGCAGCAGGTCCATCGCGCGCATTTCGACCCGACCGAAGTGCAGCTGTCCTCTTTGCTGTCGATCAAGACCGGCGGCTGTCCCGAAGACTGCGGCTACTGCCCGCAATCGGCGCACCACGATGTCGGCCTGAAGGCGGGCAAGCTGATGGACCTCGATACCGTGCTGGCCAACGCCCGGGCGGCCAGGGACGCAGGCGCGAGCCGCTTTTGCATGGGCGCGGCCTGGCGCGAGCCCAAGGACCGCGACATCGACGCCGTGGCCAGAATGGTCGAGGGCGTCAAGGCTCTTGGCTTAGAGACCTGCATGACCCTGGGCATGCTGCGCCCCGAGCAGGCGCAGCGGCTCGCCGGCGCGGGGCTGGACTACTACAACCACAACCTCGACACCTCGCCAGCGTTCTACGGCCACATCATCACCACCCGCACCTATCAGGAACGGCTCGACACCCTTCGGCATGTGCGCGCCGCCGGGATGAAAGTGTGTTGCGGCGGCATCGTCGGCATGGGTGAGAGCCGCCTGGACCGCGCCGCGCTGCTGGCTGAGCTGGCCAATCTCGACCCGTACCCCGAATCGGTGCCGATCAACGCGCTGGTGCGTGTGTCCGGCACGCCGCTGGAACATGCGCCCGACCTCGACCCGTTCGAATTCGTGCGCACCGTGGCCGCAGCCCGCATTGTCATGCCACGCGCCTGGGTGCGGCTGTCCGCGGGACGGCGCGAACTGGGCGATGGCATCCAGGCGCTGTGCCTGCTCGCCGGGGCGAACTCAATCTTTTACGGCGATACCCTGCTGGTCACTGGCAATGCCGAGGTCCAGGCTGACCGCGCGCTGTTCGCCCGTCTCGGGCTGCGTGCTGAGGGCCTGCCCGCCGATGCCGCGCCAGATCATCCCACCATGCGCCGCGCCATCCCCCTGCAGCAAACTGCCTGAGGCCATTGATGCAAGCCCCCACCCTCGATACTCTGCAACTGCTCGCGCTGGCCGCCGCGCTGGGCTGGGCCAGCGGTATGCGCGCCTTTCTGGTGATGTTCGCGGTCGGCGTCGCGGGGCTGGCCGGGTGGGTGCAACTGCCCGCCGGGCTGCAGGCGCTCGCCAGCCCGCTGGCGGTGGGCATCACCGGGGTTCTGGCCTTGCTCGAGTTCGTCGGCGACAAGATTCCGGGGGTGGACAGCCTGCTCGACTTCATCTCCACCCTGCTGCGCATCCCGGCGGGCGCGGTGCTCGCGGCCAGCGTGTTCGGGCTGGATCACACTTTCGTTGCGGCGTTGGCGGCTGCGGCCGGTGGCAGCCTGGCTGCGGTCAGCCACGGCACCAAGCTGTCCACCCGCGCGGCGATCAATACCTCGCCCGAGCCGTTTTCCAACATCGGTGCGTCTTTTGGCGAGGACGCGATGGTGCTGGGTGGCCTGTGGCTGGCCTGGCTGCATCCGGTGCTGTTTTTCATTGCGCTGGCGCTGGTGCTGGTGGGAATGGTGTGGCTGGCGCGCAAGAGCTTTCACTTCGTGCGTGGTCTGCTCGGACGCATGGTGCGCCTGTTCAGCGGCAAGGCCGAGACCGCGTCCGGCGCGACCGATGTGCGCTTTCGCGACAGGAGCTGAGTCCCGATTGGAGAGTGCTGAAATGTTCTCGAAAGTCCTGATCGCCAATCGCGGCGAGATTGCCTGCCGCGTGGCTGCCACCTGCCGGCGGCTCGGCATCCAGACGGTTGCGGTGTATTCCGAGGCTGACGCGCAGGCCGCGCATGTGGCCGCCTGTGACGAGGCGGTGTGCATCGGAGCGGCCGAGGCGACTGCCAGCTATCTGTGCGGCGCGCGCATCGTGCAGGCGGCGCTGCAGACCGGCGCGCAGGCCATCCATCCGGGCTATGGCTTTCTCAGCGAGAACCCGGCGTTCGCGCAGCAATGCGCGCAGGCCGGTCTGGTGTTCATCGGCCCGCCGTCCGAAGCGATGCAGGCGATGGGGCTGAAGGCCGAGTCCAAGCGGCTGATGCAGGCTGCAGGCGTGCCGCTGGTGCCCGGCTACCACGGGGCCGAGCAGGACGACGCGCGGCTGGCGCTGGAGGCGGCGCGCATTGGCTATCCGCTGCTGATCAAGGCCAGCGCGGGCGGCGGTGGCAAAGGCATGCGCGAGGTGCATGCTGCTGCAGACTTCGCTGCCGCGCTGGCTTCCTGCCGCCGCGAGGCGCGCAGCAGCTTCGGCAACGACGCGGTGCTGATCGAACGTCTGGTGCTGCGGCCGCGGCATATCGAAATCCAGGTGTTCGCCGACCGTCACGGCCATTGCCTGTGGTTGTTCGAGCGCGACTGCTCGATGCAGCGCCGCCATCAGAAGGTCATCGAGGAAGCGCCGGCGCCGGGACTGTCCGAGGCCATGCGGCGTGACATGGGCGCTGCCGCCGTGGCCGCGGCGCAGGCGGTGGGCTATGTGGGCGCGGGCACGGTGGAGTTCATCGTCGAATGCACCGAAGCCGGAGTGCCGCAGCAGTTCTACTTCATGGAAATGAACACCCGGCTGCAGGTCGAGCATCCGGTGACCGAGGCGATCACCGGGCTAGATCTGGTCGAGTGGCAGTTGCGCGTGGCCGCAGGCGAGCCGCTGCCGATCATGCAGGAGCAGGTGCGCGCAAGCGGCCACGCGATCGAGGCGCGGATCTACGCCGAGCATCCCGAGGCCGGCTTTCTGCCGTCCACCGGGGTGCTGCAGCGGCTGGCGCTGCCGCCGCACGCCGCGTTCGGTGTGGTGGGCGAATCCGGTATCCGCATCGACAGCGGGGTGCGCGAAGGCGATGCGATCACCCCGTATTACGACCCGATGATCGCCAAGCTCATCGCCTGGGCGCCAACGCGCGAGCAGGCGCGGCTGCGACTGCGGCAGGCGCTGGCGGCAACGCACATCGCCGGGTTGCAGACCAATGTGCAGTTCCTCCACCGCCTGCTCGGGCAGGAGGCGTTCGCCGCCGGCGCGGTCGATACCGGGCTGATCGCCCGCCGGCAGGATGCGCTGCTTGCGCCGCCTGCGATCACGCCGCACCTGGCCTGCGCCGCGGCAATCGGCGCGCTGCTCGAGGACGAGCGCGCCGCGCAGACCGCCGATCCCTGGTCCGCCTGCGACGGGTTCACTACCGGCGCGCTGCCGCCGCGCGCCTTTGCCTTCGACAGCCCGTGGGGCGAGCTGCGCTGCGAGCTGTTCTACGCCAGCGGTGAGCAGCCGATGCAGCTTCTGGCGCCCGGGCTGGACGCACCGCAGCCCTTTGCCTGCAGTGTGCGCGCCGCGCGGGCCGAAAACGCGCGCGCGTTGGTGCTCACCGTCGGGCCGCAGCGCGCGCAGATGGATGTGGTGCGGCTAGGCGCGGCAGGCTTTGCCGTGTTCGCTGCGGGCGAGCAGGCGCTGCTGCAGCGGCGCGGCCCCGATCTGGGTCATGCCACTGCGGTGCAGGGGGCGGGGCGTCTGACCGCACCGATGCCCGGCAAGATCATCGCGCTGCATGTGCAGCCGGGTGATGCCGTGGAGGCCGGTGCGCCGCTGCTGGTGCTCGAAGCGATGAAAATGGAGCACACTCTGCATGCCCCGTCTGCGGGGCGGGTGAGCGAACTGCTGCACGCGGTGGGCAACCAGGTCAGCGAAGGCGCTGAGCTGCTGCGCCTGGCCGCGTTGCAAGAGGAAGGATCGACTCCATGAGACTGGCGGTCTGGGATCCGGACGAGCCGTTTCGCCGCTGGCGCGACGCGCTGATGCAACACGCCAAGGAAACAGGGCTGGCGATCGACGTGATTGACGCCTGCGCCGACCGCGACGCGCAGGCCGAGTTCGTGCTGGTCTGGCGTCCCGACGCCGAGTGGCTGGCCGGGCAGATGGGGCTGCGCGCGGTGTTCAACCTCGGCGCCGGGGTGGACGCGATCGCGCCGCTGTTGCACCGTCTGCACCCCGGCGTGCCGCTGGTCCGCCTGGAGGACGCGGGCATGGGGCGGCAGATGGCCGACTATGTGGCTGAGGGCGTGCTGCATGCCTACCGTCGCATGCTGGACTATGCCTGGCAGCAGGCGCAGCGGCGCTGGGAGCCGCTGCCGCTGCCGCCGCGCGCCAGTTTTACCGTGGGCTTCCTCGGCCTGGGGCAGATGGGTGCTGCCGCCGCGCGGCGCGTGGCGGCGATGGAATTTCCGATCCACGCCTGCACCCGCAGCGGCCGGCCGGTTGCTGGGCTGAACTGCCCGGTGACTGCACTGGGCGGCCTGGACGAATTTCTCGCGCAGACCCGGGTGCTGGTGGTGCTGTTGCCGCTGACCGCAGACACCCGCGGCTTGCTCGACTACGCTGCGCTGAGCCGTCTGCCGCAGGGTGCGCACCTGATCAACGCCAGCCGCGGCGCGGTCATCGACCAGGCCGACCTGCTCGATCTGCTGCAGTCCGGGCACCTGGCCAGCGCGCTGCTCGATGTGTTTGCCACCGAGCCGCTGCCTGCGGACGATGCGCTGTGGCGCCACCCGCGGGTGCGCATCACCCCGCATGTGGCGGCGCAAACCCTGGTCGGCCCGGCGGCAGCGCAGATCGTGCGCAAGATCGCCGCGATCGAGCGCGGCGAATCGCCCAGCGGCGTGGTCGACATGCGGCTGGGGTACTGAGCTGGAGACAAACCGATGCACACGTTGAACGCTTTGCCCAAGGCCGTCGAAGTGGTCGAGGTCGGCCCGCGCGACGGCCTGCAGAACGAGGCCAACCCGGTACCTGCTGCGGTCAAAATCGACCTGATCGACCGGCTGTCCGCCGCAGGGATGCCGCAGATCGAGGCCGCGGCCTTCGTCTCGCCCAAGTGGGTGCCGCAAATGGCCGGCAGCAGCGAGGTGATGGCCGGTATCCGCCGCCGTCCCGGCACGCGATATTCCGCGCTGGTGCCCAATCTCAAAGGCATGGAGGCGGCGCTCGCTGCCCACGTGGACGAGGTCGTGGTGTTCACCGCAGCGAGCGAGGCGTTTGCGCAGAAAAACATCAACTGCTCGATCGCTGAATCGATCGAGCGCTTCCGCCCGGTGGCCGCGGCGGCGAAGACCGCCGGGGTGCGGCTGCGCGGCAGCATTTCGGTTGCGCTGGGCTGTCCGTACCAGGGCGAGGTGCGTCCTGCGGCCGTGGCCGACGTGGTCCAGCGCCTAGCCGATCTGGACTGCGACAGCATCGACATCGCCGACACCATCGGCGTGGGCACGTCCGGCGCGGTGCAGGCGGTGTTCGAGGCCGCGTCGCGGGTGTTTCCGATCGCCAAGTTGGCCGGTCATTTCCACGACACCTACGGCCAGGCGCTGGCCAATGTGCTTGCCGCTCTGGAAATAGGCGTGGCGAGCTTTCATTCCTCGGTCGCCGGGCTGGGCGGCTGCCCCTATGCCAAGGGCGCCACCGGCAATCTCGCCACCGAAGACCTGCTCTACCTGCTGCACGGTTTGGGCATCGACACCGGGGTCGATCTGCGCGCGGTGGTGCAGACCGGCGACTTCATTACCCGCGCCATCGGCCGCCCGAACCACAGCCGCGCCGGGCGCGCGCTGCTGGCCCGGTGGGCCGCCGAGCAGGGCGAGCGCGCCTGCACCGCATGAGCCGTACCATGCCGACGCACGCCATCAGCCGCCCGAGCGACTCGGTGCAGCGCGTGATCGATGCGCTGGCCGCGCTCGGCCATGCCGGGCAGCCGGTCCTGCTCGACGTCGCCGCACGCACCGCGCAGCAGGCTGCTGACGCGCTCGGGGTGCAGCTCGGGCAGATCGCCAAGTCCATCGTGTTCCGCCATGTGGACAGCCACCGCGCCGTGCTGGTGGTCTGCGCGGGCGACCGGCGGGTGGACGAACACGCGGTGGCCGCGCAGGTAGGCCGGCTGGCGCGCGCCGATGCTGATTTCGTTCGCGCCGCCACCGGCTTTGCCATCGGCGGGGTCAGCCCAGTGGGGCATGTCCAGCCGCCGATTGCGCTGATCGACCAGAGCCTGTGGCGCTTTGCCTGCATCTGGGCCGCAGCAGGCCATCCGCACGCGGTGTTCCCGCTGCGGCCCGAGGATCTGCCGCGCTGGCTCGGCACCGCGCCCAGTGCGGTCACCCAGGCGGTCTGACCATGGCGGTGCCCTCTCCCTGCATCAACGTCTGCACCATGGACGAGACACGCGGCCTGTGCCGCGGCTGCTTGCGCACGCTGGACGAAATCGCACGTTGGAGCAGCATGAGCGCGCAGGACAAGCTGCAGGTCTGGCGCCTGATTCGCCTGCGGCAGACGCGGGCGGACGAGCAGGCGGATGCCGGCGCTGGCGGCTGTGGCCCGACACGGCCGCCCGAGGCATAGAATCTGCCCCCTGCGCAAAAAAGCGGCAGCCGCATGCCCTGGCCTGCTGCGCTGCGCACGCCGTTCCGCCATGACCCAACCCGCCGCCCTTGCCGACTCCGCACCCCTTGCGGTGCGCGCCGACTGGCGCACGCCGCTGCAGCTCGGCCAGCATCTGTTGGCAAACCGCGTGTTCGCCGCGCCGATGGCCGGGGTCACCGACCGGCCGTACCGGCGGCTCGCGCGGCAGCTTGGCGCGGGATATTGCGTCAGCGAAATGGTCACCTCGCGTCCCGACCTGCGCGACAGCCTCAAGACCACGCGCCGCGTCAACCACGACGGCGAGGCCGCGCCGATCGCGGTGCAGATCGTCGGCACCGACCCGCAGCAGATCGCGCAGGCCACGCAGGACAATCTGGCGCGCGGTGCGCACATCATCGACATCAACATGGGCTGCCCGGCGAAAAAGGTCTGCAACCGCTGGGCCGGCTCGGCGCTGATGCAGGACGAAGAGCTGGCCGCGCGGCTGGTCGAGGCCGCGGTACAGGCCGCCCGGCCATTCGGCGCGCCAGTCACGCTCAAGATGCGCGCCGGCTGGTGCGACGCCGCGCGCAACGCCCCGCGCATCGCCCGTCTGGCCGAGGCCGCGGGGGCCGCGATGCTGGTGGTGCACGGTCGCACCCGCGAACAGGGCTACGGCGGGCAGGCCGAGTACCACACCCTTGCCGAGGTCAAGCGCAGCGTGTCCATCCCCGTGGTGGCCAACGGCGATATCGACTCTCCGCACAAGGCCGCCGCGGTGCTGCAGGCCACCGGGGCCGATGCGGTGATGATTGGTCGCGCGGCGATGGGCCGACCCTGGCTGTTCGGCCAGGTCGCCGCCTATCTGGAATGCGGCGCGTTGTTGCCCGACCCCGCGCCAGCGCAGTGGCGCGACTGGCTGTTCGCCCACCTCGACGACCACTACACGCTGTACGGCGAGGCCACCGGCGTGCGCACTGCGCGCAAGCATGTCGGCTGGTATGTGGCCAATCTGGAAGGCGGCGCCGCGTTCCGCCAGTACTTCAACACCCTGCAGACCGCCGCCGAGCAACTGGCCGCACTGCGCCGCCTGCTCGGTGACGATCAGCCTCAGCCCACCTTCACCCTCCCGCTTGCCGCCGCCGCATGAACCCGCAACGCAAAACCCTCGAACAGTGCGTGATCGAGAGCCTGGAAGGCTATTTCCGTGACCTCGGCGGCTCCGAGCCGCACGGCATTCACGCCATGGTGATGCAGGCAGTGGAAAAACCGCTGCTGGCCACCGTGATGCGCCATGCCGAAGGCAACCAGTCGCTGGCTGCGCGCTGGCTGGACATCAACCGCAACACCCTGCGCAAAAAACTGGCCGAACACAAGCTGCTCTGATCCGCCTCTCTTTTCTTTTTTCGAGACCTCCATGCAAGCCCTGATTTCCGTATCCAATAAGACTGGCGTGCTCGACTTCGCGCGCGAACTGCACGCACTCGGTGTGCGTCTGCTGTCCACCGGCGGCACCGCCAGGCTACTGCAGGGGGCTGGTCTGCCCGTGCTCGAGGTGGCCGACTACACCGGCTTTCCCGAAATGCTCGATGGCCGGGTCAAGACCCTGCATCCCAAGGTGCACGCCGGGCTGTTGGCGCGGCGCGATTTGCCCGAGCATGTGGCGCAGACCGCAGCGCACGACCTGCCGCCGATCGACATCCTCTGCGTCAACCTCTATCCCTTCGAGGCCACGGTGGCCAAGCCGCACAGCCTTGCCGATGCGATCGAGAACATCGACATCGGCGGCCCGGCGATGGTGCGCTCGGGCGCGAAGAACTATCAGCATGTCGCAGTGGTCACCGATCCGGCCGACTACGCCGTGGTGGTGGAGGAGCTGCGCGCAGCCGGCAAGGTCAGCGATGCCACGCGCTTTCGCCTGGCGGTCGCCGCGTTCAACCGCATCGCCCAGTACGACGCGGCGATTTCCAACTACCTATCCGCGCTGCAGGACGACGGCGCGCGCAGCAACTTTCCTGCCCAGCTCAACCTCACCTTCACCAAGCAGCAAGACCTGCGCTACGGCGAGAATCCGCATCAGGCTGCGGCGTTCTATGTCGAACCCGGCGCGCGCGAGGCCAGCATCGCCACTGCGCGGCAGTTGCAGGGCAAGGAACTCTCGTTCAACAACATCGCCGACGCCGACGCCGCGCTCGAATGTGTCAAGCAGTTCGCCGACGGCCCGGCCTGCGTCATCGTCAAGCATGCCAACCCCTGCGGCGTGGCGTACGGCGACACGCTGCTGGCCGCGTACGACCGCGCCTATGCCACCGACACCGAGTCGGCCTTCGGCGGCATCATCGCATTCAACCGTGAGCTTGACGCCGACACCGCGCAGGCGATCGTCGAGCGGCAGTTCGTCGAGGTGATCATCGCGCCTGCGGTGTCGCCGGCGGCGATCGACATCTGCGCGGCGAAGAAGAACGTGCGGCTGCTCGTCTGCGGCAGCTGGGACGCGCAGCCAGCCCCCCGGTTCGATGCCAAGCGGGTCAACGGCGGGCTGCTGCTGCAGGACGCCGATCTGGCCCTGCACGGCGAGTTGCAGATCGCGAGCCAGCGCCAGCCTACCGAGGCCGAACTGCGCGACCTGCTGTTCGCCTGGCGCGTGGCCAAGTTCGTCAAGTCCAACGCCATCGTCTATGCCAAAGACCAGCGCACCATCGGCATTGGTGCCGGGCAGATGAGCCGGGTGAACTCCGCGCGCATCGCCGCGATCAAGGCCGAGCAGGCCGGTTTGCCGGTGCCGGGTTCGGTCATGGCCTCGGACGCCTTCTTCCCGTTCCGCGACGGCATCGACAGCGCCGCGCAGGCCGGCATCACCGCGGTCATCCACCCCGGCGGCTCGGTGCGCGATGCCGAGGTCATCGAGGCGGCCAATGCGCACGGCATGGCCATGGTGCTTACTGGCATGCGGCATTTCCGACACTGACGCGCAGCGGCGCGCGCAAGCGATGCGCATCCTCGGCATTGACCCCGGGCTCAACACCACCGGCTATGGCGTGATCGACGCCGTGGGCCAGCGGCTCGCGTATCAGGCCAGCGGGGCGATCCGCATTCCCAGAGGCTTGCTGCCCGAGCGGCTGAAAACCCTGTTTGACGGGGTGAGTGCGGTGGCGCAGCAGGCGCAGGCCGATGTGGCGGTGGTCGAGATCGTGTTCGTCAACGTCAACCCGCAGTCCACACTACTGCTCGGTCAGGCGCGCGGCGCGGCGATCGCGGCGCTGGTGGCACAGGGCTTGCCTGTGGTCGAGTACACCGCGCTGCAGCTCAAAAAATCCATCGTTGGCTATGGCCGTGCCAGCAAGACGCAGATGCAGCAGATGGTCGCGCGGCTGCTGGCACTGCCTGGCCAGCCGGGGCCGGACGCGGCCGACGCGTTGGGTCTGGCGATCTGCCACGCCCACGCGCAGCGCGGACTGGCAGCGGTGCGTCACCCTGCGTTCGGGGCGGCGAACGGGGTCGGCAAGGCCGGCACCATGAGCGCGGCGCAGCTGCGCGGCCTGCGTAGACGCGGCGGGCGGCTGGTCGACTGAATCCCTGTAGCAACGGTGCGCAGACGGCGTTGAACCAGCTCAACGCCGAGCATGCCAAGATCGGTGGCAAGCCGGTATTGCGCAGATCACCCCGTCATCCACCTCTGCGAAGATTGCCGAGCAGGGCTACAAGACCTCTTTCCGCATGATCGCCAATGACAACGCACTGGGCGCGGGGCGTGCCGAATATGCCCACGACACCCTGAAGGTGCAGCGCCTGGCGGTGGTGGACGACCGCACCGCCTATGGTCAGGGGCTGGCCGACGTGTTCGCGGCCACGGCGAACAAGCGCGGCATGGCCGCGCGGCTGATGGGTGGCGACGGCATCTGCGCGCCGCTGTCGGCGCTGCCCAAGGGCAAGGCGTGGAAGGCGCGTGACGACGCCGAGTTCAGTGCCGCGGCCTTCCAGCTCTATTCTCCGAATGCGGACGACGCCGCAATGGTGCTGGCGCACGCGATGATGAAAGCCGGGTCGGGCAACCCCAAGGTCTACCTGAAGGATATCCGCGACATCCACTATGACGGCGTGACCAACAGCGAGATCCATTTCACCGCGAACGGCGAACTGGCCGACCCGATCATCACTCTGTCGGAGTTCCGCGGCTAGGTCAAAACGCCGCTGGCGGTAGAGCGGGTGCGGTAGTTGCTTGTCCGCCGCACGGCGGGTCAGACCTTCTGCTCGGCCTCCAGATACGCCAGGCTGATGTACTTGCCGATGTTGTTATCCCAGCCAGCGGTCTCTTTCGCCTTGGAGGCCACGCGCGGGTCGGCCTTGGCTGCGGCGATGGCGGCATCGGGCCCGGCAAAGTCCTTCGCGGCCTTTTGTGCGTGTTCCCAGATCGCGGCGAACAGCTCGCGTTGCCAGCGCATGACCTCGCGCCCGGCATGGCCGTGGCCGGGCAGCCAGTTGCTCCCCCGGATGTTCTTTTCCAGCGCGTCCATATAGGCGAGCGAGCCGGAGAAGGAGCCCTCGTCCATATTGGCGATGCGGCGGTCCATCATCACGTCGCCGACATAGGTGAGCCTGTCCTGCACCACCTCGATGCACAGGTCCGATGGAGTGTGCGCGGTGCCATAGTGATGCAGCCGCAGGGTGACGTCGCCATAGTCGAACACCTGTCCGTGCGCGACATCGGTATTGGGCGCGACGATGCGCGTGCCCGCGGTCGACTGGTTCGTCCACTTGAGCATCGCCTGTTGCCATTCGGTGCCGGTGTTGCCGAGGATTTCTTCGCGCGTGCGCTTGAGCGCGTAGATCGGCAGTTTCTCGCCATAGGCAGTGACGAAGGCATCGTTGCCGAGCCAGTGGTCGCCGTGGTAGTGCGAGTTGAACACCGCGATCACCGGCTTGTCGGTTAGGGTCTTGATCTGTCGGATCGCCATTTCGCCGATCTGCACCGAAGCGCCCGAATCGAGGATGACGACCCCCTTGGCGGTCAGAACCGCGGTGATGTTGCTCATCATCCCCTGGTTCCGCTCGGTCGGAAAGCCGTCGGCGGCGTAGATCACGTACACATGATCGGATAGCCGGGTGAACGGCACGTCCGGCACCCTGGGGCCGCGGACGAAATCGAGCGCCTGCTGCGCAAAGGCGGCCAGCGGCGGCACGGTTGCTGCCGCTGCGGTGGCCGCGGTCGCCGCCGCACCCCAGCGCAACACGGCGCGCCGGCTGAGCGCGGAAGATCCTGCTTTGGCTGACATGATGAGACTCCTTTGATACGAATCGTCATATTTTGCCTTCAACCCAGATTGTTCATGAGGGGATGGGATGATGGCGTGGTGGGTTGGAGAGGGATTTGGCCCTGCGCGACAAGCTCATCGCCTTCGCTGTAGGCGCGAAGCGCGGGGGCAAAAACTCCCCAAATCACCCGCCAGCGCATGTGCAGGGTGCACCGCCTAACAGGCCGTTGAAAAACTACTGCGGTGGGCCATCTGCGGCGTTGCACGGTGCGCGCTGCCTCGCCTATCTATTTGATATGTCTCGGTCGCTGCGCGCCGTGTGCCTTGCATCTGGCCATCCTCGCGACGTTTTTCAACGGCCTGCTAATGGACCATCTGTGTTCAAAGCAGCAGGCGATGTGCATCGGGGCAAACCGCGCTCGCCTTGGCCATCAAATCAGGTGTCGGGCGACGCACTCAGAGCTTGAACACGCGCACCGAGCCCTGTCCCTCCAGCACGCGAATGCGGTCGCCAGGTTTGAACGCCTGCTCGTCCATGGCCTGGACGACGACGAACAGTTGGCCGGTGTCATCTTCTCGGTAGGTGATCTCCAATCCCTTGCGGCGCGATAAATGTCGCTCGGCCTGGCTGCCGGCGAGCTGGCCGATCCCAGCGCCGACGATGCTGCCGACGATCTGGCCGTTGCCACCGCCCACGTTCGACCCGCCAAAACCGCCAAGGCCCAAACCGACCGTCGCGCCTGCTCCGCTTTGCACTCCCTCGAGGGTCACTTCGCGTACTGCGACCACGGTGCCGAACCGCACTGCGAGCTTTTGCATCGTCGCCTCCGGCCCGTAGACCTTCGGTTCCGGCACCGCGGCGCAGCCGCCGATCAGCACGGCGACGGTCACAAGCAAAGCGAGCTGCGTTTTCACCTTCATCTTCATCTCCCTTGAGCTTGGCTTGCCAGTCACACGACGGAGCCGACACCCCGCCGTGTGATCAACGCCAACGCGCATGCCGCCTGCATGCACCGGCTTGTATCGACCTGATTTGCTCATCGTCTCATCGAATCGGGGTGCGTCAGGTTCAGCAGGTCGGTGGCTTGACCTTGCGACAATCCTCGATTGGCACCGGCTTGACCTTGTCGATCGGATGGGGCTTCACCGGGGCGGTAACTGGCCGAGGCTTGACCGGAACGGGCACTGCGGTGCCACCCGGGTCGACCGGTTGCTGCCCCGAACCATCGCCCGGGTCGCGCGGCATATGCGGCCGCACCGGCAGATCGACCGCGCTGCCAACATGCCTCGGCTTCGGCGGCAGCGGATCGATCGGATGCGGCCACGGCCCGCCCGCGCCGGGGTCTTGCGGCCCGACTTCGGGATCGTTTTTTGGCACTCCAGGTTCGGCACGGGCATGGTCAGCCTTCAGGCACATCTTGAGCTTGGGTGACCAGACCTGTCCCGGTGGACAGGGATCCTTGACCGGTGGCACGGCCAGCGCCGGGCCGCTGAACACCGCAAAAAGGAGACTGGCCAGCAAGGCGTGTTTGGTTTGCATGATCGCGCTCCTATGGTTCAGCAGGTCGAGGTTCCGGGTTTGCCAGGGAAGGTCGGGCCGCAATCCGGCGTCGGCTTGGGCAACGGCCCCTTGCGGTCCTCGATGGGGTGCGGTGCAAGATGCGGCCTGCCGGGTGAGGGCGTCTGCGGGAGTTTGATTTTTTCTTGATGCGGTTTGGCCGAAATGGTGTGCGTTGGCGAAGTGGTCAGCGGCGGGTGATTTCCCTGATTTTGCGCGGCTTGCGCTGCGCTGAAGCTGCCGAGCGCGACCGCCGCGCCGACGATGACAAAGCGAAGTGAGTGCATGGTCGTAACTCCTTGAATCGGATGGTGGGACTCGAGCCTTGGCATATCGGCCTTTGCTGCTGCTGAGTCGCTGCAGCCGGCGGTTTTCTTCAATTGCGCCGCGTCGCGTCCGGCGACTTAGGCAAGGTGTCGCAAGGCGGGCACGCGATCGGCTGCGCGGTCTTGGCGTGGGGCGTGATCGCGCCGGGTTTGGCGATGGCCATTCCGCGGAGGATGTCTTTTTCTCGATGCCGCGTTGCAGCTGCGTGCCGTCACCGGGCGAGCCGGGAGCGGCGGGAGCTGCCGGGGCGGTCGCTCGCGCGGCACCGGCTGCGTGATCTTGCCGCGCAGAACGCGGGCGTCCTGCGCTGCAGCGCCAGGTGGGTTGGCGTGCGCGCTGACGAGCACAAGGGCTGCGAACAGAGTGGAAGAAAGTGCGTGCAGCGGACATGGTCGACTCCTTGGGGTGTTGGGACACCCTTGAGTCGGCCGCGAGTACGGCGCTTCTTCAACCCTCAGCGGCCCTGGCCACACCCGAGCGAGCGGGGCGCTACCGCGCCCACTGCAGCAGGCCGCAGCCGGTGATCGGGTCAGAGCCGGGCGGTGGCAGGTCGCGGGCGCTGGCGCAGACCGCGGCAGCATCTGCCGGCAGGCCGCGCGCAAGCCGCTGCGCGATCCAGGCGGTGACGATCGGCGCGGCGTACGAGGTGCCGCTGAGGTAGGCGCCGCCGCCGACCGGCAGCCAGAGGTCGACTCCGGGCGCGGCAATGCGCAGGTTCGCGCCGCGGTTGCCTGCGGCGTAGGGTTTGGCATCGGCATCGACTGCGGCAACGGCAATCACCCCGGGAAGCGCCGCCGGGTAAGGCAGCGGTGCCTGGTTGCCGCCATTGCCAGCGGCGGCGACTAGCGTCAGCCCGCGTTGCAGGCTACGCTGCACGGCGAGCGCGAGCACCGCGTCCGGCGGCCCGCCTAGGCTGAGATTGACGACGGCGGCGGCGCGCGCGAGCATCCAGTCGAGCGCGCGCACGACGGCGGCGCTCGGCGCCGATGCAGCGCCCGGCCCGCTGCGTGTGAGCACGGTGGCGGCGAGCAGCATGCTGCCGCGGGCGAAGCCAGCAAAGCCGGTGTCAGCGGCGCAGGCAAGCTCGCAAAGTACCGCCGCCGCGTGCTCCCCGCCGGCGGGCTGCGCGACGAAAGCCTGGCGATCGAACCCGGCCAAATCGAGTGCGGGCGCCGGCGCGCCGGCGTCGCCGTCGATGACGCCGATGCGCACCGCGCGCGGCAGCGGCGGCGCGGCCTGCCCGGCGCCAACGAGCGCGGCGGCGTATTGCCGCGCGGCCCCCGCGGTTTGCGCGCGCAGCAGGCTGTGGCGATCGACGACGATCTGTGGAAAGCGCGCGCGCAGCGTCTGCAGCGCCTGTGGCGGGTCGCCCGCGGGCAGCTGCAGCACGGCAAGCCGCAGACCGAGCGCGGGCAGCGTTTCATCCTGCACGACGTTTGCCTGCACCGCGGCGGCGAGTTCGGCTGCGGTGACGGGGTCTGAGTCGTCCCAGGCGGCGATCAGTTGCTCGGGGACGTAGGGCTCGGCGTCGCTGGCCTGCGGCGCACCGCGCAGCAACGCGCCGGCAGCGCGCAAGAGTGCGCCGAGGTCGATCTGCACGCCCAGACCGATCCCGCCTCGCGGCCCCGGCTCGGCTTGGGGAGTCTGTGCGCTGGCTGCCGCGCCGAACAGCGCAAGCGCGAGCCCGACAAGCAGGCGGCGCCTCATGGCTGGCGCGCGATGTGCTCGACCACGGCGCTTTTGGCGAGTTGCTCGAGCGCGGCGCTGGCCCGCGCCTTCGGCACCTCGACCTGCCAGACGCCAAGGCGGCTTGGCCCGTCGTGCACGCTGGCACTGGCTGCCTGCAGCGTCGCGCGCACCTCGGCGATGCGCGCCTGATCGCGAAAGACGATCTGCAGCTGCACCGTCTCGACCGAGGCGGGCTGCGCCTGACCGAGCGGCTGCAGCGTGGTGCCAGTCTGCGCCGGCCCGTGCAGCGCCGGGCTGAGTGTGAACGCTATCACCACCGCCGCCGCTGCGGCGCCCACAGCAAAGCCGGCCAACCCTTGCCGCCAGCTCGACAGCCAGGCGCCGAGCGCGGTAAGCCCGGTGGCAGTCGTGCGATGCGGCTGCGGCGTTTGCTGTGGCGAACCCGTGGCCTCGCTGGTGTGCAGACGCTGCGCGATGCGAGACCAGTTGGCCGAGACGTCGAGTGCGTCGCGCTGCGCGCGCAGCTGTTCGGCGCTATGCGCAAGCCAGAGACGCTCGGCTTCGCTGTGCGGCGCAAGCGGGTCGTCGCGCTCGGAGGGCTGGGTGGGTGGGGTGCTCATGTTGCTGAGTCGCACCGCGCGCCCGGGTTCTTCAATCCGCTTGCGGTCATCAAACAGTCGCGCAGCTTACGCTTGGCGTGGTGGATGCGGGTGGCCACCGTATTGTCTGGCACCTGCTGGATCGCGGCGATCTCGCGCAGCGTCAAACCCTCGACCAGCGCAAGGTAAAGCGCCTCGCGCTGCGGCAGCGGCAGCGCATTGAGGCAAGCTTGCAGTTGCTCGACCTGCTGCTGCCGCGCAAGTTGCACGAACGGATCTGCGCCTGGGTCGGCGGTCTCGACGGCGGGCGCTTCGTCCTCGTCGGCCGCAGCCGGTGCCTGCTCACGCCGGCGAAGCAGATCGAGCGCCTTGTGGCGGACGATGCCGAGGAGCCAGGTGCGCACGCTCGAGCGACGGTCGTAGCGCGCCGCTTGCTGCCAGACGGTGACGAACGCCTCGGCGACAGCGTCGTCGGCATCTTGCGCTCGCCCGCAAAGCCGCAGCGCAAACGCGAACGCTGCGCGGGCATGGCGGGCGTGCAGGCGTTCGAGCGCTTGGGTGTCTCCTTGCGCACAGGCGGCGAGCAGGCTGCAATCGTCCATCGAACCGACATGATCTGCAACGATTGATGCAGAAAATAACAAAATCCGATGTCGCTTGCTCTAGGGTAAACGCGCAGCCCGCAGCATTGGCGTTCAGAACCCCTCGGTCGAAGTGAACAGCCCGACGCGCAAATCCTTGGCGGTGTAGATCTCGCGGCCATCGACGCACATCACCCCGTCGCCGATGCCCATGACCAGGCGATTGTTGATCACGCGCTTGAGGTCGATGCGGTACTGCACGAGCTTGGCGCTGGGCAGCACCTGTCCGGTGAACTTGACTTCGCCGACACCCAGTGCCCGGCCGCGCCCCGGCGCGCCGATCCAGCCGAGATAAAAGCCCACCAGCTGCCACATCGCATCCAGCCCCAGGCAGCCGGGCATCACCGGGTCGCCCTGGAAGTGCACCTTGAAAAACCACAGGTCCGGGTGGATGTCGAGCTCGGCCAGGATGTGGCCCTTGCCGTAGGTGCCGCCTTCGTCGGTGATCAGGGTGATGCGATCCATCATCAGCATCTCGCGCAGCGGCAGTTGCGCGTTGCCGGGGCCGAACAGGCGGCCTTCGCCGCAGGCGATCAGATCGTCTTTGCTGTAGGAGGAGGGTCGGGTCATGGAGGAAGTCGCGGAACAATCCGGGCATGTTAGAGCAACACTGAACAAGTCCCCTTCGCGCTGCGCATCCGGGCTGCGGGCAGTCTGCCGTGTTGCACCTCCTCGCCATCGCTGGGCGAGGGCTGTGGTGTGCGTCTTGCATCCCATCCCGCAGCTCGGTGCGCAGCACCAGAAGGGCTGATGCAGTGTTGCCTTGGCGGCGACCCCGTCGCGCGCTGCTAAAGTCTGTGCATGATCGGACGACTGCACGGCACACTGCTCGACAAATCCCCGCCGCAAATCCTGCTCGATGTCGGCGGAGTGGGTTACGAGGTCGATGTGCCGATGAGCACGCTCTACGACCTGCCGGCGGTCGGGCACACCGTGACCCTGCTGACCCACACCGTCATCCGCGAAGACGCGCACCTGCTCTACGGCTTTGCCACCGCAGGCGAGCGCGCCACCTTTCGCGAGCTGCTCAAGATCAGCGGCATCGGCCCACGTATTGCGCTGGCGGTGCTCTCGGGGCTGAGCGTGACAGAGATCGCGCAGGCGGTCGCGCAGCAGGATGCGGCGCGCTTCACCCGCGTGCCCGGTATCGGCAAAAAAACCGCCGAGCGCCTGCTGCTCGAACTCAAGGGCAAGCTAGGGCCCGATCTGGGCGGCGGTGCCACGGCCGCTGCCGCCGGCAGCCTGTCGGATGTGTTACAGGCCCTGATCGCACTGGGCTACTCCGAGCGCGAGGCGGCAGCCGCGGTCAAGGCGTTGCCCGAAGGCTGCAGCGTGGGCGACGGCATCCGCGCCGCGCTCAAGAGCCTGGCGCGGTAGGTCTGTAAGCAGGCTGTATCGCCTGCAAGCAAGTGTTTCCGTGGCCGCGCCGGTCACGTAGCCGTCATACCGGCTTCCAAGAATGGGATCGTCTGAAGATCCGGCGCCGTGCGGCCCGTCACCTTCGTTCACAACCCTGAGGGAGTCTCTCATGTTGCGCAAAACTCTTCTGGCAACCGCGGCTGTGGCCGGGGTGGCCGCCTGCCTGGCCGCCTGCGGCGGCGGCTCCAGCGCCGCTACCGTGCCCGGCACCAACTACACCGCGGCGCGCGCCTTTCCCACGGCCACGCCGATCAAGCATCTGGTCGTGCTGTATCAAGAAAACGTGTCATTCGACCACTACTTCGCTACCTATCCCACGGCCACTAACCCGGCGGGCGAACCGGCGTTCACCGCCAAGGCCGGCACGCCTGCGGTCAACAATCTGGTCAGCGCCAATCTGCTGAGCAACAACCCCAACTTCACCAACTCCATCAACGGCACCGATGCCGCCGAGCCCTACCGTCTCGACCGCACCCAGGCTGCCACCGCCGACCAAAACCACGCTTACACCGCCGAGCAACAGGCTTACGACGGCGGCAAGGCCGACCTGTTCCCCAAATACACCGGCGCGGCAACGACGGGCGGCGTGGGCGCCTTCGGTACCAAGGGCCAGGTCATGGGCTATTTCGACGGCAACACCGTCACCGGGCTGTGGAACTACGCGCAGAACTTCGCCATGAGCGATGACGCTTATACCGACACCTATGGACCGTCCACCCCGGGCGCGCTCGAGGCGGTGAGCGGCCAGACCAATGGCGTGAATCTCGTCGCGACCACGGACCAGCCTTTTACCCTGAGCAAGTATTCGTACTACATCAGCGACGGGCAGGGCGGCTACACCATGATCAACGATGTCGATCCGGCCTATGACATCTGTTCCAGCCCAACGAATCAAGTCTCGATGTCGGGCAAGAACATCGGCGATCTGCTCAACGGTAAGAACATTTCCTGGGGCGGGTTCATGGGCGGGTTCAACCTTGGTGTGACCAACCCCAACGGCACGACGGGCTGCAAGCGCAGTACCTTCTCACCAGTCGTCAACTCCACTGTGGGCGACTACATCCCGCACCACAACTGGTTCCAATACGACAAGAGCACGGCCAACCCCACGCATGCCCGCCCGAGCTCGATCTTGGCTATCGGCCACACCCTGGAGACTGACAACAAGACCGTCGATCCGGCCAACCACGAATATGGCCTGCGGGACTTTTTCGCCGCAGTGAAGGCCGGCAATATGCCTGCTGTGGCCTATCTCAAGGCCCCGGCCTTCGAAGATGGCCACGCCGGCTATTCCGATCCGCTGGACGAGCAGGCCTTCGTGTCGCAAGTCGTCAACTTCCTGGAGCAGCAGCCGCAGTGGAACAGCACCGCAGTGATCGTCACTTGGGACGATTCCGATGGTTGGTATGACCATGCGTTTGCCAACACCACCAATCCCTCCTTCGACAGCCAGGCTGACCAGCTCAATGGGGCGGGCGTGTGCGGCAAGGGCACGCCGCTGAGTGGCGTGAACGGCAAGCCGGTCAATGGCCGTTGCGGTCCGGGCACGCGCATTCCTTTCCTAGTGATCTCGCCCTGGGCCAAGACCAACTATGTGAGCCACACGCCCATCAGCCAGGCGTCCATCGTGCGGTTCATCGAGGACAACTGGCTCGGCGGTCAGCGCCTGGGCGGTGGATCGTTCGACACCACGGCGGGGTCGATCAACAACCTGTTCGACTTCACCAAGTCGGTGGGCAGCGTGCCCAAGGTGTTCATCGATCCGGTACAGGGCACGGTGCTGAGCACTCCGCCTGCGGGCAGCCTGACACCGCAGTTCGACGTCTCGCTGTTCACCAAGCAAAGCTGATCGGCTGAACAGGCCTTCGCTGCAGACCGCGCCCCGCTTGGGGCGGTCTTTTCCGCGGGTTTCGTCCGTGACGTGACTCGCGGAACAGACTGAAATTCGCCGTGCAGCCGCACCATGTCCGTTACCTCATCTCTCCATGCCGTCGCTTCTTCGGCCGCTGCGCAGGCGCCTGCGAGCAGGCCGTGCTGCCGCTCGCACTGGGCACGCCGCCTGGCCATTGCGCTGGTCGCTGCCCTTGCGGGGGGCGGCGGCGCGCTGGCCTGGGGTATGCGAGAGCAGCCGAGCATTCCCCCCATCGATTGGCTGCAGCATCCGGTGCAGTGCTTTACTTTCGCGCTCGGCGGCAACCCCCACCCGGTGCGGCTGGTGCTGCCGCCACGGCAGCCGCTGTCGGCCGTGGCGCTGCTGGGTAGGCAGTTGTTCTTCGACACCGCATTGTCGGCATCAGGCAGGCAGTCGTGCGCCTCCTGCCACGATCCAGCCACCGACTACGGCCCGCCACCGGGCAGTGGGCCGGTGATGCTGGGCGGGCCGAATATGACCTCATCCGGCTTTCGCCCGCCGCCGTCGCTGGCCTACCTCTACCGGCAGCAGAATTTTTCCATCGGCCCCGACAACGACACCAACGAAAGCACCACGCTGACCCAGCTGATCCAGGCCGCGCAGGGGGCCCACCGCAGCACCAAGACTGCCGCCGCCACTGCACAGGCCGCGCAGAATCTGGTGCCGCAGGGCGGGTTGTTCTGGGACGGGCGGGCCAATACCCTGCAGCAGCAGGCAGAAGGGCCGCTGTTCAATCCGGTGGAAATGGACGCCGGCAGCCCGCAGCGGGTGGCTGCGATCATCGAACGCCAGCCGTATGCGCATGACTTCGTGCAGCTGTTCGGCCCCAATGTGTTCGACAGCCCGCAGCAGGTGGTGGCCGAGGCGCTGTTCGCCATTGCCCGGTATCAGATCGAAGACCCGAGCTTTCATGCCTTCAGCAGTAAGTTCGACGCCTGGCTGCAGGGCAAGGCGCGGCTGTCACCGCAGGAGATGCGCGGCTACCTGGCGTTCAATGACGTGAAAAAGGGCGACTGCGCCGCCTGCCATCTGGACAAGCCGACCGCGGACGGTCTGCCGCCGCTGTTCACCGACACCCAGTACGAGGCGCTGGGTGTGCCGCGCAATCCACATATTCTGGCGAACCAGAACCCGCACTACTTCGATATCGGGCTGTGCGGCCCCTTCCGGACCGACCTGAAAAACCAGACTGCCTACTGCGGCATGTTCCTTACCCCCACGCTGCGCAATGTGGCGCAGCGGCCGGTGTATTTCCATAACGGGGTTTATCACTCGCTCAAGCAGGTGCTGGACTTCTACAACTTCCGCGATGTGCAGCCGGGCAAGATCTATCCCACCGTGGACGGCCAAGTGCAGAAGTACAACGACTTGCCGCTGCCGTACCGCGCCAACGTGGACGTGACAGATCCGCCGCTCAACCGCAAACCGGGCGAACAACCCGCGATGACCGCGCAGGACATGCGCGACATCATCGCCTTTCTCAAGACACTGAACGACGGCTATCGCCCGTCCAGCCCCGCCTCTTGACGTTCACGCAGCGAGCGCCGGCGGATTCAGTCGTGCAAGCAGCATGGCGAGCAGACCTTGCAGGTCGGCGCTGCGCTGGCTTTGCAGATGCGAGCGCAGTGCGCCCTC
Source organism: Thiomonas islandica (assembly GCF_055383445.1). NCBI lineage: Bacteria > Pseudomonadati > Pseudomonadota > Betaproteobacteria > Burkholderiales > Thiomonas > Thiomonas islandica. The sequence continues at coordinate 1,161,034 of NZ_AP042391.1, forward strand.
GGGCGACACCCATTGCAGTGTGCCGCAGCGGCGTACAGCCAGGCCACGCTGCCGCGCACCGCGCACCACCGCCCATTCGCTGCCCGGTTGCGAATGCAGCAGCACCTGTCCGAACGCGGCGGCGATCGCCCGCAGCTGCACGGCATCGGGTGTGCCCAGCTGCGCCAGGGTGCGCTGCAGCAAGGGCAGGTCGTGCTGAGAGCCGCTGAGCAGTTCCGCGTCACAGCAGCGCTGCACCAGCGCGTCGGCTGTAAGCAGGTCCTGCGCGAGTTGGCGAGAATCTGCTGGTTCCAGATCACGCAGTTGCATTGCAGTCTCCTCGATCAGGCCGTTCTCACACGACCTTTTTACGCTGTCCGACATGACGCGACAAGCACAACCAGTGCAAACTGCTCGGGTATCGCCTGTTGGTGCCGGCCGAGGTCGCGGCCAAACTGGGGTTTGCCGACCAGTCGCATCTGCACCGGCTGTTCAAGCATGCGTTCGGCGTCAGGCCCAGCGGTTATCCGTCGGCAAGAATGTTCAACCCAGATTGTCATTGGGGTTTGAAGGGCAGGCAGATGCAGTGGCGGCCAGCCCGGCGCTGACCTGTGTGGGGTTGCAGTTTGCGCTGGCGGCGCTCACCGCGGCGGTGGTTGCGCTCCTCGCGCATGGCCTGCCGCTGCGTCTTCGAGCGCAGGTTTGCCCCAGAGAAAACCTTGCCCCCAGTCGATGCCGATGTCGCGCATCTGCGCGGCCTGTGCCTCGGTTTCGATGCCCTCGGCGATGGTGCGGATGCCGAGCTCGCGCGCCATTGACTGGATGCTGCGGATCACGGTCAGCGCGCGTGGGTCGGCTTGCGCGCGTTGCACCAGCTCCATTTCGATCTTGAGGTAGCGCACCGGCAGGTCGAGCAGGTAGAGGAAGGAGGAGTAGCCGCTGCCGAAATCGTCGATCGCCAGCTCGAAGCCGATATCGAGCAAAGCCTGAAGCTGCGCCAGAGTGGCCTTGCGGTCCCGCAGCAACTGGCGCTCGGTGATTTCGAGGATCACTGGCAGTTCGCCCTGGCGCTGATGCTGGCAAGCGACGCAGTGGGCGTGCGCCAGACCGAGCAGGCGGTCGACGCAGTCTTTGCGGCTGAGGAAGTCGGCCGAGCAGTTCAGCAGATGCCGGATCGGCCTGCATCCTGCGGTGTCGGCGTTGATCTGAGCGCAGTGCGCCAGCGCCTGCTCGATCACCACCCGGTCGATGCGGTGCTCGAGCCGCAACCGGTGCGCTGCCTCGATGAAGCGACCGGCCGGCTCGACCTTGCCATCCTCGGCGACCAAGCGCGCCAGCGCCTCGTAACCGATCACTGCGCCGTGCTGCAGGTCGATCAGCGGTTGGTAGGCCACGCGCAGCCGGCTCTCGGCCAGTGCGTCCTGCAGCCGCGCGCCCAGGCTGAGCACGCTGCTTTGCGCATCCAGCGGTGAGCGCACCGCGTTGCGTCCGCTGCGCTTGGCGTCGTACAGCAGCGAGTCGATCTGCGCCAGCAGCCGCTCGGCGCTGTCGTGGGGATTCTGCCAGGCGATGACGCCAAAGCTGGCGGTCAGCGCGATCTGCCGCTGGCCGAGCTGCAGCGGCCGTGCCGCGATGCGTTCGCGCAGACGCTCGGCGGTCTGGATCGCGCCGCCCAGATCCACCCGTGGTAGCAGCACCAGAAACTCCTCACCACCCCAGCGGCCGATGCGGTCGACCTCGCGCAGACTGTCGCGCAGCAACCGCGCCAGATGCACCAGCGCGCTGTCTCCTGCCGAATGGCCGTACGAGTCGTTGAGCAGCTTGAAGCGGTCGATGTCGAGCAGGATCAGGCCAAACGGCTCGCCCAAGGTGCGTGCGCGCGCCAGCGCATCGTCGAGCACCTCACGCATACCGTAGCGGTTGAGCAGGCCAGTGAGGGCATCGTGACGCACCGCAAGTTCGAGCTGCTCCAGGGTGTGCGACTGGCGCAGCGCGGCGCGGGCCAGATCGACGAAGGCACGAAACGGCGCCAGACCGACACGCTCGAAGTAGTCGGGCTGATCGGCGTAGAACACCACAACGCCAATCTGGTCTGCCGGCAGATCGTCGAGCCGCATGGCAATGGCCTCGCCAAAGCCATGACGCCGCGCCGCTACGCGCCACGGGCGGTAAAACGACAGGCGGCTGATGTGCATCCAGGCGATTTCGCGCCGCAATATGGCCTGAAAGACCGGCCCCTTGCGCGTGAGCCAGTTGCGGTCGATGCGTAGTTGATGAGCGTAATCGCTGGCCGGGCCGGCGTAGATTTGTGGCCGGATTTCCTGTGTCTGCGGCGTGCCGATCCAAATCCAGGCTAGCCGGATGTGCGGGCTGGCGGCCACCAGCGCCTCGCACAGATGCCGCAGCACGGCGTCGCCGCTGGCGCTGTCGACCAGGCGGGTGGCGTGTTGCAGCAGCGCAGCGTTGATCCGGCTGGCTTCGCCATCCACCGGGGTGGTGGAGAAGCCTTTGAGGCCGGGCGGTGCAGACGTGGTCATCAACGGGTCATTTGACCGCGGCCAGGCGTTTTTCCACTTCCTCCTGCGGCAGAGCGCCTTCCATGCGGCTGCCGTCCAGGAAGATCAGCGTGGGGGTGGAGGAGATGCCCAGCTTGTCGGCCAGCGCGATATTGGCCTGGAGCGGATCGGCGCAGTTGGCCGCGGCCTTGGGCGGCTGCACCTGATTGTCCATCCAAGCCAGCCAGGCTTTGCTGCGGTTAGGTGCGCACCAAATGTCACGTGCCTGCTGCATCGATTCGCGACGGATGATGGGCACGACGAACACGTGCAGTGTGACATTGCTCATTTTCTGCAGCGTGGCCTCCATCTTGTGGCAGTACGGGCAGTACGGGTCTTCGAAAATCGCGATCTGCCGTTTGCCGTTGCCGAACACCAGCGGGAAAGAGTTCTTGAACGGCAGGTCCTTCCAGTTCACCCGGCGCAGCTCGTCGATGCGCGCCTTGGTGACATTGACCTGGGTCTTGGTGTCGAAAATCTCGCCGGCAAATAAAAAGCTGGCATTGGCGTCGGTGTAAAACAGCTTGTTGCCGATGTCCACCTCATACAGCCCGGCGTACGGCGTCTTGATGATCTTGGCATCGGCGGGCAGGCCCGGCATGACCTTGTCGAGTGCCGCGCGGACTTCCGCCGGGGTTTGCGCCAAGGCGGCGGTGGACAGGGTGACCAGGCTGAGTGCGGCTAGACGCAGCAGGCGCAGCACGGGGTGAAAGGGCGGACGGTTCATGAGGGCAGCGCGCGCAGCGCGTCAGACAGAATAGGGAAGGCCAGAAGCATAGCGGCTGAGCAGTTGCTTGAGCGGCAGCAGGGCATTGGCCGCATGCAGGCCCAGGGCACGTAGCGGCGCGGGCACCGGGCTGTGTGCGGCGTACAGCCGTGCCAGCGCATCGGTCGCGGTGGCTAGCGCCAGCACCTGTTCCGCGCGGGCGCGGGCATACCGCCGCAGCAGCCGCGGATCGTTGATCGCCTGCCCTGCCGGACGCTGCTGCAGGGTGTGCGCCAGCACCTGCACGTCCTGCAGGCCGAGATTCAAGCCTTGCCCTGCCAGGGGGTGGACACGGTGTGCGGCGTCGCCGATTAGCACCAGATCGTCGGTCGCGGTGCGGCGGGCGAGCTGGCGCTGCAGCCGCCAAGCGCTGGCGCCGCCGGTGGGCTGCAGCGGCCCGAGATGCTGCGCCCGTAGCGCCGGCAGATGGGCACCGACCCGGCTTGCGAGGTCGTCCGGCGGCAGTGCGAGCAGTTCTTGCGCCAGCGCCTCGGGAGCTGACCACACCAGCGACACCATGTCGCGGCCCTGTAGCGGTGCCAGCGGCAGCAGGGCGATCACCCCGCCGTCGGCAAAGGTCTGGAAGGCCACACCATCGTGCGGCGCGGCGCAGACGAAGTTGGCCACCACACCGCGCTGCACATAGTCGTGCACGTCCATTGGGATGCCAGCGGCTTTGCGCGCCTGGCTGTGTTCGCCGTCGGCGCCGATGAGCAGCGCGGCCTGCAGGCTGCGCCCGTCGGTGGTCTGCACCTGCCAGCCGGGGCGGTCGGCGCTGCGGGTCAGCCGTGCGGCCTGCGCCGGGTCGATTTGCACGCGGCGCTCGAAGCGCAGCGCCAGGTCGAGCGCAACCTCGATCGCGTCGGACTCGACGATCCACGCGAGCGCCTCGACCCCGCTCTCACGGGCCTGGAAGTCCAGCTGTGCGCCATCGGCGCGGATGCGCATGGCCTGCACCGGCTGCACGCGCTGTGGCGGAATCTGCGGCCACACCCGCAGCTGATCGAGCAATTGTCGCGATGCCGCGTTCAGCGCGTACAGGCGCCGGGTGTAGCGATCGGGCGGCAGGCCGGGCTGGACCGCTTGCGCGCCCAGCAGGGTCAGGGGCTGCCCGTTCTGGGCCAGGGCCAACGCGCAGGCCTTGCCGACGAGGCCGCCGCCGAGGATCAGGATGTCGCAAGAGGACGGGGTGGACATGGTGGGGGGCAGCGCGCCGCGCCGCAGAGACGATTCTGGAGTGTCGGACAAGCTGCCTAGAATCGGCAGCCATGTCCGACCATACAGCCCGCATTGTGCCGCCGAGCGATTTTCCCTGCGGCACGCGCTTGCACCATGCCTGAGCTGACCGCGCCGCAGCCGCCCGGGCCGGTGCCGTACAGGCGCTGGCTGGCCAGGCTGCTCAAGGCGCTGGTCGCGGCGGTGCTGGCCGCGATCATCCTGGTGGTGGGCGGGTTGAGCATCCTGCTGCTGACCTTCGATCCCAACCAGTACAAGGCCATGCTGATCCAGGTGGTCAAGGAGCGTGAGCACCGCACCCTGGCCTTGCCCGGCAATATCGCGCTGCAGCTATTTCCGCCGCTGACCCTGCGCACCGGGCCGTTCACCCTGAGCGAGCGCGACTCGAATGCAGTGTTCGCCCGCGCGGACGATCTGCGGCTGCACCTGGACTGGATGGCGCTGCTGCACCGCAAGCTGGTGGTCGACCGGGTGGTGATGGTCAGACCGCAGGTCCATGTGCTGCGTGACGCGCAGGGCCAGTTCAATTTTGCCGACCTGCTGCCCAGCGACCGGCCCGATGCCGCGCCGCGCAGCCCGCTGGGCCTGTCGGTGCATCGCCTGCAGGTCGAGCAGGGCGCACTGACCTATGACGATGACAAGGCGCAGGTGCATGGTGTGCTGTCCGCGCTGGATCTGGAACTCTCCGGGCTCGACGGCGGCATCCCGGGCAGCTTGCGCCTGGGCGCGAGCGCCCGCTTTGCCCGGCCAGCGCTGGTGGCCCGCGTCGATCTGCGCGGCAAGCTGCAGACCGATCCCGCGCAGCACAGCGTGGCGCTGTCCGACCTGAACCTGTCCTTGCAGGGGGACGGCTTTGGCCTGAAGGCCCTGCACAGCCGCATCGATCTGGCGCGCCTGGTGCTGATCACCCGCCAGACGCTGTCGGTGCGCCTGCAGCAGTGGCAGATGCAGACTACCGGGCGCAGCGCAGACGGAGTGATGCGCGCACAGGCCAGCCTGCCGCTGCTCGAACGCGACGGCGACGCGCTGCACCTCGGCGCGCTGCATGCCACATTGCAACTGCCCGGAATCGAGGCACAGCTCGGTACCGCCGAGGCACGCGGCAGCTCGAGCGCGCTGCGCATCCCCGCGGCGCAGCTGCAATGGCGGCATGGCACCGCAGGTCAGGCCGGTGCGCTGCAGCTCAGCGCAGCCTCGCCGCTGCAGATCGACCCGGCGCAATGGCGCCTGGACCTGCCGGCGCTGGCGCTGACCGGACAGCTCGTCACCGCCACGGCCGGCACGCACACCCTGGCGCTGCGGGGCACCGCGCACTATGCCGCGGCCGCCGGCGCTGCACCAGCCTCGGCGCAGTTTCAGCTGCAAGGCACGGTGGACGGCAGCGCAGTCAAGGCAGCGGGCAACTGGACACCGCCCGCCGCGCTCAAGCTCAACCTGGACGCCGACCGCATCCGCCTCGACGACTGGCTGCCGCCAGCCGCTGCAGGCGGGGCGCAGCCCCGGGCGCCGGCGCAAATACCGGTCGATCTGTCCGCGTTCGAGAACCTTGCGCTGAACCTGCAGTTCAAGGTCGGCAGTCTGCTGTTGGGGCAGCTGCAATGCAACGCGCTGCAGGGCACGCTCGGCAGCGACCGCACGCGGCTTATCTTGCAGCCGCTGAGTGCGCAGTGTGTCGGCGGCACACTCGGTACCTCGTTGCAGGTCGATCTGGCGAGCCGGCGTTTCACCCTGCACCAGACCGCGCGCGACGTCAGCGTGCAGCCCATCGTGCAGGCCCTGACGGGTCGGGACTTTCTGCTCGGCAAGGCCGGCTGGACGTTGGATCTCGCAGCGCAAGGCAAGACCCTGCAGGCGCTGATCGCCAGCCTATCGGGCAAGGCGCGGCTGGACGTGCGCGACGGCGCACTCAAAGGCTTCGATCTGGCGCAACTGCTGCGCCACGCCCGCACGAATCTAGCCGCGCGCCGCAACGCGCGGTTCGTCATCACCCCGGGCGAGCGGACCGACTTCGCTACCCTGGGCGTGTCTTTTGCGCTGCAGGACGGCGTGGCGCAGAGCGCCGACCTGTCGATCCAGGCGCCGCCGATGCGGGTGGCTGGCGAAGGCTGGCTCGACCTGCCCGCGCAGCGCATGGACTGGCTGCTGCTGCCCACCGTGGCCGGCCCACTGCAAGGAAAGTTTGGCGCGGAACTCGCACCGCTGCGCACGGTGACCGTGCCGATCCGCCTCAGCGGCCGCTTTGCCCAGCCGGACAACACCGTGCTGTGGGCGCAGGCCGGCACCCAAGTGCCGCGTCAGGCACTCAAGAACAGCCTGCAGGACGCACTGCGCAGGCAGCGCGCGCCTTCGCCGGCCGAGGCGAAGCAGCGCACTGCTCCCGGATTGTTCAAGGGCTTGCTGCCTTGAAGGTCAGAAGTTGCGACTTCTCACAGCCGCAGCACCACCGGCCAGTCCGGCAGCTCGTTGTGCTTGCGTGCCTCGGGCCGCGGCGGGACATGCTGCGCCAGCAGTGCGCTCACGCCGGCTACGCCCTGCAGCGCCGCTTCCTGGAACCGGCCTTGCCGCAGTAGCGCTTCCATGCCGCGGCAGACCTGTTCCCAGGCCGATGGCTCCACCCGCCGGGCGATGCCGCGGTCGGCGACGATTTCCACCGCGCGGTCGGCCAGCAGCAGATAGATCAGTACCCCGTCGTTGTCCTCGGTGTCCCACACCCGCAGCAGCGAGAACAGATCGATGGCGCGATCGCGCGCCTGACATCCCTGCCAGAGCTCGGGCAGATCGAGCGCACCTTCGACGACAAAGCGAATCTCACCGCCATGTTGCAGCTCGGCGGCGTGGATTGCCGCGGCGATGGTTTGCAGCGTGGGCATCGCAAAAGCGCGACGTGCCCGCCAGGGCGCAAACCCGAGATGTCGGACCAGACGCTTGAGTTGCATCTCACCACCGGCCCGAGGCGCCGCCTCCGCCAAACCCGCCGCCGCCACCGCTGTAGCCGCCGGAACCCGTGCCAAAGCCGCCACCGCCGAAGCCGCCAGGCCCCCCGCCCAAGCGCATGCCGCTGAACACCGCGAAGAAAGCGGCAACACCCATGACGATGCCCAGCAGCAACGAACCGACCAGCCACCAGCCCACGAACCCGGCCACCAGCCCGGCTAGTCCGGAGCCGACCGCGCGGCCGAGCGCTGCGCGCAGCGCCGAGCCGATGGCGATCGCGGCAAGCAGCAGGAACATCGCCGTCTCCAGCGAAGCGGTGCGGTCCGCAGACGGATTGGTCGCCGTCGGCGGCGGCAAGGGCTCGCCGTCGATCCGTTGCATGATCTGCCGCACCCCGGCCTGCAGCCCGCCGTAAAAGTCGCCCTGGCGGAACAGCGGGGCGATGGTCTCAGCAACGATGCGCTTGGCGATCGCGTCGGGAATCGCGCCTTCCAGACCGTAGCCCACTTCGATGCGCATGGCGCGGTCGTCCTTGGCCACCAGCAGTAGCACGCCGTCGTCCACGCCCTTGCGCCCGAGTTTCCAGGCGTCTACCACGCGGATGCTGTATTGCTCGATCGCCTCCGGCGCGGTGCTGGGCACGATCAGCACCGCGATCTGGCTGCCCTTGCGCGCGGCAAAGTCACGCAATTCTTGATCGAGCGTGGCCGCCTGCTGTGCGGTCAGTGTGCCGGTCAGATCGGTCACCGGCGCGGTCAGCGCAGGGATGGGCGCCAGCGCCGCCTGCGCGCCGGTCATTAGGCCGCACAGCAGCGCTGCTGCCAGCCAGCAGCGCCAGATGGCGCGCAGCAGGTTCATGCCCTATTTCGATGCGGCTGCTGCAGGCGGTGTGCTGCCGAAGTCCACCCTGGGCGGCACCGAGATGGCCTTTTCATCGGTCACGGTGAAGCTGGGCTTGACCTTCATGCCGGTGGCCATGGCGGTGAGGTTGCTCGGGAACTGCCGCACCAGATTGTTGTAGTTCTGCACGGCCTGGATGTAGCGCATGCGTGCCACGGCGATTCGGTTTTCTGTGCCCTCGAGCTGCGCCTGCAGATCGCGGAACACGCCGTCGGCCTTGAGCTGCGGATAGTTTTCCGACACCGCGATCAGGCGCGAGAGCGCGCTGGTCATCTGCGCCTGCGCCTGCTGGAATTTCTCGAACGCGGCTGGATCGTTGATCAGTTCGGGCGTGGCCTGGATCTGGCCGACCCTGGCGCGCGCTTCAGTCACCTGGGTGAGCACATCCTTTTCATGCGCGGCATAGCCCTTGACCACGTTCACCAGATTGGGCACCAGGTCGGCGCGGCGTTGGTACTGGTTGAGCACTTCGGCCCAACTGGCCTTGACCTGCTCGTCCGCGGCCTGCAGCGCGTTATAGCCGCAGCCACCCAGATTCAGCAGCGCAAGACAGAGCAACACGAAAAACAGCCAGCGACGCATGGGAAAGTCTCCAAAAGTGAAAAGACCGGTTGCAAAGCATACCGGCAGTTTCTTGCGCGCCGCCGGGGTATGCTTGCCAGATGTCTGCTTTTGCCTATATCCCGACCAGCCATGCCCCTTCTTTCTGACCTGCGCAGCCTGTTGGTGGAGCCGGGCAAAGACCTTGATCTGAACGACCGCCCGACCCAGCTCGACCTGCCCGGCGGTCCGTCCAGACAGGACATCGAAGACGAACTCTCCAGCCTGCGCACGCAGATCGGCAACATCCAGGATCTGATGTTCACTCGCCGCGAGCGTGCGCTGCTGGTCGTGCTGCAGGGCATGGACTCTGCCGGCAAGGACAGCACCACCAAGGCAGTGTTTACTGGGGTGAATCCACTGGGTATCCGCGCTGCGTCGTTCAGCGTGCCCACGCCGCAGGAACGCCGCCACGACTATCTGTGGCGGGTGCATGCGCAGGTGCCGCCGCTGGGCTGTATCGGCGTGTTCAACCGTAGCCATTACGAAGAGCCGATCATCCGCCGGGTACATGGCGAGATCAAGAACGGTGACTTCAAGCGCTACCTGCGGCAGATCGCCGACTTCGAGCAGATGCTGACCGAAACGGGAACCGCCATCGTCAAGTGCTTCCTGCACCTGAGCTTCGAGGCGCAGCGCGAACGCCTGCAAGAGCGCATCGACAACCCGCTGAAAAACTGGAAATTCGATCCATCCGACTTGCAGGAGCGTCAGTATTGGAGCGCTTACCAGTCTGCCTACAGCCAGGCGCTCGAAGCCACATCCACTGCGCAAGCGCCCTGGTATGTGGTGCCGGCAGACCGCAAGCCGGTGCGCAATCTGATTGTCGCGCGGCTGACGCTGCAGGCGCTGGAAAAACTGGATGTCCGCCCGCCAGACCCGAAGCCCGAGCTGAAGCGGCTGAAGGTGGTCTGAGCCGGCCCGGGCGTGGCTGCGAACACGCCGGAAACTGCTTGAGGCAACGCTGGACAAGCCCCTTGCGCGCTGCGGGTGGCGCGCAAGGGCTCAGCCCGTGCCGCCCACGGTCATGCGGTCGATGCGCAGCGTGGGCTGGCCCACGCCAACGGGTACGCTCTGGCCTTCCTTGCCGCAGGTGCCTACGCCGCTGTCTAGCCGCAGATCGTTGCCGATCATGCTCACGCGGGTGAGCGCGTCGGGGCCGTTGCCGATCAGTGTGGCGCCTTTTACCGGGTAGAGCGGCTTGCCTTTTTCTACCCACCAGGCTTCGCTGGCGGAGAACACAAACTTGCCGCTGGTGATGTCGACCTGACCGCCGCCGAAGTTCACCGCGTACAGGCCGCGGTCGATGCTGGCGAGGATTTCCTCCGGGTCGCGGTCGCCTGCGAGCATGTAGGTGTTGGTCATGCGCGGCAGCGGCACATGCGCGTAGCTTTCGCGCCGGCCGTTGCCGGTGGGCGCGCGGCCCATCAGTCGGGCGTTGAGCATGTCCTGCATATAGCCCACCAGAATGCCGTCCTCGATCAGCACATTGCGCTGCGTCGGGTTGCCTTCATCGTCCACGTTGAGCGAGCCGCGCCGGTCGGGCAGGGTGCCGTCATCGAGCACGGTCACGCCCTTGGCGGCCACGCGCTGGCCCATGCGGCCGGAGAAGGCGCTCGATCCCTTGCGGTTGAAATCGCCCTCCAGACCGTGGCCCACCGCCTCGTGCAGCAGCACGCCGGGCCAGCCGGGGCCGAGCACCACGCTCATCTCGCCGGCAGGCGCGGGGCGCGACTCGAGGTTGACCAGTGCGGTGTTCACCGCCTCATCGACATACTGCGCGATGAGGGCGTCGTCGAAGTAGCCCAGGCTGTAGCGCCCGCCGCCGCCCGACGAGCCGGACTCGCGCCGCCCGTTGTGCTCGACGATGACATTCACGCTCAGTCGCACCAGAGGGCGCACGTCGGCGGCCAGCAGGCCGTCGGAGCGCAGCACCAGCATCACATCATGCTCGCCGCCCAGGCTGGCCATGACCTGCACCACGCGCGGGTCTTTAGCCCGCGCCAGCCGGTCGACCTTTTGCAGGATCGCGACCTTGGCGCTGGAGTCGAGCGCGCCCAACGGGTCGCTCGCACCATAGAGCACGCGCGCCGCGCTGCGCCGGGTGTCGCGCGGCACCTTGGCGTTGCCCTTGCCCGCACGGGCGATGCTGCGCACCGTGTCGGCAGCTTCGAGCAGGGCGAGCTCGGAAATGTCGTCGGAATACGCGAATGCGGTTTTTTCGCCCTGCACCGCACGGATGCCAAAGCCCTGCTCGATGTCAAAGCTGCCGGACTTGACCATGCCTTCTTCCAGACTCCAGCTCTCGGAGCGGGTGTATTGCAGGTAGATGTCGGCATAGTCGAGCTTGTGCTCGAACACCTTGCCTAGCGCACGCTGCAAGGCGGATTCGTCGATTTGATGGGGGTCGAGCAAGACGCGGCGCGCTTCATCTAGGCGCAGTAGGGCGGGTTCGGTCATCATGTTCATGCGCCCGATTGTAGGAAGGGCGGCAAGTCCCTGCGCGCGCCGCGCGATTGCATCTTGCGCTTTAGCCCGTGGCTACCCAGTCGCCTGACTTGCCGCCGTGCTTTTCCAGCAGGCGCACGCCGTCGATGCGCATGCCGCGATCGACCGCCTTGCACATGTCGTAAATGGTCAGCAGCCCGATCTGCACCGCGGTCAGCGCTTCTATTTCCACGCCGGTGCGGCCGCGGGTTTCGGCGGTGACGGTGCAGTGAATGCTGCTGTCTTGCGGCTGCAGTTCGAAGTCCACCGCCACGCGGTTGAGCGCGATGGGGTGGCACAGCGGAATCAGATCGGCAGTGCGCTTGGCGGCCATGATCGCGGCCACGCGGGCGATGCCCAGCACATCGCCCTTTTTCGCACTGCCGCTTTGCACCAGTGCAAAGGTCGCGGGCTGCATGCGGATGCAGCCGGTGGCCACGGCAACACGATGGGTTTCATCTTTCGCGCCCACATCGACCATGTGCGCCTGGCCGGCGGTGTCGAAATGGGTGAGGTTTGCTGCGGTGGAGGTCATGATGCAGGATGGGCGGCAGCGTGCGCCTCTAGGTTGATGGCGTCGCGCAGGCGGCGGGCTTCGCGCCGCGCGGCATCGGCGAACTCGCGCCCGCTGCTGGCATAGAGCACGCTGCGCGAGGCGTTGATCAGGAAATGGCGGCGCGCCGCGCGCACCGTGGCCGCTAGGTCGCCGCCCTGCGCGCCGATGCCGGGAATGAGCAACGGCACGTCCGGTGCCACAGCGCGGATGCGCTCGATGTCGCCCGGGTGGGTCGCGCCGGCCACCAGCCCATTCTGGCCGTGGCGGTTCCAATCCTGCGCCGCCAGCCGCGCCACGCGCTCGAACAACAATTCGTCAGCGAGATGCGCCGAAACGCTGGCCGCAGAATTGGCGATGCGCAGGGTCTGCAGATCGGCCCCGCCCGGATTGGAGGTGCGGCACAGCAGGAACAGCCCGCGCTCGGGGTAGCGCAGATAGGGCTCGACCGAATCGAAACCCATGTAGGGCGAGAGCGTCAGCGCGTCAGCATCGAAGCGCACGAAGGCCTCGCGGGCGTATTGCTCGGCGGTCGCGCCGATGTCGCCGCGCTTGGCATCGAGAATCACCGGCACGCCCGGTGCGGCCTTGCGGATGTGGGCGATGAGGTGTTCGAGCTGGCTTTCCGCGCCCAGCGCGGCGAAGTAGGCGATCTGCGGCTTGTAGGCGCAGACCAGATCGGCCGTGGCGTCGACGATGGCGGCGCAGAAGTCGAACAGCCGCAGCGGATCGTTGGTCCACGGCGCCGGAAAGCGCGCAGGCTCCGGATCGAGTCCGACGCACAGCGCCGAATTGTTGCGCTCTGCGGCCTCTGACCACTGCTGCGTGAAGGGGGGGCGGGGCGTGCTCATGCGCAGCATTGTAGGAACGGGAATTGACACCGCCTTGACGGCCTCGCCCTTACCATGACGCAGTTTCCAGAACCGCCCCCAGCCATGCAATCCAGTCGCCGCCTGTTTCTCGGTTCCGCGCTTGCTCTGTCCGCCGCGCCGCTGCTGGCGCGGGCGCAGGTGGTGGGGGGCAGCGGCGCAGACTTGCCGGCGGCGGTGACGCAGGCGCTCGCGCACGCGCGGATTCCGCTGCAGTCCTGCGCATTCGTGTTGCAGGCGATCGATAGTGCGACGCCGCAGATGGCCTTCAACGCAGCCGCGCTGATGAATCCGGCGTCTGTGCTCAAGCTGGTAACCACCTATGCCGCGCTGCGCATCCTCGGCCCGGCGTATGTGTGGAAGACGCCGGTGTACGCGGTCGGGCCGGTGCGTGCGGGGGTGCTGCAGGGCGATCTGGCGTTCATCGGCAGCGGTGACCCGCATCTGATGGCCGACAATCTGTGGAGCATTGCGCTGCGCCTGCGCGATCTGGGCATCCGCAGCATTCGCGGGGATGTGCTGATCGACCGCCAGGCCTTCGACCTGCCGTCGCACGACCCCGGCGCGTTCGACGGCGACGCCACCGCGCCGTACAACGTCGGTCCCGACGCGTTTCTGGTGAACTTCGGTGTGCTGCGCCTGGGCTTTGTGCCCGACGCGCGAGCGCAGCGGGTGCACGTGACCGTGGAGCCACCGCTGGCCGGGTTCGATCTGCGCGAGGCCCCCAAGCTCACTGCCAGTGCCTGCGGCAACTGGAAGGACAAGCTGCGCGCCGACTGGAAGCAGCCGTTTGCGCCGCGCTTTGCCGGGGGCTATGCCGCCTCCTGCGGGGTGCAGACCTGGAACATCGCCCCCGAAGTGAGCGACAACGGATATGTGCAGCGCTTGCTTGCCGCGCTGTTTGCGCAGGTGGGCATCGCCTGGCAGGGGCAGGTGCGCACCGCGCCGCTGCCCGCTCGTGCCACCGAGCTGACAGTGTGGGAGTCGCCTGCGCTGGCGGTGCTGGTGCGCGACATCAACAAATACAGCAACAACGTCATGGCGCAGCAGGTGTTCCTGACCCTGGCGCTGGCCGCCGGGGCGCAGCGCGCCACCTGGGCCGGGGCGCAGCAGGCGGTGATGCAATGGCTCGCCACCCACGGCCTGCCGATGCCCGGGCTGGTGCTGGACAACGGCTGCGGCCTGTCACGCATTGCGCGCATTAGCGCAGGCGACATCAACGCGTTGCTACGCGCGGCGTGGAACAGCCCGGTGATGCCCGAATTCGTGTCCTCTTTGCCGCTGGCCGGCGAGGACGGCACGTTGCGCCGGCATTTCCGCGACCCCGATCTCGCCGGCCGCATTCACGCCAAGACCGGCAGCCTCGACGGCGTGCTGTCTCTGGCCGGTTACGCCCAGGCGCGCAGCGGCCAGCGCTACTGCTTCGCTGCGCTGGTCAACGACCCGCGCGCAGGCGGCGCCTGGCCCGCGCTCGAGGCCTTTGTCGGTGGTTTCATGCAGACCGCCTGAGCGTGCTCTCCCACCTTGCCGGCGGCTGCCATGACCTTTCACCCGACCGATCTGATTGGCTACAGCGCCGCGTTCCTGACCACCGTGTCCTTCGTGCCGCAGGTCTGGCTGACGCTGCGCACGCGCGATGTCTCGGGCGTGTCCTTGGGCATGTACAGCCTGTTCACCGTGGGCATTGCGCTGTGGTTGATCTACGGCATCGTTCAGCGCAGCTGGCCGTTGGTCGGGGCCAATGCGGTGACCTTGATCCTGGCGCTGATCGTGCTTTTCATGCGTTTGCGCTACGGTGAGCGCTGCCAGCCGCAGGAGGCGGAACCCGATTCGTAGGCGGATCGTCGTCTTCACCCGCGTTGCCCTTCAGGCGCAGAAAGAGCGCTGACAGGCCCTAAAATCGACCGCAGATCTTTGGCCGCCAGCCGGACATCATGGGCGCGCGCGCGGCCCTGCACAAGACGAGGAGACGCCCATGCGCATTCTGATTGCCGAAGACGACCGCGTCCTGGCCGACGGCCTGCTGCGCTCGCTGCGTGCGTTGGGCTATGCGGTCGATCAGGTGGCCGATGGCAACAGCGCCGATGCTGCACTGCAGTCGAGCGCGTTCGATTTGCTCATCCTCGATGTCGGCCTGCCGCGTCTGTCCGGTTTCGAGGTGCTGCGTCGGCTGCGCGCGCGCGGTTCGGCAATGCCGGTACTCATGCTCACCGCGGCCGACAGCGTGGAAGACAAGGTGCGCGGTCTCGATTTAGGCGCTGACGACTACATGGCCAAGCCGTTCGCGCTGGCCGAACTCGAGGCGCGGGTGCGCGCGCTGTCGCGCCGCGGCATGGGCGGGGCCAGTGCCATCATCCAGCACGGCCCGCTGCAATACGACATCACCGGCCGCATGGTCACGCTCAACGGGCAGTTGGTCGAACTCTCCGCGCGCGAACTCACCCTGCTCGAGGTGCTGCTGCAGCGCGCCGGTCGGCTGGTGAGCAAGGACCAGCTCGTCGAGCATCTGTGCGTGTGGGGCGAGGAGGTGAGCACCAACGCCATCGAGGTGTATGTGCACCGGCTGCGCAAGAAGATCGAAGTTGGCCCGGTGCGCATCGCCACGGTGCGCGGCCTGGGCTACTGTCTGGAGAAAATCGTCCCGGCTGCGGCGGACGCCAGATCCGATGGCTGAGCCGCCGGCGTCGGGCAGCTAGACCGGGGCGACACCGTGCTGCTTCGCAATCGCCATGCGCGCTCGCTGTTCGGCGAAATCCTCGACTGGATGCTTGCGCCCATGCTGTTGTTGTGGCCGCTGTCGATCGGCATCACCTATCTGGTGGCGCAGGCCATTGCCGCCAAGCCGTTCGACGCGGCGCTGCAGCACACCCTGCTGCAGCTGTGCGCGCAGGTGCAAACTCTGGGTGCGCCGCAGGCGGTGCACTCCGCGCTGTGGCAGCAAACCCTGCGCCAGCCACCGGCGGGCGGTCTGGCAGGCTATCAGGTGCGCAGCAGCGACGGCGTGGTGCTGACCGGCAATCCGGCACTGCCTGCCGCGGCAGGGCTGCCGCCTGCGCACGCCGCAGCGCCGATCGCGGTGCACTGGCGCGACGGCGAACTGCACGGACGCAGTGTGCGCCTGGCGGCCGCCTGGGTGTGGCCACTGGCGCAGGCGCGCGCGGCACCGGTGCTGGTCCAGGTGGCGCAGGACACACAGGCGCGCACACGGCTGGCGCGCGACATCGTGCAGGGCGTGATTCTGCCGCAGTTCGTCGTCGTGCCGATCTTCATTCTGCTGGTCTGGTTCGGGCTGGGGCAGGGCATTGCGCCGCTCAATGAACTGCAGTCACGTATCCGTCGCCGCCGCGCAGACGACCTCAGCCCGATCGACGAGCGCGAAGCGCCGGAGGAAATCGCTCCGCTGGTCGACTCGATCAACAGTCTGCTCGCGCGGCTGCAACAGTC
Organism: Thiomonas islandica; assembly: GCF_055383445.1. Lineage (NCBI taxonomy): Bacteria > Pseudomonadati > Pseudomonadota > Betaproteobacteria > Burkholderiales > Thiomonas > Thiomonas islandica. The sequence continues at coordinate 1,177,357 of NZ_AP042391.1, forward strand.
TTTGCAAACACAAAAGCGCTTCGTCGCCGACGCCGCGCACCAGATCAAGACCCCGCTGGCCGGGCTGCGCACGCAGGCCGAGCTGGCGCTGCGCCAGACCGATCCCGAGGAACTGCGCGCCAGCCTGCGGCAGATCGGCCGCAGCGTGGAGCGCACCACCCGGCTGGTCAACCAGTTGCTCGCGCTCACCCGCGCCGAGAACCAGGGCGGCGCAGCGCGGGCGGTGTTCGAGACCATCGACCTGCGGCTGCCCGCCACCGAGGCCATGCAGGAACTGGCTGTGCTCGCGCTGGAAAAGGATCTCGAGCTCGAATTCGACGCGCCTGCGCATCCGCTTTGGGTGCGCGGCAATGCCCTGCTGCTGCATGAGCTGATCAAGAACCTGCTGCACAACGCGATCACCTACACCCCACCCGGCGGCCATGTGGCGCTGCGTTTACACGGCGTCACGGCAGACGGCCCGGGCGCGCGCCCCGTGGCGCGACTGCAGATGGACGACACCGGCCCCGGCATTCCCGAAGCCGAACGCGAGCTGGTGTTCGAGCCGTTCTACCGCATTCTCGACAACGGCAGCGAGGGCAGCGGGCTGGGCTTGGCGATCGTACGCGAAATCGTCCGCCAGCACGGCGCCGACATCACCCTGTCGGATCTGCCCAGCCAGACCCGCGGCAGCCGCGGCCTGCGGGTGCAACTGGATTTCGCGCAGGTGTGAGGCGAACCGCGGCCGTCGAGCGGCTGAACGACATGGCCGCCCCGCGGCGGGCGAGATCGTGCCGCACACTAGTCGCTTTCCTCGCCGCACTGGCGCTTGAGCGCGTTAAGCTCGCCGTAGGTGATGGGCTTGCCGCTGACCGACAGGGTCTTGAGACCGGCGCGCATGCAAGGGCTGTCGTTAGCGAGCTGCAGCTGCGGCGCGTCCACCGGCTGGTTCACCAGCCGTGCACGCAGCAGACTGAAAATGCCCACCAGCACCACGATGGCGATGATGACGCCCAGCAGACCGCTGAGCTGCACATTCCACCCCTGCCTTCGCTCCGGCGGCGTGGGTTTGGGGTTTTGCGGGGCGTCGGTCATGGTTCAGCGCAGTGCGGGGTTGAGGGTGTAGGTGCCGGTCAGGCTGGCCTGGGCGAGCACATGCCCGGCGATCGCCTTGCGCAGTTGCGCGCCGTTGAACACGCCGTCCACCGGGCAGCGCACCACGTCGAGCGCGTACAGCGTGAAAATGTAGTGGTGCAGCAACGCATCGTTCCACGGTGGACAAGGGCCGTCATAGCCGAAGTATTGACCGGCCATGTCCTGATCGCCGGCAAACCACGCGGTGTAGTCGTTGACGCCCTGGCGCATGCCGCCAGGGCACTCCGGCCCCGGCTTGCCGCGCGGAGTGACTTCGTGGCTGAATTCGCGCTCGTCGATGTGGCTGCGCGACGGCGGAATGTCGACCAGTAGCCAGTGGTAGAAGTCCACGCGCGGCAGGTCGGCCGGCACGGTACGGCCCTCGATGTTCACATCGTCGGCGCGGCTGGGCACGTCCGGATCGTGGCAGATCAGCACCAGGCTTTTCGTGCCGGCGGGCACGCCGCTCCACGCCAGCGGCGGATTGAGGTTTTGCGACAACGCCACATGGCCGACCACTGCGGGCTTGCAAAACGCATACTGCGGCGGGATGGGCTGGCCGTCGAAAAAGGCGGGGCTGGTCAGTTGCATGGACTTCTCCTTCAAGACGCGTCGTGGACAAGCGGCGGTGCCGGCGCACAGGGATCGCGATGGCTGCCAGCATCCCCATTTTCCTCTTGTAGGCTTTCCTGCCCGGCAGTGAGCATTTCGATGGTGACCACCATGCCGGGATGCGCTTCGATCAGCGCCTTCTCCACGGCGTAGCGGCAATTGGCAGCACGCTGCAGCGACCATTGTCCGGGCATGTGCAGGTGCATGGACACAAAGCGCCGGGTGCCGGCCACGCGGGTGCGGATATGGTCGAAGTGCATGTCCTGCGAGCGGAAGCGGTCGAGCACGGCCTGCAGCGCGGCCAGGTCGGCCTCGGGCATCGACTTGTCCATCAGGCCGTCGACCGAGCGTCTGACCAGCGAAAACGCTTCGCGCAGGATGTGCAGCGCCACGACGATGCCGATCACCGGGTCGAGCCACAGCCAGCCGGTCACCGGCACCAGCAGCACACCGATGATCACGCCGACCGAGGTCCACACATCGGTCATGATGTGTCGGGCGTCGGCCTCGATGACGATGGATCGCAGCCGCTTGGCGCCACGTAGCATCCACAGCGCCACGCCCAAGTTGACCGCGGTGGCCAGCGCAGAAATGGCCGCACCCAGCGGCACCGCGCTGATGGGCTGTGGCTGGGTGAGGCGCTGGGCGGCTTCCACCAGAATGAACACGGCGGCCACGCCGATGAGCAGACCTTCGAGGCCGCTGGAGAAATATTCCGCCTTGGTGTGGCCAAACGGGTGATCCGCATCGGGCGGGGCCTCGGCGATGCGCACGATGAACAGCGCAAACGCCGCCGCGGCGACATTGACGATGGACTCCATCGCATCCGACAAAAACCCCACCGAGCCCGTGACCTTCCAGGCCAGGAGCTTCAGGCTGATGACGACGAGCGCGGCAAACAGCGAGGCGCGCAGATAGGTTCTGGCTTGCATGGATTGGGAAGTGGCAGACCGCCCCGTATTGTGCACGGGACGGGTGGCGGCCGGGACTGCGCGGAAAACCGATCGATTCGGCGCGCAGCGGTGTGCGCTTCTCCCCCTCCCAGCCCCCCCTACACAGTGGGGGAGGAGCCATTCCTTTTGCGTTTGCCGCAGACGCAAGGCACCGATGTGACCCGTCTGCCCACGACAGCGATGAACGGATTGTGAAATTTCATCATGTCTGGTTAGACTTGCCGCCCATTGCGCGCAGCCGAGCGCCCAATCCCAGAACACGCCCTGCACATGGCCCTGAACCTCCCGCCGCTTCCTGTTCCTGTGCCCAATCGGCGTGATCTGATCGCGCTGCCGTTGGTCATTGCGCTGTTTTTCATCGTGGCGCACGCGGGGCGGCAGATGGCGGTGCCGTTCCATCTGGGCGACCAACTGCCGATCTCGCTGTCGCCGCTGGCGCTGCCGGAATACGGTCTGTACACCGTGCTGCGCATGCTCGCTGCGCTGGTGGTGTCGTTCCTATTCACCCTAGGCTATGCCTGGTTGGCCGCGCACAACCGCTATGCCGAACGCATCCTGATCCCGGCGCTCGACGTGCTGCAGTCGGTGCCCATTCTTGGGTATTTGTCGATCACGGTCACCGGCTTCATGGCGCTGTTTCCAGGCAGTCTGGTCGGGGTACAGCTGGCGGTGATCTTTGCCGTGTTCACCTCGCAGGCGTGGAACATGACCTTCAGCCTGTATCAGTCGCTCAAGACCGTGCCGCGCGATTTGCAGGAGGCGGCAACGCTCTACCGGCTCAATGCCTGGCAGCGGTTCTGGAAGGTGGAACTGCCGTTTGCCATGCCCGGGCTGCTGTGGAACACCATGATGTCGATGTCGGGCGGCTGGTTTTTCGTCGTCGCCTCCGAAGCCATCACCGTGTCAGGGCAAACGGTCACCGTGCCGGGCATCGGCTCGTACATCGCCGCGGCGATTGCGCAAAAGGATCTGGCGGCCATCGGCTGGGCGATCGCCGCGATGATCGTCATCATCCTCGCCTACGACACCCTGCTGTTTCGCCCCATCGTCGCCTGGGCCGACAAGTTCAAGTTCGAGATGACCGCCTCGAGCGAGGCGCCGCGCTCGGTGGTGCTCGACTTCCTGCGCCGCACCCGACTGCTCAAGATGCTGGCGGTGATTCCGGCTTGGCTGTGGGAACTGAGCGTGCGTCTTACGCCCAAGGTGTCGGTGCGCCAGGCGCCAGCCAACGCCCGGCAGCGCCGGCGCCTGGGCGACGCGGTGTTTTACGCGGCCCTCGGCGTGCTCGCGTTGTGGGCCGTGGTGCGGCTGCTGCAGGTGTTGCCGCGCGATTTCGGCTGGCCCATGGTCGGGCATGTCATCGGCCTGGGGCTGATCACCGGGTTCAAGGTGTTCGTGCTGGTGGCGCTGTCAGCGCTGGTGTGGGTGCCGATCGGGGTGTGGATCGGGCTGCGCCCGCGCTGGGCGGAAAAAGTGCAGCCGCTGGCGCAGTTTCTCGCCGCGTTTCCGGCCAATCTGCTTTTTCCGCTGTTCGTCGTGGCCATCGTCCACTGGCACCTGAATGTCGACGTGTTCACCGCGCCGCTGATGATCCTGGGCAGCATGTGGTACATCCTGTTCTCGGTGGTTGGTGCCGCCGCGGCGATTCCTACTGACATGCGCGAGGCGGCGCAAAACCTCGGGCTGCGCGGCTGGCTGCTGTGGAAACGGCTGTACCTGCCGGGCATTTTCCCGGGCTTTGTCACTGGCGCGATCACTGCCAGCGGTGGGGCGTGGAACGCCAGCATCGTTGCCGAGGTGGTTAGCTGGGGTGACAAGACCTTGGTTGCCACAGGCCTGGGTGCCTACATCAGCCAGACCACGGCCAGGGGCCAGACCGCGCAGATCGCGCTCGGCGTGGGGGTGATGTCGCTGTTGGTCATCCTCACCAACCGGCTGTTCTGGCACCGACTGTACGACCTGGCGCAGCGCCGCGTGCGGCTGGATTGAAGCCGTCGTCACTCAAGGACATCCATCATGGCCGTTCCTGTCGAACTCGCACCGACCGTCGCCACCGCGCAGGGGGTGGACATTTTCCGCACCGAGCACTTGCGCAAGGCGTTCAAGACCCCGGACGGCGCCGAGTTGCTGGTGCTCGACGATGTCAACATGTGCCTGAGCGAAGGCGAGATCGTGGTCATGCTTGGCCGCTCCGGCTCGGGCAAGTCGACTTTGCTGCGCATCCTAGCCGGGCTGGTGCGGGCATCGGGCGGTGTCGCTTTGCACCGCGGGCGACCAATCACTGGCCCGGTACCCGGTGTGGCGATGGTGTTCCAGAGCTTTGCGCTGCTGCCCTGGCTGACCGTGCTGCAGAACGTGGAACTTGGGCTCGAGGCGCTGAAGGTGCCGCCGGCAGAGCGACGTGCCCGCGCGCTCGCGGCGATCGACCTGATCGGCCTGGACGGTTTCGAGTCCGCCTATCCGCGCGAGCTCTCCGGCGGTATGCGCCAGCGGGTGGGCTTTGCCCGCGCCCTGGTCATCAACCCCGATGTACTGATGATGGACGAGCCGTTCTCGGCGCTCGACGTGCTCACCGCCGAGACCATGCGTACCGACCTGCTTGACCTGTGGACCGAGCGCAAGATCCCGACCCGCGGCATCCTGCTGGTGTCGCACAACATCGAGGAGGCGGTGCTGATGGCCGACCGCATCATCATCCTCGGCTCAAACCCGGGACGCATCGTCAACGAAATGCGCATCACCCTGCCGCATCCGCGCAACCGCGAATCGCCGGAATTCCGCGATCTGGTCGAGGACATCTACGGGGTGATGACCGCGCGTCCGGTCGGGCGCGATGCTGCGCGCAAGCAGGTGCCGGGCATCGGCCTGCGGCTGCCGTCGCTGTCGGTCAACGCCTTAGCCGGCCTGCTCGAAGAGCTCGACGCGTTGGAAAAACGCAACGCCAATACCCGCATCAGCTTGCCGGAACTGGCCGAGGACATGCACTTTTCGGTTGATGACCTGTTCCCGCTGATCGAAGGCGCCGAACTGCTCGGCTTTGCCCAGGTGGAAGATGGCGACATCATGCTGCTGCCGGCCGGTCGCACCTTCGTCGATGGCACGCTGCAGGAGCGCAAGCAGATCTTCGCCCGCCACCTGCTCGAGCGCGTACCGCTGGTGGCGCGCATTCGCGCCGTACTCGACGAACGGTACAACCACCGCGCCCCCGACTCGCGCTTCCTCACCGAGCTGGAAGATCACCTTAGCGAGGAAGAGGCGCGTCGTGTGCTGGACACGGCAATCGACTGGGGCCGCTACGCCGAGGTCTACGCCTACGACGACAACGCAGAGGTCTTCAGCCTGGACAATCCCGAGGCGGGGCAATGAACAATGGCGTACGCGGGTGTGCCGTTGTCAGTTTGCTGCGCTTGGTCAGGGCTTGGTGGCCTGCTTGGCCTTGTCCATCGCGCCCTGGGCGGCATCGGTGGCTTTTTCCTTGATGTTGCTGAGCGCATTGGTCGTGGCGTCCATGACCTTGTCTGCCGCACCGGAAACCGCGTGTGCGCCCGAGTGCACTGCGGCACTGGCAGCGCCTGCAGCCGCGCTGGCTGCACTGCCCACGGCGTGACCGGTGGCGCTGGCCGCACCGTGCGCGGCGCTGGCCGCAGCACCGGCAGCGCTGGCGCCCGCGGCAACCGCGGAACTGGTCGCAGACTGCGCTGCGCTGGCTGCACTGCTGGTGGCCTGCTCGGCTTTCTGGCATGCCGCCAGCGACAGCAGGGCGGCGGCGATCAGGACGAGTTTGTATTTCATGATGATCTCCAAATGGGATTTGTTGGGGTGAAAAACGATATGCTTGTCAATATTCCGAATATGACCTGAGTTTTTGCATTTTCTCAATCAGTCATGGCAGAAATTTACAAAATCACGAGAGCGTCGCGATGCCATGACTAGCGGGTTCAGCCACAATCGCGGTGGCAAAGCTGTCCGGGCGCAGACAAAGGTCCCAACCGAACATGAACAAGACCATCGATCTGATCTATTTCAACGCCGGTGGCGGACATCGCGCCTCGGCGCTGGCGCTGCAGCAGGGCATCGCGCAGGCCGGGCTGCCCTGGCAGGTGCGCCTGGTCAACTTGACCGAGGTGCTTGATCCGCAGGGCACGCTGCGCAAATACACCTTCTCGCCGGAAGACTATTACAACGCGCGGCTGGCGCGTGGTCTGACCCTGGGTCTGCGGCATGAGCTCAAGCTGCTGCAAGGCGCGTTGCGTCTGCTGCACCCCACCTTGCTGAAGATTCTCAGGCTGCACTGGCTGCGCACCGAGCCCGATCTGGTGGTGTCGCTGATCCCGAATTTCAACCGTGCGCTATACGAGAGCCTGACGGCCACGCTGCCTGGCGTGCCCTATGTCACCTTGCTGACCGATCTGGCCGATTTCCCGCCGCACTTCTGGATGGAGCCGGGGCAGGACCAGCATCTGATCTGCGGCACCCCCCGCGCGGTGCAGCAGGCGCTGGATGCCGGCTTTGCGCCGGACAAGGTGCATGCGACCTCCGGCATGATCATCCGCCCGGACTTTTACCGTGTGCCACCGCATTTCGACCGTGTCGCCCGTCTGCAGGCGCTGGGTTTCGACCCGCAGCGGCCGGTGGGCGTAGTGATGTTTGGCGGTCATGGTGCGCGCAGCATGCTGACCATAGCCGAGCGTCTGCCCGACATCCAGCTCATTTTTTTGTGCGGCCACAATGCCAAGCTCGCTGCCAGGCTGCGCGCGCTGCCTGCGGCCGCGCCGCGGCATGTGATGGGGTTCACCAGCGCAGTGGCCGACATGATGCGCCTGGGCGATTTTTTCATCGGTAAGCCCGGCCCCGGGTCGCTTAGCGAGGCGCTGCATCTGGGGCTGCCGGTCATTGTCACGCGCAACGCCTGGACCATGCCGCAGGAGCGCTACAACACCGATTGGGTGCGCGACAACGGCTACGGACTGGTGCTGCCGAGCTTTCGCGCCATTGCGGCGCAATTGCCAGCATTCCTCTCGAATCTCGCGGCCTACCGCGCGCGGGTGGCTGCGCGTCCGAACAGGGCGGTGTTCGAGGTGCCGCGCATCCTGGAGGACATTCTGCGCGCTGCCGAAGGGGTCGATGCACGCACGGACGCGGTGCTCAACCGCCACCTCTCTGAAAGTGGGCGCTGAAACGCTGCCACCACAAGCCGCGCAGCGCCCGTGATGGCGCCTGCAGGGTGACGTCCATCAACCAGCGCTCCAGCACCACCGAGCCCAGTCGCGTCGGTGGCGCGGGCTGCAACCGGATCGACCATTGGCAGCCCAGATGATCGCCACAGAACACATCGGTCTCGGGCTGCCGCAGCCCTGGAAATGCGCCAGCAAGTTGCCGCATGAACGCGCTGCGAGCAATCGTCATGTCCAGCCGGGCGTTGGCAGGCTCTTGTGTGTTGAACATCAGCCGCCCGCAACCGGCGGCCAGATCGCCAGCGTCTCGCCGTCGCGCAACACGCGGCTGCCGCGCTCATCGGGCGGGACATACACCCCGTCGACAAGCACCAGATGCACCAGTTTCCCTGGCAGGTGAAAACGCTCGATCAGGTCCAAAATCGTGGTTCCCGCGGCGATGTCCAGGCTGATCTGATGACCCTGCCGCGGTTGCGGCAAGTAGTCGGTGAGCGTGGCCATGAGCTTGAGCGTGATGCGCACGCCCGGCCGTGGCGCGGCGGGGGCAGAGGCTGCGGGGTTCATCTCGGAACGCAATGCACCGTGTCGCCACGACGGTTGAGCGCTTGCGCGCTGGCGAGATAGGCTTCCATCAGACGGGTGGGATCGTCGAGCAGTCTGTTCCTCCAGCCGCCCAGCCGCACCCGGCCTTCGACCAGGCCGCGCAGCACCCCGATGTGTTCCGTGGTGCCAATGCTGTTGCTGCCCACCATCACATCGCCGTCGAACTGCAGGCTCAAGTGCCGGAAACCTGCTCGGTCGGTCAACTCCACACTCTGACCGCCGGGCACGCCCTGCCATTGGCCGACGCTGGCGGAAATCAGGCCCAGGGTGTCGAGCACGTTGATCTGTGTCACCCCGCGCTGCCGGGCCTGCTTGCCCGCCATGTTCATCGCTGCGACATAAGCCTGATCGACCGCGTTGGGCTGAATGGCGCTGACAATGGGCTTGCCATACAGCGGGTCGAACGCCTCGGCGCAGTCGCCTGCGGCGAAGATGCCGGGCACATTGGTCTGCATGCGCTCGTCGGTGAGCACGCCTTGCAGGCAGTGCACGCCGGAGTGTTCGAGAAAGCCGATGTTGGGCTTCACCCCCGCAGCTGAGATCACCAGGTCGGCCGGCAGGCGCTGCCCGCTGGACAGGCGCACGGCCAGCGGTGCGGCCAGGTCGGGCGGGTTGGATTCGATCGACTCGATGCGCGTGCCGGTGTGCACAGTCACGCCTTTGCCCTGCACCCAGTCGCGGATCATGCCGCCAGCGGTCTCGCCCATCATGCGCGGCACCATGCGGTCGCCCATTTCCACTACAGTGAGCTGCACCCGGCGGCGCACCAGGCTTTCCATGATGATGCAGCCGATGAAGCCGGCGCCCAGCTGGATGACGCGGGCGCCCGGCACGGCGAATTGCGCGATGGCGCGGGCGTCCTCCAGCGTCCAGCAGGTGTACACCCGTTGGGCGTGGATGCCGGGGATGCGAGGCAGCACCGGGGTGGAGCCGGTGGCGATCAGCAGGGTGTCGAAGGACTGGGTGCTGCCGGATTCGAGCGTGAGCGTGCGCGCAGCGGTGTCGACCGCCTTGACCCGGTCGTGCCGCAGGGTGATGCGCAGCTGTTTCCAGTGCTGCGCGTCCTTGCGCAGCCAGGTGCCGCGCTCGGTGATGTCGCCGTGCAGCAGGTAGGGAATGGCCATGCGCGAATAAGGCGGTGCATCTTCGTCACCGTACAGTACGACCGTGTCGTCTGCCGGGACGTGCTTGCGCAGGGTCTCTGCGGCAACGACGCCCGCAGGGCCGCTGCCGATGATGACGTGGTGTTTCATGATGTCTGCCTCGATTGCGAGCCGATCACGCCGTTCGACCCACTCCCCAAGCGGTGGGGAGGTTGGGAGGGGAATCCTGGTCGCACGACCATCCCACCCCAGCCCTCCCCGCGTCGTGGGGAGGGGTTCAAGTCACAACCCGAGCCGCATGCGGGTTTCCGGCTTGAGGGTACCGTCGGGCGTCCAGCCGCGCAGCGCGTAATACTTGGGCAACATCTCCGGCAGCTTGTTGACCAGGCCCTTGGCCGGGCCGGTCTTGGCGGGCTCCTTCAGCAGGCGCGGTGGCAAGGTGTCGTCCTTGGCGGTGAAGCCGGCGCGGTTGTTGTAGTCGCGCTCCATATTCCAGGTGCGCTCGCCGATGAGCGCCAGGTTTTCCATGGTGAAGCTCTCGTCGCAGGCGGCTGCCAGTTGCGGCTGCAGGTCGGCCAGAGTCCAGGCAAAGGTTGTGAATACGCAGACCCCGGCCGAGTCGAACACCGCGGTGGCGTCCTGGAAGGCTTTGACCAGTTCGGGCTTGCCCTCAGCGGTCAGCGGATCCGTCTTGACCGGAATGCCCAGCACTTCCGAGGCCACGGTGTAACCGCGCAGGTGGCAGGCGCCGCGGTTGCTCGTGGCGTAGGCCAGGCCCATGCCCTGAATGCCGCGCGAGTCGTAGGCGGGGAATTCCTGGCCCTTGACGCTCATGCTCAGTTCCGGGTGGCCATACTTTTCGGTCAGTCGCTTGCTGCCCAGAGCGATCTCTTTGCCAAAACCCTCGCCGCGTGCGGTGATTTCGGCGAAATAGGCCAGCGCTTTGGCCGAGCCAAACGGCGCCTCGATGCCGAGCTGCTCCTTGGTCAGAACGCCCAGGTCGTACAGCTCCATCACCGCGCCGACCGTCGCGCCAAAGGAAATCGGATCCATGCCGTCTTCATTGCAGATGAAGTTGGCATAGGTTAGCGCCTCCAGGTCGTTGACCCCATTGGCTGCGCCCAGTGCCCAGGCGGCTTCATATTCCAGCCCGCCCGACGCGCCCCAGTACTGCGGCTTGTTCTCTACGGTGAAGTGGTGCTCGTCGATCTTACTGATGCGTCCGCAGGCGATGGTGCAGCCAAAGCACGCCTGGTTGGTGACCAGATTGGGCTTGCCGTCTGTCTTGCGCGGCTCATACATCGCCTCGCCGGAAATGTCTTTTGCGCCATCGAACTGCACGTCGCGGTGGTTGCGCGTGGGCAGCGCGCCGATTTCGTTGATGACGTTCATCAGCACCTGGGTGCCGTACTTGGGCAGGCCCTGACCGGTGACCGCGTTGTCGTGCAGCACTTTTTTGCCGGCGTTGACCGCGGCGATGAACGCCTTGGGATCTCGCACATTGCCCACGCCCTTGGTGCCACGCACGGCGATGGCTTTGAGCTTCTTGCTGCCCATCACTGTGCCTACGCCGCTGCGCCCGGCCGCGCGGTGCAAGTCGTTGACGACTGCTGCATACATCACGCCGTTCTCTCCGGCGCGGCCGATGGAGTTGACGCGGATCAACGGGTCCTGGTGGTGGGTCTTGATCCAGGGCTCGGTTTCCCACACGGTCCTGCCCCAGATCGGCGAGGCGTCGAGCAGTTCGGCCTTGTCATTTTCGATGGACAGATACACCGGCTTGGGCGATTTGCCTTCGACGATGATCATGTCCCAGCCCGCCATCTTTAGCTCGGCGCCGAAGTAGCCGCCCGAATTGGAACAGGCGATCGCCCCGGTGAGCGCGCCCTTGGTGACGACCGAGTAGCGTCCGCCGGTGGACACCATGGTGCCGGTCAGCGGCCCGGTGGCGTAGATGATTTTGTTGTCGGGCGAGAGCGGATCGACCTTGGCGTCGACCTCCTCGACGAAGTATTTGGTGGCCAGACCGCGCTGGCCGATGTACTCGCGCGCCCACTGCATGTTCAGCGGCTCGCTCTTGACGGTGCCTTGCGTGAGGTTCACGCGCAAAATTTTTCCGGCCCAGGTCATGGTCGTCTCCTCAATGTGGTGTGCGTTCAGGCTACTGCGTTCTGGTTGCCCAGCCTGTCGGCCCATTGCTGCATGCGCGACAAGCCGGTCCAGCTGGCATCGACATAGGTGATGGCGCCGGTGGGACAAACTTCGGCGCAGGCCGGTTCGCCGCCGCACAAGTCGCACTTTTGTACCTTGCCAGTATCGGCCACATAGTTCACCGTGCCGAACGGGCAGGCGATGGTGCAAACCTTGCAGCCCACGCACACGTCCTCGAGCACGATCTTGGCGCCGGTGGCGGCGTCGAGCTTGATGGCCTCGACCGGGCAGGCGTGCAGGCACCAGGCCTCGTCGCACTGGGTGCAGGTGTAGGGCACCTTGCGGCCGGTTTCGTGGAAATCGAACACCTTGATGCGGCTTCTGGAGATGTTGAACATGCCGTAGTTTTCGTATGAGCAGGCCATCTCGCATTGCAGGCAACCCGTGCACTTGTCCGGGTTGATGTGCAGGGACTTTTGCATCTTGCGTCTCCTCGATCTGAATGTTGCGCCAGCAGACCGCGTGCGTGGCCCGGCTCAGACCGCGTCAGCACCGCCCTGCAAGTGCAATATAGACCCGGCTTTGCGCAGTGAATCAGCCCGGAATCAGAGTTCTTGACTCTGCCGCTCGGATATGCCGCGCCGCGCTATCCACCAGTCGTGCAACGTGCGGCAGGGGAATGCCGATCAAGCGGCCATCACACGTCGGGCGATATGTGCCAGCGGACGTTCGATCAAGTGCTCCATGCGGTGCGGCAGGGCCAGCGGCTTGAGCAGCATCTTCACCGCCTGCTCCATTGGCAGCCGCGTGCCTACGCGCCGGTACAGCCGCTGACAGACCTGCTCGAACGGCACGTCGTCGGCCTCCCCCGGTGCATGGCGGAACGCCCAGACATGGCGCAGCGCGATGTCCGAGTCGCTGGTGCGCAGCTCGTTCAGGCGGCGCAAGAGCGCTCCGAAAATTTGCGCGCGCGACAGGTCGCGCTCGGCGTTGAGCTGCCGGAAATAGCGGTAGAAATGCTTGTAGTGCTGTACTTCATCGACGCGGATGCGCTCGGCCAGGTCGATCAGCACCGGCTCGGTGGTCAGGTCGCGCAGGGTCTGGTAATAGGTGGAGGTGCCGGTTTCCACCACGCAGCGGGCGACGAGTTCCAGCGCGCGGTCGTCCTCGAGTTCCTCTACGGTGCACAGCCGGGAATACTCGGCGAAAAACGCCGCATAGGCTGCGTCCCAGTCGAACTCGGGCCAGACGGTCTGCACATAGGTTCGCAGCGCCCGTCCGTGTTGCAGTTCCTCGGTCTCCCACTGGCTTTGTAGCCAGTCGGCAATCTCGGGGTGGTTGTCGAAATGTTCGACCAGGTTGCGGGTGTAGGTGTCCGAGCCGGATTCGATGAACGACGCGCTGACCAGCAGATAGAACAGATCGTCGTTGTCATGCACCTTGTCGATCTGAATGCGCGAAAAGTCGATCCACTCCAGGGTCCAGTGCGGGGTGTCGCGCATAGGGCGGTGTGTCTTGGCCGGGATCACGGGGAAAGTGGGACAGTCCATGGTGAGCCTCGCAAGCGGTGTCATTTTTCAAGAATAGACTGAAAAATCGATTTCATGGTTCCATACGCGCACCGAACCGCGCTTAAACTCATGACAAAGTGTTCTTTGACTTCAGGAGTCCGACATGATGCACAACAAATCGATCGCTGTCGTCCTGTCCGCCAGTGTGTTTGCGCTGGGCTTGGGAGGGTGTGCGAACATGAATGAATCGCAGAAAAGCACGGCCACCGGAGCCGGAGTCGGCGCTGCTGCCGGTGCAGTGATCGGCGCGCTCACCGCTGGGGGCAACCCTGGACGGAGCGCGGCGACCGGCGCGGTGGCCGGCGCCGCGGTCGGCGCGCTCGGCGGTTATCTGTGGAACCAGCACCTCGAGAAACAAAAGCAAGACCTGCAAGCCCAGGCGCAGGCTTCGGGCACTGGTGTGCAAGTCTCGCAGACGCAGGACAACCGCCTGAAGATCAACGTCCCGTCCGACGCCGGCTTTGCCACCGGCAGCGCGCAACTCAACCCACGCATGTATCCCATTCTGGAAAGCCTGGCCACCGGCCTGATCCAGAACCCGACCGAAACCGTGCAGGTGTTCGGTTTTACCGACAGCACCGGCTCCGACGCCATCAACTACCCGCTGTCCGAGAACCGGGCGCTGACGGTGAAGAACTTCCTGGTTTCGCGCGGTGTGGCGCCGCAGCGCATCACCACCCAGGGCCTTGGGCCGCAGAATCCAGTGGCGAGCAATGCCACGGCCCAGGGTCGTGCCGCCAACCGGCGAGTGGAAATCTACGTGGCGATGCCGGGCTAGGGCTAATTGCACGCGGCCTGAGGCTGATCGCACACGCGGACTCATCGCCGTGGCTCAGAAGTTGTGAATCTCTCTACTGCGCAGCCCGCTGGCCGTAAAGCGCGGTGCTCGGGTCTCGCTGATCTGGTTGATCAGTCTGGACCCTGCGCACCATGCGCATGGAAGCAGGCTGCTCGCGACCAAATCTTCATAACTTCTCAGTGCGCAGCGTTCATTTCCTGGGCCGTGTCCTCGACCTTGGTCGTCTCGATCTCCTTCACCGCCTTGCACAATGCGTCGAAACAGCGCGGGTCGAGCGCGGTGCCGACAGTCTCGGACATGATCTGCAGCGTCTGCGGAACCGGCACCGCGCCACGGTAAGGGCGGTCGGCGGAGATGGCATCGAAGATGTCGGCGGTGGTGATGATGCGGGTTTCCAGCGCGATGTCTTCGGCAGCCAGGCGGCGCGGGTAACCGGTGCCGTCCAAGCGCTCGTGGTGCGCACCGGCCACACGGGCCAGCTCGGAAAACGCGCTGATGCGACCCAGGATGCGCTCGGTATAGGTGGCGTGCATCTGTACCGCGGCCCACTCGTCCGGGTCCAGCTTGCCCGCTTTATCCAGAATCGCATTGCTCACGCCGAGCTTGCCCACGTCGTGCAGCAGCGCACCGCGGTACAGCCAGCGGCGGCGCTCCGGCGGGATACCAAGGTGGTTGGCGATGTGGTCGGCGTAGAGCGCCACGCGTGCGCTGTGCCCTGCGGTGTAGGGGCTCTTGGCATCGACGATCTGGCCAAAGGCCACGGCGATCCGGTCGAGATAGTCCTCATCGAGCGGCAGGCTGCACTGCGCAGGCTCCAGCGTCAGCACGCGGCTGCCCAGTTCAGGGTCACGCAGCGCCAGCCACAATGTGTCGTCTTCCGACAGGGCGAGAAAGGCATCGGCCAGTTCGGGGTCGAGCCAGCTGCCACGGCGGCGACGCACCTCGTCGCGCGCTGCAGTGGGGCCGCCTGCGGTGAAGAACACATCGATTACCTGTGCCAGCAGCGCCATGCGGGCGTATAGCGGAATTTCCTCGCCGCGCAGACCCTCGGGCTTGCCGCCACCATCCCAGTGCTCATCCAAACCGTGGATGCCCTGGGCGACGGTTTCGGGAAAACGGAGCTGCCGCGCGATGTCGGCACCGCGCTGGCAGCGGGTCTGGATGAGTTCCTGTGCGATCTCGCTGCCATGCCGAAAGATGTTGAGCGTGGCGCGAAAGCGCTCGGCCAGACCGCTGCGCAGCCCGGTGTGTTCGAGCACGAAACGCAGCACGTGCGGCAGGCTGCCGTCGACCAGCTTGAAGTCGCGTTTGAACTGCAGGTCGTCGGTGCGGTAGAGCGCGCAGATGCGTGCGGCGTTGCTGCTGCAGCCCAGGTCCTTGAGCAGCAGGGTGTAGTACAGCTCCCATTGCTGCTGCGGGTCGAGGCCGATGCTGCGTCCCACCGACATCCCGATCCAGGCGCAGCGCACGCAGTGACCCTCGGGCTGGCCCTCGGTCATGTCGAGCGCATGGCTGAGCGCGCTCATCAGCTCGGCGAGTTTGAGGTTCTGCATGAGAAAAGCGTAAACGCACCGCGTATCGCTTGCATGCGGCATTGCAGCAAGAACTTGGCGAAGGCGTGAATTGCATCACGAAAACCTTCCGAACTTGCCATCCGCGCGGAAATGGCCCCCTCCCTACAATAGTGCTTTGTTCTTCCCCGGCCCAGCGCCGGTCGCCGCTGCGATGAACGCCCCCGCCTCACATCCTCCCGAACTGCTTCCGGCGCTGAGCCAGGCCACTGCCGATGCGCCAGTGCGCCTGCGCGAGATTCCCTACAACTACACCTCGTTTTCCGACCGCGAAGTGGTGATGCGCCTGCTCGGCAGCGAGGCCTGGGACTGGCTCAACCAATTGCGGCAGGAGCGACGCACCGGACGCTCCGCGCGCATGCTTTACGAAGTGCTCGGTGACATCTGGGTGGTGCAGCGCAACCCCTTTCTGCAGGACGATCTGCTGCAGAGCCGCAAGCGCCGCGCCGCGTTGATCGAGGCGCTTGAGCACCGGCTACGCGAAATTGACCGCCGCCGCAATGACAATGCGCACAGCGACGGTGCCGATGCGCAGCGCGACGCGTTGGTGCGGCAGCTGCTCGACCGTGCCCGCGCCGCGGTGGCCGCGTTTGCCGCCTGGTTCGACGAGGCTGCGGCGCTGCGCCAGCGTGCGCGCAAGGTGCTCGGGCGGCACTGCGCGCAAGGCGCGATCCGCTTCGACGGCATGGCGCGGGTGTCGCATGTGACCGACGCCACCGACTGGCGGGTGGAATATCCCTTTGTCGTGCTCTGCCCGGACAGCGAGGAGGAGATCGCGCCCCTGGTGCAGGGCTGCATCGAGCTCGGGCTGACCATCATTCCACGCGGTGGCGGCACTGGCTACACCGGCGGCGCCGTGCCGCTGGTGTGGAAAAGTGCGGTGATCAATACCGAAAAGCTCGATCGCATCGGCCCGGTCGAATATATCGAACTTCCCGGCGTAGCACATCCAGTGCCGACGATCTTCACCCCGGCCGGCGTGGTGACGCAGCGCGTGGCCGACGCCGCCGAGGCCGCCGGGTTGGTGTTCGCGGTCGATCCCACCTCGGCGGATGCCTCCTGCGTGGGCGGCAATGTGGCGATGAACGCCGGCGGCAAGAAGGCGGTGTTGTGGGGCACGGCGATCGATAACCTCGCCTGGTGGCGCATGGTCGATCCGCAGGGCCGCTGGGTCGAGGTGCAGCGGCTGGATCACAACCTGGGCAAGATTCACGACGTGGAGGTCGCGCGATTCGAAATCCGCACCTTCGCCGCAGACGGCAAGACGCTGCTCGAGACGCGCCTGCTGGACATTCCGGGCGCACGATTCCGCAAGGCCGGGCTGGGCAAGGATGTCACCGACAAATTCCTCGCCGGCCTGCCCGGGGTGCAGAAGGAAGGCTGCGACGGCATCATCACCAGCGCGCGCTGGGTGCTGCACAAAATGCCGCCGCATGTGCGCACCGTGTGTCTCGAATTCTTCGGCCAGGCGCGCGAGGCCATTCCCAGCATCGTCGAGATCAAAACCTATCTCGACGCTCGCCCGGGCGGCGCCATCCTCGCCGGGCTGGAGCATTTGGACGACCGCTATCTCAAGGCCGTGGGCTATGCGACCAAGAGTGCCCGCGGCACGCTGCCGAAAATGGTGCTGTTTGGCGACATCGTTGGCGAGGACGAGGCCGCGGTGGCCCGCGCCGCCTCCGAAGTGGTGCGCATGGCCAATGTCCGGGTGGGCGAAGGCTTCATCGCAGTGAGCGCCGAGGCGCGCAAAAAGTTCTGGCTCGACCGCAAGCGCACCGCGGCCATCGCCCGCCATACCAATGCGTTCAAGATCAACGAGGACGTGGTCATTCCGCTGCCGCGCATGGGCGAATATGTCGACGGCGTCGAGCGCATCAATGTCGAGCTGTCGCTGAAAAACAAGCTGGCGCTGGTGGCCGAGATCGACCGCGCACTGCGCGGCCCCCTGCCGCTGGCGCGCAACGAGGAACTGGCCGAAGGCGAGCCCGCACTGTCCAGCGAGGAACTCGAAGCCAAGCGCGCGCAGGCGCTAGAGCTGCTGGCCGCGGTGCATGCGCGCTGGTCGTTCTACTTGCAGCAGCTGGATGCGCCGGTTGCGGCGCTGCCTGAGGCGCAGCGCGCGCTGTCGCCGGCGCTTCTGGCGTTGCAGTCTGGTGATTTCGAGCCGCGTCGCACCCTGTTCCATCTGCTGCAGGATCGGTCGCTGCGCGCTTCGTGGAAAGTCGAGGTGCGCAAGCCGCTGGCCGCAGTATTTGCCGGCGGGTTATTCGAGCCGTTGCGCCGCGAGATCGACGCCATTCATCAGCGTGTGCTCAAGAGCCGCTGCTGGGTCGCGCTGCACATGCACGCCGGAGACGGCAATGTGCACACCAACATCCCGGTCAACTCCGACGACTACGCCATGCTGCAGCAGGCGCACGACGCGGTGGGGCGCATCATGGCGCTGGCGCGCAGCCTGGGCGGGGTGATCTCCGGCGAGCATGGCATTGGCATCACCAAGCTGGAATTCCTCACTGAGAACGAGATCGCCGCCTTTCGCGCTTATAAGCGCGAGGTCGATCCCGAAGGCCGGTTCAACAAGGGCAAGCTGCTGGACGACCCGGCGTGCCCGGCCGACCTACGCAACGCCTACACCCCCAGCTTCAACCTCATGGGTCATGAGTCGCTGATCATGCAGCAAAGCGACATCGGCGCGATCAGCGCATCGGTCAAGGACTGCCTGCGCTGCGGTAAGTGCAAGAGCGTGTGCGCCACGCATGTGCCGCGCGCCAATCTGCTGTACTCGCCGCGCGACAAGATTCTCGCCACCTCGTTGCTGATCGAGGCATTTCTGTACGAGGAGCAAACCCGGCGCGGCGTGAGCATCCAGCACTGGGAGGAGTTCGAGGACGTGGCCGACCACTGCACCGTGTGCCACAAGTGCGTTACGCCCTGCCCGGTGGACATCGACTTCGGCGATGTCACCATGAACATGCGCAATCTGCTGCGCAAGATGGGCAAGAAGAGCTTCAAGCCGGGCAACGCCGCGGCGATGTTCTTTCTCAACGCCACCAAGCCGCAGACCATCAAGCTGGTGCGTTCAGCCATGGTCGGCGTGGGCTTTCGGGCGCAGCGGCTGGCGGTCAAGCTGCTCAAGCCGGCGGCCAAGGCGCAGACCGCACACCCCCAGCTCACCGTGCGCAAGCCGCCGCTCCGCGAGCAGGTGATCCACTTCGTTAACAAACCCATGCCTGGCGGTCTGCCGAAAAAGACCGCGCGGGCGCTGCTGGACATTGAGGACAAGCAGTTCGTGCCCATCATCCGCAACCCGCAGACCACCTCGGTGGACAGCGAGGCGGTGTTCTATTTTCCGGGTTGCGGCTCGGAGCGGCTGTTCAGCCAGGTCGGGCTGGCCACGCAAGCCATGCTGTGGCACGCCGGGGTGCAGACCGTGCTGCCCCCAGGCTATCTGTGCTGCGGTTATCCACAGCGCGGCTCGGGCCAGTTCGACAAGGCCGAGAAGATCATCACCGACAACCGGGTGCTGTTCCATCGCGTGGCCAACACCCTGAACTATCTCGACATCAAAACCGTGGTGGTCAGCTGTGGCACCTGCTACGACCAGTTGCAGGGCTACGAGTTCGAGAAGATCTTTCCCGGCTGCCGCATCATCGACATCCACGAATTCCTTCTGGAAAAAGGCTACCGGCTCAGTGGCGGCCCGGGTGCGGTGAAATATCTGTATCACGACCCATGCCACACCCCAATGAAGCTGCAGGAGCCGATGAAAACGGTCAAGGCGCTGCTCGGCGACGATGTGCGCAAGAGCGAGCGCTGTTGCGGCGAGAGCGGCACCTTCGGGATCTCGCGCCCGGACATTGCCACGCAGGTGCGCTTTCGCAAGGAAGAGGAATTGCGCAAGAACGAACTGGCGCTGCGTGCAGACGGGTTTGCCGGGGACATCAAGATCCTCACCTCCTGCCCGTCCTGCCTGCAGGGCCTGACCCGCTATGGCAACGATCTGCAGCACGGTTTGCTCGAGGCGGACTACATCGTCATCGAAATGGCGCGGCACCTCATCGGCGAGAACTGGATGGCCGACTACGTCAAGGCCGCGAACAACGGCGGCATTGAGCGGGTGCTGGTGTGAGCGCGCTGCGGCGCAGGCAAGTGGCCCGCGCCGCGGTAGGCACACACCGGTGCGACCTGTCTCAGCTGGTCGTCTCGACCGCCTTGGCGCGGGGCTGCGGCGGTTCCTCCTCGTAACCGCGGATCATCGCCAGGATGTGCGCCAGCGGAGTGTGGCCAGTGGTGGTCAGATAGACGTGCACGATGAAAAAGATCAGCATCATGTAAGCGCCGACGGTGTGTGCCCAGGCCACGGTCTGCAGGCTGATGCCCCATTGCTGCCACACCGGCCAGGCGCCCCAGTCTGCAAAGAACAGCAGCCAGATGCCGCTGATCCAGATGATCGGGTTGATCATCAGCTTGACCCACAGATACGCCAGCCGCTGCAGCGGGTTGTGCTTGCGCGCAGGGGTCTGGTGGTAGGGGTGGGGTTCGCCACGGAACATGCCCCAGGCATAGTGCCGTGCGACCAGAAAAATCTTGTCCAAGGTCGGGATGTATTGCCTCCATTCTCCGGTGGTGAAATGCCAGAAGATGGCAAACACCCACAGCACCACCAGCGACCACGCGGCGACGGTATGGATGCGCAGCGCGTTGAGAAACGGCACCCCGAGGTCGTACAGGCCGTGAATGCGAAAGCCTGTGAGCATCAGGGTGATGATCAACCCGGCCTGGCTCCAGTGCCAGAAACGCTCGAAACGCTTGAACAGGATGATGCGATGGGGTTGCTGTGACATGGTGAAGTCCTTAGTCTGTCTGCGATGTTGCGGGGATCAGTGGCTCTTGCTGCCGGGTTTGCTGCGGCGACGCAACCACATGAAACTGCGGATGCCGCCGTGCACCATCACCCCGGCCAGGCTCAGCCCAGCCAGCCCCAGACCGAGGGTTTCGATCCACGGCTGATGGTCCCTGCTGCGCCCCGGGATGTAGACGCCGTCGATCTTTTCTAGCCGACCGTTGTTGCTGTGGCATTGCGCGCAGCTCAAGGCCTTGTCCTTGGGCGCGACCATGTGCGTGATCGGCCAGGTGGTGGTGGTCTTGACGAAGGTGTACTTGCCCGACCATGGCAACCCGGCTTCTTTCATGCCCGCGGCAATCGACTTGTGCCAGTCCATGGTGTGCCAGTAGGCCGCGTCATCGAAACCGGCGTTGTGGATGGCGAGCAGGCGGTGCATCTCTGGGTCGTAGGGCTGGGTACCCTGCATGGTTTTCACCGGCCAGATGCGTGATTTGCCATCGGTGGGGCTGCCGCCGTATTGGTTGATCGCGATCACACCGTTTTTGTCGGGTACGGCGTGTTCGCCGATGTTCATCCATTTCACCGCGCCGTTGAACCAGGTGTAGTCGGGCACCACGTCTTCGCCCAGCTTGAACTGGCCCTTGATGCCGAGGTAGGTGGGATGGCCGTGTTCATCCTTGATGACCAGGGGCTTGCCGTCCGGGCCGCGCCGACCGGCCTTGGAGTAGTCCCATTCCATCTTGGTCGGCACGCCGCCGCGGGCAAACTCGGGGATATGGCAGGTCTGGCAAGCGATGTTGCGCGTGTGCATGTTCAGCTCCTGCGCGAGCGACCCTTTGTGCGGGGTGTCGCCGTGGCAGGACTGGCAGCTTGCCGCGCTGCCCATATTGTGTTGGCTGCCGCGCACATACTGCCCGCCCTCGTGCTTGGCGTCGAGCTTGTAGTGGCCGCCGCTGACCTCGTGGCCGCCGGTGGTGTGGCAGGTCTGGCACTGGAAGTTCAACCCATCCCTGGCCATGTGTACATCGAGCGACTTGGGCGGGTTGATCAGCGAGCTGTCGAGATCGCCGTGCTTGACGCCGTCGCCGCCACCGCCGTTGAAGTGGCAGGTGCCGCAGTTGGCACGCGACGGCGCACCCACATGCTGCGCAATCGCGGCGAGGTCGATTGGCTCGATGAACTTGCCCGACCCCGGCGGCATCTCGATGCGCGTGGTGGCCGGATTGCCAGACTGATAGGGCGCCTTCTTGTACTTGCCGGTCTGGTCGTGGCAGACCAGGCAGTCCACATCGGTGTCGGGGCGCTTGCTGAAGGCGACGAATTCGCCCGACCTGGCATCGCCATAGCCGACATGGCAGCCAGTGCAGAACTGTTGGTTGCTCGGTGTGGACACGCAAAAGTTGTTCATCACCTTGTTCTTGCCGACGATGCGCCTGGAGTCACGCTCGACCGCCTCCCACGCCCAGTGGATGGTGCCCTTGATCTGCCTAGCGGCCTCGCTGTGGCAGCTCAGGCAGGCTGCGGTGACTTCGGGGCCGCTCTTGAACGGTCCCTGCAGTTCCTTGAACTTGCTGTGATCTGCGGTGGCCTTGTGGCCCATCGGGATCGGTGGCACCACGCGGTAGGGCGGATCGATGCTGACGGTGGCCTGGGCGGGCAGTGGCGAGGAGAGCGGCAAAGAAGCTGGGCTCGCCGTCGCGGATGCAACGCCAGGCGCGCCGACCGCGGCGGCCAGGATCATAGACGCCGCTCGACACACGGCATGGCGGGTAAAAAACGAACAGAACGACATGACGGACACTCCAGAGGTGCGCAAAACCGAGCGCAATGTCCGGATGGTCACTGATACATAATGTTTCAAATGTGACGAGACGCAAAAATTCCAGTTCACATCAGGTCGAACTTGGCATCGCTTGATCTGGAATAAGCGCAACACGGGACCAGTCCCTTGCGCGCGACGCATCTGGGCTGCGGGCGGTCTGCGGCGTTGCCCACGCTCGGCATCGCTTCGGCTGCTGTCTTGATGCGCGCCTTGCATCCCATCTCGCGGCGGCTTGAACGCTCCGCCTTACGGCCTCCCCCACACGCTGGGGGAGGGGCGCGGCACGCGACCCGCTGGCAAGGTGCGCTTGCCGGGCATTTGATGTGGTGGATTTTGGTGGACGCCCTTCGCATCAGCGTGCCGAATCGATAAAAGTCCTCTGCGGGGGGGTGAATCCATTCCTTCTGCTGCGGCGTAATGCCTGCAACAGCCGCGTTGGGCGCGCTGTGTTCCCTCAGGAGGTTTCATCATGCAACGCACGCAAGACGACATGTCATCCCCCCAGGCCGCCGAAGCACAGGCCGCGGGCCGCAGGCAATTCTTCCGCGCTGGCGGTCTGTTCGCCGCGGGGCTGGCCGCTTCGAGCGCACTGGCGCCGGTGACCAGCTGGGCGGGCACGGTTTCCGCATCGACTGCGGACGACATCGCGATCCTCAACACCGCACTCGGTCTGGAATACCAGGCCATTGCCGCTTATCAGGTGGGCGCCGAGTCCGGTCTGCTGCAAAAGCCGGTACTGGCGGTTGCGGTGAAATTCCAGGGACAGCACAAGGCGCATG
This sequence comes from Thiomonas islandica, assembly GCF_055383445.1. Lineage (NCBI taxonomy): Bacteria > Pseudomonadati > Pseudomonadota > Betaproteobacteria > Burkholderiales > Thiomonas > Thiomonas islandica. The sequence continues at coordinate 1,200,454 of NZ_AP042391.1, forward strand.
CCGAGGTGCTGGCCTCGACCATCGCCAAGCTGGGCGGTACCGCGGTGCAGGCGAAGAAGCCCGCCGAATACGGTTTTCCGACCGCTTCGCTCAAGACCCAGGCCGATGTGCTGGAGTTTGCCGCCGGGCTGGAAAAAGGCGCCGCCAGCGCGTACCTGGGCGCGGTGCCGCAGTTCCACAACAAGGATCTGGCCAAGGCGGCCGCCAGCATCATGGGCGACGAGACCATGCACTGGGCCATCCTGCTCAACGCGCTGGGCAAGGATCCGGTTCCCGCGGCGTTCATCGCCTGAAGGTCTCGCTTAGACAGAGACGCGCATCATGTCGGTAAGATGTGCGGCGCGTTTCTCCGCAAGCCTGCACGCCCATGCCTGGCTGCGCACGGGGAGACGGCTGTCCACCTGCACCGCATCCATGCCCGACCTGCAGTCTCTCCTTGCCTACACCGCGCTGGCCGACCGCGAGGCGTTTGCCCAGCTGTACGCGGCCACGCGCAGCCGGGCCTGGGCCATCTGCCTGCGGCTGTTGCGCGACACGGCCGCTGCCGAGGAAGCCATGCAGGATGCCTATGTCAAAATCTGGAGCCAGGCGGCCAGCTACCGACCGCATCTGGGCAGCGCGGAAGCCTGGTTGTCTGCGCTGGTGCGCAACACCTGCCTCGATCGCCTGCGCGCGAGCAAGCGCGAGGCGCAATATGTCGTGGCTGTGCCGTCATCGGACGATGACGACCCCGTGGAAATCGCCGATCATCGCACGCCTGAAGCCTTGCTTGAGGCCGGGCTGCGAGGGCAGGCGATGGAGGAATGTCTCGGCCGTCTGCAGCCGCGTCAGCGCGATCTGCTGGCTGCGGCCTACGTGATGGGACAGTCGCACGCCGAAGTGGCCCGCGAGCGCGCGATGCCGCTGGGCACGGTCAAGACCCTGATCCGGCGCGCGGTGCTGCTGTTGCGCGACTGTCTGGAGGAGGGCGCAAAGTGAAGCTGCCCGCGCGTTATCAAAATCCAGACCTGCTCGATCGCCTAGCGGCCGACTGGCTCACCGGTGGCCTCGGGCCGGCCGCGCAACGCCGCGCGCAGCGTCTGCTGCAGCAGAGTCCGGCATTTGCCAGCGCCGTGCAGCGCTGGCGTGAACGGCTCGACGCCGGCCTGCTCTCGCCCAAGGAATTCGGTCAGCCGCCCGACGCGGTCTGGCAAGGCATTGCCGCGCGAATCGGCGCACCGCGTCAAAAGGCGGCTGCTATTCCGGCGCAGGGCGGCTGGAGTGTGCGCGCCTGGCGGCGGCTGTCGCTGCTGCTCGGCGGCGTGGCGGCTGCGGCGGTGGCGTTTGCTGTGCTGCTCGTGGTGCAGCCGCCCGGGCAGGGCGGCGGACCCGCCGCATCGGTGCAAATGGCTGCGCTGCTGCACGGTGAGGGCGGACAGTCGGCCGTGGTCACGGTCGATGACGGCGCATTGACCGTGACCACCGTGGGCCGGCTGACGCCGCCCAGCGGCAAGAGCTACCAGCTCTGGCTGCTGCCCACGCAGGGCCAGCCGATTTCGCTGGGGGTGCTGGCGCCGGGGCGGACGCGCTACCCCATTCCGGCTGAGGCACAGGCACGTCTGGCGCAGGCCAAGGCCTTTGCGGTCAGCGTGGAGCCCCCGGGCGGCTCGCCGACCGGATTGCCCACCGGCGCGGTCATCATGGTCGGTGCGGCGCAGCGCGCCTGAGTCGCATGGCGGCAGACGCCAGCTGCCTGCTGTGCCGCGGTGACGCCGGACAGGTGATCTGGCGCGGCGCGGATTTTCGCTTGATCCGCGCCGACGAGGCACTCGTGCCGGCGTTTTATCGTGTGGTGTGGGCCGCGCATGTGGCCGAATTCACCGAGTTGCATGCGCTGCAGCGGCTAAGCTGCATCGACGCCGTGGCGCTGACCGAGCAGATTCTGCGCAGACAATTGCAGCCCGACAAGATCAATCTCGCCAGCCTGGGCAATGTGGTGCCGCATCTGCACTGGCGTGTGATCGCGCGATGGCGCTGGGATGCGTTCTGGCCGCAGTCGGTCTGGTCGGCGGCGCAGCGGCCTGCCGACGAGGCGCGCCTGCGCGTGCTGCAAGCCCGGCTCACCGCGGTGGACGCGGCGTTGGCCACCGCATTCGCCGCGCGGTTTGGCCCCGAATAGCGCCGCACAGCGCGCCGCGATTCAGAGGTATTCGCCTTTGCTCAGATCGTGCTCGCCACGCTGGTGGATGAAGTTGGCGCGACTCCGACGATCAGGTCGTCAGATTCGCCGATGCGCCGCACATCCTTACCGGTGTAAGGCATGGAATGCAGCATATAGCGCTGGAAATACCAATGTTCGCGCGCGATCTCGCTAGGCTTTTCCAGTGCGACCCACCGCGTTGCACGCGGGTTGAGGTGCTCCATGAACCGATCGATGGGGTCGCCCTTGTCCGCAGATGAACCCCAGCCTTGACACAGGAAAGGCCGCGGTGCGGTCAGGTCAGTCTGGGTTTGACCTGACGCCCTGCCACTCGGTGCCGAGATCGTGCGCGATGCCAAGCAGGTCGAGCACGCGCGCCAGACTGGCGTCGACCATCGCCTCGATGCTGGCTGGCCGCTGGTAGAACGCAGGCAGCGGCGGAAAGATGATCCCGCCCATCTCGGTCACCGCGGTCATGTTGCGCAAGTGGGCGAGGTTCAGCGGTGCCTCGCGCGGTAGCAGGATCAGCTTACGGCGTTCCTTCAGGCAGACGTCGGCGGCGCGGGTGATGAGGTTGTCGCAAAAACCGTGGGTGATGGCTGCCAGAGAGCGCATCGAGCACGGGGCCACGACCATACCCAGCGCGGCAAATGACCCACTGGCAATCGACGCACCGATGTCCCCCACCGGGTGCACCACGTCCGCCAGGGCCTCGACTGCCTTGCGATCCAGGCCCAGTTCCACCTTGAGGTTGAGCACCCCCGCAGCGGAGATCAGCAGATGGGTCTCCACCGTGCCCAGCCGCTGCAGATGCTGCAGCAGACGCACACCGTAGACGATGCCGGTGGCACCGGTGAGTGCGACGATCAGCCTGGGGCGGACGCTGGCGGGGCTGGAGTTCAAGCGTGCAGCCGCTGCGGTTTTTTACTTCAGACCCGACAGCAGCGATTGCAGCTCGCCGCTTTGCGCCATCTCGGCCATGATGTCCGAGCCGCCAATGAATTCGCCCTTCACATAGAGCTGCGGGATGGTCGGCCAGTTGGCGTATTCCTTGATGCCCTGGCGAATGGCCTCGTCCTGCAGCACGTCGATCGCCTTGAACTGCGTGACCCCGCACGACTTGAGCAACTGCACCGCGCGGCCCGAGAAGCCGCACATCGGAAACTGCGGCGTCCCCTTCATGAACAGCACGACGTCGTGGCCCTTGACGATTTGATCAATCTGCTCCTGCACGCTGGACATGGCTGACTTTCCGGTTGACGAAGGTCCAGTCATTTTAAGGGGCTGCTTGCATCGCCTGCCGACCGGGGCAAAGCCCGCCGCTGACCCGCTCGATCCCCGCCAGATCGCGTGTGCTGAACACCGCGCGCCAACCCTGCGCATGCAGCAGGTCACTCACGGCCTGCGCTTGGTCGTAGCCATGCTCGAGCAGCAGCCAGCCGTGCGGATGCAGAAAATCGCCAGCCTGCGCGATGATGCGGCGCAGATCGCCCAGGCCGTCGGCGCTGGGACGCCTTCCGGTGAGTGCCAGCGCCGGTTCGTGGCGCAGCGCGGGCAGATGCGGATCGTGCTGCGCGACATAGGGTGGGTTGGAGACGATGCAGTCAAAGCGCGGCGCGGCCGTCGGCGGGTCGCGCAGCGCGGCGAACCAGTCCGATTGCACGAAACGCACCGGCCCCGCAGCCCGCTGCGCGGGCAGCAACCGCCGTGCGTTGTCCTGCGCCACGGCCAGTGCGGCGGCGCTGGCATCGACCGCCCAGATCTGCGCCTGCGGCCGGGCATGCGCTAGCGCGACTGCGATCGCGCCGCTGCCGGTGCCTAGATCGAGCACGCACGGTGCCGGTCCCATGGCGTCGAGCTTTTGCAGCGCCAGATCGACCAGCAGCTCGGTCTCGGGACGCGGGATCAGCACATCCGGCGTGACCCGGAACATCAGGCCGTGGAATTCACGCTCACCCAGTACATACGCCAGCGGCTCGCCCGCACGCAGCCGCATGGCGAACCGCTCCAGCCGCTGCAGCTCGGCCGCGCACAGCAGATGCTCAGGATGGGCCAGCAGTTGCGCGCGGCTCCAGCCCAGCACCGCCCCAAGCACGATCTGCGCGTCGCGGCGCGGCAGGCTACATTGCGCCATCCAGCAGTCGAGCCGGATCATGTCAGGCCGTCCCCAGCGCGGCGAGCTGCTCGGCCTGGTCTTCGGTCTGCAGTGCGGTGAGCAGTTCGTCCAGGTCGCCATCGAGAACCGCGTCGATCTTGTACAGCGTCAGGTTGATGCGATGTTCGCTGACCCGACCCTGCGGGAAGTTGTAGGTGCGGATGCGGTCGGATCGGTCGCCGCTGCCCACCAGGCTCTTGCGCGTGGCGGCTTCTGCGGCGTGCCGCGCCTGGCGCTCGCGCTCGGCCAGCCGCGCGACCAGCACCGACAGCGCCCGTGCCTTGTTGCGATGCTGCGAGCGTTCGTCCTGGCATTCCACCACCAGTCCGGTGGGCAGGTGGGTGATGCGGATGGCCGAGTCGGTCTTGTTCACGTGCTGCCCGCCGGCGCCCGAGGCGCGGAAGGTGTCGATGCGCAGGTCCGCCGGGTTGATCTGCACCGCCTGCGCCTCGTCCATCTCAGGCAGAACCGCCACGGTCGCTGTGCTGGTGTGGATGCGCCCCTGGGTCTCGGTCTTGGGCACGCGCTGCACCCGGTGCCCGCCCGACTCGTACTTGAGCAGGCCGTATGCGCCCTCGCCGGCGATGCGCAGAATCACCTCCCGGTATCCACCCAGTTCGCTCGGACTCTCACTGATGATTTCGGTCGCCCAGCGCTTGCGCTCGGCAAACCGGATATACATGCGCAGCAGATCGGCGGCGAACAGCGCCGACTCTTCGCCGCCCGTGCCTGCGCGGATTTCGACGAACACATTGCGATTATCGTCTGGATCGCGCGGCAGCAACGCAACCTGCAATTGCGCTTGCAGCTCGGCCAGCGCCGCGCGCGCGCGCTGCACCTCTTGTTGCGCCAGCTCCTTCATGTCGGGATCGTCCAGCAGCGCCTGGGCCTGACCGAGCTCGCTGGTGGTTTTCTGAAAGCGTTCGAACAGCGCGACCACGGGCTGCAGCTCCGCCAGCTCGCGGGTCATCGCACGGTAGCGCTGCAGGTCGGCGGTGCAGTCGGGGTCGGCTAGCTGGGCGTCCAGCTCGCTGGCGCGGCGCTGCATCTGCTCCAGTTTGTCCAGCAGGGAAGGCGTCATGGAAGGCGTTGGAACAAGGGCGCGGTGCCCGGCGCTTGCGCGCACAGGCGCGACGGACGGTTCGCGCGGGAGGGCTAGACCGAGGAGTCTGTGGAATGGTCGCCCCGGTGCGGGCAGAGAAACACCCGTTCGACCGCCTGTGCCACCATCTGGCGATGTTGCGGGTCGCCGTGATGCAGCGCTGTGAAGGCGCCGTGCAGGAATTTGTGCGACAGACCGCGGGCCAGTGCCTCGAGCACGACCTCGGGCGGCTCGCCGCGCGCCAGTAGACGCCGGGCACGCTCGACCTCATGCGCCTGCCATTGCTCGCTCTGCGCCTGCAGGCGCTGGATCAGCGGCACCTGCGCGCGCTGGTCCAACCACTCAAGAAAGCCGTGCACCCGGTTTTCGATGATGGCTTCGGCCTGTTCGATCGCCGCCTGACGCTTTTCGGTATTGCTGCGCACCAGCGCTGACAGATCATCCACCGAGTAGAGATAGACATCGCGCAGCTGCGCGACCTCCGGCTCGATGTCGCGCGGCACGGCCAGATCGACCATGACCACCGGCTTGTGTCGCCGCTGCTTGATGCTACGCTCGACCGCGCCCAGGCCGATGATTGGCAAACTGCTGGCCGTGCTGGTGACTACCACGTCGAACTCCGCCAGACGCTGCGGCATATCGCTCAAGCGGATGGCCTCGGCGTTGAACCGCTGCGCCAGACGCATGCCGCGTTCGATGGTGCGATTGGCGATGACCATGCTCTTGGGCTGATGCGCGGCAAAGTGGGTGGCGACGAGTTCGATCATGTCGCCTGCGCCGATGAACAGCACGCGGCAGTCGCGCAGGCTTTCGAACACGGTCTGTGCCAGGTGCACGCTGGCCGCGGCCATGCTCACCGAATGCGTCCCGATCTCGGTGTTGGTGCGCACTTCCTTCGCCACCGAGAACGTGCGCTGGAACATCTGGTTGAGGGTGCTGCCTAGCGCGCCCGAATCGGAGGCCACGCGCACCGCCTCCTTCATCTGCCCGAGGATTTGCGGCTCTCCCAAAACCATCGAGTCGAGTCCGCTGGCCACGCGAAACGCGTGCCGCACGGTGCCATCCTGTACCAGCCGGTAGCTGTGCTCGGCCAGGTCGTCGAGTTCGACGTGGCGCTCCCCCGACAGCCAGTGCAGCAGCGCATCCCGCGGGTCGGTTTCGGAGGCGCAGTAAATCTCGGTGCGGTTGCAGGTCGATAAAATCGTTGCTTCGACCGGTGCGCCGCGCCGACCCGTCTGCAGCGATGCCCTCAGACGCTGCAGCGCGTCCACCAGTGTGTCCGCCGAGAACGCCAGACGCTCCCGCACCCGGAGCGGGGCGGTTTGGTGGTTGAGGCCGACGGCTGCTAGCAACATAGACGAATCGTAATTTTAAGAAGTGTCGCGCCTTGGGGCGTCTGATCTCGGTCAATCCCGCAATGCGCGACGACGGGCTGTGGTTGACCGTACTGGGCAGAGTATGGCGATTTTGGCCGCCGCGTCCAGCGGGAAAACGGCAATTTCCAGGCTCTGCGATCCGGACAACCCGCCTTTCTATCACGCTCTGTGCTCTTGATATTTTTTGATTGGTTTGTCCAGACCAGCTTCATGCCCTTGTTCGTCGGCGCAGCAACAGGGTTACTCGCGCCGCGGGTGTGGGGGCGCGGGTGCGGCGCGCCCGCATTGCGCCGGGCGCTGGCTGCTGGTCTGACCGCCTGGGTCGTCCATCTGACCCTCGTGGGCAGCAGTCTGGTGCGCGAGGGGTCGCTCCTCGACTACGTAGCCGTGCTGCTGGCCTGTTCGGTTGCGAGCGCTTTGAGTTGCGGGCGCGTTGAAAAAAGTCCTTGACAACTTCCTTCTGTCCGGAAGAGAATTTCACGCTTCGCTTTTTGCGCATTGCTTGCGAAGTCGCGCATCCAAATTTTTAGTGTGCGCTTGATGGCAGCGACGCAGCAGCTGGCGAGCTACACAGACCAATCCCCGTCCCAGGGGCCAAGACTGGCGCACACTGTGCGACTAAGTTGGGTGAAGGAAATTACATGATTCAGACGCAATCCAGGTTGGACGTCGCCGACAACACGGGCGCCAAATCCGTCATGTGCATCAAAGTGCTGGGCGGCTCCAAGCGGCGCTATGCCGGTGTTGGCGACATCATCAAGGTCAGCATCAAAGAAGCTGCTCCGCGCGGCCGAGTCAAAAAGGGCGAGGTTTACAGCGCCGTGGTCGTGCGCACTGCCAAAGGCGTGCGCCGTGCCGACGGCTCCCTGATCAAGTTCGACAACAACGCTGCGGTGCTACTCAATTCCAAACTCGAGCCGATCGGCACCCGTATTTTTGGGCCGGTGACGCGTGAACTGCGGACCGAGCGCTTCATGAAAATCGTCTCGCTGGCGCCCGAAGTGCTCTGAGCAGACGGAACAAGGATTCGTGATGAACAAGATTCGCAAGGATGATGAGGTGATTGTCATCGCCGGCAGCGACAAAGGCCGCCGCGGCCGCGTATTGGCGCGCATCGATGCCGAGCACATCGTGGTCGAAGGGGTACGCACGGCGAAAAAGAATGTGCGTCCCAACCCGATGAAGGGAGAGGCCGGCGGCGTAGTGTCGCGCAACCTGCCGATTCACCAGAGCAATGTGGCTATTTACAACCCGGCGACCGGCAAGGCCGATCGCGTCGGCTTCAAGACCCTGGCGGATGGCGTCAAAGTGCGCATCTACAAGTCCAGCGGCGAGCAGATCAAGGGCTGACCGGAGGATTTATGTCGCGCCTGCAGACGATTTACAAGGAAAAAGTCGTTCCTGAGTTGATGGCCAAGTTCGGCTACAAATCGGTAATGGAAGTGCCTCGCCTGACCAAGGTGACGCTCAATATGGGTGTCTCCGAGGCGGTTGCCGACAAGAAGGTGATGGAGCATGCCGTGAGCGACCTGACCAAGATCGCCGGGCAAAAGCCCGTGGTGACCCGCGCGCGCAAGGCGATCGCTGGCTTCAAGATTCGCGAGAATCTGCCAATCGGCTGCATGGTGACTCTGCGCGGCGCGCGCATGTATGACTTTCTCGATCGCTTCGTGACCATTGCGCTGCCGCGTGTGCGTGATTTCCGCGGCATTTCGGCGCGCGCGTTCGATGGCCGCGGGAATTACAACATCGGGGTCAAGGAGCAGATCATCTTCCCGGAAATCGAGTACGACAAGGTGGATGCGCTGCGTGGGCTGAACATCAGTGTCACTACGACGGCCAAGACGGACGAAGAGTGCAAGGCACTGCTTGCCGCATTCCGCTTCCCCTTCAAGAATTGAGGTCACTATGGCAAAACTGTCCCTCATCAATCGCCAGAAAAAGCGCGAAGCGCTGGTGGCGAAATATGCCGCCAAGCGCGCTGCGCTGCAGGCCATCATCGATGACGCGTCCAAGTCGTTCGAAGAGCGCCATGAGGCGCGTCTGAAGATTCAGCAGCTGCCGCGCAATTCATGCCCGACGCGTCTGCGCAACCGCTGCGCCATCACCGGGCGTCCGCGCGGAACCTTCCGCCGCTTCGGTCTGTCGCGCAGCAAGATCCGTGAGCTGGCGTTCCGCGGGGAAATCCCCGGCGTGACCAAGTCCAGCTGGTAACCGCTGCGAATCCCGCGCGGTTCACCGTTCCGGCCAGACGCCAAAAGTTTTTAGGAGAGTATTGATGAGCATGAGTGATCCCATCGCCGACATGCTGACGCGGATTCGCAACGCGCAGATGGTCGAAAAGGCGAAGGTAACGATGCCTGCCTCGAAGATCAAGGCGGCCATCGCTCAAGTCCTGCACGAAGAGGGCTATATCGACGGATTCAGTATCCGTCGCGAGGGTGATGCCAAGGCCGATCTGGAGATTTCGCTGAAGTATTACGCTGGCAAGCCGGTGATCGAGCGCCTGGAGCGGGTTAGTCGACCGGGCCTGCGTGTCTACCGCGGCAAGGAAAACATTCCGCAGGTGATGAATGGCCTTGGTGTGGCCATCGTCTCCACGCCCAAGGGTTTGATGACCGATCGCAAGGCGCGGCAGATCGGGGTCGGCGGCGAAGTGCTCTGCTACGTGGCCTGAGGAGAACGACATGTCACGTATTGCAAAAAATCCGATTCAAGTGCCCGCAGGCGTCGAAGTCAGCCTCGACGGTGGCATCATCGCGGTCAAGGGTGGGCTCGGCAAGCTGCAGCGTCCGCAGTTCCCTGGAGTGCGCATCGCCCACGACAATGGCGCGCTCACCTTTGCGCCGGTCGACGATTCGCGCCAGGCACATGCCATGTCCGGCACGATGCGCGCGCTGGTCGCGGGCATGGTGCACGGTGTGTCCAAAGGCTTCGAGCGTAAGCTTACCTTGGTGGGTGTAGGCTTCAAGGCACAGGCGCAAGGCGCAAAGTTGAATTTGTCGCTCGGCTTTTCGCACCCCGTCATCAAGGACATGCCTGAGGGCATCAAGGTCGAGACGCCCAGTCCTACTGAAATCGTGATCAAGGGCGTGGACAAGCAGCTCGTTGGTCAGGTCGCTGCCGAAGTGCGCGCGTTCCGTCCGCCAGAGCCTTACAAGGGCAAAGGGGTGCGCTATGCCGACGAGGTCGTGGTGATCAAGGAAACCAAGAAGAAGTAAGGGCCAGGATCATGATCAGCAAAAACATTTCCCGCCTGCGCCGTGCTCAGGCGACCCGCCGTCGCATCGCTCGTCTGCGAGTCGTCCGTCTGGCGGTGCATCGCACAAACCAGCATATTTACGCCAACATCATCTCGGCCGAGGGCGACCGCGTCCTCGTGTCTGCGTCGACGCTCGAAAAGGAAGTCCGCAGTCAGCTCAACGGGCATGGTGGCAATCTAGCCGCAGCAGCGATTGTGGGCGCACGCATTGCCCAAAAGGCCAAGGCCGCCGGCATCGAATCCGTCGCCTTCGACCGCTCGGGTTTTCGCTTTCATGGGCGCGTCAAGGCGCTCGCCGAGGCTGCGCGTGAAGCCGGCTTGAAGTTCTAAGAACGGGCACATCATGGCTAAAGTTCAAAACAAGTTTGCCAACGAAGCGCGCGACGACGGCCTGCGCGAGAAAATGATCGCGGTCAACCGCGTCACCAAGGTGGTCAAGGGCGGCCGGATTCTGGGCTTTGCCGCGCTGACCGTGGTCGGTGACGGTGACGGGCGCATCGGCATGGGCAAGGGCAAGGCGCGGGAAGTGCCCGTGGCGGTGCAAAAAGCCATGGAACAAGCCCGGCGCAATATGGTCAAGGTGCCGCTCAAGGGCGGGACGCTGCATCACCGGGTCGATGGTCAGCACGGCGCAGCCAATGTCATCATGATGCCCGCGGTGCAGGGCACTGGCATTATCGCCGGTGGACCGATGCGCGCGGTGTTCGAAGTGCTCGGCATTACCGACATCGTCGCCAAGAGCCACGGCTCGACCAACCCATACAACATGGTGCGTGCCACGCTCAATGCTCTGGGCAAGATGCATTCTGCTCAGGAGATCGCGATGAAGCGGGGTAAAACCGTCGAAGAGATTTTGGGCTGAACATCATGAGCGACAAAAAAGTCATCAAGGTCAAGCTGATCCGCAGTGTGATCGGCACGCGCGAGTCGCATCGCGCCACCGTGCGCGGTCTAGGCCTACGCAAGCTGGGCAGCGTGCGAGAACTCGAGGACACGCCTGCCGTGCGCGGGATGATCCGCAAGGTCAGCTATCTGGTCGAAATCTGCGCCTGAGGCTGTGTGGCGAGCACGCGGTATGTTCGCCCTGCGCATCGGTAACGCATGACAGAGGAATTCGTGGGAATCGCTATGCAACTCAACACCATCAAGCCAGCCCAAGGCGCCAAGCATGCCAAGCGACGCGTCGGCCGTGGCATCGGCTCTGGCCTGGGCAAGACCGCCGGCCGCGGCCATAAGGGTCAGAAATCGCGCTCGGGTGGTTTTCACAAGGTCGGCTTCGAAGGCGGGCAAATGCCGCTGCAGCGTCGTCTGCCCAAGCGGGGCTTCAAGTCGCCGCTGGCGCGCTACAGCGCTGAAGTCAACCTTGCCGATCTCAATCGTCTACAGGAAGTCGAAATCGACATGCTCACCCTCAAGGCGCATGGTCTGGTGCCCGAACTGGCGCGCACCGTGAAGGTGATCGCCTCCGGCACCATCTCTCGCGCGGTGAAACTGCAGGGCGTTCTCGCCACCAAGGGTGCGCGCGCCGCGATCGAAGCTGCCGGTGGCAGCGTGGCTGACGCAGCCGCGTCGGCCTGAACGCGAAGGCATGAACATGGCCAGCACGGGCGTAGCACAACAGGGCAAGTACGGCGACCTGGGTCGTCGCCTGTTGTTTCTGCTCGGCGCATTGGTGGTCTATCGCATCGGTGCCCACATCCCGGTGCCGGGGATTGATCCAGCGCATCTGCAACAGTTGTTCAAAAACAACTCTGGCGGCATCCTCGGTCTGTTCAATATGTTTTCCGGGGGTGCGCTGGCCCGGTTCACCGTCTTCGCGCTGGGGATCATGCCGTATATCTCGGCATCGATCATCATGCAGCTGCTGACCTATGTCGTGCCCTCGCTCGAGGCCTTGAAGAAAGAGGGCGAGGCAGGGCGGCGCAAGACCACGCAATACACCCGGTATTTCACCCTGGTTTTGGCGATCTTTCAGTCCTTCGGTATTGCCGTGGCGCTGCAGGCCTCTCCTGGTCTGGTCATCAATCCGGGCATCGGCTTTCAATTGTCTGCAGTGCTGACCCTCACCTCGGGCACCATTTTTTTGATGTGGCTGGGAGAGCAAATCACCGAGCGCGGTCTGGGCAACGGCATCTCGATCATCATTTTCTCTGGGATTGTTGCGGGTCTACCTTCGGCAATCGCGGGTCTGATGGAACTAGTGAGCACTGGTGCGATGAGTGTGCTGGTGGCGCTGTTCGTGCTTGCCATCGTCGTGCTGGTCACGTATTTCGTGGTGTTCGTCGAACGCGGGCAGCGCAAGATTCTGGTCAATTACGCACGCCGCCAGGTGGGCAACAAGGTATATGGCGGCCAGAGTTCGCACCTGCCGCTCAAGTTGAACATGGCCGGGGTGATTCCGCCGATTTTCGCCTCGTCCATCATTTTGTTACCCGCGACAGCTGTGAGCTGGTTCGGCACGACCAAAGGCATGGGCTGGCTCAAGGACATCGCTGGTGCGCTTTCTCCCGGGCAGCCGCTCTATATTCTGCTGTACGCTGCCGCGATCATCTTTTTTGCGTTTTTCTATACTGCGCTCGTGTTCAACAGCCGGGAAACCGCAGACCAGCTGAAAAAGAGTGGCGCCTTCATCCCGGGTATCCGTCCTGGTGAACAAACCGCAAAATTCATCGACAAGGTGCTGATGCGCCTCACGCTGGTCGGCGCGGTTTACATCACCCTGGTCTGCTTGCTTCCAGAGTTCCTGGTTCTGAAATACAATGTTCCGTTTAGCTTTGGTGGCACATCGCTTTTGATCATCGTCGTCGTGACGATGGATTTTATGGCGCAGGTACAGGCTTACGCCATGTCGCATCAGTATGATGCACTGCTGAAGAAGGCCAATTTCAAATCAGGCCTTGGCGGGGTGCGTTAACGGAGTTTTATGTCCAAGGACGACGTCATTCAAATGCAAGGGGAGGTTCTGGAAAACCTTCCGAATGCGACATTCCGGGTCAAGCTGGAAAACGGTCACACGGTGCTCGGCCATATTTCCGGCAAGATGCGTATGCACTACATCCGCATCCTTCCCGGCGACAAGGTTACGGTTGAATTGACGCCCTACGATTTGTCACGCGCGCGGATCGTGTTCCGTGCTAAGTAAGAGCAAGAGAGGATCATCATGAGAGTCAGCGCATCAGTCAAGAAAATGTGCCGCAACTGCAAAATCATTCGACGCAACGGCATCGTGCGCGTGATTTGCACCGACCCGCGTCACAAGCAGCGCCAGGGTTGAGCACAGGCATTTTTGAAGTTCGAGGTATTCAATGGCACGTATTGCTGGTATCAACATTCCGCCTCAACAGCACTCCGAAATCGGCCTGACGGCGATCTACGGCATTGGCCGCACGACCGCGCGCGCCATTTGTGATGCTTCGGGTGTTCCCTACAACAAGCGCATCAAGGATCTCACCGATGCCGAGCTCGAGAAGATGCGCGAAGCGATCAGTAAGCTCACGATCGAGGGCGATCTGCGCCGGGAGATTTCAGTCAACATCAAGCGGCTGATGGACCTGGGCTGCTACCGTGGCTTCCGTCACCGCCGTGGTCTGCCGGTTCGTGGCCAGCGCACGCGCACCAATGCGCGCACCCGTAAGGGACCGCGCAAGGGCAGCATTTCGCTGAAGAAATAAGCAAGGATCCTTTTCATGGCAAAACCATCCTCCCAGAGCAGTGCGGCGCAGCGCACCCGCAAAAAGATTCGTAAGAACGTGTCCGATGGCATTGCGCACGTGCACGCTTCGTTCAACAACACCATCATCACCATCACCGATCGCCAAGGCAACGCACTGGCGGCGTCCTCCTCCGGCGCTCAGGGTTTCAAGGGCTCGCGCAAGTCCACACCGTTTGCTGCGCAGGTCGCTGCCGAGCAGGCCGGGCGTGTTGCGCTCGAGTACGGCATCAAGAATCTGGAAGTGCAGATCAAGGGCCCGGGGCCGGGGCGTGAATCCTCGGTGCGCGCGCTCAACAATCTCGGGATCAAGATCACCCTGATCGAAGACGTGACACCGATCCCGCATAACGGCTGCCGTCCGCCCAAGCGCCGTCGCGTCTGATGGTCGGCGCCATAAGCTAGCGCAGATTTCACCCGTCCGCTCGGTTCGCCATCCTGCTGGAGGCAACTGAGCTGTTTTCATTAAGCCCACTGCCCGATGTTTCGGGCTCCCATGCGAAATAAGGCATGGCAGTAATGAAAGGAATTCCAAGTGGCTCGTTTGATTGGTGCCAAAGGCAAGCTGACCCGGCGCGAAGGCGTGGACTTGTTTCTCAAGAGTGCGCGTCGGGGCATCGACTCCAAGGTCAAGCTCGAGACCAAACCCGGACAACATGGCCGCACATCAGGCGCCCGCACCTCCGACTACGGCAAGCAGCTGCGTGAAAAGCAGAAAGTCAAGCGCATGTACGGTGTGCTCGAGCGCCAGTTCCGTCGTTACTACGAGGAGGCTCAGCGCCGCTCCGGCAACACCGGTGCCAATCTGCTGAGTCTGCTTGAATCGCGCCTGGATAACGTGGTCTATCGCATGGGCTTTGGCAGCACCCGCGCCGAGGCGCGCCAGCTCGTCAGCCACCGTGCCATCACGGTCAACGGCAAGCCAGTGAACATTCCGTCAGCGCAGGTCAAGGCTGGAGATCTAATCGCGGTGCGTGAAAAATCGCGCAACCAGGCGCGCATCCAGGAGGCTGTCAAGCTGGCCGAAGCCAACGGCTTTCCCGAATGGGTTCAGGTCGACACGGCCAAGATGGAAGGCGTGTTCAAGAAAGCGCCCGACCGCGATGCGTTCGGCAGCGATATCAATGAATCGCTGATCATCGAGTTGTATTCGCGCTGATCCAGATTGTCGCGCCCTGTCCGATTACAGGGCGTGTTTTTGCCGAGCCCAGACGGGCGCGGCTGCTCACCTCGGCCTTATCCGCGTAACGAGCGGAGGGTATTGAACAGGAAGCCCCATGCAGACAGCACTACTTCGTCCCAAATCGATTCAGGTCGAATCGCTTGGTCACAACCGTTCCAAGGTCGTCCTCGAGCCCTTCGAGCGCGGTTACGGCCATACCCTCGGCAACGCCTTGCGGCGGGTGATGCTGTCTTCTCTCGTCGGCTACGCCCCGACCGAGGTCAGCATCAACGGGGTGCTGCACGAGTATTCGGTGGTCGACGGGCTGCAGGAAGATGTCATCGCCGTGCTGCTCAACCTCAAGGGTGTGGTGCTCAAGCTGCACAACCGCGACGAGGTGACCCTGTCGCTGCGCAAGGAGGGTGAAGGTGTGGTGACCGCCGCCGACATCCAGACTCCGCACGATGTGGAAATCATCAATCCCGATCACGTGATCGCGCATCTGTCGCAGGGCGGCAAGCTCGACATGCAGATCAAGGTGGAAAAGGGCCGCGGCTATGTGCCGGGGACGATGCGCAACTACGGCGAGGAAGGCGGCAAGAGCATTGGCCACATCGTGCTCGATGCTTCGTTCTCGCCGGTACGGCGGGTCAGCTACGCGGTGGAAAGCGCCCGCGTCGAACAGCGTACCGATCTGGACCGACTGGTCATGGAAATCGAGACCAACGGCGTGATTAGCGCTGAAGAGGCCATCCGCTCGGCAGCGCGGATCCTGGTCGAGCAGCTTTCGGTGTTTGCCAGCCTGGAAGGTGCCGAGACGACCGAGGCGGCAGAGGCGAGCACGGGCGCGCAGACGTACGACCCGATCCTGCTGCGTCCGGTGGACGAACTCGAACTCACCGTGCGCTCGGCGAACTGCCTCAAGGCCGAGAACATTTACTACATCGGCGATCTGATCCAGCGTAGCGAGACCGAGTTGCTCAAGACCCCGAACCTCGGCCGCAAATCGCTCAACGAAATCAAGGAAGTCCTTGCCGCACGTGGTCTGACCCTGGGCATGAAGCTCGAGAACTGGCCACCGTCCGGGCTGGACAAGCGCTGACACAGCATTTGAATTGCCATTTCAGTTTGCTGGATGGAGTATCCGGCAGTGCACGGCCAGTACCTGATCCGGCTGGCTCGATCGATAACGAAAGGAAAGCACCATGCGTCACGGAAACGGACTTCGCAAACTCAACCGCACATCCAGCCACCGCAAGGCTATGTTTCGCAATATGGCCAATGCGTTGATCGAACATGAGGCGATCAAGACCACGCTGCCCAAGGCCAAGGAGCTGAGGGCCGTGATCGAACCGTTGATCACCCTGGGCAAGAAACCCTCGCTGGCCAACCGTCGGCTGGCGTTTGACCGCCTGCGCAACCGAGATTCGGTGACCAAGCTGTTCAACGTGCTCGGCCCGCGCTATGCCAACCGACCGGGCGGTTATACCCGCACGCTGAAATTCGGCTTTCGCGTGGGCGACAATGCACCGATGGCGCTGATCGAACTGGTCGATCGTCCCGACCTGGACGCTGCACCGGCGCAAGACAAGTCTGAGTGAAGCCGCGCATCGGCCCTCACCGCCGCCAGACCCGGACGCCAGCCTATGCTGGCGTTTTTCATTGGACGCGCCAAAGCAGATTCTCGCCCTTGCACGTCGCTGCCCATGGTTGAGGCCCCTTCCTCTTGCCCGGTCGATCCGGCTACCGTGCTGCTCGCGCTCGACACCGTGTCCAAGCGCTATGGAGCGCTGCAGGTGGTCAGTGGGCTGAGCCTGCAGGTCAGGCGCGGCGAGTGCTTTGGCATCATCGGCCCGAACGGCGCAGGCAAGACCACGACCATCCAGCTCTGCCTCGGCCTGGCCACGCCCGACAGTGGGCACGTCATGCTCATGGGCGAGCCTGTGCCGCAGCGCGCACGGCAGGCACGGCTGCGGGTTGGCGTGGTCACGCAGTTCGACAGCCTCGATCCCGATTTCACGGTCGAGGAAAATCTGCTGGTGTTCGGCCGCTATTTCGGCCTGCGTGATGCCGAGCTGCGCTCGCGTCTGCCGCAGTTGCTGGCTTTTGCCGCGCTGGAGTCCAAGGCCAAGGCGCGCATCAGCGAGCTGTCGGGCGGCATGCGCCGGCGCCTGAGTCTGGCGCGTGCGCTGGTCAACGATCCCGATCTGATCTTTCTCGACGAGCCGACCACAGGGCTCGATCCGCAGGCGCGGCATCTGATCTGGGAGCGTCTGAAGGAACTGACCGCACAGGGCAAATCCTTGCTGCTGACCACGCACTTCATGGATGAAGCCGAGCGGCTTTGCCACCGCATTCTGGTGCTCGACCACGGCCGCCGCATTGCCGAGGACACACCGCGCGCGCTGATCGCTACGCAGGTGGAGCCGGAGGTCATCGAGGTCGACGGCGAGGGGCTCGACACCGCGCAAGCGCTGCTGCGCCCGCTGGTGCAGCGCCTGGAACGCAGCGGCGATGGGCTGTTTGCCTACACCCGCAACAGCGCCGTGGCGCTGCAGGCACTCAACATGCTGCCTGGTTTACGGGTGATCCATCGCCGCGCCAATCTGGAAGACGTATTCCTCAAACTCACCGGCAGGCAGCTGCGCGACTAGGGCCCTAGGTGCAGCGATTGCGGCCAACATCCATCCATGTCCTCTCTTCCCATCGAAACACGTCGCAGACTGCGTTTCGTGCCAATTTGGCAGCGTAACTTTCTGGTGTGGAAAAAGCTCGTGGTTCCCAGTCTGGTGGGCAATATCGCAGAGCCGCTGATCACCCTGGTGGCGTTCGGGTTCGGCTTGGGCTCGCTCATCGGTCGGGTGCAAGGGGTGCCGTATATCCAGTTTCTGGCCTCCGGCGCAATTTGCATGAGTGTGATGATGGCCGCGAGCTTCGAGGCGCTGTATTCCGCTTTCTCGCGCATGCATGTGCAGAAAACATGGGATGCGATCCGGGTCACGCCGACTTCGTTGGACGACGTGCTGCTGGGCGAACTCACCTGGGCGGCGAGCAAGGCGGTGTTCAGCGGAGCGGCAATTTTGCTGGTCATCGTTGCGCTGGGCATCAGTCGGGCCTGGACCCTGCTGTTGGCGCTGCCGCTGCTGCTGCTCACCGGGCTGGTCTTTTCCGCGCTGGGCCTGATCGTCAATGCCAAGGCGCGCGGCTATGACTTCTTTACCTATTACTTCACCCTGGTGCTCACGCCGATGACCTTTTTGTCAGGCGTGTATTTCACGCTCAGCGCACTGCCCGTGCCGCTGCAATGGCTGGCGCAGGCCCTGCCGCTGCATGCCGCGGTCGAACTGGTGCGGCCGCTGTTCTTTGGCCGGTTCGACCCGTGGTGGCCGCTGCATCTGGGGGTTTTGGTGGCCGATCTGGGAGTGGCCTGGTGGCTGGCGCGCACCCTCACGCTGCGGCGCTTTCGCGCCTGATCTGAGCGACGCATGCGCATGCAGTCGCCCGTCAACGGACTCGAATATGGTTTCGGGCTTATATTCTCGGGCTCGGCGCTGTTGCGGGCCGGACAAAGCCGCAGCCGCACCGGCTGACCACACCACAGCGAACAGGAGATTGTTCATGCGCCAACGCGCCGCCTTTCCGTCACCCTGCGCACGATGCTGGGCGCAGCAGATCAGCCGCCTGCTGCTGGGCATCGCCTTGCTGTGGACCGCCGCGCTATTGCCCGTCGCGCAAGCGCAGCAGGGTGACTACCTGCCGCCGGACGAGGCATTCCAGTTCACCGCCAAGGTGCAGGACGCCAAGACCGTGCTGCTGCAGTTCAAGGCGCATCAGGGCTACTACATGTACCAGGAGCGCTTCCATTTCGAGCCGCAGACTCTGGGCGTGGAACTGGGCAAACCCGGCTTTCCGCCGGCGCATGTCATTTTCGACAAGAACCTTGGTCATGAGGTGGCACATTACCGCGGTTTGGTGTCCATTCCGCTGCCCGTGCTCAAGGCGCCAGCCAGTTTCAAGATGCTGGTGACCTATCAGGGTTGCGCCGACGCGGGGCTGTGCTATCCGCCGATAGAGAAGATCGCCACGGTGAGCCTGAGCGGTTTCGGTGGCAATGGGACGGTCAGCATTTCCGAGCCTGATGCGCAGAGCGGCGCAGCCGCGCCTGCCACGGATGGTCATGGCACCAGCGGACTGATCGCCGGCTTGATGGGGACGGCAAGCGGGGCAAAGGCGGCATCTTCACCCGCTGCGGCGGCCTCCGCGCCAGCGGCAGCACCGGTGACGGCTGCGGCGTCCACACCGTCGACCGCAGTGGCGCAGGGCGGTGAATCCTCGCGCATCGGCGCCGTGCTGGCCTCGGGCAGCCTGCTGACCATCGTCCCGATGTTTCTGGTGTTCGGCTTGCTGCTGGCGTTCACCCCCTGCGTGCTGCCGATGATTCCGATTCTGTCGAGCATCATCATTGGCCGGGGTGAAAAAGTCTCACGCGGCCGAGGGTTCGCGCTGGCGGCGGCGTACGCGCTGGGCATGGCCATTGTCTACACCGCGTTCGGTGTGGCCGCAGGCCTGCTCGGGCAGGGGCTGGCGGCTTCGCTGCAGAACCCTTGGGTGCTGTCGGTGTTCGCGATGCTGCTGGTGGCACTGTCGCTGTCGATGTTTGGCTTTTACGAACTGCAGGTGCCCAGTAGCCTGCAGAGCAAGCTGTCGTCCACTTCGGACAAACTGCAGGGCGGGCATTTTGCCGGGGTATTCGTCATGGGCGGTATTTCGGCATTGATCGTCGGGCCCTGTGTGGCCGCGCCGCTGGCTGGTGCGCTGCTCTACATCAGTCAGACCGGCAACGCACTGATCGGCGGTGTGGCGCTGTTTTCGCTGGCGGTGGGCATGAGCGTGCCGCTGCTGCTGGTCGGGCTGGGTGCGGGTGCGCTGCTGCCCAGGGCGGGGGGCTGGATGGACAGCGTTAAGGCATTCTTTGGCGTGCTGCTGATCGCCACCGCCCTCTACATGATCGCCCCGGTGTTGCCCACCTGGCTGCTGATGCTGCTTTGGGCATTGCTGCTGCTGGTCAGCGCGAGCTATCTGCGCGCGTTCGACAGCCTGCCGGTGGATGCTTCCGGCTGGAAGCGGCTGTTCAAGGGCCTGGGCGTGGCGCTGGCGGTGGCCGGTGCGTCGCTGCTGGTCGGTCTGGCTGCGGGCAACCGTAATCTGTTGCAACCGTTGGCCGGCCTGGGCTCTGGCGCCGGCCCAGTGGCCGCGGCACCTGCACTGCAGTTCCAGCGCATCAAGACATTGGCTGACCTCGACCGTGTGGTGGCCAGCAGCACCAAGCCGGTACTGCTGGACTTCTACGCCGACTGGTGTGTGTCGTGCAAGGAGATGGAGCACTTCACCTTCAGCGATCCGGCGGTGGCGCAGCGGCTCGCCGGCTTCACGCTGATCCAGGCGGACGTGACCAACAATACCGCGGACGACAAGGCGCTGCTCAAGCGGTTTCAGCTCTTCGGCCCGCCGGGCATCATCTTTTTCAAGGACGGCAAGGAAGTCGGCCGCGTCATCGGCTTCGAGGACGCCAAGACCTTCCTGGCGTCGATGCAGCGCGCAGGCGTCTAACAGGCCGTTAAAAAACTACTGCGGTGGGCCATCTGCGGCGTTGCGCGGTGCGCGGTGCGCGCTGCCTCGCCTATCTATTTATTTGATAGGTCTCGGTCGCTGCGCGCCGTGCGCCTTGCATCTGGCCATCCTCGCAACGTTTTTCAACGGCCTGCTAAGCCGCAGGGCCCATTCAGGCCGCCTGCACCTCGACCAGGCAGTCGTAAAAGCACGGCCCGGCGCCCAGGTCGGTCAGACGCTGGTGGGTGAGGGTGTTGACATTGTTGCCGTCCGGGCTGTGCTTGCGCCACCAGATGCCCAACGCGACCACCTGACCCACACGGGTGCGGTCGCTCAGCCGTGCCTGCAGACGCACACTGCCGCGGTCATTGCGCACCTGCACGGCAGCGCCATCGGCAATGCCGCGCGAGGCGGCGTCCTGCGGGTGGATCAGCAGCAGCGGCGCGCCTTCGATGGTGCGCAGGCTGTCGACCATGCCGAAACTGGTGTTGAGAAAGTTGCGCACCGGCGGCGAGATCATCGCCAGCGGATAGCGCGCCGCCAGTTCGGGCGTGGTCTCGGCACATTCGTGCGGCAGCAGTACTTCGGGCAGCGGATCGCGTCCGGCGTCGGCCTCGCGCTGCGACCAGAATTCACACTTGCCCGAAGGCGTGGCAAAGCCGCCATGCGCAAAGGGTGCGGCAGGGCCGGGCAGCTTGGCCCAGCCGCTGGCCTGCAACTTCGCCCAGGAGATCTCGCCGTTGCGCGGGTCGGCGGCGATGGCCTGCGCGGCGATCTGCGCATCGGTTTCGGCAAAGCAGGGGTCGGTGAACCCCATGCGTGTGGCCAGCAGGCGGAAGATTTCGGTATTGGGCTTGGCTTGCCCGAGCGGGGCGATGGCCGGGTTGTTCGCCAGCCAATAGCGGTGGCCATAGGCCTTGTGCACGTCGAGATGTTCGAGCTGGGTGGTGGCCGGCAGCAGAATGTCGGCGTAGTCGGCGGTGTCGGTCTGGAAATGGTCGAGCACCACGGTGAACAGGTCGTCGCGGGCGAAGCCGCGCCGCACCTTGTCGCCCTCGGGCGCGACCGCCAGCGGGTTGCTGTTGTAGACGATCACCGCCTCGATTTTCGGGCCGAAGTCGGATGAGGATGTGCGCAGCAGGTCGTCGCCAATGGTCACCATATTGATGGTGCGCGGGGTGCGCCCGGCGAGCAGATCGGGGCGCTCCAGCGCCGTGGTATCGACCTTGAAATGGTTGGAGCTAGACATCAGCAGCCCGCCGGCAGCGTGCCGCCATGCGCCGATCAGCGCAGGCAGGCAGGCAATCGCGCGCACCGCGTTGGCGCCGCCGCGCACGCGCTGCAGGCCGTAGTTCATGCGGATCGCGGCGGGCGATGTGGTGCCGTATTCGCGCGCGAGGGCGCGGATCTGGTCGACGGGAACGCCGCACACCTGCGCCGCGCGCTCCGGCTGCCATTCCATAGCCCGGGCCTTGAGCGCAGCAAAACCGATGGTGTAGCGCGCGATGTAGTCGTGGTCGAGCCAGTCGTGCGCGATGAGTTCGTGCATCAGCGCGTAGGCTAGCGCTGCGTCGGTACCCGGGCGCAATTGCAAATGGTCGTGGCATTTTTCCGCGGTGTCGTTGCGCCAGGGGTCGATGCACACCAGCCGGGCGCCCGCGCGCTTGGCCTGCTGCGCGTAAGTCCAAAAGTGCAGATTGCTGGTGATGCTGTTGCTGCCCCAGATGAGGATGAGCCGGCTGTGTGCGAACTGCTCCACATCCATGCCGAGCTTGCCGCCGATCACCGCCTGCAGCCCGGCCTCGCCCGCGGTCGAGCAGATGGTGCGGTCGAGCAGGCTGGAGCCGAGTTTGTGGAAAAAGCGCGCGGCCATGCTCTCGCCCTGCACGAAGCCCAGGGTGCCGCCGTAGGAGTAGGGCAGGATGGCCTGCGGGTTGCGCGCGGCAATCGCCTTGAGCCGCTCAGCGATCGCATCCAGTGCCTCATCCCAGCCCACCGGCGCGAATTGCCCGCTGCCCTTGGGGCCGACGCGCCGCATCGGTTGCAGCAGACGGCCCGGGTGGTAGGTGCGCTCGGTGTAGCGCGACACCTTGGTGCACAACTTGCCGTGGGTGGTGGGGTGGTCGGGGTCGCCGCGCACGCTCACCACCTTGCCGCCCTGCACCGTGACCAGCAGGGCGCAGGTGTCGGGGCAGTCGTGCGGACAGGCGGCATGCACCACAGTGGTCGTGCTGGGGAAGGCGGTGGCGGTCGTGGACATGGCACAAAAGGTGTTGGCGGGCAAAGTGTAAGCGGCAAATCCCTGCGACGTGCTTCGGGTTGACAAACCGCCCGGAATGGGAAATAGTACGATCGTTCGTTTTTTATACAAACCCTGCACATCCCATGAGTTCCCGACCCTCTGCCGTCTCCGCGCGGCGCGCGCCGCGCAAACCATCGGCCAGACAGCCGGCGCCCGCAGCGCTGCAGGACATTGCCACCGCGCCCACGCCCGCCTCCGCCTCCGAGCCCGCGCTTGCACCGGTCAGCGGCTCGGCCAAAGGGCGGCAGACGCGGCAGGCGATCATCGACTGCGCGCTGCAGATGGCCGGGCGCATCGGCCTGGAAGGACTGTCGATCGGTGTGCTGGCCGACCGCATGGACATGAGCAAATCCGGCGTGTTTGCGCATTTCGGTTCGCGCGAGGAGTTGCAGATCGCGGTGATCCGCGCCTACCACGACCAGTTCGAGCAGGAAGTGTTCTACCGTGCCATCGAACAGCCCCGCGGCATGCCGCGGCTGGCAGCGATGGTGCAGCGCTGGCTGCAGCGGGTGAGTGTGGAAATGGAGACCGGCTGCATCTACATCTCCAGCGCAGTCGAGTTCGACGACCGTCCCGGCCCAGTGCGCGAGGCGCTGGTGGCCATGATCCAGACCTGGCACGACGCGGTGCGCCGCGCCATTACTCAGGCGATCGACTGCGGCCACCTCAAGTCCGACACCGACCCGCAACAACTGCTGTTTCAAATCCACGGCTACATCCTGGCGCTGCACCACGACGCGCGTCTGCTGCGCTTGCCCAACAGTTTGGCGCTGGCCTGCCGCAGTCTCGATGCCCTGCTGCGTGCGCAGGCCACACCCGCCGGACTGGCGCTGCTCACTCCGTGTCAGGCCGGACCGGCCCCAGGCGGCGCTGCGCACTGATCCGTCTTTCATTGCCCGAACCCGAAGGAGACCTCTATGCCTCAATACACCCCACCGCTGCGCGACATGCAGTTCGTGATGCACGAGGTGCTCGACGCCACGGGCACGCTCAAGGAACTGCCGCCGTATCAGGACATCGACGCCGACCTGATCAACCAGGTCTGCGAGGAAGCCGGCAAGTTCTGCACCGAGGTGTTGCAGCCGCTCAACGCCAGCGGTGATGCCGAAGGCTGTCACTACGACGCCGCCACCCACAGCGTGACCACGCCCAAGGGCTTCAAGGCCGCATGGGACCAGTTCGTGCAGGCCGGCTGGACCGCGCTGACTGCCGACCCGCAGTACGGCGGCCAGGGCTTGCCGCATCTGGTGGGCAGCGCGGTGCATGAAATGCAGAACGCCGCCAACCAGGCCTGGACCATGTACCCCGGGCTGACCCAAGGTGCGGTCGAACTGCTGATGGCGCATGGCAGCCCGGAGCAAAAAGATCTCTATCTGCCCAAGCTGGTGGCTGGACAGTGGACTGGCACCATGTGCCTGACCGAGCCGCACTGCGGCACCGATCTGGGCCTGATCCGCACCAAGGCCGTGCCGCAGGCCGACGGCAGCTACCGCCTGAGCGGGCAGAAGATTTTCATCTCCAGCGGTGAACACGATCTGGCCGAGAACATCGTCCACATGGTGCTGGCCAAGTTGCCCGACGCGCCCGAGGGCAGCAAGGGCATCTCGCTGTTCATCGTGCCCAAGTTCCTGCCCGACGAAGGCGGCGGGGTGGGTCGTCGCAACGGCATTTTCTGCTCGGGTATCGAGCACAAGATGGGCATCCACGCCAACTCCACCTGCCAGATGACCTTGGACGACGCCACAGGCTGGATGGTGGGCGAGCCCAACAAGGGGCTGGCGGCGATGTTCGTGATGATGAACGGCGCGCGTCTGGGCGTGGGCATGCAGTCACTCGGCCTGACCGAAGTGGCGTATCAAAACGCGCTGGCCTACGCCCGCGAGCGGCTGCAGATGCGCGCGCTGTCCGGCCCGAAGGCGCCGGACAAGCCGGCCGATCCCATCCTGGTGCACCCGGACGTGCGCCGCATGCTGCTGACCGCCCGCGCCTGGGCCGAGGGCGGGCGGTTTCTCGCCTACTGGGTGGCGCTGCTGCTCGATCAGTCGCTGCACCACCCCGATGCCGACAAGCGCAAGGATGCGGACGATCTGGTGGCGCTGCTCACCCCGGTGGTCAAGGCCTTCATCACCGATAACGGCCTGCAGGCCACCAACGAGTGCCTGCAGGTATTCGGCGGGCATGGCTACATCCGCGAATGGGGCGTGGAGCAGTTCGTGCGCGATGCCCGCATCAACCTCATTTACGAAGGCACCAACACCATCCAGGCGCTCGATCTGCTGGGCCGCAAGGTGTTGATGGACGGCGGCGCGCGCATGCGCAAGTTCGGCAAGATCATCGCCGATTTCATCGAGGAAGAAGGCGTCAACGAGGCGATGCAGGAGTTCGTCAACCCACTGGCCGAGCTGGCAGACAAGATGCAAAAGCTCACGATGGAGATCGGCATGAAGGCGATGACCAACAGGGACGAAGTAGGGGCTGCTGCCGTGCCCTATCTGCGTGTGGCTGGACATGTGGTGTTCTCTTACGCCTTTGCCCGCATGGCGCAGGTGGCGCTGCGCAAGATTGCCGCCGGAGACACTTCGCCGTTCTACCAGGCCAAGCTGCAGACCGCGCGGTTCTATTTCGCGCGGCTCTATCCCGAATCGGCCGCAGCCATCCGCATGGCGCGCAGCGGCGTCAAATCCCTGATGGACACCGAGGCGGTGTTCGCCTGACCCGAGAAGGAATCGCAATGACTCAAACTCTTCATATCCGCAAGGTCGCGGTACTCGGCGCCGGGGTGATGGGCGCGCAGATCGCCGCGCACTGCGTCAACGCCCGCGTGCCGGTCGTGCTGTTCGACCTGCCCGCCAAGGAGGGCGACAAGAACGGCATCGTCGACAAGGCGGTGGCCAACCTCAAGAAGCTCAGCCCGGCGCCGCTGGGCGACGCGGCCGAAGCCGGTCTGATCCGTCAGGCCAACTACGACACCGACCTCGAACTGCTGCAGGACTGCGATCTGGTGATCGAGGCCATTGCCGAGCGCATGGACTGGAAGCACGACCTGTACAAGAAGGTCACACCGCACCTGGGCGGCAACACCGTTTTCGCGTCCAACACCTCCGGACTGTCGATCACCGCGCTGTCCGAGGGCTTTGGTGACGACCTGCGCAAACGCTTCTGCGGCGTGCATTTTTTCAATCCGCCGCGCTACATGCATCTGGTCGAACTCATCCCGACCGCGCACACCGACCGCGCGATTCTCGACCGGCTCGAAACCTTCCTCACCACCACCCTGGGCAAGGGCGTGGTGCGCGCCAAGGACACGCCTAACTTCGTCGCCAACCGCGTGGGCGTGTTTTCCATCCTGGCGGTCATCAGAGAAGGTGAGACATTCGGCCTGGGCTTTGATGTCATCGATGATCTCACCGGCTCCAAGCTCGGCCGCGCCAAGAGCGCGACCTTCCGCACTTCTGACGTGGTCGGGCTGGATACCATGGCACATGTGATCAAGACCATGCAGGACACCCTGCCGCTGGACAAAGACCCATTTGCCGCGCTCTACGCCACTCCGCCGGTGCTGGCTACTCTCGTGGCCAGAGGCGCGCTGGGCCAGAAAACCGGCGCCGGGTTTTACAAGAAGGTCGGCAGGGACATCCTGAAGTTCGACCCGGCCAAGGGCGACTATGTGCCGGCCGACGGCAAGGCCGACGAGATCGTGGTGCGCATGCTCAAGAAGCCCGCTGCCGAGCGCTTCAAGCTGCTGCGCGAATCGAGCAACCCGCAAGCGCAGTTCCTCTGGAGCATTTTCCGCGACGTCTGGCATTACTGCGCGCTGCATCTGGCCGACATCGCCGACAACGCGCGCGATCTGGACTTTGCCATTCGCTGGGGCTTCGGCTGGAACGAAGGCCCGTTCGAGACCTGGCAGGCCGCGGGCTGGAAGCAGATCGCCGATTGGATTGTCGAGGACATCGCCGCCGGCAAGACGCTGTGCAGCGCGCCGCTGCCCGCCTGGGTCAGCCAGGTGGACGCCGTGCACAAGCCCGAGGGCTCGTATTCCGCAGCGAAGAATGCCTATGTCGGGCGCTCCAGCCTGCCGGTGTATGCGCGGCAGATGTTCCGCCAATCGGTGCTGGGCGAGAACGCGCCCGAGCCGCTGAAGTCCGGCACCACGGTGTTCGAGGATGAATCGATCCGCCTGTGGACCGCGCCTGGCGCGGACGATGTGCTGTTGGCCAGCTTCAAGACCAAGATGAACACCATCGGCCCGGGGGTGATCGCCGGGCTGCACAAGGGCATCGCGCTGGCCGAGGCCGGCTACAAAGGCCTGGTGGTCTGGCAGCCCACCTCGCTGTCGGGCGGGCCGTTTTCCGCCGGGGCCGACCTGCAGTCGATGCTGCCGGCCTTCATGGCGGGCGGGCCCAAGGCGATCGAGCCCGAGGAAAAGAAACTGCAGGACCTGATGCTGACCCTGCGCTATGCGCAAGTGCCCACGGTGGCCGCGGTCTCGGGCATCGCACTGGGCGGGGGCACCGAGCTGAGCGTGTACTGCGCCCGCCGTGTGGCGCATTTCGAAAGCTATATGGGTCTGGTCGAGATGGGTGTGGGGCTGATTCCGGGTGGCGGCGGCCTGACCTATCTGGCCCGCCGCGCGGCGGAAGAAGCCAAGGGCGGCGACATCCTGCCCTTTCTCAAGACTTATTTCCAGGCGGCGACAATGGCCACGGTGGGCAAGTCGGCGCTAGAAAGCCGCAGCCTTGGCTACCTCCAGCCGTGCGATCCCATCGTGATGCATGGGCATGAACTGCTGCATGTGGCAGTCGGTCAGGCGCGGGCGATGTTCGATGCGGGCTACCGCCCGCCGATTCCCGGGCAGACCTTCCCGGTGCTCGGCCGCAACGGTGTGGCCACCATTCAGGCGCAGCTGGTCAATCTGCGCGACGGCGGTTTCATCTCGGCTTACGACTTCGAGATCGCCAGTCGCATCGCCACCGTGCTGTGCGGCGGTGATGTGGAAGAGGGCGCGCAGGCGGACGAAGCCACGCTGATGGCGCTAGAACGCAAGCATTTCTGCGAACTGCTTGGCCAGGCCAAGACCCAGGAACGCATCATGGGCATGCTGCAGACCGGTAAGCCGGTGCGCAACTGATCCGGCCATCAGGAGAATGACATGAGCAAACAAATCCAGGACGCCTACATCGTTGCCGCCAAGCGCACGCCGGTGGGCAAGGCCCCGCGCGGGATGCTGAAAAACCATCGTTCCGACGATCTGCTGGTGCACAGCATCCGTGCCGTGCTGGCACAGGTGCCCAACCTCGACCCCAAGCTGATCGAGGATGCGATCATTGGCTGCGCCATGCCCGAGGGCGATCAGGGCATGAACGTGGCGCGCATCGCCGCGCTGCTGGCTGGCCTGCCCGATACCGTGGGCGGCGTGACCATCAACCGCTTCTGCGCATCGGGGCTGACCGCGATCCAGATGGCCGCCGACCGCATTCGCGTGGGCGAGGCCGATGTGATAATCGCCGGCGGCACCGAGAGCATGAGCCGCGTGCCGATGGGCGGTTTCCATCCCAGCTTCAATCCGGCGATCTTCGCCAACGATGCGCATGTGGGCATCGCCTATGGCATGGGCATGACGGCGGAGAAGGTGGCGCAGCAATGGAAGGTCAGCCGCGAGGAGCAGGACGCCTTTGCGCTGGCCTCGCATCAGAAGGCGCTGGCCGCTCAGGCCGCGGGCGAGTACAACGATGAAATCGCCCCGCTGGACATTGTGGAGAAGTTTCCGCGCCTGGGTACCGCCGAGGTGGACATCAAGACCCGCAGGATGATCGCAGACGAAGGCCCGCGTGCCGACACCACGCTGGAAGCCCTGGCCCGGCTCAAGCCGGTGTTCGCCGCCAAGGGCAGCGTGACCGCGGGCAACAGCTCGCAGACCTCGGACGGTGCGGGTGCGCTGATTTTGGTCAGCGAAAAGATTCTCAAGGCATTCAACCTCACCCCGCTGGCGCGCTTCGTCAGCTTTGCGGTGCGCGGCGTGCCTCCGGAAATCATGGGCATCGGGCCGAAGTTCGCCATTCCCGCTGCGCTGGACAAGGCCGGGCTCAAGCTGGACGACATCGGCTGGATCGAGCTCAACGAGGCGTTTGCCGCGCAGTCGCTCGCGGTGATGAAGGATTTGGGCATCAACCCCGAGGTCCTCAACCCCCTGGGCGGTGCCATTGCCTGGGGTCACCCGCTGGGCGCCACCGGAGCGATTCGCGCCGCCACCGCGATCTACGGCATGCGCCGCCGCAAGGCCAGGTACAGCATGGTCACGATGTGCATCGGCACCGGCCAGGGCGCGGCCGGAATTTTCGAGAACGTCTGACCTTCGCCCTTTTTCAGGAGACGAGCGCATGAACCAGGTGCAGGTGGAGTTGCGCAGCGGTGTGCTGCACATCGTGTTCAACCGTCCGGAAAAGAAAAACGCGCTGACCCTGGCGATGTACGATGCGGCCAACGCCGCATTCGAGCGCGCCGCCAGCGATGTCCAGGTGCGCGCGGTGCTGATCGCGGGCGAGGGCGGCAGCTTCACCGCAGGCAACGATCTGCAGGATTTTCTCTCTCACCCGCCACAGGGCGAGGACGCGCCGGTGTTACAGTTCCTGCGCCATCTGGCCACGCTGGACAAGCCGCTGGTCGCGGCGGTGCAGGGGTTTGCGGTTGGTGTGGGCACCACGCTGCTGATGCACTGTGACATGGTCTATGCCGCTGACGACGCGCAGTTCGTGCTGCCGTTCGTCCAGCTCGGCCTGTGCCCCGAGGCCGCGTCCAGCCTGCTGCTGCCGCAAATCGCCGGCTACCAGCGCGCGGCGGAAAAGCTGCTGCTCGGCGAGCCGTTTGACGCGGCCGAGGCGCAGGCCATGGGGCTGGTCAACCGCGTGCTGCCCGTGGACGAGCTGCGCGCGTTTGCCGTGGCGCAGGCGGAAAAATTCTCCCGCCTTCCCGGCCCGTCGGTGCGCGCGACCAAACGTCTGCTCAAGGGACTGGGCGACCAGGGGCCGCAAGCGGTGCTGGCGCGCATGCGCACGGAGGAGGCGCTGTTCCAGGCCCTGCTTGCCGCCCCTGCTGCACGCGAGGCGATGCAGGCTTTCCTGCAAAAGCGCAAGCCGGATTTTTCGGCGATCGAGTAAGGGCAACACTGGACAAGCCCCCTACGCGCGCTCTCAAACCCCGCCCGCATATCCATTCTGCCGCCAGGCTTCGAACACGGTGACGGCCACCGCGTTGGACAGATTGAGGCTGCGTTGTTGCGGGCGCATCGGCAGGCGCACCCTTTGCTGCGGCGGAAACTGCTCGCGCACGTCCTGCGGCAAGCCGCTGGTCTCTGCGCCGAACACCAGCCAGTCGCCTGGCGCAAAGCGCAGCGAGCCAATCAGCCGGCTGCCATGCGTGGTGAAGGCAAACAGCCGCTCGCGCGGCGGCTGGGCGCTTGCGAGAAACTGCGCCCAGCCGGCATGAAGCTGCATCGAGGCATACTCGTGATAGTCCAGCCCGGCGCGGCGCAGCTGACGGTCGTCGACCGAAAACCCCAGGGGTTCGATCAGGTGCAGGGCGCAACCGGTATTGGCGCACAGGCGAATGACGTTGCCAGTGTTGGGCGGAATTTCGGGATGGACTAGAACGACGTGAAACATCGCGGTTCGGCAGGGGGGTGTCAGTGCGATGGATCAAACGGCGTGCGCAGAGCCACCGCCACCCACACGGCCTCGGCACCCTGCCTGCGCAGCAGCCGCGTGGCCTCGCTCAACGTAGCTCCGGAGGTCATCACGTCGTCCACCAGCAGCAGCGACTTGCCGTCCCATCGCGTGTCACAGGTATAGGCGCCGCGGATGTTGCGCCGCCGGGCGTCGAGCGGCAATTGGCTCTGCGCAACGCCATGCCGCACCCGGCGCAGGGCGTGCGGATCCGCAGGGCGGTGCAGTCGGGCCGCAATGCGACGTGCGATTTCCCAGGCCGGGTTGAAACCGCGCTCGAGCAGCCTCTGGCGCGAAAGCGGAACCGGGAGAATGACATCGGGCACAGGCCAGCCAGCCTGCACCCAACGCGCGCCCAGCAACTCACCGAACCAGCGCCCGAGCGCCGGCTCGGCGCCGAATTTCAACCGCAGAATGAAGCGATCGTTGGGAAAGCGGTAATCGCCCAGGGTCAGCGCACCGGTCCAGGGCGGTGGACGCAGCAGGCATGTCCCGCAGACTTGGCCATGCTGCGACACGACCACGGCGCACCGCGGGCAGCGTGCATGCCACATCAGATCCTGCTGCATGCAGGCGGGGCACAGCGGCTGGCTGCTGCGGGCGTCGCAATGCGCACAGCGACCCGGCCACAGCGCGGACCAGCCCAAGGCAGGCAAAATAGGATGCTCGTGTGTGGACATCTCCGCACTATATCGCCCACCATGCGTTGCAGCTCCTCAATCCGTCCTGGCTGATGGATCGCCCAGATCAAATTCTTGCCGCGCAGCAGCAGGCCCGCTGGCTGGCGGCGACGGCCTGCGCGCGTGACCGGCTCGCCCGCTTCGATCCGCCTTTCATCTGGCTCGAGGCGGCACGGCGCATGGCCGAGCGACTGCCGTTGCTGCGGGCGCAGGCTAGGCGCGTGCTTGATGCTGGCTGCGCCTGGGGAGACGGCCTGGACCTGCTGCGCCGTCAGTACCCTCAGGCACAGATCCTCGGCTACGAGCCATCGCCACTGCTGGCACAGATCGCCGCGCGGCGCTTTGTCCGCGCTGGCTGGGCGCGCTGGTTCGCACGTCGCGGCAAGGTGCAGGTGCAGGCGGTGGACGCAGCCGACCCCGAATATCCGGCGCAGGCCGATGTGCTGTGGTCCAACCTTTATCTCGATTGGCAGTGCGATCGCGCACCGGTGCTGGCCGCATGGCGTCGCCACTTGCAACCCGAGGGGGCGCTGTTTTTCACCACCTTCGGCCCGGATACCCTCAAGGAACTCGGCGCAGTCTGCAGCGCCATGGGGTACGGCTCGCGGCCGATGACCTTCGCCGACATGCACGACCTCGGTGACCAATTGGTGCAGGCCGGCTTTGCCGATCCGGTGATGGATATGGACCTGGTGCGCATGTCGTGGCCCTCGGCGCAGGCGGCACTGTTGGAACTGCGCGCGCTCGGAGCCGTGCCGCATGTGGCACGCGCGGCCGGGCTGCGCACGCCGCGCGCGTGGCGGCGTCTCACCGCCGCCCTCGATGCCACCGCGGGAGCCGACGGGCGCATCACCCTCACCTTCGAACTCGTTTACGGCCATGCGTTTCGTCCACGCACCGAGCGTGCGCGCGCCGGACAGGCCACTTTCGACCTCGATCAATTGCGCCGCACTGCGCGTCAACCCGAATTGCGTGGCAAGCCGCAACAGGGCTAAAACCTGCGACATCCCGTCGCAGTGACAACCTGAAACATTGTTTGAACGGAATGTGACGAGATCATCTTGATCTCGCGCAAAATCAACGCAGGTGATCGCCGCAAGACGGGTGCGGCATCCTGTCGCACCTATAATTGGCTTCCCATTCAGATTTGTGGCCATCCTGGGAACCTTGCCCGAGAGACACGCAAGTGATGCAGATGCACAACGTCGATCATCCGCAATGCGCGACAGAGCAGGCGCTGCAACACGCGGCTTGCTCGGCTGCCATCGCTCAAGAGAATCTGCCCAGCGCTGCTGCACAAACGAGCGAGTGCTGGGTGCGAGATTGGGTCTTTCGGCGCAACTGCGCAATGTCCCCACAACAGTTGATGATGTTTTTCATCTCCCTGAGCGTGGTGTCATTGGTCGTGGCGGCCATTGCCTGGGATGTGGGTGGGTCGTTCGTGATGCCGTTCACCGCAATCGAATTGGGCTCGGTTGCCATCGCGCTGCTGGTCTACGCCCGGCACGCTACCGATCGAGAGTGTGTGCGGCTTTCTCCGCAGTGTCTGCAGGTGGAATGGGAAAACGCTGGCGTGGTGCAGTCGGTCAGCTTCAATCCGCATTGGGTGCGGATATCGCTGCCCGACAGCGGCCTGATTGCGCTGTCCTCTGCCGGGAAAACGGTGTATGTCGGTCGGTTTACGCGGCCGGAGCGGCGGGTGCTGCTTGCCAAGGATTTGCGGGCCGCGTTGCGGGCCCTTTGAGTTGATTCAGCGACAAGACCAACTTTGACAGTGGGGTGACATGAAAGCATTGCATCAAATCCAACTGGCGACCGCGGCATCCCTTCTGGGGGTCATGGGCGCAGCACATGCCGCGGTGGAGAGCCTACCCGGTGGGCCTCAGGTTCTGGGGCTGTATTTCCAGGATCCGGTCACCCCGATCGCCAAGCAGGAAAAATTCCTGATGGACATGATGCTCTGGGTTTGCCTTGGCATCGGCATCGTGGTGTTCGGTGCCATGTTCTATGCGGTGTTCAAGCACCGCAAGTCCAAAGGGGCCGTGCCTGCAAACTTTCATGAAAGCACCAAGGTCGAGATTGCGTGGACCGTCATCCCGATCCTGATCGTGATCGCCATTCTCGTTCCGGCGACCCGCACCGTGATCGCGCAGGAAAACCATAGCGATTCCTTCATGACCATCAAGGTCACCGGGGCGCAGTGGAAGTGGGGCTACGACTACATGGCCGGGCCTGGCAAGGGCATATCGTTCTGGTCCACGCTGACCACGCCATACTCCCAGATCTACGAAGGCAAAGACCTGCCCAACGACTTTGTTCTGGCAGTCGATCATGAGCTGGTTGTGCCGGTGAACAAAAAAATCAAGATCGTCACGACGTCAGACGATGTTCTTCACGGCTTCTACGTCAATGCGCTCGGCGTGCAGATGGATGCCATCCCTGGTTTTGTGCGCTCAACCTGGTTCACTGCCGAAAAGACTGGAACCTACTACGGCCAATGCGCCCAGATTTGCGGCAAGTATCACGCGTTCATGCCCATCGTCATCAAGGTAGTGACCATGCCCGAGTACGAGCAGTGGGTGGCGCAGTGGAAAAAGACGCATCCGGACAGCACGCCGTCAGCTGACGGCGCAGCGCCGAGCAAGACCTAGTCGCAGCGGTGGAGAGAGACAGTCCGGCGCAACACAGCTGGGCACCATCACAACAACGTCTGAACACGTTCTGGAATCGCAGGAAAGGAAGACATCATGAGCGCAGTCATTGACCACGCACCGCCATCGGCCCATGCCGGTGACCATGCCCACGAACATCCACACGGCCTGCGCCGTTGGCTGTTCTCCACCAATCACAAGGACATCGGCACGATGTATCTGCTGTTTGCCCTGTGGATGCTGTTCGAGGGCGGGATTCTGGCGCTGGGCATCCGCACCGAATTGTGGAAACCGTATGTCTGGCTGCTCAACCCCGAGCTGTACAACGCGTTTTCCACCATGCACGGCATCATGATGATTTTCGGATCGGTCATGCCGGCGCTGGTGGGCTTTGCCAACTGGATGATTCCAATGCAGATCGGCGCGCCCGACATGGCGTTTCCGCGCCTGAACAATCTCAGCTTCTGGCTGTTGGTTCCTGCCGGCATCCTGCTGACGGCGTCGTTCTTCGTCCCTGGAGGCGCGCCGGGTGTGGGTTGGACGCTGTACGCGCCGCTGACCATTCAGCAAGGCATGGGCATGGACATGGTGATTTTCGCTATCCACATCATGGGGGCCTCCTCCATCATGGGGTCGATCAACATCATCGTCACCATCCTTAACCTGCGCGCCCCAGGCATGACGCTGATGAAAATGCCCCTGTTCGTCTGGACCTGGCTGATCACCGCCTACCTGCTGCTGGCCATCATGCCGGTGCTGGCTGGTGCGGTCACCATGACCCTGACCGACCGCCACTTTGGCACCAGTTTCTTCAGCGCGGCTGGCGGCGGTGATCCGGTGCTGTACCAACACCTGTTCTGGTTCTTCGGACATCCCGAGGTGTATGTGATGATCCTGCCCGTGTTCGGGATTGTCAGTGCAGTGGTCCCGGCGTTTTCGCGCAAAAAACTGTTTGGTTACAGCTCGATGGTGTATGCCTCGGCCTCGATCGCCATCCTGTCCTTCCTGGTCTGGGCACATCACATGTTCACCGCGGGCATGCCGACCACCGGTCAGCTGTTCTTCATGTACGCGACGATGTTGATTGCCGTGCCTACTGGGGTCAAGGTGTTCAACTGGGTGGCCACCATGTGGCGCGGCTCACTGACGTTTGAAACACCGATGCTGTTTGCCGTGGGTTTCATCTTCGTGTTCACGCTGGGTGGATTCACCGGCCTGATGTTGGCCATGGTGCCGATCGACACGCAGTTGCACAACACATATTTCGTCATTGCCCACTTCCACTATGTGCTCGTTGCGGGTTCACTGTTCGGCATTTTCATGGGTTTTTATTACTGGTCGCCGAAGTGGACCGGTGTGATGTACAACGAAACCGCCGGAAAGATCCACTTCTGGACGTCGATGATCTCGTTCAACATCGCGTTCTTCCCGCAACATTTCCTTGGTTTGGCGGGTATGCCGCGTCGCTATGTGGCCTATCCAGTGCAGTTCACCGACTTCAATCAGATCTCGACCATCGGCGCCTGGCTGTTCGGCCTGTCGCAGGCGTATTTCCTGTTCGCTGTGGTGATTCCGGTGCTGCGTGGAAAGGGCGAGAAGGCGCCCCAGCGTCCATGGGAGGGTGCCGAAGGTCTGGAATGGGAAGTTCCCTCGCCGGCGCCATTCCACACCTTTGAAACTCCGCCCAAGCTCAACGCCGATGCGACGCGGGTTCTGGGCTACAACTGAAAACTGAGATGAGCGATCGTCGGCTTCCACCGGAAAAACGCCGCCAGAACTTCAAGACGGCGATGATCATGGTCAGTATTGCGCTGGCGATCTATCTCGGTTACATCATCAAGGCGAAAGTCTTGGGAATTTGAACGCGGAGCCGGGCATCTATCCGATGTCCGGCTTCCGAAATGTTGAAGGGATGCGTTGAGCAGACAGTCTCAGCCTTCTTTCCTGCGTGCACTGATCGCGGTTCTCTGGTCATTTGCCGGGATTCGTAAGTCGAGTGAACGGAGTAAAGATTTTCAGAATGTTCGGCCTGAACATATGATCCTTGCGGGCTTACTTGCTGCGGTCGTGTTCGTGGCCGGCTTGATTTTGATCGTCAATTTGGTGATTTCCAGCGCTGCGCGCTCATAACAGGAGGCAATATGGCATCGACATCCCAGCCGCACGGGTATTTTCTTCCCGGGCCATCCCAATACCCAGTGATGACTTCAATCGGTCTACTGGCGATGGCATTCGGCGCAGCTTTGTGGTTCAACAGTGTTGCGCATGCTGAATGGGTGTTGCTCGCCGGGTTCGTCTGGCTGGTTTATGTGGTGTATCACTGGTTTGGCGAGGCCATCCAGGAAAGCGAATCCGGCAAGCACAACCAGCGGGTCGATGTCTCCTACCGCTGGAGCATGGCCTGGTTCATTTTTTCCGAGGTGATGTTCTTTGCGTCGTTTTTCGGCGCGTTGTATTACGCGCGAGAATTCGCATTGCCCGATCTCGCTGCGTTGCACAGCAAAATTCTCTGGCCGAATTTTGCCGGCACTTGGCCCTCTACTGGTCCAGGCGGATTGATTCCGGCGGTACACGAAGCACTGGGGCCCTGGCCGATTCCAACCATCAACACTGCGCTGTTGCTGAGCTCTGGTGTGACCCTGACCATTTCGCACCACGCGCTGCGCGCTGCGCACCGCAACAAGGCGATCTTCTGGCTCGCAATGACCATCTTGCTCGGTGTCATCTTCCTGTTCATGCAAGGATATGAATACCACCACGCCTACACGGTCGAAGGGGTCAAGTTGAGCTCGGGCATCTATGGCTCGACCTTTTTCATGCTCACCGGCTTCCACGGTTTTCACGTGTTCCTCGGTGCGACCATGCTGACCGTGGTGCTGATCCGACTGATCCGTGGCAATTTCACAGCAGACCATCACTTTGCCTTCGAAGGCGCGGCTTGGTATTGGCACTTCGTGGATGTGGTCTGGCTGCTGCTTTACGTTCTGGTCTACTGGCTCTGACAGATTCCCATCGAAAAAATGCGCCGCTGTTGCGGCGCATTTTTACTTCGGACTCACTGTCCGACGTCGTGCGGTTGTATCCAGCCGAGCTTGTAGCTGATGATCAGGATCAAGAACAGCAGCACAGAGAATCCGACCCGAAATGTCAGTGCATACACTGCGCGATTGCTTTTGCCCTTATCCTTCATCACGAAGAACAGACCGGAAAACAGGCTGCCAATGATGAGCAGGAAGGCGATCGGGATCAAGATTTTCATGGCGTAGGTCCGTGCAGATGAATCAACAGGTTAACTCAGATTCGGACTTTCGGATGCGTGGCCGTGCATTTGGCCCCAGAGAGTTTCTGATCGTTTTCCTGGGAGTGCTGGTGATTGGCATCACCATGTCGCTCGGGTTCTGGCAGCTTGACCGTGCGCATGAGAAGCAGGCGTTGCAGGCGCGTATGCAGCAGCGCGAGCGAGCTGCGCCGCTGCGGATCGGTCAGGATGCGATTTCGCTTGACCGTGACGTGTGGAGACGGGCGGTTGCAAGCGGCGAGTTTGCGCAAAACCTCACGATCTATCTGCAAAACCGCCAGCAGCATGAGCAAACCGGCTTCTGGGTGCTGACCCCGCTGAGACTGACCGGACGTCATGAATACGTGATGGTGCTGCGGGGTTGGATTCCTCGAAATTTTCAGGCGATGGATCTGATCGCGCCTTACAAGACGCCGCAAGGGTTGACGCAGATCGCTGGACTGATCGCGCCGCCGCCCTCCCAATGGTTTTCGTTTTTTCCCGATCCGCCAGGTGCAACCATCCGGCAGAACGTAAACCTGCAGAAGTTCGCGCAGGACCATCACATCAACCTGCTTCCGTTCGTTCTGCGTCAGTCTGGACATGCAAATGACGGCCTGGGCCGCGACTGGCCAGCCGCGAATACGGGAGTGGGCACCAACTACGGCTACGCAGCGCAATGGTTTGCGATGAGTGCCACCGCTGCGGTGTTGCTCGCCTATTTCGTGTTTCGTCGACTGCGCATGTCGCGTCACGACGGTGCGATGTCGGCGAACCCGATTTGACGATGGACCCTATCACAGTGAGTACGTCCTTGAATTCCAGTTTGAATCCTCCCGGTCAGCCGCCAGCGCGCAAAGCACGCTCGATGCTCACCCTGTGGCTGTTGCTGGCACTGTCGGCGGCGCCGATCATTGCTGCTTTCTTTCTGTTCTACGTGGTTCACCCGACGGGGAAGCCATCCTATGGCCAACTGATCGAACCGCAGCGGCCGATTCCATTCGATCTGGGTTTGAAAACCTTGGACGGCAAGCCTTACGACCTCAAGCGGCTCGAGGGATACTGGCTGATGGTGATGGCTGCGCCTGCAGCCTGCGACGCGCAGTGCCAGCAATCGTTGTTTTACCTGCGTCAGATTCGCATTGCGCAGGGGGACGAGCGCGACCAGATCGTGCGGGTATGGCTGATCACCGATGCCGGCCCGGTCAACCCGGGTGTGCTGGCGCCTGCGGCGGGCACGCTGATGCTGCGCGGAGATCCGCAAAGGCTCGCGTTGTGGCTGCCCAACCAGGGCGGTGTGCTGCAGGGACCGATCTGGCTAGTCGATCCGTTTGGTCACCTGATGATGGAATTTCCGCCCAACCCCGACCCGACCAGGATCCGGCGCGTGCTGGCCAAGCTGCTCTACAACAACGCCGGCATCAAGTTCAAACATGTGGAGCCCGTGCAATGACGCTCGCAAGCAATGCCATCTGGCAATTCTCCCTGCACTGGATGCAGGCTCTGGTGTGGATCGTGGTGCTGGCCGGC
The DNA here is from genome assembly GCF_055383445.1 of Thiomonas islandica. Taxonomy (NCBI): domain Bacteria; kingdom Pseudomonadati; phylum Pseudomonadota; class Betaproteobacteria; order Burkholderiales; genus Thiomonas; species Thiomonas islandica. Next base: position 1,239,170 of record NZ_AP042391.1, read on the forward strand.
GTGTTCTGGGTCGGCCTGAAGATGCGCTGGTCCAAGTTGACTGCCGTGCTGGTGTTTCTCACCCTGGATCTGGTGATGTTCGGCTCGTATGTGCGGCTGACCGATTCCGGCCTGGGCTGCCCGGACTGGCCCGGGTGCTATGCCAAGTTCACGCCGCTGCAAGCGCATGAGCAGATTGCGCAGGCCGTAAAGGAGCAGGGGGGCACGCATGGCTATGTCAGCCCGTTCAAGGCCTGGGTCGAGATGATCCATCGCTATGCCGGCAGCATCATCGGCACGCTGATCATGGTGCTGCTCGCACGTGCAGTGTGGGCGCGTCGGCATGGTGAAGATATCCGGCTTGGACTGCCGATCGCGCTGTTTCTGTGGGTGGTGTTGCAGGGGCTGTTTGGCAAGTGGACAGTCACCATGCGACTGATTCCGCTGGTCGTGACCCTGCACCTGATGGGGGGCATCATCTTATTGATGCTGCTGGCGTGGTTCTGGATGCGCAACCGTGCCGACCTGGTGAGTGTTTCTGCCGGGGCGCTGACCCGTGGCCTGCTGTGGCTGGCTGCGGGCGCGGTGTTGGTGCAGATTTTCCTGGGCGGCTGGACCAGCACCAATTACGCCGCGTTGGCCTGCAGCGGATTCCCGACCTGCAATGGCACCTTCACTCCAGATGCCGACTGGGCGCAGGGCTTCGCGCTCTGGCGCCATCTCGGCCTGACGGCGGACGGCCAGCCCATCACTGAAGCGGCGCTGGTGGCGATCCAGTGGGGCCACCGCCTGTTTGCGATCGTGGCCACAGCGGCCGTGTTCGCTGCGGTGGCTGCGATGTGGCGCTACCCGGCGCTGCGACGCCTGGCCGTGTGGACCGGGTTTGCCGTGGTGTTGCAGATCGTTTTTGGCATCGTGCTAGTCACCGAAGGGCATCCCCTGGTCGTGGCGGTGGCGCACAACGGCGGCTCGGCTGTGTTGATGCTGCTGCTCACCACCGGCATTTACCGTGTCAGTGCCAAGGCGCGTGAGCAGGCGCCTTCGGAGTCGCTCGGCTCGGCTTTTGTCAAACCGCGGGCGAATCTCGCGCTGCACCGGCACTGATGCACATTGCGGAGATCGGTATGAATCCTCAAGTCCTCAACAATGCTCCCAGCCCGTTGCGTGTGGTTTCAAGGCTGTACGCGCTGACCAAGCCCCGCGTGGTGCAGCTCATCGTGTTCTGCGCGGTGATCGGCATGTTTCTCGCCGAGCCGACGCTGCCGCCTTGGCAACCGGTGCTGTATGGAACCCTGGGTATCTGGCTAGTGGCCAGTGCGGCGGCGGCGTTCAACTGCCTGGTCGAGCAGAAGATCGATGCGGTCATGCGCCGCACCGCCTGGCGGCCCTCGGCCAACGGCGAACTCGGCACCGCGGCCATCATCAGCTTTTCCTGTGTGCTGTGCGCTGCGGGCATGTGGCTGCTCTATACCCAGGTCAATCCGCTGACCATGTGGCTGACCTTCGGCACCTTCGTTGGCTACGCGGTGATCTACACCATCTTTCTCAAACCCGCCACGCCGCAGAACATCGTGATCGGCGGCGCATCTGGGGCCATGCCGCCGGTTCTGGGCTGGGCAGCGGTCAGCGGTCATGTGTCAGTCCAGGCCATGCTGCTGTTCCTGATCATTTTCCTTTGGACGCCCCCGCATTTCTGGGCGCTGGCGCTGTACCGCGTGGACGACTACAAAAAGTCCGGCCTGCCGATGCTGCCGGTCACGCACGGCTCCGAATTCACCCGCACGCAGATCCTGCTCTACACCCTGCTGCTGTCGGCGGTGACCCTGCTGCCGTATGGGCTGGGCATGAGCGGGCTGATCTATCTGGCCAGCGCCGTGGTGCTTGACGGGGTGTTCATCGCCTACGCCTGGGCGCTCAAGCGGCAGTACAGCGATTTGCTCGCGCGCAAGACCTTCCGTTACTCTATCCTGTACCTTTCTTTACTATTTGCCGCCTTGCTGGTCGATCACTATCTGCCGCTTCATTTTGTCTGATGCCCGAACGCTTTTCCGCCACACGCAGACGAATCGTCCTGGCCGTCAGCGGCACGGCCCTGCTGCTGGCCGCCTGCAGCAAGCCGTATGCGTTTCATGGGGTGGACATCACTGGTGTTCCGTATGCCAGCGGCTTTGCCCTGACCGATTTCAATGGCAAGCAGCGCACTCTGTCGGACTTTGCTGGCAAGGTGGTGGTGATGTATTTCGGCTACACCCAATGCCCGGACATCTGCCCGGCCGCGCTGCAGGTGGTGGCGCAGGCCGTGCAAGACCTGGGTGACAAGGCGCGCGATGTGCAGTTTCTGTTCGTCACGGTTGACCCCCAGCGCGACACTCCGGCGATCCTCAAGGCCTATGTCACCCATTTCAACCCGAGCTTTCTGGCGCTGACCGGCACGCCCGCGCAGATCGACCAGACCGCGAAGGACTTTAAGGTGTATTACAAAAAAGTGCCGGGCAAGACGCCGGGCTCTTACACCATGGACCACACTGCTGGGTTCTACGTGTTCGACCCGAAGGGCAGGATTCGCCTGTTCGAGCGCGAAGGGGTCAGCGCAACCGATCTGGCGCAGGACCTCAAGGCCCTGATCGACGGGCACTGAACCACACTGTGACCTGCCGCCGGCGTTCAGTCGGTCGTCAGCGATGTCGTCCTACATCGGCCGCTTTGCGCCTTCTCCTACCGGGCCCTTGCACGCGGGGTCGCTGGTTGCGGCGCTGGCATCCTGGCTCGATGCCCGGGCGCATCAAGGGCTGTGGCTGGTGCGGATCGAGGACCTCGATTTCACGCGCAACCGTCCGGGGGCCGACCGGTTGATCCTGCAGCAGCTTGCCAGTTGTGGCCTGCATCCGGATCTACCGCCGGTGTGGCAGTCACAGCGCACCGCGGCCTACCAGCAGGCGTCGCAGACGCTGGTGGAGTCCGGCCATGCCTACCCTTGCGCATGCTCACGCAGCGAAATCCTGGCAGAGCTTGCGCGGCTAGGATGTTTGCCCCGACGCGGGCAGGAGCCGGTTTATCCCGGCACCTGCCGCGCAGGGCTGAAGGGGCGTGCCCCGCGCGCCTGGCGGGTGCGTCTGCCGGACGATGCGGATCAGCCTCTGCGCTGGACGGACCGACGACTTGGCGCACAGTCGCAGGTGCTCAGCCGGGATGTGGGGGATTTCGTGTTCAAGCGGGCCGACGGCGCCTGGGCGTACCAGCTCGCGGTGGTGGTCGACGACGCGGCGCAGGGCGTCACCGACGTGGTGCGCGGCGAGGATCTGGCCAGTTCCACCGCACGGCAGATTGCGCTGCAGCGGCTGCTGGGCTTGCCCACGCCGCGCTATCTGCACGTTCCGCTGGTGCGCGACGCGCAGGGCGAGAAGCTCTCCAAGCATCTCGGCGCGCGGGCGTTCCAGCCGGGGATCGATAGTGTGCAGGCGGCACTGCGAGTGCTCGGGATGGAGTTGCAGGCCGAAACCTTGCCCGAGCTGCTGGTGCGGGCGGTGCAGGCGTGGCGTGCGCGCTGGGTCACAGCGTTGCCAGGCGCGTGAGCGCGGCGTCGAGCGTGGCGTCCTGCTTGGCAAAGCAAAACCGCACCACGCCGCGCTGCCTGCCGTCGGGCTCGAAGGCCGACAGTGGAATCGCCGCCACGCCAACCTGCTCGGTCAGCCAGCGGCAGAAGGCCGTGTCGGGCAGGTCGCTGATGGCGGCATACCGCACGCACTGGAAATAGCTGCCGCCGCAAGGCAACAGCTCGAAGCGGGTCGCACCCAGTCCAGCGCGAAAACGATCGCGCTTGGCTTGGTAGAACGCGGGCAGATCGCGGTAAGGCGCCGGGTCGGCCAGATACTGCGCCAGACCGTGCTGCATCGGGGTGTTGACCGTGAACACATTGAACTGATGCACCTTGCGGAATTCGGCGGTGAGCGCCGCAGGCGCAGCCACGCTGCCGACCTTCCAGCCGGTGACATGAAAAGTCTTGCCAAAGCTCGACACGACGAAGGCGCGCGCGGCCAGCCCTGCAAAACGCGAGGTGCTCTGGTGTTGGGCGCCGTCGAACACCATGTGCTCGTAGACCTCGTCGGAGATGAGCACGATGTCAGTAGGCGCCAGCAGGGCCTCGAGCTGCCGCATGTCCTCCTCGCTCCACACCGTGCCGCTGGGGTTGTGCGGGCTGTTGATGAGCAGCGCCCGGGTGCGCGGGGTGATGGCCGTGGCAATGGCAGCCAGATCGGGCCGGAAATCGGTGCGCAGCGGCACGGTGCGCGCCACGCCGCCGCACAGCGCGATATTGGGCAGGTAGCTGTCGTAGCAGGGGGTGAGCACGATCACTTCGTCGCCCGGGTGAACCACGGCCAGCAGCGCGGTGAAAATGGCCTGCGTCGCCCCGGCGGTGATGGTGATCTCGGTCTGGGCGTCGTAGCGGTGGCCATACAGCGCGGCGATCTTGTCCGCCACTGCCTGCCGCAGCGCCGCAACCCCGGCCATTGGCGGATATTGATTGGCGCCGCTGCGCATCGCGGCGTCTACCGCGTCGATCAACCTGGGATCGCAGGCAAAGTCGGGAAAGCCCTGGCCGAGGTTGATCGCGCCGTGCTGCTGCGCCAGCGCCGACATCACGGTGAAAATGGTGGTGCTGACCTGCGGCAGGCGCGATGCGAGTGCGGGAGTGCGGGGCGACATGGGCAAAACGGTTCAGATCGAGAACACATCCTGCTCACCGAGTTCGCCGCGCAGGGTTTGCTCGACCAGCTTGCGCGGCAGACGAGGCGAGATCAGCTCGGTGAACAGGAAGACGAAACTGCGCTGCAGCACGCCACGCTTGAACGCCACGCGGGTGAGCTGCTGGCCGAACAGATGGCCCGCAGGCAGGCTGTGCAAGGCGGTGTCGCGATCGGGAGAGATGGCCATTTCGGCAATCAGGCCCACGCCCAGACCGAGTTCGACATAGGTCTTGAGCACATCGGAGTCGAGTGCGTCGAGCACGATCTGCGCCTGCAGCCCGGCGTGCGCAAAGGCTGCGTCGATCTGGCGGCGCCCGGCAAACGCCGGCTCGTAGGTGACCAGAGGGAAGGTGGCCAGTTCAGCCAGGGTCAGCTCCGTGCGCTCGCACAGCGGATGGCCGTGTGGCACCACGGCCAGATGCTGCCAGCTGTAGCAGGGCAGGCTCAGCAGGTCCGGCGCATCATGCAGCGACTCGCTCGCCAGTCCCAGGTCGGCGCGCTCCTCCCGCACCGCCTGCGCCACTTGCTCGGGCGTGCCCTGGATAAGCTTGACCTGCACCGCGGGCATGCGACGGCGGAACTCGGCGATCACCCATGGCAGCTTGTAGCGCGCCTGCGTGTGCGTGGCTGCCACCGTCAGCTCGCCGGCGTCTCGTGCCGCGTATTCCTGACCGATGCGCTTGAGATTGGCCACTTCGCGCAGGATGATGTCCACGCTGCGCAGTACCTCGGCCCCGGGTTCGGTGAGCTTGCGGATGCGCTTGCCGTGGCGGCTGAAAATCTCCACCCCGAGCTCGCCCTCCAGCTCGATGATGGCCTTTGACACCCCGGGCTGCGAGGTGTGCAGCGCCCGCGCCGCTTCGGTGAGGTTGAGATTGCGACGCACGGCTTCCTGCAAAAAGCGGAACTGGTGCAGATTCATCGCTGTTTTCTTCGGGTGATCAACGGAAACGCACCTGCCAGGCAAACACCACCAGCCCGAGCCCGCCGAACAGCAGCATGGGCAGTGCCGCGGTGATTGCCGGTGGCCATGTGCCCAGGATGCCCAGGCTGGAAAGCAGGGTGTTGAGCAGGATGAACGCAATTCCCAATCCGATGCCCACAAGCACCTTGCTGCTCACGCTCTTGGAGCGGGTGTGCAGATAGGCAAAGGGCAGGGCCAGCAGCAGCATGACCACGGCGCTGAACGGATAGAACAATTTTTTCCACAGCTGGATTTCATAGCGCTCCGCCGCCTGGTGGTTGGCGCGTAGATGTGCAATGTAGCGCCACAGATCGATCGCCGACATCTTGTCCGGTGGCAGCAGCAGTACCCCGAGTACGCTGGGGGAGAGCGAGGTCTGCCAGCGATAGCTCGGCAGTCTGCTCACCCGCAGCGCCCCCCCGGTCTGCAGCGGCAGGTCGGTGCGGGTCACGTCATGCAGCATCCAGATGCCATTGCCCTCGTATTGGCCGCTGCGCGCGTGCAGCTCGGCGGTGACCTGCGCCTGCGCATTGAGTGCGTAAATACGCACCTCGGTCAGATTGCCCTGGGTGTCAATACCCTGGATGTTGACCGTCTGGTTGCCGCTGCGGTCGGAATCGTTGCGCAGCCAGACCCCGGAAGCCAGCTGCGTGCCGATGCCGGAACCACCCGGGGTTTGAAGCCGCGCAGCCAGCTGCCCGGCAGCGGGCGCTAGCCATTCGCCCAGCAGGAACAGCGTGACCACCAGCGCCGCGGCCAGCTGCAGCAACAGCAGCAGCGCTGCGCGCGGGCTCAGGCCCGAGATACGCAGGATGGTGAACTCGCTACTGGCGGCCAGCTTGGACAGCGCGAACACCCCGCCCACCAGTGTGGCGATGGGCAGAACCTCATACGCGCGGCTGGGCATGCTCAAGGCCACATGCAGCAGTGTGCCGCTGAGGCTGAACCCCGGTTTGCCCAGATTGCTCAGATCGTTGAGCGTGTCGATGAAAAACAGCAGGGCCAGAAACACGAAAGTCACCAAGCCGATGGCGCTGAGCACATGCAGCAGCAGAAAGCGGCGTACCGTGCGCATCAGGCACTCGCTCCGCGTTGCATCCATCTATGCCATAAGCGGTGCAGCCAGCCGTTGCCACGCCACAGCAGCGCCAGCAGGAACAGTAGCGCAGCGCCGTGCAGCAGCACAAAGCCGCTGACAAACCCCACCCGCCTTTCGCTGATCCAACCCTGCAGCACATTGATCAGGTTGAAATAGATCAGATAGACCAGGATCGCGGCGATCAGGCTGCCCGCGCGCCCGGTGCGCACCGAGCCCGAGGCCAGCGGCAGCGCCATCAGCGCCAGCAGCGCCGCCGATAGCGGAACACCCAGCCGCCACGACAGTTCGCCCAGCCAGTTCGGCACGGCCGGGTTGAATAGATACTGGGTCGGCACATTGCGATCGGGCTGAGTCAGCCAGTTCACCGGACCGTTTTTCGGCGGCGCCATCGTGCCCAGGCCAGTGGCGGCATCGAGTCGCATTTCCAGAGACTCGAACGCGGTGATGGTGTAGTTGGCCTGCCCCGGCGTGTGCGCATAGCGATTGCCCCTGCGCAGCACAAGAAACGGCTGACCGTCGATGCGTTGTACCTGCGCCGACTGTGCGGTGATCAGCACGGTCTGCCCGGAAGTCTCGTCGCGGATGAAAATGTCGTGTGCCACGCCACCGGTTTGTGCGCCCTTGTCGATGAAAAACACCCGCTTGCCCGAAACGGATTCGCGAAACTGCCCGGGCGCCACCCGCGCGATGTCCGAACGCTGTTCGAAGCGGATCCGCAGCGCGGTGGTCTGCTGGTTTGCCCACGGCCAGGCGAAGAGAGTGAGCGCGGCGATCAGCAGCAGGATCGGCCAGGAAAACCGCAGCACGCTGCTCATCAGCCGTGCCCATCCCACGCCCGTGGTGCGCAAAATGGTCATTTCCGAATCCAACCACAGCCGCGTGAAGGTCAGTAGCACGGCCAGAAACAGCGACAGGGTGATGACGATCTGCAGATAGCTCAGCGCAGTCAGGCCGATGAGCAGGAACACGTCCTGCGGGCTTGCCTGTCCATCCGAGGCCTGCCCCAGGATGCGGATGAGCATCAGGGTGATGACCACGGTGAACAGCACGGTGAACGCGCCGCCGAAATTGCGGCTCATTTCACGGCGCAGGGTGAGGTCGAGAAGCATGCGATGACGGACGGGGCGGGAGGGCCGCAGGGCTGGGCGCGTTGCGCGGGGCGATGGGATAATGCGCTGCACCCCGACCACGGAACCCCGAACATGAAATTCAGTATATCCGCCGTCAAAAAGCCGCTTCAGATCAGAACCGACGTCCTGGTCTTGTTCGTTCCGCAGGGGCGCAGTGTCAGCGGCCTGGCCGACGCCGGCGCGCTCGACGATCTGATCGCGCAGCTTGCCGCTGATGGCGACTTCGACGCCAAGCCGGGCAGCACTCTGCTTTTGCACCGCCCGCAAGGCATTGCGGCGCGGCGTCTGTTACTGGTCGGCCTGGCGGCCAAGCCTGATCTGCGCGACTGGAAAAAGGCGCTGCAGGCCGCGGCCAGCGCACTCAAGACCGTGCCTGCGAAGCAAGCGCATCTGCTTGCCGCCAACGGGCTGCAGACCCTGGCCGAGTGGGTGCCGACCGTGTGGTCCGACGTCTTCTACCGCTATGACACCACTCGGACTGTGGAAGAAGGCGAGCTGCCGCAGCTCGGCGCGGTGCAGGTCTGCGTGGCCGGAGACGATGTCGGGCTGGAGCAGGCCAAGGCCGCGCTGCAGCAGGCCGAGGCGGTGGCGCTCGGGGTGCGGCTGACGCGCGAGCTGGCCAATCTGCCGGCCAATTACTGCACGCCGACCTACCTGGGCGACATGGCGAAAAAACTCGCCAAATTCCACGGCCTGGGCTGCAGGGTGCTGGGCCGTCCGGAGCTGGAAAAGCTGGGCATGGGCGCCTTTCTCGCGGTGGCACAGGGCTCGGTGCAGCCGCCGCGTTTCATCGTGCTCGAATATCACGGCGCGGACAAAAAAGACCCGCCGCATGTGCTGGTCGGCAAGGGGGTGACCTTTGACACTGGCGGCATTTCGCTCAAGCCGGGCGCCGAAATGGACGAGATGAAGTTCGACATGTCCGGCGCTGCGGCGGTGCTCGGCGCGTTCGAGGCCATTGCCCGTATCAAACCCAGGCTGAACCTGGTGGGCCTGATCGCGGCCACCGAAAACATGCCCAGCGGCAGCGCGGTCAAGCCTGGCGACGTGGTCACCAGCATGTCGGGTCAGACCATCGAGATTCTCAACACAGATGCCGAGGGCCGGCTGATCCTGTGCGACGCGCTCACCTACGCCAAGCGCTACAAGCCAAAGTCGGTGGTGGACATCGCCACGCTCACCGGTGCCTGCGTGATCGCGCTGGGCAAGGTCAACAGCGGCCTGTTCACCGAAGACGATGCTCTGGCCGATGCGTTGCTCCGGGCCGGTCGCGCCACGCTCGATCCCTGCTGGCGTCTGCCGCTGGAGGCCGATTATGCCGAGGCGCTCAAGAGCAATTTCGCCGACGTGGCCAATATCGGAGGCCGTCCGGCTGGTGCCATCACCGCTGCGTGTTTTTTGTGGCGCTTTGCCAAGGACTACCCCTGGGCCCACCTGGACATTGCCGGCACCGCCTGGAACAGCGGCCAGAACAAGGGGGCCACGGGCCGACCGGTGCCGCTGCTGGTGCGCTACCTGCTGTCGCAGGCCGAGTGAGTCCCAGGCTTGACCGATCTGATTTGTACCCACCTCGCACTGCCCGATGAGCTGCTCCGTCGAATTTCGCGTAAACCTGCCTGATCCGCTGCGTTACGCGTGCGGGCTGCTGCAAACCGCCACCCGACGCGGTGCGCGGTTGCTGGTTGTGGCACCGCAGCCGGTTCTCGACGAGCTCGATCACCTGCTGTGGGTCTTTCAGCCCGGCAGCTTTGTCGCGCACGTCTGGCAGGATGATCCGCTTGCCGCGCAGACCCCGGTCCTGCTCAGTGCGGTGCCGGATCTGCCGCGGGCCGGGCGGCTCGATGCGCTGGTCAACCTTGGTCCTGATTTGGTGCCGGGCTGGGAGGCGCTGGGACGGGTGATTGAACTGGTCGGAGCCAGCGCCCCCGACAAACCAGCGGCCCGTAGCCGGCTGCGGGCCTACCGTGCCGCGGGGATCGAGCCCAAAATCATGACGTCCGCAACATGAAGCCGACTCCACCTTCGCATGCCTTGCTGCCCATTCTGACAGAGCGTCTGTCGCCGGGCGAACTGCGCAGCGAAGAGGATGCCGCCGAGCCGGTCGTGGCCCCACCGCCGCTTGGTGCAGACGCGCGCAGCGAAGACCAGGATCTTCTGCGGCCACCGAACGATCACGGCGGTCACGTTGGCACCGTCGATGCGGACCGCATCTGGGAGCAGATTGCTCCCGGTCTGCAGCAACGATTGCTCGAACAGCTGCGCGCCGAGCTGGACGCACAGGTGCCGCAGATCGCGGCCCGGCTATGGCAGTCGGTCGAACCCGTCCTGCGCGATGCGCTGAACAAGCCCGAACAAAATGAGGCGGCCTTGCCTGCGCGTCCTGTCAACCGGACATGACCGAGGCACATTGCTAGCGCGTGCTGAGAAAGGCGATCAGTATTTTCCAATTCAGGTATGAGCCTGAAGCCGGGATGAGTTGGGTTCTTTGAAGTCGGGTTGATCGAGGTTGAAAGGGGCAGTGTAAAGAGGGTTGGGTTGAGGCTTGGATCGTTTCATTGGAAGGCCCCTGCCAGGCCGCCGGAGGCCCCCCTCCAGTCTTGCTGCAAGCGCTGCCGACCTGCGCCGTCCTTCCCGCAGGGATCTGAGTGGGTTGGGATGGACCCGCTCCCTGCGGCGCAGAGCGGCCTCCTGTCAGGCCTGTTGCCGGGGCGTGTTGAACCGGGCAAAGAGCGCCGCCTTGGCCTTCTGCATGGCCTGAGCGGCGGCCAAATCGGTTTGCGCAGCCGCCTGAGCCTGCAAAGCCTCCAGCGTGACGCCCGCCTTGAAACGCACCAAGCCCTGCGCACTGAGCTGCGCCAGGCAAGCCAGGGGCGTCTTCACATCGGCGTGGGCGTAGCGCTTGACGATCTTGCCCTTGGGGCTCGTGATCTCGGTGGCGAACAAGCACGGGCGATGCCCATTGAGCCAAGGGTTGAAGACCGTTTGGTAGAAGGCATTGATGATCTGGGCATGCTGCTGCGGGATGTGGCTGTACCCCATGTGCTTGCGCACCACGCTGGCGTTCTTGCTCTCGGCCAGCGCGTTATCGTTGCTGTGGCGGGAGCGGGACTTGGTCTGCTCAATGCGCAGCTTCTCCAGCATCTTGGCCACGCGGGCGTTGATGTATTCCGAGCCGTTGTCCGAATGAAAGCCTGCGATCTCGAAGGGGAACTGGGCGATGACCAGGGCCAGCACGGGCAACAGGTACGCCTCGCTGATGCCCTGCACGCACGCCTGCACCTGCCATTGGCTGACTGCGTCCACGCAGGTGATGTGATACACCCCCTTGATGCCGTCCAGGTCGCCCTGGTGCACGGTATCGATGCGCACAAAGCCCGCGCGCCCCTGGGGTTGCGGTGCGCGCCGCGTGCCAATGGGGTTGTTCACCGGGCGGGTCTTGGTGAGATGCAGGCGCTGGGCGCGGTAGCCCGCGCTCTTGCGCAGGTTGTACAGGTGCGAGACCGACAGCGTCGCCAAGCGGGCATAGCGCGCGTCGCCATAGACGTGGTAAGCCCGATGCAGCAGGTGCGCGATGGCCGGGCCGCAGACATCCTCATGGGCGCGATCCATCTCCACCAGCAGCGTGACATCGCCGGGCGTGAACTTGCGGGCGAAGGGGGCTGCCGGGGCGCCGTAACGCTTGACCAGCGGCTGTGCGGCCAGGCGGTTGGCCTGCCACCGGCGCACCAGGCGCGTGAGTTGCGCGCGGCTGTAGCCGCTGGTGTGGCGCAAATAGGCCAGCACGACCCCGCGTTCGCGCTTGGTGCGACCGGGGTCGTCAAACCGCCGCAGAACCCGACTGATGTGGGCGTAGCGCTGCGCATCGTCGCCATGCGGTGAAAACTCGACTTGTGCATTGGCGCTGAGAAATTGCTCGAGTTGCGCGATTGTGGTCAGTCGCGTGTCGTCCATGTTGATCACCATCCTGGAGATGATCAACCCGCTTGAAACGCAGACCCCAACCCACGTTCAGGCTCATCCCTCAGTGGAATGACGCACTTCGTTCAGGCTCATTCCACGTTGGACAAGGCTCGATCTGTTCAAACCTCTGCAACTCGGTTAATGTATCGCCCTGTCAGACGAATCCTGACTGCACAACACAACCAACCTTTTTACTGGAGGCTCATTCATGAAGCTCAAATACGCTGCTCCCTTGCTGGCCATGTCGATGGCCATCGGCACTGCCTACGCGGAAGACACTGTTACCGTCACCATCGGCAGTGCCTCGCCACTGTCGGGACCGCAGGCCAGCTTTGGTCAGGACAACGCCAACGGCGTGAAAATGGCGATCAAAGACCTGAACTCGCAGAACATCGTCATCGGCGGCAAGAAGGTCATCTGGAAGGTCGATGCCCAGGACGACCAGGCCGATCCGAAGCAGGCCACCACTGTGGCGCAGAAATTCGTTGATGAAAAGGTCAACGGCGTGGTCGGTCACCTGAACTCGGGTTGTACCTTCCCCGCTTCGCGCATCTACAACAACGCCGGCATTCCCGAAATCACCCCGTCATCCACCGACCCCAAGATTTCACAGCAAGGCTTCAAGACCTTCTTCCGCATCATCGCCAACGACAATGCGCTCGGCTCCGGTCTGGCCAACTATGCGAAGAACAAACTCGAGGCCAAGACCGTCGCGGTGATCGATGACCGCACCGCCTACGGCCAGGGTGTTGCCGATGTGTTTGCCAACACCGCGCAAAAAGACGGACTCAAGCTGGTCGATCGCGAGTACACCAACGACAAGGCCACTGACTTTTCGGCCATTCTGACCAAGATCAAGGCCTCCAACCCCGACATCATTTTCTACGGCGGCATGTACAGTCAGGCTGGCCCGCTGGTGCGCCAGATGCGTCAGCTGGGCATCAAGTCCACGCTGATGGGGGGTGACGGCATCTGCGCCCCCGAGCTGGCCAAGCTGGCCGGCGAGGCTGCTGCGGGCACCATCTGCGCCGAGGGCGGCTCCCCGCTGAGCCAGATGCCCGGCGGCGAAGCCTGGAAGAAGCGCTACGACGCCGAATTCGGTGCCAACGCCTTCCAGCTCTACTCGCCCTATGCCTATGACGCAACCATGGTGCTGGCGCACGCCATGATGAAGGCCAAGTCGGTCGATCCGAAAAAATATCTGCCCTACATCGCCAACATCAACTACAACGGTGTGACCAAGAAGGACATCCATTTCACCAAGACCGGCGAACTGGTCGATGCGACCATCACCATTTCGCAGTTCGACAAGGACGGCAAGAAAACCGTGCTGGCCGTGCAGTAATCGGCTGCCGGGCGCAGCCCCGCGCTGCGCCGTTGCGTCATACTGGCGCCCTTCGGGGCGTTTTTTGTTGTCCCCTCGCAGAGGAACGCTCTTTCGAGAGGCAACAAAAAAGCCGAGAGCCTGCTCGGCATCCCGGCTTGTTCACGGCAGCTGCGCGAGCTGCGGTGGATTTACTTCTTCAGCGACAGCACCCACTCGGCCAGCTGCTTGGCTTGGGCCGGGGTCACTTGCGGGTTGGCCGGCATCGGCACCGGGCCCCACACGCCAGACACGCCGTGCAGGATGGCGTTGCTGAGCGTCTCTACCGCGCCAGGCTTGCCGGCGTACTTGGCAGCGACGTCTTGGTAGGACGGACCCACCAGCTTCTTGTCCACTGCGTGGCAAGCCAGGCAGTTCTTCGATTTGGCCAGCGCCAGCATGTCTTCGGCAGCGAAGGCCGACGACATGGTCAGGGTGGCAGCAGCAGCCAGGGCGGCAGCAAAAACGGCTTTTTTCATTCCAGTCCTCCAGAGGGGTTAAACAAAGCGATGACAGCCAAGTAACGCAGTTTAATCAATTCGGTTGACGCGGTGCAGGGGAAGTCAGCGAGAATGATCGGCGTATCGGTTCAGATTGATGAACCGCAATACGCCAGCGTTGATCGCGTGTTGCAGTTCGTTCCTTTTGGGGTCTGCTTGCAGCGGGTGCATGGTCATGGTCTTCGTTCTGCTCGGTCTGGTGTTCATCGTCCTCAAGCTCATGGGCATTGCGCCGGTTGCGGGCTGGTCATGGTGGTGGGTGCTGTTGCCGTTGGCGCTGGCTTTCATCTGGTGGGAGATCATCGACCCAATGTTTGGAATTTCCAAAAAACGGGCGATGGGTGACATGCAAAGGCGGCAGCAGGCGCGGCGTGAGAAATATCGCGAAAGCCTCGGACTGAGTGCTGGCCGCCGCAAGAAGTAGGCCCTGCAGAGCAGGTCGTCGCGCCAGCTTACGATACACTACATCACGTCAGGAGAGCGCTGCGCGCCAAGCGCGGCCGCCGAAGGCGTAAGCCCATTTCGGGTGTACCGCTCAGGCAAAAGGACTGACGACACCGCAAGGTGTTCCTCACTGGAGAGCGGCGCCGCAGCAGGGCGCTCACCGAAGGGGCAAGTCCGGCCAGTTGCCGGATCAATCTCTCAGGTACCCGGGACAGCGAGGGGTTGAGCGCCGTGCTTTGTCGCCACGAGGGTGCAAGGCGCGGTATGACTGGCGCGAGCGCCGCACCCCGCGAGAACCTGACGTGTCCGACTTCACGACCTCCGATCTGATCCCCACCCCCCTGCATGCGCTGCACCTCGAACTGGGTGCGCGCATGGTGTCGTTTGCCGGCTATGCCATGCCGGTGCAATATCCCACCGGCATCGTCGCAGAGCATCTGCAGACCCGCCAGAGCGCCGGGTTGTTCGACATCTCGCACATGGGCCAGGTGGCGCTACGCGGGGACGGCGCCGCCGCGGCGCTGGAAACCCTGGTGCCGGTGGACATTCAAGGACTGGCCGAGGGCAGGCAGCGCTACGCCCTGTTCACCAATGCTGCGGGAGGCATTCTCGATGACCTGATGGTGATTCCGCGCCCGCGCGCGGACGGCCAGGGACGGGAACTGTTCTTGATCGTCAATGCCGCGTGCAAGGCGCAGGACATTGCGCTGCTGCAGACCCTTGCGGATCGCTGCGAGGTCGTTGCGATGCCCGAGCAGGCGCTGCTGGCGCTGCAGGGGCCGCTGGCAGTGCAGAGCTTTGCCCGGCTTGTGCCGCAGGCGGCGGAGCTGGTGTTCATGACAGGGCGGTGGATGGAGGTGCCGACCGCCACCACGCCGATCCGCGTTTTCGCCACGCGCAGCGGTTACACCGGCGAGGACGGGCTGGAGATTTCGGTGGCGGCGCAGGACGCCGAGCGTCTGGCCCGCCTGCTACTCGGCTTTGCCGAGGTCAAGCCCATCGGGCTGGGCGCTCGCGACACTCTGCGGCTCGAGGCTGGTCTGTGTCTTTACGGCCATGACATCGACACCACCACCACGCCGGTCGAGGCCGCGCTGAGCTGGGCGATCCAGAAGGTGCGGCGCACCGGCGGCGCCCGCACTGGCGGTTTTCCCGGGGCCGACATCATCCTGTCGCAGCTCGACAACCCGGCCCGGGTGACGCGCCGCCGTGTCGGGCTGATCGGGCTGGAGCGCACCCCGGTGCGCGAGGGTGCCGAGCTGCTGGCAGCCGATGGCCGCGTGGCCGGGCGCGTCACCAGCGGCAGCTTTGCTCCCAGCGCCGGCGGCCCGGTGGCCATGGCCTATGTGGCTACCGAATTCACCGCACCCGGCACCACGCTGTATGCCCAGGTGCGCGGCCGCGCCGTGCCAATGCAGCTGCAACCCATGCCCTTCGTGCCACATCGTTACTGGCGCGGCTGATGCTTGGCCGGTCGTTCCGATGTCCCGTTTTCAGTTTCCCACTTTTCACATTTGCCATCCGGAGAATTCCATGAGCCTGAAATTCACCCCTGACCACGAATGGATCCGTGTCGATGCCGACGGCATCGCCACCGTGGGCATCACCCCGCATGCGCAGGACGCGCTGGGCGATGTGGTGTTCGTCGATCTGCCCGAGGTCGGCAAGACCTATGCCGCGCACGATACCGTGGGCGTGGTTGAGTCGGTCAAGGCGGCGGCCGACGTGTATTGCCCGGTCTCTGGTGAAGTGACCGAGGTCAACGAGGCCCTGCGTGCCGACCCCTCGCTGGCCAACAGCGATCCGCAGAACAGCGGCTGGTTTTTCCGCATCCGCCTGTCCGATCCCAGCCAGCTCGATGCGCTGATGGACGAGGCCGCCTACGCCGAACTGCTCAAAAACGCCTGAACGCCGCAAGGCCCGTGGCCATTGCCGTCTCACCCGGAGAATCCGCATGTTGATGTCCACCCAACCCGCGCTGTGCGAACTCGAAGATGCGCAGGCCTTCCAGCGCCGACACATCGGCCCGGACGCCGCAGACCAGCAGCGCATGCTGCAGGTGCTGGGCGCGGTCGACCTGACCGAGCTGATGCAGCAGGTGATACCCGCGTCCATCCGTCGCCAGCAGCCGTTCGAACTGCCCGCCGCGGTGGGCGAGGCGCAGGCGCTGGCCGAACTGCGCGACATCGCCCGCCAGAACCGCGTGATGCGCAGCTACATCGGCCAGGGCTACTACAACGCGCTGATGCCCGGCGTCATTCAGCGCAATGTGCTAGAAAACCCGGCCTGGTACACCGCCTACACCCCGTATCAGCCCGAGATCAGCCAGGGTCGGCTCGAAGCTCTGCTCAACTTCCAGACCATGGTCGCCGACCTCACCGGCATGGATGTGGCGGGCGCCTCGATGCTCGACGAAGCCACTGCCGCCGCCGAGGCCATGACCCTGGCGCTGCGTTCGACCCGGCTGAAGTCGACACGGTTTTTCGTCGCCGACGACGTATTGCCGCAAACGCTGGAAGTGCTGCGCACTCGCGCTGCGCCGCTGGACATCGAGGTGGTCAGCGGTCCGGTGGACCGGGCGCTTGAGGCCGACTATTTCGGCGTGCTGCTGCAATACCCTGGGGTGGACGGCAGTGTGCGCGACGATCGTGCGCGCATCGCCGCGCTCAAGGCCCGCGGGGCGCTGGTCATTGTGGCGGCGGACCTGCTGGCGCTGACCCTGCTGATGTCGCCCGGCGAGCTCGGCGCCGACATCGCCTGCGGCACCACGCAACGCTTCGGTCTGCCGCTGGGCTTCGGCGGCCCGCATGCCGGCTATCTGGCGGTGCGCGACGCGCTCAAACGCGCGTTGCCCGGACGTCTGGTGGGCGTCAGCCGGGATGCGCACGGACAGCCCGCCTATCGCCTGGCGCTGCAGACCCGCGAGCAGCACATCCGCCGCGAAAAGGCCACCAGCAATATCTGCACCGCGCAGGTGCTGCCCGCGGTGCTCGCCAGCATGTACGCGGTCTATCACGGCCCGGACGGGCTCAAGCGCATCGCCCAGCGCATCCATGCCTACACCGTGCTGCTGGCGCAGGGTTTGCAGCAGGCCGGGCTGCCGGTGCTCAACCCCGAGTTTTTTGACACCCTCACGGTGCATACCGGCGCCCGTACCGACGCGGTGCATGCGGCGGCGGCGCAGCGCGGCATCAATTTCCGGCGCATCGGTGCGCAGCATGTGGCCGTATCGCTCGACGAATCCGTCACCCGGCAGGATCTGGCCGACATCCTGGCCTGCTTTGGCGTGCAGCGGTGCGATGCGCTGTTTGACGCCGCTGAAAAGGGCGTGGCGCCGCGCTGGCCGCAGGAACTGGCGCGGCAAAGCGCTTTCCTCACCCATGCGGTGTTTCATCGCTATCACAGCGAAACCGAGATGCTGCGCTACCTGCGCCGTCTGGCGGACAAGGACATTGCGCTGGACCGCGCGATGATCCCGCTGGGATCGTGCACCATGAAACTCAACGCCACCAGCGAGATGGTGCCGATCACCTGGCCCGAGTTTGCTGCGATCCACCCGTTTGCTCCACCCGAGCAGACCAGCGGCTACGCGCGGCTGGCGCAGCAGCTCGAGCAATGGCTGTGCGCCGCCACCGGCTATGACGCGATGTGCCTGCAGCCCAACGCCGGCTCGCAGGGCGAGTATGCCGGGCTGCTGGTCATCCGCGCGTATCACGCCAGCCGTGGCGAAGCCCACCGCGACGTCTGTCTGATTCCCTCCTCTGCCCACGGCACTAACCCAGCCTCGGCGCAGATGGCCGGCATGCGTGTGGTGGTCACCGCCTGCGACGCGCAGGGCAATGTCGATCTGGACGATTTGCGTGCCAAGGCCGAGCAGCATGCAGATCACCTTGCCGCGTGCATGATCACCTACCCCAGCACCCACGGCGTGTTCGAGGCCGAGGTGCGCGCGATCTGCGACATCATTCACCAGCATGGTGGGCAGGTCTATGTGGACGGCGCGAACCTCAATGCGCTGGTCGGTCTGGCCAGCCCGCCCGAGTTCGGCGCAGATGTGTCGCACCTGAACCTGCACAAGACCTTCTGCATTCCGCACGGCGGCGGCGGCCCCGGCGTCGGCCCCATCGGGGTGCGCGCGCATCTGGCGCCGTTCCTGCCGGTGCACCGCGCCGCAGGGCTAGAGCGGGACGGCGCGGTCGGCGCGATCAGCGCCGCGCCGTTGGGCAATGCCAGTGTGCTGCCGATTTCGTGGATGTACATGCGCATGATGGGCGCAGGCGGCCTGACCCAGGCCAGCCGTGTGGCCATTCTGTCGGCCAACTACATCGCCGAACGGCTGAAAAACCACTATCCCGTGCTCTACACCGGCGAAAACGGGCGCGTGGCGCACGAATGCATCCTCGATCTGCGTCCGCTGAAAGAGGCCACCGGCATCAGCAACGAAGACGTGGCCAAGCGGCTGATGGACTATGGCTTTCACGCGCCGACCATGAGCTTTCCGGTGCCCGGCACGCTAATGATCGAGCCGACCGAGAGCGAATCGCTTGCCGAGCTCGACCGCTTCATCGACGCGATGATCGCGATCCGCGCCGAAATCGCCCGGGTAGAACGTGGCGAGTGGCCGCGCGAGGACAATCCGCTCAAGGCCGCGCCGCACACTGCGGCCAGCGTGCTCGGTGCGGACTGGGCGCATGCCCACAGCCGAGAGCAGGCGGCGTTTCCGACTCCCGCGGTCAAGGCCAACAAATACTGGCCGCCAGTCGGCCGGGTCGACAACGCCTGGGGCGACCGCAATCTGCAGTGCGCCTGCCTGCCGATTGCAGACTACGCGCAGTGACTATGGCGCATCATGTACACCGCTGAAGTCCGTCAACACTTCGCCAGTGACAACTACGCGGGCATTTGCCCCGAGGCGCTGCACTGGCTGCTGCAGGCCAATGCCTCGGGACATCAGCCGGCGTACGGCGACGATGCCTGGACGCAGCGTGTGTCCGACCGCCTGCGCGAGCTGTTCCAGACCGATTGCGACGTGTATTTCGTGTTCAACGGCACCGCGGCGAATTCGCTCGCACTGGCGGCCATGTGCCAGAGCTACCACGCGGTAATCTGTACCCCGGTGGCGCATATCGAGACTGACGAATGCGGCTGCCCGGAGTTCTTCTCCGGCGGCTCCAAGCTGCTGATCACTGAAGGCGAAAGCCCGCAGGCGCAGCGTGGCAAGCTCACACCCGAGGCGATCGACGCGCTGGTGACCAAGCGCAGCGACATCCACTTTCCCAAGCCCAAGGTGGTGTCGATCACCCAGGCCACAGAACTCGGCACGGTCTACAGCGTCGAGGAGGTGCGCGCCATCGCCGCGATGGCCAAGCGCCACCACCTGCGGCTGCACATGGACGGCGCGCGCTTTGCCAACGCGGTAGCGACGCTGGGCTGCCATCCGAGCGACATCACCTGGCGCGCCGGGGTCGATGTGTTGTGCTTCGGCGGCACCAAGAATGGCCTGCCGGTGGGCGAGGCGGTGGTATTTTTCGACCGTGCTCTGTCGCAGGACTTTGCCTGGCGGGTCAAGCAGGGCGGGCAGCTCGCATCCAAGATGCGCTTCATTTCCGCGCCGTGGCTGGGCATGCTGGAGGGCGATACCTGGCTGCGCCACGCTCGCCACGCCAACGCGATGACGCAGCGGCTGTATGCGGCAATCCGCCATGTTCCGGGCGTCAAAGTGCTGCACCCGCCCGAGGCGAATGCGGTGTTTGCGTATCTGCCGCGCGCGGTGATCGATGCGCTGCATGGCAAGGGCTGGCGCTTTTACGAATTCATCGCCGGCGGGGGCTGCCGCCTGATGTGCGCTTGGGACACCACACCCGAGGCGGTCGATGCCTTCGCCGCCGATCTCATCACCGCGTGCGCGGCGCAAACTTGATCCCGCGCTCGACGCGCGGCTGCGCCACCGAAGGCGGAGGGTCTCGGGCCTCAAGGCCCGAACCTCTTGAGCCGCGCCCTCTGTCAACCTCGCGGTGGGGAGAAAACCACCAGGCGGGCAGCGGTTTCCCGGTTTGGTCTGCGCTCAAACCACGCGATCCGAGTTGGTATCCTTGCGCAGGCGCCCTGCCCAGACAGCAATAGCGCTCGTTCCACCATATCTCGTCCCACCCATGATCTTCCTCACCGGAGCCGCCGGCTTCATCGGCGCCAATTTCGTCCACCACTGGCTGGGTACGCAGGACGAGCCCGTGCTGGTGCTCGATGCGCTGACCTACGCCGGCAACCTCGAAAGCCTGGCCGATGTGCTGCGCGACCCGCGGTTTCACTTCGCTCGCGTCGACATCTGCAACCGCGCTGCTGTTGCTGCGCTGCTGACCCGGCACCGACCGCGCGCCCTCGTGCACTTTGCCGCCGAAAGCCATGTCGACCGCTCGATCCACGGCCCGGGCGACTTCATCCGCACCAATGTACAAGGCACTTACGAGCTGCTCGAAGCCGCTCGCGCCTACTGGTCGGCGCTGCCGCAGGCCGAGCAGGCCACGTTTCGCTTCTTGCACATCTCCACCGACGAGGTTTACGGCAGCCTTGGGCCGGACGACCCGCCCTTTACCGAAACCACGCCGTACGCGCCCAACAGCCCTTACAGCGCGAGCAAAGCCGCCTCCGACCATCTGGTGCGCGCCTGGCACCACACCTACGGCCTGCCCGTGCTGACCACCAACTGCTCGAACAACTACGGCCCCTACCAGTTCCCCGAAAAGCTCATCCCGCTCATCATCCACAACGCCCTGGCTGGCAAACAGCTTCCGGTCTACGGCGACGGGCAGAACGTGCGCGATTGGCTCTACGTCGAAGACCACTGCCGCGGCATCGCCCGCGTGCTCGACGCCGGGCGGGTGGGCCAGACCTACAACATCGGCGGCTGCAACGAGGTGAAGAACCTCGACGTGGTCCACACCCTGTGCGAACTGCTCGACACCCTGCGCCCGCGGGCTGATGGTCGCAGCTACCGCGAGCAGATCCGCTTCGTTGCCGACCGCCCGGGGCACGACCGCCGCTACGCCATCGACGCGCGCAAGATCGCGCGCGAACTCGGCTGGGCACCGCAGGAAACCTTCGCCAGCGGGCTGCGCAAGACCGTGCAGTGGTACCTCGACCATCCCGATTGGGTCGAGCACGTCACCAGCGGTGCCTACCGCCAGTGGGTCGGCCAGCAGTACGGAGCCGCCGCGTGATCCAGACATCCCCCCGGCGCATCCTGCTGCTCGGCGCAGCCGGCCAGGTCGGCTGGGAGCTGCGCAGATCGCTCTTGCCGCTGGGCGAGGTGCTGCCGATCACCCGCGCGCAGGCCGATCTCGCCGATCTGGACAGACTGGATGCGCTGCTCGAGCGCGAGCAGCCCACGCTCATCGTCAATGCTGCGGCGTACACCGCGGTTGACCGCGCAGAAAGCGACACTGAGCAGGCATATCGCATCAACGCCGAAGCCCCGGCGCGGCTTGCGCGCCATGCTGCCGCGCACGATGCCTGGCTGGTGCACTACTCGACCGACTACGTCTTCGACGGCACGAAGGACGCCCCATACACCGAAGCCGATGCGCCGAACCCACAGAGCGTCTATGGGCAGAGCAAGCGCGAGGGCGAGCTGGCGATTGCCGCGAGCGGCTGCCGCCACATCATCCTGCGCACCTCCTGGGTGTACGCCGCGCGCGGCGGCAACTTCGCCAAGACCATGCTCAAGCTCGCTGCCGAGCGCGACAGCCTGCGCGTGATCGCTGACCAGTTTGGCGCGCCGACCAGCGCCGAGCTGATCGCCGACATGACCGCGCTGATCCTCGCCCGCCTGCAGCAGGACGCCGCGCTTGCTGCACGCGCAAGCGGCCTCTACCACCTCAGCGCGCAGGGCGCGACCAGCTGGCACGGCTACGCGCAATTCGTGCTCGCCATGGCCGCCGAGCGGGGTATGGCGCTGCGCTGCGCGCCCGAGGAGGTGCAGGCCATTGCGAGCCGCGACTATCCCCTGCCTGCGCCGCGCCCGGCCAACTCGCGGCTCGACTGCAGCAAACTACAAACCACCTTCGACCTGCACCTGCCGCCGTGGCAGGCGCAGGTCGAGCGCCTGATCGACGAACTCATCCCATGACCGCATCCCGCAAAGGACTCATCCTCGCCGGCGGCTCCGGCACGCGCCTGTACCCCGTCACGCAGGCGCTGAGCAAGCAACTGCTGCCGGTGTACGACAAGCCGATGATCTACTACCCGCTGTCCACGCTGATGCTCGCTGGCATCCGCGAGGTGCTGATCATCTCCACCCCGCAGGACACGCCGCGCTTTGCGCAGCTGCTCGGCGACGGCAGCCAGTGGGGCCTGAGCCTGCATTACGCCGTGCAGCCCAGCCCCGACGGGCTGGCGCAGGCTTTTGTCATCGGTCGCGACTTCATCGCCGGCGCCCCGAGCGCCCTGGTGCTCGGCGACAACCTGTTCTGGGGGCACGATCTGCAGGCGGCGCTGCGCGGCGCCTGTGCACGGCCGAGCGGCGCCACCGTCTTTGCTTACCACGTGCATGACCCCGAGCGCTACGGTGTAGTCGAGTTCGACGCCGCCGGACGAGCGATCAGCATCGAAGAAAAACCCGCGCAGCCCAAGAGCAGCTACGCCGTCACCGGCCTGTACTTTTACGACCGGCAGGTGTGCGATATCGCCGCCCACCTCAAGCCCTCGCCGCGCGGCGAACTCGAGATCACCGACGTCAACCGCATCTACCTGCAGCGGGGAAGTCTCCAGGTGCAGACCCTCGGCCGCGGCTATGCCTGGCTCGACACCGGCACGCACGACAGCCTGCTCGAGGCCGGGCAGTTCATCGCCACCATCGAAAAACGCCAGGGACTCAAGGTCGCCTGTCCCGAGGAAATCGCCTGGAGAGCCGGCTGGATCGACGCGACGCAACTGCAGGCGCTGGCCGAGCCGATGCGCAAGAACGGCTACGGCCAGTATCTGCTGCGACTGCTCAAGGAGGCGGCATGAACGCGATTCCCACCGCGCTGCCCGAGGTGATGATCCTCGAACCCCGTGTCTTTCGTGATGCGCGGGGTTTCTTCTTCGAGAGTTACAACCGCAAGACCTTCGTCGCGGCCACCGGCGTCGATGTCGAGTTCGTGCAGGACAACCACTCCTGCTCGACGCACGGCGTACTGCGCGGGCTGCACTACCAGCTGGTCAAGCCGCAGGGCAAGCTCGTGCGGGTGACCCGCGGCGTGGTTTGGGACGTGGCGGTCGATCTGCGCCGCAGCTCGCCGCGCTTCGGGCAATGGGCCGGGGTCGAGCTATCGGCCGAGAATCAGCGCCAGCTCTGGGTGCCGCCGGGCTTCGGACACGGCTTCCTGGTACTGAGCGACGCGGCGGACTTTCTCTACAAGACGACCGACTATTGGTACCCCCAGCACGACCGCAACCTGGCCTGGAACGACCCGCAGCTGGCGATCGCCTGGCCGCTCGCTCGGCTGCAGACCGCAGACCGGCAGCCGATCCTCGCGCCAAAAGACGCGGCAGCGCCAAGGCTAGCGGATGCGCAGGTGTATGAATGACTGAAGATCCGATCGCAAGCCTTGCCCGGCTGGGACTTTAGCAGACCGTTGAAAAACTACTGCGGTGGGCCATCTGCGACGTTGCGCGGTGCGCGCTGCCTCGCCTATCTATTGATAGGTCTTGGTCGCTACGCGCCGTGCGCCTTGCATCTGGCCATCGTCGCGACGTTTTTTAACGGCCTGTTAGATGGATACGGTCGAGACGGGCCCAGCAGGCCGGGTTCAATGCGAAGGGCGCGTCTCGGTCTCGGTCATTGCCAGAAAGAGCTCGCTGAGCGAGCCGACCACCTTGGCCGACTGTCTGGCAAATTCTCCGCGGGTGATGTCCTGCATCGCGAGCTGCCTTTGACCCGCTTGCACCTGCTCGGCCACCTTTGCTGCCGCATGGTGAAACTGGGCATGATCTTCGATCAGCCGCTCGAACACGCCGAAATACCGCCTGGGCACCTGTGCGCGGGTGTGCAACCAGTTTCCTAGTTCGCAACAGGTGTCGCAGCGCAGTCGCTCAATGTCGATCGCATCAGACGTCTCGCCTTGCGCAAGCTGGATCAGGCGCCGCTTCCATGCTTGATGCGCCTGCATAGCGGAGTAGAAATTCAATCCTTGAACCTCAGCCTGTTCTGCCAGTTCGGAATCGATCGGTGGCAGGTCGCTTGGCGGCGCATCGCCGGGCCTGGCCCGGGTGAGTAGATTGGAGAAAAAAGCACGCAATGGCATGGAATGCTCCGGTGGATTGTCTTGATGAGGGGTTATACGTCGAGTTGATCGAACTGGATGCAAGCGGGTTTTTGCGCCGGGGAGCCAGTTGTATCGATCAATGCCTTTGCTCTTTGGACGGTTGCGCCGCAGCAAACGTCACAGCGCGAAGAGATTTTTTGCATTGCAACCGCTGCGGTCGATCTGGCCTGCGCCCACCCGGAGCGCGTGACCCCGGCCCCGGTGCGTCGATGTGCGGCATCGGGCATGGGCCGGCTATGCCTGTGTGGGCTGCGCCCATCCGGTTTCGAGCCACTGCGCCCAGTCGAGCGCGCCGAGCCGGCGGGCCTGCGCCGCGGCAG
This sequence comes from Thiomonas islandica, assembly GCF_055383445.1. Lineage (NCBI taxonomy): Bacteria > Pseudomonadati > Pseudomonadota > Betaproteobacteria > Burkholderiales > Thiomonas > Thiomonas islandica. Next base: position 1,263,978 of record NZ_AP042391.1, read on the forward strand.
TCGACCAGTCGTAATCGACCGCGATCAGCGCCGCCTGCCAGCGCCCGTGCGGGCTGCGCTCGCACAGTGCGTAGCGGGCGTGTGGGCTGCCACTGCGAATCCAGTGCAGGCCGCGGTGATCGTCGTCATAGGCCTGCAGGCCCACACTGCCTGGATTGACCACCAGCGGGCCGCCCGGCACCTGCATCATGCCGGGATGGTGGCTGTGGCCGCAGAGCAGCAGCTCGGCGTCGATTCCGGCGCAGCGCGCGCGCACCTCCTCGGGCGTGGCCTGGCGTACGCCGGCGGGCTCGGCGGCATCGACCGTGTCGAGCAGATAGTCCAGATCGCTGTCCGGCCGGCCGTGCACCATTAGAACCCCGGGCAGCGGCTCGAGCCGTGCGGGCAGGGCGGTGAGCCACTCGCGCTGTGCTGCGGTGGTCTGCTCGAAGGCGTATTGGTCAGCCGCGCTGCCGCGGTGCTGTGCGCAGGCCAGCAACTGGCGCTCGTGGTTGCCGGCGATGGTCGGCAGGTTCAGCGCCATCAGCCGGTCGGCAGTGTCGCGCGGCCACAGCGGGCCGCTGAGCAGATCGCCACAGTTCAGCGTGAGATCGGCGCCGCGGCGGGCAATGTCGGCCAGCACGGCCTCCAGTGCCGGTAGGTTGCCGTGGATGTCGCTGACAATGGCCAGACGCATGCTCGCTCCTGTGGCTGCCGCGGCAGACGTCGCGCCGCGCTGAAATAATGCCTGAATGCCGCAACATAAAACGCATCTGCTCGATCCGCAAACCGCGCTGCTGCTGACCCTGCCGCCGCTGTTCTGGGCCGGTAACGCCGTGGTCGGGCGGCTGATGGTGGGGCAGATTCCGCCGCTGACGCTGAGTTTTTACCGTTGGTTTTTTGCGCTGGCGATCGCGCTGCTGATCGTCGGCCCCGATTTGTGGCGCCAGCGCGCGGTGCTGCGCAGCAAGTGGAAGTCGCTGGTGGTGATGGGCATCCTCGGGGTGGGCAGCTACAACTCGCTGCAGTATGTGGCACTGGAGACGACCACACCGCTGAATGTGTCGCTGATCACGTCGAGCGCGCCGGTGTTCATCCTGCTGATCGGCGGCGCGTTCTACAGGCAGGCCGTGGGCCAGACGCAGTGGATCGGTGCGCTGCTGTCGATTGCCGGGGTGGCGCTGGTGGTGGCCAAAGGCGACCCGGCGCATCTGGCGGCGCTGCATTTCGCGCCAGGCGACCTCATCATGCTGGTGGCCGTGTTCCTGTGGGCGATCTACACCTGGGAGCTGCGCCAGCGCCCGCTGGGCCTGGCGCCGATGACCTCGCTGGCCGCGCAGATGATCTGGGGCGTGCTGTCCATCCTGCCGTTCATGCTGGCCGAGCGCTGGATCGATGGCCGAGTCACGCATTGGGGCCCGCAGGTCTGGGCGGCGCTGGCCTATGTGGCGGTGCTGCCGTCGCTGCTGGCCTACTGGTGCTGGGGCAGTGCGGTGGGTCGGGTCGGAGCGCAGATTCCGGCATATTTCGGCAATCTTGCACCACTGTTCGCGGCGCTGCTGAGCTGGCTGTTTCTCGGCGAGACCATCCATTGGTATCACTTCTGGGCCGCGGTGCTCATCTTCGCCGGCATTCATGTGGCGCTCAATAGCCGCAAACAGGCTGTGCCGCTCGAGCAGGAACTGTGACCGGAGATTCCGCGCCTGTAACGTTTCGGGGCGAACCCCGAAACGGGCGTTGTGAGCCGCAAAGCGGGCGCGCTATAAAGTGCGGTCTGTGCCGCGGCCGCGTGCAGCGCGTCCGGCTTCGTCCAACACCAATTTGCACTGCTCCGCATGGCTTCTGCGCGGATCGATTCCGAGCCAAACACCTTGACGCCCGACACCGAAGGGCTGGCTGCACTGCCGCGGCTGGAGGCGTCGCTGCCGCGGGCCAATCCGCCGCTGGCGCAGCGCTGGATGCGGCGTCTGTATTGGACGCTGTTCCTGGTGTTCGTTGCGCTGGCCTTGCTCTACGGCTTGAGCACCTGGCGCACGCAGCAGCAAATCCTGTACGGCTCGCTCGACACCAGTTCGAGCTTTCTGGTCAGTGCCACGCAGTCGTATTTCCAGAGTTTTTCGTCCGTGCTCGAGGCCACCGGCGCCGATCTGGCCGAAAAGGCCGATCTGCTGCAGCATCCGGAAGTGCTGCAAATCCTGCTCGAGCGCCGGCAGGCGCTGCTGCCCGGCGCGCTGTCGATCAATGTGGTCTCGGCAGATGGCCGGTTGCTGGGCAGTTCACTGCGCTCGGACAACCTGCCCAGCCTGCAGGGCGATCCCGCGCTGATGCGTGCCATCGCCCGTCTGCGTGCCAGGCCCGAGCCGAGGGGCATGATCGTCGGCCGTCCCATCATCGGCCCGCTGTTGGGGATCTGGGTCATTCCCTTGGTGCGCGAAGTGCCGGCCAGCGCGCGCCATCGCGCGTTTTATGTGGTGGCCGCGGTCAGCACCGAAACCTTCCTGCGGCAGACGCTGGCGCACACCGCGCTGCCATACAGCGGTATGGCCGCCGTGCTGGCGCGCAATGACGGCCATGTGCTGGCGCGCTGGCCGGCACCGAAGGACAAAGACTTTTTTTCCACACCGCAGACCGGGGCTTTTCTGCGCTCGCTGCAGGACCATCCGGGGCAGACCAGTGGTCATTACGCCGGGCTGGTCACGGCTGACGGCATGGTGCGCATCGGCAGCTGGCAGCGGCTGCAGACCGACCCGGATCTAGCGGTGGCGGTGTCGGTGCCCGGCAGTGTGCTGTGGACGCAGTACTGGCATACCGTCTGGCCGCCGTTGCTGGGGCTGGTGTTGCTGCTGTTGCTGTTGACCCTGCTGTACCGCTTCGCCTTGGGCCAGATCGGCCGCGAGTTCAAGCTGGCGCAGCAACAGCAGCAGCGGCTGCGCACTCTGGCGATCACCGACCCGCTTACTGGTGTGGGTAATCGTGCCTTGCTGCGCGAGCGGCTGCAGCTGGCGCTGGAAACCGCCTGGGCGCGCCATGGTGAATTCGCCCTGCTGTTGCTCGATCTCGACGGTTTCAAGCAGGTCAACGATGTCTACGGCCACTCGACCGGCGACGGTCTGCTGCGCGACACCGCGCAGCGACTTCAGTCCATCCTGCGCGAAGGCGAGGTGATAGTGCGCATGGGCGGGGACGAGTTCGCGGTGCTGCTGACCGATGACTTCGGCGGGGAGACTGCGGCGCAGGCGGCGGCGCAGCGCATTCTGACAACGCTGCGCCAGCCTTTCGATCTGGGCGTGGGACGGCAAGCCTCGATCTCGGTTAGCGTGGGCTGTGCGATTTACCCCGAAGATGGCACCGACGCCGAGACGCTGCTGCGCCATGCCGACCTGGCGCTGTACGCCGCCAAGGCCGCCGGGCGCGACCACTATCAGCGATTCCACCCCGATTTCGAGCTGGCCGCGCAGCGCCGCAAACACCTGATCGAAACGGTCGATATCGCACTGCAGCAAGGGCGGCTTCTGCTTGCCTACCAGCCCATCGTCGCGATCGGCGGCGATCCGCGGCGGCCCCCGGTGGTCGGGGTCGAGGCGCTGCTGCGGCTGCGGACCGTGCGCGACGAACTGCTGGAGGCGGCCGGATTCGCCGACGCGCTCGATCACGGGCGGCTGGCGCGCGCCATTGGCCGCTTCGTGCTTGACCAAGCGCTGGCGCAGGGCACGCAGTGGCGGGCGCAGGGGCTGGAGCTGCATGTGGCGGTCAACATCAGCGCCGAGCATCTGCTTGCAGCCGAATTTCTCGACGATTTGCGTCACGCGCTGCGCAACCACCCGGGATTTCCTGCCGATGGCCTGATCCTCGAAATCACCGAATCGGCACCGCTGCGCAATCTGGAACAGGCGCGGCAGGTGCTTCAGGCCTGCCAGGACCTGGGCGCCAGCGTGGCGCTCGACGACTTTGGCACTGGCGCGGCCTCGCTGACCTATCTTCAGCGGCTTCCGGCGCAGTCGCTCAAGATCGATCAGTCCTTCGTGCGCGACATGGTCGACGACCCGAAGGACTTCGCCATCGTCTCCGCCGTGGTCACCGCCGCCAATCTGCTGGGGCTGGAGGTCATCGGCGAAGGGGCCGAGACGCTGGAGCACTTGTCGATGCTGGCGGCGATGAACTGCACCCTCGCGCAGGGCTATGCGATCGCTCGGCCGCTGCCGGCCGATGCGGTGGCGACTTGGGTGCAGACCTGGGTGCGGCCCGAGGCCCATTTGCACGCCGTGGCGTTTCCGCATGAGGTCGAAGTGGCGCAGATGCGCCGTGTCGAGCGTCTGCAGCAGGCGGTGCGCGGCGAGGCGCCGTTCCCCGAACATGTGCTCGATGTCGATGCCGAAAACCAGTGCCACCTGGGGCTGTGGCTGGGCGGGCAGGGGCGACTGTACTACGGCCGCGACCCGCGCTTTGCCCGTCTGCTCGAACAGCATGCCGAAATCCACGAACTGGCGCGCCAGGCCAAGGCGGCGCTGGATGTGGGCGATCTGGCAGCGGCCAAGCGCTACGGTCAGGATGTGGCCGAGCTCAGCGCCATGGTGCTTGCCGGCATCCGCCAGCTCGGCGCCACCTCTCAGAAGTTGTGAATCGTTCTACTGCACTGTCCGCTGGTGTCGAAATCTTCACTACTTCCGAGCTGAAGCGGCAATGGCGTGCCCTCTGTGTCGAAGAGCAGCGCAAGGTGGCCTTAGCCGCTGTCCGGTGCGATGGAGGCCCCAGCGGAGGCTGCTGCCGCGGCCACCACCTCGCCCAGCTCGATGACCGCCAGCGCGTAGAAGGCTGACTGGTTGTAGCGGGTGATGACATAGAAATTGTCCGTGCCCAGCACATAGTCGGGCGCAGCGCCGACGTTGGGCAGTTGCACCACGGCCAGCTTGCCCGGGTAGGCGCGCGCCTGCGGCAGCAGCGGCAGACCCAGTGCCGCGAGTTGGTCGGCGGTGAAGGTGGGAGTGATGTCCGCAGCGAGCAGGGTGTCGAGCGTGGTCTGCGGCAGGTCGCGCGGCAGTTGCAGGGCAAAGTGGGCCGGCTGGCCGCGCACCCAGCCCTTGGCCGCCAGATAGCTGGCGACCGAGCCGATGGCGTCTGCCGGGTCGTTGATCAGGTCGATATGACCGCCCTGGTCGAAATCCACCGCGTATTTCAGAATGCTCTCAGGCATGAACTGTGGCATGCCGATGGCTCCGGCATACGAGCCGCGCACCTGTAGCGGGTCGCGTCCGTCCTGCGCGCACCACTGGAAAAAGTCACCGAGCTGCGCGCCGAAATACCCGCTGCGGTCGCGCGGCGCCTGCGCCGGGAAGCGCAGCGCCAGGGTCGAGAGCGCATCGACCACGCGGAAATTGCCCATGTTGCGGCCATAGATGGTTTCTACCCCGAGGATGCCCGCGACGATGTGCGGTGGCACGCCGTAGCGCTGCTGCGCCTTGCGGAACCACACGCCGAATTCCTGCAGGAAGTCGCTGCCCGCACCGATGCGCAGGCTGTCGAGAAAGCGGCTGCGGTACACCCGCCAGTTCCTGCGCGCCGGTGGCCCGGGCAGGATCAGGCGAGCAACCGTCGGCTCGTACCGCGCCTGCGTCAACAGCCGCTCGATCTGTGCCTGCGGCAGGCCGTTGCGCTGCGCGATGCGCGCGATCAGCGCTTGCGCGTCCTGCGCGGGCCAGTCCCCCAGCATTGCGCGCGCTGGCGCCGAGGCGGCGGCAGGCGAGGTCTGCGCGGCGGCGCTCGAAGCGAGCGGCCCGGTCTGGGGCCATGCGCTGCGGGGCAGCGCCGTGGCCAGCGCGGTGGTCGCTGTGGCGCGCAGCCAGCAACGCCTGCTCACGGCGTGGGGCGTGGTCTGTCGGGGGCGAGGGGAAGGCATGTTTCGACGCAGGTGAAGGGCGTGGTGGGGGTGACATGTTCGCACGCCGCGCCGCGCGCAGGGCAGATCGGGGCATCAAGCGGTCAACATACTGTCACAAAGCAAATGTAACGTGACGTGTCATTTGTCACAGCGCATCTGCGCATGTCTGTCTGTAGGAGCCCGTCATGTCTGAATCCTCCACTTCCCTGTCGCGTCGCCAGGCGCTGAAACTGTTTGGCGGTATGCCGCTGCTGCCCCTGGGTGTCGGCACCGGCGCCTCTGCGCTGCTCACCGCCTGCGGCGGCGGCAGCACGGCTGCCGCGGCCGCAACCCCCACCGCAGCCGCGTTCGCCGGCATGGCTGCGCCCTCGCTGTCCAACCCCGGCGCGATGGCGACCACATCGGTCGCCTCCAGCCTGCAGGTCAGCTACAGCGACGGCAGCAAGCAGACCTACAAGCTGGGCTATCAGCAACTGTTCATGACCGGCGACCAGGTGCCGAACCTGGCCGGCGGCACCATCCTGGCCGGCGGCTATTTCGACATCAATGGCAACCCCATCGTCGATAGATCCGTCGCCGGCAAGGAGCGGCAGTTCTATTCCGACTGCCCCGACGGCATGAGCCTGCTGCAGCCGATCGCCGGTGCCGACAAGGCCAAGCTCGGCGTCAAAGGCAACCCGGTGTTTGCCGTCGTGCAGTTCGAGTACACCACGCGCGACCAGGCGCAGGTCAGCCAGTACGGCCGCCTGCCGTCGCCGATTGCGGTGCTCACGCTCGACCAGGACCCGGCCACCGGCAAGCTCACGCTCGCCAAGTACTACAACGTGCCGACCCAGCCGGCGTATGGCCTGTGGATCACCTGCGGCGCGAGCCTGTCGCCGTGGAATACGCATCTGTCGAGCGAGGAGTACGAGCCCGACGCCTTTGTCGTGGCGCAGGGTCTTGACAAGCGCTTCAACGATTTCATCAACAATCTCTATGGCGACCCCAACGCCTCGAAAGACCTGGCCAAGGCCAACCCCTACCTCTACGGCCACCTGCCCGAGGTCACCGTCAATGCCGACGGCACCGGCACGCTGAAAAAGCATTTCTGCCTGGGCCGCATTTCGCACGAACTGGTGCAGGTTTGCCCGGATCAGCGCACCGTGCTCATGGGTGACGATGCGACCAACGGCGGCGCGTTCATGTTTGTTGCCGACAAGGCTGCCGATCTCTCCAGCGGCACGCTGTACGTGGCCAAGGCCACGCAGACCTCGGTCGCCGGCCCGGGCAGATTCACGCTGAAGTGGATCAAGCTCGGTCGCGCCACCAGCGCCGAGATCGAGGGGCTGGCCAAGACGCTCAAGCCGAGCGACATCATGGACGTCAAGACCAGCGATGCGCAGGATCCGAGCTACACCAAGATCCCGTTTGGCGGCAAGTTCAACTGGGTCAAGCTCAAGCCGGGGATGGAAAAGGCCGCCGCCTTCCTCGAAACGCACCGCTACGCCGCGCTCGTTGGCGGCACGCTAGCCTTCACCAAATGGGAAGGCACGACGGTCAACGCCCGCGACAAGATTGCCTACATCGCGATGAGCTACATCCAGAAGACCATGGTCGACGGCAGCGTGCCCGGCTTCAAGGTCGAAGGCCCGCAGGCTGGCGCGGTGTACGCGATGAACCTCAAGGGCGGGCAGGCCGACAGCAGCGGCGCGGCGATCAACAGCGACTGGGTGCCGGTGGACATGGCGGCACCCGCTGCGCTGATCGGCGAAGACCTGAAGACGCCGGACGCGCTCGGCAACCTGGCCAACGCCGACAAAATCGCCAACCCCGACAACCTCAAGTTCTCGGAAAAGCTGCGCACCCTGTTCATCGGGGAAGATAGCGGCATGCACGTCAACAACTTCCTGTGGGCGTATAACGTCGACACCCAGCAGCTCGCGCGCATCCTCTCCACCCCGGCCGCAGCGGAGTCGACCGGGCTGCAGGGTGTGGACGATGTCAACGGCTGGACGTACGTCTTGAGCAACTTCCAGCACCCCGGCGACTGGGAGAGCCCGCTGCACGACAAGGTCAAGGCCACGCTCGACCCGCTGATCGCACAGAACTACAAAGACCGCTTCGGTGCCTCGGTCGGTTATCTCACCGGCCTGCCGCAGACCAAGGCGGTCTGACCCTGGCGTCCAGCCGGTTCGGTTTTCAAGGCCCGCTGCGAGCGGGCTTTTTTGCGTGCGGCTGCGGGTTGATCCCGGTGACTGTCCGCGACAAAGCCGGCATACTCTGCCCACTACCGCGCCATGCGACGCGGGTGCGTACACACATCCAACGAGGAGGCAGGCGCGGCGCGTGCACGCCCGCTGGGAGACATGTCTGAGGAATTACCGCTGGACTGGGTGCTGGAAAAAACTCCCAAGGGACGAGAGGAGCTGGCCACGCGCTCGCATCAACTGCTGCCGGGGCAGCGCAATCTGCTGATCCTGGCCGACGGTCACCGTCCCGTGCGCGAGCTGCTCAAGGCCGGCACTGACCCGCAGCGCTGCCTGCAGGCTTTGCAGTGGCTGATCGAGGCCGGCTTTCTGGCGCTGTGCGCCGATGCACCGACACCAGGCGCAGCGGTCGCATCCGGCTCAACTCAAACAGCGCCGGTGGTCCATGCCCAACTCATCGCGCTGGTCAAGGAACAGTTTCCTGCGCAAGCCAGCCGCCTGGTCCAGAAAATCGCCCCACATCCCGACACGCCCGAGGGACGCGCCGCGGCAGTGCAGGCCTGTGTGAAGTTCATTCGCCTGTTCATCGACGAGCGGCAGGCCGATCTGTTTGCCACGCGGGCGCAGGAGCAGCTGCGCTGATCGTCCGAGTCTTTCCCGGCCCTGCCTCGTGTCGTCGCGCCACGGCAGGGCCGCACCACGCTGCGCGACATCGAAAACCTCTTGGAGACAACCCCACATGAAAGCCCTGTTCCATTCCCGCCGTCCCCTGCAGGCCCTCGCGCTGGCCGTTGGCCTGACCCTGAGCAGCGCGGCAGCCACTGCCTGGGCAGATCCCCCCGTGCTGATGTCGCCCCAGTGGGCCAGCCAGGCCTGCACCGCGTGGAACAACACTCCCGCGCTGACCGACGGCCTCAAGGGTGAGTTCATGCACGACGACAAGGGGCGCGGGTACAAGCTGGTCGAGATGTACCGCACCGACTGTGGCAAGGACAGCGCAGTCGAACTCAAGCTGCAGCTGCAGAATGACAAGGCGATGTGCGTCTACGGCGGCGCTCCGACACTCAAGCCCAATTTCGATGTCGACTTCCTGATGCACGCCAACACCAAGCAGTGGGAAGAAATGGGCAAGGGCGAATACGGCCCGATGAAGGCCATGATGTTCGGTCGCCTCGAATTCCAGGGGCCGAAGATGGTGGCCATGCGCGCCATGGACCCATTCTCCTCTTTCCTGCTGCTGGTCGGCAAAGTGCCGGGCAGCACGGCCACCTGCCCGAAATAAGCAAGAGGTGCGTTTCACGCGCCTGAAATCAAAAAGACAGGGACGCAGTGCATCCCTATCTTTTTGATGTGCCTCGATCATAGACCAGGCTTCGGTGCTGAGGGATGGATATACGCCCACCCTTGCGCTTCCCGAATGGTGATTTCTCCCATTCCGGACGGCACCACAGTGATGAATGGATATAGATCCTTGCGATCCACATGCAACTCGCGCAAGGTATTGGCACATTGCGCTAACAGCACGCCCTGCTGTTGCAGAACTTGCAATTTTTTCTCAAAACCATTGTTCTTGACGTAGGCGGCGAATCCCTGGGCGTTGGCGATCAACTCGACCTGGACCTTGCCTTTGAGCCTGGGGTCATGGAGCAGGTTTTCTATATTGTTGATGGTCTTTTTGATAGCGCCTGGACTACCGGAGTCGATCTGGAAGATCGCACCGTAGTGCGACTGCGTGGCGATTGCCGGAACCGTATCCTCAGCGTGTGCCAGACCGGGCAAGAATGCAAATGTAGTGAGCGTTGCGCCAACAAGCGCACGTCGGATGAACATGTTCATGATTTTTCCTTGGACAAAGTGGGTAATGGCGCTGGAGCCATCAGAAGAAATGACGCAGGCCGATGGTTAGACCACTGGCACTCGCGCCGCCAACGGTTCCCTGTGCGGTGAAACCGTTATCGCCAACATACAAATCTGTTGCCGAATCGTTGCGGATGCGTGAATACGATGTATAGATGTTCGTCCTCTTGGAGAGCGGATAAAGATAACCAATGGCCACTTGCGTTGCAGTGGTGTCAGATTTGTTCATGTCACTGCGCCTGGAAATTGAAGCCAGAAATTTCCCTCGCGGCAGGGGAATAGTTGCGCCAAGCATCCATATTTTCAAATCCGGTACGAAATGTCCTGCCGCATAGGGCAGACCATCGCCGTATTTTTCGTCAGAATAAAGTGCAGTCAGTTTGGCGACGGGAAAATCATATCCACCATAGAGCTGGACGACTTCATTATTGAACGAGCCCTGTTGGGTGAGCGTTGCAGCTGGACCGAATTCCCAGGCCAGTGCAACATAAGGATTAAATTTGCTGCCTGCGCTGTACGGATGGTTATTTTTTAGATAATCAATTCCAGCGGTAAAGTTTTTGGATTCATAATCCACGTTCAGTTCATAAGACTGTCCCTTTGAGAAGCTTCCGGGCTGTCCACCAAATGCGTAGAGCATGGCGGCCGTTAGCCCGCCAAAATCGGGAGTCCGGTATCCAACAGCCTGCGAAAATCGAACGTAGTTATAGCCTGCGGGGTCGATGTTTTTCACAGCCCCAGTCATCCCTGTCATGAATGGATCGATCTTGACGAGATTGTCATAATTCAGACTGTAAAAGCGACCGGCCTTAAAAACGCCATAGCGGCTTTTTAACCCCAGCAGGCTGAGGCGACCCATGAACCCCCCACCCGAGCAAACACTCGATCCCACGGCACTGTTATCCCCCTTGTATACGAGGCTGCCTGGAAACGAATTGGTGCCGTTTCCACAAAATCCGGTTTCGACATCAAAAAATGTTTGCAAACCCCCTCCCAAATTTTCCTGTCCTCGTATCCCGATCCGGTCTGTGGATTGCACGCCGGAACCGAGCCGGTTCAGGCTGGTGTTGTCATAGGTCAGCCTTTCAATGCCCATGTCAATGACGCCGTAGAGCTGGGCACCCTCCTTAGCGTGGGCCATTTGACAGCATGCCCCTATGACTACAGCTGCCATGATGCTTTTTTTCATGCAATCTCCTCCTTGATCTATTTTGGAACCCGATAGCGTGCTGCTCGGCTCTGGACTGAAGTACTTCAGCAAGGCGGATTCAAATAGAGATTGCAACTCTCAACAAATTGATTTTTCTTGTTACTTATATGAATTAAATTTATGCCAAATTCGGGGCATTAAATATAAGAAAATAATTATATGGTGTAAAAATATAATAATTATTTTCTTATATTTTAAGAATTTCAATGGGTTGCGCGATTCCTCGGCATTCCTATAAGAAAATTCGCAAAGAATATTCATGCAATGCAGCCAATTGACACGGCGTGATCAGTCCAATCGCGGCAAGACGGCGAAATCTCCGCTGTTACATTAAGACGGATTTGTTGCAAGTGGCCTGGCGCGTCCTTGGCTTTGCCGTCGTGCTGCCAAGCTGATTGCGCTGGGCAAACCGTATCGACCAGCTCAGGACTGGCGGGAAACAGGCGGGGGCTGTCAGGTCAGCACAATGTCGTACTGTTGCTGCGAAAACGCGGGCTCGACCTGTAGCGAGACGGGCTTGCCGATGAAGTCCGACAGCGAAGCCAGGTGCTGGCTTTCTTCTTCGAGAAACAGGTCGATGACATCGGCAGCAGCGACGATGCGGAACTCGCGCGGGTTGAACTGCTTGGCTTCGCGCAGGATCTCGCGCAGGATTTCATAGGCGACGGTGCGCGCGGTTTTCACTTGCCCCAGCCCGCCGCAGGTCGGGCAGGGTTCGAGCAGCATGTGCGCCAGCGAGTCGCGCGTGCGCTTGCGGGTGAGCTCGACCAGGCCGAGCTGCGAAAAGCCGCTGACCGTGACCTTGACCTTGTCGCGCGACAGCGCCTTGCGCAGCTCGTCGAGGACGGCAGCGCGGTGCTGCGGGCTGTGCATGTCGATGAAGTCGATGATGATGATGCCGCCCAGATTGCGCAGCCGCAGTTGCCGCGCGATCGCCTGCGTGGCCTCCAGGTTGGTGCGGTAGATGGTGTCGTCGAAGTTGCGCGCGCCCACATACCCGCCGGTGTTGACATCGATGGTGGTCATCGCCTCGGTCTGGTCGATGATCAGATAGCCGCCCGATTTGAGGTCGACGCGCCGCCCGAGCGCGCGCTCGATCTCCTCATCCACGTTGGCGGTCTCGAACAGCGGGCGCTCGCCGCGGTAGAGCTGCAGCAGGCCGCTGACCCGCGGCATGTATTCGGCGGCGAAAGCCTGCAGCGCCTCGTAATTCTCGCGCGAGTCGATCTGCACACTGCGCGTGGCATCACTGACCAGATCGCGCAGCACGCGCTGCGCCAGGCTCAGTTCCTGATAGAGCAGGGCCGGCGCGCTGCTGCTTTGCGCGCGCTGCTGGATCGCAGCCCAGGTCTTGCGCAGGTAAGCGATGTCTTCGGCCAGTTCGGCATCGCTGGCGTCCTCGGCATTGGTACGCACGATGAAGCCTTGCGAGCCTGCGGCATCGGCAGCTAGCAGCGCACTCATGCGCTCGCGCAGCGCCGCGCGGGTGTCGGCACCCTCGATCTTTTGCGAAATACCGATGTGGTCGTCCTGCGGCAGATGCACCAGCAGCCGCCCGGCCAGGCTGATCTGCGTGGTCAGGCGCGCACCCTTGGTGTTGATCGGGTCCTTGAGCACTTGCACCATCAAGGTCTGACCTTCGTAGATCAGTTTTTCGATCGGCTGCAACACCGGCGGGCCCGGGCTGTCGGTGGCAGCCTCGCCCGCGACCGGAACGGCCTGGCGCTGCCACAGGTCGGCCACGTGCAAAAACGCGGTGCGCTCCAGGCCGATATCGATGAAGGCCGACTGCATGCCCGGCAGCACCCGCACCACCTTGCCCAGATAGACATTGCCCACCAGCCCGCGCTCCAGACTGCGCTCGATGTGCAGCTCCTGCACCGCGGCATGCGCGACCAGCGCCACACGGGTTTCCTGTGGGGTGATGTTGATCAGAATGTCCTCGGGAGTCGGATTCATCGGCGGCTTGTCTCGGATTGGGATGGGTCTGCGATGCCGCCCGGCCAGCCGACCGCGCGCAGCAGGCGCAGGGTTTCGAACAGCGGCAGGCCAATGATGCCACTGGCGCTGCCGCTGATGTGCTCGACGAATGCCGCACCGCGTCCCTGCAGGGCGTAGGCGCCGGCCTTGCCGAACGGCTCGCCGCTGGCAATATAGGCAGCGATGTCGTGCGCGCTCAGCGCGGCAAAGCGCACCTGCGAGATCTGCAGAGCCTCCTGCCGTGTCGCGCCGCGCTGCACGCATACCGCGGTGAGCACGGTATGCGTCCTGCCCGACAGGGCAGACAGGATGCGCGCGGCATCGCGTGCGTCCTGCGTTTTGCCGTAGAGGGTGTCGCCCAGCGCCACCGTGGTGTCGGCGCACAGCAAAATGGCTGCCTCCGGCTGCACGTCGGGATGCCGCCGTGCCAGGCGGTGCCGTGCAGCCTCCATTTTCAGCCGGGTGATGCGCAGAACATAACCTGCGGCGGTCTCGCCGGGCAGCGCCTGCTCCAGTGCTTCGCTGTCCTCGTCGGGCCCGGGCGCGAGCAGCTCGAAGTCCACACCCACTTGCCGCAGCAGATCCTGCCGTCGCGGGCTGGCCGAGGCGAGATAGACCGTCAGGTTCGGCGCGTCGTGAAGGAAGATGGACATGGGCGGCAGGGTCAAGGTCGATGGACCAATTGTCTGCGCAAACCGGTTGGGCGAGCGCGTGGGGCGCAAAACGGGCTTGCGCCGCGCCGGGGAAGGCCGGGAGGACAGGCGTTCGCAGCGTGAGGGGCGGATCAATAGAATCCGCGCATGCACATCCACATCCTTGGTATCTGCGGCACGTTCATGGGCGGCGTGGCGGCGCTGGCGAAAGAATCCGGCCACCGCGTGACCGGCTGCGACGCGCAGGTCTATCCGCCAATGAGCAGCCAGCTGCAGAAGCTGGGTATCGATCTGATCGAGGGCTACGGCGCAGACCAGCTTGCGCTCAAGCCCGAGCTATGGGTCATCGGCAATGTGGTGTCGCGCGGCAATCCGTTGATGGAGGCAATTCTCGACGCGGGGCTGCCCTACGTGAGCGGGCCGCAATGGCTAGCCGAGCATGTGCTGCAGGGCCGCTGGACGCTGGCGGTTGCCGGCACGCACGGCAAGACGACGACCACCTCGATGCTCGCGCACATCCTGGAAGTTGCCGGGCTGAACCCCGGTTTCCTGATCGGCGGCGTGCCGCTGGATTTCGGCGCCTCGGCGCGCCTCGGGACGAATTTCTTTGTCATCGAAGCCGACGAATACGACACCGCCTTCTTCGACAAGCGTTCTAAGTTCGTGCACTACCACCCGCGCACCGCGGTGCTCAACAATCTGGAATACGACCACGCCGACATCTTCCCCGATCTGGCAGCGATCGAAACCCAGTTCCATCACCTGGTGCGCACCGTGCCGCGCAGCGGCCAGCTGGTGGTCAATGCCCGTTCGGAGGCGCTCGCGCGCGTGTTGGGGCGCGGCTGCTGGAGCGAGGTGGCGCTGTTCGACCATGCGGACCAGGGATGGAGCGCGCAGGGCGGCGAGCAGTGGTTCGAGGTGTTGCACCGTGGCAAGCGCATCGGCACGGTTCACTGGGCGCTGACCGGCGTGCACAACCGCAACAACGCGCTGGCAGCAATTGCCGCCGCGCAACATGCCGGGGTGTTTGCCGATGAAGCTTGCGCCGCGCTGTGCAGCTTTCAGGGTGTCAAGCGCCGCATGGAACTGCGTGGCACCGCAGGTGGTGTGCAGGTGATCGACGACTTCGCGCATCATCCCACCGCCATCGCTACCACGCTTGCTGGGCTGCGCCAGCAGATGCAGGCCGATCCAAAGGCGCGGTCGGCGCGCATTCTCGCGGTGTTCGAGCCGCGGTCCAACACCATGAAGCTCGGTGCGATGAAGGCGCTGCTGCCGGGCGCGCTGGCCGCGGCCGACCTGAGCTTTGGCTATGCCGGCGGCCTGGGTTGGGATCTGGCCGAAGCGCTGCAGCCGCTGGGCGACAAGGCGCAGACTTTCGACGATCTCGCCGTGCTGGTCGAGGCCGTGACTGCCGCCGCCCGGCCGGGTGACCGGGTGCTGGTGATGAGTAACGGCGGCTTCGGCGGCGTGCACGACAGGCTGCTGCAGGCGCTGGCCACGCGCGCGGTGCAAGACAGCTCTGCGCCTACCCCACAACCCTGAAAGCCCCCCATGTCCGGAAACACCCTCGGGCTGCTGTTTGCAGTCACCACTTTCGGCGAATCGCACGGTCCGGCCATCGGCTGCGTCATCGACGGCTGCCCACCCGGCATGGATTTGAGCGAGGCCGACATCCAGCCCGATCTCGATCGCCGCCGTCCCGGCACCAGCCGCCATGTGACCCAGCGGCAGGAAGCCGACCAGGTCGAAATCCTCTCCGGCGTGTTCGAGGGCAAGACTACCGGCACGCCCATCGCCCTGCTGATCCGCAACACCGACCAGCGCAGCAAGGACTACGGCAATCTGCTGCAGACCTTTCGCCCTGGCCATGCCGACTACACCTATTGGCGCAAATACGGCCTGCGCGATCCGCGCGGCGGCGGTCGCTCCTCGGCCCGGCTGACCGCGCCCATCGTCGCCGCCGGTGCCGTGGCGAAAAAATGGCTGGCCGGACGATATGGGGTTGCGGTGCGTGCTTGCATGACCCAGCTCGGCGATGTGCCCATCCCCTTCCAGACCTGGGACGCGGTGCATCAAAACCCGTTCTTTGCGCCCAATGCCGACATCGTGCCCGAACTCGAGACCTATATGGACGCGCTGCGCAAGTCGGGCGATTCGGTCGGCGCGCGCCTCATGGTGGTTGCCAGCGGCGTGCCCACCGGCTGGGGCGAGCCGCTGTACGACAAGCTCGACGCCGACCTCGCGCACGCGCTGATGGGACTCAACGCGGTCAAGGGCGTGGAAATCGGCGCTGGCTTTGCCAGCGTGACGCAAAAAGGCACGCAGCACGGCGACGAACTCACCCCGCAGGGCTTTGCCAGCAACAACGCCGGCGGCGTGCTCGGCGGCATCAGCACTGGGCAGGACATCGTGGCCTCGATTGCCATCAAACCCACGTCGAGTATCCGCCTGCCGCGGCAATCGGTGGATCTGCAGGGCGTGCCCACCAGGGTGGAAACCCACGGCCGCCACGACCCCTGCGTGGGCATCCGCGCTGCACCGATCGCCGAGGCCCTGGTGGCCATCGTGCTGATCGACCACGCGTTGCGCCACCGCGCACAGTGCGGCGATGTGCAAATAGACCAACCCCCGATCCCGGCCAGCCGCTGAACCTGGTCCCGCCGACAGGAATCGAACCTGTATTTGCCGCTTAGGAGGCAGCCGTTCTATCCATTGAACTACGGCGAGCAACCGCAATGGTAAGCCACCCCCATGCGGCGGGGGGCGCCGCTGCGCTCACCTCGTGCCGCAGAGAGAAGACCGCACCATGACCGGCTTTGTCACGCAGACACTGACCATCGGCGCGCTGGCCCGGGCGGCCGGGGTGCATGTGGAGACCATCCGCTTCTACCAGCGCAAGGGGCTGCTGGCGGTGCCGCCGCGACGCCCAGGCGGGTTTGCGCACTACGGCGCATGCGACGTGGCGCGGGTGCGGTTCATCAAATCGGCGCAGCGTCTGGGATTCAGTCTGGAGGAGGTGGCCGAGCTGCTCGCGCTCGATGATGGCATGCATTGCCACGAGGCCAGCGCGCTGGGCGCTCGCAAGCTGGCGGACGTGCGCGCGCGTCTGGCCGATCTGCAGCGCATCGAGTCGGCGCTGTCGGACATGCTACGCGCCTGCGGCGAGAGCGCGGGGGCGACCGCCTGTCCGTTGATCGCTGCGCTGCACAAGGAGTAAGCCGCACCCTACGGGCGGCCTGCCTGTGCAGGCGTTCACCCGCCCTGTTCGCGTCGCTCGGCCAGCCGTGCGGCAATCGCTGCACGGGTCTGCTCCGCCAGCCAGCGCCGGTTGTTCGACTGCAGGGGTTCCAGATAGTGCAGCTCGACCCGCAGGCGGGGCGCAGCGCAGATGCGCCACAGGCTGCCGACCATGGTCTCGTCGCCCACATAGGCCGCGGCGCGGCTGAAGTGGCCGGTGTGCTGGTCGGCATAGAACAGCGCCACAGGCTGCACCGCCCTCAGCCCATCGCCCACGCAGGCGGCCTGGAACAGGTTGGCATGAAACGGCAGCAGAGTGTGCCCGTGGCTGGTGGTGCCTTCGGGAAACACGCCGACATGGTCGCCCTGCTGCAGGCACTGCGCCATCTGGTGGATCACGCGCACCACGTCCTGCGCGCGCTCGCGCTCGATGAACAACGTGCCCACGCCGCGCACCAGCGGGCCGATCAGTGGCCAGTGCGCGGCCTGTGCCTTGGAGACGAAGCGCACCGGCTGCACCGCGTTGATCGCGAAAATGTCGATCCAGGAGATGTGGTTGGCTGCCAGCAGCGACGGGGTTTGCAGCGGCGTTCCGTACACCTGCAGTGCGATGCCGCTCAGGCGCAGCAGCTGCGCCGACCAGTCGCGGATGCATTGCTGCCGCTGCGCCGCGGACAGGGCGGGAAACTGATTGCGGATGATGCGCTGGCCGCGCAGGGCGTGCGCGCCGAGCTGCCCCAGCCGCACAACGAACCGTGCCGGCGCCGTGGCGCGCCGCAGCAGCGGCGCGGCAACGGGGGGCACGGCGGGCCGGTCGATCGCCTCGGACGATGCTGTCGGTGTTGCCTGATCTGCAGCGACAGACGAGACTACGGTTTGCGGTGGCGGCCGACTCATGCGGTGACTGGGGCCGGCGCGCTCCACACCACCCGCCCGTCGATCACCGCGTGCCGCACGCGGCCCGGCAGTTCCTGCTCGGCCAGCGGGGTCAATCGGCTCTGGCTGTGCAGTGCCTCGGGAGTGGCGCGCCAGCGTGCTTCGGGGTCGACCAGAATGCATTCGGCAGCCGCGCCGACCTCTAGCGTTGCCGGGGTCAGGCCCGCGGCCTGCGCAGCGCGATGGCCCACGCAGCCCAGCACCTGCACCAGCGGCAGGCCAGTGTCGGCGGCGAACCGCAGCGTCACCGGCAGCAGCAGCTCCAGCCCTGTGGCGCCCGGAGCGGCGTCGGCGAAGGTCTGGGTCTTGTCGTCGCTGCTCACCGGGGTGTGGTCGGAGCACAGCGCGTCGATGGTGCCGTCGGCCAGCGCAGCGCGCAGCGCGTCGCGGTCTCGGCTCTGGCGTAACGGCGGATCGAGCCGGGCGCGGGCGTCGAAATAGCCGATGTCCAGATCGGTGAGCATCAGGTTGTTGATCGATACATCGCAGGTCAGCGGCAGCCCCTCGGCCTTGGCCTGCCGCACCAGCGCCACACCTGCAGCGCTGGACAGCTTGCTCACATGCACCGCGCAGCCGGTGGCGCGCATCAGTTCGAACAGGGTGTGCAGCGCCACCGTCTCGGCAATCACCGGCACACCGGCCAGACCGAGGCGCTGCGCATACGCGCCGCTGGCGGCGATGCCCCCGCGCGACAGTGCCGCATCCTTGGCGCGCAGCCAGATCTTGTAGCCGAAAGTGCTGGCGTATTGCATGGCGCTGTAGAGCACCTTGGTGTCGGCCACCGGGGTGTCGGCCTGCGAGAAGCCGATGCAGCTCGCGCGGGTGAGCTCGGCCATTTCGCTCAGCCGCTCGCCGGCAAGGCCCTTGGTCAGCGCGCCCAGCGGATAGACCCGCGCGCTCTTGATGCGCCGCGCGCGCCAGCGCAGCATTTCGACCAGGCTGGGTTCGTCGAGCACCGGATCGGTGTCGGGCGAGCAGACCACGCGGGTGACGCCGCCAGCCAGTGCCGCGCGCAACTCGGTCTCCAGCATGCCTTCGTGTTCATATCCCGGCTCGCCCAGGCGGGCGCAGAGGTCGATCAGGCCGGGCAGGACGATGAGCCCCTCGGCGGCCAGTGTCTGGTCTGGCTGGAAGCCCGCCGGCGCCTGGCCGACGCCGACGATGCGCTCGCCGACGATGGCGATGTCGCCCTGGGCATCGAGCCCGCGCAGCGGGTCGATCAGGCGCCCGCCGCGGATGAGGAGTTGGGTGGTGCTCATGCAGGAGTTTCGGTGGAGGCGACGATGGACAGCACGGCCATGCGCACCGCGATGCCGAAGCGCACCTGATCGAGGATGACGCTGCGCGGGCCGTCGGCCACGGCGCTGTCGATCTCGACACCGCGGTTGATCGGCCCCGGATGCATGACGATGGCGTCCGGCTTGGCCAGCGCCAGCCGCTCGGGGGTGAGACCGTAGGTCATGTTGAACTCGTGCGCCGAGGGCAGCAGCGCGCCGGACATGCGTTCGTTCTGCAGCCGCAGCATCATGATCACGTCGGCGTCGCGGATGCCTTCGGCCATGTCGTGACACACGCGCACGCCCATGTCACGCAGATCGCCCGGCGCCAGGGTTTTGGGGCCGACCGCACGTACCTCGGCCGCACCCAGAGTGGTGAGGGCATGGATGGCCGAGCGCGCCACCCGCGAGTGCACGATGTCACCGACGATGGCCACGGCCAGGTTGCTGAAGTCGCCCTTGAAGTGGCGGATGGTGTACATGTCGAGCAGGCCCTGCGTGGGATGGGCATGGCGGCCGTCGCCGGCGTTGACGATGTGCACATGCGGCGGAGTGTGCTGCGCAATCAGAAACGGCGCGCCGCTGTCGGCATGGCGCACGACGAACACGTCGGCATCCATCGCTTCGAGGTTGGCAATGGTGTCGAGCAGGCTCTCGCCCTTGCTGGTGCTAGAGCGCTGGATGTCGAGGTTGAACACGTCGGCCGACAGGCGCTGCGCTGCAATCTCGAAGGTGGTGCGTGTGCGCGTGCTGTTCTCGAAGAAGAGGTTGAACACGCTCTTGCCGCGCAGCAGCGGCACTTTCTTGACCTCGCGGCTGCCGAAGCTGACAAAGCCCTTTGCGGTGTCGAGGATGTGCAGCAGCACGTCGCGCGGCAGGCCTTCGGGCGTGAGCAGATGGCGCAGCTCGCCGTGCTGGTTGAGTTGGGGGTTGTGGGCGCGGGCCATGTCCAGCGGTACGGTTTACTTGCGCACGAGTTCGAAACGAAAGTGGATGCCCTCGGGCGCGTCTTCGTCGCGCAGCAGCGCGAGCGACTGGTCGGTAGGCAGTTGTAGCGTGGCGGCGACGATCTGCGGGCAGATCGGCAGCTCGCGTCCGCCGCGATCGACCAGCACGGCCAGATCGACGCGCGCGGGGCGGCCAAAGTCGAACAGCTCGTTGATCGCCGCCCGGGTGGTGCGGCCGGTGTGCAGCACGTCGTCGATCAGCAGCACAGCGCGTTCGGTGATCGGCACCGCCAGCGCGGTGCGGTTGGCACTGGGGTGCAGACCGCGGGTGGCGAAATCGTCGCGGTGGAAGGTCGACGAGACGACACCATAGGGCTGCGCAAGCTGTAGGTCGGCATGCAGGCGCTGCGCCAGCCAGGCGCCGCCGGAGTAGATGCCCACGAGCAGCGGCGGCTCGGGCTGCGCCGCAATTGCGCTGCGGACCTGGGCGAGCAGCCGGGCGTACAGCGCCTCGGCATCGGGTGGGGCGGCGGACGTGGAGGGTATGGTCAGCATTGCTGCAGGTATTGTTCGACGATGAGCTGCGCGGCGGCACTGTCCACGTCGTCTGCGCCGGCGCCTTCGGCGGCGACCGAGGTATAGCGCTCGTCGACCAGCACCACCGGCAGCCTGAAGCGTCCTTCGAGCTGGCGAGCAAAGCGCTTGGCGTGTGCGGTATTGTCGTGTGCGGATCCGTCGGGGTGCAAGGGCAGGCCGACGACCAGCTGCTGCGGCTGCCACTGCCGGATCAGCGCGGCGATGGCCGCGAATTTGAGGTCGTTGCGGTCGGCGCGCAGGGTGGAAAGGGGGGTGGCAGTGCGGGTGAGGCTGTTGCCCACCGCAGTGCCGATGCGGCGGCGGCCCCAGTCGAAGCCCAGCACCGTGATTTCAGGCATGTCCCGCGGTTTGGGACAGCATCGCCGGGTTGAACCCGAGCAGCGCCATCGCGGCATTGAAACGGGCTTCCACGGGGGTATCGAACATCACGGCCGGGTCGGCCTCGACCGTGAGCCAGCCGTTGTTGCCGATCTCCTCCTCGAGCTGTCCGGCGTTCCAGCCGGAATAGCCTAGGGCAATGAGATAGCGCGTCGGGCCGTCCCCAGCGGCCATGTGTTCGAGCACGTCTTTGGAGGTGGTCATCTGCAGACCACCTGGAATCTCGAGCGTGGAGGCGTACGGCGTGTTCGTTGCCTGGTGCAGCACGAAGCCGCGCTCGGTCTGCACCGGCCCGCCCTGTAGCACCGGCTGCGTCGCATGCGGCCCGGCGTGCGGTAGACCCACCCGCTCGAACAGTTCTTGCACCGTGATGTCCGATGGGCGGTTGATGATCAGGCCCAGTGCGCCGCGCGGCGAATGTTCGCAGACGAACACCACGGTGCCGGCGAAGTTCTCGTCCGCCATGCCGGGCATGGCAATGAGGAACTGGTTGCTGAGGTTGGAGGTGTCTGGGCGCGGGTTCATGATTTTGGAGTTTATCGCGCCGCGCACGGTCTGCGCCCGACTCGGCTATGGTGTGGCGTCCTTCATTCCGGTTTGTGTGCATGATGTCTGGGGCAAACGTTTCACCTGCCGCCTCGGCGGGACGGCGGCCGGGTGTCGGTCTGGTCTGGCTGCGCCGCGATCTGCGGCTGCACGATCACGCGGCGCTGCAGGCGGCGCTGCGCGTCTGCGACCGGGTCGCGCTGGCTTTCGTGTTCGACCGCGACATCCTCGATCCGCTGCTGGCGCGCGGGCTGCTTGCCGATCGGCGGGTGGAGTTCATTCTCGATGCGGTGACCGAGATCGACACGCGGCTGCGGGCGATGGGCTCGGCGCTGATCGTGCGGCATGGCCGCGCCGAGGAGGAGATTGTGCGGCTGGCCGCCGAGCTGGGCGCGTCCGCCGTGTTCTGCGGTCAGGACGATGAGCCGCAAGCACAGCGGCGCGACGCCGTGGTCGAGCAGGCGCTGGCGCGCGACGGGCGCTTTCTGCGCCGGGTCAAGGAGCACATGGTGTTTGCCGCCGACGAGGTGCTCACTGCGCAGCGCAAGCCCTACACCGTGTTCACGCCGTACCGCACCGCCTGGCTTGCGCGCTACGCGGCGCAGCCCGCGCTGCCGTGGGACGAGCCGCTGGACCCCGGCCGCCTTGCCGCACTGCCCGCGCCCATGGTGCGCCCGCTGCCCAGCCTGCAGACGCTGGGGTTTGCGCCGACCAATCTGCACAGCCTGCGGCTGGACCCGGGCGAGAGCGGCGCGCGCCGCATGCTCGACGATTTCCTGCAACGCATCGACCTGTACGATCAGACCCGCGATTTCCCCGCTCGCAAGGGGCCGAGCTATCTGTCGGTGCACCTGCGCTTCGGTACTGTGTCGATCCGCGCGCTGGTCGCGCTGGCCTGGGCGCGCATGCAGGCCGGCAGCAGCGGGGCGCGGGTGTGGCTGTCGGAGCTGATCTGGCGCGATTTCTATTTTCAGATCCTGCACCACCATCCGCATGTGGTGCAAGGAGCCTTCAAGCCCGCTTACGACCGCATTCAATGGCGCAATGACCCTGGGCAGTTTGCCGCGTGGTGCGAGGGGCGCACCGGCTATCCTCTGGTGGATGCGGCGATGCGGCAGATCAACCAGACCGGCTACATGCACAACCGGCTGCGCATGGTGGTGGCGAGCTTTCTCACCAAGGATCTGGGCATCGACTGGCGCTGGGGCGAGCAGTATTTTGCCGACCACCTCAACGACTTCGATCTGGCCGCAAACAACGGCGGCTGGCAATGGGCTGCGAGCAGCGGTTGCGACGCACAGCCGTATTTCCGCATTTTCAACCCGGTGATGCAAAGCGAGAAATTCGATCCATCGGGCGAGTTTATCCGCCGCTATCTGCCCGAGTTGGCCGGGCTGTCGGCAAAGGACATTCACGCGCCCTGGCAGGCTAGTGCGCAGGCGCTGCGCGCGGCAGGGGTGGAACTGGGTAAGACCTATCCGGCACCGATCGTGCGGCACGACCTGGCCCGGGCCGAGACGCTGCAGCGCTATGCGGTAGTCAAGTCGGCAGGCGAGCAGACCGCTCAGAGGCCTTGAACAGCCCTTCCCCCATTCGTGGGAGAGGTTCATGCGGACACTCCGTCATCCGTCAGGGGCAGCCCTCCCACGCGCGCAGGGCAGGCTGGGACCGAGCGCCCCACGTGTGGGCAGGACGCTGAGAGTCGCTTCAGTCAGCCAAGGCCCTTGTGCTCAGAGGTTGTGAATTTTTCTGTTGCGCGGCCCGCTGGCCGTAAAACGCGGTGCGCGGGTCTGGCTGATCTGTCTCAACCCTGCGCGCCGTGCGCATGAGCAGCAGGCCGCTCGCGACGACATCTTCACAACTCAGGTGGGCTGCGCCGCCTTGGCTGAGAATTCCTGAATGAGTTTCAGCAGCTCGGTTTCGGAGTAGGGCTTGCCCAGGTAGTGATTCACCCCGAGTTGCGCGGCATAGTTGCGGTGCTTGTCGGCAATGCGCGATGTGATCATGATGATGGGCAGCTTGTGCAACCGGGCGTCGGCGCGGATGTTGCGCGTCAGGTCGAAACCGTCCATGCGCGGCATCTCGATGTCGAGCAGCATGACATCGGGCAGGGTGCTGGCCTGCTGCAGTTGCTCCAGCGCGTCCAGGCCGTCCTTGGCGAGCTGCACCAGGTAGCCGTTGCGCTGCAGGAAGCGTTGCGTCACCCGCCGCACCGTGATTGAGTCGTCCACCACCATGATCAGCGGCGCGGTGCGGTGTGAGGCATCGGGCTCGGGTGGGGCCGGCACGGTGGGCAATCCGGCATCCACCGGTTGCGCTGCTGCCTGGGCGGGTGCAACCTCGACCGCAGGCGCCTGCAGCGCGGTCTGCATCAGCGCAGAGGCTTCCTGGCCATACACCGAGGCCAACGCAACCGGGTTGTAGATCAGCGCCGGCTCGCCCGACGGCAGCATCGAAATGCCGGCCAGACCGGGCACGCGCGAGAGCTGCGGCCCGAGGTTTTTCACCACCACTTCGCGGTTACCCAGGACTTCGTCGACCTGGATTGCCACGCGCTGCGTCGCGCTGCGGATCACGACCACCGGCACGCTCTTGCCGAACGGCTCGCTGCTGCGGCCGGACTGGCCGAGCAGCGCCCCCAGCCAGTAGAACGGCAGGCTGCCGTTGGCGTAATCGATCTGCAAGGTCTGCGACGCGCTGGCGATCTGCTCGGGTTTGAAGCGCAGCACGATCTCGACCAGGTTGGACGGTACCGCATACACTTTGTCGCCGGTGCGCAGCAGGACCACATGGGTGATCGCCGTGGTCAGCGGCAGCAGCAGGGTGAAGCGGGCACCGGCACCGGGCTGGTTGTCGAATAGCACGCGGCCACCGAGCGCGGCGACTTCGGTGCGCACCACGTCCAGCCCGACCCCGCGGCCGGCCACGGTGGTCGTGCTCTCGGCGCTGCTGAAGTGGGGCCGGAACATCAGTTGCGCCAGTTCCTCGTCGGACACGGCCTGCCCCGGGGCGATCAGGCCCAGGCGTTCGGCCTTGGCGCGGATCGCGGCGTAGTTCAGCCCGCGGCCATCGTCGGCCACGGTGATGACCACTTCGTTGCCGTCCTGGCGCAGGCTCAGAGTGATGGTACCGACCGCGGGCTTGCCAGCGGCTTGACGTTCTTCTGCGGTTTCGATGCCATGCGCCACGGCGTTGCGCAGCAGATGGTCGAAGCTGCCGGACACGCGCTCGAGCACGCCGCGGTCGAGCTCGATGTGGCCGCCGATGATTTCCAGCCGCACCGCCTTGCCCAGATCCTTGGCCGCCTGCCGTACGGTGCGGTACAGACGCTCGGACAAGCTGTCGAACTCGACCATGCGGGTGCGCAGCAGATCGCGCTGCAGTTCGCGGGTCTGGCGCGCCTGGCGGGCCATATCGTCATCCACCTGGCGCAGCAGCCGGCCCAGGGCGGTCTGCACCATGGCGATGTCGTTGACCGACTCGGCCATCATGCGGGTGAGTTCCTGCGTGCGGGTAAAGCGGTCGAACTCCAGTGGATCGAATTCGCGGTGTTCGTCGCGTGCGGCCTGCACCTGCGCAGTCATCTGCGCCTCGGCCTGGATCTCGATTTCGCGTACCTGCTGGCGTAGCCGTTCGAGGTTGTCGCCCAGATCGGCGACCGAGCTGCGGATCGCGGCAAATTCGTTTTCCAGCCGGGCGCGCGAAATGGTGATTTCGCCGGCCTGGTTGACCAGACGGTCGAGCAAGCCGGCGCGCACGCGCACCGCCTGCGCTGCGATGCGCGGCGTGGTCAGCCGCGTGGCGGCTTCGGCTGCGGGTGGCACTGGCGGCGCGGTCTGCCCGGATGGGGCGGCAGCCGGTTCGGTCTGGGGGGCTGCCTGCTCGGGCGGCGAACCGACCTGCGCAGGCAACGCCTCGGGCGACGTGCTGGCGGGCAGTTCGGCCAGTTGCGCCTGGCCTTGGTGCGCGGCCTGGCACAGGCGGTCGAAGCGGGCGCTGAGCTGATCGAAGCTGCCGAGCAGTTCGGCCAGGTCCGCTTCGCTGACCGGAGAGTTGGCGGCGAGGGAATCGATGTCGGATTCGAGGTGATGCGCCAGTTCGCCCAACCGCATCGCACCGGCCATGCGCGCACTGCCCTTGAAGGTGTGCAACGCACGCATGGCCTGCGCGGCCGGTGCCGGGTCGGCCGGATGCTGCTCCCATTGTCGCAGGCTGGCGGCCAGCGCGGGCAGGAGCTCGCCGGCTTCTTCCTCGAAAATGGGAAACAGGTCGGGATCGATGGTATCGACCAGTTGCTCCGTCACGGTCGCCCGCGGCGCGCCGGCCTCGCGGGGCGGGGCAGCCTGGGGCAACGGCTCGGCCTGCACGGCGGTTGGCGCAAAGGCTGGCGGCAGCGCTGCGGCGACTCCAGATTCGGCAGCCTGCTCGGCCGCGGCGGGTTCCTCAGGCGTTGCGGGCTCGGGCGGTGGAAGATCGAGGGGCGGGGCTGGCTGTGCCTCGGCGCCGGTCTGCTGAGGCTCGCCGGGCGTGGCGGCAGCGGTCAGCGCGGCCTCGCGCAGGGCGTCGAGTCGGGCGGGCAGCTCGGGCTGCACGGGCTTGAGGAAGCCCGCGGCGAATTGGTGCAGCAACTGTTTGATGTCGCTGGCGGCCTGTGCCAGGGCGTCGAGATCTGTGGGACGCGCAGCCTCTGGCGGCAGGGCATGCAGGGCATCGAGCGCGTGCTCGGTCTGGCTGGCCAGCTCGGCCACACTGCGCAGGCCGACGGTGGCCGAGCTGCCGGCCAGCTTGTGGGCCGCCACAACGGCGTATTCACCTAGCGGCTGCGCAGGGTCGCACAGCCAGGCGTGGATTTCGCTTTGCAGCGTGCGCGCGAGGTCGTCGGCCTCGGCCAGGTAGATGTTGTAGAGCGGGGTGGGAATGCGCAGATCGCCGATCTGCCGCACCGCGGCGTCCTGTGCGATCAGTTCCTCGGGCTGCGGCGTGGGAGCGGCCTGCTGCGCCGGCGCGGGTTCGGGTGCTTCGTGTGCTTCGGGTGCCGGAGCGGCGGCTAGGGTTTCTGCGGCGGGTGCGGGATGCGGCGGTTGCTGCGCGGCCAGCGCGGCCTCGAAGGCGGCCATGTCCGCTTCCTCGGCCACCGGGATCACGGCTGGCGGCAGGGCGTCCAGCGGTGGCAGCTCCAGGTCGATGCCAGCCAGCAGGGCCTGAACGTCGTTGGGTGTTTGCTGCGGGGCAGCGCGACCGTCCCCGGGCGGGGGCGGATGCAAACCGGCGAGCTCCACTGGGTGTGCGGCCGCGGGTTCTGCAGATCGGTCGGCGATAGGCTCGGCAGTGGGCTGCGCGACAGGTTCGACATCTGGGACGGCGATGGTTTCGACGGCCGGCTCGGCAGCAGGGGTCTGCGGGGCGACAGGTTTGCCAGAGGTATAGGCCTCGGCGGCCTGGCGCAGCTTGTCGCTGGTGAAGCGGTCTGCGGCCTGGTGGGCGATGGCCTCGGTCCACTGGCTGAGTTCGGCAAGCGCCAGCTGCGCCAGATCGAGCAGTCCGGGGGTGGCGCGGTGCAACTCGGCGATCTGGCGGTTGAACACCTGCTCCAGCGCCCAGGCGGCTTCGCCGTATTCGCCTAGCCCCACCATCCGGGAACTGCCCTTGAGGGTGTGGAAGGCGCGGCGCAGGCTGGTCAGCGCGGCTTCATCATCGGGCAGCGCGCGCAGATGCTGCAGCAGGGTCTGGGCATTGGCGATGACCTCGCGGGCTTCTTCGAGGAAGATATCGGTGAGCTCGTCCTCGGGGCTAGCGGCCTCTACCGCGGCTGGCTGTGCCTGGGGTTCTGCTGGGACAGTGGGCGGCGCCTCGGCGGGCGCTTGGGCGGACCCGGCAGACGTTGCCGCAGGCGCGGCTGGCGCTGCAGCCTCGACTGCGGCGGGAACTGGCGCAGGCGGCGGCTCGGGCGTGGGCTCGGCTTGGAGCAGCTGCGCCGGGATGTCGGATACGCCGGCCAGCGCGGCCTCGGCGCGCAGCTGGGCCAGACGCTGCTCGGCCTGCTCGGGCGCAAGGCCGCGCGCCATATCCTGCCGCAACTGCTCAGCCGCCTGTTCGACATCCTGCTTCGGTGTGGGCGGGGCGGTGCGCTGGGTTGACGGGACGATGGCACGCAGCAGTTTCTGCTCAGGGTCGAACACGAACAGACTCTTGGCGAGCTCGGGCTGGTACGACAGCATGTCGACCAGAAAGCCGAGCACGCCGATATTGCCGGCCAGGGCGTCGAAGCGGGCGGTGTCGGGCAGGGTGTCTGCGCCAAGTAGGACATCGATCTCATCGCGCAGATGGGTCAGCGCGGCGCTGGCCACATCGACACCGAGCACCGAGAACACGCCGCGCATCTGCGACAACAGCTGCGGCACCGGGGCCAGATCGGGTTTGGTCGCCGGGTTGCGGAAATACGCATCGAGCAGCTTTTCCACCGCGTTCATGTCGGCGCGCAGTTCCTGCACCACGCTGCCCATGGTTTGCGATTCGGACGCCTGGCGGAACAGGTCTTCCATCCAGCCGGCCAGCGGATCGGGGTCGAGTCCCTGTGCGCTCTGGTTTAGCCGCTGGGCGAGGATTTGCGCGCGTTCGAGAAAACGCTGTTCCTCGGGGCGGAAATGCCCGAAGCTGATCTCGAGGAACAGGATGGCGGTAGCTACGTCGAGCGCGCGCTCCGGAGTGAGGAAATCGTTGCGGGCGGCCACAGCCTTGAACACCGTCACCAGTGCTGCGGCCAATGCCTCGCTGCCCGGCACCAGGGCGTGCAGCGGCTGCTGTAGCGCGTGTGCCAGCTCGGTCAGACGGGCCATGCGCGCCGGGTCGAGATGGGTTTGCGCATGTCCGGCCAGGGCACTCCAGGCGTCGCGCAGGGCCTGCACACGCTTGCGCGCCTGCTGCACCAGGGCAGGATCGATCAGGCCGAAATGGCTCTGGCGATAGTCGGCAAACGGGGCCGCAGACAGATCCAGCCTGGAGTCGATGGCGCGCAGATTGGGCAGGCGGGACGGGTCGGTCTGGCCGCTGGCGTGCAGCGCCTGGGCGCAGAAAAAGGTCAGATCGTGTCCCAGGCGCTGCGGCGCGGGGCTTTGGCCCTGCAACTGGCTGCGCAGCTGCAGGTTGAGGCGGTTGAGCAGGCGCTTGATGTCTAGGTCGGGTGCGAGCAGTCCTGCACCCAGCGCCTCGAACACGCCGCGGGCCAGCCACCACAGACTGGCGGTCGGGCCGCGGGCACCGGCCTGTGCCTTGCGCGCCACGGCGTCCAGATCGCGTATCGCCGCATCGATCTGCTGGCCGCGCAGCACGCGCAGCAGACCCATTTCGAACTGTGTCCGGTCATCGGCGCCCAGTGGCGGCGTATCCGGCAGCGACGGGGCTTCTGGCCAGGTCCAGTCGTGATCCCACAGGTCGGCGGGATGGATGCGCTCGGCCTGCGCCAGCTCCATCAGGTCGCGGTACTGGGGAAAGAGCTTGAGCGCCGGCTCGTTCTTACCGGCGCGCTGCGATTCGAGGTAGTCGACCAGGGCATTGAAGCCGGCCTCGAAGCGCTGCAACGCGCCACTGTCGAGCTTTTCGGGATGGTCGATCAGATGGTCGAGCGCGCTCTCGGCGGCCTGCATCAGCCGCGCCGCGCCGAAAAACCCGAGCAGCTCGATGGCGCCGGCAGCCTGGTGCACCTGGGTGCGTGCGGTACGCAGCCCGGCCTTTTCGGCCGTGGCCGCGCCGGGCAGTTCTTCACCCGGCTGCTTTGCGGCACGCTTGAGTGCCGTACGCGCGGCCTGCAGGTTGTCGCTGATCTGGTCGAGCAACCAGGCCAGCGGTCCCATGTCCGCTCCTGATGCGGTGTGCACGGCGTGTTTCGAAGCGGAGACTGTGTTCATGCCGGGAAAGCCGAGGGGCGTGCAGTGGAGAGAGGCGGGTCGGTCTAGGGTCAGTTGATCTTGAAGCGCGACACCGACTGGCGCAGATCTTCGGCCACGCGGGCGAGTTCGCGTACCAGCGCGGCGGTGGAGCGCGTGCCTTCGGAGGTCTGCTCGGTCACGGTGAAAATGGTCTGGATGTTGGCGGCTACCCGGTTGGCCGAGGCGGCTTCCGCCTGGGTCTGCTGCGCGATCTGGGTGATCAGGTCGGCAAGCTGACGCGACACTTGGTCGATCTGCGCCAGCGCAGCGCCGGCATTGTCGGCCAGCTTGGCGCCTTCGATGACGCCCTGGGTGCTTTTTTCCATGGCGGCCACGGCGTCCTGCGTGTCGGTCTGAATGGTGCGCACCAGTGCGGCGATCTGCTTGGCGGATTCTGCCGAGCGCTCGGCCAGGCGCTGCACTTCCTCGGCCACCACCGAGAAGCCGCGTCCGGCCTCACCGGCCGATGCCGCCTGAATCGCGGCGTTCAGCGCCAGCACGTTGGTCTGCTCGGTGATGTCGGAGATCAGCTCGGTGATTTCGCCGATTTCCTGCGACGACTCGCCCAGCCGCTTGATGCGCTTGGAGGTGTCCTGGATCTGCTCGCGGATGCTGTTCATGCCGTCGATCGAGTTGCGCACCGCGCGTTGACCCTGCTCGGCGGCCTGCAGCGATTGGTTTGCCACCTGGGCGGACTGCTGCGCCCGGACCGAGACATCGGTGATGTGCTGCGCCATGTCGAGCACCGACTGGCCGGTTTCGCGGATCACCTTGAGCTGTTCGTCGGCCTGCTGCATCAGGCGGTCTGAGGTGGTTTGCGCCTGCGCCGTGCTTTGGAGCACCTGGTCGGCAGTCTGCTGCACCTGGCCGACCAGGTTGCGCAGTTCTTCCACCGTGTAGTTCACCGAATCGGCGATCGCGCCGGTGATGTCCTCGGTCACGGTGGCCTGCTGGGTCAGGTCGCCCTCGGCCACGGTCTGCAGCTCGTTCATCAGGCGCAGAATGGCCGCCTGGTTCGATTCGTTGGTGCGACGCGCTTCGAGCTCCTGACGCTCGGTCTGGCGGCGCTGCAGCTCCATCAGTGTGGCGCGCTGACGGGCCTCGTTGAGCATGATGTAGATCAGGTCGGTCGCTGCAACGATGGCCAGCAGACTGAGCACCGCAAGCATCAGGATGGCCGACCAGCCCACTCCGGTGCGTCCGGAGTACAGACCCTGCAACTGGTTGAGATGGTCATAGAGCTGCGCAGAGGTGGCGAGCACCGCACTTTGCGCCTCGCGCGCCGAAGCCAGCGCGGGTAGATTGGCCAGCAGGGTGCGGGCCGCCGCCTCGGTCTTGGCGTAGGTCTGGATCAACCGTTGCAATAGCTGGCGCGCCTGTGGGTCGGTCACGGGGGTGAGCTGTAGATCGGCATTGCCATCGAGCAGCCCCTTGCTCAGGGTGTTGAAAGTGCTCAGATCCTTGCCCAAGGTGAACACCGCCTCGGGGCGCACGCCCTGGAACGACAGAAAGGCGTTGGCCGATTTGTCGATGCGCTGGGTCAGCATGGCGAGCTGGCTGGCGGCGTTGACGTTGCCCGCCGGGGCCTTTTGCTGCAGCAGCAGCGAGGTCAGCGTCTGCGCGCTGTCGAGCAGGGCGTCAGTCTGGCGGTTGATGTCGGTGAGCTGCTGCGCGGTGGAGATGAGCACGCCTTGCTGCTTGAGCAGCAGGGCGGCGTTTTTCAGGGTGCCGTCGGTTTCCGACCCGATCTTGTCGAGCAGGGGCTGAGCACCGGGCGCAGGCGGGGTCTGCCGTAGTACGTCCACCGCCGACTTGAGCGCATCAGCACTGGAGCGCACGGTGGCAAAGGCTTCAGGGCTGCCGAGCAGCGCGGCGTTCATCGCGCGTGCCAGGCGCTGCGACTGGGTCAGCGCGGTGCCGACCGATTCGAGCTGCCGGGCGGAGCTGGAAGTGCCGCGCAACACCATGATCAGCGTCAGACCCAGCAGCACGAGCGAAATCACCAGCATCACGCCGAAAAACCGCTGCTGCTGCGCCAGCTGCATGCGGCTGATCGTTGGCAGGCGCAGGATCAGCGGCTTGTTGCCCTGCGCCAGGTGCAGGGTGGAGGCAGGGTCGCCAAGGCTTGAATCGATCTGCAGGGTCGCCTGTTCCGACCTGCCATACCCCGTCGGGGCGATTTCGGTCTCGGGTTGGGAATCCGGGGTTTTGGTTCCGAACAGGGACGAGAGAAAGGACATGACCGCTCCGTGAAACGTGATGGTGTTGTAGAGAAAACCGGCGTGCGGGGAATGGGCGGATGAGGCGGGGTCTGCGGCTTAGACCACGTGCAGAAACCGTTCGTTCTCGGCCAGGGCCAGCAGATCCACTTCGCGCCAGAGGTTGCGTTCGTCGTCGCGGAATGCCGCACCGAGCCAGGGGTGCGTGGGGTCGCGCCCAGTGTCGTGGTCCGGGTGCAGCTGGTCAGGGTTGCGCAGACCTGCCAGCCGGTCGACCAGCAGCGCGGTGTTGATCTCGAGCCCGTCGGCGAACTGGATCAGCCGCGCCTGCGGCGACACTGCGGCCGGCTGCGGCGTTGTATCCTGGTCGATGAACTGGCCCAGATGCACCACGCCGCAGACCTGTCCGCGCAGGCTGAGCAGGCCGAGGAACCAGGGCCGCGCATGCGGCAGCGGTGCGCAGGGCTGCATCGGCGAAATCTCGCCGGAGAACTCCAGCGGGAGCAGCAGGTGCGAGCGACCCGCGATCACCGCCAACCAGCGGGACGGCGACTGTCCGGCCTGCGCCGCGGTCAGGCGCTGCGCCAGATGGGTCTGGAATTCGCGTAGCGAGGCTCGGGACATGGGGGCGCGGAAGGGGTGTGGATCGGCGCTGGAATCAGGCGATGGCGCGAATCTTGTCGAGAAGCTCGGTGGCGTTGATCGGCTTGACCACGTAATCGGACGCACCTTGACGCATGGCCCAGACCTTGTCGGTCTCGAGCTTTTTGCTCGTGCACATGATGACCGGAATGCCGGCGTAGTTCGGGTCGCGGGTGATCTGGCGGGTGAGCTGAAAGCCGTTCTGCCCGGGCATGACCACGTCCATCAGGATGAGATCGGGCCGGGTCGCCGACAGCAGGGCCAGCGCCTGCTCGCCGTTTTCCGCGGTGTTGACCGTGTAGCCGTGCCGGGTGAGCAGATCGGACAGGAAGTAGAGCTCGGTCTTGGAGTCGTCGACGATGAGAATGTTGTGAACTGGCATGGCAATCGCAGAAGGGAAAAGAAGAAATCCGGTGCCGCGATCAGGCGCCGACCTGTGCGCTGTTGAGGTGGCGCTTGACCGCGTCGAGCAGCTGATCCTTGGTGAAGGGCTTGGTCAGGTAGTCCTGCGCGCCCACCATGCGGCCGCGCGCCTTGTCGAACACGCCGTCCTTGCTCGAGAGCATGACAATGGGGATCGGCGCGAACTTGTCGCTGCGACGGATGACCGCCACGGTCTGATAACCGTCCAGACGGGGCATCAGGATGTCGCAGAAGATCAGGTCGGGATGGTGGTCGTTGATCTTGGACAAGGCATCGAAGCCATCATCGGCGAGCACCACGTCGTAGCCCGCCTGCTTGAGGAAGATCTCGGCGCTGCGACGGATGGTGTTGCTGTCGTCGATGACCAACACCTTGAATGGCCTGGTAGGCGCAACCATGCACATCCTTTGCGTGAGAAAAAGGAAAAAAACGCTGCGTTGACTTGCCGTTCCCGATTACACCGGCACCATCTCGAAATCTTCTTTGCGTGCCCCGCACTCCGGGCAGGTCCAGTTCATCGGAACGTCTGCCCAGCGCGTGCCGGGTGCAATACCACTTGGCGGGTGACCTTCGGCTTCGAAATAAATGAAGCCGCAGATCAAGCACATCCAGCTCTGGAATTCTTGTTTATCCATAGCGTATCGGGGCCAGAGTAAAGATTCAATGATTCTATGGGTCGTTGTTGCATTTTGACCCATGCGGCGCATCACTGGTGCAGATCAAGGTTGCAGCCCAGTGGTGCTTGCGCCGCGCGGCAACCGCACTACCATGCCGACATGATGAACGAATCCAACGAATCTCCCCCGGCCGTGATGTACTTCAACGCGGCCGATCCCAGCGGTAGTGCCGGGCTGGCGGCTGACCTGGCCTCGTGCTCGGCAGTCGGCTGCCATCCGCTGCCGGTGACCACCGCGCTGTGGGTGCGCGATACCGCGGAAATCTTTGACACCATCGAGATCGAGGCCGATGCCGTGATCGAGCAAGCCCGCGCGGTGCTCGAGGACGTGGAGATCGCCGCATGGAAGGTCGGTTTTCTCGGCTCGGTTGAAGTGGTCAATGCCGTGGCCGAACTGTTGGCCGATTACAGCCAGGTGCCACTGGTCACCTATGCGAGCAATTTCCATGTGCTCGACGAGGCGCAGGCCGACGATTACATCAAGGCCCTGCAGGAACTGGTGCTGCCGCAGACCCGGGTGCTGACCGGCAACCAGAGCGCGCTTACCCAGTTGCTGCTGCCCGACTGGGACGGCGAAACCCCGCCTACGATTGAGACGCTGATGCAGCAGGCGCATCATTTCGGCGTGCAATACATGCTGGTCACCGGGCTGCTTGCCGGCGAGGGCAAGGTGGAGAATGTGTTGATGAGCCCGCGCCGCGTGCTGCTGCGCGAGAGCTTTGAACTATTCGAGGCCGGGTTTACCGGTGCTGGGGACACGCTTTCGGCCGTGCTCGCTGCCATTCTTGCCAACGGCGCCAAGCTTGACCAGGCGGTGCATGAGGCCATCGAATACCTCGACCATTGTCTGGATTTCGGCTACCGCCCCGGCATGGGGCAGGTCGTGCCGGATCGCTTCTTCTGGGCGCAACCCGCCGAGGAAGACGACGCCGCGGCGAGCGCGTCGGGCTCCGCGGGCCTGCAGTAATGCAGCGCTGATCGCCGCCCGGCTGCGTGTTCCGTCTTTCGCTGTTCGATCTCTCGTTTTTCGCTTTTCCGCCCGTCCGGTCCATCCGGGCGGGGATCGCCCGAACACCACCATGCCCTTGACCAACCAGCAACTCTTTGACCGCGCCCAGCGCACCATCCCCGGCGGGGTCAACTCGCCGGTGCGGGCCTTCCGCCAGGTCGGCGGCGTGCCGCGCTTCATCGACCACGCGCAGGGCGCGTACATCATCGACGCCGAGGGTACGCGCTATATCGACTACATCGGCTCGTGGGGACCGATGATCGCCGGGCACGCCCATCCGCAAGTCATCGAGGCGGTGCAGCGTGCTGCCACCCGCTCGCTGAGCTTTGGCGCGCCCACAGCTGACGAGATCGACATGGCCGAGGTCATCACCCGGCTGATGCCCGCTGTCGAGATGGTGCGGCTGGTGTCCAGCGGCACCGAGGCCGGTATGAGCGCGATCCGTCTGGCGCGCGGATGGACCGGGCGCGATGCCATCGTCAAGTTCGAAGGCTGCTATCACGGTCATGCCGACAGCCTGCTGGTCAAGGCCGGCTCGGGGCTGCTGACCTTCGGCAACCCCAGTTCCGCCGGCGTGCCAGCCGACCTGGCCAAACACACCCTGGTGCTCGAGTTCAACAACATCGCGCAGATCGAGGAACTGTTCGCCGCGCGCGGGCATGAGATCGCCTGCGTCATGGTCGAGCCGATCGCCGGCAATATGAACTTCATCCGTGGCACTTCGGCCTGGCACCAGCGTCTGCGCGAGCTCTGCACCGCGCACGGCGCGCTGCTGGTGTGGGACGAGGTGATGACCGGCTTTCGCGTGGCGCTGGGCGGTGCGCAGCAGGTCTATGGCATCCGTCCCGACCTAGTGGTGATGGGCAAGGTGATCGGCGGCGGCATGCCGCTGGCGGCCTTCGGCGGCCGTGCCGACGTGATGCACAAGCTCTCGCCACTGGGCGCGGTCTATCAAGCCGGCACCCTGTCGGGCAACCCGGTGGCGGTGGCCGCCGGCATGGCGCAGCTGCGGCTGATCCAGCAGCCCGGATTTTTTGAGCGTCTGGGCGCTACAACGCAAAAACTCATGCGCGGCCTGGAGGCTGCCGCTGCGCGGCACGGCGTGACGCTGCGCACCGACAGTGAAGGCGGCATGTTCGGCTTCTACTTTTCAGACACGTTGCCGCGCAACTATCCCGACATGGCGCGGGCCGACGTGCAGAGATTCAAGCGGTTTTTCCACGCCATGCTCGACCGCGGCGTGTACCTGGCGCCGAGCATGTACGAAGCCGGCTTTGTCTCGGCGGCGCATGACGACACGGTGATCGAGGCCACGCTGCACGCGGCCGACGGCGCGTTCGCCGAGCTTGCCCGCGGCTGACGCCCTTTCAGCGCGGAACCTGCACCTGCCACAGCCGCGCGGCGATCACGGCAGTGCGGGCGTTCATGTACGACGAATACAGGCGCTTCTGGTAGATGCGTGGGGCGGGCAGCATGACCGCCAGCCTGGCCGCCTGCGCCGGGCTCAGGCGCGCGGCGCTGGAGTGGAAATAGGTCTGCGCTGCGGCCTGCGCGCCGTAGATGCCATCGCCCCATTCCACGCTATTGAGGTAGATCTCTAGGATGCGGCGCTTGCCCAGAATGCCCTCGAGCATGAAGGTGATGATCAGCTCCTGCCCCTTGCGTAGGTAGTCGCGCTCGGGTGAGAGAAACAGGTTCTTGGCGAGTTGCTGGGTGATGGTCGAGCCGCCGACGAGCTTGCCGCGGCGTTCATTGTGTGTGCTGTGGTTGCGGTCCCAGGCGTTGCGGATGGCGTCCCAGTCCACGCCGTCGTTGGTCAGGAAGGTCGCGTCTTCCGAAGCGACCACCGCGCGCTTGAGATAAGGGCTGATCGCCCCATAGGGTACCCACTCGTGCCGCCACGAGACTGGTTCGCCGCTTTTCAGGATGCGCAGTTGGGCTGCGCGTATGAAGGTCGTGCTCGACGGAGGAATGACCGCCCACAGTGCGATGCGCAGGGCGAAATAGCCTTGCAGCACCAGACTGGACAGCAGGATCAGCCACAGCAAGCGACGCCATAGTGGCGCGGGTTTGCCCGGTTTCATGGTCAGGACGTGTGTGATGCAGCGAGTTCGGCGCGCAGCGCGGTCAGCACCGGGGCGGTGTCGGGCGCCTCGCCGTGCCACAGGGTGTAGCTCTGCGCGGCCTGTTCCACCAGCATGCCCAGGCCGTCCCAGGCCTGCGCGCCGGCAGCCCGGGCCTGCGCGACGAACGGGGTGTCTTGCGATGCGTACATCATGTCGTAGGCCCACACCCCCGGGCGCAGAATGCCGTCCGGCAGATCGAGCGCCTGGCCGCCCAGGCTGGCGGCGGTGGCGTTGATCACGCCGTCGGCCCAGTGCGGCGGCGGGGCCTGCACCACCTGTAGATCGGCGCCATGCTGTGTCGCCAGCGCGCTGTGGCGCGCGGCCAGTGTCTGCGCCTTGTCGGCGCTGCGGTTCCACAGCGCGATCGCGCGGGCACCGGCGGCAATCAGCGGGCCCAGCACGCCGCTGGCCGCGCCGCCCGCGCCGAGCAGTAGCACGCGCTGGCCTTGCAATGGGCGATGCAAGTCGGCGCTGCCGAGCACGCGGGCCAGGTCGCGCACCAGGCCGATGCCGTCGGTGTTGTCGCCCCACAGCCCGCCCTCGTCCCAGCCGACGGTGTTGACCGCTTGCGCCAGCTGCGCGGCCGGGCTGCGGCGCCTGCACAGCCGCCAGGCGTCGAACTTGAATGGCACGGTGATGTTGGCGCCGCAGCCGCCTTCGGCATGAAAGGCGTCGAGCGCCTGCTCCAGACCGTCCACTGGTGCAAGCCGTGCCTCATAGCGCAGTGCCGCACCGGTCTGTGCGGCAAACAGCGCGTGGATGCGCGGCGAGCGGCTGTGGGCGATGGGGTTGCCGAACACGGCGTAGAGCGCGGTCATGGGGCGTCTGTCGAGGTCAGGGAGCGGTCTGGGCCGGACTGGAAGGTGCCTGCACAGCGGTCTCCAGACCCTGGTCGCGGGTGAAGCGAAAGCGCGAAATCACCACGATCTGGTCGGCCTGCTTGAGCATGGCCTCGGTGAAGCGACCAAAGGGCTGCGCGGCCTGCACGATGGCGCGGGCCTGCCGGTCGAGGGTGGGGTTGCCCGAGCCCTGCACCACCTCGCTCGCTACCAGGTGCCCGTCGGCGCCGATGGTCATGGACATGATCAGACTGCCGTAGAGCTTGTGCCCATTGATCTGCGGAAAGTCGCGTGTGCCCAGGGCCTCGATCTTGGTGCGCAGTTTGTCGTAATAGAGTGCGTACACGGCCTCGCGCGTGGACGGGCCGATGAAGCGGCGACGCGGCTTGGCATTTTGCTGCTGGATCTGCCGCTCGATCGCGCCGAGCATGTCGAGCAACTGCTTGCGCTTTTGCTCCAGCGCCTGTCTCTGCTGCGCATCGGACTCCAGTCGGGCGGTCTGCGCCAATTGCACGATCTGCCGCCGCACCTGGGTGAGCAACTGCTGCTGCCTGTGCTGCAGCTCGGACAGGGTGCGCTGCTGGTCGATCGCGGCGTCGCCATGCGCCACTTTCGCACTGAACGGCATCGGCGTGGTCGCCAGACCTTTGTCTGCGGTGCCGCCGCCGTCCAGATTGGCTTGCGCGATGGCCATTGGCTTGGCCGGGGCATCTTCGGTGCGCTGGTTCACCAGCACCACGTCGAGCGGGGCGTTGTCGAACAGACGGTTATAGGTTTGCGGTGCGGCAAAGCGCAGGCTCAGAATCCCCGCATGCACCCCGACAGAGACAATGAGCGCCCAGTGTAGGGGGGTGAGAGAACGCAAGCGGGGAAACGGCACGGTGCGGTGCGGGTCGGGCGAAATCCGCGCGATTCTACGAAGCTGGCCCGGCAGCCGCGACTGCCGTTTGCAGCGGCGATTCGGCGGGAGGGGCATCTTCGCTGTCGAGGTCCACACTGATCGGCGCGGCCAGCACCACGGCGTCCTCTTCCTCGGGTTCGGTGTCACCGTCGGCAGCGGCCGCAGGCGGGGGGGCGTCGATCTGGCACAGCACGCGTCCGAACACCTCCAGGGTGATCAGATCGGTGCCGGTGATCTGCACCTGCACCCGGGTGTTACGCGGCAGGTCCTGCGCGCCCACTGCGGTGAACACCAGCGGCAGGCCGTCGAGTCGCACTGCGCCGTCGCGCAGCACCGTGGCCTCGAAAGTGGACAGCCCCTGCTGCGCCAGATAGCGCAGCGTCCAGTAGCGCTCGAGCGCCGACTGGTGCGTGGCGTAGGCCTTGTAGGTGTCTTCGAATGCATCGACGATGGCGAACAGCAATGGATCGCGCGGCTTGAACGGTGCCTGCAGCAGCGCGGTCTTGCCATGACGCGCGGCGGCGATGAGCTGGCTCTGGTTGAGCAGATCGACGTAGCGCCGCAGCGGCGAGGTGCACCAGGCATATTGCGGCACGCCCAGCCCCTGGTGCGGCGCAGGCTTGAGCCCCATGCGGGTGCGCAGATTGGCACCATACCCGCTCTGGCTACGGTAGATGCTGGGCATGCCCAGCTCGGCCAGCCAGCCGCCCCAGGTGGTGTTGGCCAGGATCATCAGCTCGGCGACGATGGTGTCCAGCGGCGCGCCGCGACGGCGCGGCTCGATACGCACGGTCGCGTTTTCCGCACCGTGCTCCAGACCGTCGATGCGAAAGGTGTAGTCCACGCCGCCAGCGCGCTCGGGTTTGCCGCGCACCTGCTCGCGGCCTTTTTTTAGCGCCTGCGCAAAGCGCCACAGCCAGGCGAGTTCGGCCGCATGCGGATAGGGCTGCGCGGCCGGATCGGCGGCCAGCGCCTCTTCGGTGACCACGGCGTCGAGCTGGTCGTGGCGCAGATTGCTGGCGATGTGCACCGCCTCCACGCGGGTGTCGAAATCGGTGGGCTGCAGATCGTCTCCCACGGTGCAGTACAGCGACAGCGCCGGGCAGTCGCGTCCGGCTTGCAGGGAGAAGGTTTGCACCAGCACCTCGGGCAGCATGGTGATCTTGTCGCCGGGCATATAGACCGTGGACAGGCGCTGCCGCGCCACCTGCTCCCAGTCGGAATCGCGCGGCAGCGCCAGCGCCGGCGCGGCAATGTGGATGCCCAGCCGCACCCGGCGACCCTCCAGCCATTGCAGCGAGAAGGCGTCGTCGATCTCGGTGGTGGCCGAGTCGTCGATGCTGAAGGCTGCAACTGGCGCCAGCGGCAGGGCGTCGTTGTACTGCGGCACCGGCAGCGCAGGGAACCCGGTGCCCTTGGGAAAGCGCTCCAGCAGGAAGCGCTGCATGTGAAACGTCCAGGGCGAGGCGATCGCACCGGCATCGCGCAGCAGAGTCAGCGCGCCACGCCCGGTCTGTTTGACCGCCAACGCCACGGCCTTGTATTCCAGGCTGTTCTTGTCCGGCTTGAACAGGATTTGATAGAGCTTGTCGGCGATGGGCTGCGGGCAACGGCCAGCGGCCAGTTCGGTGGCAAAACTCTCGATTTGTCGCAGCTGCTCTTCCTTGCGCGCTAGTGCTGCCAGCGCTGCCTGCACCTGTTGCCGGGGTGCCTTGCGGAACTGCCCCTGCCGGCCGCGACGCTGGAAGTAATGCGGCGCGGAAAACAGCCGCAGCAAGATGGCGGCGCGCTGGCTTGCATCGGGCGTGCCGCCGTAGTAGTCGGCAGCGACCTGGTCGAAGTGGAATTCGTCTTCGGGGGCGAATTCCCACAGCAGGTCCAGGTCGATGCCGTCCTGCTGCGCCTGCGCCCAGTGCATCAGCTCGGGCGGTGCGGGCTTGTCGAACCGCACCAGCGCCTGCGCGGCCTTGATCTTCTGCCGTCGGCCCGATTCGAGTTCGACCTGCAGGCTGGTTTCGGCCTCGCTGAGGATGCGCCCGGCGTGGAACTTGCCGCCGTCTTCGAACAGCACATTGCTCATAGCGTCATCCCGCCATCGACCTCGATGACCGCGCCGTTGATGTAGCTGGCCTCGCTGCTGGCGAGAAAGGCATAGACGCTGGCGATCTCTTCGGCCTGGCCCAGGCGCCGCAGCGGCACGCGCTCGGCCAGTTGCTGCATCACCTTGTCGGGAATCGTGGCCAGCATCGGGGTTTGGATGAACCCCGGGGCGACGGCATTGGCCCGCACACCCTTGGGGCCGAGCTCGCGCGCCCAGGTCTTGGTCATGGCGATGACTGCGGCCTTGGTCGCGGCATAGTTGGTCTGGCCGAAATTGCCATACAGCCCGACCACGCTGGAGGCGCTGAGTATCGCCCCGCTGCCGCGTTCGATCATGTGCGTGGCGACGATCTGCGTGCAGCGGAACACTGCGCGCAGGTTCACCTCGATCACTGCGTCGAACTGTTCGTCGGTCATTTTCACCAGCCGCGCATCGCGGGTGATGCCGGCGTTGTTGACCAGGGTATCGATCTGGCCGAAGCGCGCGATCGCCGCATCGACCAGGGCGGTGAACGCGGCCCGGTCGGACACGTCCAGCGCCTGCGCCAACACGGGCGTGCCAGCGGCACGTAGCTCGGCGGCCACCGGGTCGAGGGTGTCTGCGTTGCGGTCGCACAGCACGAGGCTGGCACCCTCGGCAGCGAATTTGCGCGCGGTGGCCAGGCCGATGCCTTGCGCTGCGCCGGTGATGAGTGCGATGTGGCCTTGAAGTCGCATGATGGATTTCCTTGAAGGAGCGGGGTCAGGGCGCGGTGCCCAGGCACCAGCGCAGCACAGGGTCGAGATGCCGCTGAGCGTAGTCGGACAGTGCGTGGTCGCCGCCGGGCAGGATGGTGCAGTGTGCACCGCGGTAGCGTGCCGCCATCTCGCGCCAGTCCAGCACCTCGTCACCCTGGGCGATGATCACAAAATAGCGTTGCGGATTGGGGACAGGCGCGCGCAGATCGCCGACTTCCAGCGCGTGCAGCTCGTCCACATGCGCGGCGGTAAAGGAAAAGCGCAGTGTCGGATCGTGCCAGACGGTCTGCGGGCCGATCTGCCCGCGCAGATCGCGCGCCGGATCGACCGCCGGGTTGAGCAGCGCGGCGCGTGCGCCACGGGTGTGCGCCAGCCAGGTGGCGTAAAACCCGCCGAGCGAACTGCCGATCAGCCGCAAATCCTCGCCCGGTGTGTCGCCCACCAAGTTTTCGCACAGCTGCATGGCCTGCCGTGGCGAGGGCGGAAGCTGCGGACACAGCCAGCGGATCTGCGGTTCGCCCGACGCAGCCCGCTGCCGATTGATTTGCTCCACCCGCTGCGCGGTGACACGCGCCTTGGCTGACTGTGGCGACGAGCGAAAACCGTGGAGATACAGCAAAGTGGGCATGAGGCGGGAGTGAGGGCGGCGCACGCGGCCGCTGCTCCTCAATGCTACCCGGCCTGGCCTGGCTGCTGCGCCTCAGAAGTTGCGAATCTCTCTACTGCGCAGCCCGCTGGGCATAACAGGCCGTTGAAAAACTACTGCGGTGGGCCATCTGCGGCGTTGCACGGTGCTCGCTGCCTCGCCTATCTATTTGATATGTCTCGGTCGCTGCGCGCCGTGCGCCTTGCATCTGGCCATCCTCGCGACGTTTTTCAACGGCCTGCTAAAGCGCGGTGCTCGGGTCTGGCCGATCTGGTTGATCAGTCTGGACCCTGCGCGTCGTGCGCATGGGCAGCGGGCTGCTTGCGACGACAAGCTTCACAACTTCTCAGTTTCGCGCAGGCGCCGAAGTCGCCACCGGTGCGGTGTTCTCGGGCAGGCCTTCGTCCTGCGGCCAGTCGCGGATGTAGGCCTTGAGCATCTGGTTCTCGAAATCCTGCTCGCGCACCACTGCCTGCGCCACGTCGTGAAAGGAGATCACGCCCAGCAGCGTGCCGCCCTGCATCACCGGGATGTAGCGCAACCCGGCGTCCAGCATGGTGCGGCGCAGGGTGTCCAAGGTGGTGTCGGGGCCGCAGACCTCCACATGCGTCTGCATGCACTCAGCCACGGTGTGCGCGCCCAAGATGCCCTGCCCCTCGGCGACTGCAGCCATCACCTCGGCAAAAGTGAGCAGGCCGACGAGTTTGCCCTGTTCCATGACCACCAGGGAGCCGATGTCGTGCTGCGCCATGGTCTGCACCGCCTGTAGCAGGCTGGTCTGCGGCGCAACCGTGAACAGCACATGGCCTTTGACGCGCAGAATATCGCTGACTTTCATGGGATTCTCCTCGGACCTGACGTGAGCCGAACTATAGTCAGCAGGCCGTGTGCGGGCCAGAGGACATTCCCGCAGCAGGGCCCACCGGAAGTAGGATGCAGACGATGCCCCCATTCAGTCCCCCAACCACGCCGCTGGTCTTGCTGCACGGCGCCGGCGGCGACGCCAGTGTGTGGGCTGCGCAGACCGGCTGGCTGTCGCGGCGCGGCTGGGCCGTACTGGCACTGGAACTGCCTGCGCACGGCGCCACGCCCGGGCCGCCGCTGCCGAGCATCGAGGCCATGGCCGACTGGGTGTGGCGCCAGCTCGACGCGCACCAGACCGGCGTGGTGGTGCTCGCCGGGCACAGCATGGGCTCGCTGGTCGCGCTGCACGCCACAGGGCAGCGTCCGGCGCAGGTGCGCGGTCTGGCGTTGCTGGGTACGGCGTTTCCGATGCGGGTGTCCGGGCGGCTGCTGGCGCAGGCCGAGACCGCGCCCGCCGAGGCGATCGACAACGTGGTGCGCTGGTCGTATGCGCAGGCAGATTCGCCCGCGCTGGCACAGGGCGATCAGTCGCCCGCGCATTACCGCGACCTGTTGCTGCGGCAGCAGGCGAACTGGCCCGGGGGCAGCCTGCTGGCCAGCGATCTGAAGGCGTGCAATGAATACGACGCTGGGGAGACCGCCGCGCGGCAATGGGGCGGCCCTACGCTGTTCCTGCTGGGCGAGCACGACCGCATGACCCCGCCTCCCGCCGCCGCCAGCCTGCGCGAGGCGCTGCCGCTCAACCGCACGGTGCTGCTCGACTGCGGCCATAACCTCATGGCCGAAGCGCCTCACGCCGTGGCGCATGCGCTGGCCGACTGGATGGAGCGCGAGCTGTTCGCCGTGGGCTGAGGGACTGCCGCCCGCACTGCACTGTCCCCCCCCCCCCCGCGCGCCGCGCTCCAGCGCCGCTCCACAGCGTGACCACCGCCCGGCCTCGCCGCGGCGGCGATAGCTGTCGCCGGACTGCAGAAACACGTCGTCGCGCTCCCCTTGGCCAGCGGCTGATTCCGCGGCTGGGCGAGTTTCAGACCGCGCACACCACCTTTCTGTTCGGCGAGGAAATCACCCCGGTATGCGCCCCGAGTTGGCGCAGGTCGGGCGCGCGCCAGCGCCCCGAGGTGCAAGGCCATGCTCGAGTGGCTGGCGGCTCAGTTCGCGGCGTGGCAGGCCCTAGCGCGCTGCGTGCAAGGGGTGGCGCAGCCGCCGCAGCGTCACGCGGGCGGGGTCGAGGGCGTCGGCCAGGTCAGTTTCGATCGGCAGCGGCGTGCCTTCGATCTGCGCGGCCAGCACCTCGGCCAGCAAAGCGGCCAGGGTCAGGCCGCGTGAGCCCATGCCAGCGCACACCGCCAGTCCGGGCAGGCGGGGCAGTTCGAACAATTGCCTGCCTGCGGCGCGCTGCGGATCGGCCAGCAGTGCGGTCAGGTCGGGCAGGGCGCCGCAGTACGGCAGACGGTCAATGCTGGTGGCGCGGGTGCCGGCGAAATGGCGTAGGGTATCGGCATGTTCTGGCAGCGGCGGCTGCGTGGTGAGCGCGGCCAGACTGTCGCGGTTGCGCGCCCAGGCCTGCTCGGGGGTGAGCGGCTTGTCTTCGGGCTCGAATGTCGCGCCGATCAGCAGCCAGTCAGTGTCTTGCGAATCGGTTGCAGGCTGCACAAGGCGCACTGCAGCCGGGGGCAGGTGCAGAGCGTAGCCGCTGCCCATCCACGGCTGCTCGATGGCCTGCAGCGCAGGCCACAGGCGGGCGGGCAGCGCCTGTGCCTGCCCGCGCAGAGCGCGCAGCGGCAGCCAGTCGGTGTCGGGAATCAGACCGCTTGCGGCGAGCAGGCGGGGGGTCTGCAGCGCGCTTGCCAGCACGACCTGCGGCGCGCGGGTCAGGATGCGGCCGTCGGCGTCGCGTAACACCCAGTTGGTGCCATCGCGCTGCAGCAGGGCGACCGCATGGCTGCAGCGCAAGATGATGCGC
Source organism: Thiomonas islandica (assembly GCF_055383445.1). Taxonomy (NCBI): domain Bacteria; kingdom Pseudomonadati; phylum Pseudomonadota; class Betaproteobacteria; order Burkholderiales; genus Thiomonas; species Thiomonas islandica. Next base: position 1,308,716 of record NZ_AP042391.1, read on the forward strand.
GGCGTGTCCAGCCACGCGGCGCACAGTGCCCGATTGGCGAGCACTGTGCTGTCCACCAGCCAGCCTTGCGCAGTCCACTGTGCCAGTTGCGGTGGCAGGCGCACACGGTCGCGCCAGTCGCGCATGCGTTCGGCTTCTTCGGCGTCAGCCGGGGTGAGCAGGGCGGGGCCGAAACGGGCAAGGTCGGTGGATTGCACCGGCAGCGCGCGGCGCAGCGCGGCCATGCCGGCGCGGGTCAGCCGCGACAGCAGGTTGTCGTCTGCCGAGGGTTGCAGATGGGACAGACCCGCGGGCATGGCCGAGCCGCCGCCGGCAGGGTGCGGTCCGGCTTCGAGTACCTCGATCGTCCAGCCGCGCTGCGCCAGGGCATGGGCGCAGGCCGCCCCTGTGATGCCGGCCCCGATGACCACGGCGTGACGCGGTTGTGTTGCGGGCCAGGAGGCGGGCAAGGTGCGGCGGGTGCGTTTCCAGCGGGGGTTGAAGGTGGCTTGCAGGCGCTGGCGCTTGCCGCCCCAGCCGGGTAGCAAGGCCACCTCGAACCCAGCCTGTTCCAGCCCGTGCCGGACCGCGTGCGCCACGGTATAGCTGGCCGCGCGCGCACCGGGTTTGACCAGGCGGGCCAGGGCGCGCAGCAGTTCGGGAGTCCACATCTGCGGATTGCGCGCCGGGGCGAAACCGTCGAGATAGACCGCATCGGCGGCCAGCCGGAGCCTGGGCGCGAGTTCGGCCGCATCGCCAAAGGCGAGGTAAAGGGTGATGCCGCTGGGCGGATCCCCCTCCTGGCTTTTCCCGCGGGATGGGGCCGAGGCGGCTTCTTCCTCCCTACGGGTGAGGAGGCTGTCGAAAGTAATGACATGCAGGCCGCGCACTGGTGGCGGCCATTGCGCTGCTAGCATGGCAGCCAAGTCCCTCAGTTCGGGCGGAGCATGCGCCAGCAGGTCGGCGGCGCGCACAGGGTGCAGTTCCAGGCTGACGTAATCCAGGCGCGTGCAGCGTTGCGGGTCGGCGCGCCATGCGGCGCAGGTGGCGAGGAAATTCACTCCCAGGCCGAAACCGGTTTCCAGAATGGTGAACTGCGACTGTCCGGCCCAGCGCGCCGGGGTGTCGAGCAGGCCGCAGCCGCGCAGGTACACCGAGCGCGCCTGACCCAGTGCGCCGGCACGGCTGGCATAGATATCGCCATACCGTGCACTGGCGGGCTGGCCGCTGGGGTCAAGGGTGAGGTCGGCCTCGGCAAGCAGCGGGCCGACAGTGCGCGTGTTCAATCGTCCAGAGTCAGCGACAAGGCATCCAGGCCGTAGAGGCCGTCTTCGGTCAGGACCAGGTCCATGAGCTGGTCGTGCGGCTGCATGTCGAGCTGCTGCAGCTCGCAGCAAGCGTAGCTCAGGCCGATGGTGTAAACCTCTTCACGGCCGGCCAGGTAGCGGTCGTAGTAGCCGCCGCCGTAGCCCAGCCGCAGCCCCACGTCGGCAAAGCCCACGCAGGGCACGAGCAGGGTGGAGGGATGCACGACGGTCTGTCCGGTGGGCTCGGCAATGCCGTAGGGCCCGGGGCGCAGCGCCTCGCCAGGCGTCCAGGCGATGAACTCCATCTGCTTCGTGGCCTCGGTGACGCGGGGCAGGGCAAGGGTGCAGGCGGGATGCTCGGCCAGCCAGGCGCTCACCGTGGGCAGCGGGTCGAACTCGCCGCGGGTGGCGCAGTAGGCACCCAGCGACTCGGGCTCCAGCGCGTCGAGCACCTGCCGCAGCCGCAGCGCCAGCGCGACCTGTCGCCGAGGCAGATCGGGCAGGGCCTGCCGCCTGGCGATCAACTCGCGGCGCAGGTCGGCGCGCAAATTCTGAGGCAGATCAGGGGACAATGGATCGTAGAGCGGCGGGTTCACGGTAAGCTGACGTCCTATGAAATTGCTCGGGTTGTTACCGCCTATTTTGCGCCGCTGCGCGTTGCTGGGCCTGGCGCTGGGTTTGGGCTGCTGTGCGCTGCCGGTCCTGGCGCAGTCCGACGCGGCCCCGCCCCAAACCGGCTCGAGCGCGGCACCGAGGGCCTTGCTGCCGATGCCGCAGATCCCTGCTGATCAGGCACAGCGCATTCTCGCGGCGCAGAAGGCAGCACAGCGCGGCGACCCGCAGCCCGCACGCGATGCGTTGCCGCTGCTCAAGGGCACGCTGCTCGAGCCCTGGGTTGCATACTGGGCGATCAAGCCCACGCTCGCCAAGGCCACGCAACAGGATTTCGACGCTTTCGCGGCCGCCTACCCGCACACCTACGTGCTCGACCGCCTGCGCAACGACTGGCTGCTCGAACTGGGCAAGCGCCAGGACTGGGACGACTTCAACCGCGTCTACCCGCAGTTCATCATGCGCGACGATCCGCAGGTGCAGTGCTACGACCTGCAAAGCCAGTTCGTCACCCGGCATGCCGACGTCACCGCACAGGTATTCAAACTGTGGATGGATCAGCGCACCGGCGGCCCGGGGTGCAACAGCGCAGCCACCGCGCTGCTGCATAGCGGCGCGATGTCGCGCGAGATGCTGTGGCAGCGCATGCGACGGTTCTACGAGGACGGCCGTGCCAGGCAGGGGCGCGACCTGCTCGCCCCCTTCCTGCCGCCGGGAAGCTGGCGCATCCTGGCGCAGACTGACACCGATGCGGTGCGCTACCTGCTCGATGTGGTGCGCCGTGGCGCGCAGACAGCAGTTGCCGACGCAGGCAGCAGACAGTACCTAGTGTTGGCGCTGCTGAGCATGGCGCGGCAAGACCCCGACCAGGCTGCGCGGCTGCTGCAGGACAATTTTTCCGCACTGCCTGCGCGCGACCGGGCGCAGCTGTGGGGACGCATCGGCCTGTCCGCGGCGCTGAATCTGCAGCCCGACGCCGCGCGCGACTTCGCCCGCATGAACCAGGCCGACCCGAGCTATGTTCCCTCACCCGTGGTGCTCGAATGGCAGGTGCGCGCTGCGCTGCGCGCGCAGGACTGGGCGCAGGTGCGCAGCGCCACCCGCATCCTGATCGACCAGGGTGACAAAGACCCCGCGTGGACCTACTGGCATGCCCGCGCGCTGGAGCGGCTTGGCCATCCGATCGAGGGCCGTGCGCTGCTGGCGCAGGTGGCCAATCCCTGGGATTTCTACGGCCAGCTCGCCACCGATGCGCTGGGCATGAAAATCAGCCTGCCAGCTTCGCTGCCGCCGGCGCCGCTGGCGGCGGTGGCGCAGCAGGCGGTGCGGCCCGGTATCCAGCGGTCGCTTGCGCTGTTCAGCCTTGATCTGCGCAATGAAGCGGTGCGCGAATGGAATTTCTCGCTGCGCGGGCTGAGCGACGAACAGATCCAGGCTGCGGCCGAGCTCGCTTGCCGCGAGCAGATCTGGGATCGCTGCATCAACACCAGCGAGCGGGTGACCAGCGGCGTGGACATCGCGCAGCGCTACGCCATGCCCTACCGCGACGCCATTGCCCGGGCCTCGCAGCAGCAGGGTGTGAGCGAGGCGTTCCTGTTTGGCCTGATCCGGCAGGAATCGCGTTTCATCGCCAACATCAAATCCTGGGTGGGTGCCTCGGGGCTGATGCAGCTCATGCCGACCACGGCCCGTCTGGTGGCGCGCAAGATCGGCCTGGCCGACTACAGCCATGAGCAGATCGCCGATGTCGGGGTGAACGTGCAGCTGGGCAGCGCCTACCTGAGCGGGCTGCTGCAGCAGTTCGACGGCTCAGAGGCGCTGGCCGCAGCAGGTTACAACGCCGGGCCCGGGCGGCCGCTGCGCTGGCGCAACATGGGGTCGCCCGACCGGCCGCTGCTGCCCGGCGCTATCTTCGCAGAAAACATTCCGATTGCCGAGACGCGCGACTATGTCAAGCGGGTGTTGGCCAATGCCACGGTGTACGCCGCCATTCTCAGCGGCAAGCCCCAGTCGCTCAAGGCGCGGCTCGGTGACATCGGCCCGGCCGAGGCCATGCTGGCCAGCACGCAGCGCTGAGAAGTTGTGAAGATGTCGTCGCGAGCGGCCAGCGGGCCGCGCAGCAGAAAATTCACCTGAGTTTTGATCAACTTGGACGCAACGCGTATGCAACTCGACATCCTCGTCATCGGCGGCAGCGGATTCATCGGCAGCCGCCTGGTCAACGCCCTGTCGCTGGGCAATCACTTTGTCACGGTGCCGACCCGCCGCCGCCAGCGTGCGCGCCATCTGGTGCAGCTGCCGCTGGTTGATGTGGTCGAGGCCGATGTGCACGACGATGCCACGCTGTCGCGGCTGATCGCCGGGCGCGACGCGGTGGTCAACCTGGTGGGCATTCTGCAAGGCCGGCGCGGCCAGCCCTATGGACCCGACTTCGCCCGCGCGCATGTCGAGCTGCCGCGGCGCATCGCTGCGGCCTGCACGCAGCACGGGGTGCGCCGTGTGGTGCACATGAGCGCGCTCGGTGCCGATTCCAACGGGCCGTCGATGTATCTGCGTTCCAAGGGCGACGGCGAGGCGGCGCTCAAGGCGCAGGCCGGGATCGACCTCACTATTTTTCGGCCCTCGGTGGTGTTCGGCCCCGAAGACAACTTTCTCAATACCTTCGCCAAGCTGCAGCGGGTGTTTCCGGTCGTGCCGCTTGCCGGGGCGAAAACCCGTTTTGCCCCGGTGTACGTCGGCGATGTGGTCACGGCGTTCGTCAACAGCCTGGTCGGGCCGCAGGCGCGCGACACCATCGGCCAGACCTATGCGCTTTGCGGCCCGCATGTCTACACCCTGGCTGAACTGGTGCGCCTGTCCGGCCAGTGGGCGCGGGTCGGCGCCGGTCAGGGCCGCGCCGTCATCCCGCTGCCCGATGCGCTTGGACGGCTGCAGGCCTGGCTGATGGAACTGGCTCCGGGCACACCCCTGATGAGCCGCGACAACCTCGACTCGATGAAAGTCGACAGCGTGTGCACTGGGGCGCTGCCCGGCTTCGTCCCCGCGCTGGGCGTGCCGCATCCCGAATCGCTCGAAGCGATCGCACCCACCTACCTCGATCCGAGATACCAGGAATCCGAGTACGAGGCGCTGCGTGCCAGGGCGGGGCGCTGATTTTCAAAGGGCATCCACCATGCGCCGCCCGCATGGCGGCTATGCGAAAAAACGGTTTGGAAAGCGCGGGGCCGGGCGGTACGATGGCGGCCTTTCTCTCCCGAGCGATGGCCGTCATGTTCGTCCTGCACATCGGCAACAAAAATTATTCCTCCTGGTCCATGCGCCCCTGGGTGGCGATGACCGCGTTTGGCATTCCCTTCGAAGAACGCCCGCACTGGCTCGACACGCCCGAGTTCGCCCAGTTGTCGGCCCTCTCGCCCGTGGCGAAGGTGCCGGTGCTCGAAGACGGCGATCTGCGCATCTGGGACTCGCTGGCCATCGGCGAATACCTGGCCGAGCGTTTTCCGGAGCTTTCACTCTGGCCCCAAGACGTGGCGGAGCGGGCGCTGGCTCGCAGCCTGTGCGCCAGCATGCACAGCGGCTTTGGCGCCTTGCGCGAGCACATGGTGATGAACATCGAGGCCGATCTGCCGGGCCGGGGCTGGAACCCGGCCGTGCAGCGCGACATCGACCAGATCCTGCGAATGTGGCAAGGCGCGCTGCAGACCAGCGGCGGCCCCTTCCTCTTCGGCGCATTCGGCCTGGTCGATGCGTTCTACGCCCCGGTCTGCATGCGTTTTGTCACCTACCGCCCCACGCTGCCGGACTGGGCCTGGCGTTATGTGCAGGCAGTCGCTGCTCATCCGGCGGTGGCCAGGTGGACGACGCAAGCCAGGGCCGAGGGGGTTTTCTTGCCCGCGAATGAGCCTTACCGCGCGCAAGGGGCACCGGCCAGCGAAAGTCATGCGGCTTCCCCCATAGCCTGCTTTGATGCGCAGGTTCCGTATTTCGCTGTGATTTTTTCATCCCTTCGGTCCGCGGACGACGCTGGCTATGAGGCCATGTCACGGCGCATGGCCGAATTGGCGCCCCAACAAGCGGGCTACCTTGGGATTGAGAGCGTCCGGCGCGCCGACGGCTTTGGCATCACCGTGTCTTATTGGTCGTCCCTGGATGCGGTGGCCCGCTGGAAACAACAGGTCGAACACCTTGGCGCGCAAGCCCTGGGCAAGGCCAAGTGGTATGTCGACTATGCAGTCCGCGTTGCCCGAGTTGAGCGTTCCTACGGCAAGGCGAAGGCGGACCGGGCCGTGGTTTGATTCGCGCTGCGGTGCGGGTCTTACACTGCACCGCTTTGCGTCTTCAAATGCCTCATGCTCAACGCCGCCCAGGAACGTGCCGTCGCCCATCTGTCCGGGCCCTGCCTCGTCATCGCCGGGGCGGGCAGCGGCAAGACGCGGGTCATCACGCACAAGATCGGGCGCTTGCTGCGTGCCGGCCTCGAACCCGAGCGCATTGCCGCGATCACCTTCACCAACAAGGCCGCAGCGGAAATGCGCGAGCGCGCCGCGCAACTGGTGGACAAGCGCGGCGTGGCCAGCAAGCTCGCCATCTCCACCTTCCACGCTTTGGGCGTGCGCATGCTGCGCGAAAGCGGCGAGGCGCTGGGGCTTAAGCCGCGGTTTTCCATCCTCTCGGCAGATGACGTGACCGGCCTGCTGCGCGACGCCGGTGGCACGACTGACAACGCCCAGGCCCGCCGCTGGCAATGGACCATCAGCCTGTGGAAGAACGCCATGCACACGCCCGAGGCCGCAGCCCGTGCGGCCCAGAGCGACGACGAGCGCGTGGCCGCGAGGGTCTACGCGCGTTATGCCGACATGCTGCAGGCCTATCAGGCGGTCGATTTCGACGACCTGATCTGGCTGCCCGTCACCCTGTTGCAGCAGCATGCCGACGTGCGCGCGCACTGGCAGGACAAGCTGCGCTATCTGCTGGTGGACGAATACCAGGACACCAACGCCGCGCAGTATGACCTGCTCAAGCTGCTGGTCGGCGAAAACGGTCGCTTCACCGCGGTGGGCGACGATGACCAGAGCATCTACGGCTGGCGCGGCGCGACGCTAGACAACCTCAAGCGCCTGCAGACCGACTGGCCCACGCTTGAGGTCATCAAGCTCGAGCAGAACTACCGCTCGACCAACGCCATCCTGCGCGCGGCCAATGCCATCATCCAGAGCAACCCCAAGCTCTATCCCAAGAGCCTGTGGAGCGAGCACGGTGAAGGCGAGGCGGTGGAGGTGCGGCAGGCGGCGAACGAAGACGAAGAGGCGCAGATGGTGGTTGCACGCATCCAGGCACTGCGCAGCGGGCGGGGCGCCAAGCTGGAGCACATCGCGGTGCTGTACCGCGCCAACCACCAGTCGCGCCCGCTCGAGCAGGCGCTGCGCCGTGCCAACATTCCCTATGTGGTCAGCGGCGGGCAGAGCTTTTTCGACCGGGCCGAGATCAAGGACATCTGCGCCTATCTGCGGCTGCTGGCCAACCCGGATGACGATCCGGCGTTTCTGCGCGCGGTCACCACCCCGCGCCGCGGCATCGGGCCGCAAACCCTGGCGGCGCTCGGCAGCTTTGCCGCGCAGTGGAAAGTCTCGCTGTTCGAGGCGCTGTTTCGCGACTCGATGCCTGCCGCAGTGGGTGCGCGGCCGGCCGATCATTTGCGCGAGTTCGGCCGCCTGCTGCACGACATCGAATGGCGTGCCCGCACCGCGCCAGCGGGCGAGCTGCTGCGCGAACTGCTCGAGGCCATCGGCTACCGCGCCTGGCTGGAGGAACACAGCGACAACCCGCGCGAAGCCGAGCAGCGCTGGAAAAACGTGGACGACTTCTGCGGCTGGATCGAGCGCAAGGCCGAGGAAGACCAGGTCGGCCTGACCCAGATCGCGCAGACCATCTCCCTCATTACACAATTGCAGGAGCGCGGCGAGCAGCGCGACGCGGTTACCCTGTGCACCCTGCATGCGGCTAAGGGGTTGGAATGGCCGCATGTGGTGCTGGCTGGTTGCGAGGAAGGGCTGCTGCCGTTTTTCACCGATGAACGGCCGCTGACCGATATCGCGCTGCAGGAGGAGCGCCGCCTGATGTATGTGGGTGTGACGCGCGCGCGCCAGACTCTGCTGCTGAGCTGGTGCGCCAGGCGCAAGAAGGGCCGCGGCGCCGCTGCGTGCACACCCAGCCGCTTCATTTCCGAAATGCAGACCGGCCAGCCCAGGGCGAGCAACAAGGACGCCGCGCTGGCGCGCATCGCCGCACTGCGCAGTCGCCTGGGGGTGGCTGCGGCCGAGGAGGGCGCAGCAGCCGCGGCGAAACCCTGAGCAGTGCCTAGCGGAAACCTGCCGAATCGGCTATGTTCCAAAAAACGAACGGGCGTGCTTTTTTCCCGTATCACTGCCGATCAAAGACAAAGCAGGAGACAGTTGATGGAGCGGATCTGGCTGGCGAACTATCCCGCAGGCGTGCCTGCGGACATCGACCCGGACATTTTTTCCCATGTCGGCGAATTGCTCGAACGAAGTTTCAGGGCGTATGCCGACCGTCCGGCCTTTGCCTTCATGGGCCACAAGACCAGCTATGCGCAGTGGGAGGCGCAGAGCACGGCGCTGGCGGCGTATCTGCAGTTGATCGGGCTGACAAAGGGCGACCGGGTGGCGATCATGATGCCCAATGTGCCGCAGTATCCGGTGGCGGTCGCCGCTGTGCTGCGTGCCGGTCTGGTGGTGGTCAATGTCAATCCGCTCTACACCCCACGCGAACTCGAGCACCAGCTCAAGGACAGTGGCGCGGTGGCCATCATTATCCTGGAAAACTTCGCCCACACCCTGCAGCAGGTCATCGTGCACACCGCGGTGCGGCATGTCGTGGTGGCCAATATGGGCGAAACCCTGGGCTTTCCGCTCGGGATGATCGTCAACTATGTGGTGCGTCGCAAGAAGCGGCTGGTGCCTCGCTGGTCGCTGCCCGGACATGTGACCTGGATTGCGGCACTGCGTCAAGGCGCATCGCTGCGGTTTGTCCCGCCGCAGATCAGCGCAGTGGACGTGGCACTGCTGCAATACACCGGCGGCACCACCGGCGTGGCCAAGGGTGCAACACTCACCCATCGCAACATCGTGGCCAACATCCTGCAGTCGGCCGCGTGGTACGCGCCGGCGCTGGGCAAGTTGCCCAAGGACAAGCAGCTCAACACCATCTGCGCACTGCCGCTCTATCACATCTTCGCGTTCACCGTGATCATGATGCTGTCGGCCTACGAGGGCGGGATGATGATCCTCATCCCCAACCCGCGCGACCTGCCGGCGATGATCAAGGAGCTGGCAAAGTACGAGCTGCATTCCTTCCCTGCTGTGAACACGCTGTTCAACGGTCTGCTCAACCACCCGGACTTCGACAAGGTGAACTGGGGCAATCTCAAGATGTGCCTGGGCGGCGGCATGGCAGTGCAGGAGGCGGTGGCCAAGCGCTGGCTGGAGCGTACCGGCTGCCCGATCTGCGAAGGCTACGGGCTGTCGGAGACCTCGCCGTCGGCGATCTGCAACCCGACCGACACCGATCGGTTCAGCGGCACCATCGGCATGCCGATTCCGTCGACCGAGCTGCAGCTGGTCGACGACAAAGGCAAGGAGGTTCCGCCGGGCCAACACGGCGAGATTGCGTTGCGCGGGCCGCAGGTGATGCGCGGCTACTGGAACCGCCCGGATGAAACCGCAGCCGCCTTCACGCCGGAGGGCTTTTTGCGCACCGGGGATATCGGGGTGGTCGACGCCCGGGGCTATGTCAAGATCATCGACCGCAAGAAGGACATGATCCTGGTGTCCGGGTTCAATGTCTATCCCAACGAGATCGAGGGCGTGGCGGTGATGCACCCGGGTGTGCTCGAGGCCGCCGCAGTGGGCGTGCCCGACGCCAATTCGGGCGAGGCGGTCAAGCTGTTTATCGTGAAAAAAGACCCGGCACTCACCGAGCAGCAATTGCGCGACTTTCTCCACGACCAGCTCACCGGCTACAAGCGCCCGAAATACATCGAATTCCGCAGCGAACTGCCCAAGACCCCGGTGGGCAAGATCCTGCGGCGGGAGCTGCGCCCGGCGCAGTGAGCGGGGCACCCGATCCCACCCCAACCCGCCCCACGCGTGGGGCGGGAGAGGACTGACGTTGCGCAGCGCGGCTCCTCCCCCCACCCTGTGGGGGATCGGCAGAGGCGTTCATACCCTGGCGTGCCCGGTCGAGAGGGGCGCGCTGAAGGGTCAACGGGTGATGTCCTGCAGGTCGCGCAGCAGGTTGAGCATCTGCTGCAGGTTGAGTGCGCGCGAGAACACCCAGCCCTGGATCATCGGGCAGCCGGCGCGTTCCATCCACAGCAGGTCGGCCACGCTTTCCACGCCCTCGGCCACGACGTCCAGTCCCAGGGTCTTGGCCATGGTGAGGGTGGCGCGGGCGATCGCGGCCTTGAAGCGGTCTGTGCTCACGCCGCAGGCGATGGCGCGGTCGATCTTGATCTGCTGCACCGGCAGCCGGGTGAGATAGCCAAGATTGGAGTAACCCACGCCGAAGTCGTCGAGCGCGAGTTGCACGCCCATGGTGCGAAAGGCGTCGAGCACTGCGAGCAGGTCGTGGTTGTGCTCGATCTGGACGTTTTCGGTGAGTTCGAGCACCAGCCGGTCGCAGGGAATGTCGAAACTGCGCGCCAGGTCCTGCACGCACGACACGCAGGCGCTGACATGCAGTTGCCGGGGGGAGATGTTGTATGCGAGCGAACCGGTGAAACCCTGCTCCTTGCGCAGCCGCGCAAAGCCCTCGAGCGCGATTGACAGCATCACCGGGCCGAAGCTGTCGAGTAAGCCGCAGTCAGACAGGATGGCAATGAACTCGTCGGGTGCGACCCGCTCACCGTTGCCGCGCGTCCAGCGCGCCAGTGCCTCGACCCCGGCAATCTGGTAGGCGCTGCGCAAGGTGGGCAGCGTGGCCGATTCGTCGTGCAGCAGCACGCTTTGCTTGCGTGCCCAGATCGGCTGGAAATGCACCTCGAAGCGCCGATTGGCGATTGCAGCGTGCAGTTCCTCCTCCAGTTGCGAGCGACGCTCGATGCGCGATTGCAGCGTCGCCGAGAACGACTCCACCCGGCTGCGTCCCTGTGTCTTGGATTCGTGCAGCGCCGCGTCTGCGTGGCCAAGCAATTCGGCGGCGGTGCGCCCATGCTGCGGGTACACCGCCACCCCGATGCTCGCGGTGGTCTGCAGGGTGCGCTCGCCGTGCGCCATCGGCTCGCTCAGGGTGTTCTGCACCAGCTGGGCCAGGCGTATGGCCTGCGCCGCATCCTGCGCATCGCGCGCGAGAATGAGAAATTCATCGCCGCCGAAGCGGGCTGCGGTGTTGTTCGGACGGGCGAGCTGCACCAGACGCTGCGCGGTTTCCACCAGCACCCGGTCGCCCGCAGCGTGGCCTAGCGCATCGTTGATCAGCTTGAAACGGTCTAGGTCGATGAACAGCACAGCAAAGCTCTGCCCTGGCGGGGTCACGGCAACCGCGTCCTCGACATGCCGCTCGAACAGGGTGCGGTTGGCCAACCCGGTGAGCGCGTCGCGATAGGCGGCCAGTTCGAGCTTTTCCTCGTCCTGGCGCGCCTTGGTCACGTCGCGCACCACCCCACGGTAGCCCTGGTACAGGCCGAACGCGTCGATCATTGGCGCAGCGTCGATGCGCCACCACAGCAGCGCCTGGTCTGACCCCAGGCGGAACGGCACGACCAGATCGCGAACCTCCGCGCGTTCCCCCATCAAAAAGCGCAGCTGCGCCCACTCCGGCGAGAACTCCTGCCCCGGATAGAGCGCGTTGAGGTTCTGCCCGATCAGGTTCAACCCCGCCAGCGGCGACTCATCGACGCGACGACTGCTGCGGCTGATGTAGGTCAGCACGTCGTTGACATCGGACTCCCAGAACCACTCGCTGGACAGCTCGGCGAGCATGCGAAACCGGCTTTCGCTGCGCACTAGTCGATGCTGCGTCTGCCGCAGCTCGCTGATATCCCAGGTTAGCCCGAAAATGCGCGTGGCAACGCCATCGACACCGCGCTCGCGCACCATGCCGTGGTTCATGGTGGTCAGCACGCTGCCGTCGGAGCGGATGAAGCGCGTTTCCACCGTCTGCACAAAACCACCGGGCGCGCTGATGCGGGCAATGGCCTGCTCGAGCGCCGGCAGATCGGCAGGCACGACATGGCCCAACCACTCGGCAAGGGTGAAGGTCTTGGGTTCGAACCGCCGCGCATCATCCAGCCAGTTTTGATCGGCGTGCATCTGACCGGTCTGCAGGTCGAGCTCCCAGGTGGTCAACCCCGGGCTAGTGCGCAGCAGATCGAGAGAGCTGTCGCTGGCGTGCAGTCGCGTAGTGTCCTGCATGAAGCAGAAATAGCCGCCAGTCGCGCCGTGCGCGTCTGGCGGAAACGGCACCAGCCGCACCTGCAGCCAGCCGCGAGGCTGACGGCCGCTGTGCGCTTCCTGATGTTCATACTGCGTGACCTTGCCGCGCAGCACGGCATCTAGATGCGGCGTGATGGTGTGCAGCATCTTCTCGTCAACCAGCGTCGAAAGCGGCTGCCCCGGCAACTGCGCGGCAGGCTTGCCTAGCCACTGGGCGTAGGCGGCGTTGCAATACAGCAGGGTGTGGCGTGTATCGAAACACGCGACCATCAACGGCAGATGCTCCGCCCATTGCGCGATGTCCTGAGCCCAGGGGGCAGAAAAGGATGGTCGTGTTTCTCGTCCCATGCGCCGAAATGTTGTGCAGAACTGGTCAGGAGCGCGCCGATTTTCCGCACATACCGCGCGAACCCAGGAGAAATCGCTTATGGCGACTTTGTAAAGTCTAGGGCCTGTCCACGCCGTTTGTACACCCTTGCGATGGGCGCAGGTGATGCAAGGCGGTGTCTGCGTCACAAACAATCAGTGACTGGAGCCGGGAGCAACGTGGATGCATCAGTGCTATGAATAGCGGGTGATTCTGGTTCCTGCACAGTCTTGGTGAACCCAGATGGGACGATCGGCACTAGCAGGCCGTTGAAAAACTACTGCGGTGGGCCATCTGCGGTGTTGCACGGTGCTCGCTCCCTCGCCTATCTATTTGATATGTCTCGGTCGCTGCGCGCCGTGCGCCTTGCATCTGGCCATCCTCGCGACGTTTTTCAACGGCCTGCTAGCGCGGCAAATTGCATATCGACCCAATCCGGCCCATTCACAGAATTTTCGGCGCGCAAGCCCCCGACTTCAGTCGGGGGATGAAGCGCCGCCTCTCGATCAAGACTTCTTGATGTATAGCACTATCTTGCCTGTACTCGCGCATATGAAGCTGACCCTGCAAACACAACTGCTGCCGACGCCCGATCAGGTTTGCGCCCTTGAGGCGACCATGCGGGCCTTCAACGCGGCAGCGGTTGCTTTGTTCGACTGCGGCGAATTTAAACTCGCCGCATGACCACGTCCTGCCTGCGCCCCCCAGGTCGCGCCTACATCGTCGGCGGGGCAGTGCGCGATGCACTGCTCGGGCTGCCGCATGGCGACCGCGACTGGGTGGTGGTTGGGGCCACGCCGCAGCAGATGATCGATGCCGGATTCCTGCCAGTGGGGCGCGACTTTCCGGTGTTTTTGCATCCGCACACCCACGAGGAATACGCCCTGGCGCGCACCGAGCGCAAGACTGCGCCGGGCTACCGCGGGTTTGCGGTGCATGCCGCACCGGATGTCACACTGGAGGACGACCTGCTGCGCCGCGATCTGACGATCAACGCCATGGCGCAGGATGCGCAAGGCAGGCTGATCGACCCTTACGACGGCCAGCACGATCTGCAGGCGCGGGTGTTGCGTCATGTGTCGGCGGCGTTTGCCGAAGATCCGGTGCGCATCCTGCGGCTGGCGCGCTTTGCCGCGCGGTTGCCCGACTTTTCCGTAGCGCCCGAGACGCTGGCGCTGATGCGGCAGATGGTGCAGGCCGGCGAGGTGGACGCGCTGGTTCCCGAACGGGTATGGCAGGAACTGGCGCGCGGGCTGATGGAAGATCACCCGCAGCGCATGTTCGCGGTGCTGCGCGACTGCGGCGCGCTTGCGCGGCTGCTGCCCGAGCTCGACCGGCTGTGGGGCGTGCCGCAGCGCGCCGACTATCACCCCGAGGTCGATACCGGGGTGCATGTGATGCTGGTGCTGCAGGCCGCAGTGACACTGCAGGCGCCGCTTGCGGTGCGCTGGGCCTGTCTGATGCACGATCTGGGCAAGGGCACCACACCGCGGCAGGTGCTGCCGCGGCACCTCGGTCACGAGCAGCGCAGCGTGGCGCTGGCCGCAGCGGTGGCGCGGCGGCTGCGGGTGCCGAGTGACTGCGCCGAACTGGCTGCGGTGGTGGCCGCCGAGCATGGCAACATCCACAAAGCGTCGAACCTTGGCCCCGAAGCCACGCTGCGGCTGCTGCAACGCTGCGACGCGCTGCGTCGGCCCGAGCGCTTTGCGCAGGTGCTGCTGGCTTGCGAGGCCGATCACCGCGGCCGCGGCGGCGACTTTCCGCAGCAACCCTACCCGCAGCGCGCTCGCCTGCTCGCCGCGCTGCAGGCGGCGCTGGCCGTGGAGGCCGGCGCGATCGCGCAGCAGGTGATGCAGTCAGGCGGCAAGCCTGCGGCGATCGCGCAGGCGGTGCAGTCCGCGCGCGAGCAGGCGATCGCGCGCATGTTGACGTCCCTGGAGCATGACTGATGCGCGCGCTGTTGCGGCTCGGTGTGCTGCTACTGGGCCTTGCCGGCTGCAGCGCGCTTGCCGCGACGCAGGCCGTCGCCGCCAACCGCCTGGCCGGTTCGCACGATCCCTATCTGCTCGCGCATGCGAACGATCCGGTGGACTGGTATCCATGGGGGCCGCAGGCGCTGGATAAGGCGCGGCGCGAGAACAAGCCGATCTTTCTCTCGATCGGCTACTTTTCCTGCTACTGGTGCCATGTGGCGCAGCGCGAGCTCTACAGCAATCCGGAAATCGCCGCGCTGATGAACCGCAGGTTCGTCAATGTGCTGGTCGACCGCGAACAGCGCCCGGACATCGACCACATCTACATGCTGGCGCGGCAGATCATGGCCCGCGACAGCGGCTGGCCGAACAATGTGTTTCTCACGCCCGAGCTGCAGCCGTTTTACATCGGCAGCTACTTCCCGCCGCAGGACACCGCGCAGCAGGTGGGTTTTCCCACCCTGCTGACCACACTGCACCGCAACTGGACGCAGCACCCCGCCGTGGTCAAGCGCATCGCCGGGGACATCGCGCGGGCGATGCAGGCCGCCGCAGTGGCGGGCGATGCCGCGGCGTCCGTCGACCCCGCCGCCTGGACGCAGACCGCGCAGACCGAGGCGCTGCAACGCTTCGATGCACTCGATGGCGGCTTTGCCTCCGCTGCCAGCGCGGCGCGCTTTCCGCAGCCGCCGCTGCTGGACTGGCTGCTGGCGCGTGGTGCGGCAGGACAGGCGCAGGCGGGGCACGCCGCGGTGTTCACCCTGCAGGCGATGGCGCAGGGCGGCCTGATGGATCAGCTCGGCGGCGGGTTTCGCCGCTACACGGTCGATCCCGGCTGGTCGGTGCCGCATTTCGAGATGCTGCTGGCGGACAATGCTCAGCTGCTCGCGGTCTATGCCCGCGCTTATGAGCAGACTCGGCTGAGCGATCTGCGCTGGGCCGCGCAGCGCACCGCGGACTTTCTGCTGCGCCGCCTGCGTTTGCCGCAGGGCGCATTCGCCACCGCGCTGTCAGCCGAGACCGACGGCGTCGAAGGCGGAACCGATCTGTGGACCCGCGCGCAGATCGACGCCGTGCTCGGCAGGCAGCAGGCAGGCGCCTGGTTCTCGCTTTACGCGCTCAGGCCGCTGCATTCAGGAGGCGAGGTCGGGGTGCTGCGCCAGCGGCGCGATGTGGCCGAGGCGCTGCTGCGGCAGGGGCGGCTGGCTGAGCGGCTGCAGCAACTCGCCCCGCAGCGCCACGCCCTGCTGGCTGTGCGCAACCGTCGCCCGCAACCCCTGCGGGACGACAAGATCGTCACCGCCGACAATGCGCTGGCCATCCGCGCGCTGGCGCAGGCAGGCAGGGCGCTGAGCGACCCGGCGCTGCTCGCTGCGGCCCGGCGCGCGGCAGACTGGCAGTGGCGGCACGCGTGGGATGCGCGTCGCGGTGTGCTGCTGCACCAGTGGGCCGCAGGGCATGCGGGCAACCCCGGTTTTCTGGACGACTATGCCGAACTCGCCCGCGCCTTTCTGACCCTGGCTGCCGTGGAGCATGATCCGCGCTGGCGCGAGCATGCGGGCACACTGGCACAGGCGATGCTGACCCACTTTGCCGCGCTGGACGGCAGCCTGCGGTCTTCGCCCGCGTCCGATGCCTTGCCGTTTCCCGTGCCCCTGCAAGGCGATGTGCACCGACCTGCCGGGCAGAGTGCGGCGATCGCGGTGCTGGTCGAGCTGGCGCAGCAGACCGGGCAGGCGC
The DNA here is from genome assembly GCF_055383445.1 of Thiomonas islandica. Lineage (NCBI taxonomy): Bacteria > Pseudomonadati > Pseudomonadota > Betaproteobacteria > Burkholderiales > Thiomonas > Thiomonas islandica. The sequence continues at coordinate 1,325,145 of NZ_AP042391.1, forward strand.
GCTGGGCCGAGGCGGCGCGGCGTGCGCTGCAGCCGATTGCGCTGCAGGTTGCGGCCCGCCCGCTGGACTGGCCCGATCTGCTGCAAACCCTGGACAGCACGGCGGGGCTGGCGGTGTTCGCCGCGGCCCTGCCAGCAGTCAACGCCCGGCCGGCCGACTGCATCGGCCTGCCGCAGGGTGCGTGCTCTGCCGACCGGGTGCGCACGCAACTGCAACGCGGTGCATCCGGCTGGGTGCTGCAGCTTGACATCGCCCCGGGGTTTCACATCAATGCCAATCCTGCGTCCATGTCCAACCTGATCGCCACCACGGTGCTGAGCAACGGTCAGCCGCTGCTGGGTGTGCGTTATCCGCCGCCGCAGCAGTTTGGCCCGGCGTTTGCGACGCAGGGCATTGCGGTGTGGGAAGGACGGGTGCGGTTGGAACTGCCTGCGCTCACTCCCGCGCAGCAGGCTGCGCTGGCACTGAAGGTCCAGGCGTGCGACGCCACCACCTGTCTGGCGCCCAGTGTGATGCTGCTCGGGGCGGACATGTTGCCCCACCCCAACCCGCCCCACCTGTGAGGAGGGAGTGACGGCGTGCGCGGGGGATGACGTCTCCCCCTCTTGCGGGGGCAGCCAGAGGGCAGGCTCAGGGGGCGGCGCAGGCCAGGTTGGGCTTCAGCCTTGCGGTCGCGGGGTGCCTGCGCGCTGCAGCCGGTCGTCGAGCTCGCCCAGCGTGGCGTTGATGCCGTTGGCATTGGCCTCGATCGCACTGCGCAGTTCACGGTCGAGCTGGTCGATCCTGGCCAGCAGCCGCTCCATGTCGGCGCTGTGTAACTGCCGCAGCTCATCGAAGCGTGAGGCCTCGGCCTTGTCGGCCAGTTCACGCTGCGCCTTGAGCTCCTTGGCCACGCGGCGCGATTCGCTCATCATCGCGGCCTGCAGCACCACGATGTAGATCAAGAACATCGCAGCCAGCATCACGATCAGCCCGAGCATGATCAGCCCCAGCGGCGCCTTCACCGTGGTGAAGCCCAGGGTCAGATCGGTGGGCGCCAGCAGCACGCTCCAGTTCAGGATGGAAAAGAGGCCGATCAGCACCAGCACGACGATCACCAGCCCGCTTCGCAAAGTCATGTGCGCTCCTTTGTCATTGCATGAGTTCGGTACAGTGTAGGCAATGATGCACTGTGGCATGTCGCTTGCTTGCACACGCAGCAGACTCAACCGGAAGGAATCATCCCATGAAACAAACCATTCCTGCCACTCTGATTGCCGGAGACGGCATCGGCCCCGAGATCATGGACGCCACGCTGACCGTGCTCGACGCATTGGAGGCACCGTTCGCCTGGGATGAGCAGGTGGCCGGGCTGGTGGGCGTGCGCACTGCGGGCGATCCGCTGCCCGCTGCCACACTGGCGAGCATCCGCACCACGCGGCTGGCGCTCAAGGGTCCGCTGGAAACGCCCTCGGGCGGCGGCTATCGCTCGAGCAATGTGCGTCTGCGCGAGGCGTTCAAGCTCTACGCCAATATGCGCCCGACCAAGACCCTGGTCCCCGGCGGGCGCTATGACGACATCGACCTGCTGGTGTTCCGCGAAAATATCGAGGGGCTGTACATGGGATACGAGCACTACATCCCAATCGACGGTGACCCGCATGCGGTGGCGATCGCCACCGGGGTCAACACCCGACAGGGCGCGCGCAACATCCTCGACTACACCTTCCGCACCGCGATCGCGCTGGGGCGCAAGAAGGTGACCGTGGTGCACAAGGCCAACATCATGAAGGCGCTGACCGGCATCTTCCTGGAAACCGCCTACATGCTGCACAAGGAAAAATACGCCGGACAGATTGCGCTCGACGACGTGATCATCGATGCCTGCTGCATGAAGTTGGTGATCAATCCCTGGCAGTTCGATACCCTGGTGACCACCAATCTGTTTGGCGACATTTTGTCCGATCTGGCCGCCGGGCTCGTGGGCGGCCTGGGCATGGCCCCGGGCGCCAATATCGGCGAGGACGCAGCGATCTTCGAGGCGGTGCACGGCAGTGCGCCCGACATCGCCGGCAAAGGCATCGCCAACCCGATTGCGCTGATGCTGGCGGCCGCGCTGATGCTCGACCATGTCGGTCTGCACGACAAGGCCAACCGCCTGCGTCAGGCCATTTCAGACACCCTGAACATCGACCAGATCCGCACCGGCGATCTGGGCGGCAAGGCCAGCACCAAGGCATTTACCGAAGCGGTGGTGCGGCGCATCCGGGGCGGCTGAGCGCGGTTCATAGCCCAGTGAACCGGCTGACCAGCGGGAAGTACAGCCCGCGCGGCAGCAGCCGCAGCAGCTTGAGCCACAGCGTGAAGCGGCGCGGGAAATGGATGTCGAAACGCCCGGCCTCCAGCCCGCTGATCAGCGCCTGCGCGGCCTGCTCGGGCGTGATCAGCGCAGGCATGGCAAAGGTGTTCTGCGCGGTGAGCGGGGTTTCGACAAAGCCGGGGTTGATCACATGCACGCCGATACCCAGCGGGTGCAGGTCGAGGTAGAGGGTCTCTGCCAGATTGATCAGCGCAGCCTTGGTCGGGCCATAGGCCAGCGCCTGCGGCAGACCACCGAATCCCGCCACACTACTGACCAGGGCGATATGCCCGGCGCGCTGCGCGGTGAACACCGGCAGAGCCGCCGCCAGCGCATGCAGCGCGCCGCGGTAGTTCACGTCATCGTGCTGCAGAGCGCTGGCCAGGTCGAAGGCGGTGGCGCGCATCGGGCGGTAGGTGCCGGCGCAATAGAGCAGCAGATCCAGCCCTCCCCAGTCGCGCTGCAACGTGTGCATCGCCGCATGCACCGAGGCGGCGTCGGTTGCGTCCAGCGGCAGCGGCAAGGCGCCGGCGATGGTCTGCAGTCCGTGCGCATTGCGTGCAGACACAGCCACCCGCGCGCCGCGCTGCAGTAGCGCTAAAGCGGTGGCGCGACCGATGCCGGTGGACGCGCCGACGATCCAGACGCGGCGCTGTGTCCAATCGGTGAGGCGCGGGTTCAGCGGCATGGTGGTCAGGATTTGTAGAACGACAGGAACACGCTGCCGACCTTGAAGCCGAACTTGGTGATCACCGAGTGGTTGAGCAGCACATGGTCGTTCATCAGATACATCCAGTCGTCGAACTGCACGTTGTAGACGGTGCCGTCCACCGGCAGAGCCAGGGTGTAGCGCCAGTTCAGCGCATTGCCTGCGGCGCGACCGATGGCTTCGCCCACCACATCGCCTGCGGTGCCGATGTAGCGTTTCTCGCCGTCCTTCTCCGGCAGTTCGCGGATGGTCCAGATGCGTTCCTGCTTGGCGCCGTCGTTGTAGACGAAATGTTCGTCGAGTGTGCCCACGTTGCCTTTCCACGAGGCGTCGATGGTGACGTGGAACCGCCGGGTCATCTTGCCCGAACGGTCGAACACAATGCCCACTGCGGTGATACGGCCGTTGAAGTACTGCTTGAGATCGAGGGTCGGCGTCTGGCCCCGGTAGTCCAGCGGGGTGACACTGGCGCAGCCCGACAGCAGGCTCATGCCGAGCACGGCGGCCAGCAGCAACCAACGGCGCAGCCGCAGCCAGGAGAAAAACGCAGGTGTGGACGACATGATGGATCTCCGTTGACGGTTCAGGGATCGAGCGTGGCGCCGGTCTGCGCCGGCGTGCCACGAACGAAATGGCGCCACAGCAGCGCTGCCGAAACCAGTTTGAGTGCGCAGGGCAGCAGGCAATACGCCACTACTAGCGGCGGCAGCACCCTGGTTTCCAGCGTGCCCGGCCGGTAGCCAAACAGCGCCAGCAGCGGCAGCGCCAGACCGGCAGCCAGTGCGAGATTGAGCTTGGTGGCAAAGTTCCACAGCCCGAAGTAGCTGCCTTCGAGCCGGTCACCGTGCCCTGCGGCGCGAATCACCCCGGCCAGCAGCGCAGGCGGCATGACCAGGTCGGGCCCGAGCGCCGCGCCCGAGAGCACCACCACCAGCGCGTAGCCCCAGCGGTCGCCTGGCTGCAGCAACGCAGCCCAGACGAAGGCCGCTACCGCCAGCCCCATGCCCAGTAGCCAGCAGCGTGCCGCGCCCCAGCGGCGCACCGCACGCAGCCACAGCGGCACCAGCAGGCCCGCTGCGGCGAAGTAGGCGAACAGATACGCGCCCGACAGTTCCGCGGCGTCCAGCCGGTCGCGGATAAAAAACAGCACCAGCGTGGCTGGAATCGCCGCAGCGATGCCGCTGGTGACGAACACCGCCAGCAGCGCGACGAAGCGCGGGTTGTGCAGCGGCAGCAGCAGGCTGCGCCAGTGCAGCGCGGCATGCGCGACCGCCTGGTGGGGCGAGGGATCGGGCGCGCGCCACAGCAAGACCAGCCCGCCCAGCAGCGCCGCGGCGAATACCTCCACCAGCAGCGGTGCACCACCGAGCTGCGGCACGATGGCCGCCAGCAGCACGCCAGCCAGCCCCAGCGCCTCGCGCCATGCCACGGTGCGCGCCAGTTGCTCCTCGTTCGCTCCTAGCGTCGCTCCCCAGGCTTGGTGCAGGATGGAGGCAGCGCTGAAGCCCAGGTAGGTCAGCAGTAGCGCGGCGGTGAACAGCGCGGAAAAGCGCCACGGATCGGCGGTGAAGGGCAGCAGCGCGGGCAGCGCAAACAGCGCGACAAAGCCGGCGAGCATCAGCGCGCAAGCGGCCAGCATCGCCGGTTTGGCCAGACGGCGCAGCAGCAGATGATCGGCCAGCCGCCCCAGCAACGGGTCGAACAGCGCATCGGCCAGACGGGTGGCCAGCAATACCGAGCCGAGATAGCCCAGCGGCACCGCATAACGCGTGGCATAGTGCTCAGGCAGGTAGACATACAGCGGCAGCGCGACGAAGGCAAAGGCCAGGCTGGGCGCGCCATAGCGCAGCAGCGCCAGCGGATGCAGCGCGGGATTTACCGGCGTGGATGCCATGGTTGCAGGCAGGGCGGCGGTCGGGGCGTTCATGGTGCGCTCGCGGCGGATGCGGCCTGCGCGAGCAGATCGTCGCGCAGACCCGGCGCCGGGGTTTTTGGCGACAGCCAGATGGAAAAGAACGCGCGCGCGAATGCGGTGCCGGTGACGCTGCCGCGCAGCCGGCCGTTGTAGTAGAAGCGGGTCTGCGCCGGCTGTGCGGCGGTGGCTGTAGTGAACACGCCGGTCAGGGCATCGCCGTCGTGCACGTCCGGAAAAATCTGTCGCATCGCTTGCAGCCAGTCGGTGCGCTGCTGCGCACTGCCTTCGCCGAGCTTGCGCATTTCTTCTTCCGAGCGCGCGGCAATGTCGGCACCGTTCAGACTGCGGGCGTAGCGCAGCTGCAGCGCGAACGGGGCGTCGCCGATCGAAGCCCCCAGCCCTTGTGGCCCGACCCACAGCGTGGCGCGATAGACCAGAAAACCGAAATAGCGAAACTCGCCGCTGCCCGAGCGCCGCACCTGCGCGATCGCGGCGCGGACCTCGGGCGGTGGTTCTGCACCGGCGGCCAGCGCCGGCAGTGGCGGCAGCAGCGCCAGCGCGCAGATCGCGCCAGCCCCCACCAGCAGGGTGCGGCGAGACAGTGCAGCCTCAGAGTGCGCGGGCATGGCGCAGGGTGAACTGCAGCACATGGGTCGAGCCCTGGCTGAACCCGGCCTCGCAGTAGGCGAGGTAGAAGGTCCACAACCGCACGAAACGGTCGTCGAAGCCCAGGGCCCGCACTGCGTCGAGCTGGGCGGTGAAGCGCTCGCGCCACAGTGCCAACGTGCGGGCGTAGTCCGGGCCGAAGGCGAATTCGTCGATCACTTCCAGCCCCGCGGCCTCGGCTTGGGCGATGAAGGCGCGGCGTGACGGCAGCATGCCGCCAGGGAAGATGTAGCGCTGGATGAAGTCGGTGCCGCGGCGGTAGTTGTCGAACAGGTCGTCGGCGATGGTGATGGTCTGGATGCAGGCGCGGCCGCCAGGCTTGAGATGGCGCGCCACGGTGCGGAAAAAGCCGGGCCAGTAGGCCTCACCCACGGCCTCGAACATTTCGATGGACGCGATGGCATCGTAACCCTGCGGTGGGGCGATGCGGTCGAGATCGCGGTAGTCGCACAGTTCCAGCCGGGCTGGTACGGCGCAGCCGGCCAGGCGTGCGCGGGCATAGCCGAGCTGTTCGGTCGACAAGGTGATACCGTCCATGCGCAGACCGCGCTGCGCACCCGCCTCGGCTAGCCCGCCCCAGCCGCAGCCGATTTCCAGCACCTGCGCGCCGGGCTGTACCTGCAGCTGGTCGAGCACGCGGGCATATTTGGCGGCCTGCGCCTGCTCCAGGGTTTGTGTTTCGCTGCCGTCGAACAGCGCACTGGAATAGGTCATGCTCGGATCGAGCCAGAGCTGGTAGAAGGCATTGCCGATGTCGTAGTGCGCGTGGATGTTCTCCCGGCTGCCGGCGCGGCTGTTGCGGCGCAGCAGGTGGCGGATGCGGTCGGGCAGCCGCCCCAGCACACTGCCGTGCAGCGCGCGGGCGATGACCTCGCGGTTGGCCACCAACAGCTTGAGCAGCGCGGGCAGGTCGGGCGTGTCCCAGTCGCGGCGTATCCAGCTTTGCGCAAACGCGATGTCGCCGCGCTTGAGCACCGCGGCCATCACACTCCAGTCGTGCAGCTGCACCTGCGCGTGCGGGCCCTGGTCGTCGTTGCCGAAATGGCGCCAGACGCCGTCCGGGCCTTGAAAGTCCAGACGACCGATCTGCAGCCGCTCGAGCAGGCGCAATACGGCGCGCGCAGCCAGCGGCGGACGGCGCCGTTGGCCTGCCTGGGGCGGGGCCGAGGGGTCGACAGACAGGCGGGACAGGGTGCGGTCGGATGCGCTCATGATCGGGTGGCGAATTGGTCTGGAGGCAAGGGCTTGGAATGAAACGGCACACGCTTGCGCCACAGCTTGAGCGCCTGCCAGTGGATGCGCGCGATCACGCCGATGCTATGCATCGGGTGGCGCAACAGGGCCAGACGGGCGCTTGCCCTGGATAGGGGCTGCAGCGTGCCGCTGATGCTGGTTTCGATCAGCGGGCCGTGGGCATCGTCATGGTCGATGCGCAGAACCAGACGCGGCGGCTGCGTCGCGGCGCTGCGCAGGAAGCGAAACCGGTAGCCGCCCTCGACCGTGCAGAACGGCGAGACATGGAATACCTTGCGCGCGCGGTACTCCCCGCCCCATTGCAGGCTGTGTTGGCCTGCTGGCGGGGTGAGGATGTAGCAGTGGCGCTCGCCAAAGGTGTTGTTGACCTCGGCCACGGCGCAGCGCAGGCTGCCGTCGGCGCGCTCGCAATACCAAAGGCTCACCGGCTTGAACACATAGCCCCAGATGCGCGGAAAGGTCTGCAGCCAGATCTCGCCATCGGCATCGGTCACGCCCTGGACGGCCAGCAGGTCCAGCAGCCAAGCCAGGCTGTCGCTGCCACCCTCGCCGTGATCGGAATCGGAAAAACTCATCGCACCGAAGCGGTTGCGTGCAATCGGCAGCAGCGCCGGGTTGCGCTGCAGGCTGCGCATCGGCAGCAACAGGAACATCGCCCGGTAGCTGAATCCATGCTCCACCGGCCGCAGGCGGCGATGCCGCACCGGCCCGCTGCCGATCAGCGGAAGGTTCTGCACTGCAGGCACGTTGCCGGGCATGACGCCAGTCCTCATGCGGCGATCACGGCCTGCGCCGGCAGTGCGTCGACCTCGCTGAGCAGCGCCTGCGCCGCGGCATAGCCGGACTTGAGCCCATCTTCGTGGAATCCGTAGCCGCACCAGGCCCCGCAGAAATAGCTGCGCTGCCTGCCCTGCAGTTCGGGCACGCGATGCTGCGCGGCGATCGCGGCCTGGTCGAAGATCGGGTGAGCATATTCCATGGTGCGCAGCACGGTGTGCGGCGCAGGCTCGCGCAACGGGTTGAGGGAGACCACGATCGGAGTCTGCGTGGGCAGCGGTTGCAGTTTGTTGAGCAGGTAATGCAGGCACACGGTGGGTGCCTGACCGGGCTCGGGCGCGGCGCTTTCGTAGTTCCAGGCGGCCCAGGCCTTACGCGCGCGCGGCAGCAGCGCCGTGTCGGTGTGCAGCAGCGCACGGTTGGGCTGGTAGCGGATGGCACCGAGCACCTCGCGTTCGTCGGCGCTCGGCGCGTCGAGCAGCGTCAGCGCCTGGTCGCTGTGGCAGGCGAAGATGACGTGGTCGAACCAGATCGCGCCGTCCCGGGTATGCAGTTCCACGCCGCTGTCATGCCGCACCACGCGCTGCACCGGGGTGTTCAGCCGGGCATCGGCAAAGTGGGCAAGGATTTTTTGCACATACTGCCGCGCACCGCCGCGCACCGTGAACCATTGCGGCCGGCCGTTGACCTGCAGCAGGCCGTGGTTGTCACAGAAGCGCACCAGCGTGGCCAGCGGGAAGTCGAGCATCTGCCCCGGTGGGCACGACCAGATGCACGCCGTCATCGGCAGCAAATACCAATGCACGAAGGTGTCGGCATAGCCTTCGCGCCACAGGTACTCGCCCACGGTCTGGCTGAGGTCGAGTTCGGCGTCGGGCAGGCGGGCCATCGCGGTGGCCTCGCGGTTGAAACGCAGGATGTCGCGTAGCATGCGCCAGAACGCTGCGCGGCCAAGGTTGCGTCGCTGCGCGAACACCGTGTCCAGGTTGGAGCCACTCCACTCGAGCATGCCGCCCCCCCGCAGCGGGGTCTGCACGGAAAACGACATGTCCGATGTCGCCAGCGGCACGTCCAGTTCTGCAAACAGCGCCTGCAGGCGCGGGTAGGTGCGCTCGTTGAGCACCAGAAAGCCGGTATCGACCGCAAACCGCGGCTGGCCTGGCAGGTCCACGTCCACCGTGTGGGTATGGCCGCCGAAGTGGCTGCCGGCCTCGAACAGCGTGACCTGGGCGTGATGGCGCAGCGCCCAGGCCGCGCCGAGACCGGAGATTCCCGTACCGATGATCGCAACGCGCATGATGTGTGGCTCCCGTGGGCGCTTCAGACCTTGCGCCCTTCCACCAAGGCATACGCCGAATGGTTGTGAATGGATTCAAAGTTTTCTGATTCCACGGTGTAGGCAGCCACGCGGTCGTCACGCTCCAGCGCCACGGCCACATCGCGCACCAGGTCTTCGACGAATTTGGGATGGTCGTAGGCGCGCTCGGTGACGTACTTTTCGTCCGGGCGCTTGAGCAGCCCCCACAGCTCGCACGAGGCGGCGGTTTCCGCGATGCGGATCTGCTCGTCCAGCCCGAGGTCGCCGCGCAAGGTGGCACCGATGGTCACATGCGAGCGCTGGTTGTGCGCGCCGTAATTGGAGATTTCCTTCGAGCACGGACACAGGCTGGTGACTGGCACCTGCACGATCTGCCTCAGTGTCAGCACACCGGCCTGTTGCGCCGCGTGCAGCGTGACCTCGTAGTCCATCAGGCTTTCCACCCCGGACACCGGCGCCGTCTTGCGTGCAAAGTAGGTGAAACGCGCGGTGATCGCGCCCTCGCTGGCCTGCAGGCGCATCAGCATGTGCTGCAGCAGCACACCGAGCTGCTGCGCGTCGAGCGGCTCACGGTGGGTTTCGAGCATTTCAATGAACCGCGACATGTGCGTGCCCTTTACCTCGGGCGGCAGAGCCACCGTCATCTCGAAGGTGCCTACACTGGGCTGCACGCCTTGCGCGCAGCGGATCTGCACGGGGTAGCGCACACCGCGCACGCCCACTTGCTGGATGGCGATGTTGCGGCGATCGGGTGTGGCCTGCACATCGGGCAGGGTGATGGTTGTAGCCTGGGCAAACAGTTTTTCCGGCGCGTTCATGGGGTGCCTTTCAGTGAGGGAGGGTGGGCGGATTCAGGGGTTCTGCGCGAGCAGAGCCTTGATCTTGGCGACGAACTCCTTGTTCTCTGGGGTGGTGATGCTCGGATACACCCCTGCCACCTTGCCGTCACGTCCGATCAGGTACTTATAGAAATTCCACTTGGGCTGCGTGCCGGTGGCCAGGATGAGTTGCTCGAACAGCGGGTTCGGCTTGGGCTCGGTCACGTGCGAAGGCGCGAACATCGGGAACTGGACGTTGTAAGTGTCCTTGCAGAAAGTGGCGATCTTGGCGTTGTTGTCCATTTCCTGATGGAAGTCATTGGACGGAAAGCCCAGCACCACCAGACCTTGCTTGCCGTATTCGCGGTAGAGCGCCTCCAACCCTTTGTACTGCGGGGTGAAGCCGCAGTAACTTGCGGTGTTGACCACCAGAATCACCTTGCCGGCGTACTGGCAGAGGTTTTCGGGCTTGTCATCCTGCAGGCGGGGGAAGGTCTGGTTCAGCAGGGCCGGACAGGTGGCAGCTGCGCTTGGCGCAGCAGGCTGGGCCGCCTGCGCGGTCAGGCCGGGAGTGAACAGCGCTGCGGCAACAGCAAGGGCTGCGGCCAGACGGGATACAGGGAAGACAGGCAAAGACAGTTTCATGGACATCTCCTGGTCGAGGACGGTTTTGTCTTGGACAATGATGCTTTAGTTCTGGTGACATCCAAAGCAAGCCTTGTTTTGTCCTAGACAATGATGGGGTTATCGTTTGCGCAGTGCCGGGCTGTCTTAGGACATACGCGGATAATGTCGCATTGGATTCGCGACCGCGATCTCGGCGCCTGTCCAGGACAAACAGCTCTACATCGATGAACGACCGCACACTCAACACCACCTTGCTTCTGGGTATCGCCGCGGTCGAGCGCGACACCGGGATCGGCAAGGACACGCTTCGGGTGTGGGAGCGGCGCTACGGCTTTCCGCAGCCACAACGCGATGCCTCGGGAGACCGGCTCTATCCCCTCGAGCAGGTCGAACGCCTGCGGCTGATCAAGCGGCTGCTCGACGGCGGCCGCCGCCCGGCGCAGGTCGTGCCGCTACCGATGCAGGAACTCGTCCTGCTCACGCGCGACATTGGCGCCAACGCCCAGGCCGCCACGACAGGTCACATTGCAAACCCTGCCCGGGTGGGCGCACATGCCGAGGCAGTGGCGCACTACCTCGCGCTGCTCAAACAGTACGACGCCGAAATGCTGCGCCGCAGCCTGCAGCAGGAGGTGATGCGGCTGGGGTTGGCCCGTTTTGTCACCGAGGTGGTCGCGCCGCTCAACACTGGGGTGGGGGATGCCTGGATGCGCGGCGATCTAGAGGTGTTCGAGGAGCATCTCTATTCCGAAATCATTCAGCGCGTGCTGCGCACGGCCATCGGCACCATTCCGCTAGCCGACGCCGCACAGTCGCGGCCGAAGATCGTGCTGACCACGGTGCCGCAGGAGCCGCACACGCTGGGGCTGCTGATGGCCGAGGCCATGCTGGCGCTCGAGGGCTGCCGCTGCGTGCAACTTGGCGCCCAGATGCCGCTGGGCGACATTCTCAAGGCGGTGCAGGCGCACGGCGCCGATGTGCTGGTGCTGAGCTTCTCCCCCATCCTGCAGACCGCGCAAGTGCTCGATGCGCTGGCCGAACTGCGCAGCCGCATGCCTCAAGCGGTGGAGATCTGGGTCGGCGGCTCGAATGTCGCGCTGCGCAGACGCCTGCCCACAGGCATCCGTGTGACCGCGGCGCTGGGCGACCTGGGCCAGAGCGTGCGCGACTGGCGTGCGCGGCACCAGGCCAGCAGTTGACCCGCGGCGCGCTGCGCGCCAGCCTCAGTTGCGCGGCGATTGGTCGCCCGGTTCCGGCTCGGTCGCAGCAACTGGCTGTCGCCCGGTGATGGCGTCGAACAACGGGTTGCGGCCACCGGCTTGGTCCTTCAGTCCGAGCGCCTCGGCATACACCGAGCGCTCGCGCAGCAGACTGCCAATTACCGACGCCGCCACGCAAGCCGGCATGGCCGCGAGCACCACGTTGTAGTTGCGCGTGATCTCGAACACCATGATGGCCGACATTGCCGGCGCGTGCGTAGTCGCCGCCAGCAGGCTGCCCATGCCCACCAGCACCCACAGCGCCTGCGCATGCGTGGCATCGCTGAGCAACAGGGTGTGCTGCACCATCAGGCCGATGGCGCCGCCGAGCATCAGCGTGGGCGTGAGCACGCCGCCGGGAATGCCTGCCGCGCTGGCTGCGGTCACTGCAATGATGCGCAGCACGAACACAAGCACCAGCGTGGAAAGGGCCCAGTGATCGACCAGCATCGACTGCACCACACTGTAGCCATTGCCCCAGACCTCCGGGCGAATTGTCGACAGCAGCCCGATCAGCAACCCGGCCAGCCCCATGCGCAGCGGCAGAAAGTTGATCAGCGGCTGGTAGCGCTTGCGCGCGGTGTCGAGCAGCCACAAAAAGGCCGGGCCGAGCAACCCGGCGAGCAGGCCGATGAACAACGCATCCAGCAGATCGGCAAAACCCACCACCGGGATGACATGCGACAGGTACAGCGGCCCTGTGGCGAACAGTGCCTGCGTGGTGAGTTCACCCATCACCGCAGCTACCAGCACGGCGGCGATTTCGCGCAGCGCCAACCCGCCGAGAATGATTTCGGCAACGAACAGCGTGCCGGCAATCGGCGCGTGATACGCCCCAGCAAAACCCGCCGCCGCGCCGCAGGCCACGATCAGGCGGCGGTGCGCCGCGTCTGTCTTGCCGATGCGGCCCAGCAGTGACGACACCAGCGCCGCGAACTGGATCATCGTGCCCTCGCGGCCGATGGTCACACCGCTGCTCACCCCGACGAGCGATGACAGCGTGCGCGTGAGGTTGGGGCCGAGCGGCAGCACACCATCGCCCACCCGCACCGCTTCCATGTATTCCGGCCCGCGCGGCCGCTTGATCCAGCGATGTCCGGCCCACATCACCAGCCCACCCAGCGTCGCGCCCACCGTGGGGATGAGCACCCGCGCCCACAGCGGCAGCCCGGCAGCCGCGGCCACAAGATGCTCCTGGTCCGAGTACAGGCGCATGATGGCGTACATCGCCTGGCGAAATCCCTCCACCGCAGTCGCGCTGATGAAGCCGACCAGTGCGCCGACCAGGGTCATGGGCACCATCGGGTCGAGGTTGTGCCAGAACAAGCGCAGGCGGCCTGACAAAGCGGAGGACACGGGACGACTCGCTTTCTCGATTCAGCCCGGTGTGGCGAATCGATCGAAAAATACATTGAAATTGATCAAAATCATATCGACATCGGGTTGATGCAGGCGTGAGAAAACGTGAACGCCGCAAGGCCCATCTCGCACGAATCGGCAGAGTCACTCGCAAGGTAAGCTCCGGCCATGCATTTTCTCGACAAAATCGTTACCCCCGACCAGCTCGATGCCCGCGTGGCCGCGTTGCCGCGGCCTGTGGTGTTCACCAACGGCGTGTTCGACATCCTGCACCGCGGCCATGTGATCTATCTCGCGGCGGCGCGGGAACTGGGCGCCAGTCTGGTGCTCGGGCTGAATTCTGACGCCTCGGTGCGCCTGCTCGGCAAAGGGCCCGAGCGCCCACTCAACCCGCAGGACGACCGCGCCGCGGTGCTGGCCGCGCTGGAAAGCGTCAGCCTGGTGACGCTGTTTGAAGAGTGCATGCCGTTGGCGCTGATCGAGCGATTGCGGCCGGACGTCTACGTCAAGGGGGCAGATTACGCCATCGACACGCTCGAGGAAACCGCGCTGGTGCGGACCTGGGGCGGTCGCGCCGTGGCGATTCCGTTCGTCCAGGGGCGTTCGACCACGGCGTTGGTGCAGCGCATTCGCGAGTCGGCCCGATGACCTGCGCAGAGCCCTCCGGCCTGGCAGTGGCCATACCCGGCGCAGAGCCGCTGCGCCTGCGGCATCTGCTGATCGATTTCAACGGCACCCTGGCCCACGACGGCCAGCTGATCGCAGGCGTCACCCAACGGCTGGTGGCGCTGAGCCGCGTGTTGGAGGTGGAGGTACTCACCGGCGACACCTACGGCACCGTGGCACAGGCCCTGTTCGGGCTGCCGGTGCGTCACGCCGTGGTGCATGGTGGTGCGGACAAGACCGCGCGTGCCGCCAGTCTGCTACCCGCAGGGGTGGCGGCAATCGGCAACGGCCGCAACGATGTGGATATGCTGCGCACCGCCACCCTGGGCGTGGCCGTGCTCGGCCCGGAGTGCAGCCATGCCCTTGCTCTGGCCGCCGCCCGGCTGGTCGCGCCTGACATCCTCTGCGCGCTCGATTTGTTTTTGCATCCCCAGCGCCTGGTGGCCGGCCTGCGGCCCTGAACGTCGTTGCGCTGGATCAGCCGTTGGTCAGCGAAGCGGTTTAACATGGGTTACAGATCGTCTCGTTCTGTCTACCCAACAGGAGTCCACCATGACCAAATCCGTGCAAGAAAGAGAAATCAAGTCCGACGTGGCGAAGGTCATCGACGACGCTGAGGAACTGCTCGCACAGGCTGCAGCCAGCACTGGCGAGCAGGCGGCCGAACTGCAGCGCCGTGGTATGCGGCTGCTGCGCCAGGCGGCTGAAAAGGCGCAAGACCTGCAGGACACGCTCGTCGAGCGCAGCAGGGCTGCCGCGCTGGCCACCGACGACTATGTGCATGACCACCCGTGGAAGGCCATCGGCATGGCCGCTGCAATCGGCTTTGTCGCAGGTCTGCTGATCAACCGCACGCGCTAATCGGCCAGATGGCACAAAGCACCGAGCCCGACGGGCTGGGAGTAGCCTGGCAGCGGCTGCTGCGCAGCGCTGGCACCCTGCTGCAGAGTCGGCTCGAGCTTGCCGCGATCGAGCTCGGCGAGGAACGTCAGCGGCTGCAGGCGCTGCTGCTGCTCGGTCTGCTCGCCGTGCTCTTCGGCCTGCTGGCGCTGGGCGGCTTCACTGCCCTGCTTGTCATTCTGCTCTGGCCACTGGGTCACTGGCAGGTGCTTTCTGCGCTGACCTTGCTCTACGCTGGCGTGGCAGGCTTTTGTGTGGTGCGTCTGCGCGCTGCGATCCACAACGCGCCACCGCCGTTTGCCGCCACCCGCGCCGAGCTCGCCAAGGACAGCGCCGTCTGGCGCGCCCGCTCCTGAGATCGGCTATGCCCGAACACAAGCCGGATCCATCCAGACCATTGCCCCCGGCCGTGCGCAAGCAGATTCTGCTGGCCCGCATGGCGGTGGAACGGGTGGAGTTCGTCCAGGCGTTCGAGCAATTCCGCAGCCAAGCGCGTCCCGCTGCGTTGCTGCGTCACGCCGTGGCCGCAACCGGGCTGGGGGCTCTGGGGGCATTCAACCCGGTGGGCGCTGCGTTGGGTCTGCTGCGCTTCACCCGTGGTCATCCCTACCTCGGTTCGCTGCTGGGCTCGGCCGCATCCTTCCTGCTGCGCCGGCGTGCGGGACGTGCCGTGTTGTGGCGGCTACTCAAGCTCGGCCTTGCCACCGGGGTCCTGCTCGTGGCAGCCCGCCTGCTGCAAGCCGGTGCCGTGCGCAAGGAGCGCTGAGAAGTTGTGAAGATGTCGTCGCAAGCGGCCTGCTGTCCATGCGCACGGCGCGCAGGGTCCAGACTATCCTTCTGATCAGCGAGACCTGAGCACCGCGCTTTGCGGCCAGCGGGCCGCGCAACAGAAAAATTCACAACTTCTGAGTAACCGCGCCTCCGACATCAAACAAGCCCAGGCCAGCCAGGGCATCTCGTGATGTGTGACCGGCTCGACCTGTCGACCGACGGATCCGCCGTCGCTGTCAAACCCCTGTGCCTGCGGCAGCGCTTTGGTGATCTATTTCACCGCAGGTGGAAGATCGCTGCCATAGAGGGCCCGGCGCGTAGAGAAAAAGTAGCGCAGCCCCAGATACACCGACCGGTCTTGATAGGCGGGTCCGGTGCGGAGCTGGGCGCTGGCTTCGACTGCCCAATGCGGGCTGAGCAGCGCGATGCCCTGGAGCGCGGTGCCGCTGCCCAGGCCGCTGCTGCGACTGGCGGCTGCTGGCGCGCAAGGGGGGACAGCCAACGGCGGCGGCAGCGCGAAGCAGGCGCTGGCGTCTTGCTGCACCGACTGCCAGCCCGACTGCAACTGACCGGCGAGCACCCAGGGCCTTGCGTCCTGTGTCTGAAAGACCGCTTGCAGCCCGACGCTGGTGTAATGCTGCGGGCTGAAGTAACCCCCCTGGCCCCAGGTGAAGCCGGAAAGATTGCGGCTGTCATGCTGATACGCCACTGCCGGGCCCACACTCAAAAACCGCAACCCCGGCAGCGCAAGATCGCGCGTCAACGCCACGCTGGCCGACACTTCGTCATTGGAGGCGACGTGCTGTCCGCTGAGTCTTGCAAGGCGCAGTTGCGCGCTGCCGTTCCATTGCGGCCAAAGCGTCTGGTATCCCCCTGCAGACAGACCGCTGCGCATCACGCGACCCCAGGCCCTGCCAGTTGCCGGGTCGCGTAGGCCGGTCAGCGATAGCACGGAATCGTCGACAGGCTGACGCTGCAGGGCGATGCGCCAGTCGTGATCGGTGCCGATATCGCGCCAGCCAATGTCTGCAGTCCAGGTCGGCGCGACCGCGCCGCCTGTGGGCGTCAGGCCGATCGACCCACTCCAGCCCACTGGCCCCAACGACCGCCAGTGCACGGAACCACTGAGGCCGACGCGCTGCGTTTTGGGCGATCCCAAAGCCCCCGGCTGCGTGCTGCCCACTAGCCTGGATATTTCATGAGTGGCCGCGCCGACCAGGTTTGTGGCCGGGAGCGGCCGTGGTGAGGCGATCGAGACGGGTGAGAGGGCTCACGGCGGGGCCTGGGGCGAGCGCGGGACGCAATACCCCCTTACCCCCGTTGTTGGTCAACGTGCCGGGGACAGCACTTTTCGCGGCTCAAGGGGCCAGGGCGTGGGCGGCGCTGAGGAACACGTGCTTGAGGGGATGGCTGGAGGCCAACAGCAGGCGCACGCGGCGGGTATTGCGCACGACGGCCGCGCCGATCTTGAGCAGCTTGATGCGGATGGTGGCCGCGCAGGCACGCGCGAGTTCGGTGCCCTGCGGCGCGCGCCGGCGCAAGTGGATGATGAGCGTGTAGGCGAAGGCCGCCAGAAGCAGGCGCAACTGGTTGGCGGCGAAGCGATGGGCGCTGGCGCGGCGGCCGAACAGATCGAGCTGGGCTTCCTTGATGCGGTTCTCGGCCTCGCCGCGCGCGCAGTACAGGCGATCGTAGAGCTCGGCGCAATCGCCGCTCAGGCTGGTGACGACGAAGCGGGGATTGGGCCCCTGGGGGCCATGTTCGAGCCGGGCGATCACGCGCCGCTCGCGCTCCCAGCTTCGCGCCGCGTAGGTGAACTCGCCGATGAGCCGCTGCTTGGTGCCCATGGCCTGGTCCTGCTCGGCCAGGGCCAACTCGGCGATGGCGACCTGCCACAGCAGCGTGGGGTTCTTCGGCAGCCCGACGATGTAGTCGATGCCCCAGGCGTCGAAGCGCCTGAGCGCACGGGGGCGGCAGAACCCGGAGTCGGCGCGCACGATCAGACGCACGCCGGGCCACGTCTGGCGCAGCCTGCGCGCCAGCAGCTTGATGAGCGCACTGAGCACGCTGGCCGGGTCGCGCCAGCTCGGACGCAGCACGCACGCCAGCATGTCCTGGCCGCAGAACACGTACAGCGGCAAGTAGCAGTAGCTGTCGTAGTGGAAGTGGAAGTGCGCGCCTTCCTGCTGTCCGTACAACGGCACGTGGGTGGCGTCGATGTCGAGCACCAGCTCGCGCGGGGCTTCGCCACGCCCGGCGATGAACGTCTCCAGCAACACCCCATGCAGCGCCGCGGCATGCGCGGGCGTGGCCGAGCGCTCCAGGCGGCTGAACGTGGGGGCCGACGCCAGCTCCTCGGCCCGGCCCACCGCCGTCTGCAGCGCCAGGTCGCGACGCAACGTGTTGTGGTCCGTCACGTCCTCCCAGCCGCAGCACAGGCCGTAGATGCGCTGCGCCAGCAGGCTGTGCATGCTGTGGCGAACACTGGCGGCGCGACGGCCGTCGGCGAACACTCTCGCTGCCGCGCGCGTCAGGCCGATGCGCTCATCAAGCTGCCGCAGCAGCATGACCCCGCCGTCGCTGACGATGTCGCCGCCATCGAACGCGGCCTGCACCACGCGACGCCCGACACGCCCAAACTCCACCGTTCCCTCGGTACACTTTGGCATCGGCCGCTTCCTCCTTTGTTCGTCACGTTTCGAGTCTCCATACCTCTGAAACGCACAACCGGATCAAGCGGCCGACCTCTTTGCTCGCGAAATATCCAGGCTAGTGCCGTAGGTGGCGTGGCACCCGCGCTGAGCTGCCCTGCTGCGATCTGCGCATCCCAGGCGCCAAGGGCATTGGTCCACCGCAGTTGCAGCGCGGGGGTCTGGCGCGAGAGCAGCTGACTCGTGCCAGCGCTGCCCGATTTGCTGCGCGTCGCAGCGCCGATGGCGATGCTGGCTCCTGTCGCCCCGTCCAGCGCCGGATCGGCCTGGGGATCGAGTTCGGCAGCATCGCGTGCCAGGCCCAGATCGCGCCAGTGCAACGCACGTTGCCGTCGCACCAGCTCGGCGAGCGCACCAGGTTGTGCGGCAAGGGTCTGTAAGCGTGCGGTCTGCCGGCTTTTTTCCAGGCTGAGGTAGAGCCCTTGCGCCAGATCATGGTCGAGCGGCTGGTCGCGATACAGCCTTGCAAACGCGTCTGCAGCTTCGGCGGCATCGCCAGCTTGCAGTAGACTCCAGGCCAGCAGGGTGCGCAGATCGGCGCTGTCCTTGCCCAGAGCGATGGCCTGGCGCAGCCATGACACGACTGCCTGAGGAGCATTCTGCTGCCGGGCACGCAGCGCGAGTTGCACGGCCACATCGGCGCGCGCGCCTTGCAGCGCGGCATCCCCCTCTGCTGCAGCAAACGCGGCTTGCAGCTGTCCGGCTTTCTGCAGGGCGTAAAACCGGCCCTGGTGCGCCGACTGGGCTGTGGTGTCCTTGGTCAGCGCCAGCTCGAACCAACGCGCTGCGTCGGTGAACCGTTGGGCCCGGTATAGCGCCCAGCCGATGCGGGTGGCCAGCGCCACGTCCGCACGCTCGCGAATGGCCTGCGCATGTGCATCCAGCAGGTCGAGCAAAGGCGCCTGGCTGTGCTCCTGCTCATCGGCTGCTAGAGCGGCCTGCAGCTGATCCCACCAATGCGGCGCGCCCGGTTCACCCGCGTTTTCCGGCGCAACCGCCTCGGCGTATGGTGCAGACGCGGCAGCCAGATGCAGCTGCGTGTCGAGCTTGAGCTGCAGCGGCGGCCACGGCGCGACGCTGTCGGGCATGGTCGGGCGTGCGCCTGCGTGGGACGCGTGCCGTGTTTGCCGCGGGATCTGCGCGGTCGCCTTGACGGCGGACGGAGTGGCGGGCGCGCCGGCCTGCGGCTTGATCGCCGTGTTGCGGCTGTTGCCGAGCGGCGGGAGGGGGAGCCCGGGCAACCGCACGCCGGCTTGTGGCATCTGTTCGATCCGGATGTTGCTTTGCGGTAGATGCACCACCTGCGCCATGGCCGCAGCGGAACCATCGAGTACATAGGCCAGCATGGCCACCAGGCACAGCACAGACGAGCGCTGCTGACGGTGCGCCAGCCGTGTGGACCGCCAGGCGGCCGCATCGATCCGCATCATCTGCACCTCACGCATCACGGGCGGGCGGCTGCCGCTTGCACCGCGGTCAGACTGGCCGAGTCGTCATGACCTTCCAGAACAGGGGGCATGGTGGTGACGCAGGGCAGGACAGGGCAGGCGACACAAAGCCCGCGAAATAGCGGGCTTTGTGTCGATTTTGTTGGTGGGTTGTGACAGGCTCGAACTGTCGACCTACGGATTAAGAGTCCGCTGCTCTACCAACTGAGCTAACAACCCAAAGCGTAGTTCAAAATGTTAACCGACGCGAAGACTCGGCGCTGGCTCGTTATGCCGTTTGTGGTGGGTCGTGCGTGACTCGAACACGCGACCAACGGATTAAAAGTCCGCTGCTCTACCGACTGAGCTAACGACCCGGGAGCTGAAAAATCAAGCCGGCAATCATAGCACGGCGTCCACGGCACGCGCCGCCAGCATCATGCCCATCGATGCGGTGACCATGACACTGGAGCCAAACCCCGCGCAGTTCAGGCCGCTACGCGGCGGTGTGCCGCGGGCGATGAGGCGATCGCAGGACATGCTGGCGGGGCGGACGATGGGTTCCCGGCTGAATGCGCAAATCACCCCGATGCGGCCAGCGCGCGGCGCGCCATGCTGGCGTCGCAATTGATAGCGCACCTTGGACAGCAGCGGATCACAGGTGACTTCTGCCAGATCGGCACATTGCAGCGCGTCAGGGTGGCGTTTGCCGCCGGCAGCGCCGGCCATCAGGACGTGCTGACGCCGCTGCAGGCACAGCGCTGCCACAGTGACCTTGGCGCGCACCTGGTCGCAGCAATCGAGCACCACCTGGGCATCGGCCGGGATCAGCGCCGGGGCGTTGTCGATATCGACGAAGTCCTCGATGCACACCACATCGCCCTGCGGATTGATTTGGGCAAAACGCTGCTGCAGCGCAAGCACCTTGGACATGCCCAGCGTACTGTCCAGCGCCTGGATCTGGCGGTTGATGTTGGACTCGGCCACATGATCCAGGTCGATCAGGGTCAGGCGTCCGATGCCGCAGCGCGCCAGCGCCTCGGCGGCCCAGGAGCCCACGCCTCCGACGCCGATGACCACGGCATGCGCCTGGGCGATACGACACGCGCCTTGCTCGCCGTACAGCCGGGCGAGGCCGCCAAAGCGTCGGTCGGGGATCGCTTGGGTTTGCAGGGCGGGCGTGTCCATCAGGACATGCGCTCCACGCGCCAGGCCTGATACTTCACCCCCAGCACCGCACCGCCGACGATGGACAGAAAGGCGATCCAGCTGGTGATCGATAGGGTCGACACTCCGCTCATGCCTTGGCCGATGGTGCAGCCCAGCGCGGTGACCCCACCCACGCCCATGAGCGCACCGCCGACGAGGTGGTTGGCGGTGTCCCCCACGCCGTGAAAGCCCTCCCAGCGGAATTGGCGGCCGAGCAGCGCCATCGCGGCCGACCCGGCGATCACCCCGAACACCGAGACGATGCCTAGCGTCAGCACATTGCTTGCATCGCTGTACATCATGAACCAGAACAGGGTGTAGGCCAGCGGCGCGACAAAGCTCAGCGACTCCATCTTGTTGTTTTGCGTGCCGAGGTACGCCGCCTGCAGGGTCTGCGGATCTTCGGCCAGAAAGCCGAGCTTGCCGGAGACGAACCAGACACCGACGATGATCGCACCCAGTCCGAAGCCGGCGAGCAGATTGTTTGCCGTGCGGAACTCGCGCGCGCTCAGCGCCCAGCCGCCCAGCAGCAGACTCACGCCCAGCCCGAACGTGGCTTGCAAGCGCGGCAGCGGCAAGCCGGTGAGGTGGGAAAAAATGGCGGGCAAATCTTGCGGGGTCGACAGCTGCAAGCTGATCTTGTCGAGCACATGTACCCGCACTTCGGCGGTGATGCCGCGCAGGGTGATGTAGGCAAACACGGCGATCATGAGGAAAACCACGACTGCCTTGAGATTGCCCTCGCCGATGCGCACCAGCGTCTTGCTGCCGCAACCCGAGGCCAGCACCATGCCAAAGCCGAACATTAGCCCCCCCACCAGCGCAGACAGCCATAGCACCCGCGGGGTGGTGTAGATGGTCTGCGCCGCATCGATCAACCCCATGGCGGCCAGCAGATTGAAGCCCAGGGTGGCCGTGGCGATCGCTAGCACCCACATGCGCATGCGCGTCCACGAGCCCATGTTGACAATGTCGCTGACCGAACCCATCGTGCAAAAGCGCGTGCGCTGCGTGATGGCGCCAAACGCCACACTGAGCGCGAAAGTGGCCCACAGCACGGTGGCATGAAGGGCGGCGATGGAAGACGACGACATGAGACGGTTGGGCAAACAAGCGGCGCTGCATGATTGCAGCAACGGATCATTATTGTTTCACGCGCCCTGCAGCCGGTGCGCCAGCGTAGGTTTTGCGCCCGGCGCTCAAAGTCGGCCGGGAGGCTGGTAGCGCGTGGGGTCGGGCACACCGGCGTCGGCAAAGCCCTTGGCACGAAGGCGGCAGGCGTCGCAGCGGCCGCAGGCACGGCCCACGGCATCGGCCTGATAGCAGCTCACGGTGAGGGCGAAGTCCACGCCCAGGCGCAGCCCGGTGCGGATGATCTCGGCCTTGCTCAAGTGAATGATCGGGGCGTGGATCTGCACCGGGCGGCCTTCTACCGCGGCCTTGGTCGCCAAATTGGCCATGCGCTCGAACGCGGCCACATAATCTGGCCGGCAATCTGGATAGCCGCTGTAGTCCACTGCGTTGGCGCCGTAGAACACATGCTGCGCGTCCAGCACCTCGGCCCAGCTCAGCGCCAGCGCGAGCATCACGGTGTTGCGTGCCGGGACGTAGGTCGAGGGAATGCCCGCCTGCCCACCAGCGGTGGGCACGGACGCGGTCGGGTCGGTCAGCGCCGAGCCGCCGAAACGCGCCAGATCGAGCGAAATGATCTCGTGCCGGACCGCGCCTAGAGCGGTCGCCACAGCCCGCGCGGCCTGCAGTTCGGCGCGGTGACGCTGCCCATAATCAAGCGACAGGGCAAAGGGCCGGAAACCCTGTTCACGCGCCAGGGCCAGCAC
Organism: Thiomonas islandica; assembly: GCF_055383445.1. Lineage (NCBI taxonomy): Bacteria > Pseudomonadati > Pseudomonadota > Betaproteobacteria > Burkholderiales > Thiomonas > Thiomonas islandica. The sequence continues at coordinate 1,347,707 of NZ_AP042391.1, forward strand.
GGTGGCCGAGTCCATGCCGCCTGAGAGCAGCACCACGGCCGCGGGGGCGGCGGATGTCTTGGTCACTTCAGCTTGGCCAGGCGATCGCGCGCTGCCTGCGCGGCTTCGGATTGCGGGTAGGTTTTCACCAGCGTGTTCAGCGTCTTGCGCGCCGCGGCGATTTGCCGCATCTCGATTTGGCAGTTGGCCAGCCCCAGCATGGCCTCGGGCAGCCGCGGGTTGTTGGGGTTGCTCTGGATTAGCCCCTGGAACGTGGCAATCGCGTCAGGGTATTGCTTTTGCGCGAACTGGGCATTGGCCAGCCAGTACTGAGCGTCGGCATTAAATGGGCTGATGGGGTATTGCGCCAGAAAAGCCTTGAGCTGCGTGGCGCTGCCGGCAAAGTCTCCATTGCGAAACGCCGCCAGGGCCTGATCGAACGCGGCTTTTTCCGCGGGCTGTACGGTGTAGGTCTGACCGTTGATCTGCACCTGCACGGGTTCGAACGGCTTGAGGCGCTGGGTGAGCTGCTGCTGGCTGGCTTGCAGCTTGCTGAGCGCGTCGTTGAGCTGCTGGGTGGCGGCGTCCTGCTTGCCCCGCAACTGCGCCATTTCACTGCGTAACTGCTCGATCTGGTTGGACAGGTCGAGCAGGGAGTTGCGGATTTGCTGGATTTGCTGGGCCTGCTGCGTGAGCTGGTTTTGCGTGGCCTGCTGGTTCTGCGCCACCTGGCTGCGCAGGTCGAGGATGGCGCGCCGGGCCTCGTTGTCCGGGAAGATGTCGGCCCGGGCCGGCGCGGCCAGCCCGGCACTCAGACCCGCTACGAGCAGCGCCACGGGGATGATGCGCCGCGCCCGCTGCAGCGGCGCGGGAACGACGCAGCGCGCCAGTTGCAGCGGTGTTTCTGTACCGCCGGGAGGAGTCAGGGGCATCATCGCTGGTAGACGATGTCGACCCGACGGTTTTCGGCGTAATCCGCCTCGGTGTTGCCCAGCGCCTTGGGTTTTTCCTTGCCGAAACTGATCGCTTCCATCTGCGAGGGCTTCACACCCAGCAGTTCGAGGGCCTTCATCACGGCATCGGCGCGCTTTTGCCCGAGGGCCAGGTTGTATTCACGGCTGCCACGCGCATCGGTGTTGCCCTGCAACTGCACATGCGCCTGGGGATGCTGGATCAGATAGGTGGCATTGGCATTGAGCACCGGGGTGTATTGGCTTTCGATGGTGTAGCTGTTGAACGCGAAATAGATGCTCTTGGGCACGTTGGGGCCGGGGCCTGCGTTGGTTTCGGCCGGCGCCTGCACCGCAGCGACCTGGTTCTGCCCGGTGCCACTGGCGTTGGCACCCGCAGTGCCACTTTCGACGGACGTGGGTGTCTTGGACTCGACAGGAGCCTGCTTGACAGGGACAGGCGAAGCACAGCCGCCAAGGGCCAGCGCGGCAGCAAGTGCGGTGAAAACCAGGGTAGAGCGCATGTTCACGTGATTCTCCGATCGAAGCGTAGTGGGAGGGTTAGGGGAAAAAGCGAAAAGCCGGGCAGCTCAGCGATCGGGCGTCCATGGCCCCCAGCTGGGTTCGCGGACCTGGACGCCAGCCTGCGACAGGGTGGTACGCACGCGACCGTCGATGGAAACGGTCTTGAGCACCTCACCGTTGCGCCCGCCAGCAGAATAGACCACGATCTGCCCATTTGGGGCGAAACTCGGGTGACCGCAGTCGCTGCCATCGTCGAGCATCTGTGTGGAGTTGGTCGCGAGGTTGATCGACCAGAGCTGATAGCTGTTGCCCTGCTGCGAGATGTAGGCTAGGGTCTTGCCGTCCGGGCTAATGGCCGGGCTAACATTGTAGCCGCCGCTATAGGTGATGCGCTGCGCGCTGCCGCCGCTTAGACCGACCTTGTAAATCTGTGGCCCGCCGTCGCGGTCACTGACGAAGTACAGGTTTTGACCGTCTGGGGAGAAGGTCGGCTCGGTGTCGATGGAGTAGGAACGCATCAACTGCCGCGGCGTGCCTCCGGTGCTGGGCATCAGGTAGATCTGCGAGCGACCGGTGAGCGTGAGCACCACGGCCAGCGTGCCACCGTCGGGTGAGAACGCCGGGGCGCTGTTGCTGCCCTTGAAATTGGCCACCGCGCGCCGCGCGCCGCTGCGCACGTTCTGCACGAACACCACAGGCTTACCGGTTTCGAACGAGACATAGGCCAGGTCTTGCCCGTTGGGCGACCAGACCGGCGAGAGCAGCGGTTCGCGACTGCGCAGCGCGGCCTGAGGATTGGCGCCATCGCTGTCGGCGATGTTGAGCGCAAAATTGTGCTGCCCGGCCTTGGTGATGTAAGCAATGCGCGTGGCAAAGACGCCGCGCTGCCCGGTGAGTTTTTGGTAGATGTAATCGCTAATCTTGTGCGCCGCCAGCCGCAGATCACCAGGCAGCACGGTGAGCGCCAGACCGCCGAGGTCGGCCTGCTTGACCGCGTCCCACAGGCGGAACTGCAATTGCCAGCGCCCGTCCGCCTTCTGCATCACACTGCCGCCGGCCACTGCTTCCAGGTTTTGCGATCGCCATGCGGGGTAGTTTGGCGGACCTTGTTCAGTGAGCGTCTGATCGCCCAGATTGCTCACCGCGAACAACCCACTGCGCGTCAGATCGGCGCGGACGATGTCGGCAATGGGTTGCGGGCAACGGCTCGGATCACTGAACACTCCGATGCCCACCGGGATTTGTGTGGCGCCGATGCCCGAGACATCGACCTTGAACTGCGCCTGCGCCGAGTTGGTCAGTGCGGCGGGCCCGACAAAAGAAGCCGCTCCGCGAACAAGCGAAGCAGAGAGAGAACCTAAAACAAAGCGGCGTCGCTGCATGGGGGTGTCGGTAAAAGAGCTGGGTTGCCTCAGCCAAACCGAAGACAACACAACGGTGGAATTCTAAGAAGGGCGAGAGCCCTGCCGGAGTAAAAATTCGCAAGTCTTGCTGCGATGCGCAATTGAAACAGAGCAGGAAGTCAACAAACAGAGTAGGGAAAGGGGGGGATGGTTCCGCCTCTTCGGCAGGCAGCGCTCGATCATGGGGACAACTTCTTATCGGTGATAGGGCGCTGCGCCAGCCATAGCTTCAGATAGCGATACCAGGTCTCATGGGCGATGCTACACGCAAGCACAAAACCTAAGCGCCCATCGAGAAAACCTCGTCGAATCAAATAGGTGCGTATGAACGCCCATAAACTTTTGCCGAGGGCGGTAGCCAAGCTGGCTCGGCACCCTCGCGTGGCCAGCTTTTCTGCACCAGCGCTGGAGTAACGGTTCATCTTTTCCAGTACATCGTCGAGCGAGCGATAGCTGATGTGGATTAGATCGTTGTGCAACTGACCGACGCGTCCATGAACCTGCAAAGATTCGTGAACGATGTCATCAGAAAAGCGAGCCTGACCCCGTCGGAATAGCCGCACCACACGGTCTGGATACCATCCGCCATGCCGCATGTACTGCCCGCAATAGCTCGACAGGCGTGGAAGAGAGAATGCGTCCGGCGCATCGGCGCGTTGCACCGCAGATTGAATTTCCTCTGCCAACGCAGGTGTTACGCGCTCATCAGCATCAATCGAAAAAACCCAGTCTCCCTGGGCCAAATCGAGAGCGCGGTTTTTCTGTGGGCCGAAACCGGGCCAATCCTTGGCGAGAGTGACTTTTGCACCCATGCTGCGAGCAATGTCCACGGTGCCGTCGTTGCTGCCGCTGTCAACAATTACCACCTCGTTGCACCACGTCAAGCCGACGAGACATTCTTCAATGTTGCGGCGCTCGTTGTGCGTAATCAGGATGGCGGAAATGGGTGAGGGGGATTGCAGCATGCCTGACGAATGACGTTATTGATTATCTTGCAATTTTTCTGCCTTCGGGGTATATCCTCCGGGAAACGTCTCCCACGCCGAAATATCGCCCAATGAAAAATTGCCGGCCACGCCATAAACCATGCGTTTGAATCTTCCTAGCATCGTTGGAGATGGTATTGCAATATTATCTCCTCCAGGCAGAGCGCTGCGCCCAGATGGTTCCGCTTGAATTCTCCCAAAGTTAAACCCCATTTAGTCACGAAAGTTCTGGCACCACGATTTCGGCGAACACGAGCAGTGCTACGGCACGCAAAATGATAAATCCGGCTGTCGCCAATCACAGCATAATGACGACAGCCCACAACCCAGAACTTCATCATCAAATCATCTTCGCTGCCATGTCAGGGCTCAGTTCAAGGCTATAGCCCCCTATCATGTGCCACCAGCGCTTGCTGACTTCACTAACAGGCCGTTGAAAAACTACTGCGGTGGGCCATCTGCGGTGTTGCACGGTGCTCGCTCCCTCGCCTATCTATTTGATATGTCTCGGTCGCTGCGCGCCGTGCGCCTTGCATCTGGCCATCCTCGCGACGTTTTTAAACGGCCTGCTCACTGGTGAAGCCCGCCCGGCGATAACGTCACGAGGATCGGCGCGGTATTTGGCCAGCATGCGGGATTCATGAAATGACTCTACTGTATCACCAAAATTCTGCACGATGGTCAGATCGTTGACCGTTTTGTTAGGTATCCAAAATCATGATTTCGTCGCACTACTTCAGTCTGGCCAGGCACGCGGACAGGTGATGTGCCACGTTGCAGGTAATCAGAATGGAAGAAACAGATTGCGCGGTGGCTAAATTTGATCTGTGTTCAGTGTCTACTGCGGCTCGCAGCGTTTCACTTACGTAAATAAGAGAATGTTCATGACATCCCCTTTCCTGGGTTCGGGTTCCACGAAGAGATGTCCTTGAAGGGGTGCCCCGCCACCAGTCCGTAAATTGCTCTCTTGAGACGCCCCCGCCAAGTCGGAAGAGGCAAGCAGCCATCAAGGCCAACGAGAGCGCAGGCTGCAGATTTGCTGTGGCGGTCGAGGTAGTTGCGTTTAAACTCACGTTGGGTGATGCCCCACTTCAGAACAAATTCCCTGGAACCCATGTTCTTTTTGATTCTCCCGGTGCTTCTGCATGCGAAATGATAAATCCGACTTTGTCCTACGACGATGTATCGGCGAATGCCAACAGTCCATAATTTAATCAGGAGATCATCGTCGGAACTCATGCCTGGACTAAATTCTAGGCTGTAACCACCAACCATCGTCCACCAGCGCCTCGAAATCAGCGTGGGTTGTGAAGCGTGACCGGGCATGTCATTTCTCTCCACGCTGTGGAAGTTCTGGAGCAAAGAAGATTCATCGAATTCGCGCGGGTTTTTTCCGTAATTCTCGACGATGACATGTGGATTTCCTGTGTCGGTTGGCTCGATGAGTAGCGAAGAAAGAAGAATTCGGTCATCATTGTTGGCTTTGATCTTCTCGATCAGCGCGGTATCCCACCCTGGGCAGCAATACATATCGTCGTTCATGTATAGCAGCCATTCTTCATGAGCCATCCCTGCCAAATGATTCACCGACAGGCAGACTCCGATGTTTTCGGTAGAGTGGCTAAAAGCGAAACCATGCTTTCTAACCCAATCGAGCGTGCCATCGCTTCCGTCGTTGACATGAATGATGATTTCGTGTTCGATGGAGGAGTTTTTTATTATGCTGTCGATGCATAATTTCAAATAATCTAGATTATTCCAAGTTGGGATGAGAATGCTGAATTTCATAGAATTTCACTGGTCACTGGGGTGATTTGAAATGTTGTAGGCCATTGCGAGAAATACTGCGACAGACATTGAGTAGAATGCTGCAGTCATGGTCAAATCAAAAGTCTCTACAGTCAATCCATAAATGAAAAATCCTGCGATGAAAACGACCCCATTCCGTGAGATGTTTTTCAACACTACCGATCTTGATTGAGTTTTACGTAAAAAAAGAAAAAGTGGTACGAGGTAGATGCTCAATATGGAAATCAGGCCGAAAGATCCCAGCTGAGAGGCGCGGGAAAGGATTTCGCTGTGAACTTCTTGGGCTCCAAAAGCGGCGGCCTCCAGGGTTAATAGTTTCGCATGAAGCATCTCTGGCATGGCTGCTTTAAATCCTCCCATCCCGACTCCGAAAATCGGGTGCGATTCGTACAGCAAGATCGCGGCATGCCATAATTGAAAACGAATTCCTATGGATGTATTGTCGTGGCCTGCTGCGTAGGCGGAGAGATTGTCTTTGATTAAATCGATGCGGTGGTTGATTTCTGGAATGAGTGCGTAAGACGCCAAAAATATAGCCATACTCATGGCGGCGAGCAGATAAATCTTCTTGCGAGAGAGTGTTTTTTTTTCGTACCAAATCCAGAGCGCGAGAAAGACGGGCAATGCGATCCAGCCACCGCGCGATCCAGTTTTTATCGACGCATAAATTCCAGCGAGCAAGGATAGTATTTTCACAAAACGCATCAAACGATTTTCCTTGTGAGCTAGACTGATGCTCAACGCGGCCAATACACCTAGGGTAAGTGAGATATCTCCGAAGTGAATCGGATTGAGGAAGCTGCTTCCGAGGCGCCCGCTACCCCAGTCGCGCGGAAAGTATGTGATGCAGATGGCCGCAATAAAGGCTCCTAGGATGAAGCCATACTGGATAAAGAGCAATTTATTTAATGGAATACGCCGCAAAGCAAAAAAGACCGGAATTGCAAATAAGAAGCGGGACGCGGCATCATAGTAGTGCCATCCCCATCTTTGATTTGCCCATTGACTCGCAAAAATTACGATGGGAAGAGACATCATCGCGAGAGAGTAGGCCCACGCATAACTGGCCGGCAATCGATCGATCCTTGTGGATGGTCTGTTTGAGGTTCTCGTCTCAATTTTTTCTTGCCTTTGCCTGAAAAAATTTTCTAGCAGTATTTTTAAGCTTATTAAAAACAACAGTGCTAATGACGTGTTAGCGACGCCTGGCACCACCAGTGTTAGTGCTGGGTAAACGACGAGCAGGATTCCGACAAGGTAGGCCGTCCATTGGTGTTGAAAGTCAGACTCGAGTTGAGGTTGAAAGGCGGGTACGATGCAAGCAGTTTGCCCGCCTGTCGCGCCGTTTTCTCGCTTTGGCACGGGTTGCTTGTCTTCTGTGTTTTCGATTTCAGTCAATTGAGCTTCCTGCAAAATAGCTGAACGAAACGCTTTTAGCGGGGTGTGCTTCATCCAGTGATGAGATTTTCTCACCACTCAAGTGAAGTTTGCGACCTATCCGTCTAAAATTATCGATTATGCTCCTTTGCGCCCATCGGCGACTCGTGTCGGATTTCGCCAGTGGCTTTTTACTGCTGAGCCTCTTTCAAAAATCCCCACTCGAGCTGAATTAGCCGCCGAATCAGGAGCAAAAACAGGTAGAGATAGGCGGCCATTGCTGGCAAGATCAAGGTTCCAAAAACTTGATCAACGCCCAACCTGAATACTACACAACACACCGGAATCATGCGACGCTGGATCATCATTTAGCAGGCCGTTGAAAAATCCCCCGCAGCTGCTGCGGCAGGCGTTACGATCTGTGAAGCCATCGGTGAACGACCCAGACAAAGACGATGAGAGGCAGTCCAAACTTTCAGGGGGCGATGTTCAGCCATATTAGCCTTGAAGATCGTGTGCCGCAGGCACACCCGTTGCGCAAGTTTCGAGCCGTGGTCGATGCGTTGCTGGCGACGATGAGCAGCCAGTTCGAGGCGGTGTATGCCCGCTGCGGTCGCCCCTCAGTGCCGCCGCAGATGCTGCTCAAGGCCCTGCTGCTGCAGATCCTGTTCTCCATTCGCAGCGAGCGGCTGCTGGTCGAAGCGATCAACTACAACCTGCTGTACCGCTGGTTTGTCGGCCTGAACATCGAAGACAAAGTCTGGGACCACTCCACCTTCAGCGCCAACCGCGAACGCTTGTTCAACGAAGACCTCGCCCGCGCCTTCTTCGAGCGCGTCAAGCTCAGCGCCCAGTGGGCCAAACTCGCCAGCGACGAACACTTCAGCGTCGACGGCACGCTCATCGAAGCATGGGCCTCGCACAAGAGCTTCAAGCGCAAGGACGACGACAGCAGCGCACCAGCCGGGCGCAACCCCGAGGTGGACTTCAAAGGGCAAGCGCGCTGCAACGACACCCACGCCAGCACCACCGACGCCGAAGCCCGGCTTTTCAAGAAGAGCGCGGGCGACAAGTCCCGCCTGTGCCACATGGGGCACATCCTCATGGAGAACCGCAGTGGGCTGATCGCCGATGTCGAGATCACCCACGCCAGCGGCACAGCCGAGCGCGAGGCAGCGCTGGCGATGCTCAAGCGCCGGGGCAACAAGAACAAACGGGTCACGGTCGGCGCTGACAAGGGCTACGACAGCAAGGCCTTCATCCAGGGCTGCAGAAAGCTCAACGTCACGCCCCACGTGGCGGCCAAGGACAAGCACTCGGCGGTGGATGGCCGCATCAAACGGCATGAGGGCTACAAGACCAGCCTGAAAGTGCGCAAACGCATCGAAGAGGCCTTTGGCTGGATCAAGACCGTCGGCGGTCTGGCCAAGACCAGGCTGATCGGCCAAGCCAAGCTCACGGGGCAGGCACTTCTGTGCTTTGCCACCTACAACCTGGTGCGCATGGGCAGCATCGGCGGTTGGTGGGACGCGCATCATGCGTGAGCCATGGCAGGGGTGCGCCCAAAATGGGCGAAATGGCCTGCCAACAGGCCGAAACAACCGCCGGAATCGCTTCGCAGGCACGCCAGGGCGACTGGCTTCTTCAAAATCAGCGGCGGCAGGACGTTCGATGAGCACTTTTTCAACGGCCTGTTAGCACGAACTGAAGCCCGCATTGCGGAGCGAGATTGGTGTGCTGTCGCCGAAGTTAGCCAGGTTGGTGCACATCCTGGAATGGGTGCGCATTGCAGAATTTGTCAGTTCGTCGTAGGTGGTATCGGGCGGCCTGGACACGACCGTGGCATGCTGCAAATGCCTTTGTTGCCAAGGCCGTGTTGGGTCTGTCGACGAGTGCCGGGCTGATTGAAGGTCTGACCATGGATTGCGCATTGAAGCGCATCTATGGCTTTTCGAAGTGGCATAAATTGCCGAGCACCTCGAAAAACCCCGACACGTCCGCCCCTAAAATTACGTCGTTGTGAAACCTGCCATCGTCCGTTTTTATGAAGCCGCGTAGCGCCATCAAGACCGACCTGTTCGCTGACGAATATCACCGCAAGAAGATCGACGCGTTGGGTGATGCGCTGACCGAGATCGAGGCGCATATCGACTTTGCGGCGCTGGCGGCCGAGGTTGATCGGATGACGCCTCGTCCGAAGAGTCCGCAGGGCGGGCGTTCGCCGTATCCGACCGAGACGATGGTGCGCATCTTGGTGTTGAAGCGTCTGTACAGCCTCACGCACGGGCAGATAGAGTACCAGTTGCTCGACCGCATGAGCTACAAGCGTTTCTGCGGACTGGCGGACGCGATGAACGTCCCCGATCGCACCACTGTGTGGATCTTCGAGAACCGGATCGGCGAAGCGGGCGCGCAGGCCCTGTTCGACGGTGTTTCGGCGCAGTTGCTGCACAAGGGGTTCATGGCGCGCGGCTGCCAGATCATCGATGCCATGGTGGTGCCCGCGCCCAGGCAGCACAACGGGCGCGGCGAGAAGGAACTGATCGAACAAGGGGCGATGCCCGCCAATTGGAAGCCGGCGAAGCGGCGCCAGAAGGACACCGACGCGACTTGGACGAAGAAGCACGGCAAGAGCCACTTCGGCTACAAGCTCTCGATCAACGTCGACAAGAAATACAAGATCATCCGCCGGATCAAGACCGATACTGCCCCCACGCACGACAGCCAGCACTTTGACAGCGTCTTCGACTCGAACAACACGAGTCGCGATGTCTATGCTGATGGAGGCGACCCGTCCGAGGAGCGCCAAACCTGGCTCAAAGAGAACGGCTTCCGAAACCAGATTCAGCGCAAGGGCAGGCGCAACAAGCCGCTGTCCGCGTGTCAGCAAGGGCGCAACCAACGCATCGCCAAGACGCGCGCGCGGGTCGACCATGTGTTCGCAGCCACCAAGCAGATGGGCGGCAAATTGCTGCGTGCCATTGGTCAGGCGCGAGCGAACTTTGCGATGACGATGATTGCGACCTGCTACAACTTGAAGCGACTGGCCTACTTCGGGCAGGCCGCAATCGAGGTCTTCTGACGCCCAATATGGGCCAAATCGCCGACGCCCGAGGCGATTCAAGGTAAAAACGGGGCGACTCCGCCAAGAAAAGCGGTGATTTGCCAGAGAAATTGAACCGAATTCGGTCACGATCATGCTTGCGCGGCGGGGTTCACTGAAAACTTCGCGTTATTCGAGGTGCCCTATTGCGTCATTTTCTGAATTAGCGCTAATTCTTAGTAAGAAGGAGTTGGGGATTAGAATGCGAGCCGCCTTTCTTGCGTACCCTAGTTGATAAGATGTATTTCTGAAGAATTTACCAAGCATAATTTTTTATAAATGAGATCGAATGTCGTTAACTACACGCTATAAAATCAACGAGAGTTTACGTTTGCTCTCGGCTATTTTCAACGCGACTCCCCGCAACCGTGCGGCGGCCTTGCTTATCGTGCTGTTTGCCGCCATCGTGGCGGCGACCGAGCCGGTGCTTCCAGCTCTGATGAAGCATGTGCTCGACGTGGGGTTCACGGCCAAGCGGGACTTTCCGCTGTGGGCCGTGCCCGTAGTGCTGTTGGGCCTGTTCACCGTGCGGGGGCTTGCGTGGCTGGCCTCGCAGTTTCTTACGCAGTGGCTAACGCAGAACGTGCTGGCGCGGGTGCGCGAGCTGGTCTATGCCCAGATTGTGCATGCACAGCTGGCGCAACTCCAGCGCGAGAGTGCCAGCAGTCTGATCGGGGCCTCGGTGTACGAGGCGCAGCTGGCGCTGGGGATGATTTTCCCGGGCCTGCTCACCCTGGTGCGCGATAGCTTCACCCTGGTTGCGCTGTTCGGCTATTTGCTTTGGGTGAACTGGAGTCTCACGGCGCTGACGCTGGCAATCTTGCTGCCGCTGATTTTCACCATGCGCCTCATCAGTCGCCGCGCCAAGCGCTTGAATGCGCAGATGCAGAAAGCGGCGGAAGAAACATCCTACGCGCTGGAGGAGGGCATGCTGGCCGCGCCGGTGATTCGTGTGCACAACGCGCAGAGCGGTTTCGCCGCTCGGTTCGATCGCATCAATCAATCTTTGCGCCGCACCACGGTGAAAACGCTGGTGTCGGGCTCCACGACCACGCCAGTGTCGCAATGGTTGTCGGCGCTGGCGGTCTCGGTGGTCATCGTGTTTGCGATGTGGCAAAGCGATGTGTCGGGGCAGCACAGTGTGGGCGGGTTTGTCGCGTTCATCACCGCGATGATGATGACCCTCTCCCCCCTGCGCCGCGTGGCTGACATCGTGCAGCCGATGATGCGCGCGCTGTCGTCGCTTGACCGGCTGCAGGCCATCGTCAATGCGCCGCAGGAGCAGGATGGCGGCACCCATGCGGTCGACCGGGCGCGTGGTGATCTGGTATTCGACGCCGTCAGCGTGACTATCGACGGGGTGGGCCGCCCGGTGCTCGACCGCGTCAGCCTGCACGTGCAGGCGGGCGAGAGTCTCGCGCTGGTCGGTCCCTCGGGTGCCGGCAAGACCACTCTGATGCGGCTGGTGCCGCGTCTGATCGAGCCGACGCAGGGCCGTATCCTGCTCGACGGCGTGCCGCTGCGCGACTGGAGCCTGCATAGCCTGCGCGAGCAGATCGCCTACGTCGGGCAGGACGTGGTGCTGCTCAACGACAGTATCGGCGCCAACGTCAGCTTCGGCGCGCCGCTGGACCCCGAGCGCGCCTGGGCCGCGCTCGACGCCGCTGCCCTCGGCGACTTCGTGCGTGGCCTGCCCGGTGGGCTCGACGCCACCGTGGGGCACAACGGTTCGCAGCTCTCGGGCGGGCAGCGCCAGCGTCTGTCGATCGCGCGCGCGCTCTACCGCGACGCTCCGATCCTCATCCTCGACGAAGCCACGAGCGCGCTCGACGCCGAAAGCGAACGCCTGGTGCAGCAGGCGATCGACCGCCTGATGCAAGGTCGAACCACCATCGTCATCGCCCACCGCCTGGCGACGATCGCGCATTGCCACCGTATCGCCGTGCTCGACCAAGGGCGACTCGTCGAACTCGGCACGCAGGCAGAACTGCTGCGGAAAGACGGGCTGTATGCGCAGCTGCACCGGATGCAGTTTCACACGGCGTCGGCGTCAGGCTGAATCAGCGCCATCAACTTCGAGACGTACGTGGCGACGTCGGGCCGGTAACGCAGCACGGCGTGCAGCGTGTCGAGACGCGCTGCGGGCTTTCCGGCAATGCGTGCTGCGCGCGCCCGCAGAAGATTCAGATCAACCTGACATGCGATGACCAACGGGCGCTGCGACGGCATCATGCAGGTGTCATCCAGCGCTCGGCCTGTTGCCGCACGACCTCGGGCAGATGGCGCTCGCGGGTGTACACCTGCCGCAGCCATTGCGCATCGTTGCCGCGGGCGCTCACGTCGGCGAGCAGTTCGCGCAGCGCGACATCGGCCTTACAGTCGGCGGCGTGGTTCTCCAGCCTGACCAGGGTGCGGATCAGGTCTTCGCGCAAAGCGCGGTGCTCGCGGGTGGCGGGGTCGACAAACGTGCCGTCGAAGCCGAAGCGGCAGGCCTGGAAGCGGTTGAAGGTGTAAACCAGATAATCGTCCTCCTGCGGCTGGAAGGGCCGCTCGCGCTGGATGAACGCGCCCAGGGTCTGGATGTACGCGGCGATGCGCGCGGCCTTGGTGATGGTCAGCGGCGTGTCCATCACCCGCACCTCGATGGTGCCGTACTCTGGCTTGGGGCGGATGTCCCAATAGAAGTCTTTCATGCTCTTGACCACGCCAGTGGCGGTCATTTTGTCGAAGTAGCGTTCGAAGTCATCCCAGTTTAGGGCGAAGGGTGCGCGGCCTGAGAGCGGGAAGGCGAACACCGAATTCAGCCGCGCGGAGTGAAAGCCCGTGTCCTCTCCCTGCACATAGGGCGACGAGGCGGAGAGGGCGATGAAGTGCGGAATGAAGCGAGAGATGCAGTGCAGGGTGTAGAGCGCCGTGTCGGCGTCGGGACAGCCCAGATGCACATGCTGGCCGAACACGGTGAACTGCTTGCTCAGGTAGCCGTACAGCTCTGAGAGCTGCTGAAAGCGCGGCTTGTCGAAAATGCGCTGCTGCGCCCAGTGCTGGAACGGGTGGGTGCCGCCCCCGGCCAGGCCCACGTCGAGCTTGGTGGCGGCCTCGACCAGCGCGCCCTGGATGTCGGTGAGCTGGGCTAGCGCGTCGTCATAACCAGTGCAGATGCCGGTGGATAGCTCGATCATGCTCTCGGTTATTTCCGGCGTGACCAGCCCAGGCAGCTTGCGGCCTTCGAGCAGGCGCAGCAGATCGGGCGCACAGGGCATGAGGTCGTAGTTGTAGCGGCCCACGATCTGCAGCTCCAGCTCGATGCCGATGCTCAGCGCGTGCGACTGTTTGAACGGCCCCAGACTCATGCGTCGCTCCCCGTGCCGCGTCCGGCTGCGCCCGGCGCGATGTCGCCGCTATAGCCCAGCGCCCAGCGGGTGAGCAGTGGGGCGAGCAGCTCCAGAAAAGCGATGGCGCTGAACACTACGGCTAACACCGGGTGCAGCGTCGCGCCCGCAGACGTGCCGAGAAAGCTCAGGCCTAGCACGAAGCTCACGCCGGCAGCCGGGTTGAGTGCCAGCCCCAGTGCGAGCGATTGCCGCCAGCTTGCCCCGCTGACCCGCCCGAAGGCCAGCGCCCCGCCCAGCTTGGCCACCAGCCGCGCTGCGACCACCAGCGCTGCCGCCGCGCCGCCGGCCAGCAGGATGCGTGCATCCAAGCTCAGACCCAGGATCAGGAACATCAGCACCAGCAGCACTGCGCCGGCGGTGCCGAAATGCGGCGGCCACAGCCGCGGCCGCGGACTGCGCCAGCGCAGCAGCGCGCCCGCCAGCAGCGGCGTGAGCAACGCAGACCAGCCCAGCATGCGGGTCAGCGATAGGGTCAGCACGATCAGGCCGACCAGCATCAGCGCGCCGCCTTCGTTGCGAAAATCGAAATGCCGCTCCACCCAGTTCACCGCCCAGGCCAGCAACGCCGCCGCAAACACCGAGCCGCCGAGCAGATACAGCAGATGCAGCGCCGAAGCGACTGCGCCCTGCGGCCCGCCGGCGTCCATTATGCCCAGCAGCAGACTGCAGACCAGTAGCGCATAGAAGGTGTTGAGGGCCGAGAGCAGCAACAGGCGCTCGGTCACTTGCCCATTGGCGCGAAACTCGCTGCCGATGCGCAGCACCACGGCGGGCGACGTGGCCATGAGCACGCCCGACACGATGGCCGCCTGCAGCGCAGTGAAGCCCAGGAAGGACAGCACGGCCCACACCGCGCCAAAGCCCAGCGCGGACTCCAACAGACTCAAGCCCAGCAGCGCCGGGTTGGCGCGCAGCCAGCGCAGGTTGACCCGGTGGCCAATTTCGAACAACAGCACGGCCAGCGCCGTGTCCACGATGGCGCGCGCGCCGTTTTGCAGCTGATATACATTGAGCCCGGCGCCTCCGGCCGCCAGAATCATGCCGGCTGCGGCATAGCCCACCAGTCGCGGCCAGCGCAGGAAGCGAAACACCGACTCGCCCGTCAGCGTGGCCAGGACCAGCGCCGCCCCCACCCAGAACACCCCATCCGGGTGCAAGGGCCAGGAGGGCAGGTCGGCGTGGATCATCTTGCGCAGTCTCCAAAGGCAAATCGGGCAGTCGCCGCAGCCTAGGCTGACACCATACCAGACCCGGATGCCGGTTCTCGATCTGGTTGTTGAAAACACAGCGTCAAGCAAAAAAACGGCGCGATCTGCACGGGCCTTCGGGAGGTTCGAACGCATGCCGGATCGGCTCCTAGAATGCCGCCATGCCCTACGTCCACCTGCGCACCCATACCGAGTTTTCCATTGTCGACGGCATGCTGCGCGTCGACGACATGGTGTCTGCAGCCGCACGCGACGGCCAGGGGGCGCTGGCGATCACCGATTTCAATAATCTGTTCGCCACCATCCGCTTCTACAAGGCTGCGCTGGCTGTCGGGGTCAAGCCCATTATCGGCTGTGATGTGCTCGTCAACGGCAGCCGCGACGCCGCGCAGCACACCCGCCTGTTGCTGCTGGTGCAAAACCGCACCGGCTATCTTCATCTGTGTGAGCTGCTCAGCCGCGCCTGGCTGCACAACCAGCAGCGCGGGCGTGCCGTGGTGCGCTGGGAATGGCTGCAGGACGATGGGCTGGCCGAGGGGCTGATCGCCCTGTCGGGCGCGCAGGACGGCGCGATTGGCCAGGCTTTGCTGCAGGGCGACATGGCCGGCGCGCTGGCTCTGGCGCGGCAGCATGCCGCGGTGTTCGAGGGGCGTTTTTTCATCGAACTGCAGCGCAGCGGCCATGCCAGCTGCGAGCCGCATGTGCAAGCGGCAGTGCCGCTGGCCGCGGAACTCGGCTTGCCGGTGGTGGCCACGCACCCGGTGGAGTTCCTCAGGCCGGAGGATTTCGAGGCGCACGAGGCTCGGGTGTGCATCGCCGAAGGTGAAACCCTGGGCAACCCGCGGCGCCAGCGCCGGTTCACCGACCAGCAGTATTTCAAGTCGCAGGCGCAGATGCAGGCGCTGTTTGCCGATGTGCCCAGCGCGCTGACTAACACGGTGCTGATCGCGCAGCGCTGCAATCTGGTGCTCGATCTGGGCAAGCCGCAGTTGCCGCTGTTTCCCACCCCCGAGGGTTTGACCCCGGCCGAGTTTTTCCGCCAGCAGGCACAGCAGGGGCTGGAGCAGCGACTGGCGGTGCTGTATCCGGACACCACCCAGCGCGAGGCTGCACGCCCGCGCTACCAGGAGCGGCTGGAATACGAGCTGGGCATCATCGCCAAAATGGGGTTCGAAGGCTACTTCCTGATCGTGGCCGACTTCATCAACTGGGCGAAGAACAATGGGTGCCCGGTCGGGCCGGGGCGCGGCTCGGGAGCCGGATCGCTGGTGGCGTACAGCCTGCGCATCACCGATCTCGACCCGCTGGCGTACAAGTTGCTGTTCGAGCGCTTTCTCAATCCCGAACGGGTGTCGATGCCCGACTTCGACATCGACTTCTGCCAGGAAAACCGCGACCGGGTGATCGACTATGTCAAGCAGAAATACGGTGTCGAGGCCGTGTCGCAGATCGCCACCTTCGGCACCATGGCCGCGCGCGCCGCGGTGCGCGACGTCGGCCGCGTGCTCGATCTGAGCTACACCTTTTGCGACGGCATCGCCAAGCTGATTCCGGCCAAGCCCGGGCAGCACATCACCATCGCAGATGCCTTGAAGCAAGAACCCCTGCTTGCGCAGCGCTACGAACAGGAAGAAGAAGTGCGGCAGCTGCTCGATCTGGCGCAGCAGCTCGAGGGACTGCCGCGCAATGTCGGCATGCACGCCGGGGGCGTACTCATCGCTCCGGGCAAGCTCACCGATTTCTGCCCGCTGTATGCCCAGCCTGGCAGCAGCGATGCGGTCTCGCAGTTCGACAAGGACGACGTGGAGGCCGCCGGGCTGGTGAAGTTCGATTTTCTCGGGCTGGCCACGCTGACCATTCTGGAACTGGGCGCGCACTTCATTCGCCGTAACCACCCGGACCGCGCCGATTTTCGGCTCGAGGACATTCCGCTGGATGATCCGAAGAGCTACCGCCTCATGGCCGCGGGCGACACGGTGGCGGTGTTCCAGCTCGAATCACGCGGCATGCAGGGCATGCTGCGCGACGCACAGCCCGACCGCTTCGAGGACATCATCGCGCTGGTCGCGCTGTACCGCCCGGGGCCGATGGACCTCATTCCCACTTACTGCGCGCGTAAGGCGGGCAAGGAGCAGGTGGTCTACCCCGACCCGCGCATGGCGCCGGTGCTAGAGGAAACCTACGGCATCATGGTCTATCAGGAACAGGTCATGCAGGTGGCGCAGGTCATCGGCGGCTACTCGCTGGGCGGCGCCGATCTGCTGCGCCGCGCCATGGGCAAGAAAAAGCCCGAAGAAATGGCCAAGCACCGCGGCATCTTCGCCGAAGGTGCTGCAAAGAACGGTATCGCGCCGGAGAAAGCCAACGAAATCTTCGACCTGATGGAGAAGTTCGCGGGCTACGGCTTCAACAAGTCGCATGCCGCGGCCTATGCGTTGCTGGCGGTGCAGACTGCGTGGATGAAGGCGCACTATCCGGCCGAATTTCTCGCCGCCAACATGAGCATCGCACTCGACGATACCGACAAGCTCAAGGTGCTGGTCGAGGATGCGCAGGCGCGCGGCATCACCGTGCTGCCGCCCGATGTCAACGCCTCGCAGTGGCGTTTCGACCCGGTCGACAGCCGCACCATCCGCTACGCCCTCGGCGCGATCAAGGGCAACGGCCAGGCTGCCGTGGAGGCGATGATCGCCGCGCGCCAGCAGCGGCCGTTCGCCTCGCTGTTTGACTTTGCCGCCCGCGTGGACCGCACCCGCATCAACAAGCGCGTGCTCGAAGCGCTGGCCAAGGCCGGGGCATTCGACACGCTGCACCCCGAGCGCGCCGCGGTGCTCGCCGCCGTGGAAACCGCGATGGACTATGCCGTGCAGCAGGAAGCCGCACGCCAGCAGGCCGGGTTGTTCGACCTGTTCGCGGGCGATGCCCAGACCGACTGCGGCGACAACCCTGCGCATGAACCCGCGCTGCCTGCGGTCGAGCCGTGGGACTTGCGCACCAAGCTGTCAGCGGAAAAAACCGCTATCGGCTTTTACCTCAGCGGCCACCTGTTCGACGCCTGCGCGCAGGAAGTGCGGCAGTTCGCCCGCACCCCGCTGGCCGAGCTGGTGGATTCGCGCGAGCCGGTGCTCATCGCCGGCATCGTCTGTGGTGTGCGGCTGGTGCAGTCGCAGCGCGGGCGCATCGCCATCCTCACCCTAGAAGACCGCTCCGGCGCGATGGAAATCGTCATTGGTGACAGTCTTCTCGACACCGTGCGCGACCGTCTGCGCGACGACGCGCTGCTGGTGCTGCGCGGCAAGGCGCAGACCGATCGCTTCAGCGGCGGGCTGCGCTTCAACGCCGATGCGGTGTGGACACTCAACGAGGCCCGTGCGCGGCTGGGCAAACACATCCGGCTGACGCTCAATGGTGCCAGCAGCGCCCAGCCGCTGGTGGCGCTAGCCCGCGCGCGCGCCAGCGAAGACGGCCTGCCCCTGCTGCTGGACATCGAACGCGCCGGCGCTCAGGTCAGCCTGATCGTGCAAAGCGTTTTGCTGCCGCCGTCGGACGATGTGCTCGCCGCGCTGGCCCGGCTGTCCAAGGACGGTCGGGCAGTGGTGGGGTATTGATCAGCTCGGATCGCGCGGGCCGGCCTTGACCACCATCGGTGTCCAGATCTTGCCACTGTCGTCTGGCGGAAAGCGCCCAACGCGCTCGATCGCGCGCAGCACCGCCCGATCCCAACTCGGCACGCCGCTGGAACGCTCGATCTTGGCGGTCAGCACCGTGCCATCGGGCGCAAGGTTGACCAGGATGGACACGCGCGGATCGCCGCTGATCTGGTTGATCTCCGGATAGATCACGTTCTCGCGCACCAGACTGGCGATGCGCGCCGCATAGGCGCCCGACGGCCCCGAGGTCTGCGCCGCGGTCCCCGCGCTGGTGGCCGCCCCGGTGCCGGCCTGTTTCATCAGCTGCTTCATGTAATCGTCACGCGAGGAGGCGGCCAGCTGCGCCTGCTGCTGTTCGCGCTTTTTCTGGCGCAGCTCGGCTAGGCGTTTCTGCTCCTGCAGCTTTTTTTCCTCGATGCGTCTTTGCTCGCGCAACTTGTCCTGCTCGGCCTGTTTCTGCGCGGCCAGACGCTGCTGTTCTTGCAAGCGCTTCTGCTCGGCCAGGCGCTTTTTTTCCGCGGCGAGCTTTTTCTGCTCTTCCTCGAGGCGACGCTTCAGCTCGGCCTGCTCCTGCTGCTTTTTGAGTTCGGCTTGGCGCTGCTGATGCAGCACAATGTCGGCCTGCTGCGTCTGCGGCTGCGGCTTGGGCTCGGTCATCGGTTTGGGCGCGGGCGGGGGCGCCGGCTGCGGTTCGGGCTGCGGCTGTTTGCGCTCGATCGGCGCTGTGGGGCGCGGGGCGGCGCGCTGCACCGTAGGTGACCAGAGCTCGGCCTGCACCGCTTCCGGCGGGTGGCTCTTCCAGTGCACGCCGAAGGCGATGAGCGCGATCAGCAACAAATGGAACAGCGCAGCCAGCGCAAAAGCGCGCAGCGTGCCGCGCTCGTGCGGCGGGCGCAGCGCCTGGGGATCTGCCTGGGGAAAACCTGCAGTGCTCATGGTTCAGGAGGCATCAGAAGTTGTGAATTTTTCTGCTGCGCGGCCCGCCTGCCGTAAAGCGCGGTGATCGGGTCTGGCCGATCTGGCTGATCTGTCCGGACCTTGCGCGCCGTGCGCATGAGCAGCAGGTCGCTTGCGACGACATCTTCACAACTTCTCAGGGGTGAGACTGCACGGCCAGGCCCACGCGCTCCACGCCGTGCTTCTTGAGAATGTCGAGCGCGCGCATCACGGCGTCGTACTTGACCTCTTTGTCGGCGGCAATCAGTACCGGCATCGCCTGCAGGCTCAGCCCGGCCTGCGCAGCGAGCTGCTGCACGGTCTGCGGCAGGGCCTGGAGCGTGACTGGCTGCGGCGCGGCGCTACCGGCGCGGGCGTTGGGGTCGCGCAGCGCGACCTGCAGAGTATCGTCCTTCTGGATGGTGACCTGCACCAGCGTGCTCGGGGCCTGCGGCGCATTGCCCACGGTTGGCAGCTTGACTACCGTGGGGGTGATCAGCGGCGCGGTCACCATGAAAATGATCAACAGCACCAGCATCACGTCGATGTAGGGCACGACATTGATGTCGGCCAGCGCTCGGCGCGAACGGTGTGCGCGGCTGCCTTGCTGGATCGTGGGCATGGTCAGCGGCCTGCGGCGAAACCTGCGGCCGGGCCGGCGCGTCCGACCGCAGCGGCCTGTGCCACGGCAGGGGCCGGCGCACTCTGGCGTTGCAGGATATTGGAAAACTCCTCGGTGAACGATTCGAACCGGTTGGCCAGGCGGTCGATGTCGCGGGCGAAAAAGTTGTAGGCAATCACCGCCGGGATCGCGGCGAACAGGCCGATTGCCGTGGCTACCAGCGCCTCGGCAATGCCCGGGGCCACGGTGGCCAGCGTCACCTGCTGCAGGTTGGACAGGCCGACGAAGGCATGCATGATGCCCCACACCGTGCCGAACAGACCAACGTACGGCGAGACCGATCCGACCGAGGCGAGAAAGGAGAGATTGGCCTCGAGCGCGTCCATCTCGCGCTGAAAGGCCGCGCGCATGGCGCGGCGGGCGCCGTCCACCAGGGTCGAGGCATCGTGCACATGGCGCTCGCGCAGCTTGAGATATTCGCGCATACCCGAGGCGAAAATGCGCTGTAGCGGGCTGCCGTGGCGACCATTGCTCAACGCCGCCTGGTACAGGTCGTTCAGCCCCGTGCCGGACCAGAATTCCTGCTCGAAGTCCTCGGACTTGATGCGCGCGGACTTGATGGCGAAATACTTGCGGAAGATCACGGTCCAACTCGCCAGTGACACGCTGAGCAGCAGCGCGAGAACCAGCTGCACCACGATGCTGGCGCCGAGCACCATCGATACGATGGAAAAGTTCTGATCCATGGAGTGGGCTTGGAGTTGTGGGGGGGATTGCACGCGGCAGGTGGTCGCGCGCTGGCCTGCATTACAACAAATCCCGCAACGCGCGGGAACGACTCCGGGAAGACAGGGCCGCGGCAAAAAGGTTCATCGCCCTCAACGCTTCAGGCGGCGCTCGCGCCGGCTGTCCACTCGACGATGCGCTGGCGCAAGTCGGGCGCGATCCGCGTGGGCCGCAAGCTGGCCGCCGCCACGCAGCCCACGCGCACATTGGCTTCGCACAGCAGCAGCGCGGGCACGCCCTGTGCATCGCAGCGCCAGGCCTGCTGCGCCACGGTGAGACTGGCGTTGCCGATGTCGCTGACCTGAAGCTGGATCTGCAACAAGTCGTCGAGCCGGGCAGCCGCGGCGTAGCGCATCTGCATCTCGGCTACCACGAACATCAGCCCGGCGCTTGCCGCCAGCCCGGACTGAGCCAGCCCCAGGCTGCGCAGCCATTCGGTGCGCGCGCGCTCGAAAAACTTCAGGTAGTTGGCGTAGTAGACGATGCCCCCGGCGTCGGTGTCTTCCCAGTACACCCGCACCGGCCAGCGGAAGACCTGCGCCTGCGTCCTCATGCCGCAATGCGCTCCAAATGGCCGCGCAAGCGCAGCAGGGCCTCCTGCAGATTGGCGATGCTGTTGGCATAGCTCAGGCGAAAGTAGCGCTGCGGCTCGGCCACGCCGAAATCCTTGCCGGGCACCAGCACGACGCCAGTGTCGCGCATCACCTCCAGGCAGAAGTCCCAGCTGTCGGCGCTGAAGGCCGAGCAGTCGGCATACACATAGAACGCGCCGTCCGGCTGCACGGGCACGCGCAGGCCCAGGGCTTGCAGGCCGGGGACGATCAGGTCGCGGCGGCGCTGGAACTCGACGCGGCGGCGTTCGTACTCTGCCAGGCTGTCGGGCTCGAAGCAGGCCAGCGCCGCCTGCTGTGCGACGCTGCTGGCGCAGATGTACAGATTACCGGCCAGACGCTCCAGCGGCGCTGCCAGCGCGGGCGGCACGACCAGCCAGCCCAGTCGCCAGCCGGTCATCTGGAAGTATTTGGAAAAGCTGTTGATCGTGATGATGTCGTCGCCTGCGGCCAGGGCGGTGCGGTCGTAGGCACTGTCATAGCCGAGGCCGAGATAGATTTCATCGACCAGGCAGATCCCGCCCCGTCGGCGCACCACCTCGGCAATCCGGTGCAGTTCGTCCGCCGCGATCGAGGTGCCGGTGGGGTTGGACGGCGAGGCCAGCAGCACACCTGTGGTGCGGTCGTTCCATGCCGCATCCACCTCTGCCGCGGTGAGCTGAAAGCGTTGCTGCGCCGGCGCGGGCAGCATGCGCGCGCGCGCACCCGCCGCGGCAACGAAGTTCTTGTTGCACGGATAGCTCGGATCGGGCATGAGGACTTCGTCGCCCGGGTTGAACAGCAGCAAACTGGCCAGGGTGAGCGCGCCCGAGGCCCCGGCGGTGATGAACACCCGCGCCGGATCGATCTGCACCCCGTGCGCCTGGGCATAGTGCTGCGCAATGCGCTCGCGCAGCGCGGGCAGACCTGGTGCCAGGGTGTAGCCGGTGCGCCCATCACGCAGCGCGCGGGTGGCCGCTTCGACCACTGGCGCGGGCGCGGTGAAATCGGGCTCGCCCACGCTGAGGTGGATCATGCGCCTGCCCGTTCTGTCCCATTCAGCCTGCTGCTGCGCGGCAGCAGGCACCACGTCCATGACATAGAACGGTGCGATGGTTTGATTGCGTTGGGCAAGGCGCATGGCAGGGTGGGTAGGCAGTTCAGTCCTTGCGTGGGGTGCGGGGGCTGGCGCTGACGCGCCGCGTGGCGTAAGGCGAGGCCCGGCGCGCGGCGGTTTTGCGGCGCACGGGCACGCTCGCATAGGGGCTGGGCGCGGGGCCGTTGTCGGTTGCGGATGGCGGCGTCTGCGGATGCGATTGCTGCGCCGCCTCGACCTCGACCGGGCGCAGCTGCGCCGCAATGCGGTCGAGTACGCCATTGACATATTTATAGCCGTCGGTACCGCCGTAGATCTTGCCGAGTTCTACTGCCTCGTTGATCACCACGCGGTAGGGCACTTCGAGGTGATGCCGCAGCTCAAACGCGCCCATCAGCAGCAGGGCATGCTCTACCGGGGAGAGTTCGCTGGTCTGGCGATCGATGTGCGGCTGGATCAGCGCATCGAGCGCCCCGGCTTCGGCCAGCGCGCCGTGCAGCAACGACTGGAAGTGTGCATTGTCGAGCTTGATGGTGGGGTAGCGCTCGTGCAGGAAGGCTTCGATGGCGCCGGCGTCGCTGCCGGCGATCAGCCATTCGAAAATGCCTTGAAACGCGAGTTCGCGCGACTTGCGCCGCGCACTCTTCGGGGCGGTGGAAGCGGTCATGCGTCCTCGTCCTCGTCGGCGCTGATGTCGATGAACAGATTGGCCATTTCCACCGCCACCCGGGCGCATTCGGCGCCTTTGTCGATGCGGGCCTCGGCCTGCTCGACCGTGTCGACGGTGAGCACGCCGTTGGCCACCGGGATGTTGTAGTCGAGCGCGACCTGGTTGATGCCGGCGGCGCTGGTGTTGCACACTACCTCGAAGTGATAGGTGTCGCCGCGGATCACGCAGCCGATGGCGATCAGGGCATCGAATGCCTCGCTCTCGGCCAGCGCCTGCAGCATCAGCGGCAGCTCCAGCGCGCCGGGCACGGTGTACAGGCCGATGTCGTCCTCGCCCACACCCAGGCGCTGGAGTTCGTCGAGGCAGGACTGGGTGATGCGGTCGGTGATGGCGGTGTTGAAGCGTGCCTGCACCACGGCGATGCGTAGATCGTGGCCGTCGAGTTGTTCGGAGAGGATGCGGTTCTGGACGTTTTGCATGGCGGGGCGGGCGGAAGGGGCGGGGCGCCGGGTTGCGGCGCGGTGGTCTGGGCCGACAGCTTACGCGCCGGGCAAAGGGTGGGACGACTGCGCGGCTTCGAAGCCGAGGATTTCCAGCCCATAGCCTGCCATGCTGGGCATCTTGCGCGGCTGGCCAAGCAGCCGCATCTGTCGCACGCCCAGATCGCGCAGGATTTGCGCACCGATGCCGTAGTCGCGCAGCGCGGTGGTGCTTGCCTTGGGCGGCGTGGGCGCGGGTTGCAGCAAACGCTGGAACTGCGCGGCGAGCTGCTCGGCGGATTCGCCGCAGTTGAGCAGCACTGCCACACCGGCGCCTTCGCGCTGGATGCGGCTCAGCGCCTGCGGCAGGTTCCACGAATGCCGAGTGCTGGTGCTGTCGAGCAGGTCGAGCACCGACAGCGGCTCGTGCACCCGCACCAGCGGCGCGCTCTGCGCAGCTAGGTCGCCATGGACCAGCGCCAGGTGCAGGCCGTGTCCAGCTCGGTCGGTGTAGGCCACGCAGCGCATGGCGCCGAACGGCGTCTGCATGGCATGCGCACCGATGCGCTGCACCAGCGTCTCGGTGCGGCTGCGGTATTCGATCAGGTCGGCGATGGCGCCGATCTTCAGACCGTGCTCGGCGGCGAAGCGCTCCAGATCGGGCAGACGGGCCATGCTGCCGTCGGGGTTCATCACTTCGCAGATCACGGCCGCGGGCTCGAGTCCGGCCAGCGCGGCCAGGTCGCAGCCGGCTTCGGTATGTCCGGCGCGCATCAGCACGCCGCCCTCAGCAGCCATCAGCGGAAACACATGACCAGGCTGCACGATATCGCTGGGCTTGGCATGGCGCGCCACCGCGGCCTGCACCGTGCGGGCGCGGTCGGCAGCGGAAATGCCGGTGGTCACGCCCTCGGCCGCCTCGATCGACGCGGTGAATGCGGTGCCATGTGATGAGGCGTTGTGCTCGACCATGGCCTTGAGACCGAGTTGCTGGCAGCGCTGGCGGGTGAGGGTCAGGCAGATCAGGCCGCGCGCGTGCGTGGCCATGAAGTTGATCGCCTGCGGCGTGATGTGCTCGGCGGCGATGACCAGATCGCCCTCGTTCTCGCGGTCTTCCTCATCCACCAGGATGACCATGCGCCCGGCCTTGAGCTCGGCAATGATGTCGGGGATCGCTGACAGGGGCATGATGGGCAGGCGCTCGGGAAAACCCCGAATTCTACGGGCCCACTGCGGCGTGCGTTTTCCTTGTCAGAAATCGTAGCGGCCGAAGAAGAATGCGACGTTACCGTTGTTCAGCTTGTTGTTGACCTTGGGAATGAAGGTGCCGTAGAGCGAGAACCTGCCGAAGCGGATCGAGGCGATCGGCAGGGCGATGGGGAAGGGGATGTTGTGGAAAATGTCGGCCCGCGAGGTGACCGCCAGGGTGTAGCCCAGGCCGAGCCCGACCGGAGCATCGTTGAAATACATCCACTGGTGGGCGTAGCCGACCACCGGCTCGGCGTTCCAGTGCGAATCGGAAAAGATCATGGCGTAGACCATGTTCTCGTTGCCGGCGGCATCGGTGAGGTGGCGCCCCCAGCCGATGCCCCAAGCGCGGCTGTTGAGCGTGGCGCGCTTTTCGGCAGTGTAGGTGCCGGGGTCGTGCCAGGTGTAACCGCTGAAATACAGATCGTCCTTGCCGTGCCTGGTGGTGTCGACCGCGGTAGTCCAGGTGTCCTTGGCCCAGTCGGCCAGGCTGCCCAGGCCGAGTGCCCAGCTCGCACGGGGGGCGCCTGCCAGCGCGGCCAGGATCAGCAGGTGGATGAGGCGAGCGCGGGCGGTTGGTTCAAGGTAACACTGAATGAGTCCCTGTGATGCGGCGCGCCGGGCTGCAAAATGGGATGCAAGGCGCACACCGAGACAATAGCTGCCGCTATCGCGAGCGAGAGCGACACAGCAGACCGCCCGCAGGACGGATGCGCAGCGCGCAAGGGACTTGTTCAGTGTTGCCTTAAGCATGAACCGGGGCGGAAGCGTTTTGCTGCGCGGCAACTGTAGCAGTGCGGGCTGCCGGTGTTGTTGCGGATTGCAACCTGCGTGCCTGGGAGATCAGCCCTGCACCCGAGCCAGCAGGCGGCCATGCTGCAGCACCAGCAGGGTGTTCTCGGGCAGAGGTTCCCAGACCTCGGGGGTCAGCGGCACGCTGGCCAGCAGCACGGCGGGTGCGGGCTTGTCGTCCTGCCCGTGGATGTGCAGCCCGCTGGCGTGAACCTGGTGTTCGCTGGCCGCTTCGCGGCTGAGCATGTGCAGGCCCGCGACCCAGGTGTTGCCAGGGTGGGAAAGGCGTCGGTGGGCATGGGCGAACAACAGATCGCCGTCGGTGTAGAGAAAGTTTGCTGGGCCGAGGGTGCGCAGCCGGGCGGCAAAACCGGCGACCAGGTCGATGCGACGCTTGAGATCGCCGCCGCCGCCAGCGGCGTCCAACGCGATCAGCTCGTCCATCAGCACGTAAAAGGCATGCTCGGAATCGGTCTGGCCCATCGGCCGGTGTGGGGTGTGCGGCAGCGGCAGCGCGTGGTTGATGTCGGGCAGATCGCCGTTGTGCGCGAACACATGGCGGCGCCCGAACAGCTCGCGCGCAAACGGCTGGGTGTTGACCAGCGCCACCGCCCCGCGCGAGGCGCGGCGGATGTGCGCGATCACCAGGCGGCTGTGGAAGTCGTGCTTTTCCAGCACCGAGACGAAAGCGCTGGAAAGCGCCGGTTGGGCCTCGCGCAGCACATGCGCGTCCACCCCTTCGAAGTAGGCCGCGCCCCAACCGTCCGGGTTGGCCGCATGCGGGCCGCCGTGCTGGGCGAATTCGCGGAAGGCAAACCGCACCCGCGCAGGCACCCGGCTGGAATAGGCAAACAGTTCACACATGGGGCTGACTCCGGTTGAAGTTCAGCATGCGCTCCACATAACGGGCGATCAGATCGACTTCCAGATTCACCGCCGCGCCCGCCTGCAAGCGGTGCAGATTGGTGTGCTGCAGGGTGTGGGGGATGAGGTTGATGCGCACGCGGCAATGCTGCGGCAGGTCATCGACACGATTGACCGTCAGGCTCACGCCGTTGACCGTGATCGACCCCTTGTAAGCGAAGAATTTGCCGAGCTCGGCGGGTGCATCCACCTCCAGCAGCCAGGACTCGCCCACCGGCTCGAACCGGGCCACCTGGCCGATGCCGTCCACATGCCCGGTCACCAGATGGCCGCCGAGCTTGGTGGCCAGCGACAACGACTGCTCCAGATTGACCAGACCGCCCACCGCGTCCAGGCCGGTGGTGCGCGCCAGACTCTCGGCCGAGATGTCGAAGCCAAATCCGTCCGGCTGCAGTTCTACGATGGTCATGCAGGCGCCGCTGATGGCGATACTGTCGCCCAGCTGCACGCCCAGCAGCCATTGGGGGTCCACCTGCACGCCTACACGCTTGCCGTGCCGGCTGTCGCCGCCCAGCGGTGCGGTGCTCTTGATGGTGCCGACTGCGGTGATGAGTCCGGTGAACATGGCGATTCAGAAGGGGAGGGAGGAGGGAAGGTGCGCGAGGATGCGCAGATCGTCGCCGATGCGGTCGACCGCGTGCCAGCGCAGCCGCACGCCGTCGGCGAGGCGCTCGAAGGGCCCGAGCGCGGCCAGCCCCGTGCCCTGACCAAGCAGCGTCGGCGCCAGATAAAGCAGTAGTTCGTCGACCACACCGGCGCGCAGTAGTGAGCCGTTGAGCTTCTCGCCGGCTTCGCAGTGCAATTCGTTGATGCCACGCTGGCCGAGTGCGGTCATCAGCGCGCGCAGATCGGTCTTGCCGGGCTTGTCCGCGTCGGCGGGCAGGGCGATGTCCTGCAGATCGAGGCCCGGCGCCCCGGCAGCGCGCAGCGCAGACAGCCTCGGCGCAGCCGCCTCGGCGGGCAGAGCATGGACGATCCACAGCGGCGAGGCTGCGCTGTGCAGCAGGCGCGCGGTGGCCGGCAGTTCCAGCCGGCTGTCGATGACGATGCGCACCGGCTGGCGCGGCGTGTCCAGCGCGCGCACACTCAGCTGCGGATCGTCCGCCCGCACCGTGCCCAGCCCGGTGAGCACGGCGCAGGCGCGCGCGCGCCAGTGGTGGCCATCCGCGCGGGCGGCTTCGCCGGTAATCCACTGGCTTGTCCCGTTCGGCAGCGCGGTGATGCCGTCGAGCGACGCCGCCACCTTCAGCCGCACCCATGGCCGGCCGCGCACCATGCGGGAGATGAAGCCGATGTTGATCTCGCGCGCCTCGTCTGCCAGCAGTCCGACCTGCACCTGCACCCCGGCCTGCTGCAGCCGCTCCAGTCCCTTGCCGGCCACCAGCGGGTTGGGATCGGCCAGCGCCGCAACCACGCGCCGCAGGCCCTGCGCAGCCAGCAGGTCGGCGCAGGGCGGGGTGCGGCCGTGGTGGGCGCAGGGTTCGAGAGTTACATACGCGGTGGCGCCGCGTAGCACATGGCCGCGATCCCGGGCCTGTTTTACCGCCTGCACCTCGGCATGGTCTTGCCCGGCAGCCTGGGTGGCGCCTTCGCCCAGTACCATCCCGTCGCGCACCAGCACGCAGCCCACGCGCGGATTCGGACTGGTGCGGTACATCGCACTGCGCGCCAGATCAAGCGCCCGACGCATGTGCCGCCGGTCGTCGTCGGTGAATGCGGTGTCTGCCGGGATCATTCAGACGCCTTGCCGCGCCGGGGTTTGGTGCCCGGCAGCGGGGTGGGCTGCATTTCTTGCAGCACGTCGATGAACTGGCTCAGGTCCTTGAAGCTGCGATAGACCGAGGCGAAGCGCACATAGGCGATGCTGTCCAGCCCGCGCAATTCCTCCATCACCCAGGTGCCGATCTGGGTGGATGGCAGCTCACGCGCGCCGCTTTGCAGCAGTAATTGCTCGACCCGGCCGATCGCCGTGTCCACCGCCTCGGCGCTGACCGGCCGCTTGCGCAGCGCCAGCAGGAAGGAGGCGCGCAGCTTGTTGCGGTCGTAGTCGGTGCGGCGGCCGTCTTTTTTCACCACCACCGGAAAGCTAACCTCGGCGCGCTCGTAGGTGGTGAAGCGTTTGTCGCACAGCCCGCAGCGCCGCCGCCGCCGCAGCGCGGTGCCGTCCTCGACTTCGCGGGTCTCGATCACCTGCGTGTCGGGGCTTTGGCAAAAAGGGCATTTCATCGCAGCGCTCGCAAAGGCAAAGCTCCATTATTCATGCATTGCGGTGCCGCCGCGTGCCGTGCGGCGGCTACACTGCGCGCCGATGAAACATCTGGTTCTGCTTATTTCCGGGCGCGGCAGCAATCTGCAGGCCATTCTCGAGGCTGCGCAGGCGCAAGGCTGGATGGACAGTGTGCGCGGGGTGATCAGCAACCGCGCCGATGCCGCCGGTCTGCAGGTGGCGCGACGCTTCGGCGTGCTCACGCAGGTCGTGCCGCATGCGGACTTCGCCAGCCGCGAGGCGTTCGATCAGGCACTGGGTGACGCGATTGCCGCGATGCAGGCCGATCTGATCGCCCTTTGCGGCTTCATGCGGGTGCTTGGCGAAGCGTTCGTCGCGCGGTTTGCCGGGCGTGTGGTCAACATCCATCCGTCGCTGCTGCCAGCGTTCACCGGGCTGCACACCCATGCCCGCGCGCTGCACGAGGGCGTCAAGTGGCACGGTGCCACGGTGCATCTGGTCAGCAGCGCGCTCGATCATGGCCCGATCCTGGCGCAGGCAGTGGTGCCTGTGCGCGACGATGACACCCCGCAGACCCTGGCCGAGCGGGTGCTCGAGCAGGAACACCGCATCTATCCCCCGGTGATCCGCGCGCTGCTCGAAGACAGGGTGCGCATCGACGGCTTGCGCACCCGCATCCTGCCCGGCGCCGACTGGCCGGCCGAGGCGACGCGATGAAGCCGCGCGATCTGCTCTACACCGCACGCGACCTGCTGCGCGAACTGCTGCGTTTCGACGCAGCAGCCGACGCCGTGCTGACACGGCAGATGCGCGCCCGGCCCCAGCTTGGCAAGGGCGACCGGCAGATGCTGGCCGACACGGTCTACCAGGTACTGCGGCACCTGCGTTTGTTCCAGACCCTAGCCGACAGCGACCAGAGCATCGGCGGCGCTGCGGAACTGCGGCTGGCGATTCTCGGCTGGGCCGGCGATGCGGCATCGCTGCATGCGGCGCTCACACCGCCGCAGTTGCAATGGCGCAAGCAGATGCTCGCGCAGGACGCCATGGCCCTGCCGGAGGCGGTCCGCTGGAGTCTGCCCGACTGGCTGGCCGATGCGTTGCGCAATGCCTACGGCGACGAGTTTCCGGCACTGGCCCAGGCGCTGCTGCGCCCGGCCCCGCTTGATCTGCGGGTGAATGTGCACAAGGCGCGGCGCGAGGCCGTGCTCGACGCCTTCGCCCGGCTGGGCATTGCGGCGCAGGCAACCAAATACTCTCAGTGGGGCGTGCGTCTCGAGGGCAAGCCCGCACTGCAGGATCTCACCCTGTTTCGCGATGGCTGGGTGGAAGTGCAGGACGAGGGCAGCCAGCTGCTGGCGCTGCTGCTGGCGCCGCGCCGCGGCGAGATGGTGGTTGACTTTTGCGCCGGCGCCGGCGGCAAGACGCTGGCGCTCGGTGCCATGATGCGGAGCACCGGCAGGCTCTATGCCTTCGACGTGGCCGATTACCGCCTGGCCAAGCTCAAGCCCCGTTTGCAGCGCAGCGGGTTGAGCAATGTCTACCCGGTGACCATCGCCCACGAGCGCGACGAGCGGGTCAAGCGCCTGGCGGGCAAGGTCGACCGCGTGCTGGTCGATGCACCGTGTTCCGGCCTGGGCACACTGCGCCGCAACCCTGACATGAAATGGCGACAGGCTCCGGAGGGAATCGCCGAACTGACGGCAAAGCAGGCCAGCATCCTGCAGTCCGCAGCCACGCTGCTCAAGCCGGGCGGACGCCTGGTCTACGCCACCTGCAGCCTTCTGCCCGAGGAGAACGCGGCAGTGGTCGACGCCTTTCTGGCGGGGCATCCGGAGTTCGAACGGATTGCGGCGGATGCGGTGCTTACCCAGCAGGGCGTCGATGCGGCCGAATTGACCTCGGCCGGCGACCTGCATCTGTTGCCCAACCGTCACGCCACCGACGGCTTTTATGCCGCCGTGCTGCAGCGCCACAGCGTCTGAGGCGCGCCTCGGTTGCAAGTCGTAGCGTAAAGCGCCCGTGTCGACAACTTCTCAAGGTCATGGCGAGCGCCCGGCACATTTGCGGTCGCATTGACACGATAATGGAACATCGCAGTGACGCGCGTTGCCGATCGGGCTGTTTCATTTTGGAAGTTTTTCATTCATGTTTGATGCGTTTTTGACTTGGGCCGGACACGGCCTCGTTTGGGCCTCCTGGTGGCAGATCGTGCTGTTTGCGCTGATCACCACGCATATCACCATCGCCTCGGTGACCATTTTTTTGCATCGTGCCCAGGCGCATCGCGCACTGGAACTGCATCCGATCGCGTCGCATTTTTTCCGCTTCTGGCTGTGGTTGACCACCGGCATGGTGACCAAAGAATGGGTGGCCATCCACCGCAAGCACCACGCCAAATGCGAAACCGCCGAAGACCCGCACAGCCCGGTCACGCGCGGCATCGACACCGTTCTGCTGCGCGGTGCCGAGCTGTACCGCGCCGAATCGCGCAACGCACAGACCATCAGCAAATTCGGCCAGGGCACGCCCGACGACTGGCTCGAGCGTCACGTCTATTCGCGTTTTACCTGGCAGGGCGTGGGTGCGCTGCTGATCCTGGATGTGCTGCTGTTCGGCGCGATCGGTGCCACGGTCTGGGCGGTGCAGATGCTGTGGATTCCGGTGTGGGCTGCGGGGGTGGTCAACGGATTGGGGCATTGGTGGGGATATCGCAATTTTGCTGCGCGTGACAGCAGCCACAACATCTCGCCCTGGGGCTTGTTGATCGGCGGTGAGGAACTGCACAACAACCACCATACCTACCCCACCTCGGCCAAGCTGTCGGTCAAGTGGTGGGAGTTTGATATCGGCTGGGCGTATATCCGCGCCTTGAGCTGGGTCGGTCTGGCTAAGCCGCGCAAGCTGCCGCCGCAGTTCCAGTTGGGTGAACTGCGAGCAGAAGTCGATGAGCTCACGCTGCAGGCGGTGATCGCCAACCGCTACGAGCTGATGGCCCGCTACGCCAAGGGCCTCAAGGCCACGCTCAAGGCCGAACTAACCAGTGCTGCCGAGCAGGGCGGCTCGGCCAACTTGAATGTCTTGCGCGCGGCGCAGCGCTGGATCGGCATCGAGCGCGACATTCTGAGCGAGCGCTCTCGCGCTCTGGTTGACGCCGCAGCCAGCGCCAGCCCTAACCTGGGCAAGCTCCTGCACATGCGCGAGGAGCTCAAAGCGGTCTGGGAGCAGACCAATCTGAACGCCGAACAACTGCGCCAGAAATTGCAGGACTGGTGCCGCTCGGCGGAGGAAAGCGGCGTTGCCGCGCTGCGTGACATCTCGCTACGCCTGCGGCGCTATACCCCTGCGCATTGACCGCGGCAGCCACCCGACTTGCCCGGGCTTGCGGCGACTTTGGCGTTCAAAGAGCGAGAGACCCATCAACAAAAAATCCGCTGGACTGCCGTTTGCGACAATCCAGCGGATCGCAAGCCAGCCGGAAGAAGCGGCTTACTTGATCTTGCCTTCCTTGTAGGTCACGTGCTTGCGAGCCACCGGATCGAATTTCATGATTTCGATTTTTTCCGGAGTGGTGCGCTTGTTCTTGGTCGTGGTGTAGAAGTGGCCGGTGCCTGCAGAGGATTCCAGCTTGATTTTTTCGCGTCCGCCTTTGGTTGCCATTTCGGGCTCCGTGCAGTGAGGAGGTCAGTCGGGAGGGTCGGCAGGCGACGCTCAGATTTCGCCGCGCGCGCGCAGCTCGGCGAGGACGACGTCGATGCCTTTCTTGTCGATGGTGCGCAGACCCGAGCTCGTCACGCGCAAACGCACGAAGCGGTTTTCGCTTTCCACCCAGAAGCGGCGGTATTGCAGATTGGGTAGAAACCGGCGCTTGGTCTTGTTGTTCGCGTGGGACACGTTGTTGCCGACCATCGGCCGCTTACCCGTCACTTGGCATACTCGTGCCATGGCACACCTCGAAATTGTGTTGGACAAAATCTAAAGATTATATCCGCAGTTCATGGTCTGTCCACGCTCGGCTGCAACTGGGCGTGCGCGCCTGCGGGATGTCTGCCAATCAGGGGGCTGCGTTTTCCAGATAGCGCTGCGCGTCCAGCGCAGCCATGCAGCCAGTGCCGGCGCTGGTGATGGCCTGCCGGTAGACATGATCCTGCACATCGCCAGCAGCAAAAACACCGGGCACGCTGGTGGCTGTGGCCATGCCTTCGCTGCCGCCTCGGGTGAGGATGTAGCCGTCCTTCATGTCCAGCTGGCCTTTGAAAATGTCGGTGTTGGGCTGGTGGCCGATGGCGATGAAGCACCCCTTGAGCGCGATGTCCTCGGTCGCACCGGTCTGGTTGTTGCGGATGCGCACACCGGTAACGCCGGAGTCGTCGCCCAGCACTTCCTGCAGTTCGCTCCACAGCTTGAGCTCGACCTTGCCTTCCTTGGCACGCGCCAAGAGCTTGTCGACCAGGATGGGCTCCGCGCGAAACTTGTCGCGGCGGTGGATGACCGTGACCTTGCTGGCGATATTGGCCAGGTACAGCGCTTCCTCGACCGCCGTGTTGCCGCCGCCGACCACGCACACCGGCTGGTCTCGGTAGAAAAAGCCGTCGCAGGTGGCGCAGCCGGATACACCCTTGCCCATGAACGCTTGCTCGCTGGGCAGGCCCAAATACTTGGCCGACGCGCCGGTGGCGATGATCAGGCTGTCGCAGGTGTAGGTGCCGCTGTCGCCTTCGAGGCGGATGGGTTTTTCGTTCAGGTGCGCGGTGTGGATGTGATCGAACACGATCTCGGTGTTGAAGCGCTCAGCATGCGCCTGAAAGCGCGCCATCAGGTCGGGGCCCTGCACGCCGTCGACATCGGCGGGCCAGTTGTCCACCTCGGTCGTTGTCATCAGCTGTCCGCCCTGCGCCAGGCCGGTGATGAGCACGGGTTTGAGGTTGGCACGGGCGGCGTAGATCGCTGCGCTGTACCCGGCAGGACCCGACCCGAGAATGAGGACTTTGGCATGTTTGACTGACATAATGTGTGAGAAACTGGAGGTTTGGGAGAGGAGGCGTTGCACTCGGGAGCGGGCGCGAGGGCACCAAAAAATCGCAACGAATTGAATAAGATTTTAGAAGGGCGGCAAAAAGGTCGTGCGACCCGTTGCCCAAGGCAACACTGAAGGAGTCCCTGTGATACTGCGCTCTGGACTGCAGGATGGGATGCAAGGCGCGCGCCGCAGCCATAGGCACAGCCATGGCGAGAGAGGGATGCGCCGCAGACTGCCCGCAAACCGGATGCGCAGCGCGCAAGGGACTTATTCAGTGTTGCCCCAAGCCTTTGACCGACGCCACCGCCGCACACAGCGGGCAAATCCACGGCAACTGGAGATTCTGATGTCGCAAATCACCGATATTGACCTCGTTCGGCGCGTGCCGCTGTTTGCCGTGCTCACCGAATCGCAGGCGTGGTCGATTTCGCAGTCCATCGTCAAGCGGCGCTACAAGCGCGGAGAGAACATCGTCGAGCAGGGCAACAGGTCCAATGCGCTGTTCATCCTGCTGTCGGGTCGTGCCCGCGTGATCAGCGTGGACGCCAAGGGGCGCGAGGTCATCATCGCCATGCTTCACCCGGGCGATTACATCGGCGAGATGAGTCTGATCGATGGCGAGCCGCACTCCGCCACGGTGCAGGCAGAGGTACAGACCGACGTGATGATGCTGGGCCGCGTGGCCTTCCTGCAATGCCTGCCGGAAAACACCAGCATGTCGTTTGCCATCATGCGCGGTCTGGCGCTACGGCTGCGCCGGGCCGACCGCAAGATCGAATCCCTGGCGCTCATGGATGTCTATGGCCGTGTGGCGCGCGCGTTGATGGAACTGACCGACGAGATGCAGAACGAGCACGTGATCCGCAACAGGCTGTCGCGTCAGGATCTGGCCAAGATGGTGGGTGCCTCGCGCGAGATGGTCAGCCGGGTGATGAAAGACTTTGAACAGCAAGGCTTTGTGGTCGAACGCGAGGATGGCAGCATGCTGATCCGCGAACACCTAGCCTCATTGCTCTGACGTATGCCCAAAATCGATACTCAGCGCCGCTCGACCTCGACCTCACTCCGCCAGCCGCCGCGCAGCCGTCTGCAGCGTCTTGCGGCCGAAGTTCGCCTGACCGCAGCGTTCATCGGTTGGATTCTGCTCAGCCTGAGTCTGCTGAGCTACCACAAGTCCGACCCGTCCTGGTCGAGTTCGGGCGCGGGCGGCGCCGTGGCCAACTGGGTGGGTATGCTGGGCGCCTGGTTCTCGGACATCGCTTACTTCCTGCTCGGATATTCGGCGCTGTGGCTCATCCCCCTCGGGCTGTATGTTGTGCTGCGCCTGTGGCATGGCACGCAGCATGGCCTGCCCGAGGCCGATCCAGAGGCGGCCGGGGGCCGCTGGCACAGGCTGCGACCGCTCGCGGCGGCAGCCGGCGTGCTGTTGCTACCGCTGTCGAGCGCGGCGCTCGAGGCCACGCGACTGTGGAGCCTGTCCGCCCACCTGCCGGGACAGGCTGGCGGTCTGCTCGGCCATGCGCTCGGCACCGGGGTCGACACCCTGCTCGGCGACACCGGCGGGACGCTGGTGCTGCTGGCCGTGTTTCTGTTTGCGCTGAGCTGGGTGGGGCATTTTTCCTGGGCGGACGCGGCCGAGCGCCTGGGCGGTTGGATCGAGCGGCTGTGGACCTGGCAGATCGAGCGCCGTAGCCGCGAGCAGGATGCACGCGCCGGTCAGCAGGCTACGCAAGAGCGCGAAAAGGAAGTCGAACAGCAGCGGCCGCTGGTCGAGGAGCGCGAAGTGCTCGCGCCGGTGGTGATCGAGCCGTCCGTGGCAGTCGTGCCGCAGTCGCCTCGGGTGCTCAAGGAAAAGCAGCAACCCCTGTTCAACGAACTGCCGGACTCCTCCCTGCCAGCGCTGAGTCTGCTCGATGCCGCACCTGCGGTGCAGGTGGAAGCGGTGAACCATGAAACCCTCGAATTCACCTCGCGGCTGATCGAGAAAAAGCTCAAGGACTTCGGTGTAGAAGTGCGCGTGGTGGCGGCCTATCCCGGGCCGGTGATTACGCGCTATGAAGTCGAGCCGGCCACCGGGGTGAAGGGGGCGCAGATCGTCAACCTGTCGCGCGACTTGGCGCGTGCGCTGTCGCTGGTGAGCATCCGCGTGGTCGAGACCATTCCGGGCAAGAACACCATGGCATTGGAGCTGCCCAACGCCAAGCGGCAGACCATCCGGTTGTCGGAAATCCTAGGTTCCACCAGCTATCACGATGCAACCTCGTTACTGACCATGGGACTGGGTAAGGACATCGTTGGTCATCCGGTGGTGGTCGATCTGGCCAAGATGCCGCATCTGCTGGTTGCGGGCACGACCGGTTCGGGCAAATCGGTCGGGGTCAACGCCATGATCCTGAGCCTGCTCTACAAGGCCGAGCCAAGCGATGTGCGCCTGCTGCTGATCGATCCGAAGATGCTCGAACTTAGCGTTTACGACGGCATTGCGCATTTGCTGGCACCAGTGGTGACCGACATGAAGCAGGCGGCGCAGGCGCTGAACTGGTGCGTGGGCGAAATGGAGCGGCGCTACAAGCTGATGAGCAAGCTGGGTGTGCGCAATCTGGCGGGCTACAACACCAAGGTGCAGGACGCCAAGGCGCGCGGCGAGCCGCTGACCAACCCGTTCAGCCTGACCCCGGAAGCGCCCGAGCCGCTGGAAAAACTGCCGCACATCGTCGTGGTCATCGACGAACTGGCCGACTTGATGATGGTGGTGGGCAAGAAGATCGAAGAACTCATCGCTCGCCTGGCGCAGAAGGCGCGGGCCTCGGGCATCCATCTCATTCTGGCCACGCAGCGGCCGAGCGTCGATGTGATCACCGGGCTGATCAAAGCCAACATCCCGACCCGCATCGCGTTTCAGGTGTCGAGCAAGGTGGATTCGCGCACCATCCTCGACCAGATGGGCGCGGAAAGCCTGCTCGGCATGGGCGACATGCTCTACCTACCGCCGGGCTCTGGCATGCCGCAGCGGGTGCATGGCGCCTTCGTCAGCGATGCCGAGGTGCACCGTGTGGTCGAAGACATCAAGAGCCGGGGCGGACCGAACTATCTCGACGGCATCCTCACCGGCGAAGAGGAGGTTGGGGCAGCCGGTGGTGCGGGCGTGCCGGGGTCGATCGACGGCGAGAGCGACCCGCTCTACGACCAGGCGGTGCAGATCGTGCTGCAGCACCGCAAGGCGTCGATTTCGCTGGTCCAGCGTCATCTGCGTATCGGCTACAACCGTTCAGCCAGACTGCTAGAGCAGATGGAGCAGTCGGGTCTAGTCTCCGCACTGATGCCAAACGGCAACCGCGACATTCTGGTGCCGGTGCGGCCGGAATGAGCGCGGCTGCGGCCTGATCCGCCTCCTGGCTTTCCCTGAAGAAAGACGACGACATGACGAACCTCATCGCCCGCGTCCGCGCGGCACTGGCCGCCTTGCTGCTCGGTGTGGGCCTGCTCGCGCCCCTGACCGCTGCCGCCGCGGCCAACCCAGTGCAACTGCTCGAGCAGTGGCTGCAGCAGACCCGCAGCGGCAGTGCGCAGTTCACCCAGACCGTGCGCAACCTCAAGGGTCCGACGCAGGCTCCGGCCTCAGGCCAGTTTGCCTTCGAGCGGCCTAACCGATTTCGCTGGGACTACACCAAACCCTACGTCCAGGTCATCGTCAGCGACGGCAAGCAGCTCTGGACCTACGACCACGACCTCGACCAGGTCACCATCACCCCGGTCACACAGGCGTTCAGGGGCACGCCGGCCGCCATCTTTGCCGGTGCCGATCTGACCCGGTTGTTCACCCTACAGGCCCTGCCCGATGCCGACGGACTGCAGTGGGTGCAGGCCACGCCCAAGGCCAAGGACAGCAATTTCGACTGGATCCGCATCGGCCTGCGCAACACCGCGCAGGGGCCGGAAGTGGTCGAGCTGCAGCTGCGCGATGCCTTCGGCCAAGTGTCCACCATGCGGTTTTCCGACATTGTGCGCAACCCCAGCCTTGCCGCGGACAGCTTCCGCTTCACCCCACCCAAAAGCGCGTCGGTCATCCGTCAGCCGTGAACATGCAGGACAGTCCAGGTCTGTTCGACGATGCGCTAGCGCCTGAGCCGCCCAAGGCGGCGCAGCTGTCCGTCCCCGTGCAGGTGCCGCTGGCCGAGCGCCTGCGGCCGCATCATGTCGATGCGGTGGTCGGACAACGCCACCTGCTCGGCCCGGGCAAGCCGCTGCGAGTGGCCTTCGAGACCCGGCGGCTGCATTCCATGCTGTTCTGGGGGCCGCCCGGTGTGGGTAAGACCACGCTGGCGCGGCTGATGGCCGACGCCTTCGATGCCGATTTCCTGCCGCTGTCGGCAGTGCTCGCTGGGGTCAAGGACATCCGCGACGCGGTAGCGCAGGCACAGGCGGCGCAGCGGCGGGGGCGGGCCACCATCGTGTTCGTCGATGAGGTGCACCGCTTCAACAAGAGCCAGCAGGACGCCTTCCTGCCGCATGTCGAGTCGGGCCTGTTCACCTTCATCGGCGCCACTACCGAGAATCCCTCGTTCGAGGTCAACAGTGCGCTGCTATCGCGCGCCGTGGTGTATGTACTGCAGCCTCTGGATGATGACGATCTGCTGGCGCTGATGCAGCGCGCGCTGCCGGGCAGCGGGGTCGAGGCGATCGAACCCGCTGCGCAGCAGCGCCTCATCCGCCATGCCGACGGCGACGCGCGCCGGCTGCTCGGTGCGCTGGAACTGGCGTTGCAGGCCGCGCAGCGCGCGGGTCAGACGACACTCACCGCGGACGCCCTGGAGCAGACCCTGGGTGCCGCACTGCTGCGCTTCGACAAGGGCGGCGACCAGACCTATGACCTGATCTCGGCGCTGCACAAATCGGTACGCGGCTCGGACGCGGAAGCCGCGCTGTACTGGCTTGCCCGCATGCTCGAAGGCGGTGCCGATCCGCGCTATCTCGCACGGCGGCTGATCCGCATGGCGGTCGAGGATATCGGCCTAGCCGACCCGAGGGCGCTGACCCTCTCGCTGGAGGCAGCGCAGGTCTACGAGCGTCTGGGTAGTCCCGAGGGCGAACTGGCGCTGGCGCAGGCCGTGGTCTATCTAGCGGTCACGCCCAAGTCCAACGCGGTCTACACCGCGTACAAGGCCGCCCGTGCATTCGCCCGGCAAACCGGCACCCAGCCCGTGCCCATGCACCTGCGCAATGCGCCGACCCGGCTGATGAAAGACCTAGGCTATGGCAAGGATTATCGCTATGCCCACGACGAGCCGGACGCCTTCGCTGCCGCAGAGACCTATTTTCCAGAAGGCATGACGCCGCCGCGCTTCTACCAACCGACTTCGCGGGGACTGGAGGAGCGCATTGCCCGGCGCTTGCATGAGCTGGCAGAGCGCAATACCCACGGCAGTGTTCTGTCGACTTTGCCACTGGAAGGCGACACTATGGCGCCCGAGCCACCGTCCGACTGACCGCCATCACAATGCGGGTTCACCCGCTGCAGGGTGCAGCAAGGCAGGCAGTTATCATCGCGCCAGCTCGAAAAACAGGGGGCTTGGACAGCCGGCCCCCGCAAAACCAATGCAGCCTGTTCACACTTCCTCCCGGCTCTATTCCTGCCAGGTGCGATGCTTCCCATGGGGCGCGTGACCCCATGCGGGGCTGACATGCAAGCCCCGCTCAAACCAGCTGCCAACGCCACCGCACCGAAATCGTACGGTGAATCAGGCATGCGCCTTGCTTTCTGTTTCCTTTGTTGTTCTGTTTGCCCGTTTCATCTCGGCCGCTTCAAAAGAGACTGGCCGCAACGCACCAGCCATCCGCTCGTCAGGAGAATGTAGGAATGGAAATTTTTCTTCAGCAGATCGTCAACGGTCTGGTTCTGGGCAGCATGTATGCCCTGATCGCTCTGGGCTACACCATGGTGTACGGCATCATCAATCTCATCAACTTCGCGCATGGCGACGTGATGATGGTTGGGGCGCTGACGGCCTACAGCGTGTTCAAGCTCATGGAGCATGTGGCGCCGGGCATAGCGCCCTGGCTGGTGATCATGCTGGCCGTGATCATCGCCATGATCGCCACCTCGGTGCTCAACTATTTCATCGAACGCATCGCCTACAGGCCGCTGCGCAACGCACCCAAGCTGGCGCCGCTGATCACGGCCATCGGCATGTCCATCCTGCTGGAGACCCTGGCCATGATCATCTGGGGCCGCGACTACAAGGTGTTTCCGGCGCATCTGCTGCCGAGCAACATCATCCATGTCGCAGGCGTGGTCATCACCCCGGTGCAGGTGATGATCTTGATCGTCACCGCCGTGCTGCTGGGCGGTTTGACCTGGCTGGTCAATCACACCAAGCTGGGACGCGCGATGCGTGCCACCGCCGAGAACCCGCGCGTGGCAGCGCTGATGGGGGTCAATCCCAATTTCGTGATCTCCGCGGCCTTCGTGATCGGTGCGATGCTCGCGGCCATTGCCGGGGTGATGTGGTTCGCCAACTTCGCCACGGCCAATTTCTACATGGGCTTCACGCCGGGTTTGAAGGCGTTCACCGCGGCGGTGCTGGGCGGCATCGGTAACCTGTCGGGTGCGATGCTCGGCGGGGTG
Organism: Thiomonas islandica; assembly: GCF_055383445.1. Lineage (NCBI taxonomy): Bacteria > Pseudomonadati > Pseudomonadota > Betaproteobacteria > Burkholderiales > Thiomonas > Thiomonas islandica. Next base: position 1,388,101 of record NZ_AP042391.1, read on the forward strand.
CTGCTCGGCTTGATCGAGGTGCTGGGCGCAGGCTATATCGGCACGCTCACCGGTGGCGTGTTCGGCAGCAACTATCAGGACATCTTCGCGTTCATCGTGCTGATTCTGGTGCTGACCTTGCGGCCGCAAGGTCTGCTGGGCGAGCGTGTGGCCGACCGCGCCTGAGGAGAGCAACATGGACAAACAAAAGAACTGGGCCTGGATCGTTGCCGCCGGCGCGGCGCTCATCGCGCTGCCGTTGGTGCTGCAGATCGCCGGTGACGCCTGGGTGCGCATCGCGGCGTTTGCCATGCTCTACATCATGCTGGCGCTGGGCCTGAACATCGTGGTCGGCCTGGCCGGCTTGCTCGACCTGGGCTACATCGCCTTTTACGCGGTCGGCGCGTATCTGTACGCGCTGCTGTCGTCGAACCAGCTCACCAGCAATTTCGACAGCCTCGGCGCGATGTTTCCCAACGGCTTCGATGTGTCGATCTGGCTGGTCATCCCGCTGGCGGCCGCGCTGGCAGCCGGTGCCGGCATCGTGCTGGGCACGCCGGTGCTCAAGCTGCGCGGCGACTATCTGGCCATCGTCACGCTGGGCTTTGGCGAGATCATCCGCATTTTCATGAACAACCTGAACGCGCCGATCAACATCACCAACGGCCCGCAGGGCATCTCGGGCATCCACGGCATCCGCCTGTTCGGCTGGGACCTGAACCACAACATCGAGATCGGCAACTACACCATTCCCTCGGTGGCGCAGTATTACTGGCTGTTCCTGATCCTGGTCGTGCTGGTGGTCACGCTGAGCTACCGCCTGCAGGACTCGCGCATCGGCCGTGCCTGGATGGCGATGCGCGAGGACGAAATCGCCGCCAAGGCGATGGGGATCAACACGCGCAACATGAAGCTGCTGGCGTTTTCGATGGGGGCGACTTTCGGCGGCGTCGCCGGCGTGATGTTCGCCGCCTTCCAGGGCTTCGTCTCGCCCGAGTCGTTCTCGCTGCTGGAGTCGATCATCGTGCTGGCGATGGTGGTGATCGGCGGCATGGGGCACATTCCCGGCGTCATCCTCGGTGCGGTGCTGCTGTCGGTACTACCCGAGGCGCTGCGCTACACCGGTTTCATCTCCGACTGGCAGCAGCACGCCTTTGGCCATGTGTTCATCGACAGTGGCATCCTGCGCCAGCTGATCTACGCACTGGCGATGATCATCGTGATGATCATGCGACCCAAGGGGCTGTGGCCTGCGCCGGAGCATGGCAAGGGCATTGCCAAGCTACCCAATCCGCTGCAGCAAGGAGGCAAGGCATGAGCGAGACCGTGTTGCAAGTCAGCGGCGCGTCCAAGCGCTTTGGCGGTCTGCAGGCGCTTAACGATGTGGACATCCGGATCGAGCGCGGTCAGATTTACGGCCTGATCGGCCCCAATGGCGCGGGCAAGACCACGTTTTTCAATGTCATCACCGGGCTGTATCCGCCGGATTCGGGTGAATTCATCCTTGCCGGCAAGCCGTACAAGCCGGCCGCGGTGCATCAGGTGGCACGCGAAGGCATTGCGCGCACCTTCCAGAACATCCGCTTGTTCCCGGACATGACCGCGCTGGAAAACGTAATGGTCGGCCGGCATGTGCGCACTCGCAGTGCGGTGATCGGCGCGGTGTTTCGCACCAGGCGTTTCAAGGCCGAGGAAAGCGCGATCCGCGCGCGTGCGCTCGAGCTGCTGGCGTATGTGGGCATCGAGCGCTACGCCGACTTCCGCGCCCGCACCCTGTCGTACGGCGACCAGCGCCGCCTGGAGATTGCCCGCGCACTGGCCACCGATCCGCAGTTGCTGGCGCTCGACGAGCCGGCCGCCGGGATGAATGCCACCGAAAAGCTGCAGCTGCGCGAGCTGCTCAGCGCGATCCAGAAAGACGGCCGCACCATCCTGATCATTGAGCACGACGTCAAGCTGGTCATGGGGCTGTGCGACCGCGTGACCGTGCTCGACTACGGGAAGATCATTGCCGAAGGGATGCCTGCCGAGGTGCAGAAAAATCCGAAAGTCATCGAAGCCTATCTGGGCGCAGGGGGGCACTGAGCATGGCCGACATCGTTCTCCAAGTCACCGGCCTGCGGGTCTCCTATGGCGGGATCGAAGCGGTCAAGGGCATCGATCTGGAAGTGCGCAAGGGCGAACTGGTCAGCCTGATCGGCGCCAACGGCGCGGGCAAGACCACCACCCTCAAGGCCATCACCGGACTGCAGCCGATCACTGACGGCGAGGTGCAGTTCGCCGGCCGCAATATCAATGGCCAGGGCGCTTACCAGCTGGTGCGCCAGGGGCTGTGCATGGTGCCGGAAGGGCGGGGCGTGTTCACCCGCATGACCATCCAGGAAAACCTGCTGATGGGCGCCTACAGCCGCAAGGACAAAGAGATCGCCAGCGACATCGACAGGGTCTACGGCATCTTTCCGCGCCTGAAGGAGCGGCGTGACCAGCTGGCAGGCACCATGTCCGGCGGTGAGCAGCAGATGCTGGCGATGGGCCGTGCTCTGATGAGCCGTCCGCAGGTACTGCTGCTCGACGAGCCGTCGATGGGCCTGTCGCCGATTATGGTCGACAAGATTTTTGAAGTGGTCGAGGATATTTCCAAGCAGGGCGTGACCATTTTGCTGGTCGAGCAGAACGCCAAGCGCGCGCTGGGCCTGGCCGACCGGGGCTATGTCATGGACTCGGGACTAGTGACCATGACCGGCCCGGCCGACGCACTGCTGGACGATCCTAGGGTGCGCGCGGCTTACCTCGGCGAGTCGGCGGGGCAGTAGGGCAAGGGGTCGCCTGGCCCCGCCCGTCAGGCCTGCGCGCCGGCCTTGTCGGCTTCTGTGGTGAAGGCATCGGCGAAAAATGCATCGGGCGGCAGCCTGCAGTGCTGGGTGAAATCGCGCTGCGCGGCGTCGACCATCACCGGCGCGCCGCAGGCATAGACCGCGTGGCCCGACAGGTCGGGAAAATCGGCCATGACTGCGAGGTGGACGAAGCCGGTGCGCCCGGCCCATTGCGCCTGCGCCTCGGACAGCACCGGAATGAAGCGCAGATTGGGCATGGCCGCGCATTGCTGCTCGACCCAGTCGCGCAGGTACAGGTCGTGCTGCTTGCGTCCGCCCCAGTAGAGCGTGACCTCGCGCGCATCGCCATTGGCCTGCATCTGCTCGAGCATGGCCTTGATCGGCGCAAAGCCCGTGCCGGAGGCGAGAAAGATCATCGGCTTGGCGTGCGGATCGTCGCGCAGGAAAAAGCTGCCGAACGGCCCCTCGATGCGCTGGATGTCCTTTTCCTTCATCGCGGTGAAGACATGGTCGGTGAAGCGACCGCCCGGCATATGGCGCACATGCAGCTCGATCTGCGGTGCCTCGGTGGGCGCGTTGGCCATCGAATAGCTGCGCCGCACGCCGCCCGGCAGCAGGAACTGGATGTACTGGCCGGCACGGTAGCGCAGCGGATCGGCTGCAGGCAGCTGCAGCATCACACGCATCACGTCGGGTGCCAGACGCTCGATGCGGCTGACCCGGGCCGGCATCTTTTTTACCGGGAACTCGCCAGCACCGACCACCTCGTGGCTTTCGATCACCGCATCGCTGAGCGCCTTGGCCCGGCAGGTGAGAATAAAGCCCTGTGCGCGCTCGCTCTCGCTCAGCGCCTTGAGCTGATGCGGCCCGAGTGCGATCTCGCCTTGCAGCAGCCTGCATTTGCAGGAACCGCAGGCGCCGTCCTGGCAGCCGTAGGGCAGACCGACGGATTGGCGGATCGCTGCGGCGAGCAGGGTTTCTTCCGCCTGCACGGTGAACTGATGGCCGCTGGGCTGGACAGTGACTCGGTGGCTCATGACAGGATAGACCAGGGATAGAACATGATTGGAACGAAGCGACTTCGGCGGCCCCGCCTGCTGATCGTGGGTTGCGGTGACATCGGCATGCGGGTGGCGGCTTTGGCGTGTGGGCGATACCGGCTGCTGGCGCTGACCTCGTCGCCCGAGCGGCTGGACGCGCTGCGAACGGCGGGCATCGTGCCCATCGTTGGCAATCTCGACCAGCCGCAAACCTTGTGGCGACTCGCCCGTCTGGCGCCGCAGCGGGTGCTGATGCTCGCTCCGCCGGCAGACACCTCGGGCACGCTCGACCTGCGCAGCCGCCATCTGATTTCCAGACTGAGACAGGCCAGCATCTTATCCGGCCCCGGGAAAAACACCTTGCGCGTGGTCTATGCCAGCACCAGCGGTGTCTACGGCGATTGCGCGGGCGAGCGGGTCGACGAAACCCGGCGCTGCATGCCGCAGACAGAGCGTGCGCAGCGCCGCTGCGACGCCGAGCAGCGCTGGCGGCAGGCCGGGCGGCAGCAGGGCTGGCACGTCGGTCTGCTGCGTATCCCCGGCATCTACGACGGCTGGTTGCGCTCGCCGCGAGTCCGGCTGACGCGTGGTCTGCCCGTGCTGGCGCCGCAGGACGATGTCTACACCAATCACATCCATGCCGACGACCTGGCCCGGTTGTGCCTGCTCGCGCTGGACCGCGCTGCGCCGGGGCGGGTGTACAACGTGTGCGACGACAGCGTCCTGCGCATGGGAGAATACTTCGATCTCGCGGCAGACCTGTACGGCCTGCCTCGCCCGCCGCGCGTGACGCGCGCCGGCGCGACAGCCGCGGGCCTGAGCCCGATGATGCTCAGCTTCATGCGCGAGTCGCGCCGGCTGGACAACACCCGGATGAAGGCCGAGCTGCGCGCGACCCTGCGCTATCCGGATGTGGCCAGCGGGCTGCGCGCCGGCAGCAGCGCAGGCGGCGGCAGCGAGGGTTGAGCGCGCCGCCGGCGGGCGCAGGTCAATGCGTCTGCCGGGTGTTTTCCGGCAGTGGCAGCGTGGGCAGCGTCCGCACGGTTTCCACCAGGATCAGCGGGCCCTCGTCCAGCTTGGGCACCGGCTTGCGCTCGCGCGGCACATGGATCGGCGCCGGCTGTGCCGCCAGCGCCTCCTGCGCCCGGCGGATGGCCTGTGGGTCGGACTGCACCCACACCAGCCCGGCGGCCTGTACCCTGGCACGCAACTCTTCTACGGGCAAGACATCGGCAGTGGATTGGGGCGAAGCGGCGGGAGCCGTCGGGCTCGGCGGCGGTTGCGGCGCATCCGGCGCGATTTCCGCAGCCGCGGCGGGCTGCGCAGGCTGCGGCATGGCCGGCGACGGGGCCGACGGCGAAAGTGCCGGCAGCGTCTCGGGTGGGGCGCTGGGCGCCGCTTGCGCGCCGCCCTGGTCCGCCGCGGCCAGCGTGCCGAGCGGCACGACGGGGGCGGCCAGCGAACCAAAGCTCGGACCGTGTGCTTCGGCAGGCTGGTCGCTGTCGGTCTGGGCGACGTCTTCGGGTTCTGCCGGGGTCAGGCTGCTCTGGGCTGCAGCACCTGCTTCGCGCCGTCCGCCACGCCGGCCACGGCCGCGGCGGTTGCGCGTCTTGCGCTCGGTTTGCGCTGCGTCGTTCTCGCCGTCGGCGGGCTGGTCAGGTGCCACCGCCTCGGCGGGCACGGCGCTTTCCAGGGCGATCAGGCCGGCGTCATCAGGCGCGGCAGCGGGCACGTTTTCCACCGCATCGCGGCGCGGGCGACGCTGCCCATTGCGGCTGGCGGTGTCAGTGCGGATTTGTGCCGTGGCGCCGGTGTTGGGGGGCGCGGCCTGGCCTGCGGCATCGGCTTGCGGTTTGCGCGTGGTGGCTTCTTCAGGCTTGCGTTCGCGCTGACTCTCACGCTCCGGGTTGGCAGTTTGTGCCCGCTGCGACCGGCTGCGGCCAGGTGCTGCCTCTGCTGGCTGAGTGCTGTCGACGGTGATTTCGTTGCCGTCTGCCTTGGGGCGCTGGCGACCTTCGATCTGGCGGTCGCGTCCTCCGCGGCGCCGGTTACCGTTCTGCCCGTTGCCGTTGCGTGGGCCACGGGCGCTGGTTGCACTGTCCGGCTGGGTCAGCGCCGGAGCAGGGGGCGGCGCGGGCTGGACGGGTTCGGTGGGCAGGGCGGGTTGCGGTGCGGCGCCAAACAGACGCCTGACCCAGCCGAACAGCCCGCCCGCAGCAGCGGGTGCTGGTGCGGCAAGGGGGGGCGTGGTGGCCGTGGCAGCAGGTACAGGGGCCGGTGGCTCGACGGCTGCCATCGGCGCCTGCCCTTCGGGCGTGATGCCCTGCACCTTGGCTTCTTGACGCGGGCGGTGTTCGCGGTTGCGCCGGGTGATGGCGGCGTCTTCCTCGATCTCGTCTGCCATCTTGTAGCTGGTCGGCAGGTTGTCCAGGCGCGGATCGTCGTGCTTGAGACGCTCGAGTTTGTAGTTCGGCGTGTCCAGATGCTTGTTCGGGATAAGCAGGATGGACAGGCGCTGGCGCAGCTCGATCTTGGTGATTTCGGCGCGCTTTTCGTTGAGCAGGAAGGAGGCGACCTCGACCGGAACCTGCACATGCACCGCCGCGGTGCCTTCCTTCATCGCCTCTTCCTGGATGATGCGCAGGATCTGCAGCGCGCTCGACTCGGTGTCGCGGATATGGCCGGTGCCGTTGCACCTTGGGCAGGTGACGTAAGCGCCTTCGGACAGCGCCGGACGCAACCGCTGACGCGACAATTCGAGCAGGCCGAACTTGGAAATCTTGCTCACCTGCACCCGCGCGCGGTCCTGGCGCATGGCCTCGCGCAGGCGGTCCTCCACCGCGCGCTGGTTGCGCGGCTCTTCCATGTCGATGAAATCGACCACGATCAGGCCGCCCAGGTCGCGCAGCCGCATCTGCCGCGCCACTTCGTCTGCCGCTTCCAGGTTGGTGCGCAGCGCGGTATCTTCGATCGCGCTGCCGCGGGTGGCGCGCGCCGAGTTGACATCGACCGCCACCAGTGCCTCGGTGTGATCGATGACGATCGCCCCGCCGGACGGCAGGCTGACCGTGCGCGAGTAGGCGGTCTCGATCTGCTGTTCGATCTGGAAGCGCGAAAACAGCGGCAGGTCGTCGCGGTAGCGCTTGACACGGTCGACCGTGTCGGGCATGACATGCAGCATGAACTGCCGCGCCTGCTCGAACACGTCCTGCGTGTCGATGAGGATTTCACCGATGTCCGCGGTGAAATAGTCGCGGATCGCGCGGATGACCAGCGAGGACTCCTGGTAGATCAGGAACGCGCCTTTCTGCGAGTCGGCAGCGTCACGGATCGCGCTCCACAGCTTGAGCAGGTAGTTCAGGTCCCACTGCAGCTCCTCGACACTGCGGCCGATGCCCGCGGTGCGCGCAATCAGGCTCATGCCCTCGGGATACTGCAGCTGTTCCATCGCCACGCGCAGTTCCTGACGGTCGTCGCCCTCGATGCGACGGCTCACGCCGCCGCCGCGCGGGTTGTTGGGCATGAGCACCAGGTAGCGTCCGGCCAGCGAGATGATGGTGGTCAGCGCCGCGCCCTTGTTGCCGCGCTCTTCCTTTTCCACCTGCACCAGCAATTCCTGGCCTTCGCGAATCACGTCCTGGATGCGCGCCTGCGACGGTGGCACGCCTTCCTTGAAATACTGCCGCGAGATTTCCTTGAACGGCAGGAAGCCGTGACGCTCCTCGCCATAGTCGACGAAACAGGCTTCGAGCGAGGGCTCGACCCGCGTGACCACGGCCTTGTAGATATTGCCCTTGCGCTGCTCGCGCCCGGCCTGCTCGATGTCGATGTCGAGCAGTTTCTGCCCGTCGACAATGGCCACGCGCAACTCTTCCGACTGCGTGGCGTTGAACAACATGCGTTTCATCTCATTGCTCCTGGCCGCGCACGGCGGCCGATCCAAAGCGGGCGCAATTGCGCCCCCATACGTTGTGGCCCGGAGCTGAAACCGTGCCGGTGTGCTTGCAGGTATTGCAGCGACACCAGCCGGCCGAGAATCAGACGGCACTCATGCCGGAGCATCCATCCGTTGCGCCCCGCAGCGCGGCACCTGGGTTGCGGCACCAGACCGTTGGTCCGGGGGCACACGGGCCGGGTCTGCGGCGGCGATCGCACGCTGCAGACGGGCAGGAGGGTGGGGTGGGTGAGCACAGGCAGGTTTCGCCCGCGGCAACGGCACACAGCGCGCGGTGTGCGCTGTGCTGCGGTCGTGGGCGAATGGTCGATTCAAGGGTTTCAGATCCAGGGTGGCAAAGTCCGTCGGGCGTTGCGCATCTGGTAGACACTGCGCAACCGCGTCGTTCGGGCTCTGGGCCAACGCTCATCAGGGTGAAGCCTGTTCGCGTTGCCGCAGCCCAGGGCGGCGGCGCGGCAACGGAAACAGTGTGGGGCCGAATCTAGAATGCGCACCTCGGCTGGGCAGTTTCGACGGCCCGGCAGGCTGCAAACGCCCTGCCGACGCATTCGCGACAGTGTTGGCACAGCGCCGAGCTGCTCAATGCAACTCCGCGGAATCATTGCCAAAATCCGCGCCCTTCGACTCCACGACTTCACGCCCGATTATATGCACACCGCCCCATCGACCCAGGTCAGGCTGCTTCAGGTCGGGGATGCAGGCGAGGGGCAGCGGCTGGACAACTTTCTCGCGCGTCATCTCAAGGGGGTGCCGCGCAGTCACATCTACCGCATCGTGCGCTCTGGAGAGGTGCGGGTCAACGGGGGGCGGGCCAGCGCAGACCAAAAGCTGCGCGCCAGCGACCAGGTGCGCATCCCGCCGGTGCGGCTGGCGCATGCTGATGCGCCGCGCCAGGCCCCGGCGCTGCAGTTTCCCATCGTGTTCGAGGATGATTACCTGCTGGCGATTAACAAACCCGCTGGCGTGGCGGTGCACGGCGGCTCGGGGGTGAGTTTCGGGGTGATCGAAGCGCTGCGCACGGCGCGGCCGTCGGCCAGATTCCTTGAACTGGTCCACCGACTCGACCGCGATACCTCCGGTCTGCTGCTCATTGCCAAGAAGCGCAGCGCGCTGACCGCACTGCACGCGGCACTGCGCGAGCGTCATGCGGACAAGCGCTATGTCGCGTTGGTGGCCGGGCTGTGGACGCGCGGTGCGGTCACGGTCGAAGCGCCGCTGCACAAATACCTGCTGGCCAATGGCGAACGCCGCGTGCGGGTGGACGCGCAGATCGGCCAGGCATCGCGCACCCAGTTTCGCCCGGAAGAACGCTTTGCGCTGAGCGGTCTGGGAGCGTGGGGCGGGTTGACGCTGATGCAGGCCAGGCTGCTGACCGGTCGCACGCATCAGATCCGGGTACATCTGGCGCACAGCGGACACCCCATCGTCGGCGATGACAAATACGGCGACGACGCGCTCAACGCCTTGCTGGCGCGCGGGCTGGTCGCGGGGCTGCCGCCGCTCAAACGCATGTTCCTGCACGCGCAGTCGCTTGCAATCGCGCATCCGGTCAGCGGCGCGCGGCTCGAACTGCAGGCGCCGCTGCCGCCCGATTGGGTGCAGTGGATGCATCATTTGCGGGCACAATGCAGCCCATGCTGAGCCTTCCGTGAGCGTGCCACCATGCACCGACAGAATTACGACCTGATTGTGTTCGACTGGGACGGCACGCTGATGGATTCCACCGCGGCGATCAGCGGCGCGATCCAGCGCGCCTGCGCCGACCTGGGGCTAACCGTGCCGAGCCGCGAGCAGGCGTCCTATGTGATCGGGCTCGGGCTGGAAGACGCGCTGCGGCACACCGCTCCCGACTTGCCGCCTGCCGATTACCCGCGGCTGGTGGCGGCCTACCGCAAACATTATTTTGCCCTCGACGAGCAGCTGGTGCTGTTCGACGGTGTGCTGGACCTGCTGCACGAACTCAAGTCGGCGGGCTACAACTTGGCCGTGGCCACCGGCAAGTCGCGCATCGGGCTGGCCCGGGCGATGGACCGGCCCGAGCTGCGTGGCCTGTTCGACGCCACTCGCACTGCGGACGAAACCTTTTCCAAACCACACCCGGCCATGTTGCACGAACTGATGGCCGAACTCGCCAGTCCGCCACAGCGCACGGTCATGGTTGGCGACACCACGCACGACCTGCAGATGGCGCGCAATGCGCAGTGCGATGCCATTGGAGTGAGTTACGGCGCGCACGCCGCTGCACAACTACAGGCCCTGGCCCCTGTCGGTCTGGTGCGGTCGGTCGGCGAGCTGCGCTGCTTTTTGCAGCAGCACGGCTGAGCGTTCGGCGCCGCGCACCGGCGCAAAAAACCCGGCCGCGCCGGGTTCGGGTCGAAGGCATCGCGGCCTCATTCGGGGATGAACACCTTGCCGTCGGCGATGGCCTTGACGGTGAGCATGAACAACAGGGCGATCAGCGCGGTGGTCACCGCAAGCAGCACGCCACCCAGGCCCATCAACAAGCCGCTGCCGATCTTGCTGCCCATGGTCAGACTGGCGATGGTGATGGCGGCCATCGGGAAGGAGTAGGCCCACCATGACATGAAAAACGGCACCTTGCGGAATTGCGGGATCTGATAGAAGAGCAGCAGGGTAGTGAACAACGCCACATAGAACAGCACGCGGGCAAAGCTGTCGACCACGCCGCCGTCAAGCGCCAGATAAGACAGAAAGCCCACCGCTGGCGGCGCGATCAGGATGAACAGCGTGGGCAGCAGCTTGGCAGGCACCGGGGGATGGAAGAAAAAGCGGTTCATCATCACGGTCAGCAGCACGATCCAGAACACCAGCCCGATGCTGAAGAAAAACCACGAGATTTCCGGCGAGCCGTGGGTCATGCCGGCAATTGGCACCAGGATGTTGCCCACCACTGGAATGAACCACGCCGGCGTGGAATGCTGGATCTGGTAATGGGTGTGATGGATCCAGGACGACATGATGACCACTGTGAACACCAGATGCAGCGCAATGCCACTCCACCACAGCACCTGCGACCACTGCGGCTGCACATGCAGGAAGGCGATGGACAGCAGCAGCGCGCTGATCGAGATCGCCGGGAAAAAGCTGATACGCACCGGGTGGTTGAACTCGGCCTTCACTTCACCGGGGTAGCGCAGTGCCTTGGCGCCATAGCCCAGCAGCAACACGACGTACAGTGCCAGCGCGGCATAGCTCAGGCCGACGCCCGCGCCGTGCGGCATCGACAGCACCTGCGCCGACTTGTGCCAGGCAATGGCCAGGCCAGTGGTGCCCATGATGGTGGCAAACAGGGTGATGGGAAAGTGCGCCAGCCAGCTGCTGGCGTGCGCCGGTTCTGCGGCGTGAGGACTTTGAGCGGTGGACATGGCAGTAGTAGTTGAGAAAAAAGGTATGGAATTGTGTGCCCGGCGCTCGACGCAGCCATTGATCAAAAGCAATATTGAAAAATTTTGATACAACTGTGTGACAAGGGTCACATCCAGTGCGAAATACCGGCTATTCCGGCCATTCCTATACTGCGCACATGAATTCGCTCTCCGATCTCCGCAAGGACTACAGCCGCGCCGAACTCGATGAGAACCATGCCGACGCCGATCCGCTCAAGCAGTTCGAGCACTGGCTGCAGCAGGCGCTGGACGCGCAGCTGCCCGAGCCCAACGCGATGACCCTGGCCACCGTCGGGGCCAATGGCCGCCCGTCCACCCGGGTGGTGTTGATCAAGCATGTCGATGCGCGTGGCCTGGTCTGGTACACCAACTACAACAGCCGCAAGGGTCGCGAACTCGCTGCAAATCCGTTTGCCGCGCTGCAGTTTCACTGGGTGGAACTCGAACGCGTGGTGCGCATCGAGGGCCGGGTGGAGAAGGTCAGCGCCGAGGAGTCGGACGCCTACTTCGCCAGCCGGCCGCTGAGCTCGCGCATCGGTGCCTGGGCCTCGCCGCAGAGTGAGCCGATCGACGGGCGCAGAGTACTGCTCAAGCGCGCCGCGGAATACGGCCTGCGCTTTGGCATCAGCCCACCTCGCCCGCCGCACTGGGGCGGCTACCGTCTGGTGCCCGATGCCTGGGAATTCTGGCAGGGCCGTCCGTCGCGGCTGCACGACCGCCTGAGCTACACGCTGCAGCCCGACGGCAGCTGGCTACGGCAGCGGCTGGCGCCTTAATCGTCGAGAATGTCCAGTGTTGCGGCGCCGTCCGCACGCTGAATGTCGATCTGCAGTTCGACATATTCCGGCAGCTCGCTCATCGGCGTCGGGTCGGCCTCGCAGGCGCAGCCGGGGATGATGCTGAAATAGCTCAGCCCGGCCCGCACCTGCAGGCGCTCTGCCGTCTCGCTGCGCTGCAGCACTATCAGGCAGACGTCGTCAGCAAGGGCGTGGCTGCCGCGGGTGATGCCACGCTGCAGCGCACCGACCAACACGCCGGATTGCCGCAGCTCGGCGAGCAGCACCGACTGGAAGTCGGGCTGCATCCAGGCGGCACAGGCGGCGGGGAGATGGACAGACATGGCGTGCCAATGCATGAAAAATGCAGCATTATTCGCTCCACCGAACATCGACAACATCAGGCAGACCCGCATGTCTCTGCGACTTTCCGCGCATCGCCGCAAACTCCTGCATGCTCTGGCTCTTGCGCCATTGCTAGGCGCCTTGCCCGCTGTCCATGCGCAAAGCGCAAGGCAGGCCGAAGGCGTGCTGGCCGATATCTCCAAGGCCACCTTCATTGCCGAAGGCACGGGCAAGCGGGCGATCTATATCTTTTTCGACCCCAATTGCCCGTTCTGCCATCAGCTCTACAAAAAGCTGCGTCCCTTTGTCGGCAAGGATGATGTGCAGTTTCGCTGGATTCCGCTGGGCATGCTCACGCCCAGCAGCCTGCCCAAGGCCGCAGCCATTCTGCAGGCCAGCGATCCAGTGCAGGCGTTCTACAAGAACGAGGACGACTACGACTTTGCCGCCAACGGCCAGCCCGGCGGCGGCATCGAACCAGCCAAGGACGTCTCGTCCAAGGTGCGTGCCGAACTGGCGGCCAATCTGGCGCTGTACAACAGCCAGAAGCTGTTCGGCGTGCCAGTGGTGATCTGGCGCAAGGCCGACGGTCGCGCCGACATGCTGATCGGCGTGCCGTCGGATGCGCAGATCCAGCGCATGCTCAGGCAGGCGCGCTGATCACAGGCTGAGCTGCACGCCAACTGCAATGCCGCGGCCGGGTAGCGGCGCGAGCCGCCGCAGGGTATCGATCGAGCCGGCGTTGTACCCGGTCTGATCGGTGAGGTTGTTCAGCCTGAGCAACCACAGGCCGCTGCGCCCGCCGAGGTTGATGCGCCGCGTCAGGCTGGCGTTGAGCAGCACATACCCGGGGGTGGGGCCGAGCAGATCGCTGTTCGGCACACGGTTCTGCCGCGCGGCCATCTGCAGTTCGGCGCGCGCCTGCCACGCGCCACTGGCATAGACCAGCGACGGGGTGAAGTGCAGCGGGGTGATGCGCGGCAGCGGCTGGTCGTTACTGAGGTCGTCGGCGCGCACCCAGTCCAGTCGCGCAGCCAGGTCAAGACGCACGCCAGCGCGCTCGAGCAGCGGTTGCAGCAGCGTTGCCTCGATGCCGACGAAGCGTGCGCGCACCCCCATGTAATTGAACTCCGGCAGTGCGTCCTGCGTGCCAGCTAGGACGGGGTTGCCGTCGCCATCGACCGTGTTGCCGCTGCGGATCAGCGCGATGTAGCTGGCGTAACGGGTGTAGAACGCCGTGGCAGAAAAGCGCGCGCGACCCTGCGCGAACCTGATCCCGGCCTCGATGCTGTTGCTGCGCTCCTTCGGCAGCGCCGCGTGGCCGCGCTCGTAGGCGCCGGTGGCGTCGTGCGGGCCGTTGGCATAAAGCTCATCGTAGCTTGGCGCGCGTTCGTTGTGCGAGAGCGTGCCGGTCAGCATCCAGCCCGGGCGGAGCGTGTACTCGCCCTGGAACGAGACGCTCAGCGGGGTGAAGCGCCGCGCGCTTGCCGGGCCGAAGCGGGCCACGCCGGTTGCCGCCTCGCCGTCGGAGGCGACGCGCACCTGCTCGATCCGTGCGCCCGTCGACCAGGCCCAAGGCCCCTGCGCAGTGCTCGCCAGCGCGAACAGCGCGGTGCTGCGCGTGTGCGTCTGCGGCAGGAAGGCCTCGTCGCCGAGCGCGGAAAAATCAAAGCGCAGCGCCTGCACCCCGGCGTCGAGCCGCAGCGCTCCCAGACTGTGACGCACGCTCAGCCGCAAGTTGTCGCCCTTGTTGACAAAGCGGGTCGCTGCTTGGCCGGCGTCGAGCTCGGTGTGCTGGTAGTCGGTGTGGGTGTAGGAGAGGTTCAAGCTCTCGGCACCGAGCACGTGCCGCAGTGCGCCGCGTAGGCTGGCGCGGGTCGAGCGCATGTCGATCTGCACGTTCGGATCGACGATGGTGCCGTAGAGTTTGTCGTCGCGGCTGATCGCCGCGCCGAGGTATCCCCAGTTGCCGCTCAGCCCGCCGCGCCGAGGTATCCCCAGTTGCCGCTCAGCCCGCCGCCGAGGCTGCCGCCGCTGCCGCGCGCGGCGGAATTGCGCACCCGGCCATTTTCGATCGATGGCGCGGTGGCGTGTCCCGGCGCACTGTAGTCGCCAGCTTCGCGGTGGTAGGCGTCGGCGTGTAGCCCGAGCCGGCCGTTGCCGCCGTCGAGCGAAAACGCTGCCGAGCCGCCGTGGAACGCCGAGTCCGCCTGCGCTTGCGCCAGGCCGTCGAGCCCGCGCAGCACCGCGCGCGGGATGTCGTCGTTGACGACGTTGACCACACCGCCGGCTGCGCCGCCGCTATATGGCAGCGCCTGCGGGCCGCGCAGCAGTTCGATCGACTGCGCCGCCAGCGGGTTGAGCGGGGCGTTGTGGTCGTAGCTCGCCGCCGATGCGTCGAGCAGCGCCGAGCCGTTGGACAGGATGTCCACGCGGTTGCCGTCCAGTCCGCGCACAACCGGTCGGTCGGCGTTCGGGCCGTACCAGGTCGAGCTCAGCCCGGGCAGACTGGACAGCGCCGAACCCAACGTGTCGCTCCCGCCCTGGCGCAGCAGCAGCCGCGGGCCGGACAGATCGAGCGTCGGCGCTCCTGGCGCGCCGACCACCGGTGTGGCATCGATCTCGATCGTAGGCAGCGGCGTCGGCTGTGCTGAGGTCTGCGCAAATGCGCTCTGGCAAAGCGCCAGCGCGCAGGCGGCAAACAGCGGATGCAGGGGCAGGCAGGGGCGCGGTGTGGTGTTCATTGGCGAACTGTCGGCAAGATCGGAACGAAGTATGTAAGTTATAACGTAACATATAAATCCGTCAATCCATGTGTTCCGAGTGCTCGACAGGCGCGATTTCAGCTTGTCGTCTGCGGCGCAGGTCGGTGCAATGCGCGCATCACGTCGCTTTGGGTAATCATGCCCACCAGCCGCGCGTTGTCGTCGATGACCGGGATGTGGTGATGGCCGCTGCTGGCAAACAGCGCAATCAGCTCGGAGAGATGGCGCGACTGCGACACCGCCTGGGCTTGCCGCGTCATGCGCGCAGCCACAGGTGTGGTCGATGCACGCAAGGTGCTGCGGGCCGCGTCTGGATCGGTGCGCAGGTCAGCCGCGGTCACGATGCCGATGACCAGGTGATCGGCGTCGATCACCGGCAGCGCCTTGATGGCGTGTTCTTCCAGCCGCCGCAGGGCTAGGGCCACGCTTTCATCAGGGCGCGCGGTCTGGACATCGCGCTGCATGATGTCGCAGCAGCGCACGCTGTCGAGCCGCTGGCGGTAGGCGCGGGTCTGCGCTTGCTCGAGCAGGTTGCGCAGGGTGGCGCGGTCGATGTCGAGCACTTCGCCATAGTGCTCGACCGCCGTGTCGATGGCGCTAGCGAGCTCGTCGGCATGAGGTAACACGGCGTCGTCCGCAGGCATGGGGGCGTGGTGCGGTCTGCGCGTGACGGCATGCCATCGCTGTGCACTGAGCACGAGCAGGGCCGAGTTCATTGCCACCGGCACCAGGGCAAAGCGCCAGTCCGTGGTGTGCGTGAGCACCGCAAGCAGCGCGCAGACTCCGCCGGGCGGGTGCAGACAGCGCGCCAGAGTCATCAGGGCGATCGCTGCGCTCACCGCCACCGCGGCCGCGAACCAGGGCGGGCCAATTCACAGTGCGCTGGCAATGCCCACCAAAGTGCCCAGCGTGTTGCCACCGATCACCGACCACGGTCGCCCCAGCGAGCTGCTCGGCAGCGCAAACACGATGACCGCACTTGCTCCAATGGGTGCGACTAGCCAGGTCAGCTGTGTCCACCCGATGCCGCCTTCGATGCGCTGGCTGGCCCAGCCGACGATGGCCACACCGATCAGCGCGCCCAGGGTGATCCGCGCCCATTCCAGAGCGCCCACGCGCAGGCTGGTTGCCGTTTGCGGCGCGCTTATGCGTCGGGACGCAACAGCGCAGCGTAGCGTCTGCGCAGTTTGTCAAGCTTGGGGGCGATGACCGCAGCACAGTAGCCCTGATAGGGATGTCGCGCGAAATAGTTCTGATGTTCGGCTTCTGCCGGGTTGTAGTTCGATTCGGGCGCGATTTCGGTGACGATCGGAGCGGCAAACAGCTTCTGGTCGCGCAAGACCTGGACATAAGCCTGCACAGCCTGGAGTTGCGCCGCGTCGTGGGTGTAGATGCCCGAGCGGTATTGAGTGCCCACGTCGTGGCCCTGACGGTTGAGCGTGGTCGGGTCGTGCATCGCAAAAAACACATCGAACACCGCATCGAGCGGCAGCACGGCCGGGTCGAAGTCGAGTCGGATCACCTCGGCATGACCGGTTGTTCCGGTGCAGACCTCGCGGTAGCTCGGGTTCGGCGTGTGTCCGTTGCTGTAACCGCATTCCACCTGCAGCACCCCGCGCAGCGGACGGTACACGGCGTCGAGGCACCAGAAGCAGCCGCCGGCAAGGGTGATGCGCTGGGCGAGCGAGGGCAGGGCAGAGGTGGGCATGGCAGTGACTGAGTGTGCGGCAATTTGTCGCGGCCTCTGAATTGTCCGCTGCTGACAGAATGCGCGGTTTGGATGGGGCGATTGTCGCGCAGTCTGCTGCGCACGCCCACGTCGTTTTGATCCGAAGGAGTGAACACATGACCATGCGCTTTAACCCCCAGGGCCGTCGACTGCTTGCCGGCTTCGCCGTCCTGCTGCTGGGCTTTTCCCCTGTCGCCTGGGCGCAGCGTACGGGCGACGTCGAAGTCATCCAGGCGCAGGCGTTGCCGTCCATTCCGGGTGCGCGCAACGGCGGCGGGTTTCTGACCATCGTCAACCATGGCAAAACCGACGAGCGCATCGTCGCCGCGATATCTCCTGCCTGCGGCCATGTCGAATTGCACACCATGCGCATGGAGAACAACCTGATGCGTATGCGCGAGGTCAGCGACATTGCGCTGCCTGCGGGCCAGACCGTGCGCATGCAGCCCGGATCGGGCTACCACCTGATGCTCATGGACCTGAAGCAACCGCTCAAGCTCGGCGATCTGGTGCCGGTGACCATCAAGCTCGCCAGCGGTGCGCAACTCGATGTGCAACTCAAGGTCGAGCCGCGCGAAACCATCGGCGGCGGGCGAGCCATGCCGAGCAAGGGAATGCACCCGGGCATGCACTGAAACAGTGCCTCAAATGAATCGGGCCGCAACCTGAAACGGTGTGCGGCCCGGAGGTCCGACAGTCGGGTGTGTTGCCGCCTGTCCAGATCATGCAGAGGGATGCATGATGGGGGTCAAGTCAGCCCGGGTTCAGTCCGGGCTGTTTGCCGCCGCAGCCGAACTGCGACGACGGCTCAAAGCTACCCCCCGGTCGAGACAGCGTCAAGGCAAACATGACTCGCCCATAGGGGCATTGCAGTCTTGCCGTCGATCGGGTTTGGGGCAACACTGCAGACCGCGCGCAGCTCCGGATGCGCAGCGCGCAGGGGACTTGTTCATTGTTGTCTTAGGACAGCAGCGCCTCGATCACGCCCTGCATGCGCGCCACCACCTGCGCATCCGGGGTGATCACCCGGCCCCATTCGCGTGCGGTCTCGCCGGGCCACTTGTTGGTCGCATCCAGCCCCATCTTGCCACCCAGGCCTGCGGTTGGCGAGGCGAAATCGAGGTAGTCGATCGGCGTGTGGTCCACTAGCACCGTGTCGCGCACTGGATCGACCCGCGTGGTCACTGCCCAGATCAGATCGTTCCAGTCGCGGATGTTCACATCGGCGTCGGTGACGATGATGAACTTGGTGTAGAGAAACTGCCGCAAAAAGCCCCAGATGCCGAACATCACCCGCTTGGCATGGCCGGCATAGGCCTTGCGGATCGAGACCGCGGCCAGGCGGTAGCTGCAGCCCTCGGGCGGTAGATAAAAATCCTGGATCTCAGGGTACTGCTTTTGGAGGATGGGCACGAACACTTCATTGAGCGCCACGCCAAGCACCGCGGGTTCGTCCGGCGGCTTGCCAGTGTAAGTGGAGTGGTAAATAGGCTGTTCGCGGTGGGTGATGCGCTCGACCTCGAACACCGGAAACCACTCCTGCTCGTTGTAGTAGCCGGTGTGGTCGCCGAATGGCCCTTCCAGCGCATGCAGGTAGCCGTTTTTTTCCATCAGCTGCATGCCGGTGTCGCTCTTGCCGCGCCAGCCTGGGGCGGCAGGTGGAATATGGCCTTCGAGCACGATCTCCGCAGTGGCCGGCACCTGCAGGTCCAGGCCGATGCAGCGGGCCACTTCGGTCCGCGAGCCGCGCAGCAGGCCGGCGAACTGGTATTCGCTCAAGGTGTCTGGTACCGGGGTGACCGCGCCCAGCGTCGTGGCCGGATCGGCACCCAGCGCCACGGCAATCGGAAAGGGCTTGCCCGGATTGGCCAGCGCGAATTCGCGGAAGTCGAGTGCGCCGCCGCGATGCGCCAACCAGCGCATGATCAGCCGGTTGCGGCCGATGCGCTGCTGGCGATAGATGCCCAGGTTCTGCCGCTTGCGCGGCGATGGCACGTTTTGCGGGCCACGGGTGATGACCAGTCCCCAGGTCAACAGCGGGCCGACGTCTCCCGGCCAGCAGGTTTGGATCGGCAGGCGGTTCAGGTCGACATCGCTGCCTTCGAGCACCACCTGTTGGCAGGGCGGGCGCGACACGCTGTGCGGCCGCATGTCCCAGACCGCCTTGACCAGCTGCATCAGCTCGCCCGCGTCCTTCAGGCCACGCGGCGGCTCGGGTTCCTTCAGCCGGGCGAGCACTTCGCCAATGCGCCGCAGTTCGCTGGTGTTCTGCGCTCCCATGCCCAACGCCACGCGCTGCGGAGTGCCGAACAGATTGCCCAGTACCGGCATGGCGTAGCCGGTGGGCTGCTCGAACAGCACCGCAGGCCCACCCCCGCGAAGCAGGGCATCGCAGACCACGGTCATTTCCAGCTCAGGCGAGACCGACTGCCGACTGCGGCGCAAAAGGGAAAGGGCTTCGAGCTGGGCGAGAAAATCGCGCAGGTCACGATATTTCATATAACTATAAGAATTGAATGAAAAGACCGTGTGCGTTGACCAGGAATATCGATGTTCCTAAAATCCACTCCGTGTTTGCCCTAATACGCCTGTCGATCAGGCGGGCTGCACACTCGTCCCGAAACACGCCTGGCCGCCACTGACTGCAACTGGCGGCGCACTGGATGCGCGGCTGATGCGCAGCCGGCATCTTAGGCCGTCGGGCTCCCTTGGTGAGCCTGTGTTGTCGGATCTGTGCCCCCGTGAAATGACTCTGCAAGGTTGTTGTCTGCAGCAGCGTTTCCGCTTAGACACAGGAGTGTTCCATGTTGAACGCAATGCATTCTGCCCTGCCGCGCGCACGCCGCCTGCTCGGTGGATTCTGGGAACTGACCCACCAGACCCTGATGATGGTGGGCTTGTTCGTGGTGCTGGGTGGGGTTTATCTGTATTTCCAGCCCAAAGCCGTCTCGATGCTCGACCGTGGTCTGACGCAATGGGTCATGGCGCGCAAGACCGCGGCAGATGAACTGCAGGCTCTGGCGCAAAAGCCGAGCGATGCGCTGATGCCTGCGGTGCAGGCTGCGCCCGTGCCTCCTCTGGCGGCACCCGAGCTCACGCCACAGCAGCGCGCGGTGTCCAACTGGCTGGCGCGGCGCTACAGCATCGCGCCCAATGCCATGGCGCAGCTGGTCAGTGCGGCCTGGACCGTGGGACGTCAGGAAAAACTCGACCCTCTGCTCATTCTTGCGGTCATGGCGGTGGAGTCTTCGTTTAACCCCTACGCTGCCAGTGGCGCAGGCGCGACCGGGCTGATGCAGGTCATGGCCGGGGTGCATCGCGACAAATTCGCGCCATTCGGCGGCCCGCAGGCCAGCATCGATCCGCTGGCCAATCTGCGGGTCGGCGCGGTGGTGCTCAAGGACGCGATCAAGCGCGGCGGTTCGGTGCGCGCCGGTCTGCGCTACTACGTCGGCGCCACGACAGACACAGCCGAAGGCGGCTATGCCGACAAGGTGCTGGCCGAGCAAATGCAGCTCGAACGGATTGCCGGGGTGGCGCCGAAAGCAACGCCACTGACCGCCCGAGCCGCAACGCACGGCGGTGCGACTCCGAATGCGGCTGCGGTCAGCCCGGCGGTCGCGGTCGAGCCTGCGCCTGCGGCGCAGAAGTCGTCTTCACTGACCTGAAGTCGGTCGCGCAACGCATTACCATACAGGCCTGCACGACTGGCGATAGAGACCGGCGATCCGTCCGGTCTCGAGGTGGGATCGACCACCGGGGAGTGCTGGACTTTTAGCCGTTCGCCTGGGCCAGCGCCATCGCTGTCAATGAGTTTGATCAGCCCAGGCTTGTGCGCTTGCCTTCACTCAGGCAAGCCGCGGGCCGTTACCTGGACTCTTTCCATGTTCGACCGCAACATCACTATCGCCCAGACCGACCCCGAGCTGTGGGCGGCCATTCAAGCCGAAAACCAGCGCCAGCAAGACCATATCGAGCTGATCGCATCCGAGAACTACACCTCGCCTGCGGTCATGCAGGCGCAAGGCTCGCAGCTCACGAACAAGTACGCCGAAGGCTATCCCGGCAAGCGTTACTACGGCGGCTGCGAGTTTGTCGACATCGCCGAGCAGCTGGCGATCGACCGCGTCAAGCAACTCTTTGGCGCAGAGGCCGCGAATGTCCAGCCCAACTCCGGCTCGCAAGCGAACCAGGCCGTGTTCTTCGCGCTGCTCCAGCCCGGTGACACCATCATGGGCATGAGTCTGGCCGAAGGCGGACACCTCACGCACGGTATGCCACTGAACATGAGTGGCAAGTGGTTCAAGGTGGTGAGCTACGGCCTCAACGCGCAGGAGGAAATCGATTACGACGCGATGGAGCGCCTGGCGCACGAGCACAGACCGAAGCTCATTATCGCCGGCGCCAGCGCCTACAGCCTGCGCATCGATTTCGAGCGCTTTGCCCGCGTGGCCAAGGACATTGGCGCCTACTTCATGGTGGACATGGCGCATTACGCCGGGCTGATCGCCGCAGGCGTGTACCCGAACCCGGTCCCGCACGCCGATGTGGTGACGACGACCACGCACAAAAGTTTGCGCGGGCCGCGCGGCGGCGTCATCCTGATGAAGGAGCGGCATGCCAAGGCGATCAACAGCGCAGTTTTCCCCGGCATTCAGGGCGGGCCGCTGATGCATGTGATCGCCGGCAAGGCGGTGGCGTTCAAAGAGGCGCTCGCACCTGACTTCAAAATCTATCAGCAGCAGGTGCTGACCAATGCCCGGGTGCTGGCAGAAACGCTGACGCGGCGCGGCCTGCGCATTGTCAGCGGACGCACCGAATCGCACGTCATGCTGGTGGATCTGCGTTCCAAGAGCATTACCGGCAAAGAAGCCGAAAAGGTGCTGGGCGAGGCGCATCTCACGGTCAATAAAAACGCCATCCCGAACGATCCTGAAAAGCCTTTTGTCACCTCGGGCATCCGCGTGGGCTCGCCAGCCATGACCACTCGCGGCTTCAAGGAGGCTGAGGCCGAGAAGACTGCCAACCTCATCGCTGACGTGCTCGACAACCCGCACGACGCGGCCACGCTGGAGCGGGTGCGCGCCGAGGTGAAGAAGCTGACCGACGCGTTCCCGGTTTACTCCGCCTGATCCTCGACTGTGCCCCTGAGGGCGGCGGCGGTGAGTGCCGAGAGGCGCTCGCGCTGTCGCCCTTTTTCATCGAAGTTTTCCGCGGCCAGCCAGCGCGTGAAAGCGGCGCGCAGTGCGGGCCATTCCCCGTCGATGATGCTGAACCAGGCGGTGTCACGGTTGCGGCCTTTGACCACGGCGGCCTGGCGAAATACCCCCTCGAAGCTGAATCCGAGCCGCCGTGCCGCCTTACGCGAAGCGGTGTTGAGCGCATCGCATTTCCATTCCAGTCGGCGGTAGCCCAGTGCAAAAGCTTGGTCCATCAGCAGGAACAGGGCTTCGGTTGCCGCGCGCTGACGTTGCAGCAAGGGCGAGAAGTAGAGGTGGCCGATCTCGATGCTGCCAGCCGCCGGGGTGATGCGCAAATAGCTGGCTATCCCGGTGGCGCGGCCAGTGCCTGAATCGACGATGGCAAAAAACAGCGGATCCTGGCCCAGACAAGTGGCCTGCATCCAGGCCTGGTAGTCGAATGCCGAGGCGAACGGACCGTAGGGCAGGTAGTTCCAGCTGTCACCGCTGGCGTCCAGAGTTTGCGCGGCGTAGAGGTCTGCGGCGTGGCGCTGCGGGTCGGCGGGTTCCAGCGTGCAGCTCGCGCCGATCAACGCAGTTTTCCCGGGTGGGGGAGGGGCGGTAAATCCGGGGACGGGCTGGCCGAGCGCAGCAGTGAAATGCGGGCGGGTTGGCATGGTGGCTGGTTGTTGCTTTTGTGGCAGGCGGTCAGCCCAGTGTCATGAGTTGTGCATTGCCGCCCGCTGCAGCGGTGTTGACGCTCAGGCTTTGTTCATGCACCAGGGCGGTGAGGTCTACCATCGCACCGTCTGCAAGCTGGGCTGGGCGCAGGCTTTCGATGCGCAGAATCAGGCCGTCGCGCTGCGCCAGCTGGTCTTGCAAGCGGGCCAGGGCGTCGGCGTCGCCCTCAAACAAGACCACGTTCAATTCGGGCAAGGTGTCGCGCTGGGCTGGGGGGCTGGAGCGCAGTTGCGCTTTCACCGCGGTCGGCAGCGCATCCAAAAAGGTGGCGAGCGGGCTTTCGGGGCTAGGCGCTTCGATGAAGGCGAAGTTTCCCGTGGCGAGTGTGGCGGCGATGTGATGCACCAGGCCCAGTACCGTTTGCGGTATGCACCACACACCGCCGCTGCGGGGCAGGAGTCGGTAGCGGTTGGATTCTCCCGTCGGCCCAGGCAGGGTGTAAACCGTGCTGATCGGACTGTGGGCGAGATAGTGCTCGCATGCAGCCTGCGCCCGCGTCGTGGCCTCGTCATCCAGATTCATCGTGTGATTCTGCAGGGCGGCTAGCAGATCGCGCAGCGCGGCGAGGCTGGCAGGTTCTGCGGCGATTTGGCTGCACTCGGCGGCTGCGGCCGCGAGGTTGGCCGATAGCGCGCTGGTGGCCTGCACCGAAGGCTGCACTAGGCGGTGCAGATACAGCGGCCCGCCGGCCTTGGGGCCGGTGCCCGACAGGCCCATGCCGCCAAAGGGCTGCACCCCGACCACGGCGCCGATCATGTTGCGGTTGACATAGACATTGCCGGCGTGAATACGGCTGCTGGCCTCGGCAATGGTTTCGTCGATGCGGCTGTGGATGCCGAAGGTCAGGCCGTAGCCGGTGGCGTTGACGGCGTCGATCACCGCACCGAGTTGCGCGCGGGGATAGCGCAGCACATGCAGCACCGGGCCGAACACTTCGCGCTGCAGACGGCTGATCGTGTCGATTTCGATCAGCGCAGGCTGGACGAAAGTGCCATGACCGCCGCTTTGATCGCGCGCCAGTCGGGTGACCGCCTGCCCGTCGGCCTGCATTTGCGCGATATGCGCCTCGAGGTGCTCGCGCGACTCGGCATCGATCACTGGGCCGATGTCGGTGTGCAGACAGTCGGGGTTGCCCACGGTCCATTCGCGCATGGCCTCTTTGAGCATAGTGATCACGCGGTCGGCCACGTCTTCCTGCACACAGAGCAGCCGCAGCGCCGAGCAGCGCTGCCCGGCGGAATCGAAGGCCGAGGACAGCACGTCCGCGACCACCTGCTCGGCCAGGGCCGAGGAGTCGACGATCATGGCGTTTTGCCCGCCGGTCTCGGCGATCAGCGGAATCGGGCGCCCTTGTGGACTCAGGCGCTGCGCGAGGGTCTGCGCGATCAGCCGGGCCACCTCGGTGGAGCCGGTGAACATCACCCCGGCCACCGTGGGGTGGGCGACCAGCGCCGCGCCCACCGTGGCGCCATCGCCCGGGACGAGCTGCACCGCATCGGCGGGTACGCCGGCGGCGTGCAGCAGACGCACCATCGCCGCGGCGATCAGCGGGGTCTGCTCCGCCGGCTTGGCCAGCACTGCATTACCCGCAGCCAGCGCTGCTGCCACCTGGCCGCAGAAGATGGACAGCGGGAAATTCCACGGGCTGATGCACAGCACCACCCCGAGCGGGCGGTGCGTGGCGTTATCGAACTGCGCCGCCGCCTGCGCCGCGTAGTAACGCAGAAAATCTACCGCCTCGCGCACCTCGCCGATTGCGTTGGGCAGGGTCTTGCCGGCCTCGCGCACGATCAGACCGAGCAGCGGTTGCATCTGTTGTTCCAGTGCGTCGGCAGCGCGCTGCAGGCAGGCGGCGCGCGCAGCAGGCGGGGTGACCTGCCAGATCGGCGCGGCGTGCGCCGCCCGCTGCACGGCGAGGTCGATTTCGTCGGGCTGGGTGTTGCGCACCCAACCGACCAAATCGCGGTGGTCTGCCGGGTTGCGCACCGGCTGCCAGCCCTGTGTCGGCGGCTGCGCGGCGCCGGGCATGGCGTCGGCGACGATGCCGGGCGCCGCGAACGCCGGTTGCCGGGCGCTGCGCAGCAACGCGGCGGACAGCGAGGCCAGCTGCTGCTCGTTCGCCAGATTCAGGCCGATCGAGTTCAGCCGCGCCTGCGCGCCCAGGCCAGAAAACAACTGGCGGGGCAGCGGGATGTGCGGGTGTGGCGCGCCGAGCACACCGGTCTGCGCGGCGATCGCGCGGACCTCGTCCACCGGATCGGCCACCAGTGCGGCCACGTCGACCGCGGGGTCGTGGATCCGATGGACGAACGAGGTGTTTGCGCCGTTTTCCAGCAGGCGACGCACCAGATAGGCCAGCAGGGTGTCGTGGGTGCCTACCGGTGCGTAGATGCGGCAGGGGCGTCCGAGCTTGCCGTCGGCTGCCGCGCCGACCACCTGCTCGTACAGCGGCTCGCCCATGCCGTGCAGACACTGGAATTCGTAGCGGTCGGTTGGGGCGTCTTCCCCCGCCATGTGCAGGATGCTAGCCAGGGTCTGCGCATTGTGCGTGGCGAACTGCGGGTAGATTGCATCGGGTGCCGCCAACAGCTTGCGTGCGCAGGCCAGATAGCACACATCGGTGTGCACCTTTCGGGTGTAGACCGGATAGCCGTCGAGGCCATCGATCTGCGCCCGCTTGATCTCGCTGTCCCAGTAGGCACCCTTGACCAGCCGGACCATGAGGCGGTGGCCGCTGCGCCGGGCCAGGTCGATGAGATAGTCGATGACGACGGGGCTGCGCTTCTGATAGGCCTGCACCACGAAACCGATGCCGCTCCAGCCGGCGAGCGCCGGGTTGAAGCACAGCGACTCGAGCAGATCGAGCGAGAGTTCCAGACGGTCGGATTCCTCCGCGTCGATGTTGATGCCCACGTCGTACTGCCGCGCTAGCACCACCAACCGCGTGAGGCGCGGCAGTAGTTCAGCCATCACGCGGTCGTACTGCGCGCGGCTGTAGCGCGGATGCAGCGCAGAGAGTTTGACCGACAGCCCGGGGCCTTCGAGCACGCCGCGGCCGTGCGCGGCCTTGCCGATGGCATGCAGCGCCTGTTCGTATGCGGCGTAATAGCGCTGCGCGTCGCTCTCGGTCACCGCGGCCTCGCCCAGCATGTCGTAGGAATAGCGAAATCCCTTTTTCTCGTGGGCACGGCTATTGGCTAGCGCCTCGGAAATGGTCTGGCCGGTGACGAACTGCTCGCCCATCAAGCGCATCGCCCGTTGCACGCCCTGGCGGATCAGCGGCTCGCCACCCTTGCTGATCAGTCGGGTCAACGCGCTGCCTAGCCCTTTTTCGCTGGCGGTGGCGGTCATCCTGCCGGTGAGCATCAGCCCCCAGATCGTCGCATTGACGAACAGCGACGGAGAGTGTCCGAGGTGCGATTGCCAGTCGCCGCGGCTGATTTTGTCGCGGATCAGCGCGTCGCGCGTGGCGTTGTCCGGAATCCGCAGCAGTGCCTCGGCCAGGCACATCAGCGCCACGCCTTCCTGGCTGGACAGCGAGAACTCCTGCACCAGCGCTTCCACCCCACCCATTTCCCGCCGTGCCCGCACACCCTCGACCAATCGGGTCGCCAGGTGGCGGATCGCCGTGCGCTGCGCCGGATCGCGCACCTGCGCCAGTTCCACCAGCGCGGGCAGACAGTCCTGCTCCGGGCGGTACCAGGCCGCGGTGATGGCCGCGCGCAGGTCGGTCTGCGGCAGCACGCTCTGCGCCCAGTCCAGAAAGGGTTGAGCGTCCGATGTGGTTGCGCTCTCAGCGTCGATGGGGGGTGCTTCTGGTTGCGACGTGTTCGATGGATCGACAGCTTCGGCCGAAAAATGGCCGTGTTCGATCTGCTCGACCAACTGCAGCGTCGCCTGCTTGATCAGCCAGTGCGGCGTACGGCCGACCCGCGCTGCCGCAGCCCGCACACGCTGGCGTAGCGCTTCGTCCATTTTGATGCCGATCGTGGTTGCACCCATAGGTTGCTCCTTTGCGGGCCATGGTTGCGATCATGACAGGCCGGGAGGCTTGGCGCAACCCGGTCGTTGCCGATGTCGGGGTGCGCCGTGCGAGACGTTGCGCGGTCACGCCCGGTGCAGACGCAGTAGCGCCAGACCGAAGATGCAGAACACCGATCCCGACACGCCCTGCGGCCAGCCGACGGCAAACCAGCTGCGCAGGTGACTGCGCACCAGCACCGCCAACGCTGCATAAGTGCTCAGCACCCGCAGCGAGATCAGCATGCGGCTCAGGGTCAGCACAAGTCCCCGGCGTCGAGCACCCGCGGAGCTCGTGCGCGCCGCGCTTTAAGGCCGAGGAAACGACGGCCAAAGTGCCTGGATGCAGTGATTGACGCGCAAGCAGGCGAAACGTGAGATGCGCCGAATTGGAGCAACGTGTCGCTTTCATGCTGAAAAACGGCACGTCCAGTTTTGTGTCCGCGGTGCGATGTCCTGATGTTCCGACCGAGGGCTTTTTCTAGTCTTTGATTTACAAAACGAAAACGGCCACTTGTGGTGGCCGTGTCGATTTGGAAATTCTGGTCGGGGTGAGAGGATTCGAACCTCCGGCCTCTACGTCCCGAACGTAGCGCTCTACCAGGCTAAGCTACACCCCGATGATCTTCGTCAAGCGCATCGCAACCGGGAGGTCAAGCAGTGCGCTGCAAAGAGTAAGCGCATAAGTCTAGCAGAGCCTGTTGCGCGGGGCCAGGGCTGAGCTGTTGCAGCGCGGTTTCGGCGATGCGGATTTCCTTTTGCGCCGCGTCGCGTACGGCCTGCATCGCGCCGCACTGATGCACCACGGCCATGACTTCGTGCAGCGCGGAGGCGTCGCCCTGGCGAATGGCGTTTTCGATCAGCGCTCGCTGCTGCGCGGTGCCGCGCTGCATGGCGATGATCAGCGGCAATGTGGGCTTGCCTTCACGCAGATCGTCGCCGATGTTCTTGCCAAGTTCCTCCGAGAGGCCGCTGTAGTCGAGCAGATCGTCGATCAGTTGGAACGCGGTGCCGAAACTACGCCCGGCCAGCGCCATCTGTTCCTGCATCGCGGCATCTACACCTGCCAGCACGGCGCCGATGCGCGCTGCGGCCTCGAACAGCTTGGCGGTCTTGAAGCGGATCACCTGCAGGTAGCGCTGCTCGTCGACTTCGGGGTCGTGCATGTTGAGCAGCTGCAGCACTTCCCCTTCGGCAATGACATTGGTGGCGTCGGCCAGGATGTCCAGGATGCGCATGTTGCCGACCGACACCATCATCTGGAAAGCGCGCGAGTAGAGAAAATCGCCGACTAGCACACTGGCGGAATTGCCGAACAGGGCGTTGGAGGTTTCGCGTCCGCGTCGCATCGACGATTCGTCCACCACGTCGTCGTGCAGCAGGGTGGCGGTGTGAATGAGTTCGACCACCGCAGCCATGACATGTTGCTGCGGCCCGCGAAAACCCAGTGCCTGCGCGACCAGCAGCAGCAAGGCCGGACGCAGACGCTTTCCACCGCCGGTCACGATATACGCGCCGATGGTGTTGATCAGCGCGACCTCGGAAGCCAGGTGCGCCTGGATCGCCTGGTCCACCGCCCGCATATCCTGGGTGATGGGTGCGAAAATCGACTGGATGGTCGATGCGGCCGGAGTGGTCGGCGCTTGCGCAGGTGCTGAGGACATGGACAGTGGGTGGATGCTGGGGCGGCGGGTGTGACGGCATTTGAAGGGGCCGTTTCCCCCTGCATTTTAGGGAGGAGTCCTCTGTGCGGGCGGAGCAAGGCGATGATGGACACGGGCCAGCCCAGCTTGCTCCCAAGCGTGTGCAGCGTGATGCTAAAATGGATCGCTTTTCCAGGTCTGCTGCAAAAAGGGTTGAACGCTGCGGGCCTGGCCGTCCGTGCGGGAGCCAAGGATTGGCTTTCGCATTATCAAAGAGGTGAACTTATGTATGCGGTCATAAAAACCGGCGGCAAGCAGTACCGAGTTGCCGCGGGCGAAAAAATCAAGGTAGAACAGATGCCGGCAGACGTAGGTCAGGACATTGTGCTTGACGAGGTGCTTGCCGTGGTCAACGGCGATGAAGCCAAGTTCGGCACACCCCTGGTCGACGGTGCGAAGGTGACGGCCAAGGTGCTGTCGCACGGGCGGCATGACAAGGTGCGCATTTTCAAGATGCGTCGCCGCAAGCACTATCAGAAGCATCAGGGGCATCGGCAGAATTACACCGAGCTTCAGATCGAAGCGATCACGGCCTAAGGAGAAACTGACATGGCACAGAAAAAGGGCGGCGGCTCGACCCGCAACGGCCGCGATTCGGAAGCCAAACGACTGGGTGTCAAGATCTACGGCGGTCAAGGCATCTCGGCCGGTGGGATCATCGTGCGTCAGCGTGGCACCAAGTTCCATCCCGGTCACAATGTCGGCATCGGCAAGGATCACACCCTGTTTGCGCTGGTCGACGGTCGGGTGGAATTCGAAGTGAAGGGCGCGTTCAACCGGCAGACGGTTTCGGTCGTCGCCCATTGACCCGCAGAGCGACCGACTGATCCGGCCTTCCTGCGGCCGGATCGGGGTGCAGGCCCCGACACCGCCCCGGCATGGTGATACAAGGCACGCAGCGCGTGTTCATGTCTCGCCAGCCGGGGTTTTTTGTTTGTTCTGCGAAACGAGAGTCGTGTGAAATTTGTCGATGAAGTCGTGATCGAGGTGCATGCCGGCAACGGGGGCAACGGCTGTGTGTCGTTTCGCCGGGAGAAATTCATCCCCTTCGGCGGGCCCAATGGCGGAGACGGGGGGCGTGGCGGGCATGTGATCGCGCGGGCAGATGTCAACCTCAACACTCTGGTCGACTTCCGCTATGCCAAGGTGCACCGTGCGCGCAACGGCGAGCATGGCCGCGGCGCGGACCAATACGGCGCGGGCGGTGCCGACAAGGTGCTGCGTGTGCCGGTGGGGACGTTGATCTTCGATGCCCAGACCAACGAACTGCTTGCAGACCTGGTGCAGGACGGTCAGGAAGTCATCCTCGCGCACGGCGGGCAGGGCGGCCTGGGCAATCTGCATTTCAAGTCCAGCGTCAACCGCGCGCCGCGGCAGTCGACCAAGGGTCAGGAAGGAGAACATCGCAGGCTGCGCCTCGAACTCAAGCTGCTGGCCGACGTCGGCCTGCTCGGCCTGCCCAACGCGGGTAAGAGCACGCTGATTTCCGCCGTATCGAATGCACGGCCAAAAATCGCCGACTACCCCTTTACCACGCTGTATCCCCACCTCGGTGTGGTGCGTCTGGGGCCAGGGCGCAGCTTCGTGATCGCCGATATTCCCGGCCTGATCGAGGGCGCTGCCGAGGGGCAGGGTCTGGGGCACCAATTCCTGCGGCACCTGCAGCGCACCAAGCTGCTGCTGCACATTGTCGATATGGCACCGGTCGACGAGGGCGCCGATCCGGTCAAGGATGTGCGCGCCATTGTTGCCGAGCTGAAAAAGTACGATGCTGCATTGGCGGCCAAGCCGCGTTGGCTGGTCCTCAACAAACTCGACCTGCTGCCCGAAGGCGAGCGCGATGCGGCGGTGATATCACTGCGACGGCGCCTGCGATACAAGGGGCCGGTGTTCCCGATCTCGGCGCTGGCGCGCGAGGGGCTGGACCCGCTGCTGCACGCGATCGCCGACCACCTTGGTCAAAACAAACCGGTTCAGACCGCCGCGCCCGATCCCCGTTTCCGCAACGATGTCAGCAACTGAAATCCAAAGTTCTCCTTCCGTCGTGCAGTCGGCGCGGCGGGTGATCATCAAGGCCGGCTCTAGTCTGGTGACCAATGAGGGCCGGGGTGTCGACCGTGACGCCGTGTCGCGCTGGGCGGGCCAGATCGCCGGGCTGCGCGCTGCAGGCAAGGAAGTCATCCTTGTCTCCAGCGGTGCGATCGCCGAGGGCATGCGCCGGCTGGGGTGGGGCCGGCGTCCGCGCGAAATGCATCAGCTGCAGGCTGCGGCTGCGGTGGGGCAGATGGGGCTGGCGCAGGCTTACGAGACCGCGTTCAGCGCACGCGGCATCGTCGCCGCGCAAATCCTGCTCACCCATGCCGACCTGGCCGATCGCCAGCGCTATCTCAACGCCCGCACCACGCTGCTGACCCTGCTTGAGCAGGGAGTCGTGCCGGTGATTAACGAGAACGATACCGTGGTCACCGACGAGATCAAGTTCGGCGACAACGACACCCTGGGTGCGCTGGTGACCAATCTGGTCGAGGGCGATGTACTCATCATCCTCACCGACCAGGCCGGGCTTTACAGCGCGGACCCGCGCAAGCATGCCGATGCCCGGCTGATTGCACAAGCCAACGCCGAGGATACCGCCCTGCTGACCATGGCCGGCGGTGCCGGCAGCGGTATCGGCACCGGCGGCATGGTCACCAAGGTGACCGCGGCCCGCCGTGCGGCGCGCAGCGGTGCGCACACCGTGATCGCCAGCGGTCGTGAGCCGGATGTGCTACTGCGGCTGGCGCGCGGAGAACGGGTGGGCACGCAGCTCATGGCTGGACGTGCCAAACTCGCGGCGCGCAAACAATGGATGGCCGACCACCTCCAACTGCGTGGCTGGGTGACGGTGGATGACGGCGCGGCGCAGCGGCTGCGCGCACAGGGCGCCAGTCTGCTGCCGATCGGCGTGGTGGATGTGCAGGGCGACTTCGAACGCGGCGACGTGATTGCGGTGCGCGATCGCGCCGGTGTCGAAGTGGCGCGCGGGCTGAGCAACTACGCCGCCTCCGACGCACGGCGCATCATGCGGCATGCATCGGCGGAAATCGAGGCCATCCTGGGATTCAGCGAAGAGCCCGAGCTGGTGCACCGGGACAATATGGTGTTCCTGTAAACGCCGGGCGCCGCGCGCTCAGAACGGAATGGCGCGCAGGCCTTGCTGGATGCGCTGCGCGATTTGCGCAGTGGTCCCGTATACCGCACCGTCTTTGCACAGATCGTCATCGTACAGGGTGGAATGGATGCGCTGTGCGCCATCGGCCGGAATGCGTTGCCACTGGCTGGTGGTCACGGCAGACCAGGTTTTGCTGGCGTCGTTCCACAGCGCGTAGAGCTTCCACTGCCGTCGTGCGCAGTCGATGCCCTCGTAAGTCACATTGCTCGGTCCGCCTGGCACGCGGGCCACGAGGGTGTAGCGCACGACGTTCCCAGGCTGGACCGAGATTGAGGCACGGTCGACATAGAACCGCAGCGCGCTGCCTGCGGTGATGTGCACATGCAGCAACTCTGACGGCGCCGCAGGAAACACGACGGGAGATTCAGTCTCGCGAGTCTTGGTGCCGAACCAACCCTCGTCATCGACCGACTGCGCCCCTGCCGACCGCATTCCAAACGGCGCAGCCAGCAGGGTCACGATTAAGCCCAGCGTGGCCACGCGCAGGCGCGGGCGATCAGTGCGCATCATGCGGGATCCACCGGGTTGGTGACGATCGACAGCGACGGCTCGGTCGGCGTTGCCGTGCCGTCCGCCTGCTGGCGGTGACGCAGATTGGCGCGCAGATAGCGCGTGCGCGGCTCGGGGCGGGGGATGTAGTGCGACAGCTCGGTGAGCGCGAGCTGATAGACCTCGCGCTTGAACTCGATCACGCTGTCGAGCGGCACCCAGTAATCGTTCCAGCGCCAGGCGTCGAATTCGGGGTGGGTGGTGGTGCGCAGGCAGACATCGCAGTCACGTCCGGTCAAGCGCAGCAGATACCAGATCTGCTTCTGGCCTTTGTAGATGCCGCGGCTTTCGCGACGGACATAATGGCTGGGCACGTCGTAACGCAGCCAGTGCCGGGTACGGGCAATGATGCGCACATGGCAGCGATCGAGACCGATTTCTTCGCGCAGCTCGCGGTACATTGCCTGCTCGGGGGTTTCCCCCGGGTTGATGCCACCTTGCGGAAACTGCCAAGAATGCGCCCGCACCCGCTTACCCCAGAACACCTGGTTTTTGGCGTTGAGCAGAATGATGCCCACGTTGGGACGGTAGCCTTCGCGATCCAACATCGCCGATCCTCGATCTTTTAGAATTCTGCTCTGATTATAGGCGGCAGCCCTTGTCCGTGACGGTACTGTGCGATCTCTTGCCCGCGCTGCCGCGCCTTGCAATCCGCGCCCTGTGGCGCGGCGAGCGTGTTCCCATTTCTCCTACCCTGCCGGCCTTGCGCCGACTTGCATGAAGATTTCCCGCTTTTTCATCTCCACCCAGAAAGACGATCCGGCTGACGCCGATGTCCGCAGTCAGGCGCTGATGCTGCGTGCGGGTATGATCAAAAAACATGCCGCCGGGATTTACAGCTACCTGCCGCTGGGCCTGCGCAGCATCCGCAAGGTCGAGGCCATCGTGCGCGAGGAGATGAACCGCGCCGGCGCGATCGAGCTGCTCATGCCCATCGTGCAGCCCGCGGAGCTCTGGCAGGAAACCGGGCGGCTGGACAAGTTCGGCCCGGAACTGCTGCGCATCCGCGACCGGCACGACCGCGAATTCGTCATCCAGCCGACCTCCGAGGAAGTGATCACCGACCTGGTGCGCAGCGAAGTGCGCAGCTGGCGGCAGCTGCCGCTCAACTTCTATCACATCCAGACCAAATTCCGCGACGAGCGCCGGCCGCGCTTCGGCGTGATGCGCGCACGCGAGTTCACCATGAAGGATGCCTATTCCTTCGATCGCGACTTCGAGTCGGCGCAGGCGAGCTATCGCGCGATGTTCGATGCCTATGTGCGCATCTTCCAGCGGTTCGGCTTCGAATTCCGCGCCGTGGCGGCCGACTCGGGCGCAATCGGCGGCTCGCTCAGCCATGAGTTCCATGTGATTGCCGACACCGGCGAGGATGCTATCGCTTACTGCGAGGCGTCGGACTACGCGGCCAATGTCGAAAAGGCCGAGGCGCTGCCGCTGCTCGCCGCGCGTGCCGCGCCCACGCATCCGCTGCAGAAAACCCCCACACCAGGCGCGGCCAAGTGCGAGGACGTGGCCACGCTGCTGGGCATCCCATTGCAGAACACGGTCAAGTCGGTCGTGCTCGCGGTCGATGGCGATCAGCGCGGCGAGCCGGCCAGCCTGGTGCTGCTGCTGGTGCGCGGCGATCACACGGTCAACGAGGTCAAGGTCGGCAAGCTCGCCGGCCTGGCTGCCAGCCGCATGGCGACCGAGGCCGAGATCCTCGCCACGTTCGGCACGCCGCCGGGCTATCTCGGCCCGATCGGTACGCTGCGCCCGGTGCGGGTAATTGCCGATCGCACCGTGGCGAACATGAGCGATTTCGTCGTCGGCGCCAACGCGGTCGATTTCCACTACACCGGCGTCAACTGGGGACGCGACCTGCCCGAGCCGGAAGTGGCCGACATTCGCAATGTGCAGGCTGGCGACCCCAGCCCGGATGGCAAGGGTGTGCTGTCCATCTGCCGGGGCATTGAGGTCGGTCATGTGTTCTACCTCGGCACCAAATATTCCGCGGCGATGGGTGCCACCTTCCTCGACGACAAGGGTAAGACGCAGACTCTGGAGATGGGGTGCTACGGCATCGGCATCACCCGCATCCTTGGCGCCTGCATCGAGCAGAACCATGACGCCAAGGGCATGATCTGGCCCGATGCGATCGCGCCGTTCACCGCAGTGATCTGCCCCATCGGTTACGACCGTAGCGAGGCGGTGCGCTCGGCTGCCGATGCGCTGTACGCCGAGCTGATCGAGGCCGGCGTGGATGTGGCGCTAGACGATCGCGGCGAGCGTCCCGGCGTGATGCTGGGCGACTGGGAGCTGATCGGCGTGCCGCATCGGGTGGTGATTTCTGATCGCGGACTGGCCGCGGGCACGGTGGAATACCAGCATCGTCGCGATGCCGAACCCACCGTCTGGCCGCTGAGCGAGGCGCGCGCGCGGCTGCAGTCCCGCCTGCGGCATTGAACCGACAGGGGAGCAGCCGCATGCGGGGGGTGTCACGTCGCCGCTGGTTGTTGCGGGTGGCGGGTGCGGGCGCGGCTGTCGGCGTAGGATGGGCGCTGCCCGTGGCTTCGGCGTGGGCTGGAGCCCAGCGGGAAGAGCAGCTCAGCGATGCGGTACGCACTGCGCTGGCAGCGCAGATCGCCGAGGCCCCGCCGCCGCAGCCGCATTTCCGCGACATGATGCACCAGGCGCAATACCGGGTCTGGCTGCTGCTCGAATCGCTGTGGCTGCAGCACCGCATGCCTGACAAGATCGCGCGAGAAGCCTTCCTGCAGACGCTGTGGTACGAATCGCACCGCGCTGGGCTTGAGCCGGCGCTGATCCTGGGGTTGATCCAGGTCGAAAGCGGTTTTCGCAAGTACGCCATTTCACCCGCGGGAGCGATGGGCTATATGCAGGTCATGCCGTTCTGGACCCGGCAGATCGGCAACGGCGACATCACCAGCCTGTTCCACATGCAGGTCAACCTGCGCTATGGCTGTGTGATCCTGCGGCACTATCTCGACATCGAGAACGGCAATCTGTTCTATGCCCTAGGGCGCTACAACGGCTCGCGTGGCCGCGCGGCCTATCCCGATGCAGTGCTGGCTGCGCGCAGACGCTGGGTGGTGGCTGGCGGCTCGGGCTGAACCGGTGGGAGTCTGCCGGCTCAGGGCTACACTGAACAAGTCCCCTGCGCGCTGCGCATCCGGGCTGCGGGTGCACAAATGGCGTTCACAGGCCCTAGCGCGGCATCAGCCCGCCCATGCGCTGCATCATCTTGAACATCTTGCCGCCCTTCATTTTTTTCATCATGTCGCGCATCTGCTCGTATTGCTTGAGCAGGCGGTTGACTTCCTGCACCTGCACCCCGGCGCCGGCTGCGATGCGGCGCTTGCGCGTGGCCTTGATCAGCTCGGGCTTGTGACGCTCTTGCGGCGTCATGCTGTGGATGATGCCCTGCATGCGGCGCATGTCGCGCTCGGCCCGCGCCATGTCGGCTTGGCCGGCCTTGGCCTGCATCTCGGCGGGCAGCTTGTCGAGCATCCCCTGCAGCCCGCCCATCTTGTTCATCTGCTGCAGCTGCATCAGAAAGTCGTTGAGGTCGAACTGCGCGCCGGACTTCACCTTAGCGGCGAGTTGTTGCGCGGCGTCCAGATCGACCTGGCGCTGTGCCTGCTCGACCAGCGCCAGGATGTCGCCCATGCCGAGGATGCGGTCGGCCATGCGGCGCGGGTCGAAGGGTTCCAGGCCGTCGATCTTTTCCGACACCCCGGCGAACTTGATCGGCGCGCCGGTGACCTGACGCACCGACAGCGCCGCACCGCCTCTGGCGTCGCCGTCGAGCTTGGTCAGCACGATGCCGGTCAGCGGCAGCGCGTCATGGAATGCGCGCGCGGTGTTGATCGCATCCTGACCCTGCATCGCATCGACCACGAACAGGGTTTCGATGGGCTTGAGCGCGGCATGCAGCTCGCGGATTTCGCGCATCATCGCCTCGTCCACCGACAGCCGCCCAGCGGTATCGACCAGCAGCACATCGAAGTGGTGGCTGCGGGCGAACTCAACGGCACGCCGGGCGATGTCCAGCGGTTTGTCCTGCGGCGACGATAGAAAGAACTCCGCCCCGGCCTGCGCGGTGACCGTTTGCAACTGGGCGATCGCCGCAGGGCGGTAGACGTCGCACGACACGGTCAGCACCTTTTTTTTCTGCCGCTCGGTCAGCAGGCGCGCGAGCTTGGCGGTGGTGGTGGTCTTGCCCGCGCCCTGCAGGCCGGCCATCAGCACGATGGCCGGCGGCTGGGTGGCGAGGTTGAGCGGCACGGCGTCGCCGCCCATCAGATCGGCTAGCTCGCGCTGCACCACGCCCACCAGCGCCTGGCCCGGGGTGAGCGAGCCGACCACTTCCTGGCCGAGTGCCTTGTCCTTCACCCGCGCGGTGAACTCGCGCACCACGGGCAGTGCCACGTCGGCCTCGAGCAGGGCCAGCCGCACTTCGCGCAGCATGTCCTGGATGTTCGACTCGGTGATGCGCGCCTCTCCCTTGAGGGTTTTGACCACGCGGGACAGGCGCTGGGTGAGATTGCTGAGCATGGGGTGGGATGTGATGTGCGGGCGCAATGCAGGCGGGCAAAACCGCCGGCGACCAGCCCGGCCTTGCGGCGGGCGACGCCTCTTGACCGCAAGGGGCTCGGTTAAACTCGGACTATGTCGATTTTAGTGAATGGCCTTGCGTTCGTGCTGTATGTGCTGGCTGCCTTGCTGTCGCGGCCAAGTCCGGTTTTGACGCTCGGGCGCGCCGAAAGCGCAGCGACCGCCGCAACGCGCCGCTTCGAGCAATGGTCCACCGGGGTGATGGCGCTGGCCTGGGCGGCGCAGACCGTGACCTTCGTTCTGGTGCTGCGTGGCGAGCTGCAACCACATTTCGGCTTCGCCCAGGCGCTGTCGGTGACCTTTTGGCTGGTGGCCGCGGTCTATTGGGTGGAGAGTCTGTATTACCCGTTGCAGACCCTGCGCAGCTGGATTTGCCTGCTGGCGGCGATTTCCATTCTGCTGACCTGGGTCTTTCCCGGGGGATTTACGCCGCCCTACGGCGCTGGGCCGACATTTGCGTTGCACTGGGCCATGGGCATCGCGGCCTACGGTCTGTTCGGCACGGCCGCGCTGCACGGCATTCTGTTGTGGACAGCCGAGTATTCCCTGCACCGGCGCAAGGCGGCGGTGGCTGGCGTGTCGCGCAGCCTGCCGCTGCTCACGCTGGAAAAGCTCACCTACCGCCTGGCGGCGGTGGGCTTCGTGCTACTGACGGCCTCGCTGATCTTCGCCGCCACTTTCAGCGAGGAGCTGTTCGGCAAGCCGTTCGAGTTCAATCACCAGACCGTGTTCGGCATTGCCGCCTGGGTGATGTTTGCGGTGCTCATGTTCGGCAGGGCGTTCCTCGGCTGGCGTGGCACGCGGGCATTGACCTGGCTGTTTTCGGGCACGGTGCTGCTGTTGCTGACCTATGTCGGCTCGCGCTTTGTGCTGCAGGTGATTCTGCACCGATGAAATACCTCGTCCTGTTCGTCGTGGTCATCGTCGGGCTGATGCTGATCAAAAAACAACAGCAAGGTACCCGGATGCCGCCGCCTGGATCGCCGCGCAAGCCACCCCAGGTTCCCGAGGCGATGCTGCCGTGTGCGCACTGTGGCGTGCATCTGCCGGCCAGCCGCTGCGTCTGGTGCGACGGCAAGCCGTATTGCAGCGAAGAGCATGCCCGTCTCGGGTCATAAGCCGGCCTCGGCGCTCGCCGCAGACAGCGCGTTTGCACAATCGCTGTTCGCGCCGCACGCCTCGCCCCCCGGCACGGCGCTGGTACCGTCTTCGCGGCTTGGCCGCGAACGGCTGCGCACCTTCCGCGTGCTGGCCGCAGCGCGGCTGCTCATGGCCGTGATGCTGCTGGGTTGGCTGGTGCTGCTGCCCATGCTGCAAGCGGCCTCGGTCGCAGGACATCCACCTGGAATGCGGCTGGGCTATTGGATCGCCGGCGCCTATGTGGTGCAGACCGCCCTGAGCCTGTGGTGGAGTTTCTGGCGCAGCGACGGTCTGGCCTGGCAGGTGTTGATCGCCATCGCGGTCGATCTGCTGGTGTTCACCCTGCTGCAGTTCACCGCGGGCTACCCGGCGCGGGAGTTTTCGCTGATCTACGCGTTGCCGGTGCTCGCCGCGGGGGTTTATGGCACTTTGTCGCTGACCCTGTTCGTTGCGGCGCTGGTGACACTGACCCTGCTCGGCGGCGCCATGCCGGGGCTGCTCGTCGGTGCGGCCGAGGCCGATCAGCGGCTACTCAACGCGGCGTTTGTCGGGGCGGCTTATTTTGCGGTGGCGGTGCTGACCTGGCAGCTGTCGCAGCGGCTGGCGCGTCAGGAAGCGCGGGCCAGCGCCAGCGAGTCGATTGCGCGGCGACAGATGGCGCTGAACCAACGGGTGATCGAGGCGCAACACGACGGGGTGATGGTGGTTGACCGGAAGATGGTGCTCGAAGCGGTCAATCCAGCGGCGCAACAACTGCTCGACTTGCCCTGGGGCGATGCGGTGACCGCACGTTGGCTCGGCGGGCGCAGGGCGCTGGGCGATCTGCCGGTGGCGGCCGTGGTGCAGCAGGCGATCGAGCGCATGGCCATCGACGGCGAGGAAGAAACGCAGGTACAGGCCCGCACGCCCTCCGGCCGCCGGCTGTTGCTGCGGTTGACCAGGCTGGACAACCTGCCCGGGGGCGTTGCCTACCTCATCGTGCTGCAGGATCTGCGTGAGATCGATGCGCGCATCCAGCAGGAAAAGCTCGCAGCGATGGGCAGGCTGGTAGCCAGCGTGGCGCACGAAATCCGCAATCCGCTGGGCGCGATCGGCCAAGCTAATCAGCTGGCCCGGGAGTTCGCCGCAGACCCGGCGCAGCGCGAGCGCCTGCACCACCTGATCGCACAGAATGTCGAGCGCATCAATCGCACGGTCGAGGATGTGCTCGAGCTCGGCCGCACCGCGCCGCGCGAGATCGCTCGGTTCGCATGCGCGCCGCTGCTGCGTGAGCTGCATGCCGAGTTCGACATACCCGGTGCCGGCCGCATCGACCTGCTCATTCAGGACGAGGCGGCGCAGATCCGTTTTGATGCGCTGCACCTGCGCCGCGTGCTGGTCAACCTGCTGAGCAATGCCCGCCGCTATGCCAGCAACCAGCCGCACGCGATCGAAATCCGCCAGCTCGGCGCCCCGCACGTGATCGAGATCCAAGTGGCCAACGATGGCCCGCTGATCGACGCCGAAGTGCGCGCGCAACTGTTCGAGCCGTTTCGCACCACGAGCAACCGTGGCGTGGGGCTGGGCCTGTATATTTCCCACGAACTGTGTCAGCGCAACGGCGCGCGGCTGCTTTATCGTATCGAGCGCGAAGGTACGCCGCAGGCGCGCGGCGCCTTTGTCATCCAGATCGCATCCGGTCACCAGGCATGAACCCAGCAGACCTGCGCATTCTCATCGTCGACGACGAGCCGGATCTGCGCGAGCTCTACACCCTGAGCCTGGTGCATGAGGGCTGGCAGATCGATGTGGCCGACAGCGTGGCGCAGGCGCGCGAACACCTGGAGCGCCGGCGCTACACACTGATGCTCACCGACATGCGTCTGCCCGACGGCGAAGGCCTCGATCTGCTGCGCTGGCTGGAAAATCAGCCCGACCGCCATGAGAAGTCCATTGTCATCACCGCCTTTGGCAGCGCTGGCAACGCCGTGGCCGCACTCAAGGCCGGCGCCTTCGACTATCTGACCAAGCCGGTGGATCTGGCCGCACTGCGCCGCACGGTGCATGCGGCCATCGCCACCGCGCGGCAGGAGGCGCAGCCGCCCCGCAGCAGCGCGTTGCTGCGCATGGTGGGCGAGACGCCGGTGATGCGCACTCTCAAGCAGACGCTGCAGCGCGTGGCACGCAGCATGGCGCCGGTGCTGATTTGCGGCGAATCGGGTACCGGCAAGGAGCTTGCGGCGCGCGCGGTGCACGAGTGCAGCGCCCGTGCTGCCGGGCCCTTCGTGCCGGTGAACTGCAGCGCCATTCCCGAGCAACTGCTCGAAGCCGAGTTCTTTGGCTACCGCAAGGGGGCGTTCACCGGGGCCGCCAGCGATCACGCCGGTTTTTTTGCCGCGGCGCAGGGCGGCACGCTGTTTCTCGACGAAATCGGCGAATTGCCGCTGGCAATGCAGGCCAAGCTGCTGCGCGTCGTGCAGGAGCGGCGCGTGCGTCCGGTGGGCGAGACCGCAGAAATCGCAGTCGATGTACGGCTGGTCAGCGCCACGCACCGCAATCTGGAGCAGATGGTGGCGCAAGGGCAGTTCCGGCAGGACCTGTTCTACCGCCTCAACGTCATCGCCGTGACCCTGCCGCCGCTGCGCGAACGGTTGGACGACCTGCCGCTGCTGGTCGAGGCACTGCTGGCCAACATTCGCCGCGACAATGCTCGCCCGGGGCTGCGGCTGAGCCCGCTGGCGCTGCAGCACCTGCAGCAGCACCGCTTCCACGGCAATGTGCGCGAACTCGACAACCTGCTGCACCGTGCGGCGGCGCTGTCGACGCACGATCTGATCGGCCCGGAAGACATCGCCTTGCCCGGCGCGTCGCCGCAGACCGTTGCCGCGACACCGCTGACATCGCCAATCCCGCTGCAACCGCCGGCTGCGGCGCATCTGCATCAGGCTGCGGCGCCGATCCCGCTGCCTGCCGACCTCGGCGCCTATCTCGATCAGGTCGAGCGCAGCATCCTGTGCGAGGCGCTGCGCCGCACCCGCTTCAACCGCACCGCAGCAGCGCAGATGCTGGGGCTGAACCTGCGGCAGATTCGCTACCGCATGGAGCGTCTGGACATCCGCGAGCCGGGCGATGGCTCAGACGAGCTGGGCCGATGAGATCCGGCAGGTCAGCCATGATGCAGGTGGTCGATACCGGTTGGCTGCCATATGCTCGCCACATCCCGTCGCCCAACGCGGATGACCGGCCGCCAGGCATGCGCATCGATCTGTTGGTGATTCACTGCATCGCGCTGCCGCCGCGCCAGTACGGCGGTGACGCGATCGAGCGTCTGTTCTGCAACCGCCTCGATCCCGCGCAGCACCCGGCATTCGCTGCTCTGGCGGGACTGAAGGTCTCCGCGCATTTCGTGGTGCATCGCGACGGAGGGCTGACCCAGTTTGTCTCGTGCGAGCGACGTGCCTGGCATGCCGGGGTGT
The DNA here is from genome assembly GCF_055383445.1 of Thiomonas islandica. NCBI lineage: Bacteria > Pseudomonadati > Pseudomonadota > Betaproteobacteria > Burkholderiales > Thiomonas > Thiomonas islandica. The sequence continues at coordinate 1,429,550 of NZ_AP042391.1, forward strand.
CGCAGTTTTTCGGCCGCACGCGCTGCAACGACTTCAGCATCGGCATTGAACTCGAAGGCAGCGACGACACGCCGTTCGAGCCGGCGCAGTACGACACCCTGATCGCGCTCGGATCCGAGCTGCTGGTGCGCTATCCCCTGCGTGCGGTGGTGGGGCACAGCGACATCGCCCCGGGCCGCAAGACCGACCCGGGTTCCGGCTTCGAGTGGAAAGCGCTGCGCAACGGCCTGGCGCTGCCGGCCAAGGCCTTTCCTTTCCAGCAGTTCTGATCACCGCGCAGCCTGCGGCTGTGCATGACTCTGTGCACAAGCTGTGGGTGGGCTGTCGATTTGTGAGGCGCTATAAATAGTGGTTGAAATTCGATTTGACCCTAGATATAGTGTCTTGCCGGTCCACCACTCCCCGGACTGACGACAGCGGTGCAAACACTTCGCGCTTGCCCGAACCCCATCGCCAGGGGATGCGGCCGACCGGCCCGATCAACCCGTGCCGTTGCGCAGCACAGCGCGTCTTGCGTCTGGATACCACCAGACCAGACGGTCTGTGCGGTACGTCCCAAGGAGTTCCCGATGTCTCTGACCCCCACTGCCGCGTTCCCATCCGCCCACCCCGCTTCGCCGTCCTCGCCCCGCGGTGTGGACATACCGCAGCAATCCGCACTGGGCGACTTTTCCGACTACAAGATCATTCGTCGCAACGGGGCCGTGGTCGGTTTCGAGCCGGGCAAGATCGCCGTGGCCATGACCAAGGCGTTTCTCGCAGTGCAGGGCGGGCAGGGTGCGGCCTCGGCGAGCATGCGCGAGACCGTGCAGGCACTGACCGAAAGCGTGGTGCGTGCGCTGCTGCGCAGCCGTCCCAGCGGCGGCACCTTTCATATCGAGGACGTCCAGGATCAGGTCGAGCTCGCCCTGATGCGCGCCGGCCAGCACGAGGTGGCGCGTGCCTATGTGCTGTACCGCGAGCGCCGCGCGCAGGAACGTGCCAAGCAGAAAGCCCAGGGCGCGCAGCAGGCCGCAGCACCCACCCTACACGTGCTCGACGGCCAGGACCGCAAGCCGCTCGACAAGGCGGCGCTGGTGCACCTGATCGATTCGGCCTGCGACGGCCTGAGCGCGGAGGTCAAGGCCGAGCCCATCGTTTCGGAAACCCTGCGCAATCTATACGACGGCGTGCCGATGCTCGAGGTCTACAAGGCGGCCATCCTGGCCGCGCGTACCCTGATCGAGCGCGACCCGGACTACTCCAAGGTCACCGCACGCCTGCTGCTGCACACCATGCGTCGCGAAACCCTGGGCGAGGAGGTCACACAGCACGACATGGAACAGCGCTATGCCGAGTATTTCCCGCAATGCATCAAGGAGGGCATCGCGCTCGAACTGCTCGACGAGCGTCTGGCGCAATTCGATCTGGCGCGGTTGGGCGCAGCGCTTAAGGCCCAGCGCGATCTGCAGTTCGACTATCTCGGCCTGCAGACCCTGTACGACCGCTACTTCCTTGTCAACCGCGCCGACACGCGGGTCAACAAAGACGGCCGCCGCATTGAGCTGCCGCAGGCCTTCTTCATGCGCGTGGCCATGGGGCTGGCGCTGAACGAAATCGACCGAGAGGCGCGCGCGATCGAGTTCTACGAGCTGCTGTCGAGTTTCGACTTCATGAGCAGCACGCCGACGCTGTTTAACTCCGGTACCCGGCGGTCGCAGCTGTCGAGCTGCTATCTCACCACCGTCGCCGACGATCTCGACGGCATTTACGAAGCGATCAAGGAAAACGCGCTGCTGTCGAAATTCGCTGGCGGGCTTGGCAACGACTGGACGCGGGTGCGCGCGCTTGGCAGCCACATCAAAGGCACCAACGGCAAGAGCCAGGGCGTGGTGCCGTTCCTCAAGGTGGTCAACGACACCGCGGTCGCGGTCAACCAGGGCGGTAAGCGCAAAGGTGCGGTCTGCGCTTACCTCGAGACCTGGCACCTCGACATCGAGGAGTTCCTCGAGCTACGCAAGAACACTGGTGACGACCGTCGGCGTACGCACGACATGAACACGGCGAACTGGATCCCCGACCTGTTCATGAAGCGCGTCATCGAAGGCGGCGACTGGACGCTGTTCTCGCCGTCGGACGTGCCGGATCTGCACGACAAATTCGGCCGCGCCTTCGAGGAGGCCTACCTGCGCTACGAGCAAAAAGCGCGCGATGGCGAGATCAAGCTGCACAAGATCGTTCCCGCGGTGCAGCTGTGGCGCAAGATGCTGACCATGCTGTTCGAAACCGGGCACCCCTGGATCACGTTCAAGGACGCCTGCAATGTGCGCAGCCCGCAGCAGCATGTCGGCGTCGTGCACTCGAGCAATCTCTGCACCGAAATCACGCTCAACACCAGCGACAGCGAAATTGCGGTCTGCAACCTCGGCTCGGTCAACCTTGCCGCGCATCTGGCCGACGGGCCCGACGGTACGAAGGTCATCGACCAGGCCAAGCTCCGGCGCACCGTGCGCACGGCGATGCGCATGCTCGACAACGTCATCGACATCAACTACTACGCCGTCGCCAAGGCGCGCAACGCCAACCTGCGGCATCGCCCGGTAGGTCTGGGCATCATGGGCTTTCAGGACTGCCTGTATCAACTGCGCATTCCGTATGCCTCGCCGCAGGCGGTCGAGTTCGCCGACCGTTCGATGGAGGCGGTGTGCTATGAGGCCTATTGGGCATCGAGCGAGCTGGCGCGTGAGCGCGGGCGCTACAGCAGCTACAGCGGCTCGCTGTGGGATCGCGGCATCCTGCCGCTCGACAGCCTGAAGCTACTCGCCGAGCAGCGCGGCGGCTACGTCGAGGCCGACACCTCGAGCACCCTCGACTGGGACGCGCTGCGCGAGCACATCCGGCAGCACGGCATGCGCAATTCCAACTGCGTGGCAATTGCGCCCACGGCCACAATCTCCAATATCGTTGGCGTCGACGCCAGCATCGAGCCCACCTTCCAGAACCTGTATGTCAAGTCCAATCTGTCGGGTGAGTTCACGGTCATCAACCAGTACCTGGTGCGCGACCTCAAGGCCCGTGGACTGTGGGATGCGGTGATGGTGGCCGATCTCAAGTATTTCGACGGCAGCACGCAGCGCATCGACCGCATCCCGGCCGATCTGAAAGCACTGTATGCCACGGCGTTCGAGATCGATGCCAGATGGATCGTCGAAGCTGCAGCGCGCCGTCAGAAGTGGATCGATCAGGCGCAGTCGCTCAATATCTACATGGCCAACGCCTCGGGCAAGCTGCTCGACGACACCTACAAGCTGGCCTGGATGAGCGGTCTGAAGACCACTTATTACCTACGCACCATCGGGGCCACGCATGCCGAGAAGTCCACGGTCAAGGCTGGCCAGCTCAACGCGGTGCCGCAAGCGCCGAGCGCGCCGGTATCGGCTGTCGCATCGGCGCAGGTCGTGGCGCAGTCCGGAGACATTCGCTTCTGTGCCATCGACAACCCGGAATGCGAAGCCTGTCAGTGAACCCGCGCGGCATTACGGTGCATCGCTGCGACACCATGCCCATGCGGCCTGCGATGCGCCAGCACAACATGCGCATCACAAACCGCGCATCCCCATTGCAATCGTATTGAGCGCTTGCTTTGAACACTTGATAATCTGAAAGAGGTCACGAACATGCTTACCTGGGACGATCCACAACCGAACTCTGCAAGCTCCGCGCAAGCCGCGCTGGCAGGGCGTTCTTTCCCCTTGATGAGCGATACGGCCACAGCGCACCGCGCGGCGCAGGCCGCTGTCTCTGCACCGGCGATGACTGCAGGTCTTCATCCAGACCCTTACAGCCAGCGTGCCGCGTCCAACGCCCGCGTTCGCGCCGAGGACAAGCGCATCATCAACTGCCGGGCCGATGTCAACCAGCTCGTGCCGTTCAAGTACAAGTGGGCCTGGGACAAGTACCTGGCCTCCTGCGCCAATCACTGGATGCCGCAGGAAATCAACATGTCGCGCGACATCGCGATGTGGAAGGACCCCCATGGCCTCACCGATGACGAACGTCTGATCATCAAGCGCAACCTCGGCTTTTTCACCACTGCCGATTCGCTTGCAGCCAACAACATCGTGCTGGGCACCTATCGTCACATCACCAATCCCGAGTGCCGCCAGTATCTGCTGCGTCAGGCATTCGAAGAAGCAATCCACACCCATGCCTATCAGTACATCGTCGAGAGCATCGGGCTGGACGAGGGCGAGATCTTCAACTCCTATCACGAGATTCCGTCGATCCGCGACAAGGACGAGTTTCTCATCCCCTTCATCGACACCCTCACCAACCCGGCATTCCGCACCTCGGCGTTCGGTGGCACAGAACGTCACGACCAGGAGCTGCTGCGTTCGATCATCGTGTTCTCCTGCCTGATGGAAGGACTGTTCTTCTATGTCGGCTTCACCCAGATCCTGTCGATGGGCCGGCAGAACAAGATGACCGGTGCGGCCGAGCAGTACCAGTACATCCTGCGCGACGAGTCCATGCACTGCAACTTTGGCATCGATCTGGTCAACCAGATCAAGCTGGAGAACCCGCACCTTTGGACGCCCGAGTTCAAGCGCGAAATCACCGATTTGTTCCATCAGGCCATCGACCTCGAATATCGCTATGCCGAGGACACCATGCCGCGCGGCGTGCTGGGGCTCAACGCCTCGATGTTCAAGGGTTATCTGCGCTTCATCGCCAACCGCCGTGCGGTGCAGATCGGGCTCGATCCCATCTTTCCTCACGAAGAAAACCCCTTCCCCTGGATGAGCGAGATGATCGACCTGAAGAAGGAACGCAACTTCTTCGAAACCCGGGTGATCGAGTATCAGTCGGGTGGCGCGCTGTCCTGGGAATGATGCCTGCCTGACTTGCGAGCACGCACAATACTGTGACCATCCATCGCGCCCATTCCACCCAGACACGACCGGCTGCGCAGGGCCGGTGGGTGGAGTCGTCCGCGCTGTTTTGCGCAGCACATGGCCTGAAGGCATCATTGCAGATGCCCGGCTCCTTGTTCCGTTCTTCCAGGCGCGCCCACTGTCGTCTCGGCTCGTGCGAGGCCGCGGGCTCGAGCGTGGGGCGCCGTTTCGCATTCCTTCCCGCCGGGCCCCTGTGGCCGCGGGAGGCGAATCCCCTGCACGGATCCGCGCTGAACCGATTGCAGGTGGTGCCGGCTGAACGCCGTGCCGATGTCCCGTACAGGAAACCGCCGGGAGGCGGGGCCGTGAGGCGCTCGGACGCGATTTGGCGACCGGCTCAATTTCATAAGACTTGATCAAGGAGAATCACCATGGCAACTGCGAAAAAAGCTGCGGCGACGAAAAAGGCCGCGGCCACTGTGAAAAAAGCGGCACCGGCCAAGAAGGCAGCACCCGCCAAAAAAGCGGCGCCGGCGAAGAAGGCTACTGCAACGAAAAAGGCGGCTGCGGTCAAGAAGGTCGCAGTGAAGAAGGTTGCTGCGGCGAAGAAAGCCGCGCCTGCAAAGAAGGCAGCACCGGCGAAGAAGGCGGTTGCAGCTAAAAAAGCGGCACCAGCCAAGAAAGCCGCGCCGGCAAAGAAGGCTGCGGCGAAGAAGGCGGTTGCCACGAAGCAGGCCGCGCCAGCGAAGAAAGCGGCTGCGACCAAGAAAGCCGCGGCTGCGCCGGCCAAAAAAGCCGCGCCGGCACAAACCAAACTCAACCCGCAGTCACCCTGGCCGTTTCCGACCAGCAAGCCCTGAGGGTTCGACGCGATTGAACCCGGGCGCGCTGCCCGGGTTTTTGTTTGTACGCCGCATGACGACCTTGCCTCATCCTCCAGCTTGGCTGCATCCCGACGGCACAGGCTGTGTGGTCGATGTACAGGTGGTGCCCAATGCGCGGTGCACGGCAATCGACGGCGAACGCGGCGACCTGCTGCGCGTGCGCCTAGGGGCGCCCGCCGTGGACGGCAAGGCCAATGCGGCACTCACCGAACTGCTGGCAAGCTGCTGTGCGGTACGCCGTCGTGACGTGCAGATCCTCAGCGGACAGACCGCCCGACGCAAGCGCGTGCGCATCGATGCCCCCATCAATGCGGTATGGTTGCGCCTTTTCGCTCTCTTGCAGCAGTCCGCTTGAGCCGGACTGCGTAGACATCATGAGTATCAAATCCGATCAGTGGATCCGCCGCATGGCGCAAAACGCAGCGATGATCGAGCCGTTCGAGCCCAGTCAGGTGCGCGAGGCGGACGGCTGCCGCATCATCAGCTATGGCACGTCGAGCTATGGCTACGATATTCGCTGCGCCAATGAATTCAAGATTTTCACCAACATCAACAGCACCATCGTCGATCCGAAAAACTTCGACGAAAAGTCCTTCGTCGACTTTCGCGGTGATGTGTGCATCATCCCGCCCAACAGCTTCGCGCTGGCGCGCACCATGGAGTATTTCCGCATCCCGCGCAATGTACTGACCATCTGCCTGGGCAAGAGCACCTACGCGCGCTGCGGCATCATCGTCAATGTCACGCCGTTCGAGCCCGAGTGGGAGGGCTATGTGACCCTGGAGTTTTCCAACACCACGCCGCTGCCCGCCAAGATCTATGCCGGCGAGGGTTGTGCGCAGGTGCTGTTTTTCGAGAGCGACGAGGTCTGCGAGGTCAGCTACAAAGATCGCGGGGGTAAGTATCAGGGCCAGCATGGCGTGACCCTGCCGCGCGCCTGAAGCGCGGCGGCGCTGCGGGTCGTCACCGCGGCCCGCGCTGGCAGGCTTCGCCAAGCGCAGCCTGCCAGCGCGCCACCTGGGCACGCACCTGGCTGGGTGCGGTGCCACCGAGATGGTCGCGTGCGGCAACCGACCCTTGCAGTCGCAGCACCTGCTGCACATCGGCGTCGATCAGCGGTGAGAAACCGCGCAGGGTGTCCAGATCGATGTCCTCCAGGCCAATGCCGCGTTCGACCGCAAAGCGCACCGCGCGCGCAACGGCCTCGTGCGCGTCGCGAAACGGCAGCCCTTTTTTCACCAGATAGTCGGCCAGGTCGGTTGCTGTAGAGTAACCCTGCAGCGCGACGCGCTCCATGGCATCGACCCGGACCTGGATGCCGCCCACCATGTCGGTGAAAATGCGCAGGGTGTCGATCAGCGTGTCGGCGGTGTCGAATAGCGGTTCCTTGTCTTCCTGGTTGTCCTTGTTGTAAGCCAGCGGCTGGCCCTTCATCAGCATCAGCAGGCCCATCAGGTGACCGGCCACGCGCCCGGTCTTGCCGCGCGCGAGTTCGGGCACGTCGGGGTTCTTTTTCTGCGGCATGATGCTCGATCCGGTGCAGAACCGGTCGGCCAGATCGATGAAGCTAAATGCCGGGCTCATCCACAGCACCAGTTCCTCGCTGAAGCGGCTGATGTGCACCATGATCAGCGCCGCGCATGCGCTGTATTCGATGGCGAAATCGCGGTCGCTCACTGCGTCGAGCGAGTTCTGGCACACACCGTCAAAGCCCAGCAGTTCGGCCACGCGCAGGCGGTCGATCGGGAAGGTGGTACCGGCCAGCGCCGCAGCGCCCAGGGGCAGGCGGTTGACGCGGCTGCGGCAGTCGCGCAGACGCTCGGCGTCGCGGCCGAACATTTCTACATAGGCCAGCAGATGGTGGCCGAAGCTCACCGGCTGCGCCACCTGCAGATGGGTGAAGCCCGGCATGATGGTGTCGGCATGCTGCGCAGCAAGGTGCACCAGCGCGCGCTGCAGCGCGCGGAGTCGATCGATCGTCTGGTCGATGCTGTCGCGCAGCCATAGGCGGATATCGGTGGCAACCTGATCGTTGCGGCTGCGGCCGGTGTGCAGGCGCTTGCCGGCGTCACCCACCAGCTGCACCAGCCGCGCTTCAATGTTCAGGTGAACGTCCTCGAGTTCGAGTTTCCAAGTGAAGGTGCCGGCCTCGATCTCGGCGCGGATCTGCGCCATGCCGCGTTCGATCGACGCCAGGTCCTGTGCGCTGAGGACGCCCTGCTCGGCCAGCATGGTGGCATGCGCCAGTGAACCCGCGATGTCGAACAACGCCAGCCGCCTGTCGAAGCCCACCGAGGCGGTATAGCGCTGCACCAGATCGCTGACCGGCTCGGAAAAACGCGCGGACCAGGCGTGCTGCTTGTGTTCGAATTGATCGTGCATGGGAGGACTTCGCTGGTGGCGTTGAAGCGCCGGTGTGAAAAGCCATCGATTCTAGAGAGCCCGCCGACACGGCCACCGCACGGACATGGAAGAACCCGTCACTTCTATCGACGCGGCAGTGCGTCTAGACATTTGCGGGCCGGGCAGCCTGGTGCGGGCGCTGTTTGCGGTCAACGCGCTGCTCGGGTTGATTTTGCTGCTGCGCCTGCCCCCCGGCGACAGTCATGTCGAGATGCTGCTGCTGCTGTCCTGGGTGGAGCCCGCCGTCCTGTTGTGGCTGGCGCTGATGTGTCTGACGCAGCGTTTCTGGCGCCTGCGCGCTGCGGCGACAGTGCTGGCTGTGGCCGCAGGGCTGGGCGGCGCCTGCGCGCTGGGGCTGAACCTGATGGTGCAACCGCTGTTTGCCGCGCTGGTGCCGGGCACGGCGCAACAGCCCTGGCAGGCGGCGCTGGTCGGGGCGGTGCTGGCACTGGTGTTCGTGCACTATCTGCAGCTGCGCGCCCGCGCCTTCACGCCGATCGACATGCAGGCGCGGCTGAGCGAGCTGCAATCACGCATCCGTCCGCACTTCCTGTTCAACGCCCTGAACGCCGCCAGTGCGCTGGTGCGCGAGCAGCCCGACCGTGCCGAGGCGGTGCTCGACGATCTGGCCGAACTGTTTCGCGCCAGTGTGGGCAAGCCCGGCACCCTGGTCAGCCTGGAGCAGGAAATCGACCTCGCGCGGCGCTATCTCGACATCGAATCGGTGCGGTTCGGTGCGCGCATGCAGGTCAACTGGAGGGTGGACGACAGCCTGCTGCAAATCCGCGTACCCACCCTCACCCTGCAGCCCCTGGTAGAAAACGCGGTGCGCCACGGGGTGGAGCGCAGCAGCCGGGCGGTGCAGATCGACATCGATGTGGGCCGACGGCTCGGGCAGATCGAGGTGAGCGTGCGCAACGACCTGCCGGCGATGGACGATGTGGCCGCACCGCGTCGCAACGGCACCGGCACTGCGCTGCGCAACATCCGCCAGCGGCTGCATCTGCTGTATGACATTGCCGCCGAGGTGGACCAGGGCGAGGTGCTGGAAAATGGCAAGGCCCGCTGGCGGGCCCGGTTACGTCTGCCCCTATGAACCTGTTGCTGATCGATGATGAACCCTTGGCGCGCAGCCGCCTGCGCCGTCTGCTGGCCGAGCTGCCCGAAACCGCGCAGGCCGCGGTGGACGAAGCAGCCGACGCCGCCGAGGCCTGGGCTCTTCTGCGCGCGCAGCGCTACGACGTGCTGCTGCTCGACATTCAGATGCCGGGGCGCAGTGGCATGGATCTGGCGCGCCGCCTCGCAGGCGATCCGGGCATGCACCATCCGGCCATCGTGTTCGTCACCGCGCATGAGGAGCATGCGCTCGATGCCTTCGGCGTGTCCGCAATCGACTATCTCACCAAGCCGGTGCGGCGCGAGCGTCTGGCGCAGGCCATGGGCAAGGCTGTGCTGTGGCTGCGCGCGCGGGGGGCGGCGCAGCCGCAGGTGCCGGCGGTCGGCACGGTCTATCTGACCGTGCAAGACCGCGGGGCGCTCAAACGCGTGCCGCTGACCGACATACTCTACTGCCGCGCCGAGTCCAAATACACCACGGTGCAGACCGCACAGCAGCAGTATCTGGTGGACATCTCGCTGACCGATCTGGAGCAGCGCTATCCCGGGCACTTCGTGCGCATACACCGCAGCGCGCTGGTGTCGGTCTGCGCGATTCGCAGCTTGGAGCGCATCGCCGGCACGATGGACAGCTCGGTACCAGCGTCGGACGACGGCGCCAGCGACCTGGAGACCAGCGGCTGGAGCTTGCATCTGCACGGTGTGCCCGACACGTTGCCGGTCAGCCGCCGGCGCGTGGCGGCGGTCCAGGCCCTGCTCCGCAACGCGCGCTCAGCCAACGAGTAGCGCGACGCCACCCAGCAGCAGGCAGTAGATGCCAAACGGTCGCAGCGCCTTCATCTCGTGGGTGGAAAACCAGCGCATCAGGAACCAGGTGGACAGCCAGGCAAACGCACCCGACAGCAGCCCGGCCACGGCGATGGTGCCCAGCAGCGAGTGCGGCACGCCGGCATGGAGCAGCTTGGGCACTTCCAGCACCCCGGCTGCGGCGATGATCGGGGTGGCGAGCAGGAAGGAAAACCGGGCTGAGTCGGCATAGTTCAGTCCCAGCCCCAGTCCGGCCACCAGCGTGGCCCCGGAGCGGGAAAACCCCGGAATCAGCGCCAGGGCCTGTGCCAGCCCCACGACAAACGCGCGCGACCACGCCAGTCTGGGCAGGCCAACCAGCCCGCGGCGGTGCTTGAGAAAGTCGCCGCCGAGCAGCAGCAGGCCATTGAACATCAACGCGACTGCGGCAAAGGTAAAGCCGCCGAACAGTGCCTTGATCTTATGGGACAGCAGCAGACCGAGCAGGCCCGCTGGAATGGTGCCGACGACGATCAACCACAGCAGCCGCGCGTCCGGGTTGGACGCCCTGCCGCCCGCGCGCAGCCAGCCCGCGATGAGCCGCACCCAGTCGCGCCAGAAATACAGCACCAGCGCCGTAGCCGTGCCCAGGTGCAGCACCACGATGAACGGCAGAAACCAGTCCGCAGTGCGGTCGATCGGCCAGTGCAGCAGGGCGGGTACGAGAATGCTGTGTCCCAGGCTGGAGATGGGAAACAGCTCGGTCACGCCTTGGAGGGCGGCGATGGCCAACAGATAAAGGTGCATGGGCAGGGATGTGGTTGAGGGCGGACGCAAACGACAGCGCCGAAGATTTTTGCAGAGCCACGCTGACGCCGGTCTGAGCTTGGCGCTTGGTTACAGACTTTTACCGTGGCAGTGTCACGGACTGGTCATCCGGCGCTTTTACATTCCCCCCAGATCGAGGGGGTTACCATGTCTGAACTGAGTCCGACCTACGTCCTGCGCAAGACGGCGCTGGGACGCAGTGAACAGCAACAGCGCAGCAGTGCACTGAGTGCCAGACAGCGCCATGTCCTGATTCTGTGCGATGGCCGCCGTCCACTGGGCGAGCTGTGCGGCCTGATGGGCGAAGAGGCGTTGGCGCTGGCGCAAGCGCTGATGGCTTCCGGTCATGTCGAAAAGGTCGTGGCGGCCGTCGCAGGGCGCAGCGCTGCGGCGGTGGTGGTGCCGTCTGCCGTGCCGGCGGCCCAACTCGCGCAGGCGGTTGCGCCGCCGTCGAAACGATCGATCGCCTTGTCGCGCATGTATATGTTCGACATCGTCGAGCGCCTGCTTGGCGCGCAAAGCGGGCCGGCGCGGGCGCACTTGCGTGCGGCCGATCACCCTGAGGCCCTGCTCCAGGCCCTGCACGACTGCCTGCGGCTCATCGCCGAGGTCGCCGGCAGCGCCCAGGCCGAAAAGGTCAGGGTGCAACTGTGCACCATGCTCCCGGAGGACTGGGTCGCGCTGTTCCAGCCGGGTCGCCTGCCGCAGGTTGTCGCAGCAGGTTGATGCAAAACGACGAGTCTGCGTTTTGTCAATTCAGGAACGCGTTGAGACTTGACTGCGACAAAATGCCGCGTTGTCGAGCATGGGCTCCCTATAATGAGGCGCTTGTTCGTTGGCTCTTGAGACTCCGCGCTGCAATGAAAAAAGTCCTCTTTCTCGCCTCACTGATGCTGGCGGCGTCCGCCCACGCGCAGGACGTGGTCGGTAACGCCGCCGAGGGTGCCAAGCTCGTGGCCACCTGCCAAGGCTGCCACAACATGGGAGGCGGTTACCGCTCCTCGTTTCCCGAAATCTATGCCGTGCCGATGATCAACGGCCAGAGTGCGCAGTACATCGTGTCCGCGCTGAAGGAGTACAAGAACGGCAACCGTCGCTTTCCGACCATGCGCGCAGTCGCGGCGTCGCTGACCGACCAGCAGATGGCCGACATCGCCGCCTACTACGCCGTGGCCAAGGGCCAGCCGATCAAATGACAGCGGGGAGAACCGGAATGAACAAATTCGTGTTGCTGGCTGTGGCCAGTCTGCTCATGGCGCAGGGTGCGAGCGCGGCGAACATCAAAAAAGGTGAGGAACTGGTGAACAAGGGCGGCTGCATCGCCTGTCACGGTGCGGGGTTGGACAAGCCCATTGCGCCGAACTATCCCAAGCTCGCCGGCCAGTACCAGAGCTATCTGTTTCACGCCCTGCAGCAGTACCAGGCCAAACACCAGACGCCGCTGTACGGCCGCAACAACCCGATCATGAGCGGCATCGTGGCGCAGTACAACAAGCAGGACTTGGAGGACATCGCCGCCTATATTGCCAGCCTGAAGGGTGATCTGTACATCCGCGACGAAATGCGCTGAGACACACCCCTTTGATGCCGCCCTTCTGCAGCCCTTCGGATGGCGGCGGCAAACAGCAAAAAGCCCGCCCTGCGCCAATGACGGCGTGCCTGCCGCGATTGCGGTGAAGTACGCACGGCGAGCCAAGGCCGGGGCTGCTCATGGCGTCGACTACCGGCTCGGCGCGTTCGGGGTGGGCAGGTCTGCCAAACTTGCACTGCCTCTGTGCAAGCAGTCCATCCCCTTTTAGCAGGCCGTTGAAAAACGTCGCGAGGATGGTCAGATGCAAGGCGCACGGCGCGCAGCGACCGAGACATATCAAATAGATAGGCGAGGCAGCGCGCACCGCGCAACGCCGCAGATGGCCCACCGCAGTAGTTTTTCAACGGCCTGTTAGAGCAGAGCAACCTTGGCGTAGCCGAGCGGCATACTCCCGGTTCGGCAAGACTGAGTAGCCGCGTTCTCGGCCGAATGCGATGCGAACCCGCAGCGCGATGAGGACCCGGTCAAGGGGCGCATGATGAAGCGGGAGCTCGCTGCGGCGGCCGCCATCGGCAAGTCGCCAGCCCGCTGTGCGACCCACCCGTTCCCGAGCCAGGCCGAACCCGAGAAGGCAGTCTGCTACCTCACCGACTTCGGCGACCTGGACGATGACCACAAGGCCCGGTTGCACCCGAAGGCCAGCCTGCACGCCATCGACCGATTCTTCATGTCCGCGCGCTGACTTTTTGCATGCTGGGCCTGCGCCTCAATCCGTCAGCTCGGCGATGATGCGGTACAGCAGCCGCACGGTCAGAATGACGTAGACCGCGCCGAACAGGAAAATCAGCGCGACGATCAGGCGGATCGAGTCTGTCGGCAAGGCGCTGAAAAACGGCGACACGAGATAGCCCGCGGTGAACAGCCCGATCAGCAGGGTGAGCATTTTCCAGGCCTTGCCGACTTGGCCACCCGGAATTTTGCTGCGCAGCAGCAGCACATCCACCAGACCATAGATCATGACGGCGATGCCGATGGCATTGATGAAAAACGCGGTGTCGATTTGCATGTCTCCCTCCTGAAATGATGGTGTTGTGTTCCGGTATTCGTGAAGCTCCGGGATCGATCGATTAACGATATTTACATTGTTCGGGCGAAACCGCATTCGCACGCTCCGTATCAACCCGAAGTTATCCGAATGCAGCGCGAAAAACGTGAAAAATTTCACGCCACTCGACGATGCCGACGCGCGCGCAGTGCCTCAGTCGGGCGCGGTCGGCTTCAAGGTGTCTCGCGCAAGGCACAGATCCCGCCAGGCCCGGGCCTTGTCCGCCGGGTTGCGCAGAAGGTAAGCGGGGTGATAGCTGACGATCAGCGGAATGGTGGCGTAGCGGTGCACCCGACCGCGCAACTGACTGATGGGCGCGTTGCTGCCGAGCAGGGTTTGCGCCGCAAAGCGTCCGAGCGCGAGGATCAGTCTGGGCTGAAGCAGGGCGATCTGGCGCTCGAGCCATGGCACGCATTGCGCCACCTCTTCGGGCAACGGGTTGCGGTTGCCCGGTGGTCGGCACTTGAGCACATTGGCAATGTAGACCGCGCGCTGCGGATCGTCGGCATGGCGATCCAGACCGACGGCCCGCAGCATGGCATCGAGCAGCTGCCCGGCGGCGCCGACGAAAGGCTCGCCCTGGCGGTCTTCCTCCGCGCCCGGGGCTTCACCGACGATCATCCAGCGCGGCTGGGTCGAGCCGGTGCCGAACACCGCCTGGTGCCGCAAGCTGCCCAGCTTGCAGGCGCGGCAGACTTCGGTTGCCGCGCGCAGTTCTTCCCAACCCATCCGCGCAATGATGCTGGTCCGCTCGGGGTCGGCTGGCGATCGGGCTGCAGGTGCCGGCGCTGCGGCGCTGCGGGATGCCTGCCCGATCTCGCCCATGTCGCTCGCCCGGGTTGCGCGCTGGGCGGCAGCGGGCTGCGCGGCTGCGGTGGTTTGCGGGACGAAGGCTTGCGCAGTCGTGTGTTGCGCCAGCACGCTGCGTCGCAGGTACACCGGCCCGAGGCCGAGTGTCTGCATCCAGCGCAGGGTTTGCGGCGTCAGGCGCGGTGCAGGCGGGATGGGCTGCGCGGGCATGGCGCTCAGTCGGCAGACGCCGCGCGCAGGCCGCGGCGCTGCAGCAGGTCGCTGACCTGGGCAGACATGACCAGCGCATCTTCGCGGCAGGGGCGGCCTTGGGTATCCAGCGCGGGGTAGTAGCCGCGCCGCCGGGCGATGGGGTAGAAGCCGTAGCGCTCGTAGATGCGCACCGCCTGCGTGTTGCTCGGGCGCACTTCCAGCCATAGCAGTTGTGCGCCGTCGGCCTGGCTGAGCAGGGTCACCGCATCGAGCATCAACAGGCTCAGTCCCTGGCCCTGCGCCGGCGGCGCTACGCAGATGTTGAGCAGGTGCATTTCTTCCACTCCGGGCATGGCGACGAAATAGCCGATCACCGCGTCCTGCGGGTCGGTCAGCACCTGGGCGTGATATTGCGCGGTCAGCGAATCGGCAAAATTGCCGAGGCTCCAGGGGAAGGCATAGACCGCCTGTTCGATCTGCGCCACTGCATCGAGATCGCTCGGAGCCATCGGTCGCAGCGCGTAGGCGACTTGCCCGGCCGCTGCCGGGAATTGAACAGGATGCAACTGGGCGTTCATGCGCGGGCAAGTTCGCGCTCGGCGGTGGTCTGCGCCACCTTGTCGCGCACATAGATCGGCTGCGCCTGCGCCGCGGGCACAGTCTTGGCGTTGGCGTGGTCCAGCCTTGCGAGCCGCGCTACGGCAGCGGCGGACGGCGTGCAGTGGGTGGCCTGCAGCACAGCGCGGTGCAGTGCGTGCAGGTGCGGGTTGTCGGCGGGCAGGCGCGCGCAGGCGGCGGACAGCGCCTGTACATGCACGTCCCAGGCGTTGCCGCAGGCGTGCAGCGGCGTCTGCGGGCCGAATGCTGGCTGAAGATCTGCCAGCACTTCGGCCCAGGCTAGCAGGGCGCGGTCGGGCGGGTGCACCGCGGGTGGGTGCAGGGGTTGCCAGCCTGTGGCCTCGGCGCGGAAGACTTCCCAGTACAGCTCGCCCATGCGTGCGTCGTTGGCCGCAAGCACGATGCTGCCGATGGCCGGGCGGTCTGGCGCGGGGCGCGGGGTGCCTTCGCGCTGCAGCAGCGCGAAGGCGGTTTCGGCCTGCGCCCGCAGGGTATCGATCGGCGCGACCGGCAGGCCCAGCGCATACGCCAGACCCTGCGCTGCCGCCACGGCGGTGCGCAACCCGGTGAAGGCGCCGGGGCCGGCACCCATGGCGATCAGGTCCAGGTCGGCAAAGCGCAGACCGGCCTGCTGCAGCAACTCGGCACACAGTGGCAGCAGGCGCTGCGAGGCCCGCGCACCGCCCGGCTCGTCGCGGCTGTGGCACACGTCCGGGCAGCTGAGCGCCACGCTCAGGGCTTCGGTGCTGGTGTCGAAAGCGAGCACGTGCATGATGCCGGGATTATCGACGAATCGGCGGCGGCGTCCGGCAGCCATAATGTGCGCATGAACTCAACATCACGCCCTGACCAAACCCCTATCCTGTCCCTGCCCGTCATTGCCTTCATCGGCGGCGGCAACATGAGCAGCGCGCTGATCGGCGGGCTGCTCGGTGCCGCGGCAGACCCGGCGCGCATGCTGGTGGTCGAGCCGTCTGCCGAGCAGCGTCAGCGGCTGCAGCAGCGCTTTGACGGTGTGCGCCTGCTGCCTGCGCCAGGCGCCGAGCTGCGCGAGGTGCAGGCGGTGGTCTGGGCAGTCAAGCCGCAGCAGTTCGCACAGGCCGCAGCCGACTGTCGACCGCATCTGGCCGATGCGCTGCAGGTCAGCATCATGGCCGGGGTGCGCTGCGCGGCGATTGCGCGCAGGACCGGGGCGCAGCGCATGGTGCGCACCATGCCCAACACCCCGGCGCTGATCGGCCAGGGCATCACTGGGCTATATGCCACCGCGCAGGCCAGTGCGGACGACCGTGCGCTGGCCGATGCGCTGCTCGCGCCCGCAGGGCAGCGGGTGTGGGTCGAGCGCGAGGATTTGCTCGATGCGGTGACCGCGGTGTCTGGTTCCGGCCCGGCGTATGCGTTTTACCTGGCCGAGGCCATGAGCCGCGCCGGCGAGGAGCTCGGTCTGAGCGCAGCGCAGGCGCGCGAATTGGCGCTGGCCACGCTGGCCGGTGCCGCAGCACTTGCGCAGCGTAGCAGCGAGCCGCTGGCAACACTGCGCGCCAATGTCACGAGCAAGGGCGGCACGACCGCAGCGGCGCTGGCGGTGTTCGACGCGGCGGACATGCAGATGACGATTGGCCGCGCGCTGCACGCCGCGGCACAGCGTGCCAGGGAACTGGGCGACGCGATCGATGCGGATTGATCAGCGCAGACCATGCAGCTCGCGCAGGCTGCGGATGCGCGCGGCGATGAACGCCGGACGGCCGTGCAGCCCAGTGCGCTCCATCGGCAGATCGCGGCGTCTGCGCTGCGCGCGGCGGGCGTAACGCACCATCCAGGTGCCGCGTAGCCCGATGCGGCGCGCTGCCTGCAGATTCCCGGGCGTGTCTTCCACCAGCACGCAGTGCACCGTGCGCAGGCGGTGGCGCGCCAGCACATGGCGCAGCATGCGCGCGTCCGGCTTGGGGCGCAGCCGCCCGAACATCCACATGTCCTCGACCGCGAGCAGCCCATCGACCAGCGGCCAGAGCTTGAGAATTTTCAGTACCCGGCGGGCATAGTCGCGCGGGGCGTTGGTCAGCACCAGCTTGCGCCCGGGCAGGCTGGCCAGCGCGGCGCGCTCGCTGGCGTCGCAGCGCAGCATGCGGTGCAGATGCGCAAAGGCGTGCGTCTCGCGCAGAAACTGTGCCGCGTCCACGCCGTGCTCGTGCATCAGGCCGAGCAGTGTGGCGCCGTAGCGATGCCAGAACTGCGCGCGGATGCGGTTGGCCTCGTCGCGGTCCACGCCCAGATGTCGCTCGATGAACGCGGTCATTTCGGCGTTCATCAGCGGAAACACCCGCCATGCGGCGTCGTGCAGGGTGTTGTCTAGATCGAGCAGCCAAACGGTCTGGTGGGCAGAGTCACGCCGCATCGGCCAGCTCCAGATCGGCAAAGCAGTAGCGCACCGCACCGAAGCGCGCCGGCGCGGTCCAGGCGCGCAGACCCTGCACGCGATGCGCCACCGGGCGGGCAAACGCCGGGCCGTCGAACACGAAGGTGTGGAACTCGCCCCTCTCCCCGCAGGCGTCGACCCCTGCGGGCAGGCTGGCGACGAAGTCGGCGTCGAACAGGCGGCCACAGAAGGTGTCGTCCAGATGGCGGCTGTCGGTGCACACCACCCGGGCGCGCCAGCCTTGCGCCAGGAACGCATCGACCAGCGCTTGCCGGGGCTGTCCCCACAGCGGCAGATGCGCTTGCAAACCGGTCTGGGCGCAGACCTGCTCCTCCCAGTCGCGGTGGGCTTGCAAGTCAATGTCGCCGAAAACCGCCACGCTTGCGCCGCGTGCGGCCAGCGCCTGCAGCTGCGCGACGAACACGGTCTGATAGTCGTCCCAGCTTGCCGCAGCGGTGACCAGTTCAAGCCCGAGCGCATCGGCCTGCGCCTGCAGCAACGCCAGCGGCACGCCGTGGCTGCGCAGGCGCTGCCCGGTCTCTTCCAGCATGGCCAGCAGCCAGCGCACCTCCAGCCCCTGCGCGCGGGCGCGCTGCACGGCGAGCATCGCGTCCTTGCCGCCGCTGAACGAGGCCAGCGCGAGGGGGTTCAATGCGGGCTCAATGCGAGCGGATCATGGTGCCGAAGGCCTGCTCGGTCAGCACTTCGAGCAGGATGGCATGGGGAATGCGGCCATCGACGATGTGCACCGAGTTGACGCCAGACTTGGCCGCGTCCAGCGCCGAGGCGATCTTGGGCAGCATGCCGCCGGAAATGGTGCCGTCGGCGAACATGGCGTCAATTTCGTGCGCGGTCAGATCGGTGAGCAGTTCGCCCTTCTTGTTCAGCACGCCCGGGGTGTTGGTCAGCAGCAGCAGCTTTTCCGCGCGCAGCACCTCGGCTAGCTTGCCGGCCACCACGTCGGCGTTGATGTTGAACGCGGCATTGTCCTCGCCAAAGCCGATCGGCGAGATCACGGGAATGAACTGATCGTCCTGCAGCGCTTTGACCACCGACGGATCGATCGCTGCAACCTCGCCCACCTGGCCGACGTCGATCTCGGCCTCGGGGTTGTCGCGGTCGCGCATGCGCAGCTTGCGCGCACGGATCAGCCCGCCGTCGCGCCCGGTCAGGCCCACGGCCTTGCCGCCGGCGTGGTTGATCAGACCGACGATGTCCTGCTGCACCTGCCCGGCCAGCACCCACTCGACCACTTCCATGGTCTCTTCGTCGGTCACGCGCATGCCCTGCACGAAAGTGCCCTTCTTGCCCACGCGGCTGAGCGCCTCGTCGATCTGCGGCCCGCCGCCATGCACCACCACTGGGTTCATGCCGACCAGCTTGAGCAGCACCACATCTTCGGCAAAGTCCTGCTGCAGCGCCGGGTCGGTCATGGCGTTGCCGCCGTACTTGATGACCAGGGTCTTGCCGTGAAACTTGCGGATATAGGGCAGCGCCTGGGCAAGGATTTCGGCTTGCTCGCGCGGGGCGATGTGCGACAGATCGGGGGGCGAGATGGACGTGTCGTTGCTCATGGGGCAGGGGTGGGTGAGGTGGACGGGGTGCTGCGTTGCGCAATTCAATTCTAGGAGCCCACTGCGCGCCCCGCGCATCGCCGCCGATACACTGCTCTGCCATGCGCTTTCGCCCTCTTGTCCTTTATCACACCCTGCGCCAGCGGCCGCGCCTGAGCGCCTCGCTCGCGCTGGGCTTGGTGTTGTGGGGTGTGCTGCGCACGCAGATGGCGCCGGTGCTGGCCGTGCTGTGGGCCTTCGACGCCGCCGCGCTGCTGTTTCTGGCGACCACCGCGTGGATGATGGGGCATGCCACCACCGACACCCTGCGGCGCCGCACCGAGCGCGAAACCGAAGGCCGCTGGACCGTGCTGCTGTTCAGCCTGCTGCTGTCGGGCGCGGTGTTTGCCGCGCTGTCGGTCGAGCTGCATGCGGTGCACGGTCATCCCGGTGTGCTGGCGCTGGCTGGCAGCAGCATCGTGCTGTCGTGGCTGTTCTTTTCGGTGATGTTCGCGCTGCAGTATGCGCACAGCGACTACGCCGCGCGTCTCAAGGGCGAACCGGCGCTGCTGTTTCCCAACGACCAGATTCCCGATTACTGGGACTATCTGTATTTTTCCGTGGTGCTGAGCATGACCTTCCAGACCTCGGACGTGAATATTGCCGGGCGGCGGGTGCGTCGCCTGGTGCTGCTGCACAGCGTGGCGGCGTTCTTTTTCAATGTGGTGATCCTGGCGCTGACGGTCAATGCCCTGGCCGGCGCCTTCTGAGCCGTTTCATTTGGGAGATTCGAGTCATGACGACCATTGGCACCCCGCTTTCCCCTTCGGCCACGCGCGTGATGCTGCTCGGCGCAGGCGAACTGGGCAAAGAAGTGCTCATCGCGCTGCAGCGCCTGGGGGTGGAGACCATTGCGGTGGACCGCTACGACCACGCACCGGGGCAGCAGGTGGCGCATCATGCCCGCACCATCCAGATGAGCGACCCCGACGCGCTGCGCGCCCTCATCCTTCAGGAAAGGCCGCATCTGGTAGTGCCGGAAATCGAGGCGATCGCCACGCCGGTGCTCGAGGAACTCGAGGCCGAGGGTGTGGTGACCGTCATCCCCACCGCCCGAGCCGCGCGGCTGACCATGAACCGCGAGGGCATCCGCCGCTTGGCCGCCGAAGAGCTGGGTCTGGCCACCTCGCCCTATGCCTTTGCCGACTCGCTGGATCAACTGCAGGCCGCGATCGACGGCGGCATCGGTTACCCCTGCGTGGTCAAGCCGGTCATGAGCTCGTCGGGCAAGGGGCAGAGCAAGCTCGACGGCCCGGCCGACGTGCGCCCGGCCTGGGAAACGGCGATGTCCGGCGGACGCGTGGCGCAGAGCCGCGTGATCGTCGAAGGCTTCATCGACTTCGACTATGAAATCACCCAGCTCACGGTGCGCAGCCTGGGCGCCGATGGTGCGGCGGCACGCACCGATTTTTGCGAACCCATCGGCCATGTACAGGTGGCCGGGGACTATGTGGAGAGCTGGCAGCCGCATCCGATGCATCCAGTCGCGCTGCAGCGCAGCCGTGATATCGCCCGCCGCATCACCGACGCGTTGGGCGGGTATGGCATCTTTGGTGTGGAGCTGTTCGTCAAGGGCGAGCAGGTGTGGTTTAGCGAGGTCAGCCCGCGCCCGCACGACACCGGGCTGGTCACACTGATCACGCAGTGGCAGAGCGAGTTCGAGCTGCACGCCCGCGCCATTCTCGGCCTGCCGGTGGACACCACACTCAAGACCGCCGGTGCCAGCGCGGTGATCTACGGCGGCATCGATGCGAAGGGCGTGCGCTTCGAAGGGGTGGACGCCGCGCTGGCCATACCCGGAACGGATCTGCGGCTGTTCGGCAAACCCGAGAGTTTCGTCAAGCGCCGCATGGGCGTGGCGCTGGCGCGGGCCGAATCCACTGACATTGCCCGCGCCAATGCCAAGCGTGCGGCGCAGCAGGTGCGGGCGGTCGAAGGCTGAACGACTGGGCTGGCAATGCTGCGGCCCAGGGGATGTGCCGTTGCCACTGTGCCAGCCAGACCTCGAAGTCTGCAGCCGACAGCGGGGACGCGGCGCAACCGGCAATGGCGCCAGGTGTTGCGTGGCGCTTGGTCGCCAGTGCGGCCAGCGGGCGCGCGCACAATGCACGGCAGTTTCGACCGAGTGCGCCCATGAACCCCAACGCCTTGCCAAATGCCACGGCGCATGCGCCGCCGCAACGCTACGCCGACCTCACGCCAGACCATGTGCTGGCGGCGATCGAACACCTGGGCCTGCGCTGCGACGGCACGCTACTGCAGCTCAACAGCTTCGAGAACCGGGTGTTCCAGGTCAAGCTGGAAGACGGCGGTCAGCGCATTGCCAAGTTTTATCGCCCAGGCCGATGGAGTGACGCAGCCATTCTCGAGGAGCATGCGTTCACGCTGGAGCTCGCTGCGCGCGAGATTCCCGTGGTGCCGCCGCTGGTGATCGATCAGCGCACCCTACATCATGTCGGCGGCCATCGCTTTGCGCTGTTCGAGCGGCAGGGCGGTCGCACTCCGGAGCTCGAGCAGGAGCAGACCCTCGAATGGCTGGGGCGCTTTCTCGGGCGCATCCATGCGGTTGGCGCATGCGATGCCTACCGGGTGCGGCCGGTGCTGGACATCCAGACCTTCGGTCACCTGCCGCGCCAGCAGCTGCTGGACGGCGACTGGATCCCTGCAGACCTGCGCCCGGCCTGGGCCGCGGTATCCGCGCAGGCGCTTGGTGCCGTGCGCGCCAGCTTCGATCGAGCAGGTCGGGTACAGTCGTTGCGGCTGCACGGCGACTGCCATCCGGGCAATCTGCTGTGGACCGACGATGGCCCGCATTTCGTCGATTTCGACGACAGCCGCATGGGCCCGGCGATCCAGGACTTGTGGATGCTGCTCAGCGGTGATGCCGCGGACATGCGCGGCCAGTTCGATGCGCTGCTGCGCGGCTACACCGTGTTCCGCGACTTCGATCAGAAAGAGACCCACCTCATCGAAGCCCTGCGCACCCTGCGCCTGCTGCATCACAGCGCCTGGATCGCCAGCCGCTGGCATGATCCCGCTTTCCCCGCTGCGTTTCCGTGGTTCGGCAGTGCGCGCTACTGGCAAGACCGCATCCTCGAACTGCGCGAGCAGATCGCGCAGATGCAGGACGAGCCGTCGTGGTGAGCCACGCAACCCGGCGCTGAGAGCGCCTGCGCGGTGCCGTGCCGCCGGCTGATGTGACGTTTGCGCGCAGCGCTACGTCCAAACAGTCGACCTCAGGCTGTCAACTCGAACGGAGACCATGACATGACATCCACCGACCATGATTTCGAGCACCGTCTGGCGCAGCAGCTGCATGCCGCGCCGGAGGATTTGCCGGATTTGCCCGGCGTGCTGCGGCGGGCGCGGCGTCGCGTGGACGCGCGCAATGTGCTGTCGCTGATCCTGGGGCGGATCTGGCTGGCCCTTGCCGGCTTGCTCGCCCCTGCCGCGGTTCGGCTGCACCGCTTGAGCAGCACGCGCCGCGCTGGCTGAATGACTTTCTGGAGATCGATGATGGAAACCGTCAACCAAACCCTGACCTATCTTGGCAACCCGCTGCTGGCCCTCTATGGCCGCTTGGCTGCGGCATTGCCCAATCTGCTCGGTGCGCTGTTGCTGGTGCTGGTGGGCTATCTGCTGGCCAAGGTGGCTGCCGCCGTGGTGCGTCGTGTGCTGGTCCGCATCGGCGCCGATCGCCTGGCCGAACAGACCGGCCTGACCCGTTTCACCCAGCAGTGGGGCATGCAGCAGCCGCTGTCGACTGCGCTGGGCGCGCTGGTCTTTGCCTTTGTGCTGTTGGCGTTTGCCCTGTCTGCGGCGGATGCGCTCGGGCTGGCTGCAGCGAGCACTGCAGTGGCTGCGGTGATGCTGTTCCTGCCCAAGTTCGTTGCGGCGATGGCCGTGCTCGTGCTCGGCCTGATGGCTGCGCGCTGGCTGTCTGGGCTGGTGCAGCGTACGGCAGAGGGAGCTGGGCTGGACTATGCATCGACCCTGTCGCGCCTGACCATGGGCGTGCTGACCGCGCTGGTGCTGCTGCTGGCGATCGAGCAGCTCGATATCCGTACCGCCCTGCTACAGGAGGTCATCGGCGTGATGCTGGTGGCGCTGGGCGTGGCGGTGGCGCTGTCGCTGGGTCTGGGCACACGCAATCTGGCGGCAGAGATCGTCAGCGGCGTGTATCTGCGGGACCTGCTGGGCGAGGGCGATCGCATTGAGTGGCATGGCCTGCAGGCAACGGTGCGCGAGGTCGGAACGATCAAGACCGTGCTTGCGCTCGACGATGGGCGTCAACTCACCGTGGCCAATTCACGCTTGAGCCGCGATGAGGTCATCATCGCGCGCTGAGCCCCGCCCCGCGCCGGCAGATGACGCCGCCCTGGTGGCGCAGGCGCAGGCCGAGCTGCCTTACCGCACCGGCGCGTTCGAGACGCTGGTGCGGTGGCACGGCGGCCGCATCAAGGCTCTGGCGCGGCGCTTCGTCTACACGGCTGCCGACGCCGAGGATCTGGCGCAGGACATTCTGCTCAAGCTGTTCTTCGAGCTGCCGCGCTTTCGCGGCGAGGCGGCGTTCACGACCTGGCTGTGGCGCTTGGCGGCCAATGCCTGCATCGACCACCAGCGTCGCTGCGCCGCGCGTCCGGCCCAGACCGAGGACGTGGAATCCAGCCCGGAGATCGTCGACACTCGCGATGCCATCAGTGCCACCGAGGCGCGGATCGACACCGAGCGGCTGCTGCAGCGCCTGCCGGCCCAGGACCGTCTGATCGTGCTGCTGCGGCTGCAGGTGGGGCTGGAGTTCGCCGAGGTGGCGCAGGCGGTCGGCCTGGGGCTGTCGGCGGTGAAAATGCGCTACCAGCGGGCGATCGAGCGGCTGCGCACGGATTGAGCGGCGCGCGGGCGCATCAATCGCGTGAACAGGCCCTACTCCACGGTCACGCTCTTCGCCAGGTTGCGCGGCTTGTCCACGTCGGTGCCGCGTGCGGTGGCGGTGTGGTAGGCCAGCAGTTGCAGCGGCACGACATGCAGGATGGGCGAGAGCGCCCCGTAGTGCTCGGGCAGGCGGATGAGGTGCACGCCCTCGCTGGCTTCGATCTGGCCGTCAGCGTCGGCGAAAACGTAAAGCTCGCCGCCGCGGGCGCGCACTTCCTGCAGATTGCTCTTGAGCTTGTCGAGCAGCGCGTCGTTCGGCGCCACGGCCACCACCGGCATGGCCTCGGTCACCAGCGCCAGCGGGCCGTGCTTGAGTTCGCCTGCGGGATACGCCTCGGCGTGGATGTAGGTGATTTCCTTGAGCTTGAGCGCGCCTTCGAGGGCGATGGGGTAGTGCATGCCGCGGCCGAGGAACAGGGCGTTTTCGCGGCGGGCGAACTGCTCGGCCCAGGCGATGATCTGCGGCTCCAGCGCCAGCACGCTTTGCACGGCGGCGGGCAGGTGGCGCAGGCAGGTGAGCATGGCGACTTCAGCCTCGTCGATCAGGCGGCCTTTGGCGCGAGCCAGCGCTCCGGCCAGCAGGTAGAGCGCGACAAGCTGGGTGGTGAAGGCCTTGGTCGAGGCCACGCCGATTTCGGCACCGGCACGGGTGAAGAACTGCAGGGCGGTTTCGCGTGCCATGGCGCTGGTGGCGACGTTGACCACGGCCAGGGTGTGGGTGTGGCCGAGTTGCTTGGCGTGTTTGAGCGCGGCCAGGGTGTCAGCGGTTTCGCCCGACTGGGAAATGACGACGACCAGCGCGCTCGGGTCGGGCACTGAATCGCGGTAGCGGTATTCGCTGGCGACCTCCACCTCGACGGGCACACGGGCGATGGATTCGATCCAGTACTTGGCCGTGAGTCCGGCGTAGAAGCTGGTGCCGCAGGCCAGAATGCGCACGCCGCTGATGGCGGGGAACACGCTCTCGGCCTGCGGGCCGAACAGTGCGGGGGTGATGGCCTGGATGCCGTCGAGCGTGTCGGCGATGGCGCGCGGCTGCTCGAAGATTTCTTTCTGCATGAAGTGGCGGTAAGGGCCAAGCTCCACGGCGGCGGTGTAGGCGGTGATGGTGCGTACTTCGCGTTCGGCGGGCTTGTGGGCGCGGTCGACGATCCACACCTTGCCGGTCTGCAGGTCGGCCACGTCGCCGTCTTCCAGATAGATGAAACGGTCGGTGGTGCCGGCCAGCGCCAGCGCGTCAGAGGCGAGAAAGTTCTCGCCCTGGCCCAGACCGACGACCAGCGGCGAGCCGTTGCGGGCGCCGACGATGCGGTGCGGTTCCTCGCGGCTGAACACTGCGATCGCGTAGGCGCCGTGCAGTTGCCGCGTGGCCGCCTGCACCGCCTCGAACAGATCGCCGGCGTAGAGATGGTCGATCAGGTGGGCGATGACCTCGGTGTCGGTTTCGCTCTCGAACTGGTAGCCGTCGGACTTGAGCATCGCGCGCAGCGCCTCATAGTTCTCGATGATGCCGTTGTGCACCACGGCGATATGCGCCGACTGCCCGCCTTTGTTCGGTCCGGCTGAGAAATGCGGGTGCGCGTTGGCGGTGGTCGGCGCGCCGTGCGTGGCCCAGCGGGTGTGGGCGATACCAGTGAATGCGGTCAGTCCGCGCGTCTGCGCATCGAGCTCGGCCACGCGCGCCACGCTGCGCGCACGGTATAGACCGCCGTTGGCATAGACCGCGATGCCGCAAGAGTCGTAGCCGCGGTACTCCAGGCGACGCAGGCCCTCGATCAGCACCGGAACGATATTGCGCTGCGCCACAGCGCCGACGATTCCACACATGGACAGACTCCCTTCATATTGCGGTGACGCGATGATAGGCAGGTCGATGTGAAATGAGCATGCAATATTTCATGGAAAATGCTGTGAAATTCCACAATGCAATCTGCGTGAAATAAAATTTCATTTCAAATTCAAGAATGGAATGAAATGAATGTCATCTCCCTGGATGATGCCGACCGCCGCCTGCTCGATCTGCTGCAACAAGACTGCGCGCTGAGCAATCAGGAGTTGGCGCAGCGCGCGCATCTCTCGCCACCGACCTGCCTGCGCCGCGTGCGGCGACTGGTCGAGGCGGGGGTGATCGAGCGGCGCATCGCGATACTCGACCCGCAGCGCGTGGGCGCGGGGCTGACCGCCATTGTCGAGATCACCCTGGTAGAGCAGACCGCCGAGCGGCTGGCGGCGTTCGAGGCGCTGGTGGCCGATGTGCCCGAGGTGCAGCAATGCTGGCAGGTCTCGCCCGGGCCGGATTTCGTGCTGGTGCTGCTGGTAGCGGACATGGCCGCGTATCACGCGCTGGCGCACCGCCTGTTCACTGCGGCGCACCAGGTGCGCAATGTGCGGACGTTTTTTTCGGTGCACCGCAGCAAGTTCGCGCCGCGGGTGCCGCTCACTCCGCCGACGCGGCCGGTTTCTTCTTGACCGGACGGCTCCAGCCGTCGAGAGTGACCGCGCGCGCACGGGCCACGGTGAGCTTGCCTGCGGGCACGTCCTTGGCCACGGTCGAGCCCGCGCCGATGGTGGCACCGGCGCCAACCGTGATCGGGGCGACCAGCACCGAGTTCGAGCCGGTGTGCGCGTCGTCCTCGATCACGGTGCGGTGCTTGTTGGCGCCGTCGTAGTTGGCCACGATGGTACCCGCGCCGATGTTGACCCGCGCGCCCACGGTGGCGTCGCCTACATAGCTGAGATGGTTGGCTTTGGAGCCTGTGCCCAGGGTGGAATTCTTCACCTCGACGAAATTGCCGATGTGCACGCCGTCGGCCAGCGCCGTGGTCGGGCGCAGGCGGGCGAAGGGGCCAATCAATGCATCCGCGCCAATGGCCGCGCCGTCGAGATGGCAGAACGGGTGGATCACTGCGCCGGCACCCACGCGCACATCGCGCAGCACCGCGTACGGGCCGACACGCACACGGTCGGCCAGATGCACTTCGCCCTCGAACACGCAGCCCACATCGATGAACACATCGCGCCCGCAGTGCAGCGCGCCGCGCACATCCAGCCGCGCCGGATCGGCCAGGGTCACGCCGGCATCGAGCAGGCGCTTTGCCACACGGCGCTGCACCACCCGCTCCAGATGCGCGAGCTGGCTGCGGTCGTTCACGCCGAGCACATCGTCGGCGTCGGCCACGGTCGAGGTCTGCACCGGCACGCCGTCGGCCACGGCCAGCGCAACCACGTCGGTCAGGTAGTACTCGCCCTGCGCGTTGTCGTTGCGCAGCTGGCCCAGCCAGCGGCGCAGATGCTGCAGCGGCGCGCACAGAATACCGGTGTTGCATTCGTGCACCGCGCGCTGCTGCGGCGTGGCGTCCTTGTGCTCGACGATACCTTGCACCGCCCCGCTGGCGTCGCGCAGGATACGGCCGTAACCGGTGGGGTCGGGCAGTTCGACCGTCAGCAGCGCCAGCGCCCCGGCCCGCGCCTGCGCGACCATGGGCAATAGGCTCGCGGCGCTCACCAGTGGCACGTCGCCGTACAGCACCAGACACACGCAATCCGGCGGCAACTCGGGCAGCGCCTGCCGCACCGCATGGCCGGTGCCGAGCTGCGGCTCCTGCAGCACGAAGCGCAGATGCGGCTGGTGCGCAAAAGCCTGCTGCACCTGCTGCGCACCAAACCCGGTGACCACCACCGCGCGCGCGGCAGCGAGCCGATGTACCGTGTCTAGCACATGGCCAAGCAGCGGCTTGCCCGCTAGCGGCTGTAGCACCTTGGGGCTGTCGGACCGCATGCGTGTGCCCTTCCCGGCGGCAAGGACCACGATACTCAGCGGGCAGGTGGGGGTGGGGGAGGCTGTCATGTGGCCGATTCTATTGACCCGGTGTGCAGCGGTTTGAACGCCTTGCCTGCCTGCCTGCCCCCACACCGTGGGGGAGGGGCTGCATCCACTGTGCCTTTGGGCGGCTTGGGGCGTGCAGCCTGAGCCTGCCCGCGATGGCGGGGCGACGGGCGCGCCTAGAATCGTCAGGCAGTCGCGGGGTGGGTGACCGTCTTGGGCACTTCGGTGACGATGCGCTGCAACAGAAACTTGGGCAGGCCGATCCAAATGTCAAACAGCGCCACGCCCATTTCCAGCATCGCGATCGGGCAGGACAGCGCGCCGCCGATCAGCACGAACCAGGCGAAGCCCGGATTCTGCTTGGTCAGGAACCACCCGGCGAAGTCCAGCAGCATCGCAACGAAGGGGGTGACCACCGAAATCGCCTTGATCTGGTTGTGCACCCGGGTCTGCAGGAACAGCCAGCCTGCCACCCAGAAAATCAGCCCGAGCATGGTCAGGTGCACCATGCCGTTGAGCAGCATGCTGTTGTACGACATGCCGGTGTCCACCTTGGCCACCGCCTTCACGTCTTCATACGAGGCCAGCGGCGGGTTGTGCAACTGCTTGCTCATCGCCACGCTGTGGCACATCATGCAGTGCTGATCGATGATCGGTTTGATCTGGCTCTCGTACTCGGCCTTGCTCTGCCCGCTGACCACCCAGTGATCGACGGTCTGCTGAATCGCTGGCCATTGCGCCTTGGGCACGCCGGCGTTGGTCAGCATGGTCGGCAGCACGGTTTGCAGCTTGCTGCTGTCACGGTTGCCGTAGTAGGCAATTTGGATGTCCTTGAGCGTAACGCCCGTCTTGCCGTCCAGCCCCGTGTGCGTGACGTAGAGATAGGCCTCGGCACAGAGCAAACCGACGCACACCAGAAAAATGAAGCCGGTGTGCAGCAGCTTTTCCGGCACGGTGAGTTGATGAAGGGAACGCATGGAAGGCTTTCTCGCAAGAGGTTCGCAGATTTGAACGGGTCGATTTTTTAACTTCTGTCAAAAAAGAAGGGTTATCCTACTTCGTAAAAACCCTTACGTGCAATGCCCGAGTTGCCGCCGTGGACACATGCAAGGTTTTGTTTCGATTGACTTTTACCCGGGGCAGTATGTTGCTCGGCTGGTCGCTGCTATCTTCGATGACCATGCATGCTCCCGTCCGTCTCGCTGCGCTCTGGCGCTTGACTCGCAAGGAACTCCGCAGATCCTGGCTGAACTACGGGGTGCTATGGCTCGGGGCGGTGCTGGTGGGCCTGGCAGCGGTGCAGTTCGCCAACTGGACCAATGATGTCCTGGCGATTTTCCTGCGCTGGATCGATGGGCGTGTCTGGCTTGCCCTGCTGATCACACCGACGCTGACCGCCTGCGGGGTGTGGCTGACCTTCCGCTGGTTCAACGGCAGTGAGGGCAGCGGCATTCCTCAAGTCATTGCTGCGCTGCACGGCCCGCCCGACTCCTCGCGCATCCGGCGGCTGTTTGGGCTGCGTATCCTGGTGGGCAAGATCGGCGTGGGGTTGCTGGGCATGCTCGGCGGGCTGACCCTGGGCCGCGAGGGACCGACGGTGCACATCGGCGCGTCCGTCATGATCGAGATGCGGCGTTTCTACCCGCGTGTGTCGCTGCGCATGGAGCGCATGTTGCTGCTGGCGGGCTCTGCTGCCGGGCTTTCAGGCGCGTTCAATACCCCGCTGGCCGGGATTCTGTTCGCCATCGAGGAACTCACTCGCAGCTTCGAGGGGCGCACCAACGGGGTGCTGATCACCAGTATCGTGTTCTCCGGTCTGGTGTCGCTGGCCCTGGCCGGCAACTATTTGTATTTTGGGCAGATCAGTGCGCCGGGTGTCTTTCCGCTGGCTTTCATCCTGCCGGTGCTCGTTGCCGCGGTGCTGTGCGGCCTGGCCGGGGCCGCGTTCAATCTGGCGCTGCTCAAGCAGGCACGCTGGATCCCTGCGAAGCTGCTGGCCTGGCGCGGGCGTTCGCCTTTGGTGTGGGGTGCGGGGCTGGGGCTGCTGGTGGCGCTCATCGGCATTGCCTCGGATGGGCAAACCTGGGGCAGCGGCTACGACCAGGCGCGGCATTTACTGATGAACCACGGCGAGCAGGTGAATTGGACTTACCCGCTGGCAAAGTGGCTCACCATGGTGCTGTCCTACATCACGGGACTTCCGGGCGGGCTGTTCTCGCCGTCGCTGTCCATCGGCGCGGGGTTCGGGCAGTGGGTCAGCCAGTGGTTCGGGCAGTATCCACAGTCGGCGCTGGTCGCGATCTGCATGGTGGGCTATCTGGCTGCGGTCACGCAGTCGCCGCTGACCTCGTTCGTCATTGTGATGGAAATGATCAACGGCGGCGGGCTGGTGATTCCGCTGATGGCCACCGCACTCATCAGCAGCCGCGTGGCCAATGTCTTCACCCCGCCGCTGTATGAGGCGCTGGCCGAGCAGAAGTATTTCACGCTCGGCTCGCATCCTGCTCAGCGTGCGGCAGACGCGCCGCATTGACGGGCGGCATCGGTGGGCGGCAAGGCGCCCGCGTTCATCACGACGAGGAGACAGACATGATTTAACAGGCCGTTGAAAAACTACTGCGGTGGGCCATCTGCGGCGTTGCGCGGTGCGCGCTGCCTCGCCTATCTGCCTATCTATTTGATATGTCTCGGTCGCTGCGCGCCGTGCGCCTTGCATCTGGCCATCCTCGCGACGTTTTTCAACGGCCTGTTAATCCCTGCAGACACAGCAGCCCCGCCGCTTTCGGAGCAGGTCTATCGCCGCATCGGCTGGCGCATCATTCCATTTCTGATCCTGTGCTATTTCGTCGCCTATCTCGACCGGGTGAACATCGGCTTCGCGCAGTTGCAGATGAAGGGCGATCTGGGCTTTTGCGATGCGGTGTACGGCTTGGTGCGGGCATTTTCTTTCTCGGCTACTTCGCGTTCGAGGTGCCCAGCAACCTGATCCTGTACCGAGTCGGCGCGCGTGTGTGGATCGCGCGCATCATGATCACCTGGGGGTTGATCTCGGCGGCCATGCTGTTCGTCACCACACCAACGCAGTTCTATGTGATGCGCTTTCTGCTCGGCGTGGCCGAGACCGGGTTCTTCGGCCCGTCCATCATTGGCTGGGCGAAGCAGGCCACGCAGAGCACCAATGGCGGCATTCTGATGCTGGCTGGGTTCATGGTGCTGTGCGCTGTGCTGGTGTTGCTCATACCGCGCACCGGCAAGTGAGCAAACCGAGTCTGCGCGCAAGGGATGCGCGCAGTGGCCGCTCAGGAGGTCAGAGCTCGACCTTCAAGCGGGTGGTGCTCTTGACCTCGTCGATGACCGCGAACGAGCGGGTTTCGCGTACGCCGGGCAGGCGGGCGATGACCTCGGCGACGAAGGCTCTGTAGGCCGCCATGTCGGCCACGCGGACCTTGAGCAGATAGTCGAAGTTGCCGGCCACCATGTGGCATTCGAGGATTTCGCTGCGTGCCTTGACCGCCGACTGGAATTTCTCGAAGCCGTCAGGCGCCGAGCGGGCGAGCTGCACTTCGACGAGTACCATCAGCCCGGCACCGAGCAGATCGGGGTTGAGTCGGCCCTCGTAACCGAGGATGAACCCGTCGCGCGTCAGACGCTTGACCCGCTCGAGCACGGCGGTTGGCGAGAGGTTGACCATCTGCGCCAGCCGCAGATTGGCGATGCGTCCGTCCTCCTGTAGCAGGGTGAGCAAACGCCGGTCGATCCGGTCGATGCCGCCGATTTTTTCAGACATGGCGGGTCTCCGTTTGCCGGCGGTGCGGCTGCGGATGGAGCGGTAGAGAGTTCTTCATGACTTGGGCGTGAACGGTTGGATTCTTGAGAATTTTAATTTAGCGCATCAATGTCGGCAGTGCCGCGCAGGTGCGACAATTTCCTGATCGGCCCCGGGTTTCGGGGGCGCGCAACATTGTAAAACGTGGGGTTCTGCAGGGTTTTGTCTGGTGCCGATGCTGCGCCTGTCTCCCGTTTTCGTTCACCCATGCCACTGGCATCACCGTTTCAGATAGTCGTGCAC
Organism: Thiomonas islandica; assembly: GCF_055383445.1. Taxonomy (NCBI): domain Bacteria; kingdom Pseudomonadati; phylum Pseudomonadota; class Betaproteobacteria; order Burkholderiales; genus Thiomonas; species Thiomonas islandica. Next base: position 1,461,553 of record NZ_AP042391.1, read on the forward strand.
CACACGGCCCAGACCCAGGGTGAGGTCGGCGAGGATGTGCATGCCCGACACCACTTCCAGCACCGGCAGCGCGGCCACGGGCGCCAGCGCATGCGCATGCAGTTCCAGCGCGGCCGGCCCCTCCCACGCGCCTTTGACCACCAGGTCCTCCAGGTCATACTGCACCAGCTCGCAGATGCGCGGGGTGCAGTCCACATGGGGAATGATTTTGAGCAGAAAGTTCGGCTGCTGCAACGAGGCGAGCACCTCGGCGGTGTCCAGGGGGCGGTGCTTGTAGCCCATCGTGCCGGTGGCAATGCGCACTGGGCCGTAGTCCAGCGTGCCGACTAGAGTGTCGGCCACCACGCTGACATGCGGCTTGGCCAGTTTTTTCGGAAAGCCCCAGATCTCGCGCCCGCCAGCGATCGGGGCCTCGTCGTCTAGATACATCGCGATCTGGTAAGTGGCCGGCTTGCTCTGATACAGCACCGGCACGACCTGGCCCGATTCGGTGTAGGTGCCAAAGCCGGTGGAATCGGGCATGCGGATGAATTCGAACTTGACCAGATCGCCCGCTGGTTCCAGCGGCTCGGGAACCATGGCGCGCAGCACCTTGGGGTCGGTGCGGTAGGTGACGACAAAAAACTCGCGGTCGATGAACCGGTACGGCCCGGGCCGATAGGCGGGGCTGGTGAGCGGCATGGAAAACGCGGTCATGGCAACGTCGGCAGCTTTCATCGGGTGTCCTTTCACAGCGGTGCGCCGGGCGGGATGCCGCAGCGGCAGTGCTTGATCCGTGTCGCCACGCGCCGCAGGGTTCCACTGGCCTAGGCGGGTTTCAGCCTGGGTTCAGCGTTGCGGCGGGCATAATGGCCCAAAAAGCTGTCCAATCTTCCGCCTCATGACCAGAAGACTCATTCCTCTGCTGCTCTGCGCGGCCATGCTTGGCGGCTGCGGTGTGGTGGCTGCGCCCTGCCGTGTGGCCTCGGTCGGTCTGAAGATGGTGCCGGTCGTCGGGCATGTGGCTGCCGCGCCCACCGATGTATGCGCCGCGGTGATCGATCCCTGAGGCGGCCTGGCAATGACACTGATCGCCGCGCTTGACCAGGGCACATCGAGTTCGCGCACCCTTATCGTTGATGAGGCGGGCCGGGTGGTCGCCAGTGCCCAGCGGGAGTTCACCCAGCACTATCCACAACCCGGCTGGGTGGAACACGACCCGCTCGAAATCTGGGCCACGCAAAACGCCACACTGGCCGAGGCGCTGGCCCGCGCCGGCGCGGGGCTGCGCGATCTGGCGGCAATCGGCATCACCAACCAGCGCGAAACCGTGGTGCTGTGGGAGCGTGCAAGCGGCCAGCCCGTCGACAATGCGATCGTCTGGCAAGATCGGCGGACTGCGTCGATCTGCGACGAACTCGCCGCCAACGGCTATGGCCCCGAACTGCAGCAGCGCACCGGCCTGCTGCCGGATGCGTATTTTTCCGCGACCAAGCTGGCTTGGCTGCTTGACCACGTCCCCGGCGCCCGCGCCCGCGCCGAGGCCGGGGAATTGGCTGCCGGCACCATCGACAGCTGGCTGGTGTTCAAGCTCAGCGGCGGCACGACCCATATCACCGATGTCAGCAACGCCAGCCGCACCCTACTGTGCAACCTGCACACCGGCGAGTGGGACGACGCGCTGCTGGCCTTGCTGCGGGTGCCGCGCGCGGTGCTGCCGACCATCGTGCCGAGCTGCGGTGCGCTTGCCGTGGCGCGGTGGGGCGGGCTGGAGATTCCGATCACCGGCATGGCCGGCGACCAGCAGGCCGCGTTGTTCGGTCAGGCCTGCCTGCAGCCCGGCATGGCGAAGAACACTTACGGCACCGGCTGCTTTGCGCTGCTGCACACCGGCACGCAGCCGGTCATCTCGCAGCGCCGGCTGCTGTCGACCATTGCCTGGCGGCTCGGTGCCGGGCAAGCGCTGCACTACGTGCTCGAAGGCAGCGTGTTCGTCGCCGGGGCGGCGGTGCAGTGGCTGCGCGACGGCCTGGGCCTGGTGCAAAGCGCTGCGCATGCGCAGCAACTGGCCGACAGCGTGCCCGACAGCGGCGGCGTGCTGTTCGTGCCGGCACTGGCCGGGCTGGGCGCGCCGCATTGGGACGCGCAGGCGCGCGGCCTGCTCATCGGCCTGACCCGCGGCAGCACCGCAGCGCACATCGCCCGCGCCGCGATCGACGCGATGGCCTACCAGAGCGCCGAACTGTTCGCCGCGATGCAGGCCGACGTGGCCGCAAACGGCGGCGCGCCGCTTGCCGAGCTGCGGGTCGATGGCGGTGCCGCCGTCAACGACACGCTGATGCAGTTGCAGGCCGATCTGCTCGGCGTGCCGGTGGTGCGCCCGCTGCAGACCGAGAGCACGGCGCTCGGCGCGGCCTATCTGGCCGGTCTGGGTGCCGGCATCTGGCGTAGCCCGCGCGATCTGGCTGCGCTGTGGCAGCCGCAGCGGCGCTTCGAGCCGGCGTTGCCCGCGCCAGAGCGCGAGCGGCTGATGGCGCGCTGGGCGAAAGCGGTCGAGCGGGCCAAGGGCTGGATCGATTCCTGAGCACCCCGGCACCACTGTTGCGTTTGCTTGCAATCGCACCACAGAACCCGGGTGGACAATTGCCACACCAAGCATGACCGGGCGTGCGCGTGGCGCCACGTCTGCACGGGAGAATCGACATGGGTGAATTCAGTATCTGGCACTGGCTGATCGTGCTGCTGATCGTGGTCATGATCTTCGGCACCAAGAAGCTCAAGAACATCGGCACCGACCTCGGCCAGGCGGTGCGCGGCTTCAAGGAGGGCATCAAAGACGCGGATGCCGCACAGCAGCCGGCTACCGGCGCCGAGCCCGCGCCGCCGCCGCAGGTCACCGCCTCCAGGTCGCCGCTGGGCACCAGCGCCGCCCAGCAGGCCGAGGACATTGCGTTCAAGCCGAAGTGAACCGGCGGGGGCGTTTGCGTGTCGTCACCACCGGACAGCTCGATCTGGGCATGTCCGGCCGCGCGTCAACTGCCCGGGCGGACAGAACCTGGCTGGTGGATCGGCCCTTCTCAGTGCGATTCGACCGCGGCCCGGATTCCCGCTGCGTCGCGGGCAAAGGCGATGTGTGTGATCTTGCCCTGGTGGACATGCAGCACGGTCACCGCGTCCTTTTCATGCGGCATGAACGCGGCCTGCTCCGACTTGGTCGCCAGTAGGATGGCGTAAGGGCGTTTGCGCATTTTGGGCAAGGCAAAGGTCTGCGTCACGAAACCGGGCATGCCGTTGATGTCCGCCAAAAACACTATGCCCGCTTTGCGCATGCCCTCCGCCCCGAGGAGGGTGAGGAAGGCATTGGCCTCGTCCGAAGGCGCTTTCTCGACGGCGAACAGCACAACACGCGTGCCCGCGCCCGGAAATGCCTCCGCCTTGCCGTGCTGGGTTTCAAACTGCGTTTGTAGCAAGGCGTCGCCCACGGTCAGCGGAGCCGCACTGGCCAGCGCAGGCCAGGCCAAGGTCGTCATCGCGGCAAGGAAAACAAAAGCGCGTCGTTGCATGTCTGCTCCTGGGTTGAGATGCTGTATCAGAGCAGAAACTGATGACCACGTTCAGGCCCAAGCGCCGGTCCGGGACTGATGGATTGCGTTGTGTCGATGCGTTTGCGGGGCAGGTATCGGCCGGATGCGTTTGCTGCTGGGACGGGCTGGCCACTAGCAGCGGGGGGGCTACTCAGCGCCTGCTGCGGTCATTGGCTTTGTGCCCTTGTGGCGGGCGTGCTGCCAGGCTGGACCTGCGCCCGCGCGCTGCCCGCTACCATCTCGAACAGCATCAGCCGGCACTCGATCGGGCCGTTGAACACGACCAGCCGCCGTCGAGGCTTGAGTCGCAGCGCGCGATCCCAGTGCAGATCGGCGGTCAGCAGCGCCACCTGCCAGCCGGCAAAGCGCTGTTTGAGCACACGCGCGAACTGCGGCGCGAAGTCGTCTGCGGCCTGGCCTTGCGGCGCGATGCGCGCGGCGTACGGTGGGTTGCTGATCAGCCAGGCGCTGCGCCCCGCCGACAGTGCCCCGAGGTCGAGCGGCGGGGTTGTGTCGATGACGTCGCCTTGGCGCACGTCGATCGCCGCCTCGACCCCGGCGCGGCGGGCATTGTCGTGCGTCATGCGCACGCTTGCTGCGTCGAGATCGGCGCCGAAGAACTGCCCTGCGGCAAGCGGCCGCAGCTGCTGCTGCGCCGCCTCGCGCAGCGCCGCCCAGTCGCCCGGGTCGAAGCCGCGCAGCGCCTCGAAGCCAAAGCGTCGATCGAGCCCCGGCGCGCGCTGCGCGGCGATCTGCGCCGCCTCGATCAGCAGCGTGCCCGCGCCGCACATGGGATCGAACAACACGTCGCCCGGCTGCCAGCCGGCCAGCCGTAGCAGCCCCGCGGCCAGATGCTCTTTCAGCGGTGCTGCGCCGTGGTCGCTGCGCCAGCCCCGCTTGAACAGCGGCTCGCCGCTCGTGTCGAAGTAAAGCAGCGCGTCAACCTCACGCAGATGCAGGTGCACGCGCACGTCCGGCTGCGCGGTGTCGACATCCGGGCGTTGGCCGGCAAGTGCGCGAAATCGGTCGCAGATGCCATCCTTCACCCGCAGCGCGGCAAACTTGATGCTCGCCAGCGGCGAGTGTTCCGCGGTCACGTCCACGCGCAGCGACTGCCGAGCGACGAACCAGCACTCCCACGGCAGCGCGCGCGCCAGGCGGTAGACCTCGTCCGCGTCGGTGGAGCGCCCGGCGCCTGCGAGCAGCAGCACGCGGCTGGGCAGCCGGGCGTGCAGATTGAGCCGCATCACGTCTGCTAGCGTGCCGTGCGCGCTCACTCCGCCGGGGGTTGGAGTGGCCGCGCTGAGCGTGTCGCTGCCCAGGCGCGCGGCAAGCTCGCGCACCTCGTCGCAGAGCGCCTGCTCCAGCCCGCGCGGGCAGGGCAGGAACAGATCGAAGTGCTCGCTGGAGGGCGTGGCGTGCCGTGTCGGCGTGGCGCGGGGACGGGATTTGTACGGTGACTGCATGTGGTGTTGGGGTCAGGTTGCGCTTTGTTGTATGTGCTGCACGCATCGACCCGACCCGATGCCTTTCATTTCTCGGCTTCGACCCCGCGCGCCTGCAGCGCCCGGCGCAGCGCCTTGTTGCTCTTGCGGTGCGCCCCCGCCTTGCGCTTGTGTGCCGCAGCGACCAGCGGATTGCGCGGCGTGGAGGCGGGAAGTTTGATGGTCTGCGCGCGGGCGCGCTTGCGGGAGAGCTTCATCGTGGCCAGGCGCGTGGTCTATGCTTGCGGCAAAAATGTTAAGCATAGTGCCAGACCGTCCCATGCCTGTATTGCGCTCGAGCTCCTCCATTCTTGTCGGTGTGAGCTGGTTCACGGTTTTGGCTGTGCGGCCCGCGTGGGGCTGAGGGTTTGCAGCGGATGGTGGGTGTTTTTTGTCAGGCAACCCTGCTGGGGTGACGTTTTTTCTCCGATTGCGCCAGCGGCCTGGGTCTGGGGCACAATCGCCTTGTCGATCATCTGGAGGAACACGGCGATGCAACTCATCGACTCCATCGTCACCGAGGCCGCTGCGCTAACCGCGCTGCGGCGTGATCTGCATGCGCATCCCGAGCTGTGCTTTGAGGAGCAGCGCACCTCCGACCTGGTGGCCGCGCGGCTGGCGGCCTGGGGGGTGGAGGTGCACCGGGGACTCGCCAAGACCGGGGTGGTGGGGGTGATCAAGGGCCGCGACAGTGGCGCCAGCGGTCGAATGATCGGCCTGCGCGCCGACTTCGACGCCCTGCCGGTGACTGAATTCAACACCTTTGCCCACGCCAGCCGGCATCCCGGCAAGATGCACGCCTGCGGCCACGACGGCCACACCGCGATGCTGCTGGCTGCAGCGCAATACCTGGCGCGCACGCGCGATTTCGATGGCACGGTGGTGTGCATTTTCCAGCCGGCAGAAGAGGGCGGCGGCGGCGCGCGCGAGATGATCAAGGACGGGCTGTTTGCGCGCTTTCCGGTGCAGGCGGTGTTTGGCATGCACAACTGGCCGGGCATTCCGGCAGGGCATTTTGCTGTGAAGGCCGGACCGGTGATGGCGTCGAGCAACGAGTTTCACATTCGACTGACCGGCCGCGGCGCGCATGCGGCCATGCCGCATCTGGGCATCGACCCGGTGCCCGCTGCCTGCCAGATGGTGCAGGCGTTTCAGACGATCATCACTCGCAACCGCGCGCCGCTGGAGCCCGCAGTGATCTCGGTGACCATGATCCACACTGGTGAGGCGACCAATGTGGTTCCCGAGCGGGCCGAGATCCAGGGCACGGTGCGCACTTTCAGCACCGAAATGCTCGACCTGATCGAATCCCGCATGCGCAAGATCGCCACCCACACCGCGGCGGGCTTCGGCCTGGGCTGCGACTTTGCGTTCAGGCGCAACTACCCGCCGACCATCAACCACCCCGCCGAGACCGCGTTCGCTAAGGCCGTGATGGTGGACATGGTGGGCGCGGACGCGGTGCAGGAGTTCGTGCCATCGATGGGCGCTGAGGACTTTTCCTTCATGCTCCAGGAAAAGCCCGGTGCCTATCTGATCATCGGCAACGGCGACGGCGACCACCGTGCCCCCGGCCACGGCGCCGGGCCATGCACCCTGCACAACCCGAACTACGACTTCAACGATGACCTCATTCCGCTGGGCGGCAGCTTCTGGGTGCGACTGGCGCAGGCTTGGCTGGCGCAGCGCGGCGAGGCGGGCGAGTCGCCGTCTCCTCCACCCAGCCTCTCCCACGCTGAGGGGGAGGTGCAAACCGCGCCCCGCTGACGATTTCGCTCCTCCCCGCCGACGGGGAGGGAGCCGCTCTTTCCCGTTACTGCTCAGCCTGTGCGCAGGTCTTGACCATCTGGCCGCCGAGCTGGCCCGACACGCCGGCCAGCGCCTTGACCTGCTGCGGGGTGAGGGCGGGCAGGCGAAGGGTGGTGCGGTTCAGGCCGGCGTTGCGTTGCACGATGCGTGCGCCCTGCACGCCTTGTTTCTTGACGATCTGCAGCTGCTCCTGCGCCGCGGCCTCGGTGCTGAACACGCCCAGCGAAATGCCCGGTTCATACCGTGGCCGGTCGGCCACAGGAGCGAACACCTTGACGTTGCCCTGCTGGGCGATCTGGTCGAGCGCGGCGCGCATCGCGCTCTGGCTGGGAAAGGGACCGAGCAGCACCATCCACTGCGGAGGGACCGGGCTGGTGTGCACTTGGGGCTGCAGCCCGGCGCTGGCGAGGGCGGCCTGTGCCTGGGCGAGTGCATCTGCCTGCATCGCGCCAAACGGGCCGATCTGGCGGCAGACCGTGGGCACCTGGGCGGCGGTCTGCAAGGCCGGTGCGGAAGGTGCCGAAGGCGCGGCCTGTGGCGCGGATGCGTCGTTCGCCGGGGCAGTGGGCACGGGTGCCGGGGCACTGGCGGGGGTGGCCGGGGCACTGGCGATCGGCGTGACCCGGACCTGCTCCGGATGGATCTGCAGCGCCAGGCGCTGCGGTTCGCGCTGCGTCACCGGCCCGATCCCGGCAGCGGCCAGCCAGCCTCGAGACCAGGCGAAGAACGCGAGGTTGGCCAGCAGCAGGGCGAGGAGCAGGGCACGCATGCGGTGGAGTGCAGGAGGAGCGGGCGGCGTTATTTTGCCGTGTCTGGCGCCGGGGCAGCTGCCAGCCGCAGCGACAGGTCGGCGCTGAGCACACGGCGTTCGCCGCCTGCCGTGCGCACGCGCAGCGCGCCGTCGGGATCGATGCCCAGCGCGGTGCCGCTGCACAGTGTCTGCCCGCGCTCCTGCACCGAGACTTCCAGCCCCGCCCAAGCGTGCAGCGTATTCCATCGCGTCAGCGCCGCGTCGCGCTGCCGCGTGCCCCCCCACAACCCGTCGAGCAGCGCCGGCGCCAGGGCGGCGAGCACCGCGTCGCGGGGAAGGCGCAGTCCCGCGGCGTCGAGCCCGGCGGCCTGCGGCTGATCCGGCGGGGTGCGTAAGTTCAGGCCGAAGCCGATCACGGCCCAGCGCGCCCGTGCGGTGTCGGCCACTTCCACCAGCACGCCGCCGAGTTTGCGCCAGTTGTCTTGTACCGGCAGCAGCAGGTCGTTGGGCCATTTGAGGCGGACTGCGGTGGCGCCTAGGGCATGCAGCGCCTGTGCCAGCCACACGCCCACGGCGAGGCTGAGCGCGCGGATGTCGTGCTGCGGCGCAAAAGGCCAGGCCAGCGAACACAGCACGCTGCTCTGCGCATCATCGATCCACACTCGACCCTGCCGGCCGCGTCCGGCGGTCTGCTTCGCGGTGGCGAGCAGGGTGGGACTGTCGAGCTGGCCGGCGCGCGCGGCGGCCAGCAGGTCGGCATTGGTCGAGCCGGTGCTCTCGACCCAGCGCACCGCGCAGGCAGGGTGAGTGCAGGCAAGCTGCGCGCGCAGCGGGGTGAGGGGAGCGGGTTCTCGCGGCTGCCCACCCCAACCCTGCCCATGCGTGGGCAGGGAGCAGGCCGTGCTCTCCCGCCCGTAGGCGAGGTCGGGAGGGGCATCCGAAGGATTCGCGCTGCCCTGTTCGCTCCTCCCCCACCGCGTGGGGGGGGTTTGGTGGGGGGCGGTCATACCTTGGTGCTGCGCTTGCGCGGTTTGGGGGAGAGCAGGGTGCCGCGGCAGTTGGGGGCGCCGCAGCGGCAGGCGTAGTCGCGCTTGACCTTGGCGGTGTGGCGGGCGTCGAGTTCGAGGGCGTAGTCGAAGAACAGCTCCTCGCCGGGCGCGATGTCGCGCAGGGCGTAGATGAACACGCGACGGCCGATCTGCTGCGCCTCGCAGTTGGGGTTGCACGAATGGTTGATCCAGCGGGCGTTGTTGCCGTGCACGCCGCCGTCGATCACGGTGCCGTCGTCCAGCGAAAAATAGAACGTGTGGTTGGGCTGGGCGGGGTCGTGCGGATGACGGCGCAGGGCTTCGGGCCAGTCGATGCGCTCACCCTTGTATTCCAGCAGGCGCTGCCCGGCGCGGATGGGCCGGCGGGCAAACACACCCCGGCCGTGGATCGGGGAATCCTGCACCCGGGTGTAAGGGCCGCTGGTGGGAATGGGGTTGCGGGCGGGCATGGGCGGACAGTGCAGGAGCGAGGGAATCGAGAAACTGGGTAAAGTAGAAAAAAGAAGGCGGCGGGCGGGGTGGCTGCTTTGCGGCCCGATCACATCACATTCTAGGGAGGCGCATCATGGATCCAGGGCGTCGTGAGCATCTGCAGTGGCCTGGCTGTCGCTCGCGCTGGCAAAGGCGTTGGCCAAGCCGGCAGGACTGCCGGTGACTATCGTGATCGGGCGCGATGGCCGGGTGAAGATGGCCGACTCGGGCGAACCGTTCGCCAAGGACACTGCCGGCATCGCCAAATTTCTCTGAATTGTGTTTTCCATGACGACAAGCGACGTTCACACCAAGACCTTAATCATTGCCGAGAAGCCCAGCGTGGCGCAGGACATCGTGCGCGCGCTGACGCCGCAGACCGGCAAGTTCGACAAGCACGACGACCATTTCGAGAACGCGCAGTATGTGGTGACCTCGGCGGTGGGCCACCTGGTGGAGATCAAGGCGCCGGAGGATTTCGAGGTCAAGCGGGGCAAGTGGAGCTTTGCGCACCTGCCGGTGATTCCGCCGCATTTCGATCTCAACCCGATCGAAAAGACCAAGGGCCGGTTGGCCGCGGTGGTCAAGCAGATCCGGCGCAAGGATGTGGGCATGATCGTCAACGCCTGCGACGCCGGGCGCGAGGGTGAGCTGATCTTCCGCCTGATCCTGCAGTACGCCGAGGGAAGCAAGCCGTTGGGCAAGCCGGTGCGGCGGCTGTGGCTGCAGTCGATGACGCCGCAGGCGATCCGCGAGGGGTTCGAGCGGCTGCGCACCGATGCCGATATGCGCCCGCTGGCCGATGCCGCGCGCAGCAGGAGTGAGGCCGACTGGCTGGTGGGTATCAACGGCACGCGGGCGATGACCGCGTTCAACTCCAAGGACGGCGGCTTTTTCCTCACTCCGGTGGGGCGTGTGCAGACGCCCACGCTGTCCATCGTGGTGGCGCGCGAGGAGCAGATCCGCCGCCATGTGGCGCGCGACTATTTCGAGGTACATGCGCAGTTCGCTGCGCCGGCGGGCGGCTATGCCGGCAAGTGGTTCGACCCGGCGTTCAAGAAAAGCGACGACCCAGACGCCCGCGCCGACCGGCTGTGGGACCGCGCGCGGGCGCAGGCCATCGTCGAGGCCTGCGCCGGAAAGCCCGCCGAGGTCCGCGACGAGTCCAAGCCGTCCACCCAGTTGTCGCCGGCGCTATTCGACCTGACCTCGCTGCAGCGCGAGGCCAACGGACGCTTTGGCTTTTCCGCCAAGACCACGCTGGCGCTGGCACAGGCGCTGTACGAAAAACACAAGGTGCTGACCTACCCGCGGACCGACTCGCGCCATCTGCCGCAGGACTACCTGCCGGTGGCACGGCAGACCGCGCAGGCGCTGGCCGAGGCCGGCGGGCCGGTCGCGCTGCATGCCCGTCGCGCGCTCGAGGCCGACTACATCCGCCCGAACAAGCGGGTGTTCGACAACGCCAAGGTGTCGGACCACTTTGCCATCATCCCCACCACCCAGACGCCCGGGGCGCTGTCGGAGGCCGAGGCCAAGATCTACGACCTGGTGGTGCGGCGCTTCCTGGCGGTGTTCTTCCCGGCGGCGGAGTATTTGCTGACCACCCGCATCAGCACCGTGGCGCAGCACCAGTTCAAGACCGAGGGGAAGATTCTGGTCAAGCCCGGCTGGCTCGAAATCTACGGCAGGCAGGAGCAGGGCGACGACGCCAACCTGCCGCCGGTGGCCGCGGGCGACGCGGTCACCACCGAGGCGGTGGAACTCAAGACGCTGAAAACCCGCCCGCCGGCGCGCTACACCGAAGCCACGCTGCTGGGCGCGATGGAAAACGCCGGCAAGCTGGTCGAGGACGAGGAACTGGCCGAGGCCATGTCGGGCAAGGGTCTGGGCACGCCGGCCACGCGTGCGGCCATCATCGAAGGTCTGCTGGCCGAGAACTACATGGTGCGCGAGGGCCGTGAGCTGATCCCCACGGCCAAGGCCTTCCAGCTCATGACTCTGCTGCGCGGGCTGCAGGTGGAGGAGCTGACCAAACCCGAGCTGACCGGCGGCTGGGAACACAAGCTGGCGCAGATGGAACGCGGCCAGCTCTCGCGCGAGCAGTTCATGCGCGAGATCGCGGCGATGACCGAGACCATCGTGCGCCGCGCCAAGGAATTCGACCGCGACACCGTGCCCGGCGACTATGCCACGCTGCGCACGCCCTGCCCGAACTGCGGCGGTGTGGTCAAGGAAAACTACCACCGCTTTGCCTGCACGCAGTGCGACTTTTCCATCGGCAAGCATCCGGGCGGCAGGAGCTTCGAGCTGGACGAGGTCGAGCAGCTGCTGCGTGACAAGCATCTGGGGCCGCTCACTGGGTTTCGCAGCAAGATGGGCCGACCGTTCGCCGCCGAGCTCAAGCTGGTGCGCGAAGGCGGCCAGGGCCAGTGGAAGCTCGAATTCGACTTTGGCGACAGCGCCGCTGGCGGCGACGGCGGCGAGGCGCCGGACTTCAGCGCGCAGCAGCCGCTGGGCGCCTGCCCCAAGTGCGGCTGCGCGGTGTTCGATGCGGGTAGCAGCTATGTCTGCGAAAAAAGCGTCGGTCCATCGCCGAGCTGCGATTTTCGCAGCAGCAAGATCATCCTGCAGCAGCCGATCGAGCCGCAGCAGATGCGCAAGCTGCTGGAAACCGGCCGCACCGATCTGCTCGACGGCTTCGTCTCCGCGCGCACCAAGCGCAAGTTCAAGGCCTTTCTCGTGAAGCAGCCCGGCGGCAAGATCGGCTTCGAGTTCGAGCCGCGCACGGCCAAGCCCGCAGCGAAAAAAGCTGCGGCCAAAAAGGCAGTGGCGTGACAACGCGGCGTCATGCAGGCGGTGCATGATGGCGCGCCAGGTGCCTTCTGCCCCCAAACAGACCATGACGCCCCACCCTGCTTTCGACCTGCGCTGGATCGCCCACCGCGGCGGCGGTGATGCCGCCCCCGAAAACACCCTGGCGGCGTTCGAGGTCGGTTTTCGCGCGGGCTTTCGCGCCTTCGAATGCGATGTGAAGCGCAGCGCCGACGGCGTGCTCTGGCTGCTGCACGACGACACGCTGGACCGCACCACCGACGCCCGCGGCCCGGCTGCACCGTGGCGCTGGGAGAATCTGCAGTGCGTGGACGCGGGAAGCTCGCACAGTGCGCGGTTCAAGGGCGAGCCGCCGGCCGCGCTCGATCAGGTGCTGGCGTTTGCCGCGCGCCGTCGTGTCTGGCTCAATCTGGAAATCAAGCCCAGCCCCGGCGACGACGCCGCCACCGCTGACGCGCTGGTGCGCGCGGTGGCGCCATGGAGCGCCGCGCATCCCCGCGTGCCCAAGCCGCTGCTGTTCTCGTTTTCGCCCACCGCGTTGCAGACCGCGCGCGCCACGCTCGACGCGCTGCAGGCCGATCTGCCGCTGGCGGTGCTGGCCGAGCGCTTCGACGACGACCTGCCCGCACAGGCGCAGGCGCTGCGCGCCGAAGGCCTGCATCTTGATTGGCAGGCCGTCACCCCGGCGGCGGTGGGTGCGGTGCACGCGGCTGGGATGCGGTTGCGCGCCTACACGGTCAACACCGCGCAGAGCGCCAGGGCGTTGCTCGCCGCCGGCGTGGATGGGCTGTTCACCGATCGGCTCGATCTTCCTGCGCGGCTGTGAGCCTCTGCGCGCACTGAACCCGCCACCGCGGTGCATAAAGTGACTGCGGTTTGTGATGTATCAAAAGGTAAGCAGATTGTGCAATTATTCTGCGGCATTGTCATTGCACATCGAGGAGATCGAGATCATGGGGTCTGTCTGGCAAGGTTTGTTCGGCACGGATTACGGGCTGCTCAGCCTGATCGTCATCCTGTTCCTCATCGGCATGGGGGTGTTCTTCGTCTGGTTTTTCACCCGCAAGATCCAGCAAAGCGCCGATGAACACGCGCGCGAACTGCGCGCCGGCGGCGCCCGCCCGCCAGCGGGCAACGGCCACGCCTGAAGTCGTGAAGATATCGCCGCGAGAGGCCTGCTGGCGATTTCGCGTAGCAGAAAAATTCACAACTTCTGATGGACAACGTCGTGGTTACCGGCAGATACCAGATGCTGGCCGCTAGCAGCAGCGGGATGGTGCGGTAGCTCACAGCGTCGGCCAGCTGCACCGAATACAGCAGGTTGCTGACCCCGCCCCCATCACGCCGGAGAGTTGATCAACCCAGGGGGTCAATTCCAGATGTCGTCAGGGGGTCAAATCTTCGTGTCGCTTGACAGATGCGGTAAGAGTGCCACGCCGCCGGGGATGCGATCCATGCGTTGCGCGGCCGATCCACGCGCCATTTCGCGACGATATGCAAAGTCGACAGTGCGCAGGAGAGCGCCTTGCGCGGCGCATCACGGCTGGCGCCCCAACCAGAGCTCGAAGCAGGTGCCCCCGCTGCTTCGCGGTAGGCAGCGGGCGTCACCGCCGTGCTGGCGGGCGATGCGCCGCACCAGTGGCAGGCCCAGCCCGGTGCCCTCTGCTCGTGCGGACAGGCGCACGAAAGGCTCGAAAATGCGCTGTGTATCGGCGGCGGGCACGCCCGGGCCGCGGTCGCACACCCGCACGACCGCGCCACCGTCGATCGCACTCAGGCTGACCTGCGGCGGGCTGCCCGGGGCGTGCCGCCGCGCGTTGTCCAGCAGGTTGCGTACCGCGCGGCGCAGCAACCGGTCATCGCCCTGCAGGGTGATCCAGTCGCCCTGCACCTCCACATCGAACCGTGCCGCTTCCTCGGCCACCAGCGCGAGCAGATCGACCTCCTCGCGCTGCAGCGACTGTCCCGGCGCCGCATCCAGACGGCTAGCCAGCAGGATGTCGTCGATGAGTGCGTCGAGTTCGGCGAGATCGTTCTTGGCCGCACGCACCGCCCTGTCGCGGGCTGCGGCGGGCACCGGCGCGGCCAGGGTTTCCAGGCTCAGGCGCAGCCGGGTCAACGGGGTGCGCAGTTCGTGCGAGGTGTAGGCCAGCAGCGATTTGTGGCTTTGCATCAGCGATTCGATGCGTGCCGCAGCGGTGTTGAAGCTCTGCGCGAGCTGCGCCACCTCGTCGCTGCCCTGCACTGCCACGCGCGCGGACAGGTCTCCCTCGCCCAGCGCCTGCACGCCTTGCTGCAAGGCTTCCAGCCGGCGCGTGAGATGGCGCATCAGCGGCAGGGTTACGGCGCTGACCACCAGCGCGGTCAGCAGCGTGCCGGTAAAGGGCGACAGCAGCAAATGCCGCCAAGGCGAGGGCTGGATGCCCCGCGCTGCCATCATGGCGCGGAACATGGCGCGGCGGATCTCGGCCTGCTGCGGATCGGAGAAGAACAGCCAGTGAAACAGCAGCGCCGACACCAGCGCCTGCACCAGCAGCGCGAGGATCAGCGCCAGCCACAGCCGCTGCCACAGCCGGGGGGCGCACCGGGGGCGGTCACGGTCAAACCCCGTCCTGCGACTTGGTGAACACATAGCCTGCACCGCGAAGGGTGAGGATGCGGCGCGGGTGGCGCGGGTCGTCCTCGATCGCGGCGCGGATGCGGCTGATGTGCACGTCGATCGAGCGGTCGAAGGCTTCGAGCGATTCGCCCTTGACCGCGCTGTGCAGAAATTCACGGGTCAGCACGCGGCCCGGATGGCGCGCCAGCACCTGCAACAGATCGAACTGATAGGCGGTCATCGGGCGCTCCTCGCCCTCGATACGCACCTGCCGCGCTGCAGGGTCGATTTCCAAGCGGCCAAAGCGCAGCACCTGCGCCGCCTGCGGATCGTGCGGCGACAGGCTGCCGGCACGCCGTCGGGTGATGGCGCGCAGCCGGGCGAGCAATTCGCGCGGCTCGAACGGTTTGGTGAGATAGTCGTCGGCGCCGATTTCCAGTCCGACTACGCGGTCGAACGGATCGCCGCGCGCAGTGAGCATCAGCACAGGCAGATCGCTGTGTGTCCGCAGGCGACGGCAGATGTCCAGGCCGTCGCCATCGGGCAGCATCAGGTCGAGCACCAGCGCATCGAAACCCGGGCCTTCGCCGCGGTGCGGGTGGAGTTCGGCCTCGGCCTGCGCGGTGTTGGCCGCGTGGGTGACCTGCCATCCGGCGCCGCGCAGAAAGTCGCTGATCTGCTGCGCCAGGCGAAGATCGTCCTCGACCAGTAGAAGCTGGCTCGGGGTGGTGCGGGTGTGCGGGGGCATGACGCGGCGCAGTCTGCAATGGCACACAGGCCGCCGAGGCGGCCTGCTTGGATCGGAGACGGGGCTTATTGCATCATGCCCGGGCCACCCATCAGGCCCATGCCGTGCTCATGTCCGTCCTTGCCGCGGTGGTGCTGCATGCGCTCCATGCGCTGCTGCATCATGGTGTAGAGCTTGGCGCGCTGCTCGGGAGTGAGGATCTGCGCCATGTCGTACTGTGTCTGGGTGCGCACTCGAGAAATCTGGTTGACCAGCGCCATTTGTTTGTCGCGCAGCGCTTCGAGCGCGCCGCGGTCGATGGTGGGCGCGGCAAGCAGCTTCATGCGCTGCAGCATCAGCTCGCGCATCTGCTCCATGTCCGGGCGGAGTTTTTCCCTGGATTGCTTGCGCAGCGCGCGCAGCTGTTCCTGCTGCGCCGCAGTCACGCCGGCCTGAATCAGCAGGCGCTGCATGTCCGGGCCGTGGTCGGCCATCTGGCCGTGCATGGCCGGGCCACCCTGCGGCATGGGCGCGGTCTGCGCGCTGGCCAGCGCAGCGTGACTGGCAACGGTGACGACTAGAACGGCGCCCGCAGCACCCAGAAGGCGACGCAGACGCGCAGTGTCTTTGCTTGAGGTGGAGGTCTGAGGATTCATGGCGTTTCCCTTTGGGAAGTTGACGATGAATCCATTTTGCGGGAGAACAGTTGCCCGCAGTTCTTGCCGGGGTGAAGATTTGTAAAGATGGCGGCGACAGCCGGCCTATTCGCCTTCACCGAACTTATCGTCGAACAGCGCCTGGAGCGCGTCGAGCGCGGCCTCGGCCTGTTCGCCCTCGGCATCGAGGGTGACGGTGGAGCCGATGCCCGCAGCCAGCATCATCACACCCATGATGCTCTTGGCGTTGACCCGGCGCTGGCCCTTGGAAATGTAGATGTCGCAGGGAAATTGCCCCGCGAGCTTGGTGAGCTTGGCCGACGCGCGAGCGTGCAGGCCCAGCTTATTGCTGACTTGAATGATGCGTTGCGGCATGGGCAGAGCTGCGAAGGGACTGTTGCTGCGGGGGGCTCGTTGCGACCTGGATAACCCCCTGAATCGCTCCGGCCGTGGCACGCGCCGCCAACGCCTCCAGGTTTTCGTCTTGGTAGCACACCGAGCGCAGCAGCATCGGCAGGTTGACCCCGGCGACGATCTTGAGCGCCAGGTCGCTGGCAAGCTCCGTCAGGCGGGTGGCCACGTTGCTCGGCGTGGCACCGAACACGTCGACCAGGATCAGCGCACTGCCGTCGCTGGCCGCTTCGCGCAGCAGGGGCAGGGCCGCCGCAGCTGCCGATTCGATCGAGGCGTCGGGCGCCACGTCAAGCACCAGCAGCTTTTGCGGACAGCCTGCATACACATGGCTGGCACACTCTTTCAGCGCGCTGGCCAGCGGTGCGTGGGCGATGAGAAACAAACCGGGCATGCGGATGTCAGCGACGGGCGATATTGCGCTGCATGATAGGTCGGCCTGATTCAGCGCGCCGGGGACAAATTCACGGAATCGGCGAAAGTTTGTGCCGCGTCGTCCTTGAACACCTCGGTCGGGGCAAAGGCGGTGAGCTGGTACACATCGCTACCCTGACTGAACAGCAGTACCCGCTCGCGCACCGGCTTGCCATCGGGCATCTGGCCGTCGATCTTCAGATCAAGGCTGTCGGGCAGGCCTGGCGTGGCGTTTTTCAGCGCCGCCGCGGACGATGCCGTGACCCGGCCACGCACATTGCTCACCGCCGCCTGATGCAGTTGCGCCAGCGCCGGCGCCGCCAACGCCGGGTTGGGCAGGCGTGCATGTGCCAGCGCGAAGGTCATCTTGTCGGCCACACAGCCGGTCATGCTCATTTTGACCTGTTGACCGGCCAGCACGACCTCCTGCGCAATCTGCTCGGGCTTGCACGGATAGGTCAGCAGGATGTTGACATCCTTGGGCCGCACGTCGCGCCAGTCCAGCGCCGGCGAACAGGCACAGAGCAGCACGGCGGCCGCAAGCAGACCGGCACCCAGGCGCAAAGCCGCCGAAGCCGTCGGATATCGTTCTGTGAATAACATGGGTACATTATCCTGTCAGTTCGAATGCGAGGTGGGTGTATGTTGATTGCCGAGCGGTTTTCCCCTGTGCGCCTGCCAGGGCTGTGCGTTGCCTGCACGCAACGACTGCTGCTGGGCCTGTTCGCATTGCTGCTGGCGCTCGCCGCAGCCGCCGAGGCCCGGGCGGAAACCCCGCTGCCGCCGGTGAAAAACCTGGAGCGCAGCGTGCAGCAGGCCGTGGCCAAGGGGCAGCCGTTGATCGTGATGTTCAGCCTGCCCAGCTGTCCATACTGTGAAAAGCTGCGTCGCACCGAATACCAGTACCTCGTGCGTGACGGGTATCTGGTGCAGCAGATCGAGATCACCGACCGCAATCCGGTGATCGGCTTCGACGGCAAGCCGACCAACGGTGTGCAACTGGCGCGGCAATACGGCATCAAGATTGCGCCGACCGTGCTGTTTTTCGGCCCCGGCGGCAAGGAAATCGGCGAGCGCATCACAGGCGCGCCGACCGCCGACTTCTATGGCGCCTTCGTCGATCGGGCGCTCAAGGAAAGCGCCAAGGCGATCAAGGATCAGCGGGCTACTGCTGCGGCGTGATCTGCAGCCGGCCTGTCGCTCTGCGGAGACAGGCAAGCTGAGAAGAAAGAAGAACATGGGGGGGCGCATACCCCCATGAGTATTGATATACTCCGCCCTGTATATATCTCGTGACCTGTTCCCGCAGCCCGGCTATGCTCACTCGGTCGGTTTGCGGTGAGCTGCGCGATCGGCGTGAAATCTAGTGTTTTGAGCAGGGTTTCGCGCTTTCCCTGGTGAGATTTCTTTTCAGGCGGAGTTGGATAATGACGGATTCCTTGCCCCGACGTGTTCGCATCGGGCTGTTGACCGCGGCTTGTCTGTCGCTGCTCGGCGGCATGGCCCCGGCGTTGGCGGAAACCCTGGATTTTCGCCAGGCGGTGGATGTTGCGCTCAAGCAGAACCCTGATCTGATGAGCGTGCAGGCGCAAATTGCGCAGGCCCGCGCCGGCATCAACCAGGCTGAGGGCGCTAGGCTGCCCAAGATCACGGTGTCTGCAGGAGTCACCCGCACCAATGACGCGCTCAACGCCTTCGGGCTCAAGCTGTCGCAGCGGCAGGCGACGTTCAATGACTTCGGCGCGGGGGACTTTCTCGGCGCGCTGCAAAACGGCACCAACCCGTTGCCCGTGGCGCCGAGCAATCTCAACTATCCCGGCGCGGTCAACAACTTCAACACCCGCATCCAGGCCGAAGTGCCGCTGTACACCGGCGGCAAGCTCCAGGGCTATCTGCAGCAGGCGCGATCGATGCTGATGGCAGCGCAGGCCGGCGACCAGGCTGCGCGGCAGCAGATCATCTATCACGCGCTGCAGGCCTATGACGGGGTTTACACCGCGCGTGCATTCAAGGGCGTGGCAGCCAAGGCGATCGAGGCGGCACAAAGCCAGGTGAAGACCGTCGAAAACCTGCTCAAGCAGGGCGTGGTGATCAAGAGCGACCTGCTGTCGGCACAGGTGCATCTCGAGGAGATGAAATTGCAGGCCGATCAGGCCGCTAGCATGGAAGCGCAGGCCATGGACGCGCTGCATGTGGTGCTGGGTGTACCGTTGAACCAGCCCATCACCCTGGGGCCGCAAGTCATGGTGACCATGCCCGAGGGGGATCCCAATGCCTGGGTCGTGCAGGCGATGCAGCGCAACCCGCAGGTGCAGGCGCTGCAGCATCAGATCGCCGCGGCCAACGGGCAGGTCGAAGTGGCGCGCGCCGACCGCTATCCGCAGATCGGAGCGATGGCGCGGTTCGACACCAACGATCCCCGTCTCGGCTTCGAGTCGCGCAGTTACACCGTGGGCGCCCAGCTCAACTGGACCGTGTTCGACGGCGGGGTGACGCGCAATGCGGTCGATCAGGCCGTGGCCAAGCGCATGGAGCTGCAAGCCAAGCTGCAAAGCCTGCAAAACCAGCTCGGTATGCAGGTGCAGGACAGTTATCGCAAGGCGCTGGACGCCGCCAATCAGGTCAAGACCCGTGAGCTGGCCGTGCAGCAAGCCGGGGAGGCCGCGCGCATCATCAACAAGCGTTATGCCGACGGCGTGGGCACGCTGGTCGAAGTGCAGGGCGCGCAGGCGCAGCTCGACAAGGCGCGCGCCGATCTGGTGCTTGCCCGGCAGCAGGTCAACCTGCAGCGCGCCGCGCTGCGGCTGGCCATTGGCGACCTGACGCTCGACGCCACCCGGCCGGTCGTGCCGCAGGCCCAGGCCGACGCGGTGCAGACCGTAGCCACCGGTGCGCCGGCCCAGCCCTGAACCCGTTGCCGTGTGGTCAATCCGCCCGCACCGACTCGCTTTCCCAAGTGCATTTGCCTTCGACCTTTCATTCATGACCGCTATGAACCTTCCCGTCCTGCCCTTGCTGCGTCGTGCACCGCTGGCGCTTGCGTTGTCTGCGGTGCTGCTGTCGGCCTGCGGTCACCAGACCGAGACCGCACAAACTTCTGCACCGCCCCGTGTGGTAGCAGCGCAAACCCTCAAGCTCGCGCCGAGCGATCAGCAAAGCCTCACCCTGTTGCCGGGCACGGTGATGTCGAGCAACCAGGTGCAGGTCGCCTCTAGGCTGATGGGCTATATCCGCACCCTGACGGTCAAGGAAGGGCAGACGGTCAAGGCCGGGCAGCTGCTGTTCGAGGTCGATCCCACCGACATCCAGGGGCAGGTGGCGCAGGCGCGCGCCGGACTGGCGCAGGCACAGGCCAACCTGGCCAATGCCAAGAGCGATTTCGAACGTTTCGGCAACTTGTACAAGGAACAGGCCATCCCGAGGCAGCAGTGGGATCAGGTGCAGCTGCGCTACCAGGTGGCGCAGGAACAGGTGGCCGCAGCGCAGGCCGGCTACAACACCGCTGCGGCGCAGATGCGTTATTCGGCCGTCACCGCGCCCATCTCCGGCATCGTGGTGCAGAAACTGGCCAATCAGGGCGATCTGGCCGCGCCGGGGCGCCCGGTACTGGTGCTCGAAGGGCAGGGCAAGCTGCAGGTCGCCACCCAGGTACCCGGTGAGGTGTTCGACAAGATCAAGATCGGCGACAAGGTACAGGTGTTCGCCGGTGGCAAGACGCTCACTGGCACGATTGCCCAGGCCGTTCCGGTGGCCGATCCGGTGAGCCACACGCACACCGTCAAGATCGATCTGCCGGCCGATGCCGGACTCGACAGCGGCAGCTTCGTGCGTGTGGGCTTTGCCGTGGGCAGCGCGCCGCAGCTGCGCGTGCCGCACAGCGCGGTGGTTGACCGCGCCGGAATGACCGGGGTGTTCGTCGTCGACAAGGACGGCATCGCCCACTTCCGCCTGGTGCGCCTGGGGGCACAGGTGGGCAACGAGGTCGAGATCCAGGCCGGGCTGAACCCGGATGACACCATCGTCACCAGCAACCTGTCCGAAGTGGAAAACGGCGTGAAGATCGGCGGAGGCAACCGTGGCTGAACATGCGGCTCCCATGAACAGCGCGGGCAAGCTGGCCCGCGCCTTCATCGAATCGAAAATTACCGCGCTGATCATGCTCGGCCTGACGCTGGCCGGGGTGCTGGCGCTGCTGATCACGCCGCGCGAATACAACCCGCAGATCGTGGTTCCGGCGGCCAACATCATCGTCGCCAAGCCCGGCGCCGGGCCGCAGGAAATCCAGAACCTTGTGGTCAAGCCGCTTGAAGCCATCATGGCCTCGTTGTCCGGCGTCGATCACACCTATGGCTATGCGACCAACGACTTCGGCGTGGTCACGGTGCAGTTCAAGGTGGGCGAGGACCAGGAAAAGAGCCTGGTCAAGATGTACAACCAGTTGATGCAAAACCTCGACCGCATTCCCCCGGGGGCGATGCAGCCGATCGTCAAGCCGATCAATGTCGATGACGTGCCCATCTTGACGCTGACCCTGTCGTCGGCCACGTTGAACGGCATGCAACTGCGCGACGTGGGCGAGAAGGTGCTGGCGCATCTGCGCAACGTGCCCGGCGTGTCGTTCACCGAGGTGGTCGGTGGTGCGCCGCGCGCGGTCAATGTGGCGATCTCGCCAAGCAAGCTGGCCGCCGCCGGGATTCCGCTGGAGCAGCTCGACAAGATTCTGCAGGGCAGCAACGCCGCGGCGCCGATCGGCAATCTGGTCAACGACAACAAGGTCACCCCGGTGCGCATCGACAGCTTCCTCGGCAACGCGCAGCAAGTGGGCGACATCCTGATTGGCGCGCCGGGCGGCAAGCCGGTCTACCTGAAGGACGTGGCCAAGGTCACCGAAGGGCCGGAACAGGTGGATGACCTCTCGCACTTCGCCTGGGGCCTGGCCGCCAAGGGCAAGCCGCATGGGCAGGAGATGAGCGCGGTCACACTGGCGATCGCCAAGAAGTCGGGCACCAACGCCGTGGTCGTGGTGCATGACGTGCTGAGCAAACTCAAGGAAATCGAGAGCTACGCCTTGCCGCAAGGGGTGCATGTCACCATCACCCGAGACGACGGCAAAAAGGCCAACGAGGCGGTCAACACCCTGGTCGAGCACCTGGGCATCGCCATCGTCAGCGTGTCGCTGCTGCTGTGGTTCTTCCTCGGTTGGCGCGAGGCCGGCATCGTCACCCTCACCGTGCCGCTGACGCTGTTTGCCGTGCTGACGGTCGATCTGATCGTTGGCCAGACCATCAACCGCATCACCCTGTTTGCGCTGATCCTCTCACTCGGTCTGCTGGTCGATGGCGCGATCGTGGTCATCGAGAACATCCACCGTCACCTGCATGGCGGGCCGATCAAGAACTTCAACCGCACCGTGGTGCTGGCGACCAACGAAATCGGCAATCCGACCAACATGGCCACGCTGGCGGTCATTCTTGCCTTCATTCCGATGGCCTTCGTCAGCGGCATGATGGGGCCGTTCATGCGGCCGATTCCGATCAACGTGCCGGTGGCGATGATCGCCTCGCTGGTGCTGGCCTACACAGTGGTGCCCTGGGCGGCGCGGGTCTGGCTGAGCAAGAAGGCCGCGCGCGAGGCGCTGGCACATGCCCAAACCCTGGAAGAGGAGGGCGCGCAAAAGCAGGACAAGCTGCACACCGCCTATCTGAAGCTGATCGAGCCGATGCTGCGCAGCCGCACGCGCCGCAATCTCATGTTCCTCGCGGTGCTGCTGTTGCTGATCGCTGCAATGCTGATGCCGGCCTGGCAATTCATCCGACCGCAGGGCATGAACGGGCCGTTGTCGCCGCTGGGCGTGGAGCTCAAGATGCTGCCGAACGACAACACCAACACCTTCCTGGTGCAGATCGACACGCCTGCTGGTTCGACGCTCGAGCGTACCGACGAGGTGGCTCGCGCGGTCGGCGACGTGCTGGCGACCAATCCGTACGTGCTCGATTACCAGACCTTCGTCGGCCAGGCGGCGCCGATCGACTTCGCCTCGCTGGTGCGTGGCGACATGCTCAAGCGCGGCGACAACTTCGCCCAGATTCGGGTGAACCTAGTCGGTAAGGAGGAACGATCGGTCGATTCGCACCAGATCGTGCAGAGGCTCTACGAACAGCTCGCCCCGGTGCGTGCACGGTTTCCGTCCACATTCATCAAGCTGTATGAAACTCCGCCCGGCCCGCCGGTGCGCGCGCAGGTCATGGCCGAGCTCTATGGGCCTAACTATGACACCCTGCGCGCCGCGGCCAAGGATGTGTTAGGCGCCTTCGACAAGACCTACGGACTGATGAACCAGGACGATTCGGTCACCGCCACCACGACCGAATACCGCATCAAGATCGATCGCCAGAAAGCGGCGATGTCGGGCATCGTTCCCGGGCAGATCATCCAGCTGCTGCACAACTATGTGTCTGGGCTGAAGGTGGGCGCCATTCACGACAGCAGCGCGCTGGAGCCAGTGAACATCATCGTGCGCGTGCCGCGCGCCGATCGCCAAAGTCCGCAACAACTGCTCGACGTGCCAATCCAGAACGCGCAGGGTAAGGTCATTCCGCTGTCGGCGATCGCCACGGTCGAGCGCACCACCCTAGCCAAGCCGATCTACACCCGCGACCAGCATCCGGTGGTCTATGTCGGCGGGGAGATGATCCACTCCAGCCCGGTGTATGCGACGCTGAGCCTGAACACCCGCCTCGACGGCAAGACGCTGGCGCATGGCGCCACGTTCACCACCGGCAACCTGGGCTTTACCGAAACTCCGGCGAGCGACCTCAAGGGGTATCAATTGCTATGGGGTGGCGAGATGCGGCTGACGCTCGACGTGTTCCGCGATCTGGGCGCGGCCTTCATGGTGGCGCTAGTGTTCATCTACCTGTTGCTGGTGGCGTACTACAAGTCCTTCCTGCTGCCGGTGATCGTGATGGGCGCGATTCCGCTGACCCTCATCGGCGTGTTCCCCGGCCACTGGCTCACCCACCAGTCGTTCACCGCCACGTCGATGATCGGCGTGATCGCGCTGGCCGGCGTGGTGGTGCGCAACTCGCTACTGCTGATCGACTTCATCATCGACTACCGCGCTCGCGGCTACAGCCTGCAGGAGTCGGTGGCGCAGGCGGGGGCGGTGCGGCTGCGGCCCATCCTGCTGACTGCGCTGGCCATCATCTTCGGTTCTGCCATCATGGTGTCCGATCCGGTGTTCGGCGGTCTGGCGGTGTCGCTGATCTTCGGCACCCTGCTGTCGACAATCCTGACCCTGATCGTGATTCCTCTGCTCTACTACGTTTGGCAGATCCGGGTCAAGCCGAAGGCGCCTGCCGCTGCGGCCGAACCCGAGGCTGCAAATTGAATCTGAGGCAACACTGAACAAGCCCCTTGTGCGCAGTTTCACAAAGCTTGATGCAGTGTTGCCCTGATGTGCAACTCAACCAACCTGGAGACTTTGTCATGACAGTCGAACGCTACATCCGTGTCATTGCCGGCACGTTCATCCTGATCTCGGTACTGCTGGGCGCTCCGGCCAGCCCACTGTATGTATCGCAGTGGTTCCTGCTGTTCACCGCCTTCGTCGGCGCCAACCTGCTGCAGTTCGGTTTCACCAATCTATGCCCGCTGGGTTTTTTCCTGCGCAAGATGGGCGTGCCTGAGTCCAAGGCCAACTGCTGCGGCTGACAGCGCCTACGGCATGGCACGCCAAGCGTCTGCGCGCCTGAAATTTCTCGCCCCCGGCTGGTTTGCGCTGGTCATGGGCTGGGGTGGACTGGGGGTGGCCTGGCATCAGGCCACCCCGCTGCTCGGTGCGCCTGCCGCAACGATTGCGCAGGCACTGGGCTGGACGGCGGCCGCCGCACTGGGTCTGTTGCTGGTGTTGACTGGCCTGCGGCTGCAGCGCCACTCGCCCGATTTCCTGGCCGACCTGCGCCACCCCGTGCGGCACCCGCTGCTGGCCATGATTCCGATGGCGATGCTGGTGGTTGCGGGTTTTGCGGTGCAGGCGCTTGGTGTGGGCAATGGCTGGATCGCCGGCCTCTGGATGCTGGGCGCGGCCGCACAACTGGCTGTGACAGTGTGGGTCTTCCATCGCTCTTGGCTGCAAGCGGCCACCGACAAGGGGCCGAACTGGGCGGGCGTGACCCCGGCACTATTTCTCGCCGTCGCGGGCAATGTGGTCGTGCCGTTTGCCGGAGTCGCGCTCGGCCATTCCGGCTGGTCGGCGGCGCAGTGGACGATCGGCGCATTCTTTTTCCCGGTGGTGTTGCTGCTGTTCATGGTGCGCGTTGCGGCCTACGGCATGTTGCCGCGGCGGCTGCTGCCGATGCTGTTCATCACCGTTGCGCCGCCGGCGGCAGGCGGGCTTGGGCTGGCGCAGCTGGGCGCGTCGGTCGAACTGCTCGAAGGCGCCTGGGGAATTGCGCTGTTTTTCGTCCTGCTGAGCTTTCTGTGGTTTAAGCCGATGATGCAAGAGGCATTCACCATCGGGCATTGGGCGCTGTCGTTCCCGCTGGCGGCATTCGCTGGGCTGTCGATGCATCTTGCGCTGGTCACGCAAAGCGGGGCATTGCAGACCTTTGCCATTCTCGCGCTGGCGCTGGCTTCGGTGATCGTCGGCTGGCTGTCCCTGGCAACCGCACGCGGACTGCGCGACGGCAGCCTACTGGCCCCCGAGCCGGTGGCGCTGATTCACTCGGCCTGATGCCGTGCTCCAGGCGCAGCACGCCCGCGGCAGACTCGCCTATGATGGAGCGTATTGGATGAAGCGCAGCAGCAAGCCCACCCCGATTCCCGGAGCATTCCCCATGTCCGTCCTGACCAATGAGGCCTCTCGCACCGATATTCTCAACCGGCTCAAGCGCGCCGAAGGGCAGATGCGCGGCGTGCAGCGCATGATCGAGGAAGGCGAGCCTTGCCTGAAGGTCGCGCAGCAGCTCTCGGCAGTGCGCAAAGCGCTCGACAGTACCTTTGTGCGTATGACCGTGTGTTACCTTGAGCAGGAACTCGATGGTCGCCTAGAAAACGCCCATGGCGGCGAGCAGCCGCGTCTGGCGGCGATGCTCGAAGAAGTGGAAACCCTGCTGGCGCGAATGTCCTGAGCGGCCGGCACGCGCGGCAGTTTCCCGCCCGCAATTTTTCACGCCTTCAGTCTTCCGCGGCCTCGATGAGGCCGCCCCCCAGGCACACCTCCCCTGCGTACAGCACTGCCGACTGGCCTGGGGTGACAGCCCATTGCGGTGCGTCAAAGCGCAGCGTGAAGGCATCATGCCCTGTGGCAGCGTAGCGGCAGAGGGCGTCGGCCTGACGGTAGCGCGTTTTTGCGCCGTAGGTCAGGTTTTCATCGGGCGGTCGTCCAGCTACCCAGCTGGCCGAGCCGGCGCGCAGACCGCGGGTGTGCAGCAGCGGGTGATCATGCCCTTGCGCGACGATCAGGATATTGCGCTGTGGATCTTTGCCGGCGACGAACCAAGGCGCGCCGCTGCCGGACTTGCTGCCGCCCAGGCCGATGCCCTTGCGCTGTCCCAAGGTGTAGAACGCCAATCCCACATGCTCGCCGACGGTCTGCCCGTCCGGGGTCTGCATCGGCCCAGGCTGAGTCGGCAGGTAGCGCCCGAGAAACTCGCGAAACGGGCGCTCGCCAATGAAACAGATGCCGGTCGAGTCTTTCTTGCGCGCATTGTGCAGGCCGATGTCTGTCGCGATGCGGCGCACCGTGGTCTTTTCCAGCTCGCCCACTGGAAACAGGGTGCGCGCGAGCTGTGATTGGGTCAGCCGGTGCAGGAAATAGCTCTGATCCTTGGCGGGATCGAGCCCGCGCAGCAACTCGAAGCCTTGGTCGGTTTGCCGCACCCGCGCGTAATGTCCGGTGGCGATGCGATCCGCGCCCAGGCGCATGGCGTGGTCGAGAAACGCCTTGAACTTGATCTCGGCGTTGCACAGCACATCGGGATTGGGCGTGCGACCCGCGGCGTATTCGCGCAGGAATTCGGCAAAGACGCGCTCCTTGTATTCCGCGGCGAAATTCACCGCCTCAAGATCGATGCCGATGCGGTCGGCCACGCTGGCGGCGTCGAGCCAATCCTGGCGGGACGAGCAGTATTCACTGTCGTCATCGTCCTCCCAGTTTTTCATGAACAGGCCGATCACCTCATAGCCCTGCTGCTTGAGCAGCCAGGCCGACACGGAGGAATCGACACCGCCGGAGAGTCCGACCACGACCGTGCCGCGAGTGGAAGTCATCATGCGCGAATTGTAGGAAGCCGTCTCAAGCGCCTTCATTTGCGGGCGGACAAAACACGCCGGGGTCGGTGGAAATGAGGTCCAGCGCAAAGCGACGCCCGCGCAGGTAGTCCTCGACGCAGCGCAGCACGACAGGACTGCGATGCCGCGGCGCACTGGCGCGGATCGCATCGACATCCATCCACACTGTGCGCACGATGCCTGCATCCAGCGTGCGCATCGGGTCGGCCTGCCCGACGGTGCCGTAAAACGCCAGCCGCAGATAGCTCACATCGGTACTGCCTGTGGGACTGCGGTGCCAGGTGCGCGCCAGGTAAACGCCGAGCAGCCCTTGCGGGGTGAATGTGCGACCGGTTTCTTCCAGCGTTTCGCGCACCGCAGCCTGCAGCGGGCTTTCGCCAGCCTCCAGGTGGCCAGCGGGCTGGTTCAGCCGCAATCCTTGCGGCGTGTGCTCTTCGACCAGCAGAAACCGCCCCTGCCGTTCGATGACGGCGGCAACGGTCACGCGCGGACGTGTGGCGGGGTCGGGGCAGGGGATGTCTTGCGGCATGGCGAATGGACGAGAGGAAAAATGCAACGGTCTTTTGCGGCGGTGCGGGGCACGCGTTTGCGCAATGCTAGGGAAAACGCGGGATAATGCACCATTTTGAGCAGTCTGGCCCATCCATGCGGTTTGCCGCAGACGGTGCGCGGCCCGGGCCAGCGCCGACCCAAAAGCATTTCACAGGAGAAACCCATGCGTATTGGCATTCCGGCAGAAACCGTGGCCGGCGAAGCCCGTGTTGCAGCAACGCCGGAAACAGTCAAGAAATTGGTTGCCCAGGGCCATGCCGTGGTGCTGCAGTCCGGTGCCGGGCAACGGGCGGATGCGCCGGATGCGGACTATGCCGCGGCGGGTGCCACCGTGGGCGACCGCGCGCAGGCGTTTGGCGCCGAGATGGTGCTCAAGGTGCGCGCTCCCGCAGCCGAGGAACTGGCGTTGATGAAACCGGGAGCCGTGCTGGTGGGCATGCTCGACCCGTTCAACATCGACGGCCTGAACGCCATGGCGGCCGCAGGGCTGACCGCGTTTGCGCTGGAGGCCGCGCCGCGAACCTCGCGGGCGCAGAGCATGGACGTGCTGTCCAGCCAGGCCAACATCGCCGGCTACAAGGCAGTGATTCTCGCGGCCAACCTCTACCAGCGCTTCATGCCCATGCTGATGACCGCCGCCGGCACGGTCAAGGCGGCGCGTGTGGTGGTGCTGGGCGCCGGCGTGGCCGGTTTGCAGGCCATAGCCACGGCCAAGCGCCTGGGCGCGGTGATCGAGGCCTCTGACGTGCGGCCCGCGGTGAAGGAGCAGGTGGAGTCTCTCGGGGCCAAATTCATCGATGTGCCGTTCGAAACCGACGAGGAGCGCGAGATTGCGCAGGGCGTGGGCGGTTATGCCCGGCCCATGCCGGCGAGTTGGATGCAGCGGCAGGCGGTCCTGGTGGCCGAGCGGGTCAAACAAGCCAATGTGGTGATTTCCACCGCGCTCATTCCGGGTCGCCGCGCGCCGTTGCTGATCACCGAGGAGATGGTTCGGTCGATGAAACCCGGCTCGGTGATCATCGACATGGCCGCGGCGCAGGGCGGGAATTGCCCGCTGACCGAAGCCGGGAAAACCGTGGTCAAGCATGGTGTCACGCTGGTGGGTGAAACCAACCTGCCCGCACTGGTCGCAGCCGATGCGTCTGCGCTATATGCGCGCAATGTGCTCGATTTTCTCAAGCTGTTGTTCGACAAGGACAAGCAGTTTGTCGTCAATATGGAGGACGACATCGTCGCCGCCTGCCTGATGTGTCGCGATGGCCAGCTGCTGCGCAAGACCGTCTGAGCCGTTGCATTTTGCCTTTGTTCGAGGAACGCACCATGCATGAAATCTCTCCCCTGGTGATCAACTTCACCATTTTCGTCCTGGCGGTCTACGTCGGTTATCACGTGGTGTGGAATGTCACCCCGGCATTGCATACCCCGCTGATGGCCGTGACCAACGCGATTTCCGCCATCATCATCGTCGGCGCCATGCTCGCTGCGGCGCTGACCGTCACACCGCTGGGCAAGATCATGGGAACCCTGGCCGTGGCACTTGCCGCGGTAAATGTCTTCGGGGGGTTTCTCGTGACCCGGCGCATGCTGGCGATGTTCAAGAAAAAAACCGGCGACAAGAAATAACGCATCACCCAAAGGCCATCACGCGGTCGCAACGACGGCCCGGCCTGCAGCCGGCCGATGCGGCGCAACCGTCGTGCAGCACCAAGGAACCTCGGTATGACTCTCAGCATGAATCTGGTCACTCTGCTCTATCTGCTGGCAGCGGTGTTTTTCATCCAGGCACTCAAGGGCCTGTCGCACCCGACCACCAGCCGTCGCGGCAATGTGTTCGGCATGGTTGGCATGGCAATCGCGGTTATGACTACTGTGGCGCTGATTCTCAAGATCGGCGGTGATTCCGGCGCGCTCGGCCTGGGGTATGTGCTCGTGGGCCTGGTGGTTGGCGGTGGCATCGGCACCGTGATGGCCAATCGGGTGGAAATGACCAAAATGCCCGAGCTCGTGGCCTTCATGCACAGCATGATCGGTCTAGCCGCTGTGTTCATCGCGGTCGCTGCAGTGGCCGAGCCGCATGCGTTTGGCATCGTTGCGGCGGCCGGCGATCCACTGCCGCCCGGAAACCGCATCGAGCTATTCGTCGGCACCATCATCGGTGCGATCACGTTCAGCGGGTCGGTCATCGCCTTTGGCAAATTGTCCGGGCGGTACAAATTCCGCCTGTTCCAGGGCGCACCGGTGCGGTTTGCCGGGCAGCACTGGGTCAATCTCGTTATCGGTTTGGCGGCGATCGGTTTCGGGCTGTGGTTTTTCGCCACCCAGGCGTGGACTCCGTTTCTCATCATGATGGCGCTGGCCTTCGCCCTGGGGGTGCTCATCATCATCCCCATTGGCGGTGCGGACATGCCGGTGGTGGTGTCGATGCTCAACAGCTATTCCGGCTGGGCTGCGGCGGGCATCGGCTTTTCGCTCGAAAACAATATGCTCATCATCGCGGGGTCGCTGGTCGGTTCGTCGGGCGCGATTCTGAGTTACATCATGTGCAAGGCGATGAACCGCTCGTTCATCAGCGTGATTCTGGGCGGCTTTGGTGCAGAGGCGTCAGGTGCCGGGGCGCAGACGCAGCAGCGCACGGTCAAAACCGGCAGCGCCGACGATGCGGCTTTCCTACTGGCAAATGCCGAAACCGTGATCATCGTCCCGGGTTATGGCCTGGCCGTGGCGCGCGCTCAGCATGCTGTCAAGGAACTCGCGCAGAAACTCACCGAGCGCGGTGTGCAGGTGAAATACGCCATTCATCCGGTGGCTGGTCGCATGCCAGGCCACATGAATGTGCTGCTGGCCGAAGCCGAAGTGCCGTATGACCAGGTTTTCGAGATGGACGATATCAATCCCGAATTCGGCCAGACCGATGTCGCGGTGATCCTTGGTGCCAACGACGTGGTCAACCCTGCAGCCAAAACCGATCCGAAGTCACCGATTTTCGGGATGCCGATTCTCGAAGCCTACAAGGCGAAAACCGTGATCGTGAACAAACGCTCGATGGCCGCCGGATATGCTGGTCTGGATAATGAACTATTTTACATGGACAAGACCATGATGGTGTTTGGCGATGCCAAAAAGGTAGTCGAAGACATCACCAAGGCGATCGAATAATTCCAAAACGAATTCGCCGTCAATCGAAACGCCCGCGTGATGCGGGCGTTTTCATGGGCTTGTCGTTGTATCATTGCGCCTGTTTTTTCACTCAGGAGCAGATGCACATGGCAACATACAAAGAATTGCAGGCTCAGATCGAAGCGCTCAAGCAACAGGCCGAGGCGCAGCGCAAGGCGGAGGTTGCAGCTGTCGTCGCCGAGATTCGCGCAAAAATGGACGAATACGGCATTACCCTGGCTGATCTGGGTTCCCGTCGCGCTGGCGGCACATCGTCCAAGGGATCGCGGATAGCGCCCAAATACCGCAATGCACAGACCGGAGAGACCTGGACCGGGCGTGGCAAGATGCCCCGCTGGCTGCAAAACGCGGTCGACAGCGGCATGAGCAAGGAATCCTTCCGGATCTGATTGCGGCTCGCACCAGCTGCAGCCACCAGGCTGCGGCGCCAGACACAAAAGACCGGGATCTCTCCCGGTCTTTTGTTTTGTACTGACGTTCTGTTATCAAACTCACAAACCGCCGCGCCGCCGCCGTCGGAAAATGACGACCCTGAAACCCCATGTCGTCGAACCACGCGATGAGCGACTGCAAAATTCCAAATTGGACTGCACGCTGCGGTTGGTGGGCCTGCCTTCAGGCCGGCGAGAAGGCGCGCGTGGCGTCCGAGGTGGGGTGGTGGGGTATCAGACCGTGCACCGCGGCGAACCGTTGCAGCGCATCGGCGCCCCGGTTTTGCACTGGATCGGCTAGATCTCCGGTCTGGCCCGGTTCAACACGACCACCGTCAGCGGAAAATCGCTGGCTTACTCCAGCGTTGGGACGGGGGTTGGTTCGGCGAGGGGAGCCTTGATGCGTCAGAGGGTTTGGCGTGACGAGGCCGTGGCCGTGCGCGATTGCGAACTGGCCTTGGTGCTGCGGCAAACCTTTTTCTGGCTGTTCGAGCGCAACATCGGCTTCAACCACTATTTGTTGCAACAACTCAACGACCGTCTGGAACTCATGACTCTGCATGCGCTGGATGATTGTCCAGGTGGAGCGGAGTCGGCGGTGGCGCGCACGCTGCGGCATCTGTTTCATCCTCTGGCTGGCGCCCGCGCAGGCGCGCTGCGTGTCACCCAGGCCGAAATCGGCCAACTGTGCAATCTGTCGCGCCAGCGGGTGAATCAGGCGTTCGGCCGGTTGCAAGCCAACGGTGCGCTGCGGCTGCGGTATGGTGGCGTGGAAATCCTCGATCCGGAACGCTTGCGCGCCTGGGAGCTGGACTGCCCTGGCAGGCAAACCGGGCGGGCGAGACACGAACGCCAGCCGAGGCCATCAACGCACACCGCGCAGCCGCGGCGGCGGGCTCAAGTGACCGAGCCGCACTCACGCGGGTGCAGGATGAGCGCTAGCTCGGCTGAGCCACTGGGGTGTGAGATTCGCGGGTAGGGTGGCTTGGGCCAATCCCACAGCGACGCCGGAAACATCGCGCGCATCGCCAGAATGTCGCAGTGGTAGGGCGGCCCCTCAATCGCGCCCTGCTGGGCGCCCGGTTTGGGCGACTGCATGAACAGCGCGAACAGTTGGCCCTGCGGGTGCAGCCAGCGGTGTAGTTGCTGCGCATAGCGAGTCCAGTCGTCCGGATAGAGGGCGCACAGGCAGGTCTGCTCCCAGATCGCATCGAACGGCTGCGGCGCTTGCCATTGCCGCACGTCCGCCTGCAACACCGTGGCCCGGAGTCCATTTGCCTGCAGGCGTCGCATCAGCAGGTCAATCGCCTGGTCGGCGTAGTCGAGCGCGGTGACCTCGAATCCGGCTGCGGCCAGACGGACCACCTCATGCCCAGCGCCGCATCCCGGCACCAGAATGCGGCAGGGCTGCAACGCGCCAGAGTCCAGGCTGTGCAGCAGGAAGGGATGGGGCGCACCGCGATCCCAGCCGGTGGTGCGGGTGCAGAAGCGTTCGTTCCAGAAATCGACGGTCGGGCCGGGCATCGGAGTAAAGGCAAAGCGACGAGCATGCCATGCTATCGTGCGGGCCCTTCGCCGGGCTCGGCAAGCCGATCGGGAAATCCCTAGAATGCCACGCTGATTCGCAGGCAGCCCGTCCGACCGAGGCCTGGCCCGCCGGCTGCAACAAGACCTTTGAACCCTGCCATCACACCTCTCATGCCCCGTGCGACTGCTCTGGTCCAGGTCGATGCGCTCGATTTCGGCTACGGCGACCGGCTGGTGCTGCGCCAGATCGACATGGCCATCCACACCGGTCAGGTGGTTGCAGTGATGGGGGCGTCGGGTGGCGGCAAGACCACGCTGCTGCGCCTGATCAGCGGTCAGGTCAAGCCGCAGCGCGGATCAGTGCGATTCGAGGGCCATGACCTGGCCGCGGCCAGCCAGAAGCAAATCTTTGCCATGCGGCGGCGCATGGGCATGCTGTTCCAGTTCGGGGCGCTGTTCACCGACATGACCGTGTTCGACAACGTGGCGTTTCCGCTGCGCGAGCACACTGATCTGCCGGATTCGATGATCCGCGATCTGGTGCTGATGAAGCTCAACGCGGTCGGCTTGCGCGGCGCGCGCGACCTCTATCCGGCCGAGCTGTCTGGCGGCATGGCGCGGCGCGTGGCCATGGCCCGTGCGATCGCGCTCGATCCGACGCTGGTCATGTATGACGAGCCGTTTGCCGGGCTCGACCCGATCTCGCTGGGCATCTCGGCGCGGCTGATCCGCAGCCTCAATGATGCGCTGGAGCTGACCAGCATCGTGGTGTCGCACGATGTCGAGATCACCTTCGAGATCGCCGACCATGTCTACATCCTGGGTAACGGCAGCCTAATCGCGCACGGCACGCCGCAGGAGATGCGCGCCAGCACCGATCCGCTGGTGCGCCAGTTCGTCCGGGGAGAGCCCGACGGTCCGGTGCATTTCCACTATCCCGCCGCTGCCATCGAAGCGGACTTCCTGCGTTCGACGCAGGGTGAGCACGCATGATGGTCACAGACCGGCTGATCGCCATCGGCGCGGGTACGCGCAGACTACTGGCCGACCTCGGCTTTGCCGCGCGCCTGTTCGTGCGGCTGATGCTGCTGCTCGGACGTGTGCTGGTTCGGCCCCGTCTGTTGATCCAGCAGATGTATTTTCTTGGCAATCTGTCGCTGGTCATCATTGCCGTGTCCGGGCTGTTCGTCGGCTTCGTGCTCGGGCTGCAGGGCTACTACACCCTGTCGCGCTACGGTTCGTCGAGCGCGCTGGGGGTACTGGTGGCGCTGGCGCTGGTGCGAGAGCTCGGCCCGGTAGTCACCGCACTGCTGTTCGCCGGGCGGGCGGGTACCTCGCTCACCGCGGAAATCGGCCTGATGAAGGCCGGCGAGCAGATCGCCGCGATGGAAATGATGGCGGTCGATCCGGTGGTGCGGGTGCTGGCGCCGCGGTTCTGGGCCGGGGTGGCCGTCATGCCGCTGCTGGCCGCGGTGTTTAGCGCGGTAGGCATCCTGGGCGGCTATGTGGTCGGAGTAGTGATGATCGGGGTCGACGCCGGCCAGTTCTGGTCGCAGATGCAAAGCGGTGTCGATGTGTTCAAGGACGTCGGCAATGGCGTGATCAAGAGCGTGGTGTTTGGCCTGGCGGTCACGTTTGTCGCGCTACTGCAGGGTTGGCGCAGTCAGCCCACGCCGGAAGGCGTCTCGCGAGCGACGACCCGCACCGTAGTGATCGCTTCGCTGGCCGTGCTGGCGCTGGATTTCGTGTTGACCGCCATGATGTTCAGCACCTAAGGACATGAGGCACTGGAGTTGTCGCAAATGAATCAACGAACCATCGATCTCTGGGTCGGCGTACTGGTCGTGCTGGGCGCAGCCGCGCTGCTGTTTCTGGCGCTCAAGGCCGGAAACCTGTTGCAGATCAACTGGGGACCCACTTATGAAGTGACTGCGCGCTTCGACAACATCGGCGGGCTCAAGCCCGACGCACCGGTCAAGAGTGCCGGGGTGGTGGTCGGTCGTGTGACCTCGATCACCTTCGACAATCAGACCTTCCAGGCGGATGTGCACATGGCGATCGACCAGCGTTACAAATTTCCGGTCGACACCTCGGCCAAGATCCTCACCGCGGGACTGCTCGGCGATCAGTACATCGACCTCAGCCCTGGCGGCAGCGAAAAAAATCTGACCAATGGCTCGGTGATCCGCAACACCCAGTCGGCCGTGGTGCTGGAAAACCTGATTGGTCAGTTCCTCTACAACAAGGCCGCCTCCAGCGGGGCAGGAGACGGCAAATGAAACAGGCAGCCCGATCCGGAGCCCTGCTGGTGCTGGCGGCGCTTGGGGGTTGTGCGACGCACAACCCCCAAGACCCGCTCGAGCCTTACAACCGGGCGATGTTCACCATCAACGACAAGGTGGACAGGGCCGTGGTCAAGCCTGCGGCCACGGCGTACAAGGCGGTCACACCCACGCCGATCCGCCACGGCGTGACCAACTTTTTTGGCAATTTCGGTGACATCTGGTCGATGACCAATGACTTCCTGCAAGGCAATGTCAAAGACGGGTTGAGCAGCTTCATGCGGGTCGGCGTGAACACCGTGTTCGGCTTGTTCGGCACCCTGGACATCGCTACCGAAATGGGCATCTACAAGCACCCCAACGATTTCGGCCTGACCCTGGCGCGTTGGGGCGTGGGCTCGGGGCCCTATCTGGTGCTGCCGTTCTACGGGCCGAGCACGGTGCGCGATGGCGTTGGCACCGGCATGTACTTGGCCTACGGGCCGAGTGCGCAGATCAGTCCGTCGAGCGCGAATTACGGCGCGCTGGCACTGAACCTGGTCAACACCCGCGCCAACCTGCTTGACGCCTCCAATTTGTTCGACCAAATTTCGCTCGATCCGTATGTATTCGCCCGTAGCGCATATGAGCAGCGGCGCAAGGCGCAGGTGCAGGACGTGCGCGATCGTCCGATCATCGATCTGGGCGAGCCCGACCCGCTGGCTAGGTACAGCTACGGCCCGAGCGAGGGGAGCATGCTCAACCCCGCGCCGATGCCGCCGCAGCAAGCCGCCAGCGCGGCTAAGTCTGGCGAGGGGCGCTGAGAAGTTGTGAAGACGTCGTCGCGATTGGTCCGCTGCCCATGCGCACGGCGCGCAGGGCCCAGACAGATCGACCAGATCGGCCAGACCCGAGCACCGCGCTTTATGGCCAGCGGGCCGCGCACCAGAAAGATTCACAACTTCTGAATGGATGCCAGTGTCATCGCCTTGCGAACCGATCCGTTAACCGTACAACCCCCAAGAACCGGAGAACATCCCATGCTTCGACGCGCATTCCTGGCCTTATCCCTGACTTGCACGGCGCTGGCCGCGGGCCTGCCCGCTGCCGCCCAGGCGGCTCAGGCGGCTCAGGCGGCTCAGGCGCTGACGCCGCCGCAGCTGATCGAGACCATGTCCAACGAGATCATCCGCGACGTGCAACAGGACCCAAAGCTGCGCAGCGGCAATCCCGAAGTGGTGATGCAGTTCGTCGAGAAAAAAATCCTGCCGAACGTGGATTTCCAAAAAATCACCCAAAGCGCAGTCGGCCGCTACTGGCGCGAGGCCACGCCGGCGCAGCGCGCCGAACTGGAGCAGCAGTTCAAGCAGTTGCTGGTTTATACCTATGCTGGTGCGGTGCGGCAGATCAAGGACCAGAAGGTCAAACTGCTGCCCTACCGTGAGCCGGCCAATGCGCAGGAGGTCACGGTGCGCACCCGGGTGATCAACAACGGCGAGCCGCTGCAACTCGACTATCGCCTGGAGAACACCCCGGCGGGCTGGAAAATTACCGACGTCAATGTCATGGGCATCTGGCTGGTCGACAACTATCGCAGCGTGTTCGCGCAGGAAATCGGGCAAAAAGGCATCGACGGCCTGATCGCCACGCTCAAGGAAAAGAATCAGAGCCTGGCGCAGGCCAAGGCAGCGGGCTGACTCGTTGCACCATGCCTGCGTTTTCCTTACCCACTGAACTCACGCTGAACACGGCCTCTGCGGTGCGCCGCCAGGCGCTGGCCGCGCTGTCGGCGCAGCCCGCGCCGTGGGAGATCGATGCCAGCGGGTTGCAGACCTTCGATTCCTCTGGGCTGGCGCTGCTGCTCGAATTGCGCCGCGCCGCGCCGCAGCAGACGTTGCAGGTGCGTGGCGTGCCGCAGCGTCTGCATGATCTGGCCATAGCCTACGGGCTGGATTTTTTGCTCACCCAGGCTGCGCCGCAGCCCTGAACGTCTTTCCGGCTGCCTGCACTGCTGCGCACAGCGCGGTCGTGCAGGGTGGCCGTCGTTGCCCGATGACCTCCGTCGCTGCAGTCTCGTTTGATCATGTCGTGAAGCGCTACAGCCGGCACACCGCGGTTGACGGCATTGCGCTGGAGATCGCTGAAGGTGAGTTTTTCGGCCTGCTTGGCCCCAACGGCGCGGGCAAGACCACGCTGATCAGCATGCTCGCCGGACTGACACGGCCGACCTCTGGGCGGGTGTTGGTGCACGGCCATGATGTTCAGCAGGATGCCGCGACCGCCCGCCGGCTGCTGGGTGTGGTGCCGCAGGAACTGGTGTTCGATCCGTTTTTCACCGTGCGACAGGTGCTACGCATCCAGTCGGGTTATTTTGGCTTTCGCCGCAACGACGCGTGGATTGACGAGCTGCTGCACAACCTCGGGCTCACCGCGCAGGCGGACAAGAACATGCGTGCGTTGTCTGGCGGCATGAAGCGCCGGGTGATGGTGGCGCAGGCGCTGGTGCACCGACCGCAGGTCATCGTGCTCGACGAGCCGACCGCCGGAGTGGACGTGGAGCTGCGTCAGTCGCTGTGGGAATTCATCGCCCGGCTCAACACCGAGGGCCACACCGTGCTGCTGACCACGCACTACCTCGAGGAGGCCGAAGCGCTGTGCAAGCGCATCGCGGTGATCAAGACCGGTCAGGTGGTCGCGCTCGACCGCACCGAGGCGCTGCTGCAACGGTTTGCCGCGTCGGTGCTGTATTTCCGCGTGGTCAGGGGGAATCTACCGCCAGAGCTGGGCACCGCGCAGGGCGGACGGGTAGCGGTTGCGGTGCGCGACGCGCTGGATGTGGAACGCAAGCTGGTCGCGCTGCGCCAGGCGGGCTGCGAAATCGACGAGCTGGAGCTGCGTCGCGCCGATCTGGAAGACGTGTTTCTCGAACTCATCGGAGCCGCCAAGTGACCGGCCTGATCACCCTGCTGCAAAAGGAGCTGCAGCGTTTCCTCAAAGTGGGTTTCCAGACCGTGGCCGCGCCGGTGGTCACTGCGCTGCTATATCTGCTGATTTTCTCGCACGCGTTCACCGCGCATGTGCTGGTGTTCGGTCATGTGCCGTACACCGCCTTCCTCATCCCGGGGCTGATGATGATGAGCGTGCTGCAGAACGCGTTTGCCAACACTTCGTCATCATTGATCCAGTCCAAGATCACCGGCAATCTGGTGTTCGTGCTGTTGTCGCCGCTTAAGCCGTGGGAACTGTTCGTGGCCTACGTGGGCGCGTCGGTGCTGCGCGGGCTGGTCGTCGGTGCCGGGGTATTGCTGGTGACCGTGTGGTTCGTGCCGCTGAGCTTCGCCCATCCGCTGTGGATCGCGGTGTTCGCCGTTCTGGGGGCGAGCATGCTGGGCGCGCTCGGGTTGATCGCAGGCATCTGGGCAGACAAGTTCGACCAGATGGCCGCGTTCCAGAATTTCATCATCACCCCGGCGACCTTTCTGTCCGGCGTGTTCTACTCTGTGCACAGTCTGCCGGCATTCTGGAAGTTGGCCTCGCACCTGAATCCGTTTTTCTACCTGATCGACGGCTTTCGCTATGGCTTTTTCGGCGTGGGCGATGTCTCGCCCTGGATCAGCCTGCTCGCGGCATTGCTGGGCAATCTGCTGTGCGGCAGCATCGCGATGCTGATGCTGATGCGCGGCACCAAACTGCGCAACTGACCATGTCCTTACCCACCCCGCAAGATCTCCATCGCTTCATCGCCGCCGCTCTGGACTGCACGCATCTGCAGGTCGAGGGCGACGGCCAGCATTTCCACGCCTTGATCGTCAGTCCGATGTTCGAGGGACGTACCCGGGTGCAGCGACACCAGTTGGTTTATGCCGCACTGGGCGAGCGCATGCGCGCCGAAATCCACGCCCTGTCGATGAAGACTCTCACCCCGCAGGAATTCGCGGCATTGCCAAGCGCCTAAAATTGCGCTTTTGTCGCAGGCGCCGATGCCTGCCTGCCGCGCAGCGCATCGCTGCCGGTTCTCGATGCGTTCATGGACAAACTCAAAATCACTGGGCAGCGCCCATTGCAAGGCGTGGTGCAGGCCAGCGGCGCGAAAAACGCTGCGCTGCCGCTGATGG
Source organism: Thiomonas islandica (assembly GCF_055383445.1). NCBI lineage: Bacteria > Pseudomonadati > Pseudomonadota > Betaproteobacteria > Burkholderiales > Thiomonas > Thiomonas islandica. The sequence goes on from NZ_AP042391.1 coordinate 1,500,678, forward strand.
CCGCCGCGCTGCTCACCTCGGACGTGGTGCAACTGCACAATGCGCCGCAACTCATGGACGTGCGCACCCTAGCCAAGCTGCTGCGCAGCCTGGGCGCGCAGGTCGAGCAGGAAGGCGCAGAGATCCGCCTGGAAGCCTCGGCGGTGAACCACTTCGAGGCGTCGTACGACCTGGTCAAGACCATGCGCGCGTCGGTGCTGGTGCTCGGGCCGTTGCTAGCGCGGTTCGGCCAGGCGCGGGTGAGCCTGCCAGGCGGCTGCGCCATTGGCGCGCGCCCGGTCGATCAGCACATCAAGGGCCTGCAGGCGCTGGGGGCGCAGATCGTGGTGGAACACGGCTACATCGTCGCCCGCGTGAATACGCCGACCGGGCGCCTGCGCGGTGCGCGCATCACCACCGACATGGTGACCGTCACCGGCACCGAGAATCTGATGATGGCCGCCGTGCTGGCTGAGGGCGAGACTCTGATCGACAACGCCGCGCGCGAGCCCGAGATCGTCGATCTGGCCAATCTGCTGCGCGCCATGGGGGCGCAGATCAGCGGCGACGGCAGCTCGCAGATCCGCATCCAGGGGGTGCAGGCCCTGCACGGCGCGCAGCACCGCATCATCCCTGACCGTATCGAGGTCGGCACCTTTCTGTGCGCAGCGCTGGCGGCGCGTGGTGACGTCACGGTGCAGGGCGCCGAGCCGGCGCATCAAGACGCATTGCTCGACAAGTTGCGCGAGGCCGGTGCACAGATCGACACCGGCGCAAACTGGATTCGCCTGCGCGCCGACGCTCTGCCGGGCGGCCGCCCGCGTGCGGTGTCGGTACGCACCAGCGAGTATCCGGGCTTTGCCACCGACATGCAGGCGCAGTTCATGGCGGTGAACTGTCTGGCCGACGGTGTGGCGCGCATGACCGAGACCATTTTCGAGAACCGCTTCATGCATGTGCAGGAACTGGTGCGGCTGGGCGCTCAGATCGACATCGACGGCCACACCTGCGTGGTGCGTGGCGTGCCGCAGCTCTCTGGCGCCAATGTGATGGCCACCGATCTGCGGGCCTCGGCCGGTCTGGTGGTGGCGGCCCTTGCAGCGCATGGGCAGACCCTGATCGATCGTATCTACCACCTCGACCGCGGTTACGACGCGATCGAGGTGAAGCTGCGCAGTCTGGGCGCGGACATCGAGCGTATCAAGACTTCTCCCGGAGCCTGACCCCATGCTGACCCTCGCCCTGTCCAAGGGACGCATTTTCGACGACACCCTGCCGATGCTCGCACGCGCAGGCATCACGGTGTCGGGCGATCCCGAGTCCACCCGCAAGCTCATCCTGCCGACCAACCGGCCCGATGTGCGCGTGGTGCTGGTGCGCGCCAGCGATGTGCCCACCTATGTTCGCTACGGCGGCGCCGACATCGGTGTGGCCGGGCTGGACGTGCTGCGCGAATACTTTGCCGGCAACGGCGCCGACGGCCTGTATCTGCCGGTCGATCTGGGCATTGCCCGCTGTCGGCTGAGCGTGGCGGTGCGGCACGATTTCGACTATGCCGCACAGGTAAAACAGGGCGCGCGGCTGCGCGTGGCCACCAAGTATGTGCACATGGCGCGCGAACACTTTGCCACCAAGGGGGTGCATGTCGATCTGGTCAAGCTCTATGGCTCGATGGAACTTGCCCCGCTCACCGGACTTGCCGATGCGATTGTCGATTTGGTGTCCACCGGCGGTACGCTCAAGGCCAACGGCCTGGTCGAGGTCGAGCACATCATGGACATTTCCGCACGGCTGATCGTCAACCAGGCGGCGCTCAAGACCCGCACCGCGCAGATCAAGCCGCTGATCGACCAATTGCGCGAGGCCGTACGGCCCGCCGAGGAGACCGCCGCATGAACGCCCCGCTCCAAGCCTTGCAACTGCGTCGGCTCGACGCCACACGCAGCGATTTCGAGGCGCAGTACCACGCGCTGTTTTCGCGCATGGCCGAGGAGAACGCCGAGATCGACCTGCGTGCGGCCGACATCCTGCGCGATGTGCAGAGCAGGGGCGATGCCGCTGTGCTGGAGTACACCCGCCGTTTCGACCGCCTGGACGCGACCGACATGGCGGCGCTGGAGATCAGCCAGGACGCGCTGTATGCCGCGCTCGCCGCGATCACACCCGAGCAGCGCAACGCACTCGAGGCTGCGGCAGACCGCGTGCGCCGCTATCACGCGCGGCAATTGCAGCAGGTCGGTCAGAGTTGGGAGTATCGCGACGAGGAGGGTAACCTGCTCGGGCAAAAGGTCACGCCGCTCGATCGCGTGGGCATCTATGTGCCCGGAGGAAAGGCGGCGTATCCGTCCTCGGTGCTGATGAACGCGATTCCTGCGCATGTCGCCGGGGTGACCGAGATCATCATGGTCGTGCCCACGCCGGGCGGCGAGCGCAGCTCGCTGGTGCTGGCTGCGGCCGCCGTGGCCGGGGTCAGCCGCGCGTTTGCCATCGGCGGCGCGCAGGCGGTGGGTGCACTCGCCTATGGCACGGCCACCGTGCCCGCGGTAGACAAAATCGTCGGCCCCGGTAATGCCTATGTCGCTGCGGCCAAGCGCCGGGTATTCGGCGTGTGCGGCATCGACATGATCGCGGGCCCCTCCGAAATTCTGGTGCTGGCAGACGGCAGCACGCCGCCAGACTGGGTGGCGATGGACCTGTTCAGCCAGGCCGAGCACGACGAACTGGCGCAGAGCATTCTGTTGTGTCCCGATGCAGCCTATCTCGACGCGGTGGACGCAGCGATCCATCGCCTGCTGCCCGACATGCCGCGCCGGGACATCATCCTTGCTTCGTTTGCCGGCCGCGGTGCACTCATCCGCGTACGCGACATGGCGCAGGCTTGCGAGCTGGCCAACCGCATCGCGCCCGAGCACCTCGAAATCTCTGCGCAAGAGCCGCACCAGTACCTGCCCGCGCTCAAGCACGCCGGGGCGCTGTTCCTCGGCGCCTACACCTCCGAATCACTGGGTGACTATTGCGCCGGGCCCAACCATGTGCTGCCCACCTCGGGCACGGCGCGGTTTTCGTCGCCGCTTGGGGTATACGACTTCATCAAGCGTTCGAGCATCATCGAGGTCAGCCGCCAGGGCGCGCAGACCCTGGGGCGCATCGCCAGCGTGCTGGCTCACGGCGAGCGCCTGACCGCGCACGCCCGCGCCGCGGAACTGCGGCTGGATGTACAGCCATGAGCCGATACTGGAGCGCGGTCGTCCACGACCTGACGCCGTATGTGCCGGGCGAACAGCCCAGGATCGACGGCCTGATCAAGCTCAACACCAACGAATGCCCCTACGCCCCGAGTGATCGGGTGCTGCAGGCCATTGCCGCGCAAGCCTCGGCCGATCTGCGGCTTTACCCCGATCCGCAGGCCACCCGGCTTAAAGCGGCGATCGCCCGCTTCCACGGCCTGCGGCCTGAGCAGGTGTTCGTCGGCAACGGTTCCGACGAAGTGCTGGCGCATGTCTTCATGGCGCTGCTGCAGCATGAGGCGCCGCTGCTGTATCCGGACATCTCATACAGCTTCTATCCGGTCTATGCCCGGCTGTACCGCATCGCTACCCGCGAAATCCCGCTGCGCGCGGATTTTTCCATCGCGGTCGACGACTATCTCCAGGCGGGCGACAACGGCGGCATCATCTTCCCCAACCCCAACGCGCCTACCGGCATGGCGCTGCCGCTGGCCGAGGTGCAGCGCCTGCTCGAGGCCAATTCGCAGTCTGTCGTCGTGGTCGACGAGGCCTATGTCGACTTCGGCGCGCAGACCGCAGCTGGCCTGATCGACCGCTACCCCCAGCTCCTGGTGATCCGCACCCTGTCCAAGGCCTGGGCGCTGGCCGGGCTGCGCGTGGGCTATGCGCTGGGCCATCCCGACCTCATCGAAGCACTGTCCCGCGTGAAGGACAGCTTCAACTCCTACCCCCTCGACCGTCTGGCACTCGCTGGTGCCGAGGCCGCGTTCCGCGACACCGAGTGGCTCGCGCAGACTTGTGCACGCATCATCGACAGCCGCGCGCACCTGACCGCGGGGCTGCAGGCACGCGGCTTCGAGGTGCTGCCGTCGAAGGCCAATTTCGTGTTCGCACGCCACCCGGCATATGGCGGCGCGGAGCTGGCCGCGCAGCTGCGCGCGCAGCGTATTCTGGTGCGGCAGTTTGCCCGGCCGCAGCGTATCGCCGACTTTCTGCGCATCACCATCGGTACGACCGCACAGTGCGACGCGCTGCTTGTCGCGCTCGACACCCTGATCGCGGCGCAGCCCTGCGCGGCGCGTTGACGTTACGATTGCTCCATTCCCCGCGGTTTTCTCTGCCTTTCACCTCATGCGCACTGCCCAGGTTTCCCGCAACACCGCCGAGACGCAAGTCTGCGTGGCCATTAATCTCGATGGCACCGGAGTGTCCAGGCTGTCCACCGGGGTTGGTTTCTTCGATCATATGCTCGACCAGATTGCCCGGCATGGCCTGATCGACCTAGACATCCAGGCCCAGGGCGATCTGCACATCGACGCGCACCACACGGTCGAAGACGTGGGCATTACCCTGGGCCAGGCGCTGGCCCGCGCGGTCGGAGACAAGAAAGGCATCCGTCGTTATGGTCATGCCTATGTGCCGCTGGACGAGGCGCTCAGCCGCGTGGTCATCGACTTTTCCGGCCGCCCCGGGCTGATCTGGCATGTGCCGTTCACCCGCGCGATGATCGGCGAGTTCGACGTCGACCTGGCGCACGAATTCTTCCAGGGGCTGGTCAACCACGCTGCGATCACCGTGCATGTGGACAATCTGCGCGGCGACAACGCGCACCACCAGTGCGAAACCGTGTTCAAGGCTTTCGGCCGCGCGTTGCGCGCTGCCGCCGAGCGCGACCCGCGCATGGGCGAGGCGGTGCCGTCGACCAAGGGAACGCTGTAAATCCTCCTTGCCGTCTGATCTGAACCGATGAAGCGCGTGGCCGTCGTGGACTATGGCATGGGCAATCTGCGCTCGGTGTCGCAGGCCGTGGCGCATGTGGCCACGGGGACCGATTTCGAGGTGGTCGTCACTGCCGATCCCGATGTAGTGCGCGCTGCCGATCGCGTGGTGCTGCCGGGGCAGGGCGCCATGCCCGACTGCATGCGTGAACTGCGCGCATCCGGCCTGCAGCAGGCCGTGCTCGAAGCCGCAGCCAACAAGCCGCTGTTCGGGGTCTGTGTCGGCATGCAGATGCTGCTCGATCACAGCGCCGAGGGGCATGTGGACGGCCTGGGGCTCATTCCGGGGCAGGTGCAGCGATTCGAGCTGCAAGGCCAGACGCAGCCCGACGGCAGCCGCTACAAAGTGCCGCACATGGGCTGGAACACGGTGTGGCAGCGGCGCAGTGCCTCGGGCGCGGTTCACCCGATCTGGTCGCAGGTGCCCGATGGCGCGGCGTTCTACTTCGTCCACAGCTACTACGCCGTGCCGCTACATGCCAGCCACAGCGCCGGCGAGACCGAATACGGCGTGCGCTTTGCCAGCGCAGTGGCGCGCGACAATCTGTTTGCCACCCAGTTTCACCCGGAAAAAAGCGCCGACGCCGGGCTGATGCTGTACCGAAACTTTCTGCACTGGTCGCCGTGAACGCGCCGTGCGCTTGCTCCACTTCCGATCTCTGTTTGCCCTGACACCATGCTGCTCATTCCGGCAATCGACCTCAAGGACGGCCAGTGCGTTCGCCTCGAACAAGGCGAGATGCAGGGCGCGACCGTTTTTTCCGATGACCCCGCCGCGATGGCGCGGCACTGGATCGATCAGGGCGCCGAGCGCCTGCATCTGGTTGATCTCAACGGCGCTTTCGCCGGCAAACCGCGCAATGCCGAGGCCATTGCCGCCATCCTCGAGGAGGTGGGCGAGGAAATCCCGGTGCAGCTCGGCGGCGGCATTCGCGATCTCGATACCATCGAACGCTATCTCGACGAAGGCTTGAGCTTTGTGATCATCGGCACTGCAGCGGTGAAAAGCCCCGGCTTCCTGCGCGATGCCTGCAGCGCTTTCGGCGGACACATCCTCGTCGGCCTCGACGCGCGCGACGGCAAGGTCGCCACCGACGGCTGGAGCAAGCTCACCGGCCACGAAGTCGTCGATTTGGCGCGCAAATTCCAGGACTACGGCATCGAGGGCGTGATCTACACCGACATCGGCCGCGACGGCATGCTCTCGGGCATCAACATCGAAGCCACGGTGCGGCTGGCCGAGGCGATCGACGTGCCGGTGATCGCCTCGGGTGGCCTGTCTGGCATGGCCGACATCGAAAAGCTCTGCGCCGTGCAGGACAGCGGCATCGAAGGCGTGATCTGCGGCCGCTCGATCTACACCGGCGCGCTCGATTTCGCCGCGGCGCAGCGTTTTGTCAGCAGTCGCTAGGGCCGACATGCTGTTCAAGCGCATCATTCCCTGCCTCGACGTCAGCGGCGGGCGGGTGGTCAAGGGCGTCAACTTCGTCGGCCTGCGCGATGCAGGCGATCCGGTGGAAATCGCCGCGCGCTACAACGCCCAGGGTGCCGACGAACTGACCTTCCTCGACATCACTGCCACCAGCGACGGCCGCGATCTGCTGCTGCACCAAATCGAGGCGGTGGCCTCGCAGGTGTTCATTCCGTTGACCGTCGGCGGTGGTGTGCGCACCGTGGATGATGTGCGCCGGCTACTCAACGCCGGGGCAGACAAGGTCAGCTTCAACTCCGCCGCAGTCGCCAACCCGCAGGTCATCGCCGACGCCTCGGCCAGGTACGGCGCGCAGTGCATCGTGGTGGCGATCGACGCCAAGCGCCGCGATGGCAGCAGCGGCTGGGAGGTCTACACCCACGGTGGTCGCAAGGCCACCGGCCTGGACGCGGTGCAGTGGGCGATCGATATGGAGCGCGCCGGCGCTGGGGAAATCCTGCTGACCAGCATGGACCGCGACGGCACCAAGGCCGGTTTCGATCTGGCGCTCACCCGCGTGGTATCCGACGCAGTGAGTGTGCCAGTGATCGCCTCGGGCGGGGTCGGCAATCTCGATCATCTCGCTGCAGGGTTTCTCGAAGGTCATGCCGACGCGGTGCTCGCCGCCAGCATCTTCCACTACGGCGAATACACCGTGGGGCAGGCCAAGCGGCATCTGGCCGCACGCGGCATCGCCATGCGCCTGGATCTGTCGCCTTGACCGCCGACTCACAGTCCTTGTGATGCGGCGTGCGGGCTGCGGGATGGGATGCAAGGCGTACACCGAGACAATAACCGAAGCTATGGCGAGCGAGGACTACGCCGTAGACCGCCCGCAGCCCGGATGCGCAGTGCGCAGGGGGCTTGTTCAGTGTTGCCCTAAACTGCACCCCATGGACTGGCTCGATCAAGTGAAGTGGGATGCACGCGGACTCGTCCCGGCGATTGCGCAGGATGCGCACACCGGCCGCGTGCTGATGTTTGCCTGGATGAACCGCGAGGCGCTCGAGCAGACGCACCGGCGCGGCGAGGCGGTGTACTGGTCGCGCTCGCGCCACCGGCTGTGGCACAAGGGCGAGGAATCCGGCCATGTGCAAGTCGTGCGCGAGATTCGTCTCGATTGCGACGGCGACGTGGTGCTACTGCAGGTCGAGCAGACCGGCGGCATCGCCTGCCACACTGGGCGTGCCTCGTGTTTCTACAGTCGCCTCGAAAACGGCCGGTGGATCGCTGCCGACCCAGTGCTCAAGGATCCAGCGCAGATCTATGACCATGCCCTTGCGCATGCTGAGCCGCAGGCCCCGGACGATTGCGGCGCGGCGCTGCAGCGGATTCACACCACCATCCTCAGCCGCCGCGGGGCAGATCCGAATGCCTCGTATGTGGCGCGGCTGTTCCACAAGGGGGAAGATGCCATTCTGAAAAAGATCGGCGAAGAGGCTACCGAACTGGTGATGGCCGCCAAGGACGGCAATGCGGAAAAAATTCTGTACGAAACTGCAGACCTGTGGTTTCACAGCCTGGTTGCTCTGGCGCAGCACGGCCTGACTCCGCAGCAGGTCCTGGCCGAACTCGAGCGCCGCGAGGGCCGCTCCGGCCTGGCCGAATTCGCTGCCCGCCCCGGAAATACCGAGCAAACGCGATGATCGAACCGCAAATCATCACCCAATCGCCCAGCCCGCAGGACCTCGACAGCCTGAAAACCGTTGCCCTGGCGGTGTATGTGCTGCAGGCGCTGAGCTTTTTCTGGGGCATGACCGCGGTTCGGCGTGCTCATCGACTATGTCAAGCTCGACGACGCCCGCAGCACCTGGGTGGAAAACCATTTGCGCTGGGAAATTCGTACCTTTTGCTGGGCGCTGTTCTGGTCCGTGTTAGGAATCGCCCTGATCTGGATCTTCGGGCTGGGCTGCTGGTGCTTGCCGTGGTGTATTTCTGGACCATTTACCGCGCGGTCAAGGGCTGGCCCAAGCCACCGAGCGCAAACCTGTCCATCCCGCAGCACTCTGAGGCCGTTCTGCGATGACTGATTCCAACTGCATTTTCTGCAAGATCGCCGCCGGTCAGCTGCCGGCCCGCCTGATCTACCAGGACGACGAGCTGATCGCTTTTCACGACATTCGCCCGGCGGCCCCGGTGCATTTCCTGATCATTCCCCGACTGCACCTATCGTCTTTGTTCGATGTGGGTGCTGAACATACCGCCTTGCTCGGTAAAATGTTGTTCTTGGCACCGCGTCTGGCGCGCGAGCAAGGTTGCGAAGACGGTTTTCGCACTGTGATCAATACCGGCCAGAATGGCGGACAGGAAGTGTTTCACCTGCACTTGCACGTCCTGGGCGGACCGCGCCCTTGGCAAAGACAGGCCCCTTAAATTTTGCGGCGAAGGAGTAGATCATGGGTTCATTCAGCATTTGGCATTGGCTGATCGTGCTGGTCATCGTGATGATGGTGTTTGGCACCAAAAAACTGAAGAACATGGGCTCCGATCTCGGCGCTGCGGTCAAGGGCTTCAAGGACGGCATGCGCGATGCCAGTGCAGACGACAAGCCGGCTGAAGCCGACAAGCAACTCACCGCCGAGGCTGTAGCCAAGAAGGAGGCCATTGACGTCCAGGCCAAGGAAAAGTCGTCCTCCTGAGGTTCGGCGCACCAGGCTGGGCTGGCCGGCAGCGATGCCGGTTTTTTGTTCTCCCGCCCGGCTTGTGCGCCTGACACCTTCCCAGCCCTGACCGTCTATGTTTGATATCGGAATGTCCGAAATCGGCCTAATCGGCGTGGTGGCGCTGATCGTGCTTGGGCCGGAAAAGCTGCCGCGCGTGGCGCGCACTGCGGGCAATCTGCTTGGGCGAGCGCAGCGCTACCTGGCCGAGGTCAAAGCCGAGGTCAACCGGCAGATCGATCTCGAAGAACTGCGCAACGTCAAGTCGTCGCTGGAGACCGCGGCGCTCGACATGAAAAAAACCGTGACCGAGAACGTGGCCGAACTGCACGACAGTTTCGACGAGGCCTGGAAAGAGGCCACCAGTGGCCTGCACGGTGCGGCTAATCCGTCGATCGCCGACGGGCTGCATGCGCCTACGCTGCCCAGTCCGGCCTATCCGACCAAAAAGCGCAAGCGACTCTCGGGCAATGCCGTGCCGCAGTGGTACCGGCGGCAGGCGCGCGTGCGCACGCAGGCCCTGTCCGGTGCGGCGCGCATGGCGCGTTACCGCGTCAAACGCTGATGCGGCGCGGTCGCCGCAGCGTGTCTGGCGCGTTTTTCCCTCTCCTTGCAAGCGAGTGCATCGCCCGTGTCTGACCCCAAGAAAACGATACCACCGGACAGCCCCGAGGCCGAACAGCCGTTCATTTCGCACCTGATCGAACTGCGCAATCGGCTCATCCGCGCGCTTGCCGCGGTCGCCGTGGTGTTTCTGGCGCTGTCGATCTACCCGGGCCCTTCCGGGCTGTTCGATCTGCTGTCGCAGCCGCTGATCGCGCACCTGCCCAAGGGATCGACCATGATTGCCATCGGGGTGATTTCACCGTTCGTCGTGCCGATCAAGGTCACTTTGCTGGTCGCCTTCATGATCGCCCTGCCGGCGGTGCTCTACCAAATCTGGGCCTTCGTTGCCCCTGGCCTGTACACCCATGAAAAGCGTCTGGTTCTGCCGCTGATCGTCAGCAGCACGTTGCTGTTCTACCTGGGCGTGGCGTTCTGCTATTTCTTCGTGTTCGGCCGGCTGTTCACCTTCATCCAGAGCTTTGCGCCCAAGGTGATTACCGCGGCGCCGGACATCGAGGCGTACCTGAGCTTCATGCTGACCATGTTCATGGCCTTCGGCACGGCGTTCGAGGTGCCGGTGGTGCTGATGGTGCTGGTGCGCTTCGGGCTTGTGTCGGTGCAGCAGCTCAAGTCCTGGCGCAGCTATTTCATCGTCATCGCATTCATCATCGCGGCCATCGTCACGCCGCCGGATGTGGTGTCGCAGACCTCGCTGGCGGTGTCGATGATTCTGCTGTTCGAGGTGGGCATCCTCGCGTCGCAGTATCTGGTGAAGTATTCGGCGCCTCCCGCCGAGGAAGAGGAAAACGCCCCGTCCTCCTCGACCTAACAGGCCGTTGAAAAACGTCGCGAGGATGGCCAGATGCAAGGCGCACGGCGCGCAGCGACCGAGACATATCAAATAGATAGGCGAGGCAGCAAGCACCGCGCAACGCCGCAGATGGCCCACCGCAGTAGTTTTTCAACGGCCTGCTAAGGCAACACTGAGTCAGTCCGTGTGATGCGCAGCGCCGCGCAAGGGCCTTGTTTTGTGTTGCCCTAAATCGCCTGCCGATCAGGGCACCAGCCCCTCGCTGTCTTCGGCGGGTGGCATCTGGCTGAGGTTCTGTGGCCGCGTGCCGATGCGCACATGCAGGGTGAGTGGCTTGCCGTCGCGCAGCACCTGGATGGTCGCGTCGCTGCCGGGCTTGAGCGCGGCAACTGCATTGAGCAGCTGGCCGGTGTTGGCCACTGGACGGCCTGCCACATCGAGCACCACATCCCCGGGCTGCATGCCGGCGCGGTCGGCGGGGCCCTGGCGCAGCAGGCCAATGATGACTACGCCTTCCGGCCGCGGCAGGTTCAGACTGTGGGCGATTTGATCGGTCACGTCCTGCGGCTCCACCCCGATCCACCCACGCACCACCCGTCCCGTGGTGATGAGCTGCTGCATCACGTCGCGCGCGGTGGACACCGGCACGGCAAAACCGATGCCCAGCGAACCGCCACTGCGCGAGAAGATCGCGGTATTGATGCCGATGAGATTGCCGTTGGCATCGACCAGCGCGCCTCCGGAGTTGCCCGGGTTAATCGCCGCATCGGTCTGGATGAAATTCTCGAAGGTGTTGATGCCCAGTTGAGTGCGGCCCAACGCGCTGATGATGCCCTGGGTGACTGTCTGGCCGACGCCGAAGGGATAACCGATCGCCAGCACCACATCGCCGACCTGCGCGGTCTCGTCATTGCCGAACGCGATGACCGGCAGCTTGTCCAGCCGGATGCGCAGCACCGCCAGATCGGTGTCCGGGTCGCGGCCCACGAGGGTGGCCTTGGCCTGGCGCCCATCGGCCAGCGTGACCTCGATCTGGTCCGCGCCGTCGACCACATGGTTGTTGGTCAGGATGTAACCGTCGGGGCTGACGATCACGCCCGACCCCAGCCCGTAGGTGGGTTGGCGGCTGCCATGAAACTGGCGCAACCACGGATCCAGCCCCGGCATGCGGCGCGGCATTTTGGCTGTGGTGATTGATACCACCGCGGGCATGGCCTTGAGCGCCGCGGCGCTGTAGCTGCCCGGTGCGGGCTGCGTGGGCACTGCGGTTGGCGCGTCGCGCACGGTCACGACAGCGGGTGGGCGCGCAGGCAGCGACACGGGCGCGCCGAATTGCACCCATTGCGGTTTGAGGGTGGAGACGACGAACAGCGCCGCCAGCGCAATCGTCACAGTCTGGGAAAATAGCAGCCAGAGGCGTCGCATCATTGTCGTAAGCAAGTGGGAGTTCCCCAGATGGCGGCGTGTCTTCATGCTTCAAGGCCACCATGCACAGAGAACAATTGCTGTGTGCAATCGACCTACTGCTCGATTGCGCACGCTTTACCGATTATTGCCCAAACGGGTTGCAGGTCGAAGGTCGCGAGCAGATCCAGCGCATCGTCACCGGAGTGACCGCGAGTCTGGCGCTGATCGAGCGCGCCATTGCGCTGCGGGCAGATGCCATTCTGGTGCACCACGGCTATTTCTGGCGGGGCGAGGATCCGCGGGTGATCCGCCACAAGCGCAAGCGCCTGGGCCTGCTGCTGGCTGCAGATATCAATCTGCTGGCCTATCACCTGCCGCTCGATGCGCACAGCGAGATCGGCAACAACGTGATGTTCGCCAAGCGCCTGGGCTGGACGGTGCAGGGGCGGTTTGGCAAACAGCAGCTGGGCTGTCTGGGCAGTGCGCCGCAGACCACCATCGGCGCGCTGGCGGCGGCGGTGGCGCGGGGGCTGGGGCGCGCGCCGCTGGTCATCGGCGAGGCCGATGCCCCGGTCGGGCCGCTCGCCTGGTGCACCGGCGCTGCACAGGACTGGATCGAGGAGGCCTGGGCGGCCGGCGCACACACCTTCGTCAGTGGCGAGATTTCCGAGCCCACGGTGCACTTTGCGCGCGAGATGGGCATCAACTACCTGTCATGCGGCCATCACGCCACCGAGCGCGACGGCATTCGCGCGCTGGGCGATCATCTGGCTGCACACCATGGTCTAGACCATGTCTTCGTCGATATCGACAACCCGGCCTGAGCGCGGCTGCGCGGCTCCTCTGGCCATGACTTTGGGAGATGCCTGCGGCATCGGCCCGGAGACCATCGTGCGGGCGTTTTCGCTCGGGCAGGCGCAGGGTTGCGTGGTCTACGGAGATGCCGCCTGGCTGGCGCGCATCGCGCAGGCCATGCACTTTACGCCGCAGGCCAGTCGCCCGGTGATCGTGCAGCTCGACAGCCTGACCGAATGGTGCGCAGCGCCCGAGCTGAGCATTCCGGTGCTGCCGGTCGTGCAACTCCCGACCGATCTGGTTCCGGGGCGGGTGGACGCACGCGCCGGCGCGGCGGCTTACGCCTGCATCGAGGCCGCTGCCAGGGACGCGCTGGCCGGTCGGGTGACGGCCGTGGTGACCGCGCCGATCCACAAGGCCGCACTGCATGCCGCCGGCGTGCGGTTCCCCGGGCATACTGAAATCCTGCAGCATCTCGCCGGGGGCGTGCCGGTGCGCATGATGCTGGCAAATCCCCAGCTCAAGACCGTGCTGGTGACGGTGCACATGGCACTGCGCGCAGCGATCGACGCGGTGACCACCGACGCCGTACTGCAGACCGTGCGCATCGCGCATCAGGCGGCTGCAGGCTGGGGTGTGCCGCGCCCGCGGATTGCCGTCGCCGGGCTCAACCCGCATGCGGGAGAGGGCGGCTTGTTCGGCGATGAGGAGGAACGCTTCATCGCGCCGGCCATCGCCCAGGCGCGGCGCGAGGGCATTGACGCCAGCGGCCCACATCCGCCGGACACGGTGTTCATGCGTGCCCGCCACGATCCGCCGGTACATCCGGGTGAATTCGACATCGTGGTGGCGATGTATCACGATCAGGGACTGATTCCGGTGAAGTATCTGGGGGTGGAGCAGGGCGTGAATGTGACTCTGGGGCTGCCCTTCATGCGCACCAGCCCCGACCACGGCACCGCGTTCGACATCGCCGGTCAAGACCGCGCCGACCCGAGCAGCCTGATCGCCGCAATCCGCATGGCACGGCAACTAACCGCGCCGGGGGTGCGAGCCGCGCGGTCAGATGCCGATCCCGAGCAGTAACGTGCGCAACTCGCGCAGCATCAGATCGATGTTGGGATGCTCGGCGGCAAAGCGCGTGGCCAGGGTCTGCGCCTGCTCGGCCAGATCGCCTTTTTCCTGCGCTGCGGTCTGGTCGGGTTTGTTTTCCAGCGCGGCGTGGATGTCCCGGTCGAGTGTCTGCAGCAAGGACTTGAGCTCGGGGTCGAGCTCGGGCTGAGACTGCAGCACGGTGTGCAGGCGCTGCAGGGTCTGGCGGATTTGGGTGTCTGACATGATGTGGTGCAGGGCAGAAGATCGCCGCATTGTGCCCATGCGCATCAGGCGCGGCAAGTCCCGCGGTCGCCGAGCCGCCGCGCGGCGCGCAAGCGGGTTGTTCAGCGTTGCCTTGTCAGGCCCTAGAACAGCGCATGCAGCCAGCGGCTATCCAGCGCACCCAGCAGCAGTACCGCAGCGACGAAACCGAGGACGAAGGCGAGCAGCACCTGCAGTAGATGATTGGTGCGTCGCTGCTCCTGCAGCAAGGCGCGTAACGCTGGGTCGTCACGCCGCTGCTGCGCCTGCAGCGCTTGATGCAGCAAGCGGGGGATTTCCGGCAGATACTGCGCGTAGCGGGTCGACTCGTTCCTGAGCTTGTCGCGGAACGCCGGCCAGCCCACCTGGCTTTTCATCCATTTTTCGAGAAACGGCTGAGCCGTGGTCCACAGATCGAGGTCGGGGTCGAGCTCGCGGCCCAGGCCCTCGATGTTGAGTAGGGTTTTTTGCAACAGCACGAGCTGCGGCTGGATTTCCACCTTGAAGCGCCGCGAGACCTGGAACAGGCGCATCAGCACCTGGCCGAGCGAAATGTCTTTCAGTGGCCGCGCGAACTGCGGCTCGCACACACTACGCACCGCAGCTTCGAGTTCGTCGATGCGCACATCCGCCGGTACCCAACCCGACTCCACGTGCAGTTCAGCCACGCGTTTGTAGTCGCGACGGAAGAAAGCGATGAAGTTCTGCGCCAGGTAGTCCTTGTCGAAATCCGACAGCGTGCCGACGATGCCGAAATCCAGCGCGATGTAGCGGCCGAAGGTCTCGGGCTGCAGGCTGACCATGATGTTGCCCGGATGCATGTCGGCGTGGAAAAACCCGTCGCGGAACACTTGGGTGAAAAAAATGTCCACGCCGGCACGCGCCAGTTTTTTAAAGTCCACACCGGCGGCGCGTAGGACATCGATGCGGCCGATCGGCACACCGTTCATGCGCTGCATTACGATCACCTCGCTGCGGCACAGGTCCCAGTACATCTCGGGAATCAGCACCAGATCGAGCGAGGCCATGTTGCGGCGCAATTGCGCGCCATTGGCGGCTTCGCGCACCAGATCGAGCTCGTCGTGCAGGTATTTGTCGAATTCGGCGACGACCTCGCGTGGCTTGAGCCGCTTGCCCTCCTTCCACAGTCGATCTACCAGCGCGGCCATGGTGTGCATCAGCGCGAGATCTTCCTCGATGACCTTGTGCATGCCGGGGCGCAGCACCTTGACTGCGACCTCCGCACCGCCTTGCGCCGCGGGCAGTGTGGCAAAGTGCACCTGCGCGATCGATGCACTAGCCACCGGTTGGCGCTCGAAGGTGGCGAACAGCGCCTCGATCGGTTTGCCAAAGGCGCGCTCGATGATGGTCACCGCCAGGTCGGAATCGAACGGTGGCACCTTGTCCTGCAGCTTGGCGAGCTCGTCGGCAATGTCCATCGGCAGCAGGTCGCGCCGGGTGGACAGCACCTGACCGAATTTGACGAAGATCGGCCCGAGGTCCTCAAGCGCCAGACGCAGGCGCTGTCCGCGTGGTGCATTTAGCGTGCGGCCGAAGGTGAGCACACGGCTGAGGCGGCGCAGCCACGGGTGACGGAAGCCGGAGAGGACGATTTCATCCAGCCCGTAGCGCAGGATGACCGAAAAAATCTTGAACAGACGCTGCAGACGTCGCATCGAGCCGTTCAGCGCCGGTTGGCGTCCATGTGCTGTTGCAACTGGGCAATGCGTTTTTGCAGCCGGGCGGCGCGGTCGCGCAGGTCGCGCACCGCATCCTGCTGCTGCGCGAACTCATCGCGGCTGACCAAAGCCCGTGGGCCCTCGGCAAACCAGGCGCGGGTTCTTGCCTGTCCGCGCTCCCAGGCCTGCCTGCCTTTGGCCAGCGCGGCTTGCCCTACCCGCGCCAGGCGGTGCGCCGGGATGTCGCCGATGATCTGCGCCAGATCGTCCTCCGCATCCCAGCGCACATGGGCCAGCAGCCAGGACAAGGTTTGCGCCAGATCCGCGTCGCCGCGCACCTGCGCCGCGCTCAGGCTGAGCGGCGCGCCCCTGGCGATGGCCTGGCGCAGCGCGTCGAGGTCCACAGTGATGTGCAGATCGGCATCGTCTGCAACAGGCGCCCCGGATTGCGGAACATGAAGCAGGCCGTCTGGGCCGATCTGCCATGACAGGTTGATTCCTGGCGCGGTGAACACCAGCGTCTTTCCCGCATGCGCGCGTAGCCTGTCCTGCGCCTGAGGGTCGGCAGCAAGCAAATGGTTGATCGCCGGCTGCATGAGCGATTGCAGCTTCGGGACGGCACGCGTGCCGTCTGGGATCTGGTGGGTGGGATCGGAAATAGACATGTGCCTGAGCAGAGCTCAGCGCATTCTAGGAGGGCCCATGCCGGGCGCTGCGACGTGGCGCAAAAAAGGCCCGCAAAAGTTACCGGTGCTGCAGCGCCCATAAAAAACGCCACAGCGCTGGCGCAGCTGCGGCGTGGGACAGTCGAGGGGACATCCGGCCGAAGGCTCAAAAGTTGTGAATTTTTCTGCTGCGCGGCCCGCTGGCCGCTCGCAACGAAATGTTCACAACTTCTCAGTTGAGCTGCTGGATGCCGGCAAGCCGCCAGCCGCTGGAGCCATCGCGCGGCTTGACCAGGTTCCATACCTCACGCACCGGGCTGGCACCGCCCCAGGTCTCCTCGCGCACCAGACCGGAGAACTCCACGCTGGCCACATACTCGGTGGATGTTTGCTCCAGGTCGAGCAAGGTGGCCTTCAGCGTGACCACATCGGTCTTGTTCGGCGCCATGCCGCGTTGCTTCAGCTGTGCTGACAGGGCCTCGAACATCTCGTCGGTGGTGAAGGTCTTGAGACTGCCGAGGTCGGCCGCGTCCCAAGCCTGCTGCAGGCGGATGTAGTGCTGCTTGGCGCTGGCCAGAAAACCCTCCTGGTCGAAATCCGCGGGAATGCGCGAGGCACCGGCAGCCTGCGGCATGGTGTTGGAGGACCACTGTGGCGGCATGTGTGCCTCGGCGCCCAGCGGCGTCTGCGCATCACCCTGCAGCGGCCCCCCGGCATACTGCAACTGGGTGGTTTGCTCAGCGGCGGATCTGCGACGCAGCAGGCTGAAAATCCAAAATGCAGCCAGCGCGATCAGACCGATCATCAGCGCCGATCCGAGGAAGGAGGCCAGCGCGCCGCCAAGACCTAGCGCATGGAACAGCGCCGCCAGTCCAAGGCCGGCAGCCAGGCCACCCAGAATGCCGCCCCAGCGGCTAGGCTGCTTGGCTGGCGGCGTGGCCGCTGCCTGCTGGCGCGCGGCCGTGGGCGCGGCCTGCTGTGGCGGTGCGGCCTCGCGCTGTGCCACGGCGTTGCTCTGTCGGCCCAGACTCTTGCCGCCCCCGAGGCGCTTGGCGTGCGCGTCGATTGCGCCCAACGCCAAGACGAGCATCAGACCGAAGGTGAGGACAGTGCGGAGCAAACCGGTTGTTTTCATATGTAGCCTGAGCTGATGGAAAGATGGTGACATTTTGTTACGAATGAGCCGGGAAAGTTCTGCCCGCAGGACGCACATTGTGTGAGGTCAATATTTTTGTCCGATGTGCAAGGCGACGATGCCGGCAGAGAGGTTGTGCCAGTCGACATGGCCGAATCCGGCGTCGCGCATCATTTGCGCCAGGGTTTGCTGGTCGGGGTGCATGCGGATCGACTCGGCCAGATACTGATAGCTCTGCGCGTCTCCCGCCACCAGCTTGCCCAGCCGCGGCAGCACCTGGAACGAATACAGATCGTAGGCGCCGCGCAGGGGCTCCCAGGGTCTGGAGAACTCGAGCACCAGCAGCTTGCCGCCGGGCCTGAGCACACGGCGCATTTCCCGCAGCGCGATGTCCTTGTGCGTCATGTTGCGCAGCCCGAAGGCCACGCTGACCAGATCGAAAGTGGCATCGGCAAATGGCAGCTTTTCCGCGTCGCAAAGCACGCTGGGCACCAGCACGCCTGCGTCGATGAGCCGGTCGCGACCCGCGCGCAGCATCGCACCGTTGATGTCACTCATCACCACCACACCGGTCGGGCCGACCCGGCGAGCGAAGGCGCGCGACAGATCGCCGGTGCCAGCCGCGACGTCGAGCACCCGATCCCCGGTGCGAGCTCCCGAGATCGCCACGGTGAAGGCTTTCCAGACGCGGTGTAGTCCGGCGCTCATCAGATCGTTCATCAGGTCGTAGCGCGGGGCGACCGAATCGAACACGGCGCGCACCCGGGCGGCTTTTTCCTCTTCGGCAACCTGCTGGTAGCCGAAATGCGTGCTGGCGCAGGCTTGGGTTTCGGACATGAGGGCTTTTAGTGAGAGGAACAGTGGTGCGTAGAGGAGCCGGCAGCGGGCAACGGCGTGTCGCGATCCACGCCGGCAGCCTCGAGCCGGGCGAGATAGTCCGCCCAAAGCGTGTCCTGGTTCTGCCCGAGATGGTGCAGGTAGCTCCAAGTGTAGATGCCGCTGTCGTGACCGTCGGAAAAAGTGGGCTGGATCGCGTAATGACCGACCTGCGTGACGCCGACGATTTCGACTTCGCGTTTGCCGGTCTGTAGCGTTTCCTGCCCCGGCCCGTGTCCGCGCACCTCGGCAGATGGCGAGTACACCCGCAACAGCTCATAGGGCAGCCGGTACACCGTGCCGTCGGCATAGCGCAATTCGAGCACGCGCGAGCGCTTGTGCAAGACGATGGACTCGGGCCAGTCGGTACGTGGGGCAGGAGAGGTCATGCTGGGAACGATACATGCGGATGGGGCATTGTCTCTCAGTCGCAGCAGGACTGCTTTTCGGGCCTGCTGCGCACTGCCGGGGAGCCCTCACAGCCACACAAAAAAAGCCCAGGTCGGTGTCGACCTGGGCGAATTGCACACTCCCTGAAAGAGCCAGTAAAGGCTCGGACATGATTTGATACAAATCGAGACGATTTGTCCAGAAGCTCTTTTATTCCGACTTGCGCGCGCAGGATTTGCGGTTTTGCGCCCGGGCGCGCGGGACGTTGCTGGACCTGGCCCGGGCGGGTCAGATCTGCACGACGGTTTTGCCCTTTGCCTGGCAGGCGCTGAGACTGTGCAGCGCCTGCGCGGCCTCATCGAGCCCGATCCGATGCAGAAAGGCTAGGCAAACTCATCGGTCAGCACATTGACGCGCGTGAGATCGCCGTACCCACGCCGGAGATCAACACCAACAAGATTGCGCAGGCCATCGCCAAGGCGGCCACACCGGCTTTGGAATCGGCCTTGGCAGACCGGGTGGTCAAGCTGGACGCCGAGGAAGCGCATGAAGCGATCCATGGAACGGTGCCCGACACGCTGTTTTCCTGGCAAACAGGCGCAGCTATAGCCGTCGCCCTATTGACAGATGACGATCGCCGGGCGCTGGTGGGGCGGTCAGGAGGTGGAACAGCGTTAT
This sequence comes from Thiomonas islandica, assembly GCF_055383445.1. Classification (NCBI taxonomy): domain Bacteria; kingdom Pseudomonadati; phylum Pseudomonadota; class Betaproteobacteria; order Burkholderiales; genus Thiomonas; species Thiomonas islandica. Next base: position 1,520,191 of record NZ_AP042391.1, read on the forward strand.
CAGCCGCTCTGCGCGCAAGTGCAGGCGCAGATTCGGCAGATGCCAGCATTGGCGGTGCCGCAGACCCCTACAGCCAACCCGCAGCCTCAACCGCACGAGTGAGCGTCGAGGACAAGCGCACCATCAACTGAAGGGCCGATTTGAATCAACTCGTGCCGTTCAAGCTAATGCGATGAGGGACATGGGGGAGTGTGGTTGCGTGCCTTTGCGTAAGTTTGGGGGAATTCAGGGGGAATCGCGGTTCAGAAAAGCTCACAGCTGGGCCAGATATGAATATAGAGCCGCAACGTGTGTGGCTCTGTAAGTTATTGATTCTTTATGAGTTTTCTGGTGCCGACTATCCGAATCGAACGGATGACCTACCGCTTACAAGGCGGTTGCTCTACCAGCTGAGCTAAGTCGGCAAAAGACGGCGCGTGCGGCGCGGCACGCGACGGCTGCAGCTATTTCACTTCACGCGGGTCAGACGCGCGCCGCCGGGACGCGGTGCGCAGGGCGGTGGTTCGTCGGGTGGGGGGGAGGTCTGATCGGCTACGCCAGATTCTACAGGGCGCAGCCGGGCCGGAGCCGCGGGGGACGCTGCGCCAGGCGTTTCGTCCCGCCGGTCTTCCGCGGCTGAGGCATCAACGAGGTCTGCATATTGCTGTGCGTGGTCCGTTTCCGCGGGGAAGGCCATGCCCTGGCTGGTTTCGCGGGCGTAGATTGCGGTGACTTGGCCGATGGGGATGACGATGTCGCGGGCCACACCGCCGAAGCGGGCCTTGAAGCGGATGTCGTCGTTGCCGATGTGCAAGCCGCTGGTGGCGTCGAAGCTGATGTTGAGCACGATTTCACCGTTTTTTACGAACTCCATCGGCACGCGTGCGCCAGCACCCACCTGTACTGCGATGTAGGGCGTCAGACCGTTGTCCGTGCACCACTCGTAGAGTGCGCGGACGAGGTATGGCTTGGTGGATGTGGTGTTGTGCGCGCTGTCCATCGGATGCCAATCCTCACTTGCGCATGATCTTTTCCGAGGGCGTGAGTGCCTCGATATACGCCGGCCGGGCGAAGATGCGCTCGGCGTATTTCGCGAGCGGCAGGGCCGATTTGGGCAGCTCGATGCCGTAGTGGTCTAGCCGCCACAGCAGCGGGGCGATGGCCACATCGAGCATGGAGAACTCCTCGCCGAGCATGTATTTGTTTTTCAGAAACACGGGGGCGAGCTGAGTGAGGCGATCGCGGATGGCTGCGCGGGCCTTTTCCAGGGCTTTTTCGTTGGACTTGGTCTGGCGCGATTCCAGGGTGCTGACATGGACGAACAGTTCCTTTTCGAAGTTGAACAGGAACAGGCGCACGCGCGCACGCGCGATGGGGTCGCCAGGCATGAGCTGCGGATGCGGAAAGCGCTCGTCGATGTACTCATTGATGATGTTCGATTCGTAAAGAATCAGATCGCGCTCGACCAGGATGGGCACCTGGCCGTAGGGATTCATGACACTGACGTCTTCGGGTTTGTTGAATAGGTCGACGTCGCGGATTTCGAAATCCATGCCTTTTTCGAACAGCACGAAACGGCAACGCTGCGAGAATGGGCAGGTCGTGCCGGAATAAAGCACCATCATGAATACAGACTCCTGTCAAAAATCGATCAGTGACCCAGGATGCTCCGCGCCCTTTTCACGAGGAGCGCGGGGCGAGCCGACCAGAATCTCGCAAAAACACAACGGGGTGGCGTAGCCACCCCGAAGCGGTGTGGGCCCGGTGCCGGGCCCGGGATACGGGTGGATTTGCGGGCTACTTCACATCCTTCCAGTATTCCGATTTCAGCTTCCATGTGAGGAAAGTGAACAGTCCTAGGAAGATGAGCACGATGACGCCAAGGCGCTTGCGAAACAGTTGATCGGGCTCGGCCATCCACTGCATGTAGGCAACCAAGTCGGCAATCGATGAATCATACTCGTTTGGCGACTCCGTACCCTGGGTCAGCTGGGTAAAGCCGACGAAGGTCTTGAGCTTGACCTTCGGGTCGGTCGGGTCGGGACCGACCTGGAAGTTGGCTGCACGCTCGCCCTGCAGCATCCACAGCGGGTTAGGCATGCCCACGCCGGGAAACACCAGATTGTTCCAGCCGGTGGGGCGGCTGTCGTCGCGGTAGAAGGTGCGCAGGTAGGTGTAGAGGTAATCGGCGCCGCTACCGCGGTGAGAGGCCAGCGCCTTGGTGATGATGGTCAGGTCGGGCGGTTCGATGCCAAACCATTTTTCGGCCTGTTCCGGCGTCATCGCCACGCGCATGGTGTCGCCGATCTTGGCGTTGCCGAACATCAGGTTGTGCTGGATCTGATCGTCGGTCAGGCCGATGCGGCGCAGGCTTTCGTAGCGCATGTACTTGGCCGAGTGACAACCCAGACAGTAATTGACGAACAGCCGCGCGCCGTTTTGCAGCGCCAGGATGTTGTTGACCCGGTAGGGTGCATGGTCGAGCGGGATCTCTTGCTGTTCGGCCGCGGCGCTGGCCACGCCGTGCAGCATCAGGCCGAGCAGCAGTCCCAGGCCGAGGCGGTGCAGGAGGGATTTCATGGGCGCGCGTATCAGTGGGCTTTGTAGGTCAGGCGTTGCGGCACGGGCTTGAAGGTGCCCATCCGGCTCCACCACGGCATCAGGAAAAAGAAGCTGAAGTACAGCAGGGTGCAGGTCAGCGCCACGGCGTAGGCTAGCGGCGACGGCGGCTGGATGCCGAAATAGCCCAACACGATGAAATTGAGTGCGAACAGGATATAGATCGCGCGGTGCCAGCTCGGCCGGTAGCGGATGGACTTGACCGGCGAATGATCCAGCCAAGGTAGGAAGAAAAAGATGAGCACTGCCCCTCCCATGCTGACCACGCCCCAGAACTTGGCGTCGATCGAGGCCAGAGCCCACAACAAAAGCCCCCCGCCCACGGCAAACAGCGCAGCGCGTGTGGGCCTGCTGCGGTTACGCCATAGCGCATACAGCGTGGCGATGACGAGCACGACCATCCAGATGTGCACCGTGGTGCTGGTGGTGGCCCGCAGGATGGAATAGAAGGGCGTGAAATACCACACTGGCGCGATGTGCGGCGGGGTCTTGAGCGGGTTGGCCGGGATGAAATTGTTGTGCTCGAGGAAATAGCCGCCGAACTGCGGTGCGAAGAACACGACCGCACAGAAGATCATTAGGAATACCGACAGCCCGAACAGGTCGTGCACGGTGTAGTAGGGATGGAAGGCCACACCGTCACGCGGGATCCCGCGGCCGTCCTTGTTGTCCTTGATTTCGATGCCGTCTGGGTTGTTCGATCCCACCTGATGCAGGGCGATGATGTGCGAGCCGACGAGACCGATGAGCAGCAGCGGAATCGCAATCACGTGGAAGGCGAAAAAGCGGTTGAGCGTGACATCGCTGACCACATAATCACCGCGGATCCACACCGCCAGGTCGGGGCCGATCACCGGAATGGCGGAAAACAGGTTGACGATGACCTGAGCGCCCCAGAACGACATCTGTCCCCAGGGCAGCAGATAGCCGAAGAAGGCCTCGGCCATCAGGCTGAGAAAAATCAGGCAGCCGAAAATCCAGATCAGCTCGCGCGGTGTCCGGTACGAACCGTAGATCAGGCCGCGGAACATGTGAAGGTAGATGACGATGAAAAACGCCGACGCGCCGGTGGAGTGGATGTAGCGGATCAGCCAGCCCCAATTGACATCGCGCATGATGTACTCGACCGAGGCGAAGGCTAACGCGGCATCGGGCTTGTAGTTCATCACCAGGAAGATGCCGCTGACGATCTGGATCGCTAGCACCACAATCGACAGCGAGCCGAAGTAGTACCAGAAATTGAGATTCTTCGGCGCGTAGTACTCGGTCAGGTGAGCGCTCCAAAGCGAGGAGAATGGAAAGCGCTTGTCGATCCAGCCACGCAGCCCGCCGTACTCGGGTGTGGCATGCGCGCCATGCAGCGTTTGGTCTGCCATTAGATGTCTCCTGTCGGTCTGGTGGGGTGATACAGGCCGTGCGGCCTCGTCAGGCTTGCGTGTGCTCGCCAATGCGCAGTTTGGTCGGTGTCAGATACATATACGGTGGCACCACAAGGTTATCGGGCGCCGGCATGTTCTTGAACACTCGTCCGGCCAGGTCAAACATCGAGCCGTGGCAGGGGCAGAGAAAGCCCCCGTCCCAGTCGGCCGGCAGCGAGGGCTGTGGCCCCGGGGTGAACCGGTCCACTGGCGAGCAACCTAGGTGGGTGCAAATGCCCACGACCACCAGATACTCTCTCTTGATCGAGCGCCATTGGTTCTGTGCCCACGGCGGAGTGGGAAAGGCGGTGCGCTTGGAGTCTGGGTCGGCAACCAGCGACTGGGTTTCGTTGAGCGACTGCAGCATGGCCGGGGTGCGGTGCAGGATCCAGACCGGCTGACCACGCCACAGCACCGTGATCTTTTCGGTCGGGCGTAGGGTGCTGATGTCCACGTCCACCGGCCCTCCCTCGGCCCGCGCCTTGGCAGACGGGGCGAGCGAGTCCACGAAGGGGACGGCCGCACCTCCCGCCGCCACGCAGCCGGCGCAGCCCGTTGCGATCAACCATGTGCGACGTTTCGAATCCATGCTCAGGCTCCACAAAAGATGGCGCATTGTTCCCTGCGCGCGCGGGCTTGGACATTAGGACAACCCTCTATAAGCACGCACTGATTTAGCAGTTTGTCGTTGATGAATGTCAAATGGAAGTCTGCTGCGGTGCAACAAAGTCAAGCGCAGTGCAGGGCTTGTGACAACTTGACGGCAGGCGCGTGCAGAGCCCGCGTTCAAAACCTGCGCCGCATCACAAGGACTTATTCAGTGTTGCCTTAGCAGGCCGTTGAAAAACTACTGCGGTGGGCCATCTGCGGCGTTGCGCGGTGCTCGCTGCCTCGCCTATCTATTTGATATGTCTCGGTCGCTGCGCGCCGTGCGCCTTGCATCTGGCCATCTTCGCGACGTTTTTCAACGGCCTGTTAGGTCGGGCAGGGGTGTTGCGCGCATGTCTTGCGGCCATACCACCGCGCCCGAGGTGTGGGGATGGGAACGCCGGTTTTTTGCGCCTGTTCGGTCAGAACTGCTCGTCGTCGCGCAGGTAGCGCCATGTCCCGACGGGTAGTGCGCCCAGCCGCACCTGGCCGATGCGTACACGTTTCAGACCCGTTACGCGCAGTCCAACGCTATCGCACATGCGGCGGATCTGCCGCTTCTTGCCTTCGCGCAGCACGAAGCGCAGCTGCTGCGGGTTGACCCACTCCACCTGCGCCGGGCGCAGCCGCTGGCCGTCGAGGGTCAGGCCGTGGCGCAGCAGGGCGAGCTGCGCGGCGGGAAAGTGCGACTGCACATCGTCGTCGCCCACCGTCTGGGCATCAAGTAGCGTCACCCGCACCAGGTATTCTTTCTCGACCGCGCCGTGCTCTCCGATGAGCCGACGGGCGATGCGGCCGTCCTGCGTGAGCACCAGCAGCCCGGTGGAGTCGATGTCCAGCCGGCCCGCCACCGCCAGATGCTGCAATCGCCCGGAGGAGAACCGCCGGGGCAGCTTGCAGCCCTCCCAGCGGGTGTCGGCCCGGATCAGCGTGGCTGCCGGTGTGTAGCCGTGCTCGGCCTGGACACTGACATAGCCCACCGGTTTGTGCAGCAGGATGGTGACCTGCTCGGCCTGTCGCTGCGCTGCCGCTGGGTGAATCGCGATGCGCGACGCCGGCAGGTCGGCCGCCACCTTGGCGCCCAGTTCTGCCGGCACACCGTCGAGCAGCACCCAGCCGCGTTCGATCCAGTGATCGGCCTCGCGCCGCGATGCCAGCCCAAGCTCGGACATGCGCCGCGACAACCGCACACTGCCAGCCGGATGCGCCGTTGCCGGTGCGTCGTGTTGCAGCGGCAGGTCGGGCCAGATCGGACTGGGGCGTGGCTTTGCGGCCATGTCAGAAATTGTGAATTTTTCTGCTGCGCAGCCCGCAGGCCGTAAAGCGCGGTGCTCGGGGCTGGCCGATCTGATGGATCTGTTTCGACCCTGCGCACCGTGCGCCTTGCCACCGGGATGCTCGCGACGAAATTTTCACAACTTCCCAGCGATCCACCGCAGGTACGGGCTCCAGGGCGCGCAGCCGGGCCCGCAGGCTAGCAACCAGGGCGCGAGGCGAGAGCTGCGATACCACCAACCCGCAGAACACCAGCGCGCAGCCGAGCAGGGCGCGCAGGTCCAGCGTCTGCTGCAGCATCAGCCACGCAGCCAGTGCGGCGAATACGCTTTCCATGCTGAAGATCACCGCGGCATGGGCGGCGATGGCGTCGCGCTGCGCCACCACCTGCAGGGTGTAGGCCACGCCGACCGACAGCGCGCCGCCATACACAATGGTCCATGCGGCCTGCTGCAATGCCGCCAGGCTGAGAGTCTCCATCGGGACGCCGGCCCCCAGGCAGAGCATGCCGCAGACTACGAACTGCATGACCGCTAGCCGCAGCGGATCGTGCCGCGGCGCCAACCGGCCCAGCAGCAGAATCTGCACCGTGATGATCAGCGCGCCGGCCAGCTGCAGCCAATCGCCTTGGCGCACGCTGTAGCCGCTGCGCATACTGAGCAGATACATGCCGAGCAGCGCCAGCACTGCGCCCAGCCACACGCCGCCGCCCACCCGCCGTCCACCCAGCAGCCCAAGCAGCGGCACGAGCACTACATACAGCGAGCTGATGAACCCGGCGTTGGCCACCGCAGTCGATTGCAGACCGATCTGCTGCAGCGAGATCGACAGCACCACGACCAGTCCGAGCAGGCCGCCGTCGCGCAGCAGGTTGCGCGGTGTGGAATGCGGATACGCAGCTGGGTCGGGGCGTGGGCGAAGCGCCATGAACGCAGCCACCACCGCAGCGCCGAGCATGAAGCGCAGTCCGGTGTAGAAGAACGGGCCGATGCGGCCGATGCTTGCGGTCTGCGCCACGAAGGCCGTGCCCCAGATGAACGAGGCCAGCAGCATCAGCGCGCTGGCGCGAAGCGAGGCGGACGGTGTGGGCATGGCGGCGAAAACGAAAATCGCCGCGCAGCAGGCGCAGCTGCAGGTGATAATACCGTGCGGGGGGCTCACATATTGCGCCGGTACTGTCCGCCAACTTCGAACAGCGCTTGGGTGATCTGCTCCAAGCTGCACACCCGCACCGCGTCTATCAGCACCTCGAACACATTGGCGTTGTCGAGCACTGCCTGCTGCAATCGCTGCAGCATGGCGGGTGCGTGGGTCGCGTGGCGCGCGTGGAATTCGGCCAGTCGACGCAGTTGCGACGCCTTTTCCTCCTCGGTCGAGCGGGCGAGTTCGATCTGGGCAGGCAGCGCGTCGCCATGCGGGTTGCGGAAGGTGTTGACACCGATGATCGGCAGCTCGCCGGTGTGCTTGAGCATTTCGTAATGCAGGCTTTCCTCCTGGATCTTGCCGCGCTGGTAGCCGGTTTCCATCGCCCCGAGCACGCCGCCCCGCTCGGCGATTGCTTCGAACTCCTTGAGCACGGCTTCCTCGACCAGGTCGGTGAGCTCATCGATGATGAAGGCACCCTGGTTGGGGTTCTCGCACTTGGCCAGCCCCCATTCGCGGTTGATGACGAGCTGGATCGCCATGGCGCGGCGCACCGATTCCTCGGTGGGCGTGGTAATCGCTTCGTCGTAGGCGTTAGTGTGCAGGCTGTTGCAGTTGTCGTAAATGGCGATCAGCGCCTGCAGCGTGGTGCGGATGTCGTTGAAGGCGATTTCCTGCGCATGCAGGCTGCGGCCGCTGGTCTGGATGTGGTATTTGAGCTTCTGGCTGCGCTCGTTTGCCCCGTATTTGTCGCGCAGGGCGATGGCCCAGATGCGCCGCGCCACGCGGCCGAGCACGCTGTATTCCGGGTCCATGCCGTTGCTGAAAAAGAAACTGAGGTTGGGCGCGAAGTCGTCGATGTGCATGCCGCGCGCTAGATACGCCTCGACGAAGGTGAAGCCGTTGGCCAGGGTGAAGGCGAGCTGGCTGATCGGGTTGGCGCCGGCTTCGGCGATGTGGTAGCCGGAAATGCTTACCGAGTAGAAATTGCGCACCCGATGGCGGACGAAATATTCCTGAATGTCGCCCATGACCTTGAGGCTGAACTCGGTGGAGAAGATGCAGGTGTTCTGCCCCTGGTCTTCCTTGAGGATGTCGGCCTGCACCGTGCCGCGCACGTTTTCCAGTACCCAGGCCCGGATCTTGGCGGCTTCGTCGTCGGTCGGCTCGCGACCGTTATCGGCACGGAACTTGTCGAGCTGCTGGTCGATCGCGGTACACAGGAACATCGCCAGAATGGTCGGTGCCGGACCGTTGATGGTCATCGATACGCTGGTTGCCGGGTCGCACAGGTCGAAGCCGTCGTACAGCGCCTTCATGTCGTCGAGCGTGGCTACGCTGACTCCGGAGTTGCCGATCTTGCCGTAGATGTCCGGGCGGCGGTCGGGGTCGGCACCGTAGAGGGTGACCGAGTCGAACGCAGTGGACAGGCGCTTGGCCGGCATGCCTTCGGACAGCAGCTTGAAGCGCCGATTGGTGCGAAACGGATCGCCCTCGCCAGCGAACATGCGCGTGGGGTCTTCGTTTTCGCGCTTGAAGGCAAACACCCCGGCGGTATACGGAAAGTTGCCGGGGACGTTTTCGCGCATCAGCCACTTGAGCAGCTCGCCGTGGTCCTCGTATTTCGGCAGCACGACTTTGCGGATGATGTTGCCCGACAGGGTCTTGTACGTCAGGCGGGTGCGGATTTCTTTGTCGCGGATCCGGACCACGTAGTCGTCACCCGCGTAAGCGCGTTGCATGTCCGGCCACATCGCCAGCAGCTTGCGCGCCTGCGGCAGCATGGCCTGCTCGCGCAGCATGGCCTGCTCGCGCGCGGCCTCGGCGGCGCTGGGCTTGTCGGGCTTGCTCGCTTGCAGGATGTTCGCGGCCTCGCGCAGCTGCTGCACCTGTCGGGCCAGGCGGCTTTGCTGCTCGACCGTGCGGTGATAGCTGCGCAAGGTGTCGGCGATCTCGGCCAGGTACCGGTTGCGCGCAGGCGGCACGATGGGGGTCTGATGGGTGCTGTGGCGCGTGCTCACCTTGGGCAGGCGCCCGGGTTGCAGCGCCAGCCCATGTTCGGCCATCTGGGGTTTGATCGCCTGATACAGCGCAGTGACGCCGTCGTCGTTGAAGCGGCTGGCTTGGGTGCCGAACACCGGCATGGCCTCGACCGGCTGGTCGAAGGCGCCGCGGTTGCGCTGCACCTGCTTGGCCACGTCGCGCAGCGCATCCATCGCCCCCTTGCGGTCGAATTTATTGATCGCAACAAAGTCGGCAAAGTCGAGCATGTCGATTTTTTCGAGCTGGCTAGCCGCACCGAATTCAGGGGTCATGACATACAGGCTGAGATCGACCAGCGGCGCGATGGCAGCATCCCCCTGGCCGATGCCCGAGGTTTCGACCAGCACGAGATCGAATCCGGCCGCTTTGGTCGCGGCGATCACGTCAGGCAGCGCCTTGCTGATTTCGCTTCCGGCCTCGCGCGTGGCCAGGCTGCGCACATACACCCCCTGGCCGCGCTGCCACGGCCCGATGGCGTTCATGCGGATGCGGTCGCCCAGCAGCGCGCCGCCGCTCTTGCGCCGCGACGGGTCGATGCTGATGACCGCGATGCGCAGTGCATCATCCTGGTCGAGCCGCACACGGCGGATCAACTCGTCGACCAGACTGCTCTTGCCCGCGCCGCCGGTACCGGTGACACCGAGCACCACAGCGCGTGCAGAGCCGGCGCGGGCGTGGAGTTCGCGCAGCAGCGCCGGGTCTGCCGTGCCGTTTTCCAGCTGTGTGATCAGGCGCGCCAGGGTTTGCGGGTCGTTGGCCAGCAGGTCCAGCGCGTGCTCGGCGTGCAGCGACGGCAGCGGCCGGTCGGCGCGCTTGAGCATGTCGCCGATCATGCCCTGCAGGCCCAGCGTCTGTCCGTCTTCCGGGCTGTAGATGCGCGCCACGCCGTATGCCTGCAGCGCGGCGATTTCCTCGGGCACGATCACCCCGCCGCCGCCGCCGAATACCTGGATATGTCCGGCGCCGAGTTCGCGCAGGCGGTCGATCATGTAGCGGAAGTACTCCATGTGCCCGCCCTGGTAGCTGGAGATCGCGATGCCGTGCACATCCTCCTGAATCGCCGCAGTGACGATTTCGTCGACCGCACGGTTGTGGCCCAGGTGGATCACCTCCGCGCCCATCTGGATCAGAATGCGCCGCATGATGTTGATCGCCGCATCATGCCCGTCGAACAGCGATGCTGCGGTGACGAAGCGCAGCCTCTGCTGCGGGGTGTAGGCGGCCAGTACCCTGGCGTCGGACAAGTCGGTCATCGCTGTCTCCTTGCGTGCGGCGTCTTTCGCGCCGCATCCCGTTGAATTGACGTATACGTCAATTCACAACTGTAGTCGATCTGCGGGTCGGCGTCCGGCTTGGTCAAAACCCTAAGCCCGTTTTCAGACGGGGGGATTAGGCTAACGACCGACCAATCCGAACAAATGTGGGTTGGCCTCGACATCGACCATCGATCCATCGGGAGACAATCATGCGCAGACTGTTTTTTCTTGCCCCGGACGTGCAAAGCGCGCACGCCCTGGTCGATCAGCTCTTGCTGGCGCGCATTTCGGACAAGCACATCCACGTACTGGCCCGCGAGGGCACGCCGCTGGGCGATCTGCCCGAGGCGGGCATCGCCCAGCGCTCCGACCTCATCCCCGCCATCGAGCGCGGTGCGGCAGCCGGAGGCACCACGGGGCTGATTGCCGGACTGGTGGCGGTGGCGCTGCCGGGCATGGCCATCATTCCGGCGGGTGGCATTGTGATTGCACTGGCCGCAGCCGGCGCGCTAGTGGGCAGCTGGGCCAGCAGTCTGGTGGGGGTGAGCGTGAGCAGCACCCGCCTGGAGCGTTTCAAGGATGCGATTGCCTCCGGTCAGGTACTGGTGATGGCCGACGTGGTGCCAGAGCAGGTGCAGCACATCCTGGACCGCATGAAGGCATGTTGCCCGAACGTGGCCTCCGAGGGCATGGACGCCGACATTCCGGTCTTTCCTTGAGCCTGGTGCGAAGCTTTTTGCCCGGCTCAGAGCGCGAGCAGGTCTTTCGCCAGACGGGTGATCTGCGCCACGCCGGGATGGGTGATACGCCGCTCCACTGAAATGGCGTAGAACTCCTGCTGAACGTCGTCGCAGTGACCGAGCAGGCGCACGCCCAGCTCGCGCTCCAGATCGCCCTGCAGCACGCTGGGGGCGGCAAACGCGCCGCGTCCTTCGCGGCCGAATGCGGTCATCAGCGCACCGTCCTCGAATTCCCCCGCGACATGCGCAGCGATTTTGTGGCTGCCCAGCCAGCGGTCGATCTGGCCGCGCGCCGCTGAACTGGTCGCCGGCAGCAGCAGCGGCAGCTCCGCCAGACAGCGCGGAAAGGGCTGCACCGCGCGCGCATGCAGTTGCGGCGCGGCAAAAAAACTCAGCGTGCTGCGGCCGAGCCGGTGGTTAAACGCGCGCACATTCACGTGCGCGGGCAAGGGGGCGTCGGCAATCACCAGATCGAGGCGATGCACCGCCAGGTCGGCCAGCAGATCGTCTATCTCGCCTTCCTCGCAGATCAGCCTGGGCGATTCGTCCCCTTGCAGCGCGGGCTCGATCAGCCGGTAGGCAATGGCCTTGGGCACGGCGTCGGTGATGCCGATGCGTAGCGGCACAGCGGGGCGGACGGGCTGATCGTGCTGCATCACGGTCTCCAGCTCGGTGCCCAGGGCGAAGATCTCGTCCGCGTAACGCAGCGCGATCTGACCGGCCACAGTGAGCTCCAGCCTGCGGCCGCTCTTGCGAAACAGCGGTTTGCCGAGCTGCTCTTCCAGCAGCTTGATCTGCCCGCTGAGGGTTTGCGGCGTGAGGTGCAACTGCTTGCCCGCACGCACGATGCCGCCGGTCTTGGCGGTCACCCAGAAGTAATGCAGGTGTTTGAAGTTCACGCCGGAGTCCTTCTTTCAGTTCGAATAAAACGAAAAGAAAAATTAATAAATACGAATTTACGCGAAGTGTTTTGGTGCGTAAAGTGACGCTATCGACTTCTCACAGGAGCTTGACATGAACGACAGCAATGCTTGGAGCAAGAGCGCCACGGTCGCCACGGCCTATTCATCCGGCGCCGTCATCGCCTCTGCGCCCGCCCATCGTGTGTTGCGCAACACATATGCGCTGCTGGCGCTGACGCTTGCGTTCAGCGCTGCGGTGGCGGCAGTGAGCGCGGCGTTCAAGCTGCCGCACCCCGGCATCATCATCACCCTTGTGGGCTATTTCGGCCTGCTGTTTGCCACCTACAAGCTGAGCCACAGTGCGTGGGGGCTGGGCGCGGTGTTTGCGCTCACCGGTTTCATGGGCTACACCCTTGGGCCGATCGTCAACCACTACCTGGCGATGCAGGGTGGCGGCGAGATCGTGGCCATGGCCTTCGGCGGTACGGCGCTGATTTTTTTCGGCCTGTCGGCTTGGGTACTCGCCAGCAAGCGGGACTTCAGCTTCATGGGCGGCTTCCTGTTTGCCGGCATGATCGTGGCGCTGCTGGCAGGGCTGGCGGCCGTGTTCTTCCAGATCCCGGCCCTTTCGCTCACGGTGTCGGCCGCGGTGGTGCTGCTGATGTCGGGCATGATTCTGTTCGAGACCAGCCGCATCGTCCACGGTGGCGAGACCAACTACATCCTTGCAACCGTGAGCCTGTTCGTCAGCATCTTCAACCTGTTCACCAGCCTGCTCCAACTGCTCGGCTTCATGAATAGCAACGACTAAAGGGCACATCATGAAATGCCCGCATTGTGTCGAAACCACGCTGGTGATGGCGGAGCGTCACGGCATCGAGATCGATTACTGCCCCGCCTGCCGCGGCGTGTGGCTCGACCGCGGCGAACTTGACAAGATCATCGAGCGTGCGGCCGCCATCGAGCAAGCGGCTGGGCAACGGGGGCTAGTGATGCCGCCGCCCGCTCAGCCTGCCCAGGCTTCCGGCTGGCAGCCGCATCGACAGCCGGACTTCGAGGACAGCGATTTCCGCAAGGGGCCGTCCGACCCGCGCCAAGGGCAGCAGCCGTACAGAAAACGCAAGTCCCTGCTTTCCGATCTGTTCGATTTTGATTGACATCATGACACACTGTGGCGCTCCAGCCGTGTCATTCCTTGGGGGCTGAGGCCCCCTTTTTTTATTGCACTCCTGAACCCTCATGGACATGCTCAATACCCTGTTTCTCGGTCATGCAGTCTGGCTCTGGCTCGTGTTTGGCGTTGTGGTCGCGACCTTGCTGGCACTCGACCTCGGTGTGCTGCACCGCGATGGGGGCGAGATTGGCGTGACCGAGAGTCTGTGGCTGTCAGCAGGCTACATTGCCGTGGCGCTGGTGTTCGGCGGCTGGCTGTGGTGGCAGGTGGACGCGCAGGCGGGGATGGATTACTTCACTGCTTACGCTGTGGAAAAGAGCCTGTCGCTCGACAATGTGTTTGTCATTTCGTTGGTGTTCACCGCCTTCGCCGTGCCGCGCGCACTGCAGCACCGCGTGCTGTTTTGGGGCATCTTGGGGGTGATCGTGCTGCGCGCGATCCTCATCGGGGCGGGTGCCACGCTGGTGCAGCAATTCCACTGGATTCTGTATATCTTTGCCACCTTCTTGATCTACACCGGCTTGCGCATGCTGTGGGTTGCCGATCACACGCCCGACCCGATGCGCAACCCCTTGCTGCGGTTGATCCGCCGCATCGTTCCGGTGACCGAGCAACTGCATGGTGCGGCGTTCTGGGTGAAACAACCCGATGCCAGCGGCCGCATGCGCCGCACGGCCACGCCCCTGTTCATGGCACTGGTCACGGTGGAACTGGCCGATCTGGTGTTCGCGGTGGACAGTGTGCCGGCGGTGTTTGCCGTGACCACCGATCCTTTCGTGGTGTACACGAGCAATATCTTTGCCATCCTTGGCCTGCGGGCGCTGTACTTCGCGCTGGCGGCCATCCTGCACCGCTTTACGTATCTGAAATATGCGCTGGCACTAGTCCTGGTGTTCATCGGCGGCAAGATTTTCGCGGCCGAACTGATCGGCAAGATTCCTTCCGCGATCAGTCTGGCCGTGACCTTTGGATTGCTCGCTGCCGGGGTGCTGTTCTCGCTTTGGAAAACGCGGCAGGGCGGGGCGCTCAACCCCCCTGCGCGATGATCGCGAGCAGCTCCGCGCCGTAGCTGTCGCGCTTTTTGTCTCCGACGCCAGAGATGCCGTGCAGCGCGTCGAGGCTGTCTGGCCGGGCCTGCGCGATCGCCAGCAGCGTGGCGTCGGAGAACACCACATACGGCGGCACGCCGTGCGCGCGGGCAGTAGCGGCGCGCCAGGCGCGCAGGCGTTCGAACAGGGCGCTGTCGGCGGCCGATAGCGCCTGGAGCCGCGCGCGGGTCGATCCCTCGCCGCCGGCGCGCTCGCGTCGCGGGCTGGCGGCCGCGCGCTGTTTGAGTAGGATGCGCCGCTCGCCGCGCAGCACGGCGCGGCTGGCTGCGGTGAGGTGCAGCACGTTGTAATGGCTGCTGTCGACCTCGACCAGATGCTGCGCGACTAGCTGGCGCAATAGCAACCGCCAGTCGGCCTCGCTCAGATCGACGCCGATGCCGAAAGTGGACAGGGCATGATGGCCGTGACGTTCGATTTTTTCCGTGCGCCTGCCACGCAGCACGTCGATCACATGGCTTGCGGCGAAGCTCGCGCCGCTCGCCTGCCGGCAGCGGTAGATGGTGGAGAGCAGCTTTTGCGCGGCCTCGGTGGCATCGACCAGCTGCGGCGGGTGCAAGCAGTTGTCGCAGTTGCCGCAAGGGGTGCTCGCCTCGCCGAAATAGGCGAGCAGCCGCACGCGGCGGCAGTCGGCGGCCTCGGCGTAGGCCAGCATGGCATCGAGCTTGGCGGTGGATCGACGCTTGTAGGCGTCGTCGGCGTCGGACAGGTCGATCAGGCGGCGCTGCTGCACCACGTCTTGCAGGCCGTATGCCATCCACGCAGTCGCCGGCAGGCCGTCGCGCCCGGCGCGGCCGGTTTCCTGGAAATAGCCCTCGATCGATTTAGGCATGTCCAGATGCGCGACGAAGCGCACATCCGGCTTGTCGATGCCCATGCCGAAGGCGATGGTGGCGACCATGACCACGCTGTCCTCGTCGAGGAAGCGCCGCAGATGCGCGGCGCGCGTCGTTGCGGGCAGGCCTGCGTGGTAGGGCAGGGCGGCGATGTCGTGCGCAGCGAGCCACTGCGCCACCTCCTCGACCGTGCTGCGCGCCAGGCAATACACCACGCCGCAGTCGCGCGCGTGTTCGCCACGGATGAACTGCAAGAGCTGCGCGCGGCCGTCGCGCTTTTCGACCACGCGGTAGCGGATGTTCGGCCGGTCGAAGCTGGAGACGAACTCGGCGCCGCCTTGCAGCAGGCGTTCGCGGATCTCGGCGCGTGTCGGCGGGTCGGCGGTTGCGGTCAGCGCCACGCGCGGCACCGTAGGCCAACGCTCGCGCAGCACCGATAGCTGGCCATACTCGGGGCGGAAATCATGTCCCCATTGCGAGACGCAGTGCGCCTCGTCGATGGCAAACAGCGCGATGTGCAGTTCGTCCAGCAGGGCCATGCCAGATGCGCTCAGCAAGCGTTCGGGCGCCATGTAGAGCAGGTCGAGCTCGCCCGCGCGGGCAGCGCGTTGCACGGCGCGCGCTTCGACCGCGTCGAGCGTGGAGTTGAGAAACGCCGCACGAAGGCCCAGTTCGCGCAGTGCGGCGACCTGATCCTGCATCAGCGCGATCAGCGGCGAGACGACGATACCGACGCCATCGCGTAGCAGTGCGGGGATCTGAAAGCACAGCGACTTGCCACCGCCGGTGGGCATGAGCACCAGCGCGTCGCCGCCGCGGGCGATGTGGTCGATCGCTTGCGCCTGTAGACCGCGGAAGGCGGAATAGCCCCAGACATGTTGCAGCGCGTCCAGGGCGGAGGGGAACTTCGTCGGCATCACGCCATTGTCGCAGCCGCGGCTGCGGCCTCAGGCGCGCATCAGCGTGGACTTGCCGAACAGGCTCTCGATCAGATCGACCGCCACCCGCGCGGTGCGGTTGCGTTCATCGAACGCGGGGTTGAGCTCGGCCAGGTCGAGCGAAGCCAGCAGCCCGGTGTCGGCGATCATTTCCATGCACAGCTGCGCCTCGCGGTAGGTCGGCCCGCCGGGCACGGTGGTGCCCACGCCGGGGGCGATGTCCGGGTCGAGGAAATCGACATCGAAGCTGACATGCAGATGGGTGTCGGCACTCAGGCCGGCCAGTGCCTGGTTCATGGTTGCCCGCATCCCATGCTCGTCGATGTAGCGCATGTCGAACACGTCCAGCCCAGCGGCGTGCACCAGGCGCTTTTCCTCGGGGTCCACGCTGCGGATGCCGATCTGGCGGATGCACGACGGCTGCAACTGCGGCGCTGCGCCGCCCAGGGTGGTAAGTGCCTGTGGGCCGTTGCCGCACAGGCAGGCCATCGGCATGCCGTGGAGATTGCCCGTGGGGGTGACGGTATGGGTGTTGAAGTCGGCATGCGCGTCGAGCCACAGCACGCGCAGCTTGCGCCCCCGCGCGCGGCAATGCTGCGCCACCGCGCTGATCGAGCCGATGGCCAGACTGTGATCGCCGCCGAGCAGGATGGGCAGCACACCCTCGCGCAGCGCCTCGCCCACGGCCTGGTGCACCGCAGTGTTCCAGGCAATGACCTCGGGCAGGTGGCGATAGCCGTCCACTGGCGGCTGCCAGGGGTTGTGCGGGCCAGTGAGGTTGCCGCTGTCGTGCACGTCCAGGCCCAGTGCGCGCAGCGCCAGGTCGATGCCGGCCACCCGCAGCGCTTCGGGGCCCATCGAGGCCCCACGGTCGCCCGCGCCGATGTCTGTGGGCGCGCCGATCAGGCGCACGCGCGCTGGGGCCTTCATCACGCTGCCTCCTCGGCGGCTTCGATCTGGGCGTTTTCCAAGCTGAAGGCCTGCTCGAGCACCTCCCAAGCCTGTTCGGCGGTTTCGACGAAGTGGAACAGGTGCACGTCTTCCGGCGAGATCATGCCGGTTTCCACCAGATAGTCGAAGTTGATCAGCTTGCGCCAGAAACTCTCGCCGAACAGCACGATAGGGCGGCGGCGTACCTTGCGTGCCTGCGTCAGGGTGAGCACCTCGAACAGCTCGTCCAGGGTGCCGAAGCCACCTGGAAAGCACACCAGGGCGACCGAACGCATCAGGAAATGCATCTTGCGCAGCGCAAAGTAATGGAACTGAAAGCACAGCTCCGGCGTGATGTACGGGTTGGGACGCTGCTCGTGCTGCAGCACGATGTTCAGGCCGATGCTCTTGCCCTGTGCCTCGAACGCGCCACGGTTGCCAGCTTCCATGATGCCGGGGCCGCCGCCGGTGCAGATCACCAGGGGTGCATCGGCATCGCAGCTGGCGCGGGTGACGATCTGGGCCAGGCGCCGCGCCTCCTCGTAGTAGTGCGACATCTGCACCTGCATGCGCGCGCGGGCGATCGCCTCGGAGTCACCGCCGGCGAGGGCCTCGGCCAGACGCTGCTGGGCCACGTCCTGCGGCAGGATGCGGGCGCTACCGAAGATCACGATGGTCGATTCGATGCCCTGTTCGGTCTGGATGATCTCCGGCTTGAGCAGTTCGAGCTGCATGCGCACTGCGCGCATCTCGTCACGCAGGATGAACTCGGAGTCCATGAACGCCAGCTTGTAGCTGCTGCCCGGCTGGTCGTATGGAGACGGCTCGACCGCGACGATGGCGGCATCTTCGCCGGCGCTGGGGAAGTTGCGGTCGATCAGATGGTTGCGCCTGTGGCGCAGAAGACGTTGCTTGTTCATGCGAAAAGCATAGCGAATCGATTTGACCGCGAATTTCGTCGGGTGAGTGATCGGCAAAAAGATGTTTCGCAGCGCCGCGGCCGTTACGTTTTCAAACGGCAACCCACGACAAACCGGCCTAAAACCGGGAATACCGCCCAACCAATGAGAGGAGCACGATATGGCAAGCGTTCACATCGACGCCCGCACGGCGGCTCAAACACCGGCGCGCAAGATCCGCAAGGCCGCGGGCATCTGGAGCCTGCTGTTTGCCAGCCTGACCGCGATCATCGGCTCGGGCTGGTTGTTTGCACCGCTGACTGCGGCGACCCAGGCCGGGCCGGCGAGCATTCTGTCCTGGGCCATCGGCGGTGCGGCCATTCTGGTGCTGGCCTTTGTCAATGCAGAACTCACCAGTACGTTTCCGGGCATGGGCGCTGTCATCACCTTTCCCAAGCTCAGCCACGGTCATCTGGCCGCAGCAGTGGTGAGTTGGGTGGTGTTTCTCGGCTATGTCACCGTCGCGCCAGCCGAGGTGCTGGCCGTGGTGACCTATGCCAACAACTACCTGCCTGGCATGGTCGATGCCAAGACCTCGCTGCTGACCGCCGCTGGCATGGCAGTGAGCATTGCGCTGCTGGGCGCGTTCATCCTGATCAACGCCTGGGGCGTGCGCGCGCTGCTGCGGTTGGGCAACACCCTAATGATCTGGAAGCTCATCATCCCGGTGCTGACCATCGTGGCGCTGATGCTGGCGTCGTTCCATGCGGGCAACTTCACCGCACAGGGCTTTGCACCGTTCGGCATCAAGGGCACGATTGCGGCGATCGCCACCTCGGGCATCGTGTTCAGCTATCTGGGCTTTCGCCAGGCGATCGAACTGTCGGGTGAGGCGAAAAACCCGCCGCGCGACGTGCCGATCGCGATCATCGGCTCGGTACTGATTGCCGCTGCGATTTTCATCGGACTGGAGGTCGCGCTGATCGGCGCGGTCAGCCCAGCCGACATCGCCCAGGGCTGGGACAAGTTGCATTTCACCGGCGCCTCCGGTCCGTTTGCCGGGCTGGCGGTGACCCTGGGCATGAGCTGGCTGGCGGTGCTGCTGTACATCGATGCCGTGGTGTCGCCTGCGGGCACCGGCCTGGTCTACGGCGGCACCACCGCACGGGTGATCTACGCCACCGGGCGCGACGGGCTGTCGTCCCTGTGGTTCGCGCGACTGAACAAAAACGGCGTGCCGTCCACCGGGCTGTGGATCACCTGGATCATCGGCATTCTGTTTTTCCTGCCATTTCCGTCGTGGCAGAAGATCGTCACCTTCATTTCGTCGGCAACCGTGCTCGGCTATGGCATCGGCCCGGTGGCGTTGATGACCCTGCGGCGCAGCCTGCCGCTGGGCAGCTATCCACGGCCCTACACCCTGCGGGGTGCGAACTTCTGGGCGCCACTGGCGTTCATCGTCTCCAACTTCATCATCTACTGGTCGGGGGCCAAGACCGATGACTTCCTGTTCGGCGGGCTGGCGTTGATCTTCGTGCTGTTCGTCATCGGGCAGGCGATCACCCACGGCGGCAAGCTCGATCACCTGCACTGGAAGGGCGCGTGGTGGCTGGCACCGTATTTCTTCGCCATGTGGCTGGTCACCTATCTGGGGCCGAAGGACCTGATTGGCGGCACCGGCATGCTGACCTTCTATCAGGGCATGGTGGTCGTGATCATCATCAGCATCGGCATCTTGGCGCTGGCCGTGGCCTGCGGCCTGCCCGAGCCCGAGGAAGCCCGGGAGATGATCGCGCTGACCGGCAAGACGCGCGACGATTGACGGGGCCCGCAGGATGCGGTGCGGCGCGCGCCGCCAGCGTGGCGCGGCAGCCTTCGTGTAAAACGATTTACGCCCGGTAACAGCACCCGCCGCACCGAGTCGATAGGCTTGTGTCGGCGGAGGAATCCTCTTTCGTGCAGTCATCGGGGGACGCTGTGATGCAGTACCGACAATTGGGAGCCGGCGGGCCGGCAGTCTCGGCGTTGGGCCTGGGGTGCATGGGCATGTCCGAGTTCTATGGGCAGGCCGACGATGCCGAGTCCATTGCCACCATCCACCGTGCCCTCGATCTCGGGGTGAATTTTCTCGACACTGCCGACATGTACGGCGTCGGCCATAACGAGGAACTGGTCGGCAAAGCCATCGCTGGGCGGCGCAGCGAGGTGTTCCTGGCGACCAAGTTCGGCAATATGCGCGGCCCGAACGGCGAATTTCTCGGCATCAACGGTCACCCGGACTATGTGCGCCGCAGCTGCGAGGCCAGCCTCAAGCGCCTGGGGGTGGAGGTCATCGACCTGTACTACCAGCACCGCGTCGACCCCAACGTGCCGATCGAGGACACCGTGGGCGCAATGGCCGATCTGGTGCGTGCCGGCAAGGTGCGCTATCTGGGACTGTCGGAGGCGGCCCCGAACACCATCCGCCGTGCGCATGCGGTGCATCCGATCGCCGCGCTGCAGTCGGAGTATTCGCTGTGGTCGCGCGACCCGGAAGGCGAGCTGCTCGACACCGTGCGCGAGCTGGGCATCGCCTTCGTCGCCTACAGCCCGCTGGGGCGCGGCTTTCTGACTGCGCAGATCAAGTCGCTCGACGATCTGCCGCCGGACGACTGGCGGAGGCGTTCGCCGCGCTTTCAGCCCGAGACCTTTTCGCGCAATCTGCGGCTGGCCGAGACCGTACGGCAGATGGCCGAGGCGAAGAACTGCACCCCGGCGCAGTTCGCGCTGGCCTGGCTGCTGGCGCAGGGCGACGACGTGATCGCCATTCCCGGCACCAAGCGCCGCCGCTATCTGGAAGAAAACGTCGGCGCGCTGCGGGTGCGACTGACCACGGCCGACCTGATCCGCATCCATCAGGCCGTGCCGCCGGGAGCCGCCAGCGGCGCGCGTTATCCTGAAGCCGGCATGCAGGCGGTCAACCGCTGACCCGTGCGCGCAACAGCGGGGGGCGCAAATCAGTCAGGCGACGAAACGCGATCAAGTCTGTAACATAACTTGACCGCGCACTCCGAAACGTCCAGATGCCCGCCGCCCTTCCCGATGCTTCGATTCTGCACATCCTGACTTCGGCGCAGCGGCCGCTGCCGTCGCCCAGCGCCGTGGCGCTGGAGCTCATGCGCGCGCTCGACCGGCGGGATCTGGGCATGCGCGACATTGCCAACATCGCGCGCAAGGACCCGGCGCTGGTGGCGCGCATGATCCAGCTCGCCAACTCGGCCATCTTTGCCGGCATGCGCCCGGCGGTAGCCATCGAAGAGGCGGTGCTGCGCATCGGCACCGCCGCGCTGGCGCGGCTGGCCATCGCCATGTCGCTGATGCAGGCGAGCAAGTCCGCCACGGTAGAGGGCTTCGACTTGCGTCGGTATTGGATGACGTCGATCCAGCGCGGGCTGGTATTGCAGCACCTGTCGCAGCGCGTGGGCGAGATGCCCGGTGCTGAAGCCTTCAGCCTGGGGCTGCTGGCCGATGTGGGGCTGTTGGCCATGGTGGTGAGCCTGGGCGTGGAGGCGGTGCAGTTCGACACCGCAGCGCCTGTGCAGGAGGTGTCTGAGATACAACGGGCGCGCCACGGCTTCGACCAGGGCGACGCCAGCGCCGTGCTGCTTGCGCACTGGGGCTTTCCCGGGGCGCTGGTTCAGGCGGTGCGGCTCGTGCCCACGTCTGCGCAGGCGACGTACAGCCGCGAGGAACAGCTCGCGACCTGCGTGGCGCTGAGCCGCTGCCTGCAGCTGCACCTGGACGGCTCCTTGCCCGACGCGGCGCTGATGCGCCGCCTGGCCGACCATCTTCGCCTGACCGAGGCCGATCTGCAGGGCGTGCTCGCCAGCGCCGCGCAGGACATGGCCAGCATCGCCTCGGTGTTCGAGATGAAGCTGGAGCATAAGGAGATCGATGCCGAGTTCGACCGTCTGCGCCGCGCGCTGGCTGCGCCGCCGCAGTTGCTCGATCCTGTGGCCGAGCAGGTCCTGGTGGTGTCACCCGACGATGGGCTGCGTGCGGGCCTGCGGCAGGTGCTGCAGGCCGCCGGTCACGCGGTGGTGGACGTGGCAACCTCGGCTGCTGCCACCGACATCCTGCAGGTGCAAGGGCTGCGTGTGGTCGTGTTCGACTGGGCTGATGGCCGCGAGATGGCCGGGCTTTGCCGCAGCCTGCGCCAGCAGTACGGGCCGCGCATTTACCTGCTTGCGCTGTCGTCGGACATGGATCAGTACAGCGTGCTCGAGGCTCTGGATGCCGGAGCCAATGACGTGCTGTCGGCGCCCGTGCTGCCGCAAATGTTGATCGCCAAGGTACAAACTGGCGCGCGTGCCACACAGGTGCTCGCGGCGGCCGAGGTCGAGCGTAGCCACAGCCTGCGCGCCCAGCGCAGTTTGGAGCAGCGCAATGCCGAGCTGACGCAGGCCGCAGGCACGGATGAACTGACCGGGCTGGGTAACCGCCGTGCGCTCGATGACTACCTGCCCACCACTTTTGCGCAGGCGCTGCGCGACGGCCAGCCACTTGCCTGCCTGATGTTCGATCTGGACGAGTTCAAGATCATCAACGACCGGCTCGGTCACGACATCGGCGACCAGGCGCTGCGCGCCGTCGGGCAGGTGCTGCGCCAACAGTCGCGCGGCATGGATTTTGTTGCCCGTGTCGGCGGCGAGGAATTCATAATGCTGTGCCCGCAGACCGGCGAAGACCAGGCGCTGCGGATTGCCGAGCGCATTCGCCAGGCCATTGCCGCGCCGCGACTCGATTTGCCGCCGCTGTCGGTCAGCGTGGGCGTGGCTGTTGGCGCGGCTGGATTTGCAGACGCCGCCAGCCTGATCCGCGCCGCCGATCAGGCCCTGCTGCAGGCCAAGCGGCTGGGCCGCAATCGGGTGTGTCTGGCGCCGACATCATCCGCTGCCGCGGGATAGTGCGCGCGCTCAGGTCAGCAGCTGCATGTCCTGCTGACGGATCCGCAGCGCCAGGGCATCGCCCGTGTGCAAGGCCAGTTCTCGCCATAGCGCGGGCAGTGCGAACGCCTCGGCCGTCAGCCCACAGTCCAGCGCGCAGCGCAACCGCCACAGCGGGCCTTCGCAGCAGGCGTCGATGAAGCGGGCATTCAGGGTGATGTCGCCAGGTGTGGCGTGCGTCCGACCTGCGTCTGAAGCCGGGCAGGGGTGCACGGCTTCGGCCCGCACGGCCAGGGTGAGGTGGCCCCCGGGCTGCGCTGCGGTGGCCGCGGGCAGGGTGCCAACCCAGTCGAGCACCGTGCGTCCGTCGAGGCAGAGACTGAGCACTGTCTGCTCAGTGTTGCTGCGGGTTGAGAGAACCTGCAAGTCCCACAGATTTTCCACACCCACCAGGCGAGCGGTGCGCAGGTCGGCCGGTCGATCGAACACTTGCTGCGGCGTGCCCAGCTGCAGCAATTTGCCGTGGTCCATCACGCCGACCAGATCGCCCAGCAGCCGTGCGTCGCCCGGATCGTGGGTCACCAGCACAGTGGTGAAGGCATCCCGCCGCAGCAGCGCAGCCAGGGTACGGCGCAGCGCCGGGCGGGCTTCGGGGTCGATCGCGGACAGCGGTTCGTCGAGCAGCAGCAGCTCGGGCGCACCGACCAGCGCCCGCGCCAGCGCCACCCGCTGCCGCTGCCCGCCACTGAGCTGGTGCGGAAAGTGGCGCAGCCAGGCGCGCAGTTCCAGCGCATCGAGCAGATGATCGAGGTCGGCTCGTGCGCCGCGGCCAAAGCGCAGATTGCGCTCGATAGTCCAGTGCGGAAACAGCGCATCGCGCTGGAACATATAGCCGATGCGCCGCGTCTGCGGCGGCAGGAAGGTGAGATCGCGATCCCCCAGCTGCACGCGGCCTGCCCGCGCCGGCAGGAACCCGGCGAGGGTGTCGAGCAGAGCGCTCTTGCCCGCTCCGTTGTGGCCCAGCACCACCAGGGTCTGACCCGCAGGCAGTTGCAGATCGACCTGCGCCGATTGCCACGCGCCGATGCCCCACTGCAGCCCGTCCAGACGCAGGCTGCTGCCTGCGCGCCCGTGCTGCGCGCCAGCAGTGGGTGTGGCACAGACCGTTGCCGGGTTCAACGCGGCCATGCGTTCGCACCATCGCCGCCAAGCCGTGGCGCGCGCATCGATGCCAGCAGCCGCAATCCCCAGAACAGCGCCAGCACCACCAGCAGGAACAGCACCGAGGCGGCGACCGACTGCCGCAACCCAGATTGCAGAAACAGGTCGTAGATGCGGACCGGCGCGGTCATCGGGTAGTAGGCCAGCAGCACCACCGCGGCGAATTCGCCGATGGCGCGGGCGAAGCACAGCGTCAGCCCGGTGCCGATGCCCCGGCGCGCCAGCGGCAGGGTCACGCGCCGGAACACCTCCCAAGGCCCTGCGCCCTGGATGCGCGCAGCGCGCTCGATCTGCGGATCGATCGCCTCGAAGCCGCCGCGCGCCGCGTTCACCGCGTAGGGCAGGCCCACATAGCTCATCGCCAGCACGATGCCGGCAAACGTACCCCAGAACTCCAGGCCGATCTGCGCCAGCGGCGCGCCCAGCCAGCCATTGCGGCTGAATACCAGCAGCAGCGCGATGCCGGCGATGGTATGTGGAATGGTCAGCGGCAGGTCGACCAGCGCCTCCACCGCACTCTTGCCGACAAAGCGCTGCCGCGCCAACACATATCCCAGCGGCACGGCGAACACCGCAGCCAGCGCCGTGCTGGCGAGCGCCGCCGCGAGGCTCAGGTCGATGGCGTGGCGTACTTCGGTCATCCCGGCTACCTGCCGCAGATCGCCTAGTGTGGGGTGCAGCAGTAGCGCCAGCAGCGGCAGGGTGATGAACGCCAGCAGCGTGGCGCCGATCAGCCAGAACGCCCAGAACATCGGGCTGCGGGCAGTGTGATGCGGCACGGTGCCCTCAGATCTTTGCTCTTGTCCACGAGGGGCTTACTGCGGCCAGGCCACGGTGAGCCCGCGCAGCGATGCGGGCACCTTATCGCGGTGCATGGCGTATGGCTGCTTGAGCGGAATGAAGCCATTGGCCGCAATCACCTTCTGTCCTTCGGGCCCGAGCAGGTAGGCAATGAATTCCTGCGCCAGCTTGGGGTGCGGCGCAGTGTTCGGGATGGTCACGGCGTAGATGATCGGACGACCGCTGAGCACACCGTTCTTGGTCTGAACCTGCGCCTTGGCGTATTCGGCTGCGTACTTCGGGTCACTGAGATTGAGTTGCGGAGGCAGGTCGAGCGCCTCCATGTGGTGCTGCACCGCATCGGAGCGGTAGATCGCCAGATAGTCGATCTGTCCGAGCTGCAGCGCAGCGATCAGATCGGTCTCGGTGTCGCGCAGATTGCTCTCGGGCGAATTGGCCAGCACCTTCTGCGCCAGATTGGGTTGTTTGTAATAGCGGCTGGCCAAGTCGAGCATCTGCAGGGTCTGGTAGCCCGAAGGGTCAGTATTGGGATTGGACCGCCCGATCTGCACCCCGGGCTGCGACAGCACCTTCCACCAGTTGTCAGCATTGATCTCCTTCGCTCCCTTGCTCTTGGGGGTGTAGATGAAGGTGATCGCATTGCCCAGAAAACCGATGGACCAGTTCGCGGTGGGCTTGCCGCCTTCCTGCCCGGTGAACATGTACTTGGGAATGACCGAATAGTCGGCCACCGCGACCACGTCGGCTGGCTGGTGCAGCACGGTGACCTGCTTGACCATTTTCACGCTGCCACCGAACTGCGGCTGCACCGTGACGCCGGGATGCAGCTTCTCGAAACCGTGCGCCAGTGCAGTGAAGGTCTTGCCCAGCGTGCCGGCGGCAAAGATGGTGAGCGTCTCTGCCTGTACCGGGGTGACGGCCATGGCCGCAGCCACGGCGAAGGCGCCGAGCGAGACGACGGTTGTTTTCAGGGTGCGCATGGGGAGTCTCCTTTCGTTGTACATTTTCAGCATAACGTAAAGACAACCCACATGCAGGCTGCCATGTGGTCGCGGGTGATCAGCCCGCCATGCGCGGCGGGCGATGCGCGGATTTGGGGCGGAAGGCCACGCACACCGCGGGGTCGGTCTCCAGATACGGCCCGCCGATCAGGTCGATGCAATACGGTACCGCGGCGAACAGCCCCGGCACCACGTTGGCTCCGGAGGCGTCGCGCACGCCCTCGAGGGTTTCGGCAATCGACTTGGGTTGCCCTGGCAGATTGATGATCAGGGTCTTGGCACGGATGACTGCGGTCTGCCGCGACAGGATGGCTGTCGGCACGAAATGCAGGCTGATGCGCCGCATCTGCTCGCCAAAGCCGGGCATTTCTTTGTCGGCCACATCCAGCGTGGCATCGGGTGTGACGTCGCGCGGCGCCGGTCCGGTGCCGCCGGTGGTCAGCACCAGATGGCAATGCTGCGCATCAACCAGATCGACTAGGGTGGAGGCGATCTGCAGGCGGTCGTCCGGAATCAGCCGCTCGACGAAGGTCAGCGGGTTGCGCAGCGCACGGCCCAGCCAGTCGCGCAGTGCGGGCAGGCCCTTGTCTTCGTAGAGGCCGCTGCTGGCGCGGTCGCTGATCGAGACGATGCCGATGCGCACCGCATCGAGCAGGGAGGATTCAGAAGCTGGGGAGGGGCTCATGGTCTGCGGGGTGGCTGAGAGTGTCGTGCGCGGCAATGGCAGCCTTGATGAACTGGAAAAGCTGGCGGGTCAGCCTGGGAGGTTTGCCGGCACCAACCTCGGCGCGCGCGCCGCGCACCAGCTGGCGCAACTGCTGCGCATCGGTTCCGGGATACTTGTCGAGAAATTCGGTCTGCGCCGCATCGTAGGCGAGCAGGACGTCGCGCCAGCGCTCCAGCGCGTGCATGCGAGCGATGCTGGCACGGTCGTCCTGCGTGGCCGTGGCAACGAGCCTGCGCACCGCATCGACATCGACCGAGCGCAAGAGCTTGCCGACATACAGCGTTTGCCGCCGCCGTCCACCGTGCGCGGTGATGCGCTGGGCTTCGAGCACGGCGTCGCGCAGCGCCTCGGGCAGGTCGGACTGGCGGATGGTATGCGCGGGCAAGGCGATGAGCTGCTCGCCCAGTGCCTGCAGTGCCAGCATGTCGCGCTTGACCTGACTTTTGCTCGGCGGGCGATCGTCCGACCGGCTTTGGGCGGTGTCGGTGGAGCGATGCGGGAATTTCATGCCTTTTATTATCCAACGAGTTAACGTGCGCTCTGACCCATCGTCCATCCCGGACGGGGCGGCGCGCACAGAACAAGGAATGCCATATCGTGGGACGTTTTGCCTACACCAAATCGCAGTTTCAGGACCTGGCCCAGCAGGCGCTCGCGGCGGCGCGCCGCGCAGGCGCAAGCGATGCGCAGGTCGAGGTCTCGGAAGGGCAGGGCATGTCGGTGGGCGTGCGCAATGGCCAGATCGAACAGGTCGAACACAATCGCGACAAGAGCCTGTCGATCACGGTCTACGATGGGCAGCGCCGGGGTCATGCCAGCACGTCGGACTTTTCCGCCGAGGCCATTTCCCGTACTGCGCAGGCCGCATTTGACATCGCCCGCTACACCGCTGAGGACGACTGCGCGGGCCTGCCCGAAGTGGAACTACTGGCCATCGGCCAGCCGCAGCCCGAACTCGGTCTATACCACCCCTGGGATCTGACTCCGCAGGCTGCGGCCAGGCTGGCGCTGCGCGCCGAAAAAGCGGCGTTCGCGGTCGATCCTCGCATCCGCAACAGCGAGGGTGCCAGCGTCTCGGCGCAGGAATCGCATTTCGTGCTCGCCAACAGCCGCGGCTTTTGCGACGGCTATGCCTCCTCGTCGCACAGCCTATCGTGCGCGCCTATCGCCGGCGGTGGCGACGACATGCAGCGCGACTACTGGTGGACTTCCGAATGCGACCCGGCTGATCTGACCGCGCCCGAGGCGGTCGGCCGCTACGCCGCCGAGCGCGCGCTCTCCAGGCTGAAGGCGCGCAAGCTGTCTACGCGCCGCTGCCCGGTGCTGTTCGAGTCGCCGCTGGCCTCCGGGCTGATCGGCAGTTTCAGCCACGCCATCAGCGGCGGAACACTCTACCGCAAATCCTCCTTTCTGCTCGGCAGCCTGGGTAAGCCGGTGTGGGCCGACCACATCGATCTGATCGAGGATCCCACCCTGCCCAAACGCCGCGGCAGCGCACCGTTCGACAGCGAAGGCGTGCGCACGCGCAAGCGCACCCTGGTCGATGGCGGCGTGCTGCAGGGGTATCTGCTGGGCACCTATTCCGCCCGCAAGCTGGGCATGCAGACCACCGGCAACGCCGGAGGAGCGCACAACCTGCTGCTCGCCAGCCGCCTCACCCAGCCGGGCGACGATCTGCCTGCCATGCTGCGCAAGCTCGACACCGGACTGTTTGCCATTGAGCTGATCGGTCACGGCATCAACTATGTCACCGGCGACTACTCGCGCGGGGTCATGGGCTTCTGGGTCGAGGGCGGAACCATTCGCTACCCGGTGCAGGAAATCACCATCGCCGGCAATCTGCGCGACATGTTGCGCAATGTGGTTGCGGTTGGCGCCGATACCCACACCTACGGCAACAAGACCACCGGCTCCATTCTGATCGACGGCATGACCGTGGGTGGCACCGGCTGAAGCAGCGGGCGGCGCGTGCACGGCCGCCTGCGGGCGGCTTTTTGTTGGGCGCAAAACCCGTGCGGCAGTTCCATACAATCAGATTCATCTTGAGATGAAATGACACATTCAGATCAAGACCAACCCGATCAATCTGGAGGCATCATGGAACGCCGTTCATTTGTCAAACACGCCGGCCTCGCTGGCGTTCTCGCCGCGGGCGCAGCTCCGGCTGTCGTCATGGCCCAGCAAACGGTGCGCTGGCGTCTGGCGTCGAGTTTTCCCAATTCGCTCGACACCATTTTTGGCGCCGCCAACATCTTCGCGCAGAAGGTCAAGGAAGCGTCCGGCGGCAAGTTCGAAATCACGGTGCATGCCGCGGGCGAACTGGTGCCGCCGTTCGGTGTGGTGGATGCCGTGCAGCAGGGCACGGTGGAATGCGCGCATACCGCACCGTACTACTTCTTTGGCAAGGACCCGACCTTTGCGCTGGGCTGCGCCGTGCCGTTCGGCATGAACTCCCGCCAGATGAGCGCCTGGATGTATCAGGGCAATGGTCTCAAGCTCATGCGCGAGTTCTACGCGAACTACAACATCATCAATTTCCCGATGGGCAACACCGGGGCGCAGATGGGCGGCTGGTTCCGCAAGCCGATCAAGAGTCTGGCCGACATGAAGGGCTTGAAAATGCGCATCGGCGGCTTTGCTGGCAAGGTGATGGAGCGCATCGGGGTCGTGCCGCAGAATATTCCCGGCGGCGACATCTACCCCTCGCTCGAAAAAGGCACCATCGATGCGGCCGAGTGGATCGGGCCGTATGACGACTTGAAGCTGGGCTTCTACAAGGTCGCCAACAACTACCTCTATCCCGGCTGGTGGGAGGGCGGACCCGAGCTCGACCTGTTTGTCAACCAGAAGGCCTACAACGCATTGCCCGCCGAATACAAGGCCATCGTCGAGGTGGCCGCGTCGCATGCGCATATCAACATGCAGGCCATGTACGACGCCAAGAACCCACCCGCTCTCAGAGAGCTGGTGGCCAAGGGAACCAAGCTGCAGGGCTTCCCAAAGGACGTGATGGAGTCCGCCTTCAAGGCAGCCAATGAGCTCTACACCGAGCTTGCGTCGAGCAACCCCCACTGGAAAAAGGTCTACACCGACTGGGCGAAATTCCGCAACGAAGACATTCTGTGGTTCCGCTTTGCGGAAAACGAGTTCGACCGCTTCATGGCTACCCGAAAGTTCAGCTGAACCGGCTTGGTGTCGGCACGTTAAAACGCCCCGCACGTCGGGGCGTTTACCAACAGCTTTGCCCCGCACGTCGGGGCGTTTACCAACAGCTTTGCCCCGCATGTCGGAGGGGTTTTATTGTGCCCGCCCATGTGCTGCGCGGAGTGCCGCCGGAAGGCTTTGCCCCGACAGGCGCGCATACCGGCGGCGGGATTCATCTATCTGTTGGCCGAGGTCCTGACCCAAAGTTTTGCCAGGCCATGTGCCGCCAGCGCGCACAGTAGCCCAACGAGTGTGCCACCCAGCACGTCCGCCGGAAAATGCGCGCCCACCGCGATGCGTGACCAGCAGACCCACACGACGAAAAGCCATGGCAACACACTCCATGGTCGCGGCAGAGAAAAGGCAAAACTCGCCGCAAGAACCGCAGCGAACGCTGCGTGTCCGGATGGAAAGCTGTGGACGAACTTGGGCTCGCCCAGCACATGCACCGCCTGCGCACCGAACACCGACAGCGGCCGGGGAAAGTTGGCCAGCGGTTTGAGCAGGCCATAGATCGCCAGATAGAGCAGCAGATTGGCCCAGGCATAGACCAGCACGCTGCGCACCGGTAGCACCCGTGGCCAGCGCATCGCCACGGTCAGCGCCAGACCCATGTAGACCGGCAGTAGTTGGTGATCGGCCAGCGCCGTGCCCAGCCGTGCGGCGTTGTTCCACACCGCGTTATCTCCTGCATGGTTGATCGCGAGAAATAGTCGCGCATTCCAGCCGTCCCAGGCGTACCAGGGCGATTGCGGGCTGAGCATCACACTTGACCCAGTGCAAACAGCCACAGCCCCACGCCAGCTGCCGCACTCAGCCCGGCCAGCGCGAACAGCCAGGTGCGGCGGGTGAGCGCGGTGATCGAGGCCAGCGAGATGGCAATCTGCAAAAAGATCAGTGCGCGGGCCATGTCGGTGTGCGGACGGTTCATGCGCGCAGATTCGGCGTCGGCCTTTCTCGATTCGGCCTCGAGCGACTCAGCATGGGCGCGGATCGATTGCTTTTGCGCCTTGTACTTCGCGATGGACTTTTCGAATTCGGCGTGCTTGTCGGGCGGAGTCAGCTGGATCGCGAGTTCCATCAGGTGCTGCTTGGTGCTGGCGGCCTGGTAGTAATTCCACTGATCGGTGGCCTGTGCCTTCTTGAGTACGGCTTCGTTCTTGTACAGCACGACCTCGTTCATCAAGTGGCTGCCCTGATAGCTGACGATGGCGCCCAGGGCCGCCAGCAGGGCGGTGAAAATGGCCACCCACTGGCTCAAGCCCCGACCTTCGTGATGCGCGGCCTCTTCGAGCTGTTCCTCGTGGGGGGAGTGGACATGTAGACCGGTTTCGCTCATGGCGGTGGGATCCTTATGAAAAAGGCAGTGGGGCAGCCCATCGGGGTCAGGCGGGAATCAGGCGCGTCTTGGCCAGCGCGTCATGCAGAAACTGGCGGTCGCGGCGCAGCTGACCGGCCAGTGCCCACAGAAGTACCCAGGTGCCGAGCAGCAGACTGGTTTCCTGGGTCGAAAGGTGCAGCAGGGCCGAGAGGATCAGTACCGGCAACACCCAAAGCCAGCAAAGCAGCGCGCGCAGGACAGCCCGCCCAGGCCCCAGGGGTTCGCCGCTGGCGGTGATGATGCGGATGCGCCAGATTTTCATCGGCAGAGTCTGGCGTCCTGCGCTCCAGAACCAGGTGCCGTACAGCGTGAGCACGGTGAACTCGGCCGCCTGCATGACGGTGCGCCTAGCGCCGGCGGATCGATCGGCCCCCAAGCCGTGCAGCACGAACACGACGACAGCTGCGGTCATTAGCGCAATGCCAAGCAGAATTAAGGTTTCATAGACAAGGCAGGCCAGCCGCCGACGTAGGGCGGGAGCGACCAGATCGACTTGGACAGAGGCGGGGGCGGGATGAACACGCATGTAGCAGGAATCGATCGTGTCCGCTCTTGCGGGGCAGCAGCGTGCCACTTTCCGGTCAGCGCACAGCGCTGGAAGCGGCTTGCGGTGCGGCAGGTGGTGTTGCTGCAACAGGCTTGTCCGCGGGCGCGACGGTGTGCGTCTTGGCCGGAACCGGGGGCAGGTTGAAGTCGCGTTTTTGTTTTTCCTGCAAATATTTGCCCACCTGTCCCGGCTTGGGTTTGGGATGCCGGGCTTCTTCCTTGAGGCGTTCCTTTTCGGCTTCGGGTAGTTGCTTGTAGGCCTCCCAGGCGGCGCGGCGGCTTTGCAACGGCGCCTTGCCGGTGGAGAGAAACGTCTCGCGCGCCAAACGGCGTTTTTCCGGACTGAGGTGGGCCCACTCGTTCATGCGGCGCTGCAGGGTTTGTTGCTGCTCGGGGCTCATCGCCGGATAGCGCGCAGCGATGTCGAGCCATTTTTTCTTGCGATCGCGGTCGAATTTGTGCCAGTCGGGCTGCAGCGGGGCAAGGATGTGCTGCTGCGCAGGGGTGAGCTGATTCCAGGTCGGGGCGGCCTCGCCGGCCTGCGCTGCCCGTCCGCAGCCGAGGATGAGCAGCAGGCCGAGCGCGGCAAGCCACGGGGCGAACCATGGGCGTCGCTGCGCAGTAAGCGGGCTGGTCGGCAGGAGCGTCATCAGCGTTCCTGCTTCAGAAAGCGGGCGAATCCCGGGTCGGCATAGGCCGCAGGCGGCAGATCTCCCAGCAACAGGGCTGTGTCGATATCCGCCGTGGCGCGGATGAATTTTTCCTGCTGATATTCCTGCAGCGCCAGCAAGCCGGCGATCAACAGCAACAGCGGCAGGATCGCGCCGGTGCGAAACAGCCAGGATTTCCAGTTGAATGGGCCCAGCAGCGCCAGCGTGCTGCCCTGATGAACGGCGGTTTGCGCGGTTTTGGCGCGTGCCTGAGCAAGCGCCATCATGCGCAGGGCCTTGAGACGCTCGGCCTGCTCGGGGGTGATCTGCTGCTCGGCCTGATGCAGGCGTGCGGCGAGCTGCTGCGAAAGACGGGCTTCCACGATGGAGCGCAGCGTGTCGGGTGCGTCGGTTTTCATGCGTAGCCTTGTGCTTTCAGGGCGCGCGCCAGAGTGTGAATGGCGCGCGAGCAATGGGTTTTGACGCTGCCTTCCGAACAACCCATGGCCTGGGCGGTTTCGGCAACGTCGAGTTCCTCCCAATAACGTAGCAAAAAGGCTTCTCGTTGACGCGTGGGCAGACGAGAAATTTCTGTTTCCAGATGTTTAAGGATTTGTGCGCGCTGCAGCTGACTGTCTGCTCCCTCCAGATGTTCGCTGACCTGCTCGAGTTCCAGTGTCTCCAACAGGTCGAAATCTCCTTCACCGTCGGCCGTGTCGAAATCGGACAGATTGCTGAACAGGGCACTGCGCACCTTGCGCTTGCGATGCCAGTCGAAAATGGCGTTGGTCAGGATGCGCTGGAACAGCAGCGGCAGTTCTTCGCGCGGCTTGTCGGCGTACTTGGTCGCCAGACTGATCATCGCTTCCTGCACCAGATCCATCGCGGCGTCGTCATCTTGCGTGGAAAAGGCCGCGCGCAGAAAGGCGCGCCTGTCGATGCTGGCGAGAAAGTCGTTGAGTTCCTGTTCGGTGGCCATCACGTCGGGCGCTGTGCGGCCCGTGGGGATGAAAACAGCCAATCATTATGCCGTGCGGCGCAGGAGCAGCGCGAAACGGCGCTAACAGACGGTCTTTTCGGTTGAGCGGGCAATCCACACGCAGACCTGTCGATCGCGCGCATCAGGTGGTTTTCAGGATCGGCCGAAGCCCGTTGCGTTGTGTGCCATGTTGCGCTGCACTACACTATCACATTCCGTTCGGCCTGAACCTCATTGCAGCAGACTGGCATCATTGCCGCCGCTGCACCCACAACGTTCCAGATCGTACGCGTATCCCAAAGGCCTGCCACAAGCGGGTGCAGAGGGAAACCTGAAGTTTTTCGTTAGAGAAATTCACAAGGTGAACTCATGGAAATGAACCGCGCAGAACACAAGTCGGCCGCAACGGCCGCATCCAAGTCCGGCGCCACAGCGGCGCAGGAACTCACCGGGGCCGAAATCCTGGTGCGCTGCCTCCAGGAAGAAGGCGTCGAATTCATGTGGGGCTACCCCGGCGGGGCAGTGCTCTACATCTACGACGAGCTGTACAAGCAAAGCACCATCCAGCACGTGCTGGTGCGACAAGAGGCTGCTGCGGTGCATGCTGCAGACGCATATGCACGCGCCACCGGCAAGGTCGGCGTGGCACTGGTGACCTCCGGCCCCGGGGCGACCAATGCGATTACCGGCATCGCCACCGCTTATATGGATTCGATACCGATGGTCATCATCACTGGTCAGGTGCCGACCACGGCGATCGGGCTGGACGCGTTCCAGGAATGCGACACCGTGGGCATCACCCGCCCAGTGGTCAAGCACAACTTCCTGGTCAAGGATGTGCGCGATCTGGCGCTGGTGATGAAAAAAGCCTTTCATATCGCTCGTTCCGGCCGGCCGGGTCCGGTGGTGGTCGATGTGCCCAAGGACGTCACTCGCCATACCGCCTGGTTCGACTATCCCAAGTCGGTGGAAATGCGCTCGTACAACCCGGTGCGCAAGGGCCACGGCGGGCAGATTCGCAAAGCGGTGCAGCTGCTGCTCTCAGCCAAGCGGCCCTACATTTACACGGGGGGCGGTGTGGTGCTGGCCAATGCGGCGCCTGCACTGCGCAAGCTGGCCGATCTGCTCAATTACCCCTGCACCAATACCTTGATGGGGCTCGGGGCGATTCCAGGCGAAGATCCCAAGTTCCTCGGCATGCCCGGCATGCATGGCACCTACGAGGCGAACATGGCGATGCAGCACTGCGACGTGCTGCTGGCCGTGGGTGTGCGGTTCGATGACCGGGTGATCGGCAATCCGGGGCATTTCGCCCAAGTGCAACGCAAGATCGTGCACATCGACATCGATCCATCCTCCATTTCCAAGCGGGTCAAGGTGGACGTGCCGATCGTCGGTGATGTGGGTGAGGTGCTGGTCGAGCTCACCGAGCAGATCGAGCAGGCGGTCAAGGCCGGGCAGAAAAACGATGCCGGCGCTCTGGCCGCTTGGTGGGCGCAGATCGAGGAGTGGCGCAAGCGCGACTGCCTGGCGTACGAGCGTTCGACCGAAGTCATCAAGCCGCAGGCGGTGATCGAGACGCTGTACGAACTGACCAAGGATCGCGAAACCTATGTCTGCTCCGACGTTGGGCAGCACCAGATGTGGGCTGCGCAGCTATACAAGTTCCCTGAACCGCGGCGCTGGATCAACTCTGGCGGTCTGGGCACGATGGGCGTAGGCCTACCCTATGCCATGGGCATCAAACTGGCCAAGCCACAGGCCGAAGTCGTGTGCGTGACCGGTGATGGCTCGATCCAGATGAACATCCAGGAACTCGCCACCTGCCTGCAGTACGGCACCGCGGTAAAGATCATTCTGCTCAACAACCGCTACCTGGGCATGGTGCGGCAGTGGCAGGAGATCGAATATGAGGGCCGCTACTCACATTCCTACATGGACTCGCTGCCGGACTTCGTCAAGTTGGCCGAGGCCTACGGCCATGTGGGTATCAAAGTGGACAAGCCCGAGGAACTGCGCCCTGCGCTGGAGAAGGCGTTTGCGCTGAAGGATCGCACGGTGTTTCTCGACATCGCGGTCGATCCGACAGAGAACGTCTGGCCCATGGTGCAGGCGGGCCGCGGCATCACCGACATGCTGCTCGGATCGGAGGATCTCTAAGCACCCTGGCCACGCCAGACTCCCGGCCGCGCAGCGACCGCCTCTTACCGGGTGCGGCCTTTGCGGGGCGGGCGATCAGCGCGTTTTGTCTTGCCCTGCGGCATGCTGCAGGGCGCTTTCTCATCAATCTCGCAGCAGCCAGGCGGCGCTTACCGGCTCCGCACGAAGCCTGTGTAGAGGAATGACACTATGAAACACATCATCGCAGTTCTCGTGGAAAACGAAGCCGGTGCGCTGTCGCGCGTGGTCGGCCTGTTTTCCGCCCGCGGCTACAACATCGAATCCCTGGTCGTCGCGCCGACCGAGGATGCCTCTCTGTCGCGCATGACCATCGTCACCAGCGGTTCGGAGGACGTGATCGAGCAGATCACCAAGCACCTCAACCGCCTGATCGAAGTGGTCAAGGTGGTCGATCTCACCGAAGCCTCGTTCATCGAGCGTGAACTCATGCTGATCAAGCTGCGCGCCGTGGGCAAGGAGCGCGAGGAGATCAAGCGCATGGCCGACATTTTCCGCGGCCGCATCATCGACGTGACCGACAAGTCTTACACCATCGAGCTCACCGGCGATGCCGCCAAGCTCGACGCCTTCATCCAGGCGGTCGATCCAGCGGCCATCCTGGAAACCGTGCGAACCGGCAGTTGCGGGATTGGCCGCGCCGAACGTATCTTGCGCGCCTGAACGCCAGCCGCGCCTCTTGTTTTTCCCTTCGCGCAACGTGGCGCCGCATGGCGCCAGCGCCCAACGACAACCGCAGGAGCCAACATGAACGTGTATTACGACAAAGACGCCGACCTCTCGCTCATCAAGGGCAAGAAAGTCACCATCGTGGGCTACGGCTCGCAAGGCCATGCCCACGCCCAGAACCTCAACGACAGTGGCGTGAAGGTCACCGTGGGCCTGCGCAAGAACGGCGCGTCCTGGGACAAGGCCAAGAAAGCCGGCCTGAAGGTGGCCGAAGTGGAAAAGGCGGTCGAAGGCGCCGATGTGGTGATGATGCTCATGCCCGATGAGCATATTGCCGAGGTTTACCGCAACGCGGTCGAACCGAACATGAAAAAAGGCGCGGCGCTCGCCTTCGCCCACGGCTTCAATGTGCATTATGGTCAGGTGCAGCCCCGCGCCGATCTCGACGTCATCATGATCGCCCCGAAGGCGCCGGGCCATACCGTGCGCAACACCTACACCCAGGGTGGCGGCGTGCCGCACTTGATTGCGGTGCACGCCGACCGGTCGGGCAAGGCGCGCGATCTGGCGCTGTCTTACGCCGTGGCCAACGGTGGCGGCAAGGCCGGCATCATCGAGACCAGTTTCCGCGAGGAAACCGAAACCGATCTGTTCGGCGAGCAGGCCGTGCTGTGCGGCGGAACGGTCGAGTTGATCAAGGCAGGTTTCGAAACCCTGGTCGAAGCTGGCTACGCGCCCGAGATGGCTTACTTCGAGTGCCTGCACGAGCTCAAGCTGATCGTCGACCTGATTTACGAGGGCGGTATCGCCAACATGAACTACTCCATTTCCAACAACGCGGAGTACGGCGAATATGTCACAGGCCCGAAAATCGTCACCGAGGCGACCAAGAACGCCATGCGCCAGGCGCTCAAGGACATCCAGACCGGCGAATACGCCAAGAGCTTCATTCTGGAAAACCGTGCTGGCGCACCAACCCTGCAGTCGCGCCGTCGCCTCACCGCAGAGCATCAGATCGAACAGGTCGGAGAAAAGCTGCGAGCGATGATGCCGTGGATCAAGGCGAACAAACTGGTGGACAAGTCGCGCAACTGAGCCGCACCCTGAACGACAGCGCGCGGCCTCGCAACAGGCGCCATTTGCCCGCTGCGAGGTCGGCAATATTGCAGGCCGTGCAGTCTCGCGCACTGCCGTGGATCAAGGCGAACAAGCTGGCGGACAAATCGCGCAGTGACCGCGCGTTGACTTTGAACGACAACCCTGGCAAGCCGCCTGGACACTCGGTGCTGACGGCAGCTTTGCTTCTGCAGGACCTACACTCTCTACATGAGTTATCCGCATCCCATCCTCGCGCGTGAAGGCTGGCCGTTCATTGCCAGCAGTGTGCTGCTTGCCGTCCTGGTCTGGGCGCTGGCAGGGTTCTGGTGGTCGCTGCCGGTTTGGCTGCTCAGCCTGTTCGTGATTCAGTTCTTCCGCGATCCAGCACGCCCCATTCCGCGCGATCCCCTGGCGGTGTTGAGCCCGGCCGACGGCCGTATCGTGGCCATAGAGCACGCTTTCGATGCCTATGCGCAGCGCAATGCGCTGAAAATCAGTGTTTTCATGAACGTGTTCAACGTGCATTCCAACCGGGCGCCGGTAGACGGCACGTTGCGCGCGGTGCAGTATTTCCCGGGCAAATTCCTCAACGCCGATCTCGACAAGGCCTCCGAGCAGAACGAACGCAACGCTCTGGTCATCGATAGCGCCGGCCGTGTGGTGACTGCGGTGCAAGTGGCGGGGCTGATCGCTCGGCGCATTCTCTGCTACGTGAAGGCGGGGGACGTGCTGCAGCGTGGCCAGCGCTTCGGCTTCATCCGCTTCGGTTCGCGGGTGGATGTCTATCTGCCGCTGGACGCGCGCTCGCGTGTCTCGATCGGTGACAAGGTCTATGCCAGCAGCACCATCCTCGCCGACCTGGCCGCCTGAGGCGGCGGCAGCACGCCGACCGGATGCCAGGGAGGCCTGCCATGCCGCGTAACGTGTCGCCGTTTCCACAGCAGGATGCTAGGCCGGACGCGGCTGGGCAAACTGCAGACAGGCGGGCGGCGCCCTCCGCCGCAGTGTCGTCCCAGCCCCCGTGTCCCGACGATGACCCGCCGCATCGTCGCCGGCGGGGGATTTACCTGTTGCCCAACTCCTTTACCGCCGCGGCCTTGTTCTGCGGGTTCTACGCCATCGTCATGGCCATGAGCGGGCGCTACGACTCTGCGGCCATCGCCATTTTCGCCGCGATGGTGCTCGACAGTCTGGACGGACGAGTCGCGCGGATGACCAATACCCAGAGTGAATTCGGGGCGCAGTTCGATTCGCTGGCCGACATGGTGTCATTCGGCGCGGCACCGGCGTTGATCATCTACGAATGGTCGCTGCGCGGCCTGGGTAAGTTGGGATGGCTGGCTGCCTTCGTCTACTGCGCCGGCGCGGCGCTGCGGCTTGCGCGCTTCAATACCAACGTCGCAGTGATCGACAAGCGATATTTCCAGGGCTTGCCCAGCCCGGCTGCGGCGGCACTGGTTGCGGGTTTCCTCTGGATCATGACCGATGCCGGGGTGCAGGGTGCGCATGTCGCGTGGTTTAGTTTCCTCATCACCCTGTTCGCCGGGCTGACCATGGTGACCAATGTGCCTTTCTACAGCTTCAAGGATGTGAGCTTTCGCCGCAGCGTCCCCTTCATCACCATCTTTTTGATCGTGCTCTTGATCGGGCTGATCGCCTACCAGCCGCCGCTCGTGCTATTTGCGTTGTTCGTGGCGTATGGCCTGTCGGGTTATGTACTCTATGTCTGGCATCGCATCAAGGGTCGCCCCGTCAGCGTGATCGCCACCTCGGTCGATGAGCCCGATGAGCGCGGTTTGCATTAATCTCTGTGTCTGCTCTTGACAAGCGAGACTGGCATTGCAATAATTTTGTTTTTGTGCGGGAATAGCTCAGTTGGTAGAGCGCAACCTTGCCAAGGTTGAGGTCGCGAGTTCGAGACTCGTTTCCCGCTCCAGTTTCGACAAAAAGGGAAGCGATGCTTCCCTTTTTTATGCTCGCCCGCGGTCTGCTTTTGAATGCATCGCATGCCCTGCAGGAGGCTCAAGTCCAGGCAGCGGGTCGCAGCGGTTTTGCGTACGATTGACTCTCTGACGCATAAGTCCATCTCACGGCGGGGTGGCAGAGTGGTTATGCAGCGGCCTGCAAAGCCGTCTATGCCGGTTCGATTCCGACCCCCGCCTCCAGTTGCACGCTGCCGCCCGCCCGGATGGCGAAATTGGTAGACGCAGCGGACTTAAAATCCGCCGGCCGTACAAAGGTCTTGCCGGTTCGATTCCGGTTCCGGGCACCAAAATCAATAACTTAGCAATCCAAGCGATTTCGCCCAAGAAGCGGACTTTGAGTTTGGTTCACTTGGGTGCACTCTCAGCCACCGAGTTGAACCAAGGCTGAACCATGGCGAGCTTTCAAAAACGTGCCGGTGCGTGGCGTGCGTTGATCCGCCGCAAGGGCTATCCGGCCATCTCCAACACCTTCGACAACACCAAGGCCGAGGCCGAAGCCTGGGCGCGCAAGATGAATCCGACATCGACCGTGGACGGTATGTCGATCACCGGCCCGCGAAGATCGTTTCGTTCGCCGACTGCCTGCGCCGCTACGCCGCCGAGGTCAGCAGCCTGAAAAAGGCGCCAGGCAAGAACGCTCCCGCATCGAATTCCTGCTAGAGCATCCTCTTGCCAGTCGCGCCATCGGCGATCTTCGCGGTGATGACTTCGCGCGCTACCGGAACGCTCGATTGAAAGAGGTTTCCCCGGCTTCGGTTCGACTGGAGCTCGCGTTGGTTTTGCATTTGTTCAGCACGGCGATCAAAGAGTGGGGGCTTGGCCTGTCCGTCAATCCGGTCAAGCAGATCACCAAGCCCAAGGTCCAGAACGCGCGCGACCGGCGCCTCACGGGCGACGAAGAGGCAAGGCTGTTCGCCGCCATCGATGCGATCTGCGGCGCCCGCCATCGCAGGGCCGTCGTTCACCCACGCGACTGGCTCCGCCAGATCGTCACTGTCGCGCTGGAAACCGCGATGCGCCAAGGTGAATTGTTGTCGATGACCCCGGTGCGCGACAAGCCCCGCCGTTCAGGGCGGGCTCGGGGCGCGCGGACGGCGTAGCCGTCCTTGTCTTTAGGTTTCAGTGTGGGGTCTGCTGCTGCTCGATGTACTGGCGCACAATGGAAATCGGTGCGCCGCCACAACTTGAGGCGAAGTAGGACGGCGACCACAGGACGCCCTTCCAGTAGCGTTTCTGGATGTCGGGCCGTTCCTTGCGCAGTAGACGGTTGGACACGCCCAAGGCGCAAGCTGCCCAGGATGTTCTGCCCTTTGTCAGCCAGCCCGAACACGCCTTGGCGCTGCTGGGCCTGCTGGCCCAGGCCCAACTGCCCATCGAGGACTTGCTCGGCCAAATCTCCAAAGGCTTCATTGAGCAACTGCTGGTGCTCTCCGACATGGCGCTGCGCTGGACGGTGATGGGCTTCCTGGAGAGCGAGCGAGGCATGCGCCGCATCAAGGGCTTTGCACAGCTTCCTGAACTCGTCCGGGCGCTGCGACCGCAGCCAGATCAACGTCTGGCAGCATAATGCTCCCCGTCCACCAGCTCAAACCTGCAACTGAGTTTGGGACATCGCCCGACAACAGTGCAAGCGTTCATGCGGGTTCCAAGCACTTTTTTGTCGCCTTATTGACTGACTACTGAGTAAGCTCGAGGCGATCGGGCAAGGTGGCGATGGCATCGCAAGACAGGCGAATGAAATCTCCCCTGGCGGAGTTTGATGCTTGAAAGTCAGGCCACCACGATCTGGGTGTGCCCCTCGACCTTGAGCGCACGCTTGATGGCGGCAAAGACTGCCGAGATATTGCTCATGGTCGGGTTGCCAGATTGCGACAACATCCGGTGCAGGCTCTTGGCGGGCTTATGAATTTCCTCGGCCAGCGCCTCGAAGCCGACCGTGGCGTTGACGAGGTCACGCAGGATCAGCTTGGCTGATTCCGGCTCGCCATTGACGAACAGGGTGATGGCCTCCTCCAGAAGCGCCTGCGCAAAGGCCGGATCGTTCTGCACACGCGCGGCCACGGTTTCTTTGAAATCACGGGTCAGTGCCATATTCACTTTCCTTTCTGGGTTGATGCCTTGCGGCGCTTCTTCCCACAGCGCCACCGCTTGGTCGATGTCCTGCTGCTGACGCTTCTTGGTGCCGCCACCGATCAGGATGATGATCTTCAGACCGTCCTTGGCCAGATAGATGCGCAGCCCCGGACCCCAGTCGATCTTGTACTCGCCGATGCCACGGAACCACTCGACGTTGGACAGGTTGCCCTGCTCCATTCGGCTCACGGCCACGCGCACCTTTGCGGCAGCAACGGCCTCCAGCGACCCGAACCACTCCGCGAAGGGGCTGTCGCCATCCTCCAGCAGGAGTTCTTTGATCTGGTCGCTCATGGAGCCAATGGTAACGCATAAGTTCCCATTGTGCGAGCAAGCCGGAGCGGGTGACTTGTTAGCCTGACCGACTTGAGCCCCGAGCAGCTCGCCACCCCCACCATCGGGCATTTGAAGGCGGACCACCGGCTGGATCGTTGCTGGCTCAAAGGTGCACTGGGCGATGCGTTGCACGCGCTGAGTTGCGCGGCGGGCTACAACATCCAGTGGCTGCTGCGCGCCATCGTCCGTCTGGGTCTGGGACCGCTTTTTTGCGCCGACTGCGCCTGACGCTCTGGGCTGTGCAGGCGGCCTGCGCCTCACGATCGGCTCACTGCGCAGCCAGCCCTGCGGGTGTGAACGGTCCTCCCCGGTTTTTGTCACGCCAACCCGATAAGATGCGTGCATGCGAATTCTTCTTGCCAATGATGATGGGTACTTGGCCCCGGGCCTTGCAGCGCTGTACGAGGGATTGCGTGCGCACTGGGATGTGACGGTGATCGCGCCGGAGCAGAATGCGAGCGCTGCGTCCAATGCCCTGACACTCAACAGACCGCTGTCGGTCTATACCGCGTCCAACGGTTTTTTGTACGTCAACGGCACACCGTCAGACTGCGTGCATATCGCCTTGACCGGGCTGCTTGATTTCCGCCCGGATCTGGTAGTCAGCGGGGTGAACAACGGTGCGAATCTTGGAGACGACACGATTTACTCTGGTACCGTGGCCGCTGCTTCGGAGGGCTATCTGTTTGGCATTCCGGCCCTGGCGATTTCTCTGGTGGAAAAAGGTTGGACGCACCTGGCCACTGCGGTGGCCGTCGCCGTAGATGTGGTGGCAAAGCTGGCGCAGGATCTGCCCGGGCAGCCGCAGTTGCTCAACCTGAACGTGCCCAACCGGCCGCTGAGCGCGCTGCGCGGTCTGCGCGTGACGCGCCTGGGCAAACGGCATCCGAGTCAGCCCGTGGTGGTGCAGAAAAATCCCTACGGCGACACGATTTACTGGATCGGCGGCGCCGGTGCCGCACTGGACCAGCAGCAGGGGACCGACTTTGACGCAATCGCCCAGGGCTACGCCTCGTTGACTCCGCTGCAACTGGACCTGACGCACCATGCCCAGCTCGTGCCGTGCGCCGCCCGCTTCGAGACGCGGAGTGATGCGTGAGCTCGGCTGACAAGTCCGCTGCGCGCAGTGTGCACTGGCCTGCCCGTCTGCCGCAAAGCCCGGAGACGGTTGGCGTGCCCAAATCTGCCGCCTCGACCTTGCGCGGCCAATCCGCGGTTGCCATGACCAGGCCCAGCGCAGGTCGACAGGTGTCCAGGCCGGCTGACACGTCACAAGGGCCTTCGCGCTGTGCGCCGCGGCAGATCGGGCTGGACTCGGAAGCGGTGCGCAGGGCCATGGTGGACAGGCTACGGCAGTCCGGCGCGTTCGATGCACGGGTGCTTCAGGCCTTGCAGGTGGTGCCGCGGCATCATTTCGTCGAGCCGGGCTTGGCGGCCCAGGCCTATCTGGACAACGCGCTGCCCATCGGCTTTGGGCAGACCATTTCCAAACCCTCGGTCGTGGCGCGCGGCCTGGACGCTGCGCTCAAGGCGTTGGCGCCGCGCCGCGACCTTGGCCGGGTGCTCGACATCGGCACCGGCTGCGGCTACGCCGCTGCGGTTGCGGCGCGGCTGGCGACCGAGGTCTACAGCGTCGAGCGCATCCGGGCGTTGCACGACCTGGCGCGCAAGAATCTGCGTGCCTTGCGGGTGCCGAACCTGCGGTTGATCCTCGGGGATGGCATGCTGGGGTGCGCGGCGGGCGCACCGTTCGATGTCATTCTGTCCGGCGCCGCGGCGCTGACCGTGCCGCAGGCCTGGCTCGATCAACTGGGAGTCGGCGGAGTGCTGATTGCGCCCATCGGCGACCCTCAACAGCTTTTGCTCTATCGCAAGCGATCGGCGACAAAATTTGATGTACAGCCGCTCGAAGGCGCACGGTTCGTCCCCCTAAAATCCGGCCTGACCTGAACCGAAGCTCACCACCATGCGCATCGCATTGCTCGCCCTGACCCTATTCCTCGCCGCGGCTTTGGGGGCCTGCACCGCGGTTCCGCTGACACAGGTACCGGTCGAACAAAAGAATTTTCAGCCGGTGTCCAAGGACGCGGGCTCGCCGCCGCCAG
This sequence comes from Thiomonas islandica, assembly GCF_055383445.1. Taxonomy (NCBI): domain Bacteria; kingdom Pseudomonadati; phylum Pseudomonadota; class Betaproteobacteria; order Burkholderiales; genus Thiomonas; species Thiomonas islandica. The sequence goes on from NZ_AP042391.1 coordinate 1,564,036, forward strand.
CGACCATGGCGGCTGCGCCCACCGGCATTGCCGCCGCAGCCTCGGCGTCGCTTGCGGGACAGCCGGGCTACTACACCGTCCAGCCCGGCGATACCCTGCGGCGTATCGCGTTGCAGTTCGGCACCACCTGGCAGAACCTGGCGCAATGGAACAACCTGGCCGATCCCAACGTAATCGAGGTCGGGCAGGTCCTGCGTGTGACGCCGCCCACGCCCCCGGTCCCGCCGCAACCTAATGGCGCAGTCGCGCAGAGCTTTGCGGTCACGCCGCTGGCACCGGTGGCACCCGCCAAACCAGCTGCAGAATCCGCCGTACCGGGCGCCAAGCCCCAGGCCTCAGCGCCTCCCCGGCCTGTGGCTTCTGCTGCGGTGACTAGCGGTCCGGTGGTCATGGCCGGGAATCTGGCGACCAACACGCATGATGGCATCGTCTGGTCTTGGCCTGCCAACGGCAAGATCATCCAGGGCTTCAATGGCACCACCAGCAAGGGCATCGACATCGCCGGCACGCTGGGCGAGCCAATCTATGCCGCCGCGGCCGGACGGGTGGTCTACGCTGGCTCGGAGCTGCGCGGCTTTGGCAAACTCATCATCATCAAGCACAACGACGACTACATCAGCGTCTACGCGCACAACAACGTCATGCTGGTCAAGGAAGGCGAGGCGGTCAAACGCGGCCAGAAAATCGCCGAAATGGGCTCGACCGATGCGCCGCGCGTGGAACTGCATTTCGAGATTCGCCTGCGCGGCAAGTCGATCGATCCGATCGGCGTGCTGCCCCGGCAGCCTTGACGCAACGGCATGGCGCGCGCACGCAAAACCGCTTCCCGTGCCCCAACGGCATCCAAGCGGGCAGCCGGTGTGGCGCAGCGCACTGCGGTCGGCGCAGCAGCGGTGAAGCACGCCGCCGAGCAACTGGACGACCTTGCGCAAACACAGCCAAGGGCGCCTGAGGCGGTGGTTGCGCCGTCGGTTGAACTCCTGCCCTGTCCGCCTGCGACGATTGCTGCGGTCGACGATGAATCGGGGGTTAGCGCGCTGCAGTCTTATCTCAATCATATCCGCGCCAAGCCGCTGTTTACGCCCGAAGAAGAATTCGAGACCGCCATGCGTGCCAAGGCGGGAGATTTCGCCGCACGGCAGGCCATGGTCGAGCACAACCTGCGGCTGGTAGTGAGTATTGCGAAGGCCTATGTTGGGCGGGGCGCCTCGCTGGGCGATCTGATCGAGGAGGGCAATCTCGGTTTGATCCATGCAATCGAAAAATTCGAGCCCGAGCGCGGCTTTCGCTTTTCGACCTACGCCAGCTGGTGGATTCGCCAGAGCATCGAGCGCGCGCTGATGCAGCAGGTGCGCACCATCCGCCTGCCAGTGCATGTGATCCGTGAGCTCAATCAGGTGCTGCGAGCGCGCAGGCATCTGGAGCAGGCGGCAGGCTATCACGGACAGGCCTCGATCGATGACATCGCTGCACTGGTTGGCACAAGCGCCGACGAGGTTGCCGATCTGCTTGCCCTGGCCGAACAGCCCACATCGCTCGATGCGCTGCGCGAGACCGCGTCGGGCGAGAGCTATGCCGACCAGTTTGCCGACTTGGACGCGCAAAGCATGGAAGACCTGACGCAATCCCACGAAATCGAGGCCCTGGTCGAGGCTTGGGTGGGCGGGCTTGCTGAGCGCGAGCGGGAGGTTATCGAGGCGCGGTTCGGGCTGCATGGTCGCGATCTGGAAACCCTGGAATCGCTGGCGCAGCGGCTTGGTCTGACCCGCGAGCGGGTACGCCAAATCCAGCAGGAAGCGCTGCTCAAGCTCAAGGCGCGTTTGGCGCGCAACGGCGTCGACAAGGGAGCCCTGCTGTGAAGTGCGCATGGCACGAACAGGAGCATAGCCGGCCATGATGCACGCACCCATTGTCGCCTTCGACATCGAGACCATTCCCGATCCAGAGGCGCTGCGCACCGCTGGACTGGCCGCCCCCGGGTTGGAAGACCACGAGACGGTCGTGCAGGCGCAGACGCAGCGCCTGGAAAAAACCGGCAGCGATTTTCTTCCTGTCCATTGCCAGCGGGTGTTGGTGGTGTCCTGCACTTTTCGCAACCAGGATGGCCTAAAAGTCCACTCTTTCGTCGATCATGGCGGACAGGAAGGCCAGGTGGTGCAGAGTTTTTTCCGGGTGATCGAAAAGTACGCGCCGCAGCTGGTATCGTGGAACGGCGGCGGATTCGATCTTCCCATACTGCATTACCGTGGGCTGGTGCATGGCGTGGTGGCGCCGAAATACTGGGACATGGGCGAGGATGACCGCGAAATGAAGTGGAACAACTACATTTCGCGCTACCACACGCGGCATCTCGACCTGATGGATCTGCTGGCGCTATACCAGCCGCGGGCGAACGCGCCGATGGACGTGCTGGCCAAGCTGTGCGGCTTTCCCGGCAAACTCGGCATGGACGGCAGCAAGGTCTACGACGCATGGCGCGAAGGCCGGATCGACACCATCTGGCGCTATTGCGAAACCGACGCGATGAACACCTACCTGCTGTACTGCCGCTTCCAGATGATGCGCGGCGGCCTGTCGCCCGCCCAGTATGCCGACGAGATGCAGCTGGTGCGTCAGAAACTGGGCACACTGGCGACGCGCGAGACGCACTGGCAGGAGTATCTGGCCGCCTGGCGGGAAGAAGAACGCACGACGCCGTGAACGGCCCAGCGCCTGGCCGAGAGCGGGCGGGCTGGAGCCGTGGTATCTGTTCCAATGCAGCCCATGGAACACGGTGAATGCTTGGAATGGCTGCGCATTGACAGCCTGGATCTGGAAGGTCGCGGTGTGGGCCGCAGCGAAAACGGCAAGGTGGTCTTCGTCTCGAATGCCTTGCCCGGAGAGCGGGTCCAGGCCCACATCAGGCGCAGCAAGCGCCATTGGGAATCGGGCGTCGCGGTCGCGTGGGAGCATCCCTCCAGCAGCCGGGTTACGCCGCGGTGTGCGCATTTCGGCGTTTGCGGGGGCTGCAGCATGCAGCACGTCGATCCCGCGGCACAACTGGCGTTCAAGCAACGCATCCTCGAAGATGATTTCTGGCATCTGGCCCGGCTGCGGCCGCAGACCGTACTGCGCCCAATTGCCGGACCGAGCTGGGGTTATCGCACCCGGGCGCGGCTGACGGTTCGGCTGGTGGCGAAGAAGGGCGAGGTGCTCGTCGGTTTCCACGAAAAGGCATCCAGCTATGTGGCCGACATGCACAGCTGTGTGATCCTGCCGCCGCAGGTGTCGGATCTGCTGTTGCCGCTGCGCACCCTGGTGGCCGGCCTATCCTGCGCGCAGCGGGTGCCGCAGATCGAGCTGGCCGCCGGTAATGACGTGACCGCGCTGGTGTTGCGCCACCTGGAGCCACTGACCGAGGCAGACCGGCAGGCGCTTCGCGCTTTCGGCACCCGGCACCGGGTGCAATGGTGGCTGCAACCCAAAGGCCCGGACTCGGTGACCCCGCTCGATGCAGATGCCGCGCCACTTTGCTACACCCTGCCGGAATTCGGCATCACCATGCCGTTTCGCCCGACCGATTTCACTCAGGTGAACCCGCAAATCAACCGGGTGATGGTGGCGCGGGCGTTGCGTCTGCTGGATGCGCGGGCGACCGACAGGGTGATCGACTGGTTTTGCGGCCTGGGTAATTTCACCCTGCCGATCGCGACGCAGGCCCGTCAAGTGCTGGGGATCGAGGGTAGCGCCACGTTGGTGGCGCGTGCGCTGGACAATGCCATGTACAACGGCCTGCAGGACAAGGTGACCTTTACCGCGCGCAATCTGTTCGAGATGAACGCCGCCGATCTGCAGGCCTATGGCGAGGCGGATCTGTGGCTGGTGGATCCGCCGCGAGACGGGGCGCTGGCCTTGTGCAAGGCGCTGGTCGAAGCTTTGGGAGGCAAGCGACCCGGCCGGGCCGAAGACGCAGGCGATGCCCTGCAACCGGCGCGGCAACACCAGTGCGCGCGGTTCAATCCACCGCGACGGATCGTTTATGTGTCGTGCAATCCCGCCACACTGGCGCGGGACGCCGGGCTGCTGGTGCACCACGGCGGCTACGTTCTGCGCGCTGCGGGCGTGATGAACATGTTTCCGCATACCGCGCATGTGGAATCGATGGCGGTGTTCGAGCGGGCCTGATGCCGCTGCGCCGCGCATGAAAAACGCCCGCTGTCGCGGGCGTCTATCGGACGCGGGAGAGCGGGATTACCGCCGACCTCCGCCGCCGAAAAAGCTCAGGATTGAGAGCAGGTTGACGAACACGTTGTAGATGTCGAGGTAGATCGCTAGGGTTGCGGTGATGTAATTGGTCTCGCCGCCGTTGATGACGCGCTGCACGTCGATCAGCATGAACGCCGAAAAGATGATGATCGCAACCACCGAGAAGGTCAGCATCAACGCCGGCAACTGCAGCCAGAGATTGGCGATGCCCGCGAGGATCAGCAGGATCACGCCGACGAACAGCGTCTTGGCCAGGGCCGAGAGGTCGCGTTTGACCACATTGGCCATCGTGGCCATGGCGCCGAAAATCACCGCCGTGCCACCGAATGCCAGCATGATGAGCTGCGGCCCGTTGCTCATGCCCAGCACAAAGCCGAGGATTTGCGACAGCATCACCCCCATGAAAAAGGTAAACAGCAGCAGCAGCCAGACGCCCGTGCTCGAGTTCTTGGTGCGTTCGATGCCGAACATCAGCCCGAACGCGCCGGCCAAGAAGGCGATCATGGTCAGCCCCGGGCTTTGTGCCATGGCCAGGTTCAGCCCGGTGACCATGCCGACCCAGGCACCGATGACCGTGGGGATGAGCGACAGCGCCAGCAGCGTGTAGGTTTGCCGCAGCACCTTGTTGCGCACGACTGCTGCGCCACCAGGCTGGGCGTAAATGGTGTAGTCGCGTTGCTCGTTCATGGAAAAGCTCCCTTGATGGAAGTGGACTCTGTGATTCAGACTCGCCTGCGGTAAATACGTTCCATGAGCCGGATTTCAATCCCTGCGGGATGAGTTTGCAAGTGGCCCGCGCAGCATTTCAGCTCGGCTTCAGATCTGCGGCGCCATGCGGTAGACAGCCTGCATGCGTTGCAGCGCGGACTGCAGGCTGAGTTGGTGATTCTGCGGACCATGAACCGCAATTTTTTCTGCGCCAAGCACATTGCCCAGACGGCAGCTGTTGAGCAGCGACCAGCGGCGCGACAGTCCGAACAGCAGGCCGGCGCGGAATGCGTCGCCGCAGCCGGTGGGATCGCAGACCTGGCGCGCGGGCACGCCGGCGATGTCCACCGCAGCTGCATCCGCCGTCCAGACGCGGCAGCCCTGTTCGCCGCGCGTGACCACCAGTCCATCGACCTGCGAGGCGATGTGATCCAGACTCCAGCCGGTACGCTCGACCAGCAGCTCAGCCTCGTAGTCGTTGACCGCAACCCAGCTGGCCTTGGCGATGAAGTCGCGCAGTTCGGCACCGTCGAACATCGGCAGGCCCTGGCCCGGATCGAACACGAAGGGAATGCCTGCGTCGGCCAGTTGCGCGGCGTGATCGATCATGGCTGAGCGGCCGTCGGGCGCGATGATGGCCAGATCGACCCCGGCATCGAGAGGCACCGGCAGCTCGTGCGCCCGGCCCATGGCACCCGGGTGAAACGAGGTGATCTGGTTGTTGTCGCGGTCAGTGATGATGTGGGCCTGTGCGGTAAAACAGTCGGGCAGCATGCCGACATGGGTGCGTGGGATGCGCAGTGCGTCGAGCCGGTCGAGATAGCTCTGGCCGTCGGCTCCGACCGCGCCCAGGATCAGTGGCTCGCCGCCGAGTAGTGCCAGGCTGTAGGCGATGTTGCCGGCGCAACCGCCGAACTCGCGTCGCAGGGTGGGCACCAGAAAGCTGATGTTGAGGATGTGTACCTTGTCGGGCAGGATGTGCTCGGCAAAGCGGCCGTCGAAGGTGGTGATGGTGTCGAACGCGAGCGAGCCGCAAATGAGGGTGGGCATGGGGGTCAGCCCTCGAAACGCAGGGCGGGAAAGAGAATGACGTCGCGGATGCTGGGTGCGTCAGTCAGCAGCATGACCAACCGGTCGATGCCGATGCCGCAGCCGCCCGCCGGCGGCATACCGTATTCCAGTGCGCGTACATAGTCAGCGTCGAAATACATGGCCTCGTCATCTCCGGCTTCCTTGGCCTTGACCTGCGCGGCAAAGCGTGCGGCCTGATCCTCGGGGTCGTTCAGTTCGGAAAAACCGTTGGCGATCTCACGGCCGGTGATGAACAGCTCGAAGCGCTCGGTGGTGTTCGGGTCGGCATCCGAGGCGCGCGCCAGAGGCGAGACTTCCACCGGATAGTCGACGATGAAAGTCGGCTCCCACAGCAGATGCTCGGCAACCTCCTCGAACAACGCCAGTTGCAACGCGCCCAGTCCCATGCCCTTGAGCTTGTGCGCGGTGTGGTCGGCGTCGAGACGGCGCAATTCGCCGCGTAGAAAGCCGTCGTCGGCCAGCTGGGCGTCGGTGTAGTGCGGCGCGTGCTTCCGGATCGCCTGAGTGAGGGTCAGGCGGGCAAACGGGGCGCTGAGGTCGAGGGTGCGACCTTGGTGTGTCAGCACGGTCGTGCCGCAGGTGAGCTGCGCGGTGTTGCGGATCAGCGCCTCGGTGAAATCCATCTGGTCGCGGTAGGTCCACCACGCGGCGTAAAACTCCATCATGGTGAACTCGGGGTTGTGCCGCGGGCTGAGGCCCTCGTTACGGAAATTGCGGTTGATCTCAAACACCCGCTCGAAGCCGCCCACGAGCAGCCGCTTGAGGTACAGCTCGGGCGCGATGCGCAGATACATCTGTTGATCAAGCGCATTGTGATGGGTGACGAAGGGCTTGGCTGCCGCGCCGCCGGGAATGGGGTGGAGCATCGGCGTTTCCACCTCGATGAAGCCCGCGGCGAGCATCTCGCTGCGCAGCGCGGCAATGGCCTTGCTGCGCAGCGCAAAGCGTTCACGCGACTCGGGGGAGACGATGAGGTCGACATAGCGCTGGCGGTAGCGGGTTTCGACATCCTCAAGGCCGTGGAACTTGTCGGGTAGCGGGCGCAGGCTCTTGACCAGCAGCCGCACCTGCTCGGCCTTGATGGTCAGCTCGCCGGTGCGGGTCTTGAACAGCACGCCCTCGCAGCCGATCCAATCGCCTAGGTCGTAGTGCTTGAATGCGGCATGCGCCTGCTCGCCGGTGACATCGTTGGACACATGAATCTGGATGCGGCCGGTGCTGTCCTGCAAAGTGGCAAAACTTGCCTTGCCCATGATGCGCTTGAGCATCAGGCGGCCCGCCACTCGCACGCGCACGGCTGCGGCGTCGAGCGTCTGCGGTTCGTCGCCGCCGTGACGCGCCAGCAGGCTGGCAGCATGGTGCGTGGGCTTGAAATCGTTGGGGTACGCCGGACCGGCCTGGCGCAGCGCAGCCAGTTTGGCGCGACGTTCGGCGATCAGCGGAGAATCATCCAGTGGGGGCGTCTGGCAGGGGTCGGTCTTCATGCAGGCGGGATGGGCAGGGGGCGGTAGTCACGCGACGAATAAGCAGAGAATATGACGCGCAGGCCTAACCGAGCGATTCTAGACCGGCACCAAACCCAGGGAGCGGCTGGCCCACAGCCCGAGCCAGAACAGGCCGATCAGGATCGGCTGAGCTGCCGCGTTGGCGATGCCAAAACGAAGCTGCGCGCCGGCAAGTCCGGCCACCGTCTTGCTGATGGCATTGGTCGATAGCGCCAGGCCGATGGCCAGCAGGGCCTGCTGCGTGGTGAAGCCGCCGCTCGCTGCAAACTGTGCCGCCGTGGCAGACGCCACATGCGCGTCGCCCAGGCCGACCAGCCCGGTGGCGATCACGGCTCCCGTGTTGCCCAGCCAACTGCGCACCACCTCTGCGCCCAGCAACACGGCTGTCAGAACGCTTGCGAACAGCAGCGCCTGGAGCGGCTGAAACGGCCGATGCTGTGCAGACTGCAGGTTGGCGTCAGCCGGTTTGGGCTGCCCACCGCGTCCCCACAGTGCGCCCACCACCAGCAGCACGCCAGCGCTGTACAGGGCCAGCGCAGGCAGCAGGGCGGCGAGTAGCGCGGGTGCGATCAGCGCCACTAGCGCACCGAGCTCGGCGGCAGTCGCCAGGTTTGACAGCAGCGCCGCACGCAGGCAATCGGTCTGCATCTCGGGCTGTGTCCGTGCGCGCTGTGCCATGCCCGCAATCGTCGCGGTGCTCGAGATGAAGCCTCCGGCCAGACCGGACAGCGCCAGGCCGCGCTGGCTGCCTAGCACTCGCATCGCTAGGTGGCCGAGTGACTGAATGGCCACGACCAGCACCGCCAGCAACCACAGGGTGTGCAGGTTCAGACCGGCCAGCCAGGCGATTTTCCGGTCGGGCAATAACGGCAGGATCACTAGCGCGGCTGCAGCCAGCATGAGCACGGCTTGCATCTCCGCGTTGCTCAGCACATGGCGCGCGAACCCATGCAGCGCGCTTTTCGCCGCCAGCACAGCGGCAACGACCACGGCCAGACCAGCGGCCCATCCCGGCGCCTGCTGCGCCAGCGCGCCAATCAGCACGGTCAGCAGCAGGGCGAACTCGGTGGTGAGTCCCGGGTCGGTCTTGCGGGTCTGGACATGGCCGGAAAATGCCAGTAGCGCAAAGGCGCCGAGCAGGACCGCCAGCGCGAGCGGCCCAAGCGCAGCCGCAGTGGTACCGGCAAGCGCTGCCAGCACAAAGCTGCGCAAACCCGTGGGCGATTCCGGCGGTTGACTGCGCTCGCGCTCCACACCGATCAACAGACCAGCACCCAGCGCAGCGGCCCAGGGCAGGAGGGTGGGGTCGGGCATAGTTTGGCCCAGATCCGGTTAGGGGGCGGAGCAATCGCCATCCCGGTCTGATTCTTCCAGACGCAGCCGACCTGACTTGGCCAGCACCAGATCGCGCACATTGTTGACAATCGGTGCACGTACGCACAATCGGATGCGTCCGGCCGAGAATGCACCGTCTGCCTGCTGCGCAACTCCCAGCGGTGTGAAGATCACCGCCTTGCGCAACGGGCCGTTCGCGAACGCCATGACGTCCCTCGGCAGTTCCGCTGCGGTGTGCAGCACAGGCGCGTCGTCATCCGGCAGGCCGTTGCGGTTGTCATCGAAAAACATCAACCAGCCCGCGGCCCAGTTCCACTGCGCCGCGTCATGGCATTTCGGCGGCACGCCGGCGCACAGCGCCACAGGGCGTTGATGCGAAATGGCGGTCTGCCTGGCCAGCGCAAACGCCGCGGCCAGGCCATTGGTCGCAGTTGCCAGCCGATGTTGCAAGACCCAGTTGTTCAGCCAGGGCAGCGCCCAAGTCAGCAGCAGCGCGGCGATGGTCAGTGCGGCAAGCACCTCGAGCAGTGTGAACCCACGGTGCTGGCCCCCTTTGGGCAGAGGCCAATGGCTTGGGAGCCGGGCTTTGGCGTGTGGCATTGCCGTTTGGCCGTAAGAGGAAAGCTCAGTTTGCCCAGCACGCGCCGCTATCGCCGGTGCCGGTGGCGGTCTTGCTGCCAAGTTGGTTGAGACTCAACGCGCCGCACGCTGTATCGCGGCTCTTCTGCGCGTTCTTGGGGGTGGCCGTCACGGTGAATGTGTCGCGACCGGCCACCACAGTGAAGTCGTAATCGGCACCCGAGTTTTGCGCGCTGGAGCAATCCAGCGGGGCTGCTGGCGGGGAGCCCACCAAAGAATTTGCGCCCCCGTTGGGGTCTTGGTCGTATCGCAGATTGACCGTGTAGTAGCGCTCCATTGCTGAAGCGTATTGCGCGACGCATCCAGCGGCCGCGGCGCGCTTGGTCTTGACCACGCTATTGACATAGGACGGATAGCCGATGGCGGCGACGACCGCGATGACCGCAACGACGATCATCAGTTCGATCAGTGAAAACCCCGCTGTCCACAGGCGGTGCGTCCCGTACGGGGAGAGCGCATGTTGATTCATGGCGAATGGATGAAATGGTTCAAAAGGAGCAGTGCAATGCGGGCATCAGAAACCCACCTCGCGCCAGGACACCCGACCGATACCGGCAGAGGGTGAAGTGATCGGCCCGAGGTTCACCGGGCTGCCGGACAAGTTGTTGAACTGCAGCATGATTTTTCCCTTGTTGTCGTAGCTGCCGGTCACGCCGCCAGCTGAGCCGACCGGATAGACCACCCCGTTGTATGCGACGTTGAACGCGGTGCCGTTGTTCGGCTTGTAAGTGGTCACGCCCAGACCGAAATCGGCTGTCAGGTTCGCCCCGGTGAACGGATCGACCAGCATCACCGCGCCGGATGGCACGGTGTTGCAGGGGTCGCTCACCTTCGGAATCATGGTGGTCACCAGCGCCATGCCGCCAATGAACTGGGTGCGGTTGATAATTCTCTCACCTGTTTGGGTAGAAAGATCCATATACCAACCTACTTTGCTATCCATATCGTTCGCAGTGGCCGGGCTCGTAGCACGCAGCAGGCTGCCATTGCCGGCACTGTCTTCCTTCAATATGGTGCGTTCCATTAAATTGTCCCGCGTGCTGCTGGAGGTGACAACCGCTGAGAGTAGGGGATTTTGAGAGTCTGTCGCAACTCTTAGCCCATACCATGTTTGCACCTGGTTGGACGGGATATCAGCGTCGCTCAGGTAGCGTCCTGTTCCGAACAGTGCCCAGGTGCTTTCCTTGCCACGGGTCGCGTTGTACGCGAGCGCGACCATGCTAGTGATCGGTTGCGGGTTGCCATTTTTGTCAACCGCTTTGAACACGCTGGTTCCGGTTTCGGTGGGTGAGGTCAGATCGAATTTCCAGAGATTGCCGTTGAGATCGCCCGCATAGGCCGCGTTGGAAATGCCGGTCTTGCTGTCGGGCTGCGCCAGCCCGGGCTCGGCCAGGCCGTCATTGAGTGCACCTGTCAGGGTGGGGCGGACTTTCAGTGTGCCGGTGGTCAGGTCGAATTCGAGCAATGCCGGCAGATTGGCCTTGCTGTTGTAGCCATTGCCCACATACGCTACCCACTTGGTGCTGGCGCCGTCCTTGATCTGGGCGATGACCGGGGCGCCGGTCATCTGCCCGATGTAGTCGCTGCAGTTGATGGCTACCGTGCCGGTGCAGGCGCCTGCATCGCCCGCAGAGCGTTCCCAGAGCAAGACCTTGGGCCGTGGCTTGGTCGGGTCGGTCGCGCTTTGCGCCAGTGCATCGAAATTGGCCGGGTTAGTGATGTCCAGCGCGTAGACGCTCTTGGCCGGGCCGCGGCCGGTCGTTCCCACCAGAATGGTGCGCCAGATCTTGCCCTGCCCATCCCCGGTGTCGAGATAGACGTTCTGGGTCGTGATCTTGCCATCGTTGTAGTACTGGTGCGGCACGGCCTGCGCGCCGGTCACGCCGTCGACTACGCCGTACTGCGGGTTGGCGGAGTTGGACAGGCCGCCCGCACTCGTGGCGGTCTGCGCCAGTACACCGGCGGGGAGGTAAGCGAACACTTCCTGCCCCGCGGGCTTGTCAGGATCGGGCGTCCCGTCGGTTTTGAGTGCCTGCTTCACGCGGAAGGCGTGCAGCATGCCGTCATTGGCGGCGACATAGACCAGAGGATCGCGGCTGGATTGGTTCGCCACGAACGTGCCGTAGCTCGCCGCGCCGGGAAAGGTGGCATTCACGTACAGCGTTTTGTCCGGCGCGGCGACATACACCGGTGTCGAGGAGATGATATCGCCGAGCATCACCTTGCGCTGTCGCAGCGTGGGGTCGGGGTTGTCTCCGCGCAGATAGTTGAGCATCGTCGTGCGGGAAATGGACTGCTTGTTGCCGTTCAGGTAGTAATCCAGCCCTTGCAGCAACGATTCGTCCAGAGCAGGCAGGGTATCGCCCGGGCCCAATTTGAAGGCCGTGGGTGTCTGGGTGGCTAGTGTGCTGGCCAAGCGGCTCATGGTCCAGATGTTGCGGTTGGCCGCAGCCGGGAATGCGCTGTTTGCCTTCCAGGCGGGCACATAGGCCTGCGCGGTGCTGTCCCACTTTTCGGCAGTCAATTCACCACTCCACTGACCGGTGTAATAGGTGCCGATGAAGCGGTACACCGCATCGGCGCTGCTCGATGTGCTCGTGCCCGATAGCGTGATCGCGTTGCCCGCACCCTTGCGGTCGGCAATCTGTGCCAGGGCCGATTTCAGACCGCTGATGAACTCGGTCGGATTTTTTGCAGAGAAGAAATCTCCATGCCCGTTGATCGCGGCGTGAAGCAGGTCGGCGATATTGTTGATGCTGTTATCGGCCGGTCGCGGCCATGTCATGCTGGTCACACCAGAAGGTGGCGTGCCGGTGCGCGCCCATTCAAATAGTTGTGGCGGGGTCAGCGAGCTGGGTGTGATGCCCGTCGGGGTGAAGCCCAGGCCCATGGTGAAGGTGGTCATGTGCTGCCAGAACGCCGGGTCGCTGGGTGTGGTGGGCACGTTGTTCGCCGCACTTGGCCGCAGGTCATTTTGCCAGTATTGCATCGCCACATCGGCAAGGGTGTTGGAATAGGAATCGGAATAAGGCTGTGCTGCAATGCGCTGGTATGTCGCAGGTGCAGTGATTTTGGGTCCATTTTCTCCATCGACATTGCCCAAGTTGATTGATGAATCGGTGTCGGTGTTCCAATACCCGTCGGTCGTTAGAATGGTGAATGCAGGGCGGCAGGTCAGCTCAGTTTTGTCAGTTGGGCTCGTCTGCCACGGCTGATCGGTTTTGTAATATTCGCCGACAGCTTTTAGTGCAGAGCGCAGCGGGGTGCCACCATACGGAGTGATCGTTGTGAGCCAGTTCCAAAAATTGGCTTTCTGTGTGCCTTTGGAACCATCGCCAAAGGTGTTTACGGCTGCGATTTTATTATTCTGATTGTAGGGCGATGAATAGGTGTAGGGTGTTGGAGTGGTTGGTATTTTTGCCGTGTTTCGCCCATTGATTGATGCAAAACCGAAGCGATAGTTCTTATCAAGGCCAGAGAGGGCCAGGGTCAGGCCAGTTTTGGCCATTAATATCCTGGTTCTGTAATACGAAAACCAATTTGCGACATTTTGTTGCTGTGCTGTGTCGGTGGTGCAATTGGAGGTAAATCCAGAACAGCTTTGGCCGATGTACTTTTCTACGTTTGTTGCGGGGTCAATATAGGAAAACACGCAGTTGTACCCTTTATATCGAGACCCGCAGGTTGTGATGCTACCGCCTACATATTTATATTTGTAGTATTTATACCCAAGGTCTGGTGATGAGTAAGTCTGGATATTTGTTGATCCGCTTCCTGGGTTAAATCCATCAATCCATGCATTGGGGAATGTTGCATTTGGATAGTCTTCACCAGTCGCTTTTTTGGGGGGGATGTATTTGATGTTTGGGTTGTAATAAGTACCGTTTTTTGCGGAATTGGTGCCGGAGGCGTCGTCTGGCATGAAATCCCAGCTCATCGACCCCGAATCGTCCAGCATGAGTACCAGATTCGGCGGGATGGGTTTTTGCAGGATCAACGGGCTTTGGGCGACGTCTACGGCGGCTTGTGCCATGGGGGGCGTGGCGAACAGGGCGCACAGGGTGAGGACGAGACTTCGGCGGGTGAACGTGCGAATGGCGGGCATGGCAGACTCCGTCAACTGTGGCGCGGGGGAGGAAAACACTGGGGTCAATTGGTGCGGTAGATGGCTTGCAGTACGACCTGCGCGCGGTTGGGCGACGGCGCGCCGGCGCGTGCGGTGATGCGATAGCACTGGCCAGAGGACTTGAGCGAGTTGCCACCCCCCTGGTTGTTTTGGTCGTTGGTGAACTGGAAATTCCCGCCTTCGGTGCTGCACTGGCCCATGTATTGGATGAGGTAGGAGGGCTTGTTGCCGTACAGTGCGACGATCTGACCTGCGCCACCGCTTGCATCTTTCGCCGTGGGGGGGAAGACCCAGGCCGAGTCGGGCACCGTGTTGTCGTTTGCCGGGTTGTCTGTGCAAGGATTGTTGGCGCAGTCGATATAGGCGGCGCTGAACGTCGCAGGGTTGGGCGGGGTGTTCGGCGGCAGGATGGTCGATGCGGCGAACTGGAGTGTGGCTTCTGCCACCTGGAAGGCCTGGGTGCGGTCCACCGTGTTGCTGGCCATTTTTTCCTCTGTGCTCGACAGACGGATGGCGGCCAGGCCGATGATGGTGATGACCAGCAGCAGGATGAGCGAGACGATCAGCGCCACACCATGCTGCACGGTGCGTGTTGCGGTTTGAGGGTGAAACGGGGAGGGGGAGGACGGTTTCATGGTCAACGCACGCGGATGATGGTGTCGAAGGTGCGAATCAGGCGTTCCTGTGCGGCCGCGTTGGGGTTTCGCGGGTTGGTGACGGTTTGCAGCGTCAGGGCCAGATGCACGGCGGAGACGCTGTTCCAGCCATTGGCTGCAATCCCGCCCGCGTTGACGAAGTTCGGGCCGGTCGTCAGGTAACCGATCTGCATGCCGGTCACGCCTCGGACGATTTCCTCTGAAACCAGCGCATTGCCGGCATAGTGCGCGCGGTATAGCGACAAAGTGCCGGGTGGCGCGCCTGCTCCTGCGTTGCCGACATACCACGCGTGGGCGCTGTACGGGGCCACGTAGGCAGTGGCACTGAACGAGCTGCAGGAGGGCAACTGTGCGGCGCTGTTGCCGGGATTGCCATTGGTGGCGACCGGCAGCCCATTGTTGAATGCGCCAGTTTGGAAGATATACGCCTGGGTGCCGTCGCAGGCGAGCACGAGGTCGTTGACGCCGATGCCCACATCGGCCGGCGCGGTAGCCATTGGCACGATGGAAGAGCAGGCGGCATTGCCGGACACCAGATTGGCGCTGACCGTTCCAGTCCCACGGGTGACCAGCGCGGCGAAACCGCCCGTGGGTGCGGGCGCAGCCGGCAGCGGGGCGAGATCGGCTGCGTTGTCGACGCCGAACAATCCGGCGCCGTTGACCCACCGATACCAACCGTTGCCAGCGAGGATGTCATTGACCAAGCTATTGCCACAGGGTGTATTGCCGGCCTGACGGATGTCGCGCGCCATCAGCTCGAAGGCGATGCGGGCGTTGTCCTGCAGCTGGCTCAGGCCGCTGGTGGTGGTGTAACTCTGGCGGCTGGTTAGCAGCACGCTGACGACGGCGCCAATGACCACCAGACCGAGCAGCATCGCAACCATCAGTTCGACCAGAGTCAGCCCGCTTTGCCGCAGGCGGTCGGTTGGAGGGATGGAGTGCGTCATATCTGTGTCCAGAAGGTCAGCGTTTGCGCGGCCTGTCCGGCGGTGGCCTTGCTTTCGTTGAAGGTCAGCGTGATGCTGCAGTTGCTTGCGGTGACGTTAGGCCCGGTCGGCGCGCACGCCACGGTGCCGCTGGCTTTGGGCCCAAGCGCAAATAGGCCGCCGCGCTGTGCGTCGGGTGGTGCTGTGTTGTTGGCGGCTGCGTCATAGCCCAGGCACCAGTTGCGTAGCTGTGCCCGGGCCAGGGTGTCCGCGGCGTTGGGACAGTTGTCTGCGCTGACCGTGGCGTTGTAGGCGCCGGTCAGGGCATTGGCGCGGTCGGCACGCATCAGGTCGAACATCGAGTAAGCTGCGATGGCCGCCTGCGTGCGGCCAAGTGAGCTGGCGTTGTCTGCAAGGGTCTTGACCTGCAGCACGATGATGCCGAGGATGCCGATGGTCAGCACCGCGGCAGCAACCAGGATTTCCAACAGCCCGACGCCACGCTGTGCGAAGCGCGGCTTGGGGCAGACGCCGCAGGACCGCGGCGCGAGATCATTTGCAGTTCGCATTGGGAGCATCCGCCTTGCAGGATTGAGAATCGGTGCAGCTCGCCACGGTGGTGCCAGTGTAGAGATAGATGCAGCGGTGGTTGTCACCGTCGATGGCGTTGCTGGAGAGGTCAAACACGAGTCCGGTATAGCCGGTCGTGGTGTTGGGCTCGTGCAGCAGTCCCATGGGCGAGGCGATGAGGGCCTGGACCCGCGGCGTTGATGTGATGCCCGCTGAGACCGGGGCAGCCTGGGTGATAGGGACTGATGCGCCTTGGGTTGGGCGCGTGGACATGGCGCCGTCGGCGGTCAGTTGCACGTCGACACCGCGTTTGACTGCCTCGGTGCGCGCCAGGGTGAGCAGGCTCACCGCCTGATTGGCCTGTGTGGTCAGGCGGCTGGAGATGATCAGGCGATTGAAGCTCGGCACGGCTAATGCGAGCAGCAGCCCGGCGATGACCAGAGTGATCAAGAGCTCGACCAGGGTGAAACCGCGCGCTCGGCCGCACCGGGCTCTGTCGGACTGGGGGTGGGTCATCGCAGGGACTGCACGCCTTGGCAGCAGTGCGGAGAATAAAAGAAAGAATGTCATGTGTGACGGAATGTGTCTTTCGCACATTTTGACCGACTTCACTGCGGTGGCACCCGACTTTCCGACGAACGATCGTTTCCAGCCGACGAATGGCGTTTTGTTACAAATTTCGCTGGCTGCAGTGTTGCACCCACGACGGCGCGGGCGCTGCAGATCGCGCGAACAGGCGTCCTAGCCGGCGACTGCGGCGCGGTGCGCGCAGAGTGCTTTGCCGTCGGCCTGCAGCCACAGCGCCTGCGCGCGCGGGGTGGCGGGGGTGTCGCAATCCCAGTCGGCGAGCACTTGCCGCAGCAGTCCGCCCGCCCAATGGTCCTGGGGGCGGTGCGTGTGGCCGTGGATCATCCAGCGGCTGGATGTGGCGTGCATCCAGCGGCATGCCTCCTGCGGGTCGGCGTCGGCCCACAGGGACGGCTGCGCTTGCGCTGCGGCGCTGGCGGCGCGCAGGGCCTGCGCCTGCTGCAGCCGCGCGGCAAGCGGTTGCGCCAGTGTGCGGCGCTGCCAGTCGGAGTTTCGCACCTGCGCACGAAACCTCAGGTAGGCGGTATCACCGAGGCAAAGCTGGTCGCCGTGGGTGAGCAGGATGCGCACGCCGTTGAACTGCAGCAGCGCCGGGTCGGGCAAAAGCACGGCGCCAGTGCTCTGCGCAAAAGCGGGGCCGAGCAGAAAGTCGCGATTGCCGTGCTGCACGAACAGCGCGCCACCGCACTGGGTGTAGTGGCGCAGCGCAGCGGCGATGCGCTGTGTGCAGCGGGCCTCGTCCGGCGCGATGGTCAACGCCTCGGCGCTCAGCAGATCGTCACCGACCCATGCCTCGAACAGATCGCCGAGGATGAACAGTGCTTGCGCCCGCCGCACCGGGCCGCCGAGCCAGTCGAGAAAAGTCTTTGTGGTGCGCGGGGTGTGCGCGCCCAGATGCAGGTCGGAAACTAGAGCGATGCGGTGCCAGCTTCCGTCTGCAATCGTTGGCGCTGACACCGGCTGAGCGGTCTGCAGACCGGGCGATGCAGTTGCCGAGATGGAGGCTGGCGGCACACGCAGGACCGCTTGGCTGTGGGTCAGACTTCGACCGCCTTGAGGATGACCACGTCCTGCAGCGGCACGTCGTCGTGAAAGCCCTTACGCCCGGTCTTGACACCCTTGATCTTGTCCACCACATCCTGCCCCTCGACTACCTTGCCGAAGACCGCGTAGCCCCAGCCCTGCGGGGAAGGCGCGGTGTGGTTGAGGAAGGCGTTGTCGGCCACGTTGATGAAGAACTGCGCGGTGGCCGAGTGCGGGTCGGAGGTGCGGGCCATCGCGATGGTGTAGCGCTCGTTTTTTAGGCCGTTGTTGGCCTCGTTCTTGATCGGTTCGCGCGTGGGCTTTTGCTTCATGCCGGGCTCGAACCCGCCGCCCTGGATCATGAAGCCGTCGATCACGCGGTGAAAGATGGTGCCGTCGAAATGGCCCGAGCGTACATAGGCCAGGAAGTTTTCGCAGGACTTGGGCGCATGCGCGGTGTCGAGTTCAATGCGGATGTTGCCGTGGCTGGTTTGGAGTTCGACCATGATGGGCTTTCGGTAGAGTCAGTTGAGGAGCCTGGCGTCTTCGATGAGGACGGGCTTGACGGGCACGTTCTGGAACGGGCCTTCGTTCTTGGTGGGCACAGCGACGATCTTGTCGATGACGTCCATGCCGGAGACCACCTTGCCGAACACCGCGTAACCATAGCCATCCGGCCGGGGGTAGTCCAGGCTGGGATTGTCGACCACATTGATGAAGAACTGCGAGGTGGCGGAATTGGGATCGGCGGTGCGCGCCATGGCGATGGTGCCGCGCAGGTTGTGCAACCCGTTGCGGCTTTCCAGAGGAATGGGGGCGCGCGAGGGTTTTTGCTTCATATCGGGGGTGAAGCCACCGCCCTGCACCATGAAATCGGGGATCACGCGGTGAAAGATGGTGCCTTTGTAGAAACCGCTTTTGACGTAGTCGAGAAAGTTGGCCACGGTCTTGGGCGCGCGCGCCGGGTCAAGTTGGACGACGAATTTGCCCAGCGTGGTGGTGAACTCTACCCGGGGTTGTGCCGTCGGGGCATCAGCCGCCTGCGCGGCGGGCATTGCGGCGCAGATCATTCCTAACGCGGCAAGCGCCGGGGCAACCTGCCGGCGCAGCACTTGCCACAGGCGGGGCAGCCGGGTCTGTGCCGAGGGGATGAGGGCATGATCGATCATGAAACGCTTCCTTGGAATATGAGTTGCCACTGTGCACTGCGCTGCGCCCAGTACTGGCGATAGAGGGTGCCGTGCGCAGAGTCGGCAGCACTGTACTGTACTGCACCACGATCTGTCCCGGGTATTGCAGGATGGTGAGTGCGCCGGGGCGCACCGCCATCCCGCGCTGCGGCGTCTGCGCTGCCGAGGCAGACGCCAGTGCGTCCTGTGGACGCAAGCCGAGCTGGGCTGAGCGCGTGATGTCGGCCTGCAACTGGGCAACCATGCGCTGGCGCTGCGCGGCCCATTGCGCCGGGCTGAGCCACTGCACATGGCGGGTGACGATTACCGGGGTGCTGCCTGCCGGCGTGTCGGCCATGATCTTGCGCAGATCGGGGTTGGACAACACCAGGCAGCCATCCGAAGCCAGCGGGACGCGGGCGTAGCTGTCGGGCGGTGTGCCATGCAGCCATACGCCGAACCCAGTGTGCCCCTGCTGTTTGTCCCACTCGTTGGGGTAGTTCAAGGTCAGCGCGCCGGCGCCGTAAAGGGGCTTGAGATCGCGCGCACCGATCTTGCGGGTAATGAAGTAAATGCCCAGCGGGGTTTTCATGTCCCCGGCGCGGGTCTTGCCGTCACCGAGTTTGCCCTGGCTGAAGTAATAACTTGCCTGCAGGTGCGGTATGCCGTTGCGTTGCTGGAACAGATAGAGCCGTGAGCGGGCGGTGTCGACCACGATGGCGCGTGGCACGTCGGGTGCGAGTGTGACCAGGTTGGCTGGGATGGCATCCGCAGGCGGTGGCGCGGTGTAGGCGCCCAGCCGCGCAAGCGCCTCGGCGCGCAATTCCAGAACCCGCTCGCGGTAAGGCGTGAGTTGTTGCGGCAACGCAGGAGTGGGGGCGGCAGCAAAGGCCGAAGTGTCCCCGCGGCTGGCGCACATCACATCGCCGAGCAGGAGCTGCGCGAGCGAGAAATGGGGATGATCGCGCACCAGCATCTGGGCTTGCTCGCGCGCTGCGGCGAGGTGGCCAGCTGCGATTTCCGCATAGGCGTGCAGCAGGCGCCTTTCTGCGCAGTCTTGTTCAGGCTGGCTGCCCAGGGTCGTGGTCAGCCGCAGCAGGGTGCCTGCGGAGACCGGAGCCGGGGGGGCGAGGAGGGCGCACCGGTCGACCCGTGGGCCGCAGTCGGCTGCTGGCCAGCGGCGACATCGTCCCGCAGTCCGCCTGGGCCGATGGAGGCCGCGTTGTAGTCGGTCGCGGCGCGCGCAGCAAAGACCAGGGGCACACAAAGCAGCGCCCAGGGCAACAACCTGCGTGAGAGAGGACGGCGCGTGGCAAAGAGCATGGGGCAGGAGGCGGTGGACGTACCTGCAGTTCAGATCAGCCGACGATCTCGCGCACGATCAGCCACTTGCCGTTTTCACGCTGCATCTGCAGGGTTTTGTTGCCATCGAAATCGAGCGCGCCTGCAACGTAGTGCTGGCGGAAGCGGGCCGTGGCCCGGTCGCCATCGACTTGTACCTTCAGGTCATGCACCTGGACAGTGATTTTGGCCTTGTCGGTGATGCGCGCGCGGCGCTGCTCCTTCCAGGCCGCCAGACTCAGGCCTTTCTCAGGCTTGAAATCGGGCGCGTAGGCGGCGAAATACGCCGGTAGATTCTTGCTCTGCCAAGCCGCAGCCCAGCGCTGCACTGCATCGGCTACGGCAGCTTGCTCGGCAGAGTGGCTCGCCGGTTTTTCCGTCGCGGCAAGGGGCTTGGGTTTTTCTTCGACCGCTGGCGTCGTGGCTGCGGGTGCCACCGCACGTGCGGGCGCGGGTTTTTCGGCGGCGGCGACCCCTGGTGCCGCTGGCGGCGCAGCCGTCTTGACCTCCTTGGCGGGCTGCGCGTTGCTGACTTTCAGCGGTGTCGTGGTCGTGCCTTTGTTCTGCTCGAAGAGCTCGCGGATCAGGTTGAGCTTGATCTTGGCGCCAGCGTTTTCATCCGGGGCGAGCTGCAGCGCTTTCTGGTAGGCCTGGCTGGCAAGCTTGGCGTAGACATCCCCTAAGTTGGCCTGGGCCGTGGCGTAGCTCGGGTTGGTGCGAATGGCCATTTCCAGCGCCGCTCTGGCCTTGTCGTACTGACCTTGCTGCGCATAGAGCACCGCGAGATTGTTGTAGGGCTCTGGAAGTTCAGGGTACTGCTCGGTGAGCGACTGGAAGATCTGGATGGCTTGCGCGTCCTTTTTCTGCTCGGTGAGGATAACGCCCTTGAGAAACTGGTATTGCGGATCCTTGGGCTTTTGTGCCAGCAGCGCGTCCACTTGTTGCAGCGCCGACTGCAGATCACCTTTTTGCAGGCTCTGGGTGACGCTGGATGCGTCTGCTGCCCAGGCCGCGGGGGCGCTCATGGCGAGGGCGATGAGGCTGGCGATGAGGTGTTTGCGCATAGGGGATGAGCGGATGGGCCGAGTAGGGATGGGCGCCTTTTGGACTGCCGCAGCAGCAGCCTGAGCGCACGCGCTGCGTCAAGTCGGTGAGCGCGGGCTTGTGCTAAGTTTTCGATTTTATCGGGAACGGTGCGCGCCCGCGCACAGATGACCGTCCCCACGCCCATTCCATGACTGCGCTGTATCTGCACAACACTCTCGCCCGCGGAAAAGTCCGCTTCACACCGATCGAGCCGGGACATGTCCGCATGTATGTCTGCGGCATGACGGTCTACGACTATTGTCATATCGGCCATGCGCGGGTGATGGTGGTGTTCGATCTGCTGCAGCGTTGGCTCAAGGCGCAGGGGCTGCGCGTGACCTATGTGCGCAACATCACCGACATCGATGACAAGATCATTCGCCGCGCGCAGCAAAACGGCGAGACCATCCGCGCACTGACCGACCGCTTCATTGCCGCGATGCACGAAGATGCCGACGCGCTCGGTGTGGAGCGCCCCACGCATGAGCCGCGCGCCACCGACTATGTGCCGCAGATGCTCGACCTGATCGGCAAGCTCAAAGCGCGCGGTCTGGCCTATCGCGACAGCGCAGGCGATGTGAACTTTCATGTGCGCGCCTTTCCTGGCTATGGCAAGCTGTCGGGCAAGTCGCTCGACGAACTGCGTGCCGGCGAGCGGGTGGAAGTCGACGCGGCCAAGCAGGATCCGCTGGACTTCGTGCTGTGGAAAGCGGCCAAGCCCGAGGAGCCGGACGAAGTGAAATGGCCCTCGCCCGATGGCCCGGGGCGCCCAGGCTGGCACATCGAGTGCTCGGCGATGAGCTGCGCACTGCTGGGCGAGACCTTCGACATCCACGGCGGCGGCGCCGATCTGCAGTTTCCGCATCACGAAAACGAAATCGCGCAAAGCGAAGGCGCGCACGGCAAGCCCATGGCCAGTGTCTGGCTGCACAACGGGTTCGTGCGCGTGGACGGCGAGAAGATGTCCAAGTCGCTGGGCAATTTTTTCACCATCCGCGATATCCTCCGGCACGTGGACGCTGAGACCGTGCGGCTGTTCATCGTCCGTGCGCATTACCGCAGCCCGCTGAACTACAGCGACGAGCATCTGCAGGACGCCCATGCCGCGCTCACCCGCCTGTACACCGCGCTTGATCCGTTCTCCGATCTGCCTGCCGGCATCGACTGGAACCACCCCCGTGCGCAAGCCTTCGCCGCGGCAATGAACGACGATCTCAACACGCCTGAAGCGATGGCGGTGCTGTTCGAGCTGGCCACCGACATCAACAAGACCGGCGATGCCCAGCTGGCTGCGCTGCTCAAGAATCTGGGCGGACTGCTCGGACTGCTGCAGCAAAATCCACGCGAATTCCTGCAGCGCGGGGCGCAGGCAGATACCGTCTGGGTGGAGCAGCTGGTGCAGGCGCGCACTGCGGCCAAGCAGGCGCGCAACTTTGCCGAGGCCGACCGCATCCGCGCCGAGCTCGCCGCCAAGGGCATCGTGCTCGAGGACAAGCCGGGCGGCATCACCGTCTGGAGAGCAGCGTGACGGTGGCAGCGCCGCGCGGCCCGGCGGCGCGCAGTGTCGCGCTCGACTGGGATAGGGCATGTGCGCATCTGCAGCGCACCGATCGCGTGATGCGCAAGCTCATCAAGATGCATGCCGGCGCACGGCTGCAAAGCCGGGGCGATCCGTTCCAGACCCTGGCGCGGTCGATCATCGGGCAGCAGATTTCGGTCAAGGCGGCGCAAGTGGTCTGGGAGCGGCTGTGCGCGGCGGTACCGCAGGTGGCGCCGCGCGACATCCTGGACGTTGGCGAGGACGGCCTGCGCGCCTGCGGGCTGTCGAGTCGCAAGGTCGGGTATGTGCGCGACCTGGCAGCCAAGTTTGACGCCGGTCAGGTGCATCCGGACCAATGGCAGGACATGCCAGACGAGGCCATTGCCGCCGAGTTGCTGACCATTCGCGGCATCGGCCGCTGGACTGCAGACATGTTCCTGATCTTCCACCTGATGCGCCCGGACGTGCTGCCGCTGGGCGATCTGGGGCTGATCCGGGGCGTGAGCCAGATTTACTTCGGCGGGGAGCCCGTCACCCAGAGCGATGTACGCGAAGTGGCCGCCGCCTGGGCGCCATGGCGATCGGTAGGGACTTGGTATATTTGGCGCAGCCTGGATCCGCTGCCGGTCGAATACTGATCCGGCGCCGCGGCTGCGGATCGCGAACAGACTCCGGGACAGGCTCACTGACGCGCCTGCAGGCGCAGCACACTCGGGATGCCCGGGAGCTTCCTTCTGAGGTGAACATGAACAAAAAAATCTTTCTCGATTTCGAGCAACCCGTTGCCGAACTGGAGAACAAGATCGATGAACTGCGCTATGTGCAGGACGAATCTGCGGTTGACATCTCCGAGGAAATCGCCCGCCTGCAGAAAAAAAGCCAGCAGCTCACCAAGGATCTATACGCCAAGCTCACCCCGTGGCAGACCACGCAGATCGCGCGCCACCCGCAGCGGCCCTATACCCTCGACTATGCCAACCTGATCTTCACCGATTTCCACGAACTGCACGGCGACCGCGCCTTTGCCGACGACCTGTCCATCGTCGGCGGGCTGGCGCGGCTGGGCGGGCAGGCGTGCATGATCATCGGTCACCAGAAGGGGCGCGACACCAAGGAGCGCGCGCTGCGCAACTTCGGCATGCCCAAGCCCGAGGGTTATCGCAAGGCCCTGCGGCTGATGAAGCTAGCCGAAAAATTTCACCTCCCCATCTTCACCTTCGTCGACACCCCCGGCGCCTATCCAGGCATCGATGCCGAGGAGCGCAGCCAAAGCGAAGCCATCGGCCGCAACATCTACGAGATGGCCAAGTTGCAGGTGCCCATCATTTCGACCATCATCGGCGAAGGCGGATCGGGCGGTGCGCTGGCGATTGCGGTGTGCGACCAGCTGCTGATGCTGCAATATGCCATCTATTCGGTCATCTCCCCGGAAGGCTGCGCGTCCATCCTGTGGAAGAGCGCGGAAAAAGCGCCCGAGGCCGCCGAGGCGCTGGGGCTGACCGCGCACCGCCTCAAGGCGCTGGGGCTGGTGGACAAAATCGTGAGCGAACCCATCGGCGGCGCGCACCGCGACCCCAATGCCATGGCGGCTTCGCTCAAGCGTGCGCTGGGCGAGGCGCTGCGGCAGTTCCAGCACATCAAGCCCGCAGACCTGGTGCGGCAACGGCTCGATCGTTTGCAGAACTTTGGCAAGTTCGAGGACACCAAGGCTTCGGGCCGCTGACCTGTCTGTGTTTGCCGGTCGCTCGAATTTCCAATCCCAACCTTCCACCTGGTGCCAAGCAACCCAGCGCGATCCGCGCTGCAACGTTTTGCCGCGCAACACCCGGACATCGCTCAGGCCGAGCGCATTGGCATCGCGTTCAGCGGCGGCGCCGACTCCACCGCCTTGCTGCTGGCTGCCGTGTCGCTCTGGGGCGGACCGCGGCTGTGCGCTTTGCATGTCAACCACGGCCTGCAGGACAGCGCCTGGGCATTTGCGGCGCACTGTGCGGATTTCTGCAAGGCGCAGGGCGTGGCGCACGCCACCCTGCAGATCCAGGTTCGCGTCGCACGCGGCCAGAGCGTTGAAGAGCAGGCGCGTGATGGCCGCTACCGTGCACTCGCCGAACTCGCGCGGCAGCAGGGTTGCACCGTCGTGTTGCTGGCACAGCATGGCGACGATCAGGCGGAGTCCTTGCTACTGGCGCTGTTGCGCGGCGCCGGGCCGCGCGGACTGGCCGCCATGCCGGCGCGGCTGATGCGTCACGGCGTGCTGTTTGCACGGCCCCTGCTTGCCTGCAGTGCGTCCGAGCTGCGCGAGTGGCTGACCGCACAGCAAGTGTCCTTCATGCGCGATCCGATGAATGACGACCCGGCCTATCGCCGCAGCCGTATCCGCAGCGAGCTGCTACCGGTCATCGCCCGGCTCGAACCCGCGTATCGCCAGACTTTCGGCCGCACCGCGGCGCTGTGCGCTGAGGCAGCAAAGCAACTGCAGATCCGTGCTGAGGACGATCTGCGCTGCTGCGCCGCGGCTACGGGTGTCGATCTCGCCGCGCTGCGGGCGCTGGGCGCAGCGCGCCTGAGCGAAGTCCTGCGGCTGTGGCTGCGCCTGCAGGGGCAGCGACTGGACCGTGCACGCACCGACGAACTGGTGCGGCAGGTGCTGCGCAGCGCACAGGGCGCCCAGCGCCTGCAAATGCAACTGCCGCTGGGCACCGTGCGGCGTCGGGGTGGGCTGCTGGTGTTCGAACCCAAGCCGGCGTCCAAGCCGAGCACATAGAATGCAGGGTTTACGCGAAGCGGCCCGGTGCGGTGTGTGCCCGGCAGACTCACGCTCGCGGCTCTCGAACGCATTTCTCATGGCACTCATCGTCCAGAAATACGGCGGCACCTCGGTAGGGTCGACCGAACGGATCAAGAACGTCGCTCGCCGCGTGGCCAAATGGCATCAGGCCGGGCATCAGGTTGTGGTCGTGGTCTCTGCGATGTCGGGCGAAACCAACCGGCTCATCGCGCTGGCCAAGGAGATCCAGCCGCAGCCCGACCCGCGCGAACTCGACGTCGTCGCATCCACCGGGGAACAGGTGACCATCGGCTTGCTATCCATGGCATTGCAAAGCCTGGGACACAAAGCGCGCAGCTATACCGGTGCGCAGGTCGCGGTGCACACCGACAGCGCCTTCACCAAGGCGCGCATCCAGGCCATCGACAGCGACAAACTCAAGGCCGATCTGGCACAGGGCATCATTCCGGTGGTCGCCGGATTTCAGGGCATCGACGCGCAAGGCAACATCACCACACTCGGCCGCGGCGGCTCCGACACCTCCGGCGTGGCACTCGCCGCAGCGCTCGGCGCCGACGAATGCCAGATCTACACCGATGTCGACGGCGTCTACACCACCGACCCACGCATCGTTCCCGAGGCGCGCCGGCTCAACACCATCACCTTCGAGGAAATGCTGGAAATGGCCAGTCTGGGCTCCAAGGTGCTGCAGATCCGCTCGGTGGAGTTCGCCGGCAAGTACAAGGTCCGCCTGCGTGTGCTCTCCAGCCTGACCCCGTGGGATCTGCCGCTAGAGCAGGAATCACGCAGCGGCACGCTCATCACCTTTGAGGAAGACGACAACATGGAACAAGCCGTGGTATCGGGCATCGCCTTTGCCCGCGACGAAGCCAAGATCATCGTGGTCGGCGTGCCCGATCGTCCCGGAATCGCCTATCAGATCCTCAGCGCAGTGGGCGATGCCAATATCGAAGTCGACATGATTCTGCAGAATCAGAGTGTGGCCGGCTACACCGATTTCACCTTTACCGTCAGCCGTGGCGACTACGCCCGTGCGCTCGACATCCTCAAGACCACGGTCCAGCCACATATCGGCGCGAAAGAAATCCTGGGCGATCCGAAAGTGTGCAAGGTTTCCATCGTCGGCGTGGGCATGCGATCGCACGCGGGCGTGGCCAGCAAGATGTTCCGCACGCTGTCTGAGGAAGGCATCAACATCCAGATGATCTCGACTTCGGAGATCAAGGTCTCGGTGGTCATCGACGAGAAATACATGGAACTGGCCGTCCGTGCACTGCACAAGGCCTTCGACCTTGAACAGACGGCCTGATTGCAATTTCGCCAAAATCTGTCGGCCGCGGTGCAAGCCGTGTAATAATGAATGTCTTTGCTGCCGAAGAATCTTCTGCGCAGCACAGGAGACGTGACCGAGAGGCCGAAGGTGCTCCCCTGCTAAGGGAGTATGCGGTGTAGAGCCGCATCGAGGGTTCGAATCCCTCCGTCTCCGCCAGAATTCATCCAAGTCCGCCCATGATGGCCTGGTGGTAGTTGTCGCTGATGGCGTATTCGCGCGCGAGTTGCTTGAAGTACGGCGCGTCGCCAATGCTCATGTTGTAGAAGCCCATCTGCACGCCGCCCTGGTAGGTGTCGGCCGGGGTCGCGGGCGACGTGTTCTGGCCGCCGATGCCCACGGTCTGGGCCACTCAGGTGAACAGGTCGTGCCGGTCCTTGTCCACCTGCTGCCACATCTGGAAGAAGCGGTGCACCGGGTCGCCGGTGTAGGAGTCGTACGGCACGTACTTGGTGATCTGGAACGGGCCGTTGGGCTCCTGAGATCCTCGACTCTCCCGATAGATTTCTTGCAGAAGCCTGACGGCTACAGTTGGCTTCGCGGTTCCACAGGCCGGGCAGGCCAGCCCAGCCTGTGGGATATTCAGCCAATACCCCTGCACGATGCCCTGGGTGTCGCGGACATCTTGGACCAGACGGGCTACATGAACTATCTTCCCTGAAGGATTGGTGCTTAACCCAGCCAGGATGATGGCGCCCGGATTGGCCGCTCGTACTTGGTGAGCGATCTCGCTCACCAATGACCGATATTGGACGGGATTCTGCTCGATGCCTTGCGCCTGAATCTCGTAAACCTGTGCGTATGCCGCGATACGACCGGCGAGGTTCAACCGGATGAATTCCGGGTAGATTCTGCCGCGATAATGCGGAGCCACGGCTTTGACAAGATCGAAAGCGGGTGTCGCAATGAGGCATTTCCCCTGACGAGCGGCCAGTTCGGATGCCAGGCGATATGTCCTGACTGGATGTCGCTGTTCATCTATCGGCGTCAGCGGCCATCGCTCGACATCCAGCGCCACGCAAGCATCGTCGATTTTCATCGCCTTTGCCATTCCTTGCAGACGACTGGTTGACGCCAAGTGCTTTGCTAATGGGGGTGTGTAGGAACTCCGCCCCATGACCCAGGTATCCGGGGTGTTCAGTGGCCCGGAGAGCAATGCTGCACCTCCTGCCACCAAAGCAAGTTTGGTGAGACCACTACCAGCAAACATCCAGATCATGCGAAGCCTCCATACCGGACGCTACGAGATTGCCGACAGCGTAACCCAGAGCGGTGCGGCCAAGCGTGGTGTGACTTTATGCGAATCCAAGTGGCGTCAGGTTGAATCTCGAACAGATTCAATTGGTTAGCAGGCCGTTGAAAAAGTACTCATCCAGCGCGCCGGGGCCTCTGATTCTGAGGAAACGGCTTGCGAAAACGCTGCTGCGCAGCCATCAAGATGGCCTATCGAGCCTGTTTGCAGGCCGCATCGCCCATTTCGGGCGCACGTATCCCATGGCTCACGCATGATGCGCGTCCCACCATCCGCCGATGCTGCCCATGCGCACCAGGTTGTAGGTGGCAAAGCACAGCAGCACCTGGCCCGTGAGCAGCATCTCCTGCGGCACCGAGGGGCGGCCGCGGCGGGCATACACTGCCTCGAACTGGCTGCTCATCGTCGCCAGCTGCGTATCGACCACGGCGCGCAGTTTGCGCAACGGGCGTGCAGGCGGCACGCGCTCTTCAAGGCTGATGTCGCTGAACATTGCACCCTGGAGGTCTTGATTGCCTCTCATCGTCTTCGTCTGGGGCGTTCGCCGATAGCTTCAGATCGTACTGGCCGACGCCAGCGTCGGCGGGGGATTTTTCAACGGCCTGCTAGGTCCCCCACTCCAATCCCCTTTTCCGCCGCAGCGCAGCCGCTTCGGCACCAAAGGCGTGTCGCGCGCGCAAGCGCGCTCGCTGAACGAGAGCGCAGACGGAGACTGAGCGGCCGCTCGAAAGTTCGATCATTGACTTGTCGGCGTTACCCGCCTGGAAACGGCGGTAGCGGCGCGGCGCGCGCGAGGAACCGTGGCAACTGGCATCTTCTACCCCTCTGTGTACGGTCAGCGGCGCGGCGCGCGCGAGGAACCGTGGGGGAATGCTGGTGAGGGTCTGCGCGTAAATTTGGGGGGAGTCATGCGACGCGAGGGCAAAAAAGCCCACACTAGGGGTGTGGGCTTCATCTCTAGTGCATTGATTTTGCTAATAAAACTGGCGCGCCCGGCTGGAATCGAACCAGCGGCCCTTGGCTTCGGAGGCCAATACTCTATCCACTGAGCTACGGGCGCAAATACTGCCTAGCGAACATGTCGCTGAGTTTGAACGTAATTCGGTATCTTAACCTGCTTGCGGCGAGGGAAAGATTTTTCTGGCATTGGCCGTGGTGCTTGTTGGTGCGGCAAGATGTCACACCTTGAGCGGTGATGCGGAATGACGCGGGTCAAATTTGCGGCTTGCCTTCGGCGGTGTTGGGGTTGACCCGGTCGATGGATCGTGTGCTGCGCATATGATGTCGGTTGAAGTGTTTTGAATTTCCACTCTTGAACTGACAGCTATGAGCGCACCGCACTCGCATTCTCATCCGGCCCCCACTTCGTCCGATGATGTCTCGGATCTGCCCTTTGCGCCGACATTGCGCAAAATCCTCATCATCATGGGCATTGGATTTGCCGTTCCGATCGCCCTGTTGTTGCTGATCGCCTTCTACATCGGTAGCAGCAGCGAGCCGCCTGCTGGGGCGGAGTCGCTGTCTACGGCTGCAGTCGATGCCCGCGTCGCTCCGGTGGGTTCGGCAGTCGTGGCGGCCAGCAGCCAGGCGGCAACGCAGGCAAATGCAGCGTCGATGAGCACCGCAGCCGCCGCAGCGCCGGCGGCCTCTGCAGCGACTGCTCCGGCAGGCTCGGGCAGTGGAGCCGCCATGCCGGTGGCTGTGGCCAAGGTAGATGGCAAGGCGCTGTATGAATCGACCTGCGTGGCCTGCCACGGCGCGGGTGTGGCCGGTGCGCCCAAGGTGGGTGACAAAGCGGCGTGGGCGCCGATCATTGCGCAGGGTGAGGCGGTGCTGTATGACCGGGCGATCCACGGCTATACCGGCAAGCATGGAGTGATGCCGCCCAAGGGGGGCTCGAACGCGAGCGATGATGCGGTGAAGGCCGCGGTCGACTACATGGTGGCGCAGTCGAAATAAGTCGGCACGTTCCAGACGCGCGAGGGTGTGATGCCCTCGCGTTGACCGTATCGAGCCAAGGCCCGCATCATGCGGGTTTTTTCTTGGGGGGCTGCGACGGCGGATCGGGCTGGAACCCGAAGAACAGCGCTGGGGCGGTGGTGAACTTGCCGATCGACAGCGCTTGCAGACTTGGGAGTCGGAGCTGTTGGCTCTGGGCGTCGAGATGTTCGGCAACGATGGGGGTATCGTTGCTGTGCAGCAGGGCGCCGCCGCGGTCGGTGCGCAGCCAGACCCGGCCGTGCGCATCCAGCCAGATGGACTCGACAGTGCACGGCAACTGGGTGTGCGTGCGCCATTGCCAGCCCACTTGCGGCGTGTGGCACAGGCGGACGATCCACGGCGCTGCTTCCAGCGTGACATCGACCCGTTGCGGGCCATTCTGAAAGTACCACGAACCGTTCGTATCCGCGGTGTAATTGCGGCCGATGAAGTCAGCCAGGCCCGCGTGCAGCACCGGCCCGGCATCGGTCTTGTCGAGGCGGCCCTGCGCATCGCGTGGCCACGGCGCAGGCGCGGCGGCGTGGTTGCGCATCCACCACTGCCCGCGCTGATCGAGTGCCAGCCAGCCGGCGCATCGCGGCACGTTAGGCCAGCGGGCCATGGCCCGGAGGACGGCGGTGTCCATGTCGGTGTGCCTAGGGATGTTCAGTTGCCGTGCAGAAAAAACTGGAGCAGGCGCTGGGGCAGCCAGTCCAGGCGTCCGGGCAGACCGCCGCGGGCAAAACCCACATGGCCGCCGTCTGCCGGCTGCTCCAGCTTGACCCAGCTCGAGACCTGATCCGGCCGGGGCAGCACCATGGCGGGCTGGAATGGGTCGTTGCACGCATTGAGGATGAGGCTGGGCAGACGCAGACGGTGCAGATGCGGCTTGCTCGAGGCGCGCGCCCAGTAGTCGTCCGCATCGCGAAAGCCGTGGATGGGCGCGGTGAACGCGTCGTCGAATGCGCGCAGGTCGCGGGCGCTACGCACACGCCGGGGATCGGCCAAACCGGGGTGGCGGGCGATCATGCGCAGCGCCTTGGGTTTGAGCGTGCGCAGGAACATGCGGGTGTAGAGCTGATAGTTGAGCCCGGCGGCGATCGCCTGCCCGCCCGCGGCCAGGTCGAGCGGCGCACTCACCGCCGCAATCGCACGCAGGCGGGAGCCAGCGTCGTCGCCCTGCTCCTGCGCCCAGCGCAGCAGCGCATTGCCGCCGAGCGACACGCCGGCAGCGTACAGCGGGGCGTGCGGGCGAAGGGCTGCAAAGCGTTGCAGTATCCAGTCGATTTCGAGATGGTCGCCGGAGTGGTAGGCGCGCGGGGCAAGGTTGTCTTCACCAGAGCAGCCGCGAAAGTGCGGCACGGCGCATTGCCAGCCGGCCAAGGCGCAGGCCGCGAGCACGGAGCGGGCGTAATGGCTGCGGGATGATCCTTCCAGGCCGTGGAACAGCACCAGCAGTGGCGTATGGCCGGGGGGGTGCGTGTCGAGCCAGTCCACGTCGATGAAGTCGTCGTCGGGCGTGGTCCAGCGCTCGCGGCGCAGCCTGGGGACGGGCGCAGGAGGGCGTGCGATCAATGCGGGCAACACGGTCTGCAGCTGTCCGCCGGGCAGCCAGCGCGGGGCGGTATAAGGCTGCACGCAGGGCGGGAGCGGGGAGAAGTGGGCAGTGCTGCACATGCAGTGCAAGTTAGCGCAAACTGCTGCATCAGTGCAGCAAGTCGCCGGGTGTCATCGCATCGAGTGGGGTTTGCGGCGAGCCGGGGCTGGCATGGTGCAGCACCAGCCGCCAGCCGGCAGGGGTTTGCACGAACACATTGGTGGCAAGCACGAAGCCCCATTGCAGCTCGCCGTCCAACTCGATTTGCACACGCTCGACCACGCTGTGCGTGGCGCAGCCCATGCTGTGCCAGCGGTATTGCACTTCGGCGTTGATTTTCAGGCCACTGCTGCCTAGCAGCTGGGAAAATCCGTCCCGAATCGCTGCCGCGCCGTCGAGCCGCTGGCCGCCGGGATGGATGCAGCAGATGTCTTCGTCCTCGGCCCACAGCGCCATCAGCGCGTCAAGATTGCCACTGGCCAGCGCGTCGTAAAACGCGGCTTCCACATCATCTGCGGAGTTGGTCCAGGGTGTTTGTGGGGGGAGCTTGCGGCGGGGCATGGCGGGTCTCGATCGTCCGCTGGGCGTCAGCGGAACACCACGGTCTTGTGATGGTTGCGCAGGATGCGGTGTTCCAGCTGCCAGCGCACCGCGCGGGCGAGCACCACGCTTTCCACATCCTGCCCAACCGCGGTCAGGTCTGCAGGGCGCATGGTGTGATCGACGCGTTCGACATCCTGTTCGATGATGGGCCCTTCGTCGAGATCGGCGGTGACGTAATGCGCCGTAGCGCCGATGAGCTTGACCCCGCGCGCATGGGCCTGCGCATAGGGGCGCGCGCCCTTGAAGCTGGGCAGAAAGGAGTGATGGATGTTGATTGCCCGGCCGTCGAGCTGCTGGCAGAACTCGGGGCTGAGGATCTGCATGTAGCGCGCCAGAATCAGCAGCTCCGCGCCGGTGCGCTGCATGATGTCGGCGATTTGCTGCTCCTGCGCGCGCTTTTCTTGCGCACTGGCGCCTGCGGCCAGGGGCAGGTGATGGAAGTCCAGACCGTAGCTGCGGGTGAGGTCGGCAAAGGTGGTGTGGTTGGAGACCACGGCACCGATGTTCATGCGCAACTGGCCGGCCTTCCAGCGATAGAGCAGGTCGTTCAGACAATGCCCGTGCTGGCTGACCGCGATCACCACGGTCGGGCGCACACGCAGGTCGTGGAACTGCGCCTGCATGTCGTAGCGCTTGCGCAGGTCGCCAAACAGCAGTGCGAGCTGGGCGGCGTCTTGCAGATGCTCGGGCGCAGAAAAATGCACCCGCATGAAAAACAGTCCGGTGTCGGCGTCGCCGTACTGCTGCGAATCCATGATGTTGCAGCCGGCTTGGTACAGCAGGCCGGAGACCGAATGGACGATGCCCGGCGCATCCGGGCAGGACAGGGTGAGGACGAATTCTGGCGGCGTTTGCGGCATACCGGGCCGCGCTGGCGGCGGTCAATTGAACGGCAAAGCACGTAATTTTAGGCCGGACGACCAGCCTGGCTGGCTTGCTGCCCACTAGCGACAAGGCGCGCGCATCGCGCGCAACGGGGCGCAGGCCCCTTTGCTGGCTGGTGCTCAGCGGATGAGCTGGATGGAGCCGTGGACGTTGAGCTGCAGGGGCAGGCGCCCGGCAGCCAACGGCACGGCGGGCGCGCTGTCGGCGGCGATTGCGGCTTCGGCGCGCATGCGCATCGGGTACGGGGGCGGAGTCGGGCCTTGCAGCGGATCGATCTGCAAGGAGCGCAGGGTATAGGCGGCGTAGCCCAGAGCATGTGCCGCAGTCGTCGCTTTGGCTTTGAAGCGGGCGATGGCCGATTCGATCAGGGCGGTTTCCTCACGCTCGCGCAGCGCGCGGGAGACCTCGAAGCTGTTGGACTCGATCATCAATCCCTGCTGGGCAAGCTGTCCGGCAAGTTTGCCCAACGCGGCGGCATCGTGCGATTTCAGAATCAGTTCGGCGTGTACCGTCCAGCCATCGCGCTGCGACTGGTTGTTCACCGTTTTCCAGCGCGGCTGGGTGTTCAAACCGCCGCTGCTGGCTTGCACGCCGGGCACGGTGCGTGCCTGTTGTAGCGCGGCTTCAAGGGTCTTGCTCACCTGTGCGGTCAGGCTGGCAGGATCCGTCCCGCTGCGTTCGGCGGCCAGGGTCATGACCGCCAGATCGGGCACCACCTCGACCTGGGCCGAGGCCTGCAGATCGACCACGCCGACGGGCGGTGGTGCCACGGTCTGGGCCGAGGCGGCGGCGCACAGCAACAGGCCGGTAAGCGTTGCGACGACGGTTTGCTGGGAGTGGTGTACGGGCATGTGTTTTCTCCTTAAGCCGAGTCTAAGGCAGCGCAGCGAACATTCCACCATCGCAAATCGTTTGTTTCCTTAGGAGAGGATTCATGCAAATCAGAAAACTTTGGGCCGCACTGGCGGCAGCTGGCATCATCGCCGGGGCGGGCACCATGGCCTACCAGTTCAGCTACGCAGAGCAGGCGCCGCGCGTGGAGATGAACCACAAGGTCGTGCCGCTGTTCAATAATCCGCCAGCCGCGCCAATGGCCAATGTTGCAACCAGCGCGCCGAACTTTGCCGCCATCGTCAAGGCATACGGTCCTGCGGTCGTCCACATCAATGTGAAGGGCGAGACCAAGGAGACGGTGCAGCAGCAGATTCCCAAGCAGTTCCGTGACGATCCGTTTTTCCGCTTCTTTCAGCAGTTCAACAACGGGCAGCAGCAGGTGGTGCCGACCGAGGGTCTGGGCTCTGGGTTCATCATCAGCTCCGATGGCCTGATCCTGACCAATGCGCATGTGGTCAAGGACGCCAGCTCGGTGCGCGTGACCCTGACCGATCACCGTACCTACAAGGCCAAGGTGCTGGGCTATGACACCAAGACTGACATCGCGGTGCTGCAGATTCCGGCGACCAATCTGCCCACCGTCCGGCTGGGCAATCCCAACAACCTCGAGCCGGGCGACTGGGTTCTGGCCATCGGCTCGCCGTACGGCTTTTACAACACGGTGACCGCGGGCATCGTCAGCGCCAAGAGCCGCTCGCTGCCGGACGACAGCATGGTGCCGTTCATCCAGACCGATGTGGCGGTCAATCCTGGCAACTCTGGCGGCCCGCTGTTCAACACCAAGGGCGAAGTGGTGGGCATCAACTCGCAGATCTTCACCCAGACCGGGGCGTTCGAGGGGCTGTCGTTTGCCATTCCGATCAATGTGGCCGAGCGCGTGGCCAAGCAGATCATCGAGCATGGCAAGGTCGAGCATGCCCGGCTGGGGATCGCGGTGCAGACCGTCACCCAGGCGCTGGCCAATTCGTTCGGCCTGCAGACGCCGCACGGCGCTCTGGTGGCGCAGGTGGAGAAGGACAGTCCAGCGGCCAAGGCCGGGCTGCAGCCAGGCGACATCATCCTCAGCGTCAACGGCCAGCCGGTGAACGACTCGGTCGATCTGCCGATGATGATCGGCCTGTCCGCCCCGGGCACCAAGGTCACGCTGGGTGTGTGGCATGACCACAAACAGGAAAACGTGACCGCCGTGCTGGGCAACTTCAGCGACAACGTCACGCTGGCCTCGGCCAGTCCTGGCGCGCATGGCAGCCACGGCGGGCTGGGTCTGGTCGTGCGCCCGCTCAACGCCGCCGAGGAGCAGCAGGCCGGGGTGACACACGGTCTGCTGGTCGAGGGCGTCAGCGGTCCGGCCGAGGAGGCCGGCATCCAGCCCGGCGACATCCTGATTGCGGTCGATGGCAAGGCGGTCAACAGCATCGATCAGGTGCGCAGCATCCTCAAGAACGCTGGCAAATCCGTCGCCTTGCTGATCCAGCGCGGCAGCAACCGCATCTTCGTTCCGGTGCAGATCGGCTGAGCGCCCGTCATCGCTTGCTTGCTTTCCTCCAAGCCGTGTTTGGCGGGGCCCAGGGCCCCGCTTTTTTGTGCGCGCGATCCGGCGCGATTGATTTGGCACACCGCGGTTTGAATTCCTCCCCCTCCCATTCTTCCCCACATGGTTGGCGAGGAGTCATCCCCTTTGCGCTTGCCGGCAATGGCAGGTGGTGGAATTTTTGGTCAAGACCCGTGATGCATCAGGAAGCCGAGTCAATAAACTGCGGCTTTTCCTTTGGAGAACCGCATGTCGATCGCGCAAACCCTCAAAGATCTCGGCATCATCCTGCCGCCCGTGTCCACACCCGCTGCTGCCTATGTGCCCTATGTGCAGACGGGTCATCTGGTGTTTCTCTCTGGCCACATCGCCAAGCGCGATGGCCAGGTGTGGACCGGACAGCTCGGTACCGACATGGACACCGCAACCGCCAAGCAGGCAGCGCGAGCGGTCGCCATCGATCTGCTGGGTACGCTGCAGGCTGCGGTGGGCGATTTGGAGCGGGTCAGGCGCGTGGTCAAGCTGCTCGGACTGGTCAATTCCGCA
Organism: Thiomonas islandica; assembly: GCF_055383445.1. Lineage (NCBI taxonomy): Bacteria > Pseudomonadati > Pseudomonadota > Betaproteobacteria > Burkholderiales > Thiomonas > Thiomonas islandica. Next base: position 1,599,991 of record NZ_AP042391.1, read on the forward strand.
CCGCACTACACCGAGCATCACCTGGTGATCAACGGTGCGTCCGAGCTGATCGCGCAGGTGTTCGGCGAGCGCGGTGCGCATGCCCGCAGCGCCTTCGGTGTGGCGCAGCTGCCGATGGGCGCGGCAGTGGAGATTGAGCTCATTGCCGAAGTTTGAGCCGGAAGGCTGGAACCTCTCCCCCTTCAAGCTTCCTGCGCATGGTGGGGGGAAGACCACACCCCCGCGTGCGATGCGGGATGTCCTGCAAGCATCAGCGGGCCGGATCAGTCGTTGGCACGACCGATTCGCACCGGCTTGAAGTTCGGTGCAAGCGCCCGCCCGCGCTTGGCCCGTTTGCCAGCGTAAACCGCCAGCTGTGCAGCGCTCAGCGTGGCGCTGCGCTCGGCGTCGCCGCGGCCCTTGCCGCTGAGTAGCAGGGCGTCGCGCTCGCCGGGAAGCTGGACGATGCTCACCAGGGTTTCTCCCGCGTCCAGTGCCATCAACAGCACGCCGCGCCCGCCGCGCGCCAGAATCTTGATCTCGGCGGTGGGGTAGAGCAACAGTCGGCCCTGCGCGCTGAGCAGGGCGAGGCGGCCAGCCGGGCGGCCATCTGCGCTGCGTACCAGGGGCAGCGGACGCTGCAGGGTGTCGCCGGCTTCGAGGGTGATGAAGGTCTTACCGCCGCGCTGGCGGCTGACGCAGTCGCCCAGTGTGGTGATGAAACCCAGGCCACGTGCGGTCCAGACCAGCAGCGGCAGGGTGCGATTGCCAGCGAGGTAGTGCTGTGCCTGCGTGCCGGGGGCAAGGTCGATGAAGGCAGTCACCGGCTGACCGTCGCCGCGGCCGCCGGGCAGATCGCTGACCGCCAGCGAATAGACCCGGCCGTCACTGCCCAGCACCACCAGCGGATCGATGCTGCGGCATTCGAAGGTGGCGTAGAGCGCGTCGCCCGGCTTGAACGTGAGGGCGTCGAGCGTCAGGCCGTGGCCCTTCTGCGTGCGCAGCCATCCCTTTTGCGACACGATCACGGTGACCGGTTCATCGGCCACCTTGACCTCTGCCACCGCCCGCTGCTCGGGCAGGATCAGGGTGCGGCGATCGTCACCGAACTGTTTGGCGTCCGCCTCGATTTCGCTGATGATGCGGCGGGTCATGGTCTTGTCGTCGGCCAGCAGCTTGCGCAGCTCGGCGGCTTCTGCGCGCTGCGCTTCGAGTTCCTTGTCGATGCGGATGGCTTCCAGCCGGGCGAGCTGGCGCAGCCGCATGTCGAGAATGTCGTTGGCCTGCAGCTCGGTGAGGGCAAAGCGTGCCATGAGCGCAGGCTTGGGGTCGTCGCTGTTGCGGATGGTGTCGATCACCTCATCCAGGTTGAGCAGTACCTGCTGCCGCCCTTCCAGGATGTGGATGCGGGCATCGACCTGTTCGAGGCGATGTCGCGTGCGGCGCTGCACCGTGTCGCGGCGGAACGCGATCCATTCGCGCAGCATGTCCATCAGCCCCTTTTGCCGTGGTTTGCCGTCGGTGCCGATCATCACCAGATTGACCGGCACGCTGGTCTCCAGGCTGGTGCGGGCCAGTAGGGTGTTGACGAACTCGGCCTGATCGATGCGCGCGCTGCGCGGCTCGAACACCAGCCGCACCGCGGCCTCGCGGCCGGATTCGTCGCGCACCGTGTCGAGCAGGTTCAGCAGGCTGGTCTTCAGCGCAATCTGTTCGGGTGCCAGCGCCTTCTTGCCCGGGCGGATTTTGGGGTTGCTGAGTTCCTCGATTTCTTCGAGCACCTGCTGCGCGCTGGTGCCGTGCGGCAGTTCGTTGATCACCAGTTGCCACTGGCCGCGCGCCAGTTCCTCGATGGTCCAGCGCGCCCGCACCTTGAGGCTGCCGCGTCCGCTGGCGTAGGCCGCGGCGATGTCCTGCGGACTGGAGATGATCTGACCGCCGGTGGCAAAGTCTGGGCCGGGCATCAGCGCCAGCACCTCGTCGAGGGTCAGCCGCGGGTTTTTCAGCAGCGCGACACAGGCGCTGGCGACCTCGCGCAGATTGTGCGAGGGAATTTCGGTGGCCAGGCCGACGGCGATGCCGCTGGCGCCGTTGAGCAGCACGAAGGGCAGCCGCGCGGGCAGCAGCCGCGGCTCGGTGGTCGAGCCGTCGTAGTTGGGAATGAAGTCGACCGTGCCCGCGTCGATCTCGGCCAGCAGCAGCCGGGCGATGGGAGACAGCCGCGCCTCGGTGTAGCGCATCGCCGCGGCGCCGTCGCCATCGCGGCTGCCGAAGTTGCCCTGACCGTCGATCAGCGGGTAGCGCTGCGCGAAGTCCTGCGACAGCCGCACCAGCGCGTCATACGCGGCCTGGTCGCCGTGCGGGTGAAAGCGCCCAAGCACGTCGCCCACCACCCGGGCAGACTTGACCGGTTTGGCGTCGGCGGTCAGCCCCATGCGCCACATGGCGTAGAGGATGCGTCGCTGCACCGGCTTGAGTCCGTCGCACACATCGGGCAGGGCGCGGCCCTTGACCACGGAGATGGCATAGTCCAGATACGCGCGGCGGGCGTAGTCGCCCAGCGCCAGCGAGTCGGTGTCGTCCTCAGGCCGGTTATCGAATTCGAGGGTGGCTTGTTCAGTCATGGTTTAGATATCGACTTCGATCTGGTCGCCGTATTCCTCCATCAGCGCGCGGCGCGCCTGGGCTTCGCCTTTGCCCATGAGCTGGGAGAAAAGGAGTTCGGCCTCGTCGAGCCGCACGCGGTAAAGACGGCGAGTGTCGGGGTTGAGGGTGGTGTCCCAAAGTTGTTCGGCGCTCATTTCGCCCAGACCCTTGAAGCGCGAGATCTGCCAGGTGCCCTCTTTGAGCCCTTCCTTGCGCAGCTTGTCTAGCGCGGCCTGTAGTTCGGCGTCGTCGAGCACATAGATTTTCTGCGCCGGTTTCTTGCCGCGCGCCGGGGCATCCAGGCGGTATAGCGGCGGGCGGGCGACGAACACGTGGCCGCGCGCGATGAGCGCGGGAAAGTGGCGGAAGAACAGGGTGAGCAGCAGCACCTGGATGTGCGCGCCGTCCACGTCGGCATCGCTGAGAATGCAGATCTTGCCGTAGCGCAGGTTGGACAGATCGGGGGTGTCGTCCTTGCCGTGCGGATCGACGCCAATGGCCACGGCAATGTCGTGGATTTCGTTGTTGGCGAACAAGCGGTCGCGTTCCACTTCCCAGGCGTTGAGCACCTTGCCGCGCAGCGGCAGCACCGCCTGAAACTCCTTGTCGCGGCCCATCTTGGCTGAGCCGCCGGCCGAGTCGCCTTCCACCAGGAACAGCTCGTTGCGCGACAGGTCACGGCTTTCGCAGTCGGTGAGCTTGCCCGGCAGCACGGCCACGCCAGAGCCTTTTTTCTTCTCTACCCTCTGCGCCGCGCGCAGGCGGCTTTGTGCCTGGCGGATGACCAGCTCGGCGAGCCTCTTGCCCTGATCCACCCGCTCGTGCAGCCAGAGCTCGAATGCCGGGCGCACCGCCTGCGCCACTAGCCGCAGTGCGTCGCGGCTGTTGAGCTTTTCCTTGATCTGGCCCTGGAACTGCGGGTCGAGCACCCGGGCCGATAGCACGAAGGAGGCGCGGGCGAACACGTCTTCCGGCAGCAGCTTCACCCCCTTGGGCTGCAGGCCGTGCAATTCGATGAAGCCCTTGACCGCCTGGAACAGGCCCTCGCGCAAGCCGGCTTCGTGCGTGCCGCCAGCCGGCGTAGGGATCAGGTTGACATACGACTCGCGCAGCAGCGCGCCGTCTTCGGTGAAGGCCACGCACCAGGCGGCACCCTCACCCTCGGCGAAGCTTTCGCTGTCGCCTCTGCCGGCGTAATGCTCCGCCTCGAACAGGTCGATGATCGGGTCGGTGCCCAGGCTGCTCAGCAGATAGTCGCGCAGCCCGTGAGCATATTCCCAGTGCAAGGTCTCGCCGGTCTTCTCCTGGATCAGATCGACCTGCACCCCGGGCAGCAGCACCGCCTTGCTACGCAGCAGATGGGTCAGCTCGGCCAGCGGCAGCTGCGGGTTGTCGAAATACCGAGGGTTGGGCCAGACCCGTACGCAGGTGCCGCTTTTGCGGTCGTCGCGCGTGGCCTTGCGCACGGTCAGCGGTGCGATGACCTCGCCGTCGGCAAAGACAAGATGCGCCACCTGCCCGTCGCGCCAGACGGTGACTTCCAGCCGCGCGGCCAACGCGTTGGTGACCGACACGCCCACGCCGTGCAGCCCGCCGGAAAAGCTGTATGCGCCGCCCTGCAGCTTGTCGAACTTGCCGCCGGCGTGCAGCCGGGTGAACACCAGCTCGACCACCGGCGCGTTTTCCTCCGGATGCAGGCCGAAGGGAATGCCGCGCCCGTCGTCCTCCACGCTGACGCTGCCGTCGCTGTGCAGCGTGACCGCGATGTGCTGGCAGTAGCCGCCCAGGGCCTCGTCGGCGCTGTTGTCGATGACTTCCTGCACGATGTGCAGCGGGTTGTCGGTGCGGGTGTACATGCCCGGGCGCTGGCGCACTGGCTCCAGGCCCTTGAGCACACGGATGGACGATTCGGAGTAAGCGGGAGGTCGGCGGCTGGCCATTGCGGGGCAGGCAATTGTCAAAAACTGTCCACAGGGTCGGCGCCGCGGCGAAGTTATCCCCAGAGGCTGGGGAGAATTTCGCGACGACTGGCCGAAAACCCCTGATTTCACGGGGGTTGATCGGGCTGCACAAAAAATCGGCAGGCCGATCGGCGGTTGATGTTGCGCCGCAGCAGCAAAGCGGTCGCGGATGCAGCGCGGGGATTGTAGGCAGCGACTCTGGCGCCTTACTGCATCTCCAGATCGGGCAGTACGATATCCAAACCGGCCTGGGCACATTCTTCGTCCACCTTGCCGTCCGGCGCGCCGCTCACGCCCACGGCGCCATACAAGCGCCCGCCGGCCTGGATCGGCACCGACCCGGCGGTAAAGGCCAGACCATCGCCCAGCAACGCCAGCGGCGATGCTGCCTGCGGGCCCATCGCTGTGCCCTTGATGCCGAACATGGCCGCGGTAAACGCCTTCTGCCGGCTGATGTCCAGAGACACCGGCGGTGCCAGGGTATCGCGCAGCGTGGCTTGCACGATGCCGTTGCGATCCACCACGGTGGCGCTGACCTGCAGCCCTTTGGCGCGGCAGGCCTTGATCGCACCAAGGGCGATGCGCTCGGCGGTGTCCAGCGTCAAGCGGTGTACCGCCACAGAGAGCGGTTCGGCGGCCAGCGCCGGGGCGATGCAAACAGCGCCCAGACAGAGCGCGGCAGACAGGTGGACGAGGCGATGGGGCATGATCAACTCCTGCAGGTCAATTACTCCCGACTGAAGTCGGAAGCTTGTCCCCGTACTATGCAGCAAGGAAACCTTGATGCTGTTCCGAGACTATAGGCCGATTGACTGCGGCCCTGGCCCTGGACGCGATGTTCCGAGCCGCGTTCACATCTGCGTGGTCTGTGTGCCCACAGGCCACGCAGCGGAACTCTGCTTGAGATGGGCGGTTGGCTTTGTCGATATGACCGCAGGCCGAGCATTCTCGGCTTGTGTTGTGCGGATCGACGAGCGCGAGCACGACACCAGCCCGCTGCGCTTTGTACTCAACGAAAGCGCGAAGCTGATGGAACGCCCAGCCGCCCATCTTCGCTCGTTGCGCCTTGCGAAACCGTGTCCGGTTGCGGATGCCCTTGAGATTCTCAAGGGCAAGTCCACGTCCGGTGCCTTTGGCCTTGGCAACGAGCGATTTGGAAATGCGATGGTTGATCTCCTTGCGAAAGCGTGCTTCCCGACCTGCCATCTTGGCGAGTTTGCGCCGGATGGATTTTGGGCGAAGACCTCGGCGTTTGCGCCCCGCTGCGGCCTTCTGCAAGGCGCGGCGCAGTTCGTGGGCTCGAACCCGGCAAGCCTCGACAGTTTGACCGCTGTGCCGTTCCCCGTCACTGTCGGTGGCAAGATTCTGCACGCCGAGATCGACACCAACAAAGTCTGTGACGGGCAGCTTGGTCCCGTCCGGCAGGTCAACGGTCACGAGTAGAAACCACTTGCCATCCCTGCGACGCCACGAGGTCGCACTGCCCTTTGGCGGACGTAAAGCGCTCCCGTTGATACGCACCCATGGCAAGCGGCACCAGAATGCGTCCGGTCAAGGTCAACAACGACACCCGATCAACGCCTTTGAAGCTCATCATCCGCTGGTCATACGGAATGGCAGCGAACTCGCGAAATCTGGGCCGTTCTGCCTTGTTGCGCTTGTAGGCTTCGCACGCCTGCGCGATGCAGCGCACCGCCATCTGCGCCGAGAGGCCGAAACGCTCGCGCAACGTGCTGTAGTAGAGCTTCTGCAACGCGATCTTATTGGCCGTCTTGCGCACAAACGCTTCATCTGCCAGCCAATCCGCTGCCGCGTTGAAGGCCCGCATGGTCGCCTCAAGGGCGCAAACCTGATCGGGCGTCGGCAGCAGTTGTGTTTGCAGGGTCAGCTTCATATGCGCGAGTACAGGCAAGATAGTGCTATACATCAAGAAGTCTTGATCGAGAGGCGGCGCTTCATCCCCCGACTGAAGTCGGGGGCTTGCGCGCCGAAAATTCTGTGAACCGGGTGTCTTTGGGGAGCAGGGAGGGTGCACCCCAGTATGGCACAGGCATGCGTTACCGGCGCATGCCCTAGGTGCATTCAGGCGCCTGGTTGCATCAGCGCGTCCAGCGTGGGCGCGATCGCCTGGGCGATGCGCTCCATGCCCAGCGCATCCGGGTGCAGCAGCACGGACGGATGCGGGGCATGCCCTTCGAGGTAGAGCTGCGGGTCGGGCTGGCCGTTCGCATCCAGCAGCACATGGCCGGCATCGACAAAGCGCACACGGCGGCTTTGCGCATAGCGCCGTGCCAGCGCGGTGTTGATCTTGATGGTCTCGGCGCTGATCCATGCCGAGCGCCGGCTGGGCAGCACGCCAAGCAGCAGCACCCGTGTGTCGGGCAGCAGCGCATGCACCTTGTCGACCACCGCCTCGATGCCCGGCACAGTGAGATGCGCGCCCCAGTGCGGACGGCCCAAGTTGTTGGCGCCGATCAGCAAAATCAGCACCTTTGGAGAGATGCCCTGCACCTGGCCGTGATCTAGCCGCCACAGCACACTGGCGGTGGTGTCGCCGGTGAAGCCCAGGTTCAGCGGGCGGTAGCGCCCATATTCCCGCTGCCAGATGGGCTGGAAATCGGCCCAGGAGGGCGGCCCGCGGCGCTCCCAGTTTTGCGTGATCGAGTCACCAAGCCAAACCAGTTCCGGCCGGCTGTGGCGCACTTGCTGCAGCGAGGCCTCGAAGCGCCTGCGCCACCAGGGTAGATCCATCCGGCCAATTGGCACCGCGGCCAGATTGACCGCAGCGTCCGCCTGTCCTGCCGCCCACCATGGCACGCAGGACAGCGCGGCCTTGAGCAGGGCGCGGCGGGAGAAGATGCGCGGCGGCGGCGGGTTCACGGCAGGTCCAGTGCCATGCTGTCGGAGGGCGCGTCCGGGGCGGCAGCGGCGGGTGGCGCCAGCAGTGCCCGGTGCGACCCCCAGTTTGCGCTTTGCCGAATGGGCGGCGGGATGAGGTCGATGCATTCTGCCGCGTGGTGCCCTTGCAGATCGCGCCAAACCCCGGCAGGGTCGCGCTGGATCTCCACCCGGGCGCCGCCGCGGGACGAACCATGCCAGCCGATCAGCCGTTGGGCCTGGCCGCTGGCGCTGCGCTCCAGCCGCAGTGCATAGTGATAACCCTCGGTCGTGGTGCCCCGCAGTTCGATATGCGATGGATCGGATGCGGGAGGTTGGTTTGCGGTCGGCCTCGGGCGAAACAGTTTGAACACGGCAGGCAAGGCATGGGGGTTCGGGAGGGCCGAATTATGGCAACACTGAACAAGTCCACTGCGCACTGCGCATCCGGGCTTGCCGATTGGGCCGGCAGACCATGCCGGTGTGGTAACGCGGCGTGCCTGTGCCGCATTGTGTGAGAAAGTTGGCAGTTTTGCCAAATTCATTGCATCGGTGTTTGCCGACACCGGCGCGAGCGTGACGGAATTCACGGACTTGTCTCGGCGGTTTGGAGACAATCGAGCCAAACAGAGATTCCGGCATGGAATGGACATGAATCATGCATCCGATCCACTGAATCCGACAACACACGAGATTGTAAAAAAGCAGGTGGGGGTATGACGTTCAATCCTTCGATCTCCAGGTGGTTTGTCTTGCACCTCAGATGTCTGCGTCGGCTGCGTGCAAACATGGCCTGCCCTTGGTGAATCGCCTCTGCCTTTTTGGTCTGCCGGAATGCACCGCCTTGCAACACGCTCCCTGCTGCGCTGGCTGATGTGGTCAGCAGGGGTGGTCGCATCCTATGTGTTGCTGGCATGGGCCGTACTCGGTGTGCGCTCTGGCGAGGTGGTGCTGTGGCCGTCGGCGGCGGTGGCCGTGTTTGCCCTGCTGGCGCGCGGCCCGTCGATGATTCCCGCGGTGATGCTGGCTTCCTGGCTGAGCAACGGGCTGCTGCTGGGGTGGGGCATGCAGACCAGCGCGCTGATCGCGCTGAGCGATGCGCTGGGGCCGCTGCTCGGTCTGTGGGTCCTGCAACGGCGCGCGGGGGGCTGGAAAGGCTTTACGGTGATGGCCGATGCGGTCTGGTTCATCCTGGCCATGGGAGCACTGGCCGCGGGCGTGTCGGCGGTCCTGGGTGCAGTGGCTGCGGCCTGTTTCGGATGGGGGCGAGTGCCGGTGACGCACGATCTGGCCCTGCAGTGGTGGGCCACGGACATGAGCAGTATCGTCGTGCTCACCCCGGTGGCCGAGTTGATCCGCCAGCAAGGGCAAGCCATGCTGCGCACAACGCTGAATTGGGAGGGCCTGGCGGTGTCGGCCATCGCCGTGGGCGGCACCGTGGCGGTGTATCTGCTGCCCGCCGGGCAGAGTGCCTTGCCCATCGGTCTGGCCAGCCTGGTGATGCTGTCTCTGCTGTGGGCTGCGCTGCGGCTGCCTCTGGTGGTCACCACGGCGTTGTTGGCCGTGGTTGCAGTGCTGATCGTCGCCGCCACGCTACTGCATCTGGGGCCGATGTACAGCATGGTCGGGGAGAATCGGTTCATGGCGGTGCAGATCATCCTGCTGACCCTGGCCAGCGCGTTGCTGCTTGCCGGGTTGATGGCCAACGAACGGGGGCTTGCGCTCAAGCAGGTGCGCGACATCAACGCCACTCTGGAAAAGAAGGTCAACCGCCGCACCGCAGCGCTGCAGATCGCGCAGGCTACGACGCTGGCACAGTTGCGTTTTCAGGAGTCGCTGCTCAATGCCCTGCCCAATCCGGTCGCCTTCAGCGATGCGCAGGGGCGGTTCACCCGGGTGAACACCGCGTTCAATCTCCTGGTGTCACTTGACAATGCCGAGATTCATGGCCGCACCGGCTCGCAAATCCTCGGCCCCACGCTGGGCCGCATCTGGGAAGAGATGGACAGCGAGCTGTTCGACGGCAGCCTGCAGGTCACGCGCGAAGCCCCTTACCTCCACCCCGACCACGAGCCGACCATTTGGATTCTGAACAAGGCACTGCTGCGCGATGCAGTCAGCCGCCAGATCGTCGGGGTGGTCACCAGCATGCAGGACATCACCGCGCTCAAGATGCTGCAACAACAGCTCAGCGAGGACGAGCAGCGTTTTCGCTTTCTGGCGGAAGAGTCTCCTGTGCCTCTGGTCATTACCCGTTTGAGTGACGCCGCTCTGTTGTTTTCCAACAAGGCGTCGGACGATCTGTTTCGTGCCAGCTATGGACAGATGGCGGGCCTGTCGATGCGTCAGGTCTGGGTCGATCCGGCAGACCGGGACAGACTGCTGGGCAGGCTGCAGCGCGAAGGCGGTGTGGTGCGGGGCATGGAGGTCAAGTTGCGGCGCTTCGACGGCAGCGAGGTCTGGCTGCTGCTGTCGGCCACGCGCGGACGTTACCGCGACGAGGATGCGCTGATTCTGGCCTTCAAGGACATCACGCAAGCCAAGGCCCGCGAAGCCGAGCTGCGCAATCTGGCCTATACCGATGTGCTCACCGGCATTCCCAACCGGCGCTTTTTCCTGGCGCGGACTGCGCTGGAACTGCGCAAGGCACAGCGTGAGGGCAGCCCGCTTGCGGTGATGGCGCTGGACATCGACCGCTTCAAGCAGATCAACGACACCCTGGGCCATCAGGGCGGCGATGCGGTGATCCGCTGCTTTGCTCAGACCTGCGTGCAGCAGTTGCGCACTCAGGACGTCTGCGGCCGGCTCGGTGGCGACGAATTTGCCATTTTGCTGCCACAGACTACCCGGCAGGTGGCGTTCGAGGTCGCGCAGCGTCTGCGCCTGAGCATCCAGGAGGCCGGCTGCATGCCAGAGCTGCAGCGGGCGGCTGCACAGCTCAAGCTCACGGCGAGCATCGGGATTGCCGAGTTCGTGCCGACTACGGCCTCGATCGATGTGGACGAGCTGCTCGACCGCGCGGATCAGGCGCTCTATCGCGCCAAGCAAGCCGGACGCAACCGGGTGGAAATCTGGACCGGCGAGCCGCCGCGGCCGGCGTGAGCACGCGCTACGCCTTCTGATCCAGCAGCCAGCGGTACAGCAGGTCGCGTTTGAGCCCTGTCAGATCGGCGGTCACGGCTGCGGCGCGCGAGGCCGGCAGTTCCTGTGCCAGACGGTGCAGCAGCGCCGTTGCCCCGGCATCGAGCTCGGCCGCAGCGGTCTGCGGCACCAGCAGCAGCACGAACTCCCCCTGCGCCCGTTTCGGATCGGCCTCCAGCCAGTCGAGCGCGGTTTGGGCGGTGCAGGGCAGCACGGCCTCGAACTGCTTGGTCAACTCCTTGGCCAGCACCAAGCGGGCCTGCGGGTCGATGGCGTGCAGCGCGCGCAGACAGGCGTGGATGCGATGCGGCGCCTCGAAAAACACCGTCACCCGCGGGCCGCGCAGCGCGGCCAGCAAAAAGCTGCGCCGCGCCGCGGCTTTGTCCGGCGCGAAGCCGGCAAAGCAATACCCTGCCTGCAGGTCCAGCCCGCTGGCACTCAGCGCTGCGGGCACCGCGCTGGGGCCCGGCACGGGGATGACCCGAAGCCCTGCGGCGTGTACCGCCGCAGCGATGTGGTTGCCGGGATCGCTGATGCCCGGAGTGCCCGCGTCGCTGACAATAGCGACGCGCTCACCGGCAGCCACCGCGGCAACGATCTGCCTTGCCGCCTGCGCCTCGCAGTGCTGGTCGCAGCGCAGGGTGGGCTTGTGCAGGCCGAAGGCGCCGAGCAGCCGCCGCGCGCTGCGCGTGTCTTCGGCGGCGATGCGCTCGGCGTGATGCAGCACGGCCAGCGCACGCAGGCTGATGTCGGCCAGATTGCCGATTGGGCTGGCCACCATGTAGAGCGCGGGAGGAAAATCCTGCTGTGCGCAAGCGTCCAGCGCGGCTTGGATCGGGGAGGGCAAAGTGGGCATGGTGCAGTCGTGGCGACGGCGCGTGGCGCGTCGTCTGGGGCAGTCGGCAGAGGATCAGGCCTGCGCTGAACTGCAGGCACGCGGGATGCGGCTGGTCGAGCGCAATTATCGGGTGCGCGCTGGCGAGATCGACCTGATCGCGCGCGCGCCCGACGGCACACTGGTGTTCGTCGAGGTGCGCGCTCGCAGCGGCGATGGGCATGGCGGTGCGGCCGGCAGCATCGACGCCCGCAAGCGCGAGCGCATCATCCTGGCGGCGCGGCACTATCTGGCGCGGCTGCCCGAAGAGCCGGCGTGCCGCTTCGACGTAGTTCTGCTCGACGCCGGAGGGCTGCAGTGGCTGCCTGGCGCGTTTACAGCGGACTGAAGCCGAGCGCCACAGGGCCTAACATCACGGCTTTTATCCCTACTGCCATGCTCGAACAGCGGATTCAGCAGCACTTTTTCGACAGCGCCGACCTGAAGTATCAGGCGGCAGAACTTCTCGCCGGGCCGATTGCACGCGCGGTGGATCTGCTGGCCACCGCGGTATCGAACGGCCACAAGATTCTGATCTGCGGCAACGGCGGCTCGGCTGCGGACAGCCAGCACCTGGCTGCGGAGCTGGTGGGTCGTTTCGAGCGTGAGCGTCCGGAGCTGGCTGCGATCGCGCTGACCACCGATACCTCCATTCTCACTGCGGTCTCGAACGACTACGGTTTCGATCAGGTGTTTGCCAAGCAAGTGCGGGCGCTGGGCCTGCCGGGCGATGTGCTTGTGGCACTGAGCACCAGCGGCAATTCGGCCAGCATCGTCGAGGCGGTGCGTGCGGCGCAGTCGCGCGACATGACCGTACTGGCGCTGACCGGTCGCACCGGGGGGCGTGTGGCCGGGCTGCTGCGCGAGGCCGACGTGCACATTGCCGTGCCCAACGACCGCACCGCTCGCATCCAGGAGGTGCATCTGCTGGCGCTGCACTGTCTTTGCGATGGCTTAGACTGGACGCTGATGGGTGAACCGGAGCCTTCGCCATGACGCAGATGCACGCACACAATCTCTCCCGATCCCTGGACTGCACACCCCGCCGCCGGCGCGGCCTTTGGCGCGCGGCGGGTCTGCTGGCCGTGGTGCTGGCAGCCACTCAACTGCAGGGCTGTTTCGTGCTCGGCCTGGGGGCGGTGGGCGCCACGGCCTATGTCGTCACCGACCGGCGCACTGCCGGCTCCATCCTCGAGGACAACACCATCGAGCTCAAGGCAGACAACCGCATCAGCAGGGCGCTGGGTAGCGATACCAATGTCCGCGCGGTGAGCTATAACCAGCAGGTGCTGCTGGTGGGGCAGGTGCCGACCGAGGCGGACAAGCTCAAGGCAGCTGAAATCGTGCAGGGCGTGCCCAATGTCAAGGCAGTGCTCAACGAAATCGACGTCGGCCCGGTGGCTGATCTCAACCGTCAGGCGACCGACTCGCTCATCACCACCAAAGTGCGCGCCCGTCTGATCGACGCGCACGACATTTTCGGCAATGCCTTCAAGGTCACCACGTCCAACAGCGTGGTCTATCTGATGGGCATCGTGACCCAGCGCGAGGCCGACCGCGCGGTGGAAATCGCCCGCAGCACCACCGGTGTGTCCAAGGTGGTGACCATGTTCAACATCATCAGCGAGCAGCAGTTGCAGCAGATCGAAAACCCGCAGAAAACCAATGCACCGCCTGCCGAGCCACGCGGCAACGACCCGGCTTGATTTCCCCGATTTCCATTACCCACTTCCAGAGGACTGTATATGAGCTTGCGTGATGTTCCCGCTGGCAAGAGCCTGCCCGACGATTTCAATGTGGTCATCGAGATTCCCGCCCATGCCCCGCCGGTGAAGTACGAGGTGGACAAGGCCACCGGCGCGCTGTTCGTCGATCGTTTTATGTCCACCGCGATGCACTATCCGTGCAATTACGGCTACATCCCGCAAACGCTGTCCGAAGACGGCGATCCGGTGGACGTGCTGGTCGTCACCCCCATTCCTCTGGTGCACGGCTGTGTGGTGCGCTGCCGCCCGGTTGGCATGCTCAAGATGACCGACGAGGCCGGGCCAGATGCCAAACTGATCGCGGTGCCGGTGGACAAGCTGTTGCCGCAGTACCGCCACGTCCAAAAGCCCGAAGACCTGCCGGGCGAGCTACTGCGGCAGATCGAACATTTTTTCAACCACTACAAGGATCTCGAGCCGGGCAAGTGGGTCAAGACCGAGGGCTGGGCCGGTGCCGACGCCGCCCGCGCCGAAATCAGCGCCAGCGCGACCCGCTACACCGCCAAGTAATCCCGTCGCGCGCCGCAGGGAGCGCTCAGGCCGTCTGCTGCGCTATCGGCGGCGCACCTGTGAGTTCCCGCACGGCCTGCCACGCGGCCTCGACATCGGGACTCACTCCGTGGCCGCCCAGGGTGCGCGCCAGTTCTGCAGAGGTCGGAGTGAACAGCTCCGGCCCGGTGCTGACGAACAGCCCGACCACCGGGCGACGCAGCGCAGCAGCCAGGTGAGTGAAACCGGTGTCGACGCCGATCACCAGGCTGCTTTGGGCGATGACCGGCAGCATGTCGAGCAGGTTGCGGCGCGTGAGGATCCGCGCCGTGCCTGCAGGCAGGTTGGCGACCAGCTGCTGCGCGCGGATGTGCTCCTGGGCATTCCCCCAGGTCAGATGCAGCCGCATGCCGCTGTGCACCAGCCGGGTCGCGAGCTGCTGCCAGCGTTCCAGCGGCCAGAGCTTGTCGGGCTTGGACGCCCCATGGGCGAGAAACACCGTCGGCACCGCGCAGGGTTGCGGTGGAGGAGCGAAACGCCGGTCGATCGCGTAGTCGACAGGGTGTGCCGGATCGGTGTCGAACACTGCACGGGCAAACACCCTGCGGCCCTCGGTGCCGTGCACCCCGGGCGGACGGGCAAAGTGCAGGTGGTAGGCGCGCGCGGCCAGAGGCTCGCCCCCGCAGTCCTGCGCGCGGTAGCCCACGCGCACGGGGCTGCGCGCCAGCCGGCAGACCAGCGCACTCTTGAGCACACTGTGCGGGTCCCAGACCAGATCGTAGGGCTGGGCGCGTAGCGCGCGTATAGCCGACCACAGCGCCCGCAGCGCGGCGGGATTGCGCTGCTGCTGCAGGGCCTTGAGCGGCAGCGCAAAGACCTGGTGTACTGCGGGATGCAGGCGGGGGATGTCGGCAAACCGGGCGTCCACCGCCCAGTCGATTTCAATGCCGGGCCAGCGCGCCGCGATGTCAGAGACTGCCGGCAAGGTCTGCACCTGATCGCCCATCGCGGAAATCTGCACCAGCAGAACGCGGCGCGGCGAGACAGGCAAGCCGCCCCGGCCCCACTGCAGTGGCAGGGCGGGAGGACTCATGCGGCAGGCAGCAGCGCCTTGCCGAGCAGGTCTTCGAGCATCTTGAGTGGCGCGGTGTGCGGGTAGAGCTGATGCGCCGGCTCGAGGTAGAAGGTCTGCTCCATCATGTACTGACCTCCCATCACAGCGTGCAGCACCTGATCGGAAAACACTACCCAGGTCGTGCCTGGGGCGAAATCCACACTGCGTTGCGGTGCGTCGTTCTGGTAGGCCAGATCGGCCTTGACCTTGTCATGCAGCTGCAGCATGTAGTGGTCGTATTCGGTGCGTCTGGACTTGGTGATTCCCAGCGCGTGCATTAGCGCGGCGGAGCCAGGGATCGGGGGCCTGAGCCGGGGCGCGAAACGCTGCAGGAAGTCGGGGAAGGGCTCGCCCACGCGCCAGCGGCGCGGTGCGCCGGCGGGGTTGATGTTGGTGAACACGCGCAGAAGCCGGACCCCGTGCACCGGGGTAGACGCAAATGCATCGACATGCAACCGGGTGTCGTCCTTGCGCCAGCTGGTGTTGC
The DNA here is from genome assembly GCF_055383445.1 of Thiomonas islandica. Taxonomy (NCBI): domain Bacteria; kingdom Pseudomonadati; phylum Pseudomonadota; class Betaproteobacteria; order Burkholderiales; genus Thiomonas; species Thiomonas islandica. The sequence continues at coordinate 1,615,325 of NZ_AP042391.1, forward strand.
GCCCCTCGACCTGCACCGGGCGATACGACGCCTTGGCCGTGCGCAGCCGGCCGCGGTAGTGCGGGAACAAGCGGTCGACCAGATGCTGCGCCTGCACGGAAAAACGCTGGATCATGTCGCGCAGCGCATGCTGGTCCTGCGCACTGCCACTGGCGCCACGGATGTTGCCATCATCGCGCAGGCTGATGTTCTTGGCCTTGCCGTTGCTGACCGCGGGGGTGAGAAAGCGCCGTTCAGACGCGCCGAGGGTGAACGCCAATTGCGGAAAGCACAGTACATGGCCAGCCTCGAGCAGGTGCTCGACACTCGTGGTCGGCGCCTGTGCCGTGGGTTGGGCGTCCCAGGTGGAATCGGGAAAGTTGCGAATGATGTCGTCGAGGGCGGCCACGCCAAGCTCCTGCAAAAAATTCCAGCCTAGCCCGACTCAGTGATTGTCCGCCTTGATCCCGGACAGGCGATCCATCAGCGCGAACATCACTCCGGAAAACACCAGCACCAGGTGGATGACGATGGCCCAGAGCATGTCGTCGCGGCTGGCTTCGCGCACATTGACGAAGTATTTCAGCAGCTCGATGCCCGAGATGGCCACGATGGAGCCGATGAGCTTGAGCTTGAGGTCGGAGAAGGTGACATGCCCCATCCAGCCCGGGCGGTCTTCATGGTTGGCGGTGTCGATCTTGGAGACGAAGTTTTCGTATCCGGCAAAGATGATGATCAGCAGCAGATTGGCCACGAGGGCGATGTCGACCAGCGACAGAATCGCCAGCATCGCTTCGCCCGCACTGCCGGCGAACACCACATTCACCGCGCTGACAAAGGTCTTGACGAACTTCACCAGCAGCAGCCCGATGCCCAGCACCAGGCCGAGATAGAACGGAGCAAGCAGCCAGCGGCTACCGAAAATCAGCACTTCCAGGGCATGTTCGACGCGTTTCATGGCGGGGACGAATGGTCGGGATGGTAAGAGGACGAGCTACGCTTCAACGCACCCGCATGCCGGGCTTTGCGCCCGCGTGCGGTTCCAGTATGTACAGCCCGGGCTCGGCTTTTTCGTCGGCACTGCTGGCAGCCAGCACCATGCCTTCGCTGAGGCCGAATTTCATCTTGCGCGGCGCGAGGTTGGCCACCAGCACCGTGAGCTTGCCGATCAGATCCTGTGGTGCATAGGCGCTGGCGATGCCGGAAAACACATTGCGCAGCCGTGGCTGCCCGTCGGGCGTGGTTTCGCCGACGTCCAGAGTCAGGCGCAGCAGCTTGGTCGAGCCTTCGACCTTCTCGGCATGCGCAATGCGGGCGATACGCAGGTCGATCCTGGTGAAGTCATCGATGGTGATCATGGGCTCTTGCCCGGCGGGTTGTGCTGGGTTGGGCATGGCTGGCGCAGGGGACGAAGGGGCAGTCGCGGCGGGGGTGTCGCTGGCCAACAGGCTGTCGAGCGCCTTGGGGTCGATGCGGTGCATCAGATGCTGGTAAGGCGAAATGCGCTGCGGCAGTTCGACCGCATCGCTCCAGACGAGATCGCGGTCGAGGCCGAAGAACTCGCGGGCCACGCGGCCAGCAAGCGCGGGCAGCACCGGCGCGAGCAACACCGACAGTAGCCAGAAACCGGCCAGGGCGTGCGAACAGCTGTCCTGCAGCTCGGCGCGGCGGGATTCGTCCTTGGCGGCAATCCAGGGCTGAGCGGCGTCGAATGCGGTGTTGATGCGGTCTGCATGTGCCATGATCTCGCGCAGCGCGCGGGCGTATTCCCGTGCCTCGTATGCCGCGGCCACATCATCTGCCAGCGCCTGTGCGGCATCGCGCAGCGGCGCGGTCGAGCCAACGTAGCCCAGCCTGCCATCGAAAAACTGGTTGATGAACCGGGCGGCGCGGCTGGCGATGTTGACATACTTGCCGATCAGATCGGCATTGACCCGGGCGACGAAATCCTCCGCGGTGAAGTCCACGTCCTCGACCTTGGCGGTCAGTTTGGCCGCGAGGTAATAACGCAGCCACTCCGGGTTCAGGCCGAGGTCGAGGTATTTGAGCGGCGAGATGCCGGTGCCCCGGCTTTTGCTCATCTTCTCGCCGCCCACAGTGACAAAGCCGTGCACATTGATCTGGCTTGGCGTCTTACGGCCGGAGAAGTGCAGGGTGGCCGGCCAGAACAGGGTGTGGAAATAGACAATGTCCTTGCCGATGAAATGCACCTGCTCCACCTGCGGATCGGCGACGAAAGTCTCGAAGTTCTGCGTGGTGCGCGACGGCGGGTGCCAGTGCTGCGCGGCGCCGCCCTTGTCGAAATGGTTTTTCAGGCTGGCGAGATAGCCGATCGGCGCGTCGAGCCAGACGTAGAAATATTTGCCGGGCGCATCCGGGATTTCGATGCCGAAATACGGCGCGTCGCGCGAGATGTCCCAGTCGGCCAGGCCGCCATGGCCGTGTTCGTCGGTGGTGAACCACTCGCGCACCTTGTTGAGCACCTCGGTCTGCAGATGCGGCTGACCGTGAGCGTTGCTGGCCTGTGTCCATTCGCGCAGAAACGCGGCGCAGCGCTCGGACGAGAGCTGGAAAAAATAATGCTCGCTTTTGCGCAGCTCGGGAGTGGCGCCGGAGAGCGCGGAGTAAGGGTTCTTCAGCTCGGTCGGCGAGTAGACCGCACCGCACACCTCGCAGGCGTCGCCATATTGGTCGGACGCGCCGCATTTCGGGCACTGTCCCTTGATGTAGCGGTCGGGCAGGAACATGCCCTTGACCGGGTCAAAGAACTGCTCGATCTCGCGCACCGCGATCAGGCCGTTTTTGCGCAACGCGCGGTAGATGTCCTGCGCGAGCTGCGTGTTTTCCGGGCTGTGGGTGCTATGCCAGTTGTCGAAACGGATATGAAAGCCGTCGAGATAAGGCTTGCGCGTGGCGGCGATGTCGGCGACGAACTGCTGCGGCGTCTTGCCGGCCTTCTCGGCAGCGATCATGATCGGGGCACCGTGCGCATCGTCGGCACTGACGAAATGCACCTCATGGCCCTGCATGCGCTGAAACCGCACCCAGATGTCGGCCTGGATGTACTCCATGATGTGGCCGATATGGAACGGGCCGTTGGCATACGGCAGGGCGGTGGTGACGAACAGGCGGCGCTTGGAGATCATGTTTGGCATCGAGGGGATGGCGCAGCAAAACGGAGTGAGGTGATCGCACGCAAGGGCGGGCTGCCAGTGAGACCTTCAGCGGCCTGCCGATTCGCAGCAGAGGCTGGCCGTGCACGAAGCGACGCCCCGACTCTTCTCCGCTTGTGGGGTGAGGTGGAGCCTTGCATCAGCTGCCGGGCAGTGCCGAGCAAACTGCCATTTTAGGGTGACACGCGGCAGGTCCGGTGCGCCGCCCCGATGTGCGCAGGCGCTGTGCCGCCAACTGGTGCGCAGGCGGGCGCCGTCTCATCGTGGTGTCTGCCGGGCGCAGCAGACCGACGGACGGTGGCGTGCTATCGTGCTGCGGCGTTTTGCGGACAGATTCGGAGCAAGACACATGGCTGCAGTCTGGAAGATCGTGGTGGTGGGCGCCGGTGCCGTGGGCGGTATGCTGGCGGTGAAGCTGGCAGCGGCTGGCCATGCGGTGGGAGTTCTGGCGCGCGGCGCACATCTGCAGGCGATCTGCACTGCCGGGCTTTGCCTGGAAGACCCGCAGGAGCGCCTGTGCGTCCAATTGCAGGCCAGTCATGATCTGGGTGATTTTGGCGCGCAGGACCTGGTGATCCTGGGGCTCAAGGCGCACCAGATTGGACAAGTCCTGCCGCGGCTGCGCCCCTTGCTGCGTGCGGACACGGTGGTGCTGCCGGCGGTCAACGGCGTGCCCTGGTGGTATTTCCACGGCGATCGCAGCGCATACGCGAGGACGGCAGACGGACGCACCGCCCACCTGCAGAGCATCGACCCGGACGGCCGCATGCTGGCTGCGCTCGACCCGGCGTGTCTGGTCGGATGTGTGGTGCATGCCAGAGCCGAAGTGGTCAGCCCCGGGCTGATTCGCGGCAACGGGCAGTCTCGCTATGTTCTGGGTGAGCCTGCGCACCAGATCACGCCGCGGGTGCAGGCGCTGGCCGACATGCTGCGCGATGCAGGCTGCGATCCGCAGGTCACGCCGCGCATCCGCGATGCGATCTGGATGAAGCTGTTGGGCAACGCGACCTTCAATCCGGTGGCGGCGCTGACCCGGGCGCGGATGGATGCGATCTGCGACAACCCCGAGCTGATCGTGCTCATCCGCGCAGGCATGGCCGAACTCATGGATCTGGCCAGGGCCTATGGCTGCGATCCGCTGGTCAGTATCGAGCAACGCCTGAAGATCGCCCGGGGCATCGGCCCGGTGAAAATTTCCACCCTGCAGGACCTGGAGCGCAGGCGTGCGCTGGAGATCGGCGCGCTGCTGCATGCGCCGCTGGAGATGGCCGCTCGCGCTGGGCATCGCATGCCCACGCTGCAGATGCTCAGCGCCCTGCTTGGCGAGCTCGACAGGCAGGTTCGCGCGGCCTGAGCGGCCGAAGGCAACACACTCAACAAGTCCCCTGCGCGCTGCGCATCCGGGGCTGCGGGCGGTTTGCGGCGCAGCCCGCGCTCGCCATCGCTTGGGCGGTTGTCTCGCTGGGCGCCTTGCATCCCATCCCGCGGCCCGGCGCGCAGCATCACAAGGACTGATCCAGTGTCCGCTGGCCAAAAAAAAGCCGGTCGGGCGACCGGCTGCAAAGGTACCTTTGGGGTACCGAGGAGACAAGCTGTTGGGCAGGTGACGGGATCGACCGCGTTGCCACCTTGCCCGCTTCCTGCATAACGCGGCGTTCGCCTTGGCGATGACACGCCGCGTCAAAAAAATCTGTCAGGCTGCGGCGCGCTTGGCGGCGGTGCGGGTCGACTGCGCAGCCTTCATCGCGGTGTTGGTGACCGCGTTGATGTTGGCCTCGACTGCCTCGGCGGCCTGCCTAGTAACTTTCTGCACCGAGTCATAGGCGTTGTTGGCAGCGTTCAGCGCACTTTTCATCATCGCCACGGCGGTTTCGGAGCCGGCGGGGGCGTTCTTGGCAGCGGTTTCGGCCAGTTCCATGAATTTCTTGTGCGACTCGGCGAACTGCGACTCGGCGACCTTGGCCATCTCGGCCTGCGCGCTGGAGGCGATTTCGTAGGCGTGGCGGGTATAGGACAGCATCTTTTCTGCCATCGGCTGCATCCAGCTGGACTGCAGATTGGCCAGTTCCTGCATGTCCTTGACCGACAGCAGTGCCATGGTGTGTTCGGCGCTTTCCTGCAGCGAGGTTTTCATCGCCTGCATGTTGAGGTCGACCAGCTTTTCCATGTGATCTATGGATTTGCTTGCCATGTCGAAAAAGGTGGCGAACTGCGATTTTTGCGCGGCGGTGAACTGTTCGGGGGTCATCATGATGTCTCTCCTGGGGTTAGGGGCGTTGGCCACGGGGCGGCAGCCAACACATTGTGAACCTGGAACCGTGTCATGTTGATGACGATCTGCCCGGGCTCTTGTGCACTGCACAAGCCTTATTTTAGGGTCAATCCCAGCGATTGCAAGAGAAATTTGTGCGTCGCAGCAAAAGCGCGGTGCACCGGAAAATCGACTGAAAATCAGAGCACTGGTCGATCATGCCTTGATACGCCTGGGTTTGTAGACCGATGCGGGAGAGGATTTTGCGGTTTGCCGTGGCTTGTTGACATCCCCCGCCTTGATGCGCCGCGGCACGGGCTTGGCCCGTTTGTCCACGGGGACGACGAGAGTCCCGTCGCGCTGTTTGGTGGCAGCCTTCTCAGGCACGTGACGCTGTGCATCGGCGGGCTCGTCAGTGGCGTGGGGCGCGCTCGTGCCGGCCGGCGCAGGCCCGGTGGCTCTGGAATAGGGTTGCAGCAGGGCGACAAGCTGGCCGTAGACCCGCGGCGTGGCGGCAAGCACTTCGCCGCTGAACAGATGGTTGCCGTCCCCGGCAAAATTGCCGATCAGCCCGCCGGCTTCGGTGACGAGCAGGCTGCCGGCCGCGATATCCCAGGGTTTGAGGCCGGTCTCGAAAAAGCCGTCGTAGCGGCCCGCGGCCACATAGGCCAGATCGATCGCGGCCGCGCCCGGGCGGCGCAGACCGACGCAGCGCTGCGCGACGCGCTTGAACATCTCCAGATAGGTGTCGAAGTCATCGTTCTTGCGGAACGGAAAGCCGGTGCCGATCAGGCTGTCTTCGAGCCGTACGCGGTTGGACACACGAATGCGCCGGCTGTTGAGAAAGGCTCCTGCACCGCGGGTCGCGGTGAAGAGCTCGTCGCGGGTGGGGTCGTAGACCACCGCCTGCTGCACCACACCGCGATGCGCAAGCGCAATGGACACGGCGTACACCGGCATGCCGTGGATGAAGTTGGTGGTGCCGTCCAGCGGATCGATGATCCACTGGTATTCCGAGCCGGTATCGCCAAATGCGCTGCCGGTTTCCTCGCCCAGAATGCCGTGTTGCGGAAACGCCTTGAGCAGCACGTCGATGATCGCCTGCTCTGCGGCGCGGTCGACTTCTGTGACGAAATCGTTGGCGGCCTTTTGCGCCACGCGCAGCAGGTCGATGTCGAGGCTGGCGCGGTTGATGATCTTGCCGGCTTCGCGCGCTGCGCGAACGGCCACATTGAGCATGGGATGCATGGTGTCCTGGGCGCCAGCAACGACAATGGCGCGAGAGATTCGGAAGGTGACAAAGAACAGATGAGCGACATGCATTTTATCGACCCTGCCCCCGTGACGCTGACCGCTCTGGGCGAGCAGACGGTGTTCGTGCTGGTCGGCACCAGCCATCCGGGCAATGTGGGCGCCGCAGCGCGAGCGATCAAGAACATGGGGTTCGGCCATCTGCGGCTAGTAGCACCGCGCTTTGCCGACGTGCTCACGCAGCCAGAGACCATCGCCTTTGCCAGCGGTGCGCAGGATGTGTTGCGGGCCGCGCGCATTTTCCCCGACCTGCCAGGGGCCGTGGCCGATTGCGCCAGGGTGGTTGCGCTGTCTGCGCGGGTGCGCGATTTCGGGCCGCCGCTGCATACCCCGCAGTGGTTGCCGCAACTCGCGCAGCGCAGTGCGCAGCAGGGCCGGCGGGTGGCATTTGTGTTCGGCAGCGAGCGCTTCGGCCTGAGCAACGCCGATGTGTACCGCTGCGACGCGCTGCTGACCATCCCCACCCACCCGGGCTATCCCTCGCTCAATCTGGCGCAGGCGTTGCAGATCATCGCCTGGGAATGGCGCAAGGCGCTGGGCCTGCACCCGGTTCAGTCCGTACAACCCGCGGCGGTGGCTGCGACCGCGGGGGAGATCGATGGGCTGCTGGAGCACGCCGAGCAGGCCCTGCGTGCGTTGGACGTGCTCGATCCGGCTGCGCCACGCAAACTGTTGCCGCGGCTGCGGCGCCTGGCCTCGCGCGCCGAACTGTCACGCGAGGAAGTGCAGATCCTGCGCGGGGTGTGCAGCGCTATCCTGCGCAAGCTGCCGCCGCGATGACATGGCGCTCGGCAGACTCGGCGGCCGTTCAATACACTGCACTGCTTCGGTGTTGCCCTAACGCCATCCACGACGCGATCCATGCTGCAACGACTGCGTGAAACCATCCAGATCATTCTCGAGCGCGACCCGGCGGCACGCTCCAGCTGGGAGGTCATCACCTGCTATCCCGGCCTGCATGCCTTGATGTTCCACAGCCTGGCGCATGCCTGCTGGACGCGCGGCTGGCACTGGCTCGGGCGCTGGATCTCGCACTGGGGCAGGTGGCTGACCGGCATCGAAATCCACCCCGGCGCGACCATCGGTCGGCGGGTTTTCATCGACCACGGCATGGGTGTGGTCATCGGCGAGACTGCGGTGATCGGTGACGACTGCACCATCTACCAGGGCGTCACCTTGGGCGGCACTTCGCTCTACAAGGGCACCAAGCGGCACCCGACCCTCGAGGCGGGTGTGGTGGTTGGGGCGGGGGCGCAGGTGCTCGGAGGATTCACCGTGGGCGAGGGGGCACGCATCGGCTCCAACGCCGTGGTGGTCAAGGCCGTGCCGGCAGGTGCGACCGCCGTGGGTAATCCGGCCCGCATCATTGAAAAGGACGCCGAGCAGCAGCGCGAAGCAACCGCGGCGCGAATGGGATTTTCCGCCTATGCGGTCACGCAAAATGGCGATGACCCACAGTCACGCGCCATCCTGGGGCTGATCGACCATGCCGCACAGCTCGAACATCAGGTGGCTCTGCTCTGGCAGGCACTGGAGCGCCATGGCATCTGCCCGCCAGAGGACTGCCCTCCCGAAGCCCTGCGCACCGAGCATTTCGACAAGGCCAAGCTGGAAAAGCTGGTCGAGTAAGAGGGTGCCCCCTAGGGCCTGGCCAGTCCTGTTGCGAGAAGACCCGTCCCCGCCAACCAGAACCAGGCTCGGGTGCCCGAGAGAAGCGGTCATGATGGGTGATGAGGCGTCGGGCGTGCTCATTCTAGTGTAGTGTCGCGATCTTGATGGAATTTATATCAATCCCGCTTCTCCAATGGGCGATACGTGCAGAGTGGAGAAGTGAATGCGAGTGGCCCCCGAGATCGTGCTGACCAACGAAGAGCATGCCGAATTGTCGAAGCTGGTGCGCTCCAAGCTGTCGAGCGTGAGGCTTGCACAGCGTGCCCGCATCGTGCTGCTGGCCGCGGAGGGGATGCAGAACAAGGCCATCGCCCAGCAGTTAGGCGTGGGCCGTGTGCAAGTTGCACGCTGGTGTAAGCGGTACGCCGAGTCGCGACTTGCCGGCATCGAGCGGGATCTGCCGCGCGGCGCGCCACCGGCCAAGGTGGATGTGTCGCGGTTGGTAGAACTGACCACCCAGACCAAACCCGAAGCCGCCACGCACTGGAGCACGCGCACGATGGCAGCAGAGCTTGGCGTGAGTGCCGCGAGCGTTTCGCGGCATTGGCGGGCCAACGGACTGAAGCCTCATATCGTGCGCGGCTTCAAGGTCTCTGGCGATCCACAGTTCGTCGAGAAGCTCGAAGACATCGTCGGCCTGTACATGTCGCCGCCCGAGCACGCGCTGGTGTTGTGTTGCGACGAGAAGAGCCAGGTGCAGGCGCTGGATCGCACCCAGCCCGGACTACCGCTGAAGAAAGGGCGCGCGGAAACGATGACCCATGACTACAAGCGCAACGGCACGACGACGCTCTTTGCCGCGCTCAATGTGTTGGATGGCAAGGTCATCGGCCAATGCCAGCAGCGCCACACCCACGCCCAGTGGCTGAAGTTTCTGAAGAAGATCGACCGCGAGACGCCCAAGGACAAGACGTTGCATCTGATCGCGGACAACTACGCCACGCACAAACATCCCGTCGTGCAGGACTGGCTCGCCAAGCATCCGCGCTTCCACATGCACTTCACGCCGATGGCGCCGACCATCTGCCCGGTGGCCTCAATGAGCAGCCCGCTGCGTTCGAATACATCGGCACGCCGATCAACACCGCCAGCGGCACCGACCACCACGCGCCCTTGCCCATCAGGTGCGCATGAAATCCTGCGGCACATAGGGTGAAAAAGGTCTGGATCACGCCGACGACGAAGGCGATGAGCGCCAGCAGCATCAGCACCTTGGGCACTTCGAAGGCGAAAAAGCTCACTGCGCTGTAGAGATGGCTGGTAGCCGCCATGCCGGTTGCGCCGGAGAGCCAGCGCATGAAGGTGTCGGTGGCGGGCTGGAGCTCGCCGCAGAGCAAAAGCCAGCCGGCCACATACGGCACCGGCCCGATCCAGGTGCGCCACGCAGGGGCAGCGGCGGGCTTGACGGCAGTGGCTTGGACTTTTGGGTATTCACGGCATCTCCTTGCAAAGGCATCGCCTCGCCAGTGAAGACGAGACGGGCGGCAAAAGGATGCACCGATACACGGTCAGACTGTGAGCGGCTGCGGGAACGGTCACACGCAAAGGCGGCAAGCGGCGCTGCAGCAAAGGTAGGCGCCGCTTATGATGCGTGGCATGGACCGCGCCCTACCACACATCAACGAAACCTGCGTCACCCGCGCCTGGCGGTTGCATCAGACGGAAATCGAAGGCTATTTGCGTCCCCGCCTGGGCGATGGTGAGCTTGCCGCCGATTTGCTGCAGACCGTGTTTCTCAAGGCGCTGTACGAGGGCAGGCGATTTTGCGCGTTGTGCGCGCCGCGCGCCTGGTTGTTTGCCGTGGCACGCAATGCACTGGCCGACCATCTGCGCGTGCGGCAGGCTGCCGAGCCACTGCCCGATGAACTCGAAGCGCCGCAGGGCGAGGCCGAGCCGGTCGATACCCTGACCAATTGCCTGCCCGTGGCGCTGGCCGCGCCCGACTCCGACGACCGTGATGTGCTCACCCGCTGCGATCTGCACGGTATGACGCAAAACGAGTGCGCCATGCAGCATGGGCTTAGCCTGCCGGCGGTCAAGTCGCGCGTGCTGCGTGCCCGCACCCGGTTGCGCGCACGGCTGGTCGATCTGTGCGGCGTGCGCTTCGATGCCGAAACCGGCCGGGTGTGCTGCAGCGTGCCCGGGCAGCCGCGCTGCGCCGCCTGACCATGTGCGGTATTTGCGGCGAGCTGCGCTTTGACGGAGCGCAGCCGGACTTGGAGGCGATTGCGCGCATGCGCGCAGCGCTTGCCGACCGCGGCCCCGACCATCAGGGGCTGTGGCATGACGCAGCGGTGGCACTGGGCCACACGCGGCTGTCGATCATCGACCTGAGCGAGGCGAGCGACCAGCCGATGATCGACGCCGACACCGGCTGCGTGCTGGTGTTCAACGGTGTGATCTACAACTACCGCGCGTTGCGTGCCGAACTCGTCGCGCGCGGCCAGCGCTTTGCCAGCGACGGCGACACCGAGGTCATCCTCAAGGCCTACGCCGTCTGGGGGGAAGACTGCGTCGCGCGTCTGGACGGCATGTTTGCGTTCGCGCTGTGGGACGACAGACGCAACAGCCTGCTGCTTGCGCGCGACCGCTTCGGCATGAAGCCGCTGTACCTCGCCGAAGACGGCCAGCGGCTGCGCTTTGCCTCGACGCTGCCGGCGCTGCTTGCCGCAGGCGGGGTCGATACCGCGATCGACCCGATCGCGCTGCATCATCTGTTTTCGCTGCACGCCGTGGTGCCGGCGCCGCGCACCATCTTGCGCGGGGTGCGCAAGCTCGCCCCGGCACACCTGCTGCGCGTGCAGCCCGACGCGATGCGCTGGCTGCGCCGCTACTGGGACTTGCGCGCTACCCGGCCGGACGCGCCTCAAACCGAGGGCGAGTGGATCGAAGCGACGCGGCAGGCGCTGCGCGCTGCGCTTGACAGCCACGTGCACGCCGCCGACGTGCCGGTCGGCGTGCTGCTCTCTGGCGGGCTGGACTCGAGCCTGCTCATCGGGCTGCTTGCCGCGCAAGGCGCGGATCTGCGCACCTACTCGATCGGCTTCGAATCGCTCGACGCCGACACCGAACGCGCCGACGAATTCGCCTATTCCGACCTGATCGCGCAGACCTTCGGCACGCGGCACCATAAGTGGCTGGTGCCGAATGAGGCGGTGCTGGCGCGCCTGCCGCAGACGATTGCGCGGATGAGCGAGCCGATGTTCAGCCACGATGTCGTCGCCTTCGATCTGCTGTCCGAGTGGGTCGGACAAGATCTGAAGGTCGTGCTCGCCGGGCAGGGGGCGGACGAGGTGTTCGCCGGGTATTTTTGGTATGCGCGGATGGACGCCGAGCGCGGCGCGCCGGTCGAGCGCTTTGCGCGCCACTACGTCGACCGCGAGCATGCCGAATGGCTATGCTTCATCGACCCCGAGTTCCACGTGCCGGATGTGACGCGCGAGTGGCTTGCCGCGCAGCTTGCCCGCCCGCACGCCGACACCTTTCTCGACCAGGTGCTGCGGCTGGACGCAACCACGCTGATCGTCGACGACCCGGTCAAGCGCGTCGACAATCTGCCGATGGCGCATGCGCTCGAAGTGCGTGTGCCGTTTCTCGATCGCGCGCTGGTCGAGCTCGCCGCCAGGATGCCGCCCGAGCTGAAGCTGCGCGCAGGCGGCAAGTTTCCGCTGAAGGCGCTCGCCCGCGGGGTGATCCCGGATGCGGTGATCGACCGCGACAAAGGTTACTTCCCGGTGCCTGCGCTCAAGCATGTGCGCGGCGCGTTTCTCGAGCGGATGCGCGAGCTGCTGACGTCGAGCGCCTGTCGCAACCGCGGCCTGTACCAGCGGCCGTTCATCGACGCGCTGCTCGCCGCACCCGAGGCGCCAGAGCATTTCACCCGCATCCGCGGCAGCAAGCTCTGGCACGCCGCGCTGCTCGAGTGGTGGCTGCAAACGCATGTGGACAGCCGATGATCGAGCGGCTCAACCGGGACTGCTTTTGCCTGACACTCGACCGCGACCGGCTTGCAGCCGCGCTGCACGGCGCGCTCGGCCAGCCGGGGCTCGAGGCGCTGATCGTGCAGCGCAATCCGCACCTGTTTGCGGCGCAGCCGGTATTCCTCAGCCATGCCCATGCACAGCGCTTGCGCGAGGTAGCGCAAGCACTCGAGCATGTGGCTGCGCTGCCGGCCTATCAGGCCGCGGTGCTGGCCTACGCCCCGGCCGCAGCGCAGCGCCGCCCGGGCAACCCCGGTGTCTTTCTTGGGGTGGACTTTCATCTGGAGCGCGGACGCCTGGATCTCATCGAAATCAATACCAACCCTGGCGGGGCGCTGCTGTCGGCGGTGCTGGCGCGCGCGCAGCGGGCCTGCTGCGACGAGATGCAGGGCATGATCCCGAGCGATGCCGCGGTCGATCGTTTCGAGGCCCAGGTGCTTGCGATGTTTCAGCGGGAATGGCGCGATGCGGGCAGACCCGGGGCATTGCGGCGAGTTGCCATCGTCGATACTGCGCCGCAGGAGCAATATCTCTACGCCGAATTTCTGCTCTATCAAACGTTGCTCAAGCGCGCCGGCATCGAGGCAGTGGTGCTCGACCCTGCCGAGCTGGCGTGTGATGGCCGGGTACTGCGCCAGCGCGGTCAGGCCGATGGGCGTATCGATCTGGTCTACAACCGCCTGACCGATTTTGCGCTCGACGCTCCCGAGCACGCCGCGCTGCGCCGCGCCTGGGACACGGACAGCGCGGTGATCACACCGCATCCGCGTGCGCATGCGGTGTTCGCCGACAAGCGCAACCTTGCGCTGCTGTGCGACGCGCAGACGCTGCGCACGTTCGGCGCCGATGCCAGCGCGGCGGACCTGCTGGCCGCGCATGTACCGCATACCGAAATCGTCGGCCCGGCCAATGCCGAGCGGCTGTGGGCGCAACGCCGCAATCTGTTTTTCAAGCCTTGGGCCGGGTTCGGCAGCCGCGCCGCATATCGCGGCAGCAAACTCACCCGCGGGGTGTGGGACACCATCCTCCAGGGCGATTATGTGGCGCAGACTCTGGCCCCACCGGGTGAGCGCCGCATCGGTCCGCCCGGAGCGCCCAAGGCATTGAAGTTCGATCTGCGCGCTTTTGCCGACATCGGTCAGGTGCTGTGGCTCACCGCACGGCTCTATCAGGGGCAGACGACCAATTTCCGCACCCCGGGCGGTGGGTTCGCGCCGACCTTCGAGGAGCCAGCCGGTTGATCTGTCGGACCCCCTCCAGCCCCCTGCGGGGGCGGGGGAGGAGATGCCCCGCAGAAAAAATCTGGCGATCTCTTGATCTGCCTCACTCCAGTTCTCCAAAACCCTGAGGGCTAGCGGCAAGGGCTGGGCACAGAATGCCGCGCAGCATGTTGCCGGTTTGCAGCGCTGCCCAGTACGGGCCGCAGGGCGCCAGAGGAGCACCCGCACCGCAGCTGACCTGGCGCGAACTTCCCCCTGAAAGGAGCCCTTCATGAGCGTTGTGCTCGACCCCGTGCATGCCCCGGCGCATGCGGCTGATCACGTCCACGCCCATCCCGTCGGCTGGCGGCGCTGGCTGTTCTCGACCAACCACAAGGACATCGGCACGATGTACCTGATCTATGCGTTGGTCATGCTGTTCGTCGGTGGCATTCTGGCGCTGGGCATCCGCACCGAGCTGTGGAAGCCGTCTGTCTGGCTGATGAATCCCGAGCTGTTCAACGCCTTTGGCACTATGCACGGCCTGATCATGATTTTCATGGCGGTGATGCCCGCGCTCACCGGGCTGGCCAACTGGATGATTCCGCTGCAGATCGGTGCACCCGACATGGCGTTTCCGCGGCTCAACAACCTGAGCTTCTGGCTGCTGGTGCCTGCGGCGGTGCTCGGCGTGGTGGCGTTTTTCGTCCCTGGCGGCGCGCCCGGCGTGGGCTGGACGCTGTATGCACCGCTGACGCTGCAGCAGGGCATGGGGATGGATCTGACCATTTTCGCCGTGCACATTCTGGGCGCGTCGAGCATTCTGGGATCGATCAACATCATCGTCACCATTCTGAACCTGCGCGCACCGGGCATGACGCTGATGAAAATGCCGCTGTTTTGCTGGGCCTGGCTGATCACCGGCTATCTGTTGATCGCGGTGATGCCGGTGCTCGCCGGGGCCGTGACCATGACGCTGACCGACCGCCATTTCGGCACCAGCTTTTTCACCGCTACCGGCGGCGGCGACCCGGTGCTGTACCAGCACCTGTTCTGGTTCATGGGGCATCCGGAGGTCTACATCCTCATCCTGCCGTCCTTCGGCATTATGAGCTCGGTGGTGCCGACCTTTTCGCGCAAGCGCCTGTTCGGCTACAGCTCGATGGTCTATGCCACTGCGTCCATCGCCATCCTGTCGTTTCTGGTCTGGGCACACCACATGTTCACCGCGGGCATGCCCACCGTGGGGCAGCTGTTCTTTATGTATGCGACCATGTTGATTGCCGTGCCCACCGGGGTGAAGGTGTTCAACTGGATCGCCACCATGTGGCAAGGCTCTCTCAGCTTCGAGACGCCGATGCTGTTTGCCATCGGCTTCATCATCGTGTTCACGATTGGCGGCTTTACCGGGCTGATGTTGGCCATGGTGCCGATCGACACCCAGCTGCACAACACCTACTTTGTCGTCGCGCACTTTCACTACACCATGGTGGCCGGTACGCTGTTCGCTATTTTCATGGCGTTTTACTACTGGTCGCCGAAGTGGACCGGCACCATGTACAACGAGACCGCCGGGAAAATCCACTTCTGGCTGTCGATGATCGGCTTCAACCTGACCTTCTTCCCGCAGCACTTTCTCGGTCTGGCCGGCATGCCGCGACGCTACATCGCCTACCCGGTGCAGTTCACCGACTTCAACCAGATCTCGACCATCGGCGCGTGGATTTTCGGGCTGGCTCAGGCTTACTTCGTGTTCGCTGTGGTGATTCCAGTGCTGCGCGGACAGGGCGACAAGGCGCCGCAACGCCCCTGGGAAGGCGCTGAAGGGTTGGAGTGGGAGGTGCCCTCTCCAGCACCGTTCCATACCTACGAAACCCCGCCGCGTCTCAACGCCGATGCCACGCGGGTGATTGCACCGCAGACGAACTGAAGTCCACCAGCCGTGATGCGGCGCGACCTGGATTCCTGCAGCGGCTGCACCAGGATGCAAGGCTGCGCTCTGCCCGCCGCCGGTGCGGAGTTGGCCCGGCACGGAGATGTAGCGATTGCCCAGCAGACGTTCTGCGCCGATGCGCCGATTGCGGTCGAAGGCGACTGTCTGCTGGCGGTCAAGTCCGGCGTGGTCAAGTCGGTCTGCACGGACGCGCAGGGCAAGCTACGCGTGGTGACCTTCAGCTTTCCCGGCGATCTGTTCGGACTGGAGGCACTGGCCGATGCCGCGCCCGATGCGCTGCGGCACGGCGCGGCGGTATCGATGACCACGGTGTGTCGCATGCGCCTGAGCCCGGACGCAGCGCGTCGCGCGTCGCCGCAGTTCTGCGCCCGGCTCAGCGCCGAACTCGCCGCACGCATCCGCGACAACTTCGCGCATCGCCAGATCGTGGCTGCCAGCGCGCCGGTGCGCATCGCGTATTGGCTGATGCAATGTCTGCGTGCGGTGCAGCCGCCGCGCGGCGTGCGCTGCACCAGCCTGCCGGCGATCGCCCGCGGTGATATCGCCAGCTACTTGCACCTGCGCGCCGAGACCGTCAGCCGCATCCTGGCAGAGTTTCGCCACAATGGCTGGGTGCGCGGGCCGCTGCATCGGCTGGAAATCTGCGATGCCCAGGCGCTGTCGCAGCTGGCGTGCGCAGCCGGCGTGACGCCGCAAGCCCCATCTCATCGGGAGGCTCTGCATGGATGAGGCCGTCCTCGTCGCACAAGCGCGCGACTGGCCGCAGGCCGTCGCACCAGGCAGCCTGTTGCTGCGCCCGGTTTGGCACGGGGACGCATGGCACTGGCACTTTCGCCGCAACTGTGCCTTGCGCCCGGCGCAGCTGTTCGGCGCGTTCGCTGTGTTCGCGCTGGTCAGCGCCGTGGTGGCGCTGCTGTTCTGGTTGCGGGGCGTGCGTCTGGTGGCGCCGTTCACCGTGGCGGAACTGGCTGCGGTGGGCGCGGCGCTGATGGTGTACGCACGTCACGCCGCCGACCAGGAGCGCATCGCCATCGGCGCGGGCGCCGTCGTGGTGGAATGGGTGCGCGGCGGCAGGGAAGGGCGGATGGTGTTCGATCCGCGCTGCATCCGCATCCAGGCGCTGGACGGCGGTCTGGTGCAACTCTCCGATCGGCATCGGCAGGTGCTGATCGGCCGCCACCTACGCCCCGAGCGCCGCGCTGCACTGGCGCGCGACCTGCGGCGGGCAGTGATGCTGACATAGGGCAGCGCTGATATTTCTCAAGGCATGGTGGTACGGCAGCGCCTATGCTGGTTGCAAATTTCATCCCTGAAAGTTGCCTTCCATGTCTGCCCACTTGGTCGTTCTCGGCGCCGGCTTTGCCGGCCTGACGGCGGCGCGGACTCTGCGTGCCAAGGCGCCGCAGGCGCGCATCACTCTGGTCGCGCCCAAGGCGGAGTTCGTGTATCTGCCCAGCTTGATCTGGGTGCCCACTGGGGTGCGCAAGAATGCCGATCTGGTGATCGACCTCAAGCCCTTCCTGCAGAAAAACCGTATCGATTTTCTCGCCGCCGAGGTGACCGGGCTGCAGGACGGCGGCCGCACCGTGCTGACCAGTGCCGGGCCGGTGGACAACGACGGCTTGCTCATCGCCACCGGCGGGCGCTTCATCAAAAAGCTCCCGGGAATCGAACATGCCATCGCGCTGTGCGAGGGCGTGGCCGCGGCGGAGAAAATCCGCGAGCGTCTGCTGGCGATGGACTCCGGGCGCATCGCCTGTGGCTTTGGCGGCAATCCGCAGGAGCCCTCAGCCACGCGTGGCGGGCCGATGTTCGAGCTGCTGTTCGGCATCGACACCTGGCTGCGTCGGCAGCGCAAGCGCGACCAGGTGGAACTGGTGTTTTTCAACGCTTCCGCCACTCCGGGCCAGCGCCTGGGAGAGAGGGCGGTCACGGGGCTGCTCTCGCATATGGCCAAGCGCCGCATCGACACCCATCTGGGGCACAAGGTGCTGCGCATGTCGCCCACAGGCGTGGAAACCGAAGGCGGGCTGGTCAAGGCCGATCTGATTCTGTTCATGCCGGGTATGACCGGGCCGACATGGCTGCACCAGACCGAGCTGCCGCGCTCGCCCGGTGGTTTCATCCAGGCCGATGCGCATTGCGCGGTGCCCAGTTTCGAGCGGGTGTTCGTCGCCGGAGACGTGGGCAGCTATCCCGGCCCGGACTGGCTGCCCAAGCAGGCGCACATGGCCGACCTGCAGGCCAAGGCTGCGGCGGAGAACCTGCTGCTGGCCTTGGAGGGCAGGCCGCCAGTGCATGTGCCCAAGGCGGAATTGGTGTGCATCGTCGATACCGTGGATTCCGGCATCCTGGTGTTCCGCGATGAGCGCAAGACCTTCGTGCTGCCGCCTTCGCGCGCCTTCACCTGGGCCAAGCGCTGGTTCGAGGGCCGATATCTGAAGGACTATCGCACGCCCTGACGATGCGGTACCTGCCCGCGCGACAACCCCGCCCGTAGCGCTCGCCCCGGTCGGCGGACGGTGCCGCGCCGACGGGTGCAAAGAGGGAGTTCATGACCGTTTTGCGCCGCTAAGCCCGCATCCTGGCCCTCTGCGGCAAAACCCCACCGCCTTGTCAACCAAGGCGACATATGGCTTGACTCCGGACTTTGGTACGGACGGAAACTTATCGCTATCGTCAGCCCACCGGAGTTCTGTTATGTCCCAGTCGCTTTCCCCGCCGCCGCGAAAAGGCCGTGGCGCGCTGCTCGCCAGCGGGATTGCCGCCATTTTGGCGTCCACCTGCTGTCTCGGGCCGCTGATTCTGCTCAGCCTGGGCATCAGCGGCGCGTGGATCGGCAACCTGACCCTGCTCGAGCCGTATCGGCCGATTTTCATCGGCGTGGCCCTCGTCGCGCTGTTCCTCGCCTATCGCCGGCTGTTTCGCGCGCCGGCGGCGTGCAAGCCCGGCGAGGTCTGCGCCGTCCCCCAGGTCAACGCCGCATACCGGCTGCTGTTCTGGATCGTCGCTGCGCTCATCGTCGTGGCGCTGTCTTTCCCCTTCGTTGCACCGATCTTTTACTGAAAGGAATCAACATGAATAAGCTCTCGACCGCGATCGCCCTGGTTTTTGCCCTCTCCGTGCCGGCCTGGGCCGGGGTGCAGACCGTGACTCTGTCGGTGCCCGGCATGACCTGTGGGGTTTGCCCGATCACCGTGCACAAGGCGCTCACCGCCGTTCCCGGAGTGGAAAAGGTCAGTGTCGATGAGGCCAAGAAAGACGCCGTGGTGACCTTCGACGATGCCAAGACCAATGTCAAGGCGCTGATCAAAGCCACAACCGACGCGGGTTATCCCTCTGTTCTTGTCCACTGAAGGCGCTGTCATGACTCAAGCAAGCACGCTGCGCAGCGCGGTGTTCGACATCGGCGGCATGACCTGCAACGCCTGTGCCGCGCATGTGGCCAAGGCGCTCGAACACGTGCCGGGGGTGCAGTCGGCGCAGGTGTCTTATTCCCAGGGCGTTGCCCAGGTGCTGGCTGAGGCCGATGTATCCCTGGATCTCATGGCCGCCGCGGTAGCCAAGGCCGGCTACTCGGCCAGGCTGGCCTCGAGCGGAGCCGGCGCGGGTCTGGGCCGGCCCGGTGTGACCGAGGGACTGGCGCGTGGCGCGGCGGGCACGGGTCTGCGCGTGGCGGTAATCGGCAGCGGTGGCGCCGCGATGGCCGGCGCCATTCGCGCGGCGGGCGAGGGCGCACAGGTCACGCTGATCGAGCGCGGCACCATCGGCGGCACCTGCGTGAACATCGGCTGTGTGCCGTCCAAGATCCTGATCCGCGCGGCGCACGTCGCGTACCTAAGGCGTCACAGCCCGTTTGACGACGGCATTTCACCAGCCACGCCGGCAATTCTGCGCGATCGCTTGCACGCGCAGCAGCAGGGCCTGGTGGATGCGCTGCGGCACGCCAAGTACGAAAGCATCCTGCAAAGCCAGCCGGGCATCACTACGCTGCGCGGCCAGGCTCGGTTCATGGATGCGCACACGCTTGACGTGACCATGGCGGACGGCTCGGTGCAACAGGTCGGTTTCGACCGCTGCCTGATCGCAACCGGCGCCAGTGCCGCCATTCCGCCGCTTCCCGGCCTGCACGGCACACCGTACTGGACCTCGACCGAGGCGCTGGCAAGCAGCACTATCCCACCGCGGCTGGCGGTCATCGGCGGCTCGGTGGTGGCGGTCGAACTCGCACAGGCCTTTGCACGTCTGGGCAGCCAGGTCACCATTCTGGCGCGCAGCACGCTGCTGTCGCGCGACGATCCCGCGATCGGCGCCGCGCTTGCCGATGCCTTCGCTGGCGAAGGCATCACCGTGCTGACCTACACACAGGCCAGCGCCGTGACCCATGCAGACGGTGTGTTCAGGCTGAGCACCGCGCAGGGCGAGATCTTGGCCGATCGCCTGCTGGTGGCCACCGGGCGCACGCCCAACACCGCCGAGCTACAGCTGCAGGCCGCTGGTGTGAGAGTCGATGCGCACGGCGCGATCGTGGTGGACGACCATTTGCGCACCAGCGTGCCGCACATCTTTGCCGCTGGGGATTGCACCGACCAGCCGCAGTTCGTCTATGTGGCCGCTGCCGGCGGGACGCGCGCGGCGATCAATCTGCTCGGCGGCGATGCCGCGCTGGATCTGTCGGTCATGCCCGCTGTGGTGTTCACCGATCCGCAGGTGGCCACCGTCGGCCTGAGCGAGCCTGAGGCGCAGGCACGCAACATCCAGACCGACTGCCGCACGCTCAGCCTGGACAACGTGCCCCGGGCGCTGGTGAATTTCGATACCCGTGGCTTCATCAAGCTGGTGGCGGAGGCTGGAAGCGGGCGTCTGCTCGGTGTGCAGGCGGTGGCAGCGGAGGCTGGGGAACTGATTCAGACCGCGGCAATCGCCATCCGCAACAGCATGACGGTGCAGCAACTGGCCGATCAACTCTTTCCTTACCTCACCATGGTCGAAGGGCTCAAGCTCGCAGCGCAAACCTTCAGCAAAGATGTGAGCCAGCTCTCGTGCTGCGCCGGATGAAGTCTGGGTAACGCGATGCATCATCGAGATCGGCGGGGCGCGCACTAGTGCACCGAGCGCATGCCGCGTTGCATTTGGATACTTTCCATCTCTTGACCATCCCTGCGCGCGCCGATTAGGCTTAGAGAGTTTTCGTTTTGCCGAAGCTCGGCTCGAACCAACCCATGGACAGTGACAGTTGTCGACCAGTGAAGTGAACGCCTGAAGGCTCTCGACAGCAGACTGTTGCCGCTGCCGCCGCCCTCAGGCTGGCGGCAGCATCAGGATGAGTTCCTCATCCTGTTGCCCCCCTCTTCGTGTGAACCGTCACGCAAGCAGCGCAGGATGTGCTTGCGTGCACCGTGTGTCCGTCCGTCAACCACGAACGGAGGAAATCATGTGTTTCGCGTTTCATAACCTGCTCACCCGCCTGCTGCCCCGTCGCGCGCGGGCCCATATGGCATCCCGGCCGGCCCGTCGTGCGGTTGGCCCGGCGCGGATCAGTGTGGTCGATGTGCGTCTGGCCTCTCTGGACCTGGCGCTGATCCAGCTTCCCAGCCGGGACAGCGGCGAGACTCTGGGAGAGCGGTCATGAACACCGAAGTTGCCACTCTCGACGTCAAGCTCTGCCCGGACTGCCCCCCGTTGCCCGCGCAGCTCGAACACCGCCTGCGCGATCGCCTCTACCTTGATGCCCTGCGCCGCGCGCCGCAGGACTGGCGAACCCGGCTCGCCCTCGGACTGGCCCTGATCGGGCCGGGCGTGCTGGTCATGCTCGGCGACAACGACGCCGGCGGTGTGGTGACCTATGCGCAGACCGGGGCGACCTATGGGCTGGGCATTTTCCTGCCCATGATGATTCTTCTGGGTTTCGTCGCTTATGTGGTGCAGGAGATGACCGTGCGCCTGGGCGCGGTGACCCGCCGCGGTCACGCCGAACTGATCTGGAAGCGCTACGGCGCCTTCTGGGGGTGGTTCTCTCTGATCGATCTGGTGGTGGCCAATGTGCTGACCCTGATGACCGAGTTCATCGGCATCCGTCTGGGCGGTCAGGCCATGGGATTATCGCCCTGGCTGACGGTGCCCGCGTCGCTGGCCTTCATCGTCTATGTCCTGGTGTTTTTACGTTATTGGACCTGGGAGCGGATTTCGCTGTTCATCGCGGCGTTCAATCTGATCTTCGTGCCGCTGGCCCTGATGTCACACCCGGACTGGCACGCGGTTGCGCTGGCCTTCGTCGGGCATGGCTGGATCGTGCCGGGCGGCTTCCTGTCGCTGACCTTCCTGATCCTGATCTCGGCCAACATCGGCACGACCATTGCGCCCTGGCAGCTGTTTTTCCAGCAGTCCTGCGTCGTGGACAAAGGCTTGTTGCCACAGGACATTCGCGCGGGTCGCCGCGATCTGATGCTGGGCATCATCGGCATGGTGCTGGTGGCCATGGCCATCATCATCCTGGCCGCACAAACCCTCAAGGGCGTACCCAATGCACAGAACCTCGACGCCGACGTGGTGCTGCATGCCATTCGCGGCAAATTGGGCGACGGGATGATGGCCCTGTTTGCCCTGGGTCTGATGGAAGCCGGGTTGATTGCTTCCATCGTGATCACCGCCAGCAGCGCCTGGGCGATCGGTGAAGCCTTTGACATCGATCGCTCGCTCAACGCGCCCCCGCGCAAGGCCATCGGTTTTTATCTGCCGGCGATCCTCGGCACGGCCGTGGCGGCCATCGCGGTGATGATTCCCAACCTGCCCCTGGGTTTTCTGAACCTGAGCGTGCAGGTGATTGCCACGGTGTTCATGCCTGCGGCCATGTTGTTCCTGCTCATGCTGCTCAACGACCGTCAGCTCATGGGCGACCAGGTCAATTCGCCGCGGCGCAACGCGGTGTCCATCGCCATCATGGCGGGTTTGATCGTGTGCAACGGCCTCTACGGTGTGGCCATCCTGTTTCCCCATGCCTTTGGAGGATGAGCCATGAAGCAACTGCATGAATTCGATCCGACCGACATCCGCCGGTTGATCGAACGCGAGGGCTGGGAGAAACCTTTGCCGCCCGTGCAGCGCGTGCCGCTCACGCCCCGGCAGCAGATCGTGTTCTGGGGCCTGCGCCTCTATGTGGTGGTGATGACTGCGGTCGTCGTCTGGGCATTCCTGCACGGCGAGGCTGGCTGACCCTCCCCGGCGCGCATCGCGCGCCCATCTCATCTCATCTCCTCTGAACCCGTGTGACGCATTGCGTCACCCGCCGGGGGTCGTGCGCGCCGCGCGCACAACTCTGCACCTCGAACCGTCACGATCCCGATCCGGAATCGGGAGGGAAGGACGCATCATGCGCAAATTCCATCTGTTGTTTCTGTATGTCGTTCTGTTGGCCATCGTGCTGGGCACAGCAGTGCTGCCTGCGGCCTATGCGGACTCGGTGGCCCTGAGCACCTCGGGCCGGCTCGATCTGGAAAGTCAGGCCAATCTCTCCGGCGGGCTGCAAAGCCGCCCGGCATCCTCTGTGCTGTTCCAGTGGGGAGGCAGCCTGGATACCGCAGCCGCCCATTGGTGGCCGGGTGGATTGATCGAATTCAGCATCGAAGGCGTGCGCTCGGATGGCAACCTGCCCGACCGCACCGGGGCGATCCAGTATCCGAACAACGAGTGGGCGCCCAATTTCCTGCGCCTGTATCAGCTGACCTATCGGCAGCAACTGGGCGCGGCAGCTGTGCGCGTGGGCATCATGGACATCAACCAGTATTTCGAGGCGAGTGACGTCTCGGATCTGCTGCAAAACAGCTCGTTTGGTCTGGCGCCGAACTTCACCGCAAATTTCAACGCCCCTTCATTTCCAAACCCGGGTCTCGGGGCGATGGCGGAATACCGCTTCACCCCCGCCTGGACGGCACACGCCGGTATCTGGCAGGGCAACCCGCCCGGGCTTGCGGGTGCGCTGCGCCAGGGGGCACTGTGGATCGGGGAGGTGCAATGGAGCGCAGTGGCAGGCCAGGACGATCCGCCGAGCAGTGATCTCAAGCTCGGCGCCTGGCGCTATCGGCAAAGCGACCCGACCATCGGCCCGACCACCGCTGGCGCTTACCTGGTGGGCGAGACGCGCTGGACATGCGGCACGCAGCAATGGGGTGCGTTCGTGCTGGCTGGCACGTCCCCGACGCAAGTCAATCTGGTGACGCAGTTTTTCGCCGCCGGGGTGCTGGTGACCGGGCCGTTTTCCAGCCGGCCGCAAGATCAGTTCAGTGTCGGCGTGAGCCGGGTGAACCTGCATGCACCGTCGCCGGAGACGGTGCTGGAAGCGGTGTATTCGCTGCAAATCACTCCGACTCTGGCCGTGCAGCCCGATGTGCAGCGCTTTTGGCATCCGGGAGGTGTCAATCCCAGCGCGCTGGCGGCCGGGCTGCGTCTGCATCTGGCCTTGTGAATCGTGAGACATAGCATGACCGTCCTGTGGAATGATCCCCGCGTTCAGATCCTTGCCTGCCTGCTGATGGCCTTTGTGCTCGGTGGCATTGTGGGCTATGAGCGCCAGTACCGGCAACGTACCGCGGGGCTGCGCACCAATGTGCTGGTGGCGGTCGGCGCGGCGCTATTCGTCAACATGGCCGACCGGCTCGACGGACACGGTGGATCGGTGCGGGTCATCTCGTATGTGGTCTCGGGCATCGGCTTTCTGGGGGCGGGGGTGATCATGCGCGAAGAGGGCAATGTGCGCGGGATCAACACCGCCGCAACGCTGTGGGGATCAGCTGCAATCGGCGCGGCCTGCGGAGCGATGCTGTTTTTCGAGGCCAGCCTGGGCGCTTTGTTCGTGCTTGCGGCAAACACCCTGTTGCGGCCCTTAGTCAATGCGATGAACCGACAGCCGCTCGATACGGAGGCGGTCGAGGCGACTTACACGGCGCATGTGATCGCGGCAAAAGAGGATTGCCAGGATACGTTGGAGCGGGTCGGGCAGATGCTCGAATCCGCGGGCTATCCGATTCGCAAATTGCAACAGCATCCCTTCGGGCAAGGCGAGGTGGAAATCGAGGCCACGTTGATGGCCACCTCGGTGGATGGCGACGCGCTCGACGCCCTGGTCGAGGGGCTATCTGCGCTGCCGCAAGTCCACCAGGCGTTCTGGAGCCCGAGCACCTCAGAGTAATGGCAACGCTGAACAAAAAAAGCACCTAGCGTCTTACGACGCCAAGTGCTTGATTCATAAGCCAAATTTGGCTCCTCGACCTGGGCTCGAACCAGGGACCTACGGATTAACAGTCCAAAAATAAGCCGATTGCAAGTCATTGTTCGGTCGTGGCGATGACGCAAAAGCCATTTAAAAACATAGGTTTACGGTTGTTGTTCTTCGTTCTTCGAAAGTTTTCTTTAGTTCTTTTTTGTTCAACGAGTGAACCAAAATTGAACCAAGAGGTGGCTGAGTCCGCATGTCGCCGAGCGACGATAGCCTGCTGCTGCAGCGAGCTTGCGCATCAATCAAGCCCCGGCTAGACAAAGCCTTCGGCGACCGCCGACCGGGTTTCGTACAGGTGGCGCTCATCATCGCCGTGAAGCTCAGACCACGGCGTCGCGTATTCGGCGCAGAGCGCGCGGCGCCATTCCTGCTGCATCAGGTGTAGCGCTTCGCCGACCGTGCCAGCGCGCCGGAACATCGTTGGCGATCCCCGGTTTTGCATCCAGGACGCAACGATATAGCTCGGGTTCTTCAACATCGGCTCGCGCAGGAAAAACGAAACGCCGACCTGCGGGCCTCGGCCGCGCATTTCATCTAGGGCCTGTTAACACAAACTGCGAAGTCCATCGACCACCAGCACGAAGCTGAGGAAGCCGAGGAACATCGCGTCGAGTTTTTCGAACCGAGAGAAGATGCGCCGGAAGCCCTTCAGGCGTCGGAACAGGCGCTCGACTTCGTTGCGGCGCTTGTACATCTCTCGGTCGTACTCCCATGGCTCGATGCGCGTCTTCATCGGCGGCACCACCGGGATGAAGCCAAGGTCCAGAGCCAGTTGGCGCGTCTCATTGCCTTCGTAAGCGCGGTCCATCAGCAAGTGAATGGGGCGGCTCGTTGGGCCCAGGCTTTCAAGCAACTTCCTGCCCTCGGGCGCATCGTGCGCCTGCCCGGGAGACAGGCTAAACGTTACGGCCGTTCGAGCATCCGCGGCAACCAGATGAACCTTGGTGTTCCAGCCGCCTCGGGATTTGCCGATGGACTGCGGTCCGTTTTTTTTAGAGCGCCAGTGCCGTCGGGATGCACCTTGATGCTGGTGCTGTCCAGCGAGACCGCCTCGATCTTGATGCGCACCACCTGCTGGCGCTGCAGCTCTTCGAACATCTTGTCCAGCACGCCCGCCTTGGCCCAGCGCCGCATGCGCGTGTAGATCGTGTGCCAGTTGCCGAACCGCTTGGGAAGCCCGCGCCACTTGCAGCCCTGTTCGGCCACGTACAGCATGGCATTGACGACTTGCAGATTGGTCATGCTGACGTTGCCTCGTTGCTTGGGCAAACAATGTTCGACAAGGGCGAATTGCTGATTTCCATGTGCAGCAGTGTCGCTCACCGGCCCCATCGGTGCAATTAGTGTTAACACGCCCTAGCATTTCCGCGCATGCTTTCGCCGTTTCCTCGTCAACCCATTTGCTGGCAGTGATCGGGCGCAGGCCGTGATCGCGAATGATGCTGCTGCGCTGCTTGCGGTAGGATGGCCGCTCTTCGTTCGTGTCGCTCATCGCGTTCTCCGGTTAGTGATTAGATATGCGACGGACCGGCAGCCTAGTACTGCTCACCGCTCGCCCTCGCCCGCTCGATTGAAGCCTCAATATCAGCCACCGTTCGCTCGACAGTGCGCGAATCTGTCTGCAATATCGCGCCGCCACGCTTCCGGCCGTACTTGTCAACGATATGCAGCGACGACTTGTACTTGTCGCTTGCCACCAGCCGCAAGCCGTATTTCTTGATGATCTCCCTGGCGCGATCATTCGGAATGATGATGTAGCCGACGTCTCCGTTTTCCACCGGAACCGCCTGCGGCGGGAAAAGCGGGTTGTCATACATTGGGCGGCCGTCAAAGGTGAGGCGCATGAATTGATACGGTTGGCCGGTCTGCTCGTTGATCGGGGCGGATACGCCCCAAAGCCTTTCTAACCACGCCAGCGCTTCGGCGGGTAGCTCATCGGGCTTGATCTGCTTCGGGTGCCGGTCGCCGAATTGCGACGCGATCCACCTTTTCACGATCTCCGACCGCTGCACATCGGTCAGGTTGCCAACCGGGATCTCGGGCA
The DNA here is from genome assembly GCF_055383445.1 of Thiomonas islandica. Lineage (NCBI taxonomy): Bacteria > Pseudomonadati > Pseudomonadota > Betaproteobacteria > Burkholderiales > Thiomonas > Thiomonas islandica. The sequence continues at coordinate 1,642,158 of NZ_AP042391.1, forward strand.
GGGGCGCTGGGGGTGATGCGGCCTCTGCGCGAGGCTCCGCCGGTGCGGGCACCAATGCCGCTTCTTTCTTTGCCCCTACTGTCGCGACCGATTCTGTCGCGGCGGGTGCTGGCGCAACGGGCGCTGGCTGCGTGGCGGCTGGAATCGCGGCGGGCGGTGGCGGCGTCCTTGATCCGCGCTCGGCGCGCAGCGAGCCAAGATGCCGAACGAGGTGTGTTTTCTTGACGGCAAAACCGTCTTCTTGCAAAGCGGTTGCGATGTCTTCCAGTGTCAGCCCTGCCGCCAAATACTTCTCGATGACGGGAAAAAGAACCCCGACCAATGAGCCGGGCGAGAGTCGCTGCGGATCTTGCAGCCGCCGTGTCAGCGTCGCGTCCGCACGCTGGCGAATGTGCCCTGCGGGATCTTCGGTGAAATTTTGCGTGTCCGTGTTCATGCTGCACCGCATTCCAGGGTGGCTGATGTGTAGATATAACGACAGGCGGCACGACGGGCGTAGCGACAGCCGCACGAAACGCTCCGACAGCGTCACAAAGCGCGCCGACAGCGTCACAAAGCGCGCTGACAGCGGTAAAAAGTGCTCTGACAGGCGAAAAAGTGGCCCGACAGCGTCACAAAACGCTCCGACAGCGTCACGAAGCGCGCTGACAGCGTCACAAAGTGCGCTGACAGTCGAAAAAAGTGCTTCGACAGGAATCACGACAGGAGAACAAAACCGCTTCGACAGGAATCACGACAGCGGTAAAAAGTGCTCTGACAGGCGTAACAACCCGGCCATCCCGCGTAAAAAAATAAGTGCAGGGTAAGGGGCCGTGCCCACAAGCCTCGAAACCGCCCGCTTCGCTTGGCGTTTTCTGCGTTTGTGTGCGCCGTCCCACCCTGGTCAGGCTCCGCCCGACACCCCACCCCGGCGTTCTCGGCTGCGCCTTGAACGCCCCAAAATCGAGCCCGCCGCACGGTCACCGATGGATCAATTGGCGGTGCCAGCGAGGGGCAAACAGGGGCAAAAAGAAGTGCCGCCGCCGGGCCGTGCGGGCCTCGATTTGCGGTGTTGCCGCTGTCGCTCATATCTCTACAGACAACCCACCCAAGGAGAATCCACGTGGCCCAAGCCAACCCCTACCTGAATGCTCGGCGTGAATGGGATGAACGATACGGCGACGCACTCGCCCGCGCCAAGTCCTGGCGCATCGCCGCCCTCGCGGCGCTGTCTGTATCGGCCGTCGCCGTGATCGGTGTGGCCTATATCGGCGCCCAATCCAAGATCAAGCCTTTCGTCGTAGCGATCGACAAAATGGGCAGCCCGATTGCTGTCGCGCGGCCAAGCGACGGTTCTGGCGTGACGCAGCGAATCATCGAGGCGCAGCTCGCAAACTGGATCGTGAACACGCGCACCGTGCTGCCCGATCAGACAGCGCAGCAAACGCTACTCAACCGCAGCTACGCGATGTTGTCCAGCAACGCCGCCAGCACGGTGAATGATTGGTTCAAGGCCCACAGCCCGTTTGGCGTGACTTACACGGTCAACCCGCAGATCAACAGCGTGCTGCCGACAGGTGCCAACACCTATCAGGTGAACTGGACGGAAGTCAAAACCATCCCCGGCCAGAACAGCACAACCACGCACTGGAAAGCGCAAATCACCGTCGGCGTGGATCCCAAGCTGGCCGACAAACCGCAAGTGATGCTCGACAACCCGCTCGGCATCTTTATTCAGTCCTTGAACTGGGCGCAGAGCGTGTCTTGAGCCAGCCCGTCAACCTGGAGAAATCACCATGAAACGCACCATCCTCGCCGCCGCGCTGTCGGCCTCTTTCTTTGCCCCTGCCTTTGCGGGCGGGCAGACCCCGTCAGTCGGCACGCCGGACAACGGGCGCACCAGCCACGAGCTGGCAAGCCAGACCCCGCCCGTGCCGCTGTCATACCGCGCCACGGATGCCGCCGCGCAGCAGTGGCTGAAAACCGGTGTAGCGAATGACATCATCGGCACCAACGGGCAGGTGATGTATGCCTACGGCCAGAGCCGCCCGACGATCACCTGCGCCCCGCTGCATGTCTGCGTTATCAACCTCTTGCCCGGCGAGCACATCACCAGCTTGAGCATCGGTGATTCTGTCCGCTGGCTGGTGCAACCGACCACCGCCGGCGATCGCCCGGTTGTTGTTGTCAAACCGACCGCCACCGGGCTGGTGACCAACCTCGTCGTCGCCACCGATGCCGGGCGCGTCTATTACATGACGCTGCAAAGCGACGCCCATGAATACGTGCCGCTGGTCGGCTTTTATGACCCGCAGCAGCTTGTCATCGACATGCAAAAGCAGGCCGAGCAGGCCGAGGCGGCAGAACGGGCCAAGGCCGAAGCCAAAAAGCAGGCCGTAGTTGCCCCGCTGGGCAACATCGATCCGGCAAGTCTGGATTTCAATTTCACCTGCAAGGCCAACGGCGGCAATGATGACGCCAGCATGGTGCCCGTGCGCGTCTTTGCCGGCGGCGGACACACCTATCTGCAGATGCCGCAGTCGATGAAATTCACCGACGCGCCCGCCGTGTTCAACGTCACCAACGGCCAGACCGAGCTGATGAACAGCCGCCTGGTGCATGGCTACTACATCATCGACGGCCTGCCGGAGAAATTCAAACTGGCCGTCGGCGTTGGCAAGGACTCCCGCAGCGTGACGTGCGAGCACGGCGGGCCGGGCGATGATGCGTTTTGGCGGTGACATCCGGGGTTGAGCCAATGAACAGTGAGGACACGAAAAATGGATGAGGACAAGAAGCCATCTGGCAACCAAGGCGCCGCACCGCCGGATCCTGCCGAGCTTCCGCCGATCGCCGACGTCGTCGGGCCGGGGAAAGTCAGAGAGGAAGGCAGCAAGGGCAAGGGCAAGGCGCTCAAGATCAAGGGCGAAGCGAAGCAGGGCAAGCGCCTGTCGAGCAAAAGCAAGACCGCCATTGTTGGCGCGCTGTCGGCCCTTAGTGCGTTGATCCTGTTTGGCATTGCGACGTCGGGCAACAAATCCGACACGCAAGACAGCGCGCTGACCGCAAGCAGCACAGACCAGGTCGGCGCGACCCCGCCGCCTGCGCCGACGGCATCACAGTCTCGTGCGCAGGCTTTCCCCTTCGCACCTCGCGGCGTCGCGTCGGCCCCTGCGGGCACGGCCAGCCGCCCGGCGTCCCCGTTGAATCCGACTGGCGCAAGCAGCGCGCCATTGCAAGGCGGCCAGCCGCCGCAACTGACGCCGGCGCAGAAATATCACCAGTGGCTGGTCGAGCAGCACTATAAGGATCTGGAAAACGCGGTTCTGGCAGAGCAGGCGGCCCATTCTGCCAAGACAAGCGCGGGCGATATAGAAGCGCTAAGCAGTAGCCAGCCCAAAACTGCGGCCTCATCGCAAGCCGACACGCTGCGCACTCTCGCCGCCTTGGCCGCAACCCCGCAAGGCGCGACCGATCCCGCCATTCAAAAGGCGCTGGCCGCGCTTTCCGGACTCCAAGGCGCGGCTGTAGCAGGCGCAACCCAGAACCCGCAGGCCCAGCAAGATGCGAACAAGGCGTTCCTTGCCAGCCAAGGGCAAGGGGCGTCCAATGGCTACCTCGATGCAGCGGTGCAGCCGCCTATCGGCAACCATGAATTGTTCGCCGGTGCCGTCATCCCTGCGGTCATGCTGACCGGCATCGACAGCGATCTGCCGGGCACGATCACGGCGCAAGTGCGGCAGACGGTCTATGACAGCCTCAACCCGAACGTGGTGCTCATTCCGCAAGGCACTCGCATCGTTGGTGAGTACAGCAGCGATGTCGCCTACGGCCAGAGCCGCGTATTGGTTGCATGGAATCGTTTGATCTTCCCGAACGGTGCCACGATCAACCTGAAAGGGATGAGCGGCGCGGACGGCGAAGGGCAGGCCGGTTTCTACGACCAGGTCGATAACCATTACATGCGGATCTTTGGCAGCGCGGTCTTGATGAGCTTACTCGGTGTCGGTGCCCAACTCAGCCAGCCGCAGAACGCGGGTGCCTTCAACACGCCGACGGCGGGCCAGCAGGCCGCTGCAACCCTTGCGCAGCAGATGAACAGCGTCGGCACCAACTTGCTCAACAAGAACCTGAACATCCAGCCCACGCTGAGGATCCGGCCAGGCTACACGTAACCGGTAACCCCTCGGCGTTCTTTTCGCGCGCAGCATGACGCTGAACAATGCCCATTATCGATCACACGATGGAGGCTGAGCGATGCAAGAGCAAGCGCAAGGGATGCTGCCGGTCAAGCGGCGCCGACACCTGGACGAGCACAGTTGGCGGGCGCTGTTCGATCGTTTTGCGCAAGCCGGGTTGACGGTTGAGGAGTTTTGCCGCCGCGAGGGCGTATGCCGCAGCAGCTTTCGGCGCTGGCGCACCCGACTGTTGGGCGCGCCGCGCAAGGGGCCTGCCGCGGCACCCAAGACGCCGCCGCCAGGCCCCGCATTCGTCGATCTGGGGGCCATCGGTGGCAGCGCGGCGCGTGCGTTCGAGCTCAGCTTGGAGCTGGGCGACGGCATCCGTGTGCGCCTGGTGCAGGGCTGATGTTTTTCCCTGAGAGCCGCATTCGCGTGTTCCTGTGGGGCCAGCCCACGGACATGCGTTAGTCCTTCGACGGGCTATACACCTTGGCGCGCTCTGGCTTTGCCGTCGATCCCCTGCAGGGGCACCTGTTCGTGTTCGTCAATCGGCGTGGCACCCAGATCAAGGTGCTGTACTTCGACCGCAGCGGCTGGTGCGTGTGGAGCAAGCGGCTGGAAGCCGGGCGTTTCATCCGCGATTGGCGCCATGTCACACAGCGCGAGATCGACCCCACGGCGCTGAAGATGCTGCTCGAAGGCATCGAGCCCACACGCCGCTACAAACGTTATTGCCTGTTGCCTGCCGAAGCAGACATGGCACGGTGTTGAGCACGACAATGACTGCATGTCTGCCGTGCCGTCGATCCCCCTGCCCGATGCCACCGAGGTGGCGGCCCTGGGGCCCGAGCGGGTTGTGCAGATCATGCGCATGCAAGCCATGGCGATGGATGCACTCAAGCTGCAGGTCGCCGAGCTCCAACGCCAGCTCGACTGGTTCAAACGCCAGATCTTCGGCACCAAGAGCGAGCGCTTCGTGCCCGATGCCCAGCAGTTGCACCTCGGGCAGGTGCTGGATGAGATGCCCCCCCGCAGGCCGCATCGCCCCAACCCGAACAAACCGTGCCGGCGCACAAGCGGCGCAAGGCCCAGAACGACTTCGCCGAAGACCATGCCGGGGCGTTTTTCGACGCTGCCAACGTCCCCGTCGAGACCATCACGCTGCCCAGCCTTGAGGCGCAGGGGCTCGCCCCCGAGCAGTATGAGGTCATCGGCGAGAAGATCAGCCACCGTCTGGCCCAGCGTGCGGGCAGCTATGTGGTGCTCAAGTCCGTGCGCCCCATCATCAAGCGGCTCGACACGCAAACCCTGCACTGCGCCCCGGCGCCCACAGGCGTGCTCGAAGGCAGTCGTGCCGACGTGAGCTTCATCGCCGGCGTGCTGGTGGACAAGTTCCGCTGGCACCTGCCCCTGTACCGCCAGCACCAGCGCCTGCTCGACGCGGGCTTGACCCTGAGCCGTCCGTGGCTGACGCAGCTCGTGCAACAAGCAGCCCGCCTCCTCACGCCGATCGTTGATGCGCAACTCGCCTCGATCCTGGCCGGGCACGTCATCACCATGGACGAGACCCCGATCAAGGCCGGCCAGGCCGGGGGTGGCAAGATGAAGGCCACCTACTTCTGGCCGGTGTACGGCGACCGCGACGAGGTGTGCTTCCCCCACTTCACCTCACGCCGTGCCGAGCACGTGCAGAAAGTCCTGGGATGCGCTCGGCCGGGGGTGGTCTTGCTGAGCGACGGCTACGCGGCCTATGCGCGTTATGCGAGCAAAACGGGCATCACCCACGCGCAGTGCTGGGCGCATGCCAGGCGCACATTCTTTGAAGCGCAGGGCGCCGAACCGCAGGCCGCTGGCGAAGCGCTGCGCCACATCGGCGCGCTGTATGGGGTGGAGGAGGATATCCGCACGGCCAAACTCGCAGGGCAGGCCAAGCAACAGCATCGGCTCACCCACAGCAAACCGCAGGTGGAGGCGTTCTTCGCCTGGGTGGATCAGCAGCTCGCCCAGCAGGGCTTGCTGCCGAGCAACCCGCTGACCCGGGCGCTGGCCTATGTGCGCGAGCGCCGCGCGGCGCTGGAGGTCTTCCTGGACGACCCCGCAGTGCCGATCGACACGAACCACATCGAGCGTGCCCTGCGGCCCATCCCCATGGGGCGACGCAACTGGCTGTTCTGCTGGACGGAGGTCGGTGCGCAGCACGTGGGGATCGTCCAGAGCCTCATCGCCACCTGCCTGCTGCAAGGCGTCGACCCGACCACCTACCTCGTGGACGTGCTGCAGCGCGTGGGGCAGCACCCGGCCTCCAACGTGGCCGCGCTCACGCCAAGGCTGTGGAAACTGCACTTCGCCGATCAGCCGCTGCGATCGGATTTGCACAAGACGGCCGTGTAGGCAAGAACGCCGGCTGGTTAACGGTTACGGCTACACGTTCAATGTGCTGGTGAACCGCACAATGATCCTGCCGCCGTATCCAGGGCGCTAGGCAACCGTGGCCGACGGGGCCGCCCGGCGCGGAACTGCCTGTTCACCCGGTCCAGCGGGCACGCCGCCTTGGCATCGGGCACGGTGGTGCGCACCGACTTGCCGCGTCGCGTCCCGCGCAGCCCGGCCTGGCGCATTAGCCGCTCGACCGTGCAGCGTGCCACCGTCACGCCCTCGCGCTGCAGTTGTCGCCAGACCTTGTCGGCGCCGTAGACGCGCAGGTTGGCGTCGAACACGCGCTGCACTTCGGGCCGCAACTGGGCGTCACGCCGCGCACGCGCCGGCAGCAGCGCCGGCGCGCGCAAGCGGGCGGCATGACGCCGGTACGCCGACGGGGCAACCTGCAAGGCGTTGCAGATCGGCTCGACCCCGCAACGCGCGCGGTGCGCGTCGATGAAGGCGTTCACTTCTTGTGATGGCGGTCGAGCTCCGCCTGGGCGAAATACGCGCTGGCCAGCTTGAGGATCTCGTTGGCACGGCGCAGCTCCTTGTTCTCGCGCTCCAGATCCTTGATGCGCTGCTGCTCGACCGTCGTGGCGCCGGGCCGCACGCCGCTGTCGCGCTCGCCTTGGCGCACCCACTTGCGCAGCGTCTCGGCCGTGCAGCCGATCTTGCCGGCAATCGACTCGATCGCCGCCCACTGCGACGGGTACTGATCCTTGGCATCAAACACCATGCGCACGGCGCGCTCGATCACCTCGGGGGAAAACTTCGGGGACTTCCTCATGATGGCTCCATTCTCTCAATCGAAGGAGCCTCCTCAAAACCCGGGGCGGTTCAGATCTGGATGTGTCTCGCCTGTGGGTGATTGATGGATCCAAGGCCCTGGCCAGTGCCATCAACAGCCTGTGTGGCCAGGCGGCCAAGGTGCAGCGCTGCCAGATCCACAAGATCAGGAACGTCCCCGAGCGTTTGCCCAAAGACATGCGCGAGCAGGTGGCCTGGCGCATGAAAGCAGCGTTTGGCTTGCAGCGTGTCAACGGCATTGGGCGCCTGAAGGCACTGGCCCAGGAACTCAAGGCTCAGCACCCCGATGCGGCGGCCAGCGTGCTCGAAGGCCTGGAGCAGATGTTCACGGCTGCCACTCTGGGCGTACAAGGGGCTCTGGCACGCGGCCTGAGCAACACCAACATCATCGAGTCGCCCAACTCGGTGGTGCGCCGCCACAGCCAGCGGGTGACGAACTATCAGAATGCCGACATGGCGCTGCGCTGGACGGTGATGGGCTTCCTGGAGAGCGAGCGAGGCATGCGCCGCATCAAGGGCTTTGCACAGCTTCCTGAACTCGTCCGGGCGCTGCGACCGCAGCCAGATCAACGTCTGGCAGCATAATGCTCCCCGTCCACCAGCTCAAACCTGCAACTGAGTTCGGGACATCGCCAAGGCGATCGGCGCAAGGATGCGGAACTGAAGACGTTGATGCAAAGCGAGGGTCATGGCGTGCTCTGGTCGATGGAAAGAGTGGAAGAGAAATCGGTTAAGAAGAAATCAGGCGGCCATATGCGAGGCGCTGGCCAGACCCGCCATGTCTTCGACCGACAGCACACGACCCACATCGAGCAGGATGATGAAACCGGCTTCGGTGCGGGCCATGCCGCGGATGAACTCTTGCCGCAGGCCGGTGCCGAAGCTCGGCGCCGGTTCGATCTGGCCGGCTTCCATATCGAGTACGGCGTTGACCGCATCGACCAGCACGCCGATGGCCAGCGGCCCGTCTTCGCCCTCGATTTCAACGATGACGATGCAGGTGCGAGCCTGCAAGGCGGTGGGCGCGCGGCCGAAGCGCTGCGCCAGATCGATTACCGGCACCACGTTGCCGCGCAGGTTGATCACGCCGTGCACAAAGGCCGGCATCATCGGCACTGTGGTCGGGCGGGTGTATTCCAGAATTTCCCGTACCCGCAGAATGTCCAGACCATAGATCTCGTTCTGCAAGGTGAAGGTCAGGTACTGGCCGCTGGTGGGCTGGGCGTTGCCCGCCAGTTGCAGGGCAGGGGTGGAAGACGGATGCGCGATGGCGGTCGTCATATGGGGCTCCTTGGAAAATAGGCTGATCAGAATTTGACGAAGTCGCCCGCACCGGCCGCAGCCAGGGCTGGGCGCGGCGTGGCAGCGGGTCGGCGCGCGGGGGGCGTTGGTGTGCGCGACTGGGCTACGGCTGGCGTCGCTTGGGCGTCGGTTTTGAACTGGCTGATGAGGTCTTGCAGACCGCTGGCCTGCGCATTCATCTCTTCTGCGGTGGCCGCGAGTTGTTCCGAAGCCGAGGCGTTCTGCTGAGTGACGGCTGAGAGCTGCGCCACCGCCTGATTGATCTGCTGCATGCCGGTGGCCTGCTCCGTGGACGCCGCAGCGATCTCCTGGACGAGACCGTAGTTCTTCGTCTTCAGAGTGACCAATTCAGAAATCAGGTGAGTGGCGTGATCGGCGTGCTTGACCGTTGTAGAGGCCAGATCGCCGATTTCCTTGGCTGCGGATTGGCTTTTCTCGGCCAGCTTGCGCACCTCGGCGGCCACCACGGCAAAGCCCTTGCCATGTTCTCCGGCGCGGGCCGCTTCAATCGCCGCATTCAAAGCCAGCATATTGGTCTGGTACGCAATGTCATCGATCAGCGAAATGCGATCCGCGATGGTTTGCATGGCGGTGGAAGCCTGCCCAACGGCGGATTTACTGCTGTCGGCATGTTGCAGTACCTGTTGGGCGAGCGCATCGGCCGCAGAGGCGTTGTCCGCGTTCTGGCGTATCGAGGCTGCGGCCTGCTCGACGGTCGCCGAGGTTTGTTCCACCGAAGCGGCCTGCTCCGAAGACGACTGCGACAGACTCTGCGAAGTGGCCGACACCTGGGTGGACGCCGAGAGCAACTGCTCGGCCGACGACCGCACCGAGCCGATGGTCTGGGTAAAACGGTCGATCATCTTTTGTGCGGAGGCCATGACCTGACCGATTTCGTCGTTGCTGCGGCGGCCCATGCGAACCGTCAAGTCACCCTGCTCAAGCCGTGCAAACACAGCGAAGGCGTTGCGCATCGAAGCGTTGGTGCGGCGGGTGATGAACAGCGCCAGCGCCACCAGCAGGGCAATGCCGATGACCGAGATGATGAGGCCCTGCGTGCTGTAAGCCCACGCGGCCGCGCTCACGTCATCGACATACACCCCGGTGCCGATCACCCAGTGCCAAGGCGCGAAATTGATCGCGTAGGCCACTTTCGGGAAGGCCTCTTGGGTGGCGCCGCCGCCCGCAACGGGCTTGGGAAAGCGGTACTCGAAAATACCGCCATCGGGATTTTTTGCCGCGAGGTTCTGCGCGGTGTAGAGGTTCATCTTGCCGTCGGTATCAACAGGCTTGGCCTCCAGCCCGGGGCGGTAGCCGGTGGCGTTGTCGAACTTGGGCAGATCGAGCACCTTGCCGATGAGCGCGGGCACCGTGGGGTGCATCAGCATGGTTGGCACCGGGGTGGTGTCGGTGGTGATCCAGAAGTAGCCGTCTTTCTTCGCGCCGTAGCGCATGTCCTTGACGGCGGCCATCGCCTGGGTTTGGGCCTGCTGCGTGGTCAGCTCAGCTTGCCGGCCTGCGCCTGCTGGTAGTATACTGAATCACGCCCTCAGCGGTTTGCGTGGCGTTGCGCAGCATGAATTCGCGCTCGGTCAGAATGGACGACTGCAAGCGGCTCACATTGAGCAGGGTGATGCCGATCATTCCGAGAATGAACAGCGCGGATAGCAGCAACAGGCTGCGGCGAATGTCGAGCTTGAAGCCCTGTCTGGATCGCATGAGAGTTCCTTGTGAACGGAAGGTGAGTGTGTGAAGGGGGATGTTGAGGTTCAGAACCGCACGAATTCTGGCTGCGATTGCGCGAGCACCGGCAGACTGTCCTCGGTAGCCACCCGGGCCTTGCTTGCGGCAGACCGTGCGGCCGGTTTAGCCGCCGTGACCTGCGCTTCCTGGCTAAGCCGGAAGCCCGCCATGATTTCCTGCAAAGCCTGCGCCTGCGCGTTCATCTCTTCGGCAGTGGCCGCGAGTTGTTCCGAAGCCGAGGCGTTCTGCTGCGTCACCGCCGAGAGCTGGGCGACGGCCTGATTGATCTGCTGCATGCCGGTGGACTGTTCTTCCGAAGCTGCCGTGATCTCCTGCACCAGATCCGAGGTCTTGGAGATATTGGGTGCCATCTGCGCAATCAGGCTACCTGCCGCATCCGCCTGCTTCACCGTCGAAGTCGCCAGATCGCCAATCTCCTTGGCCGCCACCTGAGAGCGCTCCGCCAGCTTGCGCACCTCCGCGGCCACCACCGCAAAGCCCTTGCCATGCTCCCCAGCTCGGGCCGCTTCAATCGCCGCATTCAAAGCCAGCATATTGGTCTGATACGCAATGTCATCGATGATCGAGATGCGCTCCGCGATGGCTTGCATCGCCGAGACCGTGCCCTGCACCGCCGCACCCCCTTCACGGGCTTGGCCTGCCGCCTGCTGCGCCATCGAATCCGTCAGACGCGCGTTATCCGCGTTCTGGCGAATGGACGCCGTGGCCTGCTCCAGCGTGGCCGAGGTTTCCTCCACCGAAGCCGCCTGTTCTGAGGACGACTGCGACAGACTCTGCGAAGTCGCCGACACCTGCGTGGCCGCCGAGAGCAGTTGCTCGGCAGACGAACGCACCGAGCCGATGACCGAAGTCAGCCGCCCGACCATGTCTGCCAAAGCCGTGAGCAACTGCCCGGTTTCATCCTTCGACGTGGAAAGCACCCGCACCGATAGATCGCCTTCGGCCACGCGCTGGGCGACATGCACTGCCTCGCTCAAGGGGAGGGTGATGGAGCGGGTGATCCAGAAGCCGCCCACCATTGCTGCGAGGATGAAGCCGATGGTGATCCACAGCGCCTGGCGAACCGCACTTGCATAGGCAGCCTGGCTTTGCGCATACGCCGCCTGCATCTGCGCTTTCTGATGGGCGATCAACGCACTGATGTGCTGGTGCATGGCGAGCACGATGGGCGAAGCCAGTTGGGTGTAGATGGTGCTGGCCTGCGGATAGAGCCCTTGCTGCATCAGACCGATGACCTGCTGCTGCACGCCCCGGTTCTTTGCCATCAGGCTGTGAATTTCAGCGAGTTGCGCGTTGACCTCGGCATCCGGCGGCAAGGCTTGCAACTCTTTGAACACCTGGGCCGTGCTTTCACGGTTTTCGGCGAGCTGCTTTTTGAGGGCCTGCTGCGCCTGCGCGTGTGCCGGGTTCAGCAGGGTTTGATACAGCGCTGCCGTGGTGCCCTGGAAGTTGGTGAAAAAAGTGTTGAGCAGGGCGATACGCTGGCTTTGCACATGCACGATGGAGTCGAGCCGGGCGTTGGATTGCGCCAATTGCTGCTGCGCCAACGCGGCATTGAGCACGATGACGGCCAGCATTCCGAGCAGGCCCAAGGTCATGCGGGTGCGAATACGAAGGTTGTTCATCAGGGTAGAGAGAGGTTTAACTTGATGCTTATGTAACGACACGAGGCCAGTGCCGCTGCATAGGGGAAGACCCCGTGTGAAGCGCGACTTTCGGGTCAACCGCGGCCGTATTCCACCATCGCCGCGCCGATGTCGCCCAGGGCCAGGCTGCGGTCGGCGGCGCCAAGTTTCACCGCCTCCTTGGGCATGCCGTAGACCACGCTGGTGGCCTCATCTTGCGCCACGGTGCGGGCGCCGGCGTCGTGCATTTCCTTGAGGCCGCGCGCGCCGTCGTCGCCCATGCCGGTGAGGATGATGCCCAACGCGTTGCGCCCGGCGCATTGCGCCACTGAGCGGAACAGCACATCGACCGAAGGCCGGTGGCGGTTGACCGGCGGGCCATCGCGTACTTCGACGTGGTACTGCGCGCCGCTGCGCCGCACCTGCATGTGGCGGCCGCCCGGCGCGATGAGCACCAGCCCGGGAATCAGCCGGTCGCCGTCACGCGCCTCGCGCACTTCGAGGGCGCAGACGGAATTCAGGCGCTCGGCAAAAGTCGCGGTGAACTTCTCCGGCATGTGCTGCACCACGGCGATGCCCGGCAGGGTGCGGGGCAGGGTGGTGAGCACGCGCTCGAGCGCCACGGTGCCGCCGGTGGACATGCCCATGGCGATGATCTTCTCGGTGGTGTCGGTCAGCACATGCGCGCTGGGGGTGAACGTGGGCGGCGCGGGGGCCTTGGCCACGCTGACCACGGGCCGCGACAAGGCGCGCAGACTACCGGTGTTGGCGCGGGCTGCGGCCTTGATGGTCTGCGTCAGCTCGGTGGTTTGCTCCACCAGAAAGTCCTTCAGGCCCACGCGCGGCTTGGTCACCACGCTGACGGCCCCGGCCGCCAGAGCATCGAGCGTGATCTGCGCGCCTTTTTCGGTGAGTGTGGAACAGATGACCACCGGCAGCGGATGCTCGACCATGAGCTTCTTGAGGAAGGTGATGCCGTCCATGCGGGGCATCTCCACGTCGAGCACCAGCACGTCGGGCCACTGGCCTAGCTGCATGCGCTGCAGGGCAAACAGCGGGTCGGGTGCGACACCGATGACCTCGATGCCCGGATCGCGCAGCAGCACGGCCTGCAGCACCTGCCGCACCACGGCGGAATCGTCGACGATGAACACCTTGACCTTGTCGGTCCGAATCATGAAAGCGTCTCCAGTAGGAAGGGTTTTGATGGGACTCAACCCATGCTTTGCTGCGCGTTCTGGCCCCAGAATTTCAGATAGGCGTCGCCGCTCCAAATCTCGAACAGCACATTGCGGTGGCCTTCGCCACCCAGATGTTCGGCCTTCAGGCGCAGGCCATGTTGACGCACGAGTTCGCGTCCGCGCAGTACGTTTTTGCACGGCACGTCCAGGCAGCCGTGTTGCACATGCAGGGGCTTTTCCTGCGTGAACATGCGCCCGCCGCCGAACAGCTTGGCCTCGTATTCATCGGGGCGGGTGCCCGCCGCCTGCATATCGCGCAGGAATAGCAGCATGGCCTCGTCGGCATAGCGGCCGTCGAGCGCACGGTGAGCACCATGATGCGCGCCGCGGCCGGGCAGCATGTAATGGCATAGCCCGCCGATCTTCAGCCGCGGGTGCCACACCGCAATGGCCACGCACGAGCCCAGCAGGGTGCGCACGCGGGTGCGCCCTTCGCCGAAATACAGCTCGCCGGGCTGCAGAAAAATTTCCAGCGGCTCTTCCTGCGCGGCCTCGGCAGGTGCGGGGAACGGCGCAGTTTTCATTGCGGCTTGAGATAGACGGCGGGCTGAAGGCTGCGCAGCGGCAGATCCAGACCGTTCAGGCTTTCGGAATGACCGATGAACAGATGCCCGCCGGGCCGCAGCACATCCAGCAGCCGACGACAAACCGCGCGCTTGGTCTCGGCGTCGAAATAGATCATCACATTGCGCAGCACCACCAGGTCGAACTGGCCGATGTCGGGCAGGGCGGTGTTGAGATTGATGACCTGAAAGCGCACCCGCTCGCGGATGCTGGGCTGCAGCGCAAAACTACCCTCATGTGCCCCCGTTCCCTTCAGACAAAAGGCCTTGAGGTAGGGCTGGGGAATTTTTTCGGCGCGCTCCATCGGGTAGATGGCGCGACGCGCCTGCTCGATCACCCGGGTGGAAATGTCGGAGGCCACGATCTCCCACGGCCGTTGTCCCATGCGCTCGGCCAGCACCATGGCGATGCTGTAGGGCTCTTCGCCGCTGGAGCAGGCCGCGCTCCACACCCGGAATGGGCGCGAGGTATCCGCATGCGGAATGATTTGCTCCGACAGATAGGCGAAGTGCCGCGGCTCGCGAAAGAAATAGGTTTCGTTGGTGGTGAGCAGGTCGATGGCCTGCTGGCGCTCGGCGGCGTCTTGCCGCAGATGGTGCAGGTAATCGGTGAAAGTCGCCAGCCCGAGCGCGTGCAGCCGCTTTGAAAGACGCCCTTCGACCAGCGCTTTTTTCGACGGTGCCAGGGTGATGCCAGCGGCTTCGAACATGAGGCGGGAAAAGCCGCTGAGTTCGGTATCGGTGAGCGTTTGCATGGTTTTTTCAGCCAGGTGTGTGGGTCTTGGCATCGGCCAGATATTGAGCAAAGCGCTTGGGCGCGACCGCCTGGCTGAACAGCCAGCCCTGGTAGGCCTCGCACCCGAGTTGCTGCAGAAAATCGGCTTGCTCCTGCGTTTCGACGCCTTCGGCGATGACGATCAGGTGCAGGGCCTTAGCCATCGAAATCACCGCACGCGTAATGGCCGCGTCGTCGGCATCGTTGGGCAGGTCTTTGACAAAAGCGCGGTCGAGTTTGATTGTGGTGACGGGCAGGCGCTTGAGCGAGGCCAGCGAGGAGTAGCCCGTGCCGAAATCGTCGATGGAGGTGTTCACGCCAAGTTCGCGCAATTGCACGATCAGCCCGCTGACATGCTCGGGATCGCGCAGCATCATGCTTTCGGTGATTTCCAGCTCCAGCAGGCCGGGCGCGATGCCCGAGTGCTCCAGGGCCGAAGAGACCTGGCGCAAAATCAGATCGCCCTGCAACTGCCGCATCGAGCAGTTCACGGCGATGGGCAACGGGGTCTTGCCCTGCTGCTCCCATTCTTGAAGCTGCTTGCACACGGCGTTCAGCACCCATTGCCCCACGGGCACGATCAGGCCGGTTTCTTCGAGCAGCGGAATGAACGTGGCCGGAGAAACCAGGCCATGTTGCGGGTGCTGCCAGCGCAGCAAGGCCTCCGCCCCAATCACCTGACGGGTTTGCAAGCAGACCTTGGGTTGGTAAAGCACAAAAAACTGCTCCATGGCGAGAGCGTGGCTCAGATCGGTCTCCATCTCGATGAGCTCGCGCCCGCGCTGGCTCATGTCGGCGGTGTAGAGCAGCGCCCGGCCGGGGGTGTTGGCCTTGCAGCGGTACATGGCCACATCGGCACGGCTGAATAGTTGCGTGGCCGACCGCCCATCGCGCGGCGCACGCGCAATGCCCAGGCTGGCGGTGATGAAAATGGTCTGACCGTCGAGTACGAAAGGTTCGGTCAGGCTGTTGAGCAGTTGCTCGGCGTGATCGAGCAGAGCCTGCTGGTCGGCGGTGCAAGGATGCAGCACCGCGAAGGCATTGCCGCCCCAGCGTGCCAGAAAATCGTCTGGAGCAAGCGCGACCTTCAGCCGCGCCGCGGTTTCGATCAACAGGTCATCGCCCAGGGCGTGACCAAAGCTGTCGTTGATCTGGCGGAAGCGGTCGATGTCGAGCAAGTAAACGGCCAGTTGGCGGCTCTCGTCCCGGCTGGTCTCGGCTTCGAGCAAGCGCTCTAGCGATTCGATGACCAGGGTCTGATTGGGCAGTTCGGTCAGCTCGTCGTGATCGATCAGCCACTTGAGGCGCCGGTCTACGGCACGGATTTCCGTGACGTCGTGCGCGACCGCTGCGGCGCCGAGAGGCGTGCCGGTGGAATCCAGCAGTCGACGCGCCGTGATTTCATAGTGCCGCCACTGGCCTTCCAGGCTTTCTATCAGAAAGTTCTCTGCCTCCTTGGGTTCACCGCGCAAGGCCGATTCCAGCGGCAGTTGCTCCAGTGGAACCGGCTTGTGGTCAGTGGTGTGAACAGGCGTGACCAACTCCAATTCACGCAACGACACCCCCATTTTTGTCGGCAAACCCGCCCGAATGGCTGCCGCGTTTACATAGCTCAGCAAGCCGTTTTCGTCGCAGGCGTAGACCACGTCGCGCATATTGTCGAGCACCGCATTCAGAAACGCGGTCTGCCGGATCGCAGCGTCCCTGCGGGCGAGTTCGTCAGTCACGTCGAGGGCGTAACACACGATGGAGGTCACAGCGCCGTCCTCGTTCTTCACCGGGGAGACATGCCACTGCAGCATGCGGTAGCGGCCATTCTTGTGACGATAGCGCCGGTGCGCGCAATAGGCGCCCACCTCCGTATCTGCCATGCCGCCGAGCTGGGCGGCTACGGCGCCCCGGTCGTCCGGATGCAGAAAATCGTCGACGACATGGGGCTGGCGCAGCTCTGCCGGCGTGTAGCCCAGCATCTCGCTGAAGGCCGGATTGAAGTCGAGAATCTCGCCTTGCCCGTTCACCATCAAAATGCCGATACCAGAATAGTCAAAAGCGTTCTGTACCCGCGCGTTCGCCTGATGCAGCCTCTGGGTCAGTGGGCGCAGTTGCCAGCCCAGCACGAGCAGCCCCAGCAGCACCAGACCCGGCACGAACAGCAGCCCGGTTTCGAGCGTATCGACGACCGGGGCATAGAGTTCGGCCGTGGGCACCTCCACCGCCAGGGCCAGCCCGGTTGTGCCGAGCGGCGTGGAGCTGATCAGCCATCGCTGGCCGTCGATTTCCTGAATCGTCGTAGCCGCTTTGCCCTGTGCCCAGCGCACCTCTGCGGGCAGACGCTTGGATGTGAGCCGCGTCGTCTGTTCGCTTTCACCGGCCTGGCTGGGCAGACAGGTCCAGAGGTCATTGGAGAGGCTGCAGATCTTGATGACGGTGTGTTTCGCGCGACGCGTCAGCTCATGCGCGATGCGGCTGGAGGCGGGCAGGGGCAGCGAGGCGCTGAAGTGGCCGATGGTCTGCTCGCCCTTGCGAATCGGGAGCTGCGCGTGCAGAAAAAAATTGAGCGTTACCGGATCGCGCTGCAGCATGAACTGGCTGGCTGGCGGCATGGCCGACACCAAGCTGGGCAGCCCCGGGTGGTGCGCTGTGGAGGCTGCACTCGACAGCACGGTTTCACCCCAGAGATTGGTGATGCTGTATTCGTGAGGGGCCAACAGCGCCATCATGGTGCGCAAGTCGGCGAGTTGGCTTTGCAGTTCGGCAGATGGATGCGCGGGACTGCCTTCTTTGCCGGTTTGAAGCGTTTGCAGGGTGCGTAAGAGCAATGGGTTGTGGGAAAACCGCTCCAGCTCCTTGCCGCGAACCTCCATCGCCATGAGCAGGCCGCGGCTGAGCGCGTTGCGGTCGTTCTCCATGCTGAGCGTCAGCCGATTCCGTTCGTGGTCGGCCATTACCAGGGCGGTGAACAGCGCGGTGAGCGAGCTGGCCAGCAACAGAATCACCGCCGCCGTCAGCATGAGTTTGCGGTCTGGCCGCTGCCGGTACGCCGCGCGCATCCAGGGAAAGCGATTGCGCACGGCCGTGGCGATGCCAGCGGAAAACAGCAGCGCCGCAGGCTGGTAGGCGCTGCTCGTCCCGGTTCCCCACAGTTGCTGGAGCAGCTTCCAGGCGAGCATCAGCACGCCGGCCATCGCTAGGGCGACGATGCCGAGATCGATGAGTAGTGGGGTGATCAGGTGCATCAGCGTGTTGAGGAGTTAGTCAGTCCCTTCAGAACCGCACGAATTCTGGCTGCGATTGCGCGAGCACCGGCAGACTGTCCTCGGTAGCCACCCGGGCCTTGCTTGCGGCAGACCGTGCGGCCGGTTTAGCCGCCGTGACCTGCGCTTCCTGGCTAAGCCGGAAGCCCGCCATGATTTCCTGCAAAGCCTGCGCCTGCGCGTTCATCTCTTCGGCAGTGGCCGCGAGTTGTTCCGAAGCCGAGGCGTTCTGCTGCGTCACCGCCGAGAGCTGGGCGACGGCCTGATTGATCTGCTGCATGCCGGTGGACTGTTCTTCCGAAGCTGCCGTGATCTCCTGCACCAGATCCGAGGTCTTGGAGATATTGGGTGCCATCTGCGCAATCAGGCTACCTGCCGCATCCGCCTGCTTCACCGTCGAAGTCGCCAGATCGCCAATCTCCTTGGCCGCCACCTGAGAGCGCTCCGCCAGCTTGCGCACCTCCGCGGCCACCACCGCAAAGCCCTTGCCATGCTCCCCAGCTCGGGCCGCTTCAATCGCCGCATTCAAAGCCAGCATATTGGTCTGATACGCAATGTCATCGATGATCGAGATGCGCTCCGCGATGGCTTGCATCGCCGAGACCGTGCCCTGCACCGCCGCACCCCCTTCACGGGCTTGGCCTGCCGCCTGCTGCGCCATCGAATCCGTCAGACGCGCGTTATCCGCGTTCTGGCGAATGGACGCCGTGGCCTGCTCCAGCGTGGCCGAGGTTTCCTCCACCGAAGCCGCCTGTTCTGAGGACGACTGCGACAGACTCTGCGAAGTCGCCGACACCTGCGTGGCCGCCGAGAGCAGTTGCTCGGCAGACGAACGCACCGAGCCGATGACCGAAGTCAGCCGCCCGACCATGTCTGCCAAAGCCGTGAGCAACTGCCCGGTTTCATCCTTCGACGTGGAAAGCACCCGCACCGATAGATCGCCTTCGGCCACGCGCTGGGCGACAGAAACGGCTTCGCCCAGGGGGCGAATCACCAGACGGCGAAGAAGAAAGGCGGTGACGCCGAGTATCAGCAGAACCATGATCGACCCACCCGTGAGGATGGGCAGAACCCGCTCCCAAGTGTGGCTGGCAACGACGGATTTCGCGTAACGGGCGGTGACGGTGAAGCCCCAACCGGGTATGGCTTTCGACGACGTGATCCAGTCGTCCGGGTTGATCTGGGTTGGCATATTGGCCGTGGCGAAAATCACTTTGCCGGACTTGTCAGTCACGTCCAGATTGCCGCCATGCAGCAGTTGCAGCTTGCTGACTTCGTTTTTGATGGCGTCGATCTGCGCCTTGTAGCCCACGTACCAGATGCCGATGATTTTGCCGCTGGCGTCGCGCATGGGTTCATAGCCGGTGATGTATGGATTGCCCAGAATCTGCACCACGCCATAAAACGCTTTGCCATCGCGGATGCCGGCAATCACCTTGCCTTTGGGGTCAAGCAGGGTGCCGATGGCGCGGGCGCCGTCCGGCTTTTTGGCATTGGTGCTTACGCGCACAAAGTCGTCACCGCTGCGCACGAACAGGGTGGCGGTGCCGCCAAACAGCTTGGTTACGCCGTCCACCAGGCCGAACTGGTTGACCTCGCTGGTCTTGCCAAACTGCAGATCGGGCAGCATTTTCCGCCCAGCTCCACTGGCGCGCCCAGCGAAGGCGCGCCGAGCTGCGCGCCACGCTCGGTCAGCAGGCGCATCGAGCCATGCACCTGCTCGTTGAGCAGGTTCTTGGTGATGTCGAGCGTGCGCACGATTTCGCCCATCTGCTGCTGCGATTCACGTTGAATCTCCACGCCGACGTTGTGTTGCGCGTTGCGCACCATCAGGAACGAGCCGGTGGCGACCACGACGATCACCAGCAAGGCGATCGGCGCAAGGATGCGGAACTGAAGACGTTGATGCAAAGCGAGGGTCATGGCGTGCTCTGGTCGATGGAAAGAGTGGAAGAGAAATCGGTTAAGAAGAAATCAGGCGGCCATATGCGAGGCGCTGGCCAGACCCGCCATGTCTTCGACCGACAGCACACGACCCACATCGAGCAGGATGATGAAACCGGCTTCGGTGCGGGCCATGCCGCGGATGAACTCTTGCCGCAGGCCGGTGCCGAAGCTCGGCGCCGGTTCGATCTGGCCGGCTTCCATATCGAGTACGGCGTTGACCGCATCGACCAGCACGCCGATGGCCAGCGGCCCGTCTTCGCCCTCGATTTCAACGATGACGATGCAGGTGCGAGCCTGCAAGGCGGTGGGCGCGCGGCCGAAGCGCTGCGCCAGATCGATTACCGGCACCACGTTGCCGCGCAGGTTGATCACGCCGTGCACAAAGGCCGGCATCATCGGCACTGTGGTCGGGCGGGTGTATTCCAGAATTTCCCGTACCCGCAGAATGTCCAGACCATAGATCTCGTTCTGCAAGGTGAAGGTCAGGTACTGGCCGCTGGTGGGCTGGGCGTTGCCCGCCAGTTGCAGGGCAGGGGTGGAAGACGGATGCGCGATGGCGGTCGTCATATGGGGCTCCTTGGAAAATAGGCTGATCAGAATTTGACGAAGTCGCCCGCACCGGCCGCAGCCAGGGCTGGGCGCGGCGTGGCAGCGGGTCGGCGCGCGGGGGGCGTTGGTGTGCGCGACTGGGCTACGGCTGGCGTCGCTTGGGCGTCGGTTTTGAACTGGCTGATGAGGTCTTGCAGACCGCTGGCCTGCGCATTCATCTCTTCTGCGGTGGCCGCGAGTTGTTCCGAAGCCGAGGCGTTCTGCTGAGTGACGGCTGAGAGCTGCGCCACCGCCTGATTGATCTGCTGCATGCCGGTGGCCTGCTCCGTGGACGCCGCAGCGATCTCCTGGACGAGACCGTAGTTCTTCGTCTTCAGAGTGACCAATTCAGAAATCAGGTGAGTGGCGTGATCGGCGTGCTTGACCGTTGTAGAGGCCAGATCGCCGATTTCCTTGGCTGCGGATTGGCTTTTCTCGGCCAGCTTGCGCACCTCGGCGGCCACCACGGCAAAGCCCTTGCCATGTTCTCCGGCGCGGGCCGCTTCAATCGCCGCATTCAAAGCCAGCATATTGGTCTGGTACGCAATGTCATCGATCAGCGAAATGCGATCCGCGATGGTTTGCATGGCGGTGGAAGCCTGCCCAACGGCGGATTTACTGCTGTCGGCATGTTGCAGTACCTGTTGGGCGAGCGCATCGGCCGCAGAGGCGTTGTCCGCGTTCTGGCGTATCGAGGCTGCGGCCTGCTCGACGGTCGCCGAGGTTTGTTCCACCGAAGCGGCCTGCTCCGAAGACGACTGCGACAGACTCTGCGAAGTGGCCGACACCTGGGTGGACGCCGAGAGCAACTGCTCGGCCGACGACCGCACCGAGCCGATGGTCTGGGTAAAACGGTCGATCATCTTTTGTGCGGAGGCCATGACCTGACCGATTTCGTCGTTGCTGCGGCGGCCCATGCGAACCGTCAAGTCACCCTGCTCAAGCCGTGCAAACACAGCGAAGGCGTTGCGCATCGAAGCGTTGGTGCGGCGGGTGATGAACAGCGCCAGCGCCACCAGCAGGGCAATGCCGATGACCGAGATGATGAGGCCCTGCGTGCTGTAAGCCCACGCGGCCGCGCTCACGTCATCGACATACACCCCGGTGCCGATCACCCAGTGCCAAGGCGCGAAATTGATCGCGTAGGCCACTTTCGGGAAGGCCTCTTGGGTGGCGCCGCCGCCCGCAACGGGCTTGGGAAAGCGGTACTCGAAAATACCGCCATCGGGATTTTTTGCCGCGAGGTTCTGCGCGGTGTAGAGGTTCATCTTGCCGTCGGTATCAACAGGCTTGGCCTCCAGCCCGGGGCGGTAGCCGGTGGCGTTGTCGAACTTGGGCAGATCGAGCACCTTGCCGATGAGCGCGGGCACCGTGGGGTGCATCAGCATGGTTGGCACCGGGGTGGTGTCGGTGGTGATCCAGAAGTAGCCGTCTTTCTTCGCGCCGTAGCGCATGTCCTTGACGGCGGCCATCGCCTGGGTTTGGGCCTGCTGCGTGGTCAGCTCAGCTTGCCGGCCTGCGCCTGCTGGTAGTATACTGAATCACGCCCTCAGCGGTTTGCGTGGCGTTGCGCAGCATGAATTCGCGCTCGGTCAGAATGGACGACTGCAAGCGGCTCACATTGAGCAGGGTGATGCCGATCATTCCGAGAATGAACAGCGCGGATAGCAGCAACAGGCTGCGGCGAATGTCGAGCTTGAAGCCCTGTCTGGATCGCATGAGAGTTCCTTGTGAACGGAAGGTGAGTGTGTGAAGGGGGATGTTGAGGTTCAGAACCGCACGAATTCTGGCTGCGATTGCGCGAGCACCGGCAGACTGTCCTCGGTAGCCACCCGGGCCTTGCTTGCGGCAGACCGTGCGGCCGGTTTAGCCGCCGTGACCTGCGCTTCCTGGCTAAGCCGGAAGCCCGCCATGATTTCCTGCAAAGCCTGCGCCTGCGCGTTCATCTCTTCGGCAGTGGCCGCGAGTTGTTCCGAAGCCGAGGCGTTCTGCTGCGTCACCGCCGAGAGCTGGGCGACGGCCTGATTGATCTGCTGCATGCCGGTGGACTGTTCTTCCGAAGCTGCCGTGATCTCCTGCACCAGATCCGAGGTCTTGGAGATATTGGGTGCCATCTGCGCAATCAGGCTACCTGCCGCATCCGCCTGCTTCACCGTCGAAGTCGCCAGATCGCCAATCTCCTTGGCCGCCACCTGAGAGCGCTCCGCCAGCTTGCGCACCTCCGCGGCCACCACCGCAAAGCCCTTGCCATGCTCCCCAGCTCGGGCCGCTTCAATCGCCGCATTCAAAGCCAGCATATTGGTCTGATACGCAATGTCATCGATGATCGAGATGCGCTCCGCGATGGCTTGCATCGCCGAGACCGTGCCCTGCACCGCCGCACCCCCTTCACGGGCTTGGCCTGCCGCCTGCTGCGCCATCGAATCCGTCAGACGCGCGTTATCCGCGTTCTGGCGAATGGACGCCGTGGCCTGCTCCAGCGTGGCCGAGGTTTCCTCCACCGAAGCCGCCTGTTCTGAGGACGACTGCGACAGACTCTGCGAAGTCGCCGACACCTGCGTGGCCGCCGAGAGCAGTTGCTCGGCAGACGAACGCACCGAGCCGATGACCGAAGTCAGCCGCCCGACCATGTCTGCCAAAGCCGTGAGCAACTGCCCGGTTTCATCCTTCGACGTGGAAAGCACCCGCACCGACAGATCGCCTTCGGCGACACGCTGCGCCACAGAAACGGCTTCGGCCAGGGGGCGGGTGATGGAGCGGGTGATGAGCCAGGCAGCGGCGATGGCCAGCAGCAGAGCAAACACCGCCAGGCCGATGTTGGCATTGCGGGCAGCGACGAAATCGGCCTCGCTCTGGGCGTAAAGCGCATCGGTCTGACCCCGCAACATCGTCTCGATCGCCGCGGTTTCCTGGCGAACCTCGCGTGACACGATCAAGCCGGATTTGAGGTAATCGGCCGCAGCGGCGCCGAAGTTGCTTCGCTGCATTTCAAGAATCGCGGTCTGTTGCGCCGAACTTCCTTTGGCGATGATGGCGCGCAGGTTGTCGAGCCGGGTTTGCAGCTGCGGGGTGGGTTGAAGAGACTCCAAAGTCTTGAAAGCGGCGTCCGTATTCACACGTTGTTCAGCGATAAGGGCACGATCGGCATCACTGAACTGCTGCGACAGCAGGCTGCGCAGCATGATGCGTGTGGTGTTCTGGCTGCTGTTGGCAATGATGGTGACGGCTCGCTCCTTGGCGAGATGGTTTTGCACCACGAGCCGCAGATTGCTCTGAATGCGAGAGGCTTCGTACAGCCCGAACGCCGCGTTGGCGAGCAGAAGAACGATGAGCAGGCCGAAGGCGAGGCTGAGGCGTGTACCGATGCGAAGGTTGTTGAACATGGAAGGCTCAGTGTGCGGACGTTGAAGGGGTTCAGTTGCTCAGTACCGGGGCCTGGCGGCCCTGCGCGCTGCGGCTGGCGCGGCTGATCAGGGGGGCGGCGTCGAGAATGAGCGCCACTTCGCCGTTGCCCAGAATGGTCGAGCCGCTGATGCCTTGCAGGTGGGCGAACAGCGCGCCCAGCGGTTTGATGACGGTCTGATATTCGCCAAGCAGGGCATCGACGACGATGCCCGCGCGCTGCCCGCCGATTTGCGCGACCACCACATTGCTGCGGGTGTTCGGCGAGTCAGCGGCGGAGTCCGCCAAACCGAGCTGTTCGCGCAGATGCAATAGGGGCAACACTTCGCCGCGCAGGTTGATATAGCCCTGCTGCGGCTGGATGGGCGCAAACTCCATGCACTCGATCACCGCGTCGAGCGGCAGCACGAAGGTGCGCCCGGCGGCTTGCACCAGAAAGCCGTCGATGATGGCGAGCGTCAAGGGCAAGCGCAGGTGCATCTGCGTGCCCACACCGGCGCTGCTCTGAATGTCGATGCTGCCGCGAATGGCTTCGATATTGCGCTTGACCACGTCCATGCCCACGCCGCGGCCCGACAGATCGGTGACGGCATCGGCGGTGGAGAAGCCGGGCTCGAAAATCAGCGCCCACACCTCGGCGTCGGGCAGGGCGGCGGCGGCCTCAGTCGAAATCAGCCCGCGCTCGACGGCTTTGGCAAGAATGCGCTCGCGGTTCAGCCCGCCGCCGTCGTCTGAAACCGTGATGAGAATGCTGCCCGAGTCGTGACGGGCGGCGAGTTTGAGGGTGCCTTGGGCGGGTTTGCCGCGGGCGGTGCGCACTTCGGGCGACTCGATGCCGTGATCGATCGAGTTGCGCACCAGGTGCATCAGCGGATCGGCGATGCGCTCGACCAGGGTTTTATCCATTTCGGTGTCGGCGCCTTCGATGACCAGGGCGATGTCTTTGCCCAGCTCACGCGATACGTCGCGCACCACGCGCTGAAAGCGCGCGAAGGTTTCGCCGATCTCGACCATGCGCAGCTTGAGTGCCCGCTCGCGGATGTCTTCGACCAGCCGGGTGATCTGCGCGGCGGCTTCGATCTGGCTGGCGTTCTGCGCGTGCAGAGCATTGCCGGCGCTGGCAATCACCAGTTCGCCCACGAGGTTGATGAGGGCGTCGAGCTTGTCGGCGGCCACGCGCAGCATCTGGTTGTCGCGGCTGCGTTTATCTTTAATCTGCTTCTGTTTGTCGAGCGCGGCTTGCACGATGGGCTGGTGCGTGGCGCCTTCGCGCACCAGAATTTCGCCCAAGGGGGCGGCCGGTGCGCCGGTGGCCTGCGCGTCGTGTTGCGCGCTGAGCGCGTCGCTCAATTCTTTCTGCGTCAGCGTGCCGATCTGTACCAGAATGTCGCCCAGCCGCAGGTCGTCTTCGGGCAGGCTGCGAATGAGTTGCACATAGTCGGCAATGCGGCTGTGCGCGGGCAGGATGCGGATGGTGCTGTCTTCCTGCACGAACTCGAACACGGCGGCGATTTCTTCCTTGCTGGCCTCGCTCTTGAAGTTGATCTCGAAGCCGAGATAGCTGGTCTCGGCGTCCATCGCGTCGAGCGGGGGCAGGGCGTCGGTCAGGGTGACGAGACCGACGATTTCGCCCAGCCCGCGCAGATAGCGGATGAAGGCCAGCGGGTCCATGCCGTTGCGCAGACTGTCGGCGCCGAAGCGCAGCGACAGATGCCACGATGGCGTCAGCGCCGATCCGTGCGCGAGCACGGTGACGGGGGCGGCTTCCGCCGAGGGGGCGCTCGGTGCGATGGGGCTTTGCTGGGCCACGACCAGCGCACCGCCTGCGGGCTGCTGAGCGGCCTGCAGCCGGGCGACCAGCGCCTGTTCTTCCGGGGTGTCGGCGATGCAGGCGCCTTGGCTGTCGATCTGGTCGATCAGTTGCGCGAGGTGATCGCGCCCTTGCAGCAACAGCGCGACGAGTTCGCTGCTGACGGCGAGTTTGCCTGCGCGCATCTGGTCGAGCACGCTTTCCAGATGGTGAGTGAAACGCACGATGCTGTCGAGGCCGAACAGCCCGGCCGAGCCTTTGATGGTGTGGGCCGCGCGAAACAAGGCGTTGATGTGCTCGCCATCAAGGGCGTCATCAATAGCGTCATCAGCGCCGCCTTGGGGTTCGAGCTCCATCAGCCCGCGTTCCATGCCTTCGAGCAGCTCTTGCGCCTCGACGATGAAGGAGCGCATGGCCTGCTGCATTTGTTGTTCGAAGCTCATGCGTGCTCCTTGGGGGACGTGGTGTGGCCAAACTCGACCACCGGGTCGCCGAAGTAGGCGAGCAGGCCGCAGAGTTCGAGGGCGTCGATGACGGCGGGGCTGTGCCCGCTGAGCTTGAGGCTGTGCTCCAAATTGCTGGCCTGCTGCTTGGCGGCCAGCAGAATCTGCACGCCGGAGGCGTCGATCTCGTCAACCGCGGCCAATTGCAGTTCGACCAGGGGATGCTGGGCGATCAGTTCGGCCAGCCGGGTGCGCACCTCGGCGGCGGCATAGATGTCGAGCGCGCCTTGCAGCGTCACGCTGCAAGCCGGGCCGGCTTGACGGAGGATGATGTCCACAGCGTCTCCTCTGGCGGGGTTCAGGGTGCGATGAGTTTGGAGACCGCAGCCAGCATCTGCGCCGGCTGGAAGGGCTTGACCACCCAGGCACGGGCGCCTGCGGCCTGGCCTTGCGCCTTCATGTCGTCCTGGCTCTCGGTGGTGAGCATGATGATGGGCGTGAACTTGTAGTCGGCCTTCTGCTTGATCTCTTTCACCAGGGTGATGCCGTCCATATTGGGCATGTTCACGTCGCTGATGATGAGGTGGATCTTGCGGCCGTCGAGCTTGGTCAGCGCGTCCACGCCGTCAACGGCTTCAATGACTTCGTAGCCCGCGCTGGCAAGGGCGATGTTGACCACCTGACGCAGTGAGGCGGAGTCGTCGACGATGAGAATGGTTTTGGCCATGGAGCCTCTTGCAAAACTCCACACTCGAGCTGAATTACCCGCCGAATCGGGAGCAAAAACAGGTAGAGATGGGCGGCCATTGCTGGCAAGATAAAGGTTCCAAAGACTTGATCAACGCCCGACATGAATACTACACAACGCACCGGAATCATGCAACGCTGGACCATCATTCAGCACGAACTGATGCCTGAATTGCGGAGCGAGGTAGGTGCGCTGACACCGAAGTTAGCCAGGTTGGTGCACATCCTGGAATGGGTGCGCATTGAAGAATTTGTCAGTTCGTCGTGGGGCGGTAGCGGGCGGCCTGCACACGACCGTGGCATGCTGGCAAATGCCTTTGTTGCCAAGGCCGTGTTGGGTCTGTCGACGACGGCCGGGCTGATTGAACGTCTGGCCATGGATCGCGCATTGAAGCGCATCTGTGGCTTTTCGATGTGGCGTAAATTGCCGAGCGAAGCGACCTTCTCGCGCGCCTTTGCCGAATTTGCCGAGGCGGGCCTGGCGGAACGCACCCATGCGGCCCTGGTAAGGGAAACGCTGGGCGAACAGTTGATCGGCCACATCAGCCGGGATGGCACGGCAATCGAGGCGCGCGAGAAACCAGCCAAAAGAGACAAAGCGCCGGAATCTGCGCCTGTCGTAGCAAGGAAACGTGGTCGCCCCGGGAAGGGTAAGACCCGTGAAGTAACGCCGGGCAAACTGGAACTGCAACGTGGCAAGCCGCTGGCGCAACTCCTGAAGGAATTGCCGCGCGAATGCGACCGAGGCAGCAAGTGCAACGCGCAAGGCTACAAGAACAGCTGGAACGGCTACAAACTGCACATTGATACGGCGGACTGCGGTGTTCCGGTGAGCGCGCTGTTATCGAGCGCCTCGATGCACGACAGCCTGGCGGCGATACCGCTGTCCCTGATGACGGCAGAGCGCGTGACGAACTGCTACGACCTGATGGACGCGGCCTATTGCAGCAGCGTATTGCGGGAACACAGCCGCAGTCTGGGACATGTGCCGCTGATCGACCACAACCCGCGCCGTGGCGAGAAGATCGAATTCGCGCCCTGCGAGGCGGAACGATACAAGGAACGCACCGGTGCGGAACGGGCGAATGGGCGGTTGAAGGATGATTTCGGCGGCAGGCATATCCGGGTCAAGGGAAACAAGAAAGTGATGTCGCACCTGATGTTCGGTGTGCTGGCGCTGACGGCGGACCAGCTTCTCAGGTTGCTGACATAAGCCTGTCCTGAGCCCGTTGAAGGGCCCGGCAGCGTGGAGCAAAAAAGACTCAAACCGGCTTGGCCGGTGGAGAAACTCGCCCTCAGGGGCGGGGAAATGCGGTAATTTTGAGAAATTGCCGCAAACAGGGGAAGCGTAATCACTTCGATGCCGAAATTCGAGCATCAAATGCCATCGCGCTCCGTTTTCAAAAATAGTTTTGCAAGAGGCTCGCTTTTGAATGAGGGGATCGAAACAAGGGTTTGCTGGAGTCAGAAAAAGGTGATGTCGCCGCCGTCCTGCGCGTCCACCGTGGACTGGCCGCCGTGGTTGAGGCGCTGCTCCTGCGTGGTGTAGCCGACCGCGATGCGCTGCATGAAGGCGGAGGCGTCGAGCGCGGCTTCAGGGTTGCTGGCGCGGCGCGACTGATAGCTCTGCAGTTCGACCACCAGGGCGTCGAGGCTGTCGCGGCTGTGGGTGAGAATCTGGCTGACCCGATCCTGGAACTGCAGCGACACCAGCACGTCGCCGATCTCTTCGCGGATACCGCTGCTTTCGCGTTGCAGCAGGTCGGACGAATCGGACAGCCCCGTAGCCACATCGCGCAGGCGGGCGAGCACCTGATCGATGGACGATTCGGATTGGGTGAGGAACTGCTGCTCCTCGATTTGCGACTGCCCGGCCGAGCGGGTGAGCGTCTGGATGGCGCCGGTGATGATCTTCACCTGCTCGCCCATCTTGCGCCCGGTATCGCGCGATTGCGCCGAGAGCTTGCGCACTTCGT
The DNA here is from genome assembly GCF_055383445.1 of Thiomonas islandica. Classification (NCBI taxonomy): domain Bacteria; kingdom Pseudomonadati; phylum Pseudomonadota; class Betaproteobacteria; order Burkholderiales; genus Thiomonas; species Thiomonas islandica. Next base: position 1,670,983 of record NZ_AP042391.1, read on the forward strand.
CGGCCACCACCGCGAAGCCGCGGCCGTTTTCGCCAGCCCGCGCGGCTTCGATGGCCGCATTGAGCGCGAGCAGATTGGTCTTGGCCGCCAGCGCCGCCACTTCAGTCGCCATCTTCTCCAGCGCCTCGGTGTAGCGCGACATGCCCAGCACTTCGCTGACCATGGCGGCGCGTTTGTCCAGCGCGGTGCGCAACTGATCGAGCACGGCGCCGAGTTCGCCTTCGCTGCGGCGGAATACCGCCACCACGCCTTCGCCGCCATCCATGCCGGCGGCGGCATGCTGCGACGCCCTCACAGCGTTTTCCAGGCGGTTGTGCAGGCTGGAGAAGCGCTGGCTCAAGGCCAGAATGGCGGTCTCCATCTGTGCGCGTCCGGCGTCGATCTGTTGGCCGAGCACGGGTAAGACCTGTGCGCAGAGGGCGTCGATCTGCTGCGCGGCATCGCTGTGCTGCAGGGCGGAAGGGGAGGTCGTGGCGTCTTGGGTCATGGCGGAGTCAACGCGGGTGGCGGGGAGGTTGGGTTGCAGGGAAGTTCAATGGGGCTGCGCGGCCAGTTGGCGCACCAGGGTTTCGAGCCGATCGATGTCGGAACTCTTGTCGAAGAAATAATCGGCGCCTCCATCGAGGCTGCGGGCGCGATGCTGCGAGTTGGCGTGCTGGATGAACATCGCCACGCAGATATCACTCCGGCTGGACTTGATGCGCTGCAAAACTTGCAGCCCGCTCTCACCCGGCATTTCGATATCGAGCACGATGAAGCGCACCGCGCCTGCGGTGTCTTGCTCCAACAGCTCCATCGCCTGCTGCCCGCAATCGGCCTGCAGCACGGCTTACACCCCATCAATGCCGCAGAGCAGGCCGGCCAGGCGCTCGCGCACCATTGCAGAATCGTCGACCACCATCAGTTGCATGACTCAGCTTTCAGAGAATTCAGGATGTATGGGGGCATTGTTGGCCTGCGGTTGCGCGGCGAACATCGGCCGCCAGCGGTTTGAAGACTGAGACAAGGGCGCGTTGATTTGTAGGAAATTTCTGACCCGCGTGGATCTGTTCATGCCAATTCATGGTCGAGGACGTAGCGCACCAGATCGGCGTCGCGCTCGATGTGCATCTTTTGCATCAGAGCCTCTTGCAAAACTCCCCACTCGAGCTGAATTACCCGCCGAATCGGGAGCAAAAACAGGTAGAGATGGGCGGCCATTGCTGGCAAGATAAAGGTTCCAAAGACTTGATCAACGCCCGACATGAATACTACACAACGCACCGGAATCATGCAACGCTGGACCATCATTCAGCACGAACTGATGCCTGAATTGCGGAGCGAGGTAGGTGCGCTGACACCGAAGTTAGGGAAGGTCTGCACAACCCGTTTCATAGCGCGAGCTGATGCGTCGCGTTCCATATGACGGAATTGGCATGGAAAATCGAGCAGATTTCTCGCCATTTTGGCCCGAATAGGCCGGTTTTCCGGCCCTTGCCCGGATAGCGGGCGCACTCATCCCGCAGCACCTTGCAAAATGCGCTTGCGCACCATCCACAGGTTCGACAGTGCGAACATCACCAGCAATTGGCTCGTGTTCTTGGCCAAGCCCCGATAACGCGTCTTACGATGTCCGAACTGGCATTTGATTACCCGAAACGGGTGCTCCACCTTGGCACGAATGCGGGCCTTGGTTTTCTCCAAAGCGTCCATGATCGCCCCCATGGGCGTGTCCTTGTCCAGCGCTTTGCGGTGGCTGGGCATCATGGCCACATGCCAACTGACTTGCGCGTGATCCTCAATCACCTCTTCGCGTTTGTGCACGCCACGGTAACCGGAGTCGGCAAAGACATCGCTTTCTTCGCCATGGAGCAAGGCGCTGGCCTGCGTGACATCGTGCGCGTTGGCGCTGGTGCCCACCACCGTGTGCACCAAGCCCGAGTCGGCATCCACGCCAATGTGCACTTTCATCCCAAAATGCCACTGATTTGCCTTCTTGGTCTGGTGCATCTCGGGGTCGCGTTCTCCCTTGGCGTTCTTGGTCGAACTGGGGGCGGCAATCAGGGTGGCATCGACTACGGTGCCGGTCTTGAGCAGCAGTCCCTGCCGCTGGAGCTGGGCGTTGACCGCCTCCAGGATCTGCGCGCCCAGGTCGTGCGCTTCAAGCAGATGGCGAAACCGCAGGATGGTGCTCTCGTCGGGCAAGCGCGTGGTGCCGACATCAAGCTGGGCAAATTCGCGGTACAGCGGGATGTCGTGCAGGGCCTCTTCCATCGCCGGATCGGAGTGCCCGAAGAACTGCTGCAGCAGGTGAATGCGCAGCATGACCTCGGCGGCAAACGGCGGCCTGCCGGTCTTGCCTGCGGGCGCATGTGGCGCGATCAGGGCCAGCAACTGCGACCACGGAATCACCCGGTCCATTTCGTCGAGAAATTCCCGCTTACGCGTGCGCTTCGCAGCAAGCTCAAATCCGGTCGCAGCAAGGCTGATCTCCGGAGTTCGACAGTTACGCTCGTAAGTCCTGTTGGCGCCGATGCAATTCTGAACCACCGTGCCGACGCAATTGTGAGCCAGGGGTGGAAGCCGGTTTGTTGTTGCCCGGCTGTGAATCAGTGTAGAGGTTTGCCTTGGTCGTGGTCTCCTTCGTTGGTGGGTTGATGCCGAGAGGGAAGCTGCGCAGGGCGTCGCCCGGAGCGGCTTCCCTCTCGGCTGCGTCAGTCACTTGGCATTGCTGTCTGCGCGGCCTTGCGAGCCTGTTCGCGCGCCTTGATCCGAGTCTTGGCCTCAGCGGTGCTGCGCAGGAAGCGGATCGAGTCGTTGCCGGTTTCGACGATGTGGCAGTGGTGGGTCAACCGGTCGAGTAACGCCGTCGTCATCTTCGCGTCGCCGAACACGCTGGACCATTCGGCGAAGTCCAGATTGGTCGTGATCATCACGCTGGTGTGCTCATAGAGCTTGCTCAGCAGATGGAACAGTAGCGCGCCGCCAGCCTGGCTAAACGGCAGGTAGCCCAGTTCATCGAGGATCACCAGATCCAGCCGCAGCAAGCTGGCAGCGATGCGTCCAGCCTTGCCCTGAGCCTTCTCCTGCTCCAGTGCATTGACCAGGTCGACGGTTGAATAAAAGCGCACACGCTTGCCATGCTGCGTGATGGCGGACACGCCAATGGCTGTGGCCAGATGCGTCTTCCCCGTGCCCGGGCCGCCCACCAGGACCGCATTGTGGGCGGCCTCGGTGAACGTGGTCTCGGCAAGCAGCGCGATGAGCTTGCGGTCGATTGGTGAGACGTCGAAGTCGAAACCGGCCAAGTCCCGGTGCATCGGGAACTTCGCCGTATGCATCTGGTAGTTCACAGAGCGCATGGCGCGATCGGTCACCTCGGCCTGCAGCAGGTGTTCGAGTAGCCAGCGGCTGCTGGCGGCTTCCGAACGGTCTCCTTGCTCGGTCAGGTCGGCCCACGCTCCAGCCATGCCATGCAGCCGCAACTGCCTGAGTTCCACAGCGAGGTCACGCATGGTCCGCTCCCTCGTCGCAGGTCCGCAGGGCGTCATATCGCGCGGTATTGGCGATGGGCACGATGTTGACCTGCAGTGTCGTGGCCGCGTTCTGTGGCACGACCGTGGGCGTCAGTCGGCCCAGCACGTTGATCACATGTTCCACGCTGACGCGCCCCGATGGCGGCGCGTTCTCCAGGGCCAACTCCGCAGCGACGAGCACAGCGTCCAGTCCAGCGGTGGGCACAATCGCCAGCACTTGCGCCATGATGCGGTCGCCCCCTGCCGTGCGGAGAAGGCTGCGCCGCAAGCGCTGCAGTGGCTCGGGCATGTCGGCGAAGGGTGCCCCATTGCGCAGGGCGCCCGGCTTTCTCTGCACCAGCGGCACGTAGTGCTGCCAGTCGTAGCGGGTCTCACCCGCATTGCTCAGCCGCGCATGGCGCGCGACCTCCTTGTCGTCGGCAACGATCACCACCTGGCCGGGATACAGCCGCGTGCTGACGATCTGCCCGGCCCACTCGCTGGGCACCGAGTAGCGGTTGCGCGCCACCGACACGAGGCAGGTGCTGGACACGCGCGCGGGCTTCTCCACATAGCCGTCGAATGACATCGTCATTGGCAGCAGGTGCGGACGTTCGAGGTCGAGCATCTCGGCCACCGTGAACTGGTCGTGCTCGGGATGTCGCACCTCATCCCACAGCGCCCGGCAGCGATCGCCCAGCCACGCGTTGAGCTCGGCAAAGCTACCGAATCGCTCCTTGGCGGCTTGAATCCAGATGCGCCTGCGGCTGTCCTGCACGTTCTTCTCAACGACCCCCTTCTCCCAGCCAGAGGCCACGTTGCAGAAGTCCGGGTCATAGAGGTAGTGTGCGCACATCACAGCGAACCGCGCGTTGACCACCCGACCCTTGCCCTTGCGGACCTTGTCCACGGCGGTCTTCATGTTGTCGTAGATGCCGCGCCGAGCCACGCCACCCAGCGCCGCAAAGCAGCGTGTGTGCGCATCGAACAGCATCTCGTGACCCTGGCTCGGGTAGGCCACCAGCCAGAAGGCACGGCTGGCACATAGCTTCATGTGGGCCACCTGCACCCGGTAGTAGATCCCGCCGACCACCAGCCCCTCTTCGCTCCAGTCAAACTGGAATGCCTCACCCAACTCAAAGCGCAGCGGAACGAACGCCTTGCCGCCGGACTCTTGGCCGGCGGCTCGCCGCCATGCACGAATGAAGTCCGTCACGCGGCTGTAGCTCCCCGTGTAACCCGCCGCCTTGATCTCGGCGAACAACGCCTGCGCCGTGCGCCGCTCCTGCGGCGGCCGCCTCGCATCCACTTTGAGGGCCAGCTTGATGCTGTCCTCAAACGGCGTGAGCTTGCACGCCTGCGCCGTGCGCTGATACTTCGGTGGCTCTGGCACCTCGCCGTGCAACCACTTGCGCACGGTGTTGCGCGATAGGCCCGTCTTGCGCGCAATCTCGCGCTCGCTGAGATGGTCCCGGCGGTGTAGTCGCCGAATCTTGCCGATCATGTCCATGGTGATCATTCCTGCTGTCCCCCACCGCACAGAAATGCAGCAGGGTAGGTCGAACACCTGGTTCAGTTTTCGGTCGGCACAACCCTCAAAAGTGGCTCAATTTTCGGTCGGTAACAACATTTCCCAGGTCATCGACAACAGTTCACCTTGGCGCATCGCGGTTTCTAGCGCGACAGTGACGAGCTGGCGGAGCCAGTGGCGCGGATGGACGACGGCCCTGCGATGGCGGGCGCCGCAGATCGCATCGATGGCGGCGAACAGCCTTGCCTCTTCGTCGCCTGTGAGGCGCCGGTCGCGCGCGTTCTGGACCTTGGGCTTGGTGATCTGCTTGACCGGATTGACGGACAGGCCAAGCCCCCACTCTTTGATCGCCGTGCTGAACAAATGCAAAACCAACGCGAGCTCCAGTCGAACCGAAGCCGGGGAAACCTCTTTCAATCGAGCGTTCCGGTAGCGCGCGAAGTCATCACCGCGAAGATCGCCGATGGCGCGACTGGCAAGAGGATGCTCTAGCAGGAATTCGATGCGGGAGCGCTCTTGCCTGGCGCCTTTTTCAGGCCACTGACCTCGGCGGCGTAGCGGCGCAGGCAGTCGGCGAACGAAACGATCTTCGCGGGCCGGTGATCGACATACCGTCTACGGTCGATGTCGGATTTATCTTGCGCGCCCAGGCTTCGGCCTCGGCCTTGGTGTTGTCGAAGGTGTTGGAGATGGCCGGATAGCCCTTGCGGCGGATCAACGCACGCCACGCACCGGCACGTTTTTGAAAGCTCGCCATGGTTCAGCCTTGGTTCAACTCGGTGGCTGAGAGTGCACCAATGCACCAAAGTGAACCAAAAGTGAACCAAACTCAGCGGCGCAAAGAAAAAGGCCTTACAGCTTTCACTGTAAGGCCTTGATTTTCCTCTGTATTTTTGGCTCCTCGACCTGGGCTCGAACCAGGGACCTACGGATTAACAGTCCGGCGCTCTACCGACTGAGCTATCGAGGAACGAAGCCCTAAACTATATCTGCTCGTCCCATCAGTGTCAACAATCGAGTTCTACCCAAGCTGCCGGTCAATCGAACACCGGTGTTTCCACGCCGAGCACCTTATGCAGCTTGGGACTGGTGGTGGTGTACTGGAGGTGGATTTTCTTTTCCGGGAAGATGATCGGTGCGGCGCCGAAGGCGGCCAGCGCCGCTTCGTGAAAGCCCGAGAGAATGAGTTTTTTCTTCCCGGGGTAGGTGTTGATGTCGCCAACCGCGAAGATGCCGGGGATGTTGGTCTGGAATTTTTCGGTGTCGACGACCAGCTGTTTGCGCTCGATTTCCAGGCCCCAGTCGGCGATCGGGCCGAGCTTGGGCGACAGGCCGAAAAACACCAGCAATATGTCCAGCGGCAGTCGGCGGGTGATGCCGTCGTTGCCGGTGACCTTGATCATGTGCAGCAGGCCTTCGGCGTTTTCCTCGTAGCCGGTGACCTGGCCGATGAGGAACTGCATTTGGTGCTGCTCGCACAGGGCGTGCATTTGGGCCACCGAGGCTGGCGCTGCGCGAAAGCCGTCGCGGCGGTGGATGAGGGTGACACTTTCCGGGCGATGGGTCGTGGTCTGCGCGAAATGCAGTGCCCAGTCGAGCGCGGAATCGCCGCCGCCGACGATGACCAGATTCTTGTCGGCAAACTGTGCCGGGTTGCGCACGCGGTAGAACAGCTGGCTGCCTTCGAATTTTTCCAATCCCTCGACCTTGAGGGTACGCGGCTGGAACGACCCCACCCCTGCGGCAATGAACACGGTCTTGGTCAGCAGCCGGGTCGCCTGGGTGGTTTCGACCAGGAAACGGCCATCAGCCTGCGGTTGCAGGGTGGTTACTTCTTGGCCGAGATGGAAGGTTGCACCGAAGGGTTCGATCTGCTTGAGCAGGTTGTCGGTCAGTTCCTGGCCGGTGCACACGGGAACCGCGGGAATGTCGTAGATCGGCTTGTCGGGGTAGAGCTCGACACACTGCCCCCCGGGGTGCGCCAAGGTGTCGATGACATGCGCCTTGATCTCGAGCAGGCCGAGTTCGAACACCTGGAACAGCCCGACCGGCCCCGCACCGATGATGACTGCGTCGGTTTCGATGATGTCGACAGCCTTGGAGCTGACAGGGGGCGTGGCGGGGGTGACGGACATGTCCATGCGAATTGGTGGAGCAGACGTGTGGTGTGCGGCGGGTTTGCCACACAAAGTTGACAAAACTGGTGGATCGGCAAGGGTCAGCGCTGCAGGTATTGCAGCTTGTTCGGCTTGTCCTTCCATTCGTCCGCATCGTCCGGGGCGGGCTTGCGCTTGGTGATGCTGGGCCACTGGCGTGCCAGTTCGGCGTTGAGCTTGATGAACGTTTGCTGGTCGCCCGGCACATCCTCCTCCGCGTAGATGGCGTTGGCGGGGCATTCGGGGACGCACACCGCGCAATCAATGCACTCGTCAGGATCGATCACCAGGAAATTCGGGCCTTCGCGGAAGCAGTCCACCGGGCAGACATCGACGCAGTCGGTGTACTTGCAGCGGATGCAGTTTTCAGTAACGACAAAAGTCATGAGGCGGACCGGAAAACAAGTTACGGAAATTTTAACTGTCGGCGCCTGGCCCGCTCTGCGCCACGTCAAAACCCGCCTGACGCAAGGGTGCGCACGCGGTCTGCGCCACGGCTCGCCCGAACACCGGGCGAGCCGTGATCTGGCTCAGGTTTTATGCGGCGTGACCGGGGGCAGCGATGCCGCTACCGTGGGCTGCGCAGGCGCACTGGCCCGCTGCCACAGCTCGAAACCCACCATCCCGCAGACCATGCTGCAGAAAAACAGCCATTCCTGCCAGGTGAAAGCAGCCAACGAGGCCAGAGAGGGGCCCGGGCACAGGCCGGTCATGCCCCAGCCCACGCCGAAAATCGCGCTACCCAGCACCAGCTTTGCGGTGATGCCGCGCGTGACCGGAAAGGCGACCGTCTGGCCAAGCAACGATTTCGCCCGGCGCTGCACCAGTTGCATAGGCACGAGTGCAACCGCCACCGCGGTGATCATCACCAGAATGAGGCTGGGATCCCAGGCGCCGGCGATGTCCAGAAAGGCGATGACCTTGGCCGGGTCGGTCATGCCCGAGACCAGCAGACCGATGCCGAACAGGATGCCGCTGAAAAAGGCGAGAGTTTTCATGGCTCAAGCTCCTGCCAGCACATGCCGCATGACAAAGGTGGTAGCCATGCCCGTACCGATGAAGGTTGCTACGGCGACCATCGAGCGCGGTGAAAACCGGGCCAGGCCGCAGACGCCGTGACCGCTGGCACAGCCCGAGCCCAGCCGCGTGCCGAAGCCCACGATCAGTCCGCCGACTGCGATCACCGGCCAGGACTCGCCGTAATGCGCGCCGGGAACCGGGCGAAACAACACCCAGAGGAACGACGCCGCCACCAGCCCGCCCAGGAACCACAGTCGCCATGGCAGAGGGCGTTTACCCTGCATGGCCTCGGTGATCGCTCCGCCGAAAATGCCGCTGATTCCGGCGATTTTGCCGCCCCCCAGTGCCATGATGGCGGCCGCGGCGCCAATCAGCGCCCCGCCGAGAATGGCCGTGCCTGGCGTGAAATGCACCCAATCGATGTCAAACATTTGTCTCTCCTTCGTGACGTTGCATGTGTTGTCTCTGGTTGTTGTTGACGCCATGCCAGTGATCTGGTCAGGCCGCTTCGTGCCGTGCCGTGGCGACATGCAAGCGCCGCGGCACAGGCGCACTCTCATCGCCTCGGCGGCGCGCTGCCGCGTTGGCAATAAATCTGATGCAAGGTCATCAAGACCGCACTGGCTGCCGGGCTGGCCAGGCGGTAATACACCCGTTTGCCGTCGCGGCGGGTTTTCACCAAACCCTGCGCGCGCAGCACCGTGAGTTGCTGCGACAGCGTGGGCTGGGTCACGTCGCAAGCGGCCTCGAGGTCGCTGACACAGATTTCGCCGCGACTGATCTGACACAGGATCAGTAGGCGATCCGGATTGCCCAAGGTTTTGAGCAGGGCACAGGCTTGCTCGGAATTGCGCCGCATCGCCTCCACGCTGGGAATTTCCAAATCTTGCAGGCTCGACATTGATTTGCCTCAACCAGGTAAAACCTAATAGGAAAACAATATATGCTTTTGTAAATTGTTACGGCAACCACATTTGCCTAGGAGATACCCGCATGAGTACGCCATCGCCCACCGTTCAGAGCTGGTTTCACGCGCCGACTTTCACTGCGACCCACTGCATCATCGACCCGCAGACCAAGCATTGCGCGATTCTGGACAGCGTGCTCGACTTCGACTACGCTTCCGGCCGTACCAAGACCGAGTTTGCCGACCAGATCGCTGCTTTCGTGCGCGAGCAAGGCTTGACCGTGGACTGGCTGCTGGAAAGCCACGCGCATGCCGACCACCTCTCGGCCGCGCCCTATCTCAAGTCGCTGTTCGGCGGCAAGATTGCCATTGGCGAGCACATCCGCGATGTGCAAAAGATGTTCAGCCAGGTGTTCAACGATCGCACCATTCCGACCGATGGTTCACCGTTCGACCACCTGTTCAAGGACGGTGAAACCTTCGCCATTGGCAATCTGCAGGTCCAAGTGATGCACACCCCCGGTCATACCCCCGCGTGCGTCACCTATCTGGTAGGCGACAGCGCTTTCGTCGGCGACACTCTGTTCATGCCCGACTACGGCACGGCGCGCTGCGACTTTCCCGGTGGCGACGCGCATGTGCTGTACCGATCGGTGCGCAAGCTCTACAGCCTGCCGCCGCAGACCAAGCTGTATCTGTGCCACGACTACATGCCCGGCGGGCGCGAGCCGATCTGGCAGACCACGGTGCAGGCAGAGCGTGAGGGCAACATCCAGCTCAACGACAAGACCCCCGAGGAAGAGTTCGTCGCCTTTCGCAAGCAGCGCGATGCCAAGCTGAGCATGCCCGCACTCATTCTGCCTGCGGTGCAGGTCAATGTGCGCGCTGGAGAGCTGCCGCCAGCAGAGAGCAACGGCGTGAGCTATCTGAAGGTGCCGGTCAACGCGCTGTAACCTGCCGCAGGCGTAATCCGCCTGAACAGGGCCTGGGGCAACACGGAACAAGTCCCTTGCGCGCTGCGCATTCGGGGCTGCGCGCGATTTGCAGAATTGCGCATCCTCGCCACAGCTGGGGCGATTGTCTCGGTTGTGCGTCTTGGATCCCATCCCGCAGCCCGGGCGCGCAGCATCACAAGGACTCATTCAGTGTTGCCCTAGACTGCAGGTTTTTTGCCTGCCATGACAGCTGCTGCTCCCGTCGCCCAGAACCCTTATGCCAATCCGCAGGCCGCCGCACGGCGGGTGCTGCAGGTGCTCAGTGCCGAGCTGCAGCTGCCCGTGCCGCAGATCCAGGCCGCAATCGACCTGCTCGATGGCGGTGCCACTGTCCCCTTCATAGCGCGCTATCGCAAGGAAGCCACCGGGGGGATGCGCGACGACCATCTACGCGTGCTCGAAGAGCGCCTGCTTTACCTGCGCGAACTGGAAGACCGCCGCGCCGCCGTGCTGCTGTCGATTGCCGAGCAGGGCAAGCTCACGCCCGCACTGCAGGCGGCAATTACCGCCGCCACGCAGAAACAGGAGCTCGAGGACCTTTACCTGCCTTACAAACCGCGTCGCGTGACGCGAGCACAAAAGGCCCGCGACGCAGGGCTTGCGCCGCTGGCCGACCTGCTGTGGCAGCAGCCGCAGACCGATCCACTGCAGGCCGCGGCGGATTTCGTCCGCCCGCAGGTCAGCGCAGACGCGGCCGACACGTCCACGCCGCAGGCCTGTCTGGACGGCGCGCGCGACATCCTCGCCGAACGCTGGGCCGAAGACCCCACGGTGCTGGCGGCGATGCGCGAGTGGCTCTGGCGCAGTGGCCAGCTCGTCAGTCAGGTGCGTGCCGGCAAAGAGCAGGAAGGCGCCAAGTTCCGCGACTATTTCGACTATGCCGAGCCGCTGGACAAAGTGCCTTCGCACCGCGCGCTGGCGGTGCTGCGCGGCCGGGCGCAGGAAGTGCTCGATGTGCGCATCGACCTGCCGCCCTCCACCGATGCGGCGGCACAGACCCTGTCGAGCCTGGCCGAGGGCCGGCTGGCGGCACTGTTGGGCTGGAGCCATCAGCAGCGCGCGGCCGACGACTGGCTGCGCCGGGTGCTGCAATGGACCTGGAAGGTCAAGCTCGCGCTGACCCTGGAAAGAGAGCTGCTGTCACGGCTGCGCGAGCAGGCCGAAGCCGTGGCGATCGAAGTGTTTGGCGCCAATCTGCGCGATCTGCTGCTGGCTGCGCCTGCCGGGCCGAAGGTGGTGATGGGACTAGACCCCGGCATTCGCACCGGGGTAAAGGTCGCGGTGGTCGACGTCACCGGCAAGCTGCTAGAGGCCGCCACGGTCTACCCCTTCGAGCCGCGCCGTGACATCGACGGCGCGCTGTCCACGCTCGCCGCCTTGGTGCAGCGCCACGGTGTGCAGCTCATCGCCATCGGCAACGGCACCGCCAGCCGCGAGACCGACGCGCTGGCCGCCGAGCTGCTGCGCCTGGCAGCCAAGCCCGGGCTGGCCAAGGTGATGGTCAGCGAGGCAGGTGCTTCGGTGTATTCCGCCAGCGCCCTGGCCAGCCGCGAATTTCCCGATCTGGACGTCAGCTTGCGTGGCGCGGTGTCCATCGCCCGCCGGGTGCAGGACCCGCTGGCCGAACTGGTCAAGATCGATCCCAAGAGCATTGGTGTCGGTCAGTATCAACACGATGTCAACCAGACCCTGCTTGCGCGCAAGCTCGACGCCGTGGTCGAAGACTGCGTGAACGCGGTCGGTGTGGATGTGAACACCGCCTCGGTGCCGCTGCTGGCGCGGGTGGCGGGACTGAACACGCGGGTGGCCGAGCAGATCGTGCTGCATCGCGACCAGGCTGGCGCTTTTCCCAGCCGCGAGGCGCTCAAGGCGGTGCGGGGGCTGGGCGACAAGACCTTCGAGCAGGCCGCAGGCTTTTTGCGTATCAACGGCGGCGACAACCCGCTGGACCGCACCGGCGTGCATCCCGAGAGCTATCCGCTGGTGGAGAAGGTGCTGGCGGCGGCAGGCCAGCCCATCGACATGCTGATGGGCAACCGCAAGGCGCTGCAGCGCCTGCGGCCCGAACAGTTCGTCGATGCCCGGTATGGTGCGTTCACTGTGCGCGACGTGCTGGCCGAGCTGGAAAAACCCGGCCGCGACCCGCGCCCCGAGTTCCGCACCGCCAGGCTGCTCGATGGCGTGCACGACATCGCCCAGCTCCAGCCGGGGATGCAGCTCGAGGGCACCGTGACCAATGTCACCGCGTTTGGTGCCTTCGTCGATCTCGGCGTGCACCAGGATGGCTTGGTGCATGTCTCGCAGATGGCGCAGCGCTTCGTCAAGGACGCGCGCGAGGTGGTGAAGACCGGCGACATCGTCAAGGTGCGCGTGGTCGAAGTGGACGTGGCGCGCAAGCGTATCGCGCTGTCCATGCGTCCGGCAGACCCGGCCCGCGACGGCACGCTGCCGCACGGCAAGCCTTCCCGGAGTGCGTGCCGGCAAGATCGCCAGGACGGGCAGCGTGGCGTGTCCGAGCGGCCCGCACAGTCCTGCACACCGCAGAACACGGCGATCGCCGTGGCGTTCGCCAAGCTCAGGCGATGAGCGCCGATGCAGAGGCGTCAAAGGCAATACTGAATGAGTCCATGTCCTGCTGCGCCGGGGGATTCGTTCGATATTGTCTAAATCAACCCAACCGACATTGATCCGCTTGAAAATCCCATGCTGACGCCGCATGTAGGCGGCAGTTCAAAACGGAGGATTCCATGCGGATCGAAAAACTCACCACCCAGTTTCAGGAGGCGCTGGCCGAGGCGCAGTCGCTCGCGGTCACACACAGCAATGCCTACATCGAGCCGGTACACTTGCTGCATGCGCTGCTCACGCAGGACGGGCCCAAGGCGCTGCTGGCCCGCTCCGGCGCCAACGTGCAAGGTATGCTGGGGGCCACCGCGCAGGCCATCGACCGTTTGCCGGAAGTCGAAGGCACCGACGGCAATGTGCAGGTCAGCCGCGAGCTGAGCGGCCTGCTCAACATCACCGAGAAAGAAGCCAATAAACGCGGCGACCAGTTCATCGCCAGTGAGCTGTTCCTACTCGCCGTGGCAGATGACAAGGGCGAGGCCGGGCGCATCGCCCGCGAAAACGGGCTGAACCGCAAATCCCTGGAATCCGCGATCGACGCGGTGCGCGGTGGTCAGGCCGTCGACAGCGCCGAGGCCGAAGGCGCACGCGAGGCGCTCAAGAAATACACCCTGGACCTCACCGAGCGCGCGCGCCAAGGCAAGCTCGATCCGGTGATCGGCCGCGACGACGAAATCCGCCGCACCATCCAGGTGCTGCAGCGCCGCACCAAGAACAACCCGGTGCTGATCGGCGAGCCAGGCGTGGGCAAGACCGCGATCGTCGAAGGGCTGGCGCAGCGCATCGTCAACGGTGAAGTGCCCGACAGTCTGCGCGGCAAGCGCCTGCTCGTGCTCGACATTGCGCTGCTGCTGGCCGGCGCGAAGTACCGCGGCGAGTTCGAGGAGCGGCTGAAAAACGTGCTGAAGGAGCTGGCACAGGATGAAGGTCGCACCATCGTTTTCATCGACGAAATTCACACCATGGTCGGCGCCGGCAAGGCCGAGGGCGCGATGGACGCCGGCAATATGCTCAAGCCCGCGCTCGCCCGCGGCGAGTTGCACTGCATCGGCGCGACCACGCTCGACGAATACCGCAAGTACATCGAGAAAGACGCGGCGCTCGAACGTCGCTTCCAGAAGGTCATGGTCGACGAGCCGAGTGTGGAGGACACGATTGCCATCCTGCGCGGTTTGCAGGAGAAGTATGAGGTGCACCACGGCGTGGAGATCACCGACCCGGCGATCGTCGCGGCCGCCGAGCTCAGCCACCGCTACATCACCGACCGCTTCTTGCCCGATAAGGCGATCGACCTGATCGACGAGGCGGCCGCGCGCATCAAGATGGAGATCGACTCCAAGCCGGAGGCGCTCGACAAGCTCGAGCGGCGGCTGATCCAGCTCAAGATCGAGCGCGAGGCGGTGCGCAAGGAAACCGACGAGGCCTCGCGCAAGCGGCTCGAACTGATCGAGCAGGAGATCGCCAAGCTCGAGCGTGAGTACGCCGATCTGGAGGAAATTTGGAAGGCAGAAAAAGCCGCGGTGCAGGGCTCGGCGCAGATCAAAGAGGAGATCGACAAGATTCGCTTCGAGATCGAGGAGCTCAAGCGCAAGGGCGACTTCAACAAGGTGGCCGAACTGCAGTACGGACGGCTGCCTGAGCTCGAACGCCGGCTGCACGAAGCCCAGGCCAAGGAAACCGCGGCGGAGGGGGGCAAACCGCAGGCGCGCCGCCTGCTGCGCACCCAGGTGGGAGCGGAGGAAATCGCCGAGGTGGTCAGCCGTGCCACTGGCATCCCGGTGTCCAAGCTGATGCAGGGCGAGCGTGAAAAGCTGGTGCACATGGAAGAGCGTCTGCACCGCCGCGTCGTCGGACAGGACGAGGCCATCCGTGCGGTGTCCAACGCCATTCGCCGCTCGCGTGCCGGGCTGTCCGATCCGCGCAGGCCGTATGGCTCATTCCTGTTCCTCGGCCCGACCGGCGTGGGCAAGACCGAGCTGACCAAGGCATTGGCCGAGTTCCTCTTCGACACCGACGAGCATATCGTGCGCATCGACATGAGCGAGTTCATGGAGAAGCACTCGGTGGCTCGTCTGATCGGCGCGCCGCCCGGCTATGTCGGCTACGACGAAGGCGGCTACCTCACCGAAGCGGTACGGCGCAAGCCGTACAGCGTGGTGCTGTTCGACGAGGTGGAGAAGGCCCACCCGGACGTGTTCAATGTGCTGCTGCAGGTGCTCGACGATGGCCGGCTGACCGATGGTCAGGGCCGCACTGTGGATTTCAAGAATACGGTGATCGTGATGACCAGCAACCTCGGCTCGCATCTGATCATGTCGATGAGCGGGCAGCCGCAGGAGGCGATCCGCGCCGCGGTGTGGGAAGAGGTCAAGCAGCATTTCCGGCCCGAGTTCCTCAACCGCATCGACGAGGTGGTGGTGTTCCATGCGCTGGGCGAAAAGCAGATCGCCGAGATCGCACGCATCCAGCTGCGCGGGCTGGAGGGGCGACTCGCGCAGCTCGACATGCGCCTGGACATCAGCGACGAGGCGCTGGCGGAAATCGCCCGTGCCGGGTTCGATCCTGTGTTTGGCGCCCGGCCGCTCAAGCGGGCCATCCAGCAGCGCATCGAGAACCCGCTGGCCAAGCTCATCCTCGAGGGCCGCTTCGGCCCGAAGGATGTGATTCAGGTCAACGTGCGAAACGGCGAAATCGTGTTCGAGCGGGTGTGAGCACGGCCCGGGCCGGGGACGACCCGGCCCGAGGCGTCTCAGTCTTTCAGCCACTTCAGGAAGTCGGCATACCGCTTCGGATCGCCGCTTTCCCAGCCTTTGATCCCGATCACCCGGTTGAGCGGTGCGGCGGCAGATGTGTCCATCAATGCCGCGCGCACGGCCGCGATCTGCTCCGCCGGTGTGTCTGGCGCCGCAATGACTGCCCAGAACGGCATGGGCTGATGCTGCAACAGCACACCGCCCTTGGCCTGCCACTGTTTGCCAAACACCGAGTTTACGGCGCCGACGACAGCGGTGTGCATTTGCTCCATCAGACCCACCACCGCATCCTGCGAGCGCACGCGCGCCTGTAATTGCGGCCCCTTGCCGTTGTGCGTCCTCCATACCTTTTCGCCAACCTGCTCGACCAGACTGTTCTCCGGGCTGAGCAGCACCGCCGAGGGCGAGGTCCAGACCTGTGCGACCGGCACGCAGGTCGAAGGGACTTGTCGGCTCAGGCCGAGAACCGCCAGGTTCTGGCCGCCCAACGCAACCTGGCCGGGTTTCCCCGGGCAGGGCTGGGCGATGAGATCGGTGCCAAAGCCGTCAGGATCGGAGGCAACCGCAACCAGGTGCCATCCTTTGGCCAGCAACTGTGCCGTCAGGCTCGGCGGTTTGACAAAGGCGAACGCAAAGCGGCTGCCGTGCGCTTGCGCAGAACTGGCATCGAACGATCCATCCCAGATGACGTTCTGTTGCGTAGCTTTGCTTAGCAGCTGCGCAAACGGGACACCGATTGCCTGAATGTGGATCTGATTGCCGTACCGCACGCCGTTGTTGATGCCCAGCACCAATTGCGGCGCCGTTGTCGCGCGGTCTGTGCGCGCCGGCGCGGCGCATGCAGAACCAAACCAGCAGGTCAGACAGACGCAGGCGAGTAGAGCGGCGGCCCGGCAGAGGCCGCCAAGGGTGTCGGGCAGGGCAGGTTGCATTGTGGTTTCAGTCGCAATCGGGGCAAAGCACCCCATAAGGTAAAGAAGCCCGCCATCAAGCAGTACTCGCGTATGCCCTGATTGCAAACCCTGCGGCGTGCTTTGCCCACATCGCCGCGAGCGAACGAAACAACCGCATTCAGCCCGGGCTGACGCGGGCAAGACCCTGGAGTTGCAGGCAATGGTGCATGTTGTTGATGACCACGACTCCGCGGCCCGGGGGAAGCGCGGCCAGTGGAACCGCTTTGCCCAGCGAGGGCGCCAGATGCAGCACATCAATGGCAGTCAGCGCCGCGCGCGGCCCATTTGCCGCGTGGACCGTCAGTGCAGCGGTGGCCAGTGTGGTCAGTCCTCCGGCCAGAAGCGCTTTAATCATAGGACGTTTGAACATGGTGCTCTCTCCACAGAGTGCTTGCGTGCCTTGGAGTATCCTGCTCTTCGTGGGTTGCAGCGGCCGTGGTAAGCAATTGTGACAGCGTTGATGCGCTGCAGCGTCAGTGCAGCGGGCGGCACAATACAGCCTGATCGAAAGAGCAAGTCAGCGAAATCCGTATGCCGTATTCAAAAACTCTGTTCCGTGCGCGCCGCCTGTTGCTGCTGGGCGCGCTGGCGCTGCCGCTGGCGGGCTGCGGCCACAAGTCTGATCAGGTCTGGCAGCTCGACAACATCACCGGGGTGATGCCCGACCTGCAGTTCAATCTCACCAACGATCTGGGGCAAAAGGTCACGGCGCAGACCTACCGGGGCAAGGTCGTGCTGCTGTATTTCGGCTACACCCATTGCCCCGATGTCTGTCCAACCACGATGCAGCTGATGTCCAGCGTGGTGCAGCAACTCGGCACCGAGGCCAAGGATGTGCGCATCCTGTTCGTCAGCGTCGACCCGAAGCGCGACACCGATGCCATCCTGAAGGCCTACACCCAGGCGTTCAGCCCCTATGCGGTGGGTCTGACCGGAACGATGAAGGACATCGAGGCGATTACCCGACGCTACCGCGTAGCCTTCAGCTACGGCAAGCCTGACGCGCATGGCAACTACACGGTCGATCACAGCGCCGGCGTCTACATCTTTGGCCGTAATGGCCACATCCGCCTTCTGGCCTCAGACAGCAACCCGCCGTCGGCCTGGGTGCACGACCTCAAACAACTCCTCGCCGAACCCGCCTGACTCCGGGCTGCACCGCGCTTGGCAGACACGCAGCGCAGCCGCAAGGGCCCGAACCCGCGGGGCCTTGCCAGAGCCACGCGCGTCCGGAGTTCTATTTCGATGCACCGCTGGCTGCCTGCCCGGGCGGTTGCGAGCGCAGCAGCGCTGCTGCAGGATCGTCCTCCTCGGCGGCCGGAGTGCTGGCGCTGCCTTCCCTGGGGGCGTCAGAGCCGCCGAGGCTTGGCGGGGTGATGGACTCGTAGGTGTTGTCGTCTGCCGGCGCGATGATCTGCACCTTGTCCAGATCGATCGTCTTGTGGCGATCCAGCCCACTGGTGACCAGTCCGGGGAAGGCGATGACCAGGCCGACCATCAGAATCTGGATCAGCACGAACGGCACCGCGCCCCAATAGATCTGGCCCGTGGTGACGCGCGCGATGCGCTGACCAGTTTCCTTGTCGGTGTAGTCGTCCTTGGCGGCAACGCTGCGCAGGTAAAACAGCGCAAAGCCGAAGGGTGGGTGCATGAACGAGGTCTGCATGTTGACCGCCAGCAGCACACCGAACCAGATCAGGTCGATGCCCAGCTTTTCAGCCACCGGCCCGAGCAGAGGAATGATGATGAACGACAGCTCGAAAAAGTCGAGGAAGAACGCCAGCACGAACACCAGGATGTTCACCACGATCAGGAAGCCCAGCACGCCGCCTGGCAGGCTGGTGAGCAAGTGCTCTACCCAAACCCGACCGTCCAGCCCCTGGAACACCAGGTTGAACACTGTGGAGCCGATCAGGATGAACAGCACGAAAGTCGACAGCTTGGCTGTGGTGTTGAGCGCCTGCTTGAGCAGGCGCATGTTCAGGCGCTGGCGCAGCAGTGCCATGATCAGCGCACCCATTGCGCCCATCGCGCCGCCTTCGGTCGGCGTGGCCACACCGAGAAAAATGGTGCCCAGCACGAGGAAGATCAGCGTGAGCGGCGGCACCAGGGCGAAGGTCACGCGCTCGGCCATGCGCGACAGCAGGTGCAGCCGCAGCGCACGGTTGAGCAGCGCCAACAACAGAGACAGGATCACGCCGAAGGTCAGCGCCACGACAATGGTCTCATCCAGCGCCGCATCTACCGCATGCCCCGCGCGCCAGCTCAGCAGCGCGCCATAGTTTTTCGCCAGTACGATGCTGCAGATCAGCACCAGGGCAAACAGCACACCGAGCGAGCGCAGGCCGCTGCTGCCATCGGGTTCGCGGATGGTGCGCGCCTCGGGCGGGAGTGCCGGCGCCCACTGTGGCCGCAGCAGGGTGACGCCAATCACATACAGGAGGTAGAGGCCGGTGAGCACTAAACCTGGAATGAATGCGCCCTTGTACATATCACCCACGCTGCGGCCGAGCTGGTCGGCCATGACGATGAGCACCAGCGACGGCGGGATGATCTGTGCCAGCGTGCCCGAGGCTGCGATCACACCGGAGGCCAGCCGCCGGTCATAGCCGTAACGCAGCATGATGGGCAGAGAGATCAGGCCCATCGAAATCACCGAAGCCGCCACCACGCCGGTGGTCGCCGCTAGCAGCGCGCCCACCAGAATGACCGCGATTGCCAGCCCGCCGCGAATCGGGCCGAACAACTGGCCGATGGTCTCCAGCAGGTCTTCGGCCATACCGCTGCGCTCGAGCAGAAGACCCATGAAGGTGAAAAAGGGAATGGCCAGCAGTGTGTCGTTCTGCATGATGCCGATGATGCGCAGCGGAATGGCCTCGAGCAGCGCCTGCGGCATCAGCCCGAGCTCCACGCCGATGAAGCCAAACAGCAGCCCGCAGGCGGCCAGGCTGAACGCCACCGGAAACCCGATCAGCAGGAACACCACCAGCGCCCCGAACATGATGGGCGCGATGTTCGCAATGAGAAAGGTGGTCATTTATTTGACCTCCTTCTGTTTCTGCGCCAACACGAACTCGGCGAGTTCCTCTTCCGCGGTTTTTTCGTTCTTTTTCACCATCGGGTCGTCAATCAGTCCGCGCAGAAAGGCCACACGCTTGATTAGCTCGGACACGCCCTGCAGCCCGAGAAGCGAGAAGCCGATTGGCATCAGGATGTAGGCCGGCCAGCGGATCAGCCCACCGGCGTTGCTCGACATTTCTCCCGAGGCGATGGCGTTGATCACCACTGGCAGCGACAGACGTATCGCCTCGAACACGAAGGGAAACAGAAAGAACACGATGCCGATGACGTCGATCCAGCTGCGCCCGCGCGGCGAGAGCTTGCTCGAGAGCACGTCGATGCGCACATGCTCGTTGTGCAAAAAGGTATAGCCGGCTCCCAGCAGGAACACGGCAGCGAACAAATACCACTGGATTTCCAGAAAGGCGTTCGAGCTGAAGTCGAAGGCTTTGCGCACGACGGCATTGAGCGCGCTGATGATGGCCGAGGCGAGGATGAGCCAGACGGTCAGGCGGCCGACGCGCTCATTGAGCCAGTCGATCCCTCGGGACAGGGCGAGCAGGGCGTTCAAGACATCTCCCGGTTGTTTTGTGAACGATTTGGTCGTGGTTGTTGTCCGCCAACTTGGTCATCACGAGGGCGTCGTGCGTGACAAGCTGGAAACAAGCTGCGGCCGAAGTATAGAGATGTAACAAAGCCCGGCTGAATTTTTCAGCCCCGGGTTTGCCCGAGTGGCAGGGGGGTGAAACAGTCGTGCGCGCGGCGCAGGCAATCGCTGCCGCGGCGCGCAGATCAGGCGCGCACGTCGATTCCAGCACTGCCGTGCACGAGCGTGCCGATCGCCGCGGCCTGCGCAAAGCCTTCGTCACGGAAAATGCCCAACACCGCGTCCACCTGTTCGGGGGCGCAGGCAACCAGCAGACCGCCGGAGGTCTGCGGATCGGTGAGCAGCGTGCGCGCCAGCGGGTCCAGGTCGGGGGCGAGCGAGACCTCGCTGCCGTAGCTGGCCCAGTTGCGGCCGGAAGCGCCGGTGGCAATGCCGGTGCGCGCCAGATCGGCCACACCGTCGATCAGCGGGACGCGGGAAAACTCCACGCGCGCGCGCAGGCCGGCGCCGCGGCAGACCTCCAGCAAGTGGCCGAGCAGGCCAAAGCCGGTGACGTCGGTCATGGCATGCACACCGTAGAGCTGCGCCAGTCGCCGGCCTGGGGTGTTGAGCTGGGTGGTGATGGCGACCATGCGGGCGTAGCCTGCGGCGTCGAGTGCGTCTTTTTTCAGCGCGGCAGACTGGATGCCTACGCCCAGCGGCTTGCCCAGCACGACCACATCCCCCGCCTTGGCGCGGTCGTTGTGGCGGATGTGTGCCGGATGTGCCAGACCCATGACCGCCAGTCCGTAGATCGGTTCGACCGAGTCAATGCTATGCCCGCCGGCGATCGGAATGCCGGCCTGCGCGCAGGCCGTTTCGCCTCCGCGCAGGATGGCCGAGACCGTCTCCAGCGGGAGCACGCCGATGGGCATGCCCACCAGCGCCAGCGCCATGATCGGCGTGCCGCCCATGGCGTATACATCTGAGATGGCGTTGGTCGCAGCGATGCGGCCGAAGTCGAACGGGTCGTCGACGATGGGCATGAAAAAGTCGGTGGTGGCGATCAGCGCTTGATCGGGGTTGAGCAGGTAGACCGCGGCGTCGTCGGACGATTCGCTGCCCACCAGCAGAGCCTCGGGACGAGGCAGTAGTGGGGCGTGCCGCTTGAGGATGTCGATCAGGACGTTGGGTGCGATCTTGCAGCCGCAGCCGCCGCCGTGCGACAGCGAAGTCAGGCGGGGTGCGGACTGTGGGGCAGGGGTGTTCGGGGACATGGCAAACGGGTGATGGTGTGTCAGGAATCGGGCGGTATGGCGTCGTCCTGCCAATCCTGGCAGAACTGCAGAAAGCGGGCGAGGGCTTGCGAGAAGGTCTTTTTTTGATGATGCACGATGTAGAGCAAGCGTTGCATCGGTGGAAGCGGGCTGCGCACCACGACCAGGCTGCCGCGCTCCAGCACATCGCGCACTAGGCGGCGGGGGATGCAGGCCAGCCCCAGTCCCGCGATCGCCGCGGCGCGGATGGCTTCGGAACTGCCCAGCACCATGGCCTGATCGAAGCGCTGCAGATGCGGCAACAGCAGCGCTTCGACCGTTTCGCGCGTGCCAGAGCCCGGCTCGCGCAGCAGCCAACGCGCGGCGCGCAGCTGGTCCAGTCCCACTTCGCGCTCAGCCAGCGGACTGTCTGGGGCGCACACCACGACGAGATGATCGGTCAGCCATGGGTGGACGACCAGGTCATCGCGGTGGCAAACGCCCTCGACCAGGCCGAGATCGACCTCGAACTGCGCCACCGCATCGGCGATCGCCAGCGTGTTGCCCACGCGCAGGCAGAACTGCGCGGCGGGGTGATCGCGGCAGAATGCGGCCATGATCTCGGGCAGGATGGCGTTGCCCACGGTGCTGCTGGCGCCGATGCGCAGCGCCGCGGCGCCAGCGCTGAACAGCGCCTCGATACCCCGGGTCTGATCCAGGATGGCCATAGCGCGCGGCAGCAGCAGACGGCCAGAGTCGTTGAGCACCAGGCGTTTGCCAACGCGGTCGAATACCCGCTCGCCCAACTGCGCCTCCAGCTCAGCCAGCGCGGCGCTGACCGCCGATTGCGACATTGCCAGCGCATCACCCGCCGCGGTGGCGCTGCGGCTGTGCGCGATTTCGACCAGCACTTCCATCTGCCGCAGGGTCAGTCGCATGGTATGGATTGATTCCGTGGATGCATTCGCGCGCAAGCATAAGCCAAGTGGCTGATGCAGACTGCGTGCGGGGCGGCAAAAAATCCCTGCAATGCAGGGAACTTAGGACGCGCGGAGAAATCTGATTTGTTGACGAAAACGATCGGGATTTGTAACATCAACCCCATGCTTTCGTCGGGTATTTTCCATCCGGCACTGTGTAATGTCTGCTGTCGCCCTCCGGGGCAGAGTCCGAGACCTTGCAACTGGCCGTCACTGATCTGTTGAGGAGAGCCGCCATGCGACTGACCACCAAAGGACGTTTTGCCGTGACCGCCATGATCGATGTGGCAATGCGTCAACATCTGGGCCCTGTGACCCTGGCTGGGATCAGCCAGCGTCAGCACATTTCCCTGTCCTATCTCGAACAATTGTTCGGCAAGCTGCGCCGGCACGAGCTGGTCGACTCGGTACGCGGGCCGGGCGGGGGCTACACCCTGTCGCGCAAGCCCGAGGAAATCAGCATTGCCGACATCATCATCGCGGTGGACGAGCCGCTCGACGCCACCCAGTGCGGCGGCAAAGAAAACTGCCACGGCGACGAAGCCGGCCCGTGCATGACCCACGATCTGTGGGCGCAACTCAACGCCAAGATGGTGGAGTTCCTCGATTCGGTCAATCTCAAGGGCCTGGTCGAGCAAAACCTTGCCAAGGGCGTGACTGTCGAAGAAGTGGCGGCCACGCGCAAGCCGGTATCCCCGCTGCCGGCAACTGCCAAGCCGATCAAGGTCAAGGCGCCCAATTCGGTGTTCAACCTGGCGCAGACCCTGAGCTGAGAACTTCTGACCGCTCAGCCCGGTCGTCGAGGCTGACGGAACTCCGCGCCAGTGTCAGCCGTCGGCGCGGCATTGCACACAACCGACTTTCAGCGTTCACAACATGTCCACAACACCACACCTGCCGATTTATCTCGATTACGCATCGACCACGCCGGTCGATCCGCGCGTGGTCGATGCGATGCTTCCCTGGTTGCGCGAGCATTTCGGCAACCCGGCGTCGCGCAGCCATGCCTGGGGCTGGGAGGCGGAGGACGCGGTAGAAAAGGCGCGCGCGCAGGTGGCCGAGCTGGTCAATGCTGATCCCAGGGAAATCATCTGGACCTCCGGCGCCACCGAGTCGAACAACCTGGCGCTCAAAGGCGCCGCCGAGTTCTACCAGGGCAAGGGCAAGCACATCGTCACCGTCAAGACCGAGCACAAGGCCGTGCTTGACACGGTGCGCGAGCTCGAGCGCCGCGGGTTCGAGGCCACCTATCTGGATGTGCTGCCCAACGGCTTGCTCGACCTCGACCGCTTCAAAGAGGCGCTGCGTCCTGACACCATCCTGGCGTCGGTGATGCTGGTGAACAACGAGATTGGTGTGATCCAGGACATTCCGGAGATCGGCCGCATCTGCCGCGAGCGCGGAATCATTTTTCATGTCGATGCTGCGCAGGCCACCGGCAAGATGGCAATCGATCTGCAGGCCTGGCCGGTCGATCTGATGAGTCTGGCATCACACAAGACCTATGGCCCCAAGGGCATTGGTGCGCTGTACGTGCGGCGCAAGCCGCGGGTGCGCCTAGTGCCGCAGATGCACGGCGGTGGTCATGAACGCGGCTTGCGCTCGGGCACGCTGCCGACGCACCAGATCGTCGGTATGGGCGAGGCGTACCGCATTGCCAAGGCTGAGATGGGGGCGAGCATCGAGCGCGCGCGCATGCTGCAAAAACGCCTGCTCGACGGCCTCAAGGACATCGAAGAGGTGTATGTGAACGGCGACCTGGAACGCCGCGTGCCGCACAACCTCAACATGAGCTTCAATTATGTCGAGGGCGAATCGCTGATCATGGCGCTCAAGGGTGTTGCGGTCTCGAGCGGCTCGGCCTGCACCTCGGCGAGTCTGGAGCCCTCGTATGTGTTGCGTGCGCTCGGCCGCAGCGACGAACTGGCGCATTCTTCGCTGCGCATGACCATTGGACGCTACACCACCGAGGAGGAGATCGACACCGCAGTGCGCCTGTTGCGCGACAGCGTGGCCAAGCTGCGTGACCTCTCGCCCCTGTGGGACATGTACAAGGAAGGCATCGACCTCAGCACCATCCAGTGGGCGGCGCATTGACCTTGTGGCGTCAGGGTTGTCCAAATAGTCGACAATATCGATCAGGATTGAACAACCAGCCGTGGCTCCCGAGCGCGGCTATCTACGAGGAGGACACATCATGGCCTACAGTGAGAAAGTCGTGGACCATTACGAAAACCCACGCAATGTCGGCTCGTTTCCCAAGGACGATCCGCGGGTGGGTACCGGCATGGTGGGCGCGCCGGCCTGTGGCGACGTGATGAAGCTGCAGATCCGCGTCAACGACCAGGGCGTGATCGAAGATGCCCGGTTCAAGACCTACGGCTGCGGCTCGGCGATCGCGTCGTCCTCGCTGGTGACTGAGTGGATCAAGGGCAAGACCCTCGACCAGGCGCTGCAAATCCGCAACAGCCAAATCGCCGAGGAACTGGCGCTGCCCCCCGTCAAGATCCATTGCTCCATCCTCGCCGAAGATGCGATCAAGGCTGCGGTGAACGACTATCAACGACGGCACGGACTCGCCCCGACCCAGCAGCAAGGCGCCGAGGCGCAGCCCGCTTGAGCACAGCCGGAGGGAACCCGCGATGGCAGTCACCCTGACCGAACGCGCTGCACAGCAGGTGCAGCGCCACCTCGCCAAGCGCGGCGCTGGCATTGGCGTGCGCCTGGGCGTGAAAACTACGGGCTGCTCCGGCATGGCTTACAAGCTCGAATTCGTCGATCAGCCGCAACCCGAGGATCTGGCTTTCGAAAGCCACGGCGTGAAAATTCTGGTCGATCCCAAGAGCCTGGCCTATGTCGACGGCACCGAGCTCGACTTCGTGCGGCAGGGCCTCAACGAGGGCTTTGCATTCAACAACCCGAACGAAAAAGATCGTTGCGGTTGCGGCGAGTCGTTCCGGGTGTGAACCACTTGGCCTCCCAACACGTCCGCGCGCCCGTGTCGATAGATTTGTCCCAGTCGTACTTTGCGCTGTTCGGCCTGCCTGAAGCCTTTTCGCTCGACCCAGCCCAGCTGGAGCGGGCGCGGCTCGCGGTACAGTCGATGGTTCATCCCGACCGGTTCGCCGCGGCAAGCGAGCGTGACAGACGCTTGGCCATGCAATGGGCGGCGCAGGTCAATGCCGCCTACCGGGTCTTGAAAGACCCGGTGCAACGTGCAGCCTACCTATGCGCGCGTCAAGGCGCGCCGGTGCAGGCCGACAGCAACACCGCGATGCCCGCCGACTTCCTGATGCAGCAAATGCAGTGGCGCGAACGACTCGAGGCGTTACGCGACGCGGCAGATGGTGCCGGGCTGCAGGCTCTGCTTGCCGAAGTGTTGGCACAACGTGCACAGCGTCTTGCCGCGATCGCCCAGGCGCTCGACCAGGATCATGCACCGCAGGCGGCTGCCGAGCAGGTGCGGGCGCTGCTGTTTCTCGATCGCCTCGGCGACGAGCTGCGCCGCGCGCTCGACGCGATCTCGCATCCCGCCGACTGATTCCTCGCCGCTGGCGTCTGGCCCGCAAACCGGTGCCATGCCAGCGGCGCAACCACTCTTGCTCCCATGGCCTTGCTCCAAATCTCCGAACCCGGGCAGTCGCCCGATCCGCACCGGCATCGCCGCGCCGTCGGCATCGACTTGGGGACCACGCATTCACTGGTGGCCGCCGTGCGCAGCGGCACACCGCAGTGCCTGCCCGATGCGCAGGGCGAGGTGCTGCTGCCTTCGGTCGTGCACTATCACGCCGATGGCCGGGCCGAGGTCGGGCTGCGCGCCCGCGACGAGCAGGCGGTCGATCCGGCCAACACCATCGTGTCGGTCAAGCGATTCATGGGGCGCAGCCCTGCTGATCTGCCCGCGCAAGCGCTGGCGCACTATCGCATCGCTGACGATCCACGCATGGTGCGCTTTCAGACCGCGGCGGGCGAAATGACCCCGGTGCAGGTCTCGGCCGACATCCTGCGGGTGCTGCGCTGGCGTGCCGAGGATACGCTCGGCGGTGAACTGGTCGGCGCGGTCATCACTGTGCCGGCCTATTTCGACGAGGGTCAGCGTCAGGCGACAAAGGACGCTGCGCAGCTTGCCGGCCTGCATGTGCTGCGGCTGATCAACGAACCCACCGCCGCCGCGCTGGCCTATGGCCTGGACCGTGGCGCCGAGGGACTCTATGTCATTTACGACCTCGGCGGCGGCACCTTCGATCTGTCGGTGCTGCGGATGACCAAGGGCGTGTTCGAGGTGGTGGCTACCCGCGGAGACACTGCACTGGGCGGGGACGATTTCGATCAGCGGCTCATGGCGCTGCTGCTCGAGCGCGCCGGCACGCCTGCACTGTCGCCCGGGTTGCAGCGGCAATGGCGCATGGCCGCCCGCCACGCCAAGGAAGAGCTGAGCACGGCGCAGGGCGTGACCTGCTCGGTGCCGCTGCCGGACGGGACGGTCTGGTCGACCACTGTGCAACGCACGGATTTCGAGCAGGCCAGTGCGGATCTGGTGCAGCGCACCCTGGATCTGCTGCGCCAGGCGCTGCGCGATGCGCAGGTCGACCCGGCCGAGGTGCAGGGCGTGGTGCTGGTTGGCGGTGCGACCCGCATGCCCATGGTCCGCGCCGCGGTGCAGCGTGCAATCGGCAAGGCGCCGCTGACCGATCTCGATCCCGATCAGGTGGTGGCGCTGGGTGCGGCGATCCAGGCGCATGCGCTGGCCGGCAATGCCGGTGCCGACGATGTGCTGCTGCTCGACGTCATCCCGCTGTCGCTGGGCATCGAGACCATGGGCGGGCTGGTCGAGCACATTCTGCCGCGCAACAGCCCGATTCCGCAGGCGCGGTCGCAGGACTTCACCACCTTTCGCGATGGCCAGACCGCGATGGCCATCCATGTGGTGCAGGGCGAGCGTGAGCTGGTGAACGACTGCCGCTCGCTTGCGCGCTTCGAGCTGCGCGGCATACCGCCGATGGCAGCCGGGGCCGCGCGCATCCGCGTGACTTTTGCCGTGGACGCAGACGGCCTGCTCGAGGTCAGCGCGCAGGAACTCACCACCGGCGTGCACGCTCAGGTGCAGGTCAAACCGAGCTATGGGCTCGACGACGCGCAGATCGCACAGATGTTGCAGGACAGCCTGGCGCACGCTCAGGACGACCGCGATGCCCGCATGCTGCAGGAAGCGCGGGTCGAGGCGCAGGCGCTGCTGGCTGCCACACGCAGCGCGATGCAAACCGACCGCGACCTGCTCAGCCCCGAGGAAGACGCCGCGATCCACGCCGCAATGGCGACCCTGGCACAGGCCGAGCAGGGGACTGATCTCGATCAGATCCGCAATGCCACCGAGGCGCTGACCCGCCAGACCGATGCGTTTGCCGCACGCCGCATGAACCGCAGCATCCAGCGTGCACTGTCCGGCCAGTCGCTCGCCCAGATCGCCCAGCTCACCGACGCGCAGCCTCCCGGCAAGCGCTGAATTCCGTTTTCATTCCCACCGCATCATGCCCACGATCACCGTCCTGCCGCATCCCGAATACTGTCCCGAAGGCAAGCAGGTGCAGGCCGGGCGCGGTACTTCGATCTGCGAAGCCCTGCTCGAAAACGGGGTGCCGATCGAACATGCCTGCGACATGCAGTGCGCCTGTACCACCTGTCATGTCGTGGTGCGCAAGGGGTACGAAAGCCTGGGAGAGCCTGACGAGGCCGAGGAAGACCTGCTTGACCGCGCCTGGGGCCTGGAGCCGACCTCGCGGCTGTCCTGCCAGGCCATCCTGTCGGATCAGGACGTGACCATCGAGATTCCCAAATACTCGATCAACCATGCCAAGGAGCACGGCTGAGCTGGATGAGCCCCGGCGGTGGCCCCTTGGCGCCGCACAGCCGTGACAGCAGGAGGCGATAGAGATCGAGGTCGAACCCACCACCGTCAACCGCCTCGCTGCGTCCGCGCAGCAGATCGGCCAGTTCGGCATCGTCGCGCACCGTGCCGAGGTGCCGCCACTGGTCGAACACATGCAACTCGGTGCGCTCGCGTTGCGCATCCTGCTCCCGCAGACCGATCGGCCCGGGATACGGCCAGGCGCGCAGCCGCTCTGCGGCCAGCGCGGTCTGCAATCTCAAGTAATGCTGCTGCGCGGACTCTTGCCCGCAGCACAGCCCCTTGCACTGGCCGATCTGCTGGGCAAAACAGCGGCCCTTGCCCGATTCCAGCCCTAGCGCCTGTGGGCACAGGCCATGACGCTGCGCCAGGGCGCGCAAGCTCTGCACCGCCTGCCGCCGGCTGCGATAGGTGCCGTATAGATTGCACATGCGCTGCGGGTCGATCGCCTCGCCGCGCACCAGGGTCAGCAAAGGGCGGGAATCGGGCGCATCGGCCAGCAGCCAGGCGCACAGCTCGCGCTCGCGCCGCAACTGGCGGTTGAACAGCGGCTGCAAGCTCTTGACCAGACGCGCCTCGAACAACAGCGCACCGAAGTCGCCGGCCGTCTCGTGCCACTGCACCCGCCGCACCTCCTGCGCCATGCGCATTTCCCGCGCATCGCGGTGATCGGCCTGGAAATGCGACAGCACCCGAGTGCGCAGCCGCACACTCTTGCCGATGTACAACGGGATCTCGCCCTCGCTATAGAACAGATAGACGCCGGGGCCGTCCGGGATCGCGTCGATCGGCGTCTCCAGCTGCGGCGGCAGGCTGGCGCTGCTGTGCAACAGTGCCAGTGCAGCGGCCTGCACCGTCTGTGCGCCGAGTTCGGCCGTAGCATGCTTCAGCCAGTCGTGAAGCAATTCGACATCGCCCATTGCGCGGTGCCGCGCCGCGGTCTGCAGGCCGTGGCGGTGCATCAGCGCATCCAGTCCATGACCGTGCGCCTGCGGATACAGCCTGCGCGACAGACGCACGGTGCACAGCGTCTTCACCCGCAGGTCTATGCCCTCACGCGCTGCCGCCTGTTTGAGAAAGCCGTAGTCGAAACGGACGTTGTGCGCCACCAGCACCGCACCGTCGAGCAAGGCCAACAGCCGCGGCAACACGGCGCCGAAGGGGGGTGCATCGGCCACCATGTGATCGTCGATGCCGGTGAGCCGCTGAATGTATGGCGAAATGCGCTGCCCGGGCTGGATCAGACTGCTCCACCTGTCCACCACGCGTCCATATTCGACCCGTAGCGCAGCGATTTCGGTGATGCGGTCATGAACCGGATTGGAGCCGGTGGTCTCCAGATCGAGCAGAACGTAACAGGGCAGCATGCCCGGATTGTCGTCGATGCACGCAAAAAAACCGCGGCCGAGGCCGCGGTTGTCAGCGGGAAATGCGCAGCTGGTCAGTACTTCCAGCCCAGCGAGACACCAAGCACGTTTTGACTCATGCTGAGCGTTTCGCTGCCAGTGAAGCCAAAATTCATCGGCAGCGGGCCCGTGACCGAGTGGCCGAAGGCGTGGACATAATCGAAGGAAACCTCCATATTCTTTGCCACGGCGTAGGTCGCGCCAAGCGTGAGGTGGTCTTTCACGACGCCGGGCGCCAACGTGTTGAAAAGTATGTTTGATGAATCAATCGGATTATCGCCGTGGTTCCAGCCAGCGCGCACCGTCAAGGCATCGTTGACCTGGTAGGCGACACCGAGCTTGTACACATTGATGCTCTTCCAGCCAAAACCTGGGCCATTGGTCTGTCCACCCAGTTGACCGGGCAGCATGCCGTTGGCAATTGCTGGAATGCTGCCGTAATCGATGCGCACCACGTCGGCGGCGACAGTCATGGCGGGGGTCGCTTTCCAAGCCAGGCCAACACCATAGTTGGCGGGAATGTTGAACTTGCCCGCACCTGCAAACAGTCCGCTGTATTTACCAAAACCCTGCATGTGGGTTTCGGACTGGTAGGTCGCGCCGATCGCCAGGGTGGGTGTGAGCTGCCCGATCCAGCCGATGCGTACGCCGACGCCGTTCGAGTCAGAATGCCCATTGTCCGTGCAGGCAGCTGGGTTGGCGGAAAGGGTGAACCCGGCAGGCGCACCGGGTACTGGAGCGTTGCACAAATTGCTCAAACCGTTGGCTCGGAACGACTGATGGACGATATTGAGGCTGACGCCGATCGAGTTCGACGGGTTGATTTTCATCGCGAAGGTCGGTGCGACAAAAAGCTGTTGCAGATCAACTCCGGTGCCAGGTTGGAACGGTGGAAAAATCTTCGAATAACCGGTGTTCAGGCCACCATTGCCGTAAACGCTCACGCCGACGGACATGGTCGGGTTGAGCATGTAGTTCACGCCAAACTCGGGGATGAGGAAATTCTTCTGGTCGTTGCCCCCGTAACTGCCGCCGATAGGGAATGCCTGACCCGCCTGCGGGCTGTACACGGTGGCGTCTGGGCTCAGGCTGACGTTACGCTTGGGCTGAAACAGGGTCACACCGAAGTCCAGGCGATTGCCAATGTCGACCATCCCCGCCGGGTTCATCGCTGCGGCCATGGCGTCTTGCGGGAATGCGATTCCCACACCGCCCATGCCGACGGATTTGACACTGAATCCGGGTTGGAAGTAGCCGTTGGTCGCGTGCGCGGCTGGAATGCAGCCCAGGCCACTCAGGGCCAGCGCGACTGCGAGTTTTTTCATCTGCATGTGGTCTCTCCTACCGGGCGTTGGCCCGACCTCCTATGTTGATTGATGGCACCGTCGACCGGCGGCTGAAAGATCTGATTCCTACCGCTTATCGCGAAAAGCCATGCGGCATGCTGGCCGCTCCGGCCCCTCTTGCAAGCGGGGGGTCAGACGCTTTCAGACGTCTGCTGGACAGCGCATTGACTCTGAATACTGATTTGAGTATTCGAGACGGGCATATGCTAGGAGCGCCCGCGCATACACCACATTGTGTTTAGTGTTGATTGCGCAACAGTGTGAATTGTTGTAGCAACCTGCTGTAGTCCGAACAAAAATACTCTGCACAGTATGCGATGCGAGGACGGCAGGGCTCTACGGCAGCCGGAGTCGGTGCGCCTCAAGCAGTGGGCGGGACGTAGCCTTGTGGCACTTCGGCGCCTTCGCCGAAAAAGTATTTTTCCATCTGCCGCGCCAGGTACTGGCGGGCGCGGGCGTCGGCAAGGTTGAGGCGGTTTTCATTGACCAGCATGGTCTGGTGCTTGAGCCAGGCGGCCCAGGCCTCCTTGGAGACGTTGTTGTAGATGCGCGCGCCGAGCTCGCCGGGGTAGGGAGCGAAGTCCAGGCCTTCGGCTTCTCGGCCGAGCTTGATGCAGTGAACCATGCGTGTCATCGGGATGTCCTTTGCGCTGTGGGTAAGGGGTGATCCGCCGAAGGCGTCGGCAGGGGGTCAGGTCAGATACTTGACCAGCACGCGCGAGCGGCGCTGGTCGTCATAGCGCAGGCGACGCTCGGGCGGCAGCCAGTCGCGCTCGACCAGCACGAAGCCACGCTTGAGAAACCAGTGCATGGTGCGAGTGGTGAGCACGAAAATGCTTTGCAGCCCTTGCGCACGGGCACGCTGCTCGATGTGCTTGAGGATGCGCTCGCCGTCGCCCTGGCCTTGCGCCGAGGGGTGGACGGTGAGCGCGGCCATCTCGCCGGTCTTGTACTGCGGATAGGGGTAAAGCGCGGCGCAGCCGAAAATGATGCCGTCGTGCTCGAGCACGGTGTAGTTGGCGATGTCGCGCTCGATTTCGGTGCGGCTGCGCTTGACCAGCACGCCTTGCTCCTCGAGCGGCTCGATGAGCTGCAGGATGCCGCCGACGTCATCTGCCGTGGCCTGGCGCAGGTGCTCAAGATGCTCGTCGGCGATCATGGTACCCACGCCGTCGTGGGTGAAGAGTTCGAGCAGCAGCGAGCCGTCGATCGCAAACGGCACGATGTGCGCGCGGGCCACTCCGCCGCGCACCGCGCGCACCGCGTGGCGCAGGTAGAAGGCGGTATCAGTGGGCTGCTGCGGGTCTGGCAGGCGGGCGAGCAGTTGCTCGGCCTGCGCCACGGTGAGTTCGGGGATGAGGTTGTGTTCATCGTCGACCACGCCGTCGACCTCGGTGATCAGGATGAGTTTTTCCGCCTTGATCGCCGCGCCGACGCTGCTGGCCACGTCTTCCATGCTGAGGTTGAACGCCTCGCCGGTGGGCGAATAGCCGAACGGCGACATCAGCACCACCGCGCCATATTCGAGCGCGCGCTGGATGGTTGGCGCGTCCACCTTGCGCACCAGTCCGGTGTGTTGGAAGTCCAGCCCGTCGATGATGCCCACCGGCCGGGCGATGATGAAATTGCCCGAGACCACGCGCACGGTCGCGCCGGCCATCGGCGTGTTAGGCAGGCCCTGGCTGAACGTGGCCTCGATCTCGAAGCGCAGCTGCCCTGCGGCTTCCTGCGCGGCGTCGAGGGCGATTTCGTCGGTCACGCGCATGCCGTGCGAGTAGCGCGCGCCAACGCCTTTTTCGCGCAGCTGGGCCTCGACCTGCGGGCGAAAGCCGTGCACCAGCACGATGCGCACGCCCATGGCGGTCAGCAGCGCCACGTCCTGCACCAGGGCGTTGAGCTTCCCGGCAGCGATCAGCTCGCCGGCGATCGCAACGACGAAGGTCTTGCCGCGATGGGCGTGGATATAGGGCGCCACTGAGCGCAGCCATCCGACGAATTGTTCTTGCTGGGCGATCATGCCGCGATTATCCGAAAATGGCGGGTTGCCTTGCGATGTCGTTGTCTTCCATGCCTGAACAGATGTCCACCCGTCCGCCGCGTCCGCGCCGCCCTGCTGCCGCGCGCCAGGCCGTGGCCGCGACCCCGGTGGGCGCGGTGCACTTTCCGCAAGACCTGCCGGTGTCACAGCGGCGCGAGGACATCGCGCAGGCGCTGCGGGAACATCAGGTGGTCATCGTCTGCGGCGAGACCGGCTCGGGCAAGACCACGCAGCTGCCGAAGATCGCGCTGTCGATCGGCCGCGGTCTGGGTGCGGGCGGCAGCGGCCTGATCGGCCACACCCAGCCGCGGCGGCTGGCGGCGGTGAGCATCGCCCGGCGAATTGCGCAGGAATTGGGCAGCGAACTCGGCGCGCAAGTCGGCTACAAGGTGCGGTTCAACGACAGGCTGCAGCCGGGCGCGTCGATCAAGCTGATGACCGACGGCATCCTGCTTGCCGAGACGCAGAGCGACCCGTTGTTGCGCGCGTACGACACGCTCATCATCGACGAGGCGCACGAGCGCAGCCTGAACATCGACGTGCTGCTCGGGTATCTGAAGCAGCTGCTGCCGCGTCGCCCCGATCTGAAGCTCATCGTCACCTCGGCGACCATCGATGCCGAGCGCTTTGCCGAGCATTTCCGCTCGGCCAAGGGCAAGGCGCCGGTGATCGAGGTGTCCGGCCGGCTCTATCCGGTGGAGGTGCGCTGGCGACCTTTCGGCATCAAGGATGGTCCACCGCCGGTGCCAGGCTCCGCCCAGCCCGTCTCCGCAGGGGAGCAAGGAAACCTAGTGCGGCCCAGTGTTGATTCGTATTCGGGCGACAACCGCGACCAGGCTGCAGCGATCTGCGATGCGGTCGATGAACTATGGCGGATCGGCCCGGGAGACATCCTGGTGTTCCTGCCGGGCGAGCGTGAAATCCGCGAAACCGAGGCCGCGCTACGCAAGCACCATCTGGAGACCGGGCGGCAGGCGGTGGAGATCCTGCCGCTGTATGCACGGCTGTCGCAGGCCGAGCAGGACCGGGTGTTTGCCAGCGGCGGCGCGCGGCGCGTGGTGCTGGCGACCAATGTGGCCGAGACCTCGCTGACCGTGCCAGGCATCCGCTATGTCATCGACAGCGGGCTGGCGCGGGTCAAGCGCTACAGCTACCGCAACAAGGTCGAGATGTTGCAGGTCGAGCCGATCAGCCAGGCCGCGGCGCAGCAGCGCGCCGGGCGCTGCGGCCGAGTGGCCAACGGTGTGTGCATCCGGCTGTACGACGAGGCCGATTTCCAGTCGCGCCCGCGCTTTACCACGCCCGAGGTGCTGCGTTCGTCGCTGGCCGCGGTGATTCTGCGCATGAAGTCGCTCGGGCTCGATGCCATCGAAGACTTTCCGTTCATCGACTCGCCGCCGCGCAAGGCGATTGCCGACGGCTACCAGCTGCTGGCCGAGCTTGGCGCGGTCGACACGCGCAACGCCCTCACTCCGCGGGGCCGTGAGCTGGCCCGCCTTCCGCTCGACCCGCGCATCGGCCGCATGATTCTGGAAGCGCGCAACCGCGAGTCGCTCACCGAGGTGCTGATCATCGCCGCCGCGCTATCGGTGCAGGACCCGCGTGAACGCCCCGCCGAGGCGCAGCAAGCCGCAGACGAGGCGCACCGCAAATTTGCCGACGAGCGCTCGGAGTTTCTCGGCTGGCTCAAGCTCTGGGCGCATTACCACGCTGCGGTGGAACACAAAAAATCGCAGCGCAAGCTGTGGGCCGAGCTGCGCGGGCAGTATCTCTCGCCGCTGCGGCTGCGCGAGTGGCACGACGTGCACAGCCAGCTCCACACCTTGGTGGCCGAGCAGGGCTGGCGGCTCAACACGGCGCCGGCCACCTACGAGCAGGTCCACACCGCGCTGCTCAGCGGACTGCTGGGCAACATCGGCTACAAGGGTGACGACGATGCGCAATACCTAGGGGCAAGAGGCATCCGCTTTGCGATCCACCCATCGTCGCCGCTGGGACGCAAGGCGGGCCGCTGGATCATGGCTGCCGAGCTGGTGGAAACCACCCGGCTCTATGCACGCGGCGTGGCGCGCATCGAGCCGCAATGGCTGGAAGCGGTGGGCGCGCATCTGCTCAAGACCAGTGTGCTCGACCCGCACTGGGAAAAACGTCCGGCGCAGGTCACCGCCTTCGAACGCGCCACGCTCTACGGTCTGGTGGTCTACAACCAGCGGCGGGTGGACTTCGGCCGCATCGACCCCACGCAGGCCCGCGAGATCTTCATCCGCCAGGCGCTGATCGAGGGCGAGTGGGACTGCAAATGGCCGTTTTTCACGCATAACCGGGGACTGATCGTCGAGATCGAAAAGCTCGAGCACAAGGCCCGGCGCCTGGATGTGCTGGTCGATGACGAACTGATTTACGCCTTTTACGACCGCCACATCCCAGCCGAGGTACACAGCGGCGCTAGTTTCGACCGTTGGTACCGCGACGCGGTACGCAACGCGCCCAGGCTGCTGTTCCTGCAGCGCGACGAACTCATGCGCCACGAGGCCGCGGGTATCACCACTGAGGCTTTTCCCAACCGCCTGCGGCTGGGCGCGCTGGAACTGCAGCTCGAATACACCTTCGACCCCGGCGGCGCGCGCGACGGTGTCACCGTGTTGGCGCCGCTGGCCGCGCTGAATCAGATTCCGGCGCAGCGTCTGCAATGGCTGGTGCCGGGCCTGCTGAAGGAAAAGATCTTCGCACTGCTCAAAAGCCTGCCGCAGCGCTCGCGCGCGCGCCTGCTGCCGCTGGCGCAGACCGCCGAGCGCTTCGCGCAGCAACTCACCGTGCCCGAGCGCTTTGGCCAGGGCGACCTGCTCGACGCACTGCGCGAGCTGGTGCGAGAGCACGCCGGTTTGGCGCTGCAGCGCACCGATTTCAAACTCGAGACCCTCGGGCCACATCTGTTTTTCAATGTGCAGGTGATCGATGCGCACGGCCGGCGCATCGACGCCGGGCGCGACATCGACAAGCTGCGCGCCGACCATGGCCAAGCCTCGCGCAGCGCCTTTGCCGAACTCGCCAAGCTGCGCACTCGCCTTCCGCAACGCGCGGCGCAGGCGTCTGCCGCATCGCCGCAGGATGCGAACGCCGCCCCAGTTGCCGTGCCTGCCGACCAGCCCGCCGATGCGCTGCAGGGCTTGACCGACTGGAGCTTCGACACCCTGCCCGAACTGCTCGAACTGCGCCGCGGCGCGCATACCCTGATCGGCTTTCCGGCGCTGGTTGACAAGGGCAGCGCGGTGGATGTGGATGTATTTGACACCGCCGAGGAAGCTGCGCGGCTGCACCGCGGCGGGCTGCGGCGGCTGTTTGCACTGCAGCTGCGCGAGCAGATTCGGCACGCGGAAAAAAGCCTGCCCGGATTCCAGCAGACAGCGATGCTGTTCCTGCCGCTGGGCAGCGCCGAGTTGCTGCGCACCCAGATCATCGACGCCGCACTGGACCGCGCGTTTCTGGCCGAGCCGCTGCCCGCGGACAAGGCGGCTTTCATGCAGCGTCTGGCTGAGGGAAAACCCCGGTTCCAGCTACTTGCCGCCGAGGTGGCGCGGCTTGCCGGGCAGATTTTGCAGGAGTATGCGCAGGTGCAGAAAAAGCTCGCGGCGTTCAAGAACCAGCCCGAGCTGCTTGCCGACATCCGCGCGCAACTGCAGGCGCTGTTGCCCGCGCAGTTCATCTCGCAAACCCCGCCTGCGCAGATCGGCCACTTTCCGCGCTACTTGCAGGCGATCCAGCGGCGGCTGGACAAGTTTCGCACCGATCCCGCGCGTGATGCGCAATTGCGCGCGCAGCTCGCGCCGTGGCTGGCGCGCTGGCAGCGCGAAGCGGCGCAGTATCGCGGCGCGCTGCCGCAGCGCCTGCAGGATTTGCGCTGGCTGATCGAGGAGCTGAGGGTATCGCTGTTCGCGCAGGAACTGCGCACGCCGATGCCGGTGTCGTTCAAACGGCTGGAAAAGGTCTGGGCGCAGTGGGACGCTTGAGCCGCGACCGATCCGGGAATACCCGAGGGGATAGATAGAAACTTCTTGATACATCTCAAGACGGCTCAGTACCGGGCTTCTAGGATGCGGGGTATGTCGAGTTCCAGTGTTTCGCTGACCGGAGCGCCTGCGCCGTCGCACACGTCCGTGCCGGTTTCGAGCGAGGGCGCCTGCTATCACTGCAGCCTGCCGCTGGGCAACGCACCGGTGCGCATGGAACTCGACGGCCAGTGGCGCAGCTTCTGTTGCCAGGGCTGCGCGGCGGCGGCCGAGATCATTGTGCAGGGCGGGTTGTGCGCGTATTACGACCGCCGCACCGCGGGCGAAGGCGCAATGGCCGCGCTGCCGCCCCAAGAAATCAAGCGGCTGCATCAGCAATGGATAGCGCTGGCTGACCCCGCTTTCCTTGCGGCCTACGCCACCCCGCTGGGTGACGACAAATGGAGCACCCAGATCGCGGTGGAAGGCATCCACTGCGGTGCCTGCGTCTGGCTCATCGAGCAGCGGCTGCGCGCAATTCCCGGCGTGCTGGCCGCAACGGTCAACTACTCCACGCGCCGAGTTGCGCTGCAATGGGACGCGCACCAGGTGCAACTGCCGCAGGTGTTTCAGGCACTGGCCGAGGTGGGCTACCGCCCGCTGCCCAATGCGCGGCATCAAAGCGAACTCAGCCACCGCCGCGCGCGGCGCCTGGCCATCCTGCGCACCCTGGTGGCCTGGCTGGCAATGATGCAGGTGATGATGTTCGCCTGGCCGGGCTATATCGACCCCGACGGCATGAACACCGCGGAGAAAAGCATCTTCCAGTGGGGCAGCCTGGCGCTGACCCTGCCGGCGCTGCTGTTTTCCGGCTGGCCCTTTCTGATGGGCGCGCTGCGCGATCTGCGCAACCGTCGGCTGGGGATGGACGTGCCGGTCACCCTCGGGCTATGGAGTGCGTTCACCGCCAGTGTGTGGAGCGTGGCGCAGGGCCACAGCCATGTGTATTTCGACTCGGTGGTGATGTTCCTCGCGCTGCTGCTCACCGCGCGGCTGATCGAAGACGGCCTGCGCCAGCGCAGCCTCAATGCCGCCGAGGAACTCATGGAGCAACTCCCGGCTGCGGTGCGGGTGCGTTCGAGCGCCGAGGACGACTGGCGCAGCGTGGCCATCACCCAGGTGCGCGTGGGCGACGAGGTGGAACTGCCCAGCGGCAGTGCAGCCGCGGTCGACGGCGTGGTGATTTCCGGTCGCTCGCAGGTGGACGAGGCGTTGCTCACCGGCGAGAGCCGCGCGGTGGACAAGCAGGTCGGCGACACCGTGCTGGCCGGCAGTATGAACCGGCAGTCGCCGCTGGTGCTGCGCGCCACGCAAACCAGCGCAGGCACACGCATCGCGCAGATGGTCGAGCTGATGCAGCATGCGTTGGCGAGCAAGCCGCGTTCGGCGCAGATCGCCGATGTCGCCGCGCAGTGGTTCACTGCGGGGCTGTTGCTGGTGGCGCTGCTCACGGTGGGGCTGTGGTGGTGGCTGGACCCGGCGCGCATCATGCCCACACTGATCGCGGTGCTGGTGGTGAGCTGCCCGTGCGCGCTGTCGCTGGCGGTGCCGGCGGCGCTGGCGGCCTCCACCGCGCAGCTGTCGCGCCATGGGGTGCTGTTGGCGCGGGGCCATGCGCTCGATCGTGCACCCAGGGTCGATCTGTGGCTATTCGACAAGACCGGCACGCTGACCACGGCCGAGCCGGTGATTGCTCAGGTGCGGGTGCTCGACCCGGCATTTAGCCGCGCGCAGGTGCTGGCACTGGCACGGGCGCTGGAGCAGGGGGTGCAGCATCCGCTGGCGCGGGCCTTTTTGGCCGACGCACCGGCAGACGGACCG
The DNA here is from genome assembly GCF_055383445.1 of Thiomonas islandica. NCBI lineage: Bacteria > Pseudomonadati > Pseudomonadota > Betaproteobacteria > Burkholderiales > Thiomonas > Thiomonas islandica. The sequence goes on from NZ_AP042391.1 coordinate 1,709,861, forward strand.
ATCGAGCAGGTGCAGGACCTGCGCGCGGTACCGCATGCCGGCATGCAGGCGCAGTGGCAGGGCGGCACGCTGCGTCTGGGGCACGCCGGGTTCAGCGGGGTGGCACAGGCCGCCACTGCGTCCGAGACCGATATTCCGGTCACCCGTCTGGGGCTGAGCCTGGACGGCCGTGCGCTCGCGGTGTTCGACATTGCCGAAACACTGCGGCCCGGCGCGCGCGAGGCGCTGCAGGCCCTGCGCCGCGGCGGCGCCGAGGTCGCGGTGCTCTCGGGCGACAACCCGCGTACCGTTGCCGCCTGGGCCGCGCGGCTCGGGCTGGAGCGGGCCGAGGGCGGGCTCAGCCCCGAGGACAAGCTTGCCCGCGTGCGCCAGTGGCGGGCGCAGGGACGGGTGGTGGCGATGGTGGGCGACGGTGTTAACGACGCGCCGGTGCTGGCTGCCGCCGATCTGTCGGTGAGCTTTGCAGGCGCAGCGCCGATCGCGCGGGCCGGTGCCGACGTCATCCTGCATCATCCGGACATGCGGGCGTTGCCGCGGCTGGTGTCAACCGGGCGGCGCACCGTGGCGGTGATGCGGCAGAACCTGATCTGGGCGGTGGTGTACAACCTGATTGCCATTCCGCTGGCCGTCGCTGGGTTCATTACCCCATTGTGGGCGGCGGTGGGCATGAGCACGTCGTCATTGCTGGTGGTGCTCAACGCGGCACGCCTGGCGCGGCGCGAACCGCGCGAGCAAACCGCCTGAAGGCCGGCATGGAAGATTCCCTGATCATCCTCATTCCGATCAGCGTGCTGCTGGTGTTGCTGATCGTCGGGGTGCTGTGGTGGGCGGCGCGCAGCGGACAGTTCGACGACCTGGAAGGCCCGGCGCATGCCATCCTGATGGACGACGACCGCCCGGAGTCAGCGCAAAACCACAAGGCATCAGACCCGAAAGACCCGCCACCAACAGCGCGGTCGTGATGCATGCATGCGACGGTATGTCGCATTGACTCTTCCGCTTCCCTAGTGCTTTCCCTAACTCTTTGCAATGTGTTGATACATGTCAATTCAGTGTATCTATAAGTAAATCATGATGTCCTACATTACGTCCCCTTCTTTTTGACCAACAGGTGGAGCAGATGAGCGATCTGACGCTGAAGCAGACATACAACTATGCGCTGGTGCGCAAATTCACGGTGATGACCCTGGTCTGGGCCGTCGTGGGCATGCTGGTGGGCGTGTTCATTGCGGTGCAACTGGTGTTACCCGACATGACCTACGGCATTGAGTGGCTGAGCTGGGGGCGTCTTCGTCCGCTGCACACCAACGCGGTGATCTTCGGCTTTGGCGGCACGGCGCTGTTCGCCACCTCGTATTACGTCGTGCAGCGCACCTGTCAGGTGCCGCTGTTTGCGCCCAAGCTGGCCGAGTTCACCTTCTGGGGCTGGACCGCGGTCATCGTGCTGTGCGCCATCACCTATCCGCTGGGCATCACCAGTGGCAAGGAATACGCCGAGCAGGAATGGCCGATCAGCCTGCTGATCGTGGTCACCTGGGTGGCCTATGCCATCGTGTTCTTCGGCACGGTGTTCAAGCGCAAGACCCCGCATATCTATGTGGCCAACTGGTTCTTCGGCGCCTACATCATCACCATTGCGCTGCTGTACATCGTCAACAACATCAAGCTGCCGATCAGTCTGCTGTCGTGGAAGAGCTACTCGGTCTACGGCGGTGCGCAAGATGCGATGATCCAGTGGTGGTACGGCCACAACGCGGTGGGCTTTTTCCTCACCACCTCGTTCCTGGGCATGATGTACTACTTCATCCCCAAGCAGGCCGAGCGCCCGGTGTATTCCTACCGGCTGTCGATCGTGCACTTCTGGGCGCTGATCTTCACTTATATGTGGGCCGGTCCGCACCACCTGCTCTACACCGCGCTGCCCGACTGGACGCAGTCGCTGGGCATGGTGTTCTCGCTCATCCTGCTCGCACCCTCCTGGGGCGGCATGATCAACGGCATGATGACCCTGTCGGGCGCCTGGTACAAGCTGCGTGAGGATCCCATCCTCAAGTTCCTGATCACCGCGCTGTCGTTCTACGGCATGTCCACCTTCGAAGGGCCGATGCTGTCGGTCAAGACGGTCAGCGCGCTGGGCCACTACACCGACTGGATCATCGGCCATGTGCACTCCGGTGCGATGGGCTGGGTCGGCATGATCACCATGGGCAGCCTGTATTACCTGATCCCGCGGCTATGGGGCCAGACCCAGATGTGGAGCAAGAAGCTCATCGAAGTCCACTTCTGGACCGCCACTATTGGTGTGGTGCTCTACATCGCCTCGCTGTGGGTCGCCGGTGTGACCGAAGGCCTGATGTGGCGTGCGATGCAGGCTGACGGTTCGCTGACCTACAGCTTCATCGAGAGCGTCAAGGCGGTCATTCCTCTGTATGTCATTCGCGCCATCGGCGGCTCGATCTACCTGTTTGGCATGTGCCTGATGGTCTACAACGCCTACCGCACCATCCGTCAGGGCAAGCCGGTCGATGCCCCGGTTCCTGCGCTGGCCCCGGCCCACGCCTGATCATTCTCCGGAGACATTCATGGCTTCTTTCAGTCACGAGACCATCGAGAAGAACGTCGGTCTGATGATCGTGCTGGTGGCGATCGTCGTCAGCATTGCCGGGCTGGTTCAGCTCGTGCCCCTGTTCTTCGACAAGACCACCACCCAGCCCATTCCTGGGGTCAAGCCCTACACCGCGCTGCAACTCGAAGGGCGCGACGTGTATCTGGCCGAGGGCTGCTATCTGTGCCACTCGCAGATGATCCGCCCGCTGCGCGCCGAGGTCGAGCGCTACGGCCATTACTCGGTCGCCGGCGAGTCGGTCTACGACCACCCCTTCCAGTGGGGTAGCAAGCGCACCGGACCCGACCTGGCGCGTGTGGGTGGCAAGTACTCTGACGAATGGCAGCGTCTGCACCTGCGCCAGCCGCGCGATCTGGTGCCCGAGAGCATCATGCCGGCCTACACCTGGCTACAGCACCAGCCAGCCGAGGCCGACAAGATCCAGGCCAAGATGCGCGCGATGCGCACCCTGGGCGTGCCCTACACCGATGCTGAAATCGCCGCGGCGCCCAAGGAACTTGAGGGCAAGACCAAGGAGGACGCGCTGATCGCCTACCTGCAGAGTCTGGGGACGGCGCTGAGCAACTACAAGTCTAAGGCGAACTACATCAACTACTGAGGCCGGCCATGTCCTTCGGATCGATCGTTCTCCTGTGCTCCATGGCGGTGTTCTTCGGCATCGTCTGGTGGGCGTTTTCTCCGCGGTTTAAGAAAAAACATGAGCAGGACGGTCTGATCCCCTTTCTCGACTCCAAGAACCACCCGCCCGAGTCCTTCGACAAGGGCGGTGACTCGCAGACCTCTGACAAGTCCAAATCATGAACCAGTTCTATTCCCCCGGGTGGGCCTTCTGGATCGGCGGCGTCACCATCATTTCGATCATTTCGCTGTTCTTCTTCCTGCGCGGTACGGCCAAGCAGACCGTGTTTCGCGACAAGGCGGGCAATCCCATCGCGACCACGGGCCATGTCTGGGACGGCGATCTGCAGGAGTTCAATAATCCGCTGCCGCGCTGGTGGATGGGGTTGTTCATCCTCACGCTGGTTTTCGCCGTGGTGTATCTGGTGCTCTATGGCGGTCTGGCGTTCTACAAGGGTGTGCTCGACTTTTCCAGCGACAAGATGTACCAGCAGGAATCCGCCGCCTTCGATGCGCGCATCGAACCGCTGTATGCCAAGTACATGAAAACGCCGATTTCCGAGCTCGCAGCCAACCCCACGGCGATGGCCACGGGGCAGCGGATGTTCTTGACCTACTGTTCGCAGTGCCACGGATCGGACGCCGGTGGCACCAAGGGCTTTCCCAATCTGACTCAGAAAAACCCGAACGCCTGGCTCTACGGCAACAGCCCGGAGGTGCTGGTCGAGACCATCACCAATGGCCGGCTGGGCATGATGCCGCCGATGGAGGCTGCGGTCGGCGGCAAGCCGGGCGTGCTGGCGGTGGCCAACTATGTGCGCAGCTTGAGCGGCATGAGCCATGACGCCAAGCTGGCGGCGCAGGGCAAGCCCTTGTTCGCTACGGCCTGCGCTGGCTGTCATGGGGCCGATGGCACCGGCAACAAGGCGCTGGGCGCTCCGAACCTGACCGATCCCAAGCGGCAGTGGTTGTACGGATCGAGCATCGAAACCATCTCGCACACCATTGAAAAGGGGCGTGCCGGCCAGATGCCCGCGCAGAAAGACCTCCTGTCTCCCGAGAAGATCCACCTGCTCGCCGCATACATCTATAGCATCAGCCACGGTTCCACTGCGGCCAAGTGAGGCGCGATCACGCCATCACTGACCGAGCATTTCGCTGGCGGGGCGCAGTCGATTTGCGTCCCGCGCCACTGCGAATGGCCCTCCATCTGCCCCCACGCTGCCCATGAACGTCAAGGCACCCGACCCCAGCGACGACGACATCACCACCTCCGAAGAGTGGTTGTACGAGGTGCGCAAGAAGATTTACGCCCGCTCGGTCACCGGCTGGTTCAACAACTGGCGGGTAGCGATGGTGATCTTCACCCAGGCGCTGTTCTACGGGTTACCCTGGCTGCAGTGGGATGGCAGGCAGGCGGTGCTGCTCGACCTGTCGGAGCGCAAGTTTTACTTTTTCGGCATGATCCTGTGGCCGCAGGATGTGATCTTTCTGGCGCTGCTGCTGATCATTTCCGCCTACGGCCTGTTTCTGTTCACCGCCATCGCCGGGCGGTTGTTTTGCGGCTATGCCTGTCCGCAGACGGTCTACACCGAAATCTTCATGTGGATCGAGCGCAAGGTCGAGGGCGACCGTCTGGCGCGCATCCGCCTGGACAGCGCAGAGTGGAACGCCAAAAAAATCCGCACCAAGGTCCTCAAGCACGCACTGTGGATCGCCCTGGCGCTGTGGACCGGATTTACCTTCGTGGGCTATTTCACTCCGATCTTGACCCTGGCGCATCAGGTCATGACCCTCAGCCTGGGGCCATGGCAGACCTTTTGGATCCTGTTCTACGGCTTTGCCACCTACGGCAATGCCGGCTTCATGCGCGAGCAGGTGTGCAAGTACATGTGCCCCTACGCGCGCTTTCAGTCGGTGATGTTCGACAAGGACACCCTGATCGTGACCTACGACGCCGAGCGCGGTGAGCCGCGGGGCAAGCATGTCAAAGGGGGCGATCGGCGCGCGCAGGGCAAGGGGGATTGCATCGACTGCAGCATCTGCGTACAGGTCTGCCCGACCGGGATCGACATCCGCGACGGCTTGCAGTACATGTGCATCGGCTGCGGGGCCTGTGTCGATGCATGCGACCAGGTCATGGACAAGGTCGGTTCCCCGCGCGGACTGATTCGCTACTCCAGCGAGAACGCGCTGAAGAACAAGTGGAACAAGCGCCAACAGTGGGCGCACCTGTTCAGGCCGCGCATTCTGATCTATTCCGCGCTGCTGCTGGTGATGATCGGTCTGTTCGTCGGCGGCCTGGCTCTGCGCGATCCGCTCAAAATGAACGTGATGCGCGACCGTGGCGTGTTCTCTCGCGAAATCCCAGGTGGCCTGATCGAGAACGTCTATCAAATCCAGCTGATGAACACCACGGAAAAGCCGCGCAAGATTCAGGTCCAGGCCAGGGGGATCGACGGCATCGCGGTGCATGGCCGCAATCTGTATGAACTGCCGCCTGCGACCAACATCCTCGCGCCGCTGGAGGTGACCATTCCGGTCGACAGCGCGAAAAAAGGCGTCTACAAGATTGAGATCATCGCCCGGTCCGACGATGCCAAACCGGTTTCCGCGACCAGCAAGACCACCTTCATCGTGCCCTGAGCGCACGCCTCACAGGAGTTGTCATGCACACACCCGCCCCCCGCCCTTGGTACCGCGAACCCTGGCCCTGGTTTCTGATGGCGCTGCCACTGATCGCCGTGGTGGCGAGTCTGTACACGATTTTTCTGGCCAGCCGGTCGCCCGACAGTTTGGTCACCGATCACTACTACAAAAAAGGGCTTGCGGTCGGCGGTGACATTCAGCGCGAGCGCCATGCGCAGGCGATGCGCCTGTCGGGCGTGATGTCGGTCACTGGCGGGCGCATCGATCTGAGGCTGAACCAGAGCGTTGCGCAGGACACGCTGCGGTTGACGCTGCGCCACCCGCTGTCGAACCAGAAGGACCTGCAGATCGATCTGCACCGCGGCACCTCGGGCTTGTACAGCGGGTTTGCGCCGCCGCTCGAGCCGGTGCGTTACCGGGTGCATCTGGAGACGGCCGACTGGCGTCTTGCCGGGGTATGGGTGCCCGGCACCAGCCTGACGCTCGAACCGGGCGTGTGAGGTGTGGCAGTGGCCGCGCTGTCTGGCCGCACGACACCGACAGACAAAGACCGAGAGCGGTCGCGCTGGATTCAGCCCTGCGGCATGAGCAGTTCGGCCAGCGCCTTGCGGTCGGTGATGCGGATCTGGCGCTGCGCGACATGAATCAGCCCGGCCGAGTGGAATTTGGACATCAGGCGGCTGACGGTCTCAAGCTTGAGCCCCAGATAACTGCCGATTTCCTCACGGCTCATGCGCAGCACGAATTCGTCGGGAGATAGGCCGCGCGCCTTGAAGCGCTCGGACAAATCGAGCAAAAAACGCGCCAGACGCTCGTCCGCATGCATACTGCCCAGCGCAAACTGGTCTTGCTGCGCGCGAATGAGCTTGTTGCCGACGATGCTGTGCAGCTGATGCTGCAAAGAGGGCAGGTCCCGCGCAGTCATTTCCAGTGCGCGCAGATCGATTTCACAGACTTCGCTGTCTTCGAGCGCCACTGTGTCGGTGAAGAAGGTGTTCTGGCCTAGGCCCTCGAGACCCATCAGTTCCCCGGGAATATGGAATCCGACGATTTGCTCTCGGCCGTCCGAGCTGGTGACATACGATTTGAACGAGCCGGCATGCACCGAATAGACCTTGGTCATGGGCTGTCCGGCGCTGAACAGGGTCTCACCTTTTTGCACCCGGACCGTGGCCTGGATCACGTCGCGAATGCGCGCCATCTCTGCGGGCTGCAGCGCAATCGGCAGGCAGAACTTGCTCTGGAAGCACACATCGCAAGGATGGGGTTTTTCCATCTGTGTGGCGCTGGGCGTCGGGGTCGATTTCATGGATTGCAATGCGACGATATGTGCTTGAATGGGTGATGACAGGATACAGCACAATGCAATGAATACAACCATTCCACTGAGCCTTTTGTTGATGGGTCTCACCGGCGGGCTGCACTGCGCGGCGATGTGCGGCGGTCTTGTCGTGGCGTCGGAGCGGGCGTCGGGCGAGCGGGTGCTGCTGCCGGCACGACGGTTGCTCCTCAACCAGCTACAGCTACAGGGCGCGCGCGTACTGTCGTACGCCATGCTCGGGGGCATCGCCGGGATGATTGGCGCCGGGGTATGGGCGGCCAGCGCCCGCCCGGTGCAGCTTGCGCTGTTCGCCCTGGGCAATCTGACGCTGCTGGGTGTGGGGATGTGGATGGTGTTGCAGCAAGTGGCATCACCGCGCTGGCAGGCGTGGTTGCAGCGTGCAGTGGGAGCGGGCTGGATCGGGCAGGGGCTCGCCCGGCTGACGCAGCCGCTGCTGTCTCGGCTGCTGCCGTTCGATACGTTCGCAAAACGGCTGGGCGCCGGGTTGCTTTGGGGGCTACTGCCTTGCGGGCTGGTGTATTCGGCGCTGTCGCTGGCGTTCCTGAGTGCAACCGCCTGGGAAGGCGCGCTGGCCATGCTGGCCTTCGGGCTGGGCACCCTGCCGCATATGCTGTTTGCGGGCCATACCCTGCGCTGGATCAGCCAGCGCACCAACCGGCGTGGGTTTCACCTCGTGGCTGGCGCGGTGTTGCTGTTGTTTGCCGCTGACGGCTTCTGGAAACTCATGAATGCCGGTTCGGCCTTGCCGACCGGCGGATGCGCCTGAGCGAGTCAGGCAATGTCGAAGGTGTGGACCGGGAAATGCCCGGTGCGCAAATCGGCGAAATACTGTTGCAGGGTTTGCGCCACGCTGCGAAACGCGATCTGTCCCCAGGGAAGGTCGGTTTCGTGGAACAACTGCACATCCAGGCTTTCTTCGCCGGGGTGCCAGCGGGGCTGATCCAGCTCGGCCCGGTAAAAGAAATACACCTGGTTGGCCGCAAGCACGTTGATCACCGCATACAGCCCCTTGAGCGCGACCTCGGCGCCGGCTTCCTCGCGGGTTTCGCGCAGCGCGCCATCTGCCGTGCTTTCACCGATTTCCATGAACCCGGCCGGCAGGGTCCACAGGCCGTAGCGCGGCTCGATCGCGCGCCGGCACAGCAGGACCTGGTCCTTCCACACCGGGATGGTGCCGACGATGTTGCGCGGGTTTTCATACTGGATATGCCCGCAGGCCGGACAGACCGCACGCGGACGCGAGTCGCCCTCGGGGATGCGATAGACGACCTGGGCGCCACAGGCAGTGCAATGACGGATGGGCGAGTTGTGCATGGGACGGGTCAAAGGGCCAGACGTCAGCTTATTGCGAAACCCGCCGCGGTGGAATCACCGCCTGTCACACCGACACGCCGGTGAAGGGTTTGACCTCGGCGAGCACGAAGCTCGATTTCACGTCCTCGACGCTCTCATGCTTGAGCAGGGTCTCGAGCACGAAGTGGGCGTCGTGGTCCATGTCCTGCACATGCACGCGTAGCAAATCGTCCATCTCGCCCGTCATGGCTGGGCATTCCACGACGCCAGGCCAGCCTTGCCCGCGGCGCGAGGCCCCAGACGTACGCTCAGTAGCGCGCTCAGCCCCAGCCGCGCGGCCTGCTTGCGGTGTTGCGCGGCGCCCGGGTCTGGCCGATCTGGTTGATTTGTCTCGACTCTACGCGCCGTGCGCCTTGCCATCGGGCCGCTCGCGACGAAATCTTCACAACTTCTCACTGCAGCATGAAGGTCTGATATTCCAGCTTGCGGAATAGGCGCTGCAGCAACAGCATGCCCAGGATCAAGCTGATGAGCAGCGCCACACCAAAGCCGTAGCCGAAAAACGCCGGGCCAAGCTGGATGGAGACCGCACTGAGCGCGAAGTTGAGCACCGTGAGTGTGGCGGTGATGAGCACCACGTCGCGCCGTCGGTCGAGGTAATAGAACACGTTGAGCACCGCCAGCAGCATCACCTGAAAGCTTGCCGCCACCGCCTGTACCAAGAACAGTGGGATGTACAGGCTGCTGATGCCAATCCAGGCAAACAGCGCGGGCACGAAGGTGTAGACCGCCAGGAGGGTGAGCGCCTGTACCTTGAGAATCTGGTAGAGCCCCTCGCGCACCACGCCCTGCATGCCGTCGTGATAGCGGGCGATGTCCTGCAGGGTACCGCCTTCGCGCACGGCGGTGTAGAACTTGTCGTACCACTCGACGAAGTCGGTCTCGAACTTCACCAGAAAGATGCCCATGGCGGGAATCACGCACAGATAGGCGAGAAACACCGGCAGGTCGTAAATGGTCGAGGCGCGCAGCGGGCCGATGACCGGGGTGGACGTGCCGGTGGTGAACCAGAAGGTGAGCTTGTCGGCCCACACACCCAGGTTGTAGAGCACACCACCGGCGATCAGCGAGAGATACATCTGGCGGGGGCGGAAGCAGGCGAGCGTAATGGGCCGCACCACCGGAAAGTTGCGCAGTACCAGCCAGAGCATGAGCACCCACATGACGAACTGACCGCCGAGGAAGCCCAGTAGCAGGCCGTCCAGCCCCCAGGGCCGAAAGACGTAAGACAGCAGCACCGACATGCCGTAGCCCAGCGCATACAGCCCGACGATGGCGCGGTATTGCTTCAGCCCAGAGAGGAACACCGTGGTGATCCACAGGTTCGACAGCAGGGTGAACCCCACCACGATGAGCACGCGGTACAGGTTGCTCACGTCGCGAAAGCCCAGGAGCGCCACCAGCCAGCCCAGCACGCCACTGACGGCCGTGGTCACCAGCACCACGCCGAAATAGGCCGGGGCAATGTCGTTCTTGCGCTTCTCGAACAGCCGGTCGGCCACCCAGCGGGTGAAACCCAGCTGCAGCCCTCCGGTGAGAATGAGCGAGGCCATGATGAGATAGGTGACTGTCACTTGGAACTGGGTGATCAGCCGGTCGGGCTTGACCACACCGAGCGACAGCACTCCGACTGCGATCAGGCCGATGATGGAAAACACCCACGGCCCGGAACTGATGATTGACGCGTAGGTATAGGCGCGCAGCAGCCCGAGATAGGACTCGGTGCGCAGCAGCTTGCGCAGCTCAAAACCAATGCCGGCCATCTAGTTGGCCCCCTCGTTTGGGCTGCGTCCTCTCTGCCCGTGCAGGTTGTCCAGGAGGGCGTCCTCATCCCGGCCCTCCCCACCCGTGGGGGAGGTTGGGAGGGGGAGCGACTCGTCTTGATCCGATGCAACGGGCGCATCGAGTGGCGGCTCGCCACGCAGCCAGGTGGCCACCGCGCCGACCGCGTCGGCAATGCCCGCGGCGCGTGCGGCGCTACGTTGCAGCGCGTCGTCGTAGACCGCGCGGTACTTGTCGAACATGATGGGCTGGGTGTAGTAACGCTCCACCCGATTGATGGCCGCCCGGCTGGCGGCCTGCCAGCGTGCGGCATTGCCTAGCAGTTCGGCGCAAGCCTCGCCCAGCGCCTGCGCATCGGCAATACCGACCACGGCGCCAGACGACCCGAGCGCCTCGTCCTCTTCACCCAGACCGTAAATCAGCTGGCGACACGAGCCCACATCGGTGGTCACTGCAGGCACGCCCGCGGCATAGCCTTCGAGCATCACCAGCGGCAGCGCTTCGCTGATCGACGACAGCACCACCAGGCCGATCTTGGGCATGAGCTCGGTGAGCTTTTGAAAACCGAGGAACTTGAGCGTGTCGCCCAGTTGCAGGCTGTCGGCCAGCTCGTGACACTCGCGGGCGTAGTCCGGGTGTTCGTCCTCCGGCCCGGCGATCCAGCCCTGCAGCCCGGGCAGGCGGTTGCTGGCCACACGCACCGCGCGGATGAAGGTCTTGATGTCCTTGATCGGCACCACGCGGCCGATCAGACACATCACCAGCGGCGGCGATTGCGGCCGCTGCGCGCGCGTGGCGGCAAACGGCGGCACGTTGATGCCGTTGGCAATGCAGCAGGTGGTGACCGGATCGGCACCGTCTGCGATCTGCCGCAGGCGATTGGTCTCGTACAGCGCGATCACAGGATCGGCTGCGTCATAGCACATGCGCCCGAGCGATTCGAACAGCTGGATCCACAACTGGCGAAAGTAGCCGGCGTCGCCCGCGGTGCGCTCCAGCACCGGAGTGTTGTCGCTGATCCAGTTGGCCGAGAACAGGTCGATGCGCCGCTCCTTGGTGTAGATGCCGTGCTCCGACAGAATCAGCGGCTTGTCGTACAGCCGCGCCAGCACGGCACCCAGATAGCCGGCGTAGCCGGTGGACACGGTGTGGTAGACCTTGGCACGCGGCAACGTGCGGGCCAGCGTGGCCAGGGTCCAGATCGGGGTGTGCATGGTGCGCACCGTCCAGAAGTAGTCGACGAAGGACGGGTCGGTGCAGCGCAGCTGGTACTGCTCGGTCAGATAGGCCCAGGACTGGTGCGCATGCAGGAAATAGTGCAGGTCGAGCTTGTCCTGCATGGCTTCGAGGCTGGCGCGCAGCACCTCGGCGCGGCTGGCACGATCCTTGCCGTCGCGGATCAGGGTGTGCAGTCGCTCGACCAGCTCGGCAGTGGCGGTGTCGCCGCGCATCTCGCGTGCAGGCGGCAGCACCGCTTCGCTGAACAGATAGTGATGCGTCAGACCGACCACATTGGGCGGCATCTGGTAGCGCGGCTTGCCGTAGTCCTGCTCGCGCGAGCCGAGGAACACCAGATGAAAGCGCAGGTCGGCAAAGCCGCTGACGATTTGGTGCACCCAGCTCGATACCCCACCCGACACATAGGGATAGGTGCCTTCGAGCAGCAGCATGACATCGATCTCGGCTGCAGCTTCGTGCGGCAGCGGCTGGGTGTCGGAAAAGTCGGGCTGGGACGGGGCGGGGCGGTTCATCGCAGATCAGCCGAGCAACAGACGGTCGGTGTCATCCAGCGGGACTGGCCTGGGTGTCACTGCTGGCGCAGGTGGTGCATCACCCGGGCGTGGCGTGGCCGGTTCGAGGCCGATGGTCGGCTCGGGCGCTGCGCCACCGGGTATTGCCTGCCAGAGCCGCACCACTGGGCGCAGGCGCGGTGCCACCTGGTGTGTGCCCAGCGGCTGCAGGGTTGAGGCAACGCGGTCGAAGCGACGCAGGGTCCATTCCAGCTCGGCGGCGTAGGGCCGCCATAATGTGGGGCTGGCGCCCTGCGCGGTCAGCTGTTCCAGCGCGGCGCGGGCGTTGGCGGTGTGTCCGGCAGCCAACGACAGGCGCAGAAACATCAGCTGCAACCCGGTGTCCTGCGGCATCGCGTCGCGGGCGATGTGGCAGTAGTGCAGCGCCTGTTCGAGCGCAAAGTCGCGCAGGTCGCCTTGCGCCAGCCCTTGGTAGATGAATTCCATCTGCAGTTCGGCCACGCGCTGCGCGGCGCGCGCCAGTGCCGGGCCGCTGGCAGCGGTCTGGCGCAGCGCCTCGATCTCGCGCAGCGCCTCCTGCAGGCTGTCGGTCAGGCGCTGTTCCCAGGTGTTGCTGATGCCGTAGGCGAGCAGCCGGATTTCCTCGTCAGGGTCGGACAGCAGCCTGCGCAGCACCGGCAGGGCCATGCGCGGCGACATTTCGCGCAGCGCCAGCACGGCGCGGATGCGCTGCGCCTGCGGCTGGCTCTGGTCGCGGGCGATACGGGCAGTTTGCCCCACGGGCAGTTCACGCTGCTGCGCATCGCTGATGTGCGACACCGCATACACCTGCAGATCGGGTGCCTGCCGCAGATGGTCGGTCAGCCGCTGCCGCAGCGGCAGCCACTGCGCCAGCCTTGCGGCGAGCAGCAACCCGAACACGCCGACGATGGGAAAGAACAGCGCCAGCACGGTCAGCAGACTCAGCGACAGGCGCCGCGGCCGGCGCAATGGGGCAGGCAGCAGCGTCCACAGCAAAATGCCCAGCAGCACCGCGGCGGCGCCATGCACCAGCCAGAACAGCAGCAGGTCGACGTTGTTGCGGCTTACCAGCAGCCATGCGGCCATCGCCTCGAAGGCGAGGATGATCGTGCCGAGCTTGTAGAACAGTGGACTCATGCGCTTTGCACGGCCTGCGCAGGCGTTGGGGACTCGGGCAGTGGGCTCAACAGCAGACGGTGCAGCTCATGAAAGCCCGGCGCCCCATTCACCTCGAGAAAGTCCAGATCGAAGGCCTGATCCGGCCGCTGGCTGCTGCGGGCGAGAATCTGGCCGAGTTGCATCGCCATGTCGCGGCGATAGTTGGCCAGACCGGCCGGGCTGAGTAGCGGCAGCAGCACCACCAGCGCCGGCTTGCCACCGCGCCCCTTGAGCGTCCAGGTGGAGCTCTCCACCGGCTGCAGCCCGGCAAATTCGGCCAGCGCTTCGTCGCTGACCTGCCCCTGACCGCTCCACACGGCGCAATAACTGCGCAGCTTGAAATTGCGCCCCAGCTCGCTGAGCTGCGCCCATTCCTGCTGCAGCCCGATGGGTGCGCCCACCCAAGCCGCGCGCACGTCAGCGACCGCGAGTTCGAGCTGAATGAAGTCGAGATACGAGGCGCATAGCACCTGCAGGCGCTGCAGATTGTTCTCCTCGAAGGACATGAACGGCATGGTATGCACCGCCAGCAGTGCGTCCACTTCGTCGTACTCGTCCAGGCGTAGCGGGGCGGTAAACACCCAGGGCAGATCCTGCGTCGATTCGCGCAGTGCCGCTTGCGCCACATGCACCGCCTGGCGCGTCTCTAGGGTACGGCTGATCAGCAGGTCATCCTGATCGATTGGTGGTAGACCCTGACCCAGCGCGGCGGCCAGCCGCCATTGCAGCCCCTGCCGGTTGATCTCACGCACAAAAATGCCCGCTTCGACTAGTCGACACGACTGGCTGAGCAACTGCAGAAAGGCGCGCGGATCGGGCAGCGGACGCGGCGCAGGCCGCCCCGCGATCGATTCGGGCGCGGACAAGGCCGGGCGATTGCCCTGGAAGACGAAGGTGCGCCGCAGATCCAGCAGGGCGTCGCGCAGTGTCATCGGCCGGTCGGTGAGTTCCTGCTCCAGCGTGGAGAGTGCTTCCTTGATGACGAACAACCGCCGCTTGGTGCGCTCCAGCCGTGCGGTGAGATCCTTGACCGTCTCGCGGTGCAGGACTTGCCGGTTGCGGAACGCTGCGCCGAATTCGCCTAGGATCAGGGTCATCAGCATGCCGCCGAGAAAGAACTCGGCGGGAAAGGGTTCTGCGGGAATCGCCGTGATCAGCAGCGGGCCAAATTTCCAGAACCCGGCGTAGAGCGCCACACCGAACAGACCGTATCCCGCGCCGTAGCGCACGGCGATCAACCAGGGGCCGAACCAGCCCCATGGAAACCCCGCATGCACGCCCAGCGGATCGGTCGGTCGCAGTTTCCACCCCAGCCAGAGCACCAGCACCGGCAGCAACACGCTCTCGACCATCGCCGCCAGGCGCCCGGACTGGGTGTTAGGCCGCCAGTAGCGCAGCCACTGCCAGCGCAGGCGTGTCCGCTGGCCGCGCACACTGCGCGTGACCCGGGTGGAGAGCCTGTCGAGTTTCATGTAGACCGGCACGCAGCGAGGCTCAGGATTTGGCCGCCGCGGTGGTCACGCTGATGCCGCGCAGCAGCGCCTCGATCTGCGACTGCCCCACGGCAGACAGCGCCTGATAGCCCCAGCCCGAGCGCCCACCGCTGGCGCTCCAGACCACCTGACCGCTGGGCACATCGGTGACCTGCAGGGTGAGTCCCACAGCGGGTTCGCTGTCCACCCCTGTCTTGTAGCGCCACTCGGTGACCGTGCCCGACAGCGCGTAGCGCGCGCCCTGCTGCCTGGCCCAGGCCAGCGCCTGCGCGCTGCTGACCGCGGGCTCGGCATCCAGCGGGTTGTCGCCAGCTTTCTGAGGATAGACCAGCACATCGCGAAGACCCTTTTGCTGCAGCAGCGATACGGTGATGGCCTGCGCCCGGCGCTCGACCATCGGCACGTCGGTGGCGTTGGCCAGCGGCAGCACTGCGATCTTGGTGTCCGCCGGGATCGAGAGCGTCTGGGCCGGCAGGGCGGTCACGGCGCAGCCGGCCAGCGGCAGCAGCGCAGCGCCAAGAAGGCCAAGCGCCAACCGGCGCGTTGGAGAAGCAATGGTCATGAAACTCTCCTGCATCATCAAAGAAAAAAACGCGGTCAGCGGCCGAACCACAGCCGGTATTGCACACTCCACTGGCGGTTCAGACCCGAGGTGTTCTGCTGGCGCTGGTAGCTCAAGGACAGTTCATCCGGGCCGAAAACCGGGCCGTGGATGCCCAGGTTCAGGTTGTTGGTCAGCCCCAGTCTGCGCGATTGCAGCACATCGATTTCGGCATACGGCAGCCAGCGGCGGGTGTAGGTGTCGCTGTGCGCCATATTGAAACCCAGCCCCAGGCCGAACACATCGTCCCCGGCCGGGATGAAAAAGGCCGCATTCGGCGCGGCACCGCTCGGAACCAGTGGGGCGTAGGGGGGCAGCGGTGGGTCGGCATTGGCGCTGAACCGGTTGGAGTATCCGAGCAGCCTGACGCTGAGGTCAGGCTCTTCCCGGCGCAGCCACAGGCCGAGCTCGAACTGAGTGCTCGTGCCATGCCCGAGTGGGTCGCCGCGGCGGGTGTCGTACTTCATCACCGTGGTGCTCAGGTTGGCCCAGGCACGGCCGAGGTCTCGCGACAGCCGAAGCAGCAGCCGGTCGCGGCGGCCTGCGATCTGCAGCGGGCCGGATTCGTCGGCCACGGCGTTGTGCTCGGCCTGCAGTTGCGCGCGCACATTGCCCGGCAGCTGCGTGGCCGCGTCGATGCGCCAGCCGTTGAGTGGGCCCACCGCGTTGTTGTGCGTGAGTGCGGCACCGATTCGCGTGTGCTCGCCTTGCCACTGCGCGCCGATCTGCACCTCGCTCCAGGTGGAGGGCACACCGACCAAGGCGGCGGGGTTGTTGCTGTGCATGGGCTGACGGCTGGCCTGCGCCAGCACGCGCCACTGCTCGCCGAGCTGCAGCGACAACCGCAGCACCGGCCCCTGCCGCACCACATTGTCGATCTGGCGATGTTCCAGCGTGAGCGTGGCGCGGTGCGCCAGCGCGAGCTGCTGCTCGACGGTTTGCCGCGCCAGTGCCTGCAGCGCCGGGTTGTCCTGTCCGCGTTCGGCTGCGGCCTCCAAGACCTGTTCGGCTGCGGCTAGCGCCTGCAGCGGGCGGCCTGCGATGCGCTGTGTCTCGGGCTTGTCTTGCGGCAGCAGGTGGCGCGCGGCACCTTGCTGCAAGAGGCGATCGACCGCCTGCCGGTCGTTGTCGCGCAGCGCCATCTGCAGCTCGATCGACTGCCGCGCCGCTGGGGTGAGGACGCGCCGCGCCAGCCACCAGCGCGCGGCCGAGTTGGTGTCCAGCCGCAGCAGCCAGTCGGCAATCGCGGCGTTGGCCTGCAGGGTTTGCTGGCTGGTCAGCGTGCCGCTGCGAAGCTTGTCGCGCAACTGGGCGAGCAACGCCTGCTGGCCGGCACCGTCCAGCCGCCCGTGGCTCAGGCGCAGCCGGGCGAGTAGGTCGTCCAGATCCCTGTCGGTGGTTTTGCCAGGTGCGGCAGGCTTGTGCGGCAGTTGCAGCAGCGCCCAGGCCTGGTCGTAGGCCGCCCGGGCGCGGCGGCTGTCGCCAGCTTGAGCGAGCAAGTCGCCGTAGTTCAGCAGCCAGAGCGGGTCGGTCTTCCTGCGGGGGTAGAGGGCCTGGCTGTAGCGCAGCGCGGCAGCGCTGTCGCCCACGGTCTGCGCGGCGGCGGAAAGCACGTCCAGGCCATCGGGCAGGCCCTGCAGGCCGCGGGCGTACCGTGCCATGTCCGTCCGCAGGGTGTCGAGCTGATTGGCGTCGATCTCCATCCACAACAGCGCGATCTGGTTGTCGGTGTTGTTTGGCGACAGGCGCAGCGCGGAGCGCAGATCGGCCAGCGCCAGATCGTCGCGGCCCAGCGCCCGCCAGACCTGCGCGCGGGTGGCGTACATCTGCGGCTGCTCGCGCAGCGGGGCGCCGGCCTCGCTGTCCAGCACCACGCGCTGCCACTGGTCGATGCCCTGCTGGCTGGGTTGGCGCACCAGCGCCTGCAACCACAGCAATGCCAGCGCCTCGGACGGCGCCTTGTCCCAGGCCTGCGGCAGCAGGTACAGCGCCACGGCATCGCCCTGCGATTTTTGGGTGAGGATGATGAAGCGCTGCAGCTGATAGGGCTTGATGTGGTCGCGCAGATCGGGGGTGTTCCAGAGGCTGCCGTAGGCGGCTTCGGCGCGGCGTTGCTCGCCCATGTCCCAGGCGATGTCGCCCAGCAGCCCTTGATGCGTGGCAAGCAGCACCGCGTCGTTGCACGGGGCAGTGTGTGCGGTGGCTGGCCCGTCCACCTGTGCCCAAGCCAGACGCCCGGGGCCGCAATCCAGCCGGCTGGGTAGGTGTTGTGTGGCCTCGAGCACCCGCAGCGCTTGCTCGAACTGGCCGTTTTGCAGCAGCGTGATTGCATAGTCGATGCTGCCGCGCAGGTCGAGCGTGCCGCGGCGCAAGGCCTCGGCGTAGGTGGCCAGCGAGGCGTCGATGTCACCCAGATTGCCCAGCAGCCAGGCCAGCGGCGTGAGCACCGCAGGTTCCTTGACCGCAGCCTGACGCAGGATGCGCGCCGCTTGCTCGGGGTGGCCGCTGGTTTCCAGCACCTGTGCATACTGCAGCCACTCGGTGGCGCTCAGCGTGGTGTGCGCTGCGCGCTGTTCCCAGTAGGTCTCCAGACCGCTGCTCGAATACAGCGCAAGGGCGAGGCGGTGGAGCTGGTCGAGCGCGTGACGACTGAACTGGGCGCGCAGCAGCGCGACCCACTGCTGCATCGCGGCCTCGGGTTGGCCGCTCCATTCCAGCACCTGCGCGCGACGCTCGGCCCAGGCGCGGTTGCCCGGCTGCCTGGCGAGCGCGGAGTCGGCCAGATGCACCGCGCCGGCCAGATCGCCCCCAGCGAGCAGCACCTGCCACGCCAGTTCGATTTGGGGCGGGGTGAGCGTCTGGCCGAGCTGGGCGGCGGGTGCATCGAGCGGGGCTGCCTGCTTCAGCCAGCGCGCCGCCTCAGCGGGCTGATTGGCGCCCAGCGCCAGCCGCACCATGAACCAGGCCATGTCGGAGGCGATTGGACCCGAGCCGAGCGCAGCGGCGGTCTGGCGGTAGGCCAGCGTCGGCTGGTTGGCAGCGAGCAGCGCGTTTGCAGCCGCGCGGATCAGGCCGTCGCGCTCGGCCGGTGTGACCCGGCCCCTGGCGGTGTCGAACAGCACCTGCGCGGCCAAGGCTTGGGCATGCAGGCCGACGAGCAACTGCCCCGCCTGCTGCGCGGCCGCTGGCGGCAGTGGCAGGAAGCGGGTGATCATTGCTGCCAGCCGCTGCGCGGCATGCGGCGCGTCCAGCCCCAGCAGCAACAGCACGGTGTCGCGCCAGGCAGAGTAGCTGTCGGGCTGGGTGCGCTGCAGCAGGATCAAGAGCGCGTGTCGTGCCTGCGCCTCCTTGACGGGCTGGTGCAGTGCCCTGGCATCGAACCAGCGCGTCTTCCAGATTTGCAGCCGCAACGCATCGGCCTGAGGGCTTTGCAGCGTGCCCAGCACGTCCAGTGCCTTTTGCGGCTCTCCGATGCGCATATAGCGCTGCGCCAGCATCAGCCGCAATGCGATGTCGTCGCCGCGTAAGTGCACCAGGTGGCGCAGGTAATCGATGGCCAGGGCGTTGTCGCTGCTGGTGGCCAGCAGGCGCATCAGACTCTGCCCCGGATAGACCAGCGCCAGTGTGCCGGCGCACAGCAACCCCAGCCCAAGCAGGGCGCCACGCGGAAACAGACGACTGCGCTGCGGATCATCCGGAGAGATGTGCAGCGGATCGCGTGCGGCGGGGTTGGAGCGATCCTGCATCGGCACCAATTGTCGGTCAGGCCCGCCTCAGGATGAGGTCGACGGTAGTCCCGTTGCTGCGCACACGCACTCCCGCTGGCGTGCTGTCCACGGTGACCCCGCTGGCGCCCTGGGCCGACCATCCGGCCGGCAGATCGAAAACCGCCTCGACCGGCAGATGGCCCTGCAGTCGCAGTTGCACCGTGCCGCCGGTTTGCACGGCCCATTGAGTGAGATCGGCATTGGCATCGACCAGCCTGGGCACGGCTGCGCTGGCGGTACCGGTCTGCAGGATGACCTCGGCCGCACTGGCATGCAGATACCGCCGTTGCCCATGCGCGTTCCAGCCGACGAGATTGCGGCACTGTGCCAGCACGGGCCTGGCGGCCGCGACCGGCTGCGCCCATTGCCGTAACTCTGTGCCGCCGCGCAGCCGCCAGCCGCCGGCCAGCCGCCGCGCCACCGTGGCCCGCCGCCAGTCCAGCACGCTGCGGAAATATTGGCGGCCGTAGATCGCGTGAGTCGACTGTTTGAGGACCCACTGATACACCGTGTGCAGGCTTTTCGCTCCGGCCGCCTTGGTGACGATGTAGGGGTGGTAGTAGATGTCGATCGGCTTGAGGCGGCGGGGAGAATCGGTCATCTGATAGCTCTCGATCACCCGCTCGAAGCCGAAGTAGGAGCCGGTCCAGTTGTGCGTAAAGTCCTCTTCGTTCGACTGCGGGGCGTAGACCTGAAAATACTTGCCCTTCGGGATCCCCATCGGCCAGATGCTAGACAGTGTATGCTGGGTCTTGCTGATAGACGCGCCGCCAGACGCGCCGCCGCCGTTGATATTGCCCAGGCCGTACTCGTAGGCCATCGCCACAGCCTCATTCGGCGGATTGCAGTCACCGGGCCAGAGAATCATGTCGCACTTTTTGCCTGGTGGGCAGAGCTTCTCATTGATGTACTGCGCCGCCTCGATGACATTGCTCCTGGTGCTGAAGGTGTAGTTGGGAAGCGGCAGGTAATTGCCGTAGGGATAGTTTTTTGTCTTTTTGCCGAGGCTGTGGGTCTCGCTCGCTGCAACCCAGTTGAATGGATGCGACCAGGTATGGCTGCCCACCTCGACCCACGGCAGTGCATACATGCGCCGCGCCCATTTCTGCGAGGTGTCGGCCAGCTTGGGATACAGTCCCTCATGGCTGATCTCGCCGATGATCACCGAGGCCAGGGTGGGCACCTTGTACTGTTCGAGGAATTCGCTGACCAGCACCTCGCAGGCCAGCGGCGAACCGGGCCGCTCGCAGGCGTTGGGCCAGCCGTCGCCGTCGAAATGCACAAAAAACACTCGTCGCCCGGTGCGGGTGGTGATGTCGGGCATGGGGTCTAAACCCACGCGCAGCGCAGCGCGGAAGAACTCCACCGGGTCGATCGCCCAGCGGGTGCCGGTGTTGCCCGGGAGGTTGAAAACCCCGAACGCTCCAAGCGCATAGCCGCCCCAGGGAGTGATGGCCGCGCCGTCCATGGTCTGTCCGTCGGCGCCGGTGGCCTGCAGCCAGACTTGCGACCCAGGCCCGGCGACCAGCCTCGCGGTGTCTTGCGCACTGATTAGCGGGATGACCTCGCCGTTGGGCGTGTCCGGCTGGCGCTGTACCTTGATCGGCGCGACCAGTGGGTCTTTGCCGACCTGCTCGCCCAGCTCGGCCAGCACATCCAGATCGGCGTATCCGAGCACGGCCACCGGCACGCCTTCGGCCTTGGCGCGCTTGAGCAGGGCACGGATGTCTTGCGGCACCTTGCCGTCGTCCGGGTAGAGCACGATGGCCGCATACCGACCGGCCAGCGGTTCGGTGATGGCTGGCGCGCCGACATAGCGATATTCAGGAACCAGGCCGAGATATTCCATCGGCATGGCGCCATAGAGGTGCGCGCTCTGCGCCTGTAGTTCCGGACTGTCGCCCTGTTCGCAAGAATGCAGCAGCAGCACGCGGCGCGGCACCAGCTCGACCGTGCCAACTCCCAGACTTTCCAGCGAAGGGTCGGCCACCCAGGGGATCAGGCCGTGCGCGGCGATCTGCTGTGCGGTCTGCCTGGCCAGCGCCCGCTCATGGGGCGCGCAGTAGTCGATCGCAACGCAGGGCAGATGGAACCGGGTGCGCATCTCGCCAAACCGCGCAAGCAGCCACTGGCGATCGGACGCGCTGACCTCGACATAGCGCGAGTTGCCCTGATCCCAGCTGCGGTAGAGCGATTCCGCCGCAACCGCGAGGATGCTCGGCGCCAGAGTGGCATCGACTAGTTCGAAGCCGCGGTTGAGCATCAGCCGGATGCCCGGAAAAGCGGCCACCAGGCTGTGCAAGGTTTTGGTGAGCGCCTGCGCCTGCTGCTGCCGGGCCTGTGGGGTCTTGGCCAGCAGTTGGTATGAATCGAGGGTGTCGAGAAAAAAGGCGCGAAACCCCGCATCCCACAGCGGCTTGACAATGCGATCGCGCAGAAACTGCGGCCAGCCGGCAGCGGTCTGATCGACCACGCGCGAACCCCAAGCGGCGTTCGACGCGGGCAGCCAGGCCTTGGGCATGTCGGGGTAGTACGGGCGCTCGGTCGTGACTTCGCCAACCGACACATACGCCAGCGCCTGGGTGTCCGGCCCGAGCGCGGAGACGATCTGCGCGTCCTGCACCAGCGCGTGCTGCGGCTCGAGCACCACCCAGTCGAACGCACGCAGATCGTCCACCGGGATGCGCGCGCCGTAGTAAAACGCCACGGCAGGCAGATCGCCAGTTTGCGCCTGCGCCCGGCAGTCGGGGCATTGCCCGCAGGAGCAGGCAGCTGTCGCCTTGCCCGCGGCGGCGCCGAGCACACCCAGGCCGAGCAGGCCGCGGCGCCCCAGCGGGTTGGCAAGTCGTCGGCACAGGGCGAGGGATTGAAGAAAATTGCGACGGCGCATGAGCAAATCGAGAGAATGTGTGGCTCTACAACGGGTAGAGGCAACCAAATACATGTGAACCAATGAACGCAGATCCATGATTTTCCAGATTTTTCAAGGACATGACCGCAATTGATTGCAAATTTCGGTTTGGGCTGTGACTTTTTTCACCTCTATGTGAACAGGCAAACCCGATGTCGCCCCACCCGATCTGGCTCGACACCCATGCGCATCTCGATGCGGCCGAATTCGGCGGCCGGGGGGTGGAGATCGCCGCGCGTGCGCGGCAGGCCGGGGTGGCAAGCGGGGTGATTCCGGCGGTGGAGCGCGGCAATTTCGCCGTGGTTCTCGCTTTGGCCCGGCAGTGCGGCTGGGCGTATGCGCTGGGCATCCATCCGCTTTACGTCGACCGCGCGCAGGAGGCGGATCTGGACGTGCTGCGCCGGCAGGCGGAACAGTCGCTGGCAGACCCTGCGTTCGTTGGCATCGGCGAGATCGGGCTGGACTTTTTCGTCCCCGGACTGGACAGGGACAGGCAGCAGCATTTCTACGCGGCACAGCTGCGCATCGCCCGTGATCTGGATCTGCCGGTGATCCTGCATGTGCGCAAGTCGCAGGATGCCTTGCTGGCCGGGCTGCGCCGCTTTGGGTTCGCCGCCGGTCGGCCTGCGGGCATTGCCCATGCGTTCAACGGCAGCATGCAGCAGGCGCAGGGCTTCATCGATCTGGGCTTTGCACTGGGCTTTGGCGGCGCGATGACCTTCGAGCGCGCCCGCAACATCCGCCGGTTGCTGGCGAATGTGCCGGATACCGCACCCGTGCTCGAAACCGACGCCCCCGACATCCCGCCGGTCTGGCTGTACCGGCCGCGCGGCATGGCCTGCGACCAGGCGCCTGTGCCCAACGCGCCGGAACACCTGCCCCGCATCGCACAAACTCTGGCGGAACTGCGCGGCTGGTCGGTCGAGCAAACGGCAGCGCAGACCACGGCCAATGCCCTGCGCGTGCTGCCGCGGCTGGCCGGGGTGCGCGATCTGGCGGCAGCCAGCCCTTGATTTTCGGGGTGCCCGACCGCATGTCTTGCCCCGGTCTTTTTCCGTCCAATTTTCTTCCGCCATGAGCACAGAACAAACCACCGAAGCCCCCGCCAGCGCGCACACCCACGCCTTCCAGGCCGAGGTACGCCAGTTGCTGCATCTGGTCACGCATTCGCTGTACTTCAACCGCGACATTTTTCTGCGCGAGCTCATTTCCAACGCTTCCGACGCCTGCGACAAACTGCGCTTCCAGGCGATCGACGATCCCGCGCTGATGGAGGACGACCCCAATCTGCGTATCCGCATCACGGTCGATCCCGACAAGCGCCTGCTGACCATCAGCGACAACGGCATCGGACTCAGCCTGGAAGAGGCGGTGGAACACCTGGGCACCATCGCCAAATCCGGCACGCGCGAGTTCATGCAGAAGCTCGGCGACAAGCAAAAGCCCGATGCCGCGCTGATCGGCCAGTTCGGCGTGGGCTTCTACTCGGGGTTCATGGTGGCCGACCGCATCACCGTCGAGTCGCGCAAGGCCGGCATGACCGAAGACCAGGGGGTGCGCTGGGTGTCCGACGGCACCGGCGAGTTCACCGTGGAAACCATCACCCGAAAGCAGCGCGGCACTGATGTCATCCTGCACCTGCGGCCCGATGCAGAGGACACGCCGCACGAGGACAAGATCGACAAGTACCTGCGGGTGTGGACGCTCAAAGACCTGATCGGCAAATACTCCGACCACATCTCCCTGCCCATCGAGATGCGCAAGGAAAAGTGGGACGCAGAGCAGAGCAAATACGTCGCCACCGACGAATGGGAACAGGTCAACAGCGCCGCGGCGCTGTGGACGCGCAGCAAGTCCGAGATCACCGACGAGCAGTATCTCGAGTTTTACAAGCAGCTCAGCGGAGACAGCAACCCGCCGCTGCGCTGGACGCACAACCGGGTTGAGGGCCGTAGTGAATACATCCAGCTGCTCTATATCCCGTCCAAGGCGCCGATGGATCTGTGGGATCGGCAGCAAAAGGCCGGGGTCAAGCTGTATGTCAAGCGCGTGTTCATCACCGACGATGCCGACAGCCTGATGCCCACCTACCTGCGCTTCGTGCGCGGGGTGATCGACAGCAGCGATCTGCCGCTCAACGTCTCGCGCGAGATGCTGCAAGAAAGCCGCGACGTGCGCGCGATCCGCGAGGGGTCGGTCAAGCGGGTGCTGTCCATGCTCGAAGACATGGCCGCCAGCGACGATCCGGCCGAGCGCGACAAGTACGCCACCTTCTGGCGCGAATTCGGCGCGGTGCTCAAGGAAGGTTTCGGTGAGGACTTCTCCAACCGCGATCGCCTGGCTAGGCTGCTGCGCGCGGCCTCCACGCACAACGAAGATGACGTGCAGAACGTGTCGCTGGCCGACTATGTGGCACGGATGAAAGAGGGCCAGAAAGCGATCTACTACATCACCGCCGAGACGCCGAAGATTGCCCGCTCCAGCCCGCAGCTCGAAATCTTCCGGCAAAAGGGCATCGAGGTGCTGCTGCTGACCGACCGGGTGGATGAGTGGATGCTGGGCTTTTTGCACGAGTTCGACGGCAAGCCGCTGCAGTCCGTGGCGCGCGGGGCAGTCGATCTCAGCGAGGTCAAGGGCGAGGACAAGACCGAGGCGGCCAAGGACGACAAGGCGCAGTCCGCCGACCATCAGGCCCTGATCGATCGCTTCAAGCAGGCGCTGGGCGAGCGGGTGCAGGATGTGCGGGTGTCGACGCGGTTGGTCGAGTCGCCAGCCTGTCTGGTGGCCACCGAGGACGGCATGAGCACGCATTTAGCGCGGCTGCTCAAGCAGGCCGGGCGCGAGCCGCTGGCGACCAAGCCGGTGCTCGAAATCAACCCGCGCCACCCGCTGGTGCAGCGCGTGGCGCAGGACGAAGCGCATGCCGCCGATCTGGCGCAGGTGGTGTTCGACCAGGCCTTGCTGTCCGAGGGCGGACAGCTCGACGATCCGGCCGCTTATGTCCGCCGGGTCAATGCGCTGCTGGTGGGCGAAGCCAGCGGCCAATGACCGGGGCTGCGCCGGCGCGGCCAGAAGTTGTGAATCTTTCTGCTGCGTAGCCCGCTGGCCACAAAGCGCGATGCTCTGGCCTTGCCGATCTGCGCAATATGTCGCGGCCCTGCGCTCCATGCGCATGGGCTACGCGTACCGAAATTTTCATGACTCAGCTCAGCCAGCTCACCACGCTGAGCATGGCCAGCAGCAGCATCCACAGCAGCACCGAGCGCCACACCAGACCGACCACATTGCGCAGATGCGCCGGCTGGGGCGTGGCGCCAGGCATGGCGGGAATGCCCAGATCCGCGGGGGCGCTATCGCTCTCCTGCGTCCATCGGGTATCGGTGGGCGCAGCCGGTGCGCGGGCCGCCGTGGCGCCCAGGCGGATGCCCACCGCCCCGGCCGCTGAGGCCAGCATCACTCCGGTGTTGCGGTTCGGCCACAGCTGGGCATAGCCGCGCCAGACATCCACTGCGTCCTCGAAATTGCCGACGATGGCATAGCCGATCGCGGTCAGCCGCGCGGGAATCCAGTCGAGCAGGTCGAAGGCCTTTTGCGCAAAGTTGCGCAAGGCCGGGCTGGCTTCGCTGTCGGGGTGGTTCCACTTGCCGGCCACATAGTCGCTGAGGCGGTAGAGCACCGCGCCGGCCGGGCCGATCGGCAAGATGAACCAGAAAAACACCCCGAGCACGTAGCGCTGGACCGACACCAGCGCGTGCTCGATGGTCTGCTGGGTGATGTCGCTGGTGCTCATGTCTACCGTGTCGAGCGCCTTCCACTGGCGCAGCAGGCTGCGCGCAGTGGCCGTGTCATTGTGGTTGAGCGCATCCTGGATATCGGTGAAAAAGTGGCTGAACTGGCGAAAACCGAGGGTGAAATACAGCACGGCGACATTCCACGCCAGCGCCAGCAGCACGCTGTGGTGCAGCGCCAGCAGATAGATCGCCAGCGTGAGCAGGGTCGGCACGAGCACGGCGATGAACCAGGCGGCCACACCGTGGCGCGACTGGCCGGCGTCGAAATTGCGCGAGGCCGTATCGGCCAGGAGTTGCCGCAGCCGGTAGACCGCGCTGCCGGGCCCCAGGGGCTTGAGCTGCTCGATCAGCAGCGCAATCAGAACGGAGAGAAAGGCCATGTACCTATCCTACGCAATCAGCAGGCGGTAGAGATTGCGCAGCATCGCGGCGGTCGCGCCCCAGATCACGTAGCGCCGCGTGCCGGCGCTGTAAGGCATCACCAGAAAGCGCCGGCGCAGCGCGGCAAATGGCAGCATGGTTTGTGAATCGGGCGCCCATTGCCGATGCTCGTGATGGCGCGGGTCCATCAGAAACGCCAGCGGCACCTCGAACACTTCGCTGACCTCCGCGGGGTGTGGCTGCATGCCGGCCGCGTGCGGCAGCAGCGCTACCACCGGAGTCACTGCGTAACGCGACACGGTGCGGTACAGCGGCAGGGTGCCGAGAACTTCCACGCCTGCTGGCTGCAGATGGATTTCCTCCTGCGCCTCGCGCAGCGCCGTGACGGCGGGGTGCAGATCATGGCGGTCGCGGCGACCCCCGGGAAAGCTGATCTGCCCGGCATGCTCGTGCAGATCCGGAGTGCGGCGAGTGAGCACCACCTGTAGACCCTGAGGCCGCGGTACCAGGGCGATCAGCACGGCGGCGGTGCGCAGCGGCAATGTGCTCAGGTGCTGCATGTCCTCGAACAGTTCGGGCTGCCACGGTGGGGGATCGGCAAAGCGACGCCGCAGCCGTTCCGGGGTGAGGTCGGCCTGCGGCACAGCGGGCAGATCGGTGTCGCGCCGCAACAATCGCGCTTGTTCGGGGTCGATGATCGGGACGCGTGAGTTGGACAAGGTCGGCGCCGCAACAAAAAAGCCGACGTGCACTGCAGCAGGTCGGCTTGTCGGCTGCGCCCTGCAGGGCAGGGCGCTTGGAACACAGGGGTCAGGCCTGCGCTGCGTCGTCCCGCTGCGTCGCAGCCGAGCGAAGCACGAGCTTTTCCTTGATGCGCGCCGACTTGCCCGAACGGTTACGAAGGTAGTACAGCTTGGCCCGGCGCACGTCACCACGGCGCTTGACCTCGATCGAGGCGATCTGCGGCGAATAGAGCTGGAAGGTGCGCTCGACGCCTTCACCGGCGGAAATCTTGCGCACGATGAAACTAGAGTTCAGGCCGCGGTTGCGCTTGGCGATCACCACGCCTTCATAGGCCTGGTTGCGCTTGCGGTTGCCTTCGACCACCTTGACCGACACGACCACGGTGTCGCCGGGGTTGAACTGGGGGAAGGTCTTGCCGGCGCTGAGGCGGGCGATCTCTTCCTGCTCGAGGGTTGCAATCAAATTCATGGGGGGCTCCGTCGATCTTGCTGCCCGGGTTGTGGATTCGGAAATGGGCCAAGGCATGTGTGGCATGTGCACCTGGCAAGAGCAGCAGAGGATCAAACTGAGAAAGTATATCCCAGTCCGGCGAGGAAGGCCAGGTCGCTGGCGGTCAGCAGGCCCTGCCGGCGCAGCCGGTCGAGCAGATCAGGGCGGCGTTGCAGTGTCAGGCGCAGTGACTGCTCGCGCCGCCAGCGCGCAATGCGCGCATGGTCGCCGCTGAGCAGGACATTGGGGACCGGTTCGCCGTGAAGCCGCTCGGGGCGGGTGTAATGCGGACAATCGAGCAGACCGCTGGAAAAGCTGTCCTGTTGCGCCGACTGCGCGCAACCGAGGACTCCGGGCAGCAGGCGGCTGACCGCGTCCAGCAGCGCCAGCGCAGGAATTTCGCCGCCCGACAGGACAAAGTCACCCAGACTGATCTCGGCATCCACGCGCCGATCGATGAGGCGTTGGTCGACGCCTTCATAGCGGGCGCACAGCAGCGTGGCACCGGACGACTGTGCCAGACTCTCCACCAGCGCCTGATCGATGCGTCGGCCGGTAGGGGTAAACAACCAGACCGGCGCGGTGGGCAGCGCGGCTTGCTGTCTGGCCGCGGCGATGGCATCGAGCGCACGTTCCAGTGGCTCGGCAAGCATCACCATACCGGGCCCGCCGCCATAAGGGCGATCGTCCACGGTGCGATGCGGGTCGTTGGTGAAGTCGCGCGGGTTCCAGCAGTGCAGTTGCATCTGCCCGGAGTCAAACGCGCGGCGCGACACACCATGTTGCCCGAGCGGATCGAAGTAGGCTGGAAACAGACTGATGACGTCAAAGCGCAGCATGGCACGGGCGCCGGTTCAGTCGTAGCTGGCATCCCACTGTGCGACGATGGTCTTGGACGACAGGTCGACCGTGTCGATGTAGCTCTGCACGAACGGGATCAGCCGCTCACGCGGCTTGGCGCCGGGCTCGCCGACGGCAAACTGGACCCGCAAAATGGCGTGCGCGGCGCTGTCGAGCAGACCGATGACCCTGCCCAGTTCCTCGCCCTGCGGATTGACCACCTGACAGCCGATCAGATCGGCCCAGTAAAACTCGCCCTCCTGAGTAGGCGGAAAATCGGACCGCCGTACGGCCACCAGATGACCACGCAGGGTTTCGGCGGCGTTACGGTCGTTTGCGCCCTCGAACAGAACCACGACCGTACTGCCGTGCCGCCGCGCCAGGCGCACCTGGAACGGGCGGGCGCTGGTCTCGAACCCCGGGCGGCTCAGCCACCAGGTCTTGGCTTTGAGCAGCGCAGCAGCCTGCGGATCGTCCGGTGCTACCTTCACCCAGCCGCGCACGCCCCAGGCGTCGAGTACATGGCCGACTTGGTACAGATCATCCGGCGTGGTCACGGTGTGTTGCAGGCAGCGTGCGAAAGACAAAAGCGGCGGGCGACTTGCAGTCGGCCCGCCGCCATGCAGTCTCGGAAAGTCTTGGAGCCTGGATCGATCAGGCCGCGGCCGGCGCCGATTTCTGCGCCGTCTTGACCAGGCGCTGCACCGTGGGCGAAACCTGCGCGCCGACGCTGGTCCAGTGATGCAGGCGGTCTGCGGCGATGTGCAGCGGCACCTCGGCGCCACGGGCAACCGGGTTGTAGTAGCCCAGACGCTCGATGTAGCGGCCGTCGCGACGGCTGCGCGAGTCGGTGGCGACGATGTGGTAGAAGGGGTGCGACTTGGCGCCGGCACGGGTCAATCGGATCACAACCATTTTGCTTCCTTGTCAAAAAACGGGGCCAGCGGGCGGGGTGGCCGGTGTCTGTCTGCGCGCATGTTTCTGGCGCGGCTCGCGCCCACGCCATGCCCTGCTCGGATAAACTCACCATTATAAACAAGACCCACCAGAGCACAGCTGCCATGCCGGAATTTTTGGTACGCCCCGCGACCGCCGCCGATCTCCCGTCGATTGCCGACATCTACCGTCATCATGTGCTGCACGGCACTGGCACCTTCGAAACTCAGCCACCAGACGAGACCGAGATGCGCCGGCGTCTGCAGGAGGTGACCTCGCGCGGGCTGCCCTGGCTGGTTGCCACGCAGGGGCGGGAGGGGCTGGTGGCAGGCTTCGCCTATGCCAACTGGTTTCGACCGCGCGAGGCGTTTCGCCACACGGTGGAGGACTCGGTCTACATCGCTGCACAGGGGCAGCGCCAGGGCCTGGGCGGGCGTTTGCTCGACGCGCTGATCGACGCCTGCGCCGCGCGCGGAGCGCGGCAGATGGTTGCGGTCATCGGCGACGCCGACAACGCGGGATCGATCGGCCTGCATCGCAGCAGAGGGTTCAGCGAACAGGGCCGACTGCCTGCGGTCGGGTGGAAATTCGAGCGCTGGCTCGATGTGGTGCTGATGCAGCGTCCGCTGGGCCCCGGTGCCCAGACCCGCGCGGCCTGAGGACCTGCCCATGACCCGACCCACATCCTTCAAGAACCGCTTTGTCGCTGCCGTGCTTGCCCTGTTCACCGGCGTGCTGGGCGGCCATCGTTTTTATCTGCACGGCGGGCGCGATCCGTGGGCCTGGGCGCACTGCCTGCTGTTCGCCATAGGGCTGTGGGGGCTGTACCGCTTCGTGTTGCTAGGGCAGGACGACCTGCTGACCTGGGCGCTGCTGGCAGTGTTCGTCGCCATGGTGATTGCAGTGGCGGTACAGACCCTGGTCATTGGCCTGACCGCCGACGACAAGTGGGATGCCCGCTGGAACGCCGGCGAAAGCCGTCGCAGCGCCAACGGTTGGGGGCCAGTCCTGGTGGTGGTTTTCACCTTGTTCATGACCGTGGGTGCGCTCACCGGCGGGCTGGCCTATGTGCTGCAACGCTTCTTCGGCGGTTGAGAAGTCGTCGGCCAATCCGCGGTGTCACAACGGCCCGAGACGCACCACCGCCTGACCTTCGGCGATGCGCCGTGCGGCCAGTTCGGCAACCGGAACGTCGTCCAGCCGGCCTTCGGGCCAGATTTCGGCCAGCGGCGCCAGCACGAAGGCGCGCTGCGCCATGCGCGGGTGCGGCAGGGTCAACCGCGGTGATCGACGTTGCAGACTGCCGTACATCAGCAGATCCAGATCGAGCGCACGCGGGGCGTTGTATTCGCCTTGTGGCCGAACCCGCCCCATGCGCTGCTCGATGTCGAGCAGGGCGCCGAGAAGCGCATCGGGTGGCTGAGCGGTGTGCAGCCGGATGACCGCGTTCCAGTAGTCCGGCCCGGTCGATTGCTGGGGCGCGGTCCGGTACAGGCCGGAGCGGGCCACGACCCGCACCAGCGGCAAGGTGTCGATCGCTTGCACCGCCGCGCGCAGCGTGGCCGCGCCGTCGCCCAAGTTGGCACCCAGGGCGACGAAGGCCACCACTTCGTCTGTGCAGGACATCGTGCCTCAGACCTGCGGCGGCGCACCAGGCGTGGGGTCGGCAGCGCCGTCGGCCGCCGGCTTCTTGCGGCGGCGGCGACGTTTGGCCTTTGCCGGCGCACCGGTCTGCGGCACACTGGCAAGCATCTGCGCGCGGCCCTCGGCATCGGCCAGCTGGAACGCTTCCCACCACTGCGCCAGCTCGGCGTCGGCCTGGCCGCTGTGGGCGCGCAGGCTGAGAAAGTCGTAGGCGGCACGAAACCGCGGATGCGCCACCAGGCTGTTGGCATAGCGTGGGGTGCGGCGATCGAAGCGCGACTGCAGCGACCAGATTTCGCGCATGTCGGTGGCGATGCGCCGCTGGATCGCCAGGCGCTCGGCCTGCGCGGCGAGCACGTCGTCGGCGGCCTGATCGAGCGCCATCAGCGGGGCCATGCCTTCGGCGCGCAGAGCGTTCCAGCGCTGCTCCACGTCGTGCCAGAGCAGACAGGCGAACAGGAAGCTGGGGCTGGCGGTCTTGCCCTGCGCGATGCGGGCGTCGGTATCTTCGAGCGCCGCGGTGATGAATCGCTCGCCCTCGGGCTTTTCGAGCACTCGATCAAGCAGTGGCAGCAGACCGTGATGCAGGCCCAGGCGGCGCAGCTGCTGCAGCGAGGCGACCGCATGGCCGGTCTGCAGCAGCTTGATGGTCTCGTCGAACAGTCGGGCAGCCGGCACATTGGCCAGCAGATCGGCACAGTCGGCAATCGGCGCGAGTGTGGCGGGCTCGATGTCGAAGCCCAGCTTGGCGGCGAAGCGGGCGACGCGCAGCATGCGCACTGGATCTTCGCGGTAGCGCGTGGCCGGGTCACCGATCATGCGCAGACGCCGCTTGCCCAGATCGTCCATGCCCTGGTGATAGTCGATGACCAGGTCGCGGATCGGGTCGTAATAAAGCGCATTGACCGTGAAGTCGCGCCGCTCGGCATCGTCGTCGAGCGTGCCCCAGACGTTGTCGCGCAGCACCCGTCCGCTGCTGTCCACGGCTAGCGTCTTGTCGGCCAGCGTCTTGCGCGCGGTGCGCTCGTTGCCCTGGACGGCCTCGACTGCCTGCGCGTCGTGCAGTGCGCGGTAAGTGGACACTTCGATGACCTCGCGGCCGTACACCACGTGCACGATGCGAAACCGCCTGCCGATGATGAACGCGCGTTTGAACAGCGGCCTGACCTGCTCGGGTGTGGCGTTGGTGGCGACGTCGAAATCCTTGGGCTTGTGACCCAGCAGCAGGTCGCGCACCGCGCCGCCGACGATGTAGGCCTCGTATCCGGCATGCTGCAGGGCCTGCACGGTAGCGCGCGCATTGGCCGGGATGCGGCTGGCGTCGATCTGGTGCACGCTGCGGGGCAGTTCGCGGCGTTGACCGCGGCGCTGCACTGTGTCTTGCGTCTTGTCGGACTTGAACAGGCGGGAGATGAATTTTCGGATCATGGATGGTGCAACTGCAATGTGGGCCAGCCTTTTTCGCGGGCGACCTGGGCCAGCAGCGGATCGGGGTGAACGACCACAGGGTGCGTGGCTTGTTCGAGCAGCGGACGGTCGTTGATCGAGTCGCTGTAGAACCAGACCTGGTCGAAGTCGTCCCAGTCCAGCCCCAGCGCCTGCAGCCACTGCGCAGTGCGCGTGATCTTGCCTTCGCGAAACGAGGGCACGCCCACCCAGTTGCCGGTGTACCGGCCTTGGGCATCGCGCTCGAGTTCGACGCCGATGAGATGCTCGACGCCGAAGGCATCGGCGATGGGGCGGGTGACGAAGGTGTTGGTGGCGGTGACGATGCAGCACAGATCGCCCGCCTGCTTGTGGCGGTCGACCAGTTGTCGCGCCGCGGGCTGCATTTGCGGCAGCACCACCTCGCGCATGAACGCGGCCTGCACGGCCTGCAGCTCGGCCGGGTCGCGTCCGGCGATGGGCTGTAGCGCAAAACGCAGGTAGGCGTCTAGGTCGAGGGTGCCTGCTTTGTACTGACGGTAGAACGCCTCGTTCTGCTGGCGATGTTGCTCGGCGTCGACCCAGCCCAGCTCCGCGACGAACTGGCCGAAGGCGTGGTCGGAATCGAAGGGAATGAGGGTATTGTCCAGGTCGAACAGGGCGAGTTTGCGCATGGAGTGGGCGGGCATGGGTGTGGCTTGCGCTCAGGCGACTTCGACTGGGGCGGCCTGCAGCAGGTGCGGCTGCTGCGCCAGCAGTGATTTGAGCAGAGGCACTGTAGCCGGGCGCTGCATCGCCAGAGCATAGCGGTCGAACGCGGCCATCAGTACCGCCAGGCGCGACAGGTCGCGACTCAGGTGGGTGAGCATGTAGTGCAGCAACTCCGGGCTGAGCGCGTATCCCCGATCGTGGGCTAGACGCTGCAGCACGCGGGCGCGCACCGTGTCGTCCGGCGGGCTTAGGCGCAGCGCCAGGCCCCAGCCCAGCCGGGTGCGCAGATCGGCTCGCAGCGGCAATGCCGCAGGCGCGGCATCACCGCACGACAGAAACGCGATCCTGGCGGTGCGCGCGGCGTTGTATAGGCCGAACAGCCAGTCCTGCTGCCAGTCGCACAGGTGCTGCACATCGTCCACAGCCAGCAGCCCGCCGGGCTCCTGCGCCGACAGATCGGCCACATCGGGCCAGGCGGATGCCGGGCTTTGTGGCGTCAGGCGCAGGGCCCAGCGGCCCTCGCGCTGCAGCGCATGGCAGGCAGCCCACAGCAGGTGGCTCTTGCCGCTACCGCTGCTGCCCCAAAGGTAGAGCGCGGCATGCCCGCGCTGGCGCAGCAGATCGGACACTGCCTGCCGCGCCAGCGCGTTGTCGCGCTGCGCGCCCGGATCGAAGTTGTCCAGTGTCTGACCCGGCTCCCAGTCCAGCGGCAGGATGTGCTGGCGCGCGGCCAGGCTGCACTGGCCGTCGGATGGCGAAGTTGGACGAAGGGGCATGGTCAGACGTACAGCGCGCTCTGGCGGTACCAGTTCAGTAGCCGGCGGGCCACGACCAGCAGTACCGAGCCTGCGGGCAGCGCCAGCAAGACGCCCCAGAACCCAAACAGCGTGCCAAAGGCCAGCAGGATGAAAATGACCAGTAGCGGGTGCAGTCCGATGCTGTGGCCAACGAATCTGGGCGTGACATAGAGCGACTCGATCAGCTGGCCAATGCCGTAGACCACGGCCACTGCGATCACGCCATACCAGCTCAAGAACTGCAGCGCGCCGGTGAGCAGCGCCAGCAGCAGCCCCAGCCCAAAGCCGACATACGGCACGAACACCGCCAGCCCGGTGAAAATGCCCACTGGCAGCGCCAAGCTGAACCCGGCGATTGCCAGCCCGGCCGAGTAATAGAACGCCAGGATCAGCATCACCAGCAGCTGACCACGCAGGTACTGGCCGAGGATGACATCGCAGTCGTGAAAAAAGCGCAGCACCGGATCACGGTGGCGCGGCGGAATCAGCTCGCTCAGCCGCTGCAGCGTCTGGCTCCAGTCGAGCAGCAGGTAGAACGCCACCACTGGAATCAGCGTCAGATTGCCCAGCAGCACCAGCAGGCTGATGCCGCCGACACTGGCCGAGTGCAGCAGCAACGCCAGCCAGCCCTCGCCATGCGTGCTCAGGTACTTGGAGAGGGTCTCGCGCACGCTGGCCGGGTCGAAATTGACCTGGATATCAAAGCGCGCCAGCAGCGGCGTGCCCCAGTTGACGATGGTCTGCAGCAGCAGCGGAAACTTCTCGCGGATCAGCGGCACGATCTGGCTGACCACTGGCACCAGCAGCAGAAACAGGCCGACGAACAACCCGATGGCCATGATGATTGCCAGCGCCGCGCCCAGCGCCCGCGGTACATGGTGCCGCTTGAACCTTTCCACCAGCGGGTGCAGCACATAGGCTAGGGTGATGCCGACCAGAAACGGCATCAGGATGCTGCCCAGCAGCCAGACCAGCCATAGGGCGACTGCCGCGATCCCGAGCCAGATCAGCGCGTGTTTGAGCGAGGGGGATAGGAACATGAGGCGCAGGACATCTCGTCGCGAAGGAGGGCACGCGGGTGCCGCTGAACGGGGCAAGGCGCGCGTTGCCGAGAGCGCACTCTAAAATCCACCGGTTGCCATTTTATGCAGTCCCTGCCGCCCGACCGCGGTCCCATCCTGCGCGTGCGCAGCCGCCCCTTGCGCCAGTTGTGCCGTTTCTCCGGACCTTTCAACATGCAAAACCCCCCCTTGACCTATCGTGACGCCGGCGTGGACATCGACGCCGGAGATGCGCTGGTGGATGCCATCAAGCCGTTGGCACGGCGCACGCTGCGCGACGGCGTGCTCGCTGGCATCGGCGGCTTTGGTGCGCTGTTCGAGGTGCCCAAGCGCTACCGCGAGCCGGTGCTGGTGTCGGGCACCGACGGCGTGGGCACCAAACTCAAGCTGGCGTTCGAGTGGGGCCGGCACGATACGGTGGGCATTGATCTGGTGGCGATGAGTGTCAACGACGTGCTGGTGCAAGGCGCCGAGCCGCTGTTTTTTCTCGACTACTTCGCCTGCGGCAAGCTCGCGGTGGACACCGCCACGCAGGTGATCGGCGGCGTGGCGCAGGGCTGCGAGCAGGCCGGCTGCGCGCTGATCGGCGGCGAGACCGCGGAAATGCCCGGCATGTACCCGCAGGGCGAATACGACCTGGCGGGCTTTGCGGTCGGTGTGGTGGAAAAAAGCGCCATCGTCGACGGCCGCAACATCGTGCCGGGCGACCGTGTGATCGGTCTGGCCTCGAGCGGGGCGCATTCCAACGGTTATTCGCTGGTGCGCAAGATCATCGCCCGCACCGCGCCGGCCGACCTGCCACAAACCCTGGACGGCAAGGATTTTCGCAGCGCGGTGATGTCACCCACCCGCATTTATTGCAAGCCGGTGTTGCAGGCGCTGGCGCGGCACCCGATCAAGGGCATGGCGCACATCACCGGCGGGGGCCTCAGCGAGAACATTCCGCGCGTGCTGCCAGCGAATGTGCAATGCGTGCTCAACCCCTCCACCTGGGGGCAGACCGAGCTGTTCGCCTGGCTGCAGCGCGAAGGTGGCATCAGCGACGTCGAGATGCGCCGCACCTTCAACTGCGGCGTGGGCTTCGTGCTGATGGTCGCGGCGCCGGACGCAGACGCCGTGCTCGGCACACTGCGGGCGCAGGGCGAGACCGGCTGGATCATCGGCGAGATCGTCGCGCGGCCGTCTGCCGACGCGCACCAGGTGCGCTACACCACCTGACACCACGCCCGGCTCACTGGAACGCCACCTCGTCGAAACTGCGCAGCTTGCGGCTGTGCAGCCGTCCCATGCTCTGCTGGCGCAGCCGGGCGATCGCCCGCAGGCCGATGCGCAGGTGCTGCTCGACCTGTTGGCGGTAAAACTGGTCGGCCATTCCCGGCAGCTTGAGCTCGCCGTGCAGCGGCTTGTCGCTGACGCACAGCAGGGTGCCGTACGGCACGCGGAAACGAAAGCCGTTGGCCGCGACCGTGGCGCTTTCCATGTCGAGTGCAATCGCCCGGCTCTGGCTAAAGCGGCGATCCGGGCCGGGGTAGGGCAGAAGTTCCCAGTTGCGGTTGTCCGTGCTGGCCACGGTGCCGGTACGCAGCACGCGCTTGAGCTCATAGCCGTGTAACTGGGTGATGTCGGCCACCGCGCCTTCGAGTGCCTGCTGCACCTCGGCCAGCGGCGGGATCGGCACCCACAGCGGCAGCTCCTCGTCAAGCACATGATCCTCACGCACATAGCCGTGCGCCAGCACATAGTCGCCCAGGCGCTGCGAGTTGCGCAGCCCGGCGCAGTGACCGAGCATGATCCAGGCATGTGGCCGCAGCACGGCGATGTGGTCGGTGATGGTCTTGGCGTTGGCCGGGCCGACGCCGATGTTCACCAGGGTGATGCCGCTGCGGTCGGGCAGGACCAGATGATAGGCCGGCATCTGCGGCAGCCGTGCCGGCGGCTGGCCGCAGGTCTGCGCAGGGGCATCTGCACGGGCGCGGGTAGTGATGACATGGCCTGGCTCGACGAACGCGGTGTAGGGCGGCTCGTCGTCCGTCGCACCGCCGGCGGGCCGGGCCATCAGCGCATGCGCCAGACGGACGAATTCGTCCACATAGAACTGGTAGTTGGTGAACAGCACGAAGTTCTGGAAATGTTCCGGCGCGGTGCCGGTGTAGTGCTGCAGGCGGTGCAATGAATAGTCGATGCGCGGCGCGGTGAACAGCGCCAGCGGCAGCGGCTGCGCGGAGGGCGTCTCGTGCGTGCCGTTGGCGATGCCGTCATCCATCGCCGCCAGATCGGGCAGATCGAAAATGTCGCGCAGCTGCTGGCGCTGTTCCGGGCTGAGCTGGCCCTCCACATGTGCCTGCCCGGCAAAACTGAAATGCAGCGGAATCGGCTGCTCGCCCACGCCGACCTCCAGCGCCACACCGTGGTTGGACAGCAGCAGCTGGAACTGCGTGCGCAGATAGTCGGCAAACAGGTCCGGGCGGGTGAGCGTGGTTTCGTACACCCCGGGTGCGGCAACGAAACCATAGGCCAGGCGTGAATCCGGCCGCGCCACGGTGTCGATGCGCACCCGCACCGCCGGATAGCAGGCGCGCACCCGGCCCGGCGACAGGGTGCCGGCGATGAACTCGGCGAACTTGTCACGTAGATGCGCCACTGCGGCTGCATAGAGCGCCTGCACCTGTTCCAGTGCAGCCTGCGCCTCGGTGAACACGGCGCTGGGGACAAGTGCAGGGCAATGCAGGGCGTGCTGGCGGTGCGGCATGATGTGGGCAAGGCGTGAGGATGAGCGCTATTGTCCACCGGGATGTTTTCATCGTCATGGCGAAACGTCGTTGGCGAGGAATCGAATATGCTTACCCGGTCCCCACCCCGAATCCGTTTCGATGCGCATCCTGAGCTGGTTTTTGCGACTGGTGGTGTTCCTGCTGCTGTTTGGCCTGGCGCTGAACAATCTGGAGCCCGTCACCCTGCACCTGCTGTTCGGCACCCAATGGCACACGCCCATGATCGTGTTGCTGTTGGTGGTGTTTGCCCTGGGCGCGGTGCTGGGCGTGCTGGCGCTGCTGCCGTCGTGGATGCGGCATCGCAGGCAGGCCAGCCGACGAGCAAATGCCCAGCCGCCAGATGAGGCGCCGGCCAAGGCGCCGGCCGCACCCGCCGAATTCCCGCAGCAGCCGATCGACAGGCCGATCGATGGAGTTTGACCTCTGGTGGTTGATTGCACTGCCCCTGATGTTCGCGCTGGGGTGGCTGGCATCGCGGATCGATTTGCGGCAGCTGCGCACAGAGAGCGCGCTACGCCGCGACGCGCCGCAAGCGTATTACCGCGGTCTCAACCACCTGCTCAATGAACAGCAGGACAAGGCCATCGATGCCTTCATCGAGGCCATGACCGCTGATCCCGACACGGTGGACCTGCATTTCGCCCTGGGCAATCTGTTCCGCCGTCGCGGCGAGTACGAACGCGCAGTGCGGGTGCATCAGAACCTGCTCGCCCGCGCTGACCTGCCGCGCGAAGCGCGCGAGCGCGCCCAGCTCGCGCTGGCGCAGGATTTTTTCAAGGCCGGGCTGCTCGATCGCGCCGAGTCCGCCTACCAGGACTTGCTGTGCAGCACCTATGCCTCGCAGGCGCTGGCCGCCTTGCTGCAGATCAGCGAACGCACGCACGACTGGCACAAGGCGATCGCCCGCGCCGGCGAGCTGGAGCAGCGCGCCACCGGCACCTACCAGCGCCAGATTGCGCAGTACTGGTGCGAGCTGGCGCTGCAGCACCATGCTGCAGGACGGCAATCCCAGGCCCAGCAAGCGCTCGACGCCGCGCTTGAGGCCGCGCCGCAGGGCGTGCGGCCGCGGCTGATGCGCGCGCAGTGGGCACAGGAGCGCGGCGATCTTCAGCTTGCCCTGCACACGCTGGAGTCCATCGACCTGGTCCAGCCCGAATTTCTTGCGCTGGCGGCGGTGCAGATCGCACAGCTGCGCCAGCAGCTCGGGCAGGTAGAGGAAGGGTTGGCCTGGCTGCGGCAGCGGTTGGCGCAGACCCCGGCAATCGACCTGCTCGACGCCGTGCTGCTGCTCGACCCCGACCCTGTATCGCGGGCGCGGTGTGCGCAGCAGTACTTGCAGTCGCACCGCAGCCTGCTCGCGCTCAAGCGCGTGCTCGAACACCCCATGCCCGGCGCCACCGTGCCCGAGGCGGCCGCCGCGATGCAGGGCGCGGTGGACAACGCGCTGCGCAGCCGCCAGCGCTACCGCTGCGCCGCCTGTGGCTTCGAGGCGCGGCAATATTTCTGGCATTGTCCGGGCTGCCAGGGCTGGGAGACCTACCCGCCGCGCCGCCTGGAAGAACTCTCCCTTCTTGGATCATGAACGCAGAACAACTCGCTCAATCCCGTGTGCTCATCGTCGGCGACGTGATGCTCGACCGCTACTGGTTTGGCGCGGTCGATCGCATCTCACCCGAAGCGCCGGTGCCCGTGGTGCGAGTGCAGCGCGATGAAGACCGCGTGGGCGGTGCCGCCAACGTGGCGCTCAACGCGGCGATGCTCGGCGCGCAGGCCACGCTGATGTCGGTGGTCGGTGCCGACGAGCCGGG
The DNA here is from genome assembly GCF_055383445.1 of Thiomonas islandica. Taxonomy (NCBI): domain Bacteria; kingdom Pseudomonadati; phylum Pseudomonadota; class Betaproteobacteria; order Burkholderiales; genus Thiomonas; species Thiomonas islandica. The sequence goes on from NZ_AP042391.1 coordinate 1,749,331, forward strand.
GCGCAAGCTCGCCACCCTGCTGGTCGACACCCCCATCCGCAACGCCATGCGGCAAGACCCCACGCTCAAGACCACAGTCAAGTTACGCGTGGTCTCGCGTCAGCAGCAGCTCATTCGCCTGGACTTCGAGCAAAAGCCCGACCACGAGGTGCTCGCCGCCATGCTCGAGCGCTACGAGCAGGAGCTGACGTTTCACGACGTGGTGTTGCTGTCGGACTACGGTAAGGGCGGGTTGGAGCATCTGGAGCGGATGATGAATCTGGCCCGCACCCAGGGTAAGACGATACTGGTCGATCCCAAGGGCCGCGACTACAGCCGCTACGCCGGTGCCACCGTCATCACCCCGAATCGAGCCGAGCTCGCGCAGGTGGTCGGCGAGTGGAACAGCGAGGACGAGCTCACCGCCAAGGCGCAGGGACTGCGGCGCAAGCTCGGCATCAAGGCGCTGCTGCTCACCCGCTCGGAAGAAGGCATGAGCCTGTATACCGACAGCGGCGAGCTGCACATTCCAACCGAGGCGCGCGAGGTGTACGACGTCTCCGGTGCGGGCGACACAGTCATCGCCACTCTTGCCGTTGTGCTGGGCGCCGGCTGCGCGCTCGAGGATGCGGTGCGCACCGCCAACCGTGCTGCCGGCATCGTGGTGGGCAAGCTCGGCACGGCCACTGTCACGCCACAGGAGCTGTGGGCATGAGGGTCATCGTCACGGGAGCTGCCGGCTTCATCGGCAGCAATCTGGTCAAGGGGCTCAATGTCCGCGGCATCACCGACGTGATTGCGGTGGACAACCTCACGCAGGGCGACAAGTTCCGCAACCTGGTCGATCTGCGCATCAGCGACTATGTCGACAAGACCGTGTTTTTCGAGCAGTTCGCCCGCGGGCATTTCGGCAAGGTCGAGGCCGTATTCCACCAGGGCGCCTGCTCCGACACCATGGAGCATGATGGCCGCTACATGCTCGACAACAACTACCGCGCCAGCAAGATCCTGCTCGACGCCGCGCAGGCACAGGGCGTGCGCCTGCTCTACGCCTCCAGCGCCGCGACCTACGGCGCCAGCACCACCTTCCGCGAAGACCCGGCGTTCGAGCGTCCGCTCAATGTCTACGGCTATTCCAAGCTGTTGTTCGATCAGGTCGTGCGCCGCGTGTTGCCGCATGCGACCGCGCAGATCGCGGGCTTTCGCTATTTCAATGTCTACGGCCCGCGTGAACAGCACAAGGGCCGTATGGCCTCGGTGGCGTTTCACCATGTCCACCAGTACCGCAGCACCGGTCAGGTCAAGCTGTTTGGCGAATACGGCGGCTACGGGCCGGGGCAGCAGCAGCGCGATTTTGTCTGGATCGACGACGTGGTCGCGGTCAACCTCTGGTTTTTCGACCACCCCGCAAAGAGCGGCATCTTCAACCTCGGCTCAGGCCGCGCGCAGCCGTTCAACGACGTGGCGCAAACGGTGGTCAACACCCTGCGGCAGCAGGCGGGCAAATCCGCGCTACCGCTGGCCGAGTTGGTGGCAGCCGGCGAGATCGCCTACATCCCGTTTCCCAGCGCGCTGGTGGGCAAATACCAGTGCCACACCCAGGCCGACCTCGGCCTGCTACGCGCCGCGGGCTGCACCCACCATTTCGCCACAGTGGAGGAGGGCACCGCAGCCTATGTGCGTGCGCTGACTGCCGCCGAGGGGCTCGGTTGACCCGGCTCGCAAAGGCCTGAACGCCTGCCATCCCGACCTCCCTCACACGGGGGAAGCAGTGCGAGCATCAGCGTGCTGGATCAATTGCTCCGCGCTTGCAGCACGGTGACCACCACCTCGCGCACGCCGCCCTCGGGCAGCGTCACACCGGCATCGCGCAGGTGGGCATAGACGAAACTGCAGGACTGGTCGATCCAGCCGCTCACGGCGGTCTCCTCGGCGTCGAGCACCGCCGCAATGTCCACCGTGGCCAGATCGTCCAGCGCACTGAGCAGCAGTGCGCGGCGCCACACGATCGGCAACGTCTTCACCACATCCAGCGCATACGCCTGCTCGCTGCGTTGCCGGTTTTCGGGCAGCGCCTCGTCCTCGGCCTGTGCCGAGACGGCTTCGTCGGCCTCGCCCTCAGGGGCCGGCAGCACGTCGGCCAGGCTCAGGGTATCGTCCGGCTGGTAGTACTCGTAAACCTCTTCCTCGACCATGGCTTCGGCCTGGTCGCTGGCATCGGGTGCCACCGGAGCATCGAGCGATTCGGCCTTGGCGTAGGGCCGCACCGCCGCCACTTCGCGGTCGATGGTCTTGAACAGGTTCTTGAGTAATTGCTGGTAGACCTTTGCCGCGTCCTGCACGCCCTGCCATGCCGCGCGGGTCTGGGCCGCCGCTTCGTCGACCACGTCGCTGACCGTCGGATAGCCCTCGGGTAGATCGCCGCTGGCGCGCAGATAGGCCAGCTCGCGCGCCGCCACTGGAGTGACCCGCTGCAGCAGCGCCTCGACACTTTGCTTGGCCTGCTCCACGACCGCCGCGGGCATGCCGGCCAGACGATGTTCGAGCTCGCGCAGACGCTCGCGCCGTGCCTTGCGGCGGTAACGGTCCTGACCATGCAGCTGGGCAAAGTGACGTTGCGCCTCGCGGAACAGGCTTTTGACCGCGCGCTCGGTCAGCGCCTGGACCTGTTCGCCGCGCGCGCTGGCGGTGATGATCTTCTTGCCAGGCAAATGCATGTGCAGCTGCACTTCGAACCCATGCTGCAGGCGCGGCAGTTTGCGCAGCGTGGCATGCAGCACGCCTGCATCGGCACCATGTGCCACCAGCAGCGGGCGCAGTTGCCGCGAGGTGAACTCCTCGAGACTGGTTTGCCAGGTGGTCGTGTCGTGTGTGGCCAGGCCTTCGAAACGCGGTTTGATGATCATGGATGGATTCCTTGGTTGATTGGTTTTGATGTTTTGATCCGGCGATCGACTTGCAATTGGGTGCAAGAATGGCATTTTCAACGGCGAGTCACCCCTTGAATTTGATCTGGACGACCATCATCAAGCACACGGAAGATTTTTCTCAGTCACGATACTTTTCACCCAACCAAGGCCATGAACACCGAGCCCAGGCAATCCGAGTTTGAAAAATTCCGCGCACAGTGGCAGCTCATGTCGCTGTATGAGCGTTTCGAGCAGGCCATCGCCGTGGTGCTGTCGGCGGTGATCGCGGTGATCATCGTCGCCTCGCTGCTGCAGCTCATGCGCGTGGTGTGGTCGCTGCTCATCGTCGATGCGTTCAATCCGCTCGACCACAAGGTGTTCCAGACCGTGTTCGGCATGATCATGACTTTGCTGATCGCGATGGAGTTCAAGCACTCGATCGTGCGCGTGGCGATGCGCCACGACAGCATCATCCAGGTCAAGACCGTGATCCTGATCGCGCTGATCGCGCTGTCGCGTAAGTTCGTCATTCTCGATGTCGAGACCGATGTGGCCTCCGGGAAAATCGCCGCGCTCGCTGGGGCGACGCTCGCTCTGGGCGTGACCTACTGGCTGCTGCGCGAGCGTGACGACCGCATGCGTGAGCAGTGAGGCCGTTCAGGCGCTGGTCGGGCTCACGGCCCGCGCAGCATCGCGCTGCATTACCACCAGCAATGCCATGCCGGCGAGCATCACCGCTGCGGTCAGAACCAGCGCGCCGTGATAGCTGCCGGTGTGCGCGGCGATGTAGCCGGCCAGGGCCGGCGCTGCCATCTGCGACACTCCGTAACTCAGCGTCAGCCGCGCCATCGCCTTGGCCGGATTGGCCGGAAAGCGGCGACCGATGAGCGTGAGCGTCAGGCTGACGATGCCCACAAACGTGCCGCCATACAGCACCGCGCCGACCAGATTCAGCGTCACGTCTGCACTCAGCACGGGCAGCACGATAGACACGGTCTGCAACGCAAATGCCAGCAGCAACGCCCGGATGTCGCCCCAGGCGCGGGCGATGCGATCCCAGACGAAGCTCGACGGCGCTGCGGCCAACCCCACGATCACCCACACCCAGCCGCCCTTTCCCGCCAGCAGCGGCAGCTTGTCCAGAATGGCGACGATGAACGTGGCACTAATCACATAGCCGAACCCGGCGCAGAAATACATCGCGGTCATCAGCAGCATCCAGCGCCGCGGCGGCGCGGGCGCGGCCCGCTGCGCCCCGGAAGCCGCCAGCGGCGCGGCAGGCGCGGGCGGCGGTAGCCAAAGCCAGGCCGGGACGAAAAACACCAGTCCCAGAGCCCCGAGCGCCCCCCATTGTTGCGCCCAGTTCAGCCGGTCCATCATCGTGCCCACCGCCAGCCCCGAGACCACGATGCCCAACCCCAGCCCGGTGAAGTGCAGCCCGAGTTCGGGCCGGTGGCCGTGGCGGATCAGCCAGTTCAGCGCCAGCCCCGAGGCCAGCAGCAACCCCGCTGTGCTCGACAGCCCGGAGAGAAACCGCAGCACCGCCCACAGCGCAGTGTCAGTCGTCAGCCCCATCGCGGCGGTGGTCAGCACGGCCAGCACCAGACCGATCCGGTACAGCGCGAATTTCTGCCGCAGATCGCCCACTGCCGCAGCCAGTAGCGCACCGCTGATGTAGCCGACATAGTTGAGCGTGGCGAGCCAACCCGCAGTGACCGGGCCCAGACCGGCCTGGCTGTGCATCACCGGCAGCATCGGGGTGTAGGCAAACCGCGCCAGCCCCACGGTGAGAATGAGGGCGCAGATGCCTGCGAACAGCACGCGCACACGTTGCGCTGCGCTCGAGGCGGGAGTGGTGACCGTTTGCATGCGGAAGATGGCGCGAACAGGTTCTAGGCAAACCAGCACCGGCCTTACCAGGCCGTTGAAAAACTACTGCGGTGGGCCATCTGCGGCGTTGCACGGTGCTCGCTCCCTCGCCTATCTATTTGATATGTCTCGGTCGCTGCGCGCCGTGCGCCTTGCATCTGGCCATCCTCGCGACGTTTTTCAACGGCCTGTTACATCAGCACATGTTCTCCCGCGTTGTTCTGACCGAGGATGATGTAGTTGACCTTGCGGATATCGGCCAGCACCGTGCCGCCGGCATAAGAGATCGCACTCTGCAGGTCTTCTTCCATTTCGCGCAGGGTGTCGGCAATGCGCCCCTTGATCGGCTCCAGAATGCGTTTGCCCTCGATATTGCGATACGCGCCCTTGTTGAATTCCGAGGCGCTGCCGAAATACTCTTTATAGAGCTGGCCGTCGACTTCGACCGTTCTGCCCGGCGACTCCTCGTGCCCGGCCAGCAGCGCGCCGATCATCACCATACTGGCGCCAAAGCGCACGCTCTTGGCAATGTCGCCATGCTCGCGGATGCCGCCGTCGGCGATGACGGGTTTGGTCGCCACCCGCGCGCACCACTTCAGCGCCGAGAGCTGCCAGCCGCCGGTGCCGAATCCTGTTTTCATCCGCGTGATGCACACCTTGCCCGGTCCGATGCCCACCTTGGTGGCGTCTGCGCCCCAGGATTCGAGGTCGATCACCGCCTCGGGCGTGCCGATATTGCCGGCGATCACAAAGGCCTTTGGCAGTCTGTGCTTGATATGCGCAATCATGCGCTGCACGCTGTCAGCGTGGCCGTGGGCAATGTCGATGGTGATGTAGTCCGCGCCCGTGCCTTCTGCCGCGAGTTGATCGACTAGCGCCATGTCAGCGGGCTTTACTCCGAGCGAGATCGACACGAACAGCTCGGCATCGCGCATCTGCCGCGCGAAGGCCACGGTGTCCACATCGAAGCGGTGCATCACATAGAAATAGTCATGCCTGGCCAGCCAGCGGCACAGCGGCGCGTCCACCACGGTTTTCATGTTCGCGGGCACCACCGGCAGGCGAAACCTGCGTCCGCCGAACTCGGTGGACGGATCGCACTGGCTGCGGCTTTCTACCCGGCACTTGCGCGGCAACAGCAGAATGTTCTCGTAATCGAAAATGTCCATCATGCCCTCCAGGCCTGGCGCCGCACGCAAAAAACCGGGCGGCAGGTCTCTGCGGCCCGCTAGGGCATTCTATTTCCCTCCCCCTGCTGCGTCGGACTGGGGACGAACGTCGTTCTCCAGCCCCGTTCGGCACTCCCCGCGGGCGGGGAGGGCTGGGGTAGGGGGCGCGCATGCTTCAGATCGCACGCGCCCTAAAATCCCGGCATGTCCGCCCTCCTGTGCCACCTCAACCCCGAGCAGCTTGCCGCCGTCACCCTGCCAGCCGAAAACGCGCTGATCCTCGCGGGTGCGGGCAGTGGCAAGACGCGGGTGCTGACCACCCGCATTGGCTGGCTGATTTCCACCGGGCAGGTGTCTGCGGCGGGCATTCTGGCGGTGACCTTCACCAACAAGGCGGCCAAGGAGATGCTGGCCAGGCTGCAGGCGATGCTGCCGATGCCGGTGCGGGGCATGTGGATCGGCACCTTTCACGGCCTGTGCAACCGCTTTCTGCGCGCGCACTGGCGCGAGGCGGGGTTGCCGCAGACCTTCCAGATTCTGGATGTGCAGGACCAGCTCTCTAGCATCAAGCGCCTGCTCAAGGCGTTGAACGTGGACGAGCAGCGCCACCCGCCCAAGCAGGTGCAGTGGTTTATCAACGGCGCCAAGGAGCAGGGCCTGCGCCCCGGTGATGTGGAGGTGCGCGACCAGCAAAGCCGCCAGCTTGTCGAAATCTATCTGGCCTACGAGGCGCAGTGCACCCGCGACGGCGTGGCCGACTTTGCCGAGCTGCTGCTGCGTTCGTATGAAATCCTGCGCGACCACGCTGCGCTGCGCGCGCATTACCGCCAGCGCTTCCGGCACATCCTGGTCGATGAGTTCCAGGATACCAACCGGCTGCAGTACCAGTGGCTCAAGCTGCTGGCGGGGCCGCAGGAGCCGCAGCCTGCCAGCGTGTTCGCGGTGGGGGACGACGACCAGAGCATCTACGCCTTTCGCGGCGCGCATGCCGGCAATATGGACGACTATCAACGCGAGTTCCATGTGCGCCACCTCATCAAGCTCGAGCGCAACTACCGCTCGCACGGCCACATTCTCGACAGCGCCAACACCCTGATCGCCAACAACGCCCGCCGCCTGGGCAAGAACCTGCGTACCGAAGCCGGCGCGGGTGAGCCGGTGCGCGTGTTCGAGGCGCCGAGCGACTATGCCGAAGCCCACTGGCTGATCGAGGAAATCCGCCAACTGCTGCGCGATGGCCTGAGCCACAGCGAGATCGCTGTGCTCTACCGCTCCAACGCGCAGTCGCGGGTGATCGAAGGCACGCTGTTCAACGCCGGTCTGCCCTACCGTGTGTATGGCGGGCTGCGGTTTTTCGAGCGCGCCGAGGTCAAACATGCGCTGGCTTATCTGCGCCTGCTCGACAACCCGCAGGACGACACCGCCTTCCTGCGTGTGGTCAACTTCCCGGCGCGCGGCATCGGCGTTCGCACGCTGGAACAGTTGCAAGATGCCGCCCGGGCGCGTGCCGCCCCCCTGTGCGACGCGGTGGACGCGCTCGGCGGCCGCGGCGCTGCCAGCCTGCAAGGCTTTCTCGATCTGATCGCGCAGATGCGCATCCAGACCGCCGCGATGAGCCTGCCCGATCTGGTGCGCCATGTGCTCCAAGCCAGCGGACTGAACGCCCACTACCGCGACGAACGCGACGGCCAGGAGCGGCTGGAAAACCTTGAAGAACTGGTCAACGCTGCCGCCGCCTTCGTCACCCAGGAAGGCTTCGGGCTGCAAGCCGCCGCGCAGCAACCGCAGGCGCTAGGCGCGGCGGCTGGCGCAGACGCCCCCGGCGACATCGACCCCGCCACCGGCGAAACCCTCTCGCCGCTCACCGCCTTTCTCACCCATGCCGCGCTCGAAGCCGGCGATAACCAGGCGCAGAACGGGCAGGACGCGATCCAGATGATGACCGTGCATGCCGCCAAGGGCCTGGAATTCGACGCGGTATTCATCACCGGACTGGAAGAAGGGCTGTTCCCGCACGAAAACGCGCTGGGCACGCCCGACGGCGTGGAAGAAGAACGCCGCCTGATGTATGTGGCCATCACCCGTGCGCGCAAGCGTCTGTACCTCAGTCTGGCGCAGACCCGCATGCTGCACGGACAGACCCGCTACAACCTGCGCAGCCGCTTTCTCGACGAGCTGCCCGCGCAATCGCTCAAATGGCTTAGCGCCAGGCAGCCCGGTTTCGGCGGCGGCTTTGGCGCCGACCGGCATAGTTCCTGGAGCGATGCCCCTCAGACCGCGGTACCCGCTTTCAACCCGCCCACGGCCAGGCCCACGCACGGCCTGCGCAGCGGGCAGGCGGTGTTTCACAACAAATTCGGCGAAGGCGTGGTGCTCAGTCTGGAGGGCAGCGACGACGACGCCCGCGCACAGGTCAAGTTCCGCCGCCACGGCACCAAGTGGCTGGCGCTGAACATCGCCAAGCTCACGCCGGTGTAGTGCAGGGTGGTGCGGCGTTTCCCACCCCCCCCCCGCATCCTCACGGGGTGGGGCCGGGGTGAGGAGGAGCGTCTGGTCCGTCAGCGTGAGGCCGCCCGGCTGCGTGATGCCTTGGGCGCGAGCAGTAGGCTGTTGAGCCGCTGGTACAGCGCGAACACAAACGCCCTCCGCAGCGCGTCGAAGCGCTCGCCTCTGTAGCCGTAGGCCGCGTCTACCGCGCGGTCGTTGGCCGCATGCCGAGGGCGGAAGGAGGGGCGGGCATGGGCGGAGTGGATCGGTAAAGCCCGGGGATGCATTGCCCGCGCGGGCCGTGTTGCGGCTGCGATGGTGCCGGTGAGAGGAGTCGAACCCCCGACCTTCGCATTACGAATGCGCTGCTCTACCAACTGAGCTACACCGGCAAAGTCCGCGATTCTATACCACGCGGGTGTCTGAACAGGGCTTCAGGCGGCGCCTAAGGAGTAGCTGCGCAGCAACTCGACTTCTTCGCGAGAGCCGAGCATGACGCTGCAGCGCTCGTGCAGCGCGGTGGGGACGATGTCGAGAATGCGCTGGGTGCCATTGATGGCCGCGCCACCGGCCTGCTCGACCAGAAAGCTCATCGGGTTGGCCTCGTAGAGCAGGCGCAGCTTGCCGGGTTTGTTCGGTTCGCGCTGGTCCCAGGGGTAGAGAAACACGCCGCCGCGCATGAGGATGCGGTGCACGTCGGCCACCATGCTACCGACCCAGCGCATGTTGAAGTCGCGCCCGCGCGGGCCGTCCTTTCCCTGTAGGCATTCGTCGATATAGCGCCGCACCGGCGGTGCCCAGTGGCGCAGGTTGGACATGTTGATCGAGAACTCGCTGGTGCGCGGCGGAATCTGCAGGTCGCGCTGGGTGAGGACGAAGGTGCCTTGTTCGCGGTCGAGGGTGAACACGGCTACGCCATGCCCCAAGGTGAGCACGAGCTGGGTTTGCGGGCCATAGACGCAGTAGCCCGCCGCGACCTGCTGGCGGCCGGGTTGCAGGAAGTGCTGCTCGGTGACGGCGGGGGTGTCCTGCGGGATCTGCAGCACGGAAAAGATGGTGCCGATGGTGACGTCCACGTCGATGTTGGACGAGCCGTCGAGCGGGTCGAACAGCAGCAGATATTCGCCGCGCGGGTAGTCGTCCGACACGGCGAATACGGTGTCCATCTCCTCCGAGGCCATGGCGGCCAGATGCCCGCCCCATTCGTTGGCGTGGATGAGCACGTCGTTGGCGATGATGTCGAGCTTTTTCTGCACTTCGCCCTGTACATTGCCGGTGCCGGCGGAGCCGAGCACGTCGCCCAGCGCGCCCTTGTTCACGGCAATACTGATGCGCTTGCAGGCGCGGGCGACCACTTCGACCAGCAGACGCAGGTGTGGGGTAATGCCGGCATGGGCGCGCTCCTGCTCGACGAGGTAGCGGGTGAGGTTGATCGATTGGGTCATGGTGGAGGCCAGTGTCGGGACATCAGCCGGCCAGCGCACGCTCGATGATTTCGCGCGTGTCGGCCGACAGTCGGGGGTTTTGCGCCACGGTATGCAGTGCGTGCTGTGCGGCGTCGCGGTAGGCGGGGACGAGCTTGCGCCAGCGATCCAGCGCGCGGGCCAGTCGTGCGGCGACCTGCGGGTTGATCGCATCGAGCGCCTGGACCTGCTCGGCCCAGAAGGCGTAGCCAGCACCGTCGGCACGGTGGAAAGCGCCGGGGTTGCCCTGGCAGTAGGCGAACAGCACGCTGCGCGCGCGGTTGGGGTTGTGCAGCGAGAAGGCTGGGTGCCGCATCAACGCGCGCACGCGGTCGAGCTGGCGGCCGTCGTGGTCGGGGGCGCTGGCCTGCAGCGCGAACCACTTGTCCATGACCAGCGGCTCGTGCTCGAACTGTGCGGCAAAGCGCTGCAGCGCCGGTGCGGCCAGCTCGGCGCCGACCTGCACCAGGGCGGAGAGCGCGGCGAACCGGTCGGTCATGTTGTCAGCATCCTTGACCTTCTGGTAGATACGGCCGAGCCACTGCGGCTGCCCCAGCTCGCACAGGTAGGACTGCGCCAGATTGCGCAGCGCGCGCCGACCGCTGCTGGCGAAGTCGGGGCTGTAGCCGGCGCTGGGTGCGAGCGCGTCGTGTACCACTTGCCACTCGGAAGCGAGCTGCTGCGCCAGCGCGCGGCGCAGCGCCTGTCGGGTGCGGTGAATTCGGGGGGGATCGACGATGTCGAGCTGCTCGGCGATGTAGGCCTCGCCGGGCAGGGTCAGCACCAGTTCCTTGAACGCGGGATCCAGTGCAGGGTGTTGCAGCACCGCGCGCAGGGCGTCGAGATGGGCGGCGTCGAGCCGGGGCGGGTTCGGCTCGTCGCTGCGCAGCGCGTCGAGCAGCCGCGCCAGCGCCAGCCGCTGCGCCGCCTCCCAGCGGTTGAATGGGTCACTGTCATGCGCCAGCAGGTGCAGCAGGTCGGCGTCGGTATAGGCGACATCGAGAATGACCGGCGCGGAAAAGCCGCGCAGCAGCGAGGGCGTGACCGCTGGCACCGCGATGCGATCGAAGGTGAAGGTCTGCTCGCGTTCGAGGAGCACCAGCACGGTGTCGGTGCCTTTGTCCTGCCCATTCAGCCACAGCGGCAGTGCGGCGCCGTCGGGCCCGAGCAGGCCCATGCGCACCGGGATGACCTGCGGCTGCTTGCCGGTCTGGCCCGGGGTGTCGGGCAGGGTCTGGCGCAGGGTGAGGGTGTAGGTGCCGGAGCTGGCGTCCAGCAAGCCGCTCGCATGTACCCGCGGGGTGCCGGCCTGGCTGTACCAGCGCTTGAATGCCGCCAGATGCTGTGCCAGCGGCGAGCCGGGGTTGGCGTCGGCAATGGCCTGGGCGAAGTCGTCGCAGGTCACGGCTTGTCCATCGAAGCGCTGGAAGTACAGATTCAGCCCGGTACGGAAACCGGGGCGGCCCACCAGGGTTTGCATCATGCGCACTACTTCGGCGCCTTTTTCATAGACCGTGGCGGTGTAGAAGTTGTCGATCGCCTGGTATTGCTCCGGGCGCACCGGATGCGCCATCGGGCCGGCGTCTTCGGAGAACTGCACCGAGCGCAGCATGCGCACATCCTCAATGCGCTTGACCGCGCGCGCCGATTTCCCGCCTGCGGCCGCGGCCAGGTCCTGGCTGAATTCCTGATCGCGAAAGACCGTCAGGCCTTCCTTGAGACTGAGCTGGAACCAGTCGCGGCAGGTGACGCGGTTGCCGGTCCAGTTGTGAAAGTACTCGTGGCCGACCACGCTCTCGATGCCGTCATAGTCGGCATCGGTGGCGGTGGCCGGGTTGGCCAGCACGTACTTGGTGTTGAAAATATTCAGGCCCTTGTTCTCCATCGCGCCCATGTTGAAGTCGCTCACAGCGACGATCATGAAGCGATCGAGATCGAGGCTTAGGCCGAATCGTTGCTCGTCCCAGGCGATCGCCTTGATCAGCGACTGCATCGCGTGTTCGGTCTTGTCGAGGTCGCCCGCGCGCACATAGACCTGCAGCAGATGCGTCTTGCCCGAGGCCGCGCGCACGGTCTGCTCGCGACACACCAGGTTGCCGCCGACCAGTGCGAACAGATAGCAGGGCTTAGGAAAGGGGTCGTCCCAGACAGCCTCGTGCCGACCATCCTCGAGGTCGGTCTGCGACACCAGGTTGCCGTTGGACAGAAGCACCGGGTATTTGGCCTTGTCCGCGCGCAGGGTGACATGAAAGCGGCTCATCACATCCGGGCGATCGGGCCAGTAGGTGATGCGGCGGAAACCCTCGGCTTCGCACTGGGTGAAGAACGCGCCGCCCGACATGTAAAGCCCGGTCAGCTGCGTGTTGTCCTGCGGCACGGTGAGGGTTTCGATTTCCAGCGTGAACGCTGCGGGCAGCTTGTCGAGCAGCAGGGTATTGCCCTCCTGGCGGAAGGCGACGAATTCACCGTTGACCTTCAGGCTGAGCAGGGTGATGTCCTCGCCGTCAAGCACTAGCGGGGCGGTCTCAGCGACGCCTTCGACGCGGCGCACGGCCATGCGGCTGTGCACCCGGGTCTTGGCGGGGTCAAGGTCAAAGCGTAGCTGCACGCTGTCGATGGCGTAGGGCGGCGGGGTGTAGTCCGCCAGGCGGGTGATGCGGGCGGGGGTATCGGGTTTGGCGGTCATGGCTGTGCGGGGTTCAGCGGACGAGGGGAATCAAAGGCCGGATTTCAGGCTGGCGGTGATGAACTCGTCGAGATCGCCGTCGAGCACCTTCTGAGTGTTGGAGATTTCGACGTTGGTGCGCAGGTCTTTGATGCGGCTCTGGTCGAGCACATAGCTGCGGATCTGGTGGCCCCAGCCGACATCGCTCTTGGTCGATTCGAGCTTTTGCTGCTCGGCCATGCGCTTGCGCATCTCGTGTTCGTACAGCCGCGAGCGCAGCATCTGCCAGGCCTCGTCGCGGTTGCGGTGCTGGCTGCGGTCGTTCTGGCACTGCACCACGATGCCGGTGGGGATGTGGGTCAGGCGCACCGCGGAGTCGGTTTTGTTGATGTGCTGGCCGCCGGCGCCGCTGGCGCGAAAGGTGTCGGTGCGCACGTCGGCGGGGTTGATGTCGATCTCGATCGAGTCGTCTACCTCGGGATAGACGAATACGCTGGCAAAGCTGGTGTGGCGGCCGCCGGAGGAGTCGAATGGGCTTTTGCGCACCAGGCGGTGTACGCCGGTCTCGGTGCGCAGCTGGCCGTAGGCATAGTCGCCCTCGACCTTGATGGTGGCGCTGCGGATGCCGGCTACGTCGCCCTCGGTCTCCTCCATCACCTCGGTCTTGAAGCCCTTGCGTTCGCAGTAGCGCAGGTATTGGCGCAGCAGCATGCTAGCCCAGTCTTGCGCCTCGGTGCCGCCGGCACCAGCCTGGATGTCGATGAAGCAATTGCTCGGATCGAGCGGGTTGGAGAACATGCGGCGGAATTCCAGCGCCTCGACCTCGGCGGCGGATTTGTCCAGATCGGCTTCGATGGCGGCGCAAGTGGCGTCGTCGCCTTCTTCGCGCGACATGTCGAACAGCTCGCGGTAGTCAGCCAGGGTGGTCGTGAGCTGACCCAGGCCAAGTACCACGGTCTCGAGCGATTTGCGCTCGCGGCCGAGTTCCTGCGCGCGTTTGGGATCGTTCCAGACCTGCGGGTCTTCGAGCGCGCCAACCACCTCCATCAAGCGCGCGGACTTGGCATCGAAGTCAAAGATACCCCCTTAGCGCCTGAACGCGCTGCCGGAGGTCGTCGATGCGGTTAGAAATGGCGTTGAGACGTTCTGCTTCCATGATTGGGTGCGAAATGAAAAAAGGGTGCCATTTTCGCACCCCTTGTCATGGCCATGCACGCCGGGTCTTGGCTCACGCAGGTTTGAAAAACTCTTTGGCCTTGTCGAACCACGATTTGGCCTGCGGTGAATGGCGGTCACCGCCTTTTTTGAGCGAGTCGTCGAGTTCGCGCAGCAGGCGCTTTTGTTCTTCGTTCAGCTTGACCGGTGTCTCGACCGTGATGTGGCAGTACAGATCGCCGGGATAGCTGGAGCGCAGGCCCTTGATGCCCTTGCCACGCAGACGGAAGGTCTTGCCGGTCTGCGTGCCTTCGGGCAGGTCGATCTCGGCTCTGCCGCCCAGTGTGGGCACGTCGATGCTGCCGCCCAGCGCAGCAGTAACCATGCTCACCGGCACGCGGCAATGCAGATCGTCGCCGTCGCGCTCGAACACGCTGTGCGGCTTGATCTGGATCTCCACGTACAGATCGCCGGGCGGGCCGCCGTTGACCCCGGGTTCGCCATTGCCGGAGGATCGAATACGCATGCCTGAGTCGATGCCTGCAGGGATCTGCACTTCTAGTGTCTTGTGTTTCTGGATGCGGCCGCGTCCGTGGCAGGCGGGGCAGGGTTCGGGAATGAGCCGGCCACTGCCGTGACAGGTCGGGCAGGTCTGCTGCATCGCAAACGGCCCCATGCGCTGCGACACCTGGCCGCTGCCGTGACAAGTGGTGCAGGTAATGGGTTTGGTGCCGGGCTTGGCGCCGCTGCCGTGGCAGGTGTCGCACTCATCCCAGGTCGGGATGCGCAGGTTCTTGGTGACGCCGTATGCGGCATCCTCTAGGGTGATTTCGAGCGAGTAGGTCAGATCGTTGCCGCGGTACACCTGCGGGCCGCTGCTGCGCCGGCCACCACCGAAGATTTCGTCGAAGATGCTGCCGAAATCACCAAAGCCCGCGCCGCCGGCGAATCCGCCAAACCCACCGCCAAACCCGCCCGCCGAGGGATCGACCCCGGCATGGCCGTACTGGTCGTAGGCCGCGCGTTTTTGCGGGTCGCACAGACACTCGTACGCCTCCTTGATGAGCTTGAAGGTCTCCTCCGACTCTTTGTTGCCCTGATTGCGGTCAGGGTGATGCTTCATGGCCAGCTTGCGGTAGGCCTTCTTGATCTCGTCATCCGAGGCGTTTCTGCTTACGCCCAATACTTCGTAGTAGTCACGTTTGGCCACGGGTTCAGCCTTGACAGCGGTTTGAGAGGATGGACAAACGGGAGGGCCGCGCAGGTTGCGGCCCTCCCGTCAGGAATGCAGCCAACTGCGGCGATCAGGCCTTGCCATCCTTGACTTCCTTGAATTCGGCATCGACCACGGTGTCATCGCCCGCAGTCTGCGCGCCTGCACCGGCGGTGCTTGCTGCGGCCTGCGCACCAGCCTGGCTGGCGTACATCTTCTCGCCCAGCTTCTGGCTGGCGGCGAGCAGGGCACTGGTCTTGGCCTCGATCTCGGCCTTGTCTTCAGACTTGATCGCGACCTCGGCGGCCTTGATCGCGTCCTCGATGGCGGACTTCTCGCCGGCGTCGAGCTTGTCACCATGTTCGGCCAGTGACTTGCGCACCGAATGCACCGCGGCATCGGCCTGGTTGCGGGCCTCGGCCAGTTCGCGTTTCTTGTGGTCTTCCGCGGCGTTGAGTTCGGCGTCACGCACCATGCGTTGCACTTCCTCCTCGGTCAGACCCGAGTTGGCCTTGATGGTGATCTTATTCTCCTTGCCGGTGCCCTTGTCCCTGGCGCTGACATGCAGAATGCCGTTGGCGTCGATGTCGAAGGTCACCTCGATCTGCGGCACACCGCGCGGCGCCGGCGGGATGCCTTCCAGGTTGAACTCGCCCAGCAGCTTGTTGCCGGCGGCCATTTCGCGCTCGCCCTGATACACCTTGACCGTCACCGCCGGCTGGTTGTCGTCCGCGGTAGAGAACACCTGAGTGTGCTTGGTCGGGATGGTGGTGTTTTTGGTGATCATCTTGGTCATCACGCCGCCCATGGTCTCGATCCCCAGCGACAGCGGGGTGACGTCGAGCAGCAGCACGTCCTTGCGGTCGCCAGCGAGCACCGACCCCTGGATCGCCGCGCCGATGGCCACGGCCTCGTCCGGGTTGACGTCCTTGCGCGGATCCTTGCCGAAGAATTCCTTGACCTTGTCTTGTACCTTGGGCATGCGGGTCATGCCGCCGACCAGGATCACGTCATCGATGTCGCTGACCTTCACCCCGGCGTCCTTGATCGCCGTGCGGCACGGCTCGATCGTGCGCTCGATCAGGTCCTCGACCAGGCTCTCCAGCTTAGCGCGGGTGAGTTTGATGTTCAGGTGCTTGGGCCCGCTGGCGTCGGCGGTGATGTAGGGCAGGTTGATCTCGGTCTGCGTCGAGCTCGACAGCTCGATCTTGGCCTTTTCCGCCGCGTCCTTCAGGCGCTGCAGCGCGAGCACGTCCTTGCTCAGGTCGACGCCCTGTTCTTTCTTGAACTCGGTGATGATGTAGTCGATGATGCGCTGGTCGAAGTCTTCGCCGCCGAGGAAGGTATCCCCGTTGGTCGACAGCACCTCGAACTGCTTCTCGCCGTCGACATCGGCGATTTCGATGATCGAGATATCGAACGTGCCGCCGCCCAGGTCATACACCGCGATCTTGCGATCGCCCTTGCCATGCTTGTCCAGACCGAAGGCCAGCGCCGCGGCGGTGGGTTCGTTGATGATGCGCTTGACCTCCAGCCCAGCGATCCGGCCTGCATCTTTGGTCGCCTGCCGCTGGCTGTCGTTGAAATAGGCCGGCACGGTGATCACCGCCTCGGTCACGGGCTCGCCGAGATAGTCTTCGGCGGTCTTTTTCATCTTGCGCAGCACTTCGGCGCTGATCTGCGGCGGCGCGAGCTTCTTGCCGCGCACTTCCACCCAGGCATCGCCGTTGTCGGCGCGGATGATCTTGTACGGCATGAGCTTGATGTCTTTTTGCACCTCGGGCTCTTCGAATTTGCGCCCGATCAGCCGCTTGACGGCAAACAGGGTGTTGTGCGGGTTGGTAACCGACTGCCGCTTGGCCGGCGCGCCGACCAGGATTTCGCCGTCTTCCATGTACGCGACGATGGACGGCGTGGTGCGTGCGCCTTCACTGTTTTCGATGACCTTGGGGGTGTTGCCCTCCATGACGGCCACGCAGGAATTGGTCGTGCCGAGGTCGATGCCGATGATTTTTGCCATGGAAATTCTCCGTTTGTGCCGCGCCGCAAGGCGCTGATTTTCGACTACTGACTAAATGAGGGGGGGCGCCTGAAATTCAAGCTTGCCCCGAGGCAGACGCTGCGATTCCGCTGGCCTTACTGCGCCACGGTGACCAGCGCGGGCCGCAGGGTGCGCTCGGCGATGCGATAGCCTTTCTGCAGCACCGAGACGATGCTGCCTGCAGGCTGCTCGCTGGGCTGCACCGAAATGGCCTGGTGTACGGCCGGATCGAATTTTTCGCCGGCGCTCGGTGCGATTTCCTGCAAACGGTTGCGCTCGAAGGCCGATTTGAGCTGGTTCAGGGTGAGTTCCACGCCTTGGCGCAGAACCTCGGGCTTGCCGCTGGTGTCGGCCAGCGCCGCCTCTAGGCTGTCCTTGACCGGTAACAGCGCTTCTGCAAAGGTTTCGACCGCGAACTTGCGTGCCTTGGCGATTTCTTCCTCCGAGCGCCGGCGGATGTTTTCCATCTCTGCGCGGGCGCGCAGAAGCTGGTCGTTGAGTTTGCCGATCTCTTCTTGTGCCTGGGCCAGTTCGTCCGCCAGCGAAGGTTCAGGGATCAGCTCCTGATGCGAGGTGTCCTGCGGGGTCTGGGGGGCGACGGCCTGTGGATCGACGGTCTGGGAATTTTGGGGATCAGTCTGCATGGAGCATCGGTCCGTGAATGGGGGAACGGTGCCAGCATGGGGACGCTTGGTGCGATTTCAAGGGCAGGAGGTCGCCGCTGCGGGCCGTTCGGCTGCGCACAATAAAAAAATCCCCCGCAGCCATACTGACGGGGGATTTCGACGCGTTGCAGCAGCCGTGGCTGCTGCCATGTCGAGAAGCGGGCCTTACTGGGCCTTTTTCTCTTCCTTCTTCATTTCCTTGTGCTCGGCCTTCTTGTGGTGGGTGGCCTTGTGGTGCTCTTTCTTCATTTCCTTGTGCGCTTCAGGCTTGGCGGCCTCGGGGGCGGCCGAAGCCGGGGTTTGCGCCATGGCAACGGTGGCGAACAGAGAGGCGAACAGGATGGCAACGATTTTCTTCATGGAAAGATCTCTCTAAAGAGTTAGGTGGAAACGATCCAAGCCGGATCGGTCTCTTAATGCGCACCGGCACGGATCGGTTGACACGACATCGCGGGAATTTCAGGTGGCATCGGACCGCCCCATCGATAATGCATGGGGTTTGTCGCTTCTGCGCGCAGTTGCGTGCCTTGCCATGTCTGATTTTTCCGTGCTGTTCGTCTGTATGGGCAACATCTGCCGCTCGCCGACCGCCGAAGGCGTGTTCCGCGCCAAGGTGCGCGCGGCTGGGCTGGATCGGCGCGTGCGCATCGATTCGGCCGGGACGCATGCGTTTCATGTCGGCTCGCCGCCCGACCGCCGCAGCCAGCGCCACGCCAGCCAGCGCGGCTACGACCTTTCCAGCCTGCGCGCCCGCGCGGTCGAGGAGGCCGACTTTGCGCGCTTTGACCTGCTGCTGGCGATGGACTGGGACAATCTGGCGCTGCTCGAGCAGCAGTGCCCGCCGCAGTATGCCTCGCGCTGCCGTTTGTTCATGAGCTTTGCGCCGCAGGCGCCCATGGCCGCTGTGCCCGATCCGTATTACGGCACCGAGCGCGATTTCGAGCAGGCGCTCGACCTGATCGAGCAAGGTTGCGACGGGCTGTTGGCTTTTGCGGAAAAACGCCTGCTGCTGCGCGCCTGAGGCGGCTGACTACTGCGCCTCCCTGAACGGCAGGCGACTACGCAGGTGCTGCTGGTGGCTCTGCAGCGCTGCGGATTCATGCTGCAGATAGCGTTCCACCGCCTGCGCGAACTGCGGGTGCGCCAGCCAGTGCGCCGAGAGGGTTGCCATGGGTTGCAGGCCGCGCGCGATTTTGTGCTCGCCTTGCGCGCCGCCCTCGAAAGTGGTGTAGCCATGCTGCAGGCACCAGGCGATCGGTCGGTAATAGCACGCGTCGAAATGCAGCGCGGGAACATGTTCGAGCGCACCCCAGTGGCGCCCATACGCAGTGCGGGTGACTGGATCGAGCAGCACGAGGGAGCTGGCGATGGCTTTTGCGCCGCGTTCTGCGACGAACAGCAGGCAGTTTGCCGGCATCTCCCGGCCGATGGTGGCAAAGAACGCCAGGTTCAGGTAGGGCGTCGAGCCGTGTAGCGCGTAGGTGGCGTCGTAGCAGCGGGTAAAGAATGCCCAGTCCGCGGCGGTAATGTCGGTGCCGTGCAGGACACGGAAGGTCACGCCGGCATCGCGCACCTGGCGTTGTTCCTGACGGATTTTTTTGCGCTTTTCATGACGCAGACTGGTGAGAAATCCGTCGAAATCGGACAAGGGTCTGGCGTCCGCGCTGGGTGGGTTGCGCCAGTGGAACTGCAGGGTGGTGCGTGGCAGCATGCCGAGAGCGCCGGCCCACTGCGCCTCCTGTGGGTCGAGGAACAGTGCGTGCAGCGAGCTCGAGCCGCTTTCCCGGGCCAGCCTCAGCACACTGTGCAGCAACGCCTGGCGCGCGGCGCCGTCGCGGCCGAGCAGCTTGGCGCCGGTTACCGGGGTGAACGGCACGGCTAGCAAAAGCTTGGGGTAGTAGGGCAGGCCGTGTTCGGCATAGGCGCGCGCCCAGGCCCAGTCGAACACGTATTCGCCGTAGGAGTGGCTCTTGACATATAACGCGCAGGCTGCGGCGAGCTCTGCGTGACGGTCGCGCAGTGTTAGCACGCGTGGTTGCCAGCCAGTGCCGGCGCCAACGCAGCCGGTGCGCTCCAGCGCGCTTAACCAGGCGTGGCGTTGAAACGGTGTGGTGCCTGGGGTGCGCTGCACTAGCGCATCCCACTGCGCAGCAGGCAGTGCGTCCACGCCGCTGAGCAACTCGGTGCGAAAATCTCCATCCATGACCATTCGACTCGCTGTTTTGCAGTGCAACCCGGTTGTGGGCGATTTGGACGGCAACGCCGCGCTGATCGCGCGTCTGGCGCGCCGCGCCCATGCGCAGGGCGCGCAGGTGGTGCTCACGCCCGAACTGGCGTTGACCGGTTACCCGCCGGAGGATCTGCTGCTGCGACCGTCCTTCTTGCGCGCCAGTGCGCACGCATTGAAGCAGCTTGCCCATGACCTGTCGGACCTGCCGGAATTGACCTTGGTGGTCGGGCATCCGCTGGCACTGGCCGATGCACCGCGGCTGGCCGCCACCCCGCAAGCGGTGGCCTGCAACGCGGCCTCAGTGTTGCGCGGCGGCGTGGTGCAAGCCACCTATTGCAAGCACGAGTTGCCAAACTACCAAGTGTTCGACGAGCGGCGCTATTTCGCACCGGGTGACCGCGAGGTGGTGTTCGAGGCGGGAGGGGCGCATTTCGGTATCAACATCTGTGAGGACGCCTGGCTGCCGCACGCGCCGCGTCTGGCCAAAGCGGCCGGGGCGCAGGTGCTGCTGGTGCTCAATGCCTCGCCGTACCATCGCGGCAAGACGGCGCAGCGCGAGCAGGTGATGCGCCAGCGCTGCCTGGAAAACGACATGGCGCTGGTGGCGTCGCAGATGGTCGGCGGGCAGGACGAAATCGTGTTCGACGGCGCGTCCTTCGTGCTCGACAGCAAAGGCGAGCTGGTGGCACGCGCGCCGCAGTTCGAGGAACACATCCTGCTGGTCGATGTGGCCGGGGGCGAAGTGCTGCGGCAGGAGCCGGCGCATGTGGCTGCGTTGCGCTCTGACCATGCTGAGGTGTACGACGCGCTGGTGCTCGGGGTGCGTGACTATCTCGGCAAGAACGGTTTTCCCGGCGCGCTCATCGGCCTGTCGGGCGGGGCGGACTCGGCACTGGTGCTGGCCATTGCGGTCGATGCGCTCGGCGCAGACAAGGTGCGCGCCGTGATGATGCCCTCGCCCTTCACCGCGCAGATGTCGCTCGATGACGCCGAGCAGATGGCGCGGCGGCTGGGCGTGCAGTATGACGTGCTACCCATCACGCCGCTGTTCGATGCATTTCGCGCCAGTCTCGATCCGCTGCTGCAGCTGCATCCCGGTGACACCACGCTGGAGAACATTCAGGCGCGCATCCGCGGTACGCTGTTGATGGCGCTGTCGAACAACAGCGGCCGCATCGTGCTGACGACCGGCAACAAGAGCGAGATGGCCATGGGCTATGCCACGCTCTACGGCGACATGGCCGGCGGCTTTGCGGTGATCAAGGACGTGACCAAGACCCTGGTGTGGGAGCTGGCGCGCTGGCGCAATGCACAGGCGGCGGCGCAGGGTCAGGCGGAGATCATCCCGCAGCGCGTCATCATCCGCGCCCCCAGCGCCGAGCTGCGTGCGGATCAGACCGACCAGGACAGCCTGCCGCCTTACGATGTGCTCGACGGCATCTTGCAGCGCTACATGGAGCAGGACGAGAGCGTCGAGGCCATCCTGGCTGCGGGCTATGCCCGCGCTGACGTCGAACGCGTCGTGCATCTGCTCAAGCAGTCCGAGTACAAGCGCCGACAGGCCCCGCCCGGCATTCGCATCACGCACCGCGCCTTTGGCCGCGACTGGCGCTATCCGATCACGTCCAGATACCGGGAATCGTTCTGATTTCTGCGCGCTCGACGCATCAACGTTACATTTCGCCTTCATATCTCACATCCAGGAGTCCCTGACATGAAACTCATCACTGCGATCATTAAGCCGTTCAAACTCGACGAAGTGCGCGAGGCGCTGGCCGAGATCGGGGTGACTGGGCTGACCGTCACCGAGGTCAAGGGCTTCGGCCGGCAAAAGGGGCACACCGAGCTCTACCGTGGCGCCGAGTACGTGGTGGATTTCCTGCCCAAGGTCAAGGTGGAGGCAGTGGTCAAGGGAGATCAGGTCGAGCGTGCAATCGAGGCCATCGTCAAGGCTGCGCGCACCGGCAAGATCGGCGACGGCAAGATTTTCGTCACCAGCATCGAGCAGGTGGTGCGCATCCGTACCGGCGAAACCGGCGACGTCGCGATCTGAGGTCCCATGCCGCGCGTCCACATCCTGCCCGCGGGCACCGATCTGCTCGCAGATCCGGAAGACAACCTACTCAAGCTGCTGCGCAGGCACCAGGTGCCGATCCGCTATTCCTGCAAGTCCGGCGAGTGCGGTTCGTGTAAGTGCATTCTCGAGTCGGGTCAAGTGACGCTCAAGGCTTACGACCCGAAGGCGCTGCCGCAGGTGCAGAAGGACGCCGGCATCATTCTGGCCTGCCGCGCTGTGCTGCGCGAGGACATCACCATCCGCCTGACCGACAGCGACGATCTCATCGCACACCCCGAGCGCACGCTGCTGTGCCGCGTCGTGGCGCTGGAGCCGCTGACCCGCGACATTTTTGCGCTGCGGTTGCACATCGAATTTGCCGACATGGGAGGCGTCCCGTTCACCTTCTCCGCCGGACAATATGCCCAGCTGGTGGTCGACGTGGAGGGTCAGGAAATCGCGCGCGACTTTTCCATGGCCAGCACACCAGTTGATGCCGAGTATGACGACATCCTGGAATTTCACATCCGCCGCACGCCGAACGGCGCGCTGAGCAGCCTGCTCGGCAGCGTCATCCGCCCCGGGGCGCAGCTGCTGGTGCGCGGACCGATGGGCACGAGTTATTTCCGCCCCCGGCACGAGGGCCCGCTTTACGCGGTGGGCGGTGGCACGGGTCTGGCGCCGATGCTCAGCGTGGTGCAGACCGCGTTGGACAACGGCAAGCTCGAGCCGGTGGTGCTGTTTGCCGGGTTTCGCAACCAGGACGATGTCTATGGTTTGCAGCAACTCGACGAGCTGCGCCGCAGGCACCGCAACTTCCGTTATCACATCGCGCTCGACGAGGCGCGTCCGGGCGATCCACCGCAGGCGGTGCACCGGCCGCTAGGCGCATATCTGCTCGAACAGGTGCCCGATTTTTCCGGTGCCAAGGTGTATCTCGCTGGGCCGCCGGGCATGGTCGAGGCGATCAGCGCAACCCTGCTCGAACGCGGTCTGACCGAGCGCGACCTGCACGCCGACGCGTTCTATCCGCCGGTCGCGACCGAGCAGCCTGTCGACGCCTGAGAGGCACTCCAGGGGCGCGCGACCGCAAGCTGATTAAAATTCGCTCATTCGAAAGACACATTGGGCGCGATTCCCCAGCATAGCGCCCGCCTTCGGGCACCCCGCGGCACTGCGGAAACTGCCGGTCATTGCCGGCTGATACCGGGACTCTATGAACACGCACGAGGCCAAGCGCGTCCTCGAGACGGCGCTGATCTGCGCTCCCCAAGCCTTGTCCATCGCCGACATGCGGCGTTTGTTCGACGACACGATCGCCGCGGACACAGTGCGCGCGTTGATCGAGGAATTGCGTGCCGACTGGCAGGGCCGCGGCGTGGAGCTGGTGCAGCTCGGTCAGGGCTGGCGCTTTCAGAGCCGGGCCGAGATGCAGCCTTTTCTCGAACGGCTCTACCCTGAAAAGCCGCAGAAATACTCGCGCGCGGTGCTTGAAACCCTGGCCATCATCGCCTACCGTCAACCTGTGACCCGCGGCGACATTGAGGAGATCCGCGGTGTCGTAGTCAACACCCAAATCATTCGCCAGCTCGAAGATCGCGGTTGGATCGAAGTGATCGGCCATCGTGAAGCACCCGGCCGCCCAGCGCTGCTGGCCACCACCCAGCAGTTCCTCGACGATCTCGGGCTGCCCTCGCTCGACGCCCTGCCGCCGCTGGGCGAGCGTGCAGATCCCACATCGCATTTCGACGGCCTGCAGCAGCGGCTGCCGGAGTTCGACGCTGCCCTGGAGCTGCCCGATGCACCGCCCTTGACACGGGATGCGCACGCCGCCATCGCTCCCCAGGACATGCCGGCGGCTTCGACTTTTGCGGACAGTTCGCCGACAGCACCGCCCACTCACTGAATTCCCAACGAATCGCACCATGAGCCCTTCCGACCCCACAGAGAACCCAGAAACCCCTGAGGCCGAGCCGACGCAGACTGCCGCGGGGCCGACCACAGCCGCCGCCCCGGTGCGCAAACCACGCGCCGCAACCCGCCGTGCGCCGCGCAAGAAGGCAGCGCAAACCGGGCCGGCTGACGATGTGGCGGCCGCAGCCAGTGCGGCACCAGAGGTGCCGACACCGTCCGCGCAGCAGGCCGAACAACAACAAGTCCAACAGCAGCAGACCGAGCAAACTTCCGCCGGGAAACCGTCGCTCGAGCAGCTTCCCGTCGAACAACCGCTGGTCGAACAGCCCGCCGCCGAGCCTGCCGTCCAGCCGGCCCGGTCACCCAAGGCGCCGCGGCGCGGTAGCGTGCCACGCCCCGAGACGCAGGCTGGTGCAGCGGTGCAGGCCCCGGCCATTTCGCCGCTGCCATCCGTCGGGGTGCAGATTCAGGATGTGATCTCCGGCACCTTCGACCAGGTGGCCGATACCGCACCGATCGTGCGCAGGGTGCTCGCTCCGGCCGAGGACGCGCCCAAGCTGCACAAGGTGCTGGCGCAAAGCGGCGTGGGTTCGCGCCGCGAAATGGAAGACCTGATTCTTGCCGGGCGGGTGTCGGTCAACGGTGAGCCGGCGCATCTGGGCCAGCGTATCCTGCCCACCGATCAGATCCGCGTCAATGGCAAGATCATCAAGCGCCGCCTGCGCCCAGCGCAGGTGCGGGTGCTGGCCTATCACAAGCCCACGGGCGAGGTGGTGTCGTTCAAAGACCCGCAAGGGCGCCCCACCGTGTTTCAGCACCTGCCCAAGCTGCAGGGCGCGAAGTGGACCGCTGTCGGACGGCTCGACATCAATACCGAAGGACTGCTGCTGTTCACCACATCGGGCGACCTGGCCAACCGCCTGATGCACCCGAGCTACGGGGCGCAGCGCGAATACGCGGTGCGTGTGCTGGGCGAGCTCGATGCCGCGGCACGCGAACAATTGCTCACCGGGGTGCAACTCGGCGACGGGCCGGCCAAGTTCCTCAGCCTGGAAGAAGCAGGCGGCGAGGGCGCCAATCGCTGGTGGCGCGTGGTCATCGCCGAAGGGCGAAACCGCGAGGTGCGGCGCATGTTCGAAGCGGTGGGGCTGACGGTCAGCCGGCTGATCCGCGTGCGCTATGCCAGCGTGGTGCTACCAGCGGGCCTGCGTCGCGGTGACTATGTCGAGCTCGACAAAGCTGCTGTGCAGGCGCTGCAGGGCAAGCCGGCAGATGCGCCGCCGCAGCGCGGGCCGCGGCGTCAGAACGCCCAGCAGTCCGGCGAGCGCGGTGCAGACAAGCGTAGCGGCCGGGGTGGGCGCGGCGGCCGCAACAAAGGGCAAGGCGGGCAGCAGCAGCCGGGGCCCGACAGCTACGCCCGCACCACGGTCGAGGCGCTGTTTGGCAAGAGTCCGGTGGTGCGCGGCAGCGGCTGGGGCGGGGTCGATGGCGGCCTCACCTCTGGCGGCAGATCGGGCGGGCAGGGACGCCGCAAGTCGGGCGCAAAGACTCAGAGTGCCCAGCCAGACCCGATGAAAACCAGCTTTGGCTACATCCACAAAGACGGTGCAACACACCATGCCGGCGGGCCGGGTGGCGGACGCCGCCGCGGCGGTGGCGGCAATCGGGGCGGGCGCTGAACGCGGCAAAACCGACTTGCTGCAGCGCCAGGACAGCGGGTGCCGGTGTCCTACAATGATGAATTAACCTTTTGATTTCAGGAGCAAAGTATGACCACCGAGCGCACGCTCTCCATCATCAAACCCGATGCGGTCGCGAAAAACGTGATCGGCCAGATTTATACCCGCTTTGAAAACGCCGGCCTGAAAATCATCGCCGCCCGCATGGCATGGCTGTCTCGCGCCGAGGCCGAGGCGTTTTACGCGGTGCACAGGACACGCCCCTTTTTCAAGGATCTCGTCGATTTCATGGTCTCCGGCCCGGTGATGATTCAGGTGCTCGAGGGCGAAAACGCCATTCTCAAGAACCGCGACCTGATGGGCGCGACCGATCCCAAGAAGGCGGCCCCCGGCACTATCCGTGCCGACTTTGCCGACAGCATCGACGCCAACGCGGTGCACGGCTCGGACAGCCCCGAAACCGCGGCTGCCGAAATTGCGTTTTTCTTCCCGGCGATGGCGATCTACAGCCGCTGACGCCGGCGCGATCGAGCGATGTCTCAGGCGCCCGCCAACCTGCTGCAGTTCGACCGCGCTGGTCTGGGGGACTGGTTCGCGCAGCACGGGCATGCCGCATACCGCGCGCGGCAGGTGTTCCGCTGGGTGCACCAGCGGGGCGTGGCCGATTTCGACGCCATGAGCGATCTGGCCAAGCCGCTGCGGCAGTTCCTTCGTGAGCGGGCCGAGATCCGCGCGCTGCCGGTGATCAGCCAGTCGCGGTCGGCAGACGGCACGGTGAAATGGCTGTTCGACGTCGGTGGCGGCAACGCGGTCGAGGCGGTGTTCATTCCAGAGGCGCAGCGCAACACCCTGTGTGTGTCGTCGCAGGCCGGCTGTGCGGTCAACTGCGCGTTTTGCGCGACCGGCCATCAGGGATTCAGCCGCAATTTGCAGACCTGGGAAATCCTTGCGCAACTCTGGCATGCCGAGTTCACCATGCGGCGCGAGCTCGGCCTGGCCGCTGGCGAGCGGGCCATCTCCAACGTGGTGATGATGGGCATGGGCGAGCCGCTGCAGAACTACGCCCAGCTGATTCCTGCGCTGCGCACCATGCTTGACGACGACGGCTATGGTCTGTCGCGTCGCCGCGTCACTGTCTCCACCTCGGGCGTGGTGCCGATGATCGACCGGCTGGGACAGGATTGTCCGGTGGCGCTGGCGGTCTCGCTGCATGCACCGAACGATGCGCTGCGCAATGCGCTGGTGCCACTCAACCGCAAATATCCGCTGCACGAGTTGCTCGCGGCGTGTCGGCGCTACCTCGACATGGCCCCGAGGGACTTCATCACCTTCGAATACTGCATGCTCGACGGTGTCAACGATACTCCGGCGCTGGCGCGCGAACTGGTGCGGTTGGTGCGTGCCGCGCAGGTGAACTGCAAGTTCAACCTCATTCCGTTCAACCCGTTCGCACAGTCGGGGCTCAAGCGTTCGCCCGTTACACGGGTTGCGGCCTTCGCCGAGGTGCTGATGGACGCCGGCATCGTCACCACGGTACGCAAGACCCGCGGTGACGATATTGACGCCGCCTGTGGTCAACTCGCCGGCGAAGTGCAGGATCGCACCCGTCGTGTCATCCGCATGCAGCAGGCCGCTGCCCAGCCCGCGGCCGACCTGCGACCATGAGAGAGATCTTGCCCATGTTCCTGCGTCTAACTGCGTCTTACGCTGCTCGGTCCTGGCGGGCAGCGGTTCTCGGCGGGATGCTGCTCTGCACCGCGCTGCTGGGCGGCTGTGCTATGTCATCGCAGCGCGAGGCCGAAATGGGGTCTGCGGTATCGCCGAGCGCGAGCGATACCGCCGTGCTCAAGCGGGTGCAGCTGCGGCTCGAACTGGCCGAGGGCTATTACCAGCGCGGCCAGTTCCAGGTGGCGCTGGACGAGGTGAACAAGGCGCTGGCGGAAAAGCCTGATTTCGTCGCCGCCTACAACATGCGGGCGCTCATCTATATGGCGCTGGGTGACAACGCCAAGGCCGAGGCCAACTACCGCGAAGCGCTGCGACTGTCTCCCGACAACGCGGACGCGTTGCACAATTACGGCTGGTTTCTGTGCCAGCAAAAGCGCTACGACCAATCGTTCGTGCAGTTCAACAAGGCGCTGGCCATCCCGAACTATCGCTATCCGGTGCGTACCTATCTGGCGCTGGGCGTCTGCCAGTCACGCGCCAATGACCTGAACGCTGCCGAGGCTACGCTGAAAAGAGGCTTCGCACTCGATCCGGCCAACCCGGCGATATCGACCAATCTGGCGGTCGTACTCGACCGGCTGGGCAAGGCCAAGGAGGCGCTGTTCTACATCGCCCGGGTTAACAGCGGGCCCTACGCTAGTCCGCAGTCGCTCTGGGTGGGCATCCTGATCGCGCGGCGGGCGGGCAATCCGCTCGACGCAGCCCAGTGGAGCAACCAGCTCGAGCAGCGTTTCCCCGATTCGCGCGAGGCGATTGCTGCGCAACAGGGTCGGTTCGATGATTCGACCCTGCTCAATCAGTGATCCAGCATGTCCGAGATTGCACCCGAGCTGATCGACAGCCGTGCGCGGGCTGGTGCGGCGCTGCGCGAGGCGCGTCTGGCCGCCGGGCGCAATATCGAGGAACTGGCCGCGCAGCTCAAGGTCACGCCGGCCAAGATTGCCGCGCTGGAGTCGGGCGACTGGTCCAGCCTGCCTGACGACACCTTCGGCCGCGCCTTGCTGCGTAGCAGTTGCAAGGCGCTGAGGGTGGATCCGCAGCCCCTGCTTGACCTGCTGCCCGGCGCGCCGGTGCTCACTGCCCAGCCCGTCTCGGCAAATGTCCACGACATGGCCAATCTGCCAGAGCGGCCGCTGCCGCGCGCAGGTGCTGGGGGCTTGCGGTCGCGCGGTCTGCTGGGGCTTGCGGGACTCATCGCCGTGCTGGCCGCCGGGGTGTATTTCTGGCCCGCGTTGCGTGTGGCGGTCGATGGGCTGCTGCCCAGGACGTCCGCGCCGGCAGCATCCACCGCAGCGGTGCACGAGGCGGTGCCCACACCGGCGCAAGCCGAATCGGTGCCCGCGGCGCCACATTCCGACGCTGCGGTGGCGCACTCTGCACCTGCTGCGGTGGCCTCTGTGCCGGCAACGCCTGCATCGAGTGCGGCGGCTTCCGCATCTGCGGCTCCCGCTGGAAAGACCCTGGAGTTCAACGTCACCGCGCCGAGCTGGGTGCAGGTGACCGCACGGGACGGGAAAGTGATCTTTTCCGCGCTGCTGCAGCCCGGCTCACCGCAGACCGTGCGGGTGCCTGCTGCCAGTGCGCCGCTGGCCGTGGTCGTGGGCAATGCGCCCAGCACCAGACTGACCTATGACGGCAAACCGGTCGACCTCGCGCCGCAGACCCGGGCCAACGTCGCCCGCCTGACCTTGAACTGAATCGTTTCGCAATGCAACTGCTCGACCCGCCGATTCCCGAAGCCGTGCCTGCACGGCATGTCACGCGACAGGCGCGCGTGGTCTGGGGCGACAACGTGGTCACCGTCGGCGGCGACGCGCCGGTGCGGGTGCAGTCCATGACCAACACTGACACGGCCGATGCGATTGCCACCGCGATTCAGGTCAAGGAGCTGGCAATGGCCGGCTCGGAACTGGTGCGCATCACGGTGAACACCCCTGAGGCGGCGGCGGCAGTTCCCGCGATCCGCGAGCAGCTCGACCGCATGGGCGTGTCGGTGCCGCTGATCGGCGACTTCCACTACAACGGCCACCGCCTGCTCGCCGAGTTTCCGGAATGCGCGCAGGCGCTGTCCAAGTACCGCATCAACCCCGGCAATGTCGGCAAGGGTGACAAGAAAGACCGCCAGTTCGGCCAGATGATCGACATCGCGCTGCGCTACGACAAGCCGGTGCGCATCGGTGTGAACTGGGGCAGCCTTGATCAGGAACTGCTCGCCGCGCTGATGGACGCCAACGCGCAGCGCGCGCAACCCTATGAGGCGCGGCAGATCATGGTGCAGGCGCTAGTGCTCTCAGCGCTCGAGTCTGCGCAGCGGGCGCGGGAACTGGGCATGGACCCGGCGCAGATCCTGCTGTCGTGCAAGGTGTCGAATGTGCAGGACCTGATCACCGTCTACCGGGCGCTGGCGGCGCGCTGCGACCACCCGCTGCATTTGGGTCTGACCGAAGCCGGTATGGGCACCAAGGGCGCGGTGGCCTCGACCGCCGCGCTGGCGGTGCTGCTGCAAGAAGGCATCGGCGATACCATCCGCGTGTCGCTCACGCCCGAGCCGAATGGTGCCCGCACCGAGGAAGTGGTGGTGGCGCTCGAAATCCTGCAGGCACTGGGTCTGCGCGCGTTCACGCCCTCGGTGACCGCCTGCCCCGGCTGCGGGCGCACCACCAGCACCTTCTTCCAGGAACTGACCCAGACCATCGACCAGTTCCTGCGTGCGCAGATGCCGGTGTGGCGCACGCGCTATCCCGGCGTGGAGCAACTGCGCGTGGCGGTGATGGGCTGCATTGTCAACGGCCCGGGCGAGAGCAAGCATGCCAACATTGGCATCAGTCTGCCGGGAACCGGCGAGTCGCCGGCGGCGCCGGTGTTCATCGACGGCGAAAAGCGCATGACACTGCGCGGAGACAACATCGCCGCCGAATTTCAGACCATCGTCGAGCAATACGTTCAACAGCGCTACGGCGCAGCACACCGCCATCCCGTCCAGGTGGCCTGATAACTCCATGGCAGACAGACTCAGTGCCGTTAAAGGCATGAATGACATCGTGCCGCCCAAATCGGCGGTCTGGGAATGGTTCGAGCAGCAGGTGCGCGAACTGATGCGCAGCTACGGCTATCAGAACCTACGTACCCCGATCGTCGAATACACCCCACTGTTCGTGCGGGGCATCGGCGAAGTCACCGACATCGTTGAAAAGGAGATGTACAGCTTCACCGACGCGCTCAACGGCGAGCAGCTTACCCTGCGGCCCGAGGGTACCGCTGCGGTGGTGCGTGCCTGCATCGAGCACGGGCTGCTGCACGATGGCGGCAAGCGACTTTGGTACACCGGGCCGATGTTTCGCCACGAGCGCCCGCAGCGCGGGCGCTACCGGCAGTTCCATCAGGTCGGTGCCGAGGCGCTGGGCTTTGCCGGGCCCGATGCAGATGTCGAGCTGATCCTGATGGCGCGGCAACTCTGGTCGCGCCTGGGTGTGAGTGATCTGGTCACGCTGGAGATCAACTGCCTGGGTCACATCGATGAACGGGCGCGCCACCGGGTCGATCTCATCCGCTACCTGGAGCGGCACATCAACCAGCTCGACGATGACGCGCGCCGTCGGCTGCACACCAACCCCTTGCGCGTGCTCGACACCAAGAACCCGAAGATGCAGGAATTGGTCGCCGCCGCGCCGCGGCTGATCGACTATCTGGGCGAAAGCTCGCGCGCGCATTTCGACGGGGTGCAAAGCCTGCTGCGCTCAGCAGGCCAGCCGTTCATCATCAATCCGCGGCTGGTGCGCGGTCTGGACTATTACAACCTCACCGTGTTCGAGTGGGTGACCGACCGTCTGGGCGCGCAGGCCACGGTCTGCGCCGGCGGACGCTACGACGGCCTGATCGAGCAGATCGGCGGCAAGCCCGCGCCGGCCTGCGGTTGGGCGCTGGGGGTCGAGCGGGTGCTCGAATTGCTGGTCGAGGCCGGTCAGATCGCACCCGTGACTGCGCCGCACGCGTATGCCGTGCTCACCAGCCCGGCGCTGATGCCGCAGGCCATGCCGGTGTGCGAAGCCTTACGCGCTGCCGGGGTGCGGGTACAACTGCACCTGGGCGGCGGCAGCATGAAATCGCAAATGAAAAAGGCCGACGCCAGCGGCGCCCGCTGGGCGCTGGTGTTCGGTGAACAGGAACTGCAGCAGGGGCAGGTCGGGGTCAAGGATCTGCGCGCCCTGCAGGATGCACCGCAACAGCAACGGCTGCTGCCGCTGCAGCCGCTGGATGGGCTGGTGACGGGCCTGCTCAGCCCCGGAACCTAGAATCGCACTATTTCGGCCTTCGACCTCCCATGAGCTACAACTTCGAAGAACAGGAACAGATCGCCCGGCTGCGCCATTTTTGGGAGCGCTGGGGTACGCAGATTTCCGCGGGTGTGCTGGCGGTCGCGCTGGGCTTTGCCGGTTACTACGGCTGGCAATGGTGGCAGCGCAACGAGGGCGCGAAGGCCGCTGCGGTGTATGAGCAGGTGCAGACCGCGCTGCAGAGCAACAACCCGGACAGAATCGCCCAGTCCTGGGCGGCGATGCAATCCAAGGTGCCCGACAGTGCCTACGCCGGCATGGCCGCACTGGCGGTGGCCAAGGCGCTGCACGACGCTGGCCGCAACGCCCAGGCGATCGCGGCGCTGCAATGGGCCGTCGACCACGCGCAGAACAAGAGCGTGCGCGCGGTGGGGCGGCTGAATCTGTCGGCGCTGCAGATCGATGCCAAGCAGTACGCCCAGGCCAGTCAGACCCTGGCCGAGGTTCCGGAGTCCACCTTTGCGCCGTTGTTCGACATGCGGCGGGGCGATCTCGCGGCACTGCAGGGCCAGCGCAGCGTCGCCCGGCGGGCATATGAAGCGGCGCTCAAAGCCATGCCGGCAGACGCACCCGAGCGCGCCGCCGTGCAGCAACGCCTGCAGACCGTCGGCGGGAGCCCAGCATGAACGCCAGCCGCATGTCACCGATCGCGTCGCTTCTGGCCCGCCTGGCGCGGGCGTGGCGTCTGGTCGTACCGCTGGTGCTGGCTGCGCAACTCGGCGCCTGTGCCTCGGGCTCCAGGCGGCCCGAGCCGACGCCGCTGTCGCCGGTGGTCAACATTCTCACGGTCAAGCAGGTCTGGACGCAGCGCATCGGCGCGGTTCCGGCCTGGTTCCAGACGGCGACCTTGCCCGGATCGGTGGTGGTGGCCTCCGCCGACGGGGTGGTCGAGCGGCTGGATGCGGCCAGCGGGCAGGTGCTCTGGTCGGCCAAAGTGCCGTCGGGCATCAGCGCGGCCACCGGCAGCGACGGCACCTTCACCGCTGTGGTCGACAAGAACAACGGCCTGGTGTCCATCGGCCCCAAGGGCCAGTTGCTATGGCGCTATCAGTTGCCGACCACGGTGCTGACGCCCCCGACCGTGACCGGCGGGCGCATCATCGTGCAGGGGGCGGATCAGCGCGTGATCGCCTTCGATGCGGCCAACGGCAAACGGCTGTGGCAAGCCGACAGCCGCGCTGCGTCGCTGCTGGTGCAGCAGGCCGGCGGCATGGTGGTGCGTGACGGGCTGCTCATGGTGGGTACGGCGCTTGGTCGCATCGACGCCTACACCCTTGACGATGGGCTGCCGCGTTGGCAGGCCACGCTGGCGCGGCCGCGTGGGGTGACCGAGGTCGAGCAGGTGGTTGGCATCACCGGTCAGCCCGCGCTGCTGGGATCGACTGTCTGTGCCCGCGCCTATCAATCCGCGGTGGGCTGTGTGGACGCCAATACCGGGCGGGTGCTCTGGACCCGCGAGGCAGAAGGCTATACCGCGCTGACCATGAACGACGAAGAGGTCGTTGGCACGCAGGCCAACGGCGATGTGCAGGCCTATGCGGCCAGCGACGGCGTGCCCAGTTGGACCAACAGCCAGCTCAAATACCGCAACCTGAGCGCGCCGCTGCTGGTGGGCCGCACGGTGGCGGTGGGTGACTATCAGGGCTACATCAGCTTTCTGTCGGCCAAGGACGGCAGCATCGTCGGCCGTGTGGCCACAGACAGCAGCGCCATCCAGGTGGCGCCGGTGGTCGTGGGCAAGACGCTCATCGTCGTGACAGCCAAGGGCGGCATCTACGCCTACGTACCGGACTGACGCGCCTGCCCACTCCGCTCGCATGACCCCGATCGTCTCCCTGGTTGGACGCCCCAATGTCGGCAAGTCCACGCTGTTCAACCGCCTGACCCGTTCGCGCGATGCCATCGTCGCCGACATGCCGGGCCTGACACGCGACCGGCACTACGGCATGCTGCGCATGGCCGATCGTCCGGTCATCGTGGTCGATACCGGCGGTTTCGAACCCGTGGTCGATACCGGCATCGTGCATGAAATGGCGCGGCAAACCCGGCAGGCCATCGCCGAATCGGATCTGGTGGTGTTTTTGGTCGATCTGCGCACCGGTCTGAGCCCACAGGATCTTCACATCGCCGCCGAGTTGCGCAAGACCGGCAAGCCGATCCTGCTGGCGGTGAACAAGGCCGAAGGCCGGCACGGCCATCCCGCGCTGGCTGAATTTCATGAACTCGGTCTGGGCGAGCCGCTGTCGATCAGCGCCGCGCATGGCGACGGCGTGCCCGATCTGCTCGAGCGCATCCTGGCGGCGTTACCTGCCGGGCAGGCCGAGGACGACAGCAAGCCCGCGCCCCAGACCCGTGAGCAGGCCGCGGACCAACCGGGCGAGCCGCCGCGCGTCCACAGCCTGCGTCTGGCCATCGCCGGGCGGCCGAACGTGGGCAAGTCCACGCTGGTCAACGCCCTGGTGGGCGAGGAGCGCGTGATCGCGTTCGACATGCCGGGCACGACGCGCGACGCCATCGAAGTGCCGTTCGAGCGCGATGGACGCAGGTTCATCTTGATCGATACCGCCGGGCTGCGCCGCCGGGGTAAGGTGTTCGAGGCGGTGGAAAAATTCTCGGTCATCAAGACGCTGCAGGCGATCGAGCAGGCCAATGTGGTGGTGCTGCTGCTCGATGCCACCGAAGGGGTGTCCGAACAGGATGCGCACATTGCCAGTTTCGCGGTCGAGGCGGGCAGGGCGCTGGTGTTGGCTGCGAACAAGTGGGACGCTGTGAACGCTTATGGCCGCGAGCGTCTGATGGTCGCTATCCGCCAGCGCCTGCCCTTTGTCGGCTTTGCCCGCTTTCACAGCATTTCCGCCCGTACCGGAGCGGGCCTGAACGGGCTGATGAAATCGGTCCTTGCCGCGCACGCGGCCGCCTACCGCAAGCTGCCGACGCCCAAGCTCACGCGAGCCATCATCGACGCGGTGGCCCAGCAGCAGCCGCCGCGCAGCGGGCCGGTGCGTCCCAAACTGCGCTACGCCCATCAGGGCGGCACCAATCCGCCGATCATCGTGATCCACGGCACTGCGCTGGACCGGGTTCCCGCCACCTACACCCGCTATCTGGAGGGGCGTTTGCGCGAAAAATTCGATCTCGCCGGCACCCCCTTGCGGATCGAATACCGCAGTTCGACCAATCCTTACGCGCGGGATGACTGAAAGCGCCCCGCCCCGCAGGCCTTATCAGCACTATGTTATTTTGCGTGCTCTTGCATTTCACACCGTGAATGCCATTTGAGCCTTCCTTACCCAACGGAGAACAAAATGAGTCACAAAGGGCAGTTGCTACAAGACCCCTTCCTGAACCTGCTGCGCAAGGAGCATGTGCAGGTGTCGATCTACCTGGTCAATGGCATCAAGCTGCAAGGCCATATCGAGTCGTTCGACCAATATGTGGTGTTGCTGCGCAACACCGTCACACAGATGGTCTACAAACACGCCATTTCTACCGTCGTTCCCGCGCGTCCCGTCGCCTTCCAGATCGGTGAGCAAGAAACCCCTGCAGCCTGAGGGCCCCGAGCGCGCCGCCCTGGTCAGCGTGCAGCAGCGACGGACCGCCTCGGGTGACGCGCTGGCCGAGCTCGAGCAGCTCAGTTCCTCTGCCGGCTACGCCCTGGCCGGTGAGCTCTCCTGCGTACGGGCCCGGCCCGACGCGGCCACCTACATTGGCTCGGGCAAGCTCGAGGAATTGGGAGAGCTGGTCGCGGCTTCCTCGGCGGACACCATCATTTTCGATAACACCCTGAGTCCGATCCAGCAGCGCAATCTGGAAAAAGCGCTGGGCAAACCCGTGCTCGACCGCACCGGGCTGATCCTTGAAATCTTCGCCCGCCGCGCGCAAAGCGCCGAGGGCAAGATGCAGGTCGAACTGGCGCGGCTAGAGCATCTGGCCACCCGGCTGGTGCGCGGCTGGACCCACCTGGAGCGGCAGACCGGGGGCATCGGCGTGCGTGGCGGTCCGGGCGAAAAGCAGATCGAACTCGATCGCCGCATGCTCGACGACAAGATCAAGCAGCTGCGCATCCGTCTGGGCAAGCTCGGCCGCCAGCGCATGACCCAGCGCCGCGCGCGCGGGCGCAGCGGTGCGTTTCGCGTCGCCCTGGTGGGCTACACCAATGCCGGCAAGAGCACGCTGTTCAATGCGCTGACCAAGGCGAAGACCTACGCTGCCGACCAGCTCTTTGCCACGCTGGACACAACCACGCGCAAGCTGTTTCTCGCGCCGCAAGTCAACGCCACGCTGTCTGACACCGTCGGCTTCATTCGCGACCTGCCGCACACGCTGATCGAGGCATTCAAGGCCACGCTGGAAGACACGCTGCAGGCCGATTTGCTGCTGCATGTGGTCGATGCCAGCTCGCCGATGCTGCGCGAGCAGATGGATGAAGTCCACGCCGTGCTGCGCGAGATCGGCGCCGACGACATTCCCCAGTTTCTGATTTTCAACAAGTCCGACCTCTTGCCGGCCGATCTTCGTGTTACAGATGGTCACACGCAGATCGAGGGCATCGAGCCGCGTGCTAGCATCCGCCGCTTTGCGGTCAGTGCGTTGACCGGGGCGGGGCTCGATGCTCTCAGGAACGCGCTGCGCGAGACCGCGCTGGCAGATCCCCGCTTCCAGTCGGCTGCATCAGCTTTGTCGGATCCCACTCCTCTTTGCGCATGACATCCTCCCGATCCTGGCGTGCACCGTCCGCCGCGCAGTCACCGCTGCATCTGCGCTCATGGCGCAGCGTTTGGCCCTTGTCGCGCCTGTTCAACCTCAACGACCCGCGCTGGGGCACTGGCGACGACGGCAGCAGGCAGCAGAACAACGTCCAGCAGAACAACAACCAGGACCCCAACCGTCGCCCCGGCAGCGGCGGCCCGCCCGATCTGGACGAGCTCTGGCGCGATTTCAACCGCAAGCTCAACGGCCTGTTTGGCAAGAAGCGCGGCGGCGGGGGCATGGGCACGCCGCCGCAACGTCCCGACCTGTATCCCTCGGCCAAGGGCATGGGCGTGGGGTTCGTCATCCTGATCGTGATCGGCGTGCTTGGCTGGGTGGCTTCCGGGTTTTTCATCGTGCAGGAAGGCCAGCAGGCCGCGGTCACCCGCTTTGGCAAGCTGGCCTATGTGACCGGAGCCGGATTCCACTGGCGCCTGCCTTATCCATTCGAGGCCGATGAGATCGTCAATGTATCGCAGGTGCGCTCGGTCGAGGTCGGCCGCGGCGGTGAAGTTAAGGCCACCGGGCTGCCTGAATCGGCCATGTTGACCGAAGACGAGAACATCGTGGACGTACGCTTTGCGGTGCAGTACCGTATCGACAACGTGGTGGACTATCTCTACAACAACCGCAGCCCAGATGATGCGGTGTCGCAGGCAGCCGAGACTGCGGTGCGCGAAGTGGTCGGCAACAAGACCCTCGACTATGTGCTGTACGAAGGCCGCGAGCAGGTGGCCAGCGACGTGCAGACCCTCACCCAGAAAATCCTCGATCGCTACAAGACCGGCATCATCATCACCACGGTCACGCTGCAGAACGTGCAGCCGCCCGAGCAGGTGCAGGCGGCGTTCGATGATGCGATCAAGGCCGGCCAGGACCGCGAGCGCCTGAAGAACGAGGCGCAGGCCTATGCCAACAACGTGATTCCGCGCGCACAGGGAACCGCCTCGCGCCTGATCCAGGACGCCGAGGCCTACAAGGCGCAGGTGGTGGCACAGGCGCAGGGAGACACCTCGCGGTTCGACCAGGTCCTGCAGCAGTACGACAAGGCGCCGCAGGTCACCCGCGAGCGGATGTATCTGCAGACCATGCAGGATATTCTCTCCAGCGTCACCAAGGTCATGGTGGATTCGCGCAGCAACAACAATCTGCTTTACCTGCCGCTGGACAAGTTGCTGCAACAGTCTGCAGCCAAGTCGATGAATCCGACACCGGCCATGCCTGCTGCGCCTGCGGCACTGCCTACATTGCCGGCGGCATCGGTCGGCAACGCGTCCAGTGCTGCGGACAGCGCAGTGGCCAACGACGGCTCTGCACCGGCTGCATCCAGAACCCCGCGCGACACGTTGCGCGAGCGCAACTTCCAGTGAGGGCCGACGATGAATAAGCTCATTCTGGCGGTCGTCGCCACCATCGTCGCGCTGATGGTGCTGTCGTCCAGCCTGTTCGTGGTCGATCAGCGGCAGTTTGCCGCGGTGTTTGGTCTGGGTGAGATCAAGCGTGTCATCAGCACTCCCGGGCTGTACTTCAAGCTGCCGGCGCCATTCGAGAACGTGGTTTTCCTCGACAAACGCATCCTGACCCTGCAAAGCCCGGACATCGACCGCTTCATCACCGCCGAGAAAAAAAACGTGGTGGTGGACTGGTATCTGAAATGGCGCATCACCAACCCCACCGAATTCATCCGCAGCTACGGCGGGGACCAACGCCGCGCTGGCGACCGGTTGTCCCAGATCGTCAAAGCGGCGCTCAACGAGCAGATCACCAAGCGCACCGTGCGGCAGGTGCTGGCGTCGCAGCGCGATCAGGTCATGCGCGATGTGCAGGCCGGCATCGCCAAGGACATTGCAGGCACCGGCATCCAGATCGTCGATATGCGCCTGACCCGGGTTGATTTCGTCGCATCCATCACCCAGTCGGTCTACCGCCGTATGGAAGCCGAGCGCCAGCGTGTGGCCAACGAGCTGCGCGCCACTGGCTATGCCGAGGCTGAAAAGATTCGCGCCGAAGCCGACAAGCAGCGCGAGATCGTCATCTCCCAGGCCTATAGCAAGGCGCAGACCATCAAAGGACAGGGTGATGCCGAAGCGTCGGCGATCTACGCCAAATCCTTCGGCAAGAATCCGCAGTTTGCCGAGTTTTACCGCAGCCTGGAGGCTTATCGCGCCAGCTTCAACAACAAGTCCGACCTGCTGGTGCTCGATCCGAACAGCCAGTTTTTCCAGTATTTCCGCAGCCCCGGTGGGACTGCGGCAAAACCGGCCAAGTAAGACCCGGCCCGGACTGCGCCGCGCGCTGCGGTGCGTCCGGCCATGCTCCACATGTTCGACTCCGTGCTTGTCGCCATTGGACTGGTTCTGGTGATCGAGGGGCTGATGCCCCTGCTCGCGCCACGGCAGTGGCGCGCGACCTTGCGCCAAATCCTCAGTCTGACTGATGGGCAACTGCGCTTCATCGGTCTGGTTGCCGTGGCCTGCGGACTTCTCCTGGTGCTCGTCCTCAGTTAAGCTGACCGGTTGGCGCGGCAGGTCGCGCCGTCATTTTTTTGCGCATTTCATGAGCAACTGGCGACTTCCCGAGTATTTTTCCGATGTGCTGCCGCGTGAGGCGGCGATCATCGAACGGCTGCGGCGCGCCTGTCTGGATGCTGCGCAGCGTCATGGATACGCGCTGGTCATGCCGCCGCTGCTCGAGTTCGTCGATTCCCTGCTGTCTGGCACTGGGCAGGATCTCGACCTGCAGACCTTCAAGCTGGTCGACCAACTCTCCGGGCGCACCCTGGGGCTGCGCGCAGACATCACGCCGCAGGCAGCGCGCATCGACTCCCACCTGCTCAACCACGACGGCGTGACCCGGGTGTGCTACTGCGGCAGCGCGGTGCGCACCCACCCGGAGGGCATTCACGC
The DNA here is from genome assembly GCF_055383445.1 of Thiomonas islandica. NCBI lineage: Bacteria > Pseudomonadati > Pseudomonadota > Betaproteobacteria > Burkholderiales > Thiomonas > Thiomonas islandica. Next base: position 1,788,542 of record NZ_AP042391.1, read on the forward strand.
CAGCCGCGAAATCCTGCAATTCGGTGCAGAGCTGTACGGGCATGCCGGGCTGGAGGCCGATTTGGAAGTGCAGCAGCTCGCAATCCTCTGTCTGCGACTGGCCGGGGTAGAACAGGCGGCACTCGATCTGGCGGACAACCGCATTGTGCGCGGTGTGCTGTCGGGGCTTTTGCTCGGGCCGCAGGACATGGAGGCCATCCTCGAAGCGCTGGCGAATAAGGACGCGGGAGAACTCCAACGCCTGACCCGCGACTGCAGGCCGGCACAGCGCGAGGCCATCCTTGCCCTGCCCGAACTGTATGGCAGCGATGACGATGTGCTGCAGCAGGCCCGGCAGGTCTTGCCGCCGCACGCATTGATCGGGCGCGCGCTCGACGAATTGACCGCACTGGCGCGGCATCACCGCCAGCACGGCGTGAGCGTGCAGATCGATTTGGCCGACATGCGCGGCTACCGCTATCACAGCGGCGTGATTTTCAGCGTCTATGCCCCGGGCTACGCCAACGCCGTGGCGCGTGGCGGGCGCTATGACGAGGTGGGCGCCAGCTTTGGCAGACCGCGGCCTGCCACTGGGTTTTCGATGGACCTGCGCGAAGTGGCTGGACTGTCTGACGCGGTGCCTGCTGCGGCGCCGATCGTGGCGGAATGGACCGATGCACCCGGGCTGGCGCAGGCCGTGGCCGACCTGCGGCGGCGCGGCGAGATCGTGGTGCAATTGCCCCCCGACGAGCTGACTGCGGTGCGCGCCCGCCCAGGTCGCAGCCTAGTGCTGCGCAACGGGGCGTGGGTGGTCGAACACCACGCCTGAGCCGCAGCACCGAATCCTTGGACTGACTCAATACCTGAAAGACCATCCGCGTGAATACTGGACGTCATGTTGTTGTCGTGGGCACCCAATGGGGCGATGAGGGCAAGGGCAAGGTCGTCGATTGGCTGACCGACCATGCGCAAGGCGTGGTGCGCTTTCAGGGGGGGCACAACGCGGGCCATACCCTGGTGATCAACGGCCACAAGACCGCGCTACAACTCATTCCCTCCGGGGTGATGCGTCCGGACGTGGCCTGCTATGTGGGCAATGGTGTGGTGGTCGATCCACAACATCTGCTGGTCGAAATCGAGCGGCTCGAGGCTGCCGGGGTCGAGGTGCGTTCCCGGCTGTACATGAGCGAATCCTGCCCCGTGGTGCTGCCCACGCACGTGGCGCTGGACAAGGCGCGCGAGGTGCGGCGCGAAGCCAATGGCAGCGGCAAGATCGGCACCACCGGCAAGGGCATCGGCCCGGCCTACGAGGACAAGGTGGCGCGGCGAGCGATACGGCTGCAGGATCTCAAACATCCGCAGCGGCTGCAGGCCAAGTTGAGCGAAGTGCTCGATCTGCACAACTTTGTGCTGGAGAACTACCTGCACACGCAGCCGGTCGATGCAAAGCAGGTGCTTGACTCTCTGCTGCAGTCAGCCGAGCAGGTGTTACCGCTGTTGGCCGACGTCGGCTACTGCATCCATCAGGCCCACCTGCGCGGCGAGCGTCTGCTGTTCGAGGGCGCGCAGGGCTCGCTGCTGGACATTGACCACGGAACCTATCCCTTCGTGACCTCGAGCAACTGCGTGGCGGGCACTGCTGCGGCGGGCTCGGGCGTGGGCCCCGGCATGCTGCACTATGTGCTGGGCATCACCAAGGCCTACACCACCCGCGTGGGCAGCGGCCCCTTCCCGACGGAACTGCCGACCGACCAACCTGGCAGCGTGGGCGAACATCTGTCGCGTGTCGGTCAGGAGTTCGGTACCGTCACCGGGCGTGCGCGGCGCTGCGGCTGGCTGGACGTGGCCGCGCTCAAGCGTGCGGTCATCATCAACGGGGTGTCGGGTCTGTGCATCACCAAGCTCGACGTGCTCGACGGTCTGCCGACCATCCGTGCCTGTGTGGGTTATCACCTCGACGGCGAGCGCCGCGATGTGCTGCCGCTCGATGCTGACGAAATCGAACGCTGCGAACCGATCTACGAAGACTTTCCCGGCTGGACACAAAGCACCGCAGGCCTGACCCGCTGGGAACAGCTCCCGGCCAACGCGCGCAGCTACCTGCAGCGCGTGGGCGAGCTGATCGGCGCGCCGATCGACATGATCTCCACCGGCCCCGACCGCGAGCACACCATCGTGCTGCGACACCCGTTTCAAGGCTGAGCAGCGGCTGCGCCCGGCTCGGCGGTTTCTTCCAACACGTTCACAAAGGTTCGGCCATGCTCAGCGAGGACGGCAAGCATCTTTATGTATCCTGGGACGAATACCACGCGCTGATCGAAAAGCTCGCGCTGAAGGTGTATGCCTCGGGCTGGGAATTCGATCAAATCCTGTGTCTGGCCCGTGGCGGCGTTCGGCCTGGCGACATTCTTTCGCGCATTTTCGACAAACCCCTGGCCATCATGTCCACTAGTTCCTACCGCGACAACGCTGGAACCGTGCAGGGGCGACTGGACATCGCCCGCTACATCACCCTGCCGCGCGGCGAACTGCAGGGCCGGGTGCTGCTGGTCGACGATCTGGCCGATTCGGGCGAGACCCTGCATGCGGTCGAAAAGCATCTGCGCAGCAGCAGCGACAAAATCACAGACCTGCGCAGCGCCGTGATCTGGGTGAAGGGCATTTCCACCTACCTGCCCGAGTATTACGTGGAGATGCTGCCCACGAGTCCGTGGATTCACCAGCCGTTCGAGGAATACGACGTGCTCAGGCCGGCCAAACTGGCCGAACGCTGGAAAATCTGAGCATCCGGCTCAGCGGCAGTACTGGGCGATCAGCGCCATGGCTTGCGCGCGCTGCTGCGCACGCTGCGCGTCGTCCATCACCACGTGCTGCCCCTGGGCGTCGAGCTGCACCATGCGCTGTCCGCTGTCCAGGATCTGTAGCTGGCGCTGCGCCTGCACGCAGTTCTGCTGATTCAGCAGCGCCTGCTCCTGCTGCTGGCGCAGCCTGGCCTGCTCCTGCGCGGCCTGCTCCGCCGATTTTTTCTCGGCGATCTTTTTCTCGAGCGCGCTGCTTGCCTGTGCCTTGGCATCCGCCGGGGCTGGTGCTTGGGCCTGTAGCGGCATCGCGCCCTGCGCGGGGCGCAGCAGGATGCTGCGTGCCGGCACCGTCGGTGGCGGGGGCTGGTCACTGTAGTGCACCACTCCCTGCGCATCGACCCATTTCCACTGCGCCGCCACCGCGCCTGAGCCCAGCAGCAAGGCGGATAGAGCCAAGGTGACCGCAGCGAAGAGCTGCGCGCGGGACCGGATGGGTGGCAGGGCAGGGCGCATGGCAGAAGATCTCGATGAATGGTGCAAGCTTAGCGCGTCCAGGCAGAACGTGGGCGGTGGCCAAATGTCTGCCCCCGTATAATTTCCTTTTGCCCGGAGGCATCTATGCGTCTTGTAGGAAAAGCGTTGACTTTCGACGATGTGTTGTTGGTCCCCGCGTATTCCCAGGTGTTGCCCAAAGACACCCATCTAGCGACTCGCCTGACTCGCAACATCGGCTTGAACATCCCTCTGGTGTCGGCCGCCATGGATACGGTGACCGAATCCCGCCTGGCCATCGCCATGGCGCAGGAAGGCGGCATCGGCATCATCCACAAGAACCTCAGCCCCAAGGCGCAGGCCAACGAGGTGGCGCGGGTCAAGCGCTTCGAGTCCGGGGTGTTGCGCGATCCGATCACCATTTCGCCGATCGTCAAGGTGCGAGACGTGTTGCAACTGTCGCGCCAGCACGGCATCTCCGGCTTTCCGGTCATCGAAGGTGGCAAGGTCGTCGGTATCGTCACCAACCGTGACCTGCGGTTCGAAACCCGCCTGGACATGCCGGTGCGCGACATCATGACCCCGCGCGAACGGCTGATCACGGTGCGTGAAGGTGCCACACTGGACGAGGCCAAGGCGCTGATGCATCAATACCGTCTCGAACGCGTGCTGGTGGTCAACGACGCGTTCGAACTGCGCGGACTGATGACGGTCAAGGACATCCAGAAGGCCACCGAGCGGCCGAACGCGGCGCGCGACCCGCAGGGCAAACTGCGGGTGGGGGCGGCCGTCGGCGTAGGCGACGGCACCGAAGAACGGGTCGAGGCGCTGGCCCAGGCCGGTGTCGATGTGATCGTGGTCGATACCGCTCACGGCCACAGCCAGGGGGTGCTCGACCGGGTCCGCTGGGTCAAGCACCATTTTCCCGACATCGACGTGATCGGCGGCAACATCGCTACCGGCGCTGCTGCGCTGGCCCTGGTCGATGCCGGGGCCGATGGAGTCAAGGTCGGTATCGGCCCGGGCTCGATCTGCACGACCCGGATCATCGCCGGGGTAGGTGTGCCGCAGATCACTGCGATTGCCGATGTCGCCAAGGCGCTCGAGGGCACTGACGTGCCGCTGATCGCCGATGGCGGGATTCGTTATTCCGGTGACATCGCCAAGGCGATCGCCGCAGGTGCGCACACAGTGATGATGGGCAGCATGTTCGCCGGCACCGAAGAAGCCCCGGGCGAGGCCATTTTGTACCAGGGACGGGCATACAAGGCCTATCGCGGCATGGGTTCGATCGGGGCGATGAAGGCGGGATCCGCCGATCGCTATTTTCAGGACGGGGCCGAGGCGTCCTTTGCTGCGGGCAACGAAAAATTCGTTCCCGAGGGCATCGAAGGCCGCGTGCCGCACAAAGGGCCGCTGATCAACATCATCTATCAGCTCGTCGGCGGTGTGCGCTCGTCGATGGGCTACTGCGGCTGCCCAGACATCGAATCCATGCGCACAAGGGCCGAGTTCGTGCAGATCACCGCGGCGGGCATGCGCGAAAGCCATGTCCACGACGTGCAGATCACGCAGGAAGCGCCCAACTACCACCTCGACTGAGGCCGCCCCGAACGCCGGCCTGCTCCCGCTTTCATGCACGACAAAATCCTCATCCTCGACTTCGGCTCGCAGGTCACCCAGCTGATCGCGCGGCGTGTGCGCGAGGCGCATGTCTACTGCGAAATCCACCCCAACGATGTCAGCAATGCCTTCGTGCGCGAGTTCGCGCCCAAGGGCATCATCCTGTCGGGCAGCCATGCCAGCACCTACGAAGACCAGGATCTGCGTGCGCCGCAGGCAGTCTGGGAGCTTGGCGTGCCGGTGCTGGGGATTTGCTACGGCATGTTCACCATGACCGTACAGCTCGGCGGCGCGGTCGAGCCCAGCGCCCAGCGCGAGTTCGGCTATGCCGAGGTGCGTGCACACGGTCACACCCGACTGCTCGACGGCATCCAGGATTTCGCCACCCCAGAGGGGCATGGGATGCTCAAGGTGTGGATGAGCCACGGCGACAAAGTGACCGCGATGCCGCCGGGCTTCAAGCGCATGGCGAGCACGCCGAGCTGCCCCATCGCGGGCATGGCCGACGAGGCGCGCGGCTATTACGCGGTGCAGTTCCATCCAGAGGTCACACACACAGCCAAGGGCCGCGAGATGCTGGAGCGCTTCGTGCTGCAGATCTGCGGTGCGCGGCCCGACTGGATCATGCGCGATCACATCGGTGAAGCGGTCGCACAGATCCGCGCGCAGGTCGGGGATGAGCAGGTGATTCTCGGTCTGTCCGGAGGGGTTGACTCCAGCGTGGCGGCTGCATTGATCCATCGTGCCATCGGCGATCAGCTGACCTGTGTGTTTGTCGATCACGGCCTGCTGCGTCTGGACGAGGCGAAAACCGTGATGGACATGTTCGCCGGACGGCTGCACGCCAAGGTATTGCATGTGGACGCCAGCGCGCGGTTCATGGCGGCGCTGGCTGGTGTCAGCGATCCCGAAGCCAAGCGCAAGATCATCGGACGCGAATTCGTCACCGTGTTCCAGACCGAGGCTGCAAAGCTGAAAAACGCCAGGTGGCTGGCTCAGGGCACCATTTATCCCGACGTGATCGAGTCCGGCGGCGCCCGCAGCAAAAAAGCCACGACCATCAAGAGCCACCACAATGTCGGCGGCCTGCCGCAGACCCTTGGGCTGAAGCTGCTCGAACCCCTGCGCGACCTGTTCAAGGACGAGGTGCGGGAACTCGGAGTGGCGCTCGGACTGCCGCATGACATGGTCTACCGCCACCCCTTCCCCGGTCCCGGGCTGGGGGTGCGCATCCTTGGCGAAATCAAGCCCGAATATACGGATCTGCTGCGCCGCGCCGATGCGATTTTCATCGAAGAGCTGCGCAACTGGCGCGATGAAGCGACCGGCAAGACCTGGTACGACCTCACCAGCCAGGCGTTCGCCGTGTTCCTGCCGGTCAAGAGTGTCGGCGTAATGGGCGATGGCCGCACCTACGATCATGTCGTGGCGCTGCGCGCGGTGCAGACCAGCGATTTCATGACCGCAGACTGGGCCGAGCTGCCGTACGGCCTGCTCAAAAAAGTCAGCAGCCGCATCATCAACGAGGTGCGTGGCATCAACCGCGTGACCTACGACATTTCCAGCAAACCGCCAGCCACCATCGAGTGGGAGTGAGTAGTGGTCTGGCAGAGGCCGGCGAGAACAAGCAACAAAGTCTCTGTAAGTCATTGATTTGAAATAAAAAATATCAAATTTTTCTGGCAAAGTCTGGCAGCATCAAGCGGGGGTAAGCAGTCAATTTTGCTGGTATATTTGCTGGCATCCCGCTATCTGATACCACGGTTTGCATCAGGTACCATCAACCGCGCGCAGGACTCGTGATGGTATTGAAATCTACTAACCTGTTGATAAACAAAGAAAAAACGCATGAATTCAGCGTTTGTTCAGTGATGGTATCGAGATGCTGTCCGACACCAAGCTTCGCAACCTCAAACCCGGGGAGAAACCGTACAAGGTCGCCGACCGTGATGGCCTGTATGTGGTCGTCACACCCACGGGGACGATCTCCTTCCGCTACAACTACCGCCTAAACGGGCGGCAGGAAACGCTGGTGCTCGGCCGTTATGGAACTGATGGCATCACGCTGGCCGAAGCGCGGGAAAGGCTCCTGGCCGCAAAAAAACTGGTCAGCGAAGGCAAGTCACCGGCGCGCCAGAAGTCCAGGGAGATGCAGAAGATCAGAGATGCCGAAACGTTCGGCACGTGGGCTGAGCTGTGGCTCAAGCATTACCCGATGGCTGAGTCCACGAGAGACATGCGCCGGTCGGTCTATGAGCGTGACCTGAAGGAACCATTTGGCCGACTCAAGATGACGGAGATCAGCCACGAAGATCTTCGGGAACTATGCGACAAAATCGTGGCGCGAGGCGCGCCGGCAACAGCCGTTCATGCGCGTGAAGTCGTCCACATGGTGTATCGGTACGCGCTGGACCGCGGGCATCGTTATGAAAACCCCGCAGAACTCGTGCGGCCCACATCCATTGCACGCTTCGAACCAAAAGACCGAGCACTGTCTCCACAAGAGATCTGGCTGCTCTATCAATACTTGGAGCGCGTATCGACCGCCCCGACCATCCGCTTGGCGGTCAAGTTGCTGCTGTTGACGATGGTCAGGAAGTCGGAATTGACTGAAGCGACGTGGGACGAAGTCAACTTTACTTTGGCGACCTGGACCATTCCAGCGGAACGGATGAAGAGGAAGCGTCCACACGTGGTGTACCTGTCCCGCCAGGCATTGGATATTTTCGTTGCCCTCAAGACGTGCGCAGGCGGGTCGCGTTATGTCTTGCCGTCGCGCTACGATCCTGACATTCCCATGAGCAAGGCCACACTGAATCAAGTGACGACTCTTGCGTGGAAGGCGGCGCAGGAAGATGGGAAGCCGTTAGGGAAGTTCTGCGTCCACGACTTGCGGCGGACCGCCTCGACCCTGCTTCACGAGGCCGGCTACAACACGGATTGGATCGAGAAGTGCCTCGCCCATGAGCAAAAGGGAATAAGAGCGATTTATAACAAGGCTGAATATGCCGAGCAGCGTCGCGTCATGCTTCAGGACTGGGCTGACATGATCGACCGCTGGGTAAAGGGCGACCCGGCGCTTTGGGCTGTTGTGCCGCCACCTTCCTCGCCTCTATCCATGCTTCGACCTCCCTCAAGTCCCATGCCACTGATCGCGGAGTGAGGGTGAATCGTCTCGGAAATTCGCCGCGCTTTTCCATATCGAAAATCGTTCGATCCGATAACGGAACGATCTTTAGAAGCTGCTTGCGGTTGATGAGAACCCGCCCAAGGATTTTGAGTTCGTCCTCTTGAATGGTGCGCATACTGTCTCCGTTACATGCTGGTTCTTGCTAGAAAATCTTAAACTACCCATCTAGCGTTTTGGTGGGGAAAAAGCGCACACTTTTGAATCATTTCAAGCCAACCCGGCCTCCTCTAGAAAGCGCGATTCAAGACCTTCCTCGATGGCGCTGCTGAGGATGAGCCGATGTCTGGCGCGGGTCATGCCGACGTAGAGCAGACGCCGCTCGTCTTCCTCGGTCGAGTCGGTATGCGGCAAATTCCCGTCCTCGCAGCCCATGATCCAGACATTGTCGAATTCGAGCCCCTTGGAGGCGTGGAGCGTCATGATTTGCACGGCGTGTTTCTGGCGATTCGCATTGGATCGGCCTAAGATGGAAAGCCGCTGCGCAAGGGAGCCAGGCATCTTGGCGATGGACGCTTCTAACCTTCTCAAGAGGTTTAACTGGTTTGGCTTGCAGTAATCCGCCAGAAAACCAGCAACGCCGTGTACGACCAGAGACGGCCTTCCTTTCGCTGCCTGGTTGACCCATCCCGCGAGCCCCATCCGCAAGCGAATGAGGGTCTTTCGCGTGCTGTTGTCCTCCTGGGTATGTTCAATGGCCATGTCGAGTCGAGTGGCGCATCCACCGGAGGTGCGCCTGGAGTGGCCATTGACCCATTCGGGGTGGATTCCGCAAAACGATAGGGCGTTCGCCATACCGGTCCAGGAATCGTCCAGAACCGAACGCAAGATACCCACAAAAATACCGCCAATCGAATGTTCCCAAACGCTCTTGCCGCCGGACCGGCCATATGGCAGACCAATATTCGATACTGCCACTTCAGCATGATCGAGGATCGAATTGGTCCGAGCGAGGATCGCCCATTCATTATTGGGCGACCTGATGGTTTCGACGAGAGCGTCGGCTTCGTCCCATCGTGAGGGCGCGCGAACGACGCGAATTTCGCCAAGATCATCCCTGTGAGCGGTGATTTTCTTGGCTGCCCGGTTTTTGTTGTGGCCGATCAGCTTGGCCGCGTGAGCCAGGATGTTGGGTGCACAGCGGTAGTTGACGGGCAGGGTGGTTTCAGTTGCGGAGAACGCTTCCGTTACCGTTTTGAGGCCGGTGTATCCCAAGGCATGGCGAAAGGCGTAAAGGCTCTGGTCGTCGTCACCGACCAGCGTGACCTCGGCGCCGGCACGGCCATGGAGCAGAATCCACTCCATCTGCACTTCGTCCATGTCCTGAGCCTCGTCCACCAGCAGCCAGCGGATCGGGAGCGGCGGCATGTCGCCACTCGCCATCCGGCGCACCGAGAGCAGCAGCAGGTCGGCGAAGTCCATGGCCCCCTCGGATTCCATGAGTTCTTGGTAGCCGTGAAACACGGCTTCGAGCGACGGATCGGCGAACGGTGCGGGGGCGAGCTTGGCCTTGATTGCATCGATGGCCTGCACTACATCTTCGAATTGAAGGTCGGGCGCGTGCTGCTCCCGGCATCTCCGTAGGACCGCCAAGCGCTCCCCTTCGGAGAGCAGGCGCGGCGGCTTTTTTCGGCTGGCTCGTTTTAGCTGCGCGAGCGCAAGGGAATGGAATGTGCCAACGGCAAGACGCCTTGCATGGTCTTGGCCACAGGAGGCAAGGATTCTCGATCTCAGCTCCTCGGCCGCATCGCGGGTAAAGGTAACCGCACACAGGCGGCCTTTGGGGTGATTTGCGAGCAACCTCGCGGCGCGTTCCGAGAGAACCCGAGTTTTGCCGGAACCTGGGCAGGCGAGAATGGTGCAGTGGCCGGTGGCAGCGACTGCGCGTTCTTGGTACGGGTTGAGATCCACCTATGCTTCAGGCACAGTCTCAGTCGAGGCCGCTTCCTTGATGTCATCGGCCCGATCCGCACCATTCTTTGCCTCGCCTTGCGCTTCCTTCCTGCGGGCCGAGATCATGGCTCGACTGGCGATGGATCGAATAGCGCCGGCCAGGCGGAGCAGCCGGCGCTTCCATTCGTAGATGCTACGTGAGTAGCTGCCATCAGGAATGACGCCTGACAGCCACAGGGGTCTCGCGAGGGCCGGGGTTTTTGTTGCTTGGCATGTCCAGCAGAGTTGGTGCTCTCGAAGGCAGCACCTTTTGAATATGCAAGAAAAAAATAGCAGCCTAATTGCGAGAGCCGCGCAGCCACGTCCTTTCGAAATCATCAGCAGCTTCCGGCCGGCCGAAATGATAGCCCTGCGCCAGCTGGCATCCCAGTGTCAACAGCGCATCGGCCTGATCCGCCCGTTCCACCCCCTCGGCGAGCGTCTCCATCTCCAGGTTCTTGGCCATGGCAATGATGGTGCTGACGATGGCGTAATCGTTGCGATCGTTCAACATGTCGCGGACGAATGAGATGTCGATCTTCAGTTTATGAACAGGGAACCGCTTGAGGTAAGCCAGTGAAGAATATCCGGTGCCGAAATCATCAATGGAGAGCGCAAACCCGGCCGAGGCCAGGGCGCGCGTGATCTCCACGGCACGTTCCGGATCGCGCATCATGCCGGACTCGGTCAGCTCGAGCTCGATTGCAGAGGGTGCTGTACCGGTTTCGCGAGCGATCCGAAGACACCGGTCGATGAAGTCGTCGTCCTCGAACTGCCTTGCGGCCACATTCACCGCGACTCTGCCGGGCAGCGGGCATTGTTGCTCCTGCCAGCGTCGCACCTGGCGGCACGCCTCGCTGAGCGCCCATTCACCCAACGTGCCGATCAACCCCCGTTCTTCGGCGATGGGTATGAACTCCGCCGGTGAAACCATTCCCCACTCGGCGTCAAACCAGCGTGCCAGCGCTTCGGCCCCCTCGATTCTGCCGTTGGATAAATTCATCTGGGGCTGATAGTGGAGTTGCAGTTGTCCGGCGGCAAGGGCGGTTTCCAGCCGATGGGCGATTTCCAGCTTCCTCGCCAAGTCCGTGCCCATCTCCGGGCGGTAGAAGTGATAGCCGCTGCCTGACGTCTTGGCGCGGTACATGGCGATGTCGGCGTGTTTGAGCAGTTCCTCGGCCGAGCGTCCATCTTCTGGATAGAAAGCAATGCCGATACTTGCCTTGAGCGTAAAAAACCGTCCATTGATTGCGAGAGGTTCGGCGAGCGCCTTTTGGACTCGTTCGGCGATGAGGGCCGCGGCCGACTGGTTGGCCCCCATTGCAATCACGACGAACTCGTCGCCTGCCAGGCGCGCCAGGGTTTCCTCCTCTCGCAATGCGGCCTGAAACCGCCGGGCGATCTCGATGAGCGCCCGGTCGCCGATGGCGTGCCCCTGGGTGTCGTTGATCTCCTTGAAGCGGTCGAGATCCAAAAACAGAAGCGCCACCCGCTGTCCGTGGCGCTGGGCGCTCGCCAGCGCTTGCTTGAGCCGATCCAGGAACAACGCCCGGTTGGGCAGCCCCGTCAGAGGGTCGTAGAAGGCGAGCTGCTCGATCTTCGCCGCCTGGGCTTTCTGCTCGCTGATGTCGACCAGGATGCTGATATGGTGACTGACCGCGCCTTGCGCGTCGCGCACGGTGGCAATCGACATCCAGACGGGGTGGATCTCGCCCGATTTGCGCCGGTTCCAGATTTCGCCTTGCCAGCGGCCATCGGCTTCGAGCCTTTCCTTGAGCGCCCGAAAGAAGGCTGCATCGTGCCGCCCGGAATTGAGGATGCGCGGTGTCCGGCCGATCACCTCGGTAGGTGCATAGCCCGTCAGCTCCACGAACGCCCGGTTGACCATCAGGATGCGCTCGGCTGCGTCGGTGACCATGATCCCTTCGACGCTTTGTTCGAATACCACGGCGGCGAGCCGCAGATCCTCCTGCTGCCGGGCCCGTTCGATGGCGATCGCGGCGAGCCGGGCCGCCTGGCGAATGAGCGCCATTTCTTCTGGCGTGGGTGCACACGGCTCGCGGTGGTACAAGGCAAAGGTGCCGAGCACTTTGTTATCGCCGGAGACGATAGGCTCCGACCAGCAGGCCCGAAGCCCGGCGCGGGCGGCGAGATCGCGGTAGTTCGCCCAGTAAGGGTGGGTGAGCACATCCTCGACGATCACGGTGCGGCCCGTGAACGCGGCCGTGCCGCAAGAGCCAACGCCCTCGCCGATCGCCAGACCGTCGATGGCGCGGTTGTAGAACTCGGGCAGGCTGGGGGCGGCGCCGTGCACAAGATGTTTACCGTCGGCAGACAACAGCAGGATCGAGCAGAGCGCGCCATCCATCTGCCGCTCGGCAAAGGCGGCAATGCCCTCCAGCACTTCCGGAAGCGGCACGCCGGTGCTGAGCAGGTCGAGCGTGCGCGCGTAGTGCCGCTGCCATTCCTCGGCGCGCTTGCGCGCGGTGATGTCCACCATGACACTACGCAGCCGTTGTGTGCGGCCCTTCTCGTCTCTCATCACGCGCACGCGGTCGCGTAGCCAGACGACATGCCCATCGGCGGCGATGACACGATATTCGAGTGCGCGATCAAGGGCTTCTGCTGCCGCCTGCAGGTATGTAGCGAGGGCACGCTCGCGGTCCTCAGGATGAATCAGATTGACCCAGAAGTCGGACTCGGCGAGCCAGCGCTCCATAGGGTAGCCCAGGATCGCCTCGGCGCGTCGGCTGACGAAGGTGAAAGCAAGCGTTTCGGCGTCCGCTTCGTAGACGATGGCGTCCAGCCCCTCCACCAGGTCGCGGTAACGCGTCTCGTGCGCGCGAGCCTGCTCGCGCAACCGCTCTTCTTCGCTTACATCCTCCACGATCATCAGAAGCCGGGCTTCTTCTTCTTCTTCTTCTTCTTCTTCCGCAAGGCGGATTCCAGTCAGCGTCACGCGCACCGGGATGCGTGCCGCCTTGCCCGCCGCGCCCATGTCGAGCCGCATATCATGCCGGGCAATGCCATGTTCAAGGATTTCGCGGGCATGTGCCTTAAGCCCCTCGGCCGCGACCACCGCGTCCAGGGGGCAGCCGCGCACCGCATTCTCCGCCAGCCCGAACCGCTTCAGGAACCACTGGTTGGCGGACAACACCGTCAGCTCGGGGGAGAGCACTATCAGCCCGAAGGGGATGCTCGCGAACACCATCTCGGCGTACTCCTTCAGCGCCAGGATGGTTCGCCGGTCGGCCTGGATATAGGTGTCGATGGCTAGCACCATGTCCAGCAGCACGATCTTGCTGAACGACTGAACTGTGGCGACAAACGTCTCGGGGTCTTTCCCGAGCCGCTGCCAGAGTTCGGGCAGCAATCCCGAGAAGTACTTGCCGTAGGCGCCCAGATACCATGCCGGCGCAAGGCCGACGCGCTGGTGGGCCACCCCCACGCGCAGGCGATGGTGGATGTATTCCCGGCCGTATTCGCCGGCGGTGAGGCTGTCGAAGTACCGGGCCTGGGTCTGCTTCAGGCGCTCGAGCGTTGCGGTGTCGGGGATGAGGCGTTGGGTTTCTTCGAAGCGCAGCAGATGGTCGTAGAAAGCCTGGGCGAATTCCGGGGGGAGATCCTGCAGGGCAGTATGCAGCCGCTTGAGCCGGGCGACGTCTTCGTCGGTGAATTCCAGAAAGGCCTTGCGCCGGGCAATCGCGGCATCGTCGAGCTCCAAGGCCCGCACCACCGCTTCGACGATCTCGTCAATCGGCTTCATGCCCCCGGACCTCGCCATGACCCAGGAGGGGGAGAGGAAGCCGCCGTCATGCTTGCTTGCTTGCTTGCTTGCTTGCTTGCGCAAGGTTTCTTCCATCTTGCTTTCGACCTTTTTGTTATTGTTGCGATCTTTTTGTTATTGTTGCATTTTCATTTTACTGGCACTCTGACTGGCCCCTTACCCGGAGCGGGCCAATCATTTGTTATATCGTCAGACGACGCGCTTTCTTAAGGACTCATACGATTGGCAAGCGGCGGCGTGCCGAAGGTCTCGCAGAACACCCGGTACAACTCCCGCTCCACCCAGCGCCAGCCTTCGCTCACCGGGCGAAACCGCACCCGCGCGGCCCCCTCAGCAATATAGCGATACAGCAGCGGATTATCACTGCTACCGCGCAGGTGATCGCCCAGGCGCTTGCGCAGGTCGCCCGTCGAACCGATATAGACCACACCGTGGGGCTCGGGCGACGGTCCCCTTTGTTCCAGCGGCTCGTTTGCTTCCGCAGCGGGGGCGGCAGCTGCCGCGCGGATCTCATACACCCCCGGATGGGCGGGAACCGCGCTGCGCAACGCCTGGGGCGTCAGCGGCATCAGTGCGGAAAACCCTTCGGTCGCCACCAGGTAATTCATCCGGTGACGGCGCCGCCGGCAATCCGGAATCGCGAGCTGGTGCCGGATGTCGGCCACCGTCCGCCGCAATAGCCGGATGCCGTGGTCGCGCGCCAGGATTTCGGCAATTGCCCCGTCCGACAGCGGCCCCTGCAATCTCCCTTCCGCCATCCACGATGGCTCCTTTTTTATCAGGTAATCAACGTAGTGGCAATGAAGCTGGCGCGCCCGGGGAAACAGTCCCGGCAATGGCAGCGCTTTCCCGTTCGGCAGGATGATCGACAGTCCGCGCACCAGGCGAGAGATACGCCCCGCATCGGCCACCATCGAAAGCCCCGCATCAATCCTGAGCCGCTCGGCCATTTGCGCCTGGGTCAGCGGCGCAAGCCGCATCGGGTCGCCGGAGCGCAAGAACGGCGCCTGTGCCTCGAGCAGCGCCTGCATCAGCGCATGGGTGAGCCGGTTGCGGCTGTTGATGAGGCGCAGCCGGTGCAGGGTTGTCGCCAGTTCCTTGGGCAACGCTTGGCGCGACTTGAGGTCCTGCAACATCGCCTCGTCGAACCGGTATTCGCGGGCGAAAGCTTCGCGGTGATAGACGAATACGAGACGCCCGCCCGCCTCAAGCACTTGCCCCAGGCTCAAGTTGGGGAGGCGCGAGAACCTGTCGCCCAGGTCCAGCTCGACCAGGGCGTCTGGTACGGTGGTCGGGCTCACCCATCGAGATTGCACCAATGCGGAAAACCCGGCGGAGGATTCGACCCGCCCCACAAAGCGGTCGAAACCCCGCAGCGGTAATTCCAGGAAACGGGCAAGCATGATCTTGCCCAGGAGAGCGGCATCGATATTGTTGTACTGCAATTCTTCGTCTCTTCTTTTTGTTTCGCGTCGCCTGCCCACAACCCACTCACCATCGCAACCACCCGTTGGAAGACGAAAAACCAGGGGAGCCTCAGTCCGGCGCAAACTGCCCACCGAGTGGGGGCGAAGAGAAATGGTCTTGTGCTCAAAAAAGCGAGCGTTGGCCTGATCATCGGCCCTCGATCAACTCGCCGAACAGTTCTTTGACCTTTGCTCTGGCCTCGATCAGCGCGACCCGTCCCTGCTCGGTGAGCTCGTAGACGCGTCGGCTCCGCCGTCCCGTGCGCTCTTGGCGCGAGGTCAGATAACCCTTTTTCTCCAGCCCATGCAGCATCGGGTACAGCGTGCCGGGACTGATCTCGTAGCCGTGACGTCGCAGCTCCTCGATGATGCCAAGGCCGAAGATGGGCTCTTCGGCCGCATGGTGCAGGAGGTGCAGGCGGATCAGCCCGCCATAGAGATCGTTGTCATTCATCGCAGCTTGCTCAATTCACGACGCTCAACAGCCACCCCGTGACGCCACTGCCCAAGGCGACCAGCCATGGAGGCAGCTTCCAGAACATCAGGGCGACGAAGGCCATCAGTGCCAGACCGAAGTCTTGAGGCCGATGAACCGCGCTCGTCCAGACCGGCTGGTACAGTGCGGCCAGCAGCAAGCCCACGACCGCTGCGTTGACACCGGCCAGTGCGGCCTGTGCGCGGACATGGCGACGCAGTTGCTCCCAACACGGCAGCGCTCCCACCACCAACAGGAACGACGGTATGAAGATGGCGATCAGGCAGATCATTCCGCCGAGCCAACCGGAGGGTTCGCCGTTCATGGACGCGCCGAGGAAGGCGGCGAACGTGAATAAAGGACCGGGCACGGCCTGCGCTGCACCGTATCCGGCCAGGAAGGCTTCGTTGCTCACCCAGCCGGGAGGCACCACCTCGGCTTGCAACAACGGCAACACCACGTGGCCGCCGCCGAACACCAGCGATCCGGCCCGGTAGAAGGCGTCGATGCGGGCCAAGGTTGGATCGGGAACCATGTGCGCCAGGATCGGCAGACCGATCAGTAGCGCAAGGAACACGACCAGCCAGACGGCCCCGGCCCGGCGGCTCACCGTCATGGGCAGGGGGTCGTGGGCGGGAGCCTGCCCAGGCTTGAACAACAGGAGTCCGGCAATGGACGCCATGATGATGACGCCGACTTGCCCCCATGCGGACGGCACCCACAGAACGACGTAACTGGCCACCGCCATGATCGTGACGCGCAGCACATCGGTGCAGAGGTTTCGGGCCATGCCCCAGACCGCCTGGGCCACGACGGCCACCGCCACGATCTTCAGACCGTGCAGCGCACCGGGCGCGAGCGCATCACCGAAGCGCGCGATGCCAAGCGCGAACACGATCAGCGCGACCGCCGACGGCAAGTTGAACCCGGCCCATGCGGCCACCGCCCCGGCGTAACCCGAACGCGACAATCCCAGCGCCATCCCGACCTGACTGCTCGCGGGCCCCGGCAGGAATTGGCAGAGCGCCACCAAGTCCGCATAGCTGCGTTCGGTCAGCCACTGCCGCCGTGTCACGAACTCGTGGCGAAAGTAACCCAAATGGGCGATGGGGCCGCCGAAAGAGGTCAGCCCGAGGCGCAGGAAGATGAAGAACACTGACCACGGGCTGCGGTCTTCTATGTGGGTGCGGGCCATGCGTTCGCCTTCTCGATTGGGTTCGGCCTATTATCGAAATTCGATATCGAAACCCGATTATTTCACACAGGCGTCTCTCGCATGGCACTCGTCTTGATTGGCGTCGCCGCCTTCCTGACCTATAGACCGACCCTATTCTCGGGGTTCGGTCTCTGAACGATCCTGATGCCGGTGTTGGCGTTGTTCTTCCCGGTGCCGCTGGCCATCAAGCAATAACGGCAGGGCGCCATCGTCATCGACATGGCCCGCATCAGCGAGCAATCGGGCAACTTGCCCGCTATGCCGGCCCTGGTCTTCACCGACTCGTAGGTCGCCACCGTTGGCTCGTCGAAAACCACGGCGCATCTCGAGGGCATCGAAACGAACGACCGCACGATCACGCTCGACAACGTACCGCGCGCTCGCCAACTTCGACCCGCGCGGCTTCATCAAGCTGATGGCCGAGGCCGGCTCGGGACGGCTGATCGGCGTGCAGACCTTTGGGAAGGACGTGAAGCGGCTTTCCTGCTGCGCTGGATAAGCTCAAAGGAGTTGGCAGACGGATGCCCATAGCTATCGTTCATGATAACTGTCATTATCATGAGCGCAATTTTTTGCGCACAAGTCGGCAAACCAGAAATGCGGCGGCAAAAACCCCATAGATAACAATTGCTTACGCCTGCTTTTTCTGCTACAGATGCGACAAACGACAGAAAGGAGAAGAGATGGGTCTACTGACCAGACAGCAAGCGGCCGACCTGATGGACGTCCCCGTTACCTGGGTTGATGCGTTCCTGGAGGTTGGATCACTGGAGCGCCACGAAGGGCCGAATGGCGAGACGTTGATCGATGCCGACGAGATTCTGGTGAAGCGTTTTGCGGCAACCCGCTTCGAAGCTGCTTCCCTTGCTCACGTCCGCAGCCTGTTGAAAAAGCTCGGCGCGGACCGCCCTGCGCATCCCGGAAGTTGATCGCAGAACCTCTGGAGCCGAACCCACCGACTTCAGTCGGCGGTAATCGACACCATTGGCGCGGCTGGCGTCTTGTCCCGCGCCTGTTCAAAGACTGCGAAATCCCCACCCTTCAAGCCAATTCTGCGACCCAGCGCCGCCAGGGCATCGCCCATGCGGATACGCTCCGCCGGCTTCACCGCGTTTTCCAGGATGGCGCGCACCTCGGCCTCCGTACTGCGCCCGTGCATGGCGGCGCGCACGCGCAGGGCGCGATGCACCTCATCAGGTAGGTTACGTACTGTCAGGGTGCCCATATACAAAACCCCTTATCTGCTTTCATTGACATCAATAATAGGCGAATGACTGCATTTATGCAGGCATAGGTGCATCACAGAACCACCAGAGCACTTCCTGTAGCAGGCAGCGTGGATTTATCGCCCGCATGCAGGGCGCCGCAACCGCCAGTGAACCGCCAGTCGCAGGCGCCAAGCGCGACATCCGCAGCAGGCTTTTCAGTAAACCGCCAATGCACCGCTAGCAACCGACGCGCGCCGACCATCTCTGAGTGACAGTCTGCGAGTGCACTTCTAGAGAACCGTCTGTGCTACGCAACGCATGCCGCACAAACCGGCCCATGTTGACTTGAAAATGTTGTATGTTGTAGTAGTATCGTATTACTACAGAAAGGATCAGCCATGAAAGAGTTGCTCATACTCGTGCGCGAGGTCGTCGTGCGCGCTTTTGAAATCGCGACGTTTCGGTCCGCCGGCTCTGATCTTCCAGAGTCGAAAAGCTTTGCTGGATGTTTGGCTGCCATATCAGCCATATTCGTCGCTGGAGAGCAAATGGCGCGCGGCCACGGTATCGCCGGCATGCTCATCGCCCCGCCCGCCTGGCTGTTTGTGGTCTGGGTATCCTCGCTGGCGAATGGAAAGACGAACTATCGCATCGCGGCAGCCTTGATGCTTGGAGCGATTCCCGTATGCGTCGGCCTGATGTTGGTCGCCGGCCATGATCTGTTGGAGTGGGTGGTGGCCACATGGGGTGCTTTCGTGGCGATCAACGTGCTCGCGCGCCAGCACGAAGGGTGGTCGTCATGGCGCTGACCCGGGAGGACATTTGGGCCGTCGCCGACCGGCTCGACGCGGAAGGGAAAGCGCCGACCCTGGCCGCCGTTCGCAGAGCGCTTGGCAGCGGAAGCTTCACGACGATCTCCGAAGCCATGCGTGAATGGCACCAGCGACGGAAGGAGAAGACAGACAAGGCGCAGGAAGCTGGCCCCGTACCACCAGACCTGGACGAGACCGTTCGCCGCTTCGCTCAGGGAGTCTGGGCGAAAGCGACGGAGATCGCCAAGGCGGAAGTGTTGAAGCTAAAGGATGAGTACAGCCAGGCGCAGAAAGAGTGGGATCGCGAGCGGCAGGAGCTGGAAGCGGTCGCCGAGGACCTGTCGACGGCGCTGGAGGAGTGCCAGGCCAAGGCGGACGAAGCCGGCGCCGCGTTTGCGGACTTGGTTCGTCGTCACGCCGAGACCGAAGCCCATGTGATCACTCTCAAGGAGCAGGCGAGGGAGAATGAGGCGCGTATCGAAGAGCTGCGGCAGGAGAATCAGCGCCTACACGATCTGTTGCGCCAAATGGCGGCTTCCGGTCGGACAGAAAACGATCGACAGACGTGAACCCCTCGATCGACCGGCACACGGCCACGAGGTAGTCGTGGCTACGCCAACCGGTCAAGCCACGCAAACCACTCGACGCAGGCTCTGTGCAACGATTCTTCGTCGCCGGCAAGGCGGCGCCATGGACCGGCACGCCTTCTGCTACCGATAGACCGGCGCATAACCGCGCCTTTCCCGCACGCGCACGATCCGGCGCACCTCTTTCAGCGCATCCTGTTCGCGCTCGAACACCTGGCGTTTCATCCCGCCCCGCCGGTTGTGCAGGCCGTACCAGCGCCGATACAGCACGAAGTCCCCGAACAGGTCGCGTTCCAGCCACATGGTATAGCCGCGCCGGTCGGTCCTGTACTCAAGTCTCATGCGATAACTCTAGGCATTTGACGGCCAGTTCAACCTGCTCTTCCCCAATCTCACGCCACGCTTTTCCGCTCGGCGCCTTGCGGTTCCACGCCATGCCTGAGGTGTGCGGCATGGGAATGGCAAAGATGTCGCCCACAGCGTCATACAGCCCCAGGATCGCCGGCTGAAGGATCGGGTGCGTATCCTTGGCGAGCAGCACCTGGGATTTTCTGGATCGCTCAATCTGCCAGTGGAGCGGCCCGGGACCGAGGAAGACTTCAGTCGCCGTGGAGCCGACCAGCAACAGCACCTTTGGGCGCGCCATTCCAAGAAAATCGGCAAGCCACGGCAGGCAGTTGGCGATCTCGGTCTTGTCGGGCTTCCGATTGCCATCCGGGCGGCATCGCACGATGTTGGCCACGCCGTAATCGCGGCTGCGCTCCAGTCCGTGCCGGACGAGCAGGGTGTCGAGCGTGCGGCCGGCCTGCCCGACGAATCCTTCTCCGATTTCGTCCTCATCCACGCCCGGCGCCTCCCCGACCGCGAGCAGACCGCCCGGCGGGCAGGGCGTGGGGAAGACGATCCGGGTGCGGCTTGCGGCAAGCCTGTGGCACAGCCGGCACTCAGGCTCTTGACTCGATTTCGGCCCACAGCCGTTCATCGTCCGTCTCCGTGTAGATGCTGGTGGTCGCCAGACTCGCGTGCCCCAGAAGCTTTTGCACCAGATTCACCGGCACCCCGCTCGATGCAAGATGAGCGCCGCAGGTATGCCGTAGCCAATGGACGGTCGCCCGGCGGAAGGTCCTGGCCTCCTGGTCTTTGCCATCCACCGCCAGGCTTTCTGCGGCCTGATGGAATACCGTCCGCAGCGTTTTGTACAAGGCGCTTCCCGTCACTGGTTCCTGGCTTCCAAGCCGGGAAATCAAAGGCGTCTCGGGCGGATTGGCGAGCGGGTCGGGGTCGAGGCCACGGTGGGCAAGGTATTCCCTGAGACGATCCATGACCGGGTTGGACAAGGGTACAGCCCGCCACTTGCCGCCCTTGCCCAGCACTTTGAGCATCCAGCGTACGCCCAGACCTTCCTTGAGCGGCATGGTATAGAGCCGCCCGATGCTCGCATCCACCAGTTCCGATAGACGCAGGCCAGTGGTCTGGGCGAAGGGCAGCACGAAACGTAGCCGGGATGTCGCATCGTCCGCAGGCAAGGTGTCGAGGAAAGTCATCAGGTAGCCCCATTGGCCGGTCGAGAACACCCGCGTCAATTCCACGTCCTCGGGTGTGTCAGTGCTTGCGGCCGGTTTCCGGCCAACGGCGTCCCAGGGGTTGAAGGCGCAATACTGGACACGAACCAACCACTCGAACAGGCTGGAGACGATGGTCAGCGCCTGGCGCACGCTCGCCGCTGACAGCGGGCCGTCGAACGGACGCCAAGCGGGGCTGAATCGTGGCGTGTTTCGGCTGCCGATCCATTCACCTTGGGAAATCCGAAACGGCCACTGCTCCGGGTTCGTCCGCCCAAGGATGGACAGCCAGTCCCGGTAGGCCGCGCAGTCCTCGACGGTGAGATCGGAAAGCGCTTTCTGGCGCTCGATCACAGCCCAGAGAAGCAGCCGTTCAGCTTCCTTGCGGTAGGCTCTGGCCGTGTTCGGGCTGCCGGCTTTCGTGGCAAGCCAGGATTCGATGGCCTGATGGTCATTACCGGCCTGAATGCGCGGCAAGCCGGGATGCCGATTGGAACCCGTTTCGCCAGACAGCGACTGCGGCACCGCGAGGGCCTCGATGGGCACGATGGCGGTCTGTCGATCTCGGGCCTGGACGAGTAGGGGCGCCGGCAGGCTGCGCACCGGTGCAGTGGCATGTTCTGGCAACGGCCCCAGGGACGACTCATATCCACGTAACCAGGCGACGATCCGGGCGGCGCCTTTCTCGCCAAGTTTGGGCACGGTGATCCACCAACGGTATCCACGGCCCCGGATTCGATCCAGAAGGGCGCCGATGGTCGGAATGCCGGCAAGAACCAGTCGATCGGCAACAGACTTGTCGAACCATGCGGAGACAAGATCTGCCGGCACGGGTTCGGTGGCAAGAAGACCTTCGAGGACACCGAGTGCTTTCAGTTGGCGCTCGATGAGGCGTTGACGCTGACGGATTTTTCTGTCCCCGGCCTGGGGGAACGTCTCCAGATACAGCCGGATCAGTTCTTCTTCTTGATAGAACCCGTCAGGGTCGTGTTCTGCCCGGAAATCGTCAAGCGATGGGAATGCGGGGGTCTTGGCCTGCTGGCTGGACGCCAGATGGAGTCGCAGCAATCGCGCCTCGCCCCGTTTGCCATGCCCGAGTGCCGCCTGGCTCAATGTGTCGCGCAGCCAGCCCAGGGCCGTCTTGGCCAGCCGCAGGTCGAGCCCGGTTTCGAGGTAGCGGTCGGCCAACGACTTGAGATCGAGCCCTTGGAGCCACCCTCGGTAAAAGGCGAGGTGGTGGCGGCCTACCTTTCGATCAATCGGAGACATTCTTGATGCGGCGGAGCAACAGATCGGTTTCGCGGGCCGCTGCCTGATCCATGGCAAACGACGGGACATGCGCCCACGCGAGGATTGCATCGACCCCGAAATCGGTTTGATCGCCTTCCTCGTCGAGAACCATCAGACCATCCCCATCTTCGACGAGACGCCCCATTCTTACCGTCTGCGACGGCTCGAACTGCACGTCGGTAGCGAGACCGACATGGCCCGCAAAGATGGCGATATGTCGGGCAGGATCAGCCGCCAAGAAGCTGATGCGCAGGCCTTCGGCGGTGCGGCCTAGCCACTTGCGCACCACGAGGGCGACGAGCGTGTTTTTCGGGGGCATTCCAATATTCCAGATCACATCCCATCTCCCAATGACTTGGCGAACGTGAGCGCCCGATTCTGAGTCCCTGCATTCTGTTGAGACTCGGTGGCCGGACCTATGGCCGGCCTGCTACCGATCCCGCCACAAACGGCAGCGAGCCCGAGCGTTGCGAGCGTCCGGACACGTTCAGCCCGCAGCCTGGCGGGCACCTCCTGCAACGCCGCAAAAAGCTCCGGACTGGCTTCGGTAACGGTAAGAACGATCCGGATACCACTCACTGGGCCGCCCCCATCAACCAGAATCCACGAGCATTGGAGCACACCGGGTCCTTCGGCGTGACCACGGCCAGCCGTGGAAACGCGGCCTGCACCGCCTCGCGGAAGAACATGGCGCCGCCACCAACCAGGACCACGAGGTCAGCCATCTTGCTTTCCGTCCGCAGCGACTTCTGGATGGATTCGACAACAACCGGACCGACCGTCTTCGCGGCCTGCTCGATGTAGGGAGCCAGCTCCACGCGCTGGCCAAGCACGAGCACGGTTGACTTGCCAGCCCGGATGGCGTTTTCGAAGGTTTCGGTATTGACCGCCGAGCCGTGATCCTTGGCAATCAGCCTGGAAGCCTCTTCGAGAACGACCGACGAGGCATTGAGGCTGGTGCCGGAGGATTGGCGATGCAGGTCCTTGTTGGCGATCACGACCCAATCGACCGAGAAGAACCCGGGATCGACCACTAGCACTCGCGCGTCCTCGATATCGGCATCTTCCTGGGAGATGTAGTCGAGAAGCCCGCCCACCGGTTGCGGGATGACCTTGACCTTCTCGACAGCGACGGTTCGCTTGGGCGTTACCTGATGGTTTCCCTGCATCTGTTCGGCC
This sequence comes from Thiomonas islandica, assembly GCF_055383445.1. Lineage (NCBI taxonomy): Bacteria > Pseudomonadati > Pseudomonadota > Betaproteobacteria > Burkholderiales > Thiomonas > Thiomonas islandica. The sequence goes on from NZ_AP042391.1 coordinate 1,812,138, forward strand.
ACGGCTTTCTTGCGGGCCTCATCCAGATACTGGGACACAGGCAGCCCGGTGACCAGCGTGTCGATCCTGTCCATCTCCGAGAGGAGAAGGCCGGCGTGAAACAACGCCTTGTAAGACGCTGTGGCGGGGTAGTCCGCGTGCAGGGAACGACTCCACATTTCGGCGCGGTCCGGTGAGACGCCGGCGATGAACTCCTGCCCGTCCACCATCACATGCAGGAAGTCATCGTGCGCCTTCCCATCGAAGCGCGCCCCGAATCTGTCGGCGGGCGCGGCGCCCGCAGGGCGCAGGTGGGTTTTCGGGGATTCGCCTTTGGCGCCAAAGGCGATCTTCAGGTTGGAGTACCCAATGTCAATACCGAGAATATTCAAGTCGACCTCCAGTGAACCGTTAGAAACAAGTTTTCGGTCATCTCGCTCCGAAGTGATTCGGTGCACCCTCAGTCGCCTTCCAGAGAACCGTCAGTAGCACCGGCATGATCGCTCGACAACCTAATACCGCTAGCAAACCACTTGAGAACATATCAGGCGGATCATCCAAAACTGCGACGAAAAGAGCGCAAAAACGCACTGTTTAGCGCCACGAACACGGAGAGCGTCGAGTTACAGTATTGAGTGTTGTGGTGCCTTTCCAGTACTGGAAAGGAATCGAAGCGTCATGCCTTAGATTCAAAGGCACAGAAACGATGATGGGTTGCCAGTGCGGCCAGTGCCCCATGCAGAATGGCCGTCGCCAACAAGCTCGGTTGCCTTTCCAGTACTGGAAAGGAATCGAAGCGCGATGTCTACATGGCACGGCCAGAAATGCAGTACGTCTCTGGTGCCTTTCCAGTACTGGAAAGGAATCGAAGCGTCATGCCTTAGAGTTAAAGGCATTGCGTCAAGGTGCGCGGGTAAACGAGGAGGGGGAATTTTTCTCTATAAGGCATAGCGTTTTGTTGCCGATCTAGTAAACATAAGGAAATCGATATGACCAACACGATGCAGGGAAACGACTTGGGAGAAGTCAAAGCAGCCCTGGAAAGGCACATGGAAAGCCTGCACAAACGGGCAATGGCTGTGGTGAACGAGTACTACAAATTCAAGGACGAGATGAACCAGCATATGGACTGGCAGAAGAAAAGCTCCCTCAAGCCCAGAATCCGCCAGCGTGGGCTATCGATAGCAGCGGAGTGGTACGACAAGCGCTGGTACGGCTCGAAGGCGAAGGGCACGCGGAGGGCGTTTACGACGTACATCGCCAAGCCTAGAGCAGCGCATGGCTACACCCTGAGCAAACTGCTGGAATATGCCCAGGACTGAGAGAAGGACAAGGTGGCCGAAACCGAGAACGCATTGGCGGCGATCCGGTACGAGGCGGGCTGCGTCATGAGGGCCCTGTCCTACCTGGACAGCGCCATTGAGAAAGCACAGGGGGCTTGAAATTGGCCCGGTGCGCGACAAGCCCGCCGTTCAGGGCGGGCTCGTGGCGCGCGGGCGGCGCAGCCGTCCTATCTTCGAAGCGAATCGGCGCCGCTACGGCTTCGACTTCTGCCCCGCATCTGATTGGTTGGGCCGCCCTTGTAGGGTATGAGTGGCGGCGACCCAAGCAGCAGTACGCCTCCGGTCACCGGCTTGACCGGGGCCATGTTGGGCATGTTTCGGCCCTGTAGCCCATCTGCAAGCGGCAGGCGGCTAGGGCGCGCATCTGCCGGCGAGGGTATAGGCCGGCCCTATACCCTCGCCCAGAATGCCGGCCTGGATGTTGATCCAAGCCTCGCCAGACTGGCGCAGAAACTCGCGCCCGTCAACCTTGGATCGAGGAAGCCGACTTGGCACAGAACGGCATGAGTGAAGGTCATGAAATCGCCGAAGCCATCCGGCTGCGTCATGGCGATCTGCGCGGCTGTCTCGATCAGCTTGTGGTCTTGCGTCGATGCGGGGGCAGGGGCTGATGCAGGCGATTGCCCGCGTGAATCGTGTCTGGAGGGACAAGCCAGGTGGCCTGGTGGTTGACTACATCGGCATTGGCGAGGAACTCAAGCAGGCCATTGCTCACTACACCCGTGCCAGCGGCGGCAAGCACGGCGAGCCGGTGTGGTTCAGATTCAGCGCGGAGTTCGCACATACCGAATCGGATTCTGGGAGCCACTGCCGGCGGGGCCGAATAAGGACGAGGCATTCTTCTGGCTGAACTGCGACCCGAGCAGCGGAGCATCGTGCTCAGGCTCGAAGATGCAACGTCCTTCGCTATCGGGCCCATGCCACGCCCTGATCTTGAAGACGCCTCGCACAATACCATTTGCGTGGATGACCGCATATGGACACTTCTCGGCTCGCTGCTTGCTCAGCTTCCAATGTCCCCTGGAAACATCCAGGAGCGTGGATTGTCCAGAGATCACTTCCGACCAGCGCCGGTTCACGTTGATTGCGATTACCTCTTGAGCATCGCCAAGATCGGGCAGGTCAGCCACGCGGAAGGGCTCACCCTTCGTTGCCTCCAGTTCGTCGACTGACTTCAGGCCGAAATGGGCAGTCCCGTGCCCTGCTGCTTGGTTGGTCAGCGCTTCTTCAAGTTGCCAATCGAGAACACTGATCAAGTCCGCCTCGACCAAGAGCGCCTGCTCAGGGGTTAGTCCTTCTCGAATGATGTACATGCGCGGCTCTGTCCTGCGCCGAAGAAGCTCGGCGATCCGTTGACGCTTTGGCCCCATTCCATTGCTGTCAGCGTCATCGGCGTCGGACTGCTCTAGCAGGCCGGCCGGATCACTGCGGACCAGCCGCCGCACCTCTTCAACGTGTTCGAAGACGCGGTTTCCTTGCCCTTTGCCGACATAGAAGATCCGGTCGTTTTCGTCGGTGAGGGCATAAACGTAGGACCCAATGGCTTCGATGGTGGCGGGAGAAAACACAGGCCGTCCTTTCTTCGTTATTCACTGAAACGGAAATCTGATGTCCAGGGTATCCCAAAGCCTCAAGGAAGCGCGTCATGAACCGCCCCGACTTTCGTGGAGGCCAGTTGGTTTAAGTCAGGCCACAGTGGTGACATGACTGGCTTGCTGCCTCCAGTAGTTTGCCTCAGCTTCTGCCGGAGGGATATATCCCAGGGGTTCCATCAAGCGATGATGGTTGAACCAGGCCACCCATTCCAGGGTCGCCAGTTCGACTGCCTCCCGCGTCTTCCACGGGCCGCGCCGATGGATCAATTCCGCCTTGTACAGCCCGTTGATCGTCTCGGCCAGCGCGTTGTCATAGGAGTCTCCTTTGCTGCCCACAGAAGGTTCAATACCGGCCTCGGCCAGCCGCTCGGTGTAGCGGATGGACAGATATTGCGAGCCTCTGTCCGAATGATGAATCAGAGCGTCGTCCTGCTGCGGTTGCCGGGCGTACAGCGCCTGCTCCAAGGCATCGAGCACGAAGTCCGTGCGCATGGAGCTGCTCACGCGCCAGCCCACGATCGGGCGGGCAAACACATCGATGACAAAGGCCACGTACAGCCAGCCTTGCCAGGTAGACACGTACGTGAAATCAGACACCCAGAGCGGATTGGGCCGCTCGGCCTTGAAGACCCGGTTGACATGATCCAACGGGCACGGCGCCTTGGCATCGGCGATGGTGGTGCGCACCACCTTGCCGCGGATGGCGCCGCGCAAGCCCAGGCGCTTCATCAGCCGCTCGACCGTGCACCGCGCCACAACGGTACCCTCGCGGTTCATCTGCTTCCAGACTTTATCAACGCCATAGACCTGCATGTTCACTTGCCAGACCTGTTGGACGTGGGGGATCAGCCGCTCATCGCGCTGAGCGCGTGGCGGCAGCAACGCCGGATTGCGCCGCCGGGCCGCATGCAGGCGGTAACCGCTTGGGGCGATCTGCAGGACCTTGCAGATCGGCTCGACCCCGAATTGGGCGCGGTACTGATCAACAAACGCTCTCAGTTCTTGAGTCGGCGGTCGAGCTCCGCCTGGGCGAAAAACGCGCTGGCCAGCTTGAGGATCTCGTTGGCACGGCGCAGCTCCTTGTTCTCGCGCTCCAGATCCTTGATGCGCTGGGCTTCTGCCGAGGTCACGCCTGGTCGCGTGCCTGCATCGATCTCGTCGCGTCTGACCCACTCCAGCAGGGTGTGCGCCGAGCAGCCAATCTTGGGGGCGATCGACTCCACTGCGGCCCACAGCGAGGGGTACTCACCGCGGTGCTCCTGCACCATGCGCACAGCGCGCTCACGGACTTCAGGGGAAAACTTGTTCGACTTGTTCATGGCTCCATTCTCTCGAAGGTTGGAGCCTCCTCAAAATCCGGGGCGGTTCAGTCGGCGCGGTTTCTTAAGGGCGCATGCGGTTGGCCAACGGCGGCTGGCCAACGGCGGCGCGCCGAAGGTCTCGCAGAATACTCGCAGAATACCCGGTACAGCAGCGGATTACCACTGTTGCCACGCAAATGATCCGAAAGGCGCTTGCGCAGATCGCACGTCGAGCCGATGTAGAGCACCTGCGTCCGATCCGGTGCGGCGGCATTGCCGGGCGCGCCGACGTCCTCCCGGCTCGCCGTTGACCGGATTTCGTACACGCCCGGATGCGGCGGTACCCCGGTGGACAGCGCCTGCGGCGTCAAGGGCAGCAGGGGGAGAATCCTTCCGTGGCCGCCAGATAGTCCTTGCGCTCACCCCGCCGGCGCCAGTCAGGAATCGCCAGCTGGTGCCGTATGGCCGCCACCGAGCGCCGCGAAAGCACAACCCCGTATTGGCTCTCCAGAAGCGCTGCAATCGCCTCGTCGGACAGCGGACGTGCCAAATGCCCTTCCCGAATCTGCGTTTTTTCGCCTTTGATCAAGGCATCGACACGAAGGCAGTGAAGCTGCCGCTCGTTGGGAAACAGCACGTTCAACGGCAGGGTCCTTCCATCCGTCATTTTGAACGACAAGCCGCGGATGAGGCGGGACAGCCGTCCTGCATCCGCGACCAGGGGAAGATCGCCGCGCGCCACGAGCCGCCTGGACAGGTGCGCCTGAGGGAGCGGCACCCGCATAAGCGGGTCGCCAGAGATCAGATAGGGCGCCTGGATGTCGAGCAGCGCTTCGATCAGCGCGTGCGTGAGCCGGTTACGGCTGTTGATGAGACGCAGCCGATGAAGCGTGGCCGTCAGTTCCTTGGGCAAGGCCTGGCGCGACGGGAGCGCCCGCAGCAGCGCCTCGTCGAAGCGGTACGCGCGCACATGGCAGGTGTTGGCGTAGACGAACGACAGGCCCCCGGCGTGGTCGCACACCTGTCCCAGACAGGCCGCGCGCGCGGCGTTGACCTCCCCCACGTCCACCCTCACCGCCCCGCTCCAGGTGCCCGCCATTACCCGACCGGACTCGCGCAATAAGGCAAATGAAGCGCTGGCCTCCACCCGGGCGACGTAGCGCTCGAACTGGCGCAAGGACAACTCCAGCAAACGGGCCAGCATGATCTTGCCCAACAGCGTCGGCGCCATGTCACAGGCGTGTTTTCAGTCGCCGCCGCCCGGCAGTTTGCATCGCCAACCCATGGTTCGTCACGCATTGATTCATAACGACACGGCCTCGCGCACGCGCGCGAGGCAAGCAGAGAAAAACAGAGAACAGAGAGGCGGTAGCGGGCCAAAAGTCCAAGAATGGGCAGGGTGGCGCGCGCGAGGCCAACCCGCGCAGGCGCGCCAACACGGGCGTTCCGGGCAGGCGTAAAAAAGCCCGAAACGGGTTCGGGCTTTTGGGAATGGTGGTGGAACGCGGAACCGAACCCGCGTCCGTCATCTGAACCAGATACGAAAGCGGCCCCATTGTAGGTGCCCACCTGTACGAAACGAGCATCTCGGAAATCCAGCCGATCAATGCTGCGCCGGCTCGGACAACCATAAACACACCCATTCACACCCATTCTTGGACGCCTTGACCACCCGCCTCGGCCGAACGTCGCTTGCCTTAGTCCCATTTTGGGACTACACTTCGGCCTATGCGAGTGATTGCCGTGTCCACCCTTCGGGCCTTCTGGGAGCGCTACCCCGACGCCGAGCAGCCGCTGAAGGCTTGGTACGAGGAGGCCACCAGTGCGAGTTGGAGCCAGCCCGCCGACATCAAGGCGCAGTACCGCAGCGCCAGCGTGCTGAAGAACCGTCGCGTGGTCTTCAACATCAAAGGCAATGACTACCGGCTGATCGTGGCCATTGCGTACAAGTTGCAGATCGTTTACGTGAAGTTTGTCGGCACCCACAAAGAGTACGACGCAGTGGACGCCGAAACCGTTGAAATGGCCTGACCGGCCACGGAGGAAAACATGGACATCCAACCTATCCACACCGAAGCAGACTACAAGGCCACGCTCAAAGAGATTTCGGCCTTGATGGAGTCCGACCCTGATCTGGGCACGCCTGAGGGAGATCGCCTGGACATCCTGGCCACGCTGGTGCAAGCCTACGAGGCCAAGCGCGTACCCATCACCGCGCCAGATCCGGTGGAAGCCATCAAATTCCGCATGGATCAGATCGGTCTGTCCGTCAAAGATCTTGAGCCGATGATTGGCAAAAGTAACCGCGTCTACGAAGTCCTGAGCCGCAAGCGCCCGCTGACGCTGGCCATGATCCGCAGACTGCACAAGAGCCTGGGTATCCCGGCCGATGTGTTGATTGCGGAGACAGTTGCCGGGTGATCAGCGAACACTGAGCTTGGCTTCTACGGTGAACAGCGTTGTCATGGGGTCATCTGTTCAGGAGAAAAAGATGCACTACCCCGTGATGACCGAAAAGCATGTGGCCGAACGCTGGCAGGTCAGTCTCAAGACGCTGCGACGCTGGCGGCTCGATGGCGAAGGGCCGGTCTGGCACAATGACCTTGCCCCTGGAATTCGTATCCCATAGCCGACTCATGCACTGGCTTGCCTGGGTTGGTTGGCGAGCCAGTTTTCTTCGAAGCGCATCGGGCTGACATAGGCCAGGGTTGAGTGCAGCCGGGTGCGGTTGTACCAGAGCATCCAGGCGACGACTTCGTCCATCGCCTGGCGCCGTGTCTTGAAGCGCTGCCCATGCAACCGCTCCACCTTCAATGACCCGAACAGCGTCTCGCTGCAGGCGTTGTCCCAACAATTGCCACGACGACTCATCGACGCGGTGATGCCGTACTCGGTCAGGACGTCGCGGAAGTCCTTCGCATTCCCGCGAGCAAGCATGAAGCCGATGCGCACATCGCCAATGCGCACGAGCAGCGAAGCGCTGATTCCCAGATCAGCCCAGCGCACCCTGAGATAGCCACGCTCAGCGGAGATCTCGACTTGGGGCTGCGGGATCAGGACGCCATGGGACCAGACCGCAGTCTGGACCCCATCGCGCTGTGCGTCGGCGCGTGCCAGGCGCTCGAGGCGATCGGCGACGGCAGCGTAGATCCAGCCTCTGGCCGATTCGACACGGCCATCCGCCGGCGTGACGATGGTCGGAGCCGCGATTGCGGCACGAGAAAATTCCTGTTGGCTTTGTTGCATAGCGGTGCGGACCCGTTGGCTTTTGGAGCTTGGCCCGGAGAGGCCTCCTTCCTGGATTCCGCACCACGTTGCGTCAGGCCGGTCGCCCGGTCAGCGCGCTTGTGAACCATGATTGACAATTGACCGCCGTAAGGTCAGAATGACATTCATGTTGGAACTGATCCAGAGTCAGACTTTTCAGCGCTGGCTGAATGGACTGAAAGACCGGCAAGCGCGGGCGCGCGTCCAGGCCCGGCTTGATCGTCTGGCGCTCGGGAATCCGGGCGACGCCAAGCCCTTGCGAGACGGCGTGTCTGAGCTCCGGATCGACTATGAGCCAGGCTACCGCGTGTACTTCATGCGACGTGGACCGGTGATCGTCGTGCTGCTCGCTGGCGGTGACAAGCGCACGCAGGACGCGGACATCGAACGGGCGATTGGAATTGCCAAGGACTGGAAGGACTGAACGATGGCTGAAAAATTCACGCGCTACGACACGGCGGACTACCTGAAGTCCGACGAAGATATGGTCGCCTACCTGGATGCATGCATCGAAGACGACCCCGGCGACGGCAGCCTCATCCGCGTTGCGCTGGGCACGATTGCCCGCGCCCGGGGCATGAGCCAACTCGCACGCGACACGGGCATTTCACGCGAGGGGCTTTACCAGGCGTTGTCTGCCGAAGGCAACCCGGAGTTCTCCACGGTGATGAAAGTGATCCGAGCGCTCAAGCTCAGGCTGCATGCAGAGTCAGTGCCTGGTTGACGGTTACCACTGTCCCTGGTCGGCCAGTGAAGCCAGTTGCGTTGCATCGCTGTAAGGCCGCGGACGGCCAGGAGCCGTCGGCCGGCGCGTTTGCTCGAAGGGCCGCGCTAGACTGATCTGAATCACTCGTGGTCACCGGCCGGAACGGCGGCTGCCACACGAACATCGGTCGTTGTAACCAAGCCGTGGCGCGTCTCCTGATCACCCATAGCGTCGACAGACAACCCAACGGCGGATGGAAGATCGACACCCTGATCGAAGCGACTGCTGGCGCGCTAAACGACCAAGATATGAGAAATGCGCGGCGCCGCTTGCGCTCCGACGCGGCCGGCCTGAGAGAAATTGGGATCGAAATCGACGGCGACAGGGTGCGGCGCGTGCCACAGCCGCCCAGTCGCGTGCCATAGCCGCGCCCAGGATTTGCGCCGGTCGAGACGTCCATCAAGCAACCCTCTCGACATGAAACCCGCCACCAGCTGACCAGCCGCGAACCTGCGAGACTTCCTCGACCCGCCGCCCCTCACTGGTGCGTTTGATCGACACGACCACATTGACGGCTTCGGCGATCAACTCCGGGTTTGGCGGCACACCAGCTTCCTGGATGAGCTGCCCGATGCGGATCAGCGCGGCGCTGGCGTCGTTGGCATGCACCGTGCCGACCCCGCCAGGGTGACCGGTGTTCCAGGCTTTGAGCAGGGCCAAGGCGCTGCCGTCGCGCACCTCGCCCACCACAATACGGTCTGGGCGCAAGCGCATGGTTGCGCGCAGCAGCCTGGTCATGTCGGTGTTGTCGCTGGTGCGCAAGAACACCACGTTCTCGGCCTTGACCTGCAGCTCACGCGTGTCTTCGATGACCACGATGCGGTGATCGGCGTGTAGGATGAACCAGATGGGCGCGCTGTTCTTCGCGAAAGCGCCGGGGAGGATGGCATTCGTAATGCGCGAGAACTTGAAGGTTGGCGGGTGCGTTTGGCAACATACGGCAGCAACAGGCATCAACAAGGGGATGATTCGCAATGGTATTTTTGCTGGTATCTGGTTAATTGAGTCGATTAAAGTGGCAATAAATCAACACGTTACGGTGCTCATTGATGAGTGAGTGGGAGTGAGTAGGGGTCTGGCAGCGGCCGGCGAGAACAAGATCGGCGATGAATTCATTCGCGATTCGCTATGCTGATCGGTTCTCGTAGGCCACCGGGTAAGATAAAGTGAACCGACTTGCCCACCGCGAGGGTCGGCGCTTGGGACGAACCGACCAACGTCATGGACAAGTCTCCCGGCGCCTCGAACCCCCGCCAGCCCAGCCTTCGATCGATTGTGCCCATGTCCGTCCCCGCGATCACCCTGCAGCCCCCTGTTTCTGGCAAGCCGCTGAGCAAACAGCAAAAGGCTTTCAACACACTGCTCGGCAAGATTCACCGCGCCCGCAATCGTCTTCAGCAATGGCACGATGCGATGCAGCGTGCAGCCCAGGCACAGGCTGCGCAGATTGACCCCAAGATGCGCAATCTCAATGCGATGCGCAAAGAACTCTTGCTGGCCCTGGACGTCATGCAAGCCGATCCCCGGTACAACAAAACTGACCACAAGCGCCTGCGCGTCCTGATCGAGGTACTTGCGCATGCCTGCCTGAGCATTCAGCACGACGCGGAGATCGAGGCGATCCTGAACCGGCAGCGTGTACCGGCGCGTGAGAAACGTGCATCCGGGATGGACGACCTGTTTGGCTTCGACACGTTCAGTCAAGCGGATGCTCAGGGCGCCGACGCGCCCGAGGCCGATGCCTTCGATGCGGAGGCTGACGACAGCGCCGGATTTCACCAATGGCATCAGATCGACGTGGAGAAGCGGCCGCGAGACGCCAAAGTCCCGTCCCTGCGCATCATCTACCGAAAACTCGCCAGCGCGCTGCATCCTGACCGCGAGTCTGACCCAGAAGAGCGTACGCGCAAGACTGCCTTGCTTCAGCGCGCCAATCAGTCTTACAAAAACGGCGATCTCCTTGCCTTGCTCGGCCTGCAGCTTGAAATCGCCATGGTCGACGCCGCCCACCTTTCGTCTCTGGCCGACGCGCAGATCAAGGACTATGTTCGGGCGCTCAAAGCCCAGCTTGCCGACCTGGAGGAGAAGATCACCCTGATCGAGCAGGATCTGCGGATCAACATGCCCTTCGCCGCATCCGCTGGAAAGCTCGATCCCCGCGCCATCGATACCCTGATCGAACATGAACTCGACGCCCTGGAGATGGTCGAGGGCGAACTGAAATTGGTGCTTTCGCGCAAAGCCGAGGTGCGCTTCATGAAATCCTGGCTGCGTGAGCAAGAGCGTTCCAGCCAAGCACTGGCCGAGGAGAGCTGGGATGAGGCATTGGCTGCGCTCGAAAACTTCCTCGCCGAGGAGCTGAGTCCCCGCCGCCGTCGTCGATGAACACCCCCGCGTAAGCTGAACGGCTGGCCGTCTGCCCGGGTGTTTCCCCGTGCCGTGAGTGGTGTTTGACGTCTTGGCGCCAGCGCTGCCTTGGGGCATGGCCTATTGGCTCCAGTCCGTCTTTGGCCTCCCGCCGCGTGAGACATCAATGTCTCGCACTGCCGTATCGAATCGGCTGCTTTGTCGGGTTTGTTGCAAAGCGGTCATTTCCGGATCGCAGCGGCGATTGATAAGTGGTTGAACGATAAAGGAAAATTCAGAGCGCCTCGCTGGCATCTTTTGTGCAATGTCAGTCCTGACCCCAACACATGGAGGCGGGAATGTCCACAATGCTCAAGCAGAAAATCGACCAGGTGTTCGAAGAGCCTGGATGTGACAAGAACCAGGCGAAGGATGCCAAGGAGCGAAAGAAGGGTTGCACCAAGCAACTGACTCCGGGAGCTGCCGCCGGCGGCTGCGCCTTCGACGGCGCCAAGATCGCCCTGCAGCCGATCACCGATGTCGCCCACCTGGTGCACGGGCCGATCGCCTGCGAAGGCAACTCCTGGGACAACCGCCACAGCGCTAGCAGCGGGTCGCAGATCTACCGCACCGGATTCACCACTGACATCAATGAACTCGATGTGGTGTACGGCGGCGAGAAGCGGCTGTTCAAGGCGGTGCGCGAGATTCTCGACAAGTACGACCCGCCCGCCGTCTTCGTCTACCAGACCTGCGTCACCGCGCTGATCGGCGACGACATCGAGGCGGTCTGCAAGCGCGCGAGCGAGAAGTTTGGCAAGCCGGTGATTCCGGTCAACGCGCCGGGATTTGCCGGGTCGAAAAATCTGGGCAATAAATTGGGCGGCGAGGCCTTGCTCGACTATGTCATCGGCACCCGCGAACCTGAGTTCACCACGCCGTACGACATCAACATCATCGGCGAATACAACCTGGTGGGCGAGTTGTGGCAGGTCAAGCCGCTGCTTGACGCATTGGGTGTGCGCATCCTGGCCTGCATTTCCGGCGATGGCCGGTACAACGAGATCGCTGCGAGTCACCGCGCCCGGGCGACGATGATGGTGTGTTCCAAGTCGATGATCAATATCGCGCGCAAGATGGAAGAGCGCTGGGGCATTCCGTTTTTCGAGGGCTCGTTTTATGGCATCTCCGACATGAGCCACACGCTGCGCGAAATCGCCCGCCTATTGGTGGAGCGCGGCGCGCCGGATGACCTGCTGGTGCGGACCGAGAAGCTGATTCGCGTCGAGGAGGCGCGGGCCACCGAGCGCATCCGAGCCTATCGCGAGCGCCTGTCCGGCAAGCGCGTGTTGCTGATCACCGGCGGGGTCAAGAGCTGGTCGGTGGTCTCGGCCTTGCAGGAGGCCGGGCTCGAGGTGGTGGGCACCAGCGTGAAGAAGAGCACCAAGGAAGACAAGGACAGGATCAAGCAGATCATGGGCGACGACGCGCACATGATCGACGACATGACGCCGCGCGAGATGTACGCCATGCTGCGCGAGGCCCGCGCCGACATCATGCTCTCCGGTGGGCGTTCGCAGTTCGTCGCCCTCAAGGCGCGGATGCCCTGGCTGGACATCAACCAGGAGAGGCATCACGCCTACGCGGGCTACGAGGGCATGGTCGAACTCGTGCAGGAAATCGACAAGGCGCTTTTCAACCCGGTGTGGGCGCAGGTGCGCATTCCTGCTCCGTGGGACGTCGGCGGACTCTGCGGTGACGCAGCGGGCAGGCTGGGCAATGTTGCGCTGGCGCAGCGGCCAGCCGGGACGCACGCGCTGGCGACGTCGGCACTGCTGTCCTGAGGAGACGATCATGGCCCATGTCGTCGAATCGAAAAAAGCCTGCGCGGTCAACCCGCTCAAAATGAGCCAGCCGCTGGGCGCGACTTACGCCTTTCTCGGCCTGGACTCCTGCATGCCGTTGATGCATGGCTCGCAAGGCTGTACCTCGTTTGGACTGGTGGTGATGGTGCGCCATTTCCGCGAGGCCATCCCGATGCAGACCACGGCGATGAATGAGGTCACCACCATCCTCGGCGGCATGGAGAACATCGAGCAAGCGCTGCTCAACATCCAGAAGCGAAATCATCCCCGCATCATCGCCATCTGTTCCACAGGTCTGACCGAAACTAAGGGCGACGATGTCGACGGCTACCTCGAACTCATTCGCAAGCGCCATCCAGAACTCGATGACACCGCGCTGGTCTATGTCTCGACGCCAGACTATGTCGGTGCCTTCGAGGACGGGTTTTCCCGCGCGGTCAGTGCACTGGTCAAGGCGCTGGTGGAACCTGCGTCGCATTCGATTCCCAATCAGGTCAATGTGCTTGTGGGCTGGCATGTGACCGCGGGAGACATCGACGAGTTGCGCGAACTGTTTGCCGCATTCGGCTTCAGCGCCATTGTGCTCCCCGACGTCTCGGGGTCGCTCGACGGCCACATCCCGGACGACTGGCTTGGCACCACTCTCGGCGGGACGACGCTGGAATCGATCCGCGCGATGGGCGCCTCGGTGTTGACCATCGCCGTAGGTGAACAGATGCGCTCTGCCGCGATGGAACTGGAAATGCGCGCGGGCGTGCCCTACGTCCTGTTCGACCGGCTGACCGGACTGGCGCCGAATGACCAGTTGCTGCAGACCCTGTCCGAACTCAGCGGCCGGCCCGTGCCCGAGAAATATCGCCGCCAGCGCAGCCAGCTTCTCGATGCCATGCTTGATGGCCACTTCTTTTTCGGCAACGTCAAGGTGGCCATTGCCGCCGAGCCTGATCTGCTCTGGGCGATGGGCAGCTTCCTAGCCGAGATGGGGGCCGAACTCACCGTCTGTGTCACGACCACCAAGTCGCCGCTGCTGTCGCGCCTGCCGACCAACGAAGTGGTGATCGGTGACCTGGAGGATTTCGAACGGGCCGCGCAGGCGACCGGCTGCGACCTGCTGCTGACGCATTCCCATGGACGCCAGGCGTCGGAGCGTCTGGGCAAGCCGCTGTACCGCATTGGCATGCCGCTGTTCGACCGTCTGGGAAACGCCCACACCGTGAACGTCGGTTATCGGGGCACACGCAACCTGGTGTTCGACATCGGCAATCTGCTGATCGCACAGACGCCGCACCATGCCCCGGATCATTGGCCTTTGCCTGCGGCCACACTTGCGGCGCTGGCTCCGGGCGTCATGCCAATCAGTCCGGCGGATGCGCAGGGCGCGGTGTCGTCCTGCCGTGGCAGTTCCTGCGCGTGCGACGACTGAAGGTTGCTGCACGCCTTTCCCATTTCTCAACTCTCGTGGAGCATGCGTCATGAAAATCGCTTTCGCAACGCAGGACATGCAGCAGGTCGACGCGCACTTCGGCTGGGCGCGGCACATCGCCGTGTATGAAATCGACGCGGTGGGCTGCCACTTCGTCCAGACCTTCGACTTTGGCGCCGAACTGGCCGAAGACGGCAACGAAGACAAGCTGGCGCCGAAGCTGGAAGCCATCAGGGACTGTGCGATTCTGTACGTCGCGGCCATTGGCGGATCCGGCGCGGCGCGGGTCGTGGCCATGAATATCCATCCGATCAAGGTGCCGCAACCCGAGCCCATCATGGACATTCTTGACAAACTGCAGGAAGTGCTCAAGGGCACGCCGCCGCCCTGGCTGCGCAAGGTGCTGAACAAGGGCCGCGAACGCGATTTCGATTTCGAAGACAACGAGGAGAAGACCCATGATTGACGCTGCACTGTCCGCTGCGCCCAAGGCGGATTCACCCCATGACGACACGGTCGACGCCGCTGTGCTGCAGGACACATTTGTCCGTGAGTTGATCAAGCAAATCCGCGCCCAGGACGCCCACGGCGTGTGGGAGGGCAAGAGCGACATGACCCTGCTCGCGCCCTACATCCTCACCGCTGAGCAACGCCGCGCGCTGCCCATCATGGGCGACCCAGACCCCGAAACCCTGTGGCGGCTTGAACTGTTCCACAACGCGGTCGGGCTGTCCATCGAGCGCGCCACCGGCTGCATGGTGTCGCCAATGATGAAAATGAGCCACGAAGGCTTCGGTCGCGCGGTGCTCACTGCCGGGCGACTGGTTGTGGTCAATCGCCACCTGCGCGATGTGCACCGTTTCGGCTTTCCCAGCCTAGCCAAGCTCGCCGAGGCGGGCAACAAGCTGGTTGCCGAAGGTGTCGGCATGATCGAGAAATACACCGAAGTCGCCAAATACGGCTGATCCGTTCCTTCACGCACGAGACCAATATGTCCCAGACGGCAACCGACCCCGAGGCGCTCAAGGCCGAGGTGAAAAAGCTCAACGCCCGCGCCACGCAGGCCAAGATGGACCTGCACGACCTGTCCGAGGATCTTCCCACCAACTGGGAACGCATTCTCGACGTCGCGCAGATCGCTTACGACGCGCATGCCGCGCTTATGCAGGCGCGCAAACGCCTGGCTGAAATCACCTGAGGAAACCAGTGCCATGACCACGTTCTCCATCACCCTGCCCAGCGGCGCGACCTGGGTGCCGACTTTCGTGCAGCAGATCGACGAAGGCAAGTGCATCGGATGCGGCCGCTGCTTCAAGGTCTGTCCGCGGGGCGTGCTCGCGATGGTCGGTCTGGACGAGGACGGAGAGCGCGTCGCCATCGATCCGGACGGCGATGACGACGAGGAATACGAAAAAAAGGTCATGACCATTGCGCACCGCGACCTGTGCATCGGCTGCACCGCTTGCGCGAAGATCTGTCCGAAAAAGTGCTATAGCCACGCGCCGCAGGAGGTCTGAGCCATGGCCGCCATCTGGATGGGTGGAGTCTCCCGGGTGCCACTGGCAGTGCAGGGAAGACACCCGATGCCCGCGGTCACGCCAGACGAGCAGGGGCTGCGTGCGTTGTTGCTCGATTGCGCAGCCGATCGCCAGGATCCGGCAACTCTGGCCGTTTCCGGGGTCTTGGCCAATGCCTTCGCCCGGCACGGCATGAGCTTGCTTCCCATCCCCGGGCTGGACGCCAGGGAGACCCGCAGGTTGATGCGCTACTGGGTTCCCGGTTCGGATCAGATCCTGGGCCTGGACTGGCTCGAACTGACTCGGATGGACAGGCACGAGCCCCGCGCAGACGAGATCGAGGACGTCGCCGCCTTGCTGCTGGATGCTGCCCACGAAGGGCGCGATGTAGACGCGGCGCGCTGGCTCGCGCAGATCGTTTCTGTCGCTTGCCTGGGCGCCGACCACCTCTGGCAGGACCTGCACCTGCGCTCCAGGGCCGACCTGTCCAGTCTGTTGCAGGACTGGTTCCCGGCGCTGGCTGCACGCAACACCAACAATATGAAGTGGAAGAAATTCTTCTATAAGCAGTTGTGCGAACGTGCGGAGCTGCAGATCTGCAAATCACCCAGTTGTACGGCGTGCAGCGACTACGCGCTGTGTTTCGGGCCCGAGGAGGCGGGCGGATAGCCCGGTGAATGCGAGGGAATGAAGCCCTCCTGGCGGCTGCGGTCCGGAGGTCCGGATGAGGAGCAGTCGGCCGCGGCACTGCGCCATCACCCGCCGGGTTTGATCACCGCATCGCCGAGGACCAGCGTCTGGCAGGCCAGGCGCATGGTGGGGCCGGCATTTTTCGACGCCAATGTGGACCGCTCGAACGTCGAGGGTTCTGACAGATGCTCCATGCCTTCCACCACTTCGGTCAGGCAGGTGCCGCAATCGCTTTCGCGGCAGCCGTACACGATGCCGGCACCCACCTTTTCGGAGACCTCGATGATGCGCGTCCCGGCAGGCACGGTGACTGTGACGCCGATGTCGGCAAAGGTCAATCTTGCTTTAGCCACGAAAGTTCTCCTGATTGATCCACGTCATGCGTCAGCGCTGCCGTGAGGTTGGGGTTCAAAGCGGGGATACGGTGACATCGCCGTAGATCTGCGTCTGGCAAGCGAGGCGGCAGTGTTTGCCTGCGAAGTTCTCGCGCCGGATCATGGCTTGCAGTGAGTCAAGGTCCGTGCAGTTGCGCCAGCCGCTGACCACCTCCTTGAAGTGTGCGAGCAGAGTGGCTTTTTCCAGCGCGGATTGCTTGGACAGGTTCTCGGCGCCATCAAGCACCGCGAACACGCAACTGCCGCAATCGCCCTCGCGGCAGTTGTAGGCGATGTAGGAGCCGACCTTTTCCGAGATCTCGATGATGCGTGTGCCCACCGGCACGGTGACGGTGGCCGAGACGTCTGCAAACTTGACTTTCGCTTTTGCCATGATGGTGAATGCTCCGGTTTGAGGGATGCGACGCGCGCAGTGGGGTTGCTGGAAGGAAGGGCGTTAGTCGATCGAGAGCTGCGACATGTCGATGTCACGCGTCCTGGGTCTGCCCATGAGAAAGCTGCCGATGTCGCGGCCAAAGTCGCGACAACTCTCCAGTTCCTCTTCGCTGGGAATCAGTTTGATGCGCAGCCCGCCGACGGGAACGCGCATCTTCAGGCCGCGTAGGCGGTCTTCGATCATGCGCACGGCTTCGCCCGACCAGCCATACGAGCCGAAGGCGCCGGCCACCTTGCCCTTGACGCTGATTTTGGCGAATGAGGACAGCAGATCCCACACGGGTCTGACGGCGTCGCCATTGATGGTGGGAGAGCCGATCAGAATGGCGTCCGCGTCTTCCACCAGGTCGACAAAGGGGTCGACTTCACCCCCTTCGAGGTCGTAAAGGGAGATGCGGAATCCGCCGACCTCTGCGGCCCCGTCGCGGATCGCCTCGGCCATAAGCGTGGTGTTTCGATATGAGCTGATGTAGAAGATGAGCATGGTTTTTTCGCCGCGGTCGCTGTCCATGTGCAGCCGGGACGTGGACAACTCGCGGTAGCGTGCGACGTAATCACGGGGATGATCTCGCAGGATGGGGCCATGCGTGGGGGCGATCAGCGTGATGTGCAGCGGCTCGATCAAGTCCAGCGCCTGCAGCACATGCTGCTTGAAGGGGCGCATGATGTGTGCGTAGTAGTACTCGAAGGAGAACCGGAAGTCGCCAACGCGGTCGTTGAACAACTGTTCGTCGCAGTAGTGACAGCCGAATACATCCCCGGAAAACAGCACGCCGTCATCCTCCAGAAACGTGCATTGGGTGTCGGGCCAATGCAGGTAAGGGGTGTTGAGAAAGCGCAGGGTGCGGTCGCCGAGGCTTACGGTGTCGTTCGTCGTGACCGGGGTGTAGGCAATGGCGGTGTCGTTGAGTAGCGCCTTGAGCATGAGCGGCGCCGCTTCGGAGATGTAGAGCTTGGCGTTGACCGCACGCCGCATGAGTTCGGGCAAGGCCCCGGAATGATCCGGCTCTAGGTGGTTGAGCACGATGACCTTGATGTCTTCGTAGTTGGCCACCGCTTCCAGCCGGGCGAAGAACTGCTCGGCGCATTCCGCCTTGACCGTATCGATCACCGCCAGACCCGCCGATCCGCGCACCAGATACGCGTTATAGGTCGTGCCGTTGGGCGTTTTCAGAATGACGTCGAAGGTCCGCATCTTGGGGTCGAGCGCGCCGATCCAATGCACCCGCGGGGTCACTTCGACAGGAAGCAGGCAGTTGTCTCGCATGGCTTTGAATCAGCAATAGAGTGGCGCGTCTTACCCAGTCGGACGGGAGCAGAGCGCCTCGGGCGGCGCTCCGCGTCCCTGCGCGGGTCACTTGAATCCGACGCCCGGCTCTCCAGTGAACTGCACAAGGATGTTTTCATCGCGGGGAATGAACTGGCAGGCCAGGCGATAGGCCGGTGGCAGGTCATTGACTTCGGCGTCCTTGAGTTCCTGCTTTGTGATCAGACCCTCCGCCACCAGGGTGCGGCGCTCTTTCTCACTGAGCGCATGCGCCATGCGCGGCTTGTCATCCAGCGAGGTGACCTTGATGACGCATGAGCCGCATTCACCGTCTTCGCATTCAAAGGGCAGGGGGATCTTGTTCTTCTTGGCGAGCTTGAGCACGCTGTGGGTGTCTCCGGCAATGGCATAGACGGTAATGTCTTTTTCCATCAGGGGCGAGCTAAAGCAGATCGTGGCCATTGAACTATTCCTTTTCAAACGACGGTGTGATGGAGGGCTGGCGGCACGCGCCATTACCGTCTTC
This sequence comes from Thiomonas islandica, assembly GCF_055383445.1. Taxonomy (NCBI): domain Bacteria; kingdom Pseudomonadati; phylum Pseudomonadota; class Betaproteobacteria; order Burkholderiales; genus Thiomonas; species Thiomonas islandica. Next base: position 1,830,853 of record NZ_AP042391.1, read on the forward strand.
AAAGCAATAGCCATGCCAAATCGTGAAATGCATCCAACGTGTTGTTTCCATAGGGGTATGGGCGCCAGGTGGAAGATTCATGGAGTTGATTCACGTTGCAAATCACACATGCACCATCGGCCGATAGTGGGTCTTTGGCCGACTGGAAGGCCTGTTGACGTCGCAATGCTGACAAAGCCGACATGAGGCATGGGTCGGCGCGGTTTTGTCGGTGACTCGCCAGACGTTTGCGGACGGAAGGATCTGCCAACTTGTTGATATAAAACAAGAAAGAGGGGAGGATGAAGGATGGCACGGTTTTTGCGAAACGAGGGCGTAGCGCAGTGAAATCCGACTGCGCCAAGCCCAGGGGAGCCGCGTCATGCCAGCCATTGACAAACCGATTTACCTCGACTACGCAGCCACCACGCCTGTCGATCCGCGTGTGGTGCGGGCCATGTTGCCGTATCTGAATGAGCAATTCGGCAATCCGGCGTCGCGCAGCCATGCCTATGGCTGGGCGGCGGAAGAGGCGGTGGAAATCGCCCGCGAGCAGGTCGCCGCACTCATCGGAGCCGATTCGCGGGAAATCGTCTGGACCTCTGGGGCCACCGAATCGAACAACCTGGCGATCAAGGGCGCGGCGCATTTTCACAAAGGCCGCGGCCGCCATATCGTGACCGTCAAGACCGAGCACAAGGCCGTGCTCGACACCTGCCGCGAACTCGAACGCGAGGGGTATGAGGTCAGCTATCTCGACGTCGGCCCCGACGGTCTGCTTGACCCGGCGGCGTTCGTTGCTGCGCTGCGGCCCGACACCATTCTGGCTTCGGTCATGTTCGTGAACAACGAGATCGGCGTCATCCAGGACGTGGCGGCACTTGGCACAATCTGCCGCGCACGCGGTGTCCTGTTTCACGTCGATGCGGCGCAGGCTACGGGCAAGGTGGACATCGACCTGACCGATCTGCCCATCGACCTGATGAGCATGTCGGCGCACAAGACCTATGGCCCCAAGGGCGTGGGCGCGCTGTATGTGCGACGCAAGCCGCGGGTGCGCATCGCCGCGCAGATGCACGGCGGCGGCCACGAGAACGGGCTGCGCTCTGGCACGCTGCCGACGCACCAGATCGTCGGCATGGGCGAGGCCTACCGCCTGGCCCGCGAGCACATGCATGTCGAGAACGCCCGTATCCGTAGCCTGCGCGATCGGCTCTGGTCCAACCTGTCGACGATTCCGGAAATCTGTGTCAACGGGCACATGGAGCAGCGTGTGCCGCACAACCTCAACGTCAGCTTTCGGTTCGTCGAGGGCGAGTCGCTGCTGATGGGCATCAAGGGGGTCGCAGTGTCCAGCGGCTCGGCCTGCACCTCCGCCAGCCTAGAGCCCAGCTACGTGCTGCGGGCGCTGGGCCTGAACGACGAGGTGGCGCACAGCTCGATCCGGTTTTCCATCGGCCGATTCACCACGGAGCACGACGTGGACGCTGCGGCTGAACGCATCAAGTCCACCGTCGGGCGTCTGCGCGATCTGAGCCCGCTCTGGGACATGCATTGCAGCGGCGTCGATCTGTCCACCGTGCAGTGGGCCGAGCATTGAGCCGCGCCCTCGCTTTCAACCCTCTTCGACCTGTTTCTCGCCTATCTCCGGGAGCCCATCATGGCCTATAGCGACAAAGTCATCGAGCATTACGAGAACCCGCGCAACGCCGGCAGCTTTGCTGCAAACGAAGTCGGCGTGGGCACCGGCATGGTGGGCGCACCAGCCTGCGGCGATGTGATGAAACTGCAGATCAAGGTCAATGCCGACGGCGTGATCGAGGATGCGCGCTTCAAGACCTACGGCTGCGGCTCGGCCATCGCCTCGTCTTCGCTCATCACCGAATGGGTGAAGGGCAAGACCCTCGACGAGGCACTGTCGATCAAGAACACCGCCATCGCCGCGGAACTGGCCTTGCCGCCGGTGAAGATCCACTGCTCCATCCTGGCGGAAGACGCGATCAAGGCGGCGGTGGCCGATTACCGCACGCGGCTCGGCGGAACCGATACGCTGATCGAGCGCGACGCCTGCGCGCCTGCAGTTTCCAGCGCGGACTGAAGCCGCCGTCCCGCATTTTCCTGGTTCATTGACGTCAAGGAGTCTCACCATGAGTTCATGCAAGTCACAAGGGGCGGCCTCATCCTGCTCCACCACCATGCCCGCGCCGCCTGCCGCCGCGCTCGAACGTGCTGCGGGCGCCGATCCCATCGTCGTCACCGATGCCGTGGTGGAGAAGGTCACGCAGATGCTGGCCGAGGAGGGCGACAGCGCAATGTGCCTGCGCGTGTTCGTCTCGGCTGGCGGCTGCTCCGGCCTGCAGTACGGTTTTTCCATCGAAGACGCTCCGGCGGAGAACGATGTGCTGGTGCAGCGCGGTGCCCTGTCCGTGGTGGTCGATCCGATGAGCCTGCAATATCTGGCCGGTGCCGAAATCGACTTCCAGGACGGTCTCGAAGGGGCGAATTTCATCATTCGCAATCCCAATGCGTCCAGCACCTGCGGCTGCGGCAATTCGTTCTCGACCTGAAGCGCATTCCCTCAAGGAGCAAGACGATGAGCATTTCCGTCACCCCCAAAGCCGCGCTGCAGGTGCGCAAGGCGCTGGAGAAGCGTGGGTCCGGCCTTGGCCTGCGGCTGGCTATCAAGACCAGCGGCTGTTCCGGCTATGCCTATGCGCTGGAGTTCGTCGATGCGGTCAATGGCGACGATGTCTGGTTCGAGACCGAGGGTGTGACCATCGTCGTGGACAAGCGCAGCCTGCCCCTGCTTGATGGCACGCAGCTCGACTGGATGCGCGAAGGCCTGAACGAGGGCTTCAAGTTCCTCAACCCCAACGCCACCGCGACCTGCGGCTGCGGCGAATCGTTCGCGGTCTAGAGACCGGTCGAGGACGGACTGCGATGGCCCTGTTGCAAATTTCCGAGCCCGGGCGGTCCGCGGCACCGCACCGTCACCGCCTGGCGGTCGGGATCGATCTGGGCACGACCAACTCCTTGGTGGCCACGGTGCGAAGCGGCCAGGCGGTGACGCTGGGCGACGCTGCGGGCCGGGTGCTGCTGCCTTCGGTCGTGCACTTCGCCGCCGATGGGGCGATCACCGTCGGCGATGCCGCACGCGAGCGCCTGGCGGATGATCCACTCAATACCATCGCCTCGGCCAAGCGGCTGATCGGGCGCACCATCGGTGATCTTGCCCCCGGCCTGGTGCACTATGGCCTGGTCGATCAGCGCGGCGCCGTGGCGGTGCGCACCGCCGCCGGGATCAAGTCTCCCAGCGAGGTGGGGGCTGAAGTGTTGCGGGCGCTGAAAGTGCGCGCCGAAACGGCGCTCGGTGGCGACCTTGTCGGCGCCGTGGTGACCGTGCCCGCCTACTTCGACGAGGCCCAGCGTCAGGCCACGAAGGAAGCGGCGCGCTTGGCGGGCCTGCCCGTGTTGCGATTGCTCAATGAACCGACTGCCGCCGCCGTGGCTTATGGCCTGGACAATGGCAGCGAAGGCGTGTTCGTAGTGTACGACCTGGGTGGCGGCACCTTTGACGTCTCCATCCTGCGCCTGACGCGTGGCGTGTTCGAGGTGCTCTCGACCCACGGTGATGCCATGTTGGGCGGCGATGATTTCGACCGCGCCATCGTCGGCTGGTTCATTGGCGAAACCGGCGCGACCTCATGGCTTGCCGGCGACGCAGCCAATCTCACCCGTGCCGCACGCGCCGCGAAGGAAGTCCTCAGCGCGCAGGACAGTGTGGTGATGCAATGTCCGCGAGCGGACGGCACGCTGCAGAGCGCCACGCTGGAACGCACCACCTTCGAAATCTTGAGCAAGGACTTGATCAGCCGCACCATGGCCTGCGTGCGCCACGCGCTCAACGATGCCGATCTGCGCCCCGATGAGGTCGATGGCGTCATCCTTGTGGGTGGCGCCACGCGCATGCCGCAGGTGCGCCGCGCGGTGGCGCGCCTGTTCGGGCGCGAGCCGCTGACAGACGTCGATCCCGACCAAGCGGTGGCCATCGGCGCCGCGATCCAGGCCGATCAGCTCGCCGGCAACAGCACCGCGGACGATGCGGGCCTGCTGCTGCTCGACGTCTGCCCGCTGTCGCTTGGAATCGAAACCATGGGCGGACTCGTCGAAAAGATCATCCCGCGCAACAGCACGGTGCCGACCGCAAGGGCGCAGGACTTCACCACCTTCAAGGACGGACAAACGGCGCTGTCGCTGCATGTGTTGCAGGGGGAGCGCGAACTGGTGAGTGAATGCCGCTCGCTGGCCCGGTTCGAGTTGCGTGGCATACCGCCCATGGTGGCGGGCGCGGCGCGCATCCGGGTGACGTTCCAGATCGATGCCGATGGCCTGCTGAGCGTGTCCGCGCGTGAACAAAGCACCGGCGTCGAAGCGCATATCGAGGTCAAGCCAAGTCATGGCCTCGGCAATGAACAGGTCACCGACATGCTGCGCGACGCCATGGACAGCGCCGAAGCCGATGCCGCTCTGCGCATGTTGCGCGAGGCCGAAGTCGAGGCCAGGCGTCTGCTCGACGCCACAGATGCCGCGCTGCGCGAGGACGGCCATGCCCTGCTCAGCCACGACGAATATCGCGCCATCACGCTGAGCATGCAGCACCTGGCCGATGTGCTGGAGCAGCTCGCTGCGGACGAAGCCCAGGAAGGGGTTGAATTGCCACAGCAGCGCAATAGATTGCAGCAAGCCAGCGCCGCGCTTAATCAGGCCACCACGGAATTTGCTGGACGCCGCATGGACGCCAGGGTGCGCAAGGCACTTGGCGGCATGCGTCTGGATGACGTGCCCTGCTGACACAGGTCCAGCCGAAGCTGGTTCATACCGCCCGCATGCGCAGCCCCGCATGCGCATGCGGGGCTAATCCCATTCACCATCCACCGAGGGAAGACCATGCACAGGGTGATCGAAAAAGTTCAGGCAATGACGCAGGTTCAGGTGCTGCCGCATCCCGATCTATGTCCGCAGGGCGCCGTGTTCGAGGCCAAGCAGGGCAGAACGCTGCTCGACGCACTGCTCGATCAAGGCATTGCCGTTGAGCATGCCTGTGAAAAAGTCTGCGCCTGCGCCACCTGCCATGTGCATTTGCGCGCGGGTGCGGAGCACGTCAAGCCCGCAGATGATGAGGAGGAAGATCAGCTGGGCGCAGCATGGGGATTGGACGCGCAATCACGCCTGGCCTGCTGTGTGCGACTGGGCGGCGCCCCTTTGGTAGTCGAGCTTCCTCGGCACACCCGCAACCACGCGCGCGAGCGCTGAACGATGTTGCGATCTCTTGTCGGCAAGCCGACAAAACCCACATCGGACAAACCCGCAGTTCTGGGTAAAAACCCTGATAAATCATAGACATAAAAAAAACTTCCAGCGATGGCACAGGTTTTGCGGAGTGAGAAGCACCAACCTGGGAGAAGTCCATGAACGCACTGTCCACTCGAATGATCGTGATCAATGACACTACGCTGCGTGATGGCGAGCAGACCGCCGGGGTGGCCTTTACCGATGAGGAAAAACTCAGCATCGCCTGCGCGCTTGATAAAGCAGGCGTGCCGGAGATGGAAATCGGCATCCCTGCCATGGGCGCGCGTGAGGTCGAAGTCATCCGCGCCATCGTCGGCCTGAACCTCAAGGCGCGCACCATGGTCTGGGCGCGGATGTGCGAGTCCGATCTGATCGCTGGCGTGGCGTGCGGCGCCGACACCGTGCACCTGACCGTTCCGGTGTCGGACATCCAGATTGGCCGCAAGCTCGGACGCGACCGCGACTGGGTGCTCCATGCCATCCGCCACCATGTGCAGTTTGGTCGCATGCTGGGCAGTCAGATCAGCGTTGGGTTCGAAGACGCGTCGCGCGCCGACCCCGACTTCCTGATCCGCGCCGCAGAAGCAGCGCAGAGCGCGGGCGCAGTCCGCGTGCGCTACGCCGACACCCTCGGTGTGCTCGATCCGTTCTCCACCTTCGAGCGCATTGCGCAGCTTCGGGCGGCGGTCGATCTGGACATCGAGATGCACGCGCACGACGATCTCGGCCTGGCCACAGCCAACACCCTGGCCGCGGTGCGCGCCGGCGCCACGCACGCCAGTACCACGGTCAACGGCCTGGGCGAGCGAGCAGGCAACGCGCCGCTGGAGGAGGTGGTCATGGCGTTGCGCCACGTGTACGACCTGGAATGCGGCGTCGCCACCGACGCCCTGTTGCAGATTTCCGAGCTTGTGGCCAAGGCCTCGGGCCGCCCTGTCGCGGCGGGCAAGAGCATCGTCGGCGCCGCCGTGTTCACCCACGAGTCGGGCATTCATGTGGATGGGCTGCTCAAGGACCCACGCAACTATGAAGGCTTCGACCCCGCCGAATTGGGCCGCAGCCATTCCACTGTGCTGGGCAAGCACTCCGGCTCGCATGCCGTGCAGCATGGCTACGAACAGATCGGCATTGCACTTCAACAGAACGAAGCCGACGAACTGCTGGGCCGCATCCGCCAGCATGTCAGCGTTACAAAGCGCCCCCCGGGGCGCGAGGAACTGCTGCGTTTCTATCGCGAGGCGATCGCCGTCGGCTTGAGCGAAGTCGGAATCTGAACAGCCGTCTGCGCCCGCATTCCCCGTCATTCATTCCCATCAGGATGCCGTCCATGAACGACCTCATCATCCGCCTCAAGCAACTCTCCAGCGCCGAAGAGTTTCTCCAGTTTTTCGGCGTGGATTATGACGAGCATGTGGTGCATGTCAACCGCCTGCACATCCTCAAGCGCTTCCATCAGTATCTGCACAAGGCGCAGGGGCTGGCCGAACTGAACGAAGTCGAGATGTTTAGCCGCTATCGTGAAATGCTGTCGACGGCCTATCAGGACTTTGTCCATTCCAGCGCCGCCCAGGAAAAGGTGTTCAAGGTATTCCAGGACGCCGACGGGCAGCGCGTGTCATTGACCTCGCTGCGCAACGCCCTGGTGGATCGGCGCGGCGAAGCGGTTGCAGTCACCCGGCGCGACGCCTGAACCACCTTGAGTAGGAGTCCATCGTGCACATCGTCGTCTGCATCAAACAGGTTCCCGACTCGGCGCAGATCCGCGTCCATCCGGTGACCAACACTATCATGCGCCAGGGCGTGCCGGCCATTGTCAACCCCTATGACCTGTTCTCGCTGGAAGAGGCCTTGCGCCTCAAAGACGCATTCGGCGGCCGCGTCACAGTGCTTAGCATGGGCCCGCCGCAGGCCGAGGATGCGCTGCGCAAGTGCATTTCCTATGGTGCCGACGACGCTGTGCTGTTGACCGACCGCGCTTTCGCCGGAGCCGACACCCTGGCCACCTCGTATGCGCTGGCCTCGGCCATCCGCCAGATCGCCCGCGAACAGGCGGTGGACATGGTGTTCGCCGGTAAGCAGACCATCGACGGTGACACCGCGCAGGTCGGCCCCGGCATTGCCAAACGCATGGACCTGCAGCTGCTGACCTATGTGTCGCGCATCGTGGAGGTTGATCCGGTGGCGCGCAGCATCACCGTCGAGCGCCGTGCCGAAGGCGGGGTGCAGGTGCTGCGCACTGCGCTGCCCTGTCTGGTCACCATGCTGGAGAACAGCAACGAGCTGCGCTTCGCCACCCTGCCGTCGATGATTCATGCCGCCGCCTATCCGGTGCGCAAATGGGACAAGGTTGCCGCGGGCATCGAGGATCTCGACAAAATCGGGCTCAAGGGATCGCCCACTGTGGTGAGCAAGGTGTTCGGGCCGACGCGGCGCACCGACAAGGCCGAGATGCTGTCCGCCGACACCGCCGAGCCGCGCGACATCGCGCTCAATCTGGTGCAGATGATTTTCACCCGGCAACCGGCGCTCGAACAGGAACTCCTGTCCGGCGCCATCGCATGAAGCGCGCCGCATTCAAGGAAACGCCATGAACGAACCCGTCAAAAAACCTGCTGGCCGAGGCCGCAATCTGGAGCTGCCCGAACACCTCAAGTCCTACAAGGGGGTGTGGGTGTTCATCGAGCACGACCGGGGCCATGTGCACCAGGTGAGCTGGGAACTGATGGGCGCGGCGCGCAAGCTCGCCGATGCGCTCGGCGTGACCGTCACAGGGGTGCTGATGGGCGGGCCGGACGAGCCGCTCGACACGTATGCCCACGAGGCCTGGGCCTACGGCGCTGACGTCTGCCATGTGGTGCGAGACCCGGTGCTCAAAGGCTATCGCAACGAACCCTTCACCCAGGCGCTGACCGAGCTGGTCAACCGCCATCAGCCGGAAATCGTGCTGCTGGGCGCGACGACCATGGGCCGCGACCTCGCCGGCTCAGTGGCCACCACGTTGCAGACCGGGCTCACTGCCGATTGCACCGAACTCAACATCGACCCGGCGACGCGTGCGCTGGCGGCGACGCGCCCGACTTTCGGCGGCTCGCTCTACTGCACCATCATGACCCTTGCCTATCGCCCGCAGATGGCGACGGTGCGGCCGCGGGTCATGCCCATGCCGGCGCGCGACGCCATGCGGATCGGCGCCCTGGTCGAAAACGACGTGGCCCTGGTCGAGGCGAACATCATCACCAAGCTGCTGGAGTTCGTGCCAGACGCCAGCCGCAACACCGTTAACCTGGCCTATGCCGACATCATCGTCTCCGGCGGCAAGGGCCTGAAGAATGCCGACAACTTCAAGCTGGTGTGGGATCTGGCGCGGGTGCTGGGCGCCGAAGTTGGCGCCAGCCGGCCGGTGGTGCATGCCGGCTGGGTCGAGGCCGAGCGCCAGGTCGGCCAGTCCGGCAAAACGGTGCGACCGAAGCTCTATATCGCCGCGGGCATTTCGGGCGCGGTGCAGCACCGCGTGGGCATGGAGGGAGCCGACCTGATCGTGGCCATCAACAGCGACCCCAATGCGCCGATCTTCGACTTCGCCCACATCGGCGTGGTCGGCAACGCGATGCAGATCCTGCCCGCGCTGACGCGGGCGTTCCGCGCGCATATCGACAGCCGCGTGTCGCGAGCGGCCTGACATGAAACAGCCCCCTGACTTGCTACGCGCGTCTCCCCCCGAGGGGGCGTCAGTTCCTTCGGAACGGACGTGCGGAAATGACATCGACCCCCAGGAGAAACAGTCATGAACGTTGACAAGACTTTCGATGCCATCGTCGTCGGTGCAGGCCCTTCCGGAAACGCCTGCGCCTATACCCTGGCCAAGGCCGGGCTGAGCGTGCTGCAGATCGAGCGCGGCGAATATCCTGGCTCGAAAAACGTTCAGGGTGCCATCCTCTACTCCGACGCGCTGGAGCGCATCATCCCCGACTTCCGCGACGACGCGCCGCTGGAGCGCCACATCATCGAGCAGCGCATGTGGGTGCTCGACGATGCGTCCTTCATCGGTACCCATTTCCGCAGCGACGACTACAACAAGCCGCCGCACAACCGCTACACCATCCTGCGCGCCCAGTTCGACAAATGGTTCTCGTCCAAGGTGCGCGAGGCTGGTGCCCTGCTGATCTGCGAAACCACGGTGGAGGAGTTGCTGCTCGATGGTGAGCGCGTGATCGGCGTGCGCTGCGACCGTCTGGGCGGCGAGGTATACGCGGACGTGGTGGTGCTGGCCGATGGCGTGAACTCGACGTTGGCGCGCAAGGCCGGTTTCCATAGCGAGATCAAGGCCAAGGAAGTCGCGCTGGCGGTGAAGGAAATCCTGTTCCTGCCGGAAGAGATCATCCAGCAGCGCTTCAACGTCAAGGGCGAGGAAGGCGTGGTGATCGAACTGGTTGGCAAGGTGACCGAAGGCATGGTCGGCACCGCCTTCCTCTACACCAACAAGGAGTCGCTGAGCATCGGCGTCGGCTGCATGCTCGACGGTTTCAAGAACAATCCGAACCGCACCACGCCTTACGCCCTGTTGGAAAAACTCAAGCGCCACCCGTCCATCGCCCCGCTGATCGAAGGCGGCGAGATGAAGGAATACAGCGCTCACCTCATTCCGGAAGGCGGATTTCATGCCATCCCCAAGCTGTATGGCGCGGGCTGGATGATCGTCGGTGACTCCGGCGGCTTCGTCAACGCCGCCCACCGCGAAGGCTCCAACCTGGCAATGACCACCGGACGCCTTGCGGCAGAAACCATCATCGAGGCGCGGGCCGCCGGATGGTCGATGAGCGAGAAGACCCTCAAGGCCTACAAGGACAAGCTCGACGCCAGCTTCGTGATGAAAGACCTACACAAATATCGCGACATGCCAGACGTGCTGCATGGCAGCCCGCAGTTCTTCACCACCTATCCGGAACTGGTCAACCGCGCGGCGCAGACCATGCTGACCGTCGACGGGGTAGACAAAAAGAGCAAGGAACGCGAGATTTTCAAGAGCTTTCGAGAGTCACGCGGGGTCGCCGGTCTGCTCGGTGACGCATTCAAACTGTGGAGGGCATTCCGATGAGCACCGCTGCGATTTCAGTCAATGTCGAGGAAAAACTCTTCCAGAACCGCTACCGGGTCGATCACGGCAGGCCGCATATCCGCATCAAGCAGCCCGAGATCTGCAGCAATGAGTGCGTCAGCCAGGCCTGCACCTTCATCTGCCCGGCCTCCTGCTATACGGCGGAAGGCAATGGCACCGTCACCCTGATCACCGACGGCTGCCTCGAATGCGGCAGTTGCCGGGTGATCTGCAGCGAACATGAAAACATCGCCTGGGAATACCCGCGCGGCGGCCATGGCATCCTGTTCAAGTTCGGCTAAATGGCGTACCGTACCCTCCGAGCATGCCATGCAATGGGAGCCAACGACACGTCTGGCATAAATCCTGCTGCTTCAATGCAGACGGGTGTGGCGTGCACCATGTCGGCGCAAAGCAAGGCCGATGGCACCGCACCGGGGCGACTGTTTTGCCGTTGTGTGGCAGGAGGTATGCCATGAATCAACCTGCACATCAGCAGCGCTCCCATCTGGAGCTGATCACCATCTACGAAGTCTGCCGCATTTTGGGTTCGTCGCTCGACATCGACCGCACGTTCCGTGAAGCGCTCAACGTGATCGCTGTGCATCTGGGCATGTCGCGCGCGATGATCGTCCTCGCCGACGAAGAGGGCCGGTTGCGTTTGCACAGCGCGGTGGGAATGAGCGACGACCAGATTGCGCGCGGTCAATGGCAGTCGGGCGAAGGCATGGTCGGGCGGGTCTATGCCAAAGGTTTGCCGATGACCGTGCCCGATGTGAGCAATGCCCCGGAGTTCATCAACCGCACCGGCGCCTTCTCGGCGCCAAGCGGGCGCATGATGGCCTTGATCGCCGTGCCCTTGAAAACCGAGCGCGGCAAGCTCGGCGTGCTGGCGGCGCAGCGCGAGGTTGAAGGCGCTGCGCGCCTGTCCGATGATCAGCGACTGCTCACCATGGTGGCCACTCTGCTGGCGCAAGCGGTGTTGATGCACAACGTAGTCAGCCAGGAACACGAGCGCTTGCAACTCGAAGCCACGCGTCTGCAAAAGGCGCTGCAGACCGCGCCAATCGGACGCTACAGCCTGGAAAACGTCATCGGCATTTCGCAGCCGATGCAGCAAGTGTTCGCCGAAGTGCATCAGGCCGCGCCTTCGCGCGCCACGGTGCTGCTGCGTGGGGAGAGTGGCACCGGCAAGGAGGCTATTGCGCGCGCGCTGCACTTTCTGTCGCCGCGCAAGGACGGCCCCTTCATCAAGGTTAATTGCGCCGCGCTCACCGAGTCGCTGCTCGAGTCCGAGCTGTTTGGGCACGAGAAGGGCGCCTTTACCGGTGCGATCGGCGACCGCAAGGGGCGCTTCGAACTGGCGCATGGCGGCACCCTGTTTCTGGACGAGATCGGCGATATTTCTCCGGCCTTCCAGGCCAAGCTGCTGCGTGTCTTGCAGGAGCGCGAGTTCGAGCGCGTCGGCGGCAGCCGTGTGGTCAAGGCCGATGTCCGGCTGATCTGTGCCACCAACCGCGATCTGGAAAAAATGGTCAAGCGCGGCGAATACCGCGCCGACCTCTATTACCGCATCAATGTGGTGTCCATCTTTCTGCCGCCGCTGCGCGACCGGCGCGAGGACATTCCGCCGCTGGTGGCGCACTTCGTCGATCGCTTCAACAAGGAGAACCGGCGCAGGCTCAAGGTCGGGCCAGACGCGATGCGGGTGCTCTACAACTGCTACTGGCCGGGCAATGTCCGCGAACTGGAGAACTGCATCGAACGCACCGCCACCATGGCGCAAGGTGACGTGATCCACGAAGCCTCGTTTCCCTGCCGTCACAACCGCTGCCTGACCCAGACCCTGCATTTCGTGGCGAAGGAGGATGCCGTGTCGGCAGTCATTCCCATTGCGCTTGCCGCATCTGCTGCGCCGATGGAGCTGCAAGGCGCCGCGGAAGCGTTCGGCGAGCGGCCGGGCGAGCCGGTGCGCATCGGGCCGACTGCGCAGATCGGTTCGCCGGCGCGCCAGTATGGCAATGAGCCGCCGCAGGGGGAGCGCGAGCGCCTGATCTGGGCCATGGAACAGTGCGGCTGGGTGCAGGCCAAGGCGGCGCGGCTGCTCAAGGTCACGCCACGCCAGCTCGGCTATGCCCTCAAGAAACACAAGATCGAAGTGCAGAAACTATGAGCGCGTGACGCGCCCCGCCAGATGAATACCATCACGCAGAGTGACTACTTCCAGCTTGCCGAGGCCATGTTCCGAGCCGTGGAATTGGCGGCGGACCGGGTCGATCTCGACTCGCGACGTGACGGCACCGTGCTCACCCTTGAACTCGAAAACAAAGAGAAAATCATCATCAACCTGCAAGCTCCGCTGCAGGAGCTGTGGCTGGCGAGCAAATCGGGTGCACACCACTTTCGCTACTCCGAGCGGCAGTGGCTGGACACCCGTACCGGGCACAGTTTTCAAACCATGCTCAAGAAGGCCGTCACAGCCCAGGGCGGTCCGGACCTGCAGTTGTCCTGAGTCGCGACTGCGCTCCACACCGGAGCGTTGGCAGTCCGGCGCGGTGATCGGCCGCACCCATTTCAAGCCCAGTCGGGACGCGCATCCGGCCCGAGCCGGGGCGCCGCGTTCCCTGTCGCGGCGTGATGAGGAAACAGGCGGGGTTCCCACGCTGTGGGTCGCTGGTGTCGGCGGTTGCAAGCTGACACCCGCTCTGTTGCATTTGTCGGTAAGGCAACATCCCTCAAAGTGCGTAACACATTGAAAATTAATGGGTTTCATGCTGGCACGGGTCTCGCTAAGGAGTGGGTAGTCCACACACTCTTTGAGGTCCATCCATGTCCACACCGTCCACACCAACTGCTACCGTTGCCTTGGGTGATCTGCTGCGTACCAAGCGGGCCGTTTCCATGCCACTGCCCGAAGCCGGTGGCGGCTGCTCCAGTAAAGGCGGGGAGGGCAAGGCGAGCTGCGGCTCGTCGGGAGGCCCGGACGACATGCCGGCCGAGATCTGGGACAAGGTCAAGAACCATCCCTGCTACTCGGAGGAGGCGCATCACCATTACGCCCGCATGCACGTAGCGGTGGCGCCGGCCTGCAACATCCAGTGCAACTACTGCAATCGCAAGTACGATTGTTCCAACGAGTCGCGCCCCGGTGTGGTGTCGCAGAAGCTCACCCCGGATCAGGCGGTGAAAAAGGTGCTGGCGGTGGCCAGCGAGATTCCGCAGCTGACGGTGGTCGGCATCGCTGGCCCGGGAGATGCACTGGCCAACCCGGCCAAGACCTTCGAGACCTTCCGACGCCTGCAGGCCGAGGCGCCGGACATCAAGCTCTGCCTCTCGACCAATGGCCTGGCGCTGCCCGACTACGTCGACGAAATCTGCAAATACAACGTCGATCACGTCACCATCACCATCAACATGGTCGACCCGGCGGTGGGCGAGAAGATCTACCCCTGGATCTTCTGGGACCATCGCCGCGTCACCGGCTATGAGGCTGCGAAAATCCTGCACGAGCGCCAGATGCTGGGGCTGGAGATGCTCACGGCGCGCGGCGTGCTCACCAAGATCAACTCGGTGCTCATTCCCGGCATCAACGACGAGCATCTGTACGAAGTGAACCGCGAAGTGAAAAAGCGCGGCGCCTTCCTGCACAACATCATGCCGCTGATCTCCGAAGCCGAGCACGGCACGGTGTTCGGCCTGACCGGCCAGCGTGGCCCCACCGCGCAGGAACTCAAAGCGGTGCAGGACGCCTGCATGGGGGGCGCCAACCTGATGCGGCATTGCCGACAGTGTCGCGCCGACGCGGTCGGGCTGCTCGGTGAGGATCGCAGCGACGAATTCACCCTCGACCAGATCGAGAAGATGGACGTCGTCTACGACCTCGACAAGCGCCGCGCCTACCAGCAGAAGGTCGAGGCCGAGCGGCAGGCGCAGGTCGCCGCCAAGGCCGATGCCTTGGGCGCAATGGCGGATCAGCCTAATGCGCAAGCCGACATGACCGTGCTCGTGGCGGTGGCAACCGAGGGCCAGGGACGGGTGAATCAGCATTTCGGTCACGCCACCGAGTTCCAGATTTTCGAGTTGACCCCGGCCTCGGCCAGATTCGTCGGCCATCGCCGCGTTGACCTCTACTGCCAGGGCGGGTACGGCGAAGACGAGCAGTTGCCGTCCATCATCAACGCCATCAACGACTGTCACGCCGTACTGGTGGCCAAGATCGGCGCCTGCCCGCGCGACGAGTTGACGGCGGCCGGCATCGAGCCGGTGGATGCCTATGCCCACGAGTTCATCGAAAAGGCCGCGCTGAGCTGGTTCGCCGACTACCGCCAGCGTGTGGCCAGCGGGCAGATCCAGCATCAGTCGCGTGGCGACGCCACGATCCGGCAGGGCGCTTTCACTGCGGCGGCCTGAAGGTTCATCCCCAGCAGTCATCAGGAGAATTGACATGGCACTGAAAATCATCGCCTCGACATGCACCGGATGCTCGGCTTGCGAGCCCGAATGCCCGAATACCGCTATCAGCGAAAAGGGCGGCACCTTCATCATCGACCCGGCCAAGTGCACCGAATGCCAGGATCAGTTCGACAGCCCGCAATGCGTCGCGGTCTGCCCGGTCGACGGCTGCATCGTCAAGGTCTGAAGCCATTCCATCTGCGCGGAGACAACTCATGGCCCTGACCCATCTCACCGTCACGCCGGCTGCTGAAAAATTCATGCGCCGCATCGTCCGCTTCTCGGGCCTGCCCGATGGTGCGGGGTTCCGTCTGCTGGTCAGCACCGGCGGCTGCTCGGGCTACAGCACCGAGTTCAGTGTCGAGGCCACGCCAGAGGACGGGGACGAAATCCACAAGGTGGGCGACGGCCTGCAGCTCTTTCTTCCGGCTGAGAGCCGTCTGCTGCTGGAGGGCGCGACGCTCGACTTCATCGACACCCCGATGCAGTCCGGGCTTAGCGTGCGCAGTCCGGCAGCAAGTTCCTGTGGCTGCTCCAGCACGGGCAGCGCAGAGGCCGTCCCCGCTGCGGCCAGCGTGCCGATGAGCGCGCTGCTGCGCCGCTGAGACGCTTGTAGGCGGACACCATGTTTCAATCCACGCCCGTAACCGGGCGAAACAGCGTGGAAGAGGTTATGCCCATCCCAAGCACGATTATCCCCTTGAAGGGGGAGGTTTCCAACCGAGTTTGTTTCCGATGAGTACGAACGTTCAGCCGGACTTTGGAGATGCGGTTCTGGGCAAGGACTTGCCCGAGCCGCTGGAACAGGCTTTGCGGGAGGCCGGAGAACGTCGCGCCGATCCCGTCCTGGCCATGGCCGCCTTGATGCGCGCCATGGCCTTGGCGCCGGATCATCCGGCCGTTCTGATCGCGCTTTACCGCTACTACTTCTACGGCCATCAGCTTGCCTGCGCCCGCTTCGTGGCGCGACGCGCCCTGTTTGTCGCGACGCAGGCGCTGGGTCTGCCGCCGTTGTGGCGGGAGGTGCCGCCGACGGCGCTGGCAGGCGCGCGGGACGACCCGGCAACGCGCTTCTTCCTGTTTTCTCTCAAGGGCTATGCCTACCTCAGCCTGCGCCTAGGCGATGCGGGCGAGGCGCGCGACGCCCTGGATCTGCTGCGTGCGCTCGACCCCGAGGACCGGGTGGGCGGTGCCCTGCTCGAAACCGTGCGTCTGCGCCACGAGCGCAACCCCTTTGACGAAGACGAGGACGAGCTGGACGCTGATGTCACTCCCATCCCGCCGGTGGAGACGGTGCCAGTGGGCCGTGGAGCGATCCATGGCTGACATCCGCCGCGACAGCGACGTGGTCGAGCTCGACGGCCCACCGCAGTTCGATTTCGGCGAGCGCGTCATCAGCCGCTATGTCGTGCGTAATGACGGCACTTATCGCGGACGCGAGATCGGCGAGGTGCTGGTGAACAAGGGCGACATCGGCTACGTCACGTCGGTGGGAACGTTCTTGCAACAGTACTACATCTACGCGGTTGATTTCGTTGCCACCGGGTGTCTGGTCGGCATGAAGGGGCGCGAGCTCATGTCGCTAGACAAGCTGCCGCCGGAGCTCATCGAGCGGCTTGGCGACAGCAAACTGGCGCAGCTGCGCGGCATCATTCCGGGCGACGAGCGCGCCGCCGTCCAAGCCAGGACCGAAGGAGAACGCCATGTCTGAACGACATGCAGTCGAGCTGGGCGCACCCGAGGCGCAAGACGGGGCCGCCGCGTTTCCGCATCCCCCCCGGCAGCCGCAGTATCCCTGGGGTCTGCAGGTGCAGGCGCTGGTCGATCTGCGCAACGATGGCAGTTACCCCAAAGCGGATGCGGGGGCTCTGCTCGTCGCCACGGGCGCGGTGGGCGAGATCGTGCGCATCGGTTACCACGTCGAGGCCGACATGCCGATCTATGTGGTCGATTTCGGTCAGCACGTGCTGGGCTGCACGGAAGATGAACTTGCGCCAGCTGGCGTTTCGGCGCCCGCGGCAGAGCCGGTGTGATGAGCAGGCTACGCATCGTCCAGGCCTTTGCCAATGCATCGCATGGCGCGGGCGTGGTGCGCGACCTGGTGCGGGAGCGGATCGAGCGCGCCATCGCGCAGCGCAGTCGCTACCGCTACGTGCATCCGCGCGTCGAAGCCGAAGGAGAGGGCTGGAAGATCGTCAGCCCCAACTGTTCACGCAGGATCGACAAGCAGGGCGGGGACATCGCCATTGCTTGGCTGACGCCGGACGGCGAGGGAGGCTGGCTGCTGTTCTCCCGCGATCATGCGCGCCAGAGCTGGGATCTGCGCGCCCGCAGCCGGCGGCTGTCCGTCGTGCTCGACCGCCTGGTCGTCGATAGTGAGCGGGAGTTCTGGCAATGATCTACCTCGACCACAATGCCACCACCCCTGTGGCTGCCGAAGTCATCTCCGAGATGTGCGCTGTGCTTGAGCACGTTTGGGCAAACCCCTCGTCCAACCACGGTCCCGGGCAGGTGGCACGCCGCGTGCTGGCGGACGCCCGGGCGCGCGTGGCGCAAGCCCTGGGCTGCCATCCAGCCGAGACGGTGTTCACCAGCGGTGCGACCGAGGCGAACCACATTGCCCTGCTCGGTGCGCTCGACGCCCGGCGTGGCGACGCGGGAAGTAACAGGCCGCGGCTGGTGTTGTCTGCAGTCGAGCATGCGTCCTCCCTGGCGCTGGCAGCGCGGCTGCGTGCGGCGGGGCATGCGGTGGACCTGATCCCGGTGGACGGCGAAGGCCGACTCGACATGGACGCGGCGCGTGCCTTGATCGGGCCGGACGTGGCGCTGGTCAGCGTGATGGGGGCGAACAACGAGACCGGTGTGTGTATGCCGCTGGAGGAACTGGCTGAATTGGCGCATGCCCGGGGCACCCTGCTCCATGTGGATGCCACCCAACTCGTCGGCAAGAGTGACCTGCGTTTCGCCGACAGTGGTGCAGATTTGTGGTCGGTCTCCGCACACAAGTTCAACGGCCCCAAGGGCGTGGGTGCGCTGCTCGTGCGCAAGGGGCTGGACTGGCCGGGCCTGCAGGCCGGCCGCCAAGAGCGCGGACGACGTGGCGGCACGGAAAACCTGCCGGGGATCGTCGGTTTCGCCGCCGCCGCCGAGCGCATGCATCGTTCTCTGGCGGCGGATCTTGCGGGCATGGTGGCGCTGCGTCAGCGCTTCGAATCGGGTGTGCTGCACATCGCGGCGGCGCATCGCGCTGTGCGTCTCTACGGCGCCGCCGAGCCGCGTTTGCCCAACACCACGCTGGTGCGGTTTGGCCAGCTGCTGGCCGAACGCGTGCTGCACGCGCTGGAGCGCGCAGACATCATCGCCGCCTCTGGCGCGGCCTGCAGTGCTGGCGGCAATCAGCCCTCACACGTGCTGCTGGCGATGGGAGAGAGTCCGCAGCACGCACTCTGCGGCGTGCGTTTTTCTCTCGGCCGCAACACCACTGCGGACGAGATCGATGCCGCGCTCGACGCGTTGCGACAGCATGTCCTGCCGCTGCTGCAGGAAGAGTGCAGCGAGGCCGAGCGCCTTGCGGCCGTCCATTGACATCCACCCTGAAAGACGCTCATGAAAGTCATGATCCGCAAGAACGCCGAGGGCCAGCTCCTCGCCTACGTGCCGAAGAAAGATCTGGAAGAACTCATCGTGTCGCAACAGCACCCGAATCTCTGGGGCGGTTCGGTGACCCTGGCCAATGGCTGGACCCTGGAGCTGCCGGAGATGGCGGAGCAGACCTGCTTGCCCATCACGGTGGAAGCACGCAAAGTGGGAGAGTGAAGCCATGCACGCCGCCGATCTGCAACTTGCCTTGACCTTGGCCGATTCCGCGCCCGACACCCGGGCCGCCGTCACGGCCTTGCGGCAGTGTTTCCCAGCGCTGCGCGTCAGTGCGGTGGAGGCGGGCGACATGCGCGACGAGACTCCCGCCGCACAAGGACGCTTACGCACCTTGTGGCTAGGCGCGAGCGACGGCCATTGCTGGTATGTCACCAACGATCTGTCGCGCGCCGCCGCGCTGTTCGTCGCTGAGGGAGGTGTCGCATGAACTCCGATCTGGATGATGACTGGATCGCACTGTCCGAGCCTGACCTCGGCGAGGTGGAGAGCGAGGTGGTGCAGGCGGTCCTGCACGCGCCGCGCCTCAGCGAAGGTCCGTTTGCCGAGCGCTTCGAGTCCGCCTTTGCCGAGTGGGCGGGGCGGGACCATGCTGTGGCGGTGGCCAGCGGCACGCTGGGCGCCTTGCTAGCGCTGCGCGCGCTGTGGATTGGCCCGGGCGACGAGGTGATCGTGTCGGCCTACGGCTGGCGCCAACTTGCGCATGCGGTTGCCTGGGCCGGCGCGACCCCGGTCTGCGCGGAGATCGATTACTGGACCGGATGCATGAATCCGGCCCGCGCGGCGTCGCAAATCAACCCGCGCACAAGGGCGATCATGGCCGGCAATACCAACGGCCATCCCGCAGAGTGGCATGCGTTGCGCGAACTGGCGAATGTCCACGGCGTGACGTTGATCGAAGACAGCACTGAAGCCATCGGTTCGCGCTACGCAGGCCGGCGGGTGGGCAGCTTTGGCGATCTTGCGGTGTTCGACTTCTCCCAACCCAGCGCGCTGTGCGTGGGGGAGGGCGGCATGGTGGTCACCGATGATGCGGAGCTTGCCGCCGAACTGCGCATGCTGCGCCGGCGCGACATGCGCGATCGTCACTCTATCTCCGCAGGCAGCCGGGTGCCGCTGCAGGCCGCCATGAGCGAACTCACCGCGGCGCTGGGACTGGTGCAGCTCGCGCGCATCGAGCAGATCCTCATCCGACGCAAGCAGGTCGAATCCTGGTACCTCGAGCAGATGCGGACCTTCGAGGGAATCAAGCCGCCGTATCTGGGGCAGGACGTGGATGAAGTCCACTGGATGCTGTACGTCGTGCATCTCGGCGCGCGTTTCACCGCGAGCGGACGGCGGCAGATCATTGACGACCTCGCCGCCAATCACATCGAGACCGCCGCCTATTGCCTGCCGCTGCACCAGCAGTTTCATTACCAGCAGCTCGGCATGGCGCGCGGGCAACTCCCGCTGACGGATCGCATCGGCGACCGCTCGCTTGCGCTGCCCCTGCACGCCGGTCTGGATGAGGATCAGGTGCGTTTCATCGTCAAGACCCTCAAGGACGCCTCGGTGAATGTCGGCGCCGGGGCCGCAATCTATCTCTGAACGTCCAAGTGAAAGTCACGCCATGCATGCCGCACCTTCGCAGATTCACGCCATTAGCCGCTTGATCGCTGCTGGCAGCGTCATTCCCTACCTCGGCCCGGCCATGCTGTCGCTGTGCGCCGACGTGCAGATTCCCTCTACCCCGGAAGCGCTGGCGGAGAGCATGACGGCCAAGGTCAGCGTGCCGCACAAGATCCGCCGCCGCCTGACGCAGGCGGCGCAGTTCATCGAGAACTTCAAGCACCGCAAGACCGTGGTGAAGCTGATGAACGAGGCCTACGCCACGGCGCCAGCTCCCTCGCGCCTGCATCTGGCGCTGGCTGCCAGCGGCGCACCGCTGCTGGTCGACAGCTGGTACGACGACACGCTGCTCAACGCCATGCGGCAGGTCCATCCGCAAGGCGGTTGGGGGCAGGTGCAAGGGCTGTCGCAGTCGGAGCACTTCGGCGCTTGGACGGCGGCCTACGCGTCAGACGACACCCTGATGGGCAGTCTGGATGCGCCATCCCTGCCCCAGGGATGGAACACGCTGCTCTACAAGCCTCTGGGCGGTCGCACTCCGGCATCCAACTACCTCGTATCGGACACCGACTTTGTCGAGGTGCTGACCGAGATCGACATCCAGACGCCGATCCCGCAGCCAGTGCAGGCGCTACGCAGCGGGCGCAGCTTTTTGTTCGTCGGCTGCCGGTTCAACGACCAGCTTGCGCGCAATTTCGCCCGCCAGATCATGAAACGTTCTTCGGACACGCACTGGGCCGTCCTGCCCGATGCACTGACCCGCATGGAAGAGCGCTTCATCGCCGAGCAGAACATTCAGCGCATCGACATGCCGCTGGCCGAGTTTGCCGCCCGTCTGAGCGATGCGCTCACCACGACGGCGGCTGATAGACAGGCCGTTGCCGCCTGAGGCCTGCCTGCCTTGCAGACAAATCCAGTTTCATTTTTCTCCCTACTCTGACACTTGACACACCATGCCAATCCTAACCCTGCTCCCCTCCGGTAAGACCATCGACGCCGCTGCCGGCGCCACCATCCTGCAGGCCGTGCTTGCTGCGGGCGAAGCGATTCCCCAAAAATGCAACGGCAAGGCCGAGTGCGGCAGCTGCCATGTGTTCGTGCATGACGGGCGCAAGACCCTGTCCAAGATTCAGCGCCTGGAAAATGAAAAACTCGACACCCTGGTCGGTGTCAGTTCCAAGTCGCGTCTGGCCTGCCAGGCGGTGCTCGGTGATGAACCGGTGACCGTGGAACTGCTCAGCTTCGTCTAAGCGTCATGTCACCCTCCGCGATGTGCGCTCGAATCGCCAGCACCGCCCTGCTCGGCATCATCGAGCAGGCCGGACTGGGCGTGTTGACCCTGGCGGAGAACCTCAGCCGCGAGGATTTGTTGCGTTCACGCCTGACGCGCGACGAGGTCAGCCGGCAGTTGCGCATCCTGACCGAAAGCCTTGCAGCCCTGTCGACGGAGTTGCAGCAGGCGATGCCCGAGATTGACTGGCCGGGTTGGCGGCGCGTGGGCCTGCGATTGAGGGAGCCGCGCGGCGATCCCCACGACGAGGCGCTGTGGTTCGCCGTCGAGTCCCTGACCCCGGCGCTGCTGTTGTGGCTGCGGGTCTATCGCCGCAACCAGTCCGAACTGTTCGTGATGCGGGCTTGAGCGCAACTACTTGCCGATCCCTTTGCGCTCGGCTCTGGAGTAGTTGCTGAAGTGTCCCTCCTTGTTAGCCTGGCGGCGTGCGGAGGCGATAATGTCCTTGCTTTTTCCCGGCGCGGCGGGCGCGGTGACGCACTTGGCCAGATCGGCGCTGCCGCACTTTGGACACACCGGGACGGTGGAACTTCGCACCAGCAGTTCAAACCGGCTGTCGCAGGCGAGGCAACGATAGTCATAGATTGGCATGACGACCTCTCAGTCGGTGGTGTGCCGGGATGGCGCCTGGCAACCGCCGGCTGCAGCGATGCAGCCCTCGGTCGTGGCGGGACGTTGATGCGGCAGCGACAGGCCGATCCACGCATACATATGGGCGCTGTCGAATCCGACCATGCAGCGGCCTTGCTCGTCACGCATCAGCGGACGCCGGATCAGCAGCGGCTCGGCCAGCAGCAGGGAAAGGGCGGCCTCCGCGTCAAGCGATTCCGGGGTGACGCGTCCCTGCCTGACTGCGGGCGCCGCGCGGTTGAACCAGGCAGTCACCGGAAGCGGACCGAGGAACTCAAGCAGACGTTCGCGGCTCCAGGGTTCGGTCAGCAGGTTGCGCACGTCAAGCTGATGGCCTGCTGCGCGCAGCCAGTCCTTCTGTCGTGCGTTGCCGCTGCACCCGGGCTTTTCGTAGAAGGTGATGCGACTCATGGCAAATCTCCGGTGAAATCGCGAGTTTGACCCGTCCTGGAGAACCGTTCAGACCGGACGGTTTTCATACAGATTGCGCACTGGCCCCATCAGCTTCAGTCCTTCGTCATAGGTGATCGTGGGAAAGGCATCGTTGAACTTCATCGCGGCATCGACGATGGCATCGGTCTTGCCCGCCGTGTCGAGTTTTTTCAGATCGTTCTTTTCGAGGTAGAGCAGTTGCAGGATTTCGTTGTAGACCGTGGATTCGTCAATCGGCAGGACATAGAAGGCGGCGCCGCCATAGGCCACCTGATAGCGCTTGGACAGATCGACGTTGTCGCAGAACACGAAATACTTGCCTTGTGGCGCCAGCGCTTCGCCCAGCGCTTCGGCAAGCAACTTGATGTATTCGAAGGAGAGCAGGAAGCCGGCGAAGAAGGCTAAGTGCGCCTCGCCTTCTTCGGCTGCGGCGATCACCTGGTCCGAGCTGATTTCCGGCGGGCGCTTTTCGTCGGCGAACTGAGCGGCGAACTTTAGCGCAAGGTCGCCGCGGAAGCCGATGCGGCCCGGCTTGTGCGTCGGACCCTTGAGCAGGCTGTTGAGCAATCGGCCTTCGGTCTCGAGTCGGGCGAATGCGGTCTGGTCGATGGTGGTCATGTGATGGACTCCGCTGGTTGTATTGGGGGAACTTGAGCAGCGCCGGGCTGTGTCCGGAAGTCTCCCGAAACGCTGTTCGGAGACTGAAGAGAGCAACGACCATGCCTGCGGCGTCATCCGCCATCCCATCGCCAGGCGCCGGCGCGGCCGATGCCTCTGGAATCCTTGCAAACAGGGGTTTCGGCGTGTTCTTCCAAGCGTCCGGCAGGGTTGTCGCATCTCGGTGTGACGCCATGCGGAGCGGATTGGCTTTGTCGTCTTTCAAACAATCGGCACGTGGCCGCGCGATGATCTATTTTTGCCATAAATGTGAATGAAAACAATGACTTGATGTTATGCGCGAGTGGTGGCACGCGGTTTGCAAAGGATGAAGCGCGCGGACACCATGTCTGGCCCTCAAGTGGCTTCATAAGAAGACCATAGAGACACCCAAGGCTGCATAGCGATCGCGAACCGCAATTCTTGTCAACCTTGTCACTGATTGGAGAACTGAAATGACCGCACTCAGGCAAATCGCCTTTTATGGCAAAGGTGGAATCGGTAAATCGACCACCTCACAAAACACCCTTGCGGCGCTGGCCGAAATGGGACAGAAGATCCTCATCGTCGGCTGCGACCCTAAAGCGGACTCGACCCGCCTGATCCTGCACGCCAAGGCGCAGGACACTATCCTGTCGCTGGCGGCAGAAGCCGGCTCGGTGGAGGACCTGGAGCTGGAAGACGTGATGAAGGTCGGCTACCGCGACATCCGTTGCGTCGAGTCCGGCGGCCCGGAGCCGGGAGTCGGATGCGCAGGACGCGGGGTCATCACGTCGATCAACTTCCTTGAGGAAAACGGTGCCTATGACGGCGTCGACTACGTCTCCTACGACGTGCTGGGCGACGTGGTCTGCGGCGGCTTCGCCATGCCCATCCGCGAGAACAAGGCGCAGGAGATCTACATCGTGATGTCGGGCGAGATGATGGCCATGTACGCGGCCAACAACATCTCCAAGGGCATTCTGAAGTACGCCAATTCCGGCGGCGTGCGCTTGGGCGGACTGGTGTGCAACGAGCGCCAGACCGACAAGGAACTGGAACTGGCTGAGTCGCTGGCGAAGAAGCTCGGCAGCCGGCTCATCCACTTCGTGCCGCGCGACAACATCGTGCAGCACGCCGAACTGCGCCGCATGACCGTGATCGAGTACGCGCCGGAGTCGAAGCAGGCCCAGGAATACCGCACCCTGGCCGAGAAGATCCACGCCAATGCAGGCAACGGCACCATCCCCACCCCCATCACCATGGACGAACTCGAAGACCTGCTGATGGAGCACGGGATCATGAAGGCCGTGGACGAGAGCCTGATCGGCAAGTCAGCGGCCGAACTGGCAGTAGCCTGACCGCAACGATTGCCCAACGGCGGCGTCGCGGCTCGCAGCGCCGCCCCGAATCGAAGCAACAGCCAAGGAGCATCCACCATGAGTATGACGGTTGAAGAGCGCAAGGCCGAAAACCGGGCCTTGATCGACGAGGTCCTCAAGGCCTATCCGGACAAGATGTCCAAGCGCCGTGCCAAACACCTCGGCACCTACGAGGAAGGCAAGCCCGACTGCGGCGTCAAATCCAACATCAAGTCGCTGCCCGGCGTGATGACCATCCGCGGCTGTGCCTACGCCGGGTCCAAAGGCGTGGTGTGGGGTCCGATCAAGGACATGATCCACATCTCCCACGGACCGGTGGGCTGCGGCCAGTATTCCTGGGCCTCGCGCCGCAATTACTACATCGGCACCACGGGGGTCGATACCTTCGGCACCATGCAGTTCACCTCCGACTTCCAGGAGAAGGACATCGTCTTCGGCGGCGACAAGAAGCTCGACAAGATCATCGACGAGATCCAGGACCTGTTCCCGCTGAACAAGGGGATCACGGTCCAGAGCGAATGCCCGATCGGCCTGATCGGCGACGACATCGAGGCGGTGTCGAAGAAAAAGACCAAGGAATACGACGGCCACACCATCGTCCCGGTGCGCTGCGAAGGCTTCCGCGGCGTGTCGCAGTCGCTGGGCCACCACCTCGCCAACGACGCCATCCGCGACTGGATATTCGACAAGGTCGATCCGAACAAACACGAATTCCAGGCCACCCCCTACGACGTGGCCATCATCGGCGACTACAACATCGGCGGCGATGCCTGGTCCAGCCGCATCCTGCTCGAAGAGATGGGTCTGCGCGTGATCGCGCAGTGGTCCGGCGACGGCACCCTCGCCGAACTGGAGAACACGCCAAAGGCCAAGCTCAACGTGCTGCACTGCTATCGCTCGATGAACTACATCAGCCGCCATATGGAAGAGAAGTACGGCATTCCCTGGGTGGAATACAACTTCTTCGGCCCGACCATGATCGAGAAGAGCCTGCGCGAAATCGCCGGTTACTTCGATGACACCATCAAGGCCAAGGCCGAGGCCGTCATCGCCAAGTACAAGCCGCTGATGCAGGGGGTGATTGACAAGTACAAGCCGCGCCTGCAGGGCAAGAAAGTCATGCTGTTCGTCGGCGGCCTGCGTCCGCGCCACGTCATCGGCGCCTACGAAGACCTGGGCATGGAAGTGGTGGGCACGGGCTACGAGTTCGGTCACAACGATGACTATCAGCGCACCACCCACTACGTGAAGGACGGCACGCTGATCTATGACGACGTGACCGGCTACGAGTTCGAGAAGTTCGTCGAGAAGATTCAGCCCGATCTGGTCGGCTCGGGCATCAAGGAAAAGTACGTGTTCCAGAAGATGGGCGTGCCCTTCCGCCAGATGCACAGCTGGGATTATTCCGGTCCCTATCACGGCTATGACGGCTTCGCCATCTTCGCCCGCGACATGGACATGGCGATCAACTCGCCGGTCTGGGGACTGACCAAGGCACCATGGGCCGCCTGAGCCCGATGCCACGCAACCAAGTTTGAAGGAGAAAGTCATGCCGCAAAGCGCCGAAACCATCCTCGACCACGAGATGCTGTTCCGCGAGCCCGAATACCGCGAGATGTTGCAGACCAAGCGGGCGAATTTCGAATACCGTGTCCCCGCCGAGGACCTGGCCAGGACCATCGAATGGACCAAAAGCTGGGAATACCGCGAGAAGAACTTCTCGCGGGAGGCGCTCACGGTCAACCCTGCCAAGGCCTGCCAGCCGCTGGGCGCCGTGTTCGCCGCCAACGGCTTTGCCAAGACGCTGTCCTTCGTGCATGGCTCGCAGGGTTGCGTGGCCTATTACCGCTCGCATTTTTCGCGCCACTTCAAGGAGCCGACGTCCTGCGTGTCGTCGTCGATGACCGAGGACGCCGCGGTGTTCGGTGGCCTCAACAACATGGTCGACGGCTTGGCCAACGCCTACAACCTGTACAAGCCGGACATGATCGCGGTGTCCACCACCTGCATGGCCGAGGTCATCGGCGACGACCTGAACGCCTTCATCAAGACGTCTAAGGAAAAGGGCTCGGTGCCCGCCGACTTTGACGTGCCTTTCGCCCATACACCCGCCTTCGTCGGCAGCCACATCACCGGCTACGACAACGCCCTGCTCGGTGTGCTCAAGCACTTCTGGGACGGGAAGGCAGGAACGGCCCAGGCGCTGACGCGCAAGCCCGATGACAGCATCAACTTCATCGGAGGCTTCGACGGTTATGTCGTTGGCAACATGCCGGAGATCCGCCGGATCTTCAAGGCGTTCGACGCGGACTACACCGTGCTCTGCGACCCATCGGAAGTGTGGAACACGCCGACCGACGGTGAGTTCCGCATGTACGACGGCGGCACCACCAAGGCTGAGGTCGAGCGCGCGCTCAATGCCAAGGCGACCATCGTGTTCCAGCATTACAGCGCTGAAAAGACCGCCGCATACATCGCCGAAAAAGGCCAAGAGGTGGTGGCCCTCAACAGCCCGATCGGGGTATCGGGCACGGACAAGTTCCTCATGGAGTTGTCACGTCTGACAGGCAGGCCGGTGCCGGCCAGCCTGGTCAAGGAACGTGGCCGTCTGGTTGATGCCATCGCCGACAGTCAGGCTCACCTGCACGGCAAGCGCTTCGCGATGTATGGCGACCCAGACATGATGATCGGCCTGACCCAGTTCCTGCTGGAACTCGGCGCCGAGCCGGTGCATGTGCTCAGCACCAACGGCGACGAGGAGTGGGCGGAGCGCGTGCAGGGCATGCTCGACGCCAGCCCGTTCGGCAAGGGTTGCAAGGCGTATGCGAAAAAGGATCTGTGGCATATGCGCTCGTTGCTGTTCACCGAGCCGGTGGACTTCCTGATTGGCAACACCTATGGCAAGTATCTCGAGCGCGATTGCAACGTGCCGCTGATTCGCATGGGTTTCCCGATCTTCGACCGTCACCACTGGCACCGTTATCCGATCTGGGGCTACGAGGGCGCGATGCGGGTATTGGTCTCCATCCTCGACAAGCATTTCGACCGCCTGGATTCGAGCACCATCGAAACTTCTGTGACCGACTTCTCCTACGACATCATTCGTTGAGTCGGTGTGTCTGGATCATGCCGCGCCTGCCACCTTGCGAGCAGGGCGCGGCATGAAGCGAGTTTGCCAATAGGGGAGTGCGCCGTGCGTATCACATCCAAAGCCAGTTGTGCAATTTCCGCGTTGATCGACCTTGCGCTGCAGCAGCCCGGGACCTGCACCAGCCTGCAAAGCATCGCGACGCGACACAACATCTCGGTCTCCTATCTGGAGCACCTGTTCGCCAAATTGCGACGCAATGCGCTCGTCCGTTCGGTGCGTGGCCCTGGAGGCGGTTATGTCCTGGCGCGGGCCGCATCCACGATCAGTATCGCAGACATCGTGAAGGCGGTGGATCAGCATGCCGAACAAGCCTTTGACCATGCCATGCCTGTGGCGGGCGGGTTGACACCGGAAGCCCTTATTGCCGAGTCGCTCTGGGCAAGAGCAGACCTGTACTTGCATTGCATCCTGCAGGACATTGATTTGCAGAGTCTGGCCGAGCCCCTCCGCGATGCGCAGGTGGCAAAGAACGAAGCGCCGCAGTCGCAGCGATCTCCGGTGCTGCGGCGACCCAAGTCCATCGGCCAGACGCCGCCTGTCCGCGCAGTGACTTCCGTCTTTGATCTGGCGGAACTGGATAACTGATCGCTTGCGGCTGCGCGACAGCGGAGTTCCGGTGTCGGGTTCTTCTTGAGTGCACTGAACCGCCCCGGTTCGATGCCGGCTGATCCAGCCAAAGTGTTGGCGCCGATGCAATTCTGAACCACCGTGCCGACGCAATTGTGAGCCAGGGGTGGAAGCCGGTTTGTTGTTGCCCGGCTGTGAATCAGTGTAGAGGTTTGCCTTGGTCGTGGTCTCCTTCGTTGGTGGGTTGATGCCGAGAGGGAAGCTGCGCAGGGCGTCGCCCGGAGCGGCTTCCCTCTCGGCTGCGTCAGTCACTTGGCATTGCTGTCTGCGCGGCCTTGCGAGCCTGTTCGCGCGCCTTGATCCGAGTCTTGGCCTCAGCGGTGCTGCGCAGGAAGCGGATCGAGTCGTTGCCGGTTTCGACGATGTGGCAGTGGTGGGTCAACCGGTCGAGTAACGCCGTCGTCATCTTCGCGTCGCCGAACACGCTGGACCATTCGGCGAAGTCCAGATTGGTCGTGATCATCACGCTGGTGTGCTCATAGAGCTTGCTCAGCAGATGGAACAGTAGCGCGCCGCCAGCCTGGCTAAACGGCAGGTAGCCCAGTTCATCGAGGATCACCAGATCCAGCCGCAGCAAGCTGGCAGCGATGCGTCCAGCCTTGCCCTGAGCCTTCTCCTGCTCCAGTGCATTGACCAGGTCGACGGTTGAATAAAAGCGCACACGCTTGCCATGCTGCGTGATGGCGGACACGCCAATGGCTGTGGCCAGATGCGTCTTCCCCGTGCCCGGGCCGCCCACCAGGACCGCATTGTGGGCGGCCTCGGTGAACGTGGTCTCGGCAAGCAGCGCGATGAGCTTGCGGTCGATTGGTGAGACGTCGAAGTCGAAACCGGCCAAGTCCCGGTGCATCGGGAACTTCGCCGTATGCATCTGGTAGTTCACAGAGCGCATGGCGCGATCGGTCACCTCGGCCTGCAGCAGGTGTTCGAGTAGCCAGCGGCTGCTGGCGGCTTCCGAACGGTCTCCTTGCTCGGTCAGGTCGGCCCACGCTCCAGCCATGCCATGCAGCCGCAACTGCCTGAGTTCCACAGCGAGGTCACGCATGGTCCGCTCCCTCGTCGCAGGTCCGCAGGGCGTCATATCGCGCGGTATTGGCGATGGGCACGATGTTGACCTGCAGTGTCGTGGCCGCGTTCTGTGGCACGACCGTGGGCGTCAGTCGGCCCAGCACGTTGATCACATGTTCCACGCTGACGCGCCCCGATGGCGGCGCGTTCTCCAGGGCCAACTCCGCAGCGACGAGCACAGCGTCCAGTCCAGCGGTGGGCACAATCGCCAGCACTTGCGCCATGATGCGGTCGCCCCCTGCCGTGCGGAGAAGGCTGCGCCGCAAGCGCTGCAGTGGCTCGGGCATGTCGGCGAAGGGTGCCCCATTGCGCAGGGCGCCCGGCTTTCTCTGCACCAGCGGCACGTAGTGCTGCCAGTCGTAGCGGGTCTCACCCGCATTGCTCAGCCGCGCATGGCGCGCGACCTCCTTGTCGTCGGCAACGATCACCACCTGGCCGGGATACAGCCGCGTGCTGACGATCTGCCCGGCCCACTCGCTGGGCACCGAGTAGCGGTTGCGCGCCACCGACACGAGGCAGGTGCTGGACACGCGCGCGGGCTTCTCCACATAGCCGTCGAATGACATCGTCATTGGCAGCAGGTGCGGACGTTCGAGGTCGAGCATCTCGGCCACCGTGAACTGGTCGTGCTCGGGATGTCGCACCTCATCCCACAGCGCCCGGCAGCGATCGCCCAGCCACGCGTTGAGCTCGGCAAAGCTACCGAATCGCTCCTTGGCGGCTTGAATCCAGATGCGCCTGCGGCTGTCCTGCACGTTCTTCTCAACGACCCCCTTCTCCCAGCCAGAGGCCACGTTGCAGAAGTCCGGGTCATAGAGGTAGTGTGCGCACATCACAGCGAACCGCGCGTTGACCACCCGACCCTTGCCCTTGCGGACCTTGTCCACGGCGGTCTTCATGTTGTCGTAGATGCCGCGCCGAGCCACGCCACCCAGCGCCGCAAAGCAGCGTGTGTGCGCATCGAACAGCATCTCGTGACCCTGGCTCGGGTAGGCCACCAGCCAGAAGGCACGGCTGGCACATAGCTTCATGTGGGCCACCTGCACCCGGTAGTAGATCCCGCCGACCACCAGCCCCTCTTCGCTCCAGTCAAACTGGAATGCCTCACCCAACTCAAAGCGCAGCGGAACGAACGCCTTGCCGCCGGACTCTTGGCCGGCGGCTCGCCGCCATGCACGAATGAAGTCCGTCACGCGGCTGTAGCTCCCCGTGTAACCCGCCGCCTTGATCTCGGCGAACAACGCCTGCGCCGTGCGCCGCTCCTGCGGCGGCCGCCTCGCATCCACTTTGAGGGCCAGCTTGATGCTGTCCTCAAACGGCGTGAGCTTGCACGCCTGCGCCGTGCGCTGATACTTCGGTGGCTCTGGCACCTCGCCGTGCAACCACTTGCGCACGGTGTTGCGCGATAGGCCCGTCTTGCGCGCAATCTCGCGCTCGCTGAGATGGTCCCGGCGGTGTAGTCGCCGAATCTTGCCGATCATGTCCATGGTGATCATTCCTGCTGTCCCCCACCGCACAGAAATGCAGCAGGGTAGGTCGAACACCTGGTTCAGTTTTCGGTCGGCACAACCCTCAAAAGTGGCTCAATTTTCGGTCGGTAACAACACCAGCCAAAGGCCTCCTCGATGCGCTTGCGCACCTTCAGGCTGGTCTTATCACCCTCATGCCGTTTGATGCGGCCATCGACCGCCCTGCTTGTCCCAAGGCCTGGCCGCGCTCCAAGAATGGACGGCCCGAGCCGAGCGTGTGCGCACCCAACGACCGAAGGACAAGAACAAGCTCTACGCCCTGCATGCCCCGGAGGTGGAGTGCATCGGCAAAGGCAAGGCGCGCAAGCCCTACGAGTTCGGCGTGAAGACCGCAGTGGTGGTGTCGCCCCAGCAGGGGCTGATGCTGGGGGCACGCACCTTCCCCGGCAATCCGTATGACGGCCACATCCTGCATGCGGCGCTGGAGCAGGCCACTATCCTGATGCAGGACTGGAGCGTCTGCATCCAGCACGTCGTCGTCGATCTGGGCTTTCGCGGGGTGGATGGCGACAACCCGGACCAGCGCCTCATCCACCGCGGCAAGTTCAAGAGTCTGACTGCATAGCAGCGCACCTGGCTGCGTCGCCGCTCAGCGGTGGAGCATCGTCCGTCTGGGTCTGGGGCCGGTTTTTTTGCGCCGACTGCGCCTGATCCACGCCGCCACCATGGTAATGACCAGTTGGCATTTGGCGAGATTAGTCTGCTTATTCCAGGATTGTCGTTAGATCTTGTGTCAAGGCATGCAGGTTGTTGGAAATGGATTGCAAATTTTGAAACTGGATGGATAGGGCGCGCATCGCCTTGTCTGCATCGTCCACCTCCTGACGTGCGGCTTGCCCTGTTCCCTCAATGGATTTTGCGTGCTGATCGACGGTCTCCATATTCTCCTGAATATTAAGGGTTGCATCTTGCACCTTTTTCGCCAGGTTGCGCACTTCGTCGGCCACCACGGCAAAGCCGCGGCCATGTTCGCCGGCGCGGGCGGCCTCAATGGCGGCGTTCAGGGCTAACAGGTTGGTCTGGTAAGAGATCTCCCGTATGCTACGAACGATCCCGCCAATGGTCTGGGCCTGTCGTTCCAAGTCTTGTACGGCCTTCTGATTGTCATCCATCCCTGTCACTACGCCCCGTAGGGCATGCTCCATGGTTGCTACCCGCTCCTTGGAAGTGTCGATGGCTGCGCTGATCCTTTCAACGACCTGGGTCAGTTCCTGTGCGGCGTGTTGCCCCATCTTGCGCGCCGTGACATCCCGCCAACTGGCATGAAAGGCAAATACAACGCCGTTCTCATCATGGACAGCGGTAAAGTTGAGGGCGAAGGTCACCGTTCCGATGGTCATTTCCGTACGGTGTTCCTTTTCTTTCCCCGTTGCGAGGTCGCGCAGGATGGCGCGGATCCGTTCCGGGTCTTTGTGAAACTGATGGATGGAATATCCATAAGCCTTGCGCACGTCGGCACCGCGTAATTGCGGATTGATTTCGCCATGAACGCGATCCATGATTTTTCGCGCGGCCGGGTTCATATAGAAGATGACGTTTTCCATTTTCTCATCCGCCTCGGCGAGCATTTCCAGCGTGTCGAGTGGATCAAGAAGCTCTTGAATATAATGCAGAACTATTTTTTCCATGATCTTTCTCCTTTTTTTTGCTTCTGCCAATTTAACAGTGGTTGGTATACGATATTTTTACAGATCGAGGTTCGCAATATTTCCGATACAAATATTTTTCCAGCGCCGGTTTTCCCCGTATTGGCGGCCTTGGTGATGGAAGCGACGA
This sequence comes from Thiomonas islandica, assembly GCF_055383445.1. NCBI lineage: Bacteria > Pseudomonadati > Pseudomonadota > Betaproteobacteria > Burkholderiales > Thiomonas > Thiomonas islandica. Next base: position 1,863,518 of record NZ_AP042391.1, read on the forward strand.
CTTCGCAGAGTCGTTCGCTGGCTACCATCAGTTCGATCTTCGCTTTTGGTAGCAGGTCGATGGGTTGCCCAGCGTCCGGGTAGAGCGTCGTATGGCCCTTCTGGCGGCCAAATCCATGCGCCTCGGTTACCGTTAGATCGGCAATGTCCAAGGCCAACAACGCCTCACACACGTCATCAACCCTGGGTGGTTGGATCATGGCGAAAATTAGGTGCATCACTCTGGGCTCCCGGCGATTATTGGGTATGAAACCCGGCGCTGCCCCGTCATGGCCAGCAGTTCGGCCAGCAGCAAGCGGTTTTCCGCCTCCAGCAAGTTTCCTTGACGCATGGCCCCTTCTGCATCCCCGGCATCCAGGAGGGACTTAGCCGCGCGGGCGAACCGATGAATCCGTTCGTGGCGGGCGAGGAGGCCCGCGAAATCCGGTGACTGGCCAAAGAGGAGCACGCCTTCCCCCCGCAGCCACCGCCCCAGATGGCAATACTCCTCGGCATCCTCTTCCAGGACGTGGGCGGGGAATGGATTTTCCCGGCGCAGGGCGCGGAGGAAATTCTGCACACGCAGGATGTGCCCCTCCAGGATCGGCGGCAGGATGTCCATGGGGGTCAAGGCATCCTCCAGCCGGGCACCGGGGCGGAAACGGGCGATCCAGGCGGGGATATCCTCGGCCGGGAGTGGCTTGGAGAAGAGATACCCTTGCAGGTGGCTGCAGCCCATCTTGGCCAGCAAGGCGGCGTGCTCTGCCGTTTCCACGCCCTCGGCAATCACTTCCAGGCCCAGCATGCGGCTGGCGGTGATCACCGCGGCGACGATGGCGAGATCCTTGGGATCATCGATCATGTCGCGCACGAAACCCCGGTCGATCTTGATGGCGTCGGCGGGAAGCTGCTGAAGGTAGGTCAGGGAGGCGTTGCCGGTACCGAAGTCGTCGAGGGCGATGCGCACCCCCAGACGATGGCAGGCGCCCAGGATGGCCTGCGCCCCCGGCATATCGCGCAAGGGCGCCGACTCGGTGATCTCGATCTTGAGATGGTCCGGAGGGAAACCCGGGCGCTTGGCCAACGCATCCCGCAGATCCTCCAGGAAGCGGGCGTCGAGCAGGTGGCGCGTGCTGATATTCACCGATACACGCAGCGGCAGGCCATCCCCTTGCCAGATCGCCCCTTGCTGCAGCGCGGCGTCCAGGACGAAGCGCCCGATGGGGCGTGCGAGGCGGGGATGGTCCAGGGCGGAGAAGAAGGCCGCGGGCGTCAGCAGGCCCTTCTCCGGGTGCTGCAGGCGGATGAGGGCTTCCACGCCCACCACGCCATCGGCGCTGGCGACGATCGGCTGGTAGTGCAGGACCAGGCGGTCTTTGTGCAACGCCTGCTCCAGCAGGACGCGCATCTCCGCCTCGGCCTGTACGGCCTCATCCAGGGCCAGGGTATGCAGATGAAACTGGTCCCGGCCCGCGTCCTTGGCGGCATAGAGCGCCATATCGGCGTGCTGAATCAGGGTGCTGACATCGCTGTCGTCCAGTGGGTAGAGGGTGACGCCGAGGCTGCCGGAAATCCCGACCGCTTCGCCATGGATGTCCAGCGGTTCGCGGGTGGCGGCGAGCAAGCGCTCGCAAATGACTTCGAGATCGTCGATGCGCTCCAGGCCTGGCAGCAGCAGACCAAACTCATCGCCGCCTATGCGCGCCAGGGTATCCCCTGCCCGCAACTGCGCCTGCAGCCGTTGCACCACGGTTTGCAGCAACTGGTCTCCGACGCCATGGCCCAGGCGGTCATTCACCTGCTTGAATCCATCCAGGTCGAGGAGCGCCACCCCCAGCAGCCGCTCTTGCCGCAGCGCCTGGTGTCGGGCGGTTGCCAGACGATCCAGGAAGAGGGTGCGGTTGGGCAGGCCGGTGAGGGGATCGCGCAGGGCCTGGTTGCGCAGCAGGAGCACCAGTTTCCCAAGATGCGCAAAGGCATCGAAGTACGCCGATCCCACCCGATGGAAATACCCCTTTTCGCGCACGCCGATCAGGCCCACGCCATGCAGATCCTCTGCCCCGAAAGGAAAGAAGCCGATTTCCTCGATGCGGTTGCGCAAGGCCTGGATCCATTCCGGCGCCTGCGGATCATCCACCGACTGAATGACGGCCTGCCCGCTTTCCAAGGCATGCCAGCAGGGATCTCCATTGATTTTCGGGATCTGCAGCGCCGGCAATGGGAGCCCGGCCAGGCATTCCAGGATTAATATCTCCCCCATGGCGCTGCTCACCACGTAACCGGCCAGGCGCACGTTGGCGCTCTTGCGCGGCAAGGCCTCGCAGATCTGCTGCAGCAACCCCTCCGGGCGCGGGGACTCGTCGCCGCGGGGGGCGGCAAGCACGCCCAGCAGGACATCGAACAAGGCCAGCCTCTCGGCGTCGGTCTCGCGGGAGGCGCGGGCGTAGCCGTCGAGCTGGACCATGAGGTCGCCGATCAGCAGGCGGAACAAGGCGTCCCGCAGCACATCCCGGTCGCTCGCGGGAACCTGCTCCTGAAGCACTTTTTGCCAATGGCGCCAGTAGAGGATATAGGCGCCGGCGACCCAGGAGGGCTCGATGCCGAGATGGTGGTGCAGGGCACCGACTCTGTGCATGGATTCCCGCCAGGATCGATCCAGGCGACTGGCCAGCAGCCCGCTGATGTGTTCCGCCTGTTTCTGGATCAGGGCATCTAGCCGGGCAGGCGAAAAGTCCCGGAAGACGGCGGCGGTGACGGGGTGCGCGAGCAGGTAGTCGTAGAAAGCATGGGCAAGGGCCGGCGTTTCCGCCTCCAGGAGATCCCGGTAGCGATCGATGAGCTGAAAGTCCGGATCCTGCAGCCCAAGAAAATTGGGGAGGGTGCTGACTTTGGGCATGGTTTAGTGTCCTGTCCCGGTAATACGCGAACAAAGTCGATGCAGCTTTTCGAGGATCGAGTCGGCCGTGGCCGTCCACTTGAACGGCCGACAGTTCGTGTTGTAGGCGGCGACGAAGTGGTCGATGCGCTGCACGAGTTGCTTGACGCTGGTGAACGACCCACGGCGGATGGCCTTGTCGGTGATCAGGCCGAAAAATCGTTCGACTTGATTGAGCCAGGAGCTGTACGTCGGGATGAAGTGCATGGTCCAGCGCGGATGTGCAGCCAGCCAGGCCTTGACCTTCGGGTGGTTGTGCGTGGCGTAGTTGTCCGCGATGCAGTAGATTTCGAGCGCGGCCGGTACAGCTCGCTCGATCTCCCGCAAGAAGGACAGGTACTCCTGATGACGATGCCGCGGTTTGCAACTGGCCAGCACCGCGCCGTTGAGCACGTTCAACGCGGCGAACAACGTGGTTGTGCCGTGACGCTTGTAGTCGTGGGTGACGCCCTCGACGTAGCCGAAGCCCATGGGCAGCATGGGCTGTGTTCGCTCCAGGGCTTGGCACTGGCTCTTCTCGTCCACGCAGATGACCAGCGCGTTGTCGGGCGGGCTCAGGTACAGGCCAACGACGTCGCGCAGCTTCTCGATGAAGAACGGGTCGTTGGACAGCTTGAAGCCTTCGGTGCGATGGGGTTGCAAGCCGAAGAGCTGGAAGTAGCGCGCCACGCTGCTCTTGGAGATGCCAGTCTCGGCGGCCACCGAGCGCACGCTCCAGTGCGTCGAGCCGTCGACCGGCTTGGTATGCAGGGTGGTCTTGATCAACAGCGCCACGCGTTCGTCGTCGATGGTTCGCGGCTTGCCCGGGCGCATGTCGTCGTACAGGCCGGCAATGCGGCGATCGACAAAGCGCGATCGCCACTTGCCGACCGTGGCCATGCTCAGCTTGAGCCGCTTGGCGATGTCCTTGCTTTGTTCACCGGTCGCACTGTCGAGAATGATGCGCGCACGCAGGTTCAGCGCCGCCGGCAGCGAGCGGCTGCGAGCGAAGGATTGGAGCTGCGAACGCTCCGCGTCCGTCAGCAAAAGTTCGGCCTTCGGCCTGCCTGTTTTCATCGCGGTATCTCGGGTTCAAAGATACCGCACTGGCACGCAAGATTAATGCCAGTTATTTACGGGACAGGACTATTAGCAGGCCATTGAAAAACTACTGCGGTGGGCCATCTGCGGCGTTGCACGGTGCGCGCTGCCTCGCCTATCTATTTGATATGTCTCGGTCGCTGCGCGCCGTGCGCCTTGCATCTGGCCATCCTCGCGACGTTTTTCAACGGCCTGTTAGCAGGCCGTTGAAAATCCACCGACCAACAGGCCGATCAAACCGAAGAGGCCAGAGCGTGCGTCGCTGCTGTCGCGGCGCTCAGCCGCGACAAGCGACTCTTTGCTGTCGTGGTACTCATAGGTGCCATCCGCAGCGCGGCGGCCGAAGCGTGTCCCCATCAGTAGCCCACTTCTTTCTGGTGCCGCACCGCCAGGATCGTGACGGCATCTATGTCGATGCGGTAGCGGGCCACGTAGCCGCTATCGCCGAGGTCAATGATCCACTCCCGGAACTCGTCAGGCATGTCCTCAATGGGACGGCCGACGCCGGGCTGCTGTCCCAGCACCTTGACGCCTTGGCGAATGGCCTTCACCGCCCGCTTGGCGGCGTCGAGATTCTTGGGTGCGAGGAAACGATAGAGGCGCTGCACATCGAGCAGCGCCGGTTGTGACCAGATCAGACGTGACATGCCGGAGGTTCGATGTCATTGCCCTGTTCGAGCTGGGCAAGCCAAGCATCGGCCTCATCGGCGGTCACATGCAGTCCGGTGGTGCGGTACTCTTCCCAGGCCTTGAGGGTGTCCTGGCGGAAGGCCTCGCGCTTTTCCTCGCGATCAACGTACTGGGTGATCGCTTCGCGCATCAGCCAGTGCGACGTGCGATGACGTGCGTCAGCCAGGCGCTTCACGCGAGCCTTGGTGTCCTCGTCAATCTTGATCGACACAGGGCGAACGGCAGCAGCAGTCATGGCAGCCCCCATCAAAGTATCTCAAGGTATTACCTTACCATACTTCATTATGGCCGCGTCACTTGCTGTGGGCTTAACGTATCTACGCAGTACGCTAATACGTATTTACGTCATCTCCTGTCGGTGCGCCGTTCCGCAATTCCTACGCAAACCTTGTCATCTCTGACTCGATCTGCTGCTTGCTTCCTGCTTCACCGAGGCCGGTTTCACCGCGCTCTTGCGAGCACGGCCAGAGCCTTCCTCTCCACAGGCTGACGCCGTGGAACTCACGGCCATATTATTCAGGTTGATCGCAGCATTCACGTCGCGATCATGCATGACGCCGCACGCCGGGCACGTCCACTCGCGCACCGACAGCGGCAAGGTTTCGAGCTTGTGGCCGCATGCCGAGCACGTCTTGCTGCTCGGATGCCAACGGTCGGCCACGATGACGACGCCGCCGCGCATGGCCGCCTTGTATTCCAACTGCCGCCGGAATTCAAAGAATCCCATATCGGCAATGGAGCGAGCCAGGTGCCGGTTTTTCGCCATGCCGCGCACGTTCAGGTCCTCCACGCCGATGGTGTGGAAACGGCGCGTGAGGTCGGTCGTGAGCTTGTGCAGCGCATCCTTGCGGATGTTGGCGATACGGGCGTGCAGCCGGGCCAGCTTCGCCTTGGCCTTGGCGCGGTTGGCCGAGCCTTTTTGCTTGCGGCTCAGGCTGCGCGAGAGCCGCTGCAATCGCCCCATCAGCGCCTTGTGGGGCTTGGGGCCGGGGATGGGTGGCTCTCCCGTCGAGAGCGTTGCGAGCGTGGACACGCCCAGATCGACACCGACCGCGCCTTGGTTTTCGGCTTTGGGCAGGTGTGAACAGTCGGGCGTGTCCACGGTGATGCTGACAAACCAGCGGTCGGCCACACGAGAGATCGTGGCAGACATGATTTTGCCTGTAAAGCGCAACGACTCGCGCATGCGCACCCAGCCCAGATGGGGGATGCGAATGCGGCAGCCGTCGAGGGTGAATTGGTCGTTGGTGAGCGTGAAGCGGTCGTCGCGCCCTCGTCTGCGCGGTTGCGGGTAGCGGGCGCGACCGGCGAAGAAGTTTTTGAACGCCTCGCCCTGAGCTTCGCTATCGCCGCGCGGGCCTCTTCCAGGCTGGGCAGCACGCCGCCGGGACTGCCTGCCGGCGCAGTCAGCAAGCCTTCGTCGTAGCGTTGCAGCCATAGGAAGGTTTGGGTGTAGCGGGCGATCACATTCACCAGGCCGCGGCCCTCATTGGCGGTTAGCGCCTCGCCGGCGGCAGCCTTCTTCACCAGTTGCAGCGCGGCTTCGAGTTCGGCGGCGTTCTTCTCGAAACGCTCACGGTCGAGCGAGTGCCCTTGGTGAGATGCTCGCGCAGCACCCGCGTGGCCCATTGGCGAAAGCGGGTGGCGCGAGTGGAGCCGAACCCGCACGGGCAGTTCGGCATTCTCGTGCTGGCGGCCGATCAGTTGATGCGATTGCGACACTGAGTCGCTCCGGTGCGTGTGAGCTGCTTTGAACCCGATGTGGCTGTGCCGCAGGGCAAGATGTCTTCGGAAAACGGCCAAACCATGAAAAACACGAATCCGTGACCTCGCGCAGCCCCCTGCGCAGGTCAAAACGGGCCAATGCATCCACGGGAGCTGCGTCAACGCAACACGTCAGGGGGTTTTGCAAGAGGCTCAATATTGCGAAAGTAAACCAATCGGTGTATAAGCACCGTCACACAATCCACTTTTATGGAGCATCAAAAGCATGAATACAACGCGCTGGAATATCGCCGTGTCGCCGGAGGTGGATCAGGCCGTGCGCATGTTTCTTGCTGCGCAGGGCGGCGGGCGCAAGGGAGACTTGTCGCGTTTCATTGAGGAGGCCGTACGCGCCTACCTGCTGGAACGCGCGGTCGATCAAGCCAAGGCCGCCGCGGCTGGCATGAGTGAGGTGGAACTGACCGACCTCATTGACGAAGCGGTGCAATGGGCGCGTGAGCACTGATGCGCGTCATTCTGGACACCAATGTGCTGCTCGGCGCATTGATTTCGCCGCACGGACCGCCTGACGCCATCTATCGTGCTTGGCACGCGGGGCGCTTTGATCTGGTGACATCCACGGCGCAGCTCGATGAACTGCGCCGCGTGAGTCGCTACCCGAAGCTCAAGGCCATTTTGCCCGCGCACCGCATCGGCGCAATGGTCAACAACATCCAGCGTGCCATCGTGCTGGAGCACCTACCGCCTCTGCCCGAGGGCGTGGATGCCAGCGATCCGAACGACGCCTTCCTGCTCGCGATGGCATGGGCCGGTGAAGTGGATTACCTGGTGACGGGCGATCGCCGCGCCGGGCTACTGCAACGCGGCCGCATCGGTCGCTCACGCATCGTGACCCCCTCCGTGTTCTGTGCCGAGGGGCTGTAATTCTTAGAAACGGCCGGTTGTGAGCGGGCGACGAGATCTCGGGCGAGCAGTCCCTCGATAACTTTGGCACGAGCACCACCGTGCAGAGTGGTTGGCAGCGGTTCGATGTTGCCATCCGGGCGGCCGGCGGCGGCTTTGAGGATGGCGGTCTGGGTGGCGGTCAGTTTGACGTTCATGATCATCTCCGGTGGTTGGTGGGCATCGTCACTCGCCCCCGCCGAAGATCGCCAGCAGATCGTCCAGCCGGGCCTCCACCCGCCCGATGTCGACCTCGTGCCCCCAATGAATGCTATCGTGGTTGTGACCGAAGTGGTCGTCGGCGAGTTGCTGCAACCGTTCCAGCTTGGCGCGGATGGCGGCGGTGCGGGCGAGGTAGGCATCGAGGGCGGCTTGCTGGGTGTTCATCGTGGGCTCCGTGTGGTGATTGACGACATCGCCATGAACGCGTTGTTCGATCATGAAGCCAAGCTGATTTCGATAATCGTTCTGCTCCGATAGCCTGTCGTCTCTTTGGGTATTACAATTAACATCTCAGTAATACAAAAGGAGTCATGCCATGTCGACGACACTCACCAGCAAGGGTCAGGTCACCATCCCCAAGCAGATTCGCGATGCGCTGGATCTGGTACCCGGCTGCTCGGTAGATTTTGCGGTCAATCGCGAAGGCGATGTCGTCATTCACAAGGTGGGCGCCAAGCCCAGCCGCAAGCCGGATCGCTTCGAGGCGGCCCGTGGCAAGGCCGACGTAAAGTGGCGCACTGATGACTTGATGGCCCTGCTGCGCGACGGAGCTTGAGGTTACGTTGATGCTGCTGGTCGATACCAATGTGCTGGTCGACGTTCTGGAAGACGATCCGGAATGGTCGGACTGGTCTATAGGCCAGCTACGGGCGCAATCCAAGATTCATCGCCTGGCCATCAACCCAGTCATCTATTCGGAACTATCGCTGACGTTCTCGACGGTCGAAGCCCTGGATCGCACCATCGATGACCTGGGGCTGACGATGATCGAGATTCCCCGGCCCGCGTTGTTCCTGGCCGGCAAGGCCTTCGTGCGTTACCGCCGGCAGGGAGGAAAGAAAAACAACGTGCTTGCCGACTTCTTCATCGGCGCGCATGCCGCCGTGGCGGGCTACACTGTGCTTACACGGGATACGCAGCGTTACTCCACGTATTTCTCCGGGGTCAGTCTGGTGAGCCCGGCATCCGGGACGGGCAAACAATGAATTCAAAAATAACAGGGGGAACACGTTGTCAGCCATCCACGATCTGATCGGCCAAATCAGCGACCCGCGTTTGCGCGAGCGGCTGGCGGCTGAATGCCTGATCGCATTCGGGCCCACGCCCTGATCTGTTTCATGGCTCTGGTGCTGTACCGCGTGCTGCGCATGCAGCTCAAGGCTTCGGGCAGCCCCTATTGCCTGGAGCGCGCCCTCGAGATCGTTCGCCACATCCAGCTCCACCAGGTTCGCATCGCCGGCCAGGGCGCCGCCAGCGGCCTGACCGACTTGAGCCCCGAGCAACTCACCCTGTTGGACCAACTTCAACTCGACGCCCCCACCAAAGAGCCCTTCGACATCGCCCCGTAGTGCCAATTTCAAGCGCCTGAACAGAGGCGAATCAATCACTTACGCAAAAATATGTCGAACTCGGGCGACCGGCATCGGGGTACTTGCGCTCCAGCGCAAAAGGCAAATAGACATCGCCGAACCCCGCCCGCAAATCCGCCTCATGCAAGGCCTTCACTTGCGCCAGATGTGAACCGCCCCGGATTTTGAGGAGGCTCCAACCTTCGAGAGAATGGAGCCATGAACAAGTCGAACAAGTTTTCTGAACTGTTGGTGCTCTCGGCCCAACAAGTGGCTGGCTCCAAACACCCCGGGCGCCATGTCGGCGATGTACGCTGGCACGGCACACAGGCTGGGCAGGTGAGCGTGGGCAAGGCCAAGCTCAAGGTTCAACGCCCACGCCTGCGCAATAGCGAGGGGGAGGTCGGTATTCCTGCCTACCAGGCACTGGCTGCCGATGAGCGGCTGTCACAACGGGTGGCCGACATCCTGACGTGCGGCATCAGCACGCGCAAGTACGCTCGGGCGGTGCACCGCTGCCACGACGAGCTGGGCATCTCCAAGAGCGCCGTCAGCCGCCAGCACATCAAGCAGGCGGCCCGTGCCTTGGCCGCCTTGCGTGAGCGCCGCTATGAGGAGCTGGACATCGTGGCCGTGTTCCTGGACGGCTTGATGGTGGGCAAGCAGCACATCCTGGTCGCCCTGGGACTGGACGTCACAGGGCACAAACACTTGTTGGGGCTGGTGGCGGGCTCCAGCGAGAACGCCCGGGTGGCCAAAGACCTGCTGGTGCAGCTGCGTGACCAAGGGCTGGATCTGGATGTGTCTCGCCTGTGGGTGATTGATGGATCCAAGGCCCTGGCCAGTGCCATCAACAGCCTGTGTGGCCAGGCGGCCAAGGTGCAGCGCTGCCAGATCCACAAGATCAGGAACGTCACCGAGCGTTTGCCCAAAGACATGCGCGAGCAGGTGGCCTGGCGCATGAAAGCAGCGTTTGGCTTGCAGCGTGTCAACGGCATTGGGCGCCTGAAGGCACTGGCCCAGGAACTCAAGGCTCAGCACCCCGATGCGGCGGCCAGCGTGCTCGAAGGCCTGGAGCAGATGTTCACGGCTGCCACTCTGGGCGTACAAGGGGCTCTGGCACGCAGCCTGAGCAACACCAACATCATCGAGTCGCCCAACTCGGTGGTGCGCCGCCACAGCCAGCGGGTGACGAACGATCAGAATGCCGACATGGCGCTGCGCTGCACGGTGATGGGCTTCCTGGAGAGCGAGCGAGGCATGCGCCGCATCAAGGGCTTTGCACAGCTTCCTGAACTCGTCCGGGCGCTGCGACCGCAGCCAGATCAACGTCTGGCAGCATAATGCTCCCCGTCCACCAGCTCAAACCTGCAACTGAGTTCGGGACATCGCCGTGCCGATCTACTTCATCGGCGTGGGCGAATTGCTCGAGGACCTGCAGACCTTCGATGCGCGCGCCTTCGCCCGCGCCCTGGTGGGCTGAGGCATCGTTCCGCACCGTGCCTGCGTTGAACCCATGGCCATGACGACGACAGCCACCGACAAGGGCCAGGCGTTGCCCCCAATGGCCCGCTGGGTGCCGAGCTGCCTGGCTGGACGCCACCCCCGCGCCCGCGCGAGGGGTGCTGGCCGGGACGCGCGTGCGCCTGGAGTCGCTGGACGCCGCGCGCCATACTCCAGCGCTGCACGCGGCCTTCGCCGCGGATGCGCAAGGCGCCACGTGGACCTATCTGCCCTACGGGCCGTTCGCCGACGCGCAGGCCTACGCGGATTGGCGCTGGGCTATGCCGGCGTGGCCGACCCCATGCTGTTCGCCATCGTCGAAAACATCACGGGCCAGCCCGCGGGCGTGGCCGCCTACCTGCGCATCGATCCGCGCAACGGCTGCATCGAAATCGGCCATCTGGCCTTCGCGCCAAGCCTGCAACGCACGCCGGCGGCGACCGAGGCGATCTTTCTCATGATCGACCATGCCTTCGCGCTGGGCTATCGGCGCGTGGAATGGAAGCGCAACTCGCTCAACGCCGCGTCGCGCCGGGCCGCGCAGCGCCTGGAGTTCAGCTTCGAGGGCGTGTTCCGGCAGGCGGCCGTGGTGAAGGGGCGCAACCGCGATACCGCGTGGTACGCCATTCTGGACACCGAATGGCCCGCCTTGCGCACCGCGCATGTGCACTGGCTGTCGGCCGGCAACTTCGACGCGCATGGTAGGCAGCGCAGCGCGCTTGCCGATCTGACGCGTCCGCTGCTTGCGGCGCGGGGTTAGGGCCTGTTCACGCGATGTCTGCACTCGCGCCTGGGGTTTGGCGCGATCGCGTGGTGCGATGTGTGACAAGGTCCGACAGGCCATCCTTGTTTTGGTGCGTTTGTGCACCAGAACGGAGTGCGCGACTCCTGGGTTCGAGCTTGATCGCCCCGCGGCCCAGGCGTGAAGCACGCAAGTGGGTGATCGACCTCGCGAACCTGGCGGGTGGCATGCTTTCTGCTTGATGTTGGCCAGGAGGCGTGCCGGGAGCACGCACTGAGGCAAGCTAGGGTTCCGGTCGCCATGCCACGTCGCGATGTCTGGTCCGAGAGCATGCCGGCTCTGCAGATGCAGGGCTCCACGGAGGGATAAAAGCCCGGGAGGTTGCCAGTCGCACGCCTCCGCTTGTATTCCACATACTCACCCTGGAGCCCATCATGTCTGTGTTGCGAAACCTGTTGCGCAGAGTTGTCCCCCTCGCCGGCCTGCTCACCCTGGCCCTACATCCGATTCCATCTTTTGCCCAGGTCACGCTGGGCCTGTCGGACTGGCCAGGCTGGGTCGCCTGGTACGTGGCCGAGAAGGAGGGTTACTTCAAGAAATATGGTGCCGATGTCAAGCTGGTCTGGTTTCCCGACTACATGACGTCGGTGAACGCCCTGGCCGCCGGCCAGATCGACGCCAACTGCCAGGCGCTGATCGACACGCTGGCCTCGGTGGAGAAAAAGGTACCGGCCAAGGTCATCCTCGTGACCGACAACTCCGCCGGCAACGACGCGCTGATGGTGAGCAATGCCATCAAGACCTTTCCCGAGCTCAAGGGCAAGAGCGTGGGCGTGGAAATCGGCTCAATCGAACATTACCTCGCCGTCACCGCGCTGAAGACGCATGGCATGACGGACAAGGACGTGACCTTCGTCAACATGTCCACGGGCGACGCCGCCGCCGCGTTGATCGCCGGCAAGATTCCGGCCGCCGGCGTGTGGAACCCCTGGATCCAGCGTATCGAGAACGCCAGGGCCGGCCATCCCCTGTTCACCAGCAAGTCCGCGCCGGGCCTGATTCCCGACGTGGTGTACGCCCGCGATTCGGCCCTGGCCGCGCACCGCAAGGACTTCGTGGCGATGACCAGGGCCTGGTTCGACGCCGTCAAATTCATCGAGAAGAACCCGCAAAAGGCGGCCGAGATCATGGCGCCCCACGTCGGCCTCAAGCCCCAGGAATACGCCCTGAGCCTGGCCGGTACGCGGCTGTTTGGCGCCAAGCTGAACATGGAGGCCATGCACAAGAGCAGCGCTCCGGTCTCGCTGTACAAGAGCACGGCCGATTCCGGCGCCTTCCTGATCAGCCAGAAGGCCATCACTGCCACACCCGACCCGGCCACCTTCATCGACGCCTCCATCGTGAGCGAGGCGATGAAGCCATGAGCGCATCGCACGGCCGCCCGAAGATGGGTGATCCCTCCCCCTTGGGGGGGGTGCGCATCGCGCCGAGGGGGAAACCATGAGCGCTGCACCCCTGGATTCCGCCGATGGCCTCGCGCTTGGCATGCACAAACCGGCGTCCGGGGGCGCGCGCTGGCGCGAGCGCATGCGCATTCGCGCCGCCATTCCGAACTGGGTCTATGTCCTGCTCTCGGTGTTCGGCTTCCTGCTGCCGTTGCTCGTGTGGCAGTTGGTGGCCGCCAGCGGCTGGGTGGGTGCGCTGTTCCTGCCCTCGCCCGGGGCCGTGGTGCACAGCTTCGTCGACTGGACGTACAACGGCCTGTCGGACGACACCCTCATCAGCATCTACCGCGTGGTGATGGGCTTTGTCATCGCCGCCGTCATCGGCGTGCCGCTGGGCATCTACATCGGTGCCTACAAGTGGTTCGAGGCGCTGCTGCAGCCCATCAACGACTTCGTGCGCTACATGCCGGCCTCGGCCTTCATTCCGCTGGTGCTGCTGTGGGTGGGCATCGGCGAGGGGTCGAAGATCGCCATCATCTTCATCGGCGTGATCTTCCAGATCATCGTCATGGTGGCCGACGCGGTGCGGCGGGTTCCCGAGAACTACCTCGAGGTGGCCTACACCATGGGCGCCACGCAGGGGGAGGTGCTGGGCCTGGTGATCTGGCGCAGCGTGCTGCCCGAACTGCTGGACATCCTGCGCATCAACATGGGCTGGGCCTGGACCTATCTGGTGGTGGCCGAGATGGTGGCGGCCAACAGCGGTCTTGGCTTCCAGATCCTGCAGAGCCAGCGTTTTCTCAACACGCCCAAGATCTTCGTGGGAATTTTCGTCATCGGGCTCATCGGTCTGCTGTTCGATCTGGCGTTCCGCTGGATCTACCGCGTGGTGTTCCCTTGGAAGCGAGCCTGAGGAGGCCTGAACCATGGCGCAATCGGAAGTGCAGTTCGACGCAGTCAGCAAGAGTTTCGCGCGGCGCAACGAGTCGCCCCTGCTGGTGCTGGACCGTGTGTCACTGCATGTCGCGCCGGGCGAGTTCCTGGTGCTGGTGGGGGCCTCGGGCTGCGGCAAGTCCACCCTGCTGCGCATTCTCGCCGGGCTCGAAAGCTACGACGACGGCCGTCTGATCCTGGATGGCCAACCGGTGCACGGCCCGGGCGCGGACCGCGCGATGGTGTTCCAGCATTACAGCCTCTACCCGTGGCTGACGGTGAAGGACAACATCCGTTTCAGCCGCCAGCTCAAGGTGGTGCGCGACAACCTCACTAGCAACGACGTGGAAGTGGCCTCGGGCCGCTCCGACGCCTTGCTCCAGCTCATGGGCCTGGCGCACGCCGCTGACTATTACCCCAACCAGCTTTCCGGCGGCATGCAGCAGCGGGTGGCCATTGCCCGCGCGCTGATGAACCGTCCCAAGCTGCTGCTGATGGACGAACCGTTCGGCGCACTCGATGCGCAGACGCGCGAGGTGATGCACGACCTCATCCGCCACGTGCATCAACTGGAGGGCACGACCATCGTGTTCGTGACGCACGACGTGGAAGAGGCCTTGTACCTCGGCGACCGCGTGGTGGTGATGGCGCCCAAGCCCGGGCGCATCGACAGCGTGGTCGACCTGCCCTTCGGCCGCCGGCGCGACCAGGATCTGAAGATCACGCCGGAGTTCCTCGCCATCAAGCGCCAGATCCTGCAGCGCATCCGCGAGACCTCGGGGATGAAGACCGACCTCGAACAACTGGAACAGCTCAGCAAGCATCTCGAGTCCGCGACCGGGAGCACAGTCATGAACACCGCACAAGGAGATATCGCATGACGCAGAGCGTCAATCCCGTCCCGCCGGACACCCTGCTGTGGGAGGAAGTCCTTCCGGGCGGCTGCCATTGGTCCGGGCTGATGCGGCGCGGCACCGCGCTGCGGCTCACCGACACCGGCGGGCGCGCCAACCTCGCGGCTCTGTTCTATCGCGCCGATGAAAAGCTCGAGCGCTACAACATGCCCGACACCCTCAAGGCGCAGCACACCGCCATGCTCACGCGCGGCCATGCGCTGTACTCCGACATGGGCCGGGTGATGTGCTCCATCACTGCCGACACCAGCGGCTGGCACGATCCGCTCGGTGGGCTGTCCACCGATGCCGACATCCTGGCCCGCTACGGCGCGGCCAGCTACCAGAGCCACCGCAACGCCATGTACCGCAGCGGCGAGGACGGCATGCTGATCGAACTCGGCAAGTACGGCCTGGGGCGCCGGGATCTGGTACCCAACGTCAACTTCTTCAGCAAGGTCACGGCCGACGCCGACGGGCGGCTGTACTTCGATACCGCCCACGGCCGCGCCGGCGCGTGGCTGGACCTGCGTTTCGATATGGACGTGCTAGCCGTGTTTTCCGCCGCGCCGCATCCCATGGACGCCCGACCCAGCTACGCGCCCAGCGACGTCGTGCTCACCGCCTGGCGCTGCGGAGCTGCCGATGCCGGCGACTTCTGCCGCAACGCCTGCGCCGAAAACCAGCGCGGCTTCTACCGTTCCGACCTGCTGGTTCGCTGAACCCGATCCACTGACACCGATCCGCCATGTCTTCCTTCAATCTCGTCGAAAGTCCGCTCGACCCTGGCACCGCCGTGTACGACCACGTGCTTCCCGCAGGCGAGGGCTGGCTGCACCCCATCCAGGCCGGCCAAACCTTGCGCATCGTGGACCTGGAAGGCAACCAGGCCGTCGACACCCTGTTCTACAACGCGCACGACTTCACCGAGCGCTACAGCGCCACCGAAACCCTCAAGCAGCAGGGCGCCATCTACCTCACCGCCGGCAGCAAGCTGATGTCCAGCCATGGCCGCGAGATGCTGACCATCACCGCCGATACCTGCGGCCGCCACGACACCCTGGGTGGTGCCTGCTCGGCCGAGAGCAACGCCGTGCGCTACGCGCTGGACAAGCAGCCCATGCACTCCTGCCGTGACACCTTCCTCAAGTGCCTGTGGCAGTACGACGGCGGGCTCTCAAGGGCACGCCGGTCCGCGCCAAGTGTCCTTGACCCCCTTGGGGGGCAGGCCGGGCTGGGCCCGGCCCGGGGGGCGCTCACCAAGCGCGACATCACCTGCAACATCAACTTCTTCATGAATGTGCCGGTCACGCCAGCGGGCGGGTTGGAGTTCGCCGACGGCGTATCGGCACCCGGCAAGTACGTGGAGATGCGCGCCGCAATGGACGTGCTGTGCCTCATCTCGAACTGCCCGCAGCTCAACAACCCTTGCAATGCCTACAACCCCACGCCCGTGCGCCTGCTGATCTGGAACTGACGAAGGCGCTTCCAACCGCCCACCGGGACGGCCCGGTCGGGACAACCCAGATCCTGCGGGACGACCCGCCGCATCCCTAGGATGAAACAACTCCCAAGCTCATTCGACGCATTGCCCCCAGGGATTCCAGCGCCTTTCGGGCGGACGGGTGGGCACTACATGTTCGACACCGTCCTCATCGCCAACCGCGGCGCCATCGCCTGCCGCATCATCCGCACCCTCAAGCGCATGGGCGTTCGCGCCGTGGCCGTGTACTCCGAGGCCGACCGCGACAGCGTCCACGTGCGCATGGCCGATGCCGCCGTGTGCATCGGCCCGGCCCCGGCGGCACAGAGCTATCTGCGCGCCGACGCCATTCTGGACGCGGCGCGGCAGACCGGCGCCCAGGCCATCCATCCGGGCTATGGTTT
The DNA here is from genome assembly GCF_055383445.1 of Thiomonas islandica. Classification (NCBI taxonomy): domain Bacteria; kingdom Pseudomonadati; phylum Pseudomonadota; class Betaproteobacteria; order Burkholderiales; genus Thiomonas; species Thiomonas islandica. Next base: position 1,879,842 of record NZ_AP042391.1, read on the forward strand.
TTTGTCGGAGAACCCGGATTTCGCCGAGGCCTGCGAGGCCGCCGGCATCGCCTTCATCGGCCCTACGCCGGCGCAGATGCGCGCCTTCGGCCTCAAGCACACCGCACGTGAACTGGCGCAGCAAAACGGCGTGCCGCTGCTGCCGGGCAGCGGGCTGCTGGCGGACGCTGGCCATGCGCTGGACGAGGCGCGGCGCATCGGTTTTCCTGTGATGCTCAAGAGCACGGCCGGCGGCGGCGGCATCGGCATGCAGCTGATCTGGAGCGAAGACCAGCTGCAGGAGGCCTACGCCCGGGTCGAGCGTCTGGCGCGCGCCAACTTCAAGGAAGCCGGCATCTATCTGGAAAAGTATGTGCAGGCGGCGCGGCATATCGAGGTGCAGGTATTCGGCGACGGCGCCGGGCATGTGGTGCACCTTGGCGAGCGCGATTGCTCGGTGCAGCGTCGCAACCAGAAGGTGATCGAGGAAACCCCGGCGCCCCATCTGCCCGACGCGGTGCGCCTGGCCCTGTACGACACCGCGCTGCAACTCATGCGCAGCGTGAGCTACCGCAACGCCGGGACCGTGGAGTACGTGCTTGACGCCGACACCGGCGCGTTCTACTTCCTCGAGGTCAACACCCGCCTGCAGGTCGAGCACGGCGTGAGCGAGGAGGTCAGCGGTGTGGACCTGGTGGAGTGGATGGTGCGCCAGGCCGCGGGCGAGTCGCCCAGCGCCGGCTATGTGCACGCGCCGCGCGGCCACAGTATCCAGGTTCGCCTGTACGCCGAAGACCCGGCGAAGAACTTCCAGCCCGCCACCGGCCTGCTCACCGAGGTGGCGTTCCCGCCGGATGTGCGCGTGGAAACCTGGGTTGAGACCGGTTCCGAGGTCAGCGCGTTTTACGACCCCATGCTGGCCAAGCTCATCGTGCATGGCAGCGACCGCGCCGATGCGCTGGCACGCATGCAAGCCGCGCTGGCGAGCACGCGGCTCTACGGCTTCGAGACCAATCTGGGCTATCTGCGGCAGATCGTGGCCGACGCCACCTTCGTGCAGGGGCGCCAGACCACGCGCTACCTCACCGGCCTGGCCTACTTCGCGCGCACCGTGGACGTGCTGGAGCCCGGCGTGCAGACCAGTCTGCAGGACTGGCCCGGCCGCCTGGGTTACTGGGACGTGGGCGTGCCGCCATCGGGGCCGATGGACGCGCTGGCGCACCGCGCCGCCAATCGCCTGCTGCACAACCCGGCCGATGCCGTGACGCTGGAGATCACCTTGGCCGGGCCGACGCTGCGCTTCAACGCCGACACCGTCATTGCCCTCACAGGGGCGGAGTTGGACGCCATGCTCGACGGCGAGCCCCTGGCGGCCTGGCGCAGCCATGCGGTGCGTACCGGGCAGGTGCTCAAGCTGGGCGGCGTGCGCGGTGGCGGTTGTCGTGCCTATCTTGCCGTGGCAGGAGGCTTCGACGCGCCGCTGTACCTCGGCAGTCGCGCCACCTTCACGCTAGGGCAGTTCGGCGGCCATGCCGGGCGCACCCTGCGCGCCGGCGACGTGCTGCACATGGGTCTCAATCCGCAGGCGACGGCAGGCGTGGAGGTGACCGCGCTTGCACGGCCCGTTTATGCCGCGCATTGGGAAATTGCCGTGCGCTACGGCCCGCATGGCGCGCCGGATTTTTTCACCGACGACGACGTGGCCATGCTTTTCGCCACGGACTGGGAGGTGCACTACAACTCCAACCGCACCGGCGTGCGCCTCATCGGCCCCAAACCGCAATGGGCGCGCAGCGATGGCGGCGAGGCCGGCCTGCATCCCTCCAACATCCACGACAACGCCTACGCCGTGGGCAGCATCAATTTCACCGGCGATATGCCCATCCTGCTCGGCCCCGACGGCCCCAGCCTGGGCGGCTTCGTCTGCCCAGGCGTGATCGTCGCCGCCGACCTGTGGAAGATGGGCCAGCTGCGCCCCGGCAACACGGTGCGCTTCGTGCCCGTGAGCCTGGACGAGGCCGCCCGGCTGGAAGCCGCGCAGGACGCCGCGCTGCAAAGCCTGCACATGCCCGACGGTCCACCGCTCGACCCGCCGCTGGCGGCCGCGCCGGCGCTGGAGTCGCCCGTGGTCGCGCAGCGCGGCGCGCAGGACGGGCATCCGGTGGGCGTGGCCTACCGTGTGGCTGGGGATAAAAATCTGCTGGTCGAATACGGCCCGCTGGTGCTCGACCTCGAACTGCGCTTTCGCGTGCATGCGCTGATGCAGTGGATTGCCGCGTCCGGCCTGCCGGGCATCGTCGACCTCACGCCGGGCATCCGCTCGCTGCAAATTCATTACGACAACCGCCGGCTGCCGCTGCGTACACTGCTCGACGCGCTGCGCCAGGCCGAGGACGCGCTGCCGCCCGCCGAGGCCATGGAGCTGCCCACGCGCATCGTGCACCTGCCGCTGAGCTGGGACGATCCAGCCACGCGCCTGGCCATCGAGAAGTACATGGCCGGCGTGCGCAAGGACGCGCCGTGGTGCCCCAGCAATATCGAGTTCATCCGTCGCATCAACGGGCTGGAGTCCGTGGATGACGTGCTGCGCATCGTGTTCGAGGCCAGCTACCTCGTGCTGGGCCTGGGCGACGTGTACCTGGGCGCGCCGGTGGCCACGCCGCTGGACCCGCGCCACCGCCTGGTCACCACCAAGTACAACCCGGCACGCACATGGACGCCGGAGAACGCGGTGGGCATTGGCGGCGCGTATCTGTGCGTCTACGGCATGGAAGGGCCGGGCGGTTACCAGTTAGTCGGCCGCACGCTGCAGATGTGGAACCGCTGGCGCCAGACGGCGGTGTTCACCGATGGCAAGCCCTGGCTGCTGCGCTTTTTCGACCAGATCCGCTTCTTCCCGGTGAGCACCGAGGAGCTGGCCACCATCCGCGCCGACTTTCTGCATGGGCGCTACCAGCTCGACATCCGTGAGGACCGCTTCAGCCTCGCCGATTACCGCCGCTTCCTCGACGACAACGCCACCAGCATCGCCGGCTTTCGCGCCAGCCAGCGCCAGGCCTTCGCCGAGGAGCGCGAACGCTGGGAACAGAGCGGCCAGGCCGACTGGGCCAACGACGCCAATGTGGCCGAGGCAGCCAGCGACAGCGAGCTCGATCTCGCGCCGGGAAGCCGTCTGGTGGCCAGCCACGTTGCCGGCAGCGTCTGGAGGGTGCTCGTCGAGCCGTCGCAGACCGTGAAGGCTGGCGACGTGCTGTGCATCCTCGAGTCCATGAAGATGGAGATCAACGTGGCTGCGCCGGCCGACGGCGTGGTGGCGCGACTGCTGTGCCACGAAGGCGGTGCGGTGAGCGCCGGCCAGAATTTATTGGTGTTGACGGAGACCTGAATGTCCACGAGCCTGACCATTCCCGCCCTGCTGGACGCCTACCGCGACGGCACCCTGACCCCCACGGCACTGGTGGAGGAACTGCTGGCGCGCAATGCGCGCTACCCAGACCACGCCATCTGGATCACCCCGCCCGAGCGCGAGCGCCTGCTGGCGCGTGCCCGCGAGTTGGAGGCGCGCGGCATGGAGGGGATGCCGTTGTTCGGCGTGCCGTTCGCGATCAAGGACAACATCGATCTGGCTGGCGTGCCCACCACCTGCGCCTGTCCCTCCTATGCCTACACCCCGACGCAATCGGCCACCGTGGTGCAGAAGCTGCTCGACGCCGGGGCCATCGCCATGGGCAAGACCAATCTCGACCAATTCGCCACCGGGCTCAACGGCACGCGGTCGCCGTTTGGTGCCTGCCGCAATGCCTTCAATCCCGACTACATCTCCGGCGGCTCCAGCGCCGGCTCCGCGGTGTCCGTGGCGCTGGGCCTCGCCAGCTTCTCCCTTGGTACCGACACGGCGGGCTCCGGACGCGTGCCAGCCGCGTTCAACAACCTCGTCGGTCTCAAGCCCACCTGCGGCCTGCTGTCCACGCACGGGGTGGTGCCCGCTTGCCGCTCGCTGGATGTGGTGTCCATCTTCGCGCTGGCGGCCAGCGACGCGCAGCAGGTGTTCGGCGTGGCGCTGGGCGAGGATGCGGCCGACCCGTATTCGCGTGCCGCCCAGCCCCATGGCTTCGACTTCGGCGCCGCGCCGCGCTTTTGCTTCGGCGTGCCCGCGCGCAAGGACCTGCAGTTCTTCGGCGACGCCGAAGCCGCAGGCTTGTTCGATGCGGCCGTGGCGCGGCTGCAATCCTTGGGTGGCGAAGCGGTGGAGCTGGACTTCACGCCCTTCTTCGACACCGCGCGTCTGCTCTACGGCGGCCCCTGGGTGGCCGAACGCTACCAGGCCATCCGAGCCTTCGTTGACGCCCAGCCCGAGGCCCTGTTTCCGGTGACGCGCGAAATCATCCTCGGAGGCGCCAAACCGCTGGCCGCCGATGCTTTCGCCGCACAGTACCGGCTGCGCGAACTCAAGCGCATTTGCGACCTGATCTGGAAGGACGTGGACTGCGTGATCACGCCGACGGCGGGCACCATCTACACCCGCGCCGAAATGCTGGCCGAGCCCATCGCGCGCAACACCGACCTTGGCCTGTACACCAACTTCATGAACCTGCTGGACTACGCCGCCATCGCCGTGCCCGCCGGTTTCCGTAGCGACGGCCTGCCGTTCGGCGTCACGCTGTTCGCGCCGGCGCACCAGGACGTGCCGCTGCTGCATCTCGCGGCACGCTGGCAGCGTAGCGTCGACAGACCTTGCGGCGCGGTTGAAACCACACCGGCAGCGGAGTCCAAGGCTGTGCCTTCCGCTGTGCCCAGCGGCCAGGTTCGCGTCGCGGTGGTGGGCGCCCATCTCAGCGGCTTACCACTGAACGGACAACTCACTTCACGCGGTGGTCGCCTAGTGGCCAAAACGCGTACCGTGCCCGACTACAAACTTTATGCGCTGCCCGACGGCAAGCGCCCAGGCCTGGTCCGCGTGGCCAGCGGCGGCGCGGCCATTGCCTGTGAAGTGTGGGAACTGCCTGTCAGCACCTTCGGCAGTTTCGTTGCCGGTATCCCCGCGCCGCTGGGCATCGGCAGTCTGCAACTCGAGGACGGCAGCACGGTGAGCGGTTTCATCTGCGAAGGCATCGGCATCGAAGGGGCCCGCGACATCACCGCATTCGGCGGCTGGCGGACATATCTCACGGCGGCTGAACGCACGGCTTGAGGTAAGCACCGCATGTCCATGATCCACCGCTTCACTGCAAGGCTTTGAAGCTCAATAGTTTTTCGGGAAACTTCCCACGTAGGCATACACCGGATGGTTGATCACGCCGGCTGGGGCTACGCGTTGCAGATTGACACGGGCGTCGGCGCGCGGGCCGTTGAAGTCATAGGTGAATGACTTGCCTTGGCTCTGGAACTCGACGCTTTGGCCCCACTTCACGTTCAGGTCTTTGGTGCTCGGTGAGATCTGTACGACGCGGTTGGCCGTGGAATCGGGCACTGTGTTGCCAAGCAGCGAGGTTGGCGCGGAGGCCTGGGCGCTCACGGCTGTTGCAAGGGCGGCAATGGCGATAAGGGCTGATAATTTTTTCATGGTGATCTCCCAGGTTCAAGGCAATGCCGGCCCGAAGGCTCGGTGTCGCCGGATCATAAGGAAGCCTGTTGCAACGGCACAAGAGGGCGGCGTTGCGCTGCGCAAGCCCTGCCAAGGCCCCTCTAGAGGTGCGCGGCACAAGGCGTTTGGCAAGGCTGCGGTTTTGGACAAGAGATTGTGCGCCGCAGCGCAAGCCCTGCAAGGAGCGTCTGCCTAGTGTAGTGTCGCGATCTTGATGGAATTTATATCAATCCCGCTTCTCCAATGGGCGATACGTGCAGAGTGGAGAAGTGAATGCGAGTGGCCCCCGAGATCGTGCTGACCAACGAAGAGCATGCCGAATTGTCGAAGCTGGTGCGCTCCAAGCTGTCGAGCGTGAGGCTTGCACAGCGTGCCCGCATCGTGCTGCTGGCCGCGGAGGGGATGCAGAACAAGGCCATCGCCCAGCAGTTAGGCGTGGGCCGTGTGCAAGTTGCACGCTGGCGTAAGCGGTACGCCGAGTCGCGACTTGCCGGCATCGAGCGGGATCTGCCGCGCGGCGCGCCACCGGCCAAGGTGGATGTGTCGCGGTTGGTAGAACTGACCACCCAGACCAAACCCGAAGCCGCCACGCACTGGAGCACGCGCACGATGGCAGCAGAGCTTGGCGCCAAATAGCCGGGTGGGTATGGCGGCTTGAGCGCTCACGGCGGTGGCGAGGCCGGCAATGGCGAGAAGGGCTGAGAATTTGTTCATGATCAACTCCAGGAAAGTGGGGCCAAGCCCCGGTTGCTGAACGCCGCGGTATCCAAAGCATCGCGGACGACTGCAGTGTTCGCCTGGTGACTTAAATCTAACTTAGGGGAGTATTACGCCGCATGCTGTCAGGGGTATGCAAACGGCGGCTTTGCTGACTGTTGCAAAACGCGCTACGTCTCCTTGGTTTTGTGGGTGGTCGCGGCGCATCGCTCGCCAGCGCGGGACCGGGCGCTAACCGGAGACAGCCGGACAGGAGGGCTTGAGTCGCGCCCCTTCTAACCAGGGCAGGGTGGAGTGGATGATTTGCCCTTGCCCATGCGCAATGTCACCAAACGAGATTTCAAAATCGGCCAGCTGGCGTAGCTCCTCGTCGTGCGCGGAGCCGTTTTGTACCCGGGTCCAGGCGGCACGAACCTCCTCCGCGCGCATGGCACGCGGACGTACGCGCATGAAACACGACCCCGAGGCCAGCCATAGGACGGGTGCGCGTTCGTCCGGAACGTGGACCATGGCCTGTGTGCCGCTGCCTTGCGGCTCACGCTCCCAGCGTTCGGCGTAATCGGCCTCGATGCCGACTTCGTCGATGGCGTCGCAGGCCGGCGAGAAGGCCATGCTGCCGAGATCGCGCCGGCCCGTGGGGCGGTAGTCCAACTGGCGAAGCCATTCGCAGGTGTCGCCCTGCACCTGGGTGATGCCGGCGAAACCTTCCTGGCGCAGCAGGCCGAGCAACTCGTCGCGGCTGCAATCGTGCAGGGATGTGCGTCCCTTGCATGGCGGCCGATCGGCGGGAATGCGCAGGTCGGCGTGCCACTGCGCGGTCTGCAGCCACAACACGAGGGTGGTGTCGTCGCGCAGGCCCGGCGCGGTCAGCAGGGTGCGGCGCCACAGGCCCTGGTAGTGCGGGGGGACGGTGTCGGACATCAGTCGTGGAATTCGGGAAAGTGGCGCAGGCTTTTCCAGAACGCCAGATCGTGGTTGGGCCACAGCATGGCCTGCTCGCGCGTGGCCAGGGCCTTGAGCTTGCGGATGCTGGCGATGGCCTGGTCCTCGCGGTCCTGCCAGCAGATGCCAGGGGCGATTTCGTCGCGCAGGTTTTCCTCCAGGTCGGCGGCGTCGCCGCAGAGGATCACGGGGGCGCCGCGCGGCAGTTCGACCCACAGCGACATATGGCCCGCGGTGTGCCCGGGGCTGGAGATCGCGCGCACGCCGGGCAACAGGTCGTATTCGCCGCGCATCAGCTTCCAGCGATGGCTGCCGGCGAAGTCGTCCGGGAAGTAGGCGGGGTCCAGGCCGCTGCGCGCGGCGGCCATTTCGTCGTGCTGCACATGCACCTCGGCGCCGCACACCTCGCACAGGCCGCCGGCGTGGTCGAAGTGCAGGTGGCCGAGGAAGACCACATCGATGTCCGCCGGGCTCAGGCCGAGCCGCGCCAGATGGCTGGGCAGGCGCTGGTCCTCGCGCATGTCGGGGGCGCCGAAGGCGAAGGTCTGCGGGGCGTAGTAGCGCTCGCGCAGCCGCGGGTCGGCGATCTTGCCGTAATCGCATCCCACGTCGTAGAGGATGCGCCCCTGCGCGGTCTCGATCAGATAGGCGAGGATGGGGGCTTCGATGATCTCGCCCTGGCCGCGGTTGCGGGTGGAGATGGACTTGTCGTAGCGGTGCGTGGCGGTGAGCAGCGGCCACATGCGCAAAACCTGGGTCATGGGGATTCCTGGGGCAGGGTGTCGATGGCCCCGGCGAGCTCCGCGCTGGTATGCACGCTGCCGAAGATGCCGCCTTCCACTGTCACCATGTCCAGCGCGGCCTGGTGCAAGGCGGGGAAAGCCGAGGCGCAGGCGTCGCTGGCGAGGCGGCAGCGGTAGCCGAGGTCCGTCGCGGCGCGCAACGTCGAGTGCACGCAAACCTCGGTGGTCACGCCGCACAGCACCAGTTCGTGGATTCCCTGCGCGGCGAGGATCTGCTGCAGATCGGTCTGGTGGAAGGCGCTGTAACCGGGTTTGTCCACCACGGGTTCGTTGGCCCGGGGGGCGAGTTCATCGACGATGCCGTGGCCATGTTCGTCGCGCACCAACAGCCGGCCCAGCGGGCCAGGCGTGCCGATGGGGGCGCCGGCGCGCGCGGTGCGCTGCAGCTTGGCGGTAGGGCAGTCGGAAAGGTCGGCGCGGTGGCCTTCGCGGGTGTGGATGACGAGCAGACCCCGGCGCCGCGCGGCGTGCAGCAGGCGCTGCGCGCCAGGGATGGCCGCGCGCAGTAGGGCAGTGTTCAGCCCGGCGTGTGCGGCATAGCCGCGCGGGTCGAGAAAGTCGCGCTGCATGTCGATGATCAGCAGCGCGGTGTCGCGGCCAAGCGGCATGGGGGCGAGGGCGTCCATCTCAGTCGGCGAACTCGTCGCGGATGGCGGCGACCAGGCGTTCGGTCAGTTCCTGCGACATGGTCGCGCCCTTGGCCGCGTCGGCGCCGCGCGCGGACGACAGTACGCCCGACGGCGGCACCCATTGCGGGCGCGGCGGATAGGTGTCGTAGGGCGGAAACTGCGCGGGTCCGTCGTCCGGCAGTAGGTCCATGCGCACCAGTTCGGGGTGGTGGTGCAGCATCAGCGAGGTTTCGATGACGGCGGCGTGCTCCAGCGCGAATCCGGGGAAGCCGTCGGGGAACACGCGCGCCAGGGTCTGCTCGGTGAGGAAGTCCCAGTATTCCAGGCGCATGACCCGCAGCGGGCAGGCTGGGCCGAGTTCGCGCAGCGCCAGATCGATGCCTTCGGTGACGAACCACTGGTTCTCGTAATGCCCGACCACCACCACCAGCTTGCGCACGCCGTGGCGGGCCAGTTCGCGGATGACGTCGCGGGTGATCTGGATCAGGCTGGACGCATCCAGGCTGGTGGTGCCGGGGAAGTGCTGGCCGCCGCCGCATTTGGGCTGCGACTTGTAGCCATAGCTCAGCGCGGGCGCGACGATGCCGTCGATGCGCGCGGCGACACCGGCCGACACCGCGGTGGCGAGCAGCGCGTCGGTGCCTAGCGGCAGGTGCGGGCCGTGTTGTTCGAGCGCGCCGCAGGGCAGGAACACCACCGGGCTGTCTTCGGCGATGCGGTCGCGGTAGGCGATCCAGCTCATGCGGTCCATCATCACGGGGTTCATGCCATCGTCCTTTCTTGGTCGTGTTGCGCCGTCGCGTTCAGGCCATCAGCGCCCCGCCGTTGGGGCTGAGGGTCTGGCCGCAGTAATAGCTGGCGTGCGGGGAGGCGAGGAACACGGCGGTGGCGGCGATTTCCTCGGGTCTCCCCACGCGGCCCATCGGCACGTCGGCTTCCTTCGCCGCCCAGGCCGCGCTCATCTGGTCCAGCGCCAGCATGGGGGTGTCCACCGGCCCAGGCGCGATGGCGTTGATGCGCACCGTCGGCGCGAACTCGCGCGCCAGCGAGCGTGTGAGGGTGATGACCCCGGCCTTGGCCGCCGTGTAGGCGGTGAACCCGGCGCGGCCGAGGTAGCCGAGTTCCGACGCCACGTTGATGATGCAGCCGCCGCCGCGGCGCAGCATGGCGGGCAGGGCAGCCTGGCAGCACAGGAACACGGACTTGAGGTCGGTGGCCAGGACGTGATCCCATTCCGACTCGCGCATGTCCAGAAAGGGTTTTTCAAGCAGGATACCGGCGTTGTTGACCAGGATGTCGACAACGCCGTGGCGTTGCAGGCAGGCGTCCATCATGCCGCGCACCGCGGCGCCCTGCGACACGTCGGCCTCCACCGCCCAGGCCGATCCACCCGCAGCGGCGATTAGCGCCACGGTTTCATCCGCCAATTCGGCGCGACCGAGATGGTTGACGATGACCGTCGCGCCCGCCTCGGCCATGGCCACCGCGATGGCGCGGCCGATGCCGGTGGCGGCGCCGGTCACCAGCGCGGTTCTGCCCGAGAAGTCGTCGCGCATGCGCTTCAGACCGCCGTGAGGAAGGACACGCCCACCGCGCCGTAGAAATCCTGGGCCTTGTCCGCGCCGGCCTTGACCACGCCGTAGTCGTCGCTCAGCACGCGCTTGACGCGGTGGCGATGGAAGCCGCGCAGCAGGGTGGACATCGGGAGCACCTGCGTATCTTTGTCGGCATACAGCTCGCGGTGCAAAGCCGGCAGTCGGTGCCAGGGCGCCGTGGGTTTCTCGTGGTGGGCGTTGTGATAGCTGAAGTTGAGCAGCAGCAGATTGAACCAGGGGTGGCGCACCGAGACCAGGTTGGAATAGGTGTTGTGCTGCTCGTAGTCGTGATCGCGCACATTGTCGTTGGGAATGCGGCCGCCGGTGAGCACGGCGAAGGCGTCGTAGGTGTGCTGGTAGGCGTCGGCGAAACGCAGCACGGTGACGAACAACAGGTAGGCGACGAAATACAGCAGCACCGCCTTGGGCGAGATCCATGCCAGCGCGGCGAAAAACGCCAGGCGCACGGCCAGCACGGCCAGGATGCGCTTGCGGCCCGCAGCGCGCTGCGGCTCGATGAAGGGCAGCAGCATCACGTAGGCGCGCATGATGAATTCGACCGCCGGGATGTAGGCCCACTCCAGCGCCAGCACCAGCGCGCGCACCCACGCTGGGGCCTCGCGCAGGAAGCGCTTGTAATCGAAGGTGATGACGTCGGCGCGGTCGATGTGGTGCCGCATGTGCTTGCGCCGCAGGTCGGCGAACGGTGCGTAGCAGCTGCCGTTGATCCAGCTCATCGCCGTGCCGCCGCGCTGGTTGGCGGCGTTGGATTTGAAGATCGCGCCATGCGCGAATTCGTGCAGGAAATAGGCGGAATAGGTCAACGCATGCGCGAGCAGCAGCACGCCCAGGGCGTTGAGCCACCACGCCTGCGCGACCAGCAGGCCCACGCCCGCGAGATAGCCCGCGGCCATGTAGCCCAGGGCAAGGATGTTGGGAACGGCGCCGTCGTCGTAGCGGAACAGGGTGCTGGCCATGGTGGTCTCCGAGCTTGGCTCCCGGCGTGGCGCGCAGCGCGGCCGAGCCGCGTCACGCGCCACCGAGGCAATGCTTTTTCGTTATTTGGCGAGTTCCATCACGAACTTGGCGTCGAAGGTTTCGGCAATGGGGGGAATGCTGCTGATCTGCTTCTTGCCCATCAGCACCTTGCCGATCACCGGGCCGCTGCCGTAGAGCGAGGTGGTCGCGGTGGACTTGGTGAAGGTCTTCACCATGCCGCTCAGGGGAATGTTGAACACGCCGGACATCTGATCCTTCACGTCCTTGGCCGAGATGCCCATGGCCTTGCCGATGATGGCGTCGGCGTCATCCGGGTGGGACTTCATATAGGCCAGGCCGTCGAGATAGGCCTCGATGGAGGCCTTGACCTCTTTCGGGTGCGCGGCGATGTAGTCCTTGTTGAACACCAGCACGTCGGTGATCAGGCCGGGGGCGTCCTTGGACGAGAACACGACGTGGAATTTTTTGCCGCCGCCCATGGCGACGATCTGCGACAGGCTGGGTTCATAGGTCACGCCGATCGGGATGCCGCCCGAGGCCATGGCAGCCGGCACCTGCTCCGGGGTCATGCTGATGGACTGGATGTCCTTCTCGCCCATACCGTTCTTCAACAGCGCGTAGGAGAGCAGGAAGTCCGAGGGCGACAGCGGGTTGTAGCCGATCTTCTGGCCCTTGAACTCGGTGATCTTTGTGATGTCCGTCTTGGCGACGATGGCGTCGGCGCCGTTCGAGTAGTCGATGGGCATCACCACCTGGAGATGCAGGCCCTTGGCGTCGGAGCCGATGACCTGGTCATAGGTGAGCATGCCGCCATCGACGGCCTTGCTGGCGATGGCGGAAGGGATGAGCGCCGGATCGTTGAAATTCTGCAGCTTGGCCTGCAAGCCGTGCTTCTTGAAGAAGCCCTTGGCATCGGCGACATAGAAGGGGCCGTAGCCGATCCAGACCACGGTGCCGATGTTCATGGTGGACTCGGCCTGGGCGACTTGCACGCCCGACACGGTGAGGGAGGCGAAGGCGGCAAGGCTTGCGAAGGTGCGCAAGACGGCTCTGCGGGTGAACGGCATGGTTGAGGCTCCGAGTGTGAGGGTTGTGAACGGGCACGGAAGAAAGCGGTGACGACGCTTTTCTCCCGGGCTTTTATCCCTCCGTGGAGCCTCCAGAGGAGGCCGGGCTGCTCTCGGACCAGGCACTTCGCGAAGAAGCCGGAACCCTAGCTGCCCTGTCAAACGCAAAACAACAATTGGCAATCAACCACCAATTCCGTGCTCCAACAGCCATGCAAGGAGCGTGCCTGGAGGGGCATCGAACCGCAGCGGGTCTCACACCGGGGGTGGATGGGCACGTGCGAGCGGGCATGACGCCGGCGCCGTCACCTCTTGGTGCGAAAAGCACCGGTTTGGAACATGCCGCCCTGCTTTTGAGCCGCGCCATCCGGCAGCCGCTGACGCGGCGCGCGAATGATGCCGCCGGGTTCGCATGCGCCGGTCAGTCGCGCCTGGCCACCATGTCGATCTCGACGCGCGCGCCCTTGGCCAGACCCGACACACCCACGCAGGTGCGGGCCGGCCGCCGCCCGGGCGGGAAGTAGCTTGCATACGCGCGGTTCATCGCGTCGTAGTCGGAGTCGAAATGCAGGAGAAAAATGCGCACGGAAACCACGTTCGCAAGCGTCAGTCGGCAGCCTTCGAGCACGGTTGCGAGATTCTTCATCACCTGGTGCGTTTGCGTCTCGATGCCCTCGGGGTAGGGCGAGTCCAGCGACGTGCCGCTGAATGGCATCTGCCCCGTGACAAAAACCCAGCCGTCGGCTTCGACGGCATGGCTGAACGGCGCCACCGGGTCCGGGGCGCCTGAAATCATGTGGAAGATGGGGGACATGAGAAAGGTCCGTGGTTGGAGGCGCGCCAGCAGGAGCATGACGCGTTCCCGGATCATAAAAAGACGTGCTGCATTTGCACAAGACAAGCCCGCAATCCACGCCATTGCGCCATCCGCATGCCCGGAAGATGCCGCCATTTCGGGGTACCGGACAAAGTTGCGGTTTTGGACAAGAGATTGTGCGCTGCAGCGCAAGCTTTAAGTCGACGCGCTGCCTAGCATCTTTCTCACGCCTTGCACAACGGCTCGTTGTTGATCCGCCGTTCGCCGATCGACACGGTGATGTACGGGGTTGCATCCCCACGGACTTGCCTCTTCACAACCGGAGAATTTGACATGTTGACTGACACGGAATGCCTGGGTACGCAGTGGTCACAAGGTGGAGCGGCCGGCCGCGGCTGGCGCCAATGGCTGTTCGTGGCCCTGTTTGCCACATTAGCCTGGGCTGCGAGTCCTGGCTCCGCGCATGCTGCCGATCTCGCGAGATCACCGGTTTGCCAATCGCTGCAAGCCCAATATCCGGAGTTCAAAGGAAAAACGCTGGTCGATGCCATCAACCCGCATACGCCGGGCTACGAGGCGCTGGACCCGAAAGACCCGAGCCACTATGTCGGGTTCGATATCGATCTCGCCGAGGCGCTCGGAAGTTGCCTGGGCTTCTCGTTGAAATACACACCCGTCGCATTCGCGGCACTGCTGCCGACGCTGCAAAGCGGCCAGGCCGACCTCGTGATCTCGGACATCTACGCGACGAAGGAGCGCGCCAAAGCCGCCGACTTCATCACTTACTCGAAGGTCTTCGACGGTGTTCTGGTCGCCAAGGGCAATCCGAAGCGCATCACCGGCATCAACCTGTCGATGTGCGGGACGACCGCAGCCGAGAACACCGGGTTCGTCGAGGTGCCATTGGTGCAGAACCTGGCGGAACCCTGCAAGGCCGCCGGCAAGCCGGCGCCACAACTGCAGCTGTACGACAACAACGCCGCCTGCATTCAGGCCGTGCTGGCCGGGCGTGCCGACACGTACATCAATGACGTGAACACCGTCGATCAAGCCGTCAAGGCCTATCCCGACAAGCTGAGCAAGGCGCTGGCCGTCACGCTGCCTTATCACATCGGCATCGGCGTGTCGAAGAGCAACCCCAGGCTGCGCGACGCCATCGTGGCCGCCTTGGGCGAAATCCAGAAGTCCGGGATGCAGCTGGCGATGATGAAGAAATGGGGCCTGGATCAAGGCGCCATCGAGCCGCCCACCATCATCACCGATAAGTGACCGGAGCTGCACGTGGATTTGTTTGTCCACTACCTGACCCTGGGCTACCTGCTCCACGGCATCGTCCTGACCTTGCAGGTCACGGTGCTGGGGCTCGTCGGCGGCCTGGGGGTTGGCATCGTGCTTGCCGCGATGCAGTTGTCGCGCCAGCCGCTGGTGTCGGCAATGGCGCGCACCTATGCGGTGATCTTTCGCGGCACGCCGCTGATCCTGCAGATGGTGTTCGTGTACGACGCGCTTCCCCACTTCGGCATCCGGCTCAGCGCCATGGCTTCGGCCGGCATTGCGCTGGCGGCCAACGAGGCGCCTTTCATCGCCGAGATCTTGCGCGCGGGCATCCTCGGCGTGGACCGCGGCCAGGTGGCGGCGGGCCAGGCGCTGGGCATGTCGTCGTTCGTGCTGATGCGGCGGGTCATCGCGCCCCAGGCCATACGCACGATGGTGCCAGCGTTCGGCAACGAAGCGGTGAGCGCATTGAAGAACTCGTCGCTCGCATCCTTCATCTCGGTCCAGGAATTGACCCTGCGCAGCACGCAGCTCGCATCGTCGACCTTCGATTTCTTCTCGGTCTTTTTTGCCTCCGGTCTGCTTTATCTCGTTTTGACGGGAACTGTGGCTGCTCTGCAGCTACTCGCTGAACGAGCGCTCGATCTTGACCGGCAACGATCTCCCGGCGCTGGTCTTCGGAGCCTGTTGACTCGGCGCCCATCCGCGCAAAGCCCTCCGGGTGCGGCAGCTTCGACTGTCGCACACCCGGAGGTAGCTGGGATTGAGACCGCAGCCCCGGAGACACGCGGAGCGCGCATGGCCAGATCGGCTGATCTGGCCAATGGCCCGATCGCCGTCGAAATCCAGGATCTGTCCAAGCGCTACGGCCCACGTCAGGTCTTCAGTGGGCTGAGCCTGAGAGTCCGCACGGGTGAAATCATCGCGCTTCTCGGGCCGAGTGGCTCTGGCAAAAGCACATTGCTCCGCTGCATCAACCGTCTCGAATCCTGGGATTCGGGCGCCGTGTTGATCGGTGGTCACCGGGTTGGGTACTCGGCGGGCGGTATCGTGCTGTCGCCAAGCGCGGTGGCCAGGCAACGCATCGAAGTCGGCGTTGGCATGGTGTTTCAGCAATTCAATTTGTTCGCTCATCTGACCGCGATCGAAAACATCGCCGGGCCCTTGCGCTGGGTCCATGCCTGGTCGCCCGAGGCCGCCGCGCAGCGGGCGCAGGAACTGCTCGATCGCGTCGGCCTCGGCGACCGTGCCGACACATTGCCGCGCCACCTGTCCGGCGGACAGCAGCAGCGCGTGGCCATCGCGCGCGCGATTGCTCCGAGGCCCAAGCTGCTCCTGCTCGACGAACCGACCTCCGCGCTCGACCCGGAAATGGTCAGCGAGGTTCTGGAGGTGATCCGCAAGCTGGCGACGGAGGACAAGCTCACGATGATCATTTCCACCCATCAACTGCGGTTCGTCGAAGAAGTGGCGGATCGGGTCGTCTTTCTCGCGGATGGCCATGTGGTCGAGGAAGGTCCGGCCCATGACGTCCTCAGCCATCCACGCCATCCGCTGACGGCGCGCTTCATCCGCGTGATGAACGCCGGCCAGACTTCGGCCCTCGCGCTATGACCCGCGAGCCGAACGCGAGCAAGGGCAGGTCGTGTCTTTAGTGTTCAACCAACCAGAGGAAGCAGCCAATATGTTTCATGAACTGCCTGCAACGCTTGCAACGGTGCATTGGGGCTATTTCGATGCAGGTCTGGCCCCCGCCTTGCGCATCAGAAGCGGGGATGTCGTGCGTGCCGAGGCCGTGACGCATCACGCTGGCGACGCGCCTGATTTGATGATGGACGACGCGGTGCGGGCGCTTTACGAAACCATTCCGGAGGAAGACCGGAACCCGGGCGTGCATCTGATGACCGGCCCGATCCACGTGGAGGATGCACGCCCGGGCGACATGCTCGAGGTGCGCTACCTGCAAATGCTGCCGCGCTTTCGCTACGGATCCAACCTCGCCGCGCACTGGGGACACCTCTACAAGGAGATGGGCGAGAAGGAGCGCGTGACGATCTATCAGATCGAGCCCGATTGCAACACCGCCAGCGCGCTCTATGCGTTCGATTATCCCGGCAAGTATTTGGTGCCGGGCAGGCTGATCCGGCGCGGAACCTGCACCTGCGAGCCGGCGCTCGGCGGAATCCGCGTGCCGGTGCGCCCGCACCTGGGCACCGCGGGGGTGGCGCCGGACGCCATGGGCCGGGTGAGCACGGTGCCGCCGGGGGCGCACGGCGGCAATATCGACAACTGGCGCATCGGCGCCGGCTCGACCATGTACTACCCGGTGGCAGTGCCCGGCGCGCTGTTCTCGATCGGCGATCCGCATATCTCGCAAGGCGATGGCGAGATCAGCGGCACCGCCATCGAGGCATCGCTGAACGTGATGTTCCAGGTCGTGCTGCGCAAGGACTTCCACTTCCCATCGCCCCTGCTCGAAACACCCGACACATGGATCGTGCACGGTTTCGACGAAGACCTCGATGTGGCGATGAAGAACGCGGCGAGGGACATGCTCCAGCTGCTGGTCGACAAGCATGGCCTGAGCCGCGACGACGCCTACTCGCTGATGAGCGTCAGCGCTGACTTTGGCGTCACCCAGGTCGTCGACGGGCGCCAAGGCGTGCACTGCAAGATGCCGCGCGGGATTTTCCCCGCGCGTGTGACGAAGACTGGAACATAGGTCGTCAGTGCTGCAAGGCCTGCAGCGTGGAGACTGATTTGAAGCGGCACGTTTCTTGCTGTTCCCACTGGGTCTTGCGGGAAGAGCCCAACGTGCATACCGAGTACTTCACGACAGAGTCCTATCCAGTGCAGCAACGCCCCATGGCATGGCGCGAGACCTTGCAGCAGCATTGGTTGCGCCCGGAGATGGCCGGCAACGACACGCCCATGCACGGCACCGTGCTGGCCGGGCGCTCGCCACAAGGGATTGAACTGGCTCGGATCAGTTCCTCCCCGCAGACCATCGAGCGCATGGTCGATCACCCGGACGCCGTCTGGCTCTCGCTGCACATCGCCGGCAAGGCGACCCTGTTCGAAGGCGGACATGCCGTGACGGTCGTGCCGGGCGACATTGTCTACAGCACGTCTGCAGCCGAGTTGAGAATGAGCTTCGGGTCGGATTTCCGCCAGTTCATCGTGCGCATTCCCGGCGAACCCTTGAAGGCGCGGCTTCCCGCCCCGCTCACACTCTCTGCGGGGTGCTTGTCGGGACGCTCGGGCATCGGACGCGTCTTTGCAGGAACACTGGGCGCGCTGGCAGAATCATTCGAGAGCCTTGGCGACGATCAGATCACGTCGATTGAACAGACGCTCTCCGAGTTCGTCATCACCAGTCTGGCCGAAAGTGGGGTCATCGCGGCGCAGGGTGGCATGCGCGCCTCCCATGGTGCGCTGTTCAACCGCCTGCTGCGCTATATCGACGCCAACCTGAGCGACTCCGACCTGAGCCTGAGCCAACTGGCCCGGCGCGAGCGGACGTCGGAGCGCAC
The DNA here is from genome assembly GCF_055383445.1 of Thiomonas islandica. Taxonomy (NCBI): domain Bacteria; kingdom Pseudomonadati; phylum Pseudomonadota; class Betaproteobacteria; order Burkholderiales; genus Thiomonas; species Thiomonas islandica. The sequence goes on from NZ_AP042391.1 coordinate 1,897,782, forward strand.
GCTGCAAAAGCTGTTCGAAGCCAGCGGTCAAACCTTTTCGTCCTATGTGCGGCAAAAGCGTCTGGAGCATTGCCGGGCGGATCTGGCCAACCGGCTCTACAGCCACCTGTCGGTCTCCGACATCTGCTTCCGCTGGGGCTTCAACGACGCGGCGCACTTCAGCCGTGCGTTCCGCGAGCAATTCCAGGTCTCGCCACGGCAATACCGCCAGCAGGCCAGCGAGGCCAGCCAGCAGAGCCTGCGCGTCGTGGCGCATCGGGGCTGGCCGGCCGGTTACCGGGAGGACGCGCCGCCTGTGACTGGCGATCGGCCGGCGCCGGGCGCGACTGTGGATTCCGAGCCGGCAGCGGCGCCGGGCGCGGGGCAACACCATCATCTCCGCGCCAGCGACAAGACCATTCATTGGGGCTATTTCAGCCAGTCGCTGGCTCCGGTGCTGCGCGTGAACTCGGGCGATCTCGTCACCATCGAAACGCTGACGCAGCATGCCTACGACGACTACGAGCGCATGATCAAGGGCGATTCGGGCGCGGAAAGCGTGTTCCATTGGACGCCGGAGCGCAAGAACGTCGACCGGCGCGGCGCGGGTCCGTCGGATGCGTCCATCTACGGACGCGGCAGCGGCGAAGGCTTCGGCGTGCACATCTGCACCGGCCCGATCTACGTGCACGACGCGCGCCCCGGCGATGTGCTCGAGGTGCGCATCATCGACGTGCTTCCCCGGCTTTCGGCGAACGCCAAGTTCGCGGGCCGCGTGTTCGGCAGCAACGCCGCCACGTGGTGGGGCTTTCATTACAGCGAGCTGCTCACCGAGCCCAAGCCGCGCGAGGTCGTCACGATCTACGAGATCGACTGCAGCCACGGCCACGGAGCCTGCGCGCACGCGGTCTACAACTACCGCTGGACGCCGCAGCGCGATCCCAGCGGCGTGGTGCATCCCACCATCGACTATCCGGGCATTCCTGTCGACCGCGGCAGCATCGTCGAGAACCACGACGTGCTGAAGAACGTGAAAATCCCGGTGCGTCCGCATTTCGGCGTGATCGCGGTGGCGCCGCGCGAGGTCGGCATGGTCGACTCGATCCCGCCGGCCTATTTCGGCGGCAACATCGACAACTGGCGGGTGGGCAAAGGGGCGAGCGTCTATCTGCCGGTCGGCGTCGAGGGTGCCTTGCTGTCGGTTGGCGACCCGCACGCCTCGCAGGGCGACTCGGAGCTTTGCGGCACGGCCATCGAATGCTCGCTCACCGGCGTGTTCCAGATCGTGCTGCACAAGGCCGAGACCTTGCATAACGAGCCCTATGCCGACATCGACTACCCGCTGGTGGAAACCGCGGACGAATGGGTTCTGCACGGCTTCAGCCATCCGGACTATTTCACCGAGTTCGGCGACAAGGCCTGCAGCGCGATTTACGAGAAGTCCTCCATCGATCTGGCTATGCGCGACGCCTTCCGCAAGACTCGGCGGTTCCTGATGACCTCGCAGGGCCTGAGCGAGGACGAGGCCATCTCGCTGATGTCGGTCGCCGTGGATTTCGGCATCACCCAGGTGGTTGACGGCAACGTCGGCGTTCACGCCATCGTTCGCAAGGCTTTGTTCCGGGCCGGGGTGTCCCAGGTTTGAGGCCGCGTGTTGCGGGCTTGCCGGCGGTTTCCGTCGGTCTTCGCTCAGACCCCGGCGGCCGCGCCATCGCTGCGCGGATCCGCGGCGCCCTCGATGCGCCCGTCGGGGTGGCGCACCAGGGCGCCGGCGTGGCCCATGGTGTCGCTGAAGGCCTGGTCGAGCACCTCGACGTCGTGGCCGGCGTCGCGCAGGGCCTGCACCAGCGCGGGGTCGAAGCGGTTCTCCAGTTTCAGGTTCGTGCTGACATCGCCCCAGGTGCGGCCGAGCAGCCAGCGCGGCGCGCTGATGGCCTGCTGCAGGGGCTGGCCGTAGCGCGCATAGCGCGTGAACACGGCGGCCTGCGTTTGCGGCTGACCTTCGCCGCCCATGGTGCCGTAGGGCATGACGCGGCCGTCGTCGAACAGGGCCAGGGCAGGGTTCAGCGTGTGGAAGGGTTTGCGCCCGGGTTCGAGGGCGTTGAGGTCGGCCGGGTCGAGTGAGAAGCTGGTGCCGCGGTTCTGCCAGGTGATGCCGGTGTCGCGCAGCACGACGCCGGAACCGAACTCCCAGTAGATGCTCTGGATGAAGCTCACGGCGCGGCCTGCGCGGTCGATGGCGCCCATCCAGATGGTGTCGCCGGGCGCGGCGGGCTCGGGCCAGGGCAGGGCGGCGCGCATGTCGATGTCGGCGGCGAGCGCGTCGAGCGCGGCGTCGCCGAGGTGGCGGGCCGGGTCGCCGGGCACGCGGCGCGGATCGGTGACCACCTGGTTGCGCACGCGGAAGGCGCGCTTGGTGGCCTCGATGAGGCCGTGCAGGTGCGCGAAACCTTCGCCTTCGGCCACGCCAAGGCGCTCGTAGAGGCCGAGGATCATCAGCGATGCCAGCCCTTGCGTCGATGGCGGCAGGTTGTAGACGGTGGCGTCGCGCAGGCGCACGGACAAGGGCGTGACCTCCTGCGCCATGTAGGCCGCGAGGTCGGCGGTGCGCACGGGGCTGCCGATGCGTTCGAGTTCGGCGCCGATGCGCCGTCCGAGTTCGCCGCGGTAGAAGCCATCGAGCCCATGCGCGGCCAGGCTTTGCAAGGTTTCGGCCAGCGCCGGTTGGCGCAGGATGTGGCCGGGCGCTGGCGGTGCGCCGTGGACGAGGAAAGCGTCGGCGAAGCCAGGCGCATCCTTCAAGCCATCGAGTTTTTGCCGGGTCAGTTCGGCCTGGCTGGTGGTCACGACCACGCCGTCGCGGGCATGGCGGATGGCGTCGCGCAGCAGCCGCTCCAGCGGTAGCGCCTGGCCGCCCCAGGTGCTGGCGACGTCAAGGGCTTTGGCCCAGCCGCCGACGGTGCCGGCGACGGTGAGCGCGGCCTGCGGGCCGCGCGCCGGAATGGCGTCGAGCCCGGCGTAGCGTTGCGGGGTGGCCAGGGCGGCGGCGAAGCCGCTGGCGTCGATGGCCACAGGCGCATGGCCGGGGGTGTGGATGAGCCAGAAGCCGTCGCCGCCGATGGAGGTCATGTGGGGGTAGACCACGGCGATGGCGGCGGCCGCCGCGACCATGGCCTCGACGGCGTTGCCGCCGTCGAGAAGGACGTCGCGCCCGGCCTGGGCCGCGAGGTGGTGCGGGGCGACGACCATGCCGCCCAGGGCATTCGGAGTGTTCAGCATGTGCGGGAATGCTCGAAGTGAGGGGATGTCAGGTTCAGTCTAGCGACGCGCAGGAATCCCAGCGCAACGCGTCTGGGTGCTATCGGGCGAGATTGGCGCCTTGGGTCCTGGAGACGACGTACTGAGTCGCCAGGGCGCCGATGACGGCCAGCAGCGGAATGCTCGTGGCGGCATCGACGCCGCGCCAGAGCAGGGCCGCGGTGAGCGCGGCGCCGCTGGCGTAGATGGCGAATGCCAGCGACTGGCGCTTGGCGTTGAAGATGGAGATGTTGCCGCCGCGCACGCTGGCGTGCATCAGGGTCATGACGATGCTGGTCAGGGTGCTGGTGAAGACCACGGTGGGAATGCCGTCGAGGTTGATCTTGCGTGCGGCCACGCTTTGCAGACCCATGCCGATGGCGGAGCACGCGATCAGGATGGCGAGCCAGATGCCTTCGGTGGGAAATCCGATCTGGCTCCAGAGCACGAAAAACAGCCCCAGAAACGCGGCCTCGGCGAGCAGGATCAGCATCAGCTCCCTTTGTTTGTCGCACGCATGGACGAGCGCGCCGAGCGCGACGCCGCCGATATAACCGCCGAGGGCGATGAGGGAATGGATGGCGGCGAACACATGCCCCCGGCCGATGGCCAGGCCGAGCAGGGCCGTGTTCCCGGTCATGGCCGAGGTGAAGACTTCCTGCAGCTTCAGGAAGGCGATGACGTCCGTCGCGCTCGAGGCGAAGGTCAGCAAGCCCAGGGTCAGGTCTCGGTGGTCGAAATGTTCCAGGTTCTGCGTGTTGCCTGCCATCCGATGCTCGTGGGTTGTGGTTCGAGCGGCGAGTTTAGACGCCGCCGGCTGTGCGCGCCATGTAGCGGGCGCGCATCCCCTTGAGGACGAAGAAGGCCAGCAGAGCGGCGCTCAAGTCGAGGGCGATCATCAGCCCGAACACCGGGATCCAGCTGCCGCTCGACTGGTGTATGAGCGCGGCGATGGGGCCGCCGAGGATGGAGCCGATACCCTGGGACATGTACAGGAAGCCATAGTTGGTCGTGGCGTAGCGCGTGCCGAAGGTGTCGGTCAGAGTCGAGGGAAACAAGGAAAATATCTCGCCCCAGCCGAAGAAGACGATGCCGGACAGCAGCACGAACCACAGCGGGTCGCTGCGCAGCCCCAGCCAGGCCAGCATGGCCATGCCTTCCATGCCGAACGCGATGGCCATGGTGTTCTCACGCCCGATGCGGTCGGACAGCCAGCCGAAGAAGGGGCGCGTCAGCCCGTTGGTGAAGCGGTCGATGGTCAGTGCCAACGGCAGCGCGGCCATGCCCCAGACCAGCACCGAGGCGACGCCGAAATCCTTGGCGAACGCACCCATCTGCGAAATGACCATGAGGCCCGAGGTGGACATCATGGTCATCATGACGAACATGAGCCAGAACACCGGTTGTTTCAGCATGGTGGCGGGCTTGATGCCCGCGGCGTGCGATTCGACCCGCACGGATTGCGCCGCGACTTCGATCGGCGGCCGCTTGATGCCTTGGGCCGCGATCAGGCCCACCGCGCCGATGATGTAGCCGAACATCGTGATGGTTTGCGCGTAGCCGACCGCTGCCAGGCTGGAGGAGATCGGGAAGGTGGTGAGTATGGCGCCGAAACCATAGCCGGCGGCGACCATGCCGACGGCGAAACCGCGCTGGCGGGGGAACCAGCGCACCATGAGGCCGACGACTCCCACATAGATGACGCCGGTGCCGATGCCGCCCAGCAGACCGTAGGTCAGGTAGAGCTGGGTCACGCTGTGGGCCGAGGCGGACAGCACCCAGCTGGCCCCGGTGAGGATGGCGCCGATGGACAGCAGCATTCTGGGGCCGAAGCGGTCCACCAGATAGCCCTGGAACGGCGAGAAGAAGGTCTGCAGCACGATCAGGATCGAGAACGTGACCTGCAACTGTGCGAGGCTGGCGCCGAGCTGGCCGAGCAGCGGCTTGGTGAACAGGGCCCAGACGTACTGCGGGCTGGAAATGGCTATCATGCAAACCAGGCCCAGCGCGAGCTGGCCCCAGCGGCCCTTGAGGTCGGTCATGGGGATGGCGAGGCCTTGCGGCGGATCAAGCAGTGTGGACATGGAAACTCCTTGGTTGCGTCAAGGCGGCGTGCGACGCTGGTTCGAGGGTTTGTGTGCTCCGGCGGCCATTGGTGATCAGCCACCCACTCCGTGACCATCATCTTGAGCAAATTCCATGCCCGGACCCTTGTGCCGCGTGGCGGCCCAAAAGGCACCGAGGGCTTGCGACCCGGGCATGTCCAGGTGGCCGAGTCCGATGTGGCCGGCACCAAAGCTGAGCATGGTTCCCTCGATTGGGGCGCTCAAGGAAACGCCGGGGCGCCCCAAGTTTCGTTGATCCCCATGGGTGGGGTGGTGTGCCGACCCTGGGGCGCCCAGAGGATCGTCTGCGGCAGCGGCGAGCGCAGCGACGCGCACCCCGTTCCTGCCGTCGCGCAGGTTGCGTCGAAGCAGGTCGTGCTCGGACCGGTCCGGCGCCAGCCGGATCAGTCCGCCCGGCCACTCGTGCAGTGGCCGGGACGGGGTTCAGGCCTTGGCGCTGCGTGCAACCAGCGCGAAATGCTCCACGCGCGGCGGTTCCGCGAAGTAGGGGCCGACGATGGCGCGCCATTGGGCGAAGGCTTCGGACTGCCGAAAGCCCACGGTGTGATCCTCCAGCGTGGCCCAGTGGATCATCAGCAGATAGCGCTCGGCGGACTCGACGCCCTTGCGGATTTCATAGCCGATGAAGCCTTTGGCGTGGGCGATGACCGTGTCCACGCCGCGGACGATGGCGGCTTCGAATTCGGCCTGTCGGCCGGGCTGGATGCGGATGTCGGCGAGTTCAAGAATCATGGTCTGGTGTGTCCTCGGTGGATGGGGGGTTCAACGTTCCTGATCGGTGGGGCGCAGCAGGATTTCGTTGATGTTGACATGCGCGGGCTGGCCGGCGCAGAACACGATGGTGCGGGCGATGTCCTCGCTTTGCAATTGACGCATGCTGTCGGCCCAGGTGTTGAGGGCCGTTTGCGTGGGGGCGTGGGCGATATGGTCGCGCAGCTCGGTTGCCGCCACGCCGGGCTCGATCACGGTGACGCGGATATTGTCCTTGTAGGCTTCGCGGCGCAGCGATTCGCTGAAACCCACCACGCCCCATTTGGTGGCCGAGTAGCCGCCGGTGTTGGGGTTGGCCTGGCGGCCCGCCGTGGAAGCGATGTTGATGATGTGGCCGTCCTTGCGCTCACGCATGCCGGGCAGGGCGGCCTGGGTGGTGGCGATGAGGGCCATCAGGTTCAACTGGGTCATGTGCTGCCAGCGGCTCAGGTCTGCGCTGTCGATGGGCTCCAGGTACATGACGCCGGCGTTGTTCACCAGCACGTCGAGCCTGCCGTAATGGGCCTCGGCGTCGCGCACGATTTGCTGCGCCGCCTGCAGATCGGCCAGATCGGCCGGCAGCACCAGCACCTGCGCGCCAAGCCCGCGCAGCTTGGACGCGAGCGCTTCGAGCCGGTCGGCGCGTCGGGCGGTGAGGGCCAGGCGCGCTCCGGCCTGCGCGAACAGTTCGGCGGTGGCTTCGCCGAATCCCGACGAGGCGCCGGTGATGAGGACGACACGATCTTGCAGATGGGCGGGGGCGAGATTGAGAGGCATGCAGAACTCCTTGGGTGGAGGGACGATTCTGCGCGTCCGGCACTGGCTTTGCAGGCCTGCGCGCAACGCACGACCCGGGCGTGGTGGGACTGCGCGCTCGCCTGCGCGCGCCGCGCGGATCGGCTAAAGTCGGCCGCGATGTCCCGCCCAAATTTCCGCGAAATGCCGTCATTCACGCCGCGAGCTTGCCCATGTCTTCGTCCCCTTACGCACTGATCATCGGCGTCGGCGATGGGCTCAGCGCCTCGCTGGCGCGCATGCTCGCCGGGGAGGGCGGCTACAAGCTCGCGCTGGCCGCGCGTCGCCCCGACAATGTTGCGGCCTTGGCCCGGGAACTGGGGGCGCTGGCGGTGGGCTGCGATGCCGTCGAGCCGGCCCAGGTGGAGGCGCTGTTCAACCAGCTCGAGGCGGCCTTCGGCGGCGCGCCCGAGGTGGTGATTTACAACCCCGGCGTCAGGGTGCGCGGTCCGATCACCGAGGTGGACCCGCAGGCGGTGGCGCAAGCCCTGGCGGTGAACGCGTACGGCGGTTTCCTGGTGGCGCAACAGGCCGCGCGGCGCATGCTGCCGCGCGGGCGCGGTGCCATCCTGTTCACCGGCGCCTCGGCCAGCGTGAAGGGCTATGCGCACTCGGCCGCGTTCGCGATGGGCAAGTTCGCCCTGCGCGGGCTGGCGCAGAGCCTGGCACGCGAGCTGGCGCCGCAAGGGATCCACGTCGCGCATTTCGTCATCGACGGCGTCATTCGCAATCCGGGGCGGCAGGAACCCGCCGAAGCGCCCGACTCCATGCTCGACCCCGACGCCATCGCCCGCAGCTATTTGCAGGTGCTGCGGCAGGACCGCAGCGCATGGACCTGGGAACTTGAATTGCGGCCGTGGGTGGAGCGGTTCTGAGCACCCCAGGGTCGGCACGCCGGATGGCGTTCGCCAGCCACGCGCAAGCGCTCGCGCGGTGCGGGCTCACCCCACCCGGGGGGGCAAGAAAACTTGGGAGCGGCCCGGCGTTTTCTTGAGAGCGCGTAAGTTGGCGTGCCGGCATGCCTGACGTGGACGGCTGGTTTGCGGGACGCACCAAGTGCCGACTGGCACAATGGCTTTTTTGCGCGAACAGGTTTGAGATGATCGAGATTCGTACGGTGGATTGGTCCGTTCCCGCCCATGCGCAGGGCGTGCTGGAGATGGTGAAGGCCTATGCGCTGGAGGCCACGGCGGGCGAGGGTTTGTCGGCCGACGCGCAAGCGCGTCTGATCCCGGCCCTGCGCCAGCGCGCCGACTACGTCGGCGTGCTGGCCTTCGCCGCACAGCGGCCGGTGGGCTTGATCAATGCGTTCGAAGGGTTCTCCACTTTCATGGCCCGCCCGCTGCTCAACGTGCACGATGTGTATGTCGACGGCGCGGTACGGGGGCAGTCGATCGCCGGGCGCATGCTGGAGCATCTGCAGGGCCTGGCCATCGCGCGGGGCTGCGGCAAGCTCACGCTGGAGGTGCTGGAGCACAACCATCCGGCTGTGTCCAGCTATCGCCGATTCGGCTTCCAGCCCTATGCCCTGGGCCCGGCGCAAGGCCGCGCCACGTTCTGGGAAAAGCGCCTTCCTCTCGGCGATCTGGTGGCGGCGCAACTGCCTTTCTAGAGGACGACGTGTCTCAGGCCAAGCGCGCGTGCAGGTGCGCGTTGAGGCTGCGTTCCAGCCAGCGAAAGCCCTGGATGATGACGAAGGACAGGATGAGGTAGAGCATGCCCGCGGCAAGGAAAATTTCCACCGGGGTATAGGTCACCGCGATGATGGTGCGCGCCGCCCCGGTGATGTCCAGCAGCGTGATGGTGCTCGCCAGCGCGCTGCCCTTGAGCATGAGAATCAGCTCGTTGGTATAGGCCGGAAGCGCCAGGCGGAAGGCGCGTGGCAGGATGACGCGCCGGTACAGCAGACTCCCGCTCATGCCCAGGGACCTTGCCGCCTCCACCTCGCCGTGCGGAACGCCCTGGATGGGACGATGTCCTGCGCGTAGTTGAAGGTTGAGTTGGTGGTTGAACCGTTCCAAGTCCTCAGAATTGAGGATGAAAGGCAACAACCATCGAACCTGAGAAGGACTCAACCACCATGAAACAGTCTACAAGCAAGCCCCGCATTGTCACCAAGGCGCAAGCTGCCCAGGATGGTTCTTGTTGCCCCGGCGCTTGAGCATCGCCAGCGCTGCCTCGCGCTCGGCTGTGCCGCTGGCGTGGGTGATCTCGACATCGGCGATCAGCCCACTGCGGTTCTCCATGAGGATGTGCCCCATGTGGCACAGGCGGGACTTGTCGCCCGCGCTCTTCTTGAAAAGCCGGGCTTCGGCATCGGTGGTGCTGGCGTGGGTGTCGTTGCAGCGCGCTTGCCCTTTGAAGTCCACCTCGGGGTTGCGCCCGGCTGGTGCGCTGCTGTCGTCGTCCTTGCGCTTGAAGCTCTTGTGCGAGGCCCATGCTTCGATGAGCGTGCCGTCGACGCTGAAGTGTTCGTCGCTGGCGAGTTTGGCCCACTGGGCGCTGAGCTTGACGCGCTCGAAGAAGGCGCGGGCGAGGTCTTCGTTGAACAAGCGTTCGCGGTTGGCGCTGAAGGTGGAGTGGTCCCAGACTTTGTCTTCGATGTTCAGGCCGACAAACCAGCGGTACAGCAGGTTGTAGTTGATCGCTTCGACCAGCAGCCGCTCGCTGCGAATGGAGAACAGGATCTGCAGCAGCAGGGCCTTGAGCAGCATCTCCGGCGGCACTGAGGGGCGACCGCAGCGGGCATACACCGCCTCGAACTGGCTGCTCATCGTCGCCAGCAACGCATCGACCACGGCTCGAAACTTGCGCAACGGGTGTGCCTGCGGCACACGATCTTCAAGGCTAATATGGCTGAACATCGCCCCCTGAAGTTTGGACTGCCTCTCATCGTCTTTGTCTGGGTCGTTCACCGATGGCTTCAGATCGTAACGCCTGCCGCAGCGGCTGCGGGGGATTTTTCAACGGCCTGCTAGGCTCGCTTCCCGCGTTTTGGCGCGCGAGGGCCTCGCGCAGCAAGGAATCGGCCTCCTCGATTTGCTCTGGCGTTTCTCCTCGCAAATCTTTCCGTTCGCGCAGCAAGTCAAGCGCATTGCGGCCCATGGATTCGCGCAGATCCGGGCGCGCTTCGTGCTCAAGTAAAAGACGTACCATTTTGGATGGGGCGCCGTTTTCGTACACCGCATACATCAATGGCGTCCATTCGCCGTCGCCATCGCGCGCATTGATGTTGGCCCCGCAGCGAAGAAGAAATCGAACGATCGATTCGTGGCCGCGGCTCGCGGCCCGATGCAAAGCTGTAATCCCCCCTGGCGGCCCTGCAGCAGGGGCGTCCGGATGCACGCCAATCTCTTCGATCAGGCGACGGACTTGCTCCTCGTCTCCACATCTCGCGGCGCACACGAGCCGATTGCCGAGATCTTCACCCTGGGGCGCATACAAGTCCCCTCCCAAGCATTTCGGGCTCAAGAAAGGCCACGGACGCGGGAAGATGCCCCTCCGTACCGACCCGTATCCCGCCATCTGATCCGTGATTCCGACGGAATCGAACGCCTCGTGCGGCCCCTTCCAGACAATGTCATTGGTTGCCAACCATCCGACAACCCATGGGTTTTCCTCAAGAAACTGCGGCGCCTTATCGCGTAGCAACTCCAGCAGTTCGCGGTTTTCGTCGATGCGTTTGAGCACGCCGCGGCCCAACGCGAGCGCATCCTGAACGTATCCTGCCGCATGGTTCTCGGCTTGTCGGTGTGAGCGTGTGAGCATGGTTTGCGGTCCTTTTTGACGTGGATTGATCAGTGGCCCGCCTCGTGGGTCATCCGGCGTGCGCCCTGGCTGGTGTGCGCCAAATGGCTGGCCCATCGCACGCTGCGGGTGTTATTTGCCGTTCGTCGCCGAACAGTCATGAACGCGCAACCTCCCGCTGGGCTGCCACGAAGACCATTCGTTCATGACCAAGCGTATGGTTGCCCACCATGGCCTCGCTGGTCAAAAATGCCAAGCTTTGGCGACGTATTCATCCGCGCACGTCCTTCCAGGCTGAGCAGATAGGGCTTGATCGGCACGCGTTGCAGAGCCATTCTCGCTGGGTTGGCAGTTTCGATATACTTGTATATTATTTTCAGAGCAGGAGCCCAATCATGCTTGCCATCCGACTGCCCCCCGAAGTGGAAAACCGCCTTGAAGCGCTGGCTCAAGCGACCGGGCGAACCAAGACTTTTTACGCCCGCGAAGCCATCCTCGAACACTTGGACGACCTCGAAGATTTGTACCTCGCGGAACAACGCCTGATCGATATTCGCGCAGGCAAGACCCAAGCCGTGCCGCTCGAAGACGTGATGAAACGCCATGGCATGGAAGGTTGATCTCGACCCGGCCGCCGAGCGCGAGCTAAGCAAGATCGACCCGCAAACCGCCCGACGAATCCTGGTTTTCCTACATGACCGCGTCGCCCAGCTTGACGACCCGCGCAGCATCGGCGAAGCCCTCAAAGGCTCCAAGCTCGGCGCGTTCTGGAAGTACCGGGTAGGCGACTATCGAATCATCGCCAGCATCGAGGACCGCGCTTTGTGCGTCCTCGTCGTGCGCATCGGTAACCGCAGGGATGTGTACCGGAAATGATCGACGTCGCTTGCGAGGATGTCTTTGCCGATGCTTCAGCGTGGCTGACATCGTGGGAGGATGTGCGGTGATTGGCTATTGGACGAATCAGTCCTGTTGCTCTGCTGCGTCCCATCAAGCCGATCCAGGAAGCCCTTGATTTGCTCTTCAGTCCATGCGTCGAAATCGCCGCGCAGCATGCTGGCCGCCTGCTGTTGCGTGATTCCCATGCGTTGCGCTGCCTCCTGTGGCATCAGTCCAAGGCTGCGCATGGCTTTTCTGATCTCGATCACCAATCCAGTTTTGATCTTGAGCCTTTCAGCGTCAGGCAGCCCGAGGTCGGCAAACACGTTGCCGGAACTGGACTCGCATTCGACGCCATCAGCGGCTCTGATCATGGTTGTGCCTCGCGCAGGACTTGCACTTTTGCCGACCTGCCGACGCTATTCCGGGAAAACCAGCCCAACGGCATTTCGAGCACGCCATTGACCAGTCCCGCCGAGCAGTGCGCGTCCAGCGTTTCGGGCTTCATGTCGGCCGTGTTGGTGATGGACCCGCTGGGCGCAATGAACGCGACCGACAGGGGTAGCGGCGTGTTCTTCATCCACATGCACACGACCTGAGGATGGGGGAAGACGAACAGCATACCCTGATCGGCGCCGAGATTGGTACGGCCCATCAGCCCGGTCTCGCGCTGCCGGTCCGTCCGCGCGACCTGGACCCTGGCGGCATGCCCGCCGACTGCGATCGTGGCCACTGGCAGATCGCGCTGCGGCTCGACCGCACGCCCTGGCGGAAGCGTCATAATGACGGCAAGCGCGGCGCCCATGGTGGCGATGGTTCTGGGTCCGAATCCCATGTCAGGATCCGATGGCCGCCATGGCGGCCTCATCTTCCGCGCCGAACTGATGCCCACGGGCCAATAGCACGTCGCGAATCTGCCTGACGCTGTCGCAGACATAGTCGATGCGCGGGCTGGCGCTGGCGTCCACCCCGACCACCTCATCGGTGGCATCGAGCAGCCAGGCCGCCATGCGTGCGCGCAACTCGGAATCGCTTCGCTGGAGGAGTTCTGGTTGCGGAAATTTGTACTTCGAAAAATCTATTTGTTCTAGCATTGCGTTAGCAGGCCGTTGAAAAATCCCCCGCAGCCGCTGCGGCAGGCGTTACGATCTGAAGCCATCGGTGAACGACCCAGACAAAGACGATGAGAGGCAGTCCAAACTTCAGGGGGCGATGTTCAGCCATATTAGCCTTGAAGATCGTGTGCCGCAGGCACACCCGTTGCGCAAGTTTCGAGCCGTGGTCGATGCGTTGCTGGCGACGATGAGCAGCCAGTTCGAGGCGGTGTATGCCCGCTGCGGTCGCCCCTCAGTGCCGCCGCAGATGCTGCTCAAGGCCCTGCTGCTGCAGATCCTGTTCTCCATTCGCAGCGAGCGGCTGCTGGTCGAAGCGATCAACTACAACCTGCTGTACCGCTGGTTTGTCGGCCTGAACATCGAAGACAAAGTCTGGGACCACTCCACCTTCAGCGCCAACCGCGAACGCTTGTTCAACGAAGACCTCGCCCGCGCCTTCTTCGAGCGCGTCAAGCTCAGCGCCCAGTGGGCCAAACTCGCCAGCGACGAACACTTCAGCGTCGACGGCACGCTCATCGAAGCATGGGCCTCGCACAAGAGCTTCAAGCGCAAGGACGACGACAGCAGCGCACCAGCCGGGCGCAACCCCGAGGTGGACTTCAAAGGGCAAGCGCGCTGCAACGACACCCACGCCAGCACCACCGATGCCGAAGCCCGGCTTTTCAAGAAGAGCGCGGGCGACAAGTCCCGCCTGTGCCACATGGGGCACATCCTCATGGAGAACCGCAGTGGGCTGATCGCCGATGTCGAGATCACCCACGCCAGCGGCACAGCCGAGCGCGAGGCAGCGCTGGCGATGCTCAAGCGCCGGGGCAACAAGAACAAACGGGTCACGGTCGGCGCTGACAAGGGCTACGACAGCAAGGCCTTCATCCAGGGCTGCAGAAAGCTCAACGTCACGCCCCACGTGGCGGCCAAGGACAAGCACTCGGCGGTGGATGGCCGCATCAAACGGCACGAGGGCTACAAGACCAGCCTGAAAGTGCGCAAACGCATCGAAGAGGCCTTTGGCTGGATCAAGACCGTCGGCGGTCTGGCCAAGACCAGGCTGATCGGCCAAGCCAAGCTTACGGGGCAGGCACTTCTGTGCTTTGCCACCTACAACCTGGTGCGTATGGGCAGCATCGGCGGATGGTGGGACGCGCATCATGCGTGAGCCATGGGATACGTGCGCCCGAAATGGGCGAAGTGGCCTGCAAACAGGCTCGATAGGCCATCTTGATGGCTGCGCAGCAGCGTTTTCGCAAGCCGTTTCCTCAGAATCAGAGGCCCCGGCGCGCTGGATGAGTACTTTTTCAACGGCCTGTTAGAGCGATTGTTGTGGTTGCATGTTGGCGCCGATGCCGATTTGAGCCACATGCCGATCGGCGACTGGGCCATGGAAATTGAGCTGCGCGCGGCGTCAGGCTTGAATTTCGTCGTGCTCTAACCGGCTCACCGCAAACCCGGCGCATGGCTCAAATCGGCATCGGCGCCTCGTTCCATCGGTTTTTTGAAACAGCATCCCTTGGTGCCATTCGGACGCTTTGCGACAGCGTCAGCGACCTGGCAGGTCAGCCGTGGGTTACGTCCGCGCTCGCGCAACTGACGCCTGAGGCCGATGCCCAGACGTGTGCCCAGGCTCGACGGGCGCTGTCCGACGGCTGCCGACATCTGACCACGGAATTCCTGTCGATGCTTGAAGGCGATGCGCGACGGGTTATCGCATTGGCCGAAGGCAAAGGTCCCGCGGCAATCAAAGTCGTCGAGCGCGACATCTACAAATTCGATGATCCGGAAGGCGGACTACGTGCCGGCTTTGATGCACAGACCGACGACCTTGGGAGATCGGTGTTCCTGCTGATTCGGGTGCCCCAGCTGTTCGAGGAGGCCGAGCGATTCCACTGCACCGCCATTCGGAATCGGCTGCTCGACCTCTCGGGGCGTTGAAAGCATGATCAATCAAGATGCCGGTGTCCGTGGCGGACTCCATCCGAGTGGGTATGGACATGGTCATGGACTGTGGGGTTGGCAGGCACCGCCTGTTCAATCCCACCCCATTTCCAAATGGCAACTGACACCAGCCAGCCGGTGATAAACAGTCCCACAACGAAGTAGCCAATATCTCCGAAGTCTAGGGCCGTGATCGCCTGCGCGACCGGTCCTTGCCAGCCTACGAGCGGAATCAGCACCTGCAGCAATTCGATACCTCCTAAAAGCAACGCAACCAAGACCGAGAGACTGGTGGTGGTGATGTTGTAAAAAATCTTGCGCACAGGATTGATGAAGGCCCAACCGTAGGCTTTGACCATGAGTACACCGTCTGTCGTGTCCATCGCACTCATGCCCGCTGTGAAGAGAATGGGCAGCGACAACACAGCCAGCATGGGAAAATTGCCCGTTGCGGCCCCAGCAGTCAGCGCCAGAAGGCCGACTTCAGAAGCGGTATCGAATCCCAGTCCGAACAGAAATCCGACCGGATACATCTGCCAGCTATGGCGCACGAACTTCTGGACCCGCCCCCCAAACACACGGTTGAGTAGTCCACGCTGAGCAAGTAGTTGATCGATGTGATCGTGATTGTGGTGATGTGACTTCCTCTCGCGCCAGATCTTCAGCATGCCCATCAAGACTGCGAGATTTAGCAAGCCAACAAATAGCAAAAAAGCGCCGGAGACCAAGGTCCCGAAGATGTTGCCGAAACTCTCCAGGCTAGGAAGAAAATGTTTGACAAGACCAGCCGAAATTGCCGTGAAGACAGCAAGCAAGAACACGATGGTCGAATGACCCAGCGAGAAGAAGAAGCCGACTCCCAAGGGCTTCTTGCCTTGTTGCATCAGGAGACGAACGGTGTCATCCACTGCCGCAATGTGATCTGCATCGAATGCGTGTCGCAAGCCGAACAAATAGGCCACAAGTCCCAATCCAATCATGGCTGGATGATCGGCTGAGTAATACAGATATAAACCCCAACCCAGTACGTGAAGACCGAGAATGACTCCATAGTAGCCAGATAGTTGCAACAAATCTGCACGGTCAAATTTTCCCAAACAGTCGCGAGGCTGAGATGATTTCAGATATGCGATGGTTTCAGTATTCATGGCTGTAGTCCTCGAAGAATCAAAACTCCAGGTGCAGGCGCGCACCCAGAACCGTGGCAGCAGGGTTCACGCCCGACGGGTGCCAGATGCGTTGCGCATCGGGCTGCAGGTAGACGCCAGCGGCAAGTTTGTAGGCGTAGGTCGCTTCCAGTACGGTTTCCGGATGCGGCTGACCGCGCAAGTTGGCCCGGGCCAGGCCGATGCTGAAACTGTCGTCGTCGCGCCCGGCCAAGGGGCGCTGCACGCGCAGTCCCAGGCCTAAGTAATACGGCAGCGCATTGACCCGGCCGTTGCAGGCGGCGAGTTGGACGAAAGCGCCGTAGCGCGGGCCGTTGGCCACGTCCCAGCGCGTCTCGCTGATGCCGTAGACCCCGCCGGTGGAGGGGCCGAGCAGCGGGTCGTTCTGCCGCATATGCCAGACGCCGAGCTTGAACACCTGCCACGGCTGGCCGTCGGCCAGGGCGCCGATGCTCTTGCTGGCTTCCGCCAGCGCCAGCGCGCCAGCGTGCAGCACGCCGCTGAACTCGGGTGGATTGGCCTGCCAGACACCGGCCTGCAGCGCATAGCCGTCGCCCAGCGTTACGCCCCCCATCAGGCCCAGGCCCGGATTGAGAAAGGTGGCGATGTTGGCATTGCTGGTCAGCGTGGGCACGAAGCCGAACGAGGCGTTTTGCAGCTGCGCTGCCACCCCGACGCTGGAGAAGTAGTAGTTGACGTCCATGATGCCGACACGATAGAACGCGGGGCCGACGTCTTGCCGATAGGTGAATTGATAGAGGCGCAAAAAATTGCTCGCCCAATTGTTGCTGGTGGTTTGCAGCGCGCCGGTTTGCGCGGGCAGATTGCCGTCAGTGCGCAAACCCATCAGGCTGAATTCAAACAGCCCGCCGCGCCACAGCCCGGCCTGACTCGTGTCCAATTGGCCGCCCAGCTGCAACACCGCGTCACTGGTAACTTGTCGGCGCAGGCCGCCAGCGGCCACGCCAACCACTTCGAGGTCGAGATGGCCGGAAAATAACAAGCCGTTTTCCAAGGTTTTGAACGGCGGCAGTGCGGGGGCGTTGTACGGCGCGATCTGGAATTCGCCGGGATTGTCGGCAGCATTGGGTACGACAGGCGTTGCAGCTTGCGCGCGTGCCAGCGGCAGCAAAGCAGCCAGTGCAACGCCAGTCAGGGTGAGGGATGTAGTTTTTTTGGGGGGTCTAAATTAATGAACATAACCCATCTCAAAATTCATCGCCGTCCACACGACGCGTATCCTTGAATGAACGCCAACCGCTGATCATCGAACTAACGATAGATTGGCGTGACATGATGTCTTCACGAACAGCTACGTAGATATGCACTAAGATGAAAGTAATCAGATACCACATAGCGAGGTGATGCGCGGTACGCACAGCCTGTGGTTGTCCAAATAAGGGCGTAATCCAGGAAGAAAACCAGTCATACTGCCAAGAGCCTGGAAGTGTTCCCTCACCGAATAGTGCAAGTCCCGTCAGTATGATGAAAATGGAACCCCATACGAACATGACATGCATCGTCAAGACGGCAAGTGGATTGTGCCCCGAATATTTTTTGGGTTCCAGAGCAAGGAACAGATACCACTTGATCTCGTGCCACACGCCGCTCCAATATTCGCCGCGGAAGATGGGAGGAAGAAAGATCTCGCGTGCATGTGAATTGCCCACAAAGGCCCAGTAGATACGAGTAAGGAAACCGATAATGAAAATGTATGCTGCGGCAAAATGGACGAAGCGGATATACCCCATCAAGAAATGGTCATATGGTTGACCAGGCTGGCTAGGTAGCGGGTGCCCAATGAAAAAACCGGTCACACATAGAGTGATGATGGCGAAAAACTGAACCCAGTGCCACAACCGGACCGGGGCTTCATAGACATACACCGCCGGCTCGACATGGGTTTGATGCGTGGACTGCGCGCTCATGCTTGTCTCCTGATTCGTCAATGGCGCTGAGCCTGGCCAAAGGCACAGGCCCAGCTACTTACTTCAGCGCACCTTCACTCGGGTGAGTTCACCGCCGTCTTCGCCCATCACATGGGTGGAACATGCGAGGCAAGGATCGAAGCTGTGCAGGGTACGCAATATCTCGACCGGCTCGTCCGGCCGCTCCATCTTGGTATTCATCAGGCTAGCCTCGAAAGCGCCAATGTTCCCCGCCGGATCGCGCGGCGATCCGTTCCAGGTGGTTGGCACCACCGCCTGATAGTTCTCCACCCTCCCGTCTTTGATGCGGATCCAGTGGCCCAGCGCGCCACGCGGGGCGGCGACGGTCCCAACACCCTTGGCCTCCTTGGGCCAGGTGCTCGGATCCCACTTCTCCATGTTTGCGGTCGAGGTGTCGCCGGCCTTGATGTTGGCGATCAGGTCGTTCCAGTCGTCCACCATCATGTCGGCGCAATACTCAGCTTCGAGTGCCCGCGCCAAAGTGCGACCAATGGTGGTCTGCAGCGCCGTCTTGGGGGCGAGATCGGTACCGGCGAGCTGGTTGAAGAAGGCCACGCTGCGATCCACCTGCTCGCGCTGGTACGGGAATTTCTTGGCATAGGCGATGGTGTAGCGTGACAGCGGCCCCACCTCCACTGCATGGCCCTTCCAGCGCGGCGCCTTGATCCAAGAATACTTGGCGGTTTCGTCGATTTCCTGGATGTTGGTTTTTGTTCCCTTGGTATTGGGTCCAAGTTCGAACTTGGGATCGGTCACGCCATCCCAGGGGTGCAGGCCCTTGTTCTCCTGACCCGGATAGGTATACCAGGAGTGGCTCACGAACTCCTGCACCTGCTCGGGGTCGCGCGGATCGACCTCGAACACCTCGTTCCAGTTGCCGTTGAGGATCACGCCGCCGGGCATCTGGTCGGTGGACTTGTCATACGGAACCTTGGCGTAGTCGCCGTAGTCCATTACGCTTTTGGCGCCGAGGCCGCCTCCGTATAGCCAGTCTTTGTAGAAGCTGGCGATGGCAATGACATCGGGCACGTAGACGTTGCGGCAAAAGTCCACCATCTCCTGGATGCGGGCGCGCACAAAATTCAAGCGCTCCATGTTCAGCGGGGCACCCGCAGCCAGGTCGCCGTCCATATTGATGGCGCAGGGTACGCCCCCCACGAGGTAGTTGGGGTGTGGGTTTTTGCCGCCGAAGATGGTGTGGACCTTCACGAACTCGCGCTGCATGTCCAGGGCCTCAAGATAATGGGCAACTCCCATTAGGTCGGCCTCAGGCGAAAGTTTGTAGGCCGGGTTGCTCCAGTAGCCATTCTTGAACGGACCGAGCTGCCCAGAATCCACGAATTTCTTGATGCGCGACTGCACGTCGCGAAAGTAACCAGGGCTGGACTGTGGGTGATTGGGCGACACTGTCTGCTGCAGCGTCGACGTGGCCTTCGGATCTGCCTTCAGCGCGTTGATCGGGTTGACCCAGTCCAACGCGTGCAGGTGATAGAAGTGCACCACATGGTCGTGCACCTGCAGGGTCTTGGCCATCATCTCGCGAATGAGATAGGCGTTCTTAGGGATCTTGATCCCCAGCGCATCCTCCACTGCGCGCACCGAAGCCAACGCATGACAGCCGGTGCACACGCCGCAGATGCGCTCGACGAAGGCCCAGACGTCGCGCGGATCGCGGCCCTTGACGATGACCTCCAGTCCGCGCCACATGGTGCCAGTGGACACCGCATTGCGAATAATATTGTCCTTGTCGACGTTGACTTCGCAACGCATGTGGCCCTCGATCCGTGTCACCGGATCGACAACTACACGCCGCCCAGAGGTGTCTAGTGTGTAGCCGTTTGGGGTAGTAGTCATACTCATTCCGCGCCTCCAGTGTGGTGAGTTTCGTTATTCGGTTGGTCCTTGCTACGCAGCCGCTTGACTGCACTGGCCACCGCATGCACCCCAACAGCCGCCCCAACGACACCGGCGGTTACTGCGCCGATGTCATCCGCGTTCGCTTCGGCCCCGAACGGCTTGATGTCGGTGAGGTGGGCGTACCACGAGCCCTTGTCCCAGAAACCGTCCTCCGAGCAACCGATGCAACCGTGACCCGACTGAATGGGGAAGGACACGCCGTCGTTCCAGCGCGTGGTCGAGCAGGCGTTATAGGTGGTCGGCCCCTTACAACCCACCTTGTAGAGGCAATACCCCCTACGTGCGCCCTCATCGTCAAAGGCCTCAACGAACTGACCGGCATCGAAATGCGGACGGCGATAACACTTGTCATGAATGCGTTGGCTGTAGAACATCTTCGGTCGGCCCTGGCGATCCAGTTCGGGCATCCGGTCGAAGGTGAGCATGTAGGTGATGACCGCCGTCATCACTTCGGCGATGGGTGGGCAGCCCGGCACCTTGATGAGCGGCTTGTCGGTGATGACCTTGTGAACTGGCGTGGCCCGGGTCGGGTTGGGCTTGGCCGCTTGGACACACCCCCAAGAGGCGCAGGAACCCCAGGAGATGATGGCCTTGGCGTTACTCGCCGCGTAGCGCAGCTTTTCCACAAAAGGCTGGCCGGCAATGATGCAGTACATGCCGTCCTCGTTGAGCGGCGGATTGCCCTCCACGGCGAGGATGTAGTTGCCCTTGTACTTGTTGACCACCTCTTCCACGATGGCCTCGGCCTGGTGACCTGCGGCGGCCATCAGGGTGTCGTCGTAGTCCAGCGAGATCATCGACAGGATGACATCCTTGGCCAGCGGGTGACCCGAACGGATGAATGACTCCGAACAACAGGTGCACTCGAGCCCGTGGAGCCAGAGTACCGGCAGCCGAGGCTTGTTCTCCATCGCGTAGGCGATCTCCGTGGCGTACCGAGGCCCGAGGCCAAGGGCGGCCGCAGTCAGGCTGCAGTACTTGAGAAAACTGCGGCGCGAAATACCCTGGCGCCGCATCACTTCATAGAACGTTTCCGTCACCGGCATGGTCTGCCTCCTCGTTGATTTTGGCTTCACTGGAAATTCACTGGAAATCAAGTGAACAGTGCGTTTAATGCAAACCATATGCCAAGCCATTAATCATAATAAAATCAATAACTTAGCGGAAAAATTTCCCAGCATTCATGGTTAACCCTAGGTTGTTTCGCAGCCAGGAGCGACCCTAGAGCGATAAGCCGCTATCCAGTCGAAGCACATGGACTTGCGGCGCCCTTCCACAGGAATGTTACTTTTCACTTTCTACGCCAACCTGCAAACCTCGTTTTCATTTTTGCGTCAAAGAACTGGAAGCCGCGCGTCCATTTCCAAAGTAATCATGCACTTAGTGCGGTCACGTGGGGCTGGCATCGTATTTGCTGAGTACATTCCAAAATATCCAATGCCAGTCAGGCTACCGCCCCTTGGCTGCGGAACGACAACAGAAGGAGACCCCCATGCTGGACGACCCGCCGTCCGTACTCATTCTCGGTATCGGCAATCTGCTCTGGGCCGACGAAGGCTTCGGCGTGCGCGCTGTCGAGACGCTGCACCGCACCCACGCCTTCGGCGGTAACGTCCGGCTGATGGATGGTGGCACCCAGGGACTCTACCTCCTCCACCACGTGCAGGATGCCGACATCCTGCTGGTGTTCGACGCCGTCGACTACGGCTTGCCGCCCGGGACGCTGCACTGCGTGGTCGGCCGCGACGTGCCGCGGTTCATGGGCGCGAAGAAGATGAGCCTGCACCAGACCGGCTTCCAGGAAGTGCTGATGACGGCTGAACTACTCGGCGGCATGCCACGGAACCTCGCATTGGTGGGGGTGCAGCCGCAATCTCTGGAAGATTTCGGCGGGAGTCTGACACCGCCGGTACGCGCCCAGATCGAGCCAGCCATAGCCGCCGGTCTGAGCTGGCTGGAAGGCCTAGGTGTCGTCGCCACCCGGCGCGACATCCCGCTGAGCAACGACGAGCGCCTTTCCCCAGCCGCGCTGGAGTTAACCCCGTACGAACGCGGCCGACCCGCCCCCGAAGCTGCGCCCCGACAGGGCGATCCGCGGGTGCTGGCCGACCCGGCAGTGCGCTTCGATCCCAAGCCCCTGCCCGACGCCTGGCAGCACCTGAGCGTCAACGTTGACAGCCGCCGCCCCCTCTGACCATGTGCATCGGCCGCCCAATGCGCATCCTCGAGATGCACGACTTCTCAGCCCTGTGCGCCGGCACCGACGGCGCGCAGCAGGTCGTTGACATGTCGCTGGTCGGCCCGCAGTCGGCCGACACCTGGGTGCTGGTCTTCCTCGGCCACGCCCGCAACGTGCTCGACCCCGACGAGGCGCAGCGCATCAGCGACGCGCTGGCCGCGCTCGACTGCGTGATGCGCGGCGAGACCGCCGACGTCGACCGCCTGTTCGCCGACCTCGTCGACCGCGAGCCCGAACTCCCCACCCACCTGCGCCACCCCGCCGCGCTGCCCTGAAAGGAGCCCTCAATGTCTTCCGCGCTGATCGATCGACTGACCGATGCGCTCGGCTACCCGCGCGTCACCGCCCGCACGCTCGACGCCGTGCTGCACTCGGCCGAGAACACAGTGCTGTTCTTCACTGGCGACCCGGCCACCACCCCCGAGGCCAACGACATCGCGGTGGTACTTCCCGAACTGGTCCGCCACTTCGACGGCCGCCTGCGTCCGGCGGTGGTCGCCCGTGAGGATGAACGCGCACTGCAGGCGATCTACGGCTTCGAGATCTGGCCTGCGCTCGTGTTCCTGCGCAAGGACCAGTACCTCGGCGCCATCTCCCGGATCCGCGACTGGGCCGATTACCTAGCGCAGATCCAGGGCTTCCTCGACGCTGGCCCGGTGCGGCCGCCCGCGCCGCGCATTCCCATCCTTCCCGCCTAAGACCGACACCATGCGCAAGCCCATCGACATCCCCATCGTCGCCCTCGGCCCCGGCAGCCAGCCGGAGGAGGACGACACCCTCGAGTACATGGCCATGCCCAAGGAGATGTACACGCACGACGCCATCTCCCTGCCCGATCCGGACGACCTGCGCAGGCGCCACCGCGTGCGCGACCTGCTCGAGGACCTGCTGGTCACCGTCGGCGCCTACGTCCCGGGCGAAGAGGACGCGATCGTCCATAGCCTCTCCCGGCTGGACGTTCACGACCTCGCCTGCGTGAACCAGATCCTCGGCGAAGGCGAGGTGAGCATCACCATCGACCTGCCCGGCGGCGTCATCCTGGCGCAGGAATCGGTGCTCACCGGCATCTGGCGCGTGCGTCAGGTAGACGCCGCGCAGACCATACTTGACGACCACATAGAAGTTGGCGACGTCCCTCAAGCAGTGCGCAGCAGTAGCTTCGGTGACGCGCTCGGCACCACCCTGCAACCCGGTGCACCCATTCCAGGAGTACAGAACGCGCCGGCGCTGCTGGCCGAGATTGCCAACAAGATATGCACTTGGGCACCAGGCAACCCAGCCCACGTCATTAACCTCACCCTGCTGCCACTGACTCGCGAAGACCTCATTTACCTTGGTAGTGAACTCGGCGTTGGTTCGGCCACGATCCTCTCGCGCGGATACGGAAACTGCCGTATCGGCGCAACCCGCATGCCCAACGTCTGGTGGGTCAAATACTTCAACTCGCAGGACGCGCTGATCCTCAACACCATCGAAGTCGTCGACGTGCCTCAAGTCGCGTTGGCCGCGCCCGAGGACTTCGCCGACACCGCCGACCGTCTGCGCGAGATCCTCGCCCTGTTCCGATGAACACCTTCGAAGGCTCCTACCTGGGCGACGCCTCCCGCCTGCGCGACGACGCGCGGCTGGAATGCCGCATCTGCTGGTACGTGTACGACCCCGCCATCGGTGACCCAGTGTGGCAGGTTCCGCCGGGCACCCCGTTCAGCCGACTGCCGCCGCATTGGCGCTGCCCCGAGTGCGATGGCGACGCTATGCACTTCATGGTGTTGCAGGACGAGTCATGAAGGCACCCGCTGAGGACCTCGCCACGATCGGGCAAACGCTGGTACAGGCTTACACCCAAATCCAACACACCCGCATGCGTGGTCTGCCTATCGTCAACTCCGCCCTACAGGTCGAGGCAGTGGGCCTTCGCCCTTGGAGCGGTCTGTGCGTCGGTGTGCTCGTTACCCCTTGGTGCATGAACCTGCTCGCTCTGCCCATGCCCGGAGGGTGTGCCTTACCACCGGTTCCCACTGGAACGGTGCGCACCTTAGACCTGCCCGCTGGCCGCTACGACCTGCTGGCCGCTCACCTGCCGCAGATCGGCCACCACCTCAGCGGCTCACTCTACTCGCCGATGGACGAGTTTGCCAGCCAAGATGAAGCCGTCACAGCCGCCCATGCTGCCCTCGACCTGTTGTTCGACCCTACAGCCGCGACACATCTCCAAGCAGTTGCCGAGTCAGCCTCGGTATTGCCCAATGGAGCAGTCGACGCCAGCAATGTCTCGCGCCGCAGCTTCTTGTTCCCAAGTTCCGCTGGTTAGGCATCGCCATGCACGCCGCGCAGCAACACCTGCATATACACATCGGAGCACCAGACTCCAGCGGCCGCGCCGTCCGCATCGATAACCAGCGCCCAGTGCAGGCCATGCGCCTGTTCGAAGGTCGTACAGCCACGCAGGCCATGCAACTGCTGCCCTTGCTGTTCAACCTGTGCGGCCACGCGCAACTCGCGGCGTCACGCGACGCCCTGCGCGAAGCGCTACCGCCAGCGGATCCCGCGCAACGCCATGCACTGCACCGCCGCGTACAGTTCGAAACCGTGCGAGAGCACCTGCTGCAGATCCACCGAGACTGGCCCGCTCTATGCGACGCCCTGCCTAATCTCGACGACCTCCGCCAGATCGTCTGCCGCACAGATGCCGCTGCGGCACACCCTACAGCCCTTGACGCGTTAGTCGACTGGGTGAATCACCGCACCCTAGGGGTGCCGCCTGCCGAATTTCTGGCATACGACAATATCGACGCTCTACGCCACTGGGCGCGGGTGACCACCAAGGCTGCCGCGCCCCGGTGGCTCAATGCCCTGTATGACTGCGCGACAACCCTGCCCACCATTGAGTTGCCGACGCTCGAATCGATGCCGCCCGACAGTCTTCGCACAGCGATCATTGCCGACGCATCCTTGCAGTTCGTCAGCCAACCCACCCATGCCGGTGTCTGCCTGGAAACGGGCCCTGCCGCCCGGCGCCGCGACCACCCGCTGGTGCGAGCCGTCGCCCTCCACGGCCTGCTTGGCCGCCTAGCAGCGCGGCTAGTGGATCTTTGCATCGTGCTCACCGACCTCAAACAGGGCGATGATGCCGCTCCTCACCCTTCCGAAGCAGCTGGCCTGGGCTGGGTCGACAGCGCCCGCGGTAGGCTCTTCCACTATGTCGAGCTGGACGCGCAGGAGCGCATCGCGCGCTACCGTATCCTGGCTCCTACAGAATGGAATGCACACCCGCGCGGACTGGCCGCGCAGCTGCTCGCCGGTATCGGCCATGGCACCCCAGCGACCACGCGCAGGCAGGCGCGACTGGTTCTCCAAGCCGTCGATCCCTGCGTGCAGGTTACCCTGCATCTCGTCATGCCGGAGCCCGCCCATGCATGAAATGTCGCTGTGCGAAAGCATCGTGCAGATCATCGAAGATCAGGCTCGTGTTCAGCAGTTCAACAAGGTGCGGCGCGTGGTGCTTGATATCGGCGCGCTATCGCCGGTGGACGTGGGCGCGCTGCGATTCTGCTTCGACGTGGTCGCCGTGCATAGCGTGGCGCAAGGTGCCGCGCTGGACATTCACACGTCACCCGCGCAAGCTTGGTGCATGTCCTGCGCCACGCGGGTGGAGGTCACCCAACACGCCGATCCCTGTCCGCTCTGCGGCAACCACCAGGTGGTGGTCGAGGATGGCGACGTGATGCGCATCAAAGAACTGGAGGTCGACTGATATGTGTACCGTTTGCGGTTGTTCCGAGGGCGAAGCCCGGGTTAGCGGTCAGGCGCTCGCTGGCACCAGTGCTGTGCACCACACCAACCATCATCACAGTCACGACGGCCATGGCCACGATCACAATCATGACCATCCGCACGATCATACCCACGACCATCACGACCACGCCCACGCGGTCAAGGGGATGGCGGGCGGAGCCAACCACCACTACGGCAACGGCCCCGCTCGCGCCCATGCGCCGGGGCTGAGTCAATCGCGCATGGTGCAAATCGAGCAGGACATTCTGAGTAAGAACGACAGCTACGCTCGCGACAACCGGCGGTTGTTCCAGCAACGCGGCATCTTCGCTCTAAATCTCGTCTCCAGCCCTGGGGCAGGGAAGACCACGCTGCTTACCCGCACCCTCACCGACTTGCGCGGCGAGTTCGGTCTCGCGGTGATTGAGGGTGATCAGGAAACTTCGCTCGACGCTGACCGCATCCGCGCGACCGGTGTGCCCAGCGTGCAGGTCAATACTGGCAAGGGCTGCCACCTGGATGCGCACATGGTCGGCCGCGCCATCTCCGAACTCGACCCGCAGCAGGGATCGGTACTATTCATTGAGAATGTAGGCAACTTAGTCTGTCCAGCCGCATTCGACCTTGGCGAGGCGCACAAGGTGGCCATCCTTTCGGTGACCGAGGGTGAGGATAAGCCGCTGAAATACCCAGACATGTTCCACGCCGCTAACGTCATGCTGATCAACAAGATCGACCTTCTCCCCCACCTGGATTTCGACGTCGATCGCTGCATCGACGCGGCCTTGCGAATTAACCCTGATCTGCAGATCCTGCTAGTCTCGGCACGTAACGGCGAGGGGCTGGACACATGGTACGAATGGCTGCGCTTGTCGCGCCGTACCCGCCTGATCGGCCGTCCATTGCCTCTGCGTGCCGACACACCCACCGCATGAACCGGCCCATGGCCACCAAGCCCACCA
The DNA here is from genome assembly GCF_055383445.1 of Thiomonas islandica. NCBI lineage: Bacteria > Pseudomonadati > Pseudomonadota > Betaproteobacteria > Burkholderiales > Thiomonas > Thiomonas islandica. Next base: position 1,924,409 of record NZ_AP042391.1, read on the forward strand.
TCCTGGTCGTCGATGACGAAGTGCGCTCGGTCGAGGCGCTGTCGCGCGTGCTGGATGACGACTTCGATGTGCTGAGCGCAACCTGCGCCGCGGAGGCGCAAGTGCTGCTGGAAAAGGAGTGGATCCAGGTCATCCTGTGCGATCAGCGCCTGCCCGAGACCACAGGGGTGGAGTTCCTCTCCCGGGTGCGGCAGCAGTGGCCGGAGGTGATCCGCATGATCATCTCCGGCTACACCGATTCGGAAGACATCATCGAGGCGATCAACGAAGCCGGCATCTACCAGTTCATTAGCAAGCCGTGGACACCCTCGGACCTTTTGCTCAAATTGCACAACGCGGTGGAACTGTTCCGCCTGCAGCGCGAGAACGAGCAGCTCGCGATCGAGCTCAAGCTCAAGCCGGCGACGTTGACCGACAGCCTGCAGCACAAGCGCCGCGTGCTTCAGGCCCGCTTCGACTGGGACCAGGGCATCGTGCGCGCCGCCGACAGCCCGCTCAACGCCTTGTGCGACATGGTGCGCACCGTGTCGGCCTACGACGTCAACGTGCTGGTGTGCGGTGAGTCGGGAACCGGCAAGGAGCTGTTCGCCCGCGCGCTGCACTACAACAGCCTGCGCCGCGACAAGCCCTTCGTCGCCGAGAACTGCGGTGCGCTGCCCGACGACCTGCTCGAAAGTGAACTCTTCGGTCACAAACGCGGTGCCTTCACCGGCGCGGTGGAAGACCGCGTCGGGTTGTTCGAGCGCGCCAACGGCGGCACGATCTTCCTTGACGAAGTGGGCGACATCTCGCCGGCATTCCAGGTCAAGCTGCTGCGAGTGCTGCAGGAAGGCGAGATTCGCCCGCTGGGCAGCAACACGCGCCGCTCGGTCGACGTGCGGGTGCTGGCCGCCACGCACCGTGACCTCAAGGAGGAGGTGCGGTCGGGCCGCTTTCGGCAGGATCTGTTCTTCCGGCTGGCCACATTCAGCATCACCATTCCGCCGCTGCGCGAGCGCCGCACCGATATCCCGGTGCTGGCGCAGTCGCTGTTGCAAGAGGCCATGCGCACCCTGGGAAAGACAGTACGCGGCATCACGCATGAAGCCCTGGCCTGCCTGCAGGCCTACGACTGGCCCGGGAATGTGCGCGAACTGCAGAACGAGATCAAACGCATGCTGGTGCTCGCGCCCGGCGACCTGCTCGGTGCTGAACTGATCTCGCCGCACATCCTGCGCGGCACCACCGAGGAGGCGGCCGAGGCGCTCGATCTGCTCGCCGGCAGCGAAGGCTCGCTCAAGGAGCGGATGGAGTCGCTCGAGGCGCGCATCGTCAAGGAAACGCTGATCCGCCACCGCTGGAACAAGACCCGCGCGGCGCAGGAACTGGGCCTGTCGCGCGTTGGCCTGCGCAGCAAGCTTGAGCGCTACGGCCTGGAGAAGATCGAACAGATCGAGGAGTGGGTCGACCATGGCTGATCTTCGCTACCTTGATCTGCGCGCCGAAGCGGCGGCACCACCGGGACCCGCCACGCCGCTTAGCATGAGCGAAGACGCGTGGATCGAGGTCATCCACCGCATGGACGAGATTTACGCCGATCTGGTGCGCTACCAGGTGGACCTGGAAGAGAAGAACGCCGCGCTAGAAGAGGCGCAACGCTTCATCGACAGCGTGCTGTCATCCATGTCGGACGTGCTGGTTGTTGCGAACGTGCAGGGCCGCATTCAGCGGGCGAACAAAGCGATGGTCAACCTGCTCGGCCGCAGCGAGGCGGAACTCGTCGGTACCGAATTGTCGGCGCTGTTCGCGCCGTCCGCCGCGCCGATGATCGCCAACTTCCCCCACCACATCCGCACCGGCGGCATCTTCGATTGCGAAATCGAGATCATTGCAGCCAACGGCGAGGCCGTGCCACTGGCGGTGAACTGTAGCCCCCGCTATGACAACGAGGGGACGCTATCGGGCATGGTGGTCACCGGCCGCCCGCTTGGCGAACTGCGGCGCGCCTACCGTGATCTACAGGAAACCCACAAGCAGCTCAAAACCGCGCAGCAACACCTTGTACAGTCGGAGAAGATGGCTTCGCTAGGCCGGCTGGTCGCCGGCGTCGCCCACGAACTGAACAATCCGATCAGCTTCGTATTCGGCAACATGCACACCCTGCAGCGCTACGGCGAGCGGCTGCAGGACTACCTGAACCTGGTGGAACGCGGCGCCCCGCCCGACATCCTGGAACAAGCGCGCAAGAACAACCGTATCGACCGCATCCTCAAGGATCTCGGGCCGCTAATTGCCGGCTCGCTCGAAGGCGCGGAGCGGGTGAGCAATATCGTTCAGAACCTGCGTCACTTCGCCACCCCGCAGCGCCAGAAGCGCAGCACCTTCGACCTCTGCCGCCTCGTCGAGTCCAGTCTGGCCTGGGTCAGCAAGGCCGTCCGCCAGCAGGCGCAGATTCGCCTCGACATGCCCGCCGAGCTCCCCGTGCACAACAGCGAGGGCTATGTGCAGCAGATCCTAATCAACCTGATCCAAAACGCATTCGACGCCATGAACGGCATGGACCAACCCCGACTGGACCTGCGCGTCTCGGCTACGGACGGCCACGCCCGCGTCCAGGTGCGCGACCACGGCAGTGGCATCTCCGAGGACAACCTGCTGCGGGTGTTCGATCCGTTCTTCACCACCAAGCCGGTGGGCAAGGGTACCGGGCTGGGCCTGTACATCAGCTACGGTCTGGCCACCGACCAGTGCGCCGGCGCCTTCTCGGTGCGCAACCACCCGGACGGCGGCGCCGAATTCACCCTGGAACTGCCGATGGAGGCCGTGCATGGCTGACCGCCTGAGTCTGCTTTGGTTGCAATCCGGCGGCTGCGGCGGCTGCAGCATGTCGCTGCTCAACGCAGAAGGGCCGGACCTCTACACTGCATTTGACCTTGCGGGCATCGATCTGCTCTGGCACCCCTCGCTCAGCGAGGCCAGCAACGGCGAACTGATCGCACTGCTGCAGGCCGTGGTGGATGGTACGCAGCGGTTGGACATCCTCTGCCTCGAAGGCGCGGTGATGCACGGACCCGGCGGCAGCGGCCGGTTCCACATGCTCGCCGGCACCGGCCGCCCGGCACGCGACTGGCTGATCGACCTCGCAGCCAAAGCCCACTACACCGTGGCCATCGGCAGCTGTGCGGCCTTCGGCGGCATCACCGCTGCGGGGGACAATACGCCTGAGGCTACCGGCCTGCAGTACGACGGAACCCGAAGCGGCGCCTTGTTGCCCGCATCGTGGACCTCTCCAGGCGGCCTGCCAGTGATCAATATCGCCGGCTGTCCTGTGCATCCCGGTTGGGTGACCGACACCCTGGCACAGCTCACCCATGGGGAACTGGGCCAGGCCGCGCTTGACGAACTCGCCCGACCCCGCAGCTACACCGACCATCTGGTGCATCACGGCTGCGCGCGCAACGAGTTCTACGAGTTCAAGGCCAGCGCCGAAAAACCCTCCGACCAGGGTTGCATGATGGAGCACATGGGCTGCCTCGGAACCCAGGCGCGGGCGGACTGCAACCTGCGCCCCTGGAATGGCGGCGGCTCCTGCCTCAAGGGCGGCTATGCCTGTATCAACTGTACCGCGCCGGGATTCGAGGAGCCTGGGCGCCCCTTCACCGAGACGCGCAAGATCGGCGGCATCCCGGTCGGTCTTCCCAGCGACATGCCCAAGGCCTGGTTCGTCGCGCTCGCCTCGCTGGCAAAGGCCGCCACGCCCGAGCGCCTGCGCCGCAACGCGGTGGCAGACCACATCGCGATGCGGCCGTCGGTGCGGCGGAGCAAGTGACATGACCGCCATCGCCCGCCCGATGTCGTGCGCCGATGCGCGCCGGGGACACCACGCATGAGCCGGCGCATCTACGGTCCGTTCAACCGCGTCGAGGGCGACCTCGAGGTGCAGGTGGAGATCGCCGACGGCCGCGTGGCCGCGGCCTGGGTCAACTCGCCGCTGTACCGCGGCTTCGAGCAGATCCTGCACGGCAAGGATCCGCGCGACGCGCTGGTGTACACGCCGCGCATCTGCGGCATCTGCTCGGTGTCGCAGTCGATGGCCGCCGCCGCGGCGTTGCGCGACGCCGCCGGCACGACCGAGACCGACAATGGCGCGCTGGCGGCCAACCTAGTGCTGGCTTGCGAGAATTTGACCGACCACCTCACCCACTTCTACCTGTTCTTCATGCCGGACTTCGCCCGCGCGGACTACGCCGCCCGGCCCCGATTTGACACCGTCGCGGCGCGCTTCAAGGCGCAGACCGGCACCGCCGCGCGCGACATGCTGCCGGCACGCGCGGCCTTCCTGCACCTCACCGGCATCCTCGCCGGCAAATGGCCGCACAGCCTGGCGCTGCAGCCGGGCGGCACCACCCGGGCTATCGAGCCGCAGGAGAAGGCGCAACTGCGCGGCATCGTCGCCATGTTCCGCCGTTTTCTCGAATCGACCCTGTTCGACGACCGGCTGGAGCAGGTCGCCGCGCTCGACTCGGCCGCGGCGCTGCAGCGCTGGGCCGAGGGCCATCCGCGCGGTGACTTCGGCCGCTTCCTCCAGATCGCAGCCGAGCTGCAGCTCGACGCGCTCGGCCGCGGCGGCGGCCGCTTCCTCAGCTACGGCGCGTACGCACTGCACGGTGCCCCGCTGTTCGCCCGCGGGGTCTGGGATGGCGGGCCGCGCCCCTTCGACGCCGCCCGAATTACCGAGGATATCTCGCACGCCCGGCTGCAGGGCCAGCCGGGGCCGATGCATCCTTTACACGGATGCACCCTTCCGGCCGCCGACAACCCTGCCGGCTACACCTGGTGCAAGGCGCCGCGCCTCGACGGCGAGGTGATGGAAACCGGCGCGCTGGCCCGTCAGGTGGTCGATGGCCATCCGCTCGCCCGCGACCTCGCCGCGGGCGGCGGCAGCGTGCTCGCCCGCGTCGTCGCCCGGCTGCTGGAACTAGCGCGCGTGGTGCCGGCAATGGAGCACTGGATCGCCGCGCTGCAGCCCGGTGCGCCGTTCTGCAACCAGACCGAGGTGCCGGAGGAGGCTGACGGCGTCGGTCTGGTCGAAGCTGCCCGCGGCAGTCTCGGCCACTGGCTGCGCATCCGCAAGGGCCGCATCCTTAACTACCAGATCATTGCGCCGACCACCTGGAACTTCTCGCCGCGCGACGCCGCGGGCACCCCGGGTGCACTGGAGGCGGCCCTCGTCGGCACGCCGGTGGGCGACGACGGTGCCGCCAGCGCGGCAGTGCAGCACGTGGTGCGCTCCTTCGATCCGTGCATGGTCTGCACCGTGCACTGAACACCATGGGTGCCGCCGAACGCCACGTCACCGCCACGCCGCGCACCCGCAGCGGCCGGCTGCTGCGGGTGCGCGGCGTGGTCCAGGGTGTGGGGTTCCGGCCGATGGTGTGGCGCCTGGCGCACGAACTCGGTCTAGTCGGCAGCGTGCGCAACGACGCCGACGGCGTGCACATCGCGGCCTGGGGCACGGCCGACGCGCTCGCCGCACTGGCGGACCGGCTGCGCGCGCAGTGCCCGCCGCTGGCGCGCATCGACGCCATCGACATCGTGCCGCTGCCGTGCGGCGACCCGCCGGCGAGCTTCACCATCGCTGCCAGCACCGCCGGCCGCGCCGCCACCGAGGTGGTGCCCGACGCTGCCACCTGCCTCGACTGCCTAGCCGAAGTGCGCGACCCCGGCGCCCGCCGCTGGCGACACGCCTTCGCCAACTGCACCCATTGCGGTCCGCGCTTTTCCATCGTATGCGCCGTGCCCTACGATCGCGCCAGCACCGCGATGGCCGCATTCGCGATGTGCCCGCGCTGCGCCGCCGAGTACGCTGACCCGGCCGACCGGCGCTTCCATGCCCAGCCCATCGCCTGCCCAGACTGCGGCCCGACCCTCTGGCTGGAGCAAAGTGGCGAGCCCATCGCAGGCGACCCCATTGCTACTGCCGCCGAGCTGCTACGCGCTGGACACATCCTCGCCGTCAAGGGCATCGGCAGCTTCCACCTTGTGGTCGATGCGACCCGACTCGACGCCGTCGCCGCGCTGCGCGCGCGTAAGCGGCGCCCGCACAAGCCGCTCGCGCTAATGGCGCGCGATCTCGACGTGGTGCGCCTCTACGCCGCGGTCGGTCCCGACGAGGCGCAGGCACTGGCCGGCCCGGCCGCCCCGGTAGTGCTGCTCGACGCCACCGGCCCCCAATCGCTGCCGGCGGCGGTCGCGCCGGACACCGGCCTGCTCGGCTTCATGCTGCCAATGAGCCCGCTGCACCACCTGCTGCTCGCCGGTTTCGATACCCCGCTGGTGTTCACCTCTGGCAACGCGTCGGGCGAACCGCCTTGCGTCGACAACGCCGAGGCGCTCGACCGCCTCGGCGGCATCGCGGACGCCTTCCTGCTGCACGACCGCCCCATCGTCAACCGCCTCGACGACTCGGTGCTGCGCCGCGTCGGCGACGGCCTGCAGCCGCTGCGCCGCAGTCGCGGCTACGCTCCGGGTGCGCTGCCGCTGCCCGACGGCTTCGGTGACGCCCCGACCGTCACTGCGCTGGGAGCCGATCTCAAGAACACCGCCTGCCTGCTCGGTGGCGGCCGCGCTATTCTGTCGCCACATGCCGGCGATCTCGGCGGGGCGCTGACCGCGGCCGACGCGCAACGCGGGCTGGAGCGGTTGTCGGCGCTGTTCGCCCATCGCCCACAGATCGTCGCGGTGGACCGGCACCCGGGCTACCACGCGACGCGGCACGGCCGCGCGCTGGCCGAGCAGGCCGGTCTGCCTCTCGCCGAGGTGCAGCACCACCACGCCCACGTCGCCGCCTGCATGGCCGACCACGGCCATCCGCTGGGCGGCGGACCGGTGCTGGGCCTCGCCCTCGACGGCCTAGGCCTAGGCGACGACGGTACGTTCTGGGGCGGCGAACTGCTGTGCGCCGACTACGCCACCTACCGCAGGCTGGCCAGCCTGCGCCCGACCGCGCTGCCCGGCGGCGATGCGGCCAGCCGTCAGCCCTGGCGCAACCTCGCCGCGCAGCTGCTCGCCTTGCCCGACGCCGCCGCGCTACTCGCCCGCCACGCCGACCTGCCGGCGGTGCGGCAGCTGCGATCCCGACCGCTCGACACGCTGTCGCGCATGATCGCCACCGGCCTGCACGCGCCGCCGGCATCGTCCACCGGCCGGCTGCTCGACGCGGTCGCCGCGGCGCTCGGCCTGCATGCCGAGGCGCAAACCTTCGAGGGCCAGGCGGCGATGGCGCTCGAAGCGCTGGCCACGACCGGCCGCGACGACGGCGCCTACCCCTTCGCCTTGGCGCCGGTCGACGGGCTGCTGCGCGTCGACCCGGCCCCGCTGTGGCCCGCACTGCTTGCCGACCTGCAGCACGGGGCGGCGCCCGCCGATGTGGCACGCCGCGTGTTTGCCGGTCTGGCGGCCGCCTGGGCCGAAGCGGTCGCCAGCGCCGCCGCTGGCGCGCCGTTCGCCGCGATCGCGCTGTCGGGCGGCGTGTTCCAGAACGCGCTGTTCAGCCGGATGCTGGCCGACCGCCTGCGCCACATCGGCCTACCGGTGTGGATGCACCGCCGCGTCCCGGCCAACGACGGCGGCCTGGCCCTCGGACAGGCGGTGATCGCCGCCGCCTGCGCCCTTCAACCCGATCGGAGCAACTGACATGTGTCTCGGAATTCCCGGCCGCATCGTCGAGATCGTCGACGCCGGAGCATGCCTGGCGACCGTCGAGATCTCGGGCGTGCGGCGCCAGGTCAACATCGCCTGTGTGGTCGACGCCGACCATCCGGTCGCCGGCTGCGTCGGCGACTGGGTACTAGTGCACGTCGGCTTCGCGATGAGCCGCATCGACGCCGACGAGGCGCGCAAGACGCTGGATCTGCTCGCCGAACTGGGCGAGATGGACGCCGAGGTCGACGCCATGCGCCGGACCGCTGGAGCCTAAGAAATGTCCACCCCGTCGCCCCTCGAAGGCCTTTATCCCTTCCTTCACGGCCATCCCAAGGACGCGGCGCAGGAGCAGTTAGCGCTGCTTGAATCCGTACGCCGCAAGAGTGCCGACAGTCTGGCCGCGAAGGAGCGCTTCTACCGCGAGCACGCCGAGGACGTGGTCGCCTGCGCCCGCACGCTGGCCGACGTCTACGCAGGCGGCGGACGGATGTTCGCGATGGGCAACGGTGGCTCGAGCTGCGACGCCGCGCACTTCTGCGTCGAATTCCAGCATCCTGTCACCGCGGGCCGCCCGTCGCTGCCGGCGATGAACCTGGTGATGGACATGGCCATGTTCTCCGCCGTAAGCAACGACGTGGGCGTGCGGCACGTGTTCGCCCGCCAGATCGAAGCGCACGCCCGCGCCGGCGACGGCCTGGCCGGCTTTTCCACCAGCGGCAACTCCGACAACCTCATGCAGGCGTTCGCCAAGGCGCGCGAGCTTGGGCTGCGCACCATCGGGTTCGCCGGCGGCGACGGCGGCGCGATGCGTCGTAGCGGACTGCTCGACCACTGCCTGGTGGTAGACACCGACTCGATCCATCGCGTGCAGGAGGTGCACGTGTCGCTCTATCACATCCTCTGGGACCTGACCCACACCCTGCTGGCCGACCGGCGGGGTGCCACCAAGGACAACGGCCATGCAATACGTTGACGAATTCCGCGACCCCGATAAGGCCCGCGCGCTGGTGCGGCAGATCGAGGCGCTGCTCGAACGCATTCCCGCGGCACGAGGCCGGCCGCTGCAGATCATGGAGTTCTGCGGCGGGCACACCCACACCATCTTCCGCTACGGCATCGAGCAGATGCTACCCGAGCGCATCGAGATGGTCCACGGTCCCGGATGCCCGGTGTGCGTGCTACCGATGGGGCGGGTGGACGACTGCATCGCCATCGCCCAGCGCCCAGAGGTGATCTTCACCACCTTCGGCGACGCCATGCGCGTGCCCGGCTCACAGAAGAGCCTGCTACAGGCCAAGGCCGACGGCGCCGACGTGCGCATGGTCTATTCCCCGCTGGACGCGCTGGACCTCGCCCGCCGCAACCCGGACCGCGAGGTGGTGTTCTTCGCCCTGGGGTTCGAGACCACCATGCCCAGCACCGCACTCACCGTGTTGCAGGCTGAGCGCGAGGACATCCGCAACTTCTCGCTATTCTGCAACCACATCACCACGGTGCCGACGATCAAGGCCATCCTCGATTCGCCCGACATGCAGATCGACGGCTTCCTCGCTCCCGGACATGTCAGCATGGTGGTCGGCGAGGCGCCGTTCGCGTTCGTCGCCCGCGACTACCGCCGCCCGATCGTGATCACCGGATTCGAGCCGTTGGACATCCTGCAGTCGCTGTGGATGCTCATCCGCCAGATGGCCGAAGGCCGCTGCGAGGTCGAGAACCAGTATGCCCGCGTCGTGCCCGCCGACGGCAACCCGCCCGGGCTGCAGGCCATCGCCAACGTGTTCGAGCTGCGCGAGTTCTTCGAATGGCGCGGGCTGGGATCGATCGACCACTCGGGCGTGCGCATGCGCGAGCGCTACGCGGCGTTCGACGCGGAACGCCGCTTCGCGGTGCCCAACCTGCGCATCGCCGATCCCAAGTCGTGCCAGTGCGGCGAGGTGCTCAAGGGCACCATCCGGCCCTGGGAATGCAAGGTCTACGGCAATCCCTGCACCCCCGAGGCACCGCTGGGCGCGCTAATGGTGTCGTCCGAGGGCGCCTGTGCCGCTTACTACAACGCCGGCCACCGGACCCGCCGGGTGCAGCTCGACACGCGGCTGGCCGCCCGCCTGGAGGCCACGGAATGAACGCCCTCGAATCCACAACCCTCCGACGCAGCGGCACCTTCTCCGGCGATCGGATCACCCTGTCGCACGGCAGCGGCGGCCGGGCGATGCGCGACCTGATCGACGACGTGTTCGTGCGCACCTTCGACAACCCGCTGCTGGCCCCGCTCGAAGACCAGGCGCGGATCGACCTAGCGGCACTCTCCGCGCACGGCGGCCGGCTGGCGATGACCACCGACTCCTACGTCATCACCCCGCTGTTCTTCCCCGGCGGCGACATCGGCAAGCTCGCCGTCGCCGGCACCGTCAACGACCTGGCCGTCAGCGGTGCAAGACCGCTGTACCTGACCTGCGGCATGATCATCGAGGAAGGCCTGCCGATTGCGGAACTGCGCCGGATCGCCGAATCGATGCAGGCCACGGCGCAAGCCGCGGGCGTGCGCATCGTGACCGGCGACACCAAGGTGGTGCCGCGCGGCGGTGCGGACAAGCTGTTCATCAACACAGCTGGCATCGGCGTCATCCCCCACGGGGTGGACATCCGCGCCGACCGCGCCCGCGCGGGCGATCTGGTGCTGATCAACGGCTACATCGGCGACCACGGCGCCGCGGTGGTCGACGCCCGCGGCGAACTGGCGCTGGACAGCGGCGTGGAATCCGACTGCCAGCCGCTGGCCGGGCTGATCGCCGACATGCTCGCCGCCTGCCCCGACCTGCGCTGCATGCGCGACGCCACTCGCGGAGGGGTCGCCACGGTGCTCAACGAATTCGCCCAGGCCAGCCGCTGTGCCATCCGGCTGGACGAGGATGCTCTGCCGGTCCGCGAGTCGGTGCGCGGCGTCTGCGAGATCCTAGGCCTGGATCCGCTGCATCTCGCGAACGAGGGCAAGATCGTCGCCATCGTCGCCCCGGAACATGCCGACGCGGTGCTCGCGGCAATGCACGCCAACCCGGCCGGACGCGACAGCCGCGTCATCGGCCGGGTCGACGCGGCGCCGCAAGGCACGGTGCTGCTGGCGACGCATTTCGGCGGCGACCGCATAGTGGACATGCTCTTCGGCGATCAGCTGCCGCGGATCTGTTAACTCTACTGCCGACCTGGCCAAACAGCCCCGCCAGCACGAATTGCTGTCGCACCGCTGGGCGGTGGCCAACACGCCGCCGTCGCCGCTCGCAGCCACCGCCTGAACCTCCCGCCAACCCGCGTCAAGACGGGTTTGCTGGACGCATATAAATCTGCGTCGGCACACATCACTGTTGTCTCATCGCGCGAAACTGCTCGCTCGGCATGAGCGCGCGTACCTAGCCTTGAATTTCACCCGGCCAACGCGTCCTGGCCATCGGCTCCTGCTTCAATCGAAGACCGGAGTTTCGACGCCGAGGACCCGATGCAGTTTGGGGCTGGTGGTGGTGTACTGGAGGTGGATTTTCTTATCCGGGAAGATAGTGTGGGCAGCGCCGAAGGCTGCCAGCGCGGCTTCGTGGAAGCCCGAGAGGATGAGTTTTTTCTTGCCCGGGTAGGTGTTGATGTCGCCCACGGCGAAAATGCCCGGGATGTTGGTTTGGAACTTCTCCGTGTCGACCAGGATCTGCTTGCGCTCCAGGTCCAGGCCCCAGTGGGCGATGGGGCCGAGCTTGGGAGACAGGCCGAAGAACACCAGCAGCATGTCCAGCGGCAGGCGCCGGGTGATGCCGTCGTTGCCGGTGAGCTTGACCTGCGACAGGCGGCCATCGCCGTCGGCCTCGAACCCCGTGATCTGACCGACGACGAACTGCATTGCGTGCTGCTCGCATAGGGCGTGCATCTTGGCCACCGAGGCCGGCGCGGCGCGAAAGCCGTCGCGCCGGTGCACGAGGATGACGCTTTCGGCGCGGTGCGCGTCATCCTGGGCGAAGTGCAGCGCCCAATCCAGCGCCGAGTCGCCGCCGCCGACCACCACGAGATTTTTGCCGGCGAAGACCGCGGGGTTCTTCACGCGGTAGAACAACTGCGTGCCCTCGAAGGCGTCCAGCCCCTCCACTTTGAGGGTGCGCGGCTGGAACGAGCCCACGCCGGCGGCGATGAACACCGTCTTGGTAAGCAAGGTGGTGTCCTTGGAGGTGCGCACGATGAAGCGCCCGTCGTCCTGGCGCTGCAGCTCCGTCACGTCCTGCCCCAGATGGAAGGTGGGCTTGAACGGCTCGATCTGTTTGAGCAGGTTGTCGGTAAGTTCCTGGCCGGTGCACATGGGCACGGCCGGAATGTCGTAGATGGGCTTGTCCGGATAGAGCTCCACGCACTGGCCGCCCAGGTGCGGCAGGCTGTCGATGACGTGGGCCTTGATATCGAGCAGGCCGAGTTCGAAAACCTGAAACAAACCCACGGGACCGGCGCCAATAATGACGGAATCGGTCTCGATCGGCGGGGTGCTGGCCATGGCCGCATTGGCGATGGCCGGACTGATGTGTATTTCCATGAGGGATGATGTGGCGGTCGGAATTCGGATGTTTAGCGCACGAGAAACTGCAGCTTGCCGGGTTTGCCATTCCATTCTTCGCCGTCCGGTGGGGCGGGCTTGCGCTTGGTGATGCTGGGCCAGCGGCGCGACAGTTCGGCGTTGAGGGCAATGAATGCCTGCTGGTCGCCAGGGACGTCTTCCTCGGCGAAGATGGCGTTGGCCGGACACTCGGGCACGCATACGGCACAGTCGATGCATTCGTCTGGATCGATCGCCAGGAAGTTGGGGCCTTCGCGGAAGCAGTCCACCGGGCAGACGTCCACACAGTCGGTGAACTTGCACTTAATGCAGTTTTCGGTCACGACAAAGGTCATGATGCATTCTCAGAGATGAAACGCTGTTCGGGACTTGGTTGGCGAGCCAGTCTGGGGTAAATAATTGTCAGTTTCCACTGTGCACACTGGATTCGCGCCAGCGCCCACCACGACCACCGTCGGCCTGCCATTGTGTAGTATCGCCGCTTGCGCCAGATCGGCTAGCCGGTGTTCGCTGTGCAGTCGGTCGGCACAGCCGGCGCGTGACACCACGCTGACCGGCGTCTCCCCGGTCCATCCCGCCGCGGCCAACCGGCGCCCGAGCGCGCCTAACTGCCGACCGGCCATGTAGAACACCTCGGTGTCGGCGCTGCGGCTGGCATGCAGTGTGCCGTCGCGGGTCATTGCCGTCGCCAGGCTGACGCTGCGGCCGCGGCCACGCCGGGTCAGCGGCCGCCCGGTGTCGGCCGCAGCGGCGAGCGCCGCGGTGACTCCTGGGACGACTTCGGCGGCGATCCCGGCCTTGGCCAGTGCCTCCAGTTCCTCCTCCAGCCGGCCGAAAATGCTTGGATCGCCGCCCTTGAGGCGCACGACCAGGGTGCTGGTCTGCGCTTGGCGCACCAGCAGCGCGTTGATCATGTCCTGCGCCGCGCTGCAGCGAAAGCCACGCTTGCCCACGTCGATCCAGCGTGCGTCCGGGGCCAAATCGCGCAGCGATGGATCGACCAGCGCGTCGACCAGCACGACGTCGGCCTGTGCCAGCAGTCGGGCGCCGCGCAGGGTGATCAAATCGGCTGCGCCCGGACCGGCGCCGATGAATGCAACTCGTCCCATCACCGCACCTGCTCGACCAGCACCGCGCCGCTGGTATGATGGCTCGCCGGATCGACCACGATCATCGCGCCGGCCACGCGGTTGTCGGTGTAAGGCGCCAGCGGCAGCAGGTCCTGCGCCTCGAACCGTACCCGGCCGATGTCGTTGACGCAGAGCGCCGTCGCCTCGACCTGGTCGAGGGTATGGATGTCCAGCCGTCCATCGATCGACGCGATGCGCGCCGCGATCCAGCGATGACCGTGGCGCAGCCAGTATTTGCGTCCGACGATCGCCTGTTCGGTGTCGAGCCAGGCCAGCGTCGCGCCAAACGACCGCGCGGCGCCGGCGAATTCCGGCGACTCCGCCGCACCGATCCAATCGCCGCGCGACACGTCGAGCTGCCGGTCGAGCACCAGTCCAGCGGACTGGCCGGCGACGCAGCGCTCGACCGCCCGGCCGGCGTGCCAGACCTTGACCACGGTCGCGGTCTGTCCGCTTGGATGCACCTGCACCACGTCGCCGGCGCGCACCATGCCGCGAGCAATGCGCCCCCAGAAGGTGCGCGGCTGATGGCCGGTGCCATCGCCTTCACGCGCGACGTATTGCACCGGTAGCAGCAGCGCACCCTCCCACGCCTCCTCAACCGCCGGCAGATCTTCCAGCAGTTCAAGCAGCGGCGCACCGTCGTACCACAGCCATTCGGCCGATGCGACCGCGACGTTGTCGCCGCGCAGCGCCGAGACCGGCACGATCCCCGCTGGGCGGATGCCGGCGCCGTCGGCGAATTCGAGCAGCGCCGCGCGCACCGCCTCGAACGCGGACTGCGGATCAGCCACGGCGTCGAGCTTGTTCACCGCGAACACGATCGACGGCACCCGCAGCAGCTGCGCCAGCAGGCTGTGCCGCCGAGTCTGCGGCAGCAGCCGCACGCGCTGGGCTAACAGGTCGAGCTTGGTGATGTCGACCAGCACCACCGCGGCGTCGCTGCCGGCGGCGGCGGTCACCATGTTGCGGGTGTACTGTTCGTGTCCGGGAGCATCGGCGATGATGAACTTGCGCCGCGGCGTCGCGAAGTAGCGGTAGGCGACGTCGATGGTGATCCCCTGCTCGCGCTCCGCCTCCAGACCATCGGTCAGCCGCGACAGGTCGATGGTGCCGGCGACCGCGTGGCGCTGCAACGCGTCGAGCTGGTCGGCGAGAATCGCCCGGCTGTCGAACAGGAAGCGACCGATCAGCGTGCTCTTGCCGTCGTCGACGCTGCCCGCCGTGAAGAAACGCAAGGCCTTGTGGCGGGCCTCGCCGTCGATGTCGTGTTGCCTGTCCATCAGAAATATCCTTCCTTCTTGCGCCGCTCCATTGCGCTGTCCGAGGCGCGGTCGTCCATGCGAGTGGCGCCGCGCTCGCTGAGCGTGGCGGTCAGCGTCTCGGCCACCACTTCCGCCGCGTTGCAGGCAGTGCTTTCGACCGGGCAGGTGCAAGTCATATCGCCGACGGTGCGAAAACGCACGTCGACGGTCTCGACCACCTCGCCCGGCCGCGGCGGCGTGACCTCAGTCACCGGTACCAGCAGCCCCTTGCGCCGCACCACCTGGCGCGGATGGCGGTAATAAATCGGTGGCAGCGTGATCGCCTCGCGCGCGATATAGAGCCAGACGTCGAGCTCGGTCCAGTTGCTGATCGGGAAGGCGCGGAAATGCTCGCCCGGGCGGATCCGGGTGTTGAACAGCGACCACAACTCGGGGCGCTGCTCCTTGGGCTGCCACTGCCCGAAGCTGTCGCGGTGGCTGAAGATACGCTCCTTGGCCCGCGCCTTCTCCTCGTCGCGCCGCGCGCCGCCTACCAGGCAGTCGAAGCGGTGGCGCTCGACGGCTTCGAGCAGCGCGACGCTCTGGTGCGGGTTGCGCGATTCGAGTTGGTGCGCCAACCGCACCGAACCGCGCCGGATCGAATCGTCCAGATGGGCAACGATCAGCGCATCGCCGCTGGTGGCTACCAGCGCATCGCGGAAGGCGATCACCTCGGGAAAATTGTGGCCGGTATCGACGTGCAGCAGCGGCAGCGGCATCCGTCCGCGGTAACCGCCGTCGGGGCCGCGGTGTCCGAAGGCCTTGTGCGCCAGCCGCAGCACCACGCACGAGTCCTTGCCGCCGGAGAACAGCAGCGCCGGGCGCTCGAAGGCCCCGGCGACTTCGCGCAGCACGAAGATCGCCTCCTCCTCGAGCGCGTCGAGGTGGCCGTGGTCGATGCGGGGCAGCAGGCGTTCGATGTCGAGGGCAGCGTTCATGATTGCGTGGTCGATGCGGAATTGGTGTCTTGCAGGGCACATTCGCTGGTTGGTGCGAAATGCAGGCCGCATTCCTTCGGCGCCTCGTTCTCCCACCACCAGCGGCCGGCGCGGAAATCCTCGCCCGGCGCCACCGCTCGAGTGCAGGGCTCGCAGCCAATGCTTGGGAACTGGCGGTCGTGCAGCGGGTTGTAGGGAACGCCGTGCAGCCGCACGTAATGCCAGACGTCACCAAGCGTCCAGTCGATCAGCGGACTGACCTTCGTCCGGCCGGCGTTGTCGCGCTCGTGCGCCGCCAAGCTGCTGCGCTGCGCCGACTGCTCGCGGCGTAGACCGGCGATCCAGGCAGACCGTCCGTGCAACATGCGCTGCAGCGGCTCGAGCTTGCGCAGTGCGCAGCAGGCGTGGCGCAGTTCGACGCTAGCGTACATCGCATTCGGGCCGCGCGCGGCGACGAAGGCCTGCACTGCGGCGGCGTCGGGCTGCCAGACTTCGATGGCGAGGCCGTAATGCCGCCGTACCCGTTCGATCAGTTCGAGCGTTTCGGCGTGCAGCCGTCCGGTGTCTAGGGTGGCCACCGCGATCGGCAGGCCATGGCGCACGATCAGGTCGGTCAGCACCATGTCCTCGACGCCGAGACTGCTCGCCTGGACCACCGCGCCAGGCCACTGCGCCGCCGCGTCGTGCAGCAGGTCGATCGCCGCAGCGACGCGAGCGTTGAATTGTGCGCTCGGCCGCGCGTGCTGAGAAACGGCGCCCAGCGCCACGACTGGAACCGCTACGTTCATGCCGCTTCCCGCAAGAAGAGCGGGCGTGGATCGCGCACGTCGCCCTGGTAAAACATCACCTCGGCGCCACCGCGCGTCGGCAGCAGCCCGTCGAAGAATGACAATGCCCGCCGCGCGTCCTGCTCATCCTGATCCTCGCGTAGCACCGCCGAACTGAATCCGGTCCGGACCAGCGGCAGCATCATGTCGACCAGCACCTGTCCGACGGCGCGGATCTCGCCCGCGTAACGCAGGCGGGCACGCAGCAACCGCGCCTGGCTGTACGCGCGGCCGTCAGTCCATTTGGGAAACTGCAGGACGATCAGCGCAAAACGCGCTAGGTCGTCGCGCAGCGTCTGCACCTCGTGGTCGTTGGGCAGCACGATCCCGGTCGGTTGGTCCGCGGGTCGGGTGCCACGGGCGGAGTCCCATTGCGTTGGCGACAGCAGCTGGAAGGGGGCGGGCGCGTCGCCGGCGGCGGCAATCGCCCACCGGTCCGAGACGGGGTCGACGAAACGGATCATGCCGCGACCTCCGAAGCGATGACCGCATCGTGCCGCGCCGAGTCTGCCGCTGCCTTGAAGGGCGCGACGCCCAGCCGGCGCACAGCGTCGACGAAGCGTTCGCCCGGCAGGCGCTCACGCAGGTAGGCCTCGATCAGCGTCTCGACCACGTCGGGTACTTCCTCGGCGGAAAACGATGGACCGACGATCCATCCGGGCGATGCGGGACCGCTCGCGTCCGACCCGTCCGAGCCGCCGACCGTCACCTGGTACCACTCGGAACCGTCCTTGTCGACGCCGAGGATGCCGATGTGCCCGGCATGGTGATGGCCGCAGGAGTTCATGCAACCGCTGATGTTGAGACGAATGTCACCGATGTCGAACAGTTCGTCGAGGTCGGCGAAGCGATCCATCACCGCCTGCGCGATGGGAATCGACCGCGCGTTGGCCAGCGAGCAGAAGTCGCCGCCCGGGCAAGAGATGATGTCGGTGAGTAGGCCGATGTTGGGCGTGGCGAAGCGCGACGCCTTCGCGCCGCGCCACAGATCGGGTAGTTCGTCGGCGCGTACCCAGGGCAGCAGCAGATTCTGCTCGTGGGTCACCCGGATCTCGCCTACGCTGTAGCGCTCAGCCAGATCGGCGGCGGCGCGCATCTGTTCGGAGGTGGCGTCGCCGGGCGCCTGGCCAGGACGCTTGAGCGAAAGGGTCACAGCGCGGTAGCCGGCGACACGGTGAGCGTGGACGTTGCGCTCCAGCCAGCGCACGTATGCGGGCGGGGCGCCATCTTCCGGCGGGGCGGGCTCCTGCCTCGGCTGCACGCCTTCGGGCTGCACGAAATGGCCGGTCACCCGGCGTAGCTCGTCATCGGTGAGCAGATGCGCGTTGCCGCCCAGGTCGTCGGCGAGGATCGCGGCGAACTCGCGTTCGACCTCGTCCGCAAAGCGCTCGGCGCCCAGCGCACGCACCAGGATCTTGATCCGCGCCTTCCAGATGTTGTCGCGGCGGCCCCAACGGTTGTAGACGCGCAGGATGGCCTCTACGTAGACCAGCAGCTGACGCCACGGCAGGAACTCGCGGATGACGCTACCAATCATCGGGGTGCGACCCATGCCGCCGCCCACCAGCACGCGGAAGCCGAGCTGACCGTCGTCGTCCACCATCTGCAGACCGATGTCGTACCAGCCCAGCGCGGCACGATCCTCGCGGGCACCGTTGAGCGCGATCTTGAACTTGCGCGGCAGGAAGCTGAATTCGGGGTGCAGGCTGCTCCACTGCCGCAGGATTTCGCAGAAAGGCCGTGGATCGACAATCTCGTCGCGCGCGATTCCAGCTAGCGAGTCGGCGGTGATGTTGCGGATGCAGTTGCCGCTGGTCTGGATGCCGTGCATGTTCACGTCGGCCAGCCGGTCCATCACGTCAGCGCTATGTGCCAAGGGGATCCAGTTGAACTGGATGTTCTGCCGTGTGGTGAAGTGGCCATAACCTCGGTCGAACTCGTCGGCAATGTCGGCCAGCGCACGCAACTGGCGGCTTGAGAGGGCGCCATACGGGATGGCGATGCGCGCCATCGGCGCGTGGCGCTGGGTGTACCAGCCGTTTTGCAGGCGCAGCGCCTTGAACTCGTCTTCGCCCAGCGAGCCGTCGAGATAACGCTGCAACTGGTCGCGATATTGTGCGGCGCGCGCGTGCACGAAGCGGCGATCGAATTCGGTATAGCGGTACATGGCCAGAACCTCAGGCGATGAGTTTGAGTCCGGCAGCGGCCAGCGTGACGGACAGCATGGCGCGCACGAGCCCCTCGGGAAGGCGCTGTGCGAGACGCGCACCGAGCCAAATTCCAGGCACCGAGCCGGCCAGCAGTGCCGCCACTAGCGCCCAGTCGACCCAGCCGAGCGCGGCATAGCCGATTCCAGCAAGCAGCGTCAGTGGCACCGCGTGTGCGATGTCTGTGCCGACTAGGCGTTGCGTGGTTAGCCCAGGATTCAGCAAGAGAATCAGGGTCGCGCCGATCGCTCCTGCGCCGACCGAGGTTAGCGTGACCAGAATCCCGAGCAGGGCCCCCACGGCAACCGACAACACGGGAATGCTTGATGCGGGAAGGCGGCGGTGGATGGCCAGTGCCGTGGGCTGCCAGACGCTGCGAGATGCCACAGCCAGCGCGGTGAGTAGCAACGCCGTGCCCAGCGCGACCGTGACCACGCTGTGGCCGGCTTTGCCAAGGATGCCGGCATGCATCAGCGCTAGAACTGTGACTGAGGCGGGAAGACTTCCGGCCAGCAGCAGGCAGACAGTGCGACGATCGACGTGTCCTTGGCGGGCGTGCGCCACGGCACCCGACAGCTTCGTTAAGCCGGCAAACCAAAGGTCGGTACCCACGGCCACTGGAAGGTCCAGGCCGAACACACCCAGCAGAAGCGGGGTCATCAAGGCACCGGCTCCGACTCCGGTACAACCGATTAGAACACCGGCGACCAGACCGTACAAACTTGCGTAACTTTGCATGATAACGACAGAAGGATGCGGATGTCGGAAGATGCTAGGGGTGACGTTCGAGTAAGGGAACGAATAATTTTTTATGGCCTCATATCTAAAAACGTATAGAGCAAGTGCGGGTCTCGGCGATCAACGGCGAGCCATGGCGCAGGTCATGCGGGCTGCAAAGACTTCCTCATCCGCCTGCGCTGGCCCAAGCATTCATGATCCCCTGCTCGCACTGAGACCCTTCGCCGCTTGAAGTGAATATTTCAGGGACGACTAAGAACAGCCGATTGACCATCACAGACGTTTCCATTCGATTTCCCGTCCCGAGTATTGCCATAGCCAGGTCTCGATGGGTTCTTGAAGGACATGTCTCTCCCGAGGGGCGCCACTTCCCCCACGCACCGGAATCCTTCTCAGCGTGCTCGCTCGCAGTTCGGAAGAAGGAGAAAAGTAGAATGTCCCCATTCCCCCTCGAGCTGTGGATGAACATGCAGGTGCAGCATGACCTCTGGACGGTGAGCAAGAAGGCGCGCCCAAAGGTTAAGTCGCTTTTGAAGAAGAAAGCGGCATGAGTGTGGTCCGTGTGTTTCCATTGAGTTAAAAACGATTCCGCATATCCCGGCACGTCACGACACCCCGGATGCGTGTGCCAGTTCCGGGCTCTGTCGAGGCGTAATTAAAAGCGAGCAGGGAGAGTGGAATTGGCGGGGTGCGTTTGGCAACATACGGCAGCAACAGGCATCAACAAGGGGATGATTCGCAATGGTATTTTTGCTGGTATCTGGTTAATTGAGTCGAGTAAAGTGGCAATAAATCAACACGTTACGGTGCTCATTGATGAGTGAGTGGGAGTGAGCCGCCATGCGCATGCTGTTCGGACTTCTCGGCTTGTTGTTGACCTTGCTGATCATCGTCTGGCTGGTGCGCACGCAATTGAGTACGCAGGTCAGCGTGGCGCCGGCGGCGTCGAGCGCTGCAGCGCAGGGGCGGCAAGGCCAGTCCGCATCGGCCGCGCTGCAGCAATTCAAGCAATCACTGGACAAGGCGCTCAAGGCGCGCCCGGCCAGCGTGCCCGAATCGCCGTGATCAACCAGACCTGCGCAGACTCGGCGGCAGACCGAGCCTTCATGCACTTGGCGCTCGACCAGGCGCGCAACGCCTGGTTGCTTGGCGAGGTGCCGGTCGGCGCGGTGATCGTTCGCTATGGACAGGTGATTGCCACCGGCTACAACCGGCCGATCGGCGAGCACGACCCGACCGCGCATGCCGAAATCGTTGCGCTGCGGCAAGCTGCCAGCCTGCTGGGCAACTACCGCCTGCCCGACTGCACGTTGTATGTCACCCTGGAGCCGTGCGCGATGTGCGCGATGGCGCTGCTGCATGCCCGGGTGGAGCGCGTGGTGTTCGGTGCGCGCGATCCCAAGACCGGTGCCGCCGGCAGTGTGGTGAACCTGTTTGCCGATCCCCGCTTGAACCATCACTGCCGCATCACTGGTGAGGTCGAGCAGGCCGCGTGCAGCGCCATGCTGTCTGAGTTTTTCCGCGAGCGGCGTCGCGCCCAGAAGCCGCCGCAGCAGGCTGTCGGGGCGGACTGCCTGAGTGGCATCGAAGTCACCGAGCTCGATACCGACCTACCCCAGTCCTGACCGCGGGCGTTTGTTGTTTCTCCCCGTGCATCCCATGCCCACTACCGCAGTCGCCACCGAGCAGCCGATCCGGCGCGGCCTGCTGCGCCTGGTGTCCCCTTCCGGCGCGGTGCAGGACATGCAGCGTCTGGAGCAGGCGATGGCGCACCTGCAGGGCCTGGGGTTCCGGGTTCAGGCCGGTGCGCAGGTGCGGGCAAGGGTGCAGCGATTTGCCGGCACCGACGCGCAGCGCCTACGCGCACTGCACGACGCCGCCCGCAGCAAGGCCGATGTGGTGATGATGACCCGCGGCGGCTACGGCCTGAGCCGTCTGCTGCCGATGCTGGACTACGCACTGCTGGCTGGTGCGATCGAGCAACGCAGGCAGATATGGGTCGGGCACAGCGATTTCACCGCGCTGCAGCTCGCCCTGCTGGCCAAGACCGGCGCCGTGACCTTCAGCGGGCCAATGGCGGTCTACGACTTCGGCGAGGCGGCGCTGGACGAGATCACGCGCGATAGTTTTCTCGACGCGGTGGACGGTACGCTCGAGGCCGTGGGGTTTGTCTGTGACGACGCACCGCGCGGTTTGAATGTGCAGGGCACACTCTGGGGCGGCAACCTCAGCCTGGTTGCCAGCCTGGCGGGAACCCCCTACCTGCCGCGCGTGCGCGGGCTGCTGTTTCTCGAGGATGTGAACGAACCCCCCTATAGGATCGAACGGTTATTCAGTCAACTGCTCCATGCCGGCGTGTTGCAGCGCCAGAAAGCGGTTCTGCTTGGCCGCTTCACCGAATTCCGGCTCTCGCCGCATGACGCAGGGTATGACCTGGACGCTGCGTTGAACTGGCTGCGCAGTCAGCTCAAGCCGCACGGCGTTCAGGTACTTACCGGCCTACCGTTCGGGCATGTGCGCACCAAGCTGACCTTACCGCATGGCGTGCGTGCCCAGCTGCTGCGCGATGGGGGCGAGGTGTTTCTTTTTTTCCCGCACGCCGGGCACTGAACCGACGCGCACAGGTCTAGCCGACCTTTACTGCCCGCGGCGCTGCTCGTACTCACGGCGCAGGCGTTCCTGCTCGCTCGGCGGCAGACGCTTGAAGCGCTGCTGTTCCTGCAGAATGCGCTCGCGCTGCTGCGGTGGCATTCTTTCCCACTGCTGATACGCGCCCTGGCCGTCGTGTTCCTTGGCGCTAGCCGCTGGACAGAGCGTCAGTACGCCGAGCACTGCGACCACTGCGGCCATCAGGGTGCTGCACCAGCGGGCGGGGCGATCAGGCCGGATTCCCATTTTGAAGTCCTTGCTGCAACATTTGCGGGTGGTTGGACAGCCATTGATAGAAATCCATGTTCTGCACGGCGTCTGCCACCTGCGGGCTGATATGGTTCAGATCATTCGTGTCGCTCGCGCCCAGGTGCGGTAGGCTGACGAACACGGCCAGCGCCAGTGATGCGGTGGCCATGCCGGCAGCGAACACCCGCGGCCAGCGCACAGCACGGGGATGGCGTTTGGGCAGATGCGCCGCGAGCTGCGGCAGCACGGCAAGCTGCTCGCACAGACGCTGGCCGAACCGAAATTGGCTCTGGCATAGCGGACATTGCGCCAGATGCAGCCGGATGTGCTCGGCCTGTTCAGCCGAGGCCAGGCCACTGCGGAAGTGGTCGATCTGAGCAGGGGTGAGGTGGTTCTGGGCGGTCATGATGTCACCTGATGCAGCAGTTCAAACTTTAGCGGGATGGTCGGCTTCGAGCAATTCCCGCAGGCGGGTGAGGGCGCGCATGTGATGGGTCTTGACGCTGCCTTCACTGACTTTCATTGCCAGCGCGGTGTCCGCGATGGACAGACCCTCCATTTCGCGCAGCAGGAAGGCTTCCCGCTGGCGCGGGCTGAGCGTGGCGATCGCATCGGCGATGCGGGCGGCGAGTTGGCCGTTGGCCACTTGTGCTTCGGGTCCGAGGGCCGTGTCGGCCACCGACTCCCAGCTCGGCGGCGGGTCGTCTTCTTCGCTGGAGAAGAAAAAATCGAAAATCTTCTCCATCTTGCGCCGGCGATGCATGTCGGTGATGCGGTTGCGCAGAATGCTGTAGAACAGCGGCGCCCACTCTTGCGGCGGGCGGTCCTGGTAATGGCTCACCAGCTTGAGCAGGCTGTCCTGCACCACGTCAGCGGCCAGCGCGGCGTCGCGCAATTCGATCAGCGCGACACGGGTAGCGCGCACGCGCACCTCGGCGCAGAACCGGTTGAGCGCGCTGGAAGCGGGAGTCGCAGCCTTGCTCACGAGCGCGCAGGGGAGGGCGGAAACATGATCCATAGCATAGCGGCCAAGGTCAGAGGGGCGGTCACGGGGTATCTTGCCTGTAGAAAACGGGGCTGAGCCTGCGGTGATGACAGCGTCTGCGCGCCACGGCGTGTTTTTTGCCTGCAAAGGCCGCGGTCTGCAGGCAGGCGGGCTTCGTAGAATGCCTATTTGCCCCGCCGGCTCGCGCTTGCCACTCCAGTGAATCCCCGCCTCGATCTGCTCCAGCCCTATCCGTTCGAAAAACTGCGTGCTTTGACGCGGGATGTAACCGCCACGGCACAACTGCCTGCGATCAGTCTGGGCATCGGCGAGCCTAGGCATCCCACGCCGCAGTTCATCCGCGACGCGCTGACCCAGCATCTCGACGGTTTGGCGGTCTATCCGAGCACCACTGGCACGCTGGCGCTGCGGCAGGCCTGTGCGCAGTGGGCGCAGCGCCGCTATGGCATTGCGCTGGATGCGCAGACCCAGGTGCTGCCGGTCAACGGCTCGCGCGAGGCGCTGTTTGCCATTGCGCAAACTGTCGTCGACTCCAGCCGACCCGCCGCCACCGTGGTCTGTCCGAATCCGTTTTATCAGATCTACGAGGGTGCCGCGCTGCTGGCCGGGGCGCAGCCGTATTTCGCCGCAGTCGACCCGCAGCGAAACTTCGCGGTGGACTGGGCTGCCGTGCCGCAGGCGGTGTGGCAGCGCACGCAGCTGCTGTATGTCTGCTCGCCGGGCAACCCGACCGGCGCGGTGATGCCCTTGGCCGAGTGGAAGTTGCTGTTCGAACTGTCCGACCGCCACGGTTTCGTCATCGCCAGCGACGAGTGCTACTCGGAAATCTGGTTCGGCGCGCAGCCTCCGCTCGGTGGGTTGCAGGCGGCATGGCAACTGGGGCGCAGAGACTTTCGTCGTCTGCTGATGTTCACCTCGCTGTCCAAGCGGTCGAACGTTCCGGGGCTGCGCTCGGGTTTCGTCGCTGGAGACCCATCGCTGATCAGCGCGTTCACACGCTACCGCACCTATCACGGCAGTGCGATGAATCCGGCAGTGCAGGCTGCCAGTGCCGCGGCCTGGGGCGACGAAACGCATGTCGCGCACAACAGGGCGCTGTACCGCGAAAAATTTGCCGCGGTGCTGCCTATCCTTCAGCCGGTGATGGACGTGCAGTTGCCCGACGCCGGGTTCTATCTTTGGGCAGCCACGCCGATCGACGACACCGAGTTCGCCCGCGGTCTGCTCGAAAAATACAATGTCACGGTTCTGCCCGGCAGTTATCTGGCGCGCACGCAGCATGGCAGCAATCCGGGCAGACGGCGCGTGCGCCTGGCGCTGGTGGCGCCGATCGAAGAATGTGTCGAGGCCGCCCGGCGCATTGCCGCATATTGTTCCGAACTCCACCCTTCACACTGAACTCCGCCATGACCCAACAACTGCAAACCCTCATCGACCAGGCCTGGGACGACCGCGCCAGCTACAGCCCGGCCAATGCCCCGGCGGAACTGCGCGATGCGGTCGACCATGTGATCGACCAGCTCAACGCAGGCAAGCTGCGTGTGGCCGAGCGGGTGAACGGCGAATGGGTGACGCACCAATGGCTGAAAAAAGCGGTGCTGCTGAGCTTTCGCCTACACGACAACAGGGCGATGCAGGCCGGCGATCTGCACTTTTTCGACAAGGTGCAGACCAAGTTCCACAACTTGACCGAAGAACAGATGCGTGCCACCGGGGTGCGTGTGGTGCCGCCGGCGGTGGCGCGGCATGGGGCTTACATCGCGCCCAATGTGGTGCTGATGCCGTCGTATGTGAACATCGGTGCCTATGTCGATGAAGGCACGATGGTCGATACCTGGGCGACCGTGGGCTCGTGTGCGCAGATCGGCAAGAATGTGCATCTGTCGGGCGGGGTGGGCATCGGTGGTGTGCTCGAGCCGATCCAGGCCAACCCCACCATCATCGGCGACAACTGCTTCATCGGTGCGCGCTCGGAAGTGGTGGAGGGTGTGATCGTCGAAGACAACTGTGTGATCTCGATGGGCGTCTATATCGGCAAGTCGACCAAGATCTACGATCGCGCCACCGGCGAGGTGAGCTACGGCCGCATCCCAGCCGGCTCGGTGGTGGTCAGCGGCAGCCTGCCCAGTAGCGATGGCAAGTACAGTCTGTACTGCGCGGTCATCGTCAAGAAGGTCGACGCGCAAACACGGGCGAAGACCAGCATCAACGAACTGTTGCGCGCCTGAGCGGAGCGCGCGCGGCAGACTGCGGCGGCACACATCGAGGGGGAACCATGTCGGCAATGGAGAGATTGTTCAAGCTGATGGCCGAAAAAAAGGCGTCCGATCTCTACATCAGCCCGCACGCCCCCATCCTCATCCGCATCAACGGTCACGCGGTCGCGGTCAACCGCCAGGTCCTTGGCACCGACGAGCCGTTTCGGCTGCTCGTCGAGGCAGTGGGCCCCGAGCGGGCCGCCGAGGTCACGCGCACTGGCGAGCTCAACATGGGCCTGCCGCGTCCGGGCTTGGGCAGCTTTCGCATCAGCGCGTTCCGCCAGCGCGGGAGTGTGGCGTTGGTGGTGCGCTTCATTCCCGGTGAGATTCCGCCGCTGGAGTCGCTGAATCTGCCGGGTATCTTGGCTGATCTGGTGATGGAAAAGCACGGCCTGCTGCTGATGGTGGGCTCCACTGGTGCTGGCAAGAGCACCACCCTGGCGGCGATGATCGACTACCGCAACGCCAACAAGACCGGTCACATTCTCACGTTGGAAGAGCCGATCGAATACCTGTTTTCCAGCCGCAAGTCCATCGTCAACCAGCGGGAGGTGGGCATCGACACCGAGTCGCTGGCGGTCGGCCTGAAAAACGCGCTGCGCCAGGCGCCCGACTGCATCATGATTGGTGAAATCCGCGACCAGGCGACCATGAGTGCGGCACTGCAATACGCGCTGTCGGGACATCTGTGTCTGGCCACGCTGCATGCGAACAACAGCTACCAGGCGCTCAACCGCATCGTCGGTTTCTACCCCATGGATCAACGTCCGGCGCTCTACAACGACATGGCTTCGGGCTTGCGCGGCATCATCTCGCAACGTCTGCTGCGCGCCACTGCCGGAGGGCTGACTCCTGCGGTGGAAGTCATGCTCAACACCCAGCTGGTGCGCGAGCTGATCGAAAAGGGCGACTTTTCCGGGGTCAAGGAGGCGATGGAAAAATCCATGGCCGAAGGCTCGCAGACCTTCGAGCAGGCACTGGCCGCGATGGTGATCGACGGCGTGGTCAGCCGTGAGGAGGCACTGGCCTATGCCGACTCACCGACCAATCTGTTGTGGCGGCTGGAGAACGACACCAGCCTGCGCAAGCAGTCCGCACCTGCGGAGGCGATCGAAGACGACACGCCATCGTTCACCGAAATCACCCTCGACCTCGACTCCCCGCGCTGAGCAGCGCGCATCCACCGCATGTCGCCGACACAGACACTGGTTCACGACCTCATTTCCCGCCCCTCGGTCACGCCGCAGGACGCGGGCTGCCAGCAGGTCATCGCTGCGCGTCTGTCGGCGCTGGGGTTTGCATGCGAGACCGTGCAAAGCGGTCCGCCGGAGTTTCGCGTGACCAATCTCTGGGCGCTGCGGCCGGGCGCGGCACAAGACGCGCCGGTGCTGCTGTTTGCCGGACATACCGACGTCGTGCCCACCGGGCCAATCGAGCAGTGGCACAGCGACCCGTTTCTTCCGACGGTGCGCGAGGGGCGGCTTTACGGCCGTGGCGCCGCCGACATGAAAACTTCGCTTGCTGCGATGGTCGTCGCAGTGGAGGAATTTCTCGCGGCGCATCCAGCGCCTCGCGCAGCGATCGCCTTCTTGCTCACTAGCGACGAGGAAGGACCGGCGCGCGACGGTACGGTCAAGGTGTGTGAGCTGCTCGCCGCGCGCCGCCAGCGGCTGGACTGGTGTATCGTCGGTGAGCCCACCTCCACCGCGACCCTGGGCGACGTGATCAAGAACGGGCGTCGCGGCTCGCTCTCCGGCCGGCTGACCGTGCGCGGTGTGCAGGGCCACATCGCCTATCCGCACCTGGCGCGCAATCCCATCCATTTGGCCGCCCCCGCGCTGGCCGAGCTGACCGCTGTGTCCTGGGACCAGGGCAATGCCCATTTTCCACCGACATCCTGGCAGATTTCCAATATCCATGCTGGCACCGGCGCGACCAATGTCATTCCCGGCGAACTCGTTGTGGATTTCAACTTCCGCTTCTCCACCGAATCCACCCCGGAGCAGCTCAAGCAACGCATGCATGCGGTGCTCGACCGCCATGCGCTCGATTACCGCATCGACTGGACGCTCGGCGGCGAGCCGTTTCTCACCCCGCCCGGCGCGTTGTCCGACGCGCTGCAGGCAGCGATTCGGGCCGAGACCGAGGTGCAGCCGCAACTATCGACCAGCGGCGGCACGTCCGACGGTCGCTTTATCGCCAAGATTTGCCCCCAGGTGGTCGAGTTCGGCCCGGTCAATGCCAGTATCCACAAGATCGACGAATGGGTGGATGTCGACGCCATCGACCCGCTGAAAAACATCTACCGCCGCACCCTCGAGGCGCTGGTGGCATGACCCCGCCCGCTGATCCACAGGGTCGGCAGCCTGCTGCGGCCACACTGGGTGAGGCCTGGGCTGAGGTGGCGCAGGCCCTGGCTGCGGCGCGTCTCCAACACGGCCACGGCTGTGCGAGCGCCCACGATGAAGCTGCCTGGCTGGTGCTGCATGTCGCAGGTCTGCCCGCGCCCGAGGCCGAGCGGCTCGATGCCCATGCTGCCCGGTCCCTCGATGCGCAGCAGATGCAGCGGATTCGGCAGATCACGGCGCAGCGCATCGCCAGCCGACAGCCGCTGGCCTATCTGCTTGGTGAAGCCTGGTTGGCGGGGCTGCGCTTCACGGTCGATCCGCGGGTGATCGTGCCGCGATCCTTCATCGCCGAACTGCTCGATCAAGGCGCGATCGACCCCTGGCTGGTCGCGCCGCCGCGGCGCATTCTCGACATGTGTACCGGCAGCGGCTGTCTGGCCATCCTTGCTGCGCGAGTCTGGGAGCAGGCGCAGGTCGATGCCGCCGATCTGTCGCTCGACGCGCTGGCCGTGGCGCAGATCAACTCCGCCGCGCATGCGCTGGATCGCCGTGTGCGACTCATCGCTTCCGATCTGTGGAACGCGTTTGCCACGCAGCCTGCCGCAGTTTACGACCTGGTGCTGTGCAACCCGCCGTATGTCCCCACCTCCGGTATGCAGACGCTACCCGCGGAATACCGCCACGAGCCCGCACTGGCGCTGGCAGGAGGCGCCGACGGCATGGACCTGGTGCGGCGTCTGCTGCGCGAGGCGCCGGCGCACCTTGCCCCGGATGGAGTCATGGTGCTCGAGGTGGGCCATGAGCGTGCCGCGTTCGAGGCGGCGTTTCCGCGGCTGCCCGCTGTCTGGCTGGAAACCGAATTGCATCCCGAAGCGGTGTGTCTGCTGCTGGCGGACGATCTGCGTGCCGCCTTCCCGCAGAGCGGCACCGCATGATCCGCCTGACTGACGTCGTGCTGCGGCGGGGCACCCAGGTGGTGCTCGATCGGGCCAGTCTGACCCTGCATCCGGGTGAGAAGATCGGACTGGTCGGAGTCAATGGCGCCGGCAAGACCTCGCTGTTCTCGCTGCTGCTGGGTCAGCTGCACGAAGACGCGGGCACGCTCGAGAAACCGACCGACTGGCGGCTGGCCACTGTGTCGCAAGACGTGCCGGACACCGTTGCAGCGGCGACAGAATTCGTGTTGCAGGGGGACTCGGCCCTGTGCGCTGCACGGCAGACGTTGCAGGACGCCCTGACCTGGGCCGAGCATGACCCCGGCGCAGGTCAGGCCGTGGCCGAGGCACAGCATGCGTTCGAGCAAGCTGACGGCTACACCGCGCAGGCGCGGGCCGAGGCCCTGCTGCTCGGGTTGGGATTCAGCCTGGAGCAACTGCATGCGCCGGTGCGGCAGTTCTCCGGCGGCTGGCGTATGCGGCTGGCGCTGGCGCAGGCGCTGTTCGCGCCGAGCGACTGCCTTTTGCTCGACGAGCCAACCAACCATCTCGACCTGGACGCGCTGGTCTGGCTGGAGCAATGGCTGGCCCGCTATTCCGGGCTACTGCTGGTCATCTCGCACGACCGCGAGTTCCTCGACGCCACCACCCGCGTCACCGTGCATCTCGACGGCGGCAAGCTCATCCGCTACGGCGGCAACTACAGCCTGTTCGAGGAGCAGCGCGCGGAAAAGCTGCTGCAGCAGCAGGCGGCCTATGCGCGGCAGCAGCAGGAAGTGATGCGGCTGAGCCGATTCGTCGAACGCTTTCGTGCCAAGGCGACCAAGGCGCGGCAGGCGCAAAGCCGCATGAAAGCGCTGGAGCGCATGGAGCGGCTGGCGCCGGTCTACCTGAGCGCTGCGTTGCGCATCGAGATGCTGCCGCCGCTGAGCCTGCCGCAGCAGATGCTCACCCTGCAGGACGCCAGCTGCGGCTACGGCCAGGCGCGCATCCTGTGCGATGTGAACTGCAGCATCGTCGGGGCGCAGCGCATCGGCATCCTTGGTGCCAACGGGCAGGGCAAATCCACGCTGGTCAAGACTCTGGCCGGCGTGCTGCCGCCCTTGACCGGCCAGCGCATCGAAGGCAAGGGGCTGGTGATCGGCTATTTTGCACAGCAGGAGGTGGATGTGCTGCGGCTGGACGAATCGCCGCTGCAGCATATGCAGCGTCTGGCGCGCGAGGTGGCGCCGCACAGCACCGAGCAGGATTGGCGCAACTGGCTGGCCCGCTATCAGTTCGATGGCGACATGATGCGGCGCGCCTGCGGCAGCTTTTCCGGTGGCGAGAAAGCGCGTCTGGCGCTGGCTCTGGTGATCTGGCGCCGGCCCAACCTGCTGCTGCTCGACGAACCGACCAACCATCTGGATCTGCCCACGCGCGAGGCGCTGGCACTAGCGCTGCAGGACTTTGCCGGCACGATGCTGCTGGTGTCGCACGACCGTGCGCTGCTGCGCGCGACCTGCGACAGCTTCTGGCTGGTCGACAGTGGCCGGGTGCAAGACTTCGACGGTAGCCTCGACGACTATCAGCAGTGGGCGCTGTCGCGCACCCGGCAGCGCTTGGGCGCCGCGACACCGTCCGGCAGCAGCGTGCCGACGGCGCCGGATCGCAAGCAGGCACGCCGCCAGCAAGCCGAGCTTCGCCAGCAGCGCATGCAACAGCTGCGGCCGATCAAGGCCGAACTCAACCAGATCGAGGCCGACATGCAGCGGCTCGAAACCGAGCGTACCGCGCTAGAAGCCGCCCTCGTCCAGCCCGACCTGCCCGCCGCAGAGCGGGCGGAATACAGCCGGCGGTACCGAGCGCTGCAAGAGCGTCTGTCCCAATGCGAGGAACGCTGGCTAGAACTGGCAGAGCAGATCGAGGCGCTGACTGATCGCGGCTGATCGCTTTGAAATTTGATCGATGCGCAAATGGGCCCGCATCGATCCGAGTAAATTGCTCGGGTTTTCCTGATCAGCCCGGCTGCGCAACGCGCCGGCACGACACCCCTTTTCGGAGTTCCCATGAAACAAACCCTGCTGCAAGAAAAGTACCCGGTCTACGTTGCCGAAGTGTCCAAGTCCGAGACCCGCTACACCACGGTGGACGAGGTGGTCGACTACTACAAGGCACAGATTGCCGCCAATCCCAAGGTCAAATTCATCGCCGTGTTCGACCACTACGCGCATACCAGCCAGATTGGCGGCAGCATCGCCCCGGAGATCAAGGCAGCGGCCGAAGTGATTTTCTGCTTCGGCATCGCCTTGCCCAATCCGTTGGTGCTGGCCGTGCGCCCGCGCTCGATTGGTATTGCCGATGTCGGCGACAAGTTCGTGATCAGTTTCCTCGAAGCGCCGATGGCCCCGGCCAACGAGGCGATGGAAGCCTGGACCAAGGGCCTGCACAACAAAGACTGAACCGCGCTACGGCCTGCGCGCTGCACGCCACAGCAGCAGCACGAAGAAAGTCGACGCAACCGCCAGGCCCGTGGTGTTGCCCATCCAAAACCCCGGCGCACCCTGCAGCTCGGGCGGGGTGATGCCCAGGGTGTCGAACCCCAGCGCATAGCCGCCGCCCAGCCCGATACCCCACAGCGACAGGGCGTACAGCAGGCTGGGCAAGACCGCGATGTGATAGGCGCGCAGCACGAAGGCGCTGCTCGATTGCACCGCGTCGAACACCTGATACAGCGCGATGAATAAGAACAGATGATTGGCTACGGCCTGCACCTGGGCATCAGACGTGTACCAGCCGATGATCCGGGCGCGACCGAGCCAGACCACCCCACCAACCACCACGGCCAGCAGCGCGGCCATGCCCACGCCGGTCCACGCGGTGTACCGTGCTGTGCGTGTGTTGCCAGCGCCGAGCTGCTGCGCCACCACCGCGGCCGTCGCAATCGAGATCGACAGCGGCAGCATGTAGAGCACGGTGGCGAAGCTGGCAGTGATCTGATGCGCCGCAAGCACCGTGTTGCCCAGCCGGGCGATGAACAGCGCCATGAAGGCAAAGGCGGACACCTCGACCAGCAGGCTCAGCCCGATCGGCCCGCCCAGGCGAAGCAGCTGCGCCTGCGTCCGCCAGTCAGGCCACTCCCAGCGCGACAGCACGTCAAAGGGCTTGAGCGCGGCGCTGTGGCGGTGCTGCAGCAGCGTGACCGCGAGCAGACCGTACTGCGTCAGCACCGTGGCTAGCGCGCACCCCGTTGCGCCCAGCGGCGCCAGACCCTGCAGGCCGAACCGGTCTGGCAGCAGGAACAGGGCATTGAGCAGCAGCTTGACGAACAGGCCGCCGAGCTGCACCCCCGCGGTGAGCAACGGTCTGGAAATCGCTTGGCTGAGCGCCGCGTGCACCCGAAACGCCAGTGCTGCTGGCAAGCCGATCGCCAGAATCGAGAGGTAGCGATCGACGGCCGGATCGCGCGCCTGCCCAGTCAGTGCCAGCAGCGGTTGCGGCCACAGCAGCACCAGGATGCCGGCGGCGCTCAGCGCAGCAGCAAGCCAAAGCCCCTGCCGCACGCCGGAGCCGACCGCCAGCGGCGCGCCTGCGCCATGGCTGCGCCCCAGCGTGGGCAGCAAAGACTGGGTCACTCCGGAGAGTGAAACGAACAGGGTGATATAGACCGCCTGTCCGATCGACAGTGTGGCCAGACTGGCCGTGGTCGAGTAATTCCCCAGCATAACCGTGTCGGCCACGCCGAAGCCGATGACCGCAAGCTGGCCGACGAGCACGCTCAGCGCCAGCCGCAACAGGTCGCGCAGGGCACGCATGCAGCGCTTATGGGCCGACCGGCGTTTGCCGCTGGTACAGCTGCAGCCGCTCGTCGCGTTCACCCGGACGGCCACCGCGCCAGATCAGTCGCCATTGCGCAGCCGGTTCCGGGGCGTGCGTACCCAGCGCGTAGATGCAGCCTGCGGGGGCGAAATCGAGCCGTCCCCAATAGCCGATCAGCGCCTGTGCAGTCAGATCGATCCCAGAGGGCTGCACACAGGGCGTGCGCACCTGCATCGACAGCGCACTGCTTTTGCGCACCGCATCGGCCACCCCGATGCCGACATCGCGATAGGTGCTGGCATAGTTCAGCACAGGCATCCACAGACTGCCCACCAGCACCCACGCCAGGGTGACGCCGCCCGCCGACAGCACCATGCCCTTCCACAGCGGGTGACGGTGCCGTCCGGTGCGCCAGATCACGATGGCTGCCCAGGCCGCGGTGGCCAGCAGCGAGGCGGCGAGTGCGAACGGATCGAGACCGAGGTGAAAGCCTGGTGCCAGTCGGGAAATGTTCGCCGCGGGCTTGGGCGGCCAGCCCGTGAGCATGGCCAGCCACATGACCCACACCAGCAACGCCAGCAGGCTGTAGAGCAGTACGGCGAACCAGTCGATCGCCGCCAGTCCGGCGCGCCGCATCACCGGCAGCGCGAAACCGGCCAGAATGGCCAGCGGCGGCAGCGACAGCAGGAAGACCTTGTCGTTGTTGCCGAGCGCTAAAGCGCCGAGCAGTGCCAGCAACGCCAGTGCCCAGGCCGGCTGCAGGTGCCGGGCATGCAGCGACTCGCGCCAGCGCCACAGTGCCCACAGCGCCAGCGGCCAGGCCGGCCAGGTGAACCAGACACCGATGCGCAAAAAGTTGCCGACCCCGTCCAGGCTGGGCCACGCGCCGCGCAGTGTCCAGCCGAGCTGCGCCTCGGCCCACAGCCCCGATACCAGGCCGAGCAGCAAGGCCAGCAGGACAGGCCAGTGGTGCCAGCCCAGATTGCGCCGCAGCAGCAGCGCGAGTATGGCCGTCAGCAGCAAGGCGAACCATCCAGCCGATGTCAGCGCCAGACCGACGAGCGCCAGTCCGATCACCATCGCGGCGGCTGCAGGTTTGCGCGGCTGCAGCGCCACGCCCAGCAGCGCTGCGCTGACCGCGGCGAGCTGCAACACCTGGGTCGAGGCTTCATGCCCGCGGCCCAGCAGCCCCAGTGTGGCCAGCAGGGTCAGCAGCACGCCGTCTGCGATCGCGCGGGCGTAGTCCCGAGACGCAATCGGCGGGCCGAAGGCCGGCGGCACCGGTTGCGCCGCGTCGTCCCGGGCAAAGTGATAGGCGGCATACCAGGTCAGCGCCATGCTGGCCGCAAGCGCCAGCATGAACGGCAGTCTGGAGGCGAACACCGGGCCGATCCAGCCGCCGAAGGTCCGAATCGACCACGCACCCAGCCAATGGGTCAGCCAGCCGCCGGAGATGGGGTGGCCGTACAGATGTGGATGCAACCAATCGATCGCGCCCTGCGCCATCTGCCACATCACGACAAAATTCAGGCCGTCGGACCGCCACGGATCGCGGCCAACAAACCCGGGCAGAATGTAGGCCACACACAGCAACAGCAGCAGCGGGCGCGGCAGCTTGCGCACCGCCTCGGTCTTCAGCGCCGGACGCGCCGGCGGTCTGCGGGTCTGTCCGTGCGAGAAGGCCGAACTCATTGACGAAAGTGGGCAAGAGGACGTTGTCCGCGGTCAAAACGACAACGGGCAGCCGTTGCTGCCCGTGAGGTTCGTTTGCCGCGGGTGGAACCCGGGATGACTGTCAGGCGATCAAGCCTTGCCAGCCGCCTTGGCAAACTTCTGGCGGAATTTCTCGACCCGACCGCCCAGGGTGTCGACGCTCTTTTGCTGGCCGGTGTAGAAGGGGTGCGATTCGGCGCTGGTTTCCACCTTGAACAGGGGCAGTTCGCGGCCATCGTCGAGCTTGATGGTCTCGCGTGTCTGCACCGTGGAGGAGATGATGATCTTCGATCCGGTGGACAGATCGAGGAAACAGACTTCGCGGTATTCGGGATGGATTCCAGGTTTCATTTCGGTTCCTTGGGTGGCAGCTAGCCGCAGGCGCGCGCAGTCCACAATTGCTGAGCTTGCGCCGGTACTTGGCAAAGCGAAAAATTATCGCAGATTTCCCGGTTCTGCCCCGTTGCGGTTGAACGACGGCGCAAGAGGCCCGGCAACCCTCAGCCGCCGCGACGCATCAGGTCGAAGAATTCGGCGTTGTTCTTGGTCTGCTTCATCTTGTCGAGCAGGAATTCCATCGCCTGGATTTCGTCCATGGGATAGAGCAGTTTGCGCAGAATCCACGCTTTTTGCAGAACCTCAGGCTTGAGCAGCAGTTCTTCGCGCCGGGTTCCCGAGCGGTTGATCAGAATGGCGGGATAGACGCGCTTTTCGGACAGGCGCCGGTCGAGATGGATTTCCATATTGCCGGTGCCTTTGAATTCTTCATAGATCACCTCGTCCATGCGGCTGCCGGTGTCGACTAGCGCCGTGCCGATGATGGTGAGCGAGCCGCCCTCCTCGATATTGCGCGCGGCACCAAAGAAACGCTTGGGACGCTGCAACGCGTTGGCATCGACACCGCCGGTGAGGATCTTGCCCGAGGTGGGCACGACGGTGTTGTACGCGCGCGCCAGGCGGGTGATCGAGTCGAGCAGGATGACCACGTCTTTTTTCAGCTCGACCAGGCGCTTGGCCTTTTCGATCACCATCTCCGCCACCTGCACATGGCGCACCGCCGGTTCGTCGAAGGTGGAGCTCACCACCTCGCCGCGCACCGAGCGCTGCATTTCGGTGACTTCCTCGGGCCGTTCGTCGATCAAGAGCACGATGAGCACCACTTCGGGGTGATTGGCGGTGATGGCATGCGCCAGCGCCTGCAGCATCACGGTCTTGCCGCTCTTGGGCGGTGCGACCAGCAGCCCGCGCTGGCCCTTGCCGATGGGCGCGATGATGTCGATCACCCGGCCGATGATGTTTTCCTCGCCCTTGATGTCGCGTTCCAGACGCATGTGTTCCGTGGGGAACAGCGGCGTCAGGTTCTCGAACATGATCTTGTTCTTGTTCTCCTCCGGGGTCACGCCGTTGACCCGGTCCACCTTGACCAGCGCGAAGTAACGCTCGCCGTCCTTGGGCACACGCACTTCGCCCTCGATCGAGTCGCCGGTGTGCAGGTTGAAACGGCGGATCTGGCTGGGCGAGATGTAGATGTCGTCGGGCGAGGCCATGTAGCTCGACTCGGGCGCGCGCAGAAAGCCGAAGCCGTCGGGCAGCACTTCCAGGCAGCCGTCGCCGAACACCTGCTCGCCGTTGCGCGCCACGCGCTTGAGAATGGCGAACATCAGCTCCTGCTTGCGCAAGCGGCTGGCGTTCTCGATCTCCAGGGACTGCGCCATTTCGAGCAGTTTGGAGACGTGCGTCGCTTTGAGTTCGGACAGATGCATGGTGAAAAGCTCGCGGGGGCTTGGATCAGGGCTGCGGCCGCCTGGGCGGTACATGAACCGGTAGGCGGTTCACGCGGGCAGCGTCAAACGAGTGGGACGAGGGGAGGGTTTTGAGCCGTGCTTGGGTTCACGGCAGGCAGCAGCAGAAGGTCGACAGCCGCCGCAGGCGTTGCGCGGTGGTATCGACCGCGCAACAGCAAGAAGAATTATAAATGGGCGTCGACGAAGGCAGCCAGTTGTGACTTGGATGCGGCGCCGACCTTGTTGGCGGCCAGCTCGCCATTCTTGAACAGCAGCAGGGTGGGGATGCCACGGATGCCAAACTTGGCGGGAATGGTGCGGTTCTCGTCGACATTGACCTTCATGATCGCGAGCTTGCCTTGATATTCGCTGGCCAGCTCGTCCAGGGCCGGGGCGATCATCCGGCACGGACCACACCACTCCGCCCAGAAGTCCACCAGCACGGGCACTTGGGACTTGAGCACATCCTGCTCGAAGTTCGCGTCGTTGGTGTGTTTGATCAGTTCGCTAGCCATGGTCACCTCGATGGAAAGAGTTGATGGGGATTTTGACACAAAATGTCGGGTCGGCGCGTTGTCCAGACGGTCGCTTCGCGATCCTGGCCTGGACAGCGCCTGGGCGGTGCCGTTGCGGCCAGCATGGCGCGTCGGTCTCGGCCAAAGTGAGAGGAGGTGACGAGCCGTTCCCCCGGCACTCTCGGTAAACGGCTGTGGCTGCTTCGTTCCCGACCTGACCAGGTTCACCGCGCCGCGATGCGGGGCGGCCCGTCATGACACATTCTAAGGCAATGCTGAACAAGCCCCTTGCGCACCGGGCATCCGGCCTACGGGCGGTCTGCTGCGTTGCACCTGCTCGCCATAGCGATGGCTGCGGTGTGCGCCTTGCATCCAATCCCGCAGCCCGGCGCGCAGCATCACAAGGACTGACTCAGTGTTGCCCTAAGCGGTTTCGGTTTGCGGCTTGCGGGCTATGGGGGGCGGGGCGGTTTCAGTTATCGGCCTCGTCCATCAGCGCGCGGGCCTGCGCGATTTGGCCGCGGTAGGCGTCGAAAATCTTGCGCAGCGCGGTATCCATGTCGGCCTTGGGTGCCCAGTTCAGGTCGCGCATGGTGTTGGTGATCTTAGGTACGCGGTTCTGCACGTCCTGGTAGCCCTTGCCGTAATAAGCACCGGAGCTGGTCTCGACCAGCCGCACCTGACGGGCAAACTCGGCATATTCGGGGATCGATGCGGCGATACGAAGCATGCGCTCGGCCAGTTCGCGGATCGAGTGGTTGTTGGCCGGGTTGCCGATGTTGTAGATGTTGCCGCTGGCCACGCCGTCCTTGTTTTCGATGATTTTCATCAGCGCGTCGATGCCGTCGTCGATGTCGGTGAACGCACGCTTTTGGTGACCGCCGTCGACCAGGCTGATGGCCTCGCCGCGCACGATGTGACCGAGAAACTGCGTGACCACGCGCGAGCTGCCTTCCTTGGCCGAGAAGATGGTATCAAGGCCGGCACCGATCCAGTTGAACGGCCGAAACAAGGTGTAGTTCAGCCCTTCCTGCTGGCCGTAGGCGGCAATGACCCGGTCCATGAGCTGTTTGGAACAGGCATAGATCCAGCGCGGCTTGTTGATCGGCCCGTAGGTCAGCGGGGAGTGCTCCGGATCGAATTCGGCGTCGCTGCTCATGCCGTAGACCTCGGAGGTGGAGGGGAACACCAGGTGCTTGCGGTGCTTGACCGCGGCGCGGACGATGGGCAGGTTGGCTTCGAAATCGAGCTCGAACACGCGCAGCGGCGCTTTTACATAGGTGGCGGGTGTGGCGATGGCCACCAGCGGCAGGATTACGTCGCACTTGCGGACGTGGTATTCGATCCACTCCTTGTTGATGGTGATGTCGCCCTCGAAGAATCTGAAGCGCGGATTGGGCAGCAGTTCGTCGATGCGGTCGGTGTTCATGTCCATGCCGTAGACCTGCCAGTCGGTGGTTGACAGGATGCGTTTGGACAGGTGGTGGCCGATGAAGCCGTTGACGCCGAGGATGAGGATTTTTTTCATGGTTGCGATCCTGCGAGAGTTGAGAATTGTTCTGCGCTCAGCGGCAGGCCCGGGTGGTCTGCGGCCCATAGCTCCAGCAGTTCGATCACGCCGCCGTCGCCTGCGCGTGCCAGGAGATGGTCTCCCACCGGGTGCACGCCGGGTGCGGCGGTAGCGGGCAGAAGTGCTGCGCGCGCAGGAGAGGCCAGCCTGGCCCGGGCGACGATGAAGCGCCGGCCGTGCAGCTGGAAAAACGCCCCGGGGTAGGGCGGGGCGACCGCGCGGATGAGGTTGTAGACCGCCTGCACCGGCTGCGCCCAGTCGATGCGGCCATCTTCCGGCTTGCGGCCCCCGAAGTAGCTTCCAGCGGCCAGGTCGTTGCGGCGGCGCGGTACCTCACCGCGCAGCAGCTGCGGCAGCACATTCCACAGCGCGATCTCCGCCGCCACCGTGACCTTGTCGAACACATCCTTGGCGGTGTCGTCGGGCAGGATGGGCACCGCCTGCTGCGCGACGATGTCGCCGGCGTCCGGCTTAGTCTGCATGACATGCAGCGTGGCGCCGGTTTCGGTCTCGCCGTGCAGCACCGCCCAGTTCACCGGCACCCGGCCACGGTATTTGGGCAACAGCGAGCCGTGCATGTTCAACGCGGCGATGCGCGCGGTAGCCAGCAACGGCGCGGGCAGCATGCGGCGAAAGTAGAAGGAAAAGATGTAGTCGGGCGCCAGCGCGGCCACACGGTCGATTAGCGCATCATCGAGTGCTTCGTCCACCGATGCCACCGCGATGCCGGCTTCGGCGGCCACATCTGCGACACGGTCGAACCACAGGGTTTCGGCGGGGTTGTCGGGGTGGGTGACGACCAGGTCGACCGACATTCCGCGTGCCAGCAAGGTTTTGAGGCAGCGCACGCCGACATTGTGATAGGCAAAGACGACCGCTTTCACGTGACAGCCGCCTGCGAATGTGTCATGCTGGCAGAGGCTGGCGCAGTGTGTGGCATGAACTTGTCCGGCTCTGGGGGCAAATCCTGCAGCACGGCCTGCACCAGATAGCGTGGACGACCGCGCACCTGCTCATAGATGCGGCCGATGTACTCGCCCAGCAGACCGATGCTGAACAGCACCACGCCGAGCAGGAAGAAGGTGATGGCGAACAGGGTGAACACGCCCTGCACCTGCGCACCCTCGACGAAGCGCTGCACCATCAGGTACAGAAACAGCGCGCCCGAGGCGAGCGACAGCAGGATGCCCGAATACGACATCAGCTGCAGCGGCACCAGCGAAAAGCCGGTGACCAGATCGAAATTCAGCCGGATGAGCTTGAACAGCGAGTATTTTGATTCGCCGGCCTGCCGCTCTTCGTGCGCTACCTCGATTTCGGTGGGGTTGAGCGCAAAGGTGTAGGCCAGCGCCGGCACGAAGGTATTGGCTTCGGTGCAGCGGTTGACGGTGTCGACCACATGGCGGCCATAGGCGCGCAGCATGCACCCCTGGTCGGTCATGCGCACGCTGGTGATTTTTTCGCGCACCCAGTTCATCGCCCGGCTGGCGTAGCGACGGAACCAGCTGTCCTGCCGCATGCGGCGGATGGTGCCCACATAGTCATAGCCTTCGCGCATCTTGGCTACAAGATTGACGATTTCTTCGGGCGGATTTTGCAGGTCGGCATCCAGGGTGACGACGATGGGCGCGCGGGTGTGCTCGAACCCCGCAAGGATGGCCATGTGCTGGCCGTAGTTGCCGTTGAACAGCACCACACGGGTCACATCCGGGCGTAGGCGCTGCTGCGCGGCCAGCAACGCGGCAGACCGGTCGCGACTGCCGTCGTTGACGAACAGGATTTCGTAGGGTTCGCCCAGCGCATCGAGCGCGGGGTAAAGGCGAGAGAACAGGGCGGGCAGACCGGCCTCTTCATTGTAGACCGGAACGACCACCGACACCGCAGGGTGGGGATGCAAAGTCATAGACCGAATTGTCGCAGCACGGCGTCGAGCGTGGCGGCCACCCGGGAGACGTCGCTGCTGCGCATCGCTGGAAACAGTGGCAGGGTGAGGATGGACGCGCCCACGGCCTCGGCATGAGGAAAGTCACCGGGCGCAAAGCCGCGCGCCCGGTATAGGCTGAACAGATGGATGGGCGGATAGTGCACGCCGGTGGTGATGCCGCGGTCTTTCAGCGCCTGCATCAGCGTGGCGCGCGGCACCTGCGACGGTGGCACGATCTGGAACATGTGCCAGTTGCTCTGGGTAAAGTCGCGCGGCGGCATCTGCACGCCGCGCGCCTCCAGCGCGATGCCGTCGAACGCGTCGAAATACTGCTGCGCCAGCGCGCGGCGGCGGGTATTGAATTCTTCCAGGCGCTGCAGCTGGCCCCAGCCCACGCGGGCGGCGACATCGGTGAGGTTGGATTTGCCGCCGACCACGTCCACGTCCATGCCGTCGAGCCCGCTGCGCTGCACGCCCTGCAGCCGCAGGCGCCGCGCCAGATCCGCGTCGGCATCCGGCGGCAGCACCAGGCAGCCGCCTTCGATCGAGGTGATGTTCTTGTTGGGATGGAAGCTAAACGAGGCAAAATCGCCAAAGCTGCCGATACGCTGGCCGCGCCAGCTGCTGCCGATGGCCTGCGCCGCGTCTTCGATCACCCGCAAGCCGTAGCGGGCTGCGGTGGCATAGATGCAATCCAGATCGGCCGGCAGACCGGCCAGATGCACCGGCAGGATGGCGCGGGTGCGCGGGGTGATCGCCGCCTCGATGCGGCCGCAATCGATGTTGCGCGTGGCCGGGTCGATATCGACGAACACCGGGGTCGCGCCCACGCTGAGGATCACATTGCTGGTCGCCACCCAGGACAGCGGGGTGGTGATAACCTCGTCTCCCGGGCCAATGCCCAGCAGCTTGAGCGCCACCTCCATGGTCGCCGTGCCCGAGGCAAAGGCCAGCACGGTGCGGCCGCCGAAATACTGGGACAGCGCCTGCTCGAACCGGGCGCACCACGGCCCGGTGGTGATCCAGCCCGAGCGCAGTACTTCGACGACCCCGGCGATGGTGTCGTCGTCGATATCGGGGCGGGTGAAGGGGAGGATGTCTTGAGAGGTCATGCGGGGATGTTCAGGCGCGGGCGACGATGATCACGCCTGCGATGATGACGGCAATGCCGACCAGTTTTTGCACCGTCAGCGCCTCGCCGAACAGCCACCACGCGGCAAACGCAGTGACTACATAGCCCAGCGACAGCATGGGATAAGCGATGGAAACCTGGACGCGGGTGAGCGCCAGAATCCACACCACCACCGATACCGCGTAGCAGCACAGTCCGAGCAGGATCTGCCATTGCAGTGCGAAATGCAGTCCGGCATGCCAGATATTTCCCGGGGTGAAGCTGAAACGCCCCACGGTTTCGGCGCCAGACTTGATGAGCAGTTGTGCCGCGGCGTTGAGCAGCACACCGGTCAGCACCAGCGCGAAGGCGACCGCGCTCATCGTGCACCTGCCTGCGCGGGCGGGGTGAGCGAAGCGCCTGCGTTCCACTGCGCAGGCAAGCGCGCGGCAGCAGCCCGCGCAGCTGCGCCGTAGTCTTGCCCCGGCTTGGCAATGACGACAAAGCGCGTGGTGCGGTAAATCACGGTCATCGGCAGGTGCAGGGCTTGTAGCGCGGGCAGGACGGACGGCGGCAGCAGCGCCAGCGGCAGCTTGTCCGCCTCCCAGCGTCTGGCGAAGTCGGCATAGGTCGGCACCCACAGCCCGGGCTGCTGCGCGATGCCGAAGTGCAGCTCGCCTTGATACTCCACCAGGGTCACGGTGCGGTCGAGGTAGAACGGCAGGGTTTGGTCGTAAGTGCCCACGGCGTAAAACGGCTGGCCCGGGTGAATCCAGGGACGGATGGCGTTCACCACGTCCTTGGTCGAGGCCGTGCGGCCCAAAATCTGGAACTGCTGGATGCCCAGCGAGAACCCCAGGGTCATCGCCAGACTCACGAGGAGCACCGCCGCCGTGCGCCGCCCCTGCATTTCCCAGCGCCAGGCCAGCCCGCCACTGGCGAGGGCGAGCACCGCAGTGATTTCCAGCCACCAGCCGAACTGCTGGTACAGCGCGCCGGGGGTGATGGCATTGCCCAGCCGGTGCAACTGGGTGAAGCCGATTCCCGCGGCCAGCCCCAGCAGCGCCAGCAGCACAAACTGCCAGCGCAGCGCGCCGCGCTGTGCCCGGTCGAGATAGTCGCCGATCAGCAGTGCAATTGCCGGGAAGATGGGGAGGATGTAAGACGGTAACTTGGATTTGGAAATACTGAAAAACACAAAAATGAACACCACCCAGATCAGCAACAGGCCCTGCGCATGCAGCGAACGCCCCTGCGCGGCGCCGAACCGTGTGGCGCGCAGTGCAGGTTGCCGCGCGCCCTGCCACAAGGCTGGCACCAGGCTACCCAGCCACGGCAGCACTCCCAGGATCAGGATGGGGAAGAAATACCACCACGGTCCCGGTCGCTTGAGCTCATTGGTGAGAAAGCGGGTGAACTGCTGGTAGATGAAAAAGTAGTCGAAGAACTCCGGGTTGCGCAGCTGCACCCAGACGAACCACGGCGCGGCAATGGCCAGAAAGATGAGCAAACCGCTGACGAGATGAAGCCGCTTCCACAGTGTCCAGTCGCGGTAAATCAGGGTATAGAGCACGAGCACCGCGCCGGGAAGCAAAATGCCGATCAACCCCTTGGACAGCATGGCCAGCGCCATGAACGCCCAGCAGGCCCACATCCACCATCGGGTCTGCGCGCGGCTCGCGTCTGGGCGCTGCGCCAGCAGGAAGGCCATCAGACTCGCGGACATGGTGGCCGCAGTGCCCATGTCCAGCGTGTTGATGTGGCTCATCGCGTTCCAGTAGAACATGCTGGCCAGTGCGGCGGCGGCGAACACACCGGTGCGGCGGTTGAACAGCCTCGCCCCGGTCCAGCCGGTGAACAGAATGGACAGCAGCCCAGTCAGCCCGGTCCACAGCCGCGCCTGCCACTCGCCCTGGCCGAACATCTCGTAGGCGAGCGCCGTGGTCCAGTATTGCAGCGGCGGCTTCTCGAAGTATTTGAAGCCGTCGAGCCGCGGAGTCACCCAGTCACCGCTGGCTACCATTTCGCGCGGAATTTCGGCGTAACGGCCCTCATCGGTGGGTACTAGATCGCGCCAGCCCAACGTGCCCAACCACAGCACGACCAGCGCGGCAAACAACGCCCAGAGCAGGCCGCGGCCAGGGCCGGCGTCGGAAGCGGAAACGTCTTGCGAGGAATGCGACATGGACATGGAAAAGGACGGGTCAGCGCAGGCCGAGCGGGCGCCGCAGCACAACCCGGCATGGTAGCGGGCCAAGTCTTGCAAGCAACTGAGCGTTGGTGCTGCAATGGTTGCACGACGACAGATCGAGGAGACCGACATGACCTGGCCAACCCACACCGTCACCAATCAGTCGCCGCCGTTGCAGGACTACAACCTGTTCGCCGCCGATCCCGCATTGCAGGAGGCGCTGGCGCGCGGCGGCGCGGCCTGGGCGCAGGCCGAGTTGATGCGGCACGGGCAGGAACTCGGCACTGCGGCCAGTTTCGAGCAGGGGCGGCTGGCCAACCGCTTTGGCCCCGAACTACGGGCCTTTGACGCACGCGGCTTTCGCCGCGACCAGATCGCGTTTCACCCTGCCTGGCATACGCTGATGGCCGACATCGCCCGACGCGGCCTGCACACCGGCCCGTGGGCGCAGCCCCGGCCCGGCGCGCATGTGGCGCGGGCGGCGGGCTTCATTCTGCAGACCCAGATCGAGGCCGGATCGATGTGCCCGACGACCATGACCTACGGCGCCATCCCCGCGCTGTCGCGCGATCCGATGCT
Organism: Thiomonas islandica; assembly: GCF_055383445.1. Classification (NCBI taxonomy): domain Bacteria; kingdom Pseudomonadati; phylum Pseudomonadota; class Betaproteobacteria; order Burkholderiales; genus Thiomonas; species Thiomonas islandica. The sequence goes on from NZ_AP042391.1 coordinate 1,968,445, forward strand.
CTCACGCGACTGGTTGCCCACCCTACTGCGGCGCGACTATGACCCGAGTGACCAACCCTTTGCGCGCAAGCGCGGCGGGTTGATCGGCATGGGCATGACCGAAAAGCAGGGCGGCTCGGATCTGCGCAGCAACACCACCCAGGCCGTCCCAGACGGTGCGCACGGCTGGCGGCTGACCGGCCACAAATGGTTCTTTTCCGCACCGCAGTGCGATGCCCACCTCGTGCTGGCGCAGGCGCCGGGGGGGCTGAGCTGTTTTTTCCTTCCCCGCTGGGCACCCGACGGCAGCAAGAACCCGGTGCTGATCCAGCGCATCAAGGACAAGCTGGGCAACCGTTCCAATGCCTCGGCCGAGGTGGAATTCCATGGTGCCTGGGGCCACCTGCTCGGAGAAGAGGGGCGCGGCATCCCGACCATCCTGGAAATGGGCACCTACACCCGGCTGGACTGCGTGCTCGGCACCACGGGGTTGATGCGTCAGGCGTTGAGTCAGGCGGTCCATCATGCGCGGCATCGCCGGGCGTTCGGCGCCGCGCTGATCGATCAGCCGCTGATGCGCAATGTGCTGGCCGACATGGCGCTGGAGGTCGAAGCAGCCATTGCGCTGGCGATGCGGCTGGCACAGGCGTTCGACGCGCAGCACGACGAGGCGCAACTGCTGCTGCGCCGCCTGCTGACTCCGGCGGGCAAGTTTCGCATCTGCAAGCGCGGCGCCGAGCTCGCCGCCGAAGCGATGGAAGTGCTGGGTGGCAACGGCTATGTGGAGGACGATGTGCTTGCGCGCATCTATCGCGAAATGCCGGTCAATTCCATTTGGGAGGGCTCGGGCAATGTCATGTGCCTGGACGTGCTGCGCGCCCTGGACAAGAACCCGCGCACCGCGCACGCGCTGATGGCCGAACTCGCCCCGGCGCAGGGCCGCAACGCCCATTTCGACGCGCATGTGCAGCGCCTGTCCAGCGCCCTGAGCAGCCCCGACGACAGGCAAAGCCGCGCCCGCGCCCTGACCCACGACCTGGTGCTGGCGGTCCAGGCTGCGCTGCTGCTGCAGCACGCGCCCGAACCCATCGCGCAGGCGTTCTGCGGCACACGTCTGAGCGGACAATGGGGCGGCGGATTCGGCACCTTGCCGCCGTCCACCGACTTCGACCTGCTGCTCCACAGGGCGTTGCAGATGGCCTGAGCGATCTGGTCAGTTCAGGATTTTGAACTTGATCGGCACCAGCACCCAGGAAGTGATGGCCTGGCCGTTGCGCGTGGCGGCAACGAAACGCCATTGGGCCACCGTGGTTTCGGCGGCTTCGTCCAGCCGGGCGAAGCCGCTGGACGACAGCAGCCTGACCTGCAGCGCACGACCATCCGCGCCGACCTGCACCTTGAGCAGCACCGTGCCCTCTTCCCCCAGTTGTCGCGACAACCGGGGATAGGGCGGCGGCGGGTTGTCCAGATAATCGGCCTTGTACGACGCTGCGGTTTCCACCGCCGGCGCGGCTGCGGGCGGTGCAGACGCCGATGCTGCCGGCGCAGTGCGCGGTTCCGCAGCGGGTCCGTGAGCGGCCGGTTGCGCGGTGACCTTTGGCGCAGACGGTTCGGGCTGCGCGGACGGCGCTGCCATCTCCGGTGATGCAGCTGGACGCGGCGCGGCAGGAGCGGCGGGGATTGCCGGCTGCGGTCTGGGCGGCTCCGGCCACGGCGCGGGCGCTCGAGGTGCCGGCTTGGTGATAGTGGGTCTGCGGCGCGAGGGCTGCGCCGGTTGATGCGTTGCTGCGGCGGCCGCCGCAGGCTGTGGCGGTGCCGATGGCCTGGGCGGCGTTGGTGAGGTTTGGGCTGGATGGAGTGAAACCCACGTCAGGCGCTGCTCTGGTCTGCTGACCAGGCTGCTGGGAGAACGCATCAGCCAGCCCAGCAGCAGCGCGTGCGCAACCAGCACGAAGGCGGCGATCGCAAGCGCGGGCAGGGGGCGGGGTGATGGAGGAATGGTGTGCATCGAACAGAGTTCCGCAGCGAACTTCGGGCAGGCCGCGTGAATATAATCTTGCAGATTTTGCGCGCCCGAATCGCTGCGATGCTGCTGTCATGCATGCGGCGCATGCACGGGGCCGCGAAGAACGCGCAAGCCGGCCCACGGTCCTTGCCGCGAACCGCGCCCCGCACAGGCCAGATCGTCTGGCACATCATTCCAACATCCGGGCGCTCACCGGAGAAGATTCATGTTGCCCAAGTTGCCCCAAGCCGTCCTGGTTCTCGCCGACGGTTCGATTTTTCGCGGACGGTCCATTGGCGCAACAGGGCAAACGGTCGGCGAGGTGGTGTTTAACACCGCGATGACCGGTTACCAGGAAATCCTCACTGATCCGAGTTACTGTCGTCAGATCGTCACCCTGACCTACCCGCACATCGGCAATGTGGGGGTCAATGCGCAGGATGTCGAGGCCGCCGCGGTGCATGCAGCCGGTCTGGTCATCAAGGATTTGCCCCCGCTGGTGTCGAATCACCGCAGCGAGCAGTCGCTGGATGCCGCCCTGCGCGCTTATGGCACAGTGGCGATCACCGGGATCGATACCAGGCGCCTGACCCGGCTGCTGCGTACCCAGGGCGCTCAGAGCGGTTGCATCATCGCACTGGACGCCGGGCAGGTCATCGACGACGGCGTGCTGCAGACCGCGCTGCAGGCCGCACGCGGCTTTGCCGGACTGGCCGGCATGGATCTAGCGCAGGTGGTGTCGACCAAGGCGCCCTATGCCTGGACGCAGACCGCCTGGTCGCTGGAGCAGGGCTATGGCGAGATGACCACGCCGAGTCGCCATGTGGTGGCGTATGACTTTGGCGTGAAGTACAATATCTTGCGCATGCTGGCCGCGCGGGGTTGCCGTGTCACCGTGGTGCCGGCGCAAACACCCGCATCCGAGGTGCTGGCCATGCGTCCCGACGGGGTGTTCCTGTCCAACGGCCCGGGCGACCCGCAGCCGTGCGATTACGCGATTGCCGCGACCCAGCAGATCATCGCCAGCGGCATGCCGACCTTCGGCATCTGCCTGGGGCACCAGATCATGGGGCTGGCAGCCGGCGGCAAGAGCTTCAAGATGAAATTCGGCCACCACGGTGCCAACCATCCGGTCAAGGATTTGGACACCGGGCGTGTCTCGATCACCAGCCAGAACCACGGTTTTGCGGTGGATGCGGCCAGCCTGCCCGACACGGTGCGCATCACCCATGTCTCGCTGTTCGACGGCACCCTGCAGGGGATGGCCTGGAAGGACAGGCCCGCGTTCTGTTTCCAGGGCCACCCGGAGGCCAGCCCCGGGCCGCACGACATCGGCTATCTGTTCGACCGCTTCGTCGCCATGATGGACCGGGTCTGACGCAGGGTACGGCAGATGTTCGGCGTCATCCATCCGTGGACTTATCTGATTGGGGTGATTTTCATCGTCCTGCTGCCCGGGCCGAATTCGCTCTACGTGCTCAGCGTGGCCGCGCAGCGCGGAGTGCGGGCGGGCTATCGCGGGGCGCTGGGTGTGTTTCTCGGTGACACGGTGCTGATGGTGCTGGCAGCAGCGGGTGCCGCGTCGCTGCTGGAAACCAACTTGACCCTCTACCACCTGGTGCAGGCCGTCGGGGCGCTGTATCTGGGCTGGCTGGGCATCAACATGCTGCGCGCTGCGGTCAGACGCTGGCGCACGCCCGACACCGGCCTGCACGCGCACACACCGCATCCGCATCCACACCCCGAACCGCCGGGCCGCCGCCATGAAGACCCGTTTCGCAAGGCGCTGTTCATCAGTCTGCTCAACCCCAAAGCCATCCTGTTTTTCGTGTCGTTCTTCATCCAGTTCGTCGATCCGCACTACCCGCATCCGGCGCTGTCGTTCACCATTCTGGGGGGCATCGTCCAGACCGTCAGCCTGATCTATCTGTCAGTGCTGATCTTTGGCGGATCGCGGGTGGCCGACGCGTTTCGCCGCCGTCGCCGTCTGTCGGTGCTGACGATGGGCGCGACCGGCGCCGGGTTTTTCGGCTTTGGCATCAAGCTGGCGCTGGCGGCGACCGTGCAAACACACTGAGCTTTCACCCATCCATCCGCAACAAGAGACTCGCCCATGCCCAAGCGCAGCGATATAAAAAGCATTCTGATCATCGGCGCTGGCCCCATCGTCATCGGCCAGGCCTGCGAGTTCGACTATTCCGGCGCGCAGGCCTGCAAGGCGCTGCGCGAGGAGGGCTACAAGGTCATCCTGGTCAACAGCAATCCGGCCACCATCATGACCGATCCGGAAACGGCGGACGTGACCTATATCGAACCCATTACCTGGCAGGTGGTCGAGACCATCATCGAAAAGGAGCGGCCCGACGCCATCCTGCCGACCATGGGCGGGCAGACCGCGCTGAATTGCGCGCTCGACCTGCACCGCAACGGCGTGCTCGAAAGGTATGGCGTGGAGCTGATCGGCGCCAAACCCGAAGCCATCGACATGGCCGAAGACCGACAGAAATTCAAGCAGGCCATGACCCGCATCGGCTTGGGTTCGGCGCGCTCGGGCATTGCGCATTCGCTGGAAGAAGCCTGGGCGGTGCAAAAGACCATCGGCTTTCCGGTCATCATCCGGCCGAGCTTCACCCTGGGCGGCACTGGCGGCGGCATTGCCTACAACCCGGAAGAATTCGAGGTCATCTGTAAGCGTGGCCTGGAAGCGTCGCCCACCAGCGAACTGCTGATCGAGGAATCGTTGATTGGCTGGAAAGAATTCGAGATGGAGGTGGTGCGCGACAGCGCCGACAACTGCATCATCGTCTGCTCGATCGAGAACCTCGACCCGATGGGCGTGCACACCGGCGACTCGATCACAGTCGCCCCGGCGCAGACGCTGACCGACAAGGAATACCAGATCATGCGCAACGCCAGCATCGCGGTGCTGCGCGAGATCGGGGTGGACACTGGCGGCTCGAACGTGCAGTTTGCGGTCAATCCCCGGGACGGGCGGCTGATCGTCATCGAGATGAACCCGCGGGTGAGCCGCTCCTCGGCGCTGGCTTCCAAGGCCACCGGCTTTCCGATCGCCAAGATTGCGGCCAAGCTGGCCGTGGGCTACACCCTCGATGAGCTGCGCAATGACATCACCGGCGGCGCCACGCCGGCGTCGTTCGAGCCGACCATCGACTATGTGGTCACCAAGGTGCCGCGCTTTGCCTTCGAGAAGTTCCCGCAGGCGGACTCGCGCCTGACCACGCAGATGAAATCGGTTGGCGAGGTCATGGCCATCGGCCGCACCTTCCAGGAGAGTTTCCAGAAGGCGCTGCGCGGGCTGGAGGTCGGCGTGGATGGCATGAACGAAAAGACCCAGGACCGCGAAGTGCTGGAAAAGGAACTGGGCGAGCCCGGCCCCGAGCGCATCTGGTACGTGGGTGACGCGTTCGCGCAGGGCATGAGCCTGCAGGAGGTGCACCAGCTTACCCGCATCGATCCGTGGTTTCTGGCACAGATCCAGGACATCGTGCAGACAGAGCTCGATCTGGAACGCCATCACACCCTGGACTCGCTCGACCGCGACATGCTTTACGCCCTCAAGCAAAAGGGCTTTTCCGACCGGCGTCTGGCCAAGCTTTTGCGCACCACCGAGACCGAAGTGCGCAACCGCCGCCGGGCGCTGCAGGTGCGACCGGTGTTCAAGCGAGTGGACACCTGCGCAGCCGAGTTCGGTACCGAAACCGCCTATCTCTACTCCACCTATGACGAAGAATGCGAAGCCGCGCCGACTTCGCGCCGCAAGATCATGGTGCTAGGCGGCGGGCCCAACCGCATCGGCCAGGGCATCGAGTTCGACTATTGCTGCGTGCATGCCGCAGTCGCCCTACGCGAAGACGGGTATGAGACCATCATGGTCAACTGCAACCCGGAGACCGTCTCCACCGATTACGACACCTCCGACCGCCTCTATTTCGAGCCGTTGACACTGGAAGACGTGCTGGAAATCGTCGACAAAGAGCGGCCGGACGGAGTGATCGTGCAATATGGCGGACAGACGCCGCTCAAGCTGGCGCTCGATCTGGAGGCCAATGGCGTGCCCATCATCGGCACCAGTCCGGACATGATCGACATGGCCGAAGATCGCGAACGCTTCCAGCATCTGGTCGAGGACCTCGGCCTGCTGCAGCCGCCCAACCGCACCGCGCGCTCCGAGGCCGAGGCGCTGAGCCGGGCCGAGGAAATCGGATACCCGCTGGTGGTACGCCCGAGCTATGTGCTGGGCGGGCGGGCGATGGAGATCGTGCATGAGCAGCGCGACCTCGAGCGCTACATGCGCGAGGCGGTCAAGGTGAGCAACGACTCGCCCGTGCTGCTCGACCGCTTTCTCAACGACGCGATCGAATGCGACGTGGACGCGATCTGCGACGGCTCGCAGGTCTTCATCGGCGGGGTGATGGAGCACATCGAACAGGCGGGGGTGCACAGTGGCGACTCGGCCTGCTCGCTGCCGCCGTATTCGCTCTGCGCGGCCACCGTGGCGCGCATCAAGGAGCAGACGGTCAAGCTCGCGCGGGGTCTGAACGTGGTCGGGCTGATGAATGTGCAGTTCGCGATCCAGCAGCAAGACGGCGAAGACCGCATCTTCCTGCTCGAAGTCAACCCGCGTGCCTCGCGCACCGTGCCGTATGTGTCCAAGGCGACGGGTCTGCAGCTGGCCAAAATCGCTGCGCGCTGCATGGTGGGGCAGAGCCTGACGCAACAGGGCATCGATCGCGAAGTCACGCCTGCGTATTACTGCGTCAAGGAAGCGGTATTCCCGTTCAATAAATTCCCCGGGGTCGATCCCATCCTTGGGCCCGAGATGAAGTCCACCGGAGAAGTCATGGGGGTGGGCCGCACCTTCGGCGAGGCATTCGTCAAGTCGCAGCTCGCTGCTGGCACCCGCCTGCCAGACCCCAAGGCCGGAGGCAAGGTATTCCTTTCGGTCAAGCAAAGCGACAAGCCCGATGCAGTGGAGATCGCCCGGCAACTGGTGGCCATGGGTTTCGGTGTGGTGGCCACCCGTGGCACGGCCGCCGCGATCGCTGCCGCCGGGGTGGAGGTGCAGGTGATCAACAAGGTCACCGAGGGACGCCCCAATGTGGTGGACATGATCAAGAACGACGAGATCGTGCTGGTCATCAACACGGTGGAAGAGCGTCGCAACGCAATTGCCGACTCCCGCGCGATCCGCATCTCGGCATTGGCCGCACGCGTGACCACCTATACCACCATCTCCGGCGCGCTCGCCGCGGTCGAAGGCATGAAAGAGCTGCAGAAAATCACGGTCTATCCCCTGCAATCGTTCGCGACGACATAAAATCCCACTCAACCGAGCACCGCAGCGCGCCAGTGGCTGCGGTGCTCGTTTTTTTCACGGTTTGACGGAGGCCCGACCATGGCGACCCCCATGACGCGCAAAGGCGCAGAACAACTCAAGCAAGAGCTGCACCGGCTCAAGACCATCGAACGACCGGCCGTGATCCAGGCTATCGCCGAGGCACGCGCGCAAGGCGATCTATCGGAAAACGCCGAATACGACGCGGCCCGCGACCGCCAGGGTTTCATCGAAGGGCGCATCGCCGACATCGAGGCCAAGTTGGGCACCGCGCAAATCATCGACCCGGCAGAATTGCAGGCCGATGGCCGGGTGGTGTTCGGTGCCACGGTGGAACTCAGCGATGAATCCAGTGGCGAGGAAATCACCTACCAGATCGTCGGCGACGACGAGGCCGACCTCAAGCAGGGCCGTATCTCGATCAATTCACCGATCGCCCGCGCCTTGATCGGTAAGGAGGCCGGCGACGTGGCGCAGGTCGCGGCACCCGGCGGCGTGCGGCACTACGAAATCCTCGCGGTGCACTACCGATGAGCAGTCTGCGCGCCCGCTGGTTTCTGGCCGCGCTCTGGCTGGGCGGCATGGCTGCGGTCGGGCTGATCGGCGCGCCCACCGCATTCGCCACCGTGTCCGAGAAAATGCTGGCTGCCGCGGTGGCCAGCCGCATGTTCTATCTCATGGCCATCGTCGCAGTGGCCTGCGGCATGGTGATCGCCGTGCTCGAGCGCTGGGCCGGCGGGGCTACGATGTCCGCCGATCTGCTGCTGCCGCTGGGCGGGGTGTTTTTCGCCGTGTTGGGCGAGTTCGGCGTCGTGCCGCGACTGCTGCAGGCCGCGTCCACCCACTCGCCACAGGCCGGGATGTGGCATGGCATTGCCAGTGCGGTGTTTGCGATGCAGGCCCTGTGCGTGGCAGCGTACGTCTGGCGGCTGCCGGCACGCCGCCCCGATTGACGGACGATCTCAGCCGCGCGAGGATTTTTTCACGCTGCTCTGCCGCGGCTTGGCACGCTTGATCTTGCCGGCTGCAGTCAGGCGCTGGTTGCCCAGCAGTGTGATGCGTTTGACCTTGGCGCGATGCGTCGGACTGCTGGAGGGCACCACCAGCTTGACGGTGCGCGGTGCCCGCCCGCGTCTGGCCGGCGGGGTGTCCGCCGCGACGGGTGGCTGTGGCGTTTTCGGCCGCGGGCGGTAGATCACCAGCAATTTGCCGATGGATTGCACCGGCGCGGCACCCAGCGTGTCGCAGATGGTGTGCAGAATGCTCGCGCGGGTGCTCGCGTCGTCGCCGAACACGCGCACCTTGATCAGTTCGTGCGCCTTGAGCGCCAGATCGATCTCGGCCAGGTTCGCCGGGTTCAGCCCTTGCTCGCCGATGAGCACCACCGGCTTGAGCGGATGGGCCTGCGCACGCAGGGCGCTGCGCAATTGCGGTGTGAGTTCCAATGTGGTCATGGCAGATAAGTGCGGGCCGGTTGGGGCGCGCTGGGCCGTTTCGAATCCAAAGTGCGGTATTGTCCCTGAAGAACCCATGTCGAGCGCGAAAAAAAACAAATTCAGCAAAGCCTGGCTGCACGATCACCTCAACGATCCGTACGTGAAGCTGGCACAGCGGGAGGGCTACCGCGCCCGCGCGGCCTATAAACTCAAGGAGATCGACGAGGCCGAGGGCCTGCTGCGCCCCGGGCAGATCGTGGTCGATCTGGGCAGCACGCCCGGCTCATGGTCGCAGTATGCGCGCAACCGGCTGATGCGTGGTGGCGTGTTGCACGGCGTGATTTTCGCGCTCGATCTGCTGCCGATGGAGCCAGTGCCAGATGTGTATTTTCTGCAGGGCGACTTTCGCGAAGACGCAGTCGTGCATGCGCTGGAAGAGCGGCTCGCCGGTCGCAAGGTCGATGTCGTGCTGTCGGACATGGCGCCGAACCTGACCGGCATTCCCTCGGCGGATGCTGCGCGTATCGAGCACCTGAGCGAACTGGCGCTGGACTTTGCCCGACGTTGGTTGCAGCCCCAGGGGGCAATCCTCATCAAGACCTTTCACGGCAGCTACTACAGCCAGATCGTGCAGGCGTTCAAGCAGACCTTCCAGCAGGTCAGGGCGATCAAGCCGCAGGCCTCACGCGACAAGTCGGCCGAAACCTTCCTGCTCGCGCGTCATCTCAAGAGGGCGCCGCAATAGGCGTGCGGGCGCGATCGGAGCCGTCTGGACTTGTGTTTTGTCAAATTCGATCGGATCGCCAGAATCAATAGCCCATTTTGACGGATCGGTTTTGCGGTTCGTGTGTGCCTGTGCTCTTGAAATGCCTAAAATGGCCTGCATGTCCTGCAACTGGACTGGTACTGTTTCCGGAGGTCGGTTTTGAACAATCAATGGTTTTCCAAGGTGGCAATCTGGCTGGTGATCGGCCTTGTGCTGTTCACGGTGTTCAAGCAGTTCGACCGTCCTCAGCAGTCTTCGGATGCGGTGAGTTACACCCAGTTCATGCAGGATGCCAAGGCCGGACGCATCAAGAAGGTCATCGTGCACCAGAGCGGCATTCTCGACGTGACCACGAACGAAGGTCGTCAGTTCACCCTGACCTCTCCCGGCGACCTCTGGATGGTCGGCGATCTGGTCAAGGACGGGGTGGAGGTCATTGGTGCCCCGCGGCAGGAACAGTCCTTTCTGACGCAGATCTTCATCTCCTGGTTCCCGATGCTGCTGCTGATCGGCGTGTGGGTGTATTTCATGCGTCAGATGCAAGGCGGCGGCCGGGGCGGGGCGTTCAGCTTTGGTAAGTCGCGCGCTCGCCTGCTCGACGAATCCAGCAACACCGTGACCTTCGCTGATGTGGCCGGCTGCGATGAGGCCAAGGAAGATGTCAAGGAATTGGTCGACTTCCTCAAAGACCCGCAGAAATTCCAGAAACTCGGCGGACGCATTCCGCGCGGTGTTCTGCTGGTCGGCCCCCCAGGCACCGGCAAGACCCTGCTGGCCAAGAGTATTGCCGGCGAGGCCAAGGTGCCGTTCTTCACCATCTCTGGCTCGGATTTTGTCGAAATGTTCGTCGGCGTGGGGGCGTCGCGTGTGCGCGACATGTTCGAAAACGCCAAGAAGCATGCACCATGCATCATCTTCATCGATGAAATCGACGCCGTCGGCAGACACCGTGGTGCGGGCCTCGGTGGTGGCAACGACGAGCGCGAGCAGACACTCAACCAGATGCTGGTCGAGATGGACGGTTTTGACACCAATCTCGGCGTGATCGTCATCGCCGCGACCAACCGGCCGGACATCCTCGACCCTGCGCTGCTGCGCCCGGGCCGTTTCGACCGGCAGGTGTACGTCACCCTGCCCGACATCCGCGGCCGCGAGCAGATTCTGCAGGTGCACATGCGCAAGATTCCGGTAGGCTCCGACATCCGTGCAGACATTCTGGCGCGCGGCACGCCGGGCTTTTCCGGCGCCGATCTGGCCAATCTGGTCAACGAGGCAGCGCTGTTTGCGGCGCGTCGAAACGCGCGGGTGGTCGAGATGGAAGACTTCGAGCGTGCCAAGGACAAGATTATGATGGGCGCCGAGCGCAAGAACATGGTCATGCCTGAAGAAGAGCGCCGCAACACTGCCTACCACGAGTCCGGGCATGCGCTGGTGGCAATGCTGCTGCCCAAGACCGATCCGGTGCACAAGGTCACCATTATCCCGCGCGGCCGCGCCCTCGGCGTGACCATGCAGTTGCCCGAAAACGATCGCTACAGCATGGACAAGGACCGCATGCTCAACATGATCTCGGTGCTGTTCGGTGGGCGGATCGCTGAAGAGGTGTTCATGAACCAGATGACCACCGGGGCATCGAACGACTTCGAGCGTGCCACCCAGCTCGCCCGCGACATGGTCACACGCTACGGCATGTCCGAGTCTCTCGGGCCGATGGTGTATGCCGAGAACGAGGGCGAAGTGTTCCTCGGTCGCTCGATCACCAAGACTACGCATGTGTCAGAGCAGACCATGCAAAAGGTTGATGCGGAAATCCGGCGCATCATCGACGAGCAGTACGCCCTGGCTCGCCGTCTGATCGAGGAAAACAAGGACAAGATCCACGCCATGGCGGCAGCCCTGCTGGAGTGGGAAACCATCGATGCCGACCAACTGGCCGACATCATGGCCGGGCGTGAGCCGCGCCCGCCCAAGCTGCCACCCAGCAGCGGGCCGACTTCGGCACCCAAGCCGCCGCTGGCACCGTCGGCTGGGACCACGACCGATGCACCGTCGGCCACCGCAGCCTGAAGGTCATCTCCTCTGCCCGGCCCGGTCTTCGACCGGGCCATTTTTTTGGATCGAGCATGAAGGCGCAGCAATGGCTGACAGGGCGCTTCCGCCTGCAGTTGGATCGACCGCTGGTTATGGGGATCGTCAACGTCACCCCCGATTCGTTCTCCGACGGCGGGAGACATGTCCAGGCGCGCGCTGCGATCGCGCACGCGCAGTCGCTACTCGAGCAGGGCGCGGACATTCTGGACGTCGGCGGGGAATCAACGCGGCCGGGTTCGCCGCGGCTGCTGCCCGAGGAGGAGTGGGCGCGCATTGGCGAGGTGCTGCGTGAGGTGGTGCGATGGGACGTGCCGATCTCGGTCGATACCTATCAACCGCAGACCATGCGCTGCGCGCTCGACCTGGGCGTTGACATCATCAACGACATCCATGCCCTGGGCAAGCCCGGCGCGCTCGACGCGGTGGCGTCCACGTCGGCAGGCATCTGCCTGATGCACATGCAGGGCGAGCCCGGCACCATGCAGCAGGCGCCGCACTATGTCGATGTGGGGCGAGAGGTGCGCGGATTTTTGATCGCGCGTGCTCAGGCGGCCATGGCACGCGGGGTCGATGCTGCGCGTATCGCCCTTGATCCGGGGTTTGGCTTTGGCAAGACGCTCGAGCACAATCTGGCGCTGGCGCGCGCGCTGGGGGACATCGTCGCCGAAGGCTACACCGTGCTGGTGGGCGTCTCGCGCAAGTCCATGCTCGGCGCGCTGACCGGGCGGGCCGTGGACGAGCGACTTCCTGCTAGCCTTGCGGCTGCGCTGGCCTGTCTCGCGGCAGGGGCGCAGGTCGTGCGGGTGCATGATGTCGGCCCGACCGTGGATGCGATCAAGGTGTGGCGCGCCCTGCGCGCGGATTGAATCCCCATTGGAGAAAGGAATGAGCAGAACGTATTTCGGCACCGACGGGGTGCGCGGTCTGGTCGGCAAGAGCCCAATCGTGCCTGAGTTCTGCCTGCGTTTGGGACATGCCGTGGGCAAGGTGTTGCGGGTGCAGGGGGTACAACGTCCCTCGGTGCTGATCGGCAAGGACACCCGCATCAGCGGTTACATGCTCGAGGCGGCGCTGGAGTGTGGCTTCGCCGCCGCCGGTTGCGACGTGGTGCTGGTGGGCCCCCTACCCACGCCCGGGGTGGCTTACCTCACGCGCGCTTTGCGGCTGGACCTGGGCGTGGTCATCAGCGCCTCTCACAACCCGTTTGCCGACAACGGCATCAAGTTCTTTTCCGCGGGCGGCAGCAAGCTGCCCGATGCCTGGGAGCTCGAGGTCGAAGCCGTGCTGCCGCAGGCTGAGGGCTGTGTGCCGTCCGAGCGGCTCGGCAAGGCCCGGCGGCTTGACGATGCCGCTGGGCGGTATATCGAATTCTGCAAAAGCACCTTCCCCAACCATCTCACCCTCAAGGGCCTGCGGCTGGTGGTCGACTGCGCGCACGGGGCCGCATATCACATTGCACCGGCGGTGTTTCACGAACTGGGCGCCGAGGTGATTGCCATTGGTGTCCAGCCCGACGGGTTCAACATCAACAAGGAGGTCGGGGCGACCGCACCCGATGCACTGATCCGTGCGGTGCGCGCCAATCACGCCGATTACGGCATTGCACTCGACGGCGATGCCGACCGGCTGCAACTCGTCGACCGCAGCGGGCGCTTGTTCAACGGCGATGAACTGCTCTACCTGCTCGCGATGGACCGCCGGCCGGCCGGTGTGGTGGGCACGCTGATGACCAATCTGGCCGTGGAGCAGGCGCTGCGCGCGCAGGGCATGGAGTTCGTTCGTGCCGCTGTGGGTGATCGCTACGTGCTCGAAGAACTCTTGGCCCGCGGCTGGCAGCTCGGCGGTGAGGGCTCAGGGCACCTTCTGCTGCTCGACCGTCACACCACCGGGGACGGCATCGTCGCTGCGCTGCAGGTGCTTGAACTGGTGGTGCGTACCGGCCGCAGCTTGGGCGAGCAGCTGCAGGCGGTGCAGCTTTACTCGCAGACCTTGGTCAACGTCAAGCTCCCGCCCGGGTTGGACTGGAAGAGCCATGCGGGCTTCGCCAAGGCGCGCGCGGCGGCGGAAGGGCAGATCAACGGCAGCGGACGCGTACTCATCCGCCCATCCGGCACCGAGCCGGTGCTGCGCATCATGGTCGAGCACCCGGAGCAGGCGCAGGGCGAAAAGGTCGCCGCATCGCTGAAAGCGGCGCTGCTGGAGTGATTGACCTGCACGCAAGAGCCAGATGCCTCAAAGACAAGATGTCAGAGACGTAACAAGATATCGCGCATCACGGAACTGTCATATTCGGGGTCTGAAATGGCGGTCGTGCCCGCTTGACATGCGGGAAACGTCACCCCGGAGAGAACGATGTCGCACAACCCCATCCGCCGCACCCAGATCAAGGCCACCCTAGCGGCTGCCAGCCTGACCCTGGCCGCCGGCCTATTTGCACTGCCGGCACAGGCCGCGCAGATCACCCTGCTTGAAACCGGTTCTACGCTGCTGTACCCACTGTTCAACCTCTGGGTACCTGACTACACCAAGATGCATCCCGGGATCAAAATCACCACGCAGGGCACTGGCAGCGGCACCGGCATTGCTGAGGCCATCTCAGGCGTGGCACAGATCGGTGCGTCCGATGCCTATATGTCCGATGCACAGATCAAGCAGAACCCAAACATTCTCAATATTCCCCTGGCCATCTCGGCGCAGACCATCAACTACAACATTCCCGGTCTGAACAACAAGCATCTCAAGCTCGACGGCCCAGTGCTTGCGGGCATCTACGACGGCAGCATCAAGAACTGGGACGATCCGGCGATCAAGGCGATGAACCCGGGCGTGAAGCTGCCCAACCATGCCATCGTGCCCATCCACCGCACCGACGGCAGCGGCGATACCTTCATTTTCAGCCAGTACCTGTCGTTTTCCACGCCCAAGTGGAACGACAGCGTCGGTTACGGCACCTCCATTTCCTGGCCAGCGGTGCAGGGTGGGGTGGGCGCCAACGGTAACCCCGGCATGGTGCAGGCCTGCCAGAGCACGCCGTACTCGGTGGCCTATATCGGCGTGAGCTTCCACAAGGAAATCGCCAAGGCTGGGCTGGGCACGGCGATGATCAAGAACAAGGCGGGGAATTTCCTGTTGCCGACGGCCAAGACCGTGAGTGCAGCTGCATCGGGCCTGATCGCCAAGACGCCGGCGGACGAGCGCATCAGTCTGGTGTTTTCCGATGGCGCGGATTCGTATCCGATCATTAACTATGAGTACGCCATCGTCAACGCCAAGCAGCCCAACCCGGAAACCGCAAAGGCGATCAAGGAATTCCTGAGCTGGGCTGTCGACAGCAAGGGAGGCAATGCGGCCAAGTACCTCGAACAGGTGCGGTTCATTGCCCTGCCGGCCCGCATTCAGCAGCTGAGCAAGGCACAGATCGCCAAGATCGAGTGATCCTCTGCCGGTCTGGGTCTCGCCGGGCTGCCTGCACAGGCAACCCGGTGCTGCATTTTGACAAGAAGGATTGATTCGTCATGCGCCTGTTCCGCCCCGGATTGCTGGCTGTCTCGACCCTGATCCCGCTGTCGCTCCTTGCGGTGCTCGGGTTTCTGACGATCTACTCCTGGCCAGCGATCCAGTACAACGGGGTGCACTTCCTGACCACCGAGACCTGGAGCTTGGGCAATCTGTACGCCAATCCGGTCCAGCGGCACGGCTTTGAAGTGCCGATCGGCGCGACTTACGGCATCTGGGTGTTTATCGTTGGCACCTTGGCAAGCTCAGCAATCGCGTTGCTGCTGGCGGTGCCGGTTGGTATCGGCGTGGCTTTGTTTCTCAACGAATACGCACCGCATCGGCTCCGCGGGACATTCATCCAGATCGTCGAGCTGCTGGCCATGGTGCCCAGCGTGGTCTATGGGCTATGGGGTCTGGAAATCCTTGCACCGCTGGTGTTGACGCATATTGCGCCGTTTTTGCAGCATGTACTGGACTTCACGTCGTTTTTCTCTGCACCGGCCACGAGCGGCTACGGCTTGCTCACTGCGGGGCTGGTGCTGGCGCTGATGGTTCTGCCGGTCATCACCAGTACCCTGGTCGAAGCGCTCAAGCGCGTTCCCAATGACATGCGCGAGTCCAGTTACGCGCTGGGTGCAACCCGTGCCGAGGTGTTGCTGAAAATTTTACTGCCTGCGGTGCGTGTGCCGTTGATCGGTGCGGTCATCCTGGCGCTGGGCCGCGCGCTGGGCGAGACCATGGCAGTCCTCATGGTCAGCGGTGGTGCGCTCAACTACCTGCCCAATTCTCTCTACAGCCCCATCACCAGCATGGCGGCATTCATCGCTTCCCAACTCGACAGTGCCTTACAGGATCCCAGCGGAATGGCCGTGCGTTCGCTGGCTGAAATCGCTCTGGTGCTGCTCATCATCGCGGTCATCGTCAATGTCATCGCTCGCCTCCTCACCAGCCGCATCCACCTCCATCGTGTCTGATCGCAGCAGACGCCTGCAGCGCAGGCGCTGGGTGCTCAACGGCGCTTTCGCCCTGTTGTGTGCAGCGGCCTTTGCCCTGGTCGTCGTTCCGCTGGTTGACATCCTTTGGATGACCCTGGTCAGGGGCGGTGCGGCGGTGTCGCCAACACTGTTCACCCAGGTGACCAACGGCATCAGCGGCGGACTGCTCAACGCGATCGAGGGCACGTTCGTGCTCAGTTTCGGCGCTCTGCTGTTTGCCACGCCCATCGGGGTGCTCACTGGGATTTACCTGGGGGAATACGGGCAAGGGCGCTGGGGGCGTGTGGTGCGTTTCCTGTCCGATGTACTCACGGGTGTGCCGTCCATCGTGCTGGGCTATTTCGCCTATGTCACGCTGGTCGTGGGCCTGGGCTGGCAGTTCTCAGCGCTGGCCGGCGCGATCACACTGGCGATCATGATCATGCCCTACATCGCGCGCTTTACCGAGCTGGCGATGCGGCAAAACCCAACCAGCCTGCGCGAGGCAGCCTATGCGCTGGGGTGTAAGGAGCATCATGTGGTGCTGCGCGTGCTGCTGCCGGCGGCCCGGTCCGGGGTGTTGACCGGTGTGCTGTTTGCCCTGGCGATTTCCGTTGGCGAGACCGCTCCACTGATCTACACCGCGGGCTGGTCGAACTACCTGTGGAACGGGCACCTTACCCAGTCGCCCATCGGCTATCTGACCTACGTGATCTGGAGCTTCATCAACCAGCCCTTCGCCTCGGCGCATGCGCTGGCCTATGCCGCGGCCTTTCTGGTGGTGACTATGGTACTGATCATCAATCTGGTGGCGCGCACCTTCCTAATACCCAGGCACCCGGTCTAAATGGGTGGGGCGATGCCACTCCATGAATGACACGAAACTGTCATATTGGTGACCTAAAGTATCTCTCGGCCGCCATTGTCGGCGTGTTGGCTGGGTTACTTTTTGCATCACCACAGGGAGTTCACTCAATGAAAATCATTGTCAAGAGCCTGCTGGCTTCGGCCTTTCTGGCTGCCACTTACAGCGCGAACGCACTCGAAATTTCCGGCGCGGGCGCCACGTTCCCTCAGCCGGTCTACGAAAAATGGGCCTATGAGTTCAACAAGGCCGGTCTCGGCAAGGTGAACTACCAGGGCGTGGGCTCTGGTGCAGGCATCAAGCAAATCATTGCCAAGACGGTCGATTTCGGCGCCTCCGACATGCCGCTGACCGATGAGGAACTGGCAAAGGACGGCCTGATCCAGTTCCCCACCGTGATGGGTGGCGTGGTGCCGGTGGTGAACATCGCCGGACTGAAGTCCAACGAAATGAAGCTGACCGGCTCTGTGCTTGCTGACATCTATATGGGCAAGATCGAAAAGTGGAATGACCCGGCCATTGTCAAGCTCAACCCTGGTGTGAAGCTGCCCGATGCGCAGATTGCCGTGGTGCGCCGCGCCGATGCCTCGGGCACCACATTCATCTTCACCAACTATCTGGCCAAGACCAACCCGCAGTGGGCCGAGAAGTACAAGTTCGGCACTACGGTGAACTGGCCGGTCGGCACGGGCGGCAAGGGCAACCCAGGTGTGGCGGGCTTCGTCTCGCAACTGCCCAACTCCATCGGCTATGTCGAATACGCCTACGCCAAGCAAAATCCCAAGCTCAATGTGGTTGACTTGGTGAACAAGGCTGGCAAGGTGGTCAAGCCGTCGGTCGAGGCCTTCAAGGCAGCAGCTGCGAACGCCGACTGGTCCAAGACTTTTTACCAGGTGCTGACCGACCAGCCGGGCGATGCATCCTGGCCGATCACCAATGCCACTTACATTCTGGTGCACAAGACCACCGACAAGCCGGAGAAAACCGCCGACGTGTTCAAGTTCTTCCAGTGGGCCTACAAGGAAGGAGACAAGTACGCCGAAGCTCTGGACTACATCCCGATGCCTGAGCCGGTGAAGGCGTCCATCTACAAAGAGTGGGGCAAGGTCAAGTCCACCTCTGGTCAGCCTGTCTGGAAATAATCCCGGTCACGCGGTTCCAAGCGGCGTGCTAGCCGGTGGTTGAATGCCCATCGCAACGACGCCGCCGCTGCTCAGCAGGATCTCAGGCTCGCGCGGAGTGATCCGCGCGGGCCGATTCGATTGAAGGGTTTACAGTCATGGCTGCGAGTTATTCCACCACCTCCATGAATGCATCGTCCCACGCAGTCATCGGCGAGCCCGGCGCCGGGCAAAAACGCAAGCACAACCCGCTCGGCGACCTGGTGTTCTCAGGATTGTCCCGCCTTGCCGCCATCATCAGTCTGGCGACCCTCGCGGGCATCATTGTTTCGCTGTTTATCGGTGCCTGGCCGGCGATCAAGGCCACCGGGCTGGGCTTTTTCACCAGCTCGATTTGGAGCCCGACAGACGATCGGTTCGGTGGCTTCTCCATGATTTACGGCACCCTGGTGACTTCTTTCATTGCGGTGCTGATTGCGGTGCCCGTAAGTTTTGGCATTGCGCTGTTCCTCACCGAGTTGTCACCGGCCTGGCTGCGCCGCCCGCTGGCCACGGCCATCGAGTTGCTCGCCGCGATTCCGTCGATCGTCTACGGTATGTGGGGCCTCCTGGTGTTTGCGCCGCTGCTGGCGCAGTATGTGCAAACACCACTGCAAAATTGGTTTGGGCAGGTTCCGGGCATCGGATTTCTGTTCCAGGGCGCGCCGGTGGGAATCGGGCTGTTGTCGGCCGGCATCATTCTGGCCATCATGATCATTCCCTTCATTTCGTCGGTGATGAAGGATGTGTTCGAGATCACGCCGCCGATGCTCAAGGAGTCTGCTTATGGCATTGGCTGCACCACCTGGGAGGTGGTGCGCCATGTGGTGCTGCCGTACACCAAGGCCGGGGTGATCGGCGGCATCATGCTCGGGCTTGGGCGTGCGCTGGGTGAGACTATGGCAGTGACATTCATCGTCGGCAATACCAGTGCATTCAGTTCCTCGCTGTTCGCCCCTGCCAACACCATCACCTCAGTGCTGGCCAATGAGTTTGCCGAGGCGGGACCGATGCATCAATCGGCCCTGTTCTATCTTGGTCTGGTGCTGTTTTTCATCACATTCGTCGTGCTGGCGCTATCCAAGATGCTGCTGGCACAGCTGGCCAAAGGCGAAGGAACTCGCACATGAACGCAATCAGTATGAACGCTGCGTCCAAAGCCGAGATTCGGCGGCGCTTTTTCGCCCGCCGCAAATTGGTCAACTTCATGGTGCTGTCGCTGGCGCTTGTAGCAATGGCCTTTGGCATGTCCTGGCTGCTAGCGATCCTGTTTTCCGTGATGCAGCTCGGGCTCAAAGGTTTGAGCATTGCCACATTCACCCAGATGACCCCGCCGCCGATGACCGATGGCGGTCTGCTCAATGCCATTTACGGCTCCGTGGCGATGACCGTGGTCGGCACCGCGCTGGGAACGCCGCTAGGCGTCATGGCCGGGGTGTACCTGTCCGAATACGGTCACAACGGCTGGCTGGCCAAGAGCACGCGCTTCATCAACGACATCCTTCTGGCTGCGCCCTCCATCATCATCGGGCTGTTCGTCTATGCGCTGATCGTGGCCAAGACCAAGACATTCTCGGGCTGGGCCGGTTCGGTGGCGTTGGCACTGCTCGTGGTGCCGGTGGTCGTGCGCACCACGGAGGATATGCTGCGGCTGGTACCGGGCTCGCTGCGAGAGGCGGCTTATGCGCTGGGCGCGCCCAAGTGGAAAGTGGTCTCCAGTGTCATCTTGCGCGCCGCGCGCGCGGGGGTGCTGACCGGCATCATGCTGGCGGTGGCCCGGATTTCCGGCGAGACCGCGCCGCTGCTGTTCACCGCCCTCAACAATCAATTTTTCACCACTGGACTGTCGCAGCCGATGGCCAACCTGCCGGTGACGATCTACAACTATGCAATGAGCCCGTATGCCAACTGGCAGAACCTGGCTTGGGCGGGCGTGCTGATCATCACCTTCGGTGTGCTGATCCTCAACATCACCGCGCGTGTTCTGACTCGTCAAAAACATTGAAAGCCCATCATGAGCGCTGTTGCTGAAACCCAGCAGACCTCGGTCTGCATGACAGTGAGAAACCTGGATTTCTATTACGGGAAATTCAGGGCCATCAAGAATGTCAACATGGAGATTGCCAGGAACAAGGTCACCGCGTTCATCGGTCCATCCGGTTGCGGCAAGTCCACGTTGTTGCGCGTGTTCAATCGCATGTACGAGCTCTACCCAGAGCAGCGCGCGCAAGGGGAGGTCCTGCTCGATGGCCAGGACATCCTCAAGTCCAAGGAGGACGTGGCCTTGGTGCGAGCGAAGATCGGCATGGTGTTCCAGAAGCCCACGCCGTTTCCGATGTCGATCTATGACAACATCGCCTTTGGCATCAAGCTCTACGAGAAGCTGCCTAAGTCAGAACTGGATGACCGCGTGGAATGGGCGCTGACCAAGACCGCGCTGTGGGAAGAGGTGAAGGACAAGCTGCAGCAAAGCGGCATGAGCCTGTCTGGCGGACAGCAGCAGCGTCTGTGCATTGCCCGCGCCGTGGCGATCAAGCCGGAAGTACTGCTGCTCGATGAGCCCACTTCGGCGCTCGACCCCATCTCCACGGCGAAGGTCGAGGAACTGGTGACAGAGCTCAAGCGCGACTACACGGTGGCCATCGTGACGCACAACATGCAACAGGCAGCGCGTGTGTCAGACTTCACTGCGTATATGTATCTCGGCGAACTCATCGAATTCGGCGAAACCAACGAAATCTTCCTCAAGCCCAAGAAACAGGAAACCGAGGACTACATCACCGGCCGCTTTGGCTGATTGGAGCGCACCCATGGACAAGCCGCATCTCTCGACTCAGTTCGACGCCGAAATCAATTCCGTCTCCACCCGAGTGCTCGAAATGGGCGGGCTGGTCGAGTCGCAGCTGGCGCAGGCCATCTATGCGCTGCGCCACCTGGATGGTGAGGCGGCACGCAATGTGCTGCAGGTGGAAAAGCGCGTGAACCAGATGGAAGTCGACATCGACGCCGACATCACCCAGATCATCGCCAAGCGCCAGCCCACTGCGCGCGATCTGCGTCTGCTGGTGGCGATTTCCAAGACCATCACCAATCTGGAGCGCGCCGGTGATGAGGCCGCACGCATTGCCCGCATGGCGCGCGACATTTCCGAGTCAGGCATGTCGGTGGCCATGGGCATCGGCGACCTGCAGCATTCAGCCGACTTGGCGATCGATCAGCTGCGCCGTTCGCTGGACTGCTTTGCCCGCCTAGACGAAAAGGCCGCGGTGGAGATCGTCGAATCTGACAGCCAGATCGACGACGAGTTCGATGGCTTCACCCGCAAGGTCATCACCTACGTGATGGAAGATCCCCGCGCGATCTCCACCATGCTCGACCTGATGTTCGTGGCCAAGGCCATCGAGCGCATTGGCGACCATGCCAAGAGTATTGCCGAATTCGTCATCTACATCGTGCGCGGAACCGATGTGCGCCACAACAAGGAAGCCTTCCGCGAAGTAGCCGGCTCGCTTTGATCCTTTTGTCGTTTCCACCGAGAACACCCGCATCATGAGCCTGTCGAGCAACATCCTGATCGTCGAAGACGAGCCGTCGATTGCCGAACTGCTGGCGTTGAATCTGCAGCATGCAGGCCATTGCCCAATCCGCGCAGCCAGCGCCGAGGAGGCGCTGCGCGTCATTCGCGACGTGCTGCCGGACGTGCTACTGATCGACTGGATGCTGCCCGGCATGTCGGGGTTGGCGCTGGCGCGCGCGTTGCGGGCCGATGCCCGCACCAAGGGTATTCCGATCATCCTGCTGACCGCGCGCAGCGAGGAGGGCGATAAGGTGCAGGGACTGGATGCCGGCGCGGACGACTACATCACCAAGCCGTTTTCACCGAAGGAACTGCTCGCCCGCATCCGTGCGGTGCTGCGCCGGCGTGCACCGCAGCTCACCGATGAACAGGTCGAGATCGGCGGGCTTTCGGTCGATCCCGCCAGCCGTCGGGCGCTGTTCAAGCGCGCAGGTGGCGAGCCGGTGGAAATCCGCCTGGGTCCGACCGAGTTCAAACTGCTGCATTACCTGATGGCCCATCCCGAGCGGGTGCACAGCCGCGGCGCCCTGCTCGACAAAGTGTGGGGCGATCATGTGTTCATCGAGGAGCGCACGGTGGATGTCCACATCAAGCGGCTGCGCGAGGCGCTGTCGCAGGTGCAATGTGCCGACATGGTCGAGACCGTGCGCGGAGCCGGCTACCGCTTCACTGCGCAGTCGCGCGCCGCACAGGCTTCGGTGGCGTGAGCCCGCTTCTCCGGCCCGGACGCATGACCAGAGACTGACCTCTTGCGCGTGCTGCGCTCCGCGCTGCCTTGGCGCAGGCTGACCCGGCTTCCATCATGAAATTCGTCGTCTGGCGTCTGACCGTCATTTTGCTGGTCGTCGCGTTGGCTGCAGGGGCCGGCGCGATCGTCGGTGGCCTGGTTGGTGCGCTGGTTGCCGCGCTGCTGATGCTATTTGCCGCGGTGTTGCGCGATTCGCTGGCGCTGTCGCGCCTGATCGGCTGGCTCAGGGCGCCAGAGACCTCGCCGATGCCGAAAGGCAGCGGCGTCTGGGCCGAGGTGTTCTACCGTGTCTCGCGCTTGCTGCGACTGTGGACTGCGCGACTGCGGCATGAGGAATCCAAGCTCCAGCGCTTCATCGAAGCACTGCAGGTGTCGCCAAATGGCGTCATCCTGCTCGACGAGAACGACCAGATCGACTGGTGCAACGCCACGGCGGAGCAACACTTCGGGCTGGATGCGCACCGCGATCTGCGGCAGCACGCGGTGCACCTGATCCGCAACCCGGAGTTCGTCGCCTATCTGCAGACACAGCGCTTTGACCAGGCGCTGCAGATGCACCGCGCAGGAGCGCGCGGGCAGTTCACGCTGAGCGTGCAGATCTTTCCGTACGGCGATAGGCAAAAGCTGCTGCTTTCGCAGGACATCACGCAGCTCGAGCGCACCGAGGCGATGCGGCGCGATTTCGTGGCCAATGTGTCGCACGAGATCAAGACACCGCTGACCGTGCTCGGTGGTTTTGTCGAGACCATGCGGGATATGCCGCTGGATGACGCGCAGCGCCAGCGGGTGCTCGACATGATGCAGGCGCAGTCCGACCGCATGCGACATCTGGTGGACGATCTGCTGGTGCTGGCGCGCCTGGAGGGCGATCCGCATCCGCCGCACGAGCAGGTCATCGACATGCGCGCGATGATGGCGCAGTACAGAAGCGAGGCGCTCGCGCTGTCGGGTGGCAGGCACCAGATCTCGGCCGATGTGCGCACCGAGATGGGGGTGCGCGGCAGTCCGCAGGAACTGCACTCGGCGCTGTCCAATCTGGTGAGCAATGCGGTGCGTTACACGCCCGATGGCGGCAGCATCCGGCTGGAGTGGGATGCGGTGGTATTCGACGACGGCAAGCCGAAATACGCCGAATTTAGCGTGACCGACACCGGCATCGGTATTGCCGCCGAGCATATCCCGCGGCTGACTGAGCGGTTTTACCGTGTCGACCGTGGGCGCTCGCGCGACTCCGGCGGCACGGGGCTGGGACTGGCGATCGCCAAGCATGTGCTTCTGCGCCACCATGCCGAACTGCTGGTCAGCAGTGTACCGGGCAAAGGCAGTCGGTTTGTCGTGCGCTTTCCGGCGGCCCGACTGGTGCAGGTCGATCACCAAGGCCAGGCGCTGCAGGCCGCCTGAGGTCTTTTTGGCGCGGACGACGAAGGCGGATGTCGGGGCCTAGTGTAGTGTTGCATTCTGTTTAGCAGGCCGTTGAAAAACGACTGCGGTGGGCCATCTGCGGCGTTGCGCGGTGCTCGCTGCCTCGCCTATCTATTTGATATGTCTCGGTCGCTGCGCGCCGTGCGCCTTGCATCTGGCCATCCTCGCGACGTTTTTCAACGGCCTGCTAACTGCTGGGCGATGGCCTTGTTCTGCATCCCCTGCGCGGCCAGCAGCACGATGCGGGCACGCTGTGCAAGCCTCACGCTCGACAGCTTGGAGCGCACCAGCTTCGACAATTCGGCATGCTCTTCGTTGGTCAGCACGATCTCGGGGGCCACTCGCATTCACTTCTCCACTCTGCACGTATCGCCCATTGGAGAAGCGGGATTGATATAAATTCCATCAAGATCGCGACACTACACTAGTTTTTGCCGACCAGGCGTGAGTGCATCAGCACCTGGTGGCAGCTTAGCCGGCTGCGCGAGCCACGCGGGCGGTGGTAGTTGCCGTCGCTGTCCATCTCCCACGCGTTGCCCGGATGTTGCCACTGGACCCGTAGCCCTTCGCGGATGACCTGTGCCTTGATCTTGTTGTCCAGCAGCGGCACGGCGATTTCCACGCGGCGGCGCAGGTTGCGCTCCATCCAGTCGGCAGAAGAAATGTACACCTCGGCATCACCGCCATTGTGGAAGTAGAACACGCGCGAATGTTCGAGGAAGCGCCCAATGGTCGAGCGCACACGGATGTTGTCCGACAGGCCCTCGACCCCCGGACGCAGCATGCAGGCGCCGCGCACCAGCAGGCGGATCTCGACCCCGGCCTGTGAAGCGTTGTACAGCGCCTCGATCACCGTGGGCTCCAGCAGCGCGTTGACCCGTGCCCACACCCGCGCCGGCTTGCCGTTGCGCGCATGCTCGGCCTCGCGAGCGATCGCCGCCAGCACGTTGTCGAGCAGGGTGAATGGCGACTGCCAGAGCCGCCGCAGTTGCTGCACCTGGCTTGATCCGGTGATCTGCAGAAACACCCGCCGGACGTCTTCGCAGATTTCCGTGTGGGCGGTCATCAGGCCGAAATCGGTGTAGAGCCTGGCGGTGCGGGCATGGTAGTTGCCGGTGCCCAGGTGTGCGTACATGCGCAGCAATCTGCGGCCGGTGTCGGGGACTGTTTCGCGGCGCACGATCAGCAGCATTTTGGCATGGCATTTGAAGCCGACCACGCCGAACACCACGTGCGCGCCGGCCGCCTCCAGCCGCGACGACCAGTTGATATTGGTCTCCTCGTCCAGCCTTGCCATGAGTTCGAGCACCACGGTGACCTCCTTGCCGTTGCGCGCGGCTTCGATCAGCGCGTCCATCAGCTCGGAATTGCCACCGGTGCGGTAGATGGTCTGCTTGATCGCGACTACGGCCGGGTCGCGCGCCGCGGTTTTCACCAAGTCGACCACTGGGGAGAAGGCATCGTAGGGGTGGTGCAGCAGCAGGTCGCGCTCGCGGATACGGTCGAAGATCTCGGGATTGACGCCGGGCCAGTTGGCAGGCAGCGCAGGCACATAGGGCGGAAACAGTAGCTGCGGCTGATCGACATGATCGATGATTTCCTGCAGCCGCACCATGTTCACTGGCCCGTCCACAAGGTAGCAGTCTTGCGGCAGGATGTTGTTCTCTCGCAGCAGCCGGTCGATGACCTCTGGCGGACAGTCCGCCGCGACCTCCAGCCGCACCGCGTCGCCAAAGTGACGCGCACGCAGTTCGCCCTGCAGCGCGACACGCAGATTGGTGATGTCGTCATCGTCGATGAACAGCTCGCTGTTACGCGTGACGCGAAACTGATGCACGCCGCGCACCGCCAGCCCCGGAAAGAGCTGGCCGGCAAACGCCTGCATGCACGACGACAGCAGCATGAAGCCGTAGCGGGCGTCGCATAGCTCGGGCGGCATCGGCACGATGCGCGGCAGGGTGCGCGGCGTCTGTACCACGCCAAGTTCGATGTTGCGGCCAAAGGCGTCAGTGCCTTCGAGCTGGACGGCAAACACCAGATTCTTGTTGATCACCCGCGGAAACGGATGCGCCGGATCGAGGCCGATGGGCGTGAGCAGCGGCGAGACCTCGGTCTCGAAATAGTGCTGCGCCCAGGCGCGCTGCGCCTCGGTCCAGTCGGACACGCGGTACAGCCGGATGCCGTGAACCTCGAGCGCGGGCAGCACGGCCTGCTGCAGCACGCGGTATTGATCGGCGATGAGCGCATGGGCGCGTACCGAAATCTCAGCCAGCGCATCGCGTACCAACATGCCGTCCGGGGTGCGCGAGTTTGGATCGGCTTCGAGCATGTCCTGCAGTGTGGCCACGCGGGTTTCGAAAAACTCATCCATATTGCTCGACACGATGCTGAGAAAGCGCAGACGTTCGAGCAGTGGGTTGGTGTCATCGAGCGCCTGGAACAGCACGCGGCGATTGAATTCGAGGGTGCCGAGTTCGCGGTTGAGCAGACGGGGAAACGAGGCGGGATCGGACATGGAGGGCAAGCAACGCTGGGACAGCCGGCATTTTGCCAGCGCGGTGAGCAAACCGAGCGAGAATGCAGGCATCGGATGAAACCTTGATGACAGGGTTCAAAAAGCTGTCATCGTCCTGACGTTCAATTGCCCCATGCCCAATCTCCTGAACCAACATCTGGCCGCGGTCGACCTGGGGTCGAACAGTTTTCGTATGCTCATCGGCCGGGCACAGGACAGCGCCGCAGGGGTGCAGATCTACCCGGTCGATTCACTGCGCGAGCCGGTGCGGCTCGCAGCCGGTCTGGACGACAGAAAATTCCTCTCTGAAGCCTCGCAGCAGATCGCGCTGCAGACCCTGCAGCGCTTTGGTGAGCGGCTGCGGCAGTTTCACCCGGACCGGGTGCGCGCGGTGGCCACCAACACCGTGCGCGTGGCCAAGAACGCGGCGCAGTTCCTGCACCGCGCGCAGCAGGCGCTTGGCTTTCCGATCGAGGTCATCGCCGGGCGAGAGGAGGCGCGCCTGGTCTACATCGGTGCGGCGCATTCGGTGTCTGTGGTGCAGGGCAAGCGGCTGGTGGTCGACATCGGCGGCGGGTCCACCGAGTTCATCATTGGCCAGGGCTATGAACCGGGGTTGATGGAATCGCTCTACATCGGCTGCGTGTCGATGAGCCAGCGCTTTTTTCCCGGCAATCAGGTGGACGAAACCACCATGCGCGCCGCCGAGATTGCCGCGCGCAAGGAAATCCAGATCATTGCCGCCGACTTCAAGCGCAACGGCTGGAACCACGCGGTGGGCTCCAGCGGCACGGCGCGCGCGCTGGCCGACATGATCGCCGGCAGCCGCCTCAACCCACCCGATCAGCCGGGCGACATCACGCTGCAGGGCCTGCGTGAACTGCGGCGCACCTTCGTGCGTGCAGGCAACCTCAACAAATTGCGCCTCGAAGGGCTCAAGCCCGACCGCGTGCCGGTGGCCGCAGGCGGACTGGCCATCATGCTCGGAGTGTTCGAGGAACTGGGCATCCAGTCCATGGAAGTCACCGACGCCGCGCTGCGTCTGGGTGTGCTCTACGACCTGCTCGGGCGGGAGCAGTCGCAGGACATGCGTGAGGTCACGGTGCTGCAGTTCATCCAGCGTTACGGCGCCGATGCGCAGCAGGCGCAGCGGGTGAGCGAGGTGGCGCTGCGGCTGTATGCGCAGCTGCGCCCCGACGCCAGCGAGGCCGAGCAACGCCTGCTGCGCTGGGCCGCGCAGCTGCACGAAATCGGGCTGTCGATCTCGCACAGCGCGTATCACAAACATTCGGCCTATATCGCGGCCAACGCCGATATGCCGGGTTTCTCGCGCGGCGAGCAGGCGGCGCTGGCGGCGCTGATTCTGGCACACACCGGCAAGCTGAAAAAGCTCGGCGCGGCCGATCTGGAAAGCCTCGATCTCGACGCGGTGATGGCGTTGCGGCTGGCGGTCATCCTGGCGCGCAACCGCGCGCCGGTCGATCTCGACGGCCTGCATTTGCGCTACCAGCCCACCGGGCTGAGCCTTCCGGGGGTGCGCAGTGCGCTCGACATCGTCGCGCCAGCACGCTGGCTCAAGGCCAATCCGCTGACCGAATACAGTCTGCGGCAAGAGGCCGCGGAATGGGCACGGCTGAATTGGAACGTGACCTTGCGCAGCGTGCCTTGAACCGCCGCCACTCGCCACTCAGTTGTAGCAAAGCGCCGCAAGGCATTGATCAGCGCAAACAGAGGCAGACACGCATCTCCGTGGTGTGAAATGAGCACAGCGATGGCAACGCCATGTCCATTCTGCCAGGACATGCCCTGGGTGCTGCGCAACGAATTGGCTTTTGCGGTGTACGACCGCACGCCGGTGAACCCTGGGCACCTGCTCCTGATCCCTCATCGGCATGTGGCCGACTGGTTCGACTGCACCCCGCAAGAACAGCAGGCCCTGCTCGCGCTCGCTGCAGAGGGCCGCGCACTGCTGCTGTGCGAGCGCCGCCCGGATGGTTTCAACCTCGGTGTCAATTGCGGCAAGGCGGCGGGGCAGAGCATCTTTCATGTGCATCTGCACCTCATTCCCCGCTATGCCGGCGACATGGACGATCCGCTCGGCGGGGTGCGCGGCGTCATTCCCGCGCGGCAGAAATACTGATCTCCATCGCCGTACGCAGTTTGTATTCGGTTGTAAGCCCACGGATGGGGCGCATTGACCCTGTCATATTCATGGTCTAAATTGGGGCTGGAAAAACGGCGAAGAAGGTCGCTGTTCAATGTCCAGAATGGGTTTGGCCTTGGATGTTCACTTCCATTCGGCTCGATGGCTGCGCTGCATATCGTCCGGAAAGGGGGTGCGGATGGGCTCATCCACAGTGTTCGAGCGTGCCTGCCCGCCTCGTCGGTGCCAGACCGCTGCGCGACAAGTTCCCTTGACGACTGCCTCATCCGCCCACCTGGGCAGCGGTGTTCGCTTTTGAAAGGAGATCAGCATGGCTTCCATTCCCCCGTCCATTCTGGGGCAGGTCGATGCGCGTCTGTCCCGGCTTCCTCTGGCCTGCAGCGTGGTCCTGCCCGACGGCGCGCGTGTAGGACCGAGCAACGCGCAGGTCGAGATGCGCCTGCGAGACAAGCGGGCGCTCTGGCATATCGTCACGGGACAGATCGGCAAGCTGGCGGAAGACTATGTCGAAGGGTTGGTGGACATCCTGGGCAATCTGCGCGACCTGATGCGCATCGCTCCCAGACTGCTCGACGACGATCCGCGCAACCTGCCCTCCGCGGCTACCGCGCGGCTGTGGCGTGGCCTGCGCCGCACGCTGTGGGAACACACGCACCACAGCCGCGAGAAGGACGCTGCACAAATCCAGCACCACTATGACGTCTCGGATGATTTTTACGCCCTCTGGCTCGACCCGCGGCGGGTGTATTCCTGCGCCTACTTTGCCGACCCGGCGATGACCCTGGCGCAGGCACAGCAGGCCAAGCTCGAACACATTTGCACCAAGCTGATGCTCAAGCCAGGTGAGCGCTTCATCGACATCGGCGCCGGCTGGGGCGGCCTGCTGCTCTGGGCCGCCGAGCACTATGGGGTGCAGGCCACCGGCATTACGCTGTCCAAAAACCAGTTTGCCTACGTCAACCGGTTGATCGAGCAAAAGGGCCTGCAGGGACGGGTCAAGATGCTGCTGCTCGACTACCGCGATGTCGACGAATCGCAACCATTTGACAAAGTGGCCTCGGTCGGGATGTGCGAGCATGTCGGCCGTCCGAACCTACCGCTGTATTTCGCCAAAATCCGCCGCCTGCTGCGGCCCGGCGGCTTAGTGATGAACCACGGCATCACCGCCGGTGGGGTAGACAACAGCCAGCTTGCCGGCGGCATGGGCGACTTCATCGAAAAATATATTTTCCCCGGTGGGCAACTCGTCCATGTCAGCGTGATGGCCGACGCCATGACCCGCGGCGGGCTCGAACCGTTGGACTTCGAATGCCTGCGCCCGCACTACGCCAAGACGCTCTGGCACTGGGTCGATGCCCTCGAGGCGCAAGCAGACGAGGCGCGCAGGGTGCTTGGCGATCGCGCCGAGAAAACTCTGCGCGCCTACCGCCTGTATCTTGCCGGCTCGGCGATGGGCTTCGAGCAGGGCTGGATCTCGCTGTTCCAGATCCTCGGCAGTCGCCCCAACGGCGTGGTCGAAGACCGCTTCGACGAGGCGCACGCGCTGCGCGCGCGGCAGTGCGACTACCCGTTCAACCGGGCGTATCAATACGCCGGTCAGACGAGTCTGCTTCGGGCGGCGGCAGGCGCCGACCAGCGCGACCCGCAGCAGGCAGAGCCTGTGGCAGCCGCCGCAACGCAGGTAAGCACTGCTCAGGCGCTGTAGGAACGCGCGGTCAGGCGTCGGCGCACTGCGCAGGCCAGTGGACGAGATGTCCGGGCGGCAGCATGGCTGCGATGCGCGGTAGTACGGCGTCGACCACGCTTGGAGTGTCGAAAAATTCGATCACTAGGGGCAGGTGCACGTTCAGGCGCAGCAGATCGTCGGCCTGGACTTCGCCCTTGCTGCCAAAGCCAGCAACCCCGCGAAACACAGTCACGCCGCGCACCCGGTATTCGTCGTGCAGCAGCTTGAAGATGGTTCGCATCAGATCGTGGCCGCCGGCTTTGTCGCCCTCGCGAATGTAGACGCGCACCATGGTGACCGCTTGCCTGCTCATGTCGAAACTCCGATGCTGCGTACCAGGTGCGCGCCGAGGATGGCTGCGCCGATCGACAGCACGACCGAGGCCACGATGTAGATCCCTGCCTTGACCAGTTCGCCGTTTTCGAGCAGGAGCAGCGATTCCAGGGAAAAGGTCGAAAACGTGGTGTAGGCGCCAAGCCCGCCGCTTAGGATGCCGGTGCGCAGTTCGGAGCTGAGGTTCAGGCGTTCGAGCACGCCAAAAAACAACAAGCCCATCAGGAAGGAGCCGAGCACATTGATCGACAGCGTGGCAAACGGAAACGTGCGGCCGAACATGCCTTGCACGAGCCAGGTCTGCCCGTAACGGGCAAACGCACCGATGACAGCGAAAATGGCGATGAACAGATAAGTCATGCTGGGGAGCAAACGGTGTGCCGACCGGGTGAGCAGGCCGGGCCTGCTCACGGAGCAGCCCCGTCCGACAGGGCGAGCAGACAAGAAGAACTGCCCCCGTAGGGCGCTTCAGTCTAGGAGTTTGCTGCGGGCGGGTCAAGCGCTTGGCGGTATGGAACCTCAAACGGCGCATGGAAGATCGCCAGCTTGGCATCGCGCAAAGGCAGTGCCGCGCCGCGAAAAACCGTTCTGCCTGTGGCAAGATCGGCGCGATGGGGCTACAACCATGCAAATCCCAACCGGAGACGCCAATGAAGACCGAAACCAGCCATGTGTCGCAGGTCTCTGAGGGCATGCGCATCGAAACCGATTCCTTCGGCCCGATCGAAGTATCTGAGGGGCATCTGTGGGGCGCGCAGACGCAGCGCTCGCTGCAGCATTTCGCCATTTCTACTGAGCGTATGCCGCGCGAGCTCATCCGCGCTCTGGCGCTAGTCAAGCGTGCCTGCGCGGGGGTCAACGCGGAGCTGGGCAAGCTCGACCTGCGCACCGCGCAGGCGATCATCGAGGCCGCCGACGAAGTGATCGCCGACCGCTATCCCGACGAGTTTCCGCTGGCGGTCTGGCAGACCGGCTCGGGCACGCAGACCAATATGAATATGAACGAGGTGCTGGCCAACCGCGCCTCGGTGCTGCTGGGTGGCGGAGTCGGCACACAGCGCATCGTCCACCCCAACGATCAGGTCAACATGGGGCAGTCGTCCAACGACATTTTCCCCACCGCCATGCATGTGGCCGCGGCAGCGCAGACCGTGCAGGACCTGCTGCCTGCGCTGATTGCGCTGCGCACCACGCTGCAGACCAAGGCCGATGCGTTTGCCGATATCGTGAAAATCGGTCGTACCCATCTGCAGGACGCCACGCCGCTGACGCTGGGGCAGGAATTCTCGGGTTATGTGGCACAGCTCGATCTGGCGCGTCGAGCGATCGACGCGGCGCTCAATCCGGTCTATGCCCTGGCGGTGGGCGGCACCGCCGTGGGCACTGGACTCAACACCCATCCCTCATTCGGCGCGCGCGTCGCCGCAGAACTGGCCCGCCAGACTGGGCTGCCCTTTACCAGCGCCGACAACAAGTTCGCCGCTCTGGCCGGGCACGAGGCGCTGGTGTTTCTGCACGGCGCACTCAAAACGCTGGCGGCGGCGCTGATGAAGATTGCCAACGACATCCGCTGGATGGCCTCGGGACCGCGCAGCGGCCTGGGCGAGATCCGCATCCCTGAAAACGAACCCGGAAGTTCCATCATGCCCGGCAAGGTCAACCCCACGCAATGCGAGGCGCTGACCATGGTGTGCGCGCAGGTGTTCGGCAACGATGTGGCGATCAACATCGGCGGGGCTTCGGGCAATTTCGAGCTCAACGTGTTCAAGCCGCTGATCGCACACAACCTGCTGCAGAGTCTGCGATTGCTGGCCGATGCGATGGCGAGTTTCGATCGCCACCTGGCGCGCGGCATCGAGCCGAACCGAGAACGCATCAACGAGCTGATGCAGCGCTCGCTGATGCTGGTGACCGCGCTGACGCCGCACATCGGCTACGACCGCGCCGCCGCCATTGCCAAGGTCGCACACCACGGCGGTATGACCTTGCGCGAGGCCGCGCTGGCCTCGGGCTGGGTCAGCGCGGAAGACTTCGACCGCTGGGTACGACCGCAGGATATGGTGGGGAGGAGCTGACGCCGAGCGTCGGGCCCGCACTCAAGCGCCGAGGAAGTGCCGAGCGTAGCGTGGGTTGACCTGGCTCAGGCGCAGCAGCACCGGGAAGTCGGCCACGCCGAAGTCCGGATCCCAGGCGGGCGCACCGCAGACCTTGGCACCCACGCGCAGGTAACCCTTGAGCAGCGCCGAGGGTTCGACCGCGAGATCCTGGCGCAGGCGGTGGATCGGCAGCGGCAGGCGGGGGTGGACCCTATCCTCGATCGCTGCCAGGTGGCTGCGCTGCAGGCGGGCCCACAGGCTGGCTGCGGTGTGGCCGCCGCAGTGTATCGAGACGCTGGCACAGCCGATGAGTGCATCGAGTCTGTGGCGCTGCATGTAGCCGGCAATGCCGCTCCAGAGCGCGAGAATGACCGCGCCGCTGCGGTAGTCGCGGTGCACGCAGGATCTGCCAATTTCCAGCAGACGCGGCTTGAGGTGGTACAGCCGGGTCAGATCGAATTCGGTTTCGGTGTAGAGCGTGCCCAAGCGCCGGGCCTGGTGCGGTGGCAGGGCACGATACGTGCCGATCAACCTGCCTTCGGTGTCGCGCACCAGCAGGTGATCGCAGTAGGGATCGAACAGATCGATGTCCAGACCGGGCTCGGGCGTCTTGATCTGTGCGCCCATTTCCTCGGCGAACACCTTGTAGCGCAGGCGCTGTGCTTCGCGCACTTCGTCGCCATGCCGGGCCCAGGCCACGCTGAGATCGTACCCGGGATGCGGCGCAGCGGTTGCGCTGCCGGGCAGGTGAACAGGGCGGCTTGCCGACAGCCGTGCGATCAGTTCGTCATCGAACATGAGGTCTCCTTCATCTGGTTGGATGAAGAAGATAGGCAGGCGGCGTGACGCTTCGGTGACGGTTGTGTGAATTTGATGTGACAGCGCGTCTGCCGCTCAATCGCTGAGCAGGTCAGCACAAATGCACGCCCGCAGGCTGCGCTGAATGCCGGTTTCGCGCTCTCGCTCGGTTGCCCACAGCAGCCCGCTCTTACGCAGCGAAAACGCCTGATCGCAGCCGGTGATCCAGTAAAGGCCAGCGCGTCCGAGCAGTGGTTGATGGCCCACGAGGATCAGTGCGCTGCCCTCTCGCGGGAATTCCGACACCACCGACAGCAGCTCGCTCAGCTCGGCATCCGGGCGCAGCCGCGGCTCGTTGACCGGGTAGTCGCTCAGATGCTGCGCGGTCTGGCGTGCGCGGGAGGCCGGACTGGTGAGTACGGTCCACGGCTTGGGCAGGTGCGACTTGATCCAGCCTGCCACCTGCGCGGCGTCGCGTCGCCCCTGCTTGGTGAGGTTGCGGCGCAGATCGACATCATCGCCCTGGGCAGAACCCGGTGCATCTTCCGCCTCGGCGTGGCGCCAGAAAACCACATGGAAATTCGGCATCTCAGAGGGCATCGTTCGAGTGAATTCGACAGTGCGCAAGAATACATGGCCGATATGTCCTCATTTTGTAAACCACACTGAAGCAGTCGTCTTGCGGCCCGGTTTAGCCCGATGGGGCCCGAGTGCAGTCAGACGCACCAGCGCCAAGTCCAGCACGATCAGGCTGAAACCGGGAGACAACCCCGGGGCGGTGTGCAGCATGAAGGCGGCCTCCCGCTGCGTGCGAGGCGCAGGCAGGGCGCGGCTCAGGACCGCGCGTCGTAGTCTTCGGCAGACTGGGAGAACTCGTCCGCTGGCTCTTCGGGTTTGCGCTGGACCAGCACCTTGTCGATGCGCTTGCCGTCCATGTCGACGATCTCGAAGGTCCAGCCGTCCCAGTGCACGATGTCGCCGGTGACCGGCAGGCGTGCCAGCAGCAGCATCAGCATGCCCGAGAGGGTGTTGTAGCGGCGCTTGTCCTCGTCGGGCAGATGCGTGAGATTCAATCGGGTCTTGAGATCGTCCACGGTGATGAGCCCATCCATCAGCCAGGAGCCATCTTCGCGCTGGATCGCCCAAGGCTCCTCGGACGGGTGCGATTTGAACTCCCCAGCGATCGCCTCCATTAGGTCCTGAACCGTAACAATGCCCATGGTCTGGCCGTACTCGTCGATCACCAGCGCAGTGTGTTCCGGGCTCTGGCGAAAGGTCTGCAGCAACTCCAGCCCGGTGAGACTCTCGGGCACGAAGGTCGCGGGGGTGGCCGCCTTGCTCAGATCGTCGATACCCTCGCGGCGGATGAATCGGCCGAGCAGCTCCTTGGTCGAAACCAGCCCGATCACCTCCTCGAGCCCGCGCCGCACCAGAGGAAAGCGCGAATGCGTGGACTGCGCAATCTTGTTGAGGTTTTCCGCCAGTGGCTGTTCGACATCGAGATACTCGATCTCATTGCGCGGCGTCATCAGCGAGGCGATCTGCCGGTCGTCCAGACGGAACACATTGCGCACCATTTCGTGCTCCTGTTCCTCGATCACTCCGGCGTCCGAGCCTTCCTCGAGCACCTCGTTGATTTCGGCTTCGGTCATCTGCGGCATCGAATCATGGCGCACCCGCAGCACAGTGAGCAATAGATCGGTGGAGATCGACAACAGTTTGACGAAGGGCGACGCGGCGCGGGCGATCCAGGTCATGGGCCGCGCGGTCACCATGGCGATACGTTCGGGCGCGAGCTGCCCGAGCCGCTTGGGCACCAGCTCGCCGATTACGATGGAGGCGTAAGTGATGGCCACCACCACAATGGCCGTGGCCGTGACTGCGGCGAACCGGGGCAACATCCCCAGCGAGATCAGCCAGTTGGCGACGGTTTCTGAAAACGCGGCCTCGCCCAGAATGCCGTTGAGCACACTGATCGAGGTGATGCCGATCTGTACCGTCGACAGCAACCGTGTGGGCTGCTCCGACAGGGCCAGCGCAGTGCGCGCGTTGTCGTTGCCCGCCTCGGCCAGGGCTGCCAGCCGTGCCCGACGCGCGGTGACCAGCGCGATCTCCGACATGGCGAACAGCCCGTTGAGCACGATCAGCCCGAACAGGATCAGCACTTCCATGACGCGCACTCCAGGGTCAGCGGAACATGGCAGAACGCGCTGGCGTGTCTGCCGGCCGGCAGACGTTGCCGCGCGAAGCAGCACAAACGAAAAAAGGCAGGACTGACGATGCGCCGTGGCGGCGCATCAAAGTGGACGGTTGTTGCACAGGCTGCGATGCCGGGCAACCAAGGTTCAGGGTCTGGGTCCAAGGAGAGGGATCGGAACGGGGGTGGCGTTCGGCCTATGCTGTGCGCGGGTCTGCCGGTTGAGGTTCAGTATTCCCCTGCGCAGCCCAGCGATCTTCAAACCAGAAAGCCACGGAGCCCATTCCATGTCGAGTCGAGAACAGCCCCGATTAGACCAAAATCCTCAGTCGTCCTCACACATGCAACACTTGGCGACACGGCTGCAGCACCATCCCTACCAGCCGCCGCCGGGGTTTTGCGCGGTCGAGCCCGGGGTGCACCATGCCTCCACCGTGCTGTTTCCCAGCGTCGCGGCGATGCGCGCGCGCGACTGGCGCAGCAAGAGCGGTTACACCTATGGTCTGCATGGCACGCCCACGACCTTCGCTCTCGAGGAGCGGCTGGCCAGTCTGGACGG
Source organism: Thiomonas islandica (assembly GCF_055383445.1). NCBI lineage: Bacteria > Pseudomonadati > Pseudomonadota > Betaproteobacteria > Burkholderiales > Thiomonas > Thiomonas islandica. The sequence continues at coordinate 2,004,710 of NZ_AP042391.1, forward strand.
TGGCAAGCACTGCATCCTCTGCCCCTCGGGGCTGTCGGCGATCACCCTGATCGATCAGGCGCTGCTGGGGCAGGGCGATCATGTGCTGCTGCCAGCCAATGCCTATGGCCCGGGGCGCGAGTTCGTCGAGCGCGTGCTGGCCCGGTGGGGCGTCAGCCACAGCCTGTACTCCCCGCTGGCCACCGCGGAGCAGGTTGCAGCGCTATTGACCCCGAGCACTCGCCTGATGTGGCTGGAAGCGCCGGGATCGGTCACCATGGAAATGCCCGATCTGCGCGCCCTGGTGGCCGTGGCCAAGGCACGCGGTGTGTACACCGCGATCGACGCGACCTGGGCAGCGGGCATTGCGCTGCAGCCTTTCGAGCTTGGTATCGACATGGTCATGCAGGCGCTGACCAAGTACCAGAGCGGCGGGGCGGACATGCTGATGGGTAGCGTGACCACACGCGACCCGGCGCTGCATGAACAACTGCTGTTCACCCACATGCGACTGGGACTGGGCGTGTGCGGTGATGACTGCGCCAAGGTGCTGCGCGGCCTGCACAGCCTGGAACTGCGCTATGCGGCGCACGACGCTGCGGCCCGCCGCATCGCCACCTGGCTGCAGACACAGCCGCAGGTGGCGCAGGTGCTGCACCCGGCCTTGCCCGGCAGCCCCGGGCATGCTTACTGGCAGCGCGACTGCACCGCGGCGGCCGGGTTGTTCAGTGTGGTGTTTGACGCCCGCTACTCGCCGACGCAGATCGATGCCTTCGTCGATGCTCTGAGGCTGTTCAAGATCGGCTATTCCTGGGGCGGGCCGGTCAGTCTGGCGATGCCTTATGACGTGCGGGCGATGCGTCCAGCGGGGCAGTGGCCACACAAGGGCGCTCTGGTGCGCCTGGCCATTGGGCTGGAGGATGCGCAGGATCTGATCGCCGACCTGCAGCAGGCCATGCAGGCGGCATTTTGAATGGGCTGTCGGCAAACCCGGGCGGTGGTGCGTTGAACCGACGTCATCCAACTTCGGAGAGTGTCATCATGTCTCGGTCCGGTCTGTTGTTGAACGCTGCGGTGCTGCTGTCGCTACTGGGTGGCTGCGCGGCGGTACCACCGTCTTATTCCACCGCGTATACGGTCCCGCAGCAGCCGGTGTACCAACAGCCGGTCTATCCGCAGCCGAGTGATCAGCAACCGGGTTACGCTCCATTTGCCAGGTATGACAGCGGTTACCGCGCTGCGCCGCAGCCTTCCTATACCCCGCCGCCGGTTGCGCAATCTGCCTTGCCCGCTGCCGCGCTGGGTGCGGTGGCTGGCGGTCTGATCGGCTCGCGTTTCGGCTCGGGCAACGGCCGCACCGCGATGGCCGCCACCGGCGCGGCGCTGGGCGCGGTGATCGGGGCAAACGCGGCCAATCCCGACAGCACGCCGATCACGCCCGGCACAGTGATCGGCGGCGTGGTGGGCGGACTGGTTGGTTCGCGTCTGGGTAATGGCAACGGCAAGACCGCAGCCGCCGCGCTCGGCGCTGCGGTGGGGGCGATGGCGGGGTCGCAATACCCGGCCGTGGGCTTGCCGTAATTCTGTCTGACCTCATTCGAACCAGCGCAGCAGGCTGTCGAGCCCGCCGAAGTCGATCGCGGCGGTGGCGGCTTCGCGCACTCTGGGCTTGGCGTGATAGGCCACGCTGAAGCCCACCGCCTGCATCATCGGCAGATCGTTGGCGCCATCGCCGATCACCAGCACCTCGCCGGGGTCGCAGCCCAGATCGCTGCAGAACGCGAGCACGGCATTTTTCTTGGCCTGGCCATCGATGACGGTGCCAACCACCGTGCCGTCGAGCGCGTCGCCCTTGACACCCAGCACATTGGCGGCCACTCGGTCGAAGCCCAAGCGCTGTTTCAGCCGGTCGGTGAAGTGGGTGAAGCCGCCGGTGACCAACAGGGTTTTGAGCCCGGCGGCCTTGGCCGCAGCGAGCAGGCTTTCGGCACCTGGGTTCAGGCGCAGGGTGTCGGTGTAGATTGCATCAAGCGCGGACAGCGGCACGCCCGCAAGCAGCGCCACGCGCTGGCGCAGACTGGTGGCGTAGTCTGCGATCTCGCCGCGCATCGCCGCGGCGGTGATGGCGGCGATCTCGTTTTTCTTGCCCACGGCCGCGCCGATTTCATCGACCGTCTCGATGTTGATCAGCGTAGAGTCCATGTCCATCGCAAGCAGCTTGAAGTCAGCCAGACGCAGCCCGTCGGGGACGATGGCCCAGTCGATCTGGTGTTGGCGGCAGCAGGCGTCGATGGCGCGGCGTGTTTGCGGATCGGTGCTACGAATGTCGCGCAGCCAGGCGACATGGTGGGCATGGTCGACGCGGGCCGGCGCTGCGATCTGGCGCAGTGGCTCGATATCGTGCTGCGACAGGGCGGTGGTGTGACGCTGGATGATGAGATGGTGCATGTCGGATCGGTTGGAGTGAGGGGCTGAGCGGAGGGGGGCGCGGCGGCTCAGGCCAGAGCGGTTTCGGTGCGTGGCGTGCCGAGTTGCCTGAGGGTGTCGCGGATGAGTTGCACGCGCTGCACGGCGTCGCGGGTGGGGCGTTCGATGCGCAGACGGTCGTTGCTGGCGAGCTTGATATGACGGTTTTTCTGGATCAGGTCGATGATGCGCGCCGCATCCACCGGGGCGTTGCTGCGAAACTGCAGAATGGCCACTTCTTCAGCGGCGTCGATCTTGGTGATGCCGTAGGCTTGCGCGAGCAGCCGCAGGCGGTGCGTGTCCACCAACGCCTGCGCCGGGGGCGGCAGGCGGCCGAAGCGATCGACGACCTCCTCTGCCACGCTGTCGAGCTGTGCGCTGGTCGTGGCGCTGGCCAGACGCTTGTAGAGCGACAGCCGGGCATACACGTCAGGGCAGTAGTCGTGCGGCAGCAGCGCGGGCACATGCAGGTTGATCTCTGTGGTCACGCCCAACGGGTTGAGCAGATCGGGTTCGCGCCCGGCGCGCAGCGCCTTCACCGCTTCGGCTAGCATGTCGTTGTAAAGCTGAAAGCCGATCTCCTGCATATTGCCCGACTGCTGCTCGCCAAGCACCTCGCCGGCACCGCGGATTTCCAGGTCGTGCATTGCCAGATAGAAACCCGAGCCCAGCTCCTCCATTTGCTGGATGGCCTCGAGCCGTTGTGCAGCCTGCTTGGTCAGGCTCTGCACATCGGGCACCAGCAGGTAGGCGTAGGCCTGGTGGTGCGAGCGCCCGACGCGGCCGCGCAGCTGGTGCAGCTGCGCCAGACCAAATTTGTCCGCCCGCGCCATGATGATGGTGTTGGCGCTGGGCACATCAATGCCGGTCTCGATGATGGTGGTGCACAGCAGGATATTGAAGCGCTGGGCGTGGAAGTCGCGCATCACCCGCTCCAGATCGCGCTCGTGCATCTGGCCGTGCGCGATGTCGATGCGCGCCTCGGGCACCAGTTCTTCGAGCTGGCGCCTGCGGTTGTCGATGGTTTCGACTTCGTTGTGCAAGAAGTACACCTGCCCGCCGCGCTTGATCTCGCGCAGGATGGCCTCGCGGATTACCGCACTGCTTTCGCTGCGCACGAAGGTTTTGATCGCCAGGCGCTTTTGCGGTGCGGTGGCGATGACACTGAGGTCGCGCAGCCCTTCGAGCGCCATGCCCAGGGTGCGTGGAATCGGCGTGGCGGTCAGCGTGAGCAGATCGACTGAGGCGCGCAGCGCCTTGAGCGCTTCCTTGTGGCGCACGCCGAAGCGGTGTTCCTCGTCGACGATGACCAGGCCCAGCCGGTCGAACTTGACCGTGGGCGACAGCAGCTTGTGCGTGCCGATGACGATGTCCACCGTGCCGCGGGCCAGGCCATCGAGGGCGGCGTTGATCTCCTTGGTGCTGCGAAAGCGCGACATTTCGGCAATGCGCACCGGCCAGTCGGCAAAGCGGTTGCGAAAGGTCTCGCAATGCTGTTCGGCCAGCAGGGTGGTGGGGGCAAGCACGGCCACCTGCTTGCCGCCCATCACCGCCACGAACGCGGCGCGCAGCGCCACCTCGGTTTTACCAAAGCCCACGTCGCCGCAGACCAGCCGGTCCATCGGCCTGGGCGAGATCATGTCCTGGATCACGGCGTGGATGGCTGCGGCTTGATCGGGCGTTTCCTCGAAACCGAAGCTAGCGGCAAAGGCCTCGTAGTCCTGCGCCACATAGCGGAAGGCATGGCCCTGCTGTGCAGCGCGCCGGGCATAAATATTGAGCAGTTCGGCTGCGGCGTCGCGCACCTGCTCGGCGGCCTTGCGCCTGGCCTTGTCCCACTGGCCCGAACCCAGGGTGTGCAGCGGCGCGTCCTCAGGCGCTGCGCCGCTGTAGCGGCTGATCAGATGCAGTTGTGACACCGGCACGTACAGCACCGCGTCGTTGGCATAGACCAGATGCAGGAACTCGGCGGGGCCGTCTCCCAGATCGAGCTCGGCCAGACCCTGATAGCGGCCGATGCCGTGGTTGGCATGTACCACGGGATCGCCCGGCTTTAACTCGGCAAGGTCGTGGATCAGCGCATCGACATGGCTTGCTTGCTCCTGCTTGCGCCGTCGGCGCTGTGCCGGGTTGAGCGCGAACAGCTCGGTTTCGGTGAGCACCGCGAGACGGTCGACAGGCAGCACAAAGCCGCGCGCCAGCGGGCCGACTGCCAGCGCAAAGCCCGAGGTGCCCTGGACGAATTCGTCCCAGCTCTCGGCAGGCTGGGCCGACAGGCCGGACTCCTGCAGCAGCTCGCGCAGGGTTTCGCGCCGCCCGGCGGATTCGGCCAGCAGCAGCACGCGCCGGTTGTGCTGTCTGCCTTCGTCGAGCCAGGAGGCAAGCCGCGCCAGCGGACGGGCGGCGCGGCGGTCGGCGGACAGGTCGGGAAGGGCGGCGCTGGTTGGCCCAGTTGCAGTGTTTTCGGCGGCTTCGGCTCCGGCGCGCAGCGCGAGCTGGGCCAGCGGCTTGATGCGGGTGAAAAACCCTTCTTCGCTGAGATAGAGCTGATCCGGGGCGAGGGCAGGGCGCTCGGGGTCGTGCTGCAGCAGGCGGTGGCGCTCGACGGTGTCGGTCCAAAATGTCCGGATTGCCGCCGGGATGTCGCCATGCAGCACCACACGGGCGTTTGCGCCGAGATAGTCGGGCAGGGTGGCGGTGTGCTCGAAAAACAGCGGCAGGTAATACTCGATGCCGGGCCCGGCCACGCCGCTGGCCATGTCCTTGTAGATCGGGCTGCGGCTCGGGTCGCCCTCGAACACTTCGCGCCAGCGGGCGCGAAAGCGCTTTTGCGCCGCTTCATCGAGAGGAAACTCGCGTCCAGGCAGCAGCCGCACTTCCTTGACCGGATAAAGGCTGCGCTGGGTATCGGGGTCGAACGCCTGGATGGAGTCGATGGTGTCGCCGAACAGATCGACCCGGTAGGGCACCGACGAGCCCATCGGGTGCAGATCGATCAACCCGCCGCGCACCGCGTATTCGCCAGGCGCCATCACCTGACTGACATGGTTGTAGCCGGCCAGCACCAGTTGGGCGCGCAGCGCGGCCTGGTCCAGCGCCTCGCCCTGGCGGAAGTCGAAGGTGTAGGCGGCCAGAAACTCGGGCGGGGCCAGCCGTTGGATCGCGGTGTTGGCCGGGGCGATGACCACGTCGATCTGCCCGCTGTGGATCGCCCATAGCGTGGCCAGTCGCTCGGAAATCAGGTCCTGATGCGGCGAGAAGCTGTCGTAGGGCAGGGTTTCCCAGTCGGGCAGCAGGCCCACGCGCAGCGATGGTGCGAACCAGCGCAGTTCGTCGAGCAGGCGTTGGGCGTCGGTGGCCTCTGCAGTGACGATCAGCCACGGCGCGGGCGGATTGTCTGCGCTGCCGCACAGTTGTGCGATCAACAGCGCATCGGCGCTTCCGGCAGGCAGCGGCCAGCTCACACGCTGACCGGGTTTGAGTGCGGGCACCTGGGCACGCAGGGCATGGACAATAGACGACATTGTTCAAATTTTCGCCCAAAGTCCGCCCGCGCCTGATGCGCCGCTGCAAATGCCGCCCAACTCCTCCGCGTTTTCCCTCCGCTGCCATGCCCTGATTCCCTGCGCCGGAAGCGGCGCGCGTCTGCCCGGCGAGGTGCCCAAGCAATACCGCACGCTGCTGGGCGACTGCGTGGTGCAGCACACGGTACGCGCGTTCCTGCGTACCCCGCGCATCACCTCGGTTGCGGTGGTGGTACAGGCGGCAGACACGCTGGCGGCAGCTTGTCTGCAGGCCGATCCGCGCCTGTCCCTGCTGCCGCTGGGCGGCGCAACCCGCGCGCACAGCGTGCTGGGGGGGCTGGACGGCCTGCTGCGCGCTGGCGCGCTGCCGACCGACTGGGTGCTGGTGCATGATGCAGCGCGCTGCTGCATCACCCCCGAGCTGATCGACCGCCTGATCGACGCCTGCGCCGCCGACCCGGTGGGCGGCCTGCTGGCTTTGCCCCTGCCCGACACGTTAAAGACCGCAGACGCCGCCGGTCGCGTGGCGCACACCGAACCGCGCGAGAGACGGTGGCTGGCGCAGACGCCGCAGATGTTCCGCGTCGGCGCGCTGCGCGAGGCGCTGCAAAGAGCGATCGAGGCAGGTGCATCCCCCACCTCACGCGGTAGGGCAGGAAGTCTCGCTCCCTTCCCACTTGTGGGGAGGGCAGGGGAGGGGGGGGAAACCGGCAGCCAGCGCATGTTAGAGCCGGGCGTCGCACCCACCGACGAAGCCGGGGCGATGGAGCAACTGGGCTGGCAGCCGCTGCTGGTGCCCGGCGCGGCGTTCAATTTCAAAATCACCTACCCCGAGGACCTCGAACTGGCGCAGGCCGTGCTGACCGCGCGATCAGGAGGACGCCCATGACACAGACCCCACAGACCCCACAGATCCGCATCGGCGAGGGCTTCGACGTCCATGTCCTGGTGCCCGGCCGCGAGCTCATTCTGGGTGGTGTGACCATTCCCCACTCCCTCGGCCTGCTCGGCCACTCCGACGCCGACGTGCTGCTGCATGCCATCACCGACGCGCTGCTGGGCGCGGCGGGGCTGGGCGACATCGGCCAACATTTCCCCGACACCGACGCGCGCTTTGCCGGCGCGGACTCCGGTGAACTGCTGCGTCTGGCATGGCAGAGCGTGGCGCAGCAGGGCTGGGTGCTGGGCAATGTCGATTGCACCGTGATCGCGCAGGCGCCTAGGCTCGCCCCCTACCGCGACGCGATCCGTCGGCGCATCGCCGAGTTGCTGCAGGTCGATGTCGCGCAGGTCAACCTCAAGGGCAAGACCACCGAGCGCCTGGGCTTCGTCGGCCGCGGCGAAGGCATCGCCGCCAGTGCGGTGTGTCTGCTGCTACGTGGCTGAGGAGGGCCCATGAACGACAAACGCGCTGTGCATCACGCCCCACTGCTTCGCCTCGTGGTTTTGGTTCTCACCCTAACTGCCGCCACGACGGCGTCGGCCGCACCGTCCGAGGTCAATACCGGGCTGCCGCAAATCCGCCTGCAGGTTGGCGCTCACACCTTGAGCGCCGAAGTCGCAGCCACGCCGGAGCAGCAGCGCATCGGCCTAATGAACCGCCGCAGCCTGCCGCCGAATCATGGCATGGTGTTCGTCTGGCCGCAGCCGCAGCGGGTGTGCATGTGGATGAAAAACACCCTGATCCCGCTGTCGGTCGCGTTCATCGCGGCAGACGGGCGCATCGTCAACCTGGCCGATATGCAGCCGCAAACCGAAGACGTGCACTGCGCCGAGCGGGAAGTGCGCTATGCCCTGGAGATGCCGCTGCACTGGTTTGCCGAGCATGGGGTGCGGCCCGGCGCGCGGGTTTCCGGCTTGCCGGCTGCGGTGCGCTAACAGGCCGTTGAAAAACTACTGCGGTGGGCCATCTGCGGCGTTGCGCGGTGCGCGCTGCCTCGCCTATCTATTTGATATGTCTCGGTCGCTGCGCGCCGTGCGCCTTGCATCTGGCCATCCTCGCGACGTTTTTCAACGGCCTGCTAAGGCAACACTGAATCAGTCCTTGTGATGCTGCGGGATGGGATACAAGGCGCCCACCGAGACAATAGCCGTCGCTAAGGCGAGCGAGGGCTGCGCCGCAGACCGCCCGCAGCCCGGATGCGCAGCGCGCAGGGGTTCAGTGTTGCCCTGAGAGTCGTTACAACTGGAAACGGTTGCGCGACGCGCGGCTGTCGCCAACTGCGGGGGGATGGCGTTGATGCGACATGGTCGCTTTGGTGGCGGTCGCACCACAAAGGAGGAATCTCGCCATGCAAACCGTTTCCCGTGACACTGCGCCTGACTCGTCGGTCGCAGGTGTTTGGCGTGCTGTCTGCCCGCCTCCTGGGCGCGGGGCGTCGCGCGCGACAGCACCCCAGCGTCCAGAGGGTGACGCAATGCGCGTGCCTTGGTGGCGCCGCGCCGTGCTGGCCGTGCTGGTCGCATCTGGCAGCGCGCTGCTTGCTGGTTGTTACGTCGCGCCGATCGCCCCGGCGCAGGTCTCGGGGACAGTGGTCGTGCGGCCCGAAGGAGCCGTCTGCTGGCATCGCGGCTGGTGGGGGCCATGGGGCGTCTGGCACCCGGGCCATTGGGGTCGGTGCGGCTGATCGGGGAGCAGACGATGGATGACACCACCGAGACGGCGCGCGGATTGTCGCGTCGCCAGTTCGTCCGTCTGCTGGCGGCAGCAAGCTTGGGTGGTGCGATGCCAGTGCGTGCGCAGGCGCTGCCGACTGACCCGGCTCCCGTGTGGCCCGATCTGGACGCCGCCGCGCGTGCGCGGCCCGTGGCTTTTCTCGACCACATCGGTTGGGGTGCGCGCGCGCTTGAGCTGCAGGCGCTTGATCGCCTTGGCCCCTCGGCGTACCTGCGCGCACAGCTGCAGCCGCAGGCGCAAAGACTACCCGAACGGATTGCCGCGCTGCTAGCGGCACTACCGGCGAACCGCCCGCTGCCGGTCTTGATTCCGCCAATCGTGCAGCAAGAGCGCACCATCCGTCAGGCGCGCCAGGCAAGCGACGCCGCGCAGACCGAGGCGCAGCTCAAGGCGATCAATCGCTTCAAGGCGGCGCTCGCGCAGCAGGCCGCCGCGCAGCAAGTGCTGCTTGCGCTGTACTCGCAGAATGCCCTACAGCAGCGGCTGGTCTGGTTCTGGTGCAACCACTTCAACGTGTTCCGCGCCGGCAACATCGCGCCGATGCTTGCCGACTATGCGCAGCGCGTCATTTCCCCGCATGCGCTCGGGCACTTTGCCGAGCTGTTGCGCGCGACCATGTTCTCGCCGCAGATGCTGCTCTACCTGAACAACGCGCAGAACGCCCGCGGCCATGTCAACGAAAACTACGCGCGCGAGCTGATGGAGCTGCACACCCTGGGCGTCGGCGGCGGCTACACCCAGGGCGATGTGACCAATCTGGCGCGCGTGCTCACCGGCCTTGGCGTCGATCTGCTGGATGCGCCAGTGCGGGTGCGGCCTGCCCTGCGCGCAGCGCTGTGGCAGCACGGGCTAGTCGTGTTCAATCCGGCGCGGCACGATGCCGAGCCGAAGGTCGTGCTTGGCCGCACGCTGCGCGGGCAGGGTCTGGACGAAATCGACGAGGTGATCACGCTGCTGGCCGATCACCCCTCGACCGCGCGGCATGTCTGCACCAAGCTCGCGCAGAATTTCGTTGCCGATCCGCCCGGTTCTGCGCTCGTGCAAGCGATGGTCTCGCGCTGGCAGCAAAGCGGCGGCCAGATCGCCGCGGTGCTCGAGACGATGTTCACGCATCCGGAATTCGTCGCCAGCCTGGCGCGGCCGCAGTTCAAGGATCCGATGCGCTATGTCCTTTCTGCGCTGCGCGCCAGTCTCGACGAGGAGCCGATCAGCAATCCGCTGCCAGTGCTCGGCATGCTCGCCCAGCTTGGCGAGCCGCTGTTCGGCCGGCAAACCCCGGACGGCTATCCGCTGGGCGCTGCCGCATGGGACAGCCCGGGGCAACTGAGCACGCGCTTCGAGGTGGCACGGCAGATCGCCGCCGGCGCGCCGATGCTCTACGCCGCAACGCCCGCCATCCTGATGCAGGACGCCCCCGCGCAGACGCCCGATATGCTGGCTGCGCCGCCAGCCCAGCAAGCGCCGCACCGCCCGCCGCCCGATCTGGCGCAAAGTGCGGTATTCCTCGTCCAGCGCGACCAGCTCGGCGCCGCAACCCGACGCGCGCTGGCGCAGGCGATCAATCGCGTGCAGTGGAATGCTCTTTGGCTGAGCTCCCCTGAATTCATGCAAACCTGAAGGAGCCGCGTATGAAACGCCGTCAGCTCTTGCAAACTGCCGCTGCCGCGGCGCTGGCCACGCCGTTTGGCCGGCTCTGGGCCGCACCAAGCAGCCAGCGCAGGCCGAAGTTCATCCTCGTCTTCCTGCGCGGCGCCTACGACGCGACCAATCTGCTCGTGCCATACAACAACGCCTTCTACTACGAAGCCCGCCCACACATTGCCGTGCCGCGGCCTTCCGATGGCGAGGATGGCGCGATCGCGCTCGATGCCGACTGGGCGCTGCACCCGCGCCTGCGCGAGTCGATGCTGCCGCTGTGGCAGGCTGGGCAACTCGCCTTCGTGCCGTTTGCCGGTACGCGCGACCTCAGCCGCAGCCATTTCGAGACGCAGGATCACATCGAACTCGGGCAGGGGCCGCAAACGCATGACGACGACAGTGGCTTTCTCAACCGCCTGGCGCAGCAGATCGGCGCGCAGGCGCGGCCGATCGCCTTTACCACGCAGTTACCGCTGTCGCTGCGCGGCCCGGCGCGGGTGCCCAATCTCGCACTCACGCAGGCCATGCACAGTGGAATCGATGCCCGGCAGCGTGCGTTGATCGAAACCATGTGGCGCGGCCAGCCGCAAGAGGCTGCGGTGCGCGAGGGCTTTGCCGTGCGCGAGACGGTCGTGCGCGATATGCACGGCGCCGACTGGCAGACCGAGATGACGGCGGCCAGCCGCGGTGCGGTCGCGCCGAAAGGTTTCGTCGCCGAGGCGATCAAGATCGGCACGCTGATGCACGACAGCTTCGACCTGGGGTTCATCGACGTCGGCGGCTGGGACACCCATGTGAGCGAAGCCACGGCCAACGGCGCACAGGGGCAACTGGCCGACAAGCTCGCTGCGCTCGGGCAGGGTCTGGCGGCGATGGCGCAGGCACTCGGCCCGGCCTGGCGCGACACCGTGGTCGTCGTGCTCAGCGAATTCGGCCGCACCTTCCGCGAAAACGGCAACCACGGCACCGACCACGGCCACGGCACGGTCTATTGGGTTCTCGGCGGCGCAGTGCGAGGCGGGCGCATCTGCGGCGGGCAGATCGTGCAGTCTCCCGCCACACTGAACCAGAACCGCGACGACCCGGTGCTGACCGACTACCGCGACCTGCTCGGCGGGCTGTTTCAGCGGCTCTGGGGGCTGCACGCCGAGCAAGTCCAGGCCGTGTTCCCGCAGGCACGTCCACTCGACCTGCAGTTGGTGTAGCGCGCGGGCCGCCGGCTGCGCCCGCGGTCGCAGCGGCTCAGACGCTCGATGCCGCCTGCTCCGCCAGCGCGGCAGCCAAAGGCAAAACCCGCGGCGCGCAGGCCAGCCCTTCGACGAAGCGCCGCTGGATGCCCGACATGCCCACCTGCGCGCCGACCAGCGCGCCGGTGAGCATCGCCCGCGCCTGGTTTTGCCCGCCACCGTTGATCGCGTGCAACACAGCGGACTCGAAATCGTCGGCAAAGCGTGCGGCGAGGTAATACGCCGCAGGAAACTGGTGGTAGACCGCGCACGGCATGCCGTAGACCAGCGAGACTTTCCACGCCGGATCGATCCGCACATCCGGGTCGCGTGCGACGCGTGCAATGCTGCCGGCGGTCAGTAGCGCGTCGGGCGAGGCGAATTCGCCGGGCTGCGCCACGCGCTGCGCGCCGACAGGGACGGCGTCGAGCAGCGCGTCCGTGACATGGTGGAACGGCAGCTCGCCACGGTGCACGCGCGCCATCAGCTTGGCCGAGATCGCCGCATCGAGCGGCTCGCCCTGTACGAGCAGCGCAAGCACGCAGCTGAACGCGGTGGTCATCGCCAGCACGGTCGGGTCGATCTGCGTCAGCGCCGCATTCGCCGCCACAGACCGGGCGACTGCGCCAAGCTCGCGCGCATATCGCACCGCGATCGCCAGCGTGCGCTCGGCCGCTTCGGTGTTGTCGGCCAGGCCGGCCACCTGCCCCCACGGCAGACGCTGCTGCACGCGCTTGCGCCAGGCTTCGCGCATCGACTGGCTGGTGTAGCCGCCGGGGCCGCTGTACGGCGTGCCGTTGAGCAGCGGGAAAAACGCGGTGTCGAGCCGCTGGCAGAAGTCGGCCTCGTCGTAGCCGCCACGCTCGACCAGGCTGCGCAGCGTCAGTTCGAGCAAAAAGCCCGGCTGCGAGGATTCGCCCGGCGCGAGCCCGGCGTGGTAGCGGCCCGGGCGCGGCGCGGTGTAGTCGTCGATCCACGGCCCGAAGTCGGCGCGCAACTGGTCGAGGTCGTAGTACCAGTGCGGGCCGACGCCGAGCGCCTCGCCAATGAATGCGCCGAGCAGTGCACCCTGCACGCGGTCGGCAAAGCCAGCGGCGCGCGCGGGCATGTCAACCCTCCCGCCGCAGCCACAGCGTCAGCTGCGACAGACTGTGCTGGAATTTGCGCGCGGTCTCGCGGATGACGAACGGCACGTCGCGCGGCGGCGCGATCCGCTCGAAATGCGGGTCGAGTAAGGCGTGCAGACCGTCGAGAGTGGTGAAGTTCTCGCCGTCTTTCTTGAAGCCGCCGATCCAGTGCGCGCGCTTGGTGAACTCGGGCAGCCAGGTGTACGGTGAGGCGATCGCAAGCAACCCGCCCGGGACGATGCGGCGATGCACCTCACGCAAGAACAGCGCCGGCTCGTACAGCCGGTCGATCAGATTGGCGGCGAGGATCAGGTCGTAGTCGGTATAGATCGGCTTGAGGTTGCAGGCGTCACCCTGGAAGAACTCGACGCGCTGCTGCACGCCGTCCAGCCCGTATTCGGCCAGGCCGTGCTCGTGGTAGCTGGTCAGCTCGCCTTCGTCGATCAGCGTGTAGCGGATGCGCCCCTGCTCGGCGAGCTGGTGGCCGATGCCGATGAACCGCGCGGAAAAGTCGATGCCGGTGACGCGCTCGAAATGCCGCGCCAGCTCGAAGCTTGCACGACCAGTGGCGCAGCCGAGGTCGAGCGCGCGGCGCATCGGCCGCCCCTGCATCGCCTGCACGCACAACTCGACAAGCGTCTTCGGGAAGTTCGGCACGTCGAAGTAGGTCTTGCCCCAGTGGAATTCACAGTATTGCGCAACTTGCGCGTCGGTTTCGTAATAGCTGCCGGTTTGCTTGGGCACCGGCGCGGCGCTCACCACGTAGCGAAACCCGGCGTGCTGGAAGAAATGCCGCCGGAACGCGTAGCGCGACCCCGGCAGCGCCTCGTTGCCGCAGGAGATCCACGATCCGCCCTTGATGATCGCGTGCCGGTCGTCAAAGGTCGGCGTGGTGAAGTCGTCGTAGACGGGGTGCGCCTCGAAGCCGTCGAACGGGTAGGTGCAGGTCTCGCACCATTGCCAGACGTTGCCGATGACGTCGAACAAGGGGCCATGCGCAAAGCGCGTGACCGGACAGCTCGAAGCGAAATGGTCGAGCTCGATGTTCGCCGGCGCCGGCACCGGCTGCGGCGCATCTGGCACGCCGGCGTGCCGCCGCAGCGCGTGCCACTCGTCCTCCGTCGGCAGGCGGTACGGCTTGCCGGTCTGCCGCGCCATCCAGTTGCAAAACGCCTTGGCCTCGTGGAAATTGGTCTCGACCGGCCAGTCCCACGGCATCGGCACCTCTTCGGCGAGCAGCCGCAGCCTCCAGCTGTCCGCAGCGCGCACCCAGAAGGTCGGATGTTCGGCCTGCGCAAAGCACCGCCAGGCCAGCCCTTCTTCGGTCCACAGTGTGTCGTCGCGGTAGCCGCCGGCCTCGACGAAGGCGAGGAACTCGCGGTTCGACACCAGCGTGCGTCCGGCTTCGAACGCCGCAGTGTGCGCCTCGTGCACGCCGAACTCGTTATCCCAACCGTAGAACTTGGGATCGCGCAAATCGCGGCCGAGACGAAACTGCTGCGGCGGGATCGGCACCAGATCCGGCGCTGGAGGCTCGCCAGCCTCGGTGCACGCGCGCCAGGCCGGATGCGGGCGAATATGTCGCAGTGCGTGCTGACGGATCAACACCGAGGACGTCTCGAGGTGGATGCGCTCGTGTTCGATCCCCATCAGCACGACCCACCACGGGCTGTGCCACCAGCCCTGCGGCAGCTCCAGCGGCAGGCGCGAGATGACGGCGTCGACCAGCTCGCGCGCCTTGGCGCGGTACGCCCACACCGCTTCGACCGCGGGCCAGTCGTAATGTGTCTCGTCCAGATCGTCCCAGCTCATCTCGTCGACGCCAACGGCGAACATCGACTCGAGCTTCGGATCGATGCGCTGCGTCTGGATGCCGGCGAGGATGAATTTGTTGATGAAAAACGTCGCCGTGTGGCCAAGATAGAAGATCAGCGGATGGCGCAGGCTGATCGGCTTGACGTAGTACGCCGCGTCGCCTTGCAGCAGCTGGAACAGCGATTCGTAGCGGTCGAAGGTGGCGTGAAACGTTTGCCGGACCTGCTCGCGCCAGTCGCGGCTCGACAAGGCAGGAAGGGATAGGATGCGCAAGGGAGGAGTCGGCATGACGCTTGGCATGATGGGCGAGACTGTGGGCTCGTTCCACGCCAGGGCGGACTGCCCGGGCATGGGAGCGAGGCCGGCGGGCAACACCGCAACCCCGGTTCCATGCACTGTACTGGAAGACAAAAAACCTGGCGACCATAGCAAGCACGGCGCACGGCATCTGCGCTTGCCGGCTGTCCGATCCCACAAATCCGATGGCCAGGACGAAAAAGCCCGCGGTTGCGGGCTGTGTTTCGATCAACGGCGGTAGCTACTTCGGGCAACACTGAACAATTTCCCTGCGCGCTGCACATCCGCCCTGCGGGCGGTCTGCGGCGCAGCCCTCGCTCGCCGTCGTCACGGCTATGGCTGCAGTGTGCGCCTTGCATCCCATCCGCAGCCCGACGCGCAGCATCACAAGGACTGATTCAGTGTTGCCTTATTGATCTTCACTTATCAGGCCGTTGAAAAACTACTGCGGTGGGCCATCTGCGGCGTTGCGCGGTGCTCGCTGCCTCGCCTATCTATTTGATATGTCTCGGTCGCTGCGCGCCGTGCGCCTTGCATCTGGCCATCCTCGCGACGTTTTTCAACAGCCTGTTAATAGCTGAAATTCTTTTCGGCGAAATCCCAGTTCACCAGATGCTCGAGGAATGTGGTGACAAAGTCCGGCCGGCGGTTGCGATAGTCGATGTAGTAGGCGTGCTCCCACACGTCGATGGTCAGCAGGGCCTTGTCCGCAGTTGTCAGCGGGGTTTGGCCGTTGGAGGTGTTGACAATGTCCACCGTGCCGTCGGGCTTTTTGACCAGCCAAGTCCAGCCCGAGCCGAAATTGCCGACCGCCGACTTGTGAAACGCTTCCTTGAACGCGGCGTAGCTGCCCCATTTGGCATTGATTGCGTTGGCCAGCGCGCCCTTGGGATCGCCGCCGCCGCCCGGCTTGAGGCAGTTCCAGAAAAAGGTGTGATTCCAGACCTGGGCGCTGTTGTTGAAAATGCCGCCGCTGGATTTTTTGATGATGTCCTCGAGCGGCATCGACTCGAACTCGGTGCCCTTGATCAGGCTGTTGGTGTTGTTGACATACGCCTGATGGTGCTTGCCGTGGTGATATTCCAGCGTTTCACGCGACATGTGTGGTGCGAGCGCGTCGGGGGCGAAGGGCAAAGGGGGCAGTTCGTGTTGCATGGGCTTCTCCTTGGGTGAGTGACGAGCGCAGGTCGCCGATCCCAAGCATTCTAGGAACAGCCCACGGGTCTTGCTCAGGCCGGCGGGATGTCCGCATCGAGTGGGTGGGCCTGGGGCCGGATCTGCGCGATGTCCAGCCCGATGGCGTGCTGTGCGTCGGCCAGCTGCAATGCAGCGCCGGGGCGCAGCTGCGACACATCGCGCAGGACTTGACCGCGGGCGTCCATGCCAAGCAGGTAGCCGCGCGACAGTGTGGCACGCGGACTGAGCAGCATCAGTTGCTGCGCCGCATGATCCAGACGCTGCCGCGCGTTGCGCAGGAGCTGCGCGCGGGCCAGGGGCAGAGCACGGGCCACATCATCGAGCCGCTTGTGCTCCTGCGGCAAGCGGCGTTGCAGCGCGTGCTCCAGCCGGCTCTGCAATAGCTGCAGGCGTTGTGCCTGTTGGCTGGGCAGACCGATCAGCGCCTGTCGCAGCCGCCACTGCCATTGCGCCAGACGCTGCAGGGGCGTGGCCAGCAACGCCGCGCGCTGGGGCCAGCGCAGCGCCAGGCGGTCGCAGCGTTGCTGCTCGCGCTGCAGGTGGCGTCGCATCGCGCTGTGCAAGCGCTGCGCCTGCCGATCCAGTGCCGAAATGAGTGCTTGCTGCGACGGCACGCCCAGCTCGGCCGCGGCAGTGGGCGTAGGCGCACGCAGATCGGCTGCGAAATCGGCCAGAGTGAAATCGGTCTCGTGGCCCACACCGCAAACCACAGGCAGACTGCAGGCGGCGATCGCCCGGACCAGCGCCTCGTCGTTGAACGCCCACAGATCATCCAGGCTGCCTCCGCCGCGCACCAGCAGCACGAGGTCGACCTCGCGGCGTGCCTGTGCGCGCTGCAGCGCGCAGAGCAGTTCGCCCGGTGCCTGCACACCCTGCACGCTGGCCGGATAGACCACCACGCGCACATGCGGGCTGCGACGCTGCAGCGCGGTGAGCACATCGTGCAGCGCGGCGGCCTGCAGCGAGGTGATCACCCCGACTGCGCCAGGCATGGCTGGCAGCGCACGCTTGCGCTGCGCATCGAACAGCCCCTCGGCCTGCAGTTTCTGCTTCAGGCGCAGGAATGCCTCGAGCAGCGCGCCTTCACCGTCGGCCTGAACGCTCTCGACGATGAGCTGCAGATCGCCGCGCGGCTCGTAAATTGCCACGGTGGCGCGAAGCCGCACACTGAGTCCGTCCCGCAGGGTCAGCGCGCTGGTTGCGGCGCGCTGGCGGAACAGCACACAGCGCAGCTGCGCGGTGCCGTCCTTCAAGTTGAAGTATTGATGGCCGCTGCCGGCGCGGACCAGACCAGAGACTTCGCCGCACACGGTGACAGTATTGAACCGTGCGTTCAGCGCGTCGGAAAACGCCTGAATCAGTGCGCTGACGCTCCAGATCACGGACGGGGATGATGAGTTCATCGATGCAAGCGGGAGCGATGGAAAAAAGGGCTGACGCGGGCAGATGTCGGAGAATGCATCGCGCCAAGATGCAAGCCCCGCTACTGCAGCCGCAGCTCAACTCACCTCAACGAGCAACCCGCCGCGGACAGAGAAAACGCCAGTGTTTGTAAAATCCAAAGTTTGGCAAAAATGCCGGGTCCACCGGATCTGCTGTTGGTTCGGCCTCGGACGGAGCCGTCCCGAGGCGATCCATAAAAAAGTCGTGCGGCTTGCCGAGGTGAGGTCGAACTGCGCGGCTGCAAGCGTACTCCAAGCGGATTGCAGTGGACGCTCTTGCCTATGCAGCGCTGGATGGCACCTGCCTGCGACAGCCTCAAACCGGCTCACTGCAGCAAGACCGCAAGGGCTGCTGGCTGCGCGCATGGGGTTGACTCCACTTTGAATTTTGCCTCTTTACCCTACATACTGTTGCTGAATCTCTGTTCATTTTCACTTGCCGAGCGAATGGCCGGTTGAGGTCCACCATGACAAAAGCGCAATCCAAAACTCAGGCTCCGTCAAAGGGGTCTGCATCCCGCAAGGTCACTGCTGCCGAGACAAGTCCGGTTGCGGACAAGCCCGTGCGGCGTGCGGCTGCTGGCGCCGAGACGGCGGCGGCAGAGGTTGCCGCCCCTGCTGCGCCCAAGCGCGGCCGTCCGGCCAAGACCGCTGCTGCCACGGTCGAGCAAACGCCTGCGGTGCGTCGCGGACGCAAGATCAAGGAGACAGAACCAGAGCCGGTGGTCGATCTGCATGAGGACGCAGGCGATGAGGTCGATGCGGTCGAGGTCGACGCCGAAGTGGCCGAGGTCGACGTGGTCGAGGAAGCCACGGCAGCGCCTGCGCCCAAGACGCGCAAGGCCTCGCGCGCTCGTGAAAAACAGTTGCTCAAGGAGTTCGGCTATGACGACTCCAACATCACCGACGAGGAACTGGGCCGCCGGCGCGCGCGGCTCAAGAGCCTGATCAAGATGGGTAAGACCCGCGGGTTTCTGACCTACGGCGAAATCAACGACCACATCCCGGACAACCTGGCCGACCCCGAGCTGCTCGAAACCATCGTGTCCATGCTCAACGACGTGGGCATCGCGGTGTATGAAACCACGCCGGATGCGCAGACCCTGCTGCTCAACCAGCATGGCCCGACTGCCTCCAGCGAGGAAGAAGCGGAAGAGGAGGCCGAAGTTGCGCTGTCCAACGTCGATTCCGAATTCGGCCGGACCACCGACCCGGTGCGTATGTACATGCGCGAGATGGGCACGGTCGAACTGCTGACCCGCGAGGGCGAGATCGTTATCGCCAAGCGCATCGAGGAGGGCCTGCGCCAGATGATGCTGGCGATTTCGGCATCACCGACCACCGTCGCCGAGATCCTGGCGATGGCCGCGCGTATCCAGAACGGCGAACTGCCGGTTGATGAAGTGGTCGACGGCATGGTCTCCGATGACGAGTCCGACGACTATGTCGCCGAGGAGGACGTCGACTACTCGCTCGACGAGAGCGGCGACGAAGACGAAGACGGCGGCGCCGGTGCCACCTCGGTCAAGCTCGAGGAACTCAAGGGCAAGGCGCTGGAAGTCTTTGGCAAGGTGCACGACGCCTTCATGAAAATGCGCCGCGCCTACGACAAGGACGGTTACCGCTCGCCCGGTTATCTGAAGGCGCAGGAGGCCATTTCCAACGCCCTCATGGAGGTGCGCTTCACCGCCCGCACGGTGGAAAAGCTGTGCAACCTGCTGCGCGCCCAGGTCGATGAGGTGCGCCGCTACGAGCGCGAAATTCGCCGCTACGCAGTGGATCGCTGTGGCATGCCGCAGGAGGAGTTCATCAAGTCTTTCCCAGGGCATCAGCTCGACCTGAACTGGGTCGATCGCCATGTCGCGGCGAACAAGCCGTACTCCGTGGTGCTCGGGCGCAATGCGCCGGCGATCAAGGAGTTGCAGCAAAAGCTCATCGACATCCAGAACCGTGTGGTCGTGCCGCTCGACGACCTCAAGGAGATCAACACTCAGATGAGCCTGGGCGAGCAGGCCGCACGTGAGGCCAAGCGCGAAATGATCGAGGCCAACCTGCGGCTGGTGATCTCGATCGCGAAAAAATACACCAACCGCGGCCTGCAGTTCCTTGACCTGATCCAGGAGGGCAACGTTGGTCTGATGAAGGCGGTGGACAAGTTCGAGTACCGCCGCGGCTACAAGTTTTCCACCTACGCCACCTGGTGGATCCGGCAGGCCATCACTCGCTCGATCGCCGATCAGGCGCGCACCATCCGTATTCCGGTGCACATGATCGAGACCATCAACAAGGTCAACCGCATTTCGCGTCAGCATCTGCAGGAAACCGGGCAAGAGCCCGATGCTGCGGTACTGGCCGAGAAAATGGACATGCCAGAGGACAAGGTGCGCAAGATCCTCAAGATCGCACGCGAGCCGATCTCGATGGAAACCCCGATCGGCGACGACGACGACTCGCATCTGGGCGACTTCATCGAGGACACCGGCACCTTGGCCCCCACCGAGGCGGCGATGCAAGCCGGTCTGCGCGACGTGGTCAAGGAAATTCTCGACTCGCTCACTCCGCGCGAAGCCAAGGTGCTGCGCATGCGGTTTGGCATCGAGATGGCCAACGATCACACACTCGAAGAAGTCGGCAAGCAGTTCGACGTCACGCGCGAGCGCATCCGCCAGATCGAGGCCAAGGCGTTGCGCAAGCTCAAACATCCGACCCGCTCGGACAAGCTGCGCAGCTTCCTCGACACCCTCTGACGCGCGCAGGGCCTGGAGGCGTCCGGCCCATTCCCGCCAACTGACCCGAAGCGCGGCTTTTGCAGTGCGTGTCCGCCGTCTGCGGCGGCACGCTTTGCGTGTGCACACGCTAGACTTCAGGCATGACCCAAGCGCGAAAAACCGTCGTTCGCACCATCGTTTTTGCCGATGTCGCAGGCAGCACCGCGCTTTTCCAGTCTCTGGGCAATGCCCAGGCCACCGCACTGGTCACGCAGGTCGTGTCGAACATGGCCAGGCGTCTGAAAGCCGGCGGCGGTGAGGTCGTCAAAACCCTCGGGGACGGCATTCTTGCCACCTTTGAGCACAACACCCCCGCGCTCAACGCCTGCATCGACATCCAGCGCAGCAGTTCCACCGCCGGCGCGGTCGATGCCGCCGGAGCTCGGCAGAAACTTCCGATCAAGATCGGCATCGCGCGCGGCTTTGTCGTGCTTGCTCCGGGCGATTGCTTCGGTGATCCGGTCAACGCCGCGTCCCGCCTGTCCGACTCCGCGGGCGCCGGGCAAATCCTGATCGGCGACGCCGTGATGGAAGCCCTGCCGCTCGAATTGCTTGGCCGCTTGCGCAGCCTGGGCGCCATTTTTTTGCGCGGCTACGATGTGCCGGTGCCGGTGCATCAGGTCGACTGGGAAGCGCAGGGTGACATGGGACAGACCATGCCCCAGGTTCCCTCGCGCATCGACTACACCAGCCAGATGCTCAATCTGTCTTGGCTGGATTTTGCCGTGGACTACTCCGCCGACCAGATGCCCATCGTCATCGGTCGCACGAACGGCGCGGATTTTCTGGTTAACGACCTGCGCGTTTCGCGTCAGCATGCACGCATCGACTGGCGCGGCAGTTACTTCATGCTCACCGACCTCAGCAGCAACGGCACATGGGTGCGCTACACCGGCAACGACACCACTCTGGCGCTGCGGCGCAATGAATGTGTGCTGCACGGACAGGGAGAAATCACCCTGGGCGCCAAACCGACCGACCCCACCGCGCCGACCGTCATGTTCCAGATCTACCCGCATTGACCCAAAGGCCCAGCCGCCCATGCCCGCCATCGACCCGACCGGATATCAGCACGGCAACCCTGCCCAGACTGCCATCCTTCTCGTCAACCTGGGCACGCCCGATGCGCCCACCGCACCAGCCCTGCGTCGCTATCTGCGCGAATTCCTCAGCGACCCACGGGTGGTGGAAATCCCCAAACCCATCTGGTGGCTGATCCTCAACGGCATCATCCTGCCGATCCGCTCGTCCAAGTCCGCGGCGAAATATGCCTCGGTATGGACCGAGCGCGGCTCGCCGCTGCAGGCCGGCACCGCCGATCTTACCGAGACGCTCGCCGCCGATCTGAAGCGGCGGGGCCATCACCTCCAGGTGCGCTACGCCATGCGCTACGGCAATCCGTCTGTGGCCAGCGTGCTCGACGATCTGGCCCGCCAGAACGTCACCCGGCTCCTGCTCGTGCCGTTGTATCCGCAATATTGCGCTGCCACCACGGCGTCCACCCTCGATGCTGTGACCGCCTGGATGCGCCGCAGTCGCCGCGTGCCCGAGCTGCGCGTGCTCAACCACTTCCATGACGTTCCTGCCTACATCGATGCCCTGGTGTACAAGATCCAGGCGCACTGGCAGCAGCATGGTCAGCCCGACAAGCTGGTGATGAGCTTTCACGGCATGCCCGCGCGCACCCTGCGCCTTGGCGACCCGTATCACTGCGAATGCCACCGCACCGGCCGCTTGCTCGCCGAGCGACTGCAGCTTGCCCCATCCGACTACCAGGTGACCTTCCAGTCGCGCTTTGGCCGGCAGGAATGGCTGCAACCCTACACCGAGCCGACTCTGCGTAAATTCGCCCAGGATGGAGTTGGACGGGTGGATGTGGTGTGCCCGGGGTTCAGCGTGGATTGTCTGGAAACTCTGGAAGAAATCGCAATGGAGGGCAAGCAGGCCTTTCTGTCCAGTGGCGGAAAGACCTTCCACTACATCGACTGCCTCAACGCCGATGCTCACTGGGTCCAGGCGTTCAGCGGGTTGCTGGAAGCCCACCTCCAAGGCTGGGACACCCGCACCTTGCCCGATCCGGCGGCATTGGCCCAGACCCGCAGCCTGGCGCAGGTGATGGGCGCAAGCAATCTCGCTTGACTGCGTCCGCTGGCGGGTCTATCGCTCCTGCCCCGGTGGCTGCGGCGTAGAACGCGCTTCACGCCAGAACTGGACCGCCAGACCCACCCCAAGGCCGATCACGCCCACGACGAGCAGATAAAGCACCAAGGCCGCCAGAGACATCCTGTCTTCTCCTCTTTCGCTGAACCGGCGTGCAGAACGGTTCTGCGCATGTAGAGTGGGCTGGAACAGAAAAATTCCGCGTGCCCCGCCCGCAGATCGTCCAGCGACAGCCGCAGCTGCGTGCGCAGGTAGATCACCAACGCTTTCTGAGCGGCATTGAGCGTGGGCAGGAACAGCGAGAGTTCCCGAGGCGACGCAGGAGTGGTCGATCCCCCTGTTTTGACGCCGCTGCAAGCCCGCATGCCACTGCGATTCACCCGGATGGGCGCTGCAACAGGATGTGTCACCTGTACATCATGATCCGGATCAAGATCGCCCCGCACCAAGGCATTCACGTGTCGATTCGCGAGCGACCGACCGGGAGGAAGCGATGCAAGGCCGTTTCAACGATCGCCATGAGGCGGGCCGCCTGCTCGCCGAGGCGCTGCGCGGGTACGCAGGCCGTGAGGATGTGATGGTCCTGGCGCTGCCTCGGGGCGGTGTTCCGGTGGGTGTCGAGGTGGCCAGGGCCCTGGGCGCGGCATTGGATGCGCCTGCAGAATCTCTGCGACGATTTTGTCAGCGTCCTCACCCCGGCGGATTTCCAGGCAGTCGGCCCGTTTTATGTGCATTTCGATCAGACCAGCGACGACGAGGTGCGTCGGCTGCTGGCGCAATTCCGCGAAGGCAAGGCCCGTCGATGACACTATTTTTGCGGTGCGTGATCTGCCCCGGCCTTGGACGAAAGCGCTGCGGACGTCGACTTGCTGCTCGAACGCGCGGCAACGCGACAGTTCGTCCCCTGGCAAAGCCACGCACGGCACCCGGGGGTTCTATCGCATGCTGCGCCGCGGCGTAGGCATCGCCCCCCCGAGACGGTCCCAATGCTGGCCGCAATCCCGGGGCGTTTTCAGTCGGGTGCGCCGAGCTCGGCGAAGTCCAGCGCAGCGGAGTTGATGCAGTAGCGCAGGCCGGTGGGCTTGGGACCATCTGGGAACACATGCCCGAGATGTGCACCGCACTGCGCGCACTGCACCTCGGTGCGCACCATGCCGTAGCTGGTGTCGCGCACCTCGCGGATGACCTCCTGCGCCGTGGGTTGCCAGAAACTGGGCCAACCGCTGCCCGAATCGAACTTGGTGCGCGAATCGAACAACGGTGTGCCGCAGCACACGCAGCGGTAGATGCCGTCGCCGTGGTGGTCCCAGTAGATTCCGGTGAACGGGGGTTCGGTGGCACCGCAGCGGGTGACGCGGTATTGCTCCTCGGTCAGCTTGCTGCGCCACAGGGCATCGTTTGGATCGTTGCGGTCGGGCTGGGACATGGGCTGGCTCTCAAGACGAACAGGACAGGCGTGCGGGCGGAGCATCGTCCGCGGGCGGTGCGGTGTAGTGCGGCGGCAGCGCGCTCGCGTCGAAAGGGTGGCGAAGCGCATCGAGCAGGCGCCGGACTTCGGAAAAGTCGCCGGCTTCGGCCTGGTCGATTGCCGCCTGCGCCAGATGGTGGCGCAGCACGATCGCCGGGTTGACCGCATGCATCGCCTGCGCGCGGGCGGCGTCGCTGCGCGATTGGGCCTGCAGGCGGGCGCGGTAGTGCGCCACCCATCGCGAGAATCGCTGCGGGTCGCGTGCAAACTGCGCGGCCAGTGGCGCAGGAATGTCTGCCTGCGGGTCTGCGGGTAATTCGGCGAGCAGCCGAAACGTCAGCGTCCAGTCGCTGCGGCTGGCCGCCATGCAGTCAAGCAGCTCCTGGAACAGATCGCCGTCGCCCGGCAGCAGCTGTTCCAGCCCCAGCTTGGTGGCGAGTTGCTGCTGCATCGCGTGCACATACTGCGGGCGGAAGGTGTCGACCGCCTCGAGCGCATGCTCGGGCTTGTCGATCAGCGGCAAAAGCGCCTGCCCCAGCGCCAGCAGATTCCAGTGCGCGATCGCCGGTTGCCGCCCGAAGGCGTAGCGCGCGCTGCGATCGGTGGTGTTCGGTGTGTGTAGCGGGTCGTAGGCATCGAGGAAGGCGAAGGGGCCGTAGTCGATGGTCCAGCCCAGGATGGACATGTTGTCGGTATTCATCACCCCGTGGATGAAGCCCACGGCCTGCCAACGCGCGATCAGCTGTGCGGTACGCGCCACTACCCATCGCAGCAAGGCCAGTGTGGGTTGCGGCTGATTTGCACAGTCCGGGCAATACCG
Organism: Thiomonas islandica; assembly: GCF_055383445.1. NCBI lineage: Bacteria > Pseudomonadati > Pseudomonadota > Betaproteobacteria > Burkholderiales > Thiomonas > Thiomonas islandica. The sequence continues at coordinate 2,029,314 of NZ_AP042391.1, forward strand.
GTCGATCACCCAGTCGGTCAGCCGGCGCAGTTGCGCGGTCTGTCCGCTGTAGCTGAAATGCTCGAAATGGCCAAAGCGCACAAAACTAGGCGACAGGCGAGTGACCATCGCGGCGGTCTCCTGGCGTTCGCGCTGCACGGGTCGGCTCGACCCCACCACGCACAACGCCCGCGTGGTCGGCACGCCCAGCGCCGCCATCGCCTCGGAGCACAGAAACTCTCGGATCGACGAGCGCAGCACCGCCCAGCCATCGCCCATGCGCGAAAACGGGGTCGGGCCGCTGCCCTTGAGCTGGACTTCCCAGCTGCGGTAGCCGCCGCTGGCATCGTCCCATTCGCCCAGCAACAGCGCACGGCCGTCGCCGAGCCGTCCGGCCCAATTGCCGAACTGGTGCCCGGCGTAAACGGTGGCCCGGCTGTGCCTGCACAATCCCGGATCATGGCCGCCAAAGGCCAGCGCCCAGGCGCGTTCCTCTTGCGCGGCGCGCGGTGCGGTCAGCCCGACCAGCGCGGCGGCGTCGGCGCTGTATGCCACCAAAACTGGGTCGGGCAGGGGACTGACCGCAACCGGCAGACTGAACTCGCTGCCCAGCGCGGCGTAGCGCTGCATCAGCGGCGGCCAGGTCGATGCGGTCTGTGCGGCGGTGTCCGGGAAGTCCAGTGCGGTGGTCATCATGGAAACATTGTCGGGCAAAGTCGTTGCCCGGGACGGGCTCGGGGTATCCTTGTCCACTCGTTGAGAGCTCTTAGCCCCATGTCTGCCCGCGCTCCGTCCCCCAGCCCAAACCCGCTATTCGATGCGGTCATCGCCCTACCGTTTGGCCGTCTGGGCATGATCTGCTCGGATCATGAGGTGCTGCGGCTTGACTACCTGCCGCCAGATGCGCCGCTGAAGCCGCCGACGCAGGCACAGTGCCGTGAAGTGGCCGTGCAGCTGCAGGCGTATTGCGACGACCCCGGTTTCGCATTCGATCTGCCGCTGGCGGTCGTCGGCACGGCGTTCCAGCAGCGCGTCTGGGCGCTGCTGCGGCAGATCCCGTCGGGATGCACTCGCAGCTATGGCGACGCGGCCCGGCAGTTGCACAGCGCGGCGCGCGCGGTCGGTCAGGCGTGCGCGGCCAATCCGTTCGCCCCCATCGTGCCCTGCCACCGGATCGTGGCACGCTACGGCCTGGGGGGCTTTGCGCACTCGACGGCAGAGGACGGCCACCTTCTTGGCATCAAGCGCTGGCTGCTGACACACGAGCGCCGCGCGCTTTCGCCAGCCCTGTCGCCCGATGGCTAAGGCAGACGTGCACGCCGCCTGGCCCCCTGCACCGGCCGCGTGCGCGGCGATCATCGACCGCTTTTGCGACGCACTATGGCTGGAAGATGGGCTGTCTGCCAACACCCTGGCGGCGTATCGCCGTGATCTCACGCTGCTGGCTCGCTGGCTGGCGTTCACTCAACGGCCAGCGTTGGCGCAGGCCGGGCTGGCGGATGTGCAGGCGTACATCGCTGCCCGCTTTACGCAGAGCAAGACAACATCGTCCAACCGGCGACTGGTGGTGTTGCGGCGGTTTTACCGCTGGGCGCTGCGCGAGCGGCTGCGCATCGACGATCCCACGGTGCAGCTCGACCTGGCGCGCACACCTGCACGCCGGCCGCGCACTCTGAGCGAGGCGCAGGTCGAGGCACTGCTCGCCGCGCCCGATGTCGACACCGCGCTGGGGCTGCGCGACCGTGCCATGCTCGAACTGCTCTATGCCAGCGGCCTGCGGGTGAGCGAACTGGTGGCGCTGCCGGTGGTGCGCCTCTTTCTCGACCAAGGTGTGGTACAGATCGCCGGCAAAGGCGGCAAGGAAAGACTAGTGCCTTTCGGCGATGCGGCGCAGGAATGGCTGCAGCGCTATTTGCGCAGCGCTCGCCCTGTCTTGTTGCAGGGGCGCGACAGTCCTTATTTGTTCGTCACCGCGCGCAGCGGCCAGAGTGCGCGCGAGACCGCAGGCATGACCCGGCAGATGTTCTGGACTTTGATTAAGGCCCACGCGCGCAAGGCCGGAATCGACATTCCGCTGTCGCCGCACACCTTGCGCCATGCCTTTGCCACGCATCTGCTCAACCACGGTGCCGATTTGCGTGTGGTGCAACTGCTGCTTGGCCATGCCGACATTTCCACCACACAAATCTACACCCACATCGCGCGCGAGCGGCTCAAGACCTTGCATGCCCGCCACCATCCCCGTGCCTGAACCCGCCACGCATCATGGCCAATGACGATTTCTGGTCCGCCTTCGTCCTGGTGTTGATCCTCGATCCGTTTGGCAACCTGCCGTTTTTCATCGCAAGTGACGTCGTTCTGAAACCTGCTCTCGTCCGTTTTTATGAAACGCGTAGCGCCATCAAGACCGACACAGCCTCCACGCACGACAGCCAGCGGCCGAGCTGCCGTGCTCATGAGGTTGATTGAATCGGCCAAGCTCTGTGAACCGCCCCGGGCCTATCTCAAAGATGTGCTGACGAAGCCCACCTGGCCCAACAGCCGTCTGGGTGAATTGCTGCCGCACAACTGGGCGAAAACCAACGCCCCTGTACTCAGCATCTGACCTTCACCTCAGGTGTCAAGATGGGTTGGTTGAACGCATACGATGAAGACGCGCATCGAGCCATGGGAGTGCGATGGAGAATGTACAAGCGCCGCAACGAGGTCGAGCACCTGTTCCGACGCCTGAAGGGCTTCCGGTGCATCTTCTCTTGGTTTGAAAAACTCGTCGTGATGTTCCTCGGTTTCCTCAGCTTCTTGCTGGTGGTCGATGGCCTTCGCGGTTTGTGTTAACAGGCCCTAGATCGGCCTTGTACAGGCCATTGATTGTCTCGGCCAGCGCGTTATCTTCAGCGTCGCCCTTGCTGCCCACAGAAGGGTCGATGCCGGCTTCAGCCAGCCGCGACCATCACCGCACCGCCGCAGACGTTCAGCCCCTTGCAGACGTTATTTCGGCATGATCGCGACGCTGTTTTGCGGCATACAGCGCCAGATCGGCGGACTGGATCCAGGCGCGCAGCGTGGTCAGTCCAGCTTGGGTCTGCGCTAGTCCGATACTGCTGGTGACCTGCAACCCCGGGTAATCAGGAAAGTGCAGTGCCTTCAGGCCATCTTGGATGCGCTGCGCAATGGTGTGCCCCTCAGCGGCCGGGGTCTGCCGACAAAGTACGGCAAATTCATCACCGCCGTACCGCCCGGCGCTGTCGTTTGTCCGAATGCTGTCGCGAATCACCCGCCCGGCCGAGCTGATGACCTCATCGCCAGCCACATGGCCGTAGGTATCGTTGATGTCTTTGAACCGATCGATGTCGATCATCAGCAAACACGCCGGCTGTCCGTTTGCGTGAAAGGCTTGCAGCGCGGCGTTGGCTTCACTCAGCCAATGGTCACGCACAAACAGGCCGGTCTGCGAGTCGGTCCTGCGCAACATCTCGAGCTGTTTGTTCTGGCGAGAGATGGTGCGGATGTGGCGGTAGCTGCCAATTGCGGTCGACATGGTGTGGACGACGAGAAGCGGCAAGGTACAAACGATGACTAGCAGTGAGCTTGGCAAGTCCACGGGCGGGCGCAGAACCAGGGTGACGAGCGCTGCTGCTGCAAACAACCCAGGCAGGGAGCGCAACCAAAGACGTCGAATGCCAGTGCTGAACTTATCGAAAGTGGTTACCGTCACGAGCACGACGCTGGGCAGCAGGTTGAAGTGCATCAGGGGAACCCACATCCCCGCAATGGCCGAGTCGATGAGCAGATTGCGTTTCTCTGCGTCGTAGGAATCACGGCTCAGTCGCGCCCAGAGGTAGGCGACATGGGGCCAGACCAGGCAGGTCAACCCCATCAGCGCCCAGCGCCACGCGGCGGCGTGCTGCATCAGCAGAACCCCGCTGATGGTCAGCCCCGCCAGCCCCATGCCGATGATGCGAAAGGGATAAATGCGACGGGCGGTTTGCTCGCGCGCCTGCCGTGTTCCAACAGGGATTTCAAACGCGACCTGCGGCATGCCGCTCGAGGCGAGATCGTGTCCAGGGGTGATGTGTGAAGAGGCGGTCGGCTCGCCTGATGGCTTGGTCTTGCGCATTGTTTATTTACCCCAGATTGTCCAGATTGTTCATTATTGAACCGGCAGAAAACATTTGAACTTACTCAGCAGTCGATAAATAAGTCGACAAATAGGGGACTCATGAGGGCTCATAAGGAGTCAGTCAGTGCATCTCATGGACATGAAACGAGATGGACGGACATTGGGCCACAAGACGCTGCGCTCCCCCGATGCGCAGAAGATCATCGACCGCTACGTCTACGAAGTGCCGCGCAGAGGCGGAGATGGAACTGTTCGGCGTCCCGATCGATCTGCAGCCGCTGTGGTTGACGCTGCAGGTTGCCGGCTTGACGACCGCCATTCTGCTGATCCTCGCGACGCTGCTTGCAGCATGGCTGGCGGGTATGCGCTCGCACGCTAACAGGCCGTTGAAAAACTAGGGCACCTCGAATTACCGCATCTTTGACCTGACCGTGCCGTGATGATGTCTCAAACGAGCGCGTTTCCGAGCCACGCGAAGGGTGGCGAGGGGATTTCTCCGCCGTCTGGAGCCCTGGTCCGGTGGCATTCGACCGCTCCAGGCCCATTTCGGGCGTCAGAAGGGCGCCGGCCCCACCTCCATCAGCGAGCACAGACGCCGCAGGTTGTACGTCGCGGCCTTCCAGTTCAGATGCAGCGTCGCCCGGTCCAGGCCGATCGAGCGCAGCGCCTTACCGCCCATCTGTTCCAGGCTGGCGTAGATGTGCTCCACACGAGCGCGGGTCTTGGCAATGCGCCGATTGCGCCGCTCCTGGCAGTCGGACAGCGGCTTGCCGGCCTGCCCCTTGCGCTGGATGTGCATGCGCCAGCCCTGGGCCTTCAGACGCTCCTCGCGTTCGCCGTCGACGTAACCCTTGTCAGCCCAGACGTCGCGGCTAGTGTTGCCCGCGTCGAGGACGCCCTCGAAGTGCAGGGTGTCGTGCTCGCTGGCCGTGCTGATGTGAATGCCCCGGATCAGCTTGTGCCGCCGGTCCACGCTGGTCGAGAGCTTGTAGCCGAAGTAGCTCTTGCCGTGCTTTTTGGTCCAGCGGGCCTGGATGTCCTTCTGCCGGCGCTTGGGCGCCGACCACTCGGCCGGCATCGCGTCCTGCTGAACAATCTCTTTCTCGTCCCTGCTCAGCGTCTGCTTCGGCACGGGCACGATGCTGGCGTCGATCATCTGGCCGCCGCGCGCGATGTAGCCGTGACGGTCGAGTTGCTGCCTCACCGCATCGAAGATGCGTTCGCTGGCACCGGCCTTGATCAGCCGCTCCTTGAAAGTCCAGATGGTCGTGCGGTCCGGCGCCTGCGAACTCTGCCGCAGGCCCACGAAGCGTTGGAAGCTCAGCCGATCCAGAAGCTGGAACTCCATCTGCTCGTCGCTGAGGTTGTAGATCTGCTGGATCACCAGGACGCGAATCATCAGTTCCGTCGGAAACGGCGGGCGCCCGCCCCGCTCGCGACCAGGGCGCGGCGCAGCCTCGTCGATCTCCGCAGCCAACGCCGCGAAGTCCACGTGCTGGGCCAGTTTGCTCAGCGCGTCGCCGATCTTGTCCAGCTTGGTCTCGCGCTCTTGCTCCGCGAACAGACTGACCTTGATCACCGCCATCCCCTCATCACGTCACCATGCCCACATGATGCCCGGCCCGCCGCTCGACGGCCAGGTTTTTCGAGGCGCCCACTACTGCGGTGGGCCATCTGCGGCGTTGCACGGTGCGCGCTGCCTCGCCTATCTATTTGATATGTCTCGGTCGCTGCGCGCCGTGCGCCTTGCATCTGGCCATCCTCGCGACGTTTTTTAACGGCCTGCTAAGGTGCTGATCGAAGATCACACAGACAAAATACTGCGCAATCCCGTGAAAAATTTCACAATCGATCCAGAAACACACGGGAAAGCGCGGGCACAGAAAGCCTCAGGATCTTTACACTGTTTCGGGTGAAGCCGAATTCTGCTCCGCTGCCATGCATTTCATTTATGCCGACTGATTTTTCGATTCTCCCTGCACCGCACACACTGCTTCCCGCGCTCGTCGAGGCACTCCTGCATGATCCTCGCGGACAGTTCCACCCGCGTCCTGTGGTGCTGTGCGTGCTGCAGCCTGGTGGCTCCGAGCAGGTTGTCATGCAAGTTGGCGAAGACGCGCAGGGTCGGGTCCTGCTCCTCACCGCAGATCCACTGACAGACGGGCTGGAGTATGGCCTTTGCGATGACGCGTCGTCTTCCGCCCACACGCAGGTCTATGTGCTCGACAGCGTCCGCGAGGGACAACGCCCAGAGGACGATTCGGCCCGATGCTGGATCAACACCCTCATCCCACTGCGTGTGCCGCGGCGATAGAAAGGGTGGCGGTGTTGTGATCCCCTTTTGGAAAAAGCCCGACATGCCAGCGCCGGTGCTGGTGGCGCTTAGCGCCGAGATTCCGCCCGTTCACACCCTGTTTATTACTCTGGGCGAGCGCAAGGCACAAGATTTCATGCAGCGCGCAGCGCAGCGCCTGGCGCACCGCGCTGCCGCACAGGGTGGGATCGTGGTGCGCACGGACCGCAGCGGTCTGCTGGCCCTGTTCGACCAAGCAGAGCGAGCCCTGGTCTGTGCGCGTGCTCTGCGCCGCGATCTGATGCAATGGGTACGCCCCATTGCTCACGAGGTAGAGGTGCATGTGGCCATTGGGATCAGCAGGGGGCGAATCCTGGGGCAGCCCCCAGATTACGAAGGCCAGACTCTGCAACACGCCAATGCACTGGCCGCGGCGGCCCAAGGAGGACAAATCCTGCTGGATGCTGCCGCGGTTCAGCAGTTGTCCCAGTCGCTGCGCGAGACCTTGCAACACGTGCACCGCATGCAATGGGATTCTGGGTTGACGGACGTCTGGATGGATCCGCCGGAAAACGCACAGCCGGACAGTGCCACTCTGCTCTGGTTGCATCTTCAACGCCCCGACAGCGGACCGGAACGAGTCGTGATTCCGGGCCGTGTGGTCCACATCGGCCGGTCATCCGAGGCCGACATCGTCATCGATCGCGAGGACGTGTCTCGGCGGCAGGCGGTCGTGCTTTGGCGCGATGGGGACTACACCCTCACCGATCTGAGCCGCAATGGCAGCTGGCTGCAATATGGTCTTTCCGGCGTGATCGTGCGAGTGCACCGCACTGCGGTTGTCTTGCGCGCTGCAGGTGCGCTGTATTTCGGACGTGCGCCGCTTCCCGGACAGCCCCCGGATTTGCGGTTTCTGGTGGATCGGCCAGGGCGCGTGACCGTGCAGGGCCACGCAGCACAGAACCCCCAACCCGTCGTCGTCATGGGGTCCGGATTGGCTGAGCAGAATCTGGACTTTGAGGAGATTGAGCCATGACTCGCCCCGTCGACCCGATGTCCCACGCTGTAGATGTGAATTGGGACGACCCCAAGCTGCAGGATCTGCTCAAAAAAATCGAAGGCTTGCGCCTGGATAACCGCAATACCTTTCATGCGCGATGGGTACGGATGCGTCAAGGCTGGCTTTTGGCAGACGCGCATGTGCCTTGGCACCCCGCGTTGCTGGTCTTGGACGACCACCAAGGAGGGTTGGTCCTGCAGACGCATGCCGAGATCGTCCAGGCCGGGGATCCGGTTGCGGTCGATTTGACTCTAGAAGGAATGGCTCCTCGAGTGGTTTTCGGGGAGGTTGCGCGAAGCCGTCCGGGTCTGCGTCCAGAAGATCAAGGACAGACTGTCTACTTTGCGTGGGTGCAGATTCTGAAGTGAAACCGACTCTCAGGCGTTGAACGGCCCTAGTGAATTTCGCCGCCTTGGCACGCTTCTCGGTTTCCGGGTCTTGCTCGTTGAGCCAGGCCTTCAGCGCAAGGGCAAGCGCAACAAACCGCTGTCCGCGTATCAGCCAGGGCACGTTTTTCATCGCAGTGATGCGCCAGTTGCCGATTGGGCGCCGGATGCCGGTGGCGCTGCGCGAAATCGGCATTGCCTATGTAGTGCTGCTGGCCTTCATGCTTGGCGGCCACGGCTTTCTGAAACTGATGAACCTCAGCCAGCCGTCGATCGAGGTGGCTGGCGGGGTCATCCTGCTGCTGGTGGCGATCAAGATGATCTTCTCCACCACATCCGAAATCTTCGGCGCTGGCAGCGGGCGCGAGCCGCTGATCTTTCCGCTGGCGGTACCGCTGCTCGCCGGTCCCTCGGCGCTGGCCACCGTGTTGCTGCTGGCCTCACGCCAGCCCAGCCAAATCTGGACCTGGGTGGGCGCGCTCAGTTCGCCCGTGGCCGTGACCGGTGGCTTGTTGCTGATGAGTGAAACCCTGCTCAAGTGGCTGGGCGACTCGGTGATGAACGCCGCAGCAAAGCTTATGGGCCTGATCCTCACCGCGATTGCGGTCAACATGCTGCTGTCGGGCATCCGCAGCCATTTCGGATTGTGAAGCCGACGCTGTCAAAACCGCAGGCTGCGGGCTAGGATATGTACCCGATGTCACACCCAACCGATTGTTCAACCGCATGGTTACCACATGGAACGCCTGACCCTGACTGCTGAAGACCGCGAAACGCTTGCCCGTTTCCTTGGCCAACTGGTCGACACCAGCATCCTCACCCGCCGCGAAATCCACGATTTTCTCGACTATTGCGATCTGATGGCGCCGAAAAAAGGCGAGATCATCGCTGATATCGGTCAGGTTGGGGAAAGCCTGTTTTTCGTTCTCGATGGACAGGGCTGTCTGATCGCGCAACTGCCCGAGAGTGAGATGGAGATCGGCCGGATCATGCCGGGGGAGATGCTGGGCGAAATGAGCTTTTTCGACCGCAAGCCGCGCGAGATCCGGCTGCGCGCCGGCGAGGACACCCGCCTGCTGCGCATCAGTCGCACCATGTATGACCGCTTGCGCCTGGAGCGACCAATCCTCGCGGTGCTGTTGCTCGAAGTGGCGATCATCAGCCTGGACCACCTCTACCGCCGGACCTCGGCGGACATGGCACAGCTCAACCGGTACATCCATCGCACCGGGCGTTGACCGCGGCGCGCCGGTGGCTGCTCAGCGCCCGGGCAGGGGTTGTTGCGGCAGGTGCTTGGGCGGATCGACCGCGTGCCGCGCCAGATCATCGAGGAACAGCGAGTTGAGCACCTCCTGGCTGGTGGCCTGAAGCACGACCTTGGGTGCCACGCCCGCGTCGAGCGCCTGCTGCCAGCGCCCGGCGCAGACGCACCAGCGGTCACCCGGCTTGAGGCCCGGAAAACGCAGCGCCGGGTTCGGGGTGGACAGATCGTTGCCCTGCGCCCTGGTGTAGGCCAGGAATTCGGCAGTCATCACGGCGCACACCCCATGTACTCCGGCGTCATTGGCGGTGACGGTGCACGAGCCATCGCGCAGGTAGCCGGTCAGCGGCGCGTGGCTGCAGGGCGGCAATGGCTGGTCAAGGACGTTGAGAGCGGGCTTGGCGGTGAGACTCATGGCGGGCTTTACAGCCGCTAGCGCGGCTATTGGCAGCAGACAGATCGCCAACGCGGCGCAGGCGATCGGGGCGAAGGAATTTGGTGTGCGGGACAAGGCGGGCATATGCAGGGCGGCGGATCGACGAGGCTGCGCAAGAATAGCCAGAGGCGGCATGGCGTTGCACCGGGCGGGGTGAGTTTCCGCGCGGTCAACCTGGATTTGCCTGCGCGCGCTCCATGTGGTCGAGTTCCTCCGCCGTGAACCCGGCCTGCAGTCGGGCATCGCGGTTGAACGGCGGCTTGCTGCGCGGTGCGCCAAATTGCGCGGCAAGCTGCGCATGCGTGCTCAGCGGATCACGCCCCTGCCGGGCGCAGGCCCAGAGATACCAGCGGTTACCCACCGCCACATGGCCGATTTCGTCGGCCAGGATGCGGTCGAGGATTTGAGCGCCACGTAGGTCGCCGGCGGCAGCGAGCTTGGCGCGGATGCTGGGATTCACATCCAGCCCACGCGCTTCGAGCGTGCGCGGCACCAGCGCCATGCGTGCGAGCAGGTCGCAACGGGTCTTGTCGGCCATTTCCCATAGGCCGTTGTGCGCCGGATAGTCGCCATAGTCGGCACCGATGCGCTGCAGGTGCGCGCGCAGCAGACTGAAGTGCTCGGCCTCCTCGGCGGCGACTTGGACCCAGTCGCGGTAGAAGCGCTCGGGCAGGCCTGGAAACCGCCACACCGCATCGAGCGCAAGGTTGATCGCGTTGAACTCGATGTGCGCGATGGCGTGCAGCAGCGCGGCATGGCCTTTCGGGTCGCGCGGGTTGCGACGCGGCATCTGCTGGGCGGACATCAGCACGGGCCTGGACGGGCAGCCGGGCAGGGCGATGCCCGCTGCAGGCTGTAGATCCGCTGCCGGGTCGATCGTGACCTCACCCGCAACCAGCCCGGAGCGCAAATTCAGCGCGAGCGCTACCTTGCGCGTGGGATCGGGCTCGACCAGCGCGGCCAGTGCCACAGCACGCGCCGAGGGCAGGGCAGACCGCTGGGTCACTGGGATTTTTTCAGCACAGTCATGGCCGAGGCGATGAGTGCGGCGGCCTGACTCATGTCGCCCGGAACGATGAGGCTAGTGCCGGCCTTGGCCAGATTCGCATAGGCCTCGAGGCCCTGCTGTGCAACCTTGAGCTGTACCGCCTGCTCGCCGCCTGGTTTCTGGATCGCCGAGGCGATCACCTCCAGCGCGTGCGCGGTGGCGTTGGCCACCGCCTCGATCGCCGCGGCCTCGCCCTGTGCCTTGTTGATCGCGGCTTGACGCTCGCCTTCTGAGCGCGCGATAAAGGCCTGACGCTCGCCCTCGGCCACATTGATCGCCTGCTGCCGCGCGCCTTCGGAGGTGGCGATCACCGCGCGCTTTTCGCGCTCGGCGGTGATCTGGCGCTGCATGGCATGGAGGATTTCGTTGGGCGGGGTCAGATCCTTGATTTCATAGCGCAGCACCTTCACGCCCCAGGTGGCGGCCGCTTCGTCCAGCGCGTTGACCACGCTGTGGTTGATGAACTCGCGTTCCTCGAAGGTCTTGTCCAGTTCGAGTTTGCCAATCACCGAGCGCAGCGTGGTCTGTGCCAGTTGGGTGATCGCGACGACATAGTTCGACGAGCCATAGCTCGCCCGCATCGGATCGGTCACCTGGAAATACAGTACCCCGTCGACCGTGAGCTGGGTGTTGTCCTTGGTGATGCAGACCTGGCTGGGCACGTCCAGCGGAATCTCCTTGAGCGAGTGCTTGTAGGCCACGTTGTCGATGAAGGGGATGATGATGTTCAGCCCCGGTTGCAATGTGGCGTGATAGCGGCCGAGGCGTTCGAGAATCCAGGCGTTTTGCTGCGGCACGATCTTGATGCCGCGGCTGACGAACAACACCGCGATGACGGCCAGGACAATGGCGATTTCCATGAACGACTCCCTGTTGAGAAACGGTGCGACGGGCGCGATCAGCCCGGATTGTGCTGCGCGCTCGTGTCATTCGGTGGACAGGCCAGCGCCTCGGGCAAGGGCTCGATCAGCAGCACATTGCCGTCCTGGCCTGCGATGCGGTGCGGGCCGGTGTGCAGCGGGCCGCGCCGCACCGGGCGGGCGTTCCAGTCGGAGCCGCGGTAGTGCACCCGGGCCATCCCCTCGGCAGACCAGGAGGAGACCTCCACCGTGGCGCCGAGATCGAGGTTGTCGTGGCGCATGTCCTGCGCCGTGCGCCGACCGAGGCTGCGGCGGCTGAAGTACAGCACCACGACCGCGCCGCCGCCCACCAGGGTGAACGCCACCCAGTGCAGCTCGCGCGGCAGGCCTGCATGCGCCGCGAGTGCACCGGCTGCAGCGCCGATCGCGAGCATCAGCAGGTAGAAGGTGCCGCTGAGCAGTTCGAGAGCGACGAAGAGGCCAGCAAGAATCCACCAGGCGGTCGGGTTGTCCATCAGCGTGAGTTGCGTATTGCGACATCGGGATTTCCTACACTGTGGCACTTTATCCCGTTCCCGCCGGAGCCGTCATGCACTTTCGCTTTCCCATTGTGATCATCGATGAGGATTTCCGCTCGGAAAACTCTTCCGGCCTGGGCATTCGCGCGCTGGCGCAGGCCATCGAAAAAGAAGGCATGGAAGTGCTGGGCGTGACCAGCTACGGCGACCTGTCCAGCTTCGCGCAACAGCAAAGCCGGGTCAGCGCCTTCATCCTGTCGATCGACGATGAAGAGTTCGCCACCGCGGAAGAAGGCGTCGAACCCGCAGCGCTGCATTCGCTGCGCGCCTTCATCGAGGAAATCCGCTTTCGCAATGCCGAAATCCCGATCTACCTCTACGGCGAGACACGCACCTCGGGGCACATTCCCAACGACATCCTGCGCGAGCTGCACGGCTTCATCCACATGTTCGAGGATACGCCCGAGTTCGTCGCCCGGCACATCATCCGCGAGGCGCGCGCCTACATGGATTCGCTGCCGCCGCCGTTTTTCCGCGCCCTGGTGGGCTATTCCGCCGATGGCTCGTATTCCTGGCACTGCCCAGGGCATTCGGGCGGCGTGGCGTTTCTCAAAAGCCCGGTCGGGCAGATGTTCCACCAGTTTTTCGGCGAGAACCTGCTGCGCGCCGACGTGTGCAACGCAGTCGAAGAACTCGGCCAGCTGCTCGACCATACCGGCCCGGTGGCGGCATCCGAGCGCAATGCTGCGCGCATCTTCCATGCCGACCATCTGTTTTTCGTCACCAACGGCACCTCAACCTCGAACAAGATGGTCTGGCATTCGACCGTCGCCCCAGGCGATGTGGTCGTGGTCGACCGCAACTGCCACAAATCGGTGCTGCACGCAATCATCATGACCGGCGCGCTGCCGGTGTTCCTCACGCCGACGCGCAACCACTACGGCATCATCGGCCCGATCCCCAAGGATGAATTCCGCCCCGAGAACATCGCGCGCAAGATTGCCGAAAACCCGCTGACCAGCCATCTGGCGGGCAAGGTCAAGCCGCGCATCCTCACCATCACGCAATCGACCTACGACGGCGTGGTCTACAACGTCGACCTGATCAAGCAGATGCTCGACGGCCACATCGACACCCTGCATTTCGACGAGGCCTGGCTGCCTCATGCAGCGTTTCACGACTTCTACCGCGGCATGCACGCCATCGGCGAGGGACGCGAGCGCACGCGCGAGTCGTTGGTGTTTTCGACGCAGTCGACGCACAAGCTGCTCGCCGGTCTGAGCCAGGCCTCACAGATTCTGGTGCAGAACGCGCAGAACCAGCAGCTCGACTTCCACCGCTTCAATGAGGCGTATCTGATGCATAGCTCGACCTCGCCGCAGTACGCGATCATCGCCTCCTGCGACGTGGCCGCGGCGATGATGGAGCCGCCTGGCGGCACCGCGCTGGTCGAAGAGAGCATCCTCGAGGCGATGAACTTCCGCCGCGCGATGCGCAAGGTCGATGCCGACTACGGACAGGACTGGTGGTTCGAAGTCTGGGGGCCGCAGTCGCTGGCCGCAGAGGGCACCGGCGAGCGCGACGACTGGATGCTGCGCGCCGAGGACGACTGGCACGGCTTTGGCTCGGTCGCTGAAGGCTTCAACATGCTCGACCCGATCAAGGCGACCGTGGTCACCCCGGGGCTCAAGCTCAACGGCGACTTCGACGCCACCGGCATTCCGGCGGCGATCGTCACCCGTTTCCTCGCCGAGCACGGCGTCATCGTGGAAAAAACTGGGCTCTACAGCTTTTTCATCATGTTCACCATCGGCATCACCAAAGGCCGCTGGAACACGCTGGTGACCGCGCTGCAGCAGTTCAAGGATGACTACGACCGCAACCAGCCGCTGTGGCGCATCCTGCCCGAGTTCATCGCGCAGAACCCGGTCTACGAACGCGTCGGCCTGCGCGATCTGTGCCAGCAAATCCACGAGGCGTACCGGCAAAACGATGTCGCGCGGCTGACCACGGAGATGTATCTGTCGGACCTGCAGCCCGCAATGACGCCGAGCGAAGCGTACGCGAAGATGGCGCACCGCGAGATCGAGCGTGTCGAGATCGACCAGCTCGAAGGCCGCGTCACCGCGGCGCTCGTCACTCCGTATCCGCCAGGCATTCCACTGCTGATCCCCGGCGAGCGCTTCAACCGGCCGATCCAGCGCTATCTCGAATTCGCGCGCGACTTCAACCAGCGCTTCCCCGGCTTTGCCACCGATGTGCATGGGCTGGTGACGCAAACCGACGCGTCCGGGCACAAGCGCTATTTCGTCGACTGCGTCAAGGCCTGACGGCCTGAAGTAGCAGTCCGGTTCTCTGCTCGTCCTCGGCGGCGCCCCCGCCGCCGGGATTTCCTGCTGTACGACCCCGCTGCGGGCGGGGCCAGCTTACGCGCGCCACCGAATCACCCAAGCCAGATGCGGAGGCTGTTGACATGTTTAGAAATAAAAACAAAAATGCGAACCGTTATCAAAACGGAGGTCATTTTGAAACGAGTCCAAACTGTCTGTCTGGTGTCTTTGCTCGGCTTTGCGGGCGCGGCAATTCCACTGGACGCGCAAGCTGACGAAAACCTGCTCGGCTACACCATCGGCGCCGAAACCCTGCCGCAGGGCAAGTCCGAGGCGTATATCTGGATCACCGACTACGACGGCAAGCGCCGCGGCAGCTACTCAGCGCAGCAGTTCCGCGCCGAAGCGGAATACGGCATCACCGACAGCCTGAGCGGTTCGGTCTATCTCAACGGCTACCGCCACAGTTACGACTGCGGCACGGTCGGCTGCGCCGGGCCGCTCGATGCGCCAGAGATCACCGGCAGCCGGCACAGCACCCAGTTCAGCGGGATGTCGGTCGAGATCAAAAAAATGCTCGCCTCGCCGTACAAGGAGGACCTCGGCGTGGCCTTGTATGGCGAGGTGAGCTACGACACAGTCGATGCGATCACCGGCGAGAAGGGCCGCGGCTGGGAGTTGGAAACCAAGCTGATCCTGCAAAAACCCTATCTCGACGGGCAGTTGCAATGGCTGACCAATCTGGAGCTCGAAGCCGAGACCTGGCGGCCTGATGCTGGAAGCGGCACCGAGGTGGCGGTTGCACCCCGGCTGCGCAGCGGCGTGTCGTATCGCTTTGCGCCGAACTGGTCGCTGGGCGTGGAGGGCTGGATCGATGCCGAGCTGCTGCGGCCGGCAGGCGGTTCGTGGGAATTCGACCACTGGGACTTGTTTGCCGGGCCATCGATCCACTACGGCGGCAAGCGCTGGTGGACCACGTTCACCTGGGCCGAGCAGTTGCGCGGCTCGAACGAGGCCGACGGCAACCGCGCCGGGCTGCACCTGGCCGACCACGCCAGGCGCGAGCTGCGGCTCAAGATCGGCTTGAATTTCTGACGGAGCGGGCGATGCGAAGCTGGCAGACATCCGCGCTGCTGCCGCTGGCGGCGCTGGTCGCAGGCCCCGCCTATGCGACCGAATACCTCACGGTCGAGCAGGCACAAAAGGCGATCTTCCCCGAGGCCGAGCGCTTTGTCAGCGCACCGTTGCAGCTCACGCCGCAGCAAAAGGCGGCGATCGAGGATCGATCCGGCCTGAAACAGCGCTGGGACCGGCAGGAGGTCTGGCGCGCGGAAAAGGGCGGCAGGCTGCTCGGCTGGTTCATCGTCGACGACGTGGTCGGCAAACATGAGTTCATCCACTACGCGGTGGGCCTGCTGCCCGAGGGCAAGGTGCGCGGGGTCGAGGTGCTGATTTTTCGCGAAACCTATGGCGACCAGATCACCCGCCCGGGGTGGCGCCAGACGCTGGTGGGCAAGACGCTGGCTGACCCGTTCAAACTCGACAAGGACGTGCCCAACATCAGTGGCGCGACGCTGTCCTGCCGCAATGTGATGAATGGGGTCAAGCGGCTGCTAGTGCTGCAGCAGATCGCGCTGCAGGCGGGGAAATGAGCGACGTTCTGCGCACCGTGGTCCGCATGCAGCCCCTGCTCGGCACCTGGGTGGAAATCCGCGCCGCGGGCCGCGCAGCAAGGGTGGAACGCGCGGTGCGCGCGGCGTTCCTGCATGTGGCGCGGGTGCAGCAGCGCATGAGTTTTCACGCACCGGACAGCGCGCTGTCGCGCATTAACCGGGATGCGCATCGCCAGCCGCAGCCGGTCGATGTCTGGACCTGGGACGTGCTGCGCAAGGCGCTCGCTCTGTCGCGGGCCAGCGCGGGGTGCTTCGACATCACGGTTGCGGGCCAGTTGGTGGCGCGCGGCCTGTTGCCGGATCACGGTTTTGCCACACTGGATGCACCGCCGGGCGCGGATGCGGTGGCGCTGCTGCCCGGGCGGCGGGTGGCGCTGCGCCGCCCGGTGCTGCTCACGCTCGACGGCATTGCCAAGGGCTATGCGGTCGATTGCGCGATCCGCTGCCTGCAGCGCGCTGGGGTGGCACAGGCGGTGGTCAACGCCGGGGGTGATCTGCGGGTGTACGGGCCGCAGGCGCTGCCGCTGGCGATCCGCATTGCGGACGGTGTGATTCACGCCGCGGGCCGGTTGCGCAATGCTGCCGTGGCCAGCTCGGCGCTGGGTCTGGACGCGGCCGACCGCGAGCGCTTTCCGGGCTGCGTGCTGCATCCCGCAGGACGCGCGGATGCGGTTGCCACCCCGCAGGTCTGGAGCGTGCGTGCGGCGCAGTGCTGGCGTGCCGATGCGCTGACCAAGGTCGCGGCGCTGGCCGACGCCGCGCGTCGCCATGCGCTGCTAGCGCGCCTAGGCGGGGCCATCGTGCACGCCGCGCCGGAGGGCGTCGCATGAAAACCTATCCGCGCGGCTTCGTGCCGCTGCTGCACGCCGTGCTGTTGGCGCTGCTCTCCAGCGGGCTGCTGCTGGCTCCCGGCGCGCTGCACATGCGGCTGGAGTGGGAGCTGCCGTGGCTCCTGCCCAGCGGGGCGCGGGTGTGGGTGGCTGCGCTGCATGCGCTGAGCTTTTTCCTCATGCTCGGACTGGTCGGCGCGCTATGGACGGTGCATGTGCGCGCGGGCTGGGTGCGGCGCGAAAACCTGATCAGCGGCGCGTTGCTGCTACTCGCGTTCGGCCTGCTGGGCGCCACTGGCTTAGCGCTGTATTACGCCGGCGGCGAGCGGCTTGCTGCGTGGAGCGCGGTGGTGCATCTGTTGGTGGGCGGCGCGTTACCGGTGCTGTATGTCGCGCACCGGGCTGGCGCGCGTGCCGCTGCAGCGCGTGCCTGGCCGCTGCGCAGCCGCCGTGTTCAGACCGCCTGCGCCAGTACTGCGCGTACTGCGCCGTCGGCGTCGCACACGGTCTCCACACGGCCGTAGGCCGGATGCTTGTCGAGCAGTTGCACCATCGCGGGGCCCTGGCCAAGGCCGACTTCCAAGCCTAGCCAGCCGCCGGGCCGCAGCAGCGGCGGCGCTTCGCGGATCAGGCGCATCAGGATGCGCACACCGAACGGCCCGCCGTCGAACGCCAGATGCGGCTCGTGGCCGACGATCTCGCGCGGCATGCTGTCC
Source organism: Thiomonas islandica (assembly GCF_055383445.1). Classification (NCBI taxonomy): domain Bacteria; kingdom Pseudomonadati; phylum Pseudomonadota; class Betaproteobacteria; order Burkholderiales; genus Thiomonas; species Thiomonas islandica. The sequence goes on from NZ_AP042391.1 coordinate 2,046,824, forward strand.
ATTCTGACGGTCGAAATGTAGGGCGGTAGCGACACCAGCAGATTGACCTTGCGGGAAAATGCGGGGCCGAAGGGGGCGAGCAGATCGCCGGCATGCAGGGTCACGCGCTGCTCCAGTCCGAGCTGGTGGGCGTTCTCGCGCGCCAGGGCGATGGCCGCCGCCGAGATGTCGGCACCATGCACCTGCGCCTGCGGCACCGCATGCGCCAGCGCCAGTGCCAGATTGCCCGAGCCGCAGCAGACGTCGATCACCACCGGCGGCGTGGCCGTCGCACCCGCCGCCATCGCGCGCAGCTTTTGTGCGGCTGCCGTGCCGAGCAGCTCGCTCTCCGCTCGCGGAATCAGCGCGTCGGGGCGGGCCAGCAATTCCAGCCCCATGAAACGCTGCCTGCCGGTGAGGTAGGCAATCGGCTCGCCGGCGATGCGCCGGGCGATCAGGCTGTCGAGGGTATCGCGCTGCGCGGCGCAGAGCGGCTGCAGCGGAGTGTCCATCGCGGCATGGAGCGACAGCGCGGTTCCCGCGGCTAGTAGCCACAGCGCACGCAGCGCGGAGTAGGGGGTTTCTTCCGGCTTGTCCGGCAGGGGGGCGAGCGCGGCGCTCAGCCGGTGCAGCCGCCGGATAAAGTCGGCCTGACCCTCGGGGCCGAGCGCTTGCAGTTCGGATGCGGGGATGGGGTGCATGGTGCGAGGCATCAGTGGGTGGGGTGCGCGTGCGGCTGCAGCGCCGCGTCGATCCGCGCGGGCTCTGCGTGCAGGTAGCGGGTGGTGCGGCGTTTGGTGTCGATGTCGGCCAGTACCGCCGCGGCCTGCGCCGGGGAACAGCCAAGTGCCGTGGCGAGTTCCTCGGCGCTGCAGCCGTGGTTGCGCGCCCACAGCGCCAGATCCATCTGCGCCCAGGGCAAGGCAAAGTAGAACTCGTCCTGCCCTTGCGGCAGGCTGAAGGTGTCGGTCGTGGGCGCGGCGTTGCACACCGCCTCGGGCAGACCGAGACACCGCGCCAAGGCGTAAACCTGAGTTTTGTACAGGTGCGCGATCGGTTTGATGTCGGCCGAGCCGTCACCGTTCTTGACAAAGAATCCCAGGTCGTATTCCAGACGGTTGGGAGTGCCGATCACGGCATGGTTCAGGCGGTCGGCATGAAAATACTCTAGGGTCTTGCGCAGGCGCTGCTTGTGGTTGGTGGCAGCGACGATCTGCAGGTATTCGCGCAGCGGCAGACGCACGTCATGCATTTGGCCGTTGGGAGACCGGGCGATGAGGCGGAAATGGTTGATGCCACCGGTCAGTCCGCCCGAGATCGCGAGCTTGATTTTCCACCGCGGGGTGTAGTCGGGCAGTACCGCGCGCACCGCGTCATCGCGCCACCGGTAGCAGCCAATGGCCTCTAGCGCCGGGGTGATGTCTTCGACCGCATGCGCGATGCCCAGCTGGCGTGCCACCTCGGCTCCGAGGCTAATGCTGCTGCCGGAAGAATCGCGCTCGGGCATGAGCAGCGCGAACACCCGCTGCGGGCCGAGCGCGCGCACCGCCAGCGCAGCACACACCGCACTATCCACCCCACCCGACAGGCCAACGACCACGCCGCGCTTGTTGAAGCTGCGCAGGGTGCGGACCAGGAATGCGCCGATGCGCGCGGTTTCCGCCTCGCAGTCGATCGCAAGCACGTCTGTCTGCAGCATGGGTCTGGTCATCTCGTCTCAGCCCGCCAGCTTGCGCTGCACATAGGCGGCAATTGCGGCGACGCTGTCGAGGTTCTCGGGCACCATCTCGCTGTCGGCAACCTGGATGCCCCAGGTTTCCTCGAGGAAGAGGATGAGTTCGAGCACGCCCGTGGAGTCGAGGATGTGCAGGTCGAGCAGCGAGTCGGTGTCACTGTAGGCGAGGTCGCGCGCGCCCAGCAGAAAGTTGCTGTCGATGTACTGGCGGATTCGTTGCTGATGGTCGAGCATGGTGGGGAGCAGAACGTGCGGGGAAGGAGTGGGCGTTTGCGCGCAAGCAAACTCAGTGCAGCCCGGTTTTCTTGATCTTTCCGGTTTCGGTGCGGGGCAGGGCGGGGACGAATTCGACAAACTTCGGCGCCATGAAGTTTTCGATGTGCGCTAGGCAATGCTTGATGACCTCGCGCTCGGTCAGATTGTGGCCGGGCCTGCACACCACGAAAGCCTTGACCGCTTGACCCAGCAGCGGGTCGTCCACGCCGACTACAGCGGCCTCGAGTACGCCGTCGAGCGCGTAGAGCACGTTTTCGACCTCGCGTGGACTGACCTTTTCACCGCGGCTCTTGATGATGTCGTCTCGCCGCGCGACGAAATACAGCCAGCCCTCGTCATCGGTGCGGAACAGATCGCCCGAGTACAGTACCAGCTCGCCGGGGATCGGTCCGGGGCGCAGGCGCTGCGCGGTCTGCTCGGGCTTGCGCCAATAGCCGCGCATCACATGGTTGCCGCGGATGACCAGCTCGCCGGTCGAGCCGTTGGGCAGGCGTCGTCCGGCGTCGTCGACCAACCAGACCTCCTCGTTGGGCATGCCGCGCCCTACGCTGTCCGGGCGGATGTCGAGCTGCTCGGGCGGCAGGTAGCTCACGCGCTTGCATTCGGTCAAGCCATACATGGAGTAAAGCTGCGCCTGCGGGAACATTGCGCGAATCTGCGCGATCAGCGCGCGCGGCAGCGCCGCGGCGGTGTTGGTGACCAGCCGCAGCGCTGACAGGTCGAAGGTGTGCAAGGTGTCGAGCTGGGTCAGCAGGGTGAACATGGTCGGCACCCCCGGAAACACCGTGGCTCGCTCGCGCGCCACGTTCTCCAGCACCTTGACCGGGAAGGTGAACGAGCGCTCGAGCAGCACGGTGGCACCCAGGCTGAAAGCCATCAGCACCTGGTACAGCCCGTAGTCGAACGCCAGAGGCAGTGCGCAGCAGAGGATGTCGTTCTGCCGCAGCCCCAGATACTCCCGCACCGAGCGCAGCGCGGTGAGCATGTTCAGGTGGGTGAGCATCACGCCCTTGGACTGCCCGGTAGAACCCGAGGTGTAGATGATGGCGGCCAAGTCCTGATCGATCAGATCGGGGTGCGTCGCGGAGCACGCTGCGCCGGGCAGGGGCGGCGGGAAGGGGCATTCGCGCGGATCGGGCGTGCCGTTGTCGGGCTTGCCCTGCGCATAGGCGGTGAGCATGAAGCACTGGCGCACGCTGCGGTTCTGTGCCAGTGCCGCGCGGCTGACCTCGGCCAGTTCCTGTTGGGTCAGCAGCGCGCAGGCTTCGGCATCGTTGAGGATGTAGGCCAGCTTGTCGGCCTTGGTCAGGGTGTTGATCGGCATGAACACCGCGCCCACCTTGAGCACGGCGTAGATGGCCGCGACCATTTCCACGCAGTTGTCCAGAAACAGCGCCACCCGCTCGCCGCGCTGTACGCCACTGGCCCGCAACGCGGCGGCGATGCCCTCCACCAGACCCGCCATCTCGGCATAGGTGGTGGACACTCCTTCGCGCACGACGGCGCGGTGCCCGGCGTGGCGCGGGGCCGTAAATTCGAAGGTGTGGTGCAACAGCATGTGGATTGGCACTGGCGCGAGAGGTACGAGCATACGGTTGCAGCCCCGTGGTTTGGCACCCCGCATTTGCGATGGTGCGTGCAAGCCAGACTCATGTCGCATCCAGAGCAGCGGCCGTCGCACTGCGCCTGTCCGGCACGTGCGCGACATCTGGGCAGGCTATTCTTCACACTTTGTTTCGAGGTGTGCGCATGCGACTGGGCCTCTACATCATCGGTGACGAGATTCTGTCGGGCAAGCGGCAGGACAAGCACTTTTCCCATGTGCTCGAACTGCTCAGGGCCCGGCGGATGCGGCTGGACTGGGTGCAATATCTCGGTGACGACCCCGATCTGCTCGCCGCCGCATTTCAGGCCAGCTATGCCCGCGGCGACGTGGCGCTAAGCTGCGGTGGCATTGGCGCCACGCCCGACGATCACACCCGCCAGAGCGCCGCGCGTGCGCTGGGGCTGCCGCTGCAACTGCATCCGCAAGCCAAGGCGTTGATCCAGCAGCGGATCGCCGAAGCGCAGCTGGGCGATCCGGACTCTCCGGTCAACCTGCAGCGGCTGCAGATGGGCATGTTTCCGCAGGGCAGCGACATCATTCCCAATCCCTACAACCGGATTCCCGGGTTCTCGATCCGGCAGCACTACTTCGTTCCCGGTTTCCCGGTCATGGCCTGGCCGATGCTGGAATGGGTGCTCGACGGGCCGCTGGCCGCGCTGCACGGGCAGGGCCACCAGGTTGAGCGCGCGGTCATCGTGCGCAACGCAATGGAATCCGACCTGACCCCGCTGATGGAAGATGTCGAGCGGCGCTTTGCCGGTGTCAAAGTGTTCAGCCTACCCAGCGTGGATCATCCGGTATGGGGCCGGCACATCGAACTCGGGGTCAAGGGCGACCCTTCCAGCGTGGAGCAGGCATTTGCCTACTTGCGCGCGCATTTGCCCGTCGGCATCTGGGAGGATGCACCAAAATAAGGAAAAACGCACCAAAACAAGGCTTGATGGATGAATGCACTCATTCGGTGCATCGAAAACCTGCCGCACAGGTGCCGACACTCGCGCGATCGGGCTTGCGCGCAGGCGAAGTGGGCATCAGTCCCCGGCACGGTTTCTGCTAGATTGCTGCCGCTGCGCGGTGCAGGCACGAGCCGAATTCTGGCGCGACTTCCGATGCGACCAGGAATACGCAAACTCATTTCAACCTGACAGGAGATTTTCATGAGCAAGACAGTGGCCGATGTGATGGGCATGGTCAAGGAGCACGATGTCAAATTCGTCGACTTTCGCTTTACCGATACCCGAGGCAAGGAGCAGCACGTCACCGTGCCTGTATCGGCGTTCAACGAAAGCAAGTTCAGCGATGGCCATGCCTTCGACGGCTCATCGATCGCCGGCTGGAAGGGCATCGAAGCCTCGGACATGCTGCTCATGCCCGATCCGAACACCGCCAATATCGACCCGTTCATGGAGGAGACTACGCTGCTGCTGAGCTGCGACGTGCTCGAGCCAGGTGATGGCAAGCCCTACGACCGCGACCCGCGCTCGATCGCCAAGAAAGCAGAGGCGTATCTGAAGGCGTCCGGCATTGGCGATACCGCCTATTTCGGCCCGGAACCCGAGTTTTTCATCTTCGACCAGGTGCGCTGGAATGTCGACATGTCCGGTTGCTTCGTCAAGGTTGATTCCAACGAGGCGGCCTGGGCCACTGGTGAGGAGCGCGAAGGCGGCAACCTGGGCCACCGCCCGGCCGTCAAGGGCGGCTACTTCCCGGTACCCCCTGTGGATAGCCTGCAGGACATCCGCTCGGAAGCGTGCCTGATCCTGGAGCAGATGGGCGTGCCGGTCGAGGTGCATCACCATGAGGTGGCCAACGCCGGGCAATGCGAGATCGGCACCAAGTTTTCCACCCTGGTGCAGCGCGCCGACTGGACGCAAATCCTCAAATACGTGGTGCACAACGTCGCGCATGCCTACGGCAAGACCGCGACCTTCATGCCCAAGCCCATCGTTGGCGACAACGGCAGCGGCATGCACGTGCACCAGTCGGTGTGGAAAGACGGCAAGAATCTGTTTGCCGGAAACGGCTACGCCGGGCTGTCGGACTTCGCGCTCTACTATATCGGCGGCATCATCAAGCATGCGCGCGCGCTCAACGCCATCACCAATCCCGGCACCAACAGCTACAAGCGGCTGGTGCCGGGCTTCGAGGCGCCGGTGATGCTGGCGTATTCCGCGCGCAACCGCTCGGCCTCGATCCGCGTGCCGTTCGTGCAGAGCGACAAGGCCCGCCGCATCGAGGTGCGCTTCCCCGACCCGACTGCCAACCCCTACCTGGCTTTTGCCGCGATGCTGATGGCCGGTCTCGACGGCGTGGAGAACAAAATCCACCCGGGCGAAGCAGCGAGCAAAAATCTCTACGACCTGCCGCCGGAAGAAGAGGCGAAAATCCCGACCGTCTGCTCGAGCCTGGACCAGGCGCTGGAGCATCTCGACAAGGACCGCGCCTTCCTGACCAAGGGCGGGGTGTTCAGTGACGACTTCATCGACGCCTACATCGCGCTGAAGATGGAGGAGGTCACGCGCTTTCGCATGACCACACATCCGGTCGAGTTCGATATGTACTACTCGCTGTAACTCTGCCGCGGTGCACAGGCGGCCTGCGGGCCGCTTTTGTTTTGGTTTTGCCACGCGGCTGTCGGCTTTTCGTGTGGCTGGCGCGTTGCCAGACTTACACTGCTCCCCCAACCCTTCGCCGCACCATCATGAGCCCGAACTTCCGATCCATCTCCTGCCAGTTCGCGCGCGCGTTGCTGGCGACTCTGGCCGCAGTCAGTGTCGCGCAGGCGCAGACCGATCCGCAGCGGGTCTATCGTTGTCCGGACAATTCGTATACCAACGATCTGTCGGAGGTCAGGGCCAAGAACTGCAAGCTGATCGACAACGCCAATGTGAGCATCCTCTCCAGCCCGGGGATGCCGCCCAAGGTCATCGGCAGCGGCAAGGACGGGGCGCAAAAAGCCAGCCCGAGCGAGAATCAGGCCGCGCGCGTGGCCCCCTCCACGCAGAAGGAGCGAGACGCCGAAGCCCGCCGCATCCTCGAACAGGAACTGCTGCAGCAGCAAGCGCGGCTGGAGCAACTGCTCAAGGAATACAACAACGGTCATCCGGACTACCTGCCCAGCGAGCGCATTGTCGGCGGCGGGGTCAAAGGCGGGGAATATGCGCAACGCGTCGCAGGGATGAAGGAGCAGATCGCACTGACGCAGGCAAATATCGCCGCGCTGCAGCGCGAGCTGCAGAAATATTCCCAGTGAGCACGGCTTCTACCGGCGCGCGGCCCTGGACTGCCGCCATGTGGCAAGACGCGATGGATTTTCCTGGGCTGGAGTGGCTGGCCTCGATGGCGGCGCTGGTCGATGCGCAAGGGGCAATCCGCTACGCCAATCCGGCGCTGGAAAACGGTCTGGGCATTTCGCGACGCCAGTTGCAATCGCAGGACCTCGGGCAGTGGATGGATTGCGCCGCACTGTGGCGCGAGTCGCTCGCGCAGGTGTGCAGCAATGCGTTCAGCAGCAAGCGTTTCGACTGCCAGTTCCGCCTGCGCGATTTGCGCGAGGCGGCGCAGGTCATCATCGCACGGACTGACCACCCGGACGATCTGCTGCTGGTCGAAGTGCTGCAGCTCAGCCAGCAGACGCGGCAGGAGCGCGAGGAGCAGTGGCACAACCAGGCATTGGCCAACAAAGAGCTCATACGCAACCTGGCGCACGAGATCAAGAACCCGCTGGGCGGCATCCGCGGCGCAGCGCAACTGCTGCATGCCGAACTGCGCTTTCCTGAGCTGCAGGAGTACACCCAAGTGATCATTGCCGAGGCCGACCGGCTGCAGACCCTGGTGGACCGGCTTCTGGCACCGCACCGCAAGCCGCATGTCGTGGACGACCTGAACATCCACGAGGTGTGCGAGCGTGTGCGCATGCTGCTGCTGGCAGAGTTCCCGCAGGGACTGACCATCGAGCAGGACTATGACACCAGCCTACCCGAGTTCCGCGGGGATCGGGAACAGCTGATCCAGGCGGTGCTCAACATCGCGCGCAACGCGGCGCAGGCGCTGCAGCATCGCATCGCAGCGGGCGACGCCAAAATCGTGCTGCGCACCCGCGTGGCGCGGCAGATCACTGTGGCCCGCCAGCGTTACAGACTGGCACTGGTCTTGCATGTCGTGGATAACGGCCCGGGCATTCCGGCGGAACTGAAGGAGCGCATATTCTTCCCGCTGATCTCGGGCCGCGAGGGTGGAAGCGGTCTGGGTCTTACCCTGGCACAGACCGTCGTCCAGCAACATCAGGGAACCATCGAATGCGACAGCCAGCCGGGCCATACCGAATTCCGCATCACCATTCCGTTGCCCTGACCGGGTGTCGGCGCAGGGGGAGGGCGCGATGAAGCCGATCTGGGTGGTCGATGACGATGCCTCGATCCGCTTCGTACTAGAGAAGGCGCTGCACAAGGCGGGTCTGGAGGTGCGCAGTTTTTCAAACCCGCGCGATGTGCTGGACGCGTTCGAAGACGCCTGCCCGCAGGTGCTGATCAGCGACATCCGCATGCCCGGCGGCAATGGCCTCGATCTGCTGCAGCAAATCCGCCGGTCGCATCCCGGTCTGCCGGTCATCATCATGACCGCGTATTCCGATCTCGACAGCGCGGTGGCCGCGCTGCAGGGTGGGGCGTTCGATTACCTGAGTAAGCCGTTCGATGTGGACAAGGCGGTCGAGCTGATCCAGCGTGCGGTCGATGAAAGCCTGCGCGATGAGCAGGCCGAAGAGTCGCAGCACGACGCCCCCGAGCTGCTCGGCCAGGCGCCGGCGATGCAGGAGGTGTTTCGTGCCATCGGGCGGCTGGCGCATTCCCATGTCACCGTGCTGATCACCGGCGAATCCGGCACGGGCAAGGAACTGGTCGCGCGGGCGCTGCACCGGCACAGCCCGCGCGCAGGCGGCCCGTTCGTCGCCATCAATACCGCCGCCATCCCAAGGGACTTGCTGGAGAGCGAGCTGTTCGGCCACGAGCGCGGCGCGTTCACCGGCGCGCAGACCTTGCGACGCGGCCGCTTCGAGCAGGCCGAAGGCGGCACGCTATTTCTCGATGAAATCGGCGACATGCCGCTGGAACTGCAGACCCGGTTACTGCGCGTGCTGTCCGACGGGCATTACTACCGTGTCGGCGGGCATAACGCGATCAAGGCGCATGTGCGGGTGATCGCGGCAACGCACCAGAATTTGGAGCAGCAGGTCGCGCAGGGCAGGTTCCGCGAGGACTTGTTTCACCGTCTCAATGTCATCCGCTTGCGCCTGCCGCCGCTGCGCGAGCGCCGCGAGGACATCGCGCCGCTGACCCGGCATTTCCTGCAGCGCAGCGCGCAGGAACTCGGGGTGGAGCCCAAGCGCATCTCGTCTGAGGCGCTGCAGGTGTTGCAGCAATTCCCCTTCCCCGGCAATGTGCGTCAGCTCGAGAACCTGTGCCAATGGCTCACGGTCATGGCCCCGGCGCAGGTGATTCAGGTCAAGGATTTACCGGAGGATGTCCGTCCGGGGGCGGTACAGCAGGGCGACGGCACCGGCCTAGCGGCGGTTGCCCCGCATGCTGCCACACCGGACACGGCTGATCGCGCTGCGGTCGTATCCTCGCTGCCCGCGCCTTTGGCCCAGTCCGAAACCGATTGGGAAACCCGCGTGGAGCAGGTCGCGCTGAGCCTGATGCGTGGTGGCACGCCGGACGTGATGCACCATCTCACCCAGCGCTTCGAGCGCGCGGTGATCTCCGCCGCGCTGGCGCAAACCCACGGACGCCGCATCGAGGCGGCGCAGAAGCTTGGCATCGGGCGCAACACCATCACCCGCAAAATCCAGGAACTGGGCTTGGACGATTGATCACAGAGCCAGTTCAGCGATGACTGGCGCGTGGTCGCTGGGCCGCTCGTTCTTGCGCGGCGCCTTGTCGATACTGCACGACTGCAGCGCAGGACGCAGCGCGGCACTCACCAGGATGTGGTCGATGCGCAGCCCCTGGTTCTTGCGGAACGCGAGGTTGCGGTAATCCCACCAGGTCCAGCTCTTGGGCGGCTGCTCGAAGGCGCGGAAGGCGTCGACCAGCCCCAGGTCGAGCAGTTGCTGGAAGTGCGCGCGTTCCTGCGGGGTGCAATGGATTTGCCCGGCCCAGGCCACTGGGTCGTACACGTCGCGGTCTTCCGGGGCGATGTTGAAGTCGCCGAGCAGCACCAGTTTCGGCGTGCACTGCAGCTCGGCCGCCACCCAGTTGCGCAGTGCGTCCATCCACTGCAGCTTGTAGGCGAACTTGTCGCTGTCGGGCGCCTGGCCGTTGGGAAAGTAGGCGTCGATCAGCCGCACTCCGCTCACCGTGGCTGCGATCACCCGCGCCTGCGCATCATCCAGACCCGGAATGTTGCGCTGCACTGCCTCCAGCGGCATGCGACTGAGCAAGGCCACGCCGTTGTAGGTGGGCTGGCCGAAGCAGGCGCACTGGTAGCCGGCGGCAGCAAACGCTTCCTGCGGGAATCTGTCGTCAGTCAGCTTGGTTTCCTGCAGCGCGAGCACATCGGGTTGCTGCGCCTGCAGCCAGTCGAGCACCTGCGGCAGGCGCACGGCAAGCGAATTGACATTCCAGGTGGCGATTTTCATAGGGATGCGTGCAGCGGCAGCGGCGGGTGGCGCCGCAGTCTACGCCACGGCTTCGAGTGCGGGGTAGTCGGTGTAGCCGTGCTCGCCGCCGCCGTAGAACGTGGTCGGGTCGGGCTTGTTCAGCGCCGCACCCACGCGGAAGCGCTCGACCAGATCGGGGTTGGCGATGAACGGCCGGCCGAATGCCACCGCGTCGGCCAGGCCCGACTCGATGCGCGCTGCCGCCGATTCGGCGGTGTAATTGCCGCAGACGATCATGCGGCCGGGGAACGCCGCGCGCAGCTGGCGACGGAAGTCATCGGACAGCGCCGGGCCGCCGGCCCAGTCTGGTTCGGCGATGTGGATGTAGGCCACGCCGCGTTTGGCCAGTTCTGCTGCCAGATAGAGGTGGATCGCCTCGGTCTGCGCATCCTGGATGTCGTGCCGGTTGAAATGCGGCGACAGGCGGATGCCCACCCGCTGCGCCCCAGCCACCGCGATGATGGCATCCAGCGCCTCGAGCACGATGCGCGCGCGGTTTTCCAGGCTGCCGCCGTACTGGTCAGTGCGATGGTTGGTGTTGGTCGAGAGGAACTGCTGCAGCAAATAGCCATTGGCGCTGTGCAGCTCGAGCATGTCGAACCCGGCGGTCAGCGCATTTTTCGCCGCGCGGGCGTAATCGGCAATGATGCCGGGGATTTCGCTAGTGTCCAGCGCGCGGGGCATGTCGCAGGGCACGCGCTTGGGGCCTTCGGGCAGCACGACGAACGATTCGCCGGTTTCGCTGCGGATCGCGCTGGGTGCCACCGGCGGCTGCCCGCCTTCTTGCAGCAGGTGGTGCGAAATCCGCCCGACATGCCATAGCTGCATCGCCATGCGCCCGCCCGCGGCATGTACCGCGTCGGTCACCAGCTTCCAGCCTTTGACCTGTGCGTCGGTGTAAATCCCCGGCGTGAAGGCATAGCCCTGGCCTTGGCGGGAAATCTGCGTGGCTTCGCTGATGATCAGCCCGGCGCTGGCGCGTTGCGCGTAGTAGCGCGCGTTCATTTCGTTCGGGATGTCGCCGGGCTGACTGGCGCGCGAGCGGGTCAGCGGCGCCATGATGATGCGGTTGGGTAGTTCCAGCGCGCCGAGTTGCAGGGGTTTGAACAGTGTGGTTGTGGTCATCGAAAAACTCCAGGTTTGTGCAATGCAATACCTATCCTATGACCGGAACGCGGTTTTTTGCTCGGCCCGATTACTGCGCAGCCGGGGCGGTTGTGCTATGTCGCGCAGAGGTTGCGCTCCGCCCTCTGGCCTCCCTCACGGGGTGAGGGAGGAATGGCGCCCGAGCGCTTGCGGGGAACGAATACGGTTTGAGCGAATATTTCGATATCAAAAACAAAAACGTTTCGTTTGTTGAATGTTTGCAGCGTGATTACGGTTCGTGCACCGGCTTTTCAATCCGCAGCATGTTATGTCCGCGCTGTTCAGCCTCCTCGACCGTCTGTTTTCCAACAGCAAGCCTTTGCACGACCCCCTTACGCCGCCTGCGGGGAATACCGAAGTCAAGACCACGACGTGCTATATGTGCGCCTGCCGCTGCGGCATCCGGGTGCATCTGCGCGATGGCGAGGTGCGGTTCATCGAAGGCAATCCAGAGCATCCGCTCAACCAGGGCGTGCTGTGTGCCAAGGGATCGGCCGGCATCATGAAGCAGGTGTCCCCGGCGCGGCTGACCCAGCCGCTGCGGCGCAAGCCGGGCGCCGAGCGCGGGGCAGGCGAGTTCGAGCCGATTTCGTGGGATGAGGCACTGCAGTTGCTCGAAGACCGGCTGCGCCACCTGCGCGCCACCGACCCCAGGCAGTTTGCGCTGTTCACAGGGCGCGACCAGATGCAGGCACTCACCGGGCTGTTTGCCCGCGAGTTCGGCACGCCCAACTACGCTGCGCACGGCGGCTTCTGCTCGGTGAACATGGCCGCCGGCATGATCTACACCTTCGGCGGCAGTTTCTGGGAATTCGGCGGGCCGGATCTGGAGCGGGCAAAGTTGTTCGTGATGCTCGGCACCGCCGAAGACCATCACAGCAACCCGATGAAAATCGCGCTGTCGAAGTTCAAGCGGACTGGTGGGCGGTTCATCTCGATCAATCCCATTCGCACCGGCTATTCGGCCATTGCCGACGAGTGGATCCCCATCCGCCCCAGCACCGACGGCGCGCTGCTGCTGGCCTTGGTGCACGAACTGCTGCGTACTGGCCGTATCGATACCGCGTTCACCGCCGAGTGCACCAACGGCGCGCAGCTGGTGCGGGTGCAGCCGGGCCATGCCGAGGACGGGCTGTTCGTTCCCGCCTCCGGCGCTGACGGCAACGACACCGATCCGGCGCTGCACCGCCTATGGTGGGATGTGGTCACGCAGCGCGCGGTGCCCGCGTGGAGCGAAGGCGCGCAGCCCGCGCTGAACGGCCACTACCGCCTTCCCGACGGCACTCCGGTAGCCCCCGCGCTGCAATTGCTGCGCGAGCAGGTGGCCCACTGCACCCCGCAGTGGGCGCAGGACATCACCGGTATTCCCGCCGAGCGCATCCGCCGACTGGCGCAGGAGATGGCCCAGGCCGCGCTCGACCAGAGTGAAGACCTGCCGATCGCTTGGACCGACTGGCATGGCCGCCCCCAAGCCACGCTGCAGACCCGGCCGCTGGCGTTTCACGCCATGCGCGGGCTGGCGGCGCATTCCAACGGCTTTCAGACCATCCGCGCGCTGTCCATCCTGATGAGCCTGCTGGGCACCATCGACGCGCCCGGCGGCTTTCGCCACAAAGCGCCATACCCCAAGGACGTGCCGCCCGAGGTGCGCAACCCGAGCGGCCCGCAGGACGTGCAGCCCGACACCCCGCTCAATGGCGCGCCGCTGGGCTGGCCAACCTCGCCCGACGACCTGGCACTGATGGATGACGGCAGCCCGCTGCGCATCGACAAGGCGTTTTCTTGGGAACACCCGCTGGCGGTGCACGGGCTGATGCACAACGTCATCACCAACGCCTGGCGCGGCGATCCGTACCCAATCGACACCCTGCTGATTTTCATGTCCAACATGGCGTGGAACTCGGCGATGAACACCGTGGACGTGCGGCAGATTCTGCGCGACAAACGCGAGGACGGCAGCTACCGCATTCCCTTCCTGGTGGTGTGCGATGCGTTTCACAGCGAGATGACCGCATTCGCCGACCTGCTGCTGCCCGACACCAGCTACCTGGAGCGGCATGACGCGATGTCGCTGCTGGACCGCCCGATTTCCGAATTCGATGGCCCGATGGATTCGGTGCGCGTACCGGTGCTGCCGCCGTTGGCGCAGACCCGGCCGTTCCAGGAGGTGCTGGTCGAACTGGCGTCGCGGCTCGCGCTTCCCGCCTTCGTCCTCCCCACCGGCAGCCGCAGGTTCAAGGACTATCCTGATTTCATCGTCCGCTATGAAACCGCACCCGACTCGGGCATCGGCTTTTTGTCGGGCTGGCGCGGGGCGGACGGCAGCAAATCCCTCAAGGGCGAGCCCAACCCCAGACAGTGGGAGATGTACGCGCAGCACAACTGCGTACATCACCACCCGTTGCCCGAATCGCAGCGCTACCGGCGCAACTGGAACCGCGACTATCTGGACTTTGCCCAGAGCATGGGCTGGCGCCGGCGCAACACCCCGATCATCATTGCGCTGTACAGCGATGTGCTGCAGCAGTTTCGCCTTGCCGCCTTGGGGCAGCGCCCGGGGCGGCAGCCGCCAGAACATCTACGTGCGCGCGTGGCGCACCACTTCGATCCGTTGCCGTTCTGGGAGCCGCCGCTGGAACACGCCGCCACCGATCTAGCGCGCTATCCCCTGGCCGCGGTCACCCAGCGGCCCATGGCCATGTACCACGCCTGGGACTCGCAGAACGCCTGGCTGCGGCAGATCCACGGCCACAACAGGCTGTATGTCAACCCGGCGCTGGCGCAGCAGCACGGCATCGCCGACGGCGACTGGCTGTGGATCGAGTCCAGCTGGGGCCGGGTACGTGCGCGCTGCCAGTACAGCGAGGCGGTCGAGCCGGGCACGGTCTGGACCTGGAATGCCGTGGGCAAGGCCAGCGGTTTCTGGGGCCTGCACCCGCGCGCCGAGGAATCGCAGACCGGCTTTTTGCTCAACCACCTGATCCGCGAGGAGCTACCGGCGCAAGCGCTCGGGCTGGGGCAGGGCGTCATTTCCAACAGCGATCCGATCACTGGCCAGGCTGGGTGGTACGACCTGCGGGTGCGCATCACGCCGGCCGACGCGCCGCTGCAAGACGGCCAGACCCTTCCTGAAGCGGCGCAAAGCTGGCCGCAGTTCGACCCACCGCAGGCGCTGCCGCATCCACGCGTTCCCGGGCACCAGACCCGCGTGCTGCGCTACTTCGCCGGGCGCGGCAGGCACAAAGGAGTCCAGCCATGACCCAGCTCGCCCTGGTCATCGATCTGAATGTCTGCGTGGGCTGCCATGCCTGCGTCACCTCGTGCAAGCAGTGGAACACCTCCGGTTCCGCCGGCCACCTGAGCGACCACGAGCCCTACGGTGAAAACCCGCTCGGGGTGTTTTTCAACCGGGTGCAGACCTATGAGGTCATGCAGTTCCCGCAGACGCAGACCGTGCATTTCCCCAAGAGCTGCCTGCACTGCGAGGAGCCGCCTTGCGTGCCGGTGTGCCCCACCGGGGCGTCATACAAACGCCAGGAAGACGGCATCGTGCTGGTCGATAGCGACAAGTGCATCGGCTGCAAATACTGCTCCTGGGCCTGCCCGTATGGCGCGCGCGAGTACGACGACGACCGCGGGGTGATGACCAAGTGCACCCTGTGCGTTGACCGCATCTACGATGAAACCATCCCGCCTGCGCAGCGCCGCCCGGCCTGCGTCAACGCCTGCCCGACCAACGCCCGCTTGTTCGGCGATGTGCACGACCCCGAATCCGAGGTGTCGCTCGCCATCCGCGAACGTGGCGGCTACGCGCTGATGCCCGAACTGGGCACCCGGCCCGCCAATCACTACCTGCCGCGCAGACTGCCGCAGGAGACAAAGGCGGCCGATGACCAGACGCAGCGCACGCAGCAGCGGCCCGCATCCGCCCGGCAGACCCAGGTGCCGACGCCGCGCGCCGAAGCGGTGGAAATGCAGTCGCGCAGCTTGTTTGCCCGGCTGTTCGGCGCGGTGTTCGATCCCGTCCGCGCGGCGGTCGCAGGCAGGGAGTGAACCATGCGTCCGGCATTTTCCGTGCTGTTGCTGACCACCCTGGTGGGCTGTGCGCAGGGCCTGGCGGTGGCCGTGGCGCTACCCGCGCTGTGGGGCGTGGCAGATCCCGCGTCGTGGCTGGCGCTGTGGCACATCAGCCTGTGGGTGATCCTGGGGCTGGGCATGGTCGGGCTGGCTGCGTCCTTCGCCCATCTCGGCCGCCCAGAACGCGCGTGGCGTGCCGCGGCAATGTGGCGCACCTCGTGGCTGTCGCGCGAGGTCATCGCGCTGCCTGTCTTCCTCGGTACGGCTGCGCTGGGCCTGCTGGCGCTGCAGGAATTGCGGCACTGGCCCGCCGTTCTGGCTGCGCTGCTGGTCGCAGCGGCGCTGACGCTGTGGGCGTGCACCGCAATGATCTATGCCGGGGTGCGTTTCCTGCGGGAATGGGCCACGCCGCTGACCGTGGTGAATTTCGCGCTGATGGGCATGGCCAGCGGCGGACTGCTCGCCGCGGCGCTGGCGCTGTGGTGGAAGGCAGCGGTTGCGTTGCAGTACGGACACGCCGTCGCGGCGTTGCTGGCGCTGGCGCTGCTTGGACGGCTGGCGGCGCTGCTGCGACTGCGGGGCCTGACCCCGGCAGGGTCGATGCAGACCGCCATCGGTGTGAAGAGTTCCTCGATTCGCCAGACCTCCAAGGGCTTTACGGCGCGCGCGTTCAACACCCGGGAGTTTTTTCATGGGCGCAGCGCGGCTTGGGTGACCGGGGTGCGCTGGAGCTTCGTCCTGCTGGGTTTCGTGCTGCCGCTGCTGCTGGTGCTGGGCACGCCGCCCGCGCTGCGCAGTGTGGGCTGGCCGCTGGCGCTGGCGAGCAATCTGGTGGGGATGCTTGCCGAGCGCTGGGACTTCTTCGCCCAAGTCCGGCATCCGCAGAACCGCTACTACCAGGCGGCGTTGTGACCATTTGAAACCGTGGGGAACGCCGGCGCGCGGCGCGCCTCCACCCGAATTTTCGGCGGAGCCTGGCGATGCGTTGGGACGTGATGGTGTGGTCAGTTTTGTTGACTTATAGCGGGACAGGGCTGGCGCAGGCGGCCGTGGCGCCGAACCAGCTGCCGCCGATCTGCCGCTCGGCGCCCGAAAGCACCGCCTGCGCGGCGCAGACCCGCCACGCGCTCAACGCTCGGATGAACCGGCTCTACCGGCTGGAACTGCAAAAGGTCATGGGCACCTACGCCGAGCGACGGCTGGACCATGCGCAAAATCTGTGGCGGCGCTGGGCGAATGCGGACTGCTTGTTCCGCAACGGCCCGGCCGATCGGGGCGGGCCGCAGTGGCAGGCTCGGCAGGATGTCTGCCTGTCTGACAAAATTCGCAGACGCATCGCCCAGCTCGATGCCGATCTGCACTGCACCGGCTCGCAGTGCCCGCCCAGATAGCGCCTGACACAAGGCGCGCCGATTCAAGGAGACCCGCCATGCAAACCCCTGCTTCTCACTCGGACGTGCTGCTGCGCGAGACCGACCCGCGCGGCGTAGTCTGGCTCACGCTCAACCGCCCGCAGGCCTTCAACGCCCTGTCCGAGGCGCTACTCGACGCGCTGCAGCAGCAGATCGACGCGCTGATGCACGACGATGCGGCGCGCGTGCTCATCGTGCGCGGCGCGGGCCAGGCATTCTGCGCCGGGCACGACCTGAAGGAAATGCGCGCCCATCCCTCCCACGCCTATTACGCGGAGCTGTTTGCCCGTTGTGGCCGGGTGATGACCGGGCTGATGCGCCTGCCGCAACCGGTGATCGCGCAGGTGCACGGCATTGCTACTGCCGCCGGTTGCCAGCTGGTGGCCAGCTGCGATCTGGCGGTGGCCAGTGCCGATGCGCGTTTTGCGGTCTCCGGCGTGAACTATGGGCTGTTCTGCTCGACGCCGGGCGTGGCGCTGTCGCGCAACCTGCTGCGCAAGCAGGCGATGGAAATGCTGCTGACCGGAGAATTCATCGACGCCGCCACCGCGCAGCAGCGCGGTCTGGTCAACCGCGTGGCCGCGCCGGACGCGCTGCAGGCCGAGGTCGAACGCCTGGTCGCCAGCATCCTGGAGAAACCAGCGGCTGCGCTGCGTATGGGCAAGGCGCTGTTCTACCGCCAGCTGGAAGCTGGCATCGACGCCGCCTACCAAATGGCCACGCAGACCATGACCTGCAATATGCTTGATGAGTGCGCGTTGGAGGGGGTGCAGGCGTTCATCGATAAGCGCCAGCCCACGTGGCGCAGGCCAATCAACCAGCCGGCGGAGACAGCCGCGCCAGGGCAATGACGATGAGCGAAAGGTTGTCGCCCCGCCCGCCGGCGCGGTTGCGGGCCCTGTCGATCAGGTACTGACAGCATTCGCGCGGCTGCAGCTTGGCGGTGGCGATTTCCAGATCCTGGTCGGTGAAGTAGTGCCAGACCCCGTCGCTGCAGAGCATCAGCACGTCGCCGGGCATCAGCTGCAGTTCCTCGACCGGCTTGACCGGCAGCTCCGACATGCCCAGGCTGCAGGTCAGCACATTGCTCATCGGATGACTGCGTGCCATGGTTTCGGTGATCCCGCCCTTGTCCACCAAGGTTTGCACATACGAATCGTCGCGAGTGCGCAGCAGCAGGCGGCCGTCGCGGAAGACATATAGCCGGCTGTCGCCCACGTGCACCCAGTAGCAGCGACCCTCGTCGGCCTGGAACAACGCGCACACGATCGTGGAATGCGGCTCCTGCTCGGTGGACAGCGCGGTCAGGCGGATCATGCTGTGGCTTTCCTGCACGATCTGCTGCAGCAGCGCGTGCGGGTCGTCGCTATCTGGGTGGTAGCGCTCGAATAGTTGCTGTGCGGTGAGCATCACCTGATCGGCCGCTTTGCGTCCGCCGCTCTTGCCGCCCATGCCGTCGGCCAGGACCGCCAGCATGCAGCCGGCCACGCGGGGATGCGCAATCACCCGCAACTGGTCCTGCTGGTAGGGCCGATCACCCTTGTGCAGACCGCTTGCCGCCTGCAGCCGCCAGCGCGTTCCGGCCTGGTGCTGCACCGGCCTGGGCAGCGGCGGCAGCCGCGACGGCGGGTAGTGGTCGGTCGGGTCCATAGAATCGGCAGCAGTTTGGCTGTGGAGCGAGCAAGAGGCGTGGATGAACAGACTGATACGAGCAGCGGATTCTAGGTGGCGCGCAGGCCGGCGCCGTGGCGTGCAGCCGCATGGGTGCTGAACCCGTCGAGGTGCCGGCCTGCGACACCGCGCTGGTCGAGCATTGCGACGCGCTGTTTTCTCCGGGCAGCCCGCTGCAGGCCGAGCTGCCGCAGTGGTCGGTGCGCGAAGGTCAGCGTACGCTGGCGCGGGCGGTGGCAGGCGCGATCAGCGACCGTGCCATCCTGCTGGCCGAGGCCGGCACCGGCACTGGCAAAACCTTGGCCTATCTGGTTCCTGCGCTGCTGCATGGCGGGCGGGTCATCGTTTCCACCGCGACGCGCAATCTGCAGGATCAACTCGACCGCAAAGACCTGCCGGCAGCGCGCCGGGCGCTGGGCGCGGCGGTGAGCAGCTGCGTGCTCAAGGGCCGCGCCAACTATGTCTGTCTGTACCGCCTGCAACGCGCCGCGCAGTGGGTCCATGGCCGCGCCGAGTATGCGCAGCTGCGCCGCATTCAGCAGTTTGCCCGCGCCGATGCGCGCGGCGACCTGTCGGCACTGCCCGGTCTGGAGGAGAACTCTGCGCTGATCCATCTCGTGACCTCGACCGCCGAAAACTGCCTGGGCGCAGACTGCCCCGACCACAAGGCCTGTTTCGTGATGAAGGCGCGGCGCGAGGCCATGGCCGCTGACTTGGTCATCATCAACCACCATCTGTTTTTCGCCGATCTGGCGCTGCGCGGCGAGGGCGTGGCCGAACTGCTGCCGACCGCGGACACGCTGATCCTGGACGAGGCGCATCAGCTTGCCGAGATCGGCGTGCAGTTTCTCGGCACACGCTGCGGCACCGCGCAGGTGGTCGACCTCGGACGCGATGTGCTGGCCAGCGGATTGCAGCATGCCAAGGGTCTGACCGACTGGCAGACCCTGGCCGACGCGCTCGAGCGTGCGGCGCGCGATCTGCGGCTGGTGGCGCCTCAGGCGCCGGGCCGCCTGAGCTGGCAACAGGTCCGCGATCTGCCGGGATGGGATATGGCGCTGCACGATCTGCAGGCGCTGCTGGCCCACACCGCTGCGGTGCTGTCGGCGCATACCGAGTCGGCACCGGAGTTCGAGCGTCTGGCGCAGCGCTGTACTGCGCTGCAGCAGGCGTTTGTCAACTGGCAGGGCGAAGCGGCGCAGAGTGCACCGGGCGCCACACCCCAGGTCCGCTGGGCCGATGTCGGCACTGCGCATCTGCGGCTGCAATCGGCGCCGCTGTCGATCGCGCCGGCGTTTGCCGCGCTGCTGGCGCAGCGCAGCCAGGCCTGGATTTTCACTTCAGCCACGCTGAGTCTCGGCGGCGATTTTCGCCATGCCCGCAGCGCATTGGGCCTGACCGCCGAGCATGGCGGCTGCGCACCGGTGGAGCAGGGCATCGCACCGCGCTGCCGCGAACTGCGCGTGGCCAGTCCGTTCGACTACGCGGCGCAGGCCCGGCTGTTCGTGCCGCAGGATTTGCCGCTGCCGGGGAAGCCGGGGCATTCCGCTGCGGTCGGAGCGCTGGCGGCCCGGCTCGCTGCCGACAATGCCGGCGGTACCCTGGTGCTGACCACTACGCTGCGCGCGGCACGGGTGATTGCGCAAACCCTGCGCCAGATGCTGCCGGGGCGAACCGTGCTCGAGCAATTCGACGAGTCCAAGGCCACCTTGCTCGCACGGTTCGCCGGCACTGCACAGGCCATCCTGGTGGGCAGTCAGAGCTTTTGGGAAGGCGTGGACCTGCCGGGAGAGCGGCTGACCCTGGTGATCATCGACAAGCTGCCGTTCGCTCCGCCGGACGACCCGCTGACCGCCGCGCGGCTCAAGCAAATCGAGGCGCAGGGGCGCAGCGGCTTTGCCGAACACAGCCTGCCGCAGGCGGCGCTGTCACTGCAGCAGGGAGCCGGACGGCTGATCCGCACCGAAACCGATCGCGGGGTGCTGGTGGTGTGCGACCGCCGTCTGACCGCAACCGGCTGGGGGCGGCAACTGCTGGCTGGCCTGCCGCCCTTTGGCCGGGTCAGCCGCGTTGAGCAGGCGCTGGACTTCCTGCGACAGACAGATTGAGGCTTACCACAGCTTCCAGAACGCATCGTCCCGACGGGGCAGACCCTGGGTGAGGTAGATGCTGTCGGGATAGTTCAGCTTGAGCACGCGCTCGGCATCGTCGCGCAGCTGGGTCAGGCCCAGCTTGCCGTAGGCATGCACAAGCACCGCCAGGGCGAGCTGGTTGGACGGTGCATCCTGATAGTTCTCGATCGCCCGCTGCGCGCGGTCTGCCGCGGCCACATAGGCGCCGCGACGGTAATAAAACAGCGCCACATGGGTCTCGTACTCGGCCAGCGAGTTGACGATGTAGCGCATGCGCTGCAGGGCGTCGGGCGTGTACTTGCTCTGCGGAAAGCGGGTGACCAATTCCTTGAACGCCTCGAACGACTGCTTGGCCGCGGCCTGATCGCGCTCGTAGAGCTTCTGATCGGACAGGAAGGAGAACCAGCCCTGATCGGTGTTGAAGTTGATCAGCCCCTTCAGATACAGCACATAATCGGTGTAAGGGTTGTTGGGGTAGAGCTTGAGAAAGCGGTCGACCGCCGCCAGCGCCTCGGCGCGCTCGCCCTGCTTGTAGTGGCCGTAGGCGATTTCAATTAGCGCCTGCTGCGCCAGCAGGCCGTAGGGGTAGCGCGATTCGAGCTTTTCGTACAGCTTTACCGCCTTGTCGATGTTGCCGCTGTTCATCTCGTCCTTGGCCTCTGCATACAATTTGGAGGCCGACCATCCCAGGGTCTGATCTTTTTCCGGTGTGGACGCGCAGCCTGTCAGGCCCAGGAACAGCGCCGCAGCGGCGACGCCCAGAAGTCGCCGCGTCCACGGGCGGTACAACGCAACACGCATAGCAATCACCTAGGGTGGTGTAAAGCCTGCGGATTATAGGGAGCCCCTGGCCCCGTCTCGATGACCAAGCATTCCCTGACTGCCCCCCCGACTGCTGGCGACGCCGGGCCTGAGGACGACGACGCGCCGCCGCACGACCTGCTCGAAGCCCGCATTCCCGAGCCGCAGGCGGGCCAGCGCCTCGACAAAGTGTTGGCGCTGCTGTTTCCGCAGCATTCGCGCAGCCGTCTGCAGCAGTGGTGCGAAGCCGGGCTGGTGCAGGTGGATGGGCAGACCGCCGGGGTACGCGACAAGGCGCGCCCCGGGGCGTTGCTGCGCGTGACCGTGCCTGCGCTGCCGCAAGACAGCGCCTTCGCTGCGCAGGAGCTGACGCTCGCGGTCGTGTTCGAGGACGACTGGCTGGCGGTGCTCGACAAGCCTGCGGGTCTGGTGGTGCACCCGGCCGCGGGCAATTGGAGCGGCACCTTGCTCAACGGTCTGCTGGCCCGCTACCCCGAAACCGCCGCATTGCCCCGCGCCGGCATCGTCCACCGTCTGGACAAGGACACCAGTGGCCTGATGGTCACCGCCCGCACCCTGCAGGCGCAGACCGAGCTGGTGCGCAGGCTGCAGGCGCGCGCGGTGCACCGTCAGTATCTGGCGCTGGTGTGGGGGCGGGTGGAGCGTGCGTTCAGCGTGGATGCGCCGATCGCCCGTCACCCGCGCGACCGCCTGCGCATGGCGGTGGTCCAGGGCGGCAAGCCGGCGCGCACCGACTTCACCCCGCTGGCGGCGCTCGACACCCCCTGGGGGCCATTGACCGCGCTGCGCTGCAAACTGCACAGCGGCCGCACGCACCAGATCCGGGTGCATCTGCAGTTTGCACGACTGGAGTTGGTGGCCGACCCGGTGTATGGCGGGCGCGCGCGGCCCGGGCTGCCCCTGCAGCGCCAGGCCCTGCATGCGGCCCGGCTGGGCTTTCGCCACCCTGGTAGCAATGCGCAGATTGACTGCACCGCGCCCATTGCACACGACATCGCCGCACTGTGGCTGGAGTGCGGCGGTGCACCTGCGGACATCGACCCGCTGCGCTGGCCGGCCTTCATCGACTGAATGACAGGTGTCGCCCATGTCCGCCCCGATCTGGTTTGACTTCCTGCCACCCTGGTGCGACCTGGCGCCGCACCACGCGCCTTGGCTGCGCATCGCCTGGCCCGACAATCCGCGGGTTCATGCGCTGTTCACCAGCTGCGCTGGCGGGGTCAGCAAGGAAGCTTATGCCTGCGCGCCGCAGGCGCGGTGCGGCGGCATGAATCTGGGCACGCATGTGGGCGATGCGCCCGAGCATGTGGCGCAAAACCGCGCCAGGCTGCAGCAGGCGCTCGGTGGTGCGCAGCCGCGCTTTTTGCAGCAGGTCCACGGTGTCGAAGTGGCCGATCTGGATGCCCAGCCCGATCCCATGATTGAACCGGTTGCCGACGCGGCGAGCACCGCCCGGCCCGGCATGGCTGCCACGGTGCTGGTCGCCGATTGCCTGCCGGTCCTGCTGGCGGCGCCACACGGCCGTGCGGTGGCGGCGGCGCATGCCGGCTGGCGCGGGTTGGCGGCGGGTGTGCTCGAAGCCAGCCTGCAGCGTGTTTGCAAGCAGGCCGGGTGCGACCCATCCGAGGTGCAGGCGGTACTCGGCCCGGCCATCGGGCCGCAGGCGTTCGAGGTGGGCGAGGAGGTGCGCAGCGCCTTTGTCGCGCTGCACCCTTCGGCCGGCTCAGCGTTCCGGCCCGGTCGACCCGGCAAGTGGTGGGCCGACATCTGGCAGCTCGCTCGCCTGCGTCTGGTGCATGCGGGCATGCGGCCTGGCTCGATTGCCGGCGGCGGGCTGTGCACGTTCAGCCAGCCGCAGCGCTTTTATTCTTACCGCCGCCAGCCGGTCACAGGGCGGCAGGCCGGATGCATCTGGATCGACCGCTGAGAAGTTTTGAGATTTCGTTGCGAGCGGCCTGCTGCCCAAGCGTGCGGCGCGCAGGGGCCAGACATATCCATCAGATCGGTAAGACCCGAACACTGCGCTTTACGGCCAGCGAGCCGCGCAGCAGAGAGATTCACAATTTCTGAGTTCGCGAGTCGCGCCGCGGCTGCGACTGGTTGACACCTTCACCTGCCTGCTCAAGAATGCCGTCAGCTTCGTCGCAGACAATCGGCGGCGACGATCAGCTCCTCCAGCCGCCCTCCCCATGGATCAAACCTCTCCAAGCCCTCAGGCTGCCAGCGCGTCGTCAGGTACGGGCCAGGCACTGCGTTGGCCGGATGCGGCGCAGACCTGGGCGGCCTGGTGGCGCGGCGCAAGTGCTGGCGGCGCAGCCGCGATCCAGATCGACCCGCAGCGACTGCAACAACTGCAGCAGCGCTATGTCGACGAATTGCGCCAGATCTGGGCCGCCCTGCTGTTGCCGCAGCAAAGTGACACTGCGGCGCTGGCGGTCGATGACCGGCGGTTCAGCGGCGACGCGTGGAACCGCAACCGTCTGTCGCGCTACACCGCGGCGCTGTACCTGCTGGGCGCACGCGCGCTGCTCGATCTGGCCGACAGCGTGCAGACCGACGAGCCGACGCGGCAGAAGCTAAGGTTCGCGGTTCAGCAATGGGTCGATGCCGCCGCGCCGTCCAATTTTCTGCCACTCAACCCGGAGGCGCTGGACAAGGCGTTACAGACGCAGGGCGAGAGCCTGCGCGCCGGGCTGGAGAACTGGCTCAAGGATCTGAAACAGGGCCGCCTGACGCAGACCGATGAATCGATGTTCGAGGTTGGGCGCAACGTGGCAACCACCCCGGGGCAAGTGGTGTATGAAAACTCGCTGTTTCAGCTCATCGAATACACCCCGTTGACCGAGCGCGTGCATGCGCGGCCATTGCTGATCGTGCCGCCGTTCATCAACAAGTACTACATCCTCGATCTGCAGCCTGACAACTCGCTGGTGCGCTATGCGGTGGAGCAGGGGCATCGCACCTTTGTCATGTCCTGGGCCAATCCGGACACGAGCATGGGTCACCTGACCTGGGACGACTATGTGCAGGACGGCGCGATCCGCGCGATGGAAGTGGTGCGCGACATCGCTGCGGGTCGCAGCGAGCGTCGCATCAACACCCTGGGCTTTTGCGTCGGCGGCACCCTGCTGGCCAATGCGCTGGCAGTGCTGCAGACGCGCGGCAAACAGTTCGCGCACAGTGTCACGCTGCTGACCACCATGCTCGATTTCAGCGACACCGGTATTCTGAGCGTCTATGTGGACGAGGCATCGGTGGCGCTGCGCGAAGCCACTCTGGGCAAGGGCGGCTTGATGACCGGACGCGAGCTGGCCTCGGCGTTCTCCAGCCTGCGGCCGAACGATCTGGTGTGGAACTATGTGGTGGGTAACTACCTCAAGGGTGAGACGCCGCCGCCGTTCGATCTGCTGTACTGGAACTCCGATTCGACCAATCTGCCCGGCCCGCTGTTCGCCTGGTATCTACGCAACACCTATCTGGAAAACAAGATGTGCATACCCGGCGCGCTGACCGTGGCCGGAGTGCCGCTGGTTCTGCAGTCGCTCGACCTGCCGGCCTACATATACGCCTCGCGCGAGGACCATATCGTGCCGTGGAAGACCGCGTATGAGACCACGCAGATCCTCGGCGGGCCGATGCGTTTCGTGCTGGGCGCCTCCGGGCACATCGCCGGCGTCATCAACCCGGCCAGACGCAACAAGCGCAGCCACTGGATTTCGCCCCCCGGGCAGCGCAAGCTGCCGCGCAGCGCGCAGGCATGGCTCGATGCAGCGACCGAGCGCCCGGGTAGCTGGTGGACCGACTGGGTCGAGTGGCTGCGCCAGCAGGCCGGGCCGGACATTGCCGCGCCCCGCCGTCATGGCAATGCCCGTTTCAAACCGATCGAACCCGCGCCCGGACGCTATGTCAAGGTGCGCGTTTGAACCAATTTCACGAAAGGAAGTGACAAATGAAAGAAGACATCGTGATCGTCTCCGCAGTGCGCACCGCGGTCGGCAAGTTCGGCGGCGCGCTCGCCAAGGTGCCGGCAGTCGATCTTGGCGCGGTGGTCATCCGCGAGGCCGTGGCGCGGGCGAAGCTCGACCCAGCGCAGGTGTCCGAGGTCATTTTCGGCCAGGTGCTGCAGGCGGGCATCGGGCAGAACGGAGCGCGCCAGGCCAGCATCAAGGCCGGGCTGCCCGACATGGTGCCAGCGATGACCATCAACAAGGTCTGCGGCTCGGGGCTGAAATCGGTGATGCTGGCCGCGCAGGCCATCCACGCCGGCGATGCCGACATCGTCGTCGCCGGCGGTCAGGAGAACATGAGCGCCGCCCCCCATGTGCTGCCGGGTTCGCGCGACGGCCAGCGCATGGGCGACTGGAAGCTGATCGACACCATGATCGTCGACGGTCTGTGGGATGCCTTCAACCACTACCACATGGGCATCACCGCGGAAAACGTGGCGAAGAAATACGGGATCACACGCGAGATGCAGGACGCTTTTGCCGCGGCCAGCCAGAACAAAGCCGAGGCGGCGCAGAAGGCCGGCCGGTTCGACGCCGAAATCGTGCCGGTGATGCTGCCGCAGAAAAAAGGCGATCCTGTGGCATTTGCGACCGATGAATTCGTGCGCCACGGCGTCACCGCGCAGAGTCTGGCCGGGCTGCGGCCAGCGTTCGACAAAGCCGGAACCGTCACCGCAGGCAATGCCTCCGGGCTGAACGACGGCGCAGCGGCGGTGGTGGTGATGACGGCCAGGCGCGCCGCGCAACTCGGCCTCGAGCCGTTGGCGACCATCCGCGCCTATGCCAACGCCGGTCTCGACCCAGCCTATATGGGTATGGGGCCGGTGCCGGCATCGCAGCGTTGCCTATCGCGCGCTGGCTGGACGCCGCAAGACCTCGACCTGATGGAAATCAACGAGGCGTTTGCCGCGCAGGCCATCGCGGTGAACCAGCAGATGGGCTGGGATACCGCCAAGGTCAATGTCAATGGTGGCGCGATCGCCATCGGCCACCCCATCGGCGCCAGCGGCTGCCGCATCCTGGTCACCCTGCTACACGAAATGCAGCGGCGCGATGCGAAAAAGGGCCTGGCCTCGCTGTGCATCGGCGGCGGCATGGGCGTGGCGATGGCGCTGGAGCGCTAAAACGAACACACACGCATACCGGTCGAACCAGAAGAGGAGATTGCAATGAACAAGAAAGTGGCCTATGTCACAGGCGGCATGGGCGGCATCGGCACCGCGATCTGCAAGCGGCTGTGCGAGGCGGGACACAAGGTGATTGCGGGTTGCGGGCCCAATTCCAGCCGTAAGGACAGCTGGCTCGAATCGATGCGTGCGCAGGGATTCGACGTCTATGCCTCGGAGGGCAATGTCGCGGATTGGGAGTCCACCAAGGCGGCATTCCAGAAAGTGTTTGCCGAGCACGGGCAGGTGGACATCCTGGTCAACAACGCCGGCATCACCCGCGACGCGGTGCTGCGCAAGATGACTTACGAGGACTGGGACCTGGTGCTGCGCACCAATCTGTACTCCATGTTCAATGTGACCAAACAGGTGATCGAGGGCATGGTCGAGCGCGGCTGGGGGCGCATCATCAACATCTCGTCGGTCAACGGCGAGAAGGGCCAGTTCGGCCAGACCAACTACGCCGCGGCCAAGGCGGGCATGCACGGCTTCACCATGTCGCTCGCGCTCGAGGTGGCGGCCAAGGGCGTGACGGTCAACACCGTGGCGCCCGGCTATATCGCCACCGACATGGTCAAGAGCATTCGGCAGGACGTGCTCGACAAGATCATCGCATCGATTCCGGTCAAGCGTCTGGGTACACCCGAGGAGGTGGCGTCGATCGTAGCCTGGCTGGCCAGCGAGGATGCCGGATTCACCACCGGTGCGGAGTTCTCGTGCAACGGCGGGCTGCACATGAGCTGAGTGGTGAAGATGTCGTCGCAAGCGGCCTGCTGCCCATGCACACGGCGCGCAGGGTCGAGACAGATCAACCAGATCGGCGAGACCCGAGCCCAGTGCGTTGCGGCCAGCGGGCCGCGCCGCAGAAAGATTCACAACCTTCTGGGCGGGAAAGTCTCGGTGGTCTGCGCCGCGGGTTATGGTTCAATCGCAAAAAGAATCCTGCCCGCAGATTTTTTCCACCCGATCACCCGCCCATGTCCACGCCCGATTCTTCCACCCGCATCATCAAAAAATATCCGAACCGTCGCCTGTACGACAGCGAGGCCAGCGCCTACATCACCCTCAGTGACGTGAAACAGCTGGTGATGGACGGCACCCGCTTCGTGGTGCAGGACGCCAAGACCGGTGAAGACCTCACGCGCAGCATCCTGCTGCAGATCATTCTCGAGGAGGAAAGCGGCGGCGTGCCGATGTTCAGCGCGGCCATGCTCGAGCAGATCATCCGTTTTTACGGCCATGCGATGCAGGGCATGATGGGCAGCTATCTGGAAAAGAATGTGCAGGCGTTCATCGACATCCAGAACAAGCTGTCCGAGCAGTCGCGCGGCATGTATCAGGCCGGCGCGTTCAACCCCGAAGCTTGGAGCCAGTTCCTCAGTGTGCAAAGCCCCATGCTGCAGACCATGATGGGCAACTACCTGGAGCAGAGCAAGAACCTCTACATGCAGATGCAGGAGCAGATGCAGGAGCAGGCCAGGCAGATGCTCGGCGCATTCAAACCGCCCGAGAAGAAGTGACCCGCGAGGCGGCCGACCTCTGCCGTGCGGGTGGCCCTTCAGCGACAATGCGGGGATGGAACAACAACCTCGTCCCTCTCCCGCCGCGGCAGCAGCAACGCCGAAAATCGGCTTCGTCTCACTCGGCTGCCCCAAGGCCTTGGTCGATTCCGAGCGCATCCTCACCGAGTTGCGTGCGCAGGGCTATGACACCTCCAAGAGCTATGCCGGGGCCGATCTGGTGATCGTCAACACCTGCGGCTTCATCGACGCCGCAGTGCAGGAGAGTCTGGACGCGATCGGCGAGGCATTGGCCGAGAACGGCAAGGTCATTGTGACCGGCTGCCTGGGCGCGCGCACCGATGCGGCCACCGGCACTAACCTGGTGCGTGCAGTGCATCCCAAGGTGCTCGCCGTCACCGGGCCGCATGCCACCGACGAGGTGCTGCAGCATGTGCATGCGGTGTTGCCCAAGCCGCACGACCCGTTCGTCGATCTGGTGCCTCCCGCCGGCATCAAGCTCACGCCCAGGCATTACGCCTATCTCAAGATCAGCGAGGGCTGCAACCACCGCTGCACCTTCTGCATCATTCCGGCGATGCGCGGTGATCTGGTCTCGCGTCCGATTGGTGATGTGCTCGGCGAAGCCCGCGCGCTGCTCGAAGCGGGAGTGAAGGAACTCCTTGTGGTCAGCCAGGACACCTCCGCCTACGGCGTGGATCTGAAATACCGCACCGGCTTCTGGGAGGGGCACCCGATCCGCACCCGGATGACCGAACTGGTCGAGGCGCTGGGCGCATTGGCGGCAGAGCATGAGGCCTGGGTGCGGCTTCATTATGTCTATCCCTACCCGCATGTGGACGGGGTCTTGCCGCTGATGGCGCAAGGACGCATCCTGCCGTATCTGGATGTGCCGCTGCAGCATGCGCATCCGGATGTGCTGCGGCGCATGAAGCGTCCGGCCAGTGGCGAGCGCAACCTCGAGCGCATCGCCCGCTGGCGAGAGATGTGCCCGGATCTGGTGGTGCGCTCGACCTTCATCGTCGGATTTCCGGGCGAGACCGAGGAAGAATTCCAGGCCCTGCTCGATTTCATCGCGCAGGCCGAACTCGACCGGGTCGGCTGCTTTGCCTATTCCCCGGTCGAGGGTGCCGCAGCGAACGCCTTGCCGGGGCAACTGCCCGAGGCGTTGCGTGAGGAGCGTCGCGCCCGGTTCATGGCCGTGGCGGAAGCCGTGTCCACGCGCAAGCTGCAAAAACGGGTAGGACAGGTGATGCAGGTGCTGCTCGACCAGGCCAGCCGCGAGGGTGCGATCGGTCGCAGCTATGCCGATGCCCCGGAAATCGACGGCAAGGTCCATGTGCTGGCACCGGCCAGGCCGTCGCAGAAGCTGCGGCTGGCGCGCAGCGCAGGACAGTTCGTGCGGGTGCGCATCGTCCGCACCGACGGGCACGACCTGGTCGGTGAGCTGATCTGAGCGAGGGCGCATCGCCGCCGTTTCGCGCGCCGTGCCGGGATGCGCGACCTTGCAGAGGTTCGCTCAATGCTGCGGGGCGATCCAGGCGACGAGCTGTATTGGCCAGAACAGCGGCACGTTGATCAGTGGCGCGCTCCAGGTCCCAGAGCGCCTGTTGCCGCGGATGGACGGGCGCATCAGCCAACCAAGGCGCAACCCGTCCGGAAGGCCTGGGCGCCCCATTGCGCCACGCGGTCAGCTCCCTGTACAGCCCGGCGTAGCCGAGTTTTTTCTCGCCTTGCTCGCGGCGCGCCTTCTGCAAGACCAGCGCCTCATTGAACACCACCTGGTACGCGCCCGCGAAGCGGCGCATCTGCTGCTGTTCGCCTGTCGGCATGAGTTCAAATTTGAAGGCTTGGAGGCGCTGCATGCTTGGATGAATATACGGCGTTATCAGGACGCTTTCAGCGCCCGGCGCACCGAACCCGCCCTGAACGGCGGGGCTTGTCGCGCACCGGGTCATGCGGTTTTCCTCACGCGATGGCAAAGCGCCGCAGCAAGGGAGGTTTGATCGCATCGAGCAGCAGGGTGAACACCACCGTGGCCAGCAGCACGGCACCGACCACCGGCCACGGCAGCGCAGCCATCAGCACGCCCAGACCGGCCAGCAGGCAGACGACCAGCACATCGCCGAGACTGACCGCAGCCATCCACGCCGAAGGCGCCAGCCGCCATAGCGGGCCGTCACTGCGCAGCAGATAGATGCCGGCCTGATTGCCGAACACCAGCAGCAGGAACACAACGGTCTGCAACTGCGCTGGATTCAGACCCTGCGCGTGCGCCCAGACGTACACCGCGGCGGCAAACAGCAGGCTCAGCAGCGCGAGCACAACCGAGGCCCCCATCAGCTTGCCGATCTGCCAGTGCTGCGGCAGCGCTGCGGGCCGCACACGATCGGTGGCGATGCTCATGGTGGCAAAGTCGTTGGCGAACAGCATCAGCACGATCAGCAGCGGTGAGATCAGGAACTGCCCGGTGAGCAGCAGGCCCAGGGTGAGAAACAGCACGATCTCGAGGGTGCGCAGCACTTTGTTCAGTGTGTAGGTGAGCATGCGTCGGTGCACCTCGCGCCCCTCGCGCAGCACGGTGAGCACGCCGCCGAGCCCGGGGTCGGTCAGCACCACGCCGGCCGCAGCCTTGGCGACATCGGTCGCGCTGGCCACGGCAATGCCAAGCTCGGCCTGGCGCAGCGCGGGGGCGTCGTTGACGCCGTCGCCGGTCATGCCGGTGACATGCCCGGTCTGCTGTAGCCGGGCGACGATGTGGTGCTTGTCCTCGGGCAGCACGCGGGCGAATAGATCGCACTGCTCGGGATGCTGCAGCGATTCGGGTTTGGCCTGACACACGCGTGTGCCCAGGCCGAGCTTGGCGCCGATCGCTCGCGCGGTTTCCTCCGCATCCCCAGTGGCCATGCACACGCGCACGCCGAGCTGCTTGATCCGCGCGATCAACTCGGCGGCGTCGGGCCGCGGCGGGTCGGACAGCCCGACGACGCCGAGGAGCTGCAGCGCATCGTCCGTGCCCGCGGCGACCGCGAGCACGCGCGCACCGCTGCTGGCGAGCTGCTTTTCCGCCTGGTCGAGCGTTTGCTGCTGCGCGCCGTCGAGCCGGCACAGCAGACCGATGACATTGGCTGCGCCTTTGACCGCATACCAAGGCTTGCCGTCTACGGCATAGACGCCCTCGCTGCGGCGCGTGGCCGGACCGAAGGGATGGAACGCGGTGCGCGCGGGTGCGCCGTCGAGGAGCTTGCGCTGGCGCGCGGCGGCGAGCACGGCCAGATCGAGCGGGTCCTGCGTGGCCTCGTCGCTGGCCAGCGCGGCGGCACGCAGCACGGCAGCGTCGTCGGCTCCGGGTGCCAGCACGATGGCCGAGGCAAAGCGCAGGCTATTTTGCGTGAGCGTGCCGGTCTTGTCCGACACCAGCGTGTCCATCGCCGCGGCTTCTTCGACCGCCGGCAGCCTGGTGACGAGCACGCCCTGGTGCGCCAGGCGCTGGCTGCTGACCGCAGTGGCGAGGGTGTAGGTCGCCGGCAGCGCCACCGGCACCGAGGCGACCAGCAACATTAGCGCAAACACCGCAGTGTCGAGTAGCGGCAGGTGATGCCACAGCGCAAAGCCGATGACCAGCGCGACCAGTACCGCATCGAACGCCACCAGCCGTTTGACGATCGCAAAGATGGTGCGCTGCATATGGCTCGGCGCAGCCGATGCGCGCACCAGCTCGGCAGTGCGGCCGAAGGTGGTGCGCGCGCCAGTGGCGGTGACCGTGCCGCTGGCCTCGCCCTGTCGGACGATGGCGCTGGCGTAAGCCGACTTGCCGGCGGCGGCATCGACCGGCAGCGACTCGCCGGTGAGCGCAGCCTGATCGAGCGAGACCGCACCGTCGAAGAGCAGCAGATCCGCTGGCACGATGTCGCCGGCGCGTACATGCACCACATCGCCCGGCACCAGTTGCTCGGCGGGGATTTGCTGCCATTGACCGTCGCGCAGCACACGGGCGCTGACCTGCAGCCGCCGGCGCAGCAAGGCCAGCGCGTCTTTGGCGCGCTGCTCCTGCACGAACGCGACCACGGCGTTGAACACGAGCAGTGCAGCAATGATCAGCGCTTCGACACCCCGCCCGAGCAAGACCTGCAGGACGATGACCGCCTCGAGCATCCATGGCACCGGCGCCCAGAACTTGGCGAGCAGCTGACGCCAGGGGGGATCGGTCTTTTCGCGGATCGTGTTCGGGCCCAAGCGCGCCAGCCGCGTGCTGGCCTCGGTGGTGGACAAACCCTTGGCAGGGTCGGTCGGCGGCAGGCCATCGGACTGTGCAGGGCGGGTAACGGTTGCGGCGGAGGCGGACATCGGCGGCTTCCTCGCGGTGCTCTAGGGACAGACGGTCCGCGCCGCCTGGTTGATGCCCTCGCTGAGCATCGGATGCGGAAACACCGCATCGGCCAGCGCCGTAGCGGTCAAGCCCTGTTCCAGCGCCAGCGTCAAAGGCGCGATGAGCTGCGCTGCGTCCATGCCGGCGATCTGCGCGCCGAGCAGCCGGCCGTCCGCACGCCCGAACACCAGCTTGATGAAGCCTTGCGTGTCGCCGTAGATCT
Source organism: Thiomonas islandica (assembly GCF_055383445.1). Lineage (NCBI taxonomy): Bacteria > Pseudomonadati > Pseudomonadota > Betaproteobacteria > Burkholderiales > Thiomonas > Thiomonas islandica. The sequence goes on from NZ_AP042391.1 coordinate 2,079,623, forward strand.
GCGCACGCGCGTCCTGTGCATCGTCGTAGCGGGTGACCACCACGGCGCCAGCGCCGAGCCTGCCTTCGGCCTGCGCGGCGGTCTGGCCGACATGCGATAGTTCCGGCTCGGTGAACACGGTCATTGGCACCGCGTCGAACCGCATGCGATCGACCGCCTGCCCGCCGGCGGCGATGCAGTGCGCCGCCACCAGGCTCTGGCGTACCGCGGAGTGGAACAACATGCTGCGGCCGTTCACATCGCCCGGCGCCCAGACGGCGGGATGGCTGGTGCGCAGCGTTTCATCGACCACTACATGACCGCGATCGAATGTCAACCCCAGGTGTTCGACGCCGTCGGGCAGGACCGGCACGCGCCCGGTGGCCATCAGCACCGCGTCGCCCTGCACGGCGCGCTCGCCTCCGTTTTGCTGGTATCGCACGGCAAAACCATTGCCTTCCCGCGCGATCGACAGCACCCGGGCGGAGAGTTCGATGCGCACGCGCTGCGACAGGCTGGCGTGCAGCAAGGCGGCCAGTTCGGCGTCGAACCCGGGGAGCAGCTGTGCTGCGAATTCGAGTACGGTGCACTGCACCCCCAGTGCCTGCAGCATCGAGGCGGTTTCCACCCCGATGTAGCCGCCGCCGATCACCACCAGATGCCGCGGCAAGGGCAGGTCGGCGCCGAGACGGAACAGGTCGTGGGAGGTCAGCGCCAGTTCGGCACCAGGAATTGGCAGACGTGCGGGCGCCGAGCCCGTGGCGAGGATCAGGTGCGCAAAACGCACGGTGCGCTGTGTGCCGTGCGGCGTGTCGATGCGCACCGCATCGACGTCGACAATGGCCCCGCGCCCCTGAACGAAAGCGACTGTGCCTTGGGCGATCTCCCGCGCATGCTGCGCGTACCGTGTGCGCTGCACCCGGTCCTTGTGCGCCAACACCGCGCGCCAATCCACCGCGGGCGGGCCGCCGCGCAGGCCGAAGTGGTCTAGGCGCGCTGCAAGACCGCGCACTAGCGCGGCCTCGCGCACCGCCTTCGACGGCACGCAGCCCTCGGCCAGGCAGTCGCCGCCAAGGTTGCCGATTGGATCGACCATCGCCACCTTCAGCCCTGCCCTGGCGAGAAAGAATGCTCCGGGATAGCCCGCGCCGCCCGCGCCGAGCACTAGCACATCCACCGTTTCGGGAAGATTGGAAAGCGGGGTTTGAGACGCAGTGTCCACCTCGAGACTCCTTTGAGTTCAAGCCAGCAGCGCAGCGGCCTGCAGCGCCATCACGCCTTCTTCGTCGGTGGGCAGCGTGTAGGCCGGCACAGGACTGTCCTCCTGGGTGATGCGCTGCTGCGCTGCGGCATTGGCCAGCGGATCCAGGCGCAGCCCGAGCCACGACAGCGCGCCGCACACCGCCTGCCGGACGCGGGCGCTGTGCGTGCCGATGCCGCCGGTGAACACCAGCGCATCCAGCCCGCCCAAGTCGGCGGCCAGTGCGCCGATGTGATGCACCACGCTGGCAGCATACAGCGCGATCGCCTCGGTGGCGTGCGGGTCGGCGCTGGCCTCGAGGGTGCGCATGTCGCTGCTGAGGCCGGAGACGCCCTTGAGGCCGCTGTCGTGGTAGAGCATCGCGGTGACCTGCCTTGCATCCAGTCCTTCCTCGGTGATCCAGTGCAGAACCAACCCGGGGTCGATCGCGCCGCTGCGTGTGGACATGACCAGACCGTCCAGAGCGGTGAATCCCATGGTGGTGGCCACGCTGCGCAACTGCCGCATACCGCACAGACTCGCTCCGCCGCCCAGATGCGCGACGATCACCGCGCCCAGGGCGCGTGCGCCGAGCAATGGCGGCAGTTTGCGCGAGATGGCGTCATACGACAGACCGTGAAAGCCGTAGCGCTTGAAGCCCTTGTCATGCCAGTCGCGCGGGATGGCGTAGCGCCGCGCCAGATCGCTTTGGCTGGCGTGGAATGCGGTGTCGAAGCATGCGATCTGCGGTACACCGGGCAGGCGCGCGCTGGCGGCGTCCACCCCGGCCAGCCCCGGCCCCTGGTGCAGCGGGGCGAGGCTGCGCAGTGCATCGAGCCCGGTACGTACCTCGGGGGTGATGCGCTGCGCGCTGGTGTAGCGCTCGCCGCCGTGGACGATGCGGTGGGCCACAGCCGCAATCGGCCCGCAGCCGGCAGGCAGGATGAGCCGACCCAGCAGGATGTCGAGCTCGGCGCGGATGTCGCCGCGCGGTTTTCTCGAGGCACTCTGGCCCGACCGGCCCTGCGCATCTGTCCAGCGCAGCGTCGTGGTCTGGCCGTCATGCTGATCGATCTCGCCGCGCAGCAGGGCGGCGGGCAGGTGCGGGCCGCTGCAGTCGGCCAGGTCGAACAAAGCGAACTTCAGGCTGGCCGAGCCGGTGTTCAGGCAAAGCAGGGTGGGGGATGGCATGGCCGCGTTTAGGTGCTTGGTGCCGCGGCCGCCGGGGGAACGGCAGGGTCGAGTTGGCCTGCCGCCCGCAGCCGCGCCTGGCGCTGCAGTACGGCCAGCGCGCACGAGGCCAGGCGCGCTTGCACGCCGTCGGCGCGGCTGGTGAGGATGATGGGCACGCGCGTACCGACCACCAGCCCGGCGATGGTGGCTCCGCCGAGATATTCGAGTTGCTTGGCCAGCATATTGCCCGACTCCAGATCCGGGGTGAGCAGGATGTCGGCCAGCCCGGCCACGGGGGAGTCGATGCCCTTGGTCTTGGCCGCGGCCAGCGACATGGCGTTGTCGAACGCCAGCGGGCCGTCGAGGATGGCACCGTTGATCTGTCCGCGGTCGGCCATCTTGCACAGTGCGGCTGCGTCGAGCGTGGCCGGCATACGGGCGTTGATCGTCTCCACCGCGGCGAGGATCGCCAGGCGCGGTGTGGCGATTCCCAGCGCCTGCGCCAGATCGATGGCGTTTTGCGCGATGTCGCGCTTGGTGTCCAAATCCGGGGCGATGTTGATCGCCGCATCAGTGATGAACAGCAGGCGATCTGCCGCTGGGGCGTCGATGACGAACACGTGGCTGGCGCGCCGAGCGGTGCGCAGTCCGGCGTTCGGGTCGAGTGCGGCGTGCATCAGCTCGTCTGTGTGCAGCGCGCCTTTCATCAGCGCGCCGACCTTGCCGCTGCGCGCCAGCTGCACCGCGGCCTCGGCAGCGGCGTGGCTGTGTTCAGTGGGGACGATCTGCCAGGGCGACAGGTCGATGCCGGCGTCCTGCGCGGCGGCGTGGATGCGCGCTTTCGGCCCGACCCACACCGGCTCGATCAGCCCGGCCTGCGCCGCATCGATCGCGCCCTGGATGGACACGGCGTTCACTGGATGTACCACCGCCACGCGCATTGGCCGCAGGCCCTTGCAGCCCTCGCGCGCCCTGGCCACGAGCGCCAGCAGGCGCTGCCCTGGGTCGATCAGATGCAACTGCGGCAGATGGGTGCGTGGACGACAGACCTTTTCGGTCGGCGCCTGCACCAGGGCGTTGCCAGAGACCACGGTCTGCCCGTGCTGGTTGACCACGGTGCAGTCGAAGCGGATGCGGTGGGAGTCGGCGAATTTCTCGCGGGCGGTCACAGTCACCGTGACCGTGTCGCCCAGCATCACCTGCTGGTGAAACGACAGCGCCTGATCGACATACACCGTGCCCGGCCCAGGCAGTTCGATGCCGAGCAGGTTGGACAGCAGCGCGGCGCTCCACATGCCGTGCGCCACGACCTGGTGAAACGGCGTGCTAAGGGCGAAATCGGCATCCACATGCGTTGGGTTGGCGTCGCCCGACATCACCGCGAAGGTGGCGATGTCATTGAGCGTGAGGGTGCGCTGCAGGCTGGCGCTGTCGCCCAAGGCGATTTCATCGAAGGTGCGGTTGCAGATCTGGTCGTTGACATCCTCCCCCGTCTGAGGGTCGAAGACTCCTGCTGCCATTAAGCGCGGCATGGTGCCTCTCCTTGCTCGTAGCGCGCCTTCCGCAACGCCAGCGCCTTGTTGCACACGAAGCGGCACGACCCGGCGAGGCGGCGCATTTGGCGCTGCTGTTTGCCTGTCGGCATCAACTCAAATGTGAAGGCTTGAAGGCGCTGCATGGCTCAATCATTCTTGGCGAGGACGATCATGTGCATCTGCTCGTGGAATATCCGCCCAAGGTCGCCGTCCTACTTCGCCTCAAGCTGTGGCGGTGCCCGGATTTCCATTGTGCGCCAGTACATCCGGCAGCAGCAGACTCCACACTGAAAACCAAAGGCAAGGATGGCTGTGCCGTCCGCGCGCACCGAACCCGCCCTGAATGGCGGGGCTTATCGCGCACCAGGTCAGCGCTGCAGCACATACTCGCCAGGGGCGAGCGCCAGCGGGGGATAGTCCACGCTGCCGCAGGCCGGCGGGTCGATCTGCTTGCCGCTGCCCTTGAACACCAGCCAATCGCTCCACCGCGGCCACCATGAGCCCTGCTCGGCATGCGCGAGCGGTACCCAGTGGTCGGGATCGAGGTAGGGACGACCGCCCGGATGCACCGCCCAGCGGTAGTGGCGGCGCGGGTGCCCGGGTTCGCTGACGATGCCGGCATTGTGCCCTCCGCTGGTGAGCACGAAGGTCACTTCCGAATCGGCCAGCAGGTGGATCTTGTAGACCGATTTCCACGGCGCGACATGGTCGGTTTCGGTGCCGACGACAAACCACGGCGCGGTGACGTTTTCCATCGCCACCGGCTTGCCGTCCACCTTGTAATGTCCTTGCGCGAGCGCATTGCGCAGGTAGAGGCTGCGCAAGTATTCGCTGTGCATGCGGTAGGGCATGCGGGTTGCGTCGGCGTTCCAGGCCATCAGGTCGTTCATCGGCGCGCGCTCACCCATCAGGTAGTCGCGCAAGATGCGCGACCAGATCAGATCGGAAGAGCGAAGCATCTGGAAGGTGCCGGCCATTTGCGAGGTGTCGAGAAACCCCTGCGACCACATGAGGTCTTCGAGGAAGCTCACCTGGCTTTCGTCGGTGAACAGGGTGAGTTCGCCGGCCTCGGTGAAATCGGTCTGCGCGGCAAACAGACTGATGCTGGCCAGTCGTTCGTCACCGCGCCGTGCCAGCGCGGCTGCGGCGATGGCCAGCAGCGTGCCGCCCAGGCAATAGCCGGTGGCATGCACCTTGCGCCCCGCGGCGATGGTGCCGACCGCATCCAGCGCGGCCAGCGGTCCGAGGCGCAGGTAATCGTCCATGCCCAGATCGCGGTCTTCGGCGGTCGGGTTTTTCCATGACACCATGAACACGGTGTGGCCCCGATCGACCAGAAACTTGACTAGCGAGTTGTGCGGCGACAGGTCGAGGATGTAATACTTCATGATCCACGCCGGGATGATGAGCACCGGCTCGGCATGCACCTTGGGCGTGGTCGGGCTGTACTGGATGAGCTCGATCAGCCGGTTGCGCAGCACCACCTTGCCCGGCGTGATTGCCACCTCATGTCCAGGGCGAAACTGCTCCACCCCGGCCGGCGGACGCTTGTCGAACAGACGCTGGAGGTCGTCCTGCCAGTTGCGTAGTCCCTGCAGCAGATTGACCCCGCCGCAGGTCACGGTGCGCTCGAGCACTTCCGGGTTGGTCCAGAAAAAGTTGCTCGGCGCGAACATGTCCATCCATTGCCGCGCCATGAAGGCCACGACCTGTTCGTGGTGTGGCCAGACGCCACGCACCCCGCGCGCGGCGTCATCGACCCATTGCTCGCGCAGCAGAAAGTGCTGCGAGAGCAGGTTGAATGGAAACCGCTGCCACTGCGGCGCGGCAAACCGCCGGTCGGAGGCCGGCGGGGTCACGCACTCCGTGCAGGGGGTGCGATCGGCGCGCAGCGCATGCGCCGCCAGATCGGCAACGTAGCGCAGCCACTGCCCCTGCATCCGCGCGGCAAGCACGGCCAGGCTGGCCTGCTTGCCCGGCGAGGCCGCCATGTGCATGGCCCAGTCAGCAAAGGCCAGCCCGAGCGCGGCCGGAGACAGACCCAGCGTGGCGCGTGCCGTGAGTGCGTGGATCGCGCGATCGATCATGTCGCGCAGCGACTCGTCTCGGTCGGGCGGGGCCGGCGTAGCATTTGCCGAGGGCGGCAGCGCAATGGGCGGCTTTGGCGCAGCGGCGGCCGCACGATCCTGCGCTGCAGGCGCGGCCGGTGTTGCGCAGACTGCGGCCAGCTTGACCGCGGGTTGCTTGCCGGACGTTTTGCCGGCGCCTGACCCCGGTTTGGGCGCCTGCGCACGACGGGGGCGTGGATGGAGTTCGCTCATGGGCATCTCCTGGAAAGATCGCTGCATTGGAATGTCGCAGTGCAACATGGCACTTGATGCAGGTCAAGCCGGACCGGTCGGCAGGCGTGGGCGCGGTCGGGAAATGCAACGCGGCCTGCCACAGCGCGGCTGCAGGCATACGGCAAAATAGCACTCCCTGATGAAACCACGAGAAAGCCAGTCATGCGCGTCACAGTCATAGGTGCGGGATATGTCGGTCTGGTTACCGCGGCCTGCTTTGCCGATGTCGGCAACCAGGTCACCTGCATCGAGCGCGATCCGGCCCGGCTGTCCGCGCTGCGCGAACGCGCCGAGGTGCCGTTCTACGAGCCAGGCCTCAGCGAGCTGGTGCGGCGCAACATCGAGCAGGGGCGTCTGACTCTACGCTCCAGCATTGCCGAGGGTCTGCCGGGTTCGCAGGTGTGCTTCATTGCGGTGGGCACGCCGTCGCTGCCCAGCGGACAGGCCGATCTGTCGCAGGTCGAAGGCGCGGCGATGGAAATCGGGCAGGCAATGACCGGGCCGCTGGTGGTGGTGCAAAAATCCACCGCGCCGGTGGGCACCATCCCCAGGATGCGCGCGCTGATCCAGGCCGAACTGGCCCGGCGCGGCGTGGATTACCCGCTGGGTGTGGTGAGCAACCCGGAATTCCTCAAGGAAGGTTCGGCCATCGAAGACTTCACCCGCGGGGACCGCATCGTGCTCGGCAGCGACGACCCGCAGGCGATCGCCACCATGCGCGAGCTTTACCGGCCGTTCAACCGCAATCACGAAAAAATCATGGTGATGGACGCAGCCAGCGCCGAGCTCACCAAGTACGCCGCCAACGCCATGCTGGCGACGCGCATCTCGTTCATGAACGAATTGGCGCGCATCGCCGAGGCCGTAGGTGCCGACATCGAACAGATCCGCCGGGGCATCGGCGTCGATCACCGCATCGGCAGCCACTTCCTCTACGCCGGCGCGGGCTACGGCGGCTCGTGCTTTCCCAAGGATGTCAAGGCGCTGGCGCATACCGCGCGCGAACTCGGGCTGCACGCCGAGCTGGTAGAGGCGGTAGACGCGGTCAACCAGCGACAGAAGCTGCGGCTGTTCGAGAAGATCCACGATCACTACCAGGGCGCGCTGGCCGGCAAGACCTTTGCGGTTTGGGGGCTGGCGTTCAAGCCGAATACCGACGACATGCGCGATGCGCCCAGCATCGATCTGATCACCGCGCTGCTACAAGCCGGCGCGCGGGTGCAGGCCTGGGACCCGGTGGCGATCCCCATGGCGCAACGCCTGCTGCCTGCGCAGCCCGAGCTGCTGTTTGCCAGGGACGCCAACACCGCGCTGCACGGCGCTGACGCGCTGGCGGTGATCACCGAGTGGCATGCGTTTCGCTCGCCCGATTTTTCTGCACTGGCGGATGCGCTTGCCGACCGCGTGGTGTTCGACGGCCGCAACATCTGGGAGCCACAAAGCGTGCGCGCCGTGGGATTGCGCTACTACGGCATCGGACGCGGGTAGGCGCGGCGCCTTGCTCCCTTCCAGTGGGTGGGGAGGGTTGGGGTGGGGAGGTGGGTGCGCAAGGTGCGTCCCTCCCGTTCTTCCCACCGGGTAGGACCGGTGAGAGCGTGAGAACGGCGATCAGCCTGGGATCGGCACGATCTCTTTCCCATAAGGGAAGAACGCCAACCCGGCCAGTTTGATGTGCTGCAGGGCAAACGGAATGCCGATGATGGTGATGGCGCATAGCAGCGCCGACGCCAGATGCCCCAGCGCCAGCCACCAGCCGAACAGAATCGCCCAGATCAGATTGCCCAGCGCACTGAACCCACTGCCCACCGCGCCACTGGGCTTCTCAGCCACCATGCGACCGAACGGCCAGAAGCTGAACGCGCCGATGCGAAACGCCGCGATCGCCCAAGGAATGCCGATGATGGTGATGGCGCACAGCAGCGCGGTGAACCACCACGCCAGCCCCATGACAAAGCCGCCGAGAATGAACCACAGGATATTGCCGATCAGCCGCATGGTGTGTCCAGTTTGAAATGGTCGAAACCGCATTCTGCAGGAAAGCGCAGCCTGGCCTGCGGATTGCAAAGACAGGGCGGGAGTCCTGCCGAAATCGGCTGAGGCGTGCATGCATACCGGGGTTTTTCATGGTTTGCGTCAAACGCCCGACGGCAGGACATGTCAATGTCAGGAAACCGTCGCCATCATGTCACCTTCTGCATTGCCCGATCCGCTGAGCTGGACCGAACTGCTGCGCGTGTTCGGCGGGCTGGTTGCCGTGATCGCGCTGTTCATTGCCGCGCTGTGGCTGCTCAAGCGCGTCCAGCCTAGCGTGCGCGCTGCCAGTGGCCCGATGCGGGTGTTGTCCACGCTGCACCTGGCGCCGCGCGAGCGGCTGCTGCTGGTGCAGGTGGGCGAGCAGCAGTTGCTGCTGGGTTCGAGCGCGCAGGGCCTGCGCTGCCTGCATGTGCTGGCCAAGTCAGTGGAACCGCAAGCGCAGCCCACGCAAGGCACTGGCTCGGGCCTACCAGCGGGCTTTCCAGACTGGCTGCGACGCGCGGTGGAGCAGCGTAGAAAGGACACGCCATGAACCGCGCGCTTACAAGCCTGTGCCAGCATGCACTGCCGCGTCTGTTCGCGGCGGCATTTCTGCTCGCGCCGCTTGCGGTCCGCGCGCAGACGCTGCCCGCGTTCACCGCCACACCGGCAGCCGGGGGCGGCACCGAATACAGCTTGAGCGTGCAGACCCTGCTGTTCATGACCGCGCTGGTTTTCCTGCCGGCCATGCTGCTGATGATGACCGCGTTCACTCGCATCGTCATCGTGCTGTCGCTGCTCAAGCAGGCACTGGGCACGACCACGGTGCCGCCCAGTCAGGTGATCATCGGGCTGTCGCTGTTTCTTACCTTTTTCGTGATGAGCCCGGTGCTCAATCAGGTCAACGACGTGGCGATCAAGCCGCTGATGGACAACCAGATTTCGATGCAGCAGGCGCTGCAAACGGGTAGTGCGCCGCTGCGCAACTTCATGCTCACGCAGACCCGGCAGGACGATCTCGCACTGTTCGTCAAGCTCTCCGGCCACAAGGCGCTCGCCAAGCCGGCCGACACGCCGATGACCCTATTGATTCCGGCCTTCGTGACATCCGAGCTCAAGACCGCGTTCCAGATCGGCTTTGTGATTTTCATTCCTTTTTTGATCATCGACATGGTGGTGGCTGCGGTGCTGATGTCGATGGGCATGATGATGCTCTCACCGGTGACCGTGTCGTTTCCGCTCAAGCTCATGCTGTTCGTGCTGGTGGGCGGCTGGGACCTGGTGATCGGCTCGCTGGTGCAGAGCTTCGTGCATTGAAAGGAAAAGGACATGACGCCCGAGTCCATTACATCCATTGCCCAGCAGGCGCTGTGGGTGACTTTTCTGGTGGCGCTGCCGCTGCTGGGCGTGGCGCTGGTAGTCGGCCTGCTGATCAGCCTGATCCAGGCAGCCACCCAGCTCAATGAAATGACCCTGAGCTTCGTGCCCAAGGTGCTCGCGATGGGTCTGGCCGCGGTGCTGGCCGGGCCCTGGATGCTGCATGTGATGATGGACTTCACCATCCGCCTGTTCGAGAGCATCCCGCAGTTGATCAACGGCGGCTGAATCCTGTCCAGGCCATGATCCATTTCACCAGCACCCAGATCGAGACGTGGATCGGCGCGTTCTTCTGGCCGTTCCTGCGCGTGCTGGCCATGCTGTCGACGGCCCCGGTGTTTGGTATGGGCAGTGTGCCCGTGCGGCTGCGCGTGGGACTGGCGGTGCTGGTGGCCGTGGCCATCGCCCCGGCCTTGCCGTCCATGCCGCCGGTGCAGTTCGGCACCGCTGCAGCGTGGATGCTGGTGGTGCAGCAACTGCTGGTGGGCGGGGCGATCGGTCTGTCGATGACACTGATTCTCAGCGCGGTGCAGATGGCTGGTGCCGTGATCGGGCTGCAGATGGGCATGGGCTTTGCCACCTTGTTCGATCCGGTGCAGGGCGTGCAGGTCACCAGTCTGGCGAGTTTTCTCAACATCCTCACCCTGCTGCTGTTTCTCGCGGTCAACGGGCATCTGGTGTTGCTGGCGGTGATCGCGCGCAGCTTCAGCCTGCTGCCGGTAGCGCCCAATCTGGGGCTGGCCACGCAGACCTGGCAGCTGCTGGCGCAGGCTGGATCGGCGATTTTCAGCCTCGGGCTTGCGCTGTCGGCGCCGGTGCTGGGTGTGCTGTTGATCGCCAACCTCGGCCTGGGGGTTCTGACCAAGCTCGCGCCGCAGCTCAATCTGTTCGCCGTCGGCTTTCCGATGTTTTTCATCCTCGGTTTTTTTGCGCTGTATCTGGTCATGCCGGTGATGCACAGTGTGGTGCAACATCTGGTGGATGTCGGGCTGAATCTGTCCGGCCAGGTGTTACAGCAGGGCGCAACGCGCTAGGAGCAGGCAGATGGCCGACGACAGCGCACAGGAAAAGGAATTACCCGCCTCGCAAAAGCGCAAGCAGCAGGCGCGCGAAAAGGGGCAGGTGGCGCGCTCGCGCGATCTCACCTCCAGCCTGCTGCTGCTGGGAGTGGCGGTTCTGGTCACCAGCCTGGGCGGCTGGTTCTACGACACCGGACGTGCGCTGCTGCACACCGGGCTGACTGTCTCGGCCCAGGCCGCGCAGGACCCGACCGCGATGCTGCAGGCCGCGGGCAAGGTGGCGCTGATCGGTGCGCTGCTGCTTGCGCCTGTGCTGGCGCTGACCTTTCTTGCCGCAGCGGCAGGCGGCGTGTTGATGGGCGGCTGGGTATTCAGCAGCGAGGCCTTGGCGCCGGATTTCAGCCGCCTCGACCCAGTGCGCGGACTCAAGCGCATGGTTTCCCTCACCGGTCTGGGCGAGCTGGGCAAGGCGCTGCTCAAGGCCGTGGTGATTGGCGTGATCGCCGGGCTGGTGCTGTGGCATCAGCGTGAGCCCTTGCTCGGGCTGCTGCAGGTCGAGCCGGGTCTGGCGCAGACCCAGCTTGGGCTGATCGCCGCCAAGGCGTTTTTGTGGATCGCCGCAGGCACCTTGCTGGTGGCCGCGGTGGATGTGCCTTGGCAGCTTTTTCAGATGAACAAGCGGCTCAGGATGAGCCGTCAGGATCTGCAAGACGAAATGCGCGAGAGCGAGGGCAATCCGCAGATCAAGCAAAAAATCCGTGCGCTGCAGCAAGAGCGCGCACGCAAGCGCATGATGGCTGCGGTACCCAAGGCCGATGTGGTGGTGACCAACCCGACTCACTACGCCGTGGCACTGGCCTACGAGGAAGGCAAGAACCGGGCGCCGGTGGTGCTGGCGCTGGGGGCCGACCGGGTGGCCGCGCGCATCCGCGAGATTGCCGCAGAACATGGCGTGCCGGTGGTCGAGGCGCCGCCGCTGGCACGTGCGCTGTTCCATCACGCCGAGCTGGAGCAGGAGATTCCCGTGGCGCTTTACAACGCAGTGGCGCTGCTGCTGGCGTATGTGTACCAGTTGCGCGCCGCGCCGCGGATCGCCCAGGCGCCCGGCGACTGGGCGATTCCCGCTGACTATGCAGTGAACGCGTAAAACGAGATGGCGACTTCCCCGACTTCGAGCCCCCCGGCGATGCCGGCCTGGCGTGGCCTGTTGCAGCGCATGGACTGGCGCATGCTCACCGCACCGGTGCTGGTGGTGCTCATCCTGATGATGCTGGTGCTGCCGCTGCCCACCTTTATCCTGGACATGCTGTTCACCTTCAACATCGTGTTGTCGCTGACCATCATGCTGGTGACGCTGTACCTCACACGGCCGCTGGACTTTGCCGCGTTTCCCACCGCGCTGCTGTTCACCACCTTGCTGCGGCTGTCGCTCAATGTCGCGGCGGCGCGGGTCATTCTGCTGCACGGGCAGAACGGCGAAGGCGCTGCCGGGGCGGTGATCGAGTCCTTCGGCAAGTTCGTAGTCGGCGGCAATTACGCCGTGGGCATCATCGTGTTTGCCATTCTGGTGGTGATCAACTTCGTGGTCATCACTAAGGGCGCGGGGCGGATTGCCGAGGTCAGCGCCCGTTTCACCCTGGATGCCATGCCGGGCAAACAGATGGCGATCGACGCCGACCTCAACGCCGGGCTGATCGACCAGGAAGAGGCCCGCAAGCGCCGCGCCGAGGTAGCGCAGGAGGCCGACTTCTACGGCGCGATGGACGGCGCGAGCAAGTTCGTGCGTGGCGATGCGGTCGCGGCCATTCTCATCTTGTTCATCAACCTGATCGGCGGGCTGGTCATCGGCATGTTCATGCATGGCCTGAGCCTGCGCGAGGCGGCGCAGAACTACACCCTGCTGTCCATCGGCGACGCGTTGGTGTCTCAGATTCCGGCGCTGGTCATCTCCATGGCCGCGGGCATCGTCATCAGCAATGTGTCCACTGGGCAGGATGTGGGGCGGCAACTGGTCAGCCAGTTGTTCACCCATCCGCGGGTTCTGGCCATCACCGCGGGCATCCTGGGGCTGATCGGGCTGGTTCCGGGCATGCCGCATCTGGCCTTCCTCGGGGCGGCGGCGGTGCTCGGCGGCGTTTTGTGGTGGCAGCTGAAAAAACATAAGCAGGCTGCAGCCCAGGCGCAGGCCACCCCCGAAGCGGCGCCCTCCGCCGAGCCGGAGGAGGTGAGCTGGGAGCAGATCGAGCCGGTGGACACCCTGTCGCTGGACGTGGGCTACCGCCTCATTCCGCTGGTCGACCGCAACCAGGGCGGCGAACTGCTCGGGCGCATTCGCGGGGTGCGCAAGAAGTTCGCGCAAGAAATGGGCTTTCTCGTCGCCTCGGTGCACATCCGCGATAACCTCGAACTGCGGCCCGGGGGCTATCGCATTGCGCTCAAGGGGGTCGAGATCGGAAGCGGAGACGTCTTTCCTGATCTGCTCATGGCCATCAACCCCGGGCAGGTGATGGGCGAGTTGCAGGGCACACCGACCCAGGACCCGGCCTTTGGACTGCCCGCGGTGTGGATCAACAAGGAGCAGCGCGACCGCGCGCAGGCGCTGGGCTATACCGTGGTCGATGCCAGCACGGTGCTGGCTACGCATCTGCACCACCTGCTGCAAACCCACGCCGCCGAACTGCTCGGGCGCGAGGAGGTCGAAGGCTTGCTCGCCCATCTGTCCAAGCGCTCGCCCAAGCTGGTCGAAGACCTGGTGCCCAAGCTGATTTCGGCCGACCGGCTGCGCAAGGTGCTGCAGAACCTGCTGGCCGAGGGCGTGCCCATCCGCGACATGCGCACGATTGCCGAGGTGCTGGCAGAGCATGCCGGACAGGTGACCGACACCGACGAACTCACCGCCCGGGTGCGGCTGGCGCTGGGTGCTTTCATCGTGCAGAGCCTGTCGCCGGGCGGGCAGGAGCTCTCTGCCGCAGTGCTCGACGGTCAGCTGGAACAGATTCTGCTATCGAGTCTGCGTGCCGACCCGCAGCAGGCCGCCGTGGAGCCCGGGCTGGCACAGCGCCTGATGGACAGGGCACGCGAATTGATGCAGCGCATGGAGGCGCAGGGCAGCACTGCGGTCCTGCTGGTCAGCGCGCCGCTGCGACAGTTTCTCGCCCGCCTGCTGGCGCGCAGCGCGCCACGGTTGCGGGTGCTGTCCTATGCTGAAATTCCCGACCAGAAACAGGTCAAGATCACCGCCACGCTGGGCGCATGAACACTGGAGCCTCGACCGTGAAAATCAAACGCTACACCGGAACCAATACTCGCGAGGTGCTCACCCGCATTCGCAACGATCTGGGCGCCGACGCGGTGATCCTGTCGAATCGGGAAATCGTCGGCGGCGTCGAATTGATGGCGGCGGTGGACTTCGACGCCAGCCGGTTACCGTCAGATGAACAGGAGGGCCTGGCAGGGGGCGCGGCAGTGGTGACCGCGGCTCCCCACTCCAACCCTCCCCATAAGTGGGGAGGGAGCGAAACGGCTGCGGGCGGGCAGAGGGTGGCATCTGCTGCTGAAGGCAGGCCGGACGCTCAACCGAGGCCAGCGCCTGGCGCTGTTCTCACCCCCCCCACGGGTGGGGGAGGCCCGCAGGGGGCAGGGCAAGCGCGCACTGCTCCCCATCCCGCTGCCGACCTGCCTCTGCCCGCCGTGGCGCGCGTGGACGCACCGATCACTCTGGAACAGAAAGACGCCGCTGCGCTTGCTGTTGCTCCCAAGCCTCCCACGCCAGCGCCCGCGCGTATCGATACGCCGCCGTTACGCCTTGATCACCACGCCGCGCTGCCGGACGAACTCGGCACCCTGCGCCATGAACTGCACGACCTGCGGCAATGGATGCAGTCGCAGATGGCGTCTCTGACCGACGCCGGGCCTCTCACTCCGCTGGGCGAGCAACTGCAGGCGCTGGGCTTTTCCACGGCGCGGGCGCGGCAGCTCGGCCATGAGGCGCTGAACCTGCGAGGCGCGCTGGCTGCGTATCTCGGCAAGGGCTTGCAGGTGGCGGCCGACCCGGTGTCGGCTGCGGGTATCTACGCCCTGGTCGGGCCGACCGGGGCGGGCAAGACTACGACCATTGCCAAGCTCGCTGCCCGGCTGGTGCTGCGCCACGGCACCGCGGCGGTGGCGCTGATCACCACCGACACCTATCGCATCGGCGGGGTCGAGCAGCTCAAGATCTACGGCCGCATCCTCGGCGTGCCGGTGGCCGTGGCGCGCGATGGCGAGGAACTGCAGCAGCACCTGCGCGCATTTGCCGACCGGCGCTATGTGCTGATCGACAGCATTGGTCTGAGCCCGCGGGATGCGCGCATGGCCGAGCAGATGCAATGGCTGCAGGCGCTGGGTGAGCGCGTCACACGGTTGCTGGTGGTCGGCGCCGGCCTGGCCCCGGCAGCATATGCCGAACTCTGGGCGCTGTACCGGCGGCTGCCGGTGGCCGCGGTCATCCTGACCAAGCTCGATGAGAGTCCGAGCTTTGGCGCGGCGCTGCAATGGTTGGTGGAGGGCAGCGTGCCGTTGTGGTTCTACACCGACGGCCAGCGCGTGCCCGAAGACCTACATGTGCCGTCGCTGGCTAAGATCACGGCTTTGCTCGAAAACGATCCCGTGACCCGTTTCGATTCTTCTGCCGTTCAGCCCAGCGCCGCATCTGCGGTGGCGCAGGCGCGTTCGGCCTGATGCCATGAGCCGGAACAAGATCATGGATCAAGCCGAAGGGCTGCGCCGCCTGCAGCGCCCGCCGACCAAGGTGATCACGGTCGCCAGCGGTAAGGGCGGGGTGGGCAAGACCAATGTGGTTGCCAATCTGGCCATTGCTCTGGCGCGCGCCGGCCAGCGGGTGATGGTGTTCGACGCCGACCTCGGCCTGGGCAATATCGACATCCTGCTCGGGCTGACCCCGCGCTACAACATCAGCCATGTGCTGTCAGGCCAGAGACGGCTCGACGACGTGCTGGTGCGCGGTCCGCAGGATATTCTGGTGCTGCCAGCTGCAAGCGGCGTGGCTGGCATGGCCGCTCTGGATGTGGCCACGCAGGCACGGCTGATCGATGCGGTGAGCGCGCTCGACATGCCGCTGGACTATCTGCTGGTCGATTGCGCCGCCGGCATTGCCGGTGACGTGCTGACCTTCAGTCGCGCAGCTCAAGACCTGATCGTGGTGCTGAACAACGAACCGGCTTCGGTAGCCGACGCCTACGCCCTGATCAAAGTGCTGAGCAAGCACCACGGCCTCAAGCGCTTTCACCTGCTGCCCAATATGGTGCGCGATGCGCGGGAAGGGCAGGCGCTGTTTGCCAAGATCGCCGGCGTAGCCGACCGCTACCTCGACGTGTCGCTCGATCTGGTGGGCAGCATTCCCCTCGACGCCGCGCTGCGCGCTGCGGTGCGCAGCCAGCGCGCAGTGGTCGAGTCGGCGCCGCAGAGTGCGGCGGCGGCGGCCTTCGCCGCGCTGGCTGCGCGGGTGCAAGCCTGGCCGCTGCCGCAGGGGCCCAGCGGACGCATCGAATTTTTCATGCAGCAATGGCTGCGCGCTGAGCAGGCTGCGTAGGCGGCACGGCTGACGTAGCAATGCGATTCTCCGCATGAAACATGGTCTTTATCCCGCCCCCGAGACCCGTGAGGAGCGTCTTGCCAAGCACCTGCCGATGGTGCGACGCATCGCCGGGCAGATGGCGGCGCAGTTGCCGGCCTCGGTCGATTTCGCCGACCTGGAGCAGGCCGGCATGATCGGCCTGTGGGACGCGCTCGACCGCGGCGAAATGCAGTCGCCTGCGCAGTTCGCCACCTACGCCGCGATCCGCATCCGCGGTGCGATCTATGACGAGCTGCGCAAGCTCGACTGGCTGCCGCGCCGCAGCCGCGCTAAGGAACGGCAGATGGAACGCGCCGAGGCGCTGCTCACCCAACGCCTAGGCCGCCACCCCAGCGAAGCCGAGATTGCGGCACATCTGGGCTGGGATCTGAGCGCGTATCACGAGGCGCTGGCCGAGACCAGCATGCAGCTGGTTTATCTCGAGGATCTGGCCCACGATGACGACGACTACGCCGATCGCACCGCCGACCAGGCCAGTCTGCTGCCCGAAGAACTGCTGCAAGGCGCCGAGCTCGAGCGCGATCTGCAGGCCGCGATCCTCGATTTGCCCGAACGCGAACGACTGGTGCTCGCGCTCTACTACCAGGAAGATCTGCAGCTCAAGGATATCGGCAGGGTGCTGGAGGTGAGCGAGTCGCGCGTGAGCCAGTTGATGAAGCAGGCGGTGATGCGCCTGCGCGCCCGGTTGCAGGCGCACCGGCAGTCCGACACGCCGTAAGGATCGCAAAACGTCACACCAGACAGGCACTGGGACTATCTCATGGACATTCTGACCATCATCGGCATCGTCGTTGCGATCGGCTCCATTCTGCTGGGGCAGATGCTCGAAGGCGGCCATATCAGCTCGATCATTCAGGGCACAGCCTTCCTGATCGTGATTGGCGGCACCACCGGCGCCACCATGCTGCAATTTCCGCTCAAGGTGTTCATGCGCTCGCTCAAGATGCTGCCGTGGATCGTGCTGCCGCCCAAGGGCGATCCACAGGAGAGCATCAAGCAGATCCTGGAGTGGAGTGACACAGCGCGCAAGAACGGCCTGCTGGCGCTGGAGGCTGTGGTCGAATCGGTGCCCGATCCCTTCCTGAAAAAAGGCTTGCAGATGCTGGTGGACGGCACCGATCCCGAGAAAATCCGCTCCACGCTGGAGCAGGAAATCGGCGCGGTCGAGCATCACGACAATCAGGCCGCCAAGGTGTACGAATCCTCCGGTGGCTACGCGCCGACCGTGGGCATTCTGGGGGCGGTGCTCGGCCTGATCCACGTCATGGAAAACCTGGCCGACCCGAGCAAGCTCGGCGGCGGCATCGCCGTGGCCTTCGTTGCCACGGTGTACGGCGTGGGATCGGCCAACCTGTTTTTCCTGCCGGTAGCTAACAAACTCAAGAGTATCGTGCACAATCGCACCAGGCTGCAGGAAATGCAGGTGGACGGACTGGTGGCGATTGCCGAAGGCGAGAATCCCCGCATCATCGAAGGTCGCCTGCAGAGCTACTTCGCGCATTGACCTTTGCCTGGGGGCCAGATGGATGATGACGCCACGATCGACCCGGTCGGCGCTTACGAGCCGGTACCCCGCCTGCCCGACGGCGGCGGACGCGGGCGGCAGCCGGCTCCCGGGCGCAAGCCCGCGTCGCGCCGGCCTGAGCCGCCCGCGTCGGCACCGCCCCCGGCAACTCCCGGCTCGGGTGTGCCCGATGCCGATGCGCCGCACGGCCGACGCATCGATGATCGCGCCTGACCATCCCGACCCTGCGCTGCCATCATGACCGTGATTCTGTTGATCTTCGCTGCCCTGATCGTTGTGCTGCAGATCGGGCTGACCTTGACCCTCAGGCGTCTGCTCGATCTGCTGGCGGGCACGCGCGACCAGGTCGATGCGCTGCAGCGCCGGGTGCACGCGCTCGAACAGGAACGCGATGCGCGCGTGCCGCCGCCGTCTGCCCTGTTCACCCTAGCGCCGCGCAGCGAGCCTGCTGCACCGCCCGAGCCCGTGGCGCCCACGCCAGCCGATCTTCCGGTGCTGCAAGAACCCGCGCAAATGCCGCCGGAGCAGCCTGTCGAGGTGCGTGTGCGTGAACTCGCCCGCCAGGGCCTGTCGGTGCGCGACATTGCCGAACGCTGCGGTCTGAGCGAGGCGGAGGCTGAACTGATGATCCGCCTACGGCAGGAGCCGTTCTGACCCGCGGCTGACGCCATGAACAGTCCCGTGTCCCTTGGCGGGGTGGTGCCGGTCGGCCCGCTGCCGGGTGCAGCCACGGGCATGCCCCCGCCCGGCCCGTTCACCGCCCAGCCGGGCACGGCGCTCGACGCCGAAGTCGTGCAGGTGCAGTCCGCCAGTGCCGCAGCGGCGGCGGATGCGCGGCTGCAGACACAGGTCATGCTGCGTCTGGGTGATGCCATCGTGGCGGCCACCTTGCCGGGACCGCCTCCCCAGGTGGGCAGCAGATTGCCGCTGGTCTATCTGGGCCAGAAAAATGGTCAGCCGCAATTCCTGCTCGCTCCTTCAACTGCGCAGGCCGCAGTGCAGACGCAGCTGTCCGGTCCCGGTCAACTCCTCGGCGTGCTGCAGCAGATGCAAGCCGCATCGACCACACCCACCGCGTGCGTCGAGGGACAGCACCTGTCCGCTGCGACCGCGCCCGAGCCGGTGTGGCCCCGGCCCATGCAGTCCACAGCACAGGCGGCGCAGCTGCTGGCCAAGGCGCTGGTCAGCAGCGGGCTGTTCTACGAGAGCCAGCTCGGCGCCTGGGCGCAGGGACAGCAACCGTTGTCTGCGCTGCTCGCTCAGCCGCAAGGTCGGCTGTCGCCCTTGCTGCAGCAGAACGCGCAGCCCGCAGCTGACCCTGTAGCGCAGAAGGCGCCGGCGTCCCCCGCCCCGGGCCAGCAGCCCACATCGCCCACATCGCCCACATCGCCCACATCGCCCACATCGCCCGAGGTCCAGGGCATGACGCCGGGGCCAGCCCCCGTGGCGCCGCGCCATGCGGCCTTGGCGGCCTACGGTGCTGTCCAGAGCGCGCCGCAGGCCATGAGCGACGCGGCGCAGCTGTTGGCCCGCTTGCCTGCCGAGCTGCACGGCATCGTGCAGCAACAGCTGCAGGCCTTGATGCAGGGGCAGGTGGTATGGGAAGGCTTGTTGTGGCCGGGTCAGACTCTGCGCTGGAGCCTGCGTCCGGAGTCCGAAGACAGTGCTCCGCAGGGCGGGGTATCGTTTGCGCGCAGCTGGTCCACACATCTCACGCTGGATCTGCCGAACCTGGGCACGGTACAGGCCAGGCTGCGGCTGAGCGCAAATCGGGTCGATCTGCTGCTGCAACGTGGTGACCGGGCGCAGCAGCGCATCGATCCCGCCTTGCCCGATTTGCAGGCCGCGTTGCGACAGGCCGGGCTCGAAGTCGGCGCGGTGCAACTCGCGTCGCTGCCTGCGGAGCCTGCCGAATGAGCGCGCCAGAGCGCCCCGGGCCGTCCGGCCTGCCGCTGGCGGTGGCGCTGCGCTACCAGCCCGAGGCGGGCGGCGCGCCCGAAGTGATCGCCAAAGGTCAAGGCCTGGTGGCCGAGGCCATCGTGGCGCGGGCGCGGCAGGCCGGGGTTTATGTGCACGAGTCTCCCCAACTGGTGCAGCTGCTCATGGCGGTCGATCTGGATACCCAGATTCCCCCGGCGCTGTACACCGCCGTGGCCGAGCTGCTGGCCTGGCTGTGGCGGCTGGAGGCAGGCGAGGGCGGGCAACCCTTGCCTTGACATTTGCCCAGGCGGCTTGCAATACGATTGCCTGCAAACGATTCAGAACAAAACGGTTTTCCCATGCCCACCATTGCCGAGCAGGCGCGTGCCACGCTCAAACGCCTGGTCGAACTCAACCTGCAGCCCACGCCGGACAACTATCGCCGCGTGTTCGACAGTCTGAACCAGACCGAGCCGCCCCCCGAGCCCATGGCCGAACCAGACGTCGCCGACTGGGGCGTGGCGCTGCAGAGGCTGCTCGAGCAGTGGGAGCGATCCCAAGCCGGGTTGACCCAGCTGCAAAAACGTCAGCAGATCGACCGTCTGGCCGCCTTGCCCACGGCGCAGGCCCAGTGGCGCGAACTATCGCGGCTGCTCGATCGCTGGAGCGCCCTGCCGGCGCGCGGCAGCAACGCGTCGGTCGGCACACCGATCGAAACCCGCGATGCACAGCCCACGTCGGACGGCAACGCCTGGCGCGCGCAGTGGTTGAGCGCGCTCAGGCGCGGCGTCCAGCCGTTCTGCACCGACGAGGCCGCTCAGCGGCTGTTGCGCGAGCTGATTGCCGCTGCCGACGCCGGCACGCCGCCCAGCGCTCTCGCGGCGCAGGCACGCGAGGTCTGGCTGGCGATCGACCGTGCTCAAGCCAACGAAGACGCGGTACGCCAGGGTCTGGCCGAGCTGGTGCGGCTGCTGCTGGAGCATCTGGGCGATCTGGTGCCCCAGCCCTGGGTGGGGGTACAGGCCGCGGCGATCAGCGAGCAGCTCAACGCACCGCTTGCGCCCGAAAATATTGCGCAGGCGCAAAACGCTGTGCGCGATCTGCTGGTGCGCCACAGTGTGCTGCGCAAGAGCGAGGACGACGCACACCGCACCGCTAAGGCACTGATCGACCTGCTGGTGCGCAAGCTGGGCGACTATGCTGCCGAGGGGAACGCATACAACCAGCGCCTGGAACAACGTCTAGCGCAGCTTCAGGCCAGCCGAGAGTGGGACGACATTCTGCGGCTGGTGCAGGAGGTGCTCGACGACAGCCGCCACATGCAGCGGCGCAGCGGCGAGCTGGGTGTGCATCTGGCCGAGGCACAGCGGCAGGCGCAGGCGGCGCAGGAGCGCATCCGCTCGCTCGAGGGCGAGCTCGAACAGGTCAGCCAGCAATTGCAGCTAGACCCGCTGACCGGCGCGCTCAACCGTCGTGGGCTGGCTGCCGAGTTCGCCCGGCTGCAGGCGCGCGCCCAGCGGCAAGGGCAGCCGCTGACTGTGGTGCTGCTCGATCTCGATCATTTCAAGGTGGTCAACGACACCCATGGTCACGACACCGGAGATGCTGTGCTCAAGGCACTGGTGAGCCTGGCCACGCGTCTGGTGCGCCCCAGCGACCGTGTGGCCCGCATGGGAGGTGAAGAGTTCATGCTGCTGCTGCCCGACACCCCGGTGCAGCAGTCGCGGGTCGTGGTCCAGCGGCTGCTGTCCGCTTTCAGCGAGCAGACCCTGGTGCAGGACTCCGCTGGCCGTCGCATTGCGCTGAGTTTCAGCGCCGGAGTGGCCGAGCTGTGCCCGCAGGAGGATTTTGCCGCGGTATACCAGCGTGTGGACGCCGCGCTGCTGCAGGCCAAACAGGCCGGACGCAAGCGGGTGGAATTCGCCGCACCCTGTGAGGGTGCCAAAGGCGGCGGCAGCCTGCCAGAGAGCGCGCTGCGCCGCGGGTAAGGGCGGCTGTTTCCAACGCTCCTCACAGGTAGGGAGTGCCGAATTGCTTGCCTCCACCCCACCGCGTGGGGATGGCTGGGAGGGAGGGGTGAAGAGGCCCTGTTGATGCCCTATTGCGCCCCCGGTCCCCGCTCTGCGAGTTTGCGTAGCGCTTCGTCGCGCACCCACTGGCGTGCGCGCTGGCCTAGGCGGGTCTGCGGCTGTGTCGGCTCGGTGTGCCAGCAAAACTGCTGCAGCCAGTCCAGCACCTGGGCGGCGGGCATGGGCTTGGCCAGGGCGTAACCTTGTCCGGCATCGGCACCGAGCACGGCAGCGACCTCGATCAGCGCCGGGGTTTCCAGTCCCTCGACCACCACCTGCAGGCCGAGTGCCTGGGTCATGTGCACCAGCGCGCCGAGGAAGCCGATCATGTCGCCGGCCTGCGCATCGGTTTCGCCCGGGATTTGCCGCACCAGACCCTGATCGATCTTGACCGTCTGGAACGGCAGGGTGCGCAGGCGTAGCAGGCTGCTGTAGCCGCTGCCCAGGTCGTCCATCACCAGCCGGGCGCCGGTGGCGGCCAGGGCATGGACTGCGCGATCGCGCTCGACGGCGTTGTGGAAGTCGGCATCCTCGAGCACCTCCAGACGCAGCCGTTCGGGAGCGATGCGCCAGGCGCGCAGCGCTTCACTGACCCACCGCGCGCAATCGGGCATGAGTAGCACTTCGGGGGGCAGATTGACCGACAGATCGACTGACAGGCCGTCGGCGTCCCAACGCGCCAGTTGCTGCAGCGCCTGCTCCAGCCCGAGGGTGAACAGCCGGGTCAGCTCGGAAGCGCCGAAGGACGGCAGAAACTGCCCCGGCCCGATCAACCGCCCATCGTCCAGGCGCAGGCGTGCCAATGCTTCCATCGCCGTGGGCTTGCCGCTGCGCAGATTGACTACGGGCTGATAGTGCATCTCGAGTCCGCCGCTGAACAGGCGGTGGCGCCAGGCACGGCGGTCGCTGGCGGGCAGCAGGGCGTCTTCACGGCGGGTCATCAGACCGTAGAGGCCGCGCTCGAACAGCTGCTCCAACCCACGCAGGAAGCTGTGCATGCTTTGGGTCTCGAACATGCCGGGATAGCGGCCGTAGAGGCCCATGACCGCGACCATGCGCCCGCGGCTGTCCTTCACCGGCACCGCCGCCGAACTGCGGATGCCCACGCGGTGTGCCGCGGCGCGCCACGGGGCCATGCGTGGATCGGTCACATAGCTGACATTGGTTTCGATCTGCTCGCTGCGCCAGCAGCGTGGGTGCGGGGTCTGGCCGAAGGGGCTTTGCGGGTCGATCTGCAGCGGGGCGATGGCGCTTTGCTCGATCGCCTGCATGTAGTCGTCGAACGCGCCGGCGGTGAATTCGGGGACGAAATAGCCTTGCGCATCGGGCTTGTAGATCACCGTGGCGGCCATGCCGGGCAGATCGACCACCGAGCGCAGCACGGTGCGCGCCAGATCGGCCCACTGGGTCAGGTCGGGCTGCATCTGATCCAGACCGAACAGCATCTGCTGGTATTGCTCGCGTTGCAGCTGCGCGCCCTCGGTCTGCCACTGCAGTTCACGCTGCAGCCGTGCAATGGCCACCTGCGCCAGGGTGGCCCGATCGGCACTGCGCAGCGGGCTGTCGGCGATCAGCTCGTGCAGGCTTTGCAGATACCAGCCCATGCTGGTGACCAGCGCTGCGGTGCTCACACCGACCAGGGCGTGGACCGCACCGGTGCGTTGCGCGCCCTCCTGGTGGATCTGCTTGTCCAGATCGCTACGCATGATGTCGAGCATGCGGGCATGCTGGTGCTGGTGCAGATGGGCGAGCTCCTCTTCGGACAGAATGGCCAGCAGTGCGGCGGCCTCCGGGTCTTGGCGCAGTGCAGCGAAAAAGCGCTCGACGAAGGCGGGCGCCTGGCGCTCGATCTGGGGGGCGATCAGGTCGAGCACGCGGGCAGCAGCTTCACCATAGGCATCGACATGCACCGGCAGATCGGCCGGACGGGTCGCTGCCAGATCCACTGTGTCCTCCCATTGCTGCCACCACAGCGTGCGGTCGGCCTTGTGCGCCTTGCTGGCGTAGAGCGCGGCATCGGCATGGCGCAGCAGTACTTCGGCCGGCACGTCATCCACCGGGTACAGCGTCAGCCCCAGGCTCATGCCCACTTTGGCCAGCACGCCGTCGCCGAGATCGAAAGGGGTCTCGACGACGCTATGGATGCGGTCGAGCACGGCGGGCAGGTCGGCCGCCTGCGCAATGCCTTCGAGCACGAGCACGAACTCGTCCCCGCCCAGCCGCGCGACCAGATCGATTTCACGCACCGCTGCCTTCAGGCGCTCGCCCAGCTGGCGCAGCAGCAGGTCGCCAGCGGAATGGCCGTGGGTATCGTTGACCGGCTTGAAATCATCCAGATCCATCATGCCGACGACCAGCAGGGTTTTGTGCCGCCGGGTGCGGGCCATCGCCAGCGGCAGGTGATGCTCTAGCGCCAGGCGGTTGGGCAGGCCGGTGAGCGCGTCGTGACGGGCCAGATAGCGTTGCTGCGCCTGTTCGGTTTCGAGCTCGGCCTTGAGGTCGATCTCGCCCAGCGCGCGCTCGATCAGGCTGGCCACCCGCAGCAGCAGGGCATGCAGGCCGTCGTCCAGATCGAGGCCGTTGAGCAGCACCAACATCAGCACCGCCCAGCGCGCCCCACCGCGGCGCAGCGGCAGCGCCAGCGCCCGCGGCGTCCACTCGGGCAACGAGAACTCGGTCCAGGGCCGCAGCACCGGGCTGTCGGCATTCTCGTCTTGCGCCTCGGTGCCGCTGCGCCAGGCGCGCGCCAACGCATGCGTGGCCGTGTCGTCCACCCGCAGCGGCGGCTGCGCGGCAAGGGTGTCCGCACCATTTCCACCTGCGGCCAGCGCTTGGGCGAAGCCCTGGGCGTCGGGCTTTGCCACCCAGACTGCGGCGAACAACCCGGTCTCCAGCAGCCGGGTGCAGGCGATCTCCAGGAGGTCGCGGTCGTTGCGCGCACTTATCAAAATGTCGATCTGTGCCAACACCGACTTGAGCAGCTCTTGCTGGCGCGCGGTGTTCTCACGCGCCTTGCGCTCGGCCGCTGCGAGGTCCAGGCGATCCAGGCCCCGGCTCAGACTGCGGGCGAGCTCTTCGAGCAGCACGCGCTGCTCGCTGTGGATGTGGCCCTTGCCGTCGCGGTAGATGCTGAACACGGCATCGAGCCGCCCCTGACGCCAGACCGGCAGCGCCGCCATGCTGCGCAGACCGTGATGGTGCATGCGGTCGCGCCACGGCGCGACCAGACTCCCGGAGCCGTCGCCCTGCACGAACACCGCCCGCGCCTCGCGCCAGGCGATCCCAAACGGGCCGCGTCCACCCTTTTCCCCGGCGTGTACAGACAGGTTCAGGCCGTCCAGATACGCGGTACGCCCCTCGGCGGCCAGGATGAGGGCGTGGCCGCTGGCGTCCGGCCGCCCCACCCAGGCCAGCGCCATGCCGCCCGTGTGCACGCAGATGCGGCAGATGGCGTGAAGCAGCGCGGTTTCGTCCTGCGCCTCGGCCGCCACCTGGTTGGCCTGCGCCAGTGCGGCGTTGATCTGCGCCAACCGCTGCTGGCGCTGTACCGCACGCGAGATCAGTGCGCCGCCGATGACCTGCAGCACCAGCAACATGATCCAGATCGTCAGGGTGGGCCAGCTTTGGCGCCACCACAGCGCGGTCAGCGCCGAAGACGGCAGGCTGGTGAAAGCGACCAGACCATGCTCCTGCAGACGCTGCCAGGCACCGATTCGCTCGGCGCCGCCAACCGCCTGCACGGGACCGATGAAAAGCCCTTGCATGCGCTCGGGATGCCTAACGATCTCGCGCGCGAGCACCCCTTGCGCCGGCTCCCGCGCCAGCGCGTGCTGGGTATGCGGCAGCGGCGCCGGCAGGCGCGCCAGCAGATAACCATCGCTGCGCAGCAGGCCGACCGCGGGCACCCAGCGACCGCTGTCGCCGAATCCTGACAGTGTTTTCTGCAGATCGGCCAGTGCCCGCTGCAGGCCGACGTTGAACACCAGCACCACCCCGGTGGAGGCGTGCGGCACCTGCAACGCGCAGCGCGCCGGGGTGATCAGCCGCGCCGGGTCGAACGGGTCGGGCTGCTGCAGGCCGATCTGCACACGGCCAGGTGTGCGCAGCGCGGCGGCAAATTCGGGTGTGGACGTGAAATTTGGCGCAGCGGGCAGCGCACCTGCAGGGCGCGGCTCCACGGCCAGCAACGCGCCATCTGGGGCGACCAGCGCAATGCCGTCGATGAAGGGCATCAGCGCGTCCATGTCGTGCAGCCAGGATTCGGGCGTGAGCAGCAGGCCCGGGTTTTGCTGAAGCTTGCGCTGCGCCACGCTGCAGGTGGTCTGCAGCTGGTCATAGCGCTGGCGCATCGCATCGGCCCAGAAGGTGGCCTCAGCCTGCAGGATTTGCTCCACCCCTTCGCGGTTACGCTGCCAGCTGGCAAACAGCGTGAGGGCCACGCCGATGGCGAGCAGCAGATTGGCTAGCAGGACGAAGGCGAGGATGCGGCGGCGGTCGGTCTGGAAAATCGCGTTCAGAGGCATGCCTGAATTACAACAGCCTGCACATCGCACGGCCGGCTTTTTCGTAGCAAAGTCCCGGCGAATGAGGAAAAACTGACAGAGCTCGGCATCTGCGCAGGTCAGGCGAAGGCCAGCCGCACCGCGCCCCAATGGCGCCCGCCCACGCGCAGCGGGCGCGACAGCTCCTGCAGGATTTCGCCGGTGTCGCGCGCATAGACCTGTAGCAAGTAGGGGTTGGTGTTGCGCGCCGCAGCCAGGCCTACCGGGTCGTTAAACAACCGCATCGAGCGATTGCCCACCAGATCGGTGGCGTCATCGCCGGTCAGCGGCTTGTCGTACAGGCTGTTGTGCGCCGCGGCATAGCCATTGCGGTCGACCAGCAGCACGAAGCGGTACTCTGGCTGACGCGCCAGCCAGGCGTCCTCGATCGGCTGAATGCGGTTCTTGACGAACTCGGTGAAACGCGTGCGGTATTTCTGCGGATTGGTGCCCGGCACCGGCTCGTACTGCGCGTCGAACAGCGCCTGTTCGCTGATCGTTCCGCTTGCCAGTGCCTGGGTCAGCACGGCCTCGATTTCTGCGCAGACCGCCTCCAGATCGCGCATCACCTGACTGGTCTTGGATGCGGTAACGAACTGCGTGGCGGCTTCGAACAGGCTTTGGCTGGCGTTGAGCGACTTCTGCACCTCGTCGGCGATGCGCTCAGACGTGGCAATGGTTTGGCGCGCGTTGTCCTGCACCGTCGCGGAAAGCGTGGCAAACTGCCCGCCAATGGCGCGCATGCGCTCGACTTCCTCGCCCAGTTGCGCCGACACCTGGTTGATGCCGCTGTGCATGGTGTCGATGCTGTGGGCAATTTCCTGAAAGTTGGAGATCATGGCCGCAGCCAGCGCCTTGCCGCTGTCCATCTGTGCAGCGAACTGGGTGGTGGACTGCGTGACCGCCTGCAAGCTGCGGCTGACTTCGGCGGCGAAGGTGGCGATGCTCTCCACTGATTGCTGCGTGCTCATCGCTAGTTTGCGGATTTCGTCGGCCACCACGGCAAAGCCGCGTCCGGCCTCGCCCACGCGGGCGGCCTCGATATTGGCATTGAGCGCCAGCAGGCTGGTCTTTTGCGCAATGTCCTCGATCACCTGCGTGACCGCGGTGACCTGTGCAAAGCGCTTGCCCAAATGTTGGATTTCGGCCTGGTTGTTGCTGGTGGCCTGGGCGAGCAGATCGAACACCTCGCGCGCCTCGGAGGCCTCGCGGGCGCCGCGACTGCTCAACTGATTGATGCTCTGCGACTGGGTGCGCAGCGCCTCAGTCTGGCCCTGCACGCCGACGATGCCGCGGATGAAGCGCTCCAGGCTGTCGCCCATCGCGGCGATGCGCTCGGTCTGCGCCTGCGCATGGCTTTGCGCGTCGCGGGTGGCGGTGCGTGCCTCGAAGCTGATGCGGGCAATGCCGTAGGCGACGCCGGTGGCATTGTGCGTGGTGGTGTCCACCAGATGCGTGACCAGCGCGAGGAATTCATCCAGCGCAGTGCCGCAGCCCGGCGGCGGTTTCTGGCGCAGATCGACCGGCCGCTGCGCCAGAAGATGCTGCAAGAAGTCGGCAGGCGACGCTTGGGCGGTGTCGGCAGGGGGCGCCGGTGTGGTGTCCATGAGGCGTTCTTGTGGTGCGATGCGGGTTTCGGGCTCAGCCGTGTGCCGCAATGGCTTTGCGAATGGTCTGCGCCAATTCATCGGCGACGAACTTGGCCACATAGGCATCGGCGCCCACGCTGCGGGCGTGGTCTTCATTGGCCGAGCCCGACAGCGACGAGTGGATGACCACCGGAATGTTTTTGAAGCGTTCGTCCTGCTTGATTTGGCGGGTGAGGGTGAAGCCGTCCATCTCGGGCATTTCGAGGTCGGTGAGCACGAGCTGCACCTTGTCTTCAACGCGCTTGCCCTCGGCGCGTGCCTCGCTGGCCAGGCTTTGCAGCCGCTCCCAGGCTTCCTTGCCGGTTTTGGTACTGACGAAGGGCACGTGCAGGGCTTGCAAGGCCTTCTCGATCTGCGTGCGAGCGACGTAGGAGTCGTCGGCCGTGAGAATGACCGCGCCAGGCTTGAGTGTCAGCGCGGGCCCCAAGTGCTGCGTGTCCTTGACCTCATGCACGCGCGAGGGCAGCACATCGCGCAATACCTTTTCCACGTCGAGCACCAGCGCCAGCCGAGTGGTTTGATCATCTTCTAGCCGAGCGATGCTGGTGACCATGCCGCCCACGGCGTTGGCCTCGGCCGACAGCACCTTGCTCCATTCCAGCCGCACGATTTCTTCAACCTCTTCCACCGCGAAACCCTGCACCGAGCGCTCGTACTCGGTGACCACCAGAATGTTCAGCCCGGTCTTGGGCACACAGCCGACCACGGCCGGCAGGTCGATGACGGGGATGATCTGGCCGCGGATGTTCGCGACTCCCAGCACATGTTTGGGCGCGCCGGGCATGACCGTGACCTGTGGCATCACCAGCGCCTCGCGCACCTTGAATACATTGATGCCGAACAGCTCGCGCCGCGACGATTGCGGCTCTTCGCCAAGGCGAAACAGCAGCAGTTCGAATTTGTTGGTGCCAGCGAGATTGGAGCGCTCGTCGACTTCTTGCAAGACATTGGAGTTCATGATTGGGTCCTGTGGGCGATGGAAGGAGACTCAGGGAATCTGGCGCATCAGCGCTTCGAGCCGCTGGGTGATGGTGTCGCTCAAGCCCTCGAGGCGGGCGGCGAGTTCGGTGATACGCGGGGCGTCATCCGCGCGGATGGCCTCGACCAGCGCCTGTCCGGTGCGGTGCACGTCCTGGTGGACGGAATCGACGGCGACAAAGCCCGCGTCGCTGCCAAAGTAGCTGGCCCCCGCGCCGAAGTACCACTTGCCGAAGAAGCAGCCGTGGAAGTTCGACACATCCATGTCGATCTTCTCTTGCTTCTGCGCCGCAGCGAGCAACTGGCCGATCCACTGGTAGTGCATGGCCAGCGAGACGCGCAGGGTGATGGCAGTATCGGGCCATTTTGAGACTGCGGTCACGCCGGTCTTGAGCTGTTCGCGGGCGGTGCGGATCAGACCCATCATGGCCTCAAAGCGCTGCACCAGGGCCTGCATCAGCGCGGCGGCCTGCTCGGCATCCAGCCGCTGGCGGTCAGCATCGCTGACCAGCTGGCGCATCAGCCCGGTCTGTTCCATCATGACGTTGCGCACCTGCGCGAGCATGGACTTGACCTCGGCCAAGGTCTCACCGGTATTGGTGACCAGCGCACCCACGCGCTGCACCCGCTGCACCGAGCGGGCCATGTCCGCGCCGACATCGGCCGACTGGTCGCGCAGCTTGTGGGTGAGTTCCTCGATTTCGTGGGTGATGCGCGCAGTCTTGCGCGCCAGGTTACGCACCTCATCGGCGACCACAGCAAAGCCGCGGCCGTGTTCGCCAGCTCTAGCGGCTTCGATGGCGGCGTTGAGCGCCAGCAGATTGGTCTGCGAGGCAATCTCGCTGATGCCCGCAGTGAGCGTCTCGACTGAGCGCACCGCATCGACAAAGCCGGTGAGCTTGGTCTCGGTGCAGGTGATGAAGCGCGACACATCGGCCACTTCATCCAACGTGGTGACGATGGCCTGGTCGCTGCGTTCGACCGAGCCGGTGGTGGCGTCCACCCGGCTGTGCAGGTCGTCGAGCTGGATCTGCGCGGTGTGGGTCTGGGTGGCGGCGCTGCGCAGCCGCGCAGCCATGTCGCCCACGCGCTGCGACAGACTGTGGATGTCGTGATCGAACCCGGCGGTACGGCTTTCGGCAAACGCCAGCGACTGCGTGGTGGTGCGCAGTGCGTCCACGCCGTGCAGCAACATCTGCCGCACGCCGCCGAGCTTGCGCGCCCAATCGTCGGCATCGATCAGGTCGATGTCGCGCAGCGCGCCGTCGCCCTTGCCGGTGAGGAGGTCGAGCACGGCCTGTAGCACACGCTCGCGGTCTTCGCGCACGCGATCCAACAGCCCACCCGGGGGGATGTTTCTGGCCTGGTCTTCACCCCAACCCTCTCCCGGGGGGGGCGGGAGCGTTTTACTTCCCTCGTTGCTCGTGAGATGGAGTTTTTCCCCTCCCCCATGCAATGCGGGAGGTTGGGTGGGGGCCGACTCCTGCGCATCCACAAGAGCGGTCATATCGGGGCTGGCGGTTTCCACGAGTATCTCCTAGTGTCCATTGGTGCGGTGTCAGCCCGCGTTGCCCTTGGCCTCGATGGCATCGCTGAGCGCTTGTGGGCGGTCGATGGTCAGGTCTTGCTGCGCGGATAGAGGCATCGCGCTTTTGCGTTTGTCGATCCTGTGCTGCAGTGGCTTGGGGGTGCCGCGGACACGCGCCAGGAATGCGCAGTGCGTGTGGATCTCGGACGGCCTGTCCAGGCTGTGCCGCAGCGCCAAGGTTTGTCGCAGAGCGTGCAGGGTCGTGGCCATGGTAGGGGGCGATGGGCCGAGGCGGCGCTGGTCAGGCAGCCTCGAGGCTTTTGGACAGATCGTGCAGCAGCGCCAAGGTGCGTTTTTCCTGTTCGAGCAAGGCCGCGGTGAGTTGCGGCAGACGCTGACGGTCGCCCGCTTGCGCGGCCTGGATCAACTCCCTGGCGGCAGTGTGCAACTGCGCGTGCGGCAACGCGAGTGCCTTGAAGACGGCAGACTCACCCAGAAGCGCTGCGCCAGAGGTTTCGTACCACTGGCCGAAGCTGCATTGATGATGGTCGGGGATGTCTTGCGCTCGCGCGGCTTGTGGTGTGCGCTCCGCATCGGCCAGGGTTTTGATGACAAAGTTGCGATGATCTTCCTCGGCTGACTTGAGCAGCATTTGTGTGCCGATGTTCTGCATTGCGCGCACATGCCCGCCGAGTTGCTCGACGATGGCGTCGACCTGCGCGAGTTCGCGCACCGATTCACTCGCTTTGGTCTCGATGGTCTGCGCGCCCGAGGCGATCTGACCGATGCTGGCCTCGATGCTGTCGGTCGCCTGCTGTACATTGCGCGACAGATTGCGCACCTCGTCGGCCACCACGGCAAAACCGCGCCCGTGTTCTCCGGCGCGGGCCGCTTCGATCGCCGCATTGAGCGCAAGCAGGTTGGTCTGAAACGAGATGTCGCGGATGGCGCGCGCCAGCGCGGCGATGGTACGGACTTCATTGCTGAGTGCACCGATGGCCTGCACATTGCCGGTGACGGCTTCTTGAACCTGGCGGATCGCGGTGTCTACCGACTGCATCGATGTGCTGACCTGCGTTTCGGCCCGCATCAGCGCCTGCAGAGTGATTTTCAGCCGGTCATTCAGCGCGACCGCCTCGCGTCGCGCGGAAATGTTGCGCAGGCTGGCGTGCAGCGCGATCGGTTTGCCCTCGTCGTTGCGCACCGCAGTGATGGTCACCGAAAACAAGAAAGAGCCGAGTTCGCGCTGCTGTTTGTGCATGGGCTGGCGGCCGACGGCCAGATCGTCCAGCGTGGTGCGCAACTGGGCAGAATCGCAGAGCACGGCCAGTGGCTTGCCGATCAGCGCGGTTGGGTCGACACCGCCGAACGCCTGGCGGAACATCGCAGCGAAACGGTCGAAAGTCTCGCGGGCAGTACGGTTGACGAACTCGATCGGGTGATCGCCATCGGCTGCGGCGAGAAAGTCCAGGGTCTCCAGCCCGTCGAGGACTTGTGAGGCGATTTGCAGGATGGATTTGTGCATGATGTCGTGTCGTGGCAGTTCACTCGATGGCCGAGCCGACCTTCAGCGCGTCGAACCAGTCGATGAAGCGCTTGACGTTTTCGCCGGTGTAGATCGCACCGTGTTGCGGGGCGAGGAAGTCGATGTCCATTTTGGATACGCGCTCGCACCAGTTGCGCTTGGCCGCCATCGACGGCATCCAGCGCTTGTGGAAGTACTCGGCGGACTTGATGTGCGCATCGAATGCCGCGGGCGATTCGATGTTGCGGCGGTCGACGACGGGAGGGTGGCCCGGCGGGAGCAGGGCAGCGCCGACGTCGCCGGAGAACAGCACCTTGGCCTGCGGGTCGTAGACATGAAAATTGGCCGAGGAATGCAGATAGTGCGCGGGCACGAACTGCAGCCGGGCCGAGCCCAGGGTCATCTCGCCGCCCTCGTCGGGGATGTCGCGCAGGTCGGCGTCGAGTGCGCCATAGTGGCGGATGAAGCCGCTCCACAGCTTGGGCACATACCAGGCGATGGTGGGGCTGCAGGCGTTCCACAGCGGCAGGCTGGAGGCGATGTCGGGGTCTTGATGGCTGATGAAAGCGGCCTTGAGCGAGCCGGGCGGGGCCACTTCCACCAGGGCGCTGAACACCTGCGGGAAGATCTCGAAGCCGCCCGGGTCGAGGATGAGGGTTTGGTCGTCCACGCTCAGGGCGTAGACATTGGAGTCGATCACCCGGCGCTCGTCCTGGTCGTAGAGGATGTTCCAGTGGTGGTTGCCCTGGCTGAAAAACTGCAGCGATTTCATTTGATGATCCTTTCGATTTGTTCGCGGTAGGTGCGCAGCAGGTCTTGCACGCCGCTGACGGAGCGGTCCATTTCCAGCGACACCTGGCTCAAGGGCGCGTTGACCGCGCCTTTGAGAGCGGCCTCGATCCGGCCATTGACCACCACGTAGTCGAGCTCGGCGATCACCGCCTGGAAACGGTCGAGCGCTGCACTGAGCGCCTGTCCGGCACGGCGGCTGCCGGCAGAGTGGTGCACGCGCTTCTCAGCATGCTCGCGCAGCCGTGAGGCCAGCGATGGGCAGTGCGCGGTGGCCGTACTTTGGATATGCCGCAGGCTGCTGATCTGCTGCATGTCACGCAGGGTTTCCATGAAGTGAAGCATCAGCGGGTTGATGAGTTGCTGCACTTGGTCGGCAGCGGCCTGCAGCGCCTGCGCGCCCTCGCGGAAAGCCTGCGCGACCACGCCGTAACCAGCAAGTTCCTTGCCATGGCGTTTGACCAGCACCTGGGCATTGAGCGCCTTGCGGTCGATGTCACGCAGGCGTTTTTTGATCGCACGCTGGAACGCGTACGAGGCGTCGGCCACGGCGATGAGCTCGCGGCGCAGGGTGTCGAGTTCCTGGTCGTCCACGCCGGTGTCGCGCGGATGGTTCTGAGGAGGCGGCACCCCCTGGGAGAGGGCGGCATGCAGGGTGTCAGAGGGTTGTTTCATGTCAGCTCTTGCGTTGCGCCCTGGCCAGAGCGGCGCCGTCGAGGATGAGCACCACCTCGCCTTTGCCCGAGATGGTGGCGCCCTGATAGAGATTGCTGGTGGTGGTGATGTCCAGCGGCTTGACCACTGAGTCCTCGGTGCCGAGGGCCTCGGACACGACCAGCAGGCCCTGCTCGATGAGGATGCCCTCGCTGGGTTCTTTGAGCAGATCGATTGGGCGGTCTTGCAGCAGTAGACCGAGGTCGATGTA
Source organism: Thiomonas islandica (assembly GCF_055383445.1). Taxonomy (NCBI): domain Bacteria; kingdom Pseudomonadati; phylum Pseudomonadota; class Betaproteobacteria; order Burkholderiales; genus Thiomonas; species Thiomonas islandica. The sequence goes on from NZ_AP042391.1 coordinate 2,113,385, forward strand.
AGGCACCACGCGGCCGCCGTCGACCTGCGCCATCAGCCGCCCGGAGATGGCATGCACCTGCGCCGGGTCGATGGCCAGCAGGTTTTCTATTGCCGCGACTGGCAGTGCGTAGGTCTCGCGCCGCAGGCGGAAATACAGCACCGGCAGCACGGCCATGGTCAGCGGCAGCTCCAGCGTGAGGGTGCTGCCCTTGCCCAGCGTGGTGTCGATGTCGATGCGCCCGCGCAGCGCGGTGACGGTCGAGCGCACCACGTCCATGCCCACGCCGCGGCCGGACAGCTCGCTGACCTGCTCCTTGGTGGAGAAGCCGGGCAGAAAAATGAGGTCGAGCATCTCGCGCTCGGACAACCGTGCGGCTTCCTGCGCGGTGATGACGCCTTTGGAAATGGCGTGCTGCATGATTTTTTGCGCGTTCATGCCGCGACCATCGTCGCCCACCTGAATCTGCACCTTGTCGCCAAGGTGGCGGGCGAGCACGCGCAGCACGGCCTCCTCGGGCTTGCCCGCCTGCTGGCGTGCTGCTGGCTCCTCGATGCCGTGGTCGAGCGCGTTGCGCACCAGGTGGATCAGCGGGCCGGACAGAGCATCGACTACGGTCTTGTCGATCTCCACATCCTCGCCTTCGAGCTCCAGGCGCACCTTCTTGCCCAGGCTGCGCGAGGCATCGCGCACCACGCGGGGCAGGCTCTGGAACAGGCGCCTGCATGGCTGCATGCGCAGGCGCATGACGGTGTTTTGCAGGTCGTTGACGGCCAGATCGGTTTCGCGCGCCAGCCGGCCCAGGCCTTCATCTACCTGCACCACGCGGGCCACGGCGGCGCTGAGTCGGTTGCGCAGCAGCACGAGTTCGCCCACCTGGTTCATCACCTGATCCAGACGGCTGGAATCGACGCGGATGGTGGCTTCTTCCTGCGGTGCGGCCGGTATGCCCGCCTGAACGCCGCGCGGGGCGGGAGCAGCCGCAGCCGGTGCGGCAAGCGGTGGCGGCGCGGCGCCTGGCGCCTTGCCGGGGCCGTACAGCTGATCGAGCACGCGCTCGAACTCCTCTTGCGTGATCTCGTCGCTGGCGGGGCCGGTACCCGGTGATGGTGGGGTGACGCCCGGCGCCTGGCCCGGGCCGTACAGGCTATCGAGCACCTGCTCGAATTCTTCCTGGGTGATGTCTGCCGCGGTGCCTTCGTCCGTGCGCTCGCGTCGCTCGGCGTAAAGCCCGGTGCCGCCCTGCGCCAGCGGGGTCTGGCTGACCCAAAGCCCCTCGGCAGGGGGGGCGGATGCGGGCACGGCTGGCGCTGCCGCGGTTTCGGGCGGGGCAGCGCCGCTGGCATAGGACTGGATTTCGCTGCCCAGGTCGACCGGGCCTGGGGCCGGATGTTCGCCGCGCGACATGTCATCGAGCATCGCGGCGATCACATCGGTGGCGCGCAGAATGGCGTCGATCATTGGCGCGGTCGCGCGCAGTTTGCCGCTGCGCATCTTGTCGAACAGGTCTTCGAGGTGGTGGCACCAGTCCACCATGTTCTGCGCTTCGAGAAAACTGGCGCCACCCTTGAGGGTGTGGAAAGCACGGAAGATGGCGCTGAGCGCGTCGCTGTCGTCGGGCTGCGATTCCAGCCGCAGCAACTGGTCTTGGGCCTGGCTGAGCAGTTCGCGCGACTCGGCGAGGAATTCCTGCAAGATGTCGTTGTCCATGATGGTGGGGCGGAAGGTTTCAGATGCCGAGGTCGCGCAGCAGCGCGTCCACGTCATCCTGGCCAAAGGAGGGCCCGGCGTAGGTGGGAACTCCGTTGAGCGGCGCGGCGCTGTCGGCCGCCGGGGCCGAAGCCTCGGGAGTGGCCGCGGGTTGAAGGTGCGGGCCGAGTTGCTCGACGGCGGCACGGATGCGCTGCTCCACCGCCTGCAGCAGATGGATGGTTTTTTTCAACCGCTGCCCGGCGAGATCCTGCCCCTGCTGGCTGGCGAGAATGGTGTGGAACTGTTGTTCCAGGCGGTCGAGGCGCTCGTCGATGAAACCGCCGTGCGTGGCGCGGATGGCGGCGATTTCGGTGAAGCCGTTTTCCACCGCTTCGAGTGTGGACATGGCCTGGGTTTCGGTCAGCCGCAGCGCTTCTTCGAGCGGATGGCTGGCCTCGGGCAGATCGCTGGAGGCGGCCATGATGCGGCGCACGCCTTCGTGCAGCAGGGCGTCGGCCTCGGTGAGCTTGTGCAGCGCGGTGGAGGCGGCCGCGGGCTGCGGCGTTTGCGTGGTGGCGGCGTGGTCGAGACTCATTGGGCCGCTCCCGCCGCCGCGTTGAGGCGCGCCATGATGGCGTCGAGCTTTTCTTTCAGGGTCTGGGCAGTGAAGGGCTTGACGATGTAGCCGTTCACCCCCGCCTGCGCCGCGGCGATGATATTTTCTTTCTTGGCTTCGGCCGTGACCATGAGCACGGGCAGGCTGCGAATGGCGGGGTTGTCGCTGGCGCGGATGTGCTTGAGCAGGTCGATTCCCTGCATCACCGGCATGTTCCAGTCGGTGACGACGAACTCGATACCGCCGGACTGCAGCCTGCGCCAGGCCTCTTCGCCGTTTTCCGCCTCGTCGATGGTGCCGGTGACATAGCCGGTCTGCATCAGCAGGCCCCGCACGATGCGGCGCATGGTGGGGAAATCGTCAACAACCAGGAATTTCAAGGTGGGCCTCGTGGGTTTTGATCTTGCCCGCTGTCTAACGGCACCGTCCGCCCTAACTTGAGCCTAGGTGGTCCATTGGGCGCGCACCTGCGGTGCTGTTTGGGTGCATGCGCCGCACTGGCGGCTATTTTGGGGTCTTCTTCGTCACTCATCGCCATAGAACTAGGGGCTTGTCAGTCAGACCCAAACTGGCTCGCCATTGCATCCGCCTGCCCTCCAAACTCCAATGAACAATCTGGGTTGTGCCGTCCCGGGCTGCGTGGCGTGCCGGCTGGCGATCTCTTGTCCTGGGTCAAGCGTTTGCGGGTGTGTGTCCATGCCGCCTTGGCGTGGCGCAAGGGGCGGGCAACGCCTGGCTTGCGTGGCCCGCAGTGAAATGCGGTGCGCAGCGTTTTTGCCAAAAAAGTCACACTTGCCCTAAAGTTCGCACAGGACGTGCCGTTGTGCCCGCCAACAGGAGAGAATGCCAACATGGTCCCGATTCAAAATCCCATCGTTCCCAGCAGCTCCACCGCGAGTAGTGGGGTAGCTGGCGCAGCCCGGCGCAACCCGGCTGCGGGCGCCAGCAATATCGCAAGCAGCGCTGCGCAGACCCCTCAGCCGGCCGCGGCCGAACAGGTGTCGATCTCCAGTGTCGGGCAGATGCTGCAGCTTGCCAGCTCGCAGGGCAACACCCCGCCAGCCAGCGATGCACGCATTGCAGAATTACAGGCTGCGATCCAGAGCGGCAACTACCCGGTCGATGCGCAACGTATTGCCAGCGGCTTGCTGCAGGACACCAAGGCTCTGCTCGGCATGGTCAAGCCCTGATCGCCGCGCCGAACACGCCATGGCAACCGAAACCGAACACCTTCTGCAGGAGCAGCTCGCTGCGCTGCAGGCTCTGGCCGGCGTGCTGGCCGCCGAGCATGACTGCCTGCTGCGCGCGGCGATCGATCAACTTCCCATCTGGACCGAGCAGAAAACCGCATGGATTTTGGTGCTGCAGGCGCTGGAGCAAAAGCGTCTGACGCAGTGGGATCAAAACGCCGCCGCGCATGCGCCCACGCTGTGGAATGCGGTGCAGACTCTGGCGCAGCAGGTGGCCCAGGCCAACGGGCGCAACGGCATGATGATTTCTGCGCTGATGCGCAACACCGAAGGCGCGCTGCACATCCTGCGCGGCACTGCAGACCAGCCCGGCCTGTATGGTGTGCAGGGCCGGGGACAGGCTGGCGCTGCCGGGCCCCGGCTGCTGGTCAGCGCCTGAGCCGCCTTCCCTCTCTGTCCATGCTCATCCTGACGCGTCGCCCCGGAGAAGCCATCCGGATCGGCGACGACATCCGTCTGGTGGTGCTGCAATCCGCGCCTGGCAAGGTGCGGCTGGGTATCGAAGGTCCCACTGCGCTGCGTATCCTGCGCGAAGAGCTCTACATCCAGATTCGCCAAGACAACCAGGCCGCGTTGGCCCCGCAAGGCGTGTCGCTTGCGCACTGGATCGGCGATCCGAACCCCACTGATCCGACCTGAAGGCAGCCCAGACGTGACCGACCTGCAGCCGATCGATACTGCTTCGCCGACCGTATCACCAGCGGTGTTGTTGCCCACCCGCTTTGGGCCGCTGCCGTTTTTGCCCGCGCAGGTCTGGACCGCGCAGCCTCCTCTGGCCGGTTTCGAGGCGCTGCAGCGCTATGGCCTGATCAGCCTGCAGGCCGAGCGACCCTTTGTCTGGCTGCAATCGCTTGACGATACGACGGTCAGTTTCCTGCTGGTCCAGGCCGTGCACTTCGGCTTGCGCTATGACCATTTGCCCGTCGGCGCAACACCGCTGGTCATGGTGCTGTTGCCGGGGCCGGCCGGGCAGACGCTGCGTGCGCATCGCCAGGCGCCGCTGTTGTTCGATGCGCAGAAGGCCACGCTGACGCAGTACATGGTCGAGGCCGACGAGGTACAAGGTGATGGCCTGTTTGTCGCGCAGGCGGGTGTATCGCTCCCCGCCGCCTTGGCCGAGCGGGTCGTGCTGCTGCGCTGACGGGTTGTCGTTGGCGTCCGAAGGCGTTGGGCGGTGCGAGCCGCAGTGGCTGCAAAGCGTTACCGCCCCGGGTTTCCCGGTGCGGATCGGCAACTGTTCAGCGCCTGGCTTCGCGCAACAGTTCGCGGTCGCGCCGTTGCACATAGGCTTGCAGGCGCTGCTCGAAGCCAGGGGCCAAGTTGAGAAACTGGATGCCAATCTGGCGCACCGGCTGGCGGGTTCTGGTGTCGCGCAGATTGCCGACATACCGCACCTCGGCCTCGACTGCGAGCGCCACATCTTCGAGACTGAAACGCACCTGTGGAATGTACTCGCCGACGGTCAGCGCGTAATCGATCGCCGAGGGCACGAGCAGCCGCATGCCGTTGACGCTCAGATCATGGCATTGCCCATATAGCGGTTTGGCGCCGCGGCGCTGGATGTCCACGGTGCTGACATCGCCCGGGGCGATGGACACGCGGAAAAAATTGCGCCGCTGCAGGTAATAGATCACATCGGGGTAGGCGATGCGCAGCGCACCGTAGCCCTCGAACTCGATGCGTTCGAGCAGCCTGGACTGAAATCCGACAAACACGCCTTCGTAGCGGCCGATGGTGAAAAACGGCGCCTGGTTTTCCAGCCGCCTGTTGCCAATGTCTGGGGTGAGTTCGTCGATGATCAGCCAGTGTTTCGACCGGTTAGTTGCCAGCAGAGTGGAGCTGAATTCTTCCGCCCGGTCGTGCGGCAGCACTGCGAGCGGTTCATGGCGCTCGATGATCTTGTTCAGCACATGGTCGGCTTTTTGCTTGGAATCGAGCTGGTATTCCTCGCAGAACAGCTTGGCGGTGACTTCTCGCATGGGGGACGACTCAAATGCCGAGCTGTTCCACCCAGGACAGCGCGGCCAGGTGGATGGAGCTCACGCGCCAGCCCGGAATCCCTAGGGCCGACGAGAGAAAGTCGAGGTTGTCGAAATCGCGCTGCTCGACCGCGCGAACCAGTTGCAGATAGCTGCCGAACACGCCACTATCATTTTTCAGCGCCATGACAATGGGCTCGGACAGGGTGATTTCCGCTAGCGCCTTGTCCATTGGCACGCCGAGCATCACGTCGAGCATGGAAAACACGCCGACGACGAAGGCATGGTCGGCGTCCTCTGCCGACAGAGTGTCCTTGGCCAGCAGTTCCATCATGCGCGCTCGTGTGATCGCAGTACGGGCGACCGCCGCAGACGTGGCATTGCTCGGCACCGTGGCCAGCAGAAGCGCCAGCCAGCGGAACAGCTTTTTGTAGCCGAGGATGGCCGCGGCATGGCGGAACGAGGTGACCTCGGACATCAGGCCAAAGCCGGAAGAGTTGATGTAGCGCAGCAGCTTGAAGGACAGCGCCGGGTCCCGCTTGAGCACCTGCTCGATGTCGGTCAACTCGGCCTGGCGCATGACCAGGTTCATCAGCTGCAACACATTGGCATACGCCGGATTGATGACCTTGGCGCTGATGGTCTGCGGCCGGGCGAAGTAATAGCCCTGGAAATAGTGGAAACCGGCGTCGAAACAGGTCTTGAACTGCTCCGGTGTCTCCACGCGCTCGGCCACCAGCCGCAGGTTGCGGTGACCTTCGACCTTGCGCTGCAGTGCGACGGCGACATGGGTCGAGATGCTCTGCACGTCGGCCTTGATGAAGGCCAGGAATGGCAGCCAGGCGGCGTAGATCGATGCGGCGGCAAACGGCCCTGCGGCGATGTGGAACCCACGCTCTCGCAGTGGTTTGAGCTGGGCGGCAACTTCGGCGATGCCGGTGGGGTCGTCGCCATAGATGCGCGGTACTTCGAGCACGATGCGGTCGGGGAAAACGATGTCGAGGTGTTCGGCCTTGAGGTCTTCGACCACGCAGTTGATGAATGCGAGCTTCTCGCCGAACAGGTTTTCCGAGCCGATGTTCGACAGGGCGTTGAATAGCAGCACGCTGTCGCTTTCTGCGCTGTGATGGGCGGGCGCACTTTGTGCAGTGGCGCTGTCACGTGCGAACAACTCGTAGCCGATGATCTGCTGCTTGCGGTCGACGATGGGCTGGCGCGCGATGTGTGTGTGCATCACGGTGCCAGTGGCATTGGACGCGGCGGCTTGCGGTGGAGTGAGGGCGCTGTTCATGGGGGGATCAGAACCTCTTGGCATTGCAGCGATGCTAGCAGTGCCGCTGTCGGCCAGTGGCATGGTGCGGGTTCAAGGAAGCCAAGCCTTCAGCCAGGTGTCGAGATGGTCTTCCATCATCCAGTTCGCCAGCACCTTGGCGCGCAGCGCATCCCCCTGGGCGCGCAGCGCGACGCGGTCTGACACGGCCTCACGTAGCGCGCGGACCCAGTCGCGGTAACGATTGGCCACGCGGGTGACCGGAAAGTCGCCCTGGTAGGGCACGAGGTCGGTGCAGATGACCGGATAGCCGAGGATGCCATACTCCAGCAGGCGCAGATGGCTCTTAGCTTCGTTGAACGCGTTGTCTTCCAGCGGTGCCACGGCTAGGTCGAGGTCGAGTGCAGCGAGCTTGGCTGGATACTGGTCCAGCGGCACACCGGGATGAAATTCCTTGACCAGCGGCTTGAGCGCCTGCGGGCATAGGCCGAAGAACACCCAATCCACCTCGGCTGCGGTGTCGCGTACCACATCGGCAATCAGCTCCAGATCGCCAGTATGGCCGACACCGCCGGCCCAGCCCACCCGCAGCTTGCTGCGCTCGGCGCGTGGCGGCTGCAGATGCTTCCAGCGTGCGGCTTCCAGGTAGTTGGGCTGCACCACCACCTCATCGGTGAAATGGGCGTAGGCCTTGGCCAGCGGCTCAGTGGCGACCACCAGCCGGTTGCACAGCCCGGCGGCCTTGCGAAAACGCTTGGCGATGTCTTTGTGGATGCTGGCGCGGTGCACGCTCTTTTGCGGCAGATTGGTGATGAGATCGTCGATCTCGAACACGCGAAACACCTTGGAGGTGCGCGCGTGACGCTCCAGCGCTTCGATCTGTGGCCACTCCATCTGCCGCTGCACCACCAGGGTGTCGGGCTGTATGCGCTGCATTTCGGCGGGTTCGAACAGCCGCATGGTTTCCCATCCCTGGGTGAGCCCGGCGCGGTTGAGCGCGCGCATCGGCGCGATGATGCGGTACTCTCCGCAGCCTTCGCGGTCGGCCGGATGCACCAGCACACGCGGACGGGGACGCCAGTCTGGGTCCCAGCTCAGGCAGGGCTGATCGTCGAGGAGAAAGTCGGTGCTGGCAAGGCTCAGGTGGCGGTTGTAGGCAGGGTCGAACGCGAGCTGCGGCAGCCACTTGGCATACATGGCGTCTTTTTCGGCGGCGAAGCGCTTGAGCTTGGCGTCGCTTAGCTGGGTTTCGGTGCCGCTCTTCTGGCTGGCCGAGCCTTCGTGCAACAACAGCGCGAACGGTGTGAACACGATGCGGTAGCCCGCTTTGCGCACCTTCAGGCACAGGTCGATGTCGTTGTAGGACACCTTGAACACCTGTTCGTCCAGCCCGCCAAGCTTTTCGTACACGCTTTTGCGCACCAGCAGGCAGGCGCCGGTCACGGCCGAGAGGTTCTGCGTGAGCTGGGCGCGGCCGAAGTAGCCGCGGTCTTCGGGCGGGCGGCCGATGAAGGGATGCTCCGCCGGGCCGCGCAGACCGAGAATGACCCCGGCATGCTGAATCTTGCCGTCGGGGTAGAGCAGCTTGGCGCCGACGATGCCCACATCGGGGCGCACCGCATGGCCCATCATTTCGTCGAGCCAGTCGTCGTGCAGGGCAGCAGTGTCGTTGTTGAGCAGCAGCAGATATTCGCCGCGCGCTTGGGTTGCTGCGGCGTTATTCATCGCCGAGAAGTTGAACGGACCGGGCTGGCGCACCACGCGCAGGCGGCCGCCGAGTTCGGCCTCCTTGGCTTCGATGGCGGCCAGATAGTTGCGCGCATCAATCGTCTGGCTGTCGTTGTCGATGATGAGAATTTCGTAAGCCGGGTACTTGGTTTTTTCGATCACCGACTCCACGCAGCGTTGCAGCAGCGGCAGCTGGTCGCGCGTGGGAATGAGGATGGACACCAGCGGCCGCGCTTCGGGCAGCGGCCAGCGCACGCGAAACGAGGGCGGAAACGGCCCCGGCTGGACCTGCGCGGCGATGCCCAGTCGTTCGAAATGGCGCTGCAGCGCCGAGTGCCCAGCTTGCAGAATCTCAGGTACCGACTTTTGCGTATGCCCCGAACCTAGAAGGCGGTGATAGAGCACCTCGGGTACATGGCCGATGGCCGCTTCTCCTGCCCCAGAACGCTGCAAATGCTCCCACGCTCGCAGCATCAGGTCGTAGTCTTCCGCGCCTTCAGCCTGTGGGTCGAAGCCGCCGAGCGCCTCGAACAGATCGCGCCGGATCAGCAACAGCCCGCCGACATAGGGCAGACTGCGCAGATAGTCGAGATTGAAGTCGGGCTTGCAGTGCGGGTTGGTGTGCTGACCATCGGCCGTGATCTGATCTTCGTCGGTGTAGACGATCTGCCACTGCGGATGCTCGCGCACGGCATGCGCGATGCGGAACAGCGCGTCGGGCGCGAGCTGGTCGCCGGCGTCGATCAGGCCGAGCCAGTCGGCGTCGTTGTTCGTCAGAGCGTGGTTGGCCGCTACCAGCAAATCTTGCGCTGGAGAGGACGACGGCAGGGGTGATGGCAGTTCGGTCAGGATATGGACCGCGAACCACTGGCATGTGATGCTCTGCAGCGTGCCTTGCGCAGGGTGGCCGGGGTGCGGCAGCAACGCCAGCGCGATGCGCGGGGCGCTTGCCCCGCTCTGGCTCCAGTCGTGCACGGTCTGGAGCGCCCAGTCCCGTTCCTGCGGAAGCCAGCGTCCTTCGGGCAGCCAGGGAATGATCGGCTTCGGCGGAGACGCCAGGAGGTTTCCTGCGGTGTCTGTGATCTGTAAACCGGCTTTCTCGGCGCTGAGGGTAAACAGGCGTTCGACCACGTGGGCCAGGGTGCCATCGGTCTGACCGGTTTCGTCCTCGAAATCCGCGTCTTTCAGATCGAGTGCCAGCAGCGGGTCGAGCGCCTGAGGCCGGCACCAGAACATCGATCCGGCGAAATAGCCATGCCGTGCCGGGTCTGGGGTGATGCCCATGCGCTGCGCCAGCGCGGATAGTCGGGGAAAGTTGGCATCGCCACGCAGACCCAGCCAGAAGCCGTGGGGGCCGACGAGCCCTAGCTTGGACTGCTGCGCAAATGCTGCAATCGTCTTCTCCGAAGCGTCGAGCAGTGCGGCCAGGAGTTCGCGCCGCCAGCGGTCGCCGTCCTTGTGCTGCAAAAACGGGACGTGGATGTTTTCGACTTCCTTGAGGTGCGGGGATTTTTTGCCGTGGAGAAACAATAGCTGACTGTAGTTGCGCGCTCGCGCCAAGCGCAGCAAGGCCAGGCGCGGAGCGATGTCACGGCCCTTGTTGGGATGGCGCATCACCACGGCGTCAGGCAGATCGCGCACGATATCGGTCAATAGTTCCTCGCGACCTTCGCTCAAGGATACATATACATCGCAGGGCGCTGGCAATGTTTTCAGGTGAGCAAGGAATTCCGGCCACAGATCGGGGTAGTACAGGTGCAGCAGCACTGCAGTCCCGTTTCCGTGTGGTCGACCCGTGTGCAGCACGGGAGAGGGAACTTGAACGGGTTGCGCAGCGCAAGCCGAGCGTGTGGGAATGAATATCCGGTTCTGCGCAGGGTTCGGCCGCGCGCGATAGAACACTTGCAGACTGGTGAGTTGCTGATATTCGTCTGCGGTGACGTTTTTGACTACAAGGCGTTCAGTTTCGAGATTGGCCGGGAAGACGGTAGGCCGCGTCGTTTGGAAAAAACGGCTGTCCGGGCCGTATGCCATTGCCTCGACGGTGTAGCCGGTTTGCTCCAGCATGCGCTGGCCTTCGTCGCGAGTGAAAAAACGCAGATGGGTGATGTCGAGAATGCCGGACTGCTCGTACGTCCAGCGGCCCTCGGCGAGTTCGTTGATCAGCCAGAGATTGCGCGCGTTCGGCAGGCTCACGAGCACCTGCGCATCGCCGCTCAGCCAGGGACGTAGGGTGTCGAGCGCGCGCCAGGGATTGGGCATGTGTTCGAGCACATCGGCCAGCACCAGGGTGTCGATGCTGGCGCTTTTCAGACCGTGCGCGGCCAAGTCGATGTCCTGCAGCAAACCGGGTATCACGCGGTGGTAATGCGCTTGCGCGAGATGAGCAACCTGTACATTTCCCTCGATGCCCCACAACTCGACGGTGGGAAATTTCCGCTTCAGCCCGGCGCCCATGGCGCCGGAAGCGCAGCCTACATCCAGCACGCGGCGCGGCGGCTGGCGCAGCAGGCTGAGAAGATCGGCCCGCGGGTTGCTGTGATAAGCGCCGACCTCTGCAGTGTCCGCCGAGTCGAGTGACTCCCAAAGAGGAGGGGAAGATGAGGTCATGGTGTCAGAGGTACTGGAACAAACTCAACCCCTGCACCTGCACAAACGCCTTCTGCGCAGCCTGAAGCGCGGTGAGGCTGGACTGGTACTCGGTGATGACCTGTGGGTAGTTGATATCGGTGAGCTGGGTCTGCTGAGTCTGCAGTTGCAGCGTCAGACTGGCGTTCTGGGTCAGCACGGCCTGCACTTGTTGCAGGCGGCTGCCGATGCTGGCCTGGGCACTGAGCAGGTTGGTCTGGTTCTGGTCGAGGCTGGCCAGGGCGTTGCTGATGGACTGCGCGCGCAAGGCGTTCGAGCCGGAGGTCTGCGCGGTGGCCGAGAATGCCTGCGCCAGCGACTGGAAGGTCTGGAACAGGCTCTGCGGCGTGGCGGCGGCGATGGTGAAACTGTCTCCCGCCACCGGCGTGCCGACGATGGGCACAGTGATCGCCGGGCTGCCGCCTGGGGGCAGCCCGATGCTCATGCCGGGGGTGAAGCTGCCGCTGCTGATCGACCCGGACGAGAACACACCGCCGCTGCCGCTGCTCACGGCGTAGGTCAGCGCGCCGCCACTGCTGCTGAAGGCAATCCGGTACTGCGTGCCGTTGACCTGCAGGGTCTGCTGGGCCAGTGCGGCGTCGTTGACCGTGCCCGGGCCGGCAGTGGCACCGCCGGTGTTGCTGCTCGCGGCGTTGATGACAAACGTGCCGTTGCCCGCGCGGGCGTTCATGAACAGGACGTTGCCGGGATCGGAAATCGCGGTGCTCAGGTTGGGGCCGAGAGCGAGCTGATTCTGGCTGCCGTCGCCCTGGTAGAGCACGCTGCCATCGGCCTGGATGACGAAGGGTTGGGTGTTGCTCTTGCTGCCGGCAAATAAATAGTTGCCCTGACCATCCTGGGTGTTGGCGTATTGCGCAAGCTGCTGGATGTAGCCCTGCATCGCAGTCGCGGCATTGTGCAGGTCCTGGCTGTTGACCGTGGCGTTGTTCATTTGCACCGCGAGCTGGCGCACCTGGTTGATCAGCGTGCCCACGCTTTGCAGCGTGGCGCTTTGCAGTTGCAGTGCGTTCTGCGCATTCTGCCCGTTCTGGGTGTAGCTGCCGAGGCGGTCGATCTGGCCGGTGAGGGTGACGTTTTGTGCGGCGGCCACCGGCTGGTCGGCCGGGTTGCCAAGGACGCTGCCCGTCGCAAGCTGCTGGCTCAGGGTGTTCAGGGTGTTTTGCTGGTTGAGAATGCCTGTGAGGCTGGCGGCGTAGAACTGCGAGGTGCTGATGCGCATGGAACGCTCCTTCACTGCACGGCTTGCAGCAGCGAGGTGAACAGACTGTTACCCACCTGGATGGCCTTGGCTGCAGCCTGGTAGGCCTGCTGGTACTGGATGAGCCGCGTGGCCTCTTCGTCGAGGTTCACGCCCGAGACCGACTGCTGCGCTGCTGTGGCCTGTGCCGCTACTGCACTGGCTGCGCCGAGTGCGCTCTGCGCCTGGTTGCCTTGCGATGCCACCTGGCCGACGAGCTGCGAATACGCACCCTCGAGCGAGGTGGTGCCGCCGGCCAGCGTCTTGGCGGTCTGCAGCGCGGCCATGGCCTGCATATTGCCACCATTGCCGCCGCCGGCCGGGCTCAAGGTGAAGGCGTCCCCCGAGACCGCGACACTGCCGGCGAGGGTGACATTCCAGTAGCCACCGGGGGGATTACTGGCGTAGGGAATGGACAGCACCTGCCCGCTGCCGCCCAGGGTGAGGCTGCCACTGGCGAGCACCGTGGTCGCGCCCGATGGCGTGACCTCAAAGCCGACCGCGCCGCTGGTGCCGCCGCTGGTCAGCGTGATCTGCAGGCTGGTGGGCGGGGTGGTGGATCCTAGACTCACACCACTCACGAGCACGCTGCCGGCACCACTAGTGGCGCTGTATTGCCCTGCCGAGAGCATGAGATTGCCCAGATTCGTGTTAACCAGACTGCCGGATTGCAGCTGCCCGGCGCTGGAGACGTAGGGCGAAGCTGCCGCGATGCCTGCCGGATCGCTGAGCAGGGTCTGGAAGTTGAGCGCGCCAAAGCGCGTGGGTAGCACCTCGAAGCTGTTGCCGGCCTGCGCGCCACTGACACTGAGCTGTACCCCATCGAAACTCAGGGTGGTGACTCCACCGGAGGTGCCGGAAGTCAGCGTGGCGGTCTGGCCTGTGGACTGATTGGTGGCCGACCAGTTGCTGCCGTCGAAGCTCAGCCGATAGTCGGCAGTGGTCAGCGCGCCTGCGTTCACCACGCTGCCACTGATCACCGCGCTGCCGGTGTTGGCCGAACTGGCCAGCACCTGCACCGGCCCGGCCTGGAACATCGGGGCGCCGAACTGACCGTTGAGATCGAGCCCCTGCGCCTGCTGGCTGTTCATGGCCGAAGCCAGACCGTCGGCGATGCGGCCGAGCGCGTTCTGCGCCGGTTGCAGCACCTGGCTGCGAAACTGCAGCAGCCCACCGAGCACGCCGCCCTGCAAGCCCTGCGAGATGATCGCACCGTTGGCCGCGTAGGCCACTTCCACTTGTCCCGGGTCGTAGGTATTGGGCACCGCCTTGAGATCGAAGGACTGCGCCCCGGCGACCAGCACCTGACCGTTGCCGGTGAACACATTGACCTGATTGCCGTCCTGCTGCAGCACGCTCACCCCCACCTGGCTGGAGAGCTGGGTGATGAGCTGGTCGCGCTGGTCGAGCAGGGAATTGGGCGTGCTGCCGGTGCCCGACAGCGCGTTGATCTGCACATTGAGCAGAGCGATCTGCTGCGTCAGGTTGTTGATGTGGGTGATGCTCAGGCCGATCTGCTGGTTGACGCTGGTGGAGGCGGCTTGCAGTTGCTGGGCCGCACTCTGAAAGGTCTGCGCCAGTCCTTGCGCCTGGCTGATGAGGTTCTGCCGGGACGGCATGTCCGACGGATTGGCCGCCACCTGCGCCACGCCGCTGGCGAAGAACTGGTTGATCGCGGTGCTCAGCCCGGCGTTGGCGCCAGCCAGCAGGTTGACCAGCGGCTGGAGCTGGGTATTGAGGGCGCTGGCGCCGCTGGCCGTGGCCGTGGTGCTCCACACCTGAGACTGCAGATAGGCGTTGTAGCTGCGGGTGACCGCGTCGATCTGCGTGCCGTTGCCCAGGTATTGCCCGCCGTACAGGCTGGGCGTGAGGGTGGACTGCACCGCTGTCTCGCGGCTGTAGCCGGGTGTGTTGACATTGGCGATATTGTTGCCCGTGACCTGCAACGCGGATTGCGCCGCCTGCAGCCCAGTGAGGGCGTTACTGACCAGACCACTGATGCCCGACATGTCAACCCCTGCCGAGCGATTGGCCTGGTGCACCGGCGTAAGCCGCGGTGCCGGCGCCAGCGCGCCGGTAGACGGGCTCAGGCGTCTGTTTGTTCGACTGGTCGATTGCCTGCTGCAGCGCGGCGCTCCAGAGGCTGAGGGTGTGTTGCAGCGCCATGGTTTCCTCGCGCAGGGCGGTGACTGCCGCGACCAGCTCGGGCGTGCGCTCGGGCTGCGGGTCGGCCGAATGCCGCTGCGCGGTGTAGCCATCGAGCGCGTCGATCAGCGGCTGCCAGATCGGGGCCACTGGCGCTGCGCCCTCGGTGCCAGAGTTCACCAGTGCCTGCCGCTGCTGGCGCAGCACTTCGGTCAGCGCAGCAACGAGCTGGCGTTCATCCGTGAGGGGGTGCGGCGGGTAGGACATGGCGCGATGGGCTAGACGCAGGACACACAGCGGGTAACGTCACCGGCTCGCCAGACTTGAGCCCAGGCCCAACTGGTCGAGCACCTGCTGCATGCGCGGGCTGCGGGCGATGGCCACCAGCTTGGCGGCATATTGCGGATCGGTTGCGTAGCCGCTGCGTTGCAGCGCGGTGGCAAAAGCTGAAATGTCGTTGCCTTGACCGCGTGCCGCCTGATAGCGCGGCCGGGCGAGCAGGGCGGCGTAGTTCTGCACGCTTTCACTCACGGTTTGATAGGCGCGGAAGGCTGCCGAGCCGACCGATGCCACGCTGTCGCTGAATTCCTGCGTGAGGCTCTGGACCGTCGCACCGTTCCATCCCGGTCCCGCTTTGACGCCGAACACATTATTGCCCGGGGTGTGGCGGCCCCAGCCGGTTTCGAGGGCAGCTTGCGCCAGGATGGCCACCGGCGTCACGCCGAGCTGTCGCGCGGCGGCTTGCACGCTGGGCAGAATGCTGGCGATGAATTGCCTGGCCTGGTCGGCCGCGGAGGATTGGGACTGGCTCGGTCTGGCTGCGGTGGTGGATGTCGCGGCAGCGGGCTGTGCCGGTGCGGCGTATTCGCGGGACGCACTCAGCGGCGCGCGGGGAGTGGGGATGTTCACCGCGCCGAGGGCCGGCTGTGGTGCTGTGTTTAGGGCTGTCGCACCGGCTGCGGTCAATGCGGGCGCTGAGGCACCGTTTGCAGCCGCAGCCTGCCTGGAAGCAGCAGGAGGCACTGCGCCTGGCGGGGTGCCATAGCGACTGGCGAGCTCGCGGGCGATAAAGCTCGCCAGGCCGATGCCCTGCCCCTGACTGATGGTCGAGGCGAGCTGCTGGTTGAACATCGACTTGAACATCGGCCCAGCGGTGTCGCCCAGCATGTCCGGGCCCAGGCTGGTGGCGTCCATCGCGGTGAGCATTTGCTGCATCAGCAGTGCCTCGAACTGCTGCGCTACCGCCTTGATCGCTTGCGGGCTGCGCGGATCGGCCTGGGCGGCGGCCTTGAGCTGGTTCAGCCCCTGAAACGACAGGCTGTTGGCGGCGGCAACCCCGCTGGGCGGCAGCGGCGCAGTGGGCAGGATCGGGGAGACGGGCATGGCTGCAATCAAATGACGTCGATCTGGGCGTGCAGCGCGCCTGCGGCCTTCATCGCCTGCAGGATGGCGATCAGGTCGCTCGGCGCGGCACCCACGGCGTTGAGCGCGCGCACGACGGCCTCGAGGGTGACGCCGGGGTTGAACATCAGCAGATTGGCCTTGTCTGCCTTGGCCTTCACATCGGTCTTTGGCACCACGGCGGTCTGACCGGCGCCCAGCGGGTTGGGCTGGCTGACCTCATACTGCGTGCTGATGGTGACCGACAGATTGCCGTGCGCAACGGCGCATGCGCCCAAGGTCACGTTCTGGCCCAGCACCACGGTGCCGCTGCGCGCGTCGATCACCACCTTGGCCGGTGGCGACTCGGGCGTGACGTCCAGCGCTTCGATCTGGCCGAGGAAGGCGGTGCGCGCGCTGGCGGTTGGCGGTGCCTGCACCTGGATCACCCCGGCATTGAGCGCCGTGGCCGTGCCGGCGCCAAATTGGCGGTTGATCGCGTCGGCCACGCGGCTGGCAGTGCCGAAGCTCGGGCTGTTGAGCGCAAGCATCAGCGGGCCGGCCTGGTCGAAATTGCTCGCCACCGCGCGTTCGACCGTCGCGCCGCCTGCGATCATGCCGGCGGTGAGGAAGTTGACCTGGGTACTGTTGCCGCCGGACGACGCACCAAATCCGCTGACCACCACACTGCCCTGCGCCACCGCGTAGGTCTGACCGTCTGCACCCTTCAGCGGGGTCATCAGCAGCGTGCCCCCCGCTAGGCTGGAGGCATTGCCCACCGCAGACACGGTGACATTGATGTTCTGCCCGGGCTGTGAAAACGGCGGCAGGTTGGCCGTGACCATCACTGCGGCCACGTCCTTGGGCTGCAGGTTGCCCGCCACATTCGGTGGCAGGTTGATGCCCATGCGCTGGAACATCGACAGCAGCGACTGCGTGGTGTAGGGCACCTGCGTGGCCTGATCGCCCGTGCCGCTGAGGCCAACCACCAGGCCGTAACCGACGAGCTGATTGATCCGCACACCCTGTACGCTCGCCAAATCGCGGATGGCGGCGGCCTGTGCGGGGGAGGTCAGGGGGAGGCAGAGGACGAGGGTGCAGAGCAAGGGGAACAGGTGGCGCAAGGTGCACCCCTCTCCACCCCCACCCTGCCCACCAGTGGAGACGTCATCAAGGCTCCTCCACCACGTCGTGAGGGAGGTTGGGAGACGCGATCGCAGCAAACGGGTCAGCACGGCAGTACTCCGGCTCAGAACGGCCACAGGGACAAGAAAAAGCTGGTCAACCACGGCACCCTGGCGGCGGCGTACACATCGCCGGTGCCGCTGTATTCCACGCGCGCATTGGCGATCTGGGTGCTCAGCACGGTGTTCTGCGGACTCACGTCGGCCGCACGCACCACGCCGGCCACGCGGATGTATTCATGCCCGCCGTTGAGCATGACTTCCTTCTGCCCGGAGATTTCGAGATTGCCGTTGCTCATCACCTGCACCACCGTGGCCTGCAGGGTCGTGGTGAAGGTGTTGCTCTGCGAGGTGGCGCCGTTGCCGCCGAACTTGCTGGAAGAAGTCAGTCCCATCGACGGCGAATAGCCGCCCACGGTGAAAGGCTTGCCGAAAAAGCTCGCCAGCCCGGCGCTGACGCTGTCGGCCTTGTTCACCGTGGTGTTGGTGGATTTGGTGGCGTTGGCGTTTTCCTGGATGAGTACGGTGATCAGATCGCCCACGCGGTGCGCACGGCTGTCTTCGAAAAGCGAGACATTCGTGCCCGGCTGCCAGATGGCGCCGTTGGGCGTGTGCGCGTTCATCGGCTCGGGCAGCGCCGGAATCGGCAGGGGCTTGAGCGCCTGGCTGCTCAGATGCTGCTGCGGCGTGGCACAGGCGCCAAGCAGTAGGGCGAACGCGGCGGCAAGCCACGAGCGGGAAAAGCGTAGCGCAGACATCGCGGTCATTACAGATTGTTGTTGACGTACTGCAGCATCTGGTCGGAGGCTTGCACCGCCTTGCTGTTGACCTCGTAGGCGCGCTGGGTCGAGATCATGTCCACCAGCTCGGCCACCACATTGACGTTGGACGATTCCAGATAGCCCTGCTGCACCGAACCCAGGCCGTTGAGCGTGGGCTGGCCGGTGTTGGGCGCTCCGCTCGATCCGGTCTGCACATACAGGTTGTCGCCAATGCTCTGCAGCCCGGTGGGGTTGACGAAGCTGGCCAGTTGCAGGGTGCCGACCTGCTGCGGCGCCGCCTGCCCCGGCAGGGTGACTGACACGGTGCCGTCGTTGCCGATGGTGATGGTCTGCGCGCTCGCTGGAATGGTGATGGTGGGCTGCACTAGGTAGCCGCTGGCGGTGACCACCTGTCCTTGGCTGTTGAGCTGGAAGGTGCCATCGCGGGTGTAGGCAATGGTGCCGTCTGGCTTGAGCACCTGAAAGAAGCCCTGGCCGTTGATCGCCACGTCGAGCGAGTTGCCGGTCTGCGTGAGGTTGCCCTGGGTCATCAGCCGCTCGGTGGCCACCGGGCGCACGCCGGTGCCAAGCTGCAGTCCGCTGGGATATTGCGTGCTCTGCGACGACTGTGCGCCAGGCTGGGTGAGGTTCTGGTAAAGCAGATCCTGGAACACGGCGCGCGAACCCTTGAAGCCGCTGGTGTTGACGTTGGCCAGGTTGTTGGCGATCACGTCCATGCGGGTTTGTTCGGCCTGCAGGCCGGTCTGGGCGACGTAGAGCGAGCGGATCATGGTGGGTGCCTGTGCAAAGGGAGAAAGAGGAGTCGCGGGCAATCAGCCCACGTTGAGCAGCTGCGATGCGGCCTGATGGTTTTGGTCGACGGTCTGCATCAGCTTGGTCTGGATTTCGAAGGCGCGGGTGTTGTCCAGAATCTGGAGCATGGCCTGCACCGGGCTGACATTGCTGCCCTCGAGCGCGCCCACGGCGAGCTGTACATTGCCGTCTGCTGGCGCTGGGCCCTGCGTGTCGCGAAACAGACCGTCGGCACCGCGCTGCAGTTGACTGGGCGGCGGGTTGACCAGCTGGATGCGGTTGAGAACCACCAGCGCATTGGGCTGACCGCCCACCGGCACGCCGGAGATGGTGCCGTCCGCGCCGATCTGCACCGTCTGCAGCGGCGGCAGGGAAATGGGCGCGCCGCCTTGGCCCAGCACCGTGTGGCCGTCGCTGGTGGAGAGGATGCCGCTGCTGCTGATCTGCAGATCGCCGTTGCGGGTGTAGGCGGTGTCGCCATTTGCTGCCTGCACCGCAATCCATCCCGGGCCCTGAATCGCCACATCGAGCGCACGCCCGGTGTGGTTGATCGGTCCTTCCTGCAGATTGGCGCTGTTGCCCTGCACCGCGGTGTAGACGCTGCTGGGCACGGCGTTGCCGTACACCGGCAGTGCGCGAAACTGCGCCTGCTCGCCGCGGTAGCCCGTGGTGTTGACATTGGCGAGATTGTTGGCCGTGACCGCCTGCTGCTGCAGGATGGCGCGGGCGCCGGTGGCGGCAATCCAGAGGGTGTCCATGATGTCTGTTCAGATGGGCCGTTGGATCACAGGGTAAGCAAGGTCTGGACCACCTGGTTCTGCGTCTTGATGGTCTGCGCATTGGCCTGGTAGGCCTGCTGCGCGACGATCAGGTTGACCAGCTGCGTCGACAAATCGACGTTCGATTCCTCGACGGCGCTGGCCTGCAGCGAGCCCAGCCCGGCCGACTGCGGATTGCCTGTCAGCGGCGGGCCCGATTGATAGGTGGCCGCGTAGTAGTTGTTGCCCACGCGCTGCAGACCCTGCGGTGCCTTGAAGTTGGTCAGGGTGATCTGCCCAAGGATGGCCGACTGGCCGTTGCTGTAGCGCCCGAAAATCACGCCGCTGGGGTCGATCGACAGATTGCTGAGCTGCCCGACCGCGTAGCCATTGTTGACAATGTTGTTGACCGCTGACGGCGCGTTGTAGTTGGTCGAACCGGCGAAGTTCAGTGCGATAGTCGAGCCCGAGGCGCCATCGGCCCAGGACAGCGGGCCAATGGTGCCACTGGCTGCGCCGCTGACCGCGCCGGTGGAGGTGAACTGGATCGACAGCGGCCCGCCACTGGTGATGCCGCCGCTGCTGGTCGTACCCCCCACGCTGTAATACACATTCCACTGCTGCCCGGATGTCGATCCGGAGGTCAGCACGTAATAAGTGCTCAGCAGATGCGCAGTGCCCAGGCTGTCGTAGACCGTGCTGGTGGTGGAGTAGTTGTAGGTGGTCGGATCGTTGATGTTGAACGGTGTGCCGCTTGCCGGTGGGGTGGACGCGGCATCAAGGTTGAGTGCCACCGTGGCACTGGTCGTGGCCTTGGGCGCCAGGCTGGTGGCGGTGATCTGCAGCGGCCCGCTGCCGCCAGTGAGCGTTCCGCTGACCGCCGGAGTACCGATGAGCTGGCCGCCAGCGGCGTCGACGATGTAGCCGTTCTTGTCGAGCTGGAACTGGCCGTTGCGGCCATACACCGTGGCGCCGTTGTAATTGAACTGGAAAAAGCCGCTGCCATTGATCGCCACGTCCAGCGGATTGCTCGTGGCGCTGATGTTGCCCTGCGAAAACTGCTGCGCCACGGTTTGCACCGTGGTGCCAATGCCCACCTGTCCGTACTGCGGCGCGGTGCCGGCGATGGCGGTGGCGTAGGCATCGGCGAACTGCGCGTTGCTCTGTTTGAAGCCCACGGTGTTGGCATTGGCGATGTTGTTACCCAACACCTGCAGATCGGTCGAGGCGGCTTTCAGGCCAGACAGTGCGGTTTGGAAGGTGCTCATGAAATCCCCCAGAAAAACGTTGTGGTGCGTTTGCTGTGGCGCTGAGGCGCCCGGATCACATCACGCCCTGGATGCTCGACAGCGGCACGGTGCCGCTTTGGCCCTGCAGCTGCAGCGAGGGGCCCTTGCTGCCGTTCAGATAGACCGATTGCACCTTGCCGGTGCCAAACGGCACCGCGGCCACCGGCTGGCCGCTGCCGTCCGTTGCGGTGACGTTGAAGGTGTAACTGCCCGCGGGCGCCTTCTGGCCGCCGCTGGTCGTGCCGTCCCAGGTGAAGGTCTGCACACCAGTGGGCAGCGCGCCGAGCTGCAGGGTGCTGACCGTCAGCCCGGCACTGTTTTGTACCTGCACCTGCACGTTCTGTGCGGCCGCTGCCAGGGTGAAGCCGCCAGCAGTGCTGCCGCTGGCCGGCAGGTTGATGCTGTTGTTGTCGAACACCACGGTCTGCCCCACCAGATTGGCCGCCTGCAGGCCCTGGGTCTGCGCCAGCTGGGCGGTCAGCGTGGACATGCTCTGCTGCAGCGCCTGCACTCCGCTGGCGGTGCTGAACTGCGCGAGCTGGGCCGACAGGTCCTGATTGCTCAGCGGGTTCATCGGGTCCTGGTTGGTCAGCTGGGTGACCAGCAGCTTGTAAAAAGTGTTGACGTCGGCCAAGCCACCCAGGCCGCTGGTGCTGCTGCCGGAGGTGCCGCTGCTGCTGGATGTCTGCAGCGAAGAGAGAAAGGCATTGGAGCCGATGGGAGAGGTGCTCATCGCGGTCGTCCTTCGGGTCACTGACCCAGGGTGAGGGTTTTCAGCAGCAGGTTCTTGGTGGTGTTCATCACGTTCACGTCGGCCTGATAGGCGCGCGAGGCGGAGATCATGTTGACCATTTCATCGACCGGGTTGACATTGGGGTAGGCCACATAGCCGTCCTTGTTCGCCAGCGGGTTGCCGGGGTCATACACCAGCTTGAGTGGGCCAGGCTTTTCCACCACACCGGCCACCTGCACGCCATTGACCCCGGCAGGCACGCCGGGGCCGGACAGTGGCTGTGCGGCAAACACGACTTCGCGGGCACGGTAGGGCTGGCCGTTGGAGCTGACCGCGGAATTGGCGTTGGCTAGATTGCTAGCGACCACATTCAGGCGGTAGCTTTCGGCATTCAGGCCGGAGTTGGCAACGTCGAGGGCGGAGAACAGAGACATGGCGGGACGAGACAGAATCAATTGCCGGTGATGGCCGAGGTCAGGGTCTTGATCTTGCCGGCGAGAAAGGTCAGGTCGGCCTCGTACTGGATGCTGTTTTTCTGGAATGCGGCCTGCTCGCGGTTCATGTCCACCGAGTTGCCATCCAGCCGCACCGCGTTGCCGGTCTGGTAGGCGACGAACTCGGCGCCAATGGCGTCCGTGCCGCCGGTGAACTGGCGGGGATGGTCCGTGCGCAGCGCCGGCGCAGGTGTCTGCTGGCCCAACAGGGCCGCCTTGTACGCGGCGGAAAAGTCCAGATCGACTGCCTTGTAGCCGGGCGTGTTGGCATTGGCGATGTTGGCGGCCAGCAATTGTTGACGCTGCGCTCGCAGATCGAGGGCGGTTTGCAGCGGGGCGAATTCACGGTCGAGAGCGCAGAGCATGGAAATCGGTCTTGGGTGTCGTGCCCTGAATCTGCAGATTCCATGCCAAGGTGTTCGCCGCGTTGTGCCGTGGAGGAGAGGCTGTTAAAGCGGCAATCCCGCCCCCATCCAGCGGCAAACCCTTGCCGGTCTGCCGCCGCCAAGGGCCGCAGGGCGGCGGCGTGGCCCGCTATCGCACCCTGGTATGGACCTTGCGGAGGGTAGGGCGCCCCCTGCGCATTGTGTTGCCTCTCATCTCATGTCCATGTCGCACGTCGATCTCTTGCTCCCCATCCAGTGGCGTTGCCTGGCTGTCGGCCTCATTCTGTTTGCGCTGTGCGCGGCTCCGGCGCGCGCCCTGCCCGCCGAGCAGAGCCTGCAGAGCATTCGCTCTGCGGTGGAGGCGTTCGTGCGCGCTGGCCTTCCGGCAGGCGCTGCCCAGGCCAGGATCGAGGTGCAGGGGCCGGCGCCGGGCCTGCGCTTTCCGTATTGCACGGAGCTGCGCACCGCATACTTTGGAAGCCCCAACCCCTACGGTGCGCAGACCGTGGAAGTGCGCTGCGCGGCGCCGCAGGTCTGGTCACTTTATCTGCCGGTGCGGGTGGATCAGCCGCAGGGCGTGGTCGTGGTGGTCCGGGCGCTGCAGGCCGGGCATGTGCTCACCGCGGCCGACCTGACCACTGTCGAGCGCGATTCTGCCCATCTGCCGCCGGGGGCGGTGGGCGACGTGCAGGCCCTGGTCGGGCAGGTCTTGCGCTACAGCGTCGCCGCGGGACAGCCGCTGGTGCGCAGCATGCTGACCGGGCCGTTGCTGGTGCACTATGGGCAGATGGTCAGCCTCGTGGCGCAGGGCATGGGCGTGCGGCTGGTGGCGCTAGGGCAGGCGATGGCGGACGGGCGGGTCGGCCAGTCGGTGCTAGTGCGCAATGTGCAGTCGGGTCGCGTGGTCAGCGGGGTGGTCGACGCGCAGGGTCAGGTGGTCGTGCCGCTCAATTGATCGGGATGCGGCGCGTCAAAAAACCGTCTTTTGGGGATGCGGGCGGAAAATCGCGGCCGAATTTGCCGATGAAATCGCTGCAAAAGGCCCGATATGTGTCGGAATGCCGGCATGCAGGGAGGCAATGGCATGGCACCGGGTTTGCTAAACAAGGGTATCTCTCCAGGAGGCCCCAATGCCTGCGATCGCCCAGATGTCCAACGCCGACCGTCACGTTCAGACCGACCGGGATGATTCCGCACACCCCGCGCTCGCGTTGGTCCAGAACGACCCCGCCACCACTGCGCCGCAGGAGAGCCCGCACACCGAGCTTTCGGCGCTGCGCCTTGCGCGGCAGATCTATGCGGCGTGGCTGCAGCGCAGTCTGCGGCAGGGCGCCTACCGCCCAAGCCCCGGGGCCGTGTCGGCGCTGCCGCGTGTTGCCATCGAACATCAGCTCGACTGTGCTTTGCAGGAGGCCGGGGGTGAGGCGGCCGAATTGTTGCCGCTGGACCAGGCGCAACGCGCGCGACTGGCAGGTCTCAGTGGTCTGGCCAAGAATCTGGCCTCGAGCGACAGGCAACAGTCCGGCGTCCTGCAGATCTGGGACCGGCTGATCGACCTGGGGCTGGAGGTGCTGCAGGGCTTTGCCGACATGGAAATCGTATTTGCCGCCCAGCGCGCTGGGCACGATCCGCTCACCGGTCTGCCCGGACGTGCGGCGCTGCAGCAAAGGCTGCAGGCCGAGCAGGCGTTGGTGCTGCGGCATGCACGTCATTGCGCGGTGGTCATCGCCGATCTCGACCACTTCAAGCAGATCAACGACCGATTTGGTCACCATAGCGGCGACCGTGTGCTAGCCGCATTCGCCCGCATGCTACGGGGCGCATTGCGACCGTATGACGGGGTATACCGCTACGGTGGCGAGGAATTCGTGCTGGTGCTGCCCGGCGCCACGGTAGCGCAGGCCGTGTGTATCGTTGACCGCATTCGCCTGCAGCTTGCCGCCCGCCCGCTGATGCGCACCCAGACTGGCGCCTTGCCAGTGAGCTTTTCCGCGGGAGTGGCCGCATTGAACGATCGGCCCATCGCACAGATCTTGCGCTGCGCAGACCAGGCGCTCTACCAGGCCAAGGCCGAGGGGCGCGATCAGGTGCAGCGCGAGCGCTGCACCAGCGCCTGAATTCCCTGTGGCCACCGCGGTCGCCATTGCCTCCGCGGCTTGCAGTCTGACCGGCATGTCTGCGCCTTCACCCCCTGCGTCCACCCGCGGCCTGCGCCACGCCAGCGCGCAGGACCTTTTGGTGGCTTTTCGCGTTGATGCGGAGGGATTCCTGCGGCTGTTCATCCACGGTCTGCAACCGCAGGCACAGCGTGAGGACACCTTGCAGGCGCTAGGCAACGCGGCCGAAGCGCTGCGCGGCATTCGCATCGGCGCCGACTTTCTGCGCCTCGATGCCGTCAGCGCGCTGTGTCGTCAGGGCGAGCAGGATTTGCTGCGGCAACTGCCGCTGATCGCATCGGGGGGCAAGCTGCAGTGGGACGTGTTACGCCCGGTGATCGACGGGCTGCAGCGGCAGCTCGGCATCCGGGACGACCCAGTACAGGCAGATTCGACCCAGATGCCGCCGCAGCCCTTGGCCACGGCTTCGACCACGATTCATCAGGCATCCGGGCCTGAGCACGCGACTGCAGCCGCGTCCGCGTCCGCGCCAGCGCCAGCGCCAGCGCCTGAGCCTGAGCCTGAGCCTGAGCCTGAGCCTGAGCCTGAGCCTGAGCCTGAGCCTGAGCCTGAGCCTGAGCCTGAGCCTGAGCCTGAGCCTGTCTCGGAGGTGCAGCAGGAGGACGGCGAGATCGCGGTCCAAACCGCACAGGTCGGCGCCTGGGTGGTCGCGGTGCCGGCATCCTGGGTGATAGCCATTTACGGTGCGCAGACGCCGCAATGGGTCGGCCCGCAGCACCACACCTTGGTGCTGCACGACGACATCGCGGTGCCGACCTGCGATCTCGCCGCACGCTGGGCGCTGCCGGGCGCAACGGCCGCCGGGGTCGGCCCGGTGCTGATGCTGAGAACCGAGCCGCAAGCCCTTCCGTTCGGCCTGCGGGTCGACGCGGTCGGCACCGCGCAGTCGCTGCGGTTCTGGCCCTTGCCCGCTGCGGTGCAAGCGCGCTGTGGTGTGCGGGCGGCAGCGTGGCCCGGTCAGCCGTCGCATGCCCAACCTGTCCTGCTGCTCGATGCGCGGCGGTTGCAGCCAAGGGAGCACGCATGAAGCCAGCGGCGACCTGGCTCCAATTTCGCCTAGGCGGCCAGATATATGCGCTGGAGGCCGAGGTGGTGCGAGAGGTTTTGCGTGTGCCGCAGCTCAAACCGCTGCCGTGGGCGCCCGAGGCTGCTCCCGGGCCGAGCTTGATGGCATGGCAGGGGCGGCCGCTGCTGGTGCTCGACCTCGGCGCCTGCCTGTTGCGCAAGCCCTGTCTGGCTGGAGGGGATGCGCGTTTTCTGGTCTGGGCCCAGGCGCAACATGCCGGCGCCCTGGTGGTCGAGAATGTCGGGCACTTGGTCCGCCTGTCTCCCACCACGCTCACACGCCACTGGGCACCCATCCTGCCGGGCCTGCCGCCGCCATGGAATGCGCTCAGTGGCCTGCTGCACGGCCTGGACGCTGTGGACTGCGCGCCCACCGGCGTGCAAGCGCAGCCGATTGCCGTGTTCGACGTGGTGGCGCTGTGGCAGCTGTGCTGTGAGCGATTGCGCGCCGCTGTGAGGGAGGCGCAGCGATGAATCGCCACCTCCAGCGCAGACTGCTGCTGCTCTGCCTGGCGGCGGCGGGGTGGAGCGGCGGGCTGCTGGCGCTGGCGTGGTTCGCCCCAGAGCAGCCTGCGCTGTGGTTTGCGGCCTGGGCGGGCGGGGCGTTGCTGTTGTTGCTGTTGGCACTGTTGTTCGGGCTGGCTTGGCGGCTGGATCTGCTGCAGGTGCAGCAGGCGTTGCGCGCAGCCGCCATGGGGGCCGGGTCGGCGCGTGCTGGCCTCGATCCGGGCTGGTGGTCGTTGATCGACGCCGCAGCGCCTCTGCCCAGACCCGACGCACCAGACGATACGGCGCAGCGCCTTGCACCGCTGCAGGCGCAGATCAATGCCCTGCAGTCGGCCCTTTCTGCCGAGCGCTTGCAGACCCAGGCGTGGCAGCGGCAGGCAGATCAGGCACAGGCCGAAGCGGCCTTCCTGCGGCAGCAGATGCAGCAGGCGATGCAGGCCGTGACCGCGCTGGAGTCTGCTGCGGCGGCCTGCTCCATGCCGGACGCGGCCATCGGCCTGGCCGATGCCGCCCAGGATTTGCTGCCCATGCTGTCTGCGCTCACTGGGCAAATCAAGGCACGCGACGCTGCCGCACAGCAGCAAGCCGACGCTGCGACAGCGGCCCGCGCCGTGCTGCGCGAGCACGAAAACAGGCTGGCACAGACCGCGGCGGATTTGCAGCTGTTCGGACTGAACCTGCGCTTGCAACTGGCCCATCTGCACGGCTCTGGTCAGGCGGACCCGGCCTGGATCGATCAGACCGAGGCGGATCTGGATGCGCTGCTGGCGGGCGCAGCGCAGCTGGCCGAAGCGACGCAAGTCCCTGACCCTTCGGCTGCTCTGCTACTGCCAGCGATGGCGCCCGCGACCGACACGACCGTGGCGCAAATCGAGCACATGGCAGACGCGATTGGCGCGGCCGCGCAATCTGCGGCAGCGCAGCATGCGCAGTGGGTGGTCATGCTGAGGCAGCACCAGCAACAATGCGAGGCGCTGCGGCAACAACTTGGCCGGGCACGACTGTCCCTGCAGGCCGCGGCGCAACGATCTGCTGACGGCCGTCCCGCATGAGCGGTGGTGAAGATGCACCCTGGGCTGTGACAAGGGGAAGGCAGGTCGCACACCAAGACAAACGCCCAGCCAAGGCATCCGGGGCCGAGCCGCAGACCACCCGCAGGCCCCGGATGCGCGTGCGCAAGGGACTTGTTCAGTGTTGCCCTAAAGTCCGTGGCATGTGTGCCGTCATGCTGAGTGCGGACAGGGTTGTCCGTATTCGGCACGGATGCCGGATTTCCCCATAGCAAAGGAGCTCCATCATGGCCATTACCGGCATCATCAACACCAACGTCAACTCGCTCAACACCCTCAACGCGCTCAACAGCACGTCCAGCAGCCTGAGCACCTACATCCAGCAGCTCTCCACCGGCAAGCAGATCAACGGCCCGGCCGACAATCCGGCAGGCTACGCTATTTCGCAGCGCTTTCAGACCCAGATCAACGGGCTAAACCAGGCGGTGTCCAACGGCAACCAAGCAATCTCGCTGGTGCAGACCGCTACCGGCGCGCTGCAGAACGAAACCAATCTGCTGCAGCAGATCCGCACCATCGCGGTGCAGTCGGCCAACGGTTCAAACACCTCGCAGGACCGGGCCTCGCTGCAGGGCGTGGTCTCGCAGCTGCTTGCGCAAGTCCAGACCATTGCCACGCAAACGCAGTTCAACGGGCAGAACCTGCTCGACGGCACCTTCAGCGGCCAGCAGTTCCAGGTCGGCGCCAATGCCAACCAGATCATCAACGTCTCGGTGTCCAACGCGAACTCCAACGCCATCGGTAACAACGTGATGGGCACCAGCGGCACGATCTACAGCACCACGGGTGCGGCCGCCAGCAACGGTTACGCGCTGGGGCAGGCCTTCACCATCACCTCAGGCGCAGGCGCGTTCACCGCCGGGACCGTTACGGTGTCAGGTTCTGCCGGCGCCAGCGGTGTTGCCGTGACCGCAACCGAATCTGCGCAGAGCATTGCGGCGGCATTCAACGCAATCAGCCAGCATACCGGGGTCACCGCCACGGCCAACACCAGCGTGGCATTTACCGTGGCCACGGGCAGCATCAGCTTCACCATCGGCAACGGCACCACGGCCAATCAGACCAATGCCGTGAACATCTCGGCCAACGTCACCAGCCTCGACCCGACCGGGCTGAGTGGCCTGGTGGCAGCCATCAACAACGCGACCGCGCAGACCGGCATTGCGGCAAGCGTGAACTCCAACAACCAGTTGGTACTGACCCAGAGCCAAGGGGACAACATCTCCATCACCAACTTCACCGGCACGGCCACCTTGTCGGCAGGCGGGACGACGGTGTCCAGCGGCGCGGCAACCGCACTGGTGCAGGGCTTCACTCAGCTGCAATCGACCCAGGGCTACTCGCTGGGTAATGGCGTGGCCATCGGTCTGAGCAACATCAGCACACTCGCTGCGGTCTCGACGGTTGATGTGTCGTCGGTCCAGGGTGCGAACCAGGCGATTGCGATCATCGACCAGGCGATCAACACCCTGAACCAGCAAGGTGGTGCGCTGGGTGCGATCCAGAACCGGATTCAGGCCTCGGTGCAGAACGTGCAGACCACTGCGACCAATCTGCAGGCTGCACAGTCCGTAGTGCAGGATGCCAATATCGCCCAGGCGACCACACAGCTGTCGAAGTATCAGATCCTGCAGCAGGCGGGCATCTCCACCCTGGCGCAGGCCAACTCGCTGCAACAGAGCTACCTCAAGCTGCTGCCGTAATTTGGCTTGATCGCTTCTCCAGGGCGTTTCCCCGGGCCGCCGTCAGGTGTCCCGGGGGTTTTGCCATCTGCTGCAAGCCGTTGTGTGGCGTGTCATCTGCCTGATTTGGAGGCATCATGGACGTTCAAAATGTACAGGGACGGTCTGCCCTTGCTGCGGTGCGGCCGCAGGCGCCGAAGACGGTTGCTGTCGCGTCGGCAGCCGCGGCATCTGCTCTGCCGCCACCTGGTGCTGCGGTTGGCGCAGGTGCCATCCCCCCGGTTGGCCCGCCTGCAGTGGGCCCAGCGGCGTTGGAGCAGGCCACCAGCGTTTTGCAAAAACAGGTGAGCCAGCAGGCACCGTCGGTTGCGCTGACCACCGGGCTCAACCCGGATGGAATGCATCCGGGGCAGTTGCTGGTCGAGCTCAAGGACAGGATCACGCAGCAAGTGTTCGTGCGCTATTACATTCCCGCCGAGCAGTTGGCCAAGGTGGCCGCACCCGGGGGGGATTCGACCGTCGTCGCGCCTGGCAGCCTGCTGCAGGATAAGGCCTGAGGGCCTGCGGCGATGCGCTCTGGGCCCTACAGTGTGGCGCGGGCGTGTCGTTAAGCCTGACAAGCGATCGCGCGTTCGGAGTTCAGCATGTCGTCAGTATCCATTTCGGGCTTGGTCAGCGGAATCAATGTGCAGTCGTTGATCAGCTCGCTGTCTGCCGCGTACCAGCAGCCCATCACCCTGCTGCAAAAACAGCAGCAGTCGTATCAGTCCACGCTCAGTGCATGGGGCTCGGTGCAAAGCAGTCTGTCCAGCCTGCAGTCCACGGTGGCGAGTCTGCAAAACGTCACCCAGCTGAACAACCGCACGGTGAGCCTGAGCAATTCGAGCGTGGTGTCGGCCACTGCCAGCGCCAATGCGCCACTGGGCACCTATTCACTGAGCAATATCGTGCTGGCGCAGGCGCAGAGCATCTACTCGCAGGACTTCGCCTCGGCCACCAACACCGCAGTGGGTACCGGCACGCTGCAGATCCAGGTGGGCAGCGGCGCGGTAACCAACATCACCATCGACAGCAGCAATAACACACTCAACGGCATTGCTGCGGCGATCAACCAGGCCAAGGGCGGGGTGAGTGCAGCAGTCATTTTCGATGGCAGCGGTTATCGGCTAACTCTCACCGGAAACAATACTGGCGCGGCCAATGCCTTCACGGTGAGCGTCAGCGGAGCGACAGGATCGCTCGCCGCGCTGAGCTACAGCCCAAGCACCTCGGGCGGCATGACCCAGAGTCAGGCAGCGCAGAACGCCTCGGTGAGCATCAACGGACTTGCCGTGACCAGCGCGACCAACACAGTCAGCGGCGCGATTCCCGGGGTGAGCCTGAACCTGCTGCAGGCTAGCGGCTCGACCACGCTGACCGTGACTAACGACACCAGCGCCTTTGTCACATCGGTGCAGAGCTTCGTCAGCGCCTTCAATACCACCATGGGCACGCTGAACCAGCTCACCGCGTTCAACGGGGGAGCAAGTTCGAGCGGTACTGCCAGCCAGAACGGCCCGTTGATCGGCAATGCCGGCATCCAGTCCTTGCGCACCCAGCTGCTCAACCTGATCAGCGGGCAAGGCGTGGGCACCACACCAGGCAGCGCTTATACCTCGCTCGGTGCGGTGGGCATCAGCCTAGCGCAGGACGGCACACTGGTGCTGAACTCCGGCGCACTCAGCAACGCGCTGCAGACCAATTACAACGCTGTTGCCGGGTTGTTCGGCCAAGTGGGCACGACGACGAATGCCAATGTGCAGTTCGTCGGTGCTGGCAGCGACACCCAGCCGGGCACCTATGCGATCAATGTCGTCTCCAATGCCACACAGGCCACCGTCACTGCGGCCAATCCCGTGGCCAGTGGCGGGCTGAGCAGCGCCGAGACTCTCACCATCACCTCGGGCGCGACCAGCGTGGCGGTGAATCTCGCCTCGGGCAGCACCATCACCGCCATCGTCAACACAATCAATAGCACGTTGAGCCAGCAGGGCCTGAGCAACATTTCCGCGGTCAACGACAACGGCACACTGCAGTTCCAGTCGTCCGGCTTTGGCAGCGCGCAGAGCTTCACGGTGGTGTCCACGCAACCGGCGTCGTCAGGCAGCACCGGCATCGGCACCACCTTGCTCAAGGGCACTGGCACCGATGTGGTGGGCTCGGTCAATGGGCAGGTCGGCTCGGGTGCGGGGCAGCTGCTTACCGTCACCGGGCCGGGGTCGGCGCTGGGGCTGCAGCTCAATCTGGCCGGGCAGTCCACCGGCAGCCTTGGCTCAGTGACGGTCAGCCGGGGTCTGTACCAGCAGATGAATGCCATCCTGACCCAGGCGCTCAATACCCAGACCGGCTTTGTCGCCGCCGCCACCAGCGGGCTGAACAACACCATCAAGGGCATCGACCAGCAGATCACCCAGCTGCAGAACAGCGCCGCTGCGCAGACCGCGCTGCTGCAACAGCAGTTCAACGCCATGCAAACCCAGGTCGCGCAGCTGCAGTCGGTGGGGCGGTACCTCACGGCCTTTTTCGCCCCGATGAACAGCAGCTCCAATTCCAGTTCGAATTCCAACGGCGGCTGACCGCCGTCCCAACCGGAGAAAACCATGACTGCAGCCGCCTTTGCCATGCGCGCCTACCGCCAGGTGGAGAATCAGGGCATCCCCGCAGAAAAGCTCTATGTTCTCGGCTTGGACGGCATTCTGGAATATCTGCGTCGCGCCGATGCCGCGCTGCGCCAGTCTGGCGCAAAGGACCTGGCGCTCAAAGGGCAGGCGCTTGGGCGCGCCGCGCAATTGGTCGAGCATCTGCTGGCCGTGCTGCCCGACGGCCCTCACCAGGCCGAGCAGCCGGTGAGCGAACGGCTGGAGCGGGTTTACACCTATCTGCTGGCGCGGCTGGCGCAGGCCAACATTTTCGATGACCTGCAGGCGATCGACGACTGCCGTACCGTGGTCACCGCGCTGCGCGATGGGTGGGTTGCTGCGCTGGACCAGGCCACCGGCTGACGCTTGTCGGCGCGGCGCCTGTGTGGCGACACGGATTGGCCCGACATTTGCTCCGGTGGGACAATGCAAGACAGGAGATTGCCATGTCCACGTCCCACCCATCCACCGATTTTCCCGATTCCCGCTTTTTTGCCAGCCACCCCGAGGCGCTGCACGGTGCCGTGGCGGCTGTGCAGCTTGACGGCGTGTTTCCGCTGGACTGGGTGGACGAATTGAACCCGCCGCAGACAAACGCCGAGGTCATGGCCGACAACTCCACCCTGCTGCGCGCGCTGCTGATGCTCGACGAGCCGCCGGTATCGCACGAGGTCGAGCATGGCCGCCCCGACCCAATCCAGAACCTAGAGCGCCGGGTCGATCTGCTGCTGCTGATGGCCAGCGCGGCGCTGCGCGGGTTGGGCAACCTGCCGCCCGAGCGGCCCTGCGCCTTGTCGTCGCGCAAGCTGCGCTGGGCTAGCGAGCAGCCACTGCATGTCGGGCGCAGGCTGTGGGCGCGGATTTACCTGCGCCACCGCATCGCACTGCCGCTGCTGCTGCCCGGTCGCATCGGCGAGCTGATTCCCGATCGCGGCCAATTCTGGCACACCCTGGAGCTCGACGCCCTCGACCAGCAGGTGCAGAACGATCTGGACCGGCTGATCTTCCGTCATCATCGCCGCCAGGTGGCGCGGCAGCGCAAGGGCGCCTGAGCGCCGGTCTTTCCGATCGAGACGAACCATGGCCCGAAAAAAGGCGCATGAAGAACACGAGAACCATGAGCGCTGGCTGGTGTCGTATGCCGACTTCATCACCCTGCTGTTCGCCTTTTTCGTGGTGATGTACTCCCTCTCCTCGCTGAATGAAGGCAAGTACAAGGTGCTGTCGCAGACCTTGATCGCAGCGTTCACCGGCCAGCCGACCACGCCGACGCCGGTCCAGATGGGCCAGCCGTTCAGCAGCATGCCGTCGGCCATCGATCTGCCGCCCCTGCCCAAGCCGCCAAAGCCCGAGGTCATCCAGCCAGGTCGCGGCGGACCGGCTGCCCAGGAGGTACAGAAAACCCTTGAAGCCGTGGCCAAGCAGGTCCACACGCTGCTGGCCAGCGCCATCCGCAAGGGCGATGTACAGGTGCGCATGACGCCGCTGGGCGTGGTGATCGACATTCACGACACCGTGCTGTTCGCATCGGGACAGGCCGAACTCACGCCGCAGGCCAAGGACCTGCTCAGCCAGATCGCCGGCGTGTTGCAAGGCGTGAGCTATCCGATCCAGGTCAACGGTTTCACCGACGACCGTCCGATCAACACTCCGCAGTTCCGCTCCAACTGGGCGCTGTCATCGGCGCGTGCGGTGTCGGTGGTGGAAATGTTCATCGCCCAGGGCGTCAAGCCGGAACAGCTTGTCGCTGCCGGGTATGGTCAATATCATCCGGTCGCGAGCAATGACACCGCCAAGGGCCGTGCGGCCAACCGCCGTGTCAGCGTGGTCATCGTCTCCCCACTGAGCAACGCGAACCTGAACCAGACGCATCTCGTGCCTGCTGCAGCCCCAGTGGTGCCGCCAAGTGCAACAGCCGCTGCGGCACCGCCCAAAACCGGAACATCCAGTTGAACGACGACCTGCAACCGATCAAAAACCGTCTGCGCTGGCTCAACCGCGGCATTCTGGTCCTGGGCGTCGCGGCTCTGATCGGGCTCATCGTTTGGGCCGTCATCGGACTGCGCAAGCCCCCATCCGGGACAACGACCACCATCATCCACCCCGCATCAGTCGTACCCAGTGCACCGGTGCGGCTGGCCTCGGCTGTCGCGTCTTCTGCACCCACGCGGCCCGTGCCAAGCGCGTCGCAGCAGCAACGCGCAGCAGCGACGGCGATGGCGGCGCTGTCCGCGGCGAGCACGCCGTCTGCGCCTGCCGCCGCTGCAGTAGCCACACCGCAGAAAGCACCTGCGCCTGCGCCAGCATCCCGCCCAGTCGCAGCAGCGTCGGCGCAGCCGTCTGCCGCCCTGCCGGTGGCGGAACGCGCGCCCAAGGCAGCAGTCAAACCGCGCCTCCGGCCTCATTCCGCGGTTGCGCACCACCCACAGCCTGCGCAGGGTAAAGAACGCTCGCACCCGGCAACGGTGTCGTCTGTGCGCTCGGTGCCCGATTGCGGCCCGGCCGGCTGGTATGTGCAGGTCGGTGCCTTCAGTCAACCGCGCAGCATCCAGCGCCTGGCGCAGCATCTGCACCGTGCGGGTTATGCCGAAGTCTGTTTGGCCGCCCGGCAGGTGCGGGGACTGCGTCTGTTTTATGTCGGGCCCTATCGCGATGCGGGCGCGGCACGCGCCGCACGCGCGGCATTGCACAAGATCGTTGGAACCGAGGGCATCCTGCGCCGCCTGCCGTGAGCGGGACCGGCCCCCCCCCCAATAACGGGGGATGCGAGAATGTTGCCATGTTCGATGACCGCATCGCCCTGACAGACCGTGCCGACGGCACGGATCTGCTGCTGGGCGAGAGCGCGCCGATGTGCGCGTTGCGCGAACAGATCCGCCGCGTCGCCCAGACCGACAGCACCGTGCTGATCCTCGGCGAGTCGGGTACCGGCAAGGAACTGGTGGCGCGTGCGGTGCACGCCTGCTCGCCGCGCGCCGGACGGCCGTTCGTCGCGGTCAATTGCGGTGCGATTCCCGGCGAGCTGATGGAAAGCGAGCTCTTCGGCCACGAGCGCGGCGCGTTCACCGGGGCCATCGGCGTGCGCAAGGGGCGGTTCGAACTCGCCGGACGCGGCACGCTGTTTCTCGACGAAATCGCCGAGATGAGCCCACCGCTGCAAGTCAAGATTTTGCGGGTGTTGCAGGAGCGGACCTTCGAGCGGGTTGGCAGCAGCGAAGTGCTGCCGTCGCAGGCGCGCATCGTCGCGGCCACCCACCGTGATTTGGAGCAGCAGATCAGCCTGGGCCGGTTCCGTGAAGACCTGTTCTACCGCCTGCATGTGTTCCCGCTGCAGGTGCCTGCGCTGCGTGAGCGTGGCGACGATATCTTGCAGCTTGCCGAGCACACCCTGCAGCGCCTGGAGGCACAGGGTCTGGGCCGGGTGCGGCTGGGCGACGGTGTGCCGCAGGCTTTGCTGAACTATCACTGGCCCGGCAATGTGCGCGAGCTGCAGAACCTGATGGAGCGCTTGCTCATCCTGCATGCCGGCTCGATCGTGCGTTTGTCCGATCTGCCGCCCAAGATACGGCAAAGCAGCCCGGACGCGCCAAGCGAAGCGCGGCTGGCCGCGTCGCTGCCGCCTGCGGAAACCGACGACGAGCAGCAGGGGCTGCACGCGCTGATGGAGGAGATAGCCGAGCCGGCCTGGCAGCCGGTGTTGCCACCCGAAGGGCTTGACCTGCGCGCCTATCTCGAGCAGATCGAGCGCAGCCTGATCGAGCAGGCGCTCGAACGCAGCCGCCATGTGATCGCCCACGCAGCGCAGCATCTGGGGCTGCGCCGAACCACGCTGGTGGAAAAAATCCGCAAATACGGGCTGGGTGCAGAACCGCGCGACTGATCTGGCCTGTGGTACGTGTCGGAAAATCGTCACTGCGCAGGCCCCGGATTTGCTAACGTATCGGTGTCCGGTCGTCTGGCCGGCGCCTGGTCCAGAGCCATTCGTGCCAAGTTTTCTCCAATGACCTCCCCGCGCATCCTGCTGATTGACCCTGACGCCACACAGGGGCTGACGCTCTGCGACGGTCTGCGCGCCGTGGGCTGCGTAGCGCAGTGGCAGGACACGCCGGAGGCGGCGTTACAGATGATGGCGCAGGGCTGGTCGCCCGATCTAGTGTTTCTCAGCGGCGGCGAGGTGGGGCTGATCACCCGGCTGCATGCGGTCCAGCCTCGGCTGCCGGTGCTGGTCGTTGCGCAGGATGCCTCGGTGCAGGCAGCGGTGCAGGCCGTGCAGGCCGGCGCGGCAGACTATCTCAGCGCCCCGCTCGACCTGATCGAGGCGCTGGCGCGTATTCGCCACTTCGTGCCCGCTGCGGCGGTGTTGCCGATGCCTGGCACCGCGCCTGCGCGGCCCCAACCCGCGGCGCCGGTCAAGCCAGCGCAGCACGGCCCGGGCACCGACAGCCTGGTGGCCGAATCGCTGGCCATGCGCGCCATTCTTGACACCGCGCGCCGTGCCGCGCAGACCGACGTGACCGTGATGCTGCTGGGTGAGAGCGGTGTCGGCAAGGAGGTCATGGCGCGCTTCATCCATGCGCAGTCGCCGCGTGCGGCCGGGCCCTTCATCGCCATCAATTGCGCCGCGATTCCAGAAACCCTTCTCGAAGCCACGCTCTTTGGCTTCGAGAAGGGCGCTTTCACTGGCGCGGGGCAGTCTGCACCGGGCAAGTTCGAGCAGGCGCAGGGCGGTACCCTGCTGCTCGATGAAGTCACCGAAATGGCCCCGGCGCTGCAGGCCAAGCTGCTGCGCGTGCTGCAAGAGCGCGAGATTGAGCGTCTGGGTGGGCGCAAACGCATCGTGCTCGACCTGCGGCTGATCGCCACCAGCAACCGCGATCTGCAGCAGGCGGTCAAACAGGGCGTGCTGCGCGAGGATGTGTATTACCGGCTGAGTGTGTTTCCGCTGCAGATCCCCCCGCTGCGCCAGCGCCGTGACGACATTCTGCCGCTGGCGCAGGCCATGCTGGCGCACCATGCGGCGCAGTTTCGCCTGCCGTCGGTTCCGCAGCTCGATGCCGCCGCCTGCCAGTCCTTGCTCGCACACGACTGGCCCGGCAATGTGCGAGAGCTTGACAACGTGATGCAGCGCGCCTCCATCCTGTGCCAGGGCGGGCGCATCGGCGCGGGGGATCTGTTATTTGCGCCGACCCCGCCCAAGACCGAGGCGCGGGCCGCGCCGCCGGCCTTGCCAACAGCCGTGCCGCAGGGCGATCTGGGCAGCGAGCTGGCACTGAGCGAGCGCCAGCTCATTGCCACGGCTCTGCAGCAAAGCCAGGGTTCGAAATCACTCGCCGCGCAGCGCCTGGGCATTAGCCCGCGCACCCTGCGGCACAAGCTGCAAAAGCTGCGCGAGGCCGGATTAGGTCTGCCCGAGTCGTCCTGACACCGCGGTGGAACGGCTTTTGCTTGAGTGGGGCATGTGCCGGATGAACCCTCGATCCCCAGCTGGAGACTTTCATGCAGACCGATCCCATGCAAAGCGTGCTTGCGCAGATACGCAGTCTGGCAGCGCAAGCCGCAGCGCGCCCTGATGCGGTTGCTGCCAATGCCGCCATGTCAGGTGGCAGCGCCGCCGCGCAACAGGCCGATTTCGCCGCCACGCTCAAGACCGCGCTGGACGGCGTGAACGGCGCGCTGCTGCAGGCAAGCGCGCTGCAGCAGCAGTTCGTCTCGGGCGCGGGCGATGTGAGCCTGAGCGATGTGATGCTGGCTTCGCAAAAGGCCAGCTTGTCGTTCCAGGCAGCGCTTCAGGTGCGCAACAAACTGGTGTCGGCGTATCAGGACATCATGAATATTCAGGCCTGAGACCGGCTCACGACAAATTTTTGACGCTCCGCCATGGCCACCACCGCCGCGCTGCAAGACCCGCTGGGAACCTTTCGCCGCATGAACATGAACCAGCGCCTGACCTGGCTGGCGGGGCTGGCTGCGTTGATTGCGCTGATCGTCGTCACCCTGCTGTGGAGCAGCCGGCTCGACTATCAGGTCCTCTACACCAATCTGTCCGAGCGCGATGGCGGTGCGGTGATCGGCGAATTACAAAAACTCGGCATCCCCTACCGCATTACCGGCGGCGGTGCGGTGATCGAGGTACCGGCGCAACAGGTCTACGCCACCCGCATGAAACTGGCGGCCAGCGGATTGCCCAAGGGAGCTGGCGTGGGCTTCGAGGTGCTCGACAACGAACCGATGGGGACCAGCCAGTTCGTCGAGCGCGTGAACTACCAGCGGGCGCTGGAGGGGTCGCTCGGGCGCACCATCGAATCGCTTTCGGCGGTGGAGTCGGCCACGGTGCACTTGGCCATTCCCAAGCCCTCGGTGTTCCTGAGCGAGAGCGAAAAGCCCTCGGCTTCAGTGTTGCTCAAGCTCTATCCCGGGCGGGTGCTCAGCGGCGCGCAGGTCGCGGGCATCGTGCATCTGGTGGCCTCGGCGGTTGCGGGGCTGAGTGACCAGAATGTCAGTGTGGTCGATCAGGACGGCAATCTGCTCACCGCAGGGCCGCGCGCAGACAGCGGCATCCAGCCCGAGCAACTGGCCTACCGCAACACGGTCGAGCAGCAGTATCGCAAGCAGATCGAGGCGCTGCTGGCGCCGCTGGTGGGCAGCGACGGGGTGCGCGTGGCGGTGTCAGCCGACATCGACTTTTCCAAGACCGAATCCAGCTCGGTGGTCTACGGCCAGGGCCATGTGCTCAGCCAGCAGCAGCAAAGTACCAACTCCACTGGCAACGGAACGCTGCCCGCCGGTGTGCCTGGCGCGCTGTCCAACCAGCCACCGGGCGGGGTAACTGCGCCGTTCACCGTGGGATCGGCGTCGGCGCCGCTCACCCCGCAGCAGTTCACCCAGATCGCGCCCAGCCTCAAGACCCTGGCGCCGACCTCGGCCAGTTCCTCGGCGACGACCAATTACGACCTGGACAAGACCGTCAGCCACACCCAGCTGCCCGTGGGCACGGTCAAGCGACTGTCGGTGTCGGTCCTGGTCAACGATCAGACCCGTGGAGGCAAACCGGCGCCGCTCACTTCGGCGCAACTCGGCCAGATCAAACAACTGGTGGAAAACGCCATCGGCTTCAGCAGCCAGCGTGGTGACAAGGTGAGCGTGATCAATCTGCCCTTCACAGCGGCGCAGAAAGAGGCAGAGAAGACCCTGCCATGGTGGCGTCAGGCCTGGCTGTGGGATGGGGTGCGGCAGGCGGCGCCTTATGCGATTGCGTTGGTTCTGGGCTTGCTGGCCTACCGCGCCATGCGCAAGTCGGCCGGGGCCGGCGGCAAGAGCCGGCTTGGCGTGGCAGTCGAGCCCGAGCAGGCCGTGCCTGCTCAGACGACAGAGCCGGTGTCCGCGCCGGGCGCTGCGCCCGAGTCAGCTGCCGCCAGCATGCCGGGAACACTGGCACCAGACACCGTACATCTGAGCAACACATTGGAGTCCGACATTGCCGTGTCGCGCGAGCTGGTCAAACAAGACCCGCGGCGGGCGGCACAGGTGGTCAAGGAGTGGCTGTCCGATGGCAAGTGAGCACGCTGATTTCACCGGGCTGGACCGGGCTGCGGTGTTGCTGCTGAGTCTGGGCGAAGATCAAGCGGCGGAAATCATGCGCCATCTCGCTCCACGTGAGGTGCAGCGCCTGGGGATGGCCATGTCCAGGCTCAACCGAGTGAGCACTGACCAGGCACACGAGGTGATGCGCGAGTTCCGCGCCAAGCTCGAGCAGCAGACCGCGCTCGGACTGGGCGCCAGCGAGTTTCTGCGCAGCGCGCTGACCAAGGCGCTGGGAGGCGAGCGCGCCAACTCGTTGATCGAGCGCATCCTGCACGGCGGCGAGTCCAGCGGCCTGGAAAACCTCAAATGGCTGGAGCCACGCGCCATTGCCGAGCTGATCAAGCTCGAGCATCCGCAGGTGGTGGCGTTGGTGCTGGCCTACATCGACCCCGAACAGGCCGCCGAAGTGCTGCATTTCTTGCCCGAGCGTCAGGGTGCCGAGGCCATGCTGCGGCTGGCTGCACTCGATGGGCTGCAGCCCAGTGCACTGCGCGAGCTCAACGAGGCGCTCGAAGAGCAGCTCTCGGGCGATTCGCAAAGTGTGCAAGTCAGTACGGTCGGTGGGCCCAAGGTCACTGCGGAGATTCTCAACCGGGTGGAAACGGCGCTTTCCTCGAGCATCATGGAACATCTGCGCGCGCAGGACGAGGAGCTGGCGACCAAGGTGCAGGACCAGATGTTCGTGTTCGACGATCTCATCGACATCGACGACCGCAGCATGCAAACGCTGCTGCGCGAGATTTCGTCCGAAACCCTCATCCTTGCCCTCAAGGGAGCGAACAATGCGCTCAAGGACAAGTTCCTGAGCAATATGTCCAAGCGGGCTGCCGAAATGTTGCGCGACGACATGGAGGCCAAGGGCCCGGTCAAGCTCAGCGAGGTCGAGGCGGCCCAGAAGGAAATCCTGCAGATCGCGCAGCGCCTAGAAGCCGCCGGGCAGATTCAGCTTGGCGGCGGCAGTGGCGAGGCGCTGGTGGGCTGACCCTGTGCCGCGCTACCACTGACTTCTCCCGCGCGCCATGACCCGCATCATTCCCCGCGAACAGGCCGCCTCGGCCAGGCGCTGGCAGCCGCAGGATGTGGCGGCGCAGGAGGCATCCGGCCAGGGTCTGGAGCGCAAGACCAGCGCCGGGCCGCCGACCATGCAGCAGTTCGAGGCGGTCTACGCCCAGGCAGAGGCGCAGGGGCGCGAGGAGGGCAGGGCGGCAGGTCACGCGCAAGGCTACAGCGAGGGGTATGCCGCAGGTTACGCCGAGGGCTTGGCGGCCGGCCGTGCGCAGGCGCAGCACGAGCGTGAAACGCTGCGCAGCCTGGCCGAGCGCTTGGCCCAGCCGGTGGCCGAGCTCGATGCGCAGGCCGAAACCGCGGTGGTGGCGCTGGCGCTGGAACTGGCGCGACAGGTCGTGCTGCACGATGTGCGCACCCAGCCCGAGATGATCCTGCCCATCGTGCGCAAGGCGCTGGCCGCATGCCCTGCGCAGGCCGCTAGTCCGGGGTTGCGACTGCATCCGCTCGACGTCGAACTACTGCAGGCCGCAGCACCCGAGCTCGAAGCCAGCGGCGTGGTGTTGCTGGCCGACGAACACCTGCAACGCGGCGACCTGATCGTCCAGTCCGTACCGCCCGGGCAGGTTGCCACGCCCGACCGACGTTGGCGCGCACGCAACCGCGACACCGTCAGCGAGCTCGATCTGCGGATCGAAGAGCGCTGGCGCCAGGTCATGGCCCGGTTGTTCGAAGAGGGTTTGCAGTGAGCGCGTCCCAGGTCTGGTCCCGACTGCCGGGCGCGGCAAGCCGTCTGCAAAGCCTGCAGCGGCGGCTGCAGACAGGGGGTACGCGGCCCATGGTCTACAGTGGCAGCCTGGTGCGGGTGCGTGGGCTGATCCTGGAGGCGCAGGGGCTGGAGGTCAGTCTGGGCGAACGCTGCCGCATCAGTACCGAGCACAGCCGCTTCATCGACGCCGAAGTAGTGGGGTTCAACGGCGATCATGTGCAGCTCATGGCACTGGGCGAGGTGCAGGGGTTGACGCCTGGCGCGCGGGTGCATCCGGTGCCGGGTGACATCCGCATTCCGGTCGGCCCGGAACTGCTCGGACGGGTGCTCGACGGCAACGGCCGGCCGCTGGACGGGGCCGGTCCGCTGCTCGCATCGGATTACACCACACTGTCGGCCAGGCCGATCAACCCGCTCGACCGCGCGTTGGTGCGCCAGCCGCTCGACGTGGGCGTGCGCGCGATCAACGCCCTGTTCACCGTCGGCCGCGGCGCGCGCATGGGGCTGTTTGCCGGCAGCGGCGTAGGCAAAAGCGTGTTGCTGGGCATGATGGCGCGCAACACCAATGCCGACATCATCGTGGTCGGGCTGATCGGCGAGCGCGGGCGTGAGGTCAAGGAATTCATCGAGGATATCCTCGGCGAGCAGGGGCGCGAACGCGCGGTGGTGATTGCCGCTCCGGCCGACGCCCCGGCGCTGACCCGCATTCGCGGCGCGCGCTTGGCCACTGCAATGGCCGAGTACTACCGCGACCAGGGGCGGAACGTGCTGCTTCTGATGGACTCTATCACCCGCTACGCCCTGGCACTGCGCGAAGTGGCACTGGCTGCTGGCGAGCCTCCGGCGGCGCGCGGCTTTCCGCCCTCGGTGTTCGCCAAGCTGCCTGCTCTGATCGAGCGTGCCGGCAACGGCCCTGAAGGTGGCGGCAGTATCACCGCGTTCTACACCGTGCTGATGGAGGGCGATGACCAGCAAGACCCGGTGGCTGACAATGTGCGCGCGATTCTCGATGGCCACATTGTGCTCAGCCGGCGGCTTGCCGAGCAGGGGCATTTCCCGGCAATCGACTTGCAGTCGTCGATCAGCCGGGTGATGCCAGCGATCGCCAGCCCTGCGGAGCTGCGCCGCATGCAGAAGCTCAAGGAAATGCAGTCACGCTACGCCAGCCATCAAGACCTGATTGCGGTTGGCGCCTACACTCCGGGCGCCGACCTGCAGCTCGATCAGGCGGTGCAGGCGCATGCTGCCATTCGCGATTTTCTGATGCAGGACATGCATACGGCGGTCGACCTGCAGCAAAGCCGGCAGGCGTTGGCGGATCTGATGGCGCCGTATATACCCGACTCGTCGGGAATTTGACGCGCGCAGCCGCGCAATCGGTCTCTGCCGGGTGACGCGGTCAGTGGTCCCGTTTACACAGTGGTCCCGTTTACACTTTCACCATCGCATCCAATGCATCAGACATGAGCCCACACGGTACCGCAGACATGCAACGGCTGGACACCCTGCAAACCCTGCATGCGCAGGCGGAACAAACCAGCCAGGCCGCAGGTCAGGCGGTGGGCCAACAGCAGGAGCACATACGCTCGGCGCAGGCCAAGCTCGAGCAGCTGCAGAGCTACGTCGCGCAATACCGGGAGCAAATCGCGGCACTGGGGGCGGCTGGTGCGCCCTGGAGCCAGGTGCGCGATCTGCGCGGTTTCGTCGACCGTATCGACGCCGCAATCGCCGCGCAGCGCACCGAGCTGACCCGTCAGCAGCAGCGTCTGGCCGAACTTACGGCGCAGTGGGCTGCCGCCCGCCAGCGCGAAAAAGCCTTTGCGGTGCTGATCGAGCAACATCAGGCGCAAAGCCGTCTAGTGCAAAAACGCAGTGCCCTGAAAAACCTTCAGGAGTGGGCAGTACGCCGCGC
Source organism: Thiomonas islandica (assembly GCF_055383445.1). Lineage (NCBI taxonomy): Bacteria > Pseudomonadati > Pseudomonadota > Betaproteobacteria > Burkholderiales > Thiomonas > Thiomonas islandica. Next base: position 2,156,174 of record NZ_AP042391.1, read on the forward strand.
CTCGCAGTTTCTGCCGAGTTCCCAGCAGCGCTCCAATCTGTAGCTCGGCGCCCCTGCCCAGTGCTGGCGCAGGTTTTGCTTTGGATGGGCATGCCGATGCCTGAACCGCCACCATGCCGCTGATTTCCGCCACCCTGTCCATGCCGGCAGCGCCATCTGCCGAGGCCGCATCTGCGTCGCCAACAGCCGCGCCATCGGACGCAGCGCCACGGTTTGCCGATGCCTTGGCCCGCGCGGGGCAAACGCCGGGTCCGTCTGCGCATCCTGTCGGGGCACAGCAGACCGAGGCAGACGACATGTCGCTGCAGCTGGCACCCAGGCCGCCGATCCAAAGCCTAGCCGGCGGGGCCAGCGACGGCGACAGACCGCCGATCCAGACAGTAGACGGGCGGCTGCGCGATCCTGCCGCGGTGGCGCAGCTGGCGGGCCTCACCGCTTGGATCTTACCTGCCGCAGTGGCGATGCCAGCGGCAACGCCGGACACCCCAGGCGGCAAGACTTTGCCGCTCGAACAGCGCAGAACTGCAGCCGCAGATGCGCCCATGGCGCAGGCTCTTGCACCAGGCATGCCGGCCCCGTTTGGCTCTCCCATCCTACCCGCGTCGGCAGCGCCAGCACAGCAGGCCGCGCAAGCCTCCGCCGCCGGACAGGGCGCCATGCCACCCGCACAGACTCTGGTGCAGGCCGCCGAAACCGTCGTGCAAGGGCCTGCTGCCGCCCCGGCGTCGCGGTTCCCGGATCATTCGGCGATGAGCACTGGGGGGCTCGTGGCGCGTCAAGGACAGGCGCCCGCGGCGTTTGCCGTGAACGCGCTCTTGCCAGAACATGCAGAACAAGCCAGCCTTGCCGCTGCGCAAATCGAGGCTCGGTCTGAACACATCGGGCCTGTGGTGCCCAAGTCGCTGCCAGCCCTGCCTGCCGTGCCCGCTCAGTTCGTACCGCAGACCCTGCCCCTTGTGATGCAAGCCGTGCAGACGGCACTGCCTGCGACCGTGCATCCGCCCGTGGGCACGCCAGATTGGGGCGCGGCGGTGAGCCAGCAGGTGCTGTTCGCTGCGCAAGGGCAGCAGCAACTCGCTACCCTGCACTTGAACCCGCCGCAGCTCGGGCCGCTCGAAGTCCATCTGCAATTGCACGACGGCCTAGTCCAGGCGCAATTCGTCTCGGCGCATGCGGTGGTGCGGCAAGCGGTGGAGGCGGCCTTGCCACAGTTGCGCGATCTGCTGGGCAGCGCCGGCTTGTCACTCAGCCAGGCCTCAGTCAGCCCGCAAGGCGGGCAGGGCGGGCACCAACCCCCGCCTCGCGCGCCGCGCGGCGTGGTCAGCCCGATCGCGCTGGATCCGGTCGGTGCCGGGCCCGTCGCGAGCACTGCGGCGCGTCCAGCGCGCTGGCAACAAGGGATGGTGAACACATATGTCTGAGCCACATACGCGGAACCGCGCGCAGGTGGTTTGCTGCGGCAGGCCGCTTCAAAACCCGCGGGTACGTGCCGTTATCCCGATAGGTGAAGTGGCATTGCCTGCCACGCAAGCGAATCCAGGGCGCGTCTTGCGCGCCGTCCACAGCACATCGGGAGTCGGGAATGGCAGAACAAGAGTCCAAGGGCAAGGAAAAAGGCGGTGGCAAGACCAAGCTCATCATCCTGATCCTGGTCGCAGTCATCGTGCTGATGGCCGCAGGAGGTGCTGCGGCGTTTTTCCTGATGAAGCCCAGGGCGATGCCGACCGCGGCAGAACTGGCCGCGCAGGCAGCTGCCGAGCGCGCCAAGAACATGCGATTCATCAGCATGGAGCCGTTCGTCACCAATCTGCGCAGTACCGATGGCGCGGTGCATTACCTGCAGGTCAAGATCGACCTCAAGACCTACGACCCTTCCGTTGAAGCCAAGGTCAAGCTCATGACTCCCGAACTCCGCAACAACATCCTGCGCATCCTCGCAGCGCAATCGACCGACACGGTTGAAACCGTCGAAGGGCAAGACCGCCTGCGCCATGACATCCTGCGCGCGGTCAACCAGGTGCTCGAAGCGGCGCCCGCGGCAATCGCTGCAGACGGCGGCCACGGCAGTGGGGGCGGCGCAGCGCACAGCGGGGCGGGGCACGATGCCGCGCCGATCGACGGAGTCTACTTCACCGCCTTCGTCGTGCAGTGAGATGAGCTGGCGGGCGGTCGCACGGAGCTGACATGGTGCAGGACGTTCTCTCCCAGGACGAGGTCGACGCGCTGCTCGGCGGCATCGCCGGCGACGAACCCGCGCCTGACCCGCCACCCGAAGAGCAGGGCGGGGTGCGTCCTTACGATCTGGCTAGCCAGGACCGCATCGTGCGCGGGCGCATGCCCACGCTAGAGGTCATCAACGAGCGGTTCGCCCGGCTGTGGCGGGTGAGCCTATTCAACTTTCTGCGCCGCTCGGCCGAGATTTCGGTGTCATCGGTGCGATTGACTAAATACAACGAATTCATCCGCGGTCTGGTCGTGCCGAGCAACCTGAACCTGGTGCAAATGAGGCCGCTGCGCGGCACGGCGCTGTTCATCTTCGACCCACGGTTGATCTACAGCGTGGTCGACAACTTCTTCGGCGGTGACGGGCGGTTTCATGCACGCATCGAAGGCCGCGACTTCACCCCGCTGGAGCAGCGCATCATCAAGCGCATGCTCGATATGGTGTTCAAGGAATACAAGACCGCGTGGTCGCCTGTCCTGCCTCTCGAGCCCGAGGTCACCCGCTCCGAGGTCAACCCGCAGTTCGTCAACATCGCCACGCCGACCGAGGTGGTTATCATCTCCACCTTCAACATCGAGCTCGAAGGCGGCGGCGGCAGCCTGCATGTCTGCATTCCCTACGGCATGATCGAGCCAATCCGAGATCAGCTCACAACCGGCATGACCACCGACCGCAGCGAGATTGATCATCGCTGGGTCAGGGCGCTGCAGACCGAAATGCGCGAAGCCGAGGTCGAGATGCGGGTCGAGTTGCTTCAACGCCAGATCCTCGTGCGCGAACTGCTGACCCTTCGCGTGGGCGATGTGCTGCCTGTCGAAATGCCCGAGACTGTGGTGGCAAAGGTCGATGGCATTCCCGTGCTGGTCGGGGAATACGGCCGGCACGACGACAAGATGGCGCTCAAGATCCGACAGCAGCTCTTCCCCGAGGTGCCGGAAAAGGCACAGCTCCTGCCCCATGGCAGCGCAGCCTCCATACCGATCCCGTAACCCGCAGGACTTCGCATGGCAGACGATCCCACCACCGCCCCCCGGGCCGCCGACGACATGGCCGATTGGGGCGCGGCCTTGGCTGAGCAGGGTGTCGCAACCGACAGCGCAGCTGCGGCTGCGACTGTTGGGCCGGCGCCTCCGCCCCAAGTCAAACCCGCACCCTTTGCCGAGCTGCATGCCGAGCCAGTCGGCTCGATGCCCAACACTCAGCTTGATCTGGTGATGGACATCCCTGTGACGCTGTCGGTCGAACTCGGCCGCACCAAGATCCAGATCCGTGAGCTGCTCCAGCTCGCGCAAGGCTCTGTGGTCGACCTAGACCGGCTGGCTGGAGAACCGATGGACGTGCTGGTCAATGGCTTTTTGATCGCGCGCGGGGAAGTGGTGCTGGTCAACGACAAATTCGGTATTCGCCTCACCGACATCGTCAGCCCCACCGAACGCGCCAGGCGGCTGGGTTGACCCGTTTCTCACGCAACGCCCTGGGATATTGAGGCGAAGACGCCCCTTAGCTCAACATGCCCTTGAGATCCTTGAGCACCAGGAACAGATGGTACGGGTCAGTCGGGCTGGGCTCGAATTCCCACGATTCGTACCACTGCCGCGCTGCATCGTCCTTGGCATGGACCAACAGGCAGCGGATGCCGGCGATGTCGGCGGCCTGTGCGGTGCGCAGCAGCGCATCCTTGAGCAAGGCCTGGCCCAAGCCTTTACGCTGATGCGCCTTGTCCACCGCGAGCCGGGCCAGGATCATGACCGGTACCGGGTGACGCGCCAGCCCCTTCATCACTTTTGACGGCGCAGCCTCCGGATCGACGCTGCCGACCGCGAGGCTATAAAACCCCACCACCACGTCACCCTGGCAACAGACGTAAGTCTGCGCGCTATTGGCCTTCTGGTTGACGAGTGCGTAGCGCTGCAGGAACTGGTTCAGTGCATTCTCACCGCAGTCGAACGCATCGACCTGATCGGTCGCGGCCAGCTTTCGAACGGGTGAGTAGCCATTTCTCAATCCAGCACCCCGGGTTCACGCAGCAACTTCTTCAGGCGCGGCTTGCTTTGCACCGGGCGGTCCAGCGCCTCGTGGAAGGCCTGCCACTGCGCATCACTCAGCACGAACTGGCGACGATCCGCCAGCGTCTGCGCGGCCGCCGTCACGCCTGCGTCGAGCAGGAACTCGCTGACGTTCTTGTGGCAGGCGCGCGCCGCTTCTTGCAACAGCTGCTTGACCGGCGCGCTTGCACGAACGTCAATGCGTTCGGTCTTGGAAAGATTCAGGGTGCTCATGGTGCCCTCCGGACAGATCCAGATCTTGGATGCCCTTATTGTAGTCGTCCGGACATTGTCCTGACAAGGCGTTTCTTGTCTTGGCCATCATGCAAGCAGGTACATCCGTGTTGCAATGTGTCGGTAGCGATCGACAACTACCGACAAAACGCAACCGCAGAGTTTCCTTCGCCCCCCAATGCCGCAATCCAACCGCTTGATTCGTCCGCGCGTAGCTCTTTGATCTGTATAGGGGTGACTTGTGGTCTTTGCGGACTTTGGGCCAGTTTCAGGGAGCGAGGTCGGAGCGAGGAATAGCAAGGAGAGAGTGGAATGTGGCCAGGAACGGCCAATTCGGGTGGCGGGCGAAGTCCGCAGGCTTGCGCAGGAAGCCGCACGAGTTCGCAGGAACCGGCGCGATCGGGCAAGAAAAAACCCCAACCGAGAAAGGTTGGGGTTTCATTTATTGGTGGAGCCGGGGGGAATTGAACCCCCGTCCGCGAATCCTCCACAGCAGGATCTACATGCTTAGTGTCGCCGTTTGGTTTTAACCCTGCCGACGCGGACGGACGCGCTTCGGCAGCAGCGAGCCACTGGGTTTAAAACCCGGTCATGTGGCCTGACCGGATTCGAGCCAATGTGAATGACCTCGCAGGTGTTGCCACCCCGGCCCATCGGCCAGCCGTTGCGAGGCTCGCCGGGTTTAGGCGGCGAGTGCGTACGAAGAGTCGTTCGCAGTTACTTTGTTTCCAGTGGTTTATCGAGCGTACTGGGGCTCGGCATGCACCTGTCTGTTTTGTGATCCACGTCGAAACCGGGTCGGCCCCGAAGGAATTGAATTGTAGGCCCGCGCGGCGCAGTGCAGGTCGTGTTCAGGACATGAGGTCCAGGGCCAACAATTCAAGGGGGTGGGTGATGATGGCGTCTGCCCACCAGGTGGTGGGCCTGGTGGGGCCGCAGTAGCCGTATGCCGCGGCGATGGCGTGCATACCTGCTGCGCGCGCGGCCTGGATGTCGCGCAGATCGTCACCGAGATACAGGCAGTGCTGCGGCATCACACCTAGCTGCCGCGCGGCCAGGAACAGGGGGTCGGGTGCGGGCTTGGGGCGCGCAGCGGAGTCGCCGCTGACGACGCATCCGGGCGGGTGTGGCCAGGGCAGCTGCGCAACCAGGGGATCGGTGTAGGTGCTGAGTTTGTTGGTGACGATACCCCATGGGATTGCCGCGGCGTGTAGCCGGTCGATCAGGGTCTCGACCCCGTCGAACAGGGTGGTGTGCACGCAGATCGCCGCGCGGTAGCGGGCGAGGAACGCATCTTTGAGTGCGGGGTAGCGGGGATCGTCAGGCTGTACCTGCATGCCCACGGCGAGCAGGCCGCGTGCACCATGTGAGGCCATTGGGCGCAGCACTTCAAGAGGCAGGGCGTGCAGCCCGTGCTCTGCGCGGACGTGGTTGAGCGCGGCGGTCAGATCCGGGGCGGTGTCGGCGAGGGTGCCGTCCAGATCGAACAGGCAGGCCTGAATGGGGCGCGGGCGCGTCATCAGGCGGCCGGGCGCAGAGCCATCAGGTAGTTGACGCTGGGATCGGTGGTCAGCCGAAAGCGTTGGGTCAGCGGCTGGTAGTGCAGGCCAGCGATGTCGACCGTGTCCAGTCCGCACTGGCGGCCCATGGAGGAAACCTCGGAGGGCTGGAGGAATTTGGCGTAGTCGTGCGTGCCCTTCGGCAGCAGGCGCAGGATGTATTCGGCGCCGACAATCGCGGCGAGATAGGCCTTCGCAGTGCGGTTGATGGTGGAGATGAACAGCCAGCCATGGGGCTTCAGGAGCCGGGCCGCCGATCTGAGGATGGAGGCCGGATCGGGCACGTGTTCGAGCATTTCCATGCAGGTGATCAGGTCGAACGCGCCGGGCGACTCGGCCGCCAGGCGCTCGGCGCTGATGAGCCGATAGTCGATGTCCAGATGCGCGTCGAGCGCATGCAGCCGGGCGACTTGCAGTGCGGCCTCTGCCAGATCGATTCCGGTGACATGCGCGCCCGCGGCGGCCATGGATTCGCACAGAATGCCGCCGCCGCAGCCGATGTCGAGCACGGCCTTGCCGCGGAGTTCGGTATGGCTGCGAATCCACTGCAGACGTAGCGGGTTGAGCAGGTGCAGCGGGCGGAATTCGCCGTGCTCGTCCCACCAGCGGTGGGCCAGGGCGCTGAATTTGTCGATTTCGGCCGTCTCGACGTTGTGGTCTGTGGGGGTGGTCATGGTGCGTGTCCTGCGCGCCTCACTGAAACTTGACAAGGCGGTAGTAGAGCATTCCCAGCATTTCATGCAAGACCCGTGTGGACTTTTCCAGGGCGCTGAGCTGCGGGGTCAGCATGTCCAGCGGATGCAGCGGCAGTGCCTCGTCATCGACCGGCCACGCGCACATTGTCAGCCCCTCGTGGGCAAATGCCATCATCGCCCGCGGCATGTGGTCGGCCGAGGTGACCAGATAGCGCTGCCGGGGTGGGATGCGTTGCAGGCGCGCGCGCAGGTTGACTGCAGACTGGTAGGTCGTTCTGGACAGGGTGTCCAATTCGATGCGTGCCGAAGGAAAGCCCATCTGGCGCGCCAGTGTGCCCATCAGATCGGCCTCACGCACCGTTTTGCCCCAGCCGCCGGAAATGAGCAGCATGCTTGCCGGCACCTGTTGTGCCAGTTGCACTGCGGACAGTGTCCGGCGCAGGCTGGAAGCCTTCAGTGCAGCGACGTCATTAGTGTCGGTCGGGTTGCCGTTGACGCCGCCGGCCAGCACGACCAGCACACTGCCAGACGGTGGGGCAGGGCAAACTTTTTCGGCGCTGGCCTTGCGTTCGAGCACACCCAGCGCGAGGTTGGCAGTCAGCGGCATGCTGGCGAGAAGGAAAACCACAGTCGTGGCATACACCAGCACGCGCAGCATGAGGCGGTGCGGGCGCACACTCACCAGCACGGTCAGCGCGATCAGACCGCAGCAGGTGGCGCCGACCGGCGACAGCAGGAGTTCCAGGGTGTATTTCAACGCGCTCGGGACATCGCCGCCGCCGGCGCGGCGCGTGGCGCAATTCCTGCCCATTGCAGATACACACGCTCATCGCCTTCAACCCAGACATGGCGGGAAAATAGACGTTCGGCACGCCGACGGCCGGCCGTTCCCATGGCGCTGACCGTAGTGCGGTCGGTGAGCGTGATCATCTTGGCGGCCAGATCGTCGACATCCGCCGCGGTGAACAGCAGACCGGTGACGCCGTCTTCGACCACTTCGCCGCAGCCGCCGATACGCGGCGCGATCACGCAACGACCGGCGGCCATCGCTTCGCGCGCAGACAACGGAAACGACTCGCGGGTGGACGACAGCACGAACACATCGAGCAGCGCCAGATGCGACGGGATGTCGCGCTGCATCCCCGCGAAGATCACCTGATTTTGCAGCTCCAGCCGGGCAACCTGTGTCTGGGTCTGTTCGAGCAGAGGGCCGTCACCAACGATGAGCAGGCGGGCCTCGGGCGTCTGCCGGGCAACACGTGCAAACGCCTCGACCAGATAGTTGTGGCCCTTTTCTTCCGACAGCCGGGCGACGATGCCAAACACCAGATGCCGTCCCGGCTCCAGACCGTAGCGCTGCGCGAACTCGGCGCTGCGCGTCGCGGTGGCAAAGCGGTCCAGGTCGATGCCGCTGTGGATGACCACAGACTGCTCGGCGGGCAGGCCGTGGGACAGCAGGCGGTTGCGCTCGTAGTGTGACTCGAAAATCACAAAGTCTGCGCTGTGCCGCAGGATGCGGCCGGCCCATTTGAAGTTCTTGGGGTTGTGGATGTTGTGGATGGTGGTGATGATGGGCACTCGCCTCGAGGTTGCCGCAATGCGATCGCCAGAGGGCATCAAGCGCAGCGCCGCGCCGGCCACCATCGACGAACGCACCGACTGCGGCGCAACGAGTTCGATGCCCTCGCGGGCCACTACCTGCCGCAGCAGCCGCAGCGCGCGGAGGAATTGCGCCGCGCCGCTGAAATGAAAGTCGATGTCCACATGGATCGCGCCCTTGCCAATCAGCTCCTGCAGCAGCACGCCCTGGGTGGTGGCGACATAGACGCGATGTCCCCTGGCGGTGAGGTCTTCGGTGAGGGTGAGCACGTCGGACTGCACGCCGCCGATGCCGAACGGTTCGGTCATCAGATAAAGGATGTTCATGGTCGCTTGGTCTGAAGGGTTGGACTGGGCTTGAGGTGCCTGCGTGCAAAGCGACGGGTGCGCCGCGCATGCAAAATCTGGTGGATGGGGTCGAACGCCCCGGCCAGTTTGAGACGGAACATCGGCAGGTCGTCGCGGTCGGTGATTTCGGTGCGTCGCAGCGCGAACCGGTTAGTGTGGCGGTGATTGACCCCGGGCGCCACGCTAACCGCCGCGGCATAACCGGCCTGTTGCACCAGCGCCACTTCCCGCTCGCTCAGGTCACCCGACGGATAGCAGAACAAGTCGACCGATCGGTGCAGATGTGCTGCGATTTCCGTACGGCTGGCGGCAATTTCTTGTTGCGCCGTGTCCTCGGCGAGGGTGGGCAGATACGGGTGGGTCAGAGTATGCGAGCCGATGGTCATGCCGGGCATGCGCGCTAGCTGCCGCACTTCGTCCCAGTTCAGGTGCAGGCGCTGCCCGCCGGGGTTGCGGTAGCGCGGGTGGCTGGTCGCCTGGTCGCAGAACCGGGTGGTGACGAAAATGGTGGCCGGAATGCGGTAGTGTTGCAGCACCGGCAGTGCCTCAGTGAGGTTGTCTAGGTAGCCGTCGTCGAAGGTCACGGCAAATAGCGGCGCGCGCAGCGGGCCGGATTGCAGCGCCTGCAGCCCCTGCTCCAGGCTGACCACGGCATGCCGTGCCAGCTCCTCCATCTGCTGGGCGAAGCGGTCCGGTGAAACAGTGAGCTGGTCATAGGTGTCGACGGATGCGATCCGGTGGTACATCAGAATGCGCAGCCCCGGCTGCCAGGCGTTGCGCAACAGGGCTTGGGGCAGAAAGACGGTGGCGAGCAGTTTGCGCATGATTCAGTCCGCCCGGGCCACCTGCACCGGGCTGCTGGCGAGCGGCAGCCCAAGCGCCTGGCTGTGCAGCTGGTTGTACGCCGCGGCCGTGTGCGAGACGTCGAAACGCGCCATCACCGTCTCGCGCGCACGCTGGCCCAGCCGCTGTCGCAGCGCGGCGTCGTGCAGGAGGCGCTCCAGCCCCTGCGCCAGCGCGGGTATGTCCTGCGCGTCAACCAGTAGCCCGTTGTCGCCATCGACCACCACATCCGGAATGCCGCCCACCCGGGTGCACAGCACCGCCCTGGCGCTGGCCATCGCTTCGAGCAGCGCAATCGGCAGGCCCTCCCAGTGCGAGGACATGACAAAGACGTCTAGCGCCGCGACCAGCCGCGGGATGTCCTGACGCATGCCGGTGAACTGCACGCAGCGCTCCAGGCCCAGCTCCCGCACCTGCTGCATCAGCGGCGCGAGCAGGTCGCCCGTGCCGATGACCAGGCAGGCCAGTTGCCCTGCGCGTGCTTGTGGCAGCAGGGCCAGCGCGCGAAACAGGTCGGCATGCGCCTTTTGTGCATGCAGCCTGCCCACCACGCCAATCAGCAGGCGATCTGGAGGCAGGCCGAATTCCTCGCGCACTCCGGCACCGCTGGCGCTGGAAAACTTGCGCAGGTCGATGCCATTCGGAATGGCGACCAGCTTGCGCACGGGGATGCGGTAGCGCCGGGCCAGGGTCTGCGTCACCTCTTCGCTGCAACCCACCACCGCAGTGCTCAGTCGGGCAAGCAGCCGGTCGATCGCGTGGCGCCCGGCACCTTTCCAGGGATTGACCGTGTTGTGCACGGTGGAAAACACCGCCGGAACGCCCGCAAGCCGCGCTGCTAGGCGGCCATAGGTATCGGCCGTGAACAGATGGGTGTGCACCACGTCCACCTGCTCCCTGCGTAGCCAGGCCGCCAGACGCAGCACCAGCCCCGGATCGATCCGGCCGCGACGGCCGAAAATCTTCACCGGTACCCCAAGCCGCTCGAACTCCTGATCCAGCGGCCCGCCGCGAATCAGGCAGGCGATCTGGTAGCGATAGCCCGGTACGCGCAGCCGCATCAGATCGACCAGCAGCATTTCCGCGCCGTCGCGCGGCAGCTCGTCGATCATGTGGACGATCAGCGGGGAGGGTTTATCTGCGCGTGCCATGTTGCGTGGGTCCCGGTGGAATGTCCTGTGGGGGATACAGCCGTGCCACCACCGCGAGGTAAATCCAGAAAAAGATGTCTACCGCGGTATCGATCAAATGGGTGCCGAACATATTCACCCCGATCAATCCCGCCACCATGGTCACCGCACCCAGGCCGATGATGCGGTCGATGTCCAGCATGGCCTTGCGATACAGGAGCCAGCCGCGCCAGGCGAGCAGGCCGATGATCAGCAGCAGCACGATCAGGCTGGGAAGACCCATGTTCGCTGCTGTGTAGAGAAACATGTTCTGGTTGTCTGTCGCACCGCCGGTGGAGCCGTCGTAAAACCCCGGGACATAACTTGGCACCAGGCTGTGGAATTGATCGAATCCCTTACCGAAAATTGGCGATTCTTTGCTCATCTCGATCGCGGCGTTCCACAGCAGAAAACGCGAATCGGCGCTTTTGTCGATGGTTGCTCCCGATTCCCGGTCCTGGTAAGTTTGCTCGACCCGCGCCTTCATCGAATTGGGCACCAGCGCCGGGATGAAAAAATAAATCGACCCCAGCACCAGTAGCACTAGCACGAAAAACTTTTTGCTCTTGACAAACGACAGCGTGAACAGCTCCATAGCGAACGCCAGGTAGGCAGCGCGGGAAAAGGCCGCCAGAAGCACCCGCAGACCAATGAACACGATGGGCGACAGACGCAGCGATTTCCAGCGCGGAAAATAGTAGGCGCCGTATGCCAGAAACGGCGCGAAGGCGTAGATGATCTGTGCGGCAAACTCGTTGGGCTGACCGACCGGCCCGAGCAGGCGCGATTTTTCGATACTGCTGGCGCCGCGGGTAAACCACCATTCCTGGATACCGTAGAGGAAAATGACCGCGGCGGAAAACATCATGTAGATCACCAACCGCCTTGCCATATTCTTGTCCTGGATCAGGTTGACCACCAGAAAGAACACGATGAACTGGTCGAAAAATCCACGAACCGACAGCAGATAGTTCCAGATGAAAGGATGCAGACCGATGCGCAGGATCGCGGTGAAAATCGATACTACGGCTAGCCAGAACCAGATGCCTACCAGCCGGGTGAAGGCAAAGGGTTGGAGCCATTTTTTCTTGTGCTTGATCGCCAGCGCGACCCACACCGCAATGACGAGCAGTTCGAGCAGATTGGTGCCATTCAGACCGGGCGCGAGCAGCACGGGGTACAGCTTGCTCAGCGGGTAATAGATCACCATGAGTGCCAGAAGCGGCTCAGGACCCTTGCGCAGCTGCACCAGAAGCAGGGCGCCGAAAAACAGCGCGAAACCGTACAGCCCGATTTTCCCCGGATGCAGCTTGAATACGATAATGCTCAGTACGAACAGCGCCGGCACGGCCAGCAGCCACAGGGTCGAACGCAGCGCGGCCCCGACCCAGTCGGCTTGGGCGGATGCGGGCGGCGCCGGTATGGAGCTGGGCTGAGCGACAGCAACGCGGCGGTTGCTCTGCACCCCGGGTTTGTGACGCGGATGCGGGCTGATGACGCTCACCGGGCAGTCCTCCTTCGAGTGCGCGACGACGTGTCGCGGGTGCGCAGGTCGCGATGGAAAGCGGCGGACGGCTTCATGACGACGGTCCTTGTGCGCCCCTGATCAGCGCGTACAGGCGGTGATAGCGCTGGTTGCCGATGATCTGCCGGGCGCAAGTCTTGACCTGCGACAGCGCCTGCCCGCGCAGCAGCGACAGCGGCGCGCCGCGGGCGAAATCAAGGAATGCACGGTCGGTCGTGCCGGCGCGGATGGCCAGCCGCGGCAGCGGTTGGGCCGGCAGCGTCCCACCCGCAGGTAGCGCACCGACCGCAGAGCCATGCAGCACGCTGTAGCCCGCCGCACGGGCAAGCTGCAGGCAGCGCGCGTCGTATCGCCCGCCGGGAAAGGACATCTGCTGGATGGGAATCTGCAATTCCTGCTCCAGCCGGGCGTGCGATTGCTCCAGTTCCGCACGCAGCGCGCCGCTGGGCAGATCGCCCAGAAAGCGGTGGGTTTGACCATGGCCGCCTACGGTCATGCCCTGCCGCGCCAGGGCACGTACCTGGTCCCAGGTGCAGAACCCCGGGCGCCTGCCGATGAAGTCGGTGGTGATGAAAAACAGCGCACGCATGCCGCGCGCCTGCAACAGGGGCAGTGCGAGCTCGGCATTGCTGGCGTGGCCGTCGTCGAAGGTCAGCAGCACGCCGCCCGGCAAGGGTTCGGCGGTCTGCTCGATGCGCTTTGGACAGACCACCGGGATTTGCGCCGCCAGCAGCAGATCGAGCTGCCGCGCAAAGCGGTCGACCGACACCGCGTAGGGCCGATCGGCGGGGTCGATGGCCTGCTGCTGCACCGCGTTGGTGTACAGGGCGTGGTACATCAGGATGCTCAGGCGCTTCATATCTTTTCCCACCTCGCATCGACGCGGCCCGAGAGGAACCGCAGCAAAGCCAGCATGGCGGCGGCGTTCATGTCGAAAAACACGTGGGCGAAGCTGACCACGCGGCTGCGCCGTGCTGCGGGCACCCATTGCCCCAGCGCCGCAAGCAGATAAAAACCAAGCTGCAGCAGCAGGGCCAGGCGGTAGAGCGGCGAGGGCATCACGGCGCTGGAGAGCAGGGTCAGGACGAGGGCGTAGGGCACCAGCAGTCTGAATACCTTGTGTGACATGAACTGGAACCATACCGGGTTGCGCGCCGGGTTGAATAGCCAAAAATGTCTCGAAAAGGTCTGGAAATTACCGGTCAGGGTGCGAATCTTGCGCTTCTTCTCGGCCGCCGATTCGGTCTGCAGCAGGTCGTAGACCAGGGCACGCGGTTCGAGCAGGGTGCGTTTGCCCTTGCGTGTGATCTGCATCGGAATTTCGAAGTCGTCGAGAATGGTGCCGGGCGCGAGGGGCTGGTAGTCCGCCTTGCGGATGGCGTAAAGCGCGCCGGTCGCGCCAACGGTGGAGTGGAAGCGGCTTTCGGCCTTGCGGATGGCTTTTTCGTAACGCCAATACAGGCCGATGTTCTGCCCGGTCTGCGTGGCGCTGGGGCGGTGGACCAGCTCGGCGCTGACCGCGCCAACCGCAGGGTCGCAGAAATCCGAGATCAGCCGGCGCACCGCGCCCGGCTCAAGCGTCTGACGCACATCGCAGAACACGACGAATTCGGTACGCACCGCTGCCAGCGCCAGGTTCAGCGCGTGCGCCTTGCCGCAGCGCTGGGCATAGCTCAGGGTGCGTACCCCAGGGGTGCGGGCGAGCACTTCGATCGTGTCGTCTGTCGAGCCGTCGGAGACGACCAAAATCTCGACCCGATGCTGCGGATAGTCGAGCGCGCGCAGGTTGGCGATCTTGGCGGGTAGACGCGCGGCTTCGTTGTGGGCGGCCATGACCACGGTGATCGGCGGCAGTGCGGCATCGTCGAGCAGGGGGCAGTCGGGCAGCGCGCGACGCCGGGCCAGCAGGCTGATGAGCAGCGGGTAGCCCGCATAGGTGTAGAGCACGAACACGGTCGCAGCCCAGAACACCACGGCTGCGGTCATGGCGCCGCCTCCTGCACCGGGGCGAGTTGCATCAAACCGCGCCGCACCGTGTCGATCCACTGTTGCTGGGCCACGCGGGTTGTGACCGCATGGTCGATGTCTGCGAGATGCGCGAACAGCAGGCGGTCGTGCGCGGTGTGCCGCAGCCCGAGCGTTTCGCGCAGCTGACCGGCGTAGTTGACTGCGCTGTAATCGGTTCCCGCGCTGAACACCATCACGCCCGTGCCCCGCTGCGCCAGCGCCAGCAGGCTCTGGCCAAGGGTGTGGGGATCGATGCGTTCGTCCATGTCTGCGTCGGCGCCGCGGCCGTCTGGCAGGACGGACAGGCCGACATGGCGTAGGCGCTGGCGGGCGCGGGCGACAGTTGCGGCCAGGCCGCGCATCACCGCGCGGGTCCACGTGGCCCAGGCCTTTGGCCCGACGCCGTGGTGCATCAGGCGCACCCCGATATAGCGCAGCCTGCTGCGCAGCGTGGCGAAGGACAGCGCGTCGTACAGCACGATGGCGCTGACCCGCGCGTCGGCCTGGGCGCACCAATAGCTGGGCAGGGCGCCAGAACAAAAGCCCACCAGGGCGAAATGCCGCGCGCCGGTGATGTTTTGCAGCAGGTCCATGCCGGCGCACAGGTCGGCTACCACCTGCTCCTTGTACGACAGACGCCCATCGGCGCGCATGCTGTCGCCCATACCGTGCAGGTCGAAGCGCAGGGTGGCGATGCCGTCGGCGGCCAGAGCGCGCGCAAGCTTGACGTTGAGTCGGTGCGAGCCGACACGGTGAATCACTCCGGCGTTGAACAGCAGCACACCGAACCGGGGGATGGACGCCGAGCCGTTGGCCGGAAAAGAGACGGTGCCGAGCAGACCGCCCTGCGGCCCGAAGGTCATGGTGGTCTCAAGCATGCGCGGGCTGGACAAGCGCGTGAAGGAGGTGACCGATCCAGTGCATCGGCACGATGGCCGTGGCGGCGGCGCTGTCAGTGGCCCAGTCGATCCGGGCTGCGCTGTTGCCGATGCGCGCCTGGGCGGGCAGCTGCACGCCGGCCTGCGCTAGCGCGTCTGCGGTCTGCGCCGCATCGGTTACGAGCAGGCTCAAATGTTCTGCCGGCACGGGCAGCAGCCGCGCCGGGGTGATCGCCCCGATTTGCGCACGGCAGGCCGCGGTGAGGGCAAAGCCCAGCGCTTCTGTCTGCGGCTCGGGCAGCATGCTACGTCGCAAGGCCGCGCTCAGCGGCCAGCGCACGCCGTAACCCCGGCCGAGCGCGATCTGGCTGGAGGTGCCCAGATCGTCGAGGTAGTCCTTGCCGACCAGCACCGGCTCGATCAGCAGCAGCACCTGCGCCGGCTGCGCGGCGCGCCGCGCGGTCTCCAGTGCGATGGTGCCACCCAGGCGTAGACCGACCGCCGACCACTGCGGCGCATGACTGCGGCGCAGCAGCTCGGCCAGCGCGGCCTGTGCGTCGTCGATGCTGCCCAGCAGATCCCAGTCAGTGTCGTCTCCGGCCGAATCGCCACTGCCGTAGTAGTCGAAGCGCAGCACGTAGTAGCCTGCGGCGGCCAGCCGGTCGGCCATCACCCGGTACAGCCGGTGCGCCCGAATCGCCTCCTGCCCGAACGGATTGCACAGCAGCACCGCGTGGTGCCGCGGTGACAGTTCGGCAGACGGCTCGAGGTAGAGGCCCACGAGCTCGCGCCCGTGGTTGTTGATGCGCACCGGAGTCATGTCGGTCTGTGGTCGAGGATGTCGGCGGTGTGCCGGGTCAAGCGGGTGATGCGGTCTGTGCAGGCCAGCGCTGCGGCATAGCCGCTGCGGCAAGCCAGCGGTAGGAGGTCAAGCGCGGCTGCGCCCGGCGCGGGATGCACTTGCACCTGCCGACGTCGTGTGCGCAGCCCGACATGCAGACCCCGAGGTTCGAGCGCCAGACCGAGTCCAAGCGCTTTCATGCAGGCTTCCTTGGCTGTCCAGCAGCCAAAAAACGCCGCGGTGCGTTGGGCGGGCGGCAGTTGCTTGAATTCGGCCAGTTCGGCGGGTGTGAGCGCGCCTTGTGCAAGCGCCGCGTCGGGCAGCCCCGGGCGCAGCGCTTCGATGTCGATGCCGATCTCCATCCCCGTGGTCAGGGCAAGCAGCGCGACCTCGCTGCTGTGGCTGAGGTTGAAGCGCAGAGCACTGGCGTCGTGCAGGGCGGGCTTGCCGCAGGGGCCGCTGACAAAGCGCAGTTCCTGCGGGGCGCAGTCCAGATGATGGGCAAGGACGCGCCGCATCCACCCATGCGCAGCGATGTAGCGGCGGCGATGCAGGGCGTGGACGAGGCGCTGCACTCGCGCCTGCTCGGCCGTGTCCAGCCATGCGGCGGCATCCGCAGGTGGCCGGTCCAAATCCAGCTCCCAGACCTGCACCTCGCCCGCCGGTGGCAAGCGTGTTACCGCAGCGCACAGGTGCTGAGGCTTGCAGGCCAGCAGCGGCAAGTCATGGGGCGAAGCGGTCGAAGTGGCGGCGAGCATGGTTTTAGCGGAGCGAACGCTCGATTCGAGGCATGTCCGAATCCATATCATGCGGGCGACCGCAGGCCGCAGACAATCCCATCAAACGGGGGCGACTGGGTGGAGACGATCGATTGGCGCCCCCTGTCGGGCAGGGGATTTAGCAGGCCGTTGAAAAACGTCGCGAGGATGGCCCACCGCAGTAGTTTTTCAACGGCCTGTTAGGGCCTGTTAAGGCAACACAGCAGAACAAGTCCCTCGCGCACTGCACATCCAGGGCTGCGGGCGGTCTGCTGTGTTGCCCATGCCATCGCTGGGGCGATTGTCTCGGTGTGCGCCTTGCATCCCATCCCGCAGCCCGGCCGCAGCATCACAAGAACTGATTCAGTGCCGCAGCGATCTGCGCGCCGTGGCTATGGCGCTGCACAGCTGCTGCACGCCTTCGAGCACATCGATGCCCATGCGCGGCAGTAGATTCGGCGACAGGGTCACCAGTTGATCGTGTCGCACCGCACTGATGGCGGTGTAGCGCTTCCACTGCTGCATCAAGGCGTCTCCCCGCGGACTGGAGGTGACGATGAGCTGCGGATCGGCCCGCAGCACTGCCTCAGTGGAGATGGTGGGAGACAGCACGGCAAGGTTGCCGAACACGTTGCGACCGCCGCACAGGGTGATCGCCTGGGTGATCAGCTGAGGCCCGCCCACGGTGATTAGCGGACGGTCCCAGACCTGATAGAACACCCGCACCGCGGGTTCGGGCCCGCCGTAGCGAGCGCGCAGCGCAGCCAGCCGGCTGTCGAACGCCTGCACCCAGCGCTGCGCCGGGCCTGGCGTGCCGGCAAGGATGCCGATGCGTTGCACGGTCGAGGCCAGGGTCTGGAAGTCATTGGCCTGGCTCCAGTAGACCGGAATGCCCAGCGACTTCAGCCGCGCCGCATCGCGCGGCGGTGTGCCCGATTCCCAGGCAAGGATCAGATCGGGCTTGAGCCGCACGATGGCCTCCAGATTGAGCGCGAATGCATCGCCCACCAGCGGCAGCCGTCGCGCCCAGTGCACGTCGTCCGCACCGCGGATGGTGGCAATCACCTGTCGGCTGGCACCGGCCGCAGCGCTGAGTTCGAGCAATTGTGGCGACAGCGCGACGATGCGCCGGGCTGGCTGCTGCAGGGTGAGCACCTGCCCGGTGTCGTCGGTCACCCGGACAGGCTCCGCTGAGGCCGGCAGCGCGTACAGCAGCACACCTGCGCAAAGGACCAGAAACAGGCGGCGGATCATTGCGGTGTGGGCGTCTTGGGCTCGAAGGGGCACAGATCGGCCACGTTGCAGCGCCAGCACTCGGGCTTGCGCGCCTTGCACACATAGCGGCCGTGCAGGATCAGCCAGTGGTGCGCGTGCTGCCGGAACCGCTTGGGGATGACTTTTTCGAGCTTTTTCTCCACTTCCTCAGGCGTCTTTCCGCGCGCTAGCCCCAGGCGGTTGGCCACGCGAAAGATGTGCGTGTCCACCGCAATCGTGTCCTGCCCGAAGGCCACATTGAGCACGACGTTGGCGGTCTTTCGCCCCACGCCGGGCAGTGCCTGCAGCGCCTCGCGGGTTTGCGGCACTTCGCCGCCGAATTGCTCGAGCAGGATGCGGCTGGTGGCGATCACGTTCTTGGCCTTGGTCTTGTACAGGCCGATGGTGCGGATGGCCTCGCGCAGCCGTTCCTCGCCCAGTTCGATCATGGCCTGTGGGGTGTTGGCCACCGCGAACAACTGACGCGTGACCTTGTTGACGCTGACATCGGTGGCCTGCGCCGACAGCATCACAGCCACCAGCAGTTCGAACGGGGTGCGATATTCCAGTTCGGTGCGCGGCGCCGGGTTGGCTGCGGCGAAACGCTCGAACAGGGTCTGGATCTGGACGGGTGTCATGCGGCGCGATGATAGGCGGGCGCAGCCAGCAGGTTCGGCATGCACGACGGCAATGGTATGATTGCCGCTTGCCGAAGAATCCATAATTTCCCTTGTAAATCATAGGCTTACAACATTTCGATGCGTTTGACCTCTCTTCGTCTGGCCGGATTCAAGTCGTTTGCCGAGCCCGTGACGCTGCCGTTTCCCGGCCGCATCAGCGGCATCGTCGGCCCCAACGGCTGCGGCAAGTCGAACGTGATCGATGCGGTGCGCTGGGTGCTGGGCGAGAGCAAGGCCAGCGAGCTGCGCGGCGAGTCGATGCAGGACGTCATCTTCAACGGCAGTGCGCAGCGCAAGCCCGCCAGCCGGTGCAGCGTCGAGCTGGTGTTCGACAACAGCGACCACCGCATCGGCGGGCAGTGGGGACAGTTCACCGAAATCGCGATCAAGCGCGTGCTCACCCGCGACGGCACCTCGAGCTATTTCATCAATAACCAGGCGGTGCGCCGCCGTGATGTGCACGACATCTTTCTCGGCACCGGGCTTGGGCCGCGCTCGTACGCCATCATTGGCCAGGGCACCATCACCCGCATCCTCGAATCGCGCCCCGAAGACCTGCGCATGATGCTGGAGGAAGCGGCGGGCGTGTCCAAGTACAAGGAACGCCGCCGCGAGACCGAGAACCGTCTGCACGACACCCGCGAGAACCTCACCCGGGTGCAGGACATCCTGCGCGAACTCGGCAGCCATCTGGGCCGGCTGGAGCAGCAGGCCGAGGTCGCTACCCGCTACCAGGCGCTGCAGGCCGAGGCCACCACGGCGCAGCATCAACTCTGGCTGCTGCGCCATGACGAGGCGCAGACCCGGCGCCAGCAGATCACCGTGGCGGTTGGCGAGGCACTCAATGCGCTCGAGGCCCGCATCGCCGAGCAGCGCAGTCTCGAGGCCGAGATCGAGGCGTTGCGGCAGGCGCAGTTCGTCAGCAACGAGACGCTCAACCGCGCGCAGGCGGCGTTTTACGCAGCGCAGTCGCGCGTCAGCCAGCTCGAGGCGGAAATCCGCTTCGTGATCGAGGGCCGCCAGCGCGCGCAGGCGGCGCTGCAGGCCATCGATACCCAAACCCGGGAATGGCAGCAGCGGTACGACACCGCTGTGCAGCAGGCGGCCGAGACCGCCGAGCGCCTGGCCGATGCCCAAGTGCAGGCAGAGGTGGCACAGGCGCGGGTACAGGAACACGGCGAGCGCCTGCCTGCGTTCGAGGCCGCGCTGAGCGAGGCGCAGATGCGCGCTGCCGACGAACGCGCACAGGCCGCCGCAGCGCAGCAAGCGCTGCAGGCCGAGGCCGCGCGCCAGCGCGGTCTGAGCCAGCAGATCGCGCAGTTGCAACAACGGCAGGAGCGGCTGCAGGCCGAGCAGCGCGCGGTCGTTACAACCGACAGCCTGCGTCTGGCCGACCTGCAGCGCCAGCAGGACAGCCTGCGCGATGCGCTCGACACCCTGCGCGCGCAGCGCGAACAGCTCGATCAGTCCCTGCCTGAACTGCAGCAGGCACACCAACAGGCGCAGCAGGCGCAGCAGGAGGCGGCGGCCAGGCTGGCCGCCACCGCGGCACGTCTGTCGGCGCTGAAGACGCTGCAAGAGCGGGTGTTGACCGAGGGCAAGCTGCCGTCCTGGCTGACCCGGCATGGACTGGCCGGCCTGCCGCAGCTCTGGTCGCGGCTGCAGGTGGACAACGGGCTGGAAACAGCGCTCGAGGCCGTGCTGCGCGAGCGGCTGGCCGCGCTGGAAGTGCACGATCTGGACATGGCTGCCGGGTTCATCGCTGATGCGCCGCCGGTCAAGCTGGCGTTTTATTCGGCACCTGCAGCCGCCGTGGCAGCAGCGCCCACTGCAGCACTGGCGGGATGCCGGGCGCTGCGCGAGGGTGTGCGCTGCGGCGACGCCGCGCTGTCTGCGCTGCTGGACGACTGGCTGGCCGGGGTGTTCGTGGCGCCGTCGCTGTCGCAGGCGCTGTCGCTGCGCCCCGGTCTGCCGCCGCACACGCTACTGGTCACGGCACAGGGCCATACCGTCAGTCGTCACAGCGTGGGTTTCTACGCAGCGGATACCGAGCAGACCGGCGTGCTGGCGCGGCAGCAGGACATCGACAATCTCGAACGCCAGATCAAGGCCGAGCAACTCATCGCCGAGCAAAGCCGCGCCCGGCTGCATCAAGCCGATCACGAGCTGGCGCAGGCGCGGGAGCAGCTCGCCGCGTTGCAACGGCGTCAGCAGCAGGACACGCAGCAGCTGCACACGGTGCAAGTGGAATGGCTCAAGCTTACGCAGCAGGCCGAGCAGAGCGCTGCACGCCACGGCCAGATCGATGCCGATCTGGCCGACATCGCGGCGCAGCGCGAGGAGCTGCAGGAACAACTGGCGCAGAGCGAGGCGCGGTTCGAGGAACTCGATGCGCAACTGGCCGAACAGCAGCAACGCCAGGCCGATCTGGAAACCGAGGTTTTCCAGGCACAGCAGGCACTGGCCGAGGCCCGCGCGCAGCAGCGCCAGCTCGAAGCGCAGGCGGCCGAGAGCGTTTATACAGTGCGGAGCCTGCGGCAACAGCTCACGGAACTGCAGCGCCAGGCACAGATGGCGCAGGAGCAGCTCGCCCGTCAGTCCAGTGCGCAGGAGACGGCGCAGGCCGAACTGGCGCGCCTGAGCGAAGACGGCGCGCAGGCCGGGCTGCAGGCGGCGCTGGCCGAGCAGCAAAGCGCTCAGGCTCTGCTCGGCGCGCGCCGCAGCGAGGCCGACGACATCGCGCAGCAACTCCGCCAGCGCGAGGAAGCGCGGCTGCGGCTCGAGCGCGACCTCGACCCGCTGCGCCAGCGCATCACCGAGCTGCAGCTCAAGGAGCAGGAATTCCGGCTGCAGACCGAGCAGTTTGCGCAGCAGCTGAGCCAGGCGCAGGCCGACCTTGGTGCGGTGCGCGCCAGCCTTGCACCGGGTGCGCAGATCGCGCCACTTGCCCGCGAGCTCGAACGCCTGCAGCGCGACATCGCCGCGCTCGGCGCGGTCAACCTGGCCGCGCTGGACGAACTGGGCCAGGCGCGGCAGCGCAAGCAGTTTCTCGACGCGCAGCACGACGATCTGCAGGCCGCGATCACCACACTCGAAGACGCGATCCGCAAGATCGACGCCGAAACCCGC
This sequence comes from Thiomonas islandica, assembly GCF_055383445.1. Lineage (NCBI taxonomy): Bacteria > Pseudomonadati > Pseudomonadota > Betaproteobacteria > Burkholderiales > Thiomonas > Thiomonas islandica. The sequence continues at coordinate 2,177,962 of NZ_AP042391.1, forward strand.
GACCTGCTGGCGAGCACCTTCACGCAGATCAACGATCACTTCGGCCGCATGTTCCCGCTACTGTTCGGCGGCGGCAATGCGCGGTTGATCATTACTGGCGAGGAAATTCTCGACGCCGGGGTGCAGGTCATGGCGCAGCCGCCGGGCAAGAAAAACAGCTCGATCCACCTGCTGTCTGGGGGGGAAAAGGCGCTGGTGGCCATTGCCCTGGTGTTTGCCATTTTTCAGCTCAACCCGGCGCCGTTCTGCCTGCTCGACGAGGTGGATGCACCTCTGGACGACGCCAACACCGAGCGCTACGCCCGGCTGGTCAAGGACATGTCGGCCAGCACGCAGTTCCTGTTCATCTCGCACAACAAGATCGCGATGGAAATGGCCGACCAGCTCATCGGCGTGACCATGCAGGAGCAGGGCGTCTCACGCACCGTTGCCGTTGAGATGGACGCGGCGCTACGCTTTGCGCAGGCGGCCTGATTCAGACTTTCCCGAATGCGCCGCGTGCACATGCCAACCCTGAGGACCCCTGGATGGGACAGTTGCAAATCGCATTAGTCGTCATCGGCGCCATCATCATCGCCGCCGTCGTAGCCTACAACGCCTGGCAGACTGGCAAGTTCAGGCGCCAGCATGGCGGGATCGATGCCGATGCCAGGTCGCGCAGTGAGCCGGTCGAGCCTGGTGGGCTGGACGCGCTCAGCCCGGACGGGGGACCACTGCAGCCGGTGCCGCTGCCTCCCGATGTCGGTCCGCGGCCGCGCCTGCTGCCGCTGCAGATCGATCCGCTGATCGATGCGATTGCCAGCTATCTGTTCGATTCGCCGCGCACCGGCGAGTCGCTACTGCCGCGCCTGCCCAAGGCGGCCCGCGCCGGTGCCAAGCGCATGCTGTTCGAAGGGCGTCATGCCCAGACCGGCCAGTGGGAGCCGCTGCAGGCCAGCGGCCAGTACGCCGAGCTGCAGGCCGCGGTGCAGCTGAGCAACCGCAGCGGCCCGATCAACGCGATCGAGTATTCCGAATTCGTCGCCAAATGCCACGAACTGGGCGACGCCCTGGGCGTGCCGCCCGATCTGCCCGACATGGCCGACGTGCTCGAGCAGGCACGGCAGCTCGACGCTTTCGCCAGCGCCAACGACGCCCAGCTGTCTATCACCCTGCGTGCCCGCAGCGTACCTTGGGGCATCGACTTTCTGCGCCAGCAGGCGCAGGACGCGGGTTTCGTGCCGGGGCCCGAGGCCGGTCGCATGGTGCTGCTCCATCAAGATGTCGATCGGCCGCCCACTCCGCTGGTGCATCTGCAGTTCGACGCTCGCGCCGATCTGGCCGACAGCGCTGCTGCGATCAGCCACGCCACCCTGCTGCTCGAAGTCCCGCAGGCCCCGGCGGCGCAAAAGCCCTTCGCGCGCATGCGCCAGGCCGCACGCGACCTGAGCGCCGCGCTCGATGCCGCCGTGGTCGACGACAACGACGCGCCGCTGAGCGATGCCGCACTCGACCACATCGAAAAACAGCTCGACATGCTCTACGAGGTGCTCGAGCAGCATGGCCTGCCTGCCGGCTCGCCCGCCGCGCAGCGTCTGTTCTCCTGAAGCCACCGCATGCCTGCCGTTTCGCCTGCTGAGCGCGCCGCGGCGCTGCGCGCCGAGATTGAGCGCCTCGACCACGCCTACTACGTGCTCGACGCCCCGCTGGTGCCCGATGCCGACTATGACGCGCTGTTTCGCGAGCTGCAGGCGCTCGAGGCCGCGCATCCCGAGCTGCGCACTCCCGATTCGCCGACGCAGCGCGTCGGCGGTGCGCCGCTGCCGCAGTTCGCCCCGGTGCGGCACGTGGTGCCGATGCTGTCGATCCAGACCGAGACCGACCCCACACCGCAGGGCGCGGTCGCCTTTGACCAGCGCATCCGCAATCGGCTCGGCCTGAAAGCGGACGACCCGCCGGTGATCTACAGCGCCGAGCTCAAGTTCGACGGTCTGGCAATCAATCTGCGCTACGAACACGGCGTGCTGGTGCAGGCCGCCACACGTGGCGATGGCGAGACCGGCGAGGACGTAACGCAGAACGTACGCACCATCCGTCGCGTGCCGCTGCGGTTGCAGGGGCACGCGCCCGCCGTGCTCGAGGTACGCGGCGAAGTGCTGATGCACCGTGCCGACTTCGATCGCTTCAATGCCCGACAGCGCGCCATGGGGCTGCCCACCCTGGTCAACCCGCGCAACGGCGCGGCCGGCAGCATCCGCCAGCTCGATCCCCGGGTCGCCGCACAGCGCCCGCTGGCGTTCTATGCTTACGGCTGGGGCGAGATCCGCGATTGGCCCGGGCAGCCCGATACCCATCACGCCATGCTCGACGCCTTCGAGACCTTCGGTCTGCCGGTGGCGAAAGAGCGTGTGCACGGCCCCGGCGCGCAGACCCTGATCGACTTTCACGCCCGCATCGCCGCTCAGCGCGACAGTCTGCCGTTCGACATCGACGGTGTGGTCTACAAGGTCGACGATATCGCGCTGCAGCAGCAACTGGGCTATCGCAACCGCGAGCCGGTGTGGGCCGTGGCGCACAAATACCCGGCGCAGGAGCGCAGCACCCGCGTGCTCGCCATCGACATTCAGGTCGGGCGTACCGGCAAGCTCACCCCGGTGGCCAAGCTCGAGCCGGTGTTCGTCGGCGGTGTCACCGTCACCAACGCCACCCTGCACAACGAAGACGAGGTGCGCCGCAAGGATGTGCGCGTGGGCGACACCGTGATCGTGCGTCGCGCCGGCGACGTGATCCCCGAGGTGGTCGGCGTCATCCTCGACCGCCGGCCCGCGGACGTGGGCCCGCCTTTCGACTTGTACCGCCAGCTCGGGGGGCGTTGTCCGGTATGCGGGTCGACCATCGTGCGCGAGGAAGGCGAGGCCGACTGGCGCTGCACCGGCGGGCTGTTCTGCCCGGCGCAGCGCAAACAGGCCATCCTGCACTACGCCAGCCGTCGCGCGATGGACATTCAGGGGCTGGGTGAAAAGCTGGTCGATCAGCTGGTCGATGGGGGTGTGGTGCGCACCCTGCCCGACCTGTACCGGCTCGGCCTGATGAAGCTCGCTGCGCTCGACCGCATGGCCGAAAAAAGCGCGGCAAATCTGCTCGCCGCGCTCGAAGCCAGCAAATCCACCACTCTGCCGCGCTTCATCTACGCGCTGGGCATTCGCCATGTCGGCGAAGCCACGGCTAAGGAACTCGCACAGCATTTCGGCAGCCTCGATGCGCTGATGAACGCCAGCCTGGAGCAGCTGCAGGCAGTGCCTGATATCGGGCCTGTGGTCGCGCAGAGCATTCGCACCTTTTTCGACCAGCCGCACAACCGCGAGGTGATCGAGCAGCTGCGCGCCTGCGGCGTGCACTGGGATGAGTCCGCACCCGCCGATGCCGCATCGCCCAAGCCGCTTGCTGGTAAGACTTTTGTGCTTACCGGCACCCTGCCGCATTGGAGCCGCGACGAGGCCAAGGCGCGCATCGAGGCCGCTGGCGGCAAAGTGACCGGATCGGTGTCGAAAAAAACGGACTATGTGGTCGCCGGCGCTGAGGCCGGAAGCAAGCTCGCCAAGGCGCAGGAACTGGGGGTGACCGTGATCGACGAGGCCGAACTGAAGGCCCTGCTCGGCGATGGCTGACGGGCTGCTGCTTGGCATCGATCTGGGCGGGACCAAGATCGAAGTCGCGGTGCTTGACGCGCAGGGCGGTTTCGTGTTGCGTGAGCGTTGCGCGACGCCCCAGGGCGATTACGCAGGCACCGTCGAGGCGATCGCCGCGCTGGTGGCGCGGGCCGATGCCGTCACCGGGCAGCGGCTGCCGCTGGGGGTGGCGATTCCAGGCTCGGCCTCGCCAGTGTCCGGCCTGATTCGCAACGCCAATTCCACCGTGCTCAACGGCCGCCCACTGCAGCAGGACCTCGAAACCCGTCTGGCCCGCCCGGTGCGGCTGCACAACGACGCGAACTGTCTGGCGATCAGCGAGGCGGTGGACGGCGCAGGGCAGGGCGCGCGGGTGGTGTTCGCGGTGATTCTCGGCACCGGTGTGGGTGGAGGGCTTGCGATCGGCCGCGCCGACTGGCTGGGCTGCAACGCGGTGGCCGGGGAGTGGGGCCACAACCCGCTGCCCTGGCCGCGGCTGGCTCCCGCCTGGGGCGAGGCACCGGGGCTGCGTTGCTGGTGCGGGCTGGACGGCTGCATCGAAACCTGGCTGAGCGGCCCAGGATTTGCGGCCGACCATGCCGCGCACACCGGCCAAACCGGCACGCCGCAGGACATCGTCGCGTCGATGCGCGCAGGCGACGCCGTAGCGCGTGCGAGCGTCGTCCGCTACTGCGACCGCCTGGCGCGGGCGCTGGCGCAGGTGATCAATCTGCTCGACCCCGAGGTCATCGTACTCGGCGGTGGCATGAGCAATGTGGACGTGCTCTATACCGAGGTGCCGCAGCGCTGGGGCGCATGGGTGTTTTCCGACAGCGTGTCCACGCGCCTGGTGCGCGCGCAGCATGGCGATTCCTCCGGGGTACGCGGCGCGGCGTGGCTGTGGCGCACGGCGTGATGCGAGGCTTGCATCTGGATACAGCGCCGAGTCGCAGAATGTTATACAGTAACACTTAATTTTCCCTGCCGATCGCTGCTATGCGCTACCTCATCCGCACCGTCCAATGCCTCGTCCTGGGTCTGCTGCTTGCTGCGGTGGCGCAGGCCGCACCCGTGTCCATCGTCGCGGCGGAGAGCACCTATGGGGTGATTGCGCAGTCCATCGGTGGCGATCGGGTAGCGGTGGACAGCATCATCAGCAATCCGAATGTCGATCCGCACAGCTTCGAGGCCACGCCCGCTGTGGCGCGTAAGGTGGCGCGGGCGCAGATCGTGCTCCTCAACGGCCTGGGCTATGACGACTGGATGGACAAGATACTCGCCGCCAGTCCGGCGCCGAACCGGTTGGTCATCATTGCCGCGCAGCTCGATCCGTCGCGCATCCTGCCGGACAAGAACCCGCATGTGTTCTACGACCCGCAGGTGGCGCTGCGGGTGGCGCAGCGGCTGGCCGCCGCGCTGCAGCGCCTCGATCCGGCTGGAGCGGCGCTGTTTGCGCGCAATTTACAGGCGTTCGAGGCCGATCTGGCGCGCCTGACCCAGGCGCAAGCCACGCTGCGCAAGCTCCATCCGGGGCTGAAGGTCACCGCAACCGAGCCGGTGGCCGCCTATCTGCTGCGGCAGCTAGGCTGGATCAGCCTGGGCGAAAAATTGCAGTTCGACCTGATGAACGGCAGCGAACCGTCTCCGGCCGAAGTGGCGCGGTACGAGGACGATCTGCGCCAGCACAAGGTGTCGCTGCTGCTGTACAACCGGCAGGTCAGCGACCCGCTGACCAAGCGTCTTCGCGCCCTAGCCACGACGTCCGGGGTGCCGGTGGTCGGGGTCGATGAATTCGTCCCGCCGCGCACCAGCTATGTGCAGTGGCAATTGCAGACCGTGCGCGCGATCGGGCAGGCGCTGGATAAGGCCAAGTGAACCCGCAACACCACGGGGCGACGGCCCAGACAACCCAGACTGCCTGCGAATGGGCGATCGAGGCACACGGCCTGCGCTGCGTGCTCGGGCAGCGCGTGGTGCTCGGTGGCATCGACCTGCGCATCGCTGCTGGACAGTTCGTCGGGGTGTTCGGCGCCAACGGGGCGGGCAAGACCACCTTGCTGCGCGCCCTGCTCGGGCTGCAGCCGCTGCAGTCCGGCAGCCTGCGGCTGCTCGGGCGCGACGGCGTGTCGCTGCGTACCGCAGTGGGGTATGTGTCGCAGCGCGACCCGGTGGGGGCGGACAGCTTCGTGCGGGTGCGCAGCTATGTGGCCACCGCTTGGCAGGGCGAGCGTTGGGGCATCGGGCTGCGGCAGCGCGCGCAGCGGGCGCAGGCGGTGGAGGCGGCACTGCGCGCGGTGGATGCGACCGATCTTGCCGAGCGCAGCCTGGATGCACTGTCTGGTGGTCAGCGCCAGCGGGTGCGCATTGCACAGGCGCTGGTCAACCCGGTGCGCATGCTGCTGCTCGATGAGCCGCTGGCCAACCTCGACCCGCAGGCGCAGCAGCGCATCCTGCACACCGCGCGGCGCTTGTGCCGGGAGCAGGGCATCACCGTGCTGATGACCGCGCACGACATCAATCCGCTGCTGCCGCACATGGATCGGGTGCTGTATCTCGCGGCGGGCAAAGGACGACTGGGCACGGTGGACGAGGTGGTCAACGGCCCGGCGCTGACCGAACTCTACGGCCTGCCAATGGCCGTGGCGCGCGATGGCGGCTATGTGTTCATCCATCCTGCCGGCGGCTTCATGGCCGAGGCGGCGGTGCACTGCGGCCATGACCACACCCACGCCACAGACGGAGGCAGCGCATGATCCTCGGCCTCGAATACGGCTTCATGCGTCATGCGCTGCTGGCCGGTAGCGCAATTGCGGTGCTCAGCGCCGCAGTGGGCTATTTCATCACCCTGCGGCGGCAGGCATTTGCAGCGCATGCGCTGTCGCATGTGGGCTTTACCGGCGCTGCCGGGGCAATTCTGCTGGGCGTGAGTCCGTATACCGGGCTGTTTGCCTTCACCCTGGCCAGCGGAGCGCTGCTCGCGCTGGCCGGCACCCGTCTGCGCCAGCGCGACATCGGCATCGGCATGGTGCTGATGTTCGCACTCGGGCTGGGCGTGCTGTTCCTCAATCTCTACACCGCCAACGCACAGTCGGCGATGAGCATTCTGTTCGGCAGCATCGTCGGCATCACGTTTGACCAGGCCGTGCTGTCGCTCGCGGTGTGTCTCGTCGGTCTAAGCGGACTGGCGGTACTGTGGCGCCCTCTGTGCTTTGCCAGCTTCAACCCCGAGGGTGCGCAGGCGCGCGGGGTGGACACCCGCCGGGTCGATCTGCTGTTCATGCTGTTGGTGGCGGCCACGGTGGCGATTGCCGTGCCGATGATCGGCGCCTTGCTGATTTTTGCGCTGCTCATCGGCCCAGCTGCCGCGGCGCAGACCCTCAGCCGCAGCGTGGCTGGCGGCATTGGCCTGTCGGTGCTGTTCGGCCTGGGCATCACCTGGGTCGGGCTGGCTGCGGCCTATGCCATCGGCTACCCGGCCAGCACCTGGATCGCCTCGCTGAGCTTTGCGCTCTACCTGGCCGCGCAAACGTGGCGGCGGCTGCGCGAAGGCTGCGCGCGGGGGGCGTGACTGCGTTCGCTGCGCGGCGTCCTTTACGATGCAGGGTCTGTGTCGACCGCGGTAAACGCCCGTTTTGTGATGACCGAGCCAATTTCTCCACCCACTTCCCATGCTCCTGCCGCACCGGCGCGCATCATGCTGCGTGCCAAGCTGCACCGCGCCACGCTCACCGGCGCCGATCTGCATTACGAGGGCTCCTGCGGCATCGACCAGGACCTGCTCGATGCCTGCGACATCCTGCCGGGCGAACAGATCGAGATCTACAACGTGACTAACGGCGCGCGGCTGAGCACCTACGCCATCGCCGAGGCACCAGGCAGCGGCAACGTCACGCTCAACGGCTCGGCGGCACGCCATGCCGCGGTGGGCGATCTGCTGATCATTTGCACCTACGCACCGATGGACGATGCCACCGCCCGCGCCTTCCGCCCGCGCATTGCACTGCTGGACGCGCACAACCGCATTGCCCGGATGAAGTGAACCTGTCCGCGGCCAGCCGCGTCCCGGCGTCGTGCATCGGTATCCAAAGGTAAATCCCTGCATGCCGCGCAAGCGGCACAGGATCGACCGGCGCAAGCCCGTACACTCTGTGCCCATGCTCGTCCATCCCGATTTCAACCCCATCGCCCTGCAGCTTGGGCCCATCAAGGTCCATTGGTACGGCATCATGTACCTGCTGGGCTTCGTCACTTTCTGGCTGCTTGCGCAAAAGCGCCTGATGGATCAGCCTTACGCGCGGCAAGGCTGGACTTCACGCGACATCGAAGATCTGCTGTTTGCCGGAGTGTTGGGTGTGATTCTGGGCGGGCGCACCGGCTATGTGCTGTTCTACCAGCCGGGCTACTACTTTTCGCATCCCGGTCAGATCGTTGCGGTGTGGGACGGCGGCATGTCGTTTCACGGTGGGCTGATCGGGGTGATGGTCGCCGCGTATTGGTTTGCGCGCACGCGACGCTACTCCTGGCTGCAGATCATGGATTTCGTTGCACCACTGATCCCGCCCGGACTGGCGTTCGGGCGCATCGGCAATTTCATCAACGGCGAGCTGTGGGGGCGCGCCGCACCGTCCTGGTGGCCCGGGGCGATGATCTATCCCGAGTCCGGCAGCATGGTGCCGCGCTTTCCGTCCGAGCTGTACGAGATGTTTCTGGAAGGCATCTTGCTGTTCGCCGTGCTGTGGTGGCTGTCGCGCCGCGAGCGCCCGCGCGGGTTCATCGCGGGATGCTTTGCGCTGGGTTACGGGCTGGCGCGGTTCACCGCCGAGTTCTTCCGCCAGCCCGACGCATTCCTCGGTTATCTGTGGTTTCACCTCACCATGGGGCAGTTGCTGTCGATCCCGCTCATCCTGCTGGGCAGCGGCATGATCTGGTGGTCTTTGCAGCGACAAAAGCGGCTAGAGGCGCTGGGACAGTCCGCCTCCTGAGGCTCAGCCCGGCAGCGGTGCGGCTTCGGGTGGGCTGATGCGCAGCCCGAACGGCCGGGCACGCGACGCCAGCCGAAGCACGGCGTGGTCGCGGCTCAGCAGGTGGCTGGCATGCCGCGCCAGCGCAAGGTCGAGGAATATCTGGTCATCCGGGTCGGTGCAGACCAGCTGGCGCTGCGTGTGCGGTGCGGCGCAGCACTCTCCCCAGCAGGCAAAGCACGCGATCAGACGCTGGGTGGACTGCGCCGGATCATGCCGCTTGCGCAGCGCAGGATAGTGCAGCACGCGCAGCGCCTCGTCACGCATGGCGGCGCTGTAGACCCAGCGCACCGACCGGCTCTGGATGGCCTGCGCCCAGTGACCCATCCGGGGATCGTCGAACAGCACCCAGTCGAGCACGACCTGCGTGTCGAGGACACAGCAGACGGGCCGATGCTGCAGGGAAGTCATGCGAGGGAGGGGTCTGCCGGAGCCCGACCGGGGGATGATCCCTGAACCCTACTGGGACAGGTGGGCAAGGTCACTGTGCTTTGGGGACATCTGCGCGAGACGTCGCACGCACACACAGAATTTCCAAGCCCGAGGCACGAATTTATCGGTTCAGGAAATGCCGACCCGACCAAGCCCGACAGACCAAGCCATTGTATGGCGGTTCGAGCCAGGCGTGACAGTCAGAGCAATTTGCCCTCGGCGCCCAGGGCCTCGTCGAGCTTGCGGATCAGAGCCTCGATGGCCTGCGCATCTGTTTCGTGGCGCGAGGATGCGCCCGGATCTGGGGCCGTGGACGCACCGGCGGACTGTGCGGCCTGCCGCGCCTCGATCAAACTGTGCGCCAAGTTGAGCGCGGCGAGCACAGCGATGCGCTCGCGGGCGCGCACCTTACCCATGTCGCGGATCGCGCACATCTCGTTGTCCACCTCGCGCACCGCAGCGCGCAATGCGGTCTGCTCCTCGGCAGGACAGGCCAGGGTGTAAATCTGGCCCATGATGGTGACGTCCAGTGTGGTGGTGCTCATGCCTGAGAGTCGGGCGTGCCCGGGATCGAGTGGGTCTGTTCCAGCCGCAGCAGCAGATTGTCGATGCGCTGCGCGGCGTCGTTCAGGCGCTGGCGCAACTGGGTGCGCTCGGCCTCCAGCGCCTGCACACGCTCGGCCAGCAAGGCGTTGGTGCGCTGCAGCTCGGCATGCCGCAGCAACAGACGTTCGACGCGCTCGTGCAACTGCGCGATGGCGGGGGAGATCGAGCGTTCGTCCATTCCGGAGATTTTAGGGCCTGTCCAGGCGCGACCCGCGTGCGCATCGGCAAGCGTGCGCCTGCGTGGCAGGGCGTCGCCTGTAACATGCACGGCGTTGGTGCTCGCGCGGCGGTTCATGTCGCGCAGTTAAACGGGAAACAGGAAGAGCCACGCTACCGGCGGACGCTCCAGCCTGTGCTGCCCCCGCAACGGTCAGCGACCGAAGGCAAATGCCTTCCGTTCGGACACGCAATCCACTGAGCCTGCGGGCTTGGGAAGGAAGTCCAGATCGCGTCGCCAGCCCGGATACCGGCCAACGAAGGGAAGACGCGCAGCTTCGGGGTGAACCTGGCGCATCACGACAGACCACACCGCGCACCGGCATGTCGCCCGCAGCGGTGGCGTTGCGATGTGCTCATTGCCCCCATGCCGCGCGCTTCGGCCGCGCCAGCCGTGCGGGGGAACACGGCAGCGCTCCCCAATCTGGAACAACTCTCATGCCTGAGACCATCCTTGCAACCGACGCCGTGCACGCAGACGCCACGGCGCATCCGCCCTCCCGCCTCTCGCAGCGCCTTGCGCCCGTCCGCCACACTCCGTGCTGGACGCGCACCCTGCTGGCCGTTTCTACCGGACTCACCGGCCTGTCCGCCCAGGCGCAGACGCCGCCCGCTGCCGATGCGACTGCGCTGCCGCCGGTGGTGGTCTCGGCCACCGGTTATCCGCAGCCGCTCGCGCAGGCGCTGCCTAGCGTCAGCGTCATCACCCGCGAGCAGATCGAGCAAAGCGGCGCGCAGAACCTCACCACCCTGCTGCAGCAGGTGGCTGGCGTGCAGGTGACGAGCAACGGCGGTCCGGGGCAGTCCGGCAATGTGTTCGTGCGCGGTTTTGGCGGCCCGGATGTGCTGGTGCTGCTCGACGGCGTGCCGATGAACGCGCAGGACACGACCGGCGTGGCTTACCTCAACAACTTCACGACCGACCAGATCGAACGCATCGAGATCATCCGTGGCAATGTTTCCGCCATCTACGGCTCGGGCGCGATTGGTGGTGTCGTGATGATCACCACGCGGCAGGGCAGCAAAACGCCGCAGGCGTCGGTTTCCGTCACCGCTGGCAGCCGCAACACCGCCACCGTCTCGGCCAACGCCAGCGGACAGGTCGGCAACACCGCGCTGCAGGCGGGCATCAGCCGCTACACCACGCAGGGGATCAGCGCAATCAACCCGGCGCAGCGCGTCAACGCCAACCCGAACGCCAACGGCTACCGCAATACCACGATGAACGGCTCGATCGTGCAGACGCTCGTGCCGGGCCAGTCTCTGGGATTGCGCGCGTATCGCAGTGAGGGACGGGCAAGCTATGACAGCTCCGGCTCCTATGCCAGCCCGAGCGATACCAACCTGAGCAGCACGACGCAGGAGCTGTATCAGCTGTTCAGCGACAACCAGTTGAGCGCGGCCTGGCAGTCGCACCTGAGCCTGTCGCAGCAAAACACGACCAACACCTCGCAGAGCTTCAGTGCCTATCCGTATAGCGCCACCTACCGCACCCGGGTGCAGCAACTGTCATGGCGCAATGTGGTGGCACTCGCAGGCGGATGGATGGCCACAGGTGGGTTGGAGTTCCAGCGTCAGTCCATCGGTTCGATGACGAATTCCATTCCTGCCAAAGAGCGCAATGCCAAGGCTGCATTCGTCGGCCTGAACGGCTCCTTCAGCGGCAATGAACTGCAATTGAACCTGCGCCATGACGCGATCGATGGCTATTCCGGCCAGAATACCGGCTATCTGGGCTACGGTCGTGGGCTGGGCGGTGGTTTCAAGGCCATCGCCAGCTATTCGACCGCGTTCAACGCGCCTCCGCTCGGTTACCTTTACGCGCCTTATTACGGCAATCCGAACCTGAAGCCGGAAAAAGCGCATTCCATCGAGGCTGGCTTGCAATGGTCGCAGGGTGCTGACGTCGTGCGTGCCACACTGTTCCAGACCAAGGCGACCGACCAGTGGCAATACGACTTCAACACCAACACGTTCCAGAACCTCAACCGCAGCCGAACCCGCGGGCTGGAGCTCACCGCCCGTGGCGCCTGGAGCGGCTGGGCTTACGACGCCAACCTCACCTTGCAGCAGCCGGTCGACCTGACCAAGCCCGGTGAGCCGACGCTGCAGCGCCGTGCGCGCAGCCTGGCCAATCTGTCGATCAACCGCGAATTCGGCGCGGTGCTATACGGCGTCGCAGTGCATTACAGCGGTCCGCGGTGGGATACTGGCCCCAGCGGGCGCGTCACCCTCGGCAGCTATGCCACGGTCGACCTCACCGCCGGCGGCGCGATCAGCAAGGAGTGGAGCTGGAACGCGCGGGTGCAAAACCTGTTCGACAAGAACTACCAGACGGTTTACGGCTACAACCGTGAGCCGTTCGGGGTGTTTGTGGGGGTGACCTGGCGTCCGGCGCTCTGATCGACCGCGCAAGATGAGCGCCGAAGTCGCCCCTGGCACACGGCGGTGGCGCTGGGGGCTGCCGCTCGTGCTCGCCTTGGTGGTGTTGCTGGCGCTTGCGGTCGGCGACGGCGGGTGGGATGCGGTGATCATCTGGCAACTTCGCCTGCCGCGGGTGCTTGCCGGGCTGGGGGTCGGCGCGCTGCTCGCCCAGGCCGGACTGCTCATGCAGATTCTGCTGCGCAACCCGCTGGCCGATCCGTATGTGCTCGGCGCGTCCGGCGGCGCGGGGCTGGGGGCGATCTTGGCGCTGCTGCTCGGCCTGGCGCTGTGGGCGGGCAGCCTGCTCGGTGCGGCGCTTGCGCTGTTGCTGTTGCTGCTGCTGGGCCGGCGGGTGCTCGCCAGCCGGGATGACGAAGCCTCGGCGCAACTCATTCTGATCGGGGCGATGCTCGCCGCACTCGCCGGGGCGCTGTCCACGCTGTCGCTCAGCCTAGTGCCAGACCAGCAGCTTCGCGGCGCGATGTTCTGGCTGGTCGGCAATCTCTCCGGCGCGAACCACGGCGCGGTGCTTTGCGCGCTGGCCACGCTGCTTGCGGCATGGATGCGGTGGCGGCAGCGGCGCTACGACCGGCTGATGCTCGGCAGCGAGATGGCCTGGCTGCTCGGAGAGCCGGTGGCGCGCGCGCGGATCGAACTCGTGCTGCTTGCCGCGCTGTCCACGGGGGCCTCGGTCGCGGTGGCCGGGGCGGTGGGCTTCGTCGGCCTCGTTGTCCCGCAGGCGCTGCGGCGGCTGGGGCTGCAGCGCCTGCGCGATCTGGCGTGGGCGGTGCCGCTCACCGGAGCCGGGCTGGTGGTCGCCGCCGACACGCTGGCGCGCAGCGTGGCGATGCCGTACGAACTTCCGGTGGGCGCGGTGACCGCGCTGGTGGGCGCGCCGGTGTTCATTCTGATGCTGCGGCGCGGATCATGAGCGTGCGGGCATGGCTGCAGGTCGATAGGCTGGATGTCGTGGCAGCGCCGCAACTGCCGGCGCTCGCCCGCGGGGTGTCGCTGTGCTTGAGTCCGGGTGATCGTCTCGGGCTGATCGGTCGCAACGGCGCTGGAAAATCCACGCTGCTGCGGCAGATCGCCGGTCTGTTGCCGCTGGCCGGGGCCGGGGCGCAGGTACTGCTCAACGGGCAGAACCTACGCACCCTCGGTGCGGAACGACTGGCGGCGCTGCGCGCACTGATGCCGTCTCAACCACGCGACCGTTTCAACCTTTCCACCCTGGCGCTGCTCGAACTGGCGCAACCCCGAGCGGACGCTGGGTCGGCGCGCGAGGCCCTGGAACGGCTGGACGCCTGGGCGCTGCGCGATCGCGACGTCCTGGCGCTGTCGGCGGGCGAACGACAACGGGTGGCCCTGGCGCAGGCACTGGTGCAGCACTGCCCACTGCTGCTGCTCGATGAGCCTGTGGCGTTTCAAGATCCCGGTCACCAGCGCCTGGTGGGTGCCGTGCTCGAGACGCTCTCGGACCGCATCGTGGTGTTCTGCGCGCACGATGTGAACTGGGTGGCCCGACACGCCACACATGTGCTCGGGCTCGGCATGGCGGGCGACGGGCCGGGATGGTTTTGTGCTCAGGTCGAGGCTGCACTGACACCGCAGCGGCTTCAGGCGCTGTACGGCTGCCAATGGGACAGCCTGCGCGGCGCAGGCGGGCAGCGCGCCTGGATCGCGGTCTAGGGCCTGCGCTGCGGGAGGGCGGTAGGCCGCCGGATGGTTGATACTTACGCCATGACCGATTCCGTTCTCCCACCCAAGCCACCTGCCGTGGCGATCGCTGCCCTGCCCAAGGCCAGCCGCTGGCGTAGGTTGAAGACCGGCCTGGGCAAGGCTGCGAGGCTGACGGTCAGGAATGGCAGAGAACTCGGGCCATCTTTGCTGACCGCGGCACTGGCACTGGTCAGCGCGGCACTGCAGATCAGCTCGCATTTCGCCAGCCTGCGGCAGGCCGTGCTGGCCATCCTGCGGCAGGGCGCAGGCGGTATTTCCAGGCTGGCCGATCTGGCGGCGTTTCCGCATGTGATCATCGGTGCCGGGCTCATTCTCATGATTCCCGGGCTGCTGCTGCGCGCGCGGGTGGCCTGGGTGCTGAGCGTGCTGCTGGGTCTGCTGTCGGCCGGGCTGGCGTACTGGGCGGCGCGCCAGATCGACCCCGCGGTGATTTTCTCCGCGGCGCTGCTGCTTGCGCTGTTGGTGTATGCCCGCCACTTCAGCCGCAGCAGTCTTGCCGCCAGTTCCCTGTTTGCGCTGCTCGGCGTGGGTAGCCTGCTGATCTACGGCGTGTTGGGCAGTCTGTGGTTCGGCGCGGACTACAACCCGCCGATCACCAACCTGCCTACGGCTTTCTACTACACCATCGAGACCATGTCCACAGTGGGTTACGGCGACATCATTCCGCGCAACACGCAGGGGCGCATGTTCACGGTATCGATGATCGTTCTGGGTATTTCGGTGTTTGCCACCACCCTGTCGGTGGTGATCGGCCCGCTGGTAGGCGGCAGCCTCAAGCGCGCCTTGGAGGGCAAGATGCAAAAGCAGCAACGCAGGAACCATTATGTGATCATCGGCGCATCGAGTCTGGCGTATGCAATGTGGAAGGAGCTCACTAGCCGCGGCGCCACGGTCACTGTGATTGCGCCCCTCGGGCATGCCTCTGCGTACCCCCCGGATGCCGATGTCATCACTGCCGATGCCACGCGCAGTGAAGTGCTGGAGCAGGCCGGCGTGCCGCAGGCCAAGGCGGTGCTGACCCTGCGCGAAGACGATGCCGAAAACGCGTTTGCCGTGCTTGCGGTCAAGGAGCTAGCGCCGGGGGTAAAGACCATCGCCGGGGTCAACGATGTGCGGCATGTAAACAAGATCCGGCGGGTGCAGCCCGATGTGCTGTTCGCGCCGCAGCTGCTGGGCAGTCAGCTTCTGGCGCGCGATCTGTTCGATGAACCGATCGACAACCAAACCGTGCACGAGCTGCTGTTCCTACGGCACTGACCCTGGCGTATCTGGCGGCCGCGCGGCCCAAGCCGCCAGACTTACGGGGAAGGGTGTCGATGGATCGGCATGCGCACCGTCTTCATCTACAAGGGTTGGGCTGACGGTCTCCAGAGTTGCCGCAGGTTTTGCCGCTTGACGGTCGATCAATGCGTTTGACATGATGCAAATCAAGTCCATGCGGCGTTGCAGCAAGCACACTGCATGCGTCCATTCGCCAATCCGGAGGTTGCCATGAACCCGACCGAGCGCCTGCAGCTCTGCAGAAAACCGAGCTTGAATCGACTCTGCTGTTGAGTCAGAGCGCAATGGTCCTGACCAAGCAGACGTCGAGGCGATACAACAGGCGCAGCAGCAGACCTCCAGAATGATCGGCGATCCGGTGCAGAACCTGTCGACGGCTGCGCGAAAAAATCCCGCACGACCGCGTGCACCGGTGCGCAAGCGCGGCGATTGAATCCCCCATCCGAAGCGGAGCATGCCATGACAGCCAGTTCCATGCGCGAGCGTCTTCAGGACATCGAATCGTTGCTGTCCGCGCTGGGCAAGAGCCATCCGAATGAAGTCCAGGCCTTCATGAATTTCATGGGCAAGGCCGAGGCCGGGCCGGCGCTTTCGAGCAAACAGAAGGAACTGGTCAATGTCGCGCTGTCGGTTGCCGCACAGTGCGAGTGGTGCATCGCGTTTCATGTCAAGCAGGCAGCGCAGGCCGGGGCGAAACGCGACGAGTTGATCGAGGCCGGTTTTCTCGCGGTGCTGATGCACGGCGGCCCGGCGATGATGTACATGACGCCCTTGCTCAAGGCACTCGATGAGTTTGGCATGTCCGCCGGCGCATAGGCCCAGCAGGCCGTTGAAAAACGTCGCGAGGATGGCCAGATGCAAGGCGCACGGCGCGCAGCGACCGAGACATATCAAATAGATAGGCGAGGGAGCGAGCACCGTGCAACGCCGCAGATGGCCCACCGCAGTAGTTTTTCAACGGCTTGCTAGGGGATGAGGATGAAACAGGCGCCGCTGTCACCCGAAAAAATGCAGGAGTTCGAGGAGTTCATCTGGCGGGCCATGGGGCGTCTCGACGACAACGCGTCGCGCGACCTGCTCGATCCCAACAGCGAAATCGGCAAGCTCGCTCGCGCCTATTACGAAGAGCTCGCCGAGGGCAAGCCCTGGGATGAGATGGTCGATTACCTCACCCCGGTCGGCAGCGACGCCCTGCCGGAACATCTGCCGGACAGTCCACCGATCAAACCCGACCTCGATCTCGAACACTGACATGACCAAGGACAGCGCACAGCAAGCCTCGGCGGCGCACTCCCACCGGGGCTACGGTAAGAGACTCAGAGCCTTGCAGATCGAGCTGGTGAAGTTCCAGAAGCATTTGATCGCGCACGGTGAGCGCATTCTGATCATCTTCGAAGGACGCGACAGCGCGGGAAAAGACGGCGCGATCAAGCGCATCACCCAACACCTCTCACCCCGCGAGACCCGAGTGGTGGCGCTGGGCAAGCCGTCGACCCGCGATGAATCGGAGTGGTATTTCCAGCGCTACGTGCCGCATCTGCCTGCGGCGGCCGAGTTCGTGCTGTTCAATCGCAGCTGGTACAACCGCGCCGGGGTAGAGCGGGTGATGGGGTTTTGCACTACCGAGCAGTACGAGGAATTCATGGAAACCGTGCCGGTGTTCGAGCAGATGCTGGTGCGCTCAGGAATGCGACTGTTCAAGTACTACCTGGACATCGACAAGACCGAGCAGAAGCGCCGCCTGAAGGCCCGGCTGACCGATCCGCTCAAGCAGTGGAAGATGAGTCCGATCGACGCCGTGGCGCAGAAGCACTGGAACGACTACAGCGTCGCGCGTAATGCCATGTTCGCTCGCACCCACACCCTGGCGGCGCCGTGGACCATCGTGCGCGCAAACGACAAGAAGCTGGCGCGCCTGAATCTCATCATGGATCTGCTGACCCGGCTCGACTACCACGACAAGAATCACAACGTGCTCGTGCCCGACCCCGATCTGGTGTTCAACTACACCCAGGACGCCGTGACACAGGGGCGCGTGGCGCCCTGAGGGAACCCGAGTATGGCCAGGCCTGTCCCTTCTGCGCCGGTGGTGGCCCAGGTCCATCCCGATCATGCGCAGATCGTTGCGCTGCTCGACGGTGCGCCGATGCGCCTACAGCACTATCTGGCTTGGGCGCTGTCCAGTGGCGGCACGCTGATTGACGGAATTTCGGTGTTCATGCTGGGCATCGCCATTCCGCTGCTCACACAGGACGTGCGGTTGTCGCCGCTGCAGACCGGATTGCTCGGCGCGGCGTTGGTGGCCGGGGCCATCGTTGGTGCGATGCTGGGCGGGCGACTGGCCGACCGCATCGGTCGCAAGTCTGTCTTTTTACTCGACATGGCGCTGCTGGCCGCAGCCGCAGGGTTCAGCGCGCTGACCTGGAATGCCTGGTGGCTGATCGCAGCACAGTTTGTCGTCGGCATCGGCGTGGGCATGGACTTTCCGGTCAGCGGCAGCTATGTGGCCGAGTGCATGCCGCACCGCAGGCGCAGTGAGATGATGGTGGCGACGATCGCATGCCAGTCGGTCGGCCTGGTGGTGGCCGCGCTGCTGGCGTCGGCCCTGATGCATCTGCAGGCCGAACCGTCGGTGTGGCGCTGGTTCTTTGCGATGGAAATGTTCACTGCGATGCTGTTTCTGGTCGGACGCTTGAACCTGCCGGAAAGTCCGCGCTGGCTGATGGGGCAGGGTCGCAACCGCGAGGCGGTGCACATGCTCGAGCGCTTCGTCCCCTCCGACCGACGCCTGCTCGAACGCATGGCCTCGCGTCTGGGCAATACTGTGCACTATGTCGCCCGCGTGCCGCAGACCGCCCGCCCGCCGGGCTACGCGGTACTGTTCCAGTCGGAATACCTGCGCAGCACCCTGCTGAGCACTGTGCCCTGGTTTCTGATGGACATCGCCACCTACGGCGTGGGCCTGTTCACCGCCGTGCTGCTGGCCGAGATGCACTTCACTGGCCACGACCTGCCGCTGGTGCAGCAGGTGGCGGTACTGGCACGCGGCACCGGGCTGATCGACGTGTTCCTGCTGCTGGGCTTTGCGTTCGGTCTGTGGACGGTCAGTCGCTTTGGGCGCATCCGCATGCAACTGATCGGCTTTGCCGGCATGGCGATGGGCATGGGGCTGCTGTGGCTGAGCACCGCGCTGCCCGGCGCGGCTGCGGCGCATGTGCCGCTGGTGTTCGCCGGCTTCGTGGTGTTCAACCTGTTCATGAACATGGGGCCAAACAGCACCACCTACATCCTGCCCACCGAGCTGTATCCCACCCAGCTGCGCGCCACCGGCGCGGGCTTTGCCGCGGCGGTGGCCAAGGTCGGCGCGACACTCGGGGTGTTTGCCCTGCCGCTGGTGAAGGCGGCGCTCGGCGTGCACGCGGTACTGGCGCTGATGGTGTTAATCAGCCTGCTCGGCCTGCTCGCCACCTGGGCGTTCAGCATGTACGGCCACGGCCTCACGCTGGAGCAGCACCAGACCCAACCACTGCCCACGCGCCGCGCACAGGCCACACTGCTGACGACGCAGCCTGGGAGATCTACATGAATCAGCCTGTTTCTTTGCTCGCGCGACCAACACCTGCCCGGGCTCTTTTCCACGTCGGTGCCTTGTGGACGCCGGCAATTCATCGTTGATATTCAACTGGGAGGTTCATCATGTCACACCGTCATGCCATCGTCTGGATCGATCATTCGCAAGCACGGGTGTTGTTCGTCGATACCGAGGATGTCGAAAAATCCATCATCCTGCCCAAGGAGCATCCGCATCTGCACATCATGAGCCGCACCATCGGCAGCGGCAAGGCGCCGGAGGATCAGCACTTTTACCACGCCGTGGCCGAGGCGCTCGCCTCGGTACCGGAGATCCTGATCACCGGGCCGGGACAGGCCAAGCTGGCGCTATTCAAGCATCTGCAGCGCCACGACCCCGCGGTGGCCGAGCATGTGCTGGGCATCGAATCGGCCGACCATCCGACCGATGGCCAATTGGTCGCGCATGCCCGCCACTACTTCAAGGTCAAGGATCGGATGCTCGGCATTTGAACTGTCTGGCTCATCCCGCCTCTACCCGCGATTTTCTCCACGCTGTTGACCGACAAAAATCTCAGTTCCCATCGATGCCAGCCGAACCGCGCAGCCGTCCGGCCCGGGCATTGCGGTCCGCAGGCGATGCGTGTGCGACATCTGTCGTCGGCTGCCGAGTAGCTGCTCCGACATTGTGCGGGACGATTTTTGACTGGGCCGGTTTCGAATCCCGGAAAACAAAAACGCCCGCGATCGCGGGCGTTTTGCAGAGGTGGGCTGACATCAGTCCAGAGCGGATCACTCGGTGATTTTGGCCTTGGCGCGCAGTTCGTTCTGGTATTTGTTGATTTCCTCGCGCTGCAGTTCGGCCTGAATCTGCGGTTTGAGCTGCTCCAGCGCGGGCGGCTTGGCCGGGCGAGTGGCGTCGAGCTTGATGATGTGCCAGCCGAACTGGCTCTGCACCGGGGTCTGGGTGTACTGGCCAGGTTTGAGCGCTTCTAGGGCCTTGGCGAAGGGCGGCACGTAGTTGGCCGGAGACGACCAGCCCAGATCGCCACCATTGGCTGCGCTGCCAGTGTCCTTGGAGTATTTCTTGGCGAGATCGGAGAACTTGGCACCCTTCTTGAGCTGGGCGATGATATCCAGCGCTTCTTTTTCGCTCGGCACCAGGATGTGCTGGGCCTTGTACTCGGTGGTGCCGAAGGACTTGGCGAACTCGTCGTACTTGGCCTTGATCTGCGCTTCGGTGATCGGATGCTTTTGGAGGTAGGCGTTGAACAGGGCGCGGATCAGGATGTTCTGGCGCGAGAAACGGATTTCGTCCTGCACGGTGGGGTCTTTTTCCAGACCGAGCTTGTCCGCCTCCTGCACCAGGACCTCGCGATTGATCAGCTCGTTCTTGACCATGTCCTTGAGCTGGGGCGTCACCGGCTGGCCTTGCTGCTTGGCCATGTTGGCTGCAACCGTGTCCGCCAGCGATTGGGGGATGGGTTTGCCGTTCACCGTGGCGATGTTTTGTGCCCAGGCGGGAGCGACCAGTGCGCTGCTCAACGCGGCGATGGCCAGAATGCGGGAGTGTTTCAGCATGGAATCGTCCAAAGGGGAGGGGAATACATGGCCAGGCGGGGTGCAGTCAGTCGTTTGGACCGGCTGGCGCGGGTGTGTCTTCGGGAGCCTGGCACTCGAGCACCAGTGCATGGATGTCACGGTGCATCATCGAAGCCAGAGCATCATACACGAGGCGATGACGGGCCAGACGGGACAGTCCGGCAAAGCGCG
This sequence comes from Thiomonas islandica, assembly GCF_055383445.1. Classification (NCBI taxonomy): domain Bacteria; kingdom Pseudomonadati; phylum Pseudomonadota; class Betaproteobacteria; order Burkholderiales; genus Thiomonas; species Thiomonas islandica. Next base: position 2,198,672 of record NZ_AP042391.1, read on the forward strand.
CGCTGACAATGCGCACGCGGAAATGGCTGCCGTCAGGGTCGAAACCGCCGTGACCGGCGTGGGCGGCCGAGTCGTCGCCGATCTCGAGCCGGTCCGGCTGCAGCGCGGATTGCAGCAGGGCGCGGATGCGATCGACCCGGCGCGGCGGCTGCTGCGCTTCAGGCGTTTTCATCGAACTTCATATGCCGCGACAGCAGCAGCGACTGCCCGATCACGAAGGCCAGGGTGAGGATCAGGCTGCCGAACAGTTTGAAATCCACCCACAGGTCGGTCGAGAAGTTATAGGCGATGGTGATGTTGAGCACGCCCATGAGTGCAAAGAACGCAACCCATGACCAGTTCACCCTGTTCCAGATCGCTTCGGGCAGTTGCATCTGCTTGCCCATCAGGGCACGCATCAGGTTCTTGCCCTGCAGCAGTTGCGCGCCGGCCAGGACCGCGGCGAATAGCCAGTACAGCACGGTGGGCTTCCACTTGATGAAGGTGTCGTTGTGAAAGAGCAGGGTGGCGCCGCCGAACACCACCACCACCCCCAGGCTCATCCACAGCATCGGCTCGACCTTGCGGTGCTTGAACCACACCCAGCCGATCTGTGCGAACGTGGCCGCGATCGTCACGGCGGTGGCGGCGTAGATACCCGCCAGCTTGAACACGACGAAAAACAGGATGATGGGGAAAAAATCGAACAGGAGTTTCAAGGTGTTTGCGCTGTGAAAAAGACGGATCCGCCACTGATGGGATCGGGCGCGGGAACAAAAATTCCCAGAATGCAGATTGTTTCACGTCCGCGCACAGTGATGATTGGCTGGAGCGAGTGAAGTTCCAGGTGCCCCATGTCGCATCAAGCGTCGGAGATGGCTTCTAGCAACTCACTCTCGATGGCATTTTGAACCCGGGCATCTCCCAGGCCGGGACCGCAGATCACGAAGGTGTCCTCCACGCGCTCGCCCAGGGTGGTGACCTTTGCCAACTGCAGGTCGATGCGGTGGCGCGCGAGCACCTGTGCGATGCCGTAGAGCAGGCCGGCGCGGTCGTGCGCGGTGATGCTGAGGATCCAGCGCTGACCACGCTCGTCGGGGCGCAGCCCCACCCGCGGGCTGACTGGAAAATTGCGCACACGGCGTGACAGACGCCCGGGGCGGGGCGCCGGCAACGGGGCTGTGCTGCGCAGCGCGGTGCGCAACGAGGTCTCGATCAGGCTGATCATCGCCCGGTCGTGCACCCGGGTGTGCGGCGAGATCACCACAAAGCTGTCGAGCGCCCAGCCATTGCTGGTGGTGTGGATCTTGGCGTCCAGGATGCTGAAATTCTGGCTGTCGAAATAACCGCAGATGCGCACGAACAGATCGGGCTGATCCGGCGCATACACCAGCACCTCCAGCCCCTCGCCCTCGGGGGCCAGCCGGGCGCTGACTACGGGCGTGTCACTGCAAACACGGGCATAGAGCTTGCGCGTGTGCCAGGCGATGTCCTGCGGCTCGTTGCGCAGGAAATACGCCATGTCCAGCGTATCCCACAGCGGTGTTTGCGCGCCCTCGGGCAGTGCGTAAAGGTTGAGGATGCGCAACGCTTCGCGCTGGCGCAGCTGGAGTTCGGCCTGCGGCTGCGGTGTTTGCCCGCCCAGCGCGCGCAGGGTGGTGCGGTAGAGGGTTTCCAGCAGCCGGCCCTTCCACGCGTTCCAGACCTTGGGGCTGGTGCCGCGGATGTCGGCCACGGTGAGCAGGTACAGCGCGACGAGATGGCGCTCGTCCCCGACGCGCCTGGCGAATGCTGCAATCACCTCCGGGTCGCTCAGGTCCTCTTTCTGCGCCACGCGCGACATCTGCAGATGCTCGCGCACCAGAAACACGGCCAGTTCGGTATGAACGGCACTGACCCCGTGCGCCTTGCAGAACCGGCGGACCTCGACCGCACCGAGCTCGGAATGATCGCCCCCGCGCCCCTTGGCGATGTCGTGAAACAGCGCAGCCAGGATGAGCACCCACGGCGGGTCGAAATTGGCCGCTAGTTGCGAGCACAGCGGGTATTCATGCGCATGTTCGGGCATGAAAAAGCGGCGCACGTTGCGCACCACCATCAGGATGTGCTGGTCGACCGTGTAGACATGGAACAGGTCGTGCTGCATCTGGCCGACGATGCGGCGAAACACCCACAGATAGCGGCCGAGCACACTGGTGCGGTTCATCAGCCGTAGCGCATGCACGATGCCCTGCGGTGCCTGCAGGATGCGCATGAACTGCGCGCGGCTGCGAGGGTCGTGACGAAACGCGCTGTCCATACGGCTGCGCGCCAGGTGGATGGCCCGTAGCGCGCCGGCCGACAATCCCCGGGCGCCGGGAGTGCGCTGGTACGCGGCGAAGATTTCCAGCAGCGCCCAGGGTTCGCGCTGAAACAGGCCGGGATCGACCGGCTCGATCATGCCGTCGCGCAGCGCGTAGCGGCCGTCTTCCACGCCGTCGATGCCCACCAGCGGCTGCGCCTGCGCGACCGACTGCGGCCACAGTCGCCCTTCGATGTCGAGCAGCACGATCTGATTGATCTGCTCGATCGCCTTGGCCGCCCAGTAGTAGCGCTGCATCAGCAACTCGCCCGCGCGCTTGGTTGGCGTGGCGTTGAATCCCAGCAACCGGGCCACGGCGGACTGCAGGTCGAACACCAAGCGGTCCTCACGACGCTGGGCCAGAGCGTGCAGATGCGCGCGGATGCGCTTGATCACGGTTTCATTGCGCTGGATCTGCCGCACCGTGCTGGCCGCGATGATGCCGCTGGCGGCCAGTTCCTTCCAGCTACGACCAAAGCCAGCGGCCTGTGCAACCCACAGCAGCACCTGCAGATCGCGCAGCCCGCCGGGGCTTTCCTTGCAATTGGGCTCGAGGGCATAGGGCGTGTCCTCGAACTTGATGTGGCGTTGCTGCTGCTCGCGCATTTTGGCCTGAAAAAACGCGCGCGGGTCGAGATGTGCCATGAACTGCGCCTGCATACGCTGCGCAAGCAGCCGGTCGCCGCACAGAAACCGCGACTCCAACAGCGCGGTCTGCACCGTGATGTCCTTTTCGGCCTCGACCAGACAGGACTCGGGCGTGCGTACACTGGCGCCGATTTCCAGGCCGATGTCCCAGCACGCAGTGATGAAGCGCTCGGCGGCGGCGTCGGTGGCGGTGTCGTTGCCCTGGGGCTGCGGCAGCAACAGCAGCAGATCGATGTCCGAGTGGGGAAACAGTTCGCCGCGGCCATAGCCGCCCACGGCCATCAGCGCAGCGTTGGGCGGAAGGCCGCTGGTCATCCACAGCGCCTGCAGGGTGCGGTCGGCCAGCCGGGTCAGGCCGTGCAGCAGTGGAGTCACTCGCCTGGGATGGTGGGAAAAGGCATCGAGCAGGCCAGCGCGCCCTTCCAGCCAGCCCCGGCGAATCGTCTCCAGGGCCGGGGCGAGCGCCTTGCCGTTGGCGGATGTGGCATCGACAGACGGCATGAGGACGAGGAGAAAAGGCGGTTTGCGCGGCTGCGCGCAGCGGCTGCTGCTAGGCGGCGGCCCTGGCGCGCTGTACGAAGTCGGGCGGCGCCTGACAGCCTGCGGAGGTGGTCAGCACCTCGAATCCGGTGTCGGTCACCAGCACCGTGTGCTCCCACTGGGCGGACAGCGATCGGTCCTTGGTGACGATGGTCCAGCCGTCGGGCATTTCGCGAATGTCGCGTCGCCCGGCGTTGATCATCGGCTCGATGGTGAAGGTCATGCCGGGGCGCAGTTCCTCGCCGGTGCCGGCCTTGCCATAGTGCAAGACCTGCGGGTCTTCGTGGAAGTTGCGGCCGATGCCATGCCCGCAGAATTCGCGCACCACGCTGTAGCCCGCACTTTCGGCAAAGGTCTGGATGACATGACCGATGTCGCCTAGCCGCGCGCCGGGTCGCACCAGGGCGATGCCGTGCCACATCGCCTCGAAGGTGATGTCCACCAGTCGCTGCACATGCTTGGGCACGGTGCCGACGCAGAACATGCGGCTGCAATCGCCATGGAAGCCATCCTTGATCACGGTGACGTCGATATTGACCACATCCCCGTTCTTGAGCGGCTTGTCATTCGGGATGCCATGGCAGATGACATTGTTGACCGAGGTGCAGATCGAGGCGGGGTAGGGCGTGTAGCCCGGCGGCGCATAGTTCAGTGGCGCGGGAATGGCCTGCTGCACCTGGGTGATGTAGTCGTACGCCAGCTTGTCCAGCGCCTTGGTGGTGACGCCGGGCTGGACATGCGGGGTGAGGTAATCGAGCAATTCGGAAGCCAGCCGCCCGGCCACGCGCATTTTGTCGATTTCTTCAGGAGTTTTGATGGTGATGCTCATGGCGCGAATTATCACACCGCGCCCCGCGAGCGTGCCCGCGCCGGTGCGGAACCACTGCACCGAAAGAGGCCGGGGATGCGGTTTCTATAATTTGCTGGCTGTTTCCCCCTCGACTCCCTCCTTCCGCCCGGTTACCCGGGTTAGCGCATGCACATCCTCGTATTCGAAGGCGCCAGCGCCTTGTCCGCATTCCGCCAGGACGCGCTGATGGCGCGGTTGCGTTCGTCGCTTCCGGATCTTGCCTGGCGTGTGCGCCGCATCCATGCTCGGTTCCTCCACGCCGTGGCACTCGACGCCGCGCCCGACGCCGCATTGCGCGACAGGTTGGACGCCCTGCTGCGCTATGGCGACCCCTACACCGGGCCGGCCGGCGACCAGACGCTGTTCGTGATGCCGCGGCTGGGCACGATCTCGCCGTGGGCGTCCAAGGCCACCGACATCGCCCGACTATGCGGCGCGCCGGTGCACCGCGTTGAACGCGCGGTGCAATACTTGATCGAGATTGAGCGCAGCCTGCTGCGGCCGGCCAGCCCGCTGCACGCGGACGAACTGCACCAGCTCGCCGCCCTGCTGCACGACCGCATGACCGAGAGCGTAGCGCTTCGAAAAGACGATCTGCAGCGCCTGTTTGACGAACTGCCGCCGCAGCCGCTGCAGCATGTCGATGTGCTGTCGGGCAGCGCGGACGACGGGCGCGCCGCGCTGTTGCGCGCCAATATGGAGCAGGGGCTGGCGCTGTCGGACGATGAGATCAGCTACCTGCTCGACGCGTATCGCAAGCTTGGCCGAAACCCGACCGATGTCGAGCTGATGATGTTCGCGCAGGCCAACAGCGAACATTGCCGCCACAAGATTTTCAACGCGCGTTTCACCATCGACGGGCAGGAACAGCCGCATACCCTGTTCCAGATGATCCGCAACACCCACGCCTGCGCGCCGCAGGGCACGGTGGTGGCATATGCCGACAACGCCTCGGTGATCGAAGGTGGTGTGGTACAGGTGTGGCAGCCCGATCCGCAGACGCACCGCTACCGGGCCGAACAGGCGCTGCGTCATGTGCTGATGAAAGTGGAAACGCACAACCACCCCACGGCGATCTCGCCGTTTCCCGGTGCGGCCACAGGGGCCGGCGGCGAAATCCGCGACGAAGGTGCTACGGGCCGCGGCTCGCGTCCCAAGGCCGGTCTGACCGGGTTTTCGGTATCCAGTCTGCGGCTGCCCGGCGCCGAGGAGCCCTGGGAGGTTGCCACGGCAGACCTCGGCAGGCCCGGTCACATCGCCAGCCCGCTGCAGATCATGCTCGACGGCCCGCTGGGCGGCGCCGCGTTCAACAACGAATTCGGTCGGCCCAATCTGGCGGGGTATTTCCGCGTGTTCGAGCAGGCGGTCGGAGGCCGGGTGTGGGGCTATCACAAACCCATCATGCTCGCCGGTGGGCTGGGGTCGATCGACGCCCGCCTGACCCACAAGCTGCCATTTCCCGCCGGCACGCTGCTGGTGCAACTGGGCGGGCCCGGCATGCGCATCGGCCTTGGGGGCGGCGCGGCGTCCAGCCTGGCTACCGGCAGCAACGCCGCGCATCTGGACTTCGACTCGGTGCAGCGCGGCAATCCGGAAATCCAGCGCCGCGCGCAGGAGGTCATCAACGCCTGCTGCGCGCTGGGCGAGGCCAATCCCATCCTGTCGATCCACGACGTGGGTGCAGGCGGGCTGTCCAACGCCTTTCCGGAACTGGTCGAAGGTGCCGGGCGCGGCGGAGTGTTCCAGCTGCGCGACATACCGCTCGAAGAAACCGGCATGAGCCCGCGTGAAATCTGGAGCAACGAAAGCCAGGAACGCTATGTGCTGGCCATCGCGCCGGAGCAGCGCGAGACCTTCGCCGCGCTTTGCGCTCGCGAGCGCTGCCCTTTCGCCGTGGTCGGTGTGGCCACAGCGGAGCAGACCCTGATCGTCGAGGATGCGCTGCACGCCGATCAGCCCGACCAGGCGCGCCCGGTCGATCTGCCGCTCGAGGTTCTTCTAGGCAAACCGCCGCGGCTGCACCGTCAGGCGCAGCGGCAGTTGCCGCAGGGTGAACCGCTCGATCTCGGCGCGGTCGACCTGGCGCAGGCCTGCGAGGCTGTGCTGCGCCACCCCACGGTGGCGAGCAAGCGCTTTCTGATCACCATCGGCGACCGCACGGTCGGCGGCCTGAGCCACCGCGATCCGATGGTCGGCCCGTGGCAGGTGCCGGTGGCCGACTGCGCGGTCACCCTGGCCGACTACGCCGGCTACCGCGGCGAGGCGATGAGCGTGGCCGAGCGCGCGCCGGTGGCCGTGCTGCATCCCGCCGCTTCGGGGCGTCTGGCGGTCTGCGAAGCGGTGCTGAACCTGCTGGCCGCGCCGGTGCGGCAGCTCAGCGATATCAAGCTGTCGTGCAACTGGATGGCCGCCGCTGGCCAGCCGGGGCAGGATGCAGCGCTGTATGACACGGTGCACGCCATCGGCATGGAACTGTGCCCGGCGCTTGGCATCTCGGTGCCGGTGGGCAAGGATTCGCTGTCGATGCACACCCGCTGGGAGCAGGGCGGACAGACCCGCAGCGTGACCGCGCCGGTGTCGCTGGTGGTCTCGGCGTTCGCCACACTGCCCGATGTGCGCGGCACGCTCACGCCGCAACTGCGTACCGATGCGCCTAGCAGCCTGATCCTGGTCGATCTCGGTCAGGGCAAGAAACGCATGGGCGCGAGCATCCTGGCGCAGACCTTGGGGACGATTGGCGACGATGCGCCCGACCTGGATAGCCCCGATCTGCTCAAGCACTTTGCCGCGGCGCTGACCGCGCTGCGCGGCGCCGGTCTAGTGTGGGCGTACCACGACCGCTCCGACGGCGGGCTGTGGGCCACGGTGTGCGAAATGGCTTTCGCCGGACATTGCGGCGTCAGCCTCAACGTCGATCTGCTCACCCTCGATGGCGGCGCGGCCGACGACTGGGGCGACGCCAAGGACTGGGCCAAGCAGGTCGGCCCCCGGCGCAACGCGCAGACCCTGCGCGCCCTGTTCAACGAGGAACCGGGTGTGGTGCTCCAGGTGTCGGCCTCTGCGCGTGATGCTGTGCTGCAAGTCCTGCGCCAGCACGGCCTGTCCGCGCACAGCCATGTCATCGGCACGGTCAACGACCGCGATGTCATCGACATCTGGCGCGACACCCAGTGCGTCTACACCGCCCCGCGCGCGCAGCTGCAGCAGACCTGGGACAGCGTGTCCTGGCACATCGCCATGCTGCGCGACAACTCCGAGTGCGCACAGGCCGAGCATGACGCCCTGCTGGATACGGCCGATCCGGGCTTGCATCTGCACCTGAGCTTCGATCCGCAGCAGGACATCGCCGCACCGTGGATCGCCACCGGCGCGCGACCGCAAGTCGCCATTCTGCGCGAGCAGGGCGTCAACTCGCAGCTGGAAATGGCCTACGCCATGTACCGCGCCGGCTTCGACCCGGTGGATGTGCACATGAGCGACCTGATGGTCGGCCGCGCGCAGCTTGCCGACTTCCGCGGCGTGGTCGCCTGCGGCGGTTTCAGCTACGGCGACGTGCTCGGCGCGGGCGAGGGCTGGGCGCGCTCCATCCTGTTCAACCCAGAGCTGGCCGACCAGTTCGCCCGGTTCTTCTCCCGGCCCGACACTTTCGCGCTGGGGGTGTGCAACGGCTGCCAGATGCTTGCCGCACTGGCGCCGATGATTCCCGGCGCCCGAGCCTGGCCGCGTTTCACCCGCAACCTCTCCGAGCAGTTCGAGGCACGTCTGTCGCTTGTGGAAGTCACTGACTCGCCGTCGATCTTTTTCCAGGGCATGGCCGGCAGCCGCGCCCCGATCGCCGTGGCGCATGGCGAAGGCCGGGCCGACTTTTCGCAGCAGGGCGACCCGCAGCGGCTGCAGGTGGCGATGCGCTTTGTCGATCATCACGGCAAGCCTACCGAGCGCTATCCGTTCAACCCCAACGGCAGCCCGGGTGGCATCACGGCGGTCACCACCCCGGACGGCCGCTTCACCGCGCTGATGCCGCATCCCGAGCGCGTGTTCCGCAGTGTGCAGATGAGCTGGACCGCACCGGGGCAGGGCGAGGACAGCCCGTGGATGCGCATGTTCCGCAACGCGCGGGTCTGGTGTGGCTGAGCCGTCACAGCGGTTTGACTCCGCTGCTGCTGGGCCGCCGCGAGGTGGCGGCAGCCTCGCGGAGCAGGGCGAGCAGGGCCCAAGCACGGGCGCTACCCGCTACGGCGGCGTTGACACCCTGCGCGGGCTGGCGATCGTGTGGATGATGGCGTTTCACTTTAGCTTCGACCTGAACTGGTTCGGCTTCATCCATACCGACTTCTACACCAATCCGCTCTGGCTGGATCAGCGCATCGCCATCGTCAGCCTGTTCCTGTTCACAGCAGGGCTGACGCAGACCTTCACCGATGTCAGCGGTCGCCCGACTCGACATTTCTGGAAGCGCTGGGCGCAGATCGTCGGCGCCTCCCTGCTGGTCACCGCTGGCAGCTACGCCGCGTTTCCGCACAGCTTCATCTACTTCGGCATCCTGCACGGCATCGCGGCAATGCTGCTGCTGCACCGCTTGGTGTTTCGCCACGCCCGCGCCTGGGTGCTGCTGTTTGCGCCCATCACCATCGTCGCGCCGCAGCTCTGGGGCCATGCGTTCTTCAACCCGCCATGGTGGAACTGGACAGGATTGATTACCCAAAAACCCATCACAGAGGACTATGTGCCGCTGCTGCCGTGGATCGGGGTGCTGTGGATTGGCGCGGGTGTGGGCTGGCTGCTGGCGCGGGTGCAGTTTCGGCCTTTGCGGCATCTGCCCGCGGTCCGGCCACTGTCCTTTCTCGGGCGCTGGCCGTTGACCATTTATCTGCTGCACCAGCCAGTCTTCGTCGGCCTGGTGTGGCTAGCAGCGCACCTGCGAGGCGGCTAAGCAAAGGCAACAGCAGTGTCCTGCACCCGCTCACGGGCTTACAGATTCACTTTGCGCTGCATCAATTCTGCGTGCTAGAGTGTGATTTGGCCCTTCTGAAGCCGCCGCAATCCGCCAATCGGGCAGCCCGAGCCGCGGAAGGATGTTTCCCACTGAACGCCGGGGTACCCGGCAGACTGTGAGCGCGTATGTTGATGCAGAAATTCCAAGCCAACTCCTATCTCTTTGGCGGAAATGCGCCGTATGTGGAGGAGTTGTACGAGAGCTATCTGACCAATCCCGGGTCTGTTCCTGACCATTGGCGCGCGTATTTCGACGCGCTGCAGCATGTGCCGGCGCTCGACGGCAGCAATGCCCGCGACGTGCCGCATGCCCCGGTGATTTCTGCCTTTGCCGAGCGCGCCAAGTCCGGGCCGATTCGCACCCTGCAGGCAGTGGCTGACGGCGAACTGGCGCGCAAGCGTGTTGCGGCCCAGCAACTGATCGCAGCCTATCGCAATGTCGGCGTGCGCTGGGCCGACCTCGATCCGCTCAAGCGTACCGAGCGACCGAACATTCCCGATTTGGAGCCGTCGTTCTACGGTTTCACCGACGCCGATCTGGAAACGGTGTTCAACGTCAGCAACACTTTTTTCGACCGCGAGAACCTGTCGCTGCGCGAGCTGATCAACAACCTGCACCAAACTTACTGCGGCTCGATCGGTGCCGAGTTCATGTACATCAGCGACCAGGACCAGAAGCGCTGGTGGCAGCAGCGGCTCGAATCCACGCGGGCCCGCCCCGCCGTCGATGCGGACACCAAGAAGCGCCTGCTCGAACGCCTGACCGCGGCCGAGGGGCTGGAGCGTTATCTCGCCACCAAATATGTCGGGCAGAAGCGCTTTTCCCTCGAAGGGGGGGAGAGTTTCATTGTGTCGATGGACACGCTGGTACAGCGCGCCGGTCAGCTCGGCATCCAGGAACTGGTCATCGGGATGGCGCACCGCGGGCGGCTCAATGTGCTGGTCAACATTCTGGGCAAGCGGCCGCAGGATCTGTTCGACGAGTTCGAGGGCAAGCACGCCGACGATCTACCCTCCGGTGATGTCAAGTACCACCAGGGCTTTTCCAGCGATGTATCCACCCCCGGCGGGCCGGTGCACCTGAGCCTGGCGTTCAATCCCTCGCATCTGGAAATCGTCAACCCGGTGGTCGAAGGCTCCACCCGCGCGCGCATCGACCGCCGCGAGGATCCCCGCGGCGAGACCGTGCTGCCGGTGCTGGTCCACGGCGACGCCTCGTTTGCGGGTCAGGGCGTGGTGATGGAAACGCTCGCCCTGGCGCAGACCCGCGGCTACACCACGGGCGGGACGGTGCACATCGTGATCAACAACCAGATCGGCTTCACCACTTCCGACCCGCGCGACGCCCGCTCCACGTTGTATTGCACCGACGTGGCGAAAATGATCGAAGCGCCCATCCTGCATGTCAACGGCGACGATCCGGAAAGCGTGGCCTTTGCCACCAGCCTGGCGCTGGACTACCGCAAGCAGTTCCACCATGACGTGGTGGTCGACATCGTGTGCTTTCGCAAGCTCGGCCACAACGAGCAGGACACCCCGGCGGTCACCCAGCCGCTGATGTACAAAAAAATCGCGACGCATCCGGGCACGCGCAAGCTGTATGCCGACCGGCTGACCAGCCAGGGCGTGATCACCGCCGAGGACGCTGAGCAGATGATGCACGCTTTTCGCGCCGAGATGGAATCTGGGGTCAGCCTGGAGCCGGTGCTGACCAATTACAAAAGCAAGTTCGCGGTCGACTGGACGCCGTATCTCAACCGCCGCTGGACCGACAACGCCGATACCGCGCTGCCGGTGACCGAGCTCAAGCGCCTGGCCGAGCGCATCACCACGGTTCCCGAAAACTTCAAGCTCCATCCGCTGGTCGAGAAGGTGATTTCCGACCGCGCCAAGATGGGGCGAGGCGAGTTGCCGCTCGACTGGGGCATGGGCGAGCACATGGCATTTGCCTCGCTGGTGGCCAATGGGTATCCGGTGCGCCTGTCCGGCGAGGACAGTGGACGCGGCACCTTCAGTCACCGCCACGCCGTGCTGCACGACCAGAACCGCGAAAAGTGGGATGAAGGCACTTACATCCCACTGCAGAACGTCGCCGAGGGCCAGGCGCCGTTCACGGTAATCGACTCGATCCTGTCCGAAGAGGCCGTGCTCGGTTTCGAGTACGGCTACGCCACCGCAGAGCCGCGGACCCTGGTCATCTGGGAGGCGCAGTTCGGCGATTTCGCAAACGGCGCGCAAGTGGTGATCGACCAGTTCATCGCCGCGGGCGAGGTGAAATGGGGACGCGCCTGCGGCCTGACCCTGATGCTGCCGCATGGCTACGAAGGGCAGGGGCCCGAGCACTCCTCAGCGCGGCTTGAGCGTTACCTGCAGCTTTGCGCCGAGACCAATATGCAGGTTTGCCAGCCGACCACTCCGGCGCAGATCTTCCACGTGCTGCGCCGGCAGATGCTGCGGCCGCTGCGCAAGCCGCTGATCCTGATGACGCCCAAGTCGCTGTTGCGCCATCCGCTGGCCAAGTCGCCGCTATCCGATCTCGCTAACGGCCGCTTCGAACTGGTGCTGCCGGAAACCGCCGAACTCGATGCCCAGCGGGTCAAGCGCCTGATCGTCTGCACCGGCCGGGTGTATTACGACCTGGTCGCCGCGCGCGCCGAGCGCAAGCTCGATGACGTGGCCATCATCCGGCTGGAACAGCTCTACCCGTTCCCGCACAAGGCCTTCGCCGCCGAAGTCAAGCGCTATCCGAATGCGCGCGACATCGTCTGGTGCCAGGACGAGCCGCAGAACCAGGGTGCCTGGTTTTTCGTGCAGCACCACATCCACGAGAACATGCTCGAAGGGCAGAAGCTCGGCTATGCCGGGCGGCCCGCATCCGCCTCCACGGCGGTGGGTTACTACGCCAAGCATGCCGAGCAGCAAAAGGAACTGCTTGCCGCGGCGTTTGGCAAACTCAAGGGCTTTGTGCTTACCCGTTGAGCGGGAGCCGGGTGCAGCCAGGCAGACACCCGGCAGACCGCGGCCTTTCCCACCAATTCATTTCCCGTTCACGACCGCGCACCGTCGCCCCCGGCCTGCGCGAGACAACAATACCGGACTCCATCATGGCGCTGATCGACATCAAAGTTCCCCAACTCTCCGAATCCGTGGCCGAAGCCACGCTGCTGACATGGAAGAAAAAGCCCGGCCAAGCCGTGGCGCAGGATGAAATCCTGATCGAGATCGAGACCGACAAGGTCGTGCTCGAAGTGCCGTCCCCTGCGGCGGGCGTGCTGGCGCAGATTCTGAAGAACGACGGCGCCTCGGTCACCAGCGATGAGGTCATCGCCCGCATCGACACCGACGCCACGGCAAAGACCAGCCCGATGCCAGTGACCGCGGTGGGCGGCGCAACACGACCCGCGCCTGCCCCTGCCACTCCTGCCGCACCCGCTGCGCAAGCCGCACCGGCTGCACCGGCTGTGGCCATGCCGGCGGCGGCAAAAATCCTGGCCGAGCAGGGCATCAATCCGGCCGAGGTCAGCGGCACCGGACGCGACGGACGCATCACCAAGGCAGATGCGCTACAGGTCGTCAAGCAGCCCGGTGCGCAGTCCACTGCTGCGGCATCGCCGAAGGCCACCGCCGCTGCTGCGGGCATGCCGGCGTCGGCGACTGCGTCGCTCCCGCCGGTCCAGGCCGAGCTCGATCTGGCGGCCTACACCGACCGGCCGGAGCAGCGCGTGCCCATGAGCCGGCTGCGTGCCCGCATTGCCGAGCGGCTGCTGCAGTCGCAGGCGACCAATGCCATCCTCACCACCTTCAACGAGGTCAACATGAAGCCGGTGATGGATCTGCGCAACCGCTACAAAGAACAATTCGAGAAACAGCACGGCGTGAAGCTCGGGTTCATGAGCTTTTTCGTGCGTGCCGCGGTGCATGCGCTGCGCAAGTTCCCTGTGCTCAACGCGTCGATCGACGGCAATGACATCGTCTACCACGGCTATTTCGACATCGGCATCGCGGTCGGCAGCCCGCGCGGGCTGGTCGTGCCCATTTTGCGCAATGCCGACCAGATGAGTTTTGCCGACATCGAGCGCACGATTGCCGAGTTCGGCGTCAAGGCGCGTGAGGGCAAACTGACCATCGAGGAGCTCACCGGCGGCACGTTTTCCATCAGCAACGGCGGGGTGTTCGGCTCGATGCTGTCGACCCCGATCATCAACCCGCCGCAGTCGGCGATTCTCGGCATCCACGCGACCAAAGATCGGCCGGTGGTCGAGGACGGGCAGATCGTCATCCGCCCGGTGAACTATCTTGCGCTGAGCTACGACCACCGCCTGATCGACGGGCGCGAGGCGGTGCTCGGACTGGTAGCGATGAAAGAGGCGCTCGAAGATCCGGCACGGTTGCTGCTCGATCTCTAACGTTCTGACATTTCTGACATCGCTCACCGCGGCGCCGTGCATCACGGCGCTGCCGCAAGGACACGCATCATGGCATTGGATTTCGACCTCATCGTGCTCGGCGCTGGCCCGGGCGGTTACATCGGCGCGATCCGCGCCGCGCAGCTCGGTCTGCGCGTGGCCTGCATCGACGCCTGGAGCAATGCGCAGGGTGGCCCCGCCCCCGGCGGCACCTGTACCAACGTCGGCTGCATTCCGTCGAAAGCGCTGTTGCAATCGAGCGAATTGTTCGAACAGGCCGGACATGCGCTTGCCGCGCATGGCATCGGCGGCCTTGGGCAACCGACGCTCGACCTCGGCGCGATGCAGCGGCGCAAGGCGCAGGTGGTGCGGCAGAACAACGAGGGCATCCTCTATCTGTTCAAAAAGAACAAGATCAGCTTCATTCATGGCACCGCCAGCTTTTCCGGTGGCAGCGCCGCTGACGGCTGGCAGGTGGCGGTGCGCGGCAAGGGTGGCGAGCAGCAGCTCGTCGCGCCGCAGGTGTTGATCGCCACTGGCTCGGTGCCGCGGCGCTTGCCAGGGGTCGAGATCGACGAGCAAACTGTGCTGTCGAACGCCGGCGCGCTCGCGCTCGATGCGGTTCCCAAGCGGCTCGGCATCATCGGCGCCGGCGTTATCGGCCTGGAGCTTGGCAGCGTCTGGCGGCGGCTCGGTGCGCAGGTCACACTGCTCGAGGCCATGCCCGAGTTCCTTGCCGCAGCGGACGCGCAGATCGCCAAAGAGGCGCTCAAGCAGTTCACGCGCCAGGGTCTGCAGATTCACCTGGGCGCTAAGCTCGGTGGACTCGGCCGACGTGAGCAGGGGGTGGCGCTCGACTGGATGGATGCTCAGGGCCAAGCGCAGACGCTCGAGGTCGACAAGCTGATCGTCGCTATCGGCAGGCAGCCGAACACCGAGGGTCTCGGCGCGGAGCAGGTGGGACTGGAGCGCGACGTCCGCGGCTTCATCGTCGTTGACGAGGCCTGCCGCACCAATCTGCCCGGCATCTGGGCCGTTGGCGACGTGGTGCGCGGACCGATGCTTGCGCACAAGGCGGAAGAGGAGGGCGTGGCGGTGGCCGAGCGCATCGCCGGACAAAAGCCGCATGTGGATTTCGCGACGATCCCCTGGGTGATCTACACCGCGCCTGAGATCGCCTGGGTCGGACAGACCGAACAGCAGATCAAGGCGGCTGGCCGCGCGTACAAGGCCGGCAGCTTTCCGTTTGTGGCGAACGGCCGCGCGCGGGCGCTCGGCGACACCACCGGATTCGTCAAGATGCTCGCCGACGCGCAGACCGACGAGATCCTCGGCGTACACATCATCGGCCCGATGGCGTCTGAGCTGATTGCCGAGGCGGTGGTGGCGATGGAGTTCAAGGCGTCGAGCGAGGACATCGCGCGCATCTGCCACGCGCACCCGACGCTGTCCGAAGCAATGAAAGAAGCCGCGCTGGGCGTGGCCGCACGCACGCTCAACCTGTAAACCAGCCGATGGATGTCACGAGCTATGTCAAGCAGGCGCTGCAGGGGCGCGGGCTCGAACTCGACGCGGCGCAGCGCAGGGCGCTCGCGCGGCTGCAGCAGTGCTACGACGAATGGGTGGATTACAAATCACGCCGCTCCAGCGCGATCCGACGCGCGCTGATCCATCCCGAACTGCCGCGTGGCGTTTATCTGTGGGGCGGGGTCGGGCGTGGCAAGTCGATGCTGATGGACGCGTTTTTCGTCACCGTGCCGATCATGCGCAAAACCAGGCTGCACTTTCACGAATTCATGCGCGAGGTGCAGCGCGAACTGGCCGCGCTGCAAGGCACGGTCGATCCGCTGCTGGAGCTGTCGCGGCGCATCGCGCGTCGGTTCCGGCTGATCTGCTTCGACGAGTTTCACATCAGCGACATCACCGACGCGATGATCTTGCACCGCCTGCTCGCCGGACTGTTCGACCACGGGGTGCAGCTGATCGCCACGTCCAACTTTCACCCCGACATGCTCTACCCCGACGGCCTACATCGCGACCGCATTCTGCCGGCGATCGCGCTGATCAAGCAAAAGATGGACGTCGTGCAGGTCGATGGCGGTGTGGACTACCGGCAGCGGGCGCTAGCCGAGCTCGACCTGTACATCACGCCGCTTGGCGCGCAGGCGCAGGTGAAGATGGCGCAGGCCTTCGAGCGCATCGCCGGCGACGCTGACGACGATCCGCTGCTGCGGATCGAAGGGCGCGACATCCAGGCGCTGCAGCGGGCAGGCGGCGTGGTGTGGTTCAGCTTCGATGCGCTGTGCAACACGCTGCGCTCGCAGCTCGATTATCTGGAGATCGCCAGCCGGTTTCACACCGTGCTGCTGTCGGACGTGCCGCAGATGACCGAAGACATGGCCAGCGCCGCACGGCGCTTCACCCTGCTGGTCGATGTGCTTTACGACCGGCGGGTCAAGCTGATTATCAGCGCCGCGGTCCCACCTGAAGACCTTTACCCGCACGGGCCTTTGGCGTACGAGTTCAGCCGCACCGCATCGCGTCTGCGCGAGATGCAAAGCGCCGAATACCTACGCGCCGAGCGGCGGCTGGATTTGGCGGAGCTGGCATGACGCCGCGCCGCCTCTTGCTGACCGGCCTGCTCGGCACCTGCCTATTGCAGGGTTTGCAGGGTTTGGCGCAGGCCACGCCCACCGCCGAGCAGGACGCGGCGCAGCAGTTTGCGCTGCAGGCGCAGCGCGCGCAGGTGCTGTCTCGCTACCGCGACGAGCAGGTGGCCTGTCTGCAGCGGTTTTTTGTCAATGACTGCCTGGACGCCACGCGCAGGCGGGAGCGCGAAGCGCTTGCCGCCATCGACTCGGAGCTGCAGGCGATCGCGCTGCGTGCCCGCCAGCGCGCTGCCGAGGCCGAGCTACGCAAGGTGCAGGCCAACCTCGCCGCGGCGCGGGCCGCCCAGCCCGACAGCGCGCAGACTGAGCGCGCCAGCGCAGCGCGCCGGGCAACACTGGCGCAGCGCGAAGAGCAGGCTGCAGCGCGCGCCCGGCAAGCCGCAGCGCAGGCGGCCGCGAACGGTGAGGCGACGGGCCGACCGCAGGCCGCACCTGCCGTCTCGCCGCGGCATTGCGCCCCGTTGCCGCCCATTGCGCCGTCTTCGGGGCAGCGGGCGGAGCAGGCTGCCAAAGCACGAACCGAATACGCGGCCAAACAGAAGGCCTATGCCGAAAAACAGGCACAACAGGCGCGCCGCAACGCCGCACAAAAACAAGCACCGCCTCTACCCGTACCACCTCCCAGCGGGCCCCTGCGTTGATCGGCCTTGACCAGCGCAGCGGGCTACCATGCCCGGCTGTCCATTCCTGGTTTCCAGCATGTTGATCGAATCCCCTTTGATCGAGGCGTTTTACCGCCAAACTCCGGAGCAGTTACGCTTGCAGGCTGGCATTCTGCTGGGGGTGATCGTGCTTGGCGTGCTGCTAGGCACTGCGCTCGAAAAGCAGATCCGCAAGCTGCCCAGTTGGCGTGAGGCGTTTGTAGCGAGCTGGCGTTATGGCCTGGGGTTTCCGTTTGTCGCCTTGCTCGCCCTGATTCTGGTGCGCCATGCATCGCACCTCCTGCTCAATTTACCTCTGCTCAAACTGGCATTACCGGTGCTCGGGGTGCTGCTGCTCGTGCGGCTGGCCGCTTCGGTTTCGCGGCACCGGTTTTCCAAGGACAGCGGCACGCGCTATCTGGTGCGGGTCCTCAGCATCGGTTTGTGGATCACCCTGGCGCTGCACCTGGCGGGCATCCTGCCAGAAATCCGCGAGGCACTGGACGCGCTGTCCATCACCCTGGGCAAGCAACGCTTGTCGGGCTGGACGCTTCTCAAGGGGGTGGCCTCGATTGCGGTGACGCTGCTTCTGGCGCTGTGGGTTTCGTCGCTGCTGGAGGCGCGCCTGTTGCGGTCGCCCCTGGACGCCAGTCTGCGGCTGGTGTTCACGCGGCTGCTGCGCTCGGTGGTGCTACTCGTCGCTGTGCTCACGGCGCTGCAGATGGTGGGGATCGACCTCACCGTGCTCAGTGTCTTCGGCGGCGCGCTCGGCGTCGGCCTGGGCTTTGGCCTGCAGAAAATCGCGGCAAACTATGTCTCTGGCTTTGTCATCCTGCTCGAGCGCAGCCTGCGTGTGGGCGACAACGTGCGCATCGACACCTTTCAGGGGCAGATCGTCGATATCAAGACCCGCTACACCCTGGTGCGCAGCATAGCGGGCATGGAGTCCATCGTGCCTAATGAAATGCTGATCGCCAACCGCATCGAAAATCTCTCATACAGTGATCCGAACGTGTGGCTGTCCACCACGGTGGGCGTAGCTTATGACACCGATGTGGAGCAGGCTCTTGCGCTGATCAAAGAGGCGGTGCAGTCGGTGCCGCGTGTCCTGCACAGCCCGGCACCCAGCGCGGTGCTCGACGCCTTTGGCGATAGCGCCCTCAACATCACGGTGGGGTACTGGATCGCCGACCCCGAAAATGGCACTCTGGGTGTGCGCGGCCAGGTCAACCTGGCCATCTGGCATGCCTTGAAGGCACACGGCATCGAGATTCCCTTTCCGCAGCGCGTGGTGCGATGGGCGGGGGACGATCCGCCGCCAGCGCCGCTGCGGCCTGCAGCAGGCGCAACCGGGGCTGCACGTCGGCCCGAGCCTGACCACGACAGCGATTGACAGAGCCTGCCTCCGTTGACCGCGCGCGTCGTCTGATGCGGCCAGCGCCTGATGCAGGGAAAACGCGCCCATCACGACGAACAAGAGTGCGGCAATGCCATGCACTCGGCGTGTTGGCAGAGGCGGTATAGCAGAGGCGATCGGCAAAGCGATGGCTGAACAGCGCGGCGGGCACGTTGGCCCGCATCATGCCCAGCACGGTTCTCGCTACCACCGGGACCATTCCTGATCGCGCGCAGCCAGCACGACTGCCAGGCGTCGCGGCCGCTTGTCGCTGGGCGAGCGTGACGGCCAAGTCTGTGGACGCAAGCCCCGCCGATTGCGGCGGCGGGCGGCTACTGCCCAATGCGGGTTGCAATCTAGGTAGGGTCTTTGAAAAGGCTTGATCTGGGGCAGTGTCCCTCGTTACACTGCCAAAAACGAACGATCGTTCTATTGTGGGTCGCCTAGCCGATTGGCTTGTGCGGTGCTGCACAAACTGAACTCACATTCCAAATCCATAGGAGCAAGGCATGAAAGTGCTGGTCGCGGTCAAACGCGTGGTCGATTACAACGTCAAGATTCGGGTCAAGTCCGATGGCAACGGCATTGAGACCGCCGGGGTGAAGATGAGCATGAACCCGTTTGACGAAATCGCCGTCGAGGAAGCGGTGCGGCTCAAGGAGAAGGGCACGGTCAGCGAGATCGTCGCCGTCAGCTGCGGCGTGGCCGCCTGCGGCGAGACGCTGCGCACCGCGATGGCGATCGGCGCCGACCGCGGCATTCTGGTCGAAACCGACGCCGAACTGCAGCCGCTGGCCGTGGCCAAGCTGCTCAAGGCGGTGGTCGAGCGCGAAGCGGTGCAACTGGTCATCCTCGGCAAGCAGGCCATCGACGATGACGCCAACCAGACCGGGCAGATGCTTGCCGCGCTGCTCGGCTGGTCGCAGGCGACCTTTGCGTCCAAGGTCGAGATCGACGGCGAGCAGGCCAAGGTCACGCGCGAGGTCGACGGCGGGCTCGAGACGATCGCAGTCAGGCTACCTGCGGTCATCACCACCGACCTGCGGCTGAACGAGCCGCGCTACGTCACCCTACCCAACATCATGAAGGCGAAGAAAAAGCCGCTGGAGACGCTCAAGCCCGAGGAACTCGGCGTCGATGTGGCGCCGCGGCTGAAGACGTTGAAGGTTGCCGAGCCGCCCAGGCGAGGCGCCGGGGTCAAGGTGCCCGACGTGGCCACCCTGGTCGCCCGCCTGAAAAACGAAGCCAAGGTCATCTGAATTCCGAACCGCCGATCGCCCAACGCTTTCAAGGACTGCGCCCATGACTGCCCTCGTCATCGCCGAACACGACAACCACACCCTGCGTCCCTCCACCCTCAACACCATTGCTGCGGCATTGCAGTGCGATCCGCAGGTCCATGTGCTCGTCGCCGGTCACGGCTGCACCGCCGTGGCGCAGGCCGCGGCGCAGGCAGCAGGAGTCGCCAAGGTGCTGTGCGCTGATGCGCCGCAGCTTGCCGCCGGACTGGCCGAAACTACTGCGGCGCAGGTGCTGGCGGTTGCCTCAGAATATGACCACATCCTGGCCCCGGCCACTGCGTTCGGCAAGAACCTGGCACCGCGCGTGGCTGCGCTGCTCGACGTGGCGCAGGTGTCTGACATCATCCATGTGCGTGCGCCCGACACCTTCGACCGCCCGATCTACGCCGGCAACGCCATCGCCACGGTGCACAGCAGCGACAAGGTCAAGGTCATCACCGTGCGCACCACCGGTTTCGATCCGGTGGCCGCCAGCGGCGGCCATGCCGAGATCCAGACCATTGCCGCGGTGGAAGATGCCGGGCTGTCCAGCCTGGTCGGGCGCGAGTCCATCAAGAGCGAGCGCCCGGAACTCACGGCGGCGAAGATCGTGGTCTCCGGCGGACGCGGTCTGGGCAGCAAGGAAAACTTCGACGCGGTGTTGACTCCCCTGGCCGACAAGCTCGGCGCCGCGCTGGGCGCAAGCCGTGCCGCGGTGGACGCTGGCTATGCTCCCAACGACTGGCAAGTGGGGCAGACCGGCAAGATCGTCGCGCCGCAGCTGTATGTCGCGGTGGGAATTTCCGGCGCCATCCAGCACCTGGCCGGCATGAAGGACAGCAAGGTCATCGTCGCGATCAACAAGGACGAAGAGGCGCCGATTTTCGGCGTGGCCGACTACGGCCTGGTGGCCGACCTGTTTACCGCGGTGCCGGAAATGGTCAAGCAGATCTGACCCGCAGCATCCCGCCCGTTCACGACTGTAGAGGCCGCGCAGAACGGCCCGCGATTCAGCACGGCCACACAGCCCCAACCGGAGACTCGCATGTCCTACACCGCCCCCGTCCGCGACATGATGTTCGACCTCGAACATCTCGCCGGTCTGGCGTCGATTGCCCAGCTTCCTGGATTCGAGGACGCCACACTCGACACTGCACGCGCTGTGCTGGAGGAATGTGCCCATTTCAACCAGGGGGTCATCGCCCCACTGAACCGCACCGGCGACCTGCAGCCCAGCAGCTGGAAAGACGGCGTGGTGACCACCACTCCCGGGTTCAAGCAGGCGTTCGGCCAATTTGCCGAAGGCGGCTGGCAGGGGTTGCAGCATCCGGCAGATTTTGGCGGTCAGGGGTTGCCCAAGAGCATTTCCGCGGCCTGCACCGAAATGTTCAACGCTGCCAACCTGAGTTTTGCGCTGTGCCCGTTGCTGTCGGACGGCGCAATCGAAGCGCTGCTCACTGCGGGCAGTGACGACCAGAAGCAGCGCTATATCCCGCGTCTGATCTCGGGGCAGTGGACCGGCACCATGAACCTTACCGAGCCGCAAGCCGGCTCCGATCTGGCACTGGTGCGCACACGCGCCGAACCGCAGGCTGACGGCCGCTTCCGTCTGTTCGGGCAGAAGATCTACATCACCTACGGCGAACACGACATGGCCGAGAACATCGTCCATCTAGTGCTCGCTCGCCTGCCTGATGCGCCGCCCGGGGTCAAGGGCATTTCGCTGTTCATCGTGCCCAAACTGCTGGAAGATGGACGCCGTAACGATGTCTGGTGCGCGTCGATCGAACACAAGCTGGGCATCAAGGCCAGCCCGACCGCGGTGCTGGTCTATGGAGACAGCAAGGGCGAGGTGGGACCGGGCGCCATTGGCGAGCTGGTGGGCGAGCCCAACCGTGGCCTAGAGTACATGTTCATCATGATGAACGCCGCACGCTATGCCGTGGGGCTGCAGGGCGTGGCAGTGGCCGAAGCCGCTTACCAGAAGGCCGCGGCCTATGCCAAGGAGCGGGTGCAGTCGCGTCCGGTGGACGGCAGCTCGGCGCAGGCGGTGACCATCGTGCATCACCCGGATGTGCGTCGCATGCTCATGACCATGCGCGCGCTCACCGAGGGCGCGCGGGCGCTCGCACTGGTCGCGGCCAGTCTGCACGACGTTGGCCGTGCTCACCCCGACGCCCAGCAACGTGCTGCACATGAGACGGCGTACGACTTTCTCGTGCCGCTGGTCAAGGGCTTTTCCACCGAAATGAGCATCGAGGTGACCAGCCTGGGCGTGCAGGTGCACGGCGGCATGGGTTTCATCGAGGACACGGGCGCCGCGCAGTTCTACCGCGACGCGCGCATCCTCACCATTTATGAAGGCACCACGGCGATTCAGGCCAACGACCTGGTGGGCCGCAAGACCGTGCGCGATGGCGGCGTGCTGGCGATGAGTTTTGCCAGCCGCGTGAACAAGACCGAGGACGCGCTCAAGGCCACCGGCGATGCGCAGGCTGTGACCATGGCCACGCAACTGGCCCATGCGCGGCAGGCCTATGCCCAGGTCGTGGCCTTCATCGTCGCGAGTGGCAAGACCGCGCCGAACGCGGCCTATGCCGGCAGCGTGCCGTATCTGATGCTGACGGGCACCCTGCTGGCCGGCTGGCAACTGGCGCAGAGCTGGCTGGCCGTGGCGCACCTGGGTGCCGAGGACGCCGCGTTTGCCAGCGCCAAGCGCGCCACCGCAGTGTTCTACTGCGCGCACATCCTGCCGCGCTGCAGCGCGCTGCGCGATGCGGTGCTGCAGGGTGCGGACAGTGTGATGGCGCTGCCGGTGGAGGCATTCTGATCATGGCGTTGCCCACTGCTCTTTCCTCACTGCGCCTGCCAGTGATCGGCTCGCCGCTATTCATCATCTCCAACCCCAAGCTGGTGATCGCGCAGTGCACCGCAGGCATTGTCGGCAGCTTTCCGGCGCTCAACGCGCGGCCGGCATCGCAACTCGACGAATGGCTGGCCGAGATCACCGAGGCGCTGGCAGCATGGAACGTGGCGCATCCGGATCAGCCGGCGGCGCCGTTTGCGGTCAATCAGATCGTCCATCGCAGCAACGACCGGCTGGAGCACGACATGATGCTGTGCGCCAAATACCGGGTGCCCATCGTCATCACCTCGCTGGGCGCGCGGCCCGAGGTCAACCAGGCGGTGCACGGTTGGGGCGGGCTGGTGCTGCACGACGTGATCAATCAGACCTTCGCGCACAAGGCCATCGACAAGGGCGCCGATGGCCTGATCCTGGTCGCTGCGGGCGCCGGGGGGCATGCCGGCACGCAGTCGCCGTTCGCTCTGGTGCAGGAAACCCGGGCTTGGTTCGACGGCCCCATCGTGCTGTCTGGGGCGATCGCCAGCGGCAGCTCCATTCTCGCGGCGCAGGCCATGGGTGCCGACCTGGCCTACATCGGCAGCGCCTTCATCGCGACCGACGAAGCCCGCGCAGTCGATGCCTACAAGCAGATGATCATCGACAGCAGCGCGCA
The DNA here is from genome assembly GCF_055383445.1 of Thiomonas islandica. Taxonomy (NCBI): domain Bacteria; kingdom Pseudomonadati; phylum Pseudomonadota; class Betaproteobacteria; order Burkholderiales; genus Thiomonas; species Thiomonas islandica. The sequence goes on from NZ_AP042391.1 coordinate 2,221,935, forward strand.
GGACATCGTCTATTCCAGCCTGTTCACCGGGGTGCACGGTAACTACCTGCGCGGCTCGATCGCCGCTGCCGGGCTCGACCCCGACTATCTGCCCGAGGGCGATCCAAACAAGATGGACTTTGCCTTGGCGCTGGGCACAGCGAAGGCATGGAAAGACATCTGGGGCTGCGGCCAGGGCATCGGCGTGGTGCATAAGGTACAGAGTGCGGCCGCGCTGGTGGCGCAGCTAGCTGAGCAGTACCATGCCGCACGACAACGCCTGTGCCGCCTATAGTTGGCGCATCACCGTCACCGGAGATGTCTCATGCGCGCACGTCACCATCCCCACGACCTGCCCGCTGCCCCGCAGCCGTCCAACCTGGCACGGCTGGCCGCTGCGCGATCATTTGCCGAGTTCTATCCGCTGTACCTAGCCGAGCATCGCCAACCGCTCAATCGTTGGCTGCACTTCACCGGCTCGACTCTGGCGCTGGTTTGTCTGTTTTTCCTGGTGTTCACCGGCAACCCGTGGTGGCTGCTTGCGGCGGTGGTCTGCGGCTACGCCTTCGCCTGGGTCGGCCACTTCTTTGTCGAGCACAACCGCCCGGCTACGTTCAAGCGCCCACTGCTGAGTCTGATGGGAGACTGGGTGATGTGGTGGCAGATGCTGACCCGGCGCCTTTGACTGGGTGCTCGTCGAGCAGCCGATCGAGAGTGCAGCTGCGCGCTTCGGCGCCGAACAAATGCGCCAGCAGGGCCGAGGTGCGCCGGGCATGTTCCTGGTCGAGCAGCAGGGCGTCGATCAGTGGCTCGATCGACGTGGACTGCGTGTCGCACAGTAGCGCCCAGCGCGCCGGCCCGCGGTCTGCGCAGGCCACCTTGCCCACCCAACCCAACCGTTCGAGCGCGGTGAGCAGGTCCTGCAGTTGTAACGGGTCCAGGCGCAGCCGGCGCGACAGCGCGGCCGCCGTCAGCCCGCAGTTCGGCGCCTGTCGCGCGCGGTACAACTGCCTGAGCACTTGTATTGCGCCAAGAAACTCGGCCCCGGCATAGCCCTCGTGGCGGATCGCGCGCCCGCGCAGCGTCGGTGCATAGGCCGCGATCATTGCCCCGACCAGCACTGCGAGCCAGCTGAAGTCGATCCACAGCAGCAGCAAGGGCAGGGCGGCAAAGGTACCGTACACCGCGGTGTAGGTGGTCACGGAGGAGAAATACAAGGCCAGCGCCCGCCCCCCTAGGCTGAACGCCAGCGCGGCGACCACGCCGCCGGCCAGCGCGTCGCGCCACTGCACCTCGGCATTCGGGATGAAGCGGAACATTGCCGCCAGTGCGACCGCCATCAACGCCCAAGATGCCAGGCTCAGCAGCACGCTAGCGCCGCCCGGCAGGTGGTGCAGCAGCCCGCGGTGCGCGCCGACCACATAGCTCATTAACCCGATGCTTGCGCCCAGCACCAGTGGTCCCAGGGTGAATCCGGCCCAGTAGATCAGCACTCGCTGCGCCAGCGGGCGTGGCCGCGGGGTACGCCAGATGGCGTTGAGCGCGCGGTCGACCGTGAGCATCATCGACGTGGCGGTCAAGATCAGAAAGATGACGCTGACCACGCCCAGCCCCTTGGCCCGCGCTGCGAAATCGCTCAGGTAATGCGCCACCTTGTCCGACAGCCCCTCGGGCAGCATCTGCTGCGCCAGATGCGCCTGTAACTGGCCCTGCAGCCTGTCGAATGCTGGAAACGCGGTGAACACCGCCAGCGCCACGGTGAGCAGCGGCACCAGCGAGATCAGGGTGGTGAAGGTCAGGCTGGCTGCGGTCTGCGCCAGGTTGTCCTGCGCAAACCGCGTTGCCAGCGTGCGCAGGCTGGCTTTGAGGGCTTCGGGCAGGCTCAGGCGTGGCATGGCAATACCATAGCGGAGTAAATCACCCGCGACTTTTCAGTCGCAGGCTTTATCAGGCCGTTGAAAAACGTCGCGAGGATGGCCAGATGCAAGGCGCACGGCGCGCAGCGACCGAGACATATCAAATAGATAGGCGAGGCAGCGAGCACCGTGCAACGCCGCAGATGGCCCACCGCAGTAGTTTTTCAACGGCCTGTTATTGTGAAGCGCAGACATGGTTGCCCCTATCCACACCCCCAACATCAGGCGCATTGACGGTCGCCATCGGCAGCGGGGCACCGCTGCCGATGCGGGCAAGGTTTCGACTTGCATTCAAGTCGGCGTGCGCCCGCAGACCACACTTATCGCACACGAAACGATGCTTGAGCCGCTTGCCCAGACTGCCGCAGCACGCACACGTCTGGCTCGTGTAGGCCGGGTTGACGTACTCGACCACGATGCCCGCCGCCTTGGAACGGTCGCGCCGATCGCGCAGATGCTCGCCGCCGAAGACCTTGCCCGTGCTCACGGCGGCGAGGTTGTTTTCTCCGACATCCACGCCCATGACCGGGCCGGATGCCAGCGGCTTCACGTCGCCGGATTCGACGACGAGGTTGAAAAACCACTTGCCCTGCCGCAAGACCAGTTCCGCTTCCTTTGGCTTTCCGGATTCGAGGATGCGGCGCTGATGCGCGCCCAGGCGCAGGGGAATGGTCATGCGCCCCTGAGCCGTGTAGAGCGAGACGCCGTCGCCCCTGAGTGTGTAGGTGCGTTGGTCGAAATGCACGCTGGCATGGTCGAAACGGATCGCGGGAGGCGGCTGGTCTTTGCGGATGCGCCCCAGCGCCTTTTGTGCCTTGTCGGCTTTGCACACCGAGAAGATCGCGTTGCAGCCCATCTGGCTGCCCAGCGGCGTGGCCGCTCGCAGCGCGTTGTACGCCAGGTTGTGCAAGGCCACCCGATTCCAGACCCGGTGCGCGACGACGAAAGGCACCAGACGGTTGCAGGCATCTGCGTCAGCAGAACGCAGCGCCGTCAACGCGGCGGCTTGCTGTGCAGTCACGTCCAGTCGGACCTGGGCGGTGCGCATCATGCGTTCCAATATACACCACATGGTGCGCTTTGCGCGCCTGCAATTCCTCCCGCGATTGAAATCGCGGGTTTCCTTGCAAGGTCTCTATGAAAGTCATCCTGGTTCTCTACTACAGCGTGCATGGCGGCACGCGCACCCTGGCCGAGTGCATTGCGCAGGGCGTGGCCAGCGTGCCAGGAGCGCTGCCGCGGGTGCGCACCGTGCCGCGGGTCAGCACCGTGGCCGAGCAGACCGCGCCAGCCATTCCCGACGACGGCCCGCCATATGCGGAGCTGGGTGATCTGCAGGAATGCGCCGGGCTGGCGCTGGGCTCGCCCACGCGCTTTGGCAACATGGCCGCGCCGCTGAAGTATTTTCTCGACCAGACCTCGACGCTGTGGCTCTCCGGGGCGCTGGCGGGCAAGCCGGCGGCGGTGTTCACCTCCACCGGCAGTCTGCACGGCGGACAGGAAAGCACCCTGCTGTCGATGATGCTGCCGCTGCTGCATCACGGCATGCTCATCGTTGGTCTACCCTATGCCGGTCAGCCCGACCTGATGACCACCCGCAGCGGCGGCACACCTTACGGCGCGAGTCACCACGCCGCCTCCGATGCATCCCTGGCGGTCAGCGAGGAAGAAAAACGCCTGGCGGTGGCGCTGGGGCAGCGGCTGGCGCAGACGGCGCTCAAGCTTGGCGCAGATTGACAAGGCCGATCATGCCCGGCGCGTCCCTCCCCGATTGGCAGCATATCTGGCAGCGCGGCGCTGTGCTCAGTCTGCTGGCGCTGATCCTGCTGTGCCTGCTGTGGGAACTCTGGGTAGCGCCGCTGCATCCGGGCGGCTCGCTGCTAGTGCTCAAGGTCATGCCCCTGCTGCCGGCAGTGCCGGGTGTGCTGCGCGGCAAGGCGTTCACCATGCGCTGGCTGAGCCTGCTGCTGTGGTTTTACGCCGCCGAGGGGGTGACCCGCGCAATGACCGACCCTCAGGCCGCGTCGCGCGGGCTGGGGTGGATCGAGCTGCTGCTGTCGCTCTGCCTGTTCGTCTGCATCGCCGGATTCCTGCGCTCCGGAGCGCCGCGCCATGACGCCAGCTGAGAGCACCCGCTTTAGGGATGCACTGCGTGCGCTGCTCGGGGCCTCGCATGTGCTCACCGATGCGCAGGACTGCGCGCCCTATCTGACCGACTGGCGTAAGCGCTACCGGGGGCAGGCGCTGGCCGTGGTGCTGCCAGGCAACACGGCGCAAGTGGCCGAGGTCGTGCAACTGTGCGCACTGCATGGCGTAGGTGTGGTGCCGCAGGGTGGCAATACCGGGCTGGTTGGCGGAGCCACGCCGGACGACAGCGGCCAGCAGATCGTGCTCAGCACCCGTCGGCTGCAGTGCATCCGCGAGGTCGATCCGGTTGGTGGCAGCCTGATCGCCGAGGCTGGCTGTGTGCTGGCCGCGGTGCAGCAGGCCGCAGCCGCTGTCGGCAAGCTGTTTCCGCTGTCTCTCGCCGCCGAGGGCAGTTGCACCATTGGCGGCAATCTGTCGACCAATGCAGGCGGCACCGCGGTGCTGCGCTACGGCAATGCGCGCGATTTGTGTCTCGGGCTGGAAGTGGTCACCCCGCAGGGCGAAGTGGTCGATGCACTCAATACCCTGCGCAAGAACAACACCGGCTACAGCCTGCGCGATCTGTACATCGGCGCAGAGGGCACGCTGGGCATCATCACCGCGGCAGCGCTCAAGCTGTTCCCTCAGCCGGCAGCGCAGATCACGGCACTGGCCGCGGTGCGCGACCTGGCAGCGGCGATTGCCCTGCTTGATCTGGCCCAGTACCGGCTGGGCTGCAGCCTGACCGGTTTCGAGCTGATGAGCGCGCACAGCCTGCAGCTGGTACAGCAGCATTTTCCGCAGCAGCGTCTGCCGTTCGACCTGCCCAGCCCGTGGTGCGTGCTGCTGGAGACCAGCGAGGCCGAGGACGAGGCGCAGGGCAGGGCGCGGCTGGAAGGCTTGCTGCAGGCGGCGCTGGAGGCTGGGTCAGTGGTTGATGCCGCGGTGGCGCAGAGCCAGGCGCAAAGTCGCGCGCTGTGGCATCTGCGCGAGTCGATTCCGCTGGCGCAGGCGCAGGAGGGGCTGAACATCAAGCACGACATTGGCGTGCCACTGTCGCGCATGGTGGCGTTCGTCGAGTCGACCGCCGAGCTCATCCAGCAGGCGATTCCAGGCGCGCGGCTGCTGGTGTTCGGCCATCTGGGCGATGGCAATCTGCACTACAACGTGCAGGCGCCGCAGGGGGTGGACCCGGTGCAATTCTTGCATGCGTATCAGGCCGCGTGTAACCGCATCGTGCATGACGCCGCGGCGGCCTGCGGCGGCACGTTTTCTGCCGAGCATGGCATCGGCCAGCTCAAGCCGGAAGAGCTGGCGCGCTACGGTAACGCGGTTGCCCTGCGCCAGATGTGGGCAATCAAACGGGCGCTCGACCCGCAGAATCTGATGAATCCCGGCAAGGTGCTACCCGGGCCCGCCATGAGCTGACGGCAAGCATGCCCCGGGCACCACATCTCACGCCACGGCGCGCAGCGGTGCGTGCAGCAAGTCGAGGTGCTGCTGCGCAGCCTCCTGCGGCAGCCGGTGCAGCAGGCGATTGGCACCCGACACCAGGGCCCGCACCGATGCGGTGACGATGTTGGCATCCATGCCGACGCCGAAGGTGCTGGTGGGCAGCCCCTCGATCGCCATTTCGATGATGGCCGATGCCTTGGCGTCGGCGCCCAGGCCGAGCGCGCGTTCCTCATAGCTGTGCACCGCCAGCGGCAGGCGCAGGGCGTGGATGGCCGCATCAATCGGGCCGTTGCCTTCGCCCTTGAGACTCAGGCGTTTGCCGTCGGCCTCGATCTCCAGCCGGATGCCCTGGCGTTCGCCATGGTCGGTCAGGTGGTAGGACAGCAGGTGCAGCGGATGCGCCATGGCGACATATTCTTCGTTGAACATTTTCCACAGCTGCTGCGCGGTGACTTCGGTGCCGGTGGCGTCGGTGTGCTTTTGCACCACCCCGCTGAATTCGACCTGTAGCCGCCGCGGCATGATCAGGCCATATGTGGTTTCGAGCAGGTAAGCGATGCCGCCCTTGCCCGACTGGCTGTTGACACGGATCACCGAGTCGTAGGTCCGGCCCAGGTCGGCCGGATCGACCGGCAGGTAGGGAACTTCCCACAGCGCATTGGCGCGCTGCGCGGCAAGGCCCTTCTTGATCGCATCCTGGTGCGAGCCGGAGAACGCGGTGAACACCAGATCGCCGGCGTAGGGATGGCGAGGATGCACTGGGAGCTGGGTGCATTCCTCTACCGTACGCGCTACTGCGTTGATGTTCGAAAAATCCAGCCCCGGATCCACGCCCTGCGAGTACAGATTGAGCGCCAGAGTCACCAGATCGACATTGCCGGTGCGCTCGCCGTTGCCGAACAGGCAGCCCTCCACCCGGTCTGCGCCGGCCATCACGCCCAGCTCGGCCGCAGCCACGGCACAGCCGCGGTCGTTGTGCGGGTGCAATGACAGGATGATGCTGTCGCGCTTGTCGAGATGGCGGTGCATCCATTCGATCTGATCGGCGTAAATGTTCGGCGTGCTCATCTCCACGGTAGCCGGAAGATTGAAGATGATCTTGTTGTCCGGCGTGGGTTGCCACACCTCGGTGACTGCGTTGCACACCGATAGCGCGAACGGCAGCTCGGTGCCGCTGAATACCTCGGGGCTGTACTGAAAGGTCCACTGCGTCTCGGGGCGTTCGGCGGCGAGCTGCTTGATCAGCCTGGCGGCGTTGACCGCGATCTGGGTGCACCCGGCTTCGTCGACATTGAACACGATGCGCCGGAAGTTCGGCGCTGTGGCGTTGTAGACATGGACGATGGCGCGCTTGGCACCGCGCAGTGACTCGAAGGTGCGGCGGATCAGGTCCTCGCGCGCCTGTGTCAGCACTTCGATCGTGACGTCATCAGGGATGTGGTCGCCCTCGATCAATTCGCGCACGAAGTCGAAATCGGTCTGCGATGCCGACGGAAACGCCACTTCGATCTGCTTGATTCCGATCGCGCACAGCATCTTGAACATGCGCATCTTGCGCTGCGCGTCCATCGGCTCGAACAGCGCCTGATTGCCGTCGCGCAGATCGGTGCTCATCCAGATCGGCGGGCGGGTGATGACCTTGTCCGGCCAGGTGCGGTCTTTCAGGCCAATCGGCGGGAAGGCACGGTATTTGGTTTGCGGTTGCTTCAACATGGATCGATCTCCGGGAGGGGTAGGTGAGTATTCTGGACGGCATTCATGCGACGACAAGGCGGCCGGGCTGTCGCGGGCACATGGCCCGGCAACCGATGGGTAGTCGGTGCACAGAGACAAACAGGTTCATGCTGAAGCGTTGCATAACAAAAAGCGCCCTGAGCCGAGGCCGCGGGCGCTTGATGGTGGATGGATGGGGTTGGGTCGATCAGTCGCGCGCGGTCTTGGCTGGCAGCGCCAGTAGCAGCAGGCCACAAAGCAACAGCACAGCCGAACTGAGCTGCGCGTGCGCAGCAGCGCAGGCACGATGGGCAGAAAAGCCAGCAGCAGATACGGCATCACAAAACATAGGTGCAAGGTAGCAAAATCTGGCGCGAACGTCAAACAATGGCAACACTGAATGAATCCTTCTGATGCTGCGCGCCGGGCTGCTGGATGGGATGCAAGGCGCATACGGAAACAATCGCCCGAGGATGTGCAAGACAGCACACCGCTCGCAGATCGAATGCGCAGCAGGCAAGGGACTTGTGCTCAGTGTTGTCTTCAGTCCCTGATCTGCAGCTGCCACCGCCTGGATCAACAGGGCACACGCAGGCGGATGGCCGTGCCCTGACCGGGAGCGTGAATGGATTGCAGCGTGCCGCCCATCAGGCGGGCTCTTTCGCGCAGATTGCGCAGCCCCTGAGTCTGGTCCTGCGCTGCGCTGCCGGTGCCGAGTCCGTCGTCCACGATGTCCAGGCCGATCAGCCCGGGCGTGCGCGAGAGGCTCAGATGCACCGCGCGCACCGGCTTGCGTTCGGCAATGAGGGCAAAGGCCTGCTGCGCGATGCGAAACAGCTGGGCGGTGGTCGTGTCTGGCAGACTGCCGGCATGGTCGAGCGCATGGGTCACCGGGATGTCGTGGCGCTGGCTGAATGTCTCGGCCAGCCATCGCAGCGCGTCGGTCAATCCGGTATCGAGCGCGGGTGGGCGCAGTTGCATCGCCGCGAGGCGGGCTGCTTCAGTGGCGGCCTGTGCCAGACGGTGCAGTTGCGCCCGCTGAGCATCAGCGCCGCCGGCGCTGTCGTGCAGACCCTGGCTCAAGGCCTCGAGCAACGGAACGAGGCTGTTTTGCAGTTCTTGGGCGAGCTGCGCGCGCTCCTGTTCGCGCGCATGTTCCATCTGCATTGCCATGTCGCGCAGTTCGGCTTCGCGCCGGCGGGCATGACTGATGTTGAGCATGATGCCGTCCCATTGCGTCAGCCTGGCGCCAGATTGTGTGATGACCGCGCGGATGTTGATCCACTTGATTTCGCCCTCGGTGATGATGCGCCCTTCCCAGTTCCACGGCTCGCCGTGCAAGGCGCTGGCCTGCAGGGCGGCATGAAAGTCGAGCTGATCGCCCGGGTGGATGCGCGCGACAAAACTGCTTGCCGAGCTCAGCAGGGTCTGGGCGCTGAGGCCGCAGACCATTTGCGCCGAGGCGCTGGCCCGGGTGAACCGCAGCTGCCCAGCGCGCCGGTTGAGCTGAAACACCAGACCAGACCCCGATAAGGCACGCTCAGCCCAGCCCGGGTCGGTCGCGGGTGAGTCGGGCGGGCAGGCGTCGGGCTGTGGGGGCATGAGCGTTTGCGGCATGGGCATGACAAGTTCACTCAACGGCGCACACCGGCAGGACTTGAATCGAATCGCTGCTCAAAACCTCAGGGGACGAGCAGTTTCAGCGCGTCGAGCGTGGGCTGCAGCGGTGCCAGACAGTCGAGCACCGTGCGCTGCGGCAGGACACGCAGCCAGGTGAGTTGGCGCTTGGCGAGCTGGCGTGTGGCGGCAAGGGCCTGTTCACGGAATTCTGCGGCGGTGGTGTGCCCTTCGAGGTGGCGCCACGCCTGGCGGTAGCCGACCGCGCGCATCGACGGCAGCGAGGGGTCGAGGTCGCCGCGCTGGCGCAGCGCGCGCACTTCATCGAGAAAGCCCGCCTGCAGCATGGCATCGAAGCGCTGGGCGATGCGCGAATGCAACGCACTGCGGTCTGACGGCTCCAGCGACACGATGCGCAGCCGCATGGCCGCCCTGGTCTGCGCATCGGACGTGAAGTGTGCCGACAGCGGTCGGCCGCTGAGCATCCACACCTCCAGTGCACGCTGGATGCGCTGCGCATCGTTCGGCGCCAGACGGGCGGCGGTGGGTGCATCCACCGCGGCCAGACGGGCATGCAGCGCCGGCCAGCCCAGCCGGGCCGCTTCGGCGTCGATCTGCGCGCGCAGCGCCGCGTCGGCCTGCGGCAGCTCGGACAGGCCCGACTGCAGCGCCTTGAGATAGAGCATGGTGCCGCCGACGATCAGCGGCTGCGCCCCACGCTGGCGGATGGCCTGGACCAACCCGTGCGCATCGTCGACGAACTGCGCGGCACTGTAGGTCTGCGACGGGTCCAGAATGTCGATCAGATGATGCGGGCAGACGGCGCGTTCCTCGGCGCCCGGCTTGGCCGTACCGATGTCCATGCCGCGGTAGACCAGCGCGGAGTCCATGCTGATGAGCTCCACCGCGACTCCCCGGTCCCGCGCCTGCCGCGCCAGATGCAACGCGGCCGCGGTCTTGCCGCTTGCGGTCGGGCCCACCAGACACACCACGGGCTGCGATTGCGACGGCCTGGCCATGCTCAGCGCCCGCGCAGGAACAGCGCGTCCAGTTCGGCCAGCCCCACTTGTCTCCAGGTCGGGCGACCGTGGTTGCATTGATCGGCGCGCTCGGTGCGCTCCATGTCGCGCAGCAGCGCATTCATTTCGGCCAGGGTGAGCTGGCGGTTGGCGCGCACCGCGCCGTGGCAGGCCATGCTGGCGAGCATGGCGTTGCGCTGGTCCTGCAGGCGCGCGCTGGCGCCTTGCGCGGCCAGATCGGCGAGCACCCCTCGGGCTAGGCGGATCGGATCGGCATGGGCCAGCGGCGCCGGAATGGCGCGGACCACCAGGCTGCCGGGGCTCGCGCGGTCGAGTTCCAGGCCCAGGCTGCGCAAGCTGTCGGCGTGGTCTTCGGCCGCGCCGATTTCCATCTCGGTTGCAGCAAAGACCGCGGGGATGAGCAGGGGCTGCACCAAGCCAGCGGGCCCGGCCTGCTGCGCCGCTTTCAGCCGCTCGAAGACAATGCGTTCATGTGCCGCATGCATGTCGACGATGACCAGTCCGTACCGATTCTGCGACAGGATATAGATGCCGGCAAACTGCGCGAGTGCGAACCCGAGCGGAAAGTCGGGATCTGACTCGGTGTCCGATGGGTCCGATGGGTCGCGCGCAGGGGAAGCGTAGGCAGGCGGCGACGCGCTGTCCCGCGCCTGCAAGGCCGCAGCCGGATCGAGCGGGGCCTGCGCACGGACGAGCAGGTCCCACGGCGGCGCGCTGGGGCGCGTGTAGGTGAAGGGCAGCGGGGCGGTCGCCGGTCGCGGCGTCTCGGTGGGCAGCTGCGGCGCAAACGCCGGCTGCGCTGGCGGGGGCGCTGTCGCGTCGGCGCTGCGTGCCAGAGCCTGCTCGATCGCATGGCGCACCGCCTGGTGCACCGCGGCGCCATCGCGAAACCGCACTTCCGCCTTGGCCGGGTGCACGTTGACATCGACCAGCTCGGGCGGTAGGTCCAGCAGCAGCGCATATTGCGGCTGCAGCGCGCCGTGCAGCACATCGGCATACGCGGCGCGCACCGCATGCGCCAGCGTGCGGTCGCGCACCCAACGGGCATTGACCAGGATGTGCTGCATGTCACTGCGGGCGCGGGCCGCCGTGGGTCTGCACACCAGGGCCCGCAGCGCCAGCGGGCCGATCTGTGCGGTCACGGTCAGTGCGTCGCGGGCAAAGGCCTCGCCAAGCACGGCGCGCAGGCGCTGCAGGCCGTGTGCGGAGTGGTCGGGATCGAACTGCAGCTTGAGCTGGCCGTCGTGCCACAGCCGTAGCCCGACCCGTGGATGCGCCATCGCGGAACGTCGGAACACCTCGGCGCACCAGGCGTATTCGGTACTGGGTGATTTGAGAAACTTGCGCCGCGCCGGCAGGTTGAAAAATAGTTGTCGCAGGGTGACCCGGGTGCCGGGCTGCGCCGCAGCAGGCTGCACATTGCCGACCTGTCCGCCGCTGGCGCGCAGCATCGCACCCAGCGCATCCGCACGGCGGCTGATGATCTCGATCTCGCCCACCGCAGCCATGGCCGCAAGCGCTTCTCCGCGAAAGCCTAAGCTGGCAGCGCGGTGCAGCTCGTCCAGGTCGACGATTTTGCTGGTGGCATGCCGTTGCAGCGCAAGCGGCAGCTCGTCCGGCGGGATGCCGCAGCCGTCGTCCTGCACCTGCACGCTGGCCAGGCCACCCTGTTCGAGCCACACGGTGATGACGGTAGCGCCGGAATCGATGGCGTTGTCGAGCAGTTCGCGCAGCGCCGAGGCCGGACGTTCGATGACTTCGCCTGCGGCAATCTGACTGATGAGCACGTCCGGCAGCGGACGAATCGGACGTTGGGGTTGCGGCAAGACAGGATGTTGCGGGCAGGGCGCAGGAGGGACGGACAACTGCGCTCAGTATACTTTTCAAGGGGGTCTCAGTCTGGGCTCAGTGTCCGCTGGCAACATGCCTGAGCTTTGTGTCTGCGCAGGTCCGGCTTGCTTGGGCAGAAGGCTGGGTCGGAGAAAACCTCTCTTTTCCTTCTTTGCATGAGCGCAACGGGCGCGACTGTGCCAGCCATCCGCTGGCCCGACGCGTCGATGTGCTGCGGTCCGCCGCGTTGACTGACTTCCTCTGCCATCCTCAATCTTTTGCGCACTGGCGCCTGCGCCGCATGGAACTGCACCACCTGATCGATCTCATCCTGTACTTCGACGTGCATCTGGCGCAGCTCATCTCGGCGTACGGGCCGCTGGTCTACGGACTACTGTTCGGCATCGTGTTCGTCGAGACCGGGCTGGTGATCATGCCCTTCCTGCCGGGTGACTCGATGCTGTTCGTGGTCGGCGCCTTTGCCGCCACCGGCGCGCTGAGTCTGCCGGGCGTCATGGCGGTGCTGTGGCTCGGGGCGGTGCTGGGCGACAGCCTGAACTATCAGATCGGGAAGGCGATCGGCCACAAGGTCTTCTCCTGGCCGGATTCGCGCTGGTTCAACCGCCGGGCGTTCGACAAGGCGCATGCGTTTTACGAAAAATACGGCGGCATCACCATTGTCGCGGCCCGCTTCATGCCGTTCATCCGCACCTTTGCTCCGTTCGTTGCCGGAGTTGCGGAAATGTCCTACGGCAAGTTCCTCGTCTACAACATGATGGGCGCGACCCTGTGGGTCGGGGTGCTGGTCATGGCCGGCTATTTGTTTGGCAACATGCCGTGGATCAAACACAATTTGGGCATACTGACCCTGGGCATCATCGTGCTGTCACTGCTGCCGGCGGTGTGGGGCTGGTGGAAGTCGCGGCAGCGGGCTCCCGCGTAGCCTTCAGCCCAGCGCACCGCGCACCAGCCCCACGGCCAGACCCTCGATGGCGAAGGGTTGGTCCGGCGTGACGCGAATGGGCGCGAACTCCGGGTTGGCGGGCAGAAGCTCGATGTGACTGGCCAGGGTGCGCAGGCGCTTGACCGTGACCTCATCGCCGATGCGCGCTACCACGATCTGCCCGTTTTCCGCGCTGCAGCAGCTCTTGACTGCGAGCAGGTCGCCGTCGAGGATGCCGATGTCGCGCATGCTCATGCCGCGCACCCGCAGCAGGTAGTCAGGACGGGACGAGAATGCGGCCGGGTCGATCAGCAGCGTCTGCTCGATATGCTCCTGCGCCAAGATGGGATGCCCTGCCGCCACACGCCCAACCAGCGGCAGACAGAGCTGCTCGGCGCCGGGCAGCGCAAGCTGCTGCCCCAGGCCGCCAGGCGGCCGGGCACGCTGCGCTTCGACGATGCGGATGCCACGCGATGCCCCCGGCGTGAGCTCGATCACGCCCTTGCGCGCCAGTGCCTGCAGATGATCTTCGGCGGCGTTTGCTGAGCGAAAGCCCAGCCGCGTGGCGATTTCGGCCCGGGTCGGGGGGTAGCCAAGTTCGCGCACCGACAACACGATCAGATCGAGGATTTCCTGCTGGCGGGCGGTGAGCTTGGTGGCGGGACGGCGCATGGATGAAGGCTCAGGCGGTTGCACAATGCAGCAATCCGACCGCCACCGGGCGGTGCGATCGGGCAACATGCTGATCTGCCCGCCACTGTAAATCAAAACAGCTGTGATGCAAAGGAGTTTGGCATGCAAACCCCACATTCAGGCGTTGCGCAGGCAGGCGTCGTGGTTCTCGGCACAGGCGGCACGATCGCGGGTGTGGCCACCGGAGATCCCAGCCTGCACGGGTATACCGCCGGGGTGCTTGGCGTGGACGCGCTGCTGCAGCGCGTGCCGATGCTGCAGCGCCTGGCACAACTGCACACCGAGCAGGTGGTCAATATCGACAGCAAGGACATGGACTGCGCGACCTGGAGCTGGCTGGCCATGCGCGTGTCGCACTGGCTGGCGCGACCGGAAATCGCCGCCTGCGTCATCACCCACGGCACCGACACGCTGGAGGAAACCGCGTACTTTCTTCAGTTGGTGCACCGCAGCGACAAACCGGTGGTGCTGACCGCAGCGATGCGCCCGGCCACGGCGCTGGATGCCGACGGCCCGCAGAACCTGCTCGACGCTGTCCGGGTTGCGGCGCATCCGCAGACGCGCGGTCTGGGGGTGGTCTGCGTGCTGCATGGACGCATCCACGCCGCGCGTGATGTGATCAAGGCGAACCCTCACCGCATCGATGCCTTCAGCTCAGGCGAGCGGGGCCCGTTGGGCGAGATCGACGGCGACCGCCTGCGGCTTTGGCGCCGGCCCGAGACGGAGCCTGGCGCGCCATTTGCCATCCCGCCTGCCGATGCCTGGCCGCGCGTGGACATTGTGCTCAGCCACGCCGGCGCAGACGGTGCCCTGGTGCGCGGCTTGCTGGGCGACGTCCGGCTGCAGCCGCCGCTGCGCGGACTTGTGGTGGCCGGCACCGGCGCAGGGACGGTGCATCAACACCTGCAGGAGGCGCTGCAATGGGCCAAGCAGCAGGGAGTGCGGGTGCAGACGGCCCCTCGCATCGGGCCTGTGCGCGGTGGCGCGGCAGACGGGCTTACTGCGGTCAAGCTGCGGGTGCGGATGTTGCTCGAGCTGGCGACATCAGGCTGAGTGCTGCAGGCTGTGCGGCAGCCAGATGCGCACCTGCAGCCCGCCCCCCTCGGCATTGCTGATGTCCAGCCGGCCGCGCATCGCGGCGATGGTCTTGTCGACGATGGACAGACCCAGCCCAGTGCCCTTGGCCGACGTGCGGGCCGCATCTCCACGGAAAAATGGCCGGGTGAGATGAGCGAGCTGATCCTGCGGCACGCCGGGGCCGTGATCGCGTACGGTCAGCAGCACCGAGTCGATGCAGGGTTGCAGGCTGATGTCCAGATCGGTGTGCACCTCGCCCGGCGTCAGTGCATAGCGCTTGGCGTTTTCCACTAGATTGACCACGATGCGCTGCAGTTCCAGCGCATTGGCCTGCACCAACGGCACGGTCGGGGCGCGCAGGTGCAGCACCACGGTCTCGTCCTTCTGGTAGCGGTCGCGCACGAAATCGATCAGGGCGTTGAGGTCGACCGGTTCGAGCTTGGGCGCGATGCTGCGCGCGTATTCCAGAAACTTGCTGATGATGCGGTCGGCCTGCTCGATGTCGTCGATGATGTTCTGGCGCGACTGCTCGTCGGGCACGCTGAGTTCAGCCTCCAGCCGCAGGCGTGCCAGCGGTGTGCGGATATCGTGCGAAATGCCCGCGAGCATCAGCGCGCGCTCCTCCTCGACTTCCTGCAGGCTGCGCGCCATACGGTTGAAGCCGCGGTTGACCTCGCGGATCTCGCGCATGCCCGAGTGTTCATCGAGCATCTGCGAGTAGTTGCCAGCTCCCACCCGGGCAGTGGCCAGCCGCAGGTCGCGCAGCGGCTTGTTGACAAAGCTGGCGATCACCGCGGCGCCAATGAGCGCCAGCAGCGTGGCGATCGCTCCCCAGCTCGCCCAGGTCTCGCTCAGCGACGGGTCGATGCGCGAGCGGTCGAGCAGCAGCCAATAAGGATCGCCCTGGATCTGAAAGCCGATCCACAGGCCCGGGCGATCGTTGACCGCATCAGCGAACGTGAGATCCTCCTTCAGCCGGGAATCGACCGCGACCTCTAGCCGGTGGGTGAAGTCGGTGTGGTTCATCGGCGTCCACCGATCGCCCGGATTGCGCGGGTAGATGTAAATGCCTTCTTTTTTCGCCAGTTCCTCGAGCAGCGAAACGCGGTATTGCGGATCGGAGTGGATCAACGCCAACCGGGTCAGGTCGATCAGGCTGGTGATCTGCCGCGCGGTCTGCGCCACCTGTGGCCCGAGTTCGAGCAGGCGAAAACTCTGAAACCAGGTCGCCAGACTTGCGCTGACCAGCAGCACGATCAAAAAGAAGGTGCGCCAGTACAGCCTGCCAAACAGGCCGCCGATCCAGCGCCCCAGGCGCGCGAACACGCCGCCCGGGGTCGTGAATTGCGCAGGCGCTGCGGGGCTGGCTTCGGCCTCAGCTTTCGGAACTGTCGGGGACGAAGACATAGCCCACGCCCCAGACCGTCTGGATGTAGCGCGGGTGCGCCGGGTCGGTTTCGATGATCTTGCGCAGCCGCGAGATGGCCACATCCAGACTGCGGTCGAAGGCTTCGTAGTCGCGACCGCGGGCCAGCTCGGCTAGACGGTCGCGCGACAGTGGTTGGCGCGGGTGACGCACCAGCGCCTTGAGCATGGCGAATTCACCGGTGGTCAGGCTGACGGCTTCGCCGTTTTTACTGAGCTCGCGCCGCGCCAGATCGAGGCTGAACGGACCGAACACCACGGTCACGTCCTCGCGCGACGGAGCGCCCGGCAGTTCGGGCGAGGGCTGGCGGCGCAGCACCGCGCTGATGCGCGCCAGCAGTTCGCGTGGGTTGAACGGCTTGGGAAGGTAATCATCGGCACCGACCTCCAGGCCGATGATGCGGTCGACATCCTCGCCCTTCGCGGTGAGCATGATGATCGGCGTCTGATCCTTGGAGGCACGCAGACGCTTGCAGATGGATAGGCCGTCCTCACCCGGCAGCATGAGGTCGAGCACGATCAGGTCGAAGCGCTCCTTGACCATGATGCGTGACATGGCCTTGGAATCCTCGGCCACGAACACCTCGTAGCCCTCCTGCGAGAGATAACGACGCAACAGATCGCGGATGCGCGCATCGTCGTCGACAACCATCAGCTTTTTCGGTTTTTCGTGGTCCATGGAAGCGTCTTCTCGAATTGAAAACCGGGTCAGGCACGGCGGCCAAGCGTCCTCGCAGCGACGTGTCAGCTTAACGCTTGTTACAGAGTTTACTGCGGGCACGCGCGGTTTCGCCCCAGGTCGATTCGATAATTTCAATTGCAAACTTTGGATACGCTCATGTCTTCGCGGCGCGCTGCGCTCGTCCTTATCCTCTGTGCTGCCTCGTGTGCTGCCGTGCCAGCCGCGGTTTTGGCGGCACGCACTCGCGCCACGGCGCAGATGCCCGCAGCGGCCGACACCAGCCTGCAACAGTCGCGGCAGGGTGCAGTTGCCGGCAGCCGGCTGCGGGCACCGCAGTTTTCCAGTTCGGATGCCTCAGCTGCAGTCGCGCCGCGTGTCATGACGCCGCAAGACCGCCTGAAACTGCGCGAACAGATCCAAAGCACGGAAGCCGGCCGGCTGCCCCAGCCCGAGCCGCGGCTTAACCCCGGATCGAACTGAACCCGTGCCCCTGACCGTGCATGAAGAACTGGCCTGCGTGGAGGGCTGCCGGGTCAAGTGGTTGCAACTGGCTTTCATGCTGGTGCTCGCGGTGTTCGTCGCACTGGCGATGAAGCTTGTGGGCATTCTGCTGACGGTGGCCATGCTCACCATCCCGGCTGCGGCAGCGCGGCGTCTGGCGCGCACGCCGCTGCAAATGGCGCTGGGCGCGGTCGTGATCGGAGCCATGTCTGTCGTGCTCGGCATGCTGGCTTCGCTGCATTCCGACGCGCCATCCGGACCCGCCATGGTGGTGGTTGCGGCGGCCTTTTTTCTGCTGCTGCGCGCGGTGCCGGCGCGGGGGTGAGGGCAGGGCTTTTTCCACGAACCGGGCAAGGGCGCACGTCGTCCGAGATAATCCACAAACTTCTCTCAACAATGCCCCGGGCCGGCGGCCCGGATGCTGTGCCGCCTTACCCGTCACCCGATGAACAAACCCTTCGAAGCCATCCCGGACATCCAGAGCACGATCGACGATCGCCATATCGCCATTCAGCGCGTGGGCATCAAGGGCTTGCGCTATCCCCTGAACGTGCGGTTGCGCGACGGCAGCATCCAGCCGAGCATCGCGCAGGTCACCGCCGACGTGGCGCTGCCGGCTGACAAGAAGGGCACGCACATGTCGCGCTTCGTCGAACTGCTTGAAGCCATGCCCGAGGCGATGGACGGCGCCGCCTTTGCCAACTTGACGCGGCAGATGCTGCCCAAGCTGAACGCCACTGCGGGACGGCTGGAATTTGCGTTCACCCTGTTCCTGCGCAAGACCGCGCCGGTGTCGGGGGTGCAAAGCCTGCTCGACTACGAGGCTGGCTGGATTGCGCAGGCGCGTGGTGAGCAGATCAAGTTGATCGCCAGGGTCGTGGTGCCGGTCAAGTCGCTGTGCCCGTGTTCGAAGGAAATCTCGGACTATGGCGCGCACAACCAGCGCTCGAACATCACCATCACCGCCGAGCTGCTGCAGCCGGTGGCGCTGGAGGAACTCATCCGCATCGCGGAAGAAGAAGCCTCGTGCGAGATCTGGGGCCTGCTCAAGCGTCCGGACGAAAAGTACGTGACCGAGCACGCCTACGAGAACCCCAAGTTCGTCGAGGATCTGGTGCGTGATGTGGCCGCACGGCTCAATGCCGACCCGCGCATCGGGCATTACGTGGCCGAGGCGGAGAACTTCGAGTCCATCCACAACCACTCGGCCTACGCGCTGATCGAGCGCGCCTAGCGTGCATCGCGCTGCGCCTTGAGACGGTAGATCAGATCGAGCGCCTGGCGCGGGGTCAGGGCGTCGGGGTCGGTGGTGTCCAGGGTGTCGAGCAGGTCCTGCACCGCGGCGGGAACGGCGGGCATGGCTTGCTCCTCCCGCATCGCCAAGGCGTCGCTGTCTGCCGGTGCGGCAAACAGATCGAGCTGCGCCTGCTGCTGCCGGTGCTGACGCTCCAGCGCATCCAGTCGTTTGCGCGCATCGCGGATCACAGCAGGTGGCACCCCGGCGAGTTGTGCCACCTGCACGCCATAGCTGCGGCTGGCCGGGCCCTCCTGCACCTCGTGCAGGAACACGATGCCCTGCGGGGTTTCCGCCGCGCCGACATGCACATTGGCCGCGTGTGGATGGCGCTGCACCATCTCGGTCAGCTCGAAATAGTGCGTGGCAAACAGGGTCAGGCTGCGGTTGCGGTCGTGCAGGTGCGCGGCGATCGCCGCGGCCAGCGCCAGCCCGTCGAAGGTGGAGGTGCCGCGGCCGATTTCATCCATCAGCACCAGGCTTAGCGGCGTGGCCTGGCGCAGGATGGCTGCGGTCTCGGCCATCTCGACCATGAAGGTGGACTGCCCACCGGCTAGATCGTCCGAGGCGCCGATGCGGGTGTGAATCGCATCCAGCGGCCCGATGCGTGCGCTGCGCGCCGGAACGAAGCTGCCCACATACGCCAGCAGTGCGATCAGCGCGGTCTGCCGCATAAAGGTGGACTTGCCGCCCATGTTCGGCCCAGTGAGGACCAGCAGGCGGCGCTGCGGGTCCAGCCGGCAGTCGTTGGGAATGAAGCGATCGACCCGGCTTTCGATCACCGGATGCCGCCCGGCCTCGATGTCGATACCCGGTGTCTCCACCAGCTCGGGGCAGACCCAGCCGTAGGTGCCGGCGCGCTCGGCCAACGCGGCGAGCAGATCGAGCAGCGCCACGGCCTGCGCGGCGCGGCGGATGGCAGGCAACTCGGGCTGCAATGTGTCGATCACGCGGTCGAACAACACTTTCTCGCGCGCCAGCGCGCGCTCCTGCGCTGATAGCGCCTTGTCCTCGAAAGCCTTGAGTTCTGGAGTGATGTAGCGCTCGGCGCCCTTGAGGGTCTGGCGGCGGCGGTAATCCGGCGGCACCTTGTCGGTCTGGCCGTGGGTGACCTCGATGAAAAACCCGTGCACCTTGTTGTATTGCACCCGCAGATTGGCGATGCCGGTGCGCGCGCGCTCGCGCTGTTCGAGTTCCATCAGGAAACCGCCGCAATCGGTGTCGATGGCGCGCAGCGCGTCTAGCTCGGGATCGAAGCCGGGCGCGATCACCCCACCGTCACGCAGGTTTACTGCAGGCTCGGGCGCAATGGCGCGGGCGAGCAGTTCGGCGGCAGTCGGCGGCAGGTCGAGCTGCTGGTCGATGGTGCGCAGCGTTGCCGCGCGCTCGAACGCGGCAGCCTGCGCGCGCAGCGCGGGCAGGCGCTGCAGGCCGTCGCGCAGTGCGGAGAGTTCGCGCGGCCTGGCCTGCCTGAGCGCAATGCGCGCAGCGATGCGCTCCAGGTCGGCCATGCCCCGCAGCGCAGCGCGCAGCGCGGGCAGGTCGCCATCCAGCAGCGCCTGCACCGCGGCATGACGGCTGCGGGAGAGGGCAGCATCCCGTGGCGGGGCCTGCAGCCAGTCGCGCAGCAGACGGCTGCCGGCGGCGGTCTGGCAGGTGTCTAGATGCGATAGCAGGGTGGGGCCATCATCACCGCGCAGCGGCTGCAGGATTTCCAGGTTGCGCCGTGCCGCGGCGTCCAGCCGCAGGGTGTGTTCGGCGCGCTCGACCCGCAGGTCGGCCAGCAGTCGCGGCAGCGTATCGCCCTGGGTCTGCTCGGCATAGGTGAGCAGCGCGGCCGCCGCGGCCTGTGCGGCGCCCAGCGCCTGCGCGCCATAGCCGTCCAGATGCGCAACCTGCAGCTGCGCACACAGCTTGCGCAGCCCGAGTGCGGCGTCGAAATGCCAGTCTGGGCGGGTGGTGGTGAAGGGCCACGGCGCCATCTGTGGCAACGGCTGGTTCTGCGGCCACAGCACTTCGGCCGGGGTGATGCGCGCCAGCCAGTCGGGCAGGGCGTCGGCGTTGCACTGTGCCAGCGTGAGCACGCCGCCGCTGAGCGCCATCCAGGCCAGTCCCCAAGCGTCACGTGGCTTTTTTGCCGGGGCAATGGCCAGCAGCACCGCGTCGCGTTTGTCGTCGAGCAGGGCTTGGTCGGTCAACGTGCCCGGCGTGACCACGCGCACCACCCGGCGTTCGACCAGGCCCTTGGTCTGCGTCGGGTCGCCGATCTGCTCGCAGATCGCGGCGGATTCGCCCAGCTTGACCAGCTTGGCCAGATACCCGTCGAGCGCCTGTACCGGAATGCCGGCCATGATGACCGGCTCGCCGGCGGACTGTCCGCGTCGGGTCAAGGTGATGTCGAGCAGGCGCGCAGCCTTTTCGGCATCGGCATAAAACAGTTCGTAGAAATCCCCCATGCGACACAGCAGCAGCGCATCCGGGTACTGTGCCTTGATGCGCAGATACTGCTGCATCAGCGGGGTGTGTTGGTCAAGCGGTGCACTCAATGGAACGATGAACGAACGAAGAGCACGAATGGTGCAATGGGGTGGATGCTGCGGGCGCAGCGGGTCGGTGCCAAGGCGGGTTGCCTGCGCAATGGGCCGCGGCGCGGCAAGCGCACCATCGTACCCTGCCGCCCGTGCCTGCGCCGGCAATGCCCCTGTCGCTGCGGCCCCGACGTACTGCAGGGACAATTCTTTCTTTCTTTCCCGAAGCACACGAGACCACCGATTCCGATGCACTCCCACTCCTTACGGCAGTTCTGGCGTGACTGGCGCAGTGGCGAACTACGGCTGCTGTTCCTCTCCCTGGTGCTGGCGGTCGGCGCGCTGTCGGCCGTGGGGTTTGTCGCACAGCGTCTGCAGGGCGCACTGGTGCGCGACGCGGCACAGCTCATCGGGGGCGATGTGGCGGTGGTCAGCGATCAGCCAATCGCGCCGATCTACCTGGACAAAGCCCGCGCCCTGGGGCTGCGCCTGACACAGACCGCGGTATTCCCGAGCATGGCATTGGATATCAGCGGCGATCGCACTCGGCTGGTCGCGCTCAAGGCCGTGGGCGAGCACTACCCGCTGATCGCGCAGGTGGTGCTGCGTGCTGGGCTGCAGGGCCCGGAGGAGTCGTGCAGCGGCCCGCCGACGCCGGGAACCGTATGGGTGAATGCCAGTGTGCTCGGCGCGCTACGGCTGCAGGTGGGCGATGTGCTGCAACTCGGCAATGCGCGGTTTCGTATCGCGGCGGTCCTGGTGCGCGAGCCGGATACCGGCGCAGGGTTCGTCAATTTCGCCCCGCGAGTGATGATGAACCGTGCCGATCTGCCCGCCACCGAGCTGATCCAGCCCGCCAGCCGGGTGACCTACCGCCTGCTCGTCGCGGGGCCGGCGCAAGCGGCGGCAGACTATGCCACCTGGGCGCGACTGCAGATCCGTCAGACCGCCGCACGCGGCATGCGAGTGCAGACCGTGGCCGACAGCGGCCCGGCACAGGAGCAGACGCTCAAGCGTGCGGCCGACTTTCTGCATCTCGTCGCCCTGATCACCGCCTTGATGGCGGCCGTGGCCGTGGCGCAGTCGGCGCGCGACTTCGCCCGCAGACGGCTGCAGCCCTGCGCGGTGTTCAAGGCGCTGGGTCTGCGTCAGGGTGTGCTGCTGCGTCGCTACGCCGCCGAATTCCTCTGGCTGGGGGCTCTGGCGGCTGCACTGGGTGTACTGCTCGGGCTGGCGGCTCAGGCGGCGATGATCGGCTTGCTGCACGGCCTGATCCAGGTGCAGGTGCGCGAGCTGCCAGCGCCCGGCTGGATGCCGGCGCTGTTTGCCGCTGCCACCGGCATGATGCTGCTGCTCGCATTCGGCCTGCCCGCCATCCTGCAACTGGCGCGCGTGCCGCCGCTGGCCGTGCTGCGCCGCAGCCTGGGGCGTCTGCAGCCTGCACCGCTGTTCACAGTGCTCGCCGGTGTGACGGCGTTCGCAGTGCTGCTTTGGCTGCAGGCGGGCGACCTGCGGCTGGGAGCGATTGCCGCTAGGGGCTTTACCGGTCTGGCACTGGTGTTTGCGCTGCTGGCCTGGCTGATCACTCTGGGCTTGCGGCGCTGGGTTCGTGGTCATGCCGCGCCTTCCCGGGGCCTGGGCGCACTGCTTCAAATGGCCGCACGGCAGTTAGCAACGCGACCGGGCAGTGCAGTGATCCAGATCACCGCGTTGAGCCTGGGGCTGATGGCGCTGGTGCTGCTGGTGTTGATGCGCACCAGTCTGATCGACGCCTGGCGGCAGTCCATCCCGGCCGACGCGCCGGATCGTTTTGTCATCAACATCCAGCCGGCGCAGACCGCCGCGTTCTTGGCCGCCTTGCGTCGGGACGGGGTGACGCACCCCGACTGGTATCCGATGCTGCGCGGGCGGCTGGTGGCGATCAACGGCCGCGCCGTGTTCGGCCGCGACTATGACGACATCCGTGCCCGCGATCTGATCGACCGGGAGTTCAACCTCTCCGCCAGCGCCACCCTGCCCAAGGCCAACACCATTGTGGCTGGCAACTGGGAGGCCACTGCCGGGCCGCACGCGCGAGGTCTGTCGGTCGAGCAGGGTATTGCCAAAACCCTGGGCTTCAAGCTGGGCGACACCCTCACTTTCGACATCGCTGGCCAGCGCGTGACCGCGCCAATCACCAGTGTGCGGCATGTGGACTGGAATTCGATGCATGCCAACTTTTTTGTGCTGATGCCGCAGTCGATGCTCGAAGGCCAGCCCGTCACCTATCTGGCGGCCTACCGCGCCCCGGGCGATGCGCAGCGCATGGACGATTCCCTGGTGCGGCAGTTTCCCAACCTCACCGTGGTGGACATGGGCAGCCTTCTGGCGCACCTGCGCAAGCTGATCGCCCAGGTCATCACCGCGGTGCAGTTTCTGTTCCTGTTTGCGCTGGCAGCAGGGCTGCTGGTGCTGGCGGCGTCGCTGGCGCTGTCGCGCCAGGACCGGATGCGGGATATGGCCGTCTGGCGAGCGCTGGGGGCGTCGGCGCAGATGTTGCAGCGCATTGCGCTGCTCGAAATGCTGTGGGTCGGTGCGGTTGCCGGACTGCTCGGTGCTGCCGGAGCGGCAGCGGTCAGCGCTGCGCTGGCGCACTGGGTGTTTCAGTTTCCGTGGCAGCCGCCGTGGCTGTTGTGGCCTGCGGCCATGCTCGCTGCTGCGTTGCTGGCCATGCTTGCCGGCTGGTGGAGTCTGCGCGATTTGCTGCGGCGTGCGCCTGGGCAAAGCCTGCGGCAAGCTTGAAAGCGCGAAAGTTTGACGCGAAGCAAGCCTTGCAGCCGCTTCTCTCCCATAATCGCGCACTCCGCTGCGTCTGTCGTCTATCTGTTCACACCCGAGCGAACTCGTCATGTCCATTGCCGTCACTCCCATCTCTACCAACCCTGCGGCAGCCGAACTTCAGACCCCTTACCAGCGGCTCGGCGGCGAGGAGGGGGTTCGCAGGCTGGTCGACCGGTTCTACGATCTGATGGACCTGGAGCCGCGCTACGCCGATCTGCGCGCCATGCACCCGACGCACTCGGACGAAACCCGCGACAAGCTGTTCTGGTTTCTCAGCGGCTGGCTGGGCGGACCCGATCTGTATTCGCCGCGTTTCGGCCACCCACGTTTGCGCATGCGGCATTTCCCCTACGCCATCGGCACCAAGGAGCGGGATGACTGGATGGCCTGCATGCTGCAGGCCCTCGATGAGCTGCAGATCGAGCCTGAATTGCGCCGCCAGCTGCACGAAGCCTTCGCCGGCACTGCCGACTGGATGCGCAACAAGGCCGAGCCCGGCAACATGCCTGCAGGCAATGTGGTGCACCGCTGACCCGGTGCGCGACAAGCCCCGCCGTTCAGGGCGAGTTCGGTGCGCCGCGAGCAAGGCGAGAAGAAACTCGGCTATGCAGGTTTGTGCAAGCTACTCACCGAATGGCGCAACGACCCTGAAACCGCAAGGCAGCCCGGATGGCCTGTGGACCTGGCCGCTTTGGCGGCCGGAAGCAGGAACCCACCGAAGCGACTCAGGAGCGGCACCATGTCGCGCCTGAGCGCAGTAGCGTAGTAGGAATCTTTGGCTTCCCGCGCAAGCGGTGGCTGAAGGCCAAGGGCGGGGAGGATGTCAGGATCGTCATCTTTCAGGCAGAAAGCAACCTTTCCCAAAGGGTGGGATAGAGCATCCTTTCTTGCACCCCTTCTGCGATTGCGAGGAGATCGTGCCGGGGAGCCTTCAGACGTTTGCCTGTGCAGCTCAGTGTGCCGAATCAACCGCGCCGCACTGAGCGCAGCAGCAACACCAACGCACCGGCGCCGCCGTTGCTTGGCCGTGCCTGTACATAGGCCAGGACTTCGTCACGCTGCATCAGCCAGCTGCGCACCTTGTGCTTGAGCACCGGCTCGCGCAGTGGCGAGCTCAGCCCCTTGCCGTGAATCACCCGCACGCAGCGCCACTCCCTCTGTACCGCGGTGCGCAAAAACTGCCCGAGGACCTCGCGCGCCTCGTCACGGCGCAGGCCGTGTAGGTCGATTTCGCTCTGGATCACCCAGTGGCCTCGGCGCAACTTGCGCAGGATGTCGGAACCGATGCCATTGCGCCGCCAAGACAGGGTGACATCGGTTTCCAGCAAATGATCCAGATCGAGTTCGTCAGACATTGCCTCGCGCAGCACAGCCTGCTCGTCAAGCATGTGCTGTCTGGGAATTGGCTGCGGCGCAGACGTCCGCAGACCTGCCGGCTGCGGCCAATCTGCGCGGCGCAGCGGCTGCACCCCCGCGGTGGCCGCACGAAACAGCGCGCGGTCGGTCTCGGTGGGCAGGGTTTGGGCCACAGCAGCGGGCGCATGGCGCGCCACGGGTGGTGGTGGCGGCGGCTGGCGCAGCCGACGCCGCAGTTCGCTCAGCGTGTCCAGATGCCGTGGCTTGGGCGCTGCGGGCGGTTTCACAGCAGCCCACGCTCCGCAAAGGAGAACACGCTCTGGCGCGTGACCACCAGATGATCGAGCACGCGCACCTCGACCAGCGCCAACGCGGCCCGTAACGTCTGGGTCAGCGCGCGATCCGCTGCAGAGGGCTCATCTACGCCGCTGGGATGGTTGTGCGCGAGGATCAGCGCGGCGGCGTTCAGGCGCAGCGCGGCCTTGACGATTTCGCGCGGGTAAACGCTGGTGTGCGCCAGGGTGCCGCGCGATAGTTCCTCAGTGGCGATCAGCCGGTGCTGGTTGTCGAGAAACAGCGCCGCAAAGATTTCCACCGACTGCGGGCCCAGCCACAACCGCAGATAGTCGCGTACCGCAGTCGGCGAGTCTAGTAGGGTCTGCTGCTGCATTTGCTCGCTGAGCGTGCGCCGCGCGAGTTCGAGCACAGCGGCGATTTCCGCGTACTTGGCCGCGCCCAGACCCTTCACCTGGCGCAGCTGCTGGGACGGTGCATTGAGCAGTCCGTGCAGACCGCCAAAGCGCGCGAGCAACGCCGCGGCCAGGTCGATCGCGCTTTGTCCGCGCACCCCGGTGCGCAGCACGATGGCGACCAGCTCGGCATCGGCCAGGGCCTGTGGGCCGCGCGCCAGCAGCTTTTCGCGGGGACGGGTCTCGGCAGGAAGATCGGCGATGCGCGTGGCCATATGCGGGGTTCCACCTAAAATGCAGGCGCATCTCGCAGATGCGGCGGTCGTGTCTGCGTTATTTTGCCTGCGCCACCACACCGTGCCCTGCGTTCAAGCCGATTCCTATCTCACCCTGCATTACCGCCTGAGCGACCCGGCAGGGGTGGATGCGGTCAACACCTTTGGCCTTACTCCGGCCACGCTCACTCTGGGACAGGGGCAACTCAGCCCGGCGCTCGAAAAGCTGCTGATCGGGCTGGAGGAGGGCACGCACACCCGCTTTGACCTGCCCGCCGGTGCCGCGTTCGGCGCCCGTCTGCCTGGATTGCTGCGCTGGGTGTCGTGCGATGTGGCCGAGCAGGCGCGTGAACGCCCCGGGCCGCCGCCGCAGGTGGGTGATGTGCTGCGCCTGCGTCTGCCCATGAACGGTGGCGATCCCGGTCTGCTCACGGCGCTGGTGCGCGAGGTAGACGAGGCGCGCGACGCGCTCCTGCTCGACTTCAATCACCCCCTGGCGGACTGTGCGACCACATTCGAAGTCCACATCCTGGCCGTGCTGTGACCATGCCCATGTCCGATCCGTCCGAAGCCGCGGCTCCGTCTGGACAGCCGCTGGTTCTGCTCGCCAACCCGCGCGGATTCTGCGCCGGGGTGGATCGCGCCATCACCATCGTCGAACAGGCGCTGATGCGTTTTGGCGCGCCGATCTATGTGCGCCATGAAATCGTCCACAACACATATGTGGTCAATGATCTGAAGTCCAAGGGCGCGGTGTTCGTCGATGATCTGGAACAGGTGCCCAGCGGCGCGACGGTCGTGTTTTCCGCGCACGGCGTCTCGCAGGCCGTGCGGGCGCAGGCGCACGCGCTGGGACTGCAGGTGTTCGACGCCACCTGTCCGCTGGTGACCAAGGTGCATGTCGAGGTGGCCAAGCTGCGCCGCAATGGGTTTGAAATCGTGATGATCGGCCACGCCGGGCATCCCGAGGTCGAAGGCACGATGGGGCAGGCCGAAGGCATCCATCTGGTGCAGAACGTGGAAGACGTCGCCCAGTTGCCAATCGCACCGGACGCACCGCTGGCCTATGTGACGCAAACCACGCTGTCGGTGGACGACGCGGCCGAGATCGTGGTCGCGCTGCGTCGGCGCTTTCCGCAGATCCACGAGCCAAAAAAGCAGGACATCTGCTACGCCACGCAGAACCGGCAGGATGCGGTCAAGGTCCTCACCCCGCAGGTCGATGTGCTGATCGTCGTCGGCAGCCCCACGAGTTCCAACTCCAACCGACTACGCGAGGTGGCGCAACGCCTGGACAAGCCGGCCTACATGGTCGATTGCGCCGAAGACCTGCGACCTGAGTGGATCGCCGGCGCCGCGCGGGTCGGGCTGACCGCCGGTGCCTCCGCGCCCGAGGCATTGGTCGAGCAGGTCATCGCCCGGTTGCGGCAACTCGGCGCCGTGTCGGTACGCAGCATGCAAGGCGTGGCCGAGTCCGTGCAGTTTCCCTTACCGCGCGGCCTGGCAGCCAAGGCGGCGCGCTGATTCTTCCTATCCCCGCCCGTCGCGGGCGGCTTTCCTCTCTCATCTGCCAATATGCTCGACATCAACCTGCTGCGCAAGGACCTGTCGCAGGTCATCCAACGTCTGGAAACCCGCAAGTCACCGCAGCCCTTCCTCGATGTTCCCCGCTTCGAGGCGCTGGAATCCGAACGCAAGACTCTGCAAAAACGCACCGAAGACCTGCAGGCCAGGCGCAATCAGCTCTCAAAGCAGATCGGCTACGCCAAAGCCAGGGGCGAGGATGTGACACCGATGCTGGAGGAGGTCGGGCGCATCAAGGCCACGCTGGAGACCGATGCCGCCCGGCTGGAGACACTGCAGGCCGAACTGCACGACCTGCTCATGGCCGTGCCCAATCTGCCCGCCGAGGATGTCCCTGTCGGAGCCGACGAGACGGGCAACGTCGAACTTCGGCGTTGGGGCAACCCGCGGACATTTGACTTCCCGGTGCGCGACCATGTCGACATCGGCGCCAGGTTCGGCCTGGACTTCGAGGCCGCCGCCCGCATGTCCGGCGCCCGTTTTGCCGTGCTGTGTGGCCCAGTCGCGCGGCTGCACCGGGCGCTCGCCCAGTTCATGCTCGATGTCCACACCACCGAGCACGGCTACACCGAAGCCTATGTGCCCTACATCGTCGCATCACCGGCGTTGCGGGGCACCGGCCAGCTGCCCAAGTTCGAGGCAGACCTCTTCCCCGTGCAGCACGGCGACGGCGAGAACCATTACCTCATTCCTACCGCCGAAGTTCCGCTGACCAATCTGGTGCGCGAGCAAATTCTTGATCCCGACCAGCTGCCGCTGCGATTCGTGGCGCACACCCCGTGCTTTCGATCCGAGGCTGGTTCGGGCGGGCGCGATGTCCGCGGCCTGATCCGCCAGCACCAGTTCGACAAGGTCGAACTGGTCTGGATCACCCGGCCGGAAGAATCCGCAGCTGCTCTGGAAACCCTCACCGCACACGCCGAGGCCATCCTGCAGCGGCTCGAACTGCCCTACCGTACCGTCGTGCTGTGCACTGGAGATATGGGGTTTGGCAGCGCGCGCACCCACGATCTCGAAGTCTGGTTGCCGGGGCAGAACACTTACCGCGAAATTTCCTCCTGCTCCAACATGCAGGCCTTCCAGGCCCGACGCATGCAGGCGCGCTATCGCACCGAAAGCGGCAAACCAGACCTAGTGCACACCCTCAACGGCTCGGGCCTAGCCGTGGGCCGCACGCTCGTCGCCGTTCTGGAAAACTACCAGCGTGCAGATGGTGGCATCGACATTCCGCAGGCGCTGCGACCCTACATGGACGGCCAGGCCGAGCTGCAACCCGCAGTTTGATATATACTCTTATGCTTTTCGGGTGACCGGAAACTAGGAAAGGTGGCAGAGTGGTCGAATGTACCTGACTCGAAATCAGGCGTAGGCGCAAGCCTACCGAGGGTTCGAATCCCTCCCTTTCCGCCAGAATTCATCCAAGTCGATCCCTCAGAGGGTGTAGACGTAATGATTTATGTGGCCAGTCTAGTGGCGAGGATACGCGCTTTGGCCAGCCAGACCCACGCCAGTGGGGCCCCAGTTTGATCTGTCATGGTGTGCCATGAGGCGGCGGGGGCGCCCGTTCCAGGCATGCGTGCGCTCGACAACCCAGCGCTTGGCTTGCACCACGAAGCCCTTGGCCACAACCTGTGGCCACAGAGGCTGCTGAGCGTCTTGCCAAGTGCCCGTGCCGCGGTTGCCGGGGTGGCGCACGACCTCCACGTTGATGCCGTGGGTATCTTATAGTAACAATGTTGAATGTTATTTAACAGGCCGTTGAAAAACTACTGCGGTGGGCCATCTGCGGCGTTGCACGGTGCGCGCTGCCTCGCCTATCTATTTGATATGTCTCGGTCGCTGCGCGCCGTGCGCCTTGCATCTGGCCATCCTCGCGACGTTTTTCAACGGCCTGTTAATGCCATCGCTCCGGCCCTCTGAACTCCACGCGGGCGCGCCTCAGTAAAGACGGCTGAAAAAGCGAATACATCGTCGGGCCGGATCAAATCACGGCGTTTGTTGCGCCGCATGCTTCACTCTCAAAATTTCGACGGTGCGAGCCTCGGCCAGCACACGATAAAAAACGATGTAGTTCTTCGGATGCACGACCAGTTCGCGCAACCACTCGGGCAAGCCCGGTCGGCCCTGTCGGCCAAGCTCTGGATGCTGTGCAAGCGGCTTGGTTTTGTCGCGCAGATCCTGCCCGAAGCTCTTGGCCCGCGTCGGGTTGTCCTTACCGATGTAGCGCACGATGGCGCACAAGTCCTCGCGTGCCATTGGCCGCCATTCAATGCGGTAAGGCTTGGCCGTCATGCGCGTTTTTTCTTCGGCAAGGCGGCAATGTCGGCGTCCATCTCGGCCATGACTTCATCGTGCGGAATGCTCGGCCGTGGGTCGTCAATGGATGCCTGAATCTCGCCGGCCAGCCACTGGTTATAGGCGGCGGCCTTATGTGCGCCGCGCATTGCATCGGCCCTGCCTCGGTTGCCGGCGCCCGGCTCCTTGTCGGCCGGGTCATATTCGCTCGCGTCGAACTTGCCTACCGTGATGCCAATATCACGCAGCACATTCAACGCGGCCAGCGGGTTGCCAAACCGGCGCGGTTCGGTGCTTCGGGCCTTCGACAACACGGCACTGGAACCGCTGCGGGTGGCGATCTGAACGAGGAATGCCCCGCCCTGTCCTTTCAAGGTCACGCCAGACACGCCGCCGGCGTTACTTGCAGCGCGTAGCTGCTCTATGGTCATGCTTTGCATGGTTGGCTCCTTGTGGTCTGCCGTCTGAAACATGGTTCATTGTGTATGTAATCAAGGAAACGTGCAAGCGTTTTACTCAGCAACCGATAAGTAGGGCGACAACAGTGCAAGCGTTCATGCGGGTTCCAAGCACCTTTTGAACGAGAAAATCTTGCGCCTGGACGTTATCTGCTCTCAAGAATGCGCGCAATCATGTGCACGGTTCTTTTATGCGCACGTTTCCTTTCCTGCCCCGACGTGTCTTGCTGACCACCTTCGTCTCTGACAGGCGTGACTTTCCCGACGACAGCAGAGACCTTCTCTGCCGCAGTGCCGCCGTTGCCGGACGGACTCGCCGCGGGTAGGGCCGTTGCGGTGGCCAGCCGTTGTAGATTGCGCGCGGCGTTGTGGTCCCGGTCATGGCTCATCCTTATATGGATGCCTCCCGGCGATCAAGTCGCAATTGGCGTTGTGTTGTGAAGAAGTCTGCCGCTGGCCATGAGCTATGGGCAGGTTTTCCCATCGAACCCGCTGCTCGAGACCCTCGCCCGCGCACTCAGCAGGCAGGCGCAGCCTTATATCCGCGCGGATTTGCTCATGGCCCCGGGGTTCTCATCGCCGCTTCGTCCACCGGGCTGACACGCACGCCAACCTTGAGCGTGTGTTCGCCGCCGCCACGAATCACGCCGCGCAGCGGCGACACATCGGCGAAGTCGCGGCCTATGGCGATGCGCACGTAGTCGGCTGCGGGCTGGCGGTTGTTGGTGGGGTCGAATTCCACCCAGCCGTTGACCGGACACCACACCGCCACCCAGGCATGCGAGGCGTCGGCGCCGACCAGTTGTTCTTCTCCGGGCCGGGGATGTGAGCGCAGATAGCCGCTGACGTAGCGCGCGGCCAGCCCGAGGCTGCGCAGTGCGGAAATCATCACATGGGCATAGTCCTGGCAGACCCCTGCGCGCAGTTCTAGCGCCTGCGGGGCGCGCGTTTGCACTTCGGTGCTGTCGGGGTTGTAGGTGAAGTCGGCGTGGAGGCGGCGCATCAGGTCGAGCGCGCCATCGAGCAGCGGCCGTCCTGCGGAAAAGCTGGGCTGGGCGTAGGCGGCTGCTTGCACAAACAGCGGAGAGAAATGGGTGCCGAAGGTGTACTGGGCCTCGGCCACATAGGGCTTGCCCGCGCGGTAGAGCAGTTGTTCGCGCACGGCGTCCCAGGGCGGGCTGGCGGCCCAGTCCGGGGTGGGCGGCGTGCGTACCCGCACTAGGCTGACAGCGCGCACGCTCAGAGTGTCGTGCGGGCTGTAGTAGGCGAAGAACTCGCGCTGGTTGCCAAACACATCGACATCGCTGTGGCGATGTTCCGGCACGGGTTGAATCTCGCACACGAAGTCGAGGCGTTGCTGCGCCGGGTGATCGAGCGGGCACAGGTGAGCAAGGTGGTACGCCAGCTCCACCGGGGTCGCGTAGGCGTAGGCGGTTTCATGCACCACGCGGTAGAGCACGTCGTCGGCCGCGGGCGGCGCAGGGGCGTCGGGTGGGAGCGTGTTCATGGGGTGCAGAGGCAGGGCGCTCAATACCCGCCCAAGGTGCGATCGGGGGCATTGGCGTGGGCGAAGTAGCGGCGGCTGATCTCGTCGGACAGGCGCCAGGCGTTGTCCATGGCCTGGGTGAGGGTGAGATCCAGCCAGTTGTAGTGGGGCTCGTTGGTATGGGCGCACAGCTCGGGCAGATGCCAGTCGTCCGGATCGGGTGCGAGCGCGAGCAACGCGGCCTTGTCCTCGGCACTGGCTGGCAGCTTGGCCATGCGCGCCCGCAGGGTCTGCGCCACCCAGCCCAGCGCGCGGGGGTTTTCGCGGTCGAGCATGAGCAGGTCGAGCAGGGGCGGAATTTCCAGCCGATTCTGGTAGAGCGCGCGGTAGGTGATGATGCTGTCGAACAGGGCCAGCAGCAGGTTGAAGCCGCTGTCGCTGTGCACCGCGCCACTGCGGAAGGCCACGATGAGCGCGTCGGCAAGCAGCACCAGCCGCTCGATGTGACGGCCGATGCTCAGCAGCCGCCAGCCGTCGTCGCGGGTCATGCGGTCGGTCTGCGCGCCGGTGATGGCGCTGAGCATCTCGGTGAGCTGTTCCAGCCCGCGCAGCGCCTGGGTGGATTGGAGTTCCTCGCGCCGCACATCCGCGGGGAGAAGTTCGAGCCCGGTGGCCGACGCGATCCACTGCCGGTGGTCGCCGCCCAGCCGCTCACGCACCTGCGCAGCGGCGTTGCCCAGTGCCTGCAGATTCTGCACGATGCCGCCTTGATGCAGCCCTGGCCTTAGGCCGCGCACGATGCAGCGCTCGAAGCCCTGCGGGTTGTCGCCGAGTTTGGGTGCGTCCTGCGCGATCAGGCCGGTGCTGCGGCACCATTGGTCGAGCATGTCGCGCACGGTAGGGCCCAGATCGTCGTCGCCTGACAGCGCACCCAGGGTGATGCGCGCCAGCCGCACGCTGAATTCGGCGCGCTCGCTGTAGCGGCCTAGCCAGTACAGGTTTTCCGCCGCGCGGCTGGTGACCACGCGGTGGTGGTTGACCAGGTCTTGCGGCCGCATTGGCGCGGGCAGCAGGGTGGAATCATCCACTGCGTCGCCGGTGATGATCCAGGCGTCCTGGCTGCTGCCACCACGCTGCATCGACACCGTGTTGCCGCCAGGCGGCGCAGTGCGCACCAGCCCGCCAGGCAGCACCCGCCAGCCGCCCTGGCCGTCGGAAATGGCATAGGCCCGCAGCATGGCCGCACGGGCGGCGAGGCGGTCATTGCTCCACACCGGCACATGCGGCAGGGGTTGATACTGCTGCAGCGTAACCAGTGCCGGGTTGGACTGCACCCGCTCGCGCCACGGCGGCAGCTGCCCAAAGTCCAGGCTGGCCATCACGGTGGGCTCGAAGCCGCAATCGGCATGCACCGGCTTGACCACCCAGGCGCGCAGATCGTCCAGCGGCTTGTCGCACACACCCGGCTCGCCGCACCACCAAGTGGGCAGCGACGGCAGCTTGAGCGGCTCGCCCAACAGGGTTTCGCACAGCTTGGGCAGAAAACCCTGCACCGCGGGCGATTCAAGAAAGCCCGCGCCCAGCGCGTTGGCCACGAGCACTTGGCCCGCGCGCACCGCCTGCAACAGGCCGACGACGCCGAGCATCGAGTCCGGACGCAGTTCCAGCGGGTCGCAGAAACTGTCGTCCAGGCGGCGCAGCACCACATGCACCGGCTCCAGGCCGCGCAGGGTCTTGAGAAACAGCCGGTCCTCGCGCACTGTGAGGTCGCTGCCCTCGGCCAGGGTGATGCCCAGGTAACGCGCCAGATAGACCTGCTCGAAATAGGTTTCGCTATACGGGCCGGGGGTGAGCAACACGACGCGACTGCCTACGCCGCCAGGCGACAGCCGCAGTAACGTGTCCATCAGCAGCCGGTAGCTGGCGGCCAGACGCTGCACCTTGAGCTGGCTGAACGCCTCGGGGAACAGACGGGAGATGAGGATGCGGTTTTCCAGCAGATAGCCTAGGCCGGACGGCGCCTGCACCCGCTGGTTGACCACGCGCCACACCCCGTCAGGGCCGCGTGCCAGGTCGAACGCGGCGATGTGCAGCCAGACATTGCCTGGCGGCACGTGGCCATACACCGCGCGCAGATAGCCGGGGTGACCCTGCACCAGCGCGGGTGGCAGCAAGCCCTCCTTGAGTGTGCGCTGCGGGCCGGTGTAGATGTCGGCCAAGATGGTGTTGAGCAGCGCGGCGCGCTGTGCGACTCCGGCAGAAATCTGCTTCCAGGAGGCGGAGTCGACCAGCAGTGGGAACAGATCGACCGACCAGGCCCGTACCGCCTGCGTCGCGTCGGCGTGGACGTTGTAGGTCACACCATCGTCGTGAATCTGCTGCAGCAACTGCTGCTGGCGGGTGCTCAGGCTGTCGAAGCCGCCTGGGCCGAGCAGCCGAAAAAATTGGTCCCACAGCGGGGCCAGCGGCGCGCCCGCCATGCCATCGGACACACCGCCACGCAATTCGTCCCAATGTCCGGGGATGACGGGGGGCGCTAGGTCGCGGGCGAGCGCGGCGCAGTCGTCGCCCGGATTGGACTGGCCCTGCGATTGGGATGGAGACTGGAACAGGCTGACCATATGGCATTGTGGCATGCGGGGGATGCAGACACGGCACAGCGCATCCCCCGATTCCGGTCAAACTTCACGCTCCAGTTCGCAAATCCAGGGTGAAGGGAAATTCCAGGCTGGCATGCGCCGGTGCCACCCGGATGCGGCCCGGGGTGTGGCCCATGCGGAAAAAGCGCGACAGGCGGCGGCTTTCGGCCTCGTACGCGTTAATCGGGAAGGTAGTGGGGTTGCTGCCGCCTGGATGCTCGACATGGTACTGGCAGCCGCCGAGCGAGCGTTCCATCCAGGTATCGACCAGATCGAAGGTCAGCGGGGCGTGCACGCCAATGCCGGGATGCAGCGCCGAGGGCGGACGCCACGCGCGGTAGCGCACGCCGCTGACGAACTCGCCGCTGCGCCCTGTGGGCTGCAGTGGCACCGCGCGGCCGTTGACCGTGAGCACATGGCGGCTGTCGGTCAGGCCGTTGATTTTCACCTCCAGGCGCTCCAGCGACGAATCGACATAGCGCACCGTGGTGCCCGCCGCCCCCTCTTCGCCCATGACGTGCCAAGGTTCGAGCGCCATGCGCAGTTCCAGCTTCATGCCGCTCACCGCGTAATCGCCCAGCAGCGGGAAGCGGAAGGTGTGATGCGGGGCGAACCACTGCGGGTCGAAGTCGAACCCGGCCTCGCGCAGTTCGGTGAGCACGTCGTCGAAATCCATGGCAATGAAGGTGGGCAGCAGGAAGCGGTCGTGCAGCGCCGTGCCCCAGCGCTGCAGTGCGGCGGTGTAGGGCGTGCGCCAGAAGCGGGCGATCAGCGCGCGCAGCAGCAGCTGTTGCACCACACTCATGCGGGCATGCGGTGGCATCTCGAAGGCGCGCAACTCCAGCAGGCCGAGCCGCCCGGTGGGGCTGTCGGGGCTGTAGAGCTTGTCGATGCAGAACTCGCTGCGATGGGTATTGCCGGTGACGTCGATCAGGAGGTTGCGCAGGGTGCGATCGACAAACCAAGGCGGTGCGTCGATGCCGTAGCGCGCGCGGTTGGCACGCAGCTCGGCCAGGGCGATTTCGAGTTCATAGACCTGATCGTCGCGCGCTTCGTCCACCCGCGGCGCCTGGCTGGTGGGGCCGATGAACAGGCCCGAGAACAAATAGCTCAAGCTGGGATGGTTGTGCCAGTAGGCGATCAGGCTGGCTAGCAGATCGGGGCGTCGCAAGAAGGGGCTATCGGCCGGGGTGGCGCCGCCGAGCACCACATGGTTGCCGCCGCCGGTGCCGGTGTGGCGGCCGTCGAGCATGAATTTCTCGGCGCCTAGGCGGGTTTCAAACGCGGCCTGATAGAGGAACTCGGTATGGTCGACCAACTCGGCCCAGTTGTGCGCCGGGTGGATGTTGACCTCGATGACGCCGGGATCGGGCGTGACCTGCAGCAGGTTCAGACGCGGGTCATGTGGGGGCGGATAGCCTTCGAGTACCAGTTTGACCTGCAGGCGCTGCGCGGTGGTTTCAATGGCAGCGAGCAGGTCGAGATAGTC
The DNA here is from genome assembly GCF_055383445.1 of Thiomonas islandica. Lineage (NCBI taxonomy): Bacteria > Pseudomonadati > Pseudomonadota > Betaproteobacteria > Burkholderiales > Thiomonas > Thiomonas islandica. The sequence goes on from NZ_AP042391.1 coordinate 2,257,846, forward strand.
TTCCGCCGAGGTCAGCGGCGGCATGAATACATACAGAATGCCGCCGCGCGCCTCCACGCACAGCGCGGTGCGCACAACCCAGCCGGCAGACTCAAAGCGTTCGGGCTGTCGGCCATGTCCCGGGCGCCTGCGCTGACCATCGCCGCTGGACAGCGGCACGGTTCTGGTGCCAGTGCTCCGGCGTGGGGCAACCGCGTCCTGGTTTTGCACCCCGACGGTGCCGCCCTCGGCGTAACCGCTCCGAATGCGGTGCATCGGGCCGTACTGGGTGCGCAGCGCGACGGCTTCGGGCAGAGGCTGGCGTGACGCGAACGGGTCTTGTGCCCAGTCGGAGGCGCGCTCACCCTCGGTGGCCCAGGGCAGCGAGTCGAGCGGCAGCCGCCAGCCCATCGCCGAGTCGCCGGGGATCAGATACATACGTTCGTCGCGGAAGAACCACGGGCCGGAGACCCAGCGCGGGCCGCCCAGCGAGGCGCCGGGCATCTCCGGTTCGCGCCGGATCGGCAGGGCGTAGCCGGTCGGCGTTTTCAGCCCCTGGTCGAACACTTTACGCAGACGGGCGCGCTCGAGTTCGTCTTCGACCCGCGAATCGAATGGGTCGACGTTGACCGGCAGGCGGCGCTCACGCCACAGGTAGTACCAGGTGTCTTCAAAGCCGGTCTGCACATGGGCGGGATTGACGCCCAGGGTGTCGACCAGGGCGAGGATGAAGGTGTGTGCGTCGAAGTGGGTGGCGGTGCCGCCTTGCCGCTCGTCGGCGAACAGGGCCGGGTTGTGCCAGCAGGGCTGGCCGTCGCGCCGCCACACCGCCGACAGCGCCCAGCGCGGCAACTGCTCGCCCGGATACCACTTGCCCTGGCCGAAGTGCAGAAAGCCGCCGGGGCCGTAGCGCTTGATCAGCTTGCCAATGAGTTCGGCGGCGTAGCCGCGCTTGGTTGGGCCCTGCGCGTCGGTGTTCCACTCGGGCGCGTCGCGATCAGTGGTGGCAACGAAAGTGGGTTCGCCGCCTTGGGTGAGGCGCACGTCGCCATTCTTTAATTCCTGATCGACCAGTTCGCCCAGGGTGAGCACGGCCTGCCACTGGTCATCGGTGTAGGGCTTGGTGACCCGTGGTGACTCGAAGATGCGGGTGACTTCCATGTGATGGCTGAACTCCACCTCGCATGCGTCGATCAGTCCTTCGACCGGCGCGGCGCCCGAGGGTTGCGGGGTGCAGGCCAATGGGATGTGGCCTTCGCCCGCGAGCAGGCCGGAAGTGGGGTCGAGGCCGATCCAGCCGGCACCGGGCAGATACACCTCGCACCAGGCGTGCAGATCGGTGAAGTCGGCCTCAGGCCCGCTGGGGCCGTCGAGCGCCTTCACGTCGGGCGTGAGCTGGATGAGATAGCCGGAGACGAAGCGCGCCGCCAGCCCCAGATGGCGCAGCACCTGCACCAGCAGCCAGCCGGTGTCGCGACAGGAGCCGCAGGCGCGTTCAAGAGTTTGTTCGGGCGTCTGTACCCCAGGCTCCATGCGAATGGTGTAGCCGATGTCGCGCTGCAGCTGCTGGTTGATGTCCACCAGAAAGTCGATGGTGCGGCGCGGGGTGCGGTCGATGCTGCCCAGCAGCGCCTCCAGCCGCGGGGTCAGCGGATCGGCGGCCAGATAGGGGCCGAGTTCGTGCCTGAGTTCCGGGGTATAGCTGAAAGGGAATCGCTGGGCCTCGGGTTCGAGAAAGAAGTCGAACGGGTTGTACACCGCCATTTCGGCCACCAGATCGACCGTGATCTGCAGCAAGGTCGCCTTTTCTGGAAAGGTCAGGCGGGCCAGATAATTGGCGAATGGGTCCTGCTGCCAGTTGATGAAATGCTGTGTCGGCTCGACGCGCTGGCTGTACGACAGGATGGGCGTGCGGCAATGCGGCGCAGGGCGCAGCCGTACCACATGCGGCGACATCCCGACCGGACGATCGAAGCGGTAGGTCGTGGTGTGCGTGAGCTTGACGTGGATGGACATCCGGGCACCTTGGGTAGGGGAGGAAACGCGACTTGCTGAATCAGGCGGCGAGAAAGTCTTGACTGATGCCCACACCCAGATCGTTGATGCGTTCCAGAAAATGGGTGAGATAGGCGTGCAGCCCGGTGGCCATGATGTCGTCGAGCCGGCCGAACTGCAGCTCGGCATTGAGCAGACCGGCGCGGCGCAGGGTTTCGCGCGACTGCGGGTTGGCCACGGCACGCAGGTGGGTGTTGACCGCCATCATGCAGGCCGCCAGTGACCGCGGCATGTCTGGCCGCAAGATGAGCAGCTCGGCCACGCGCTCGGGAGCGATGACGTCGCGGTACACCTTGCGATAGACCTCGAAGCCGGAGACCGAACGGAGCACGCCCGACCAGTGATAGAAGTCGTGCTCCTGCAGGCGGCCGTTTCCATTCACCGAGCCGTAAAAATCGGACTGCAGCGCGTGGAACTTCACATCGAGCAGCCGTGCGGTGTTGTCGGCGCGCTCCAGAAAGGTGCCGATGCGCAGGAAGTGATAGGCCTCGTCCTGCAGCATGGTGCCCGAGGTGACGCCGCGCGAAAGGTGTGAGCGGTATTTCACCCACTCGAAATACTGCGCCGGGTCCTGTCGGTGCAGGCCATGGGCCAGCATGCGCTGCGATTCGAGCCAGGTCTGGTTGACCGTCTCCCACACCTCGGTGGTGATGGCACCGCGCACCGCGCGGGCGTTTTCGCGTGCGGCGCGCAGGCAACTCTGGATGGACGAGGGGTTGCTGGTGTCGCACACCATGAAGTCGAGCACCTTGTTGGCATCAATCTCGCCATGCCGCTCGGTGTATGCGTCGGTCAGCTCGGAAATGCCCAGCAGCCCGCGCCAGCCCAGTTGCATGGCCTCGGCCCCCTGCGGCAGTAGGGCGGACTGCACATGCACATCGAGCATGCGAGCCGTGTTTTCGGCGCGTTCGGTGTAACGGGCCATCCAGAACAGGTGATCGGCGGTGCGGCTGAGCATGGGGCGTTTCCTTGAGCCGGAAAATGACGGAGCGCGGGCGGGTCTACTTCTCCAGCACCCAGGTGTCCTTGGTGCCGCCGCCCTGCGATGAGTTGACCACCAGCGATCCTTCGGCCAAGGCCACGCGGGTGAGCCCGCCGGGGACGATGGATACGGTCTTGCCCGACAGCACGAAAGGCCGCAGGTCGAGGTGGCGCGGGGCAATGCCCGACTCGACATAAGTCGGGCAGGTGGACAGCGCCAGCGTCGGCTGGGCGATGTAGTGGTGGGGATGGGCCTTGATTCTCTCGGCAAAGGCGGCGATTTCGGCCTGGGTGGATGCCGGGCCGACCAGCATGCCGTAGCCCCCGGCGCCGTGCACCTCCTTGACCACCAGTTCGGGCAGATGCTCCAGCACATACGCCAGACTCTCGGGCTCGCGGCACATGCGGGTGGGCACGTTGTTCAGCAGGGCTTTTTCGCCTAGATAAAACTCGATCATGCGCGGCACATAGGGGTAGATGGACTTGTCGTCGGCCACCCCGGTGCCGATGGCGTTGGCCAGATTTACGTTGCCTGCGCGGTAGGCGCGCATCAGCCCGGCGCAGCCGATGGCCGAATCGGCGCGGAACACCTGGGGATCGAGAAAATCGTCGTCGATGCGGCGGTAGATCACATCGACCTGCTGCGGGCCCTGTGTGGTGCGCATGTAGACGAAGTCATCCTTGACGAACAGGTCTTGGCCTTCGACCAGCTCCACGCCCATCTGCTGTGCGAGAAAGGCGTGCTCGAAGTAGGCCGAGTTGTACATGCCCGGGGTGAGCACGACCACCGTCGGATCGCTCACCCCCGGCGGCGCCACGGCGCGCAGCTTCTCCAGCAGCATGTCGGGGTAATGCGCCACAGGGGCGATGCCGTGCCGGGCGAACAGCTCGGGAAACAGCCGCATCATCATGCGGCGGTTTTCCAGCATGTAGCTCACCCCGGAGGGAACGCGCAGGTTGTCCTCGAGCACGTAGTACTCGCCTTCGCCTGCCGCGTTTTCCGCGCGCACGATGTCGATGCCGGCGATCTGCGCATACACATGGTGCGGCAGATCGATGCCCATCATCTCGGGGCGGAACTGCGCGTTGCCGACTACCTGCTCGGGCGGCACGATGCCCGCCTTGAGAATTTCCTGGTCGTGATAGATGTCGTGGATGAAGCGGTTGAGCGCGGTCACGCGTTGCTTCAGTCCGGCTTCGAGCTGTTTCCACTCGGCCGCGGGAATGATGCGCGGAATCAGGTCGAAGGGAATGAGGCGCTCGGTGCCCGCTTCGTCGCCATACACCGCGAAGGTGATGCCCACGCGGCGGAAGATCAGCTCGGCCTCCTCACGTTTGGCGCGCATGGTATCAGGCGGCTGCTGCGCCAGCCACTGCGCGTATTGCGCGTAGTGGGGCCGGACTCCGCCTTCGGCGGGGCTCATTTCATCGTAGAAGCGCATCGTCGTTTCTCGTTGGGGCACTCTGTGCGACCTGTTGCCATATAGCTGAATAAGCAAGATACAGGCCAGATGCCATCACCGTGAAATCCAAGAGGGGAGACGGTTCCACATCAAGGAGAATCCACCGGCCACTGGGGCTCACAGCGGAAGCGACAGCCCTGGACTGCGTCGGGTGCCTTGATTGGTGCCCAGAGAAACCGATCAACCTCGTCTGCTTTCCAGCCCCAGTTCAGTTCCCAAACGCGGAATTGAACCCGCGCCCGTCGCGTCGACCAAAAGCAAACCCAATTGCACCCAGTCGCGCCCGGCGTCCCTGAGGGGTAATGCAATTGCATTACCATTCAGGCGCCAACCCAAATCCGCAGGAGAGTGCCATGGCCGCGACCCTTGAAGTCGAATCCACCCTCACCGATCGCTACCAGACCACAGTGCCGGAAATCGTGCGTCGTGCCCTCAAGCTGGGCAAGCGCGACAAGATCCACTACACCATTCGCCCCAGCGGAGAGGTGGTGCTGACGCGCGTCGAAGCATCCGACGGTGACGACCCGTTGCTAGGTCAGTTCCTCGGCTTCCTGGCCACCGACATCGGTCGCCATCCCGAGCGGCTGCAATCCGTGGATGCTGGCCTCGTCCATCGGCTCCAGTCCTTGGTCGGAGGTGTCGAAGTCGATCTCGATGCAGCCCTTTCGGAAGACGATGAATGACTGCAGGGAAGCCCGAGCCCTTGGTCATTCACGGCTGGACGATCTTCGCCCATCCACTGTTCCTGGCGCAGATTGAGGCGTTGTCACGTCAGATCGAGATCCTGAAGCAGAAGGACCCGGTCGGATATGTGAAAAAGAACGCCAGCAAGCGACTGGGCGCGATCACCAAGCTGGCGTTCGATGTCATCCCCCAAGATCCGACGCGACCGGAGTACCGCCAGGGTGGGGCGCTCGGTGACGATCACAAGCACTGGTTTCGGGCCAAGTTCTTCCAACAGTACCGGCTGTTCTTCCGCTACCACGCCCAGGCCAAGGTGATCGTCTACGCCTGGGTCAACGACGAGGACACGAAGCGGGCCTACGACAGCGCCGACGACGCCTACTGGATGTTCCGCAAGATGCTGGAAAGCGGGCATCCGCCTGACCACTGGGATCTGATCCTCGCTGAAGCGCAGAAAGAATCGCCGCGGATGCAGGAATCATTGGCAAGGGCCAATGCATCCACGGGAGCTGCGTCAACGCAACACGTCAGGGAGTTTTGCAAGAGGCTCGACTGCAATGCTCGGTTAGCAGGTTCACGACCTTGACACGCTATGGCACGAGATTCTGCGGCTGAGACACCCCGAACCGAAAGCGGCTGGGGACACGCCGGTGCTATAGCGCACTCATGTTGCCCACACACGCGGCGCGCAGGGCGGCAGTGACCAGGCCAGCTGCCGCCACTGCGCCCAGACCGCGCGAAGCAGTGCGATGATGGGCTCGGTGCGCTGGCCCAGGACGCGCAGCACGATGACCTGCGGTTGCGGCGCGCTCACCCCGGCAAGCAGAGCAGCATGCGGTACCTGAGCTGCGAGCTGCCGCGCCGTGTCGAGCAAGGCGTCGCGCCGCGCGGGCGCAATCTGGCTGCCCGCGGCGAAGATCAGAGTACCTATTGCGCTGTGTCCATGCAGCCCGCTGCGGCCAATGCGCATCGCGCAGTCGTCTGCCACGATCACACCGCGCTCAAGCCAGACCCCCGGCAGCTCGATGTGCTGGGTGAACCGCCCAGAGAGGAACGCAGCGTCGGCCGTCGGCAGGCCCAGCGCGAGCACATCCCAGGCGATGAATTCGGCGCCAGGGGCGAGGTCGAAGCGAATGTGGCTTTCGCCGATACAACCGTCATAAGCCAGGGTCTCCAGCGGGAGCCACTCCAGACGCGCGTTCGCGGCAAGCTGTGCTCGTAGCATCTGTCGTGCTGGCTCTCCAGTGCTGCGGTAGAAGCGCCCCGCGCCGGGCGTGGTGACCAAGGCGTGCGCGCCCGCATCGAGTTCAGCGTGGACTTCCAGGTCGTCGCCACTCACCAACCCACCCGGGGGATGCACCAGCACCTGATGACACACGACTTGCTCCTCAGGATAAAGGCTTGCCAGCGCACGCAGACTACCCGTATGCCTGTGGCGCAGCACAGTACGTCCACACTCGAGCGTGAACCGAAGCTGCAGAAAGGAGGGCCAGGATGGCATGCGCGGTGCCTATTGGGTAAGGGGGTAAGGGAGCAGATGCCGCCCTGTGTGACGCGGGGCGGTTTTTATTGTTGGCGGGATGTCACCGACACCTTGTTTCAGCGCACGCGGTAATGCCACCAGGCCAGCATCCAGGCGACAAACATCAGCGCAGTCACTGCCAGGCCGAGGTTGGAAAAATCGAGGGAGTCCAACCAGGCCCCCAGGCCGCCGCGCAAACCGCCGTGCTCGCCCAGCAATTGCAGCCATTCCACACAGCCCACGGCCAGCGCCACCAACACCGACAGTCCGGTGATGATCAGGTTGAAGCCCAGCTTGCGTGCGGCGTCCTGCATCGCCCAGTCGTAGACCTTGAGCATGGCCAGGCCGTCCAGTGTGTCCATCAGGCTCATGCCGGCAGCGAACAGAAGCGGAAACACCAGCACATTCCACACCGCAAAACTGCTGTGCTGGGCGAAGGCGGCGGAGATGCCGAGCACCGCCACTTCGGTTGCCGTGTCGAAGCTCAAGCCGAACAAAAAACCCAGCGGCAGCATCTGCCAGCTGGCGCGGATACGGGCATAGATCGAGTGGAATAGACGACTCATGCCGCCGCGCTGCGCCAGCAGGGCTTCCACCGCTTCGGCGCTGATGGCGTCGCCCCGCCGATGCACCAGCAGCAGGCGTAGCAGCCGCCGAAAAATCACCAAATTCACCAAACCGATGAGGGTGAGAAACCCGGCAGAGACGAGGGTGCCAATCCAGCCGCCAGCCTCGCCCGCGTTGTGAATAATTGCCTGCGCATCGCGCGCCAGCCAGGCGATGACAATGGACAGTAGCAGGACCACGGCACTGTGCCCGAGCGAGAAGAACAAGCCCACCGCGACCGGCCGCTTGTCGTCCTGCCGCAGCTTGCGGGTGACGTTGTCGATCGCGGCGATGTGATCGGCGTCGAAGGCATGGCGCAGGCCGAGGAAGTAAGCGAGAGCCCCAATGCCTAGCAGCGCCGAGTGACCGGGCAAAAGCAGCAACAGCCATCCCCAGGCAACGAGGTGCAGGGCCAGCAAGGTCACGCCGGTGGCGGTCAGCGCGCGGCGGTCAAATCCGCCTGAAACGCCAACTGGCTCCCTCCCCACGTGTGGGGAGGGTTGGGGTGGGGAGCAGACGCTGTGCCGCGTCATTACACGGCCTGCAGTAAACCCTTGGTCTCGATGAAGCGCACCACGGCGTCCAACCCGTCCAGGGTTTTGAGGTTCGTCATGACATAAGGCCTGCCAGCGCGCATGCGCTCGGTGTCGGCACGCATCACATCGAGGTTGGCGCCCACATGCGGCGCGAGGTCGGTCTTGTTGATCACGAACAGATCGCTCTTGGTGATACCGGGGCCGCCTTTGCGCGGAATCTTCTCGCCGCCGGCGACGTCGATGACGTAGATGGTCAAGTCACTGAGTTCCGGGCTGAAGGTCGCGGCTAGGTTGTCGCCGCCCGATTCGATAAATACGATGTCGGCGTTTGGGAACTGCCTCAGCATGCGGTCCACCGCTTCGAGGTTGATCGATGCGTCTTCGCGGATCGCAGTGTGTGGGCAGCCGCCAGTCTCCACGCCCAGGATACGCTCGGGCTCCAGGGCCCCCGCGACGGTGAGCAAACGCTGGTCTTCTTTGGTGTAGATGTCGTTGGTCACCACCACCAAGTCGTAGCGCTGGCGCATGGCCTTGCACAACATTTCGAGCAGGGTGGTTTTGCCCGAACCCACCGGCCCGCCGATGCCCACGCGCAGAGGCGGCAGACGTTTGGTGCGATGAGCAATGTGGTGCAGCGGGCTGGAAGCGGCGGACGGAATCATGAACGGAACAGGCGGGAATATTGGGTCTCGTGACGACTGCTGAGAATGGCGAGCATTGGCGAAAAACTCTGCCAGTCGTCCATGCGATGCTGCAGGTTTCGTGCCTGCGCCACGGCGGCAGGAATGGCGGGGGTCAACGCGGCAAGCAGCCGTTGCCCACTGCTTTGGCCTAGCGGCACGGCGCGCAGCGCGGCTTGCACCTGATTCTCCAGCCAGGAAAAGGCCAGCGCCTGCGCCATCCGATCGGCGTCCAGCCCCAGGGCCAGCGCGCCCAGCGCAAAGGCAAGCGGCCAGACAGGGACCGGTTCAAGTTGGGTAGCAAGCGGTAACAAAGGATGGTCGGACTGCAGCTGGCGCAGCCACTCGAGCATCGAGCGGCCCATCTGCTGGGTTTGTTGGCGCAGCTCGAACGTCTCGCGGGTGGTCAGCACCCAGGTCTGGATGGTTTGCAGCGAGGTGATGTCGGCTGCAGCCCAGGCGGCATGCGCGGCGCAGGCTACAGGTAGTTCGCTGCGCGCCAGCGTGAGTTGCAGCTGACTGCGCAGCCAGTCGAGCGTCTGCGCTTCGTCGGTGACCAGCCCCGCGTCCACCGCGGCCTCCAGACCTTCGGAATAACTGAACCCGCCCACCGGCAGGGTGGGCGAGGCCAGCCACATCATCGCCAGTTGCGGCGCTGGCTTGCTGGGTGCTTCAGGCGACGTCATCGCGGCCGCCGGTTCAATGCGCGTGTCCATGTGCATGGTCGTGATGATGCGCATACCCATGCCCGCCGCCCTCACCATAGGCCCCGGCCTCGGGCTCGAAGGGCGCTTGCGTTTCGGTGACGATGAGGTGCATGCGCCGCAGCATGTTGGCCAGCACTGGGTCGGGCTCGAACTGCAGGCAGTCGGCCTGCACTTCGAGCTGCACATGGCGGTTGCCCAAGTGATACGCGGCGCGCAGCAGATCTGTTGCAGTGCCATGCTTTGGGCAGGCGCGCACCTGCAGCACGGTCTGCGGCGCGGCCTCCACGCGGATCATCGCGCCATCCTCGGCCACCAGCATGTCGCCACCGCGCAGTACCGTCCCACGCGGAAGGAACACGGCAAGGTCGCGGCCTGCGCTGTCATGCGCTTCAAAACGGCTTTTGCTGCGGGTGTCCCAATCGAGGCTGACCGTGGCTGCGCGTTGCACCAGCGCTGGAGCCAGGCCGCGCGCGGCGGGAAGGAGCTTGTTGACGATCAGCATGGTTGCGGTGGGGCCTCCATGTGGGAACGATAGCAGGCTCGGGGGTCAAGGCTTAATATAACAACCGTTATAACTTCATTGCCCAAGCGCCAGGAGGACAGCATGTCCGCCCTCAAACTCACCCAGATCGGCAATTCCGTTGGCGTCATTCTGCCCAAGGACCTCCTCGCCCGCCTGCGGCTGGAGAAGGGTGATACTCTGTTCGTCACCGAGGTGGCAAACGGCGCCATTTTGCTTTCTCCCTACAGTGCTGAGTTCGAATCGCAGATGGAAGCCGCACGCGCTGTCATGAAAAAGCGGCGCAACGTTTTGCATGAGCTGGCCAAATGACCCGCTGGGTCTGGCTCAATGCTGCCGTACTCAGGGCTGTGCATGAGGAGCAATTGGCCGAACATGGCGGCGCTTCGGGCATGCGTGACGAAGGGCTTTTCGAATCTGCCCTGATGCGACCGAAACATCTGGCCGCCTATGGCGAGCCCGACGCCGCAGCTCTGGCCGCCGCCTACGGCTGGGGACTGGCGCGCAATCATCCCTTTGTCGATGGCAACAAGCGCACCGCGTTTGTCTCGACCGAGTTGTTTCTGATGCTCAACGGCTTTGAACTCACCGCCAATGATGCACCGTGCGTCCTCATCATGCTGGACGTCGCGGCTGGCGACACAAGCGAGGATGCGTTCGCCGCGTGGATTCGGGCGCACGCGAGTCCGCGCTGACTGAATCGATCCATCCTTTGCTCCCGCGGAAAACGCGAACTACGTTGGCATCATCGTAGGGTCGCGAAAGATCAAAACAGAAAATAACGCTGTGCCATGGGCAGCACGGTCGCGGGCTCGCAGGTGAGTAGCTGGCCGTCGGCGCGCACCTCGTAGGTTTGCGCGTCCACCTGCATCTGCGGGGTGTAGGCGTTGTGCACCATGTCGGCTTTTTTCACGCTGCGGCAGCCGCGCACGGCGGCCAGCGGCTTGTGCAGGCCGAGACGTTTGCCGATGTCGGCCGCCAGCCCGACCTGCGACACGAAGGTCAGCGCGGTGGCAAGCCGCGCGCCGCCGAAGGCGCCGAACATCGGACGGGTGTGCACCGGCTGCGGGGTTGGAATGGAGGCGTTGGCGTCTCCCATCAGTGCGGCGGCGATGAAGCCGCCCTTGATGATGACACTGGGCTTGACACCGAACCATGCCGGGCGCCACAACACCAGGTCGGCCCATTTGCCGACCTCCACTGAGCCCACCTCGTGCGCGATGCCGTGCGCCAGCGCGGGGTTGATGGTGTATTTGGCGACGTAGCGTTTGGCGCGGAAGTTGTCGTTGCGGCTGTCGCACTGGGCGCCAGCGCTGCCGGCCGGAAGCGCCAGCCAGCCGCGCTGCGCCTTCATCTTGTGCGCGGTCTGCCAAGTACGCAGGATGACTTCACCCACGCGGCCCATGGCCTGGCTGTCGCTGGACATGATGCTGATGGCGCCCAGATCGTGCAGCACGTCCTCGGCGGCGATGGTCTGCGGGCGGATGCGGCTTTCGGCAAATGCGAGGTCTTCGGCGATGTTCGGATCGAGGTGGTGGCACACCATCAGCATGTCCAGATGTTCGTCGATGGTGTTGACGGTGAAAGGCCGGGTCGGGTTGGTTGAGGACGGCAGCACGTTGGGTTCGCCCAGCACCTTGAGGATGTCGGGTGCATGGCCGCCGCCGGCGCCCTCGGTGTGAAAGGTGTGGATGGTGCGGCCCTTGAACGCGGCAATGGTGTCCTCGACGAAGCCGCTTTCGTTGAGCGTGTCGGTATGGATCGCCACTTGCACATCGGTCTCTTCGGCCACGCTCAAGCAGCAGTCGATGGCCGCCGGCGTAGTGCCCCAGTCCTCGTGGAGTTTGAGGCCGATCGCGCCAGCCTCGATCTGCTCGCGCAGTGCCGCGGGCTGACTGGCGTTGCCCTTGCCGAGAAAGCCCAGGTTCATCGGGAAGGCATCGGCTGCCTGCAGCATGCGCGCAATGTTCTCCGGCCCTGGGGTGCAGGTGGTGGCATTGGTGCCGGTCGCAGGGCCGGTGCCGCCGCCGAGCATGGTGGTGATGCCGCTCATCAATGCCTCTTCGATCTGCTGCGGGCAGATGAAGTGAATGTGGCTGTCGATGCCGCCTGCGGTGAGGATCATGCCTTCGCCCGCGAGAATTTCCGTGCCCGGGCCGATGATGATGTCCACCCCCGGCTGCACGTCCGGGTTGCCCGCCTTGCCGATGGCGGCGATGCGTTGGCCTCGGATGCCCACGTCGGCCTTGACGATGCCCCAATGGTCGAGGATGAGGGCGTTTGTGATGACCAGATCCATCGCCCCTTCGGCGCGGTTGCGCTGGCTCTGGCCCATGCCGTCGCGGATGGTCTTGCCGCCGCCGAACTTCACCTCCTCGCCATAGCCCCCGGCGCGCAGGGTGTAGTCGTCTTCCACTTCGATGAGCAGGTCGGTGTCGGCCAGGCGCACGCGGTCGCCAGTGGTGGGGCCAAACATCTCGGCGTACGCGCAGCGAGAGATCACGGCCATCACAGCGCTCCCATCACGTCTTGCCGAAAGCCGATGACCACGCGGCTGCCCGCATAGGCCACCAGTTCCACCGTGCGCTGCTGCCCCGGCTCAAAGCGCACTGCGGTGCCGCTGGCGATGTTCAGCCGCATGCCGCGCGCAGCTGCGCGGTCAAAGCGCAGCGCCGGGTTGGTCTCGGCGAAGTGGTAGTGCGAGCCGACCTGGACAGGGCGGTCACCGGCGTTTTCCACCACCAGGGTAAGCGTTGCACGGCCGGGGTTGAGAGCGATGTCGCCGTCAAAGCAGAGGATTTCTCCGGGAATCATGGGCGGCTCCGTTTCAGACGATGGGCTGATGCACGGTGACGAGCTTGGTGCCATCCGGGAAGGTGGCTTCTACCTGAATATCGGGAATGAGCTCAGCCACGCCGTCCATTACCTCATCGCGGCTGAGCAGGGTGCGCCCATAACTCATCAGCTCGGCAACGGTACGCCCGTCACGCGCGCCTTCCATCACCGCAGCGGTGATGTAGGCGATGGCCTCGGGCACGTTGAGCTTGAGTCCGCGCGCCTTGCGACGCTCGGCCAGCAGCGCGGCGGTGAAGATCAGCAGCTTGTCTTTTTCGCGGGGGGTGAGATCCATGATGGAGTGGATTGAATAGAAAAGTCATGCGAGCTTAACGCGCGAACACCCGGTTTGCAGGCCGGATCTCCTGCAAAAAGCAGACCTGCCTTTCCTTCATGCGCTGGCGGCAAGCCGGATACGCCCCGGTTTGGTGCGCTTGCACCAAAAACCCGTCGATTGCGGTACGCCAAGCCTATGCATGCCCCCTGTTGGGGCGTGCTGTGCTGCGCACTCGCTCGCATTCTGACGTTCGCGCCAACTGTCATTGAACTGACCCTCTGCGCAAACGGTACGGACAAAGCCATGGCACGCGACTTGCTCAAGCCAGCGTGTCACACCGCACCGTAACTTTGGAGGAACCACCCCGATGGATCGTCGTACCGCACTCAAGACCGTTGGCGGCGCAGTTGCCGCAGCGGCGGCCAGCACGCTGCCTTTCCCCGCCATTGCTGCAAGCAAGAAGCCGATCAAGGTCGGCATCCTGCATTCGCTCTCGGGCACCATGGCCATATCCGAAACCGCGTTGAAAGACGTGGACCTGATGACCATTGCCGAGATCAATGCTGCCGGCGGTGTCGACGGCCATCCGATCGAGCCGGTCGTGGTTGATCCGGCGTCCAATTGGCCATTGTTCGCGGAGAAAGCGCGCCAGCTCATCAGCCAAGACAAGGTGGCCGCGATTTTCGGCTGCTGGACTTCAGTGTCGCGCAAGTCGGTGCTGCCCGTACTCGACGAGTTGAACGGCCTGCTGTTCTACCCAGTGCAGTTCGAGGGCCAGGAGCAGAACCCGCATGTGGTCTATACGGGTGCAGCGCCCAACCAGCAAGCCATACCCGCCACCGAATACCTGATGAGCAAGGACGGCGGCGGCGCCAAGCGCTTTTTCCTGCTGGGCACCGATTATGTGTATCCCCGCACGACCAACGCCATCCTGCGCGGCTTTCTGCACTCCAAGGGCGTGAAAGATGCCGACATCGCCGAGGTTTACACGCCGTTCGGCTTCAGCAACTATCAAAACATCGTGGCCGACATCAAGAAGTTTGCCTCAGCCGGCCCCACCTGCGTGATCTCCACGGTGAACGGCGACTCCAACGTGCCGTTCTACAAGGAGCTGGGCAACCAGGGCATCAAGGCCACCGACATTCCGGTGGTGGGATTTTCCATCGCCGAGCAGGAGATTGCGGGCATGGAGATCAAGCCGCTGGTGGGCCAGCTCACCGCGTGGAATTACTTCCAGAGTCTCAAGAACCCGCGCAACACCAAGTTCGTCAAGTCCTGGCAGGACTGGGTCAAAAAGGAAAAACTCAAAGACTATCCGGTCACCGACGACCCGATGGAGGCCTCCTACATTGGCATCCATCTTTGGAAGCAGGCGGTCGAGAAGGCCAAGTCCACCAAGACCGATGAAGTGCGCAAAGCGCTGATCGGGCAGAAATTTGCTGCACCCAGCGGGTTCACCGTCGAAGTGCTGGAGAACCAGTATCTGAGCAAACCGGTGTTCATCGGTCAGATCAACGACAAGGCCCAATTTGACGTGGTCTGGAAGTCCAAGGGCCTGGTGCCGGGCGAATCGTGGAGCCCATACATCCCGAAACCGAAGAACGCTTGAGCCCCGGGGACGAGACATCCCCCTCCCAACCTCTCCCGCGGCGTGGGAGAAGAGCGGTCACTTCCTCCCCACAGTGTGGGAAGGGTAGGGTGGGGGAGTCTTTGGATGCATCGAGCCGCCCTGTCACCGCTACCGACCATGACCACTCAGCCCTCACCGTGGCACCGCCCCGACGCATGGCTGCGCATGGCGCTCGTCCTGCTGCTGCTTGGCCTCCTGTTCGCCCTGATGCCGCGTGCCCATGCCCTTACCCCGCAGGAGGCGCTGGCCATTTCTAGCGGGGGTACCGACGCGCGCATCGCGGCGTTACACAAGGCCGCGACCAAGCCCGATCCTCAGCTCGCCAACTTTCTACACAAGCTGCTCGACGGCGAAGTGCAGATCGACGGCAGCATGGTGCTGGTGCAGCAGGGCGATGCTTGGATCGACCTGGCCACTGGAAAACCCGTCACGCCCAGCGATAACGCACAGGGCGTGGTCAACAACAACTACATGCGCAAAGAGCTGCTGTCCGCCCGCGCTGCGCTCGATCTGTTTTCGCCACAGCGCGCACAGCGGCTAAGGGCGGTGCAGCAACTGCAGGACGACCCGACTTCGGTCGATCGCACCCTGGTGGAGCAGGCGCTGAAAACCGAGAAGGATCCAGAGATCGTGCAGCGGCTGCAACTGCTGCACGCCGCCATTCTGCTCACCAGCGCCAACGCTGCCGAACGTTTGGCCGCAGCCAGGAAACTGGCGGCGAGCAACTACCCGGCAGTACGCGCACTGCTGCTGTCTCGGCTTGACAAGAAAGACGGCGCATTTGTGGAATCGTCCCCGCTGGTGCGCGCGCAGATCGAAAAAAGCCTTGCGGAGATCGACAGCCGTCTGGCCTGGGGCGAGCGGCTGGGGACGCTGTTTTCTGGCATCAGCCTGGGCAGCATCCTGCTGCTGGCGGCGTTGGGCCTGGCCGTGACCTACGGACTGATGGGCGTGATCAACATGGCGCAAGGCGAGTTCATCATGATCGGCGCCTATGCCACGTATGTGATGCAGGGCCTGTTTCAGCACTACCTGCCAGGCTATGTGCATTACGCGTTGATTGCGGCGGTGCCATTTTCTTTCATCGTCTCCGGGGGCATCGGCATGCTCATCGAGCGCACCATCATCCGGCGACTCTACGGTCGGCCGCTGGAAACCCTTCTGGCCACCTGGGGCATCAGTCTGGTGCTGATCCAGGCGGTGCGCAGTCTGTTCGGGCCGCAGAACGTGCAGGTGGACAACCCGCCGTGGATGTCGGGCGGCTTTAATCTCATGGCCAATCTCATCCTGCCCTACAACCGCATGGTCATCATCGCCTTCACCGTGGTAGTCCTGCTGGGCATGTGGCTGCTGATTTCCCGCACGCGCCTAGGCCTGTTCGTGCGCGCCGTCACGCAGAACCGGCCCATGGCCTCCTGTATGGGCGTGCGCGTTACGCGGGTAGACATGCTGGCTTTCGGCCTGGGCACGGGCATCGCGGGGCTGGCTGGCTGCGCGCTCAGCCAGATCGGCAACGTCAGCCCGGAGATGGGAACGAACTACATCGTCGACTGTTTCATGGTCGTGGTGCTGGGGGGCGTAGGTCAGCTCACTGGCACAGTCGCGGCGGCGATGGGCCTGGGTGTGGCCAACACGCTGCTCGAAGGTGTGGCCGGCGCGGTGCTGGCGAAAATCGCGGTGCTGGTTGCCATCATCCTGTTCATTCAAAAGCGTCCGCAGGGCATGTTCAGCCTCAAGGGACGCAGCGCGGAAAGCTGAACATCCATGGCTGTCAACGTCGACGAATCGAGCACGTCATTGCCCGTCACGCGGGTACGGCTTCAGTCGACCACGGCCTTCCTGCCGCTGTGGGGCTGGGCCATGCTGATTGGCTTTCTGCTGGTATCTGCAGTGCTGGTGCCTCTGCTGGCACTGGCCTTGCCGCAGGGCAGTAGCCTGCATCTGTCGCAATACTGGGTTGGGCTAGCAGGCAAGATTCTCTGCTACGCCATGGTGGCGCTGGCAATGGATCTGGTCTGGGGCTATGCCGGCATCCTGTCGCTGGGTCATGGACTGTTCTTTGCGCTGGGCGGCTATGCCATGGGCATGTACCTCAACCGGGCAATGAACGCGGCCAGTGGCAACCTGCCTGACTTTATGCAGTTCATGCAATGGACGCACTTCCCGTGGTACTGGATAGGCACTGAGCACTTTGCCTGGGCGCTGTTCCTGGCAGTGGCTGCACCGGGCCTGCTGGCCTTTGTGTTTGGCTTTTTTGCCTTTCGCTCGCGCATCAAGGGGGTGTATTTTTCCATCATGACCCAGGCGCTCACTTACGCGGCCATGCTGCTGTTCTTCCGCAATGAGACTGGCTTTGGCGGCAATAACGGGCTGACCGATTTCAAGGTGCTGCTGGGCTTTCCCATGGGCACAGCGGGAATGACGGTGTCGCTGTTCGTCGCCAGTAGCCTCACGCTGGTCGGCATGTTCTTGTTCTCGCGTTGGCTGGCACGTAGCAAGTTCGGTCGCGTACTCACCGCCGTGCGCGATGCCGAGAGCCGGGTCATGTTCTGCGGCTACAACCCAATGTGGTTCAAGCTCGGAGTGTGGACGGTTTCGGCGATGATGTGTGGCATCGCCGGCGCGTTGTATGTGCCGCAGGTGGGCATCATCAACCCAAGCGAAATGTCCCCGGCGCATTCGATCGAAATCGCCATCTGGACAGCGATTGGCGGGCGGGGCACTTTGATCGGCCCCATCGTCGGCGCGGTGCTGGTGAACGGTGTCAAGAGCTGGCTGACCGTATCGTTGCCGCAGCTCTGGCTGTACGTGCTGGGTGGGCTCTTCATCGCAGTCACGCTGTATGCGCCCTACGGCATTGTCGGTCTGGTCAAACAGTGGGGCGCGCGCCGTGGCTAACCTCGACTGGCGGGACATTGTGTTCCAGCAGCCTCAGCCCGAACTCGGCGGCGATGCCATCGCCGGATACGGCCATGTGCGCAAGTCCGGCGTGGACTTGAGTCACGGCGTGGCGCTCTACCTCGACGACATCAGCGTGAGCTTCGACGGTTTTCGCGCACTCAACAAGCTGTCGTTGACCATCGACACTGGCGAGCTGCGCTGCATCATCGGCCCCAACGGGGCAGGAAAGACCACGATGATGGACGTGATTACTGGCAAGACCCGCCCTGATACCGGCACCGCCTTCTTTGGCCAGACCATCGACCTGCTCAAATTACGCGAGGCTGAAATCGTTGCTGCTGGCATCGGCCGCAAGTTCCAGAAACCTACCGTGTTCGAAGACTTGAGCGTGCAGGACAACCTGGAACTGGCGCTCAAGACGGACAAACGCGCGCGCGCGACCCTTTTCTTTCGCCTGAGCGCCGAACAGCGCGAGCGCGTCGAACGCGTGCTCGAGCAGGTCGATCTGCATGATCAGGCGGCGCGCCGCGCTGGCGATTTATCGCACGGGCAGAAACAGTGGTTGGAAATCGGCATGCTGCTGATGATGGAGCCGCAGCTGCTTCTGCTCGACGAACCCGTGGCCGGCATGACTGATTTCGAGACCGATCGGACCGCCGAACTGTTGCTGTCTCTTGCCGGCAAACACACCCTGATGGTGGTGGAGCACGACATGGAATTCGTGCGCAAGATCGCGGGCAAGGTCACGGTGCTGCACGAAGGCCGCGTTCTCGCTGAGGGCAGCCTGGAGCAGGTGCAGGCTGACGAGCGCGTGGTCGAGGTTTATCTTGGGCGCTGAGCCCACGCCCTCCGCAAATGCAACCCTACACCATGCTCCAGATTGACAGCATCGAGCAGTATTACGGCGGCAGCCACATCCTGCGCAACATCAGCCTCAGCCTGCAAAAAGGCCAGGTGCTTGCCCTGCTGGGCCGCAACGGCGTAGGCAAGACCACGCTGCTCAAGTCGATCATGGGACTGGTGCCCATCAGAAGCGGCAGCATCACTCTCGATGGCAAGCGCATCGACACCCTGCGCCCGGACGCCCGCGCCCGGCTAGGCATCGGTTACGTGCCGCAGGGCCGCGAAATCTTCCCGCGCCTCACCGTCGAGGAAAACCTGCTCATGGGCTTGGCCTACCGCCCTGGCTCGGCTGGCGTGCCGCAGGAACTGTTCGACCTGTTCCCTATACTCAAACAGATGCTGCGCCGCCGCGGAGGCGATCTCTCCGGCGGGCAGCAACAACAGCTCGCCATCGCCCGCGCGCTGGCCGCAGGCCCCAAGCTGCTCATCCTTGATGAGCCGACCGAAGGCATCCAGCCTTCGATCATCAAGGATATCGAGCGCGTCATCCGCATGCTCGCCCAGCGCGGCGACATGGCTATTTTGCTCGTCGAGCAGTACTACGACTTCGCCAAATCCCTGGCCGACACCTATTGCGTGATGTCGCGGGGGGAGGTGGTCAAGACCGGCAACGGCGCCGACATGGACGCCGACGGCGTGCGCCAACTGATTGCCGTTTAGCTGCCAATGGGCTTGTCCTGAGCTGCCACAGCCTTCCTGTTTTGCAGGATTTGCATTGCACCATGTGCCCTGCAGGCCTTATGCTCGCTGCTGCCTCGACGCGTTCAC
This sequence comes from Thiomonas islandica, assembly GCF_055383445.1. Taxonomy (NCBI): domain Bacteria; kingdom Pseudomonadati; phylum Pseudomonadota; class Betaproteobacteria; order Burkholderiales; genus Thiomonas; species Thiomonas islandica. Next base: position 2,276,893 of record NZ_AP042391.1, read on the forward strand.
ACCTGCCCAACATGACTCAAGTCCTTGTATTGCTCGCCCATGGTTCGCGCCACGCGGAGTGGGCACGTCCATTCGAGGCAGTGCGAGACAGCGTGCAGACGACTTGCCCCGATCTGCGCGTGCGATTGGCGTTTTTGGAGTTCATGCGTCCAGCGCTGCGCGAGGCGCTGGAGGACGCTGGGCAGGATGGCTTCACGCATGCGCGCATCGCTCCGCTGTTCCTCGGTGCCGGGGGGCATTTGCTGCGCGATATTCCGGCAGCCGTGCAAGAGGTTCAGCAACGCCATCCTGCGCTGAAGATCGAGATCGCACCGCCTGCGGGGGGCGAGACGGAAGTCCTTGCCGCGCTGTCGGCCTATGCCGTGCGGTGTGCGGCCGTCACCTGAAGAGTCCGTGGCATAGTCAGCCCGTCACCGTGCGGGCAGGGCATGGAATTTGCTCGATGCCTGCCATGTCACGCCCGTCGATCTCACAACGCGCTCTGACAGTTGCCGTCATCTCCCCCGATCCCGCGCTGGCGATGGAGGAGGGTGGTGGAGGCCATGAACGTCAGATGCAGCGTTGCGCCCTGCTGGAGCAGTCTCTGCGGGATGCAGGGTACGCTGTGGTCGCCGTGTTGCCGGCTGCGCCCGATCTGGATGAGCGCATCGCCACACTCAAGCCGGATCTGGTAATTGTGGATGCCGAGTCTGGCGTGCGCGACTTGCTGGAGCATGTGGTGCTAGCCTCGCGCGACACGCCGCGGCCCATTGTGCTGTTCACCGATGATGACGACACAGAAACCGCGCAGCTCGCCATCACCGCCGGAGTGACGGCCTACATCGTCGATGGCCTGAAGCCCAGCCGCGTCAAGCCAGTCATCGAGGTGGCGCTGGCACGGTTCGATCGCGAGCAGAGCCTGCGCGCGGAACTCGATGCGGCACGCATGCAACTGGCCGAACGCAAGCTGGTGGAGCGTGCCAAGGGCATCGTGATGCAGCGCCAGAATTGCACGGAAGAAGAAGCCTTCCGCCGCATGCGCAAGCTCGCGATGGACAAAGGCTTGAAGCTCTCCGAAGTGGCTCAACGCATTCTCGATACCGTCGGACTGATCTGAGCCCGTCTCGCCCGAATCGGGTGCGCTGCCGCACCATGTTGGCGCAGCCGCATCGTCACTTGCACCAATGGCAGTGGGGTCAGACCGCTTACTGCCGAGGGTTTTCCTCTGCACGGACTGGATGCGCACGCTGGCACGCTGTTTGCATTTGACTGTGCGTAGACCAACGGCGGTCTATGTTGGACCCGCTGACCGGAAGTCCCCCCGTTCAGGACGGCAATGATGCCTTCGCGTGCTTCGCCTCGTGTGAAGCACCCGGAGGTTTTTTTTCGCCCGCAATTTTCAGGATCTGCCATGCACAACCGACAAAACGCCACACCCTCGGCCCCCTCTTCGAGCAACGATCCGGCACAGCCCTTGCGCCGCACCCTCATCAAGTCAGGCGCCGCCGTGGCTGTTGCCGGCATTTTTCCCAGTCTGCAGCCCGCAGCACGCGCCGCAACCCTGGGAAAGCCTGAAATGGAAGAGGTCAAGATTGGATTCATCCCCCTCACCGACTGCGCGCCCATCGTCATGGCTGCGGTGTTGGGGTTCGACAAGAAGTATGGCGTCAAGATCATCCCGAGCAAGCAAGCCTCGTGGGCTGCCGTGCGAGACAACCTGCTCACCGGCGGTATTCAGATGGCACATGTGCTCTACGGTCTGCCGTATGGCGTGCAGCTCGGCATCGGCGGACCGAAGAAGGACATGGCCATCCTCATGGGCCTGAACCGCAACGGGCAGGCCATCACCCTGGCCGATGCATTGGCAAAGGAGGGCATCACCACCGGTCCGACGCTGGCCAAAGCGATAGCCGAAAAAAAGCGCACCTACACCTTTGCCCAGACCTTCCCCACCAGTACGCACGCGATGTGGCTGTATTACTGGCTGGCCACCTACGGCATCAACCCGATGAAAGACGACAAGGTGATCACCGTGCCACCACCGCAGATGGTGGCCAATATGCGCGTAGGCAGCATGGACGGCTACTGCGTGGGGGAGCCGTGGAACGCGGTGGCGATTGCACAGAAGATCGGCTTTACCGCTGTCACCTCGCAGGAGATCTGGGCCGATCATCCCGAAAAGGCGCTCGGCACTACCGCCGAGTTTGTCGACAAGTATCCCAACACCACGCGGGCGGTGATGGCGGCGGTGCTCGAAGCTTGCCAGTGGATCGACGCCTCGCTGGCGAACAAGACCAAGATGGCCAACACCATCGCCGCGCCGGGCTATGTGAACACTTCGGTGGAAACCATCCTGCCGCGTATTTTGGGCCGCTACATCAACGGCCTGGGCAAGAGCTGGGACGACAAGCACCCGATGACCTTCTATGAGGATGGTCAGGTCAACTTCCCGTGGCTATCCGATGGCATGTGGTTCCTCACTCAGTTCCGCCGCTGGGGCCTGATCAAGACCGATCCCGACTATCTCGCCGTGGCCAAGGCGGTGAACCGTGTCGAGCTGTACAAGGAAGTGGCTACAGCACTGAAGGTGCCGGTGCCCTCCAGCACCCTGCGCACGTCCAGGTTGATCGATGGCGTGACCTGGGACGGTAAGGACCCAAAGGCCTACGCGCACAGTTTCAAGGTTAACGACCTCGCCGCTTGATGTTGCCTGCACGATGAACCAGGAGTCCAGCATGAACACCGCCGTCTTGTCTACCTCAAGCGGGTCGTTTGAAACCGCCGAGAACGCCAACGCCGCTGCACCCGCAACCTCCACGTCCGCGGCGCCAAAAGCCTTGCCTGCATTCCGCCCGCAGAGCCCGGCCGACCGGCAGCGGGCAAAGAACCGCAAGATCGCGCTGCGCATCGTCGCCCCGCTCATGGGACTGATGCTGTTGCTGCTGGTATGGGAGATCGCCGCTGAGCACAGCAGTCAGTTCCCTTCCCCGCTCGCGACCTGGCATTCGGCGCAGAAGGTTTTCGCCCACCCCTTCTATGACAACGGGCCGAACGATGTGGGTATCGGCTGGAATCTGCTGGCCTCTCTGCAGCGCGTGGCCTACGGCTTCGGCCTGGCGGCTGCTCTGGGCATTCCACTGGGATTTGCCATTGGCCGCGTTCAGTTTCTGAACCGCATGCTCTGGCCTCTCATCAGCCTGCTGCGTCCGGTATCGCCCTTGGCCTGGCTGCCGATTGGGCTGTACGTGTTCAGCAATGCTCCCGCGGCGGCCATCTACACCATTTTCATCTGTTCCATCTGGCCGATGATGATCAACACCGCCATCGGCGTGCAGCGCATTCCCGCGGACTATATGAACGTCGCCCGCGTGCTTGACCTGTCTACCTGGAAGGTGTTCACCAAGATTCTGCTGCCCTCGGTCATGCCCTACATGATGACTGGTGTGCGTCTGTCGGTGGGCACCGCCTGGCTGGTCATCGTCGCCGCCGAAATGCTGACCGGCGGCACCGGCATCGGCTTCTGGTTGTGGAACGAGTGGAACAACCTCAACCTCGCCCACATCCTGATCGCCATTCTGGTCATCGGCGCAACCGGCATGCTGCTCGAAGGCCTGCTCATGCTGCTGGCGCGCCGCTTCAGCTACGACGACGCACGCTGAAACCTGTAACCCCTTCAAGAGGCATTCATCATGGAACGTTTCATCGTCGTCGAACAGGTCGAAATGGTGTTCGACACCGCACGCGGTCCCTTCCACGCTCTCAAGGGCATCAACCTCGACATCGCCAAGGGCGAGTTCATCAGCCTGATCGGTCATTCCGGCTGCGGCAAGAGCACTCTGCTCAACCTCATTGCAGGGCTCACCCTGCCGACCTCGGGAGTGCTGGTGTGCGATGGCCGCGAAATCGCCGCTCCCGGCCCTGACCGCGCCGTGGTGTTTCAGAACCATTCGCTGCTGCCGTGGATGACCTGCTACGGCAATATCTACCTTGGCGTGGAGCGGGTGTTCGGCGCAACGGAAACCAAGTCCCAGCTCAAGGCCCGTGCCCGGGCTGCGCTCGAACTGGTGGGTCTGCCGCATGCCGCAAATAAGTATCCGCACGAAATTTCCGGCGGTATGAAGCAGCGCGTGGGCATCGCCCGCGCCTTGGCGATGGAGCCCAAGGTGCTGCTGATGGATGAGCCCTTCGGCGCGCTCGACGCTCTCACCCGCGCCAAGCTGCAGGACGAGCTGCAGGCTATCGTCGCCGCCAGCGGCAGCACGGTGGTGATGGTCACGCACGACGTGGACGAGGCCGTGCTGCTGTCGGACCGCATCGTCATGCTCACCAACGGCCCGGCGGCCACCATCGGCGAGATCCTCGCCGTCGATCTGCCGCGCCCGCGCGAGCGCCTGGCGCTGTCGGAAGACCCGCACTACGCCCATCTGCGCGCCCAGGTGCTGGAGTTTCTCTACAAGCGCCAGGCCCATTCCCAGGCCAAGGCCGCTTGATGCCGCCGCCCGCTGTCGCACAAACACCTTGAGGAGTTCCACCATGAGTCTTACCGCCGAGCAAATCCAGTTGGTGCAATCGAGTTTCGCCAAGGTCAGGCCCGTCGCCGACCAGGCCGCGGCGATCTTCTACGCGCGCCTGTTCGAGATCGCGCCCCAGGTCAAGCCGATGTTCAAGGGCGACATGGCCGAACAGGGCCGCAAGCTGATGGCCATGCTGAACACCGTGGTCAACGGCCTGACGAATCTGGACAGCATCGTGCCGGCCGCGCAGAGTATGGCCAGGCGCCATGTGGACTACGGCGTGCAGCCCGAACACTATGCATACGTGGGCAGCGCCTTGCTGTACGCGCTAGGCCAGGGCCTTGGCACCGATTTCACCCCCGCGGTGAAGCTGGCCTGGACCGATGCCTACGGGTTGCTGTCGGGCGTGATGATCGCCGCGGCCTACCCCGCGATGCAGGAGCAGCGCGCATGAACAAGCTCAAGCTCGTCCTCGTGGGCAACGGCATGGCCGGCGTGCGCGCGCTGGAGGAGTTGCTCAAGCTCGCTCCGGATCTGTATGACATCACGGTGTTCGGCGCCGAGCCGTATCCGAACTACAACCGCATCCTGCTCTCGCCGGTGCTGGCCGGCGAGCAGACCGTCGAGCAGATCATCCTCAACCCGCTGTCCTGGTACGCCGAGAACGGCATCACCCTGCACACCGGTAAGACCGTGGTGGAAATCAACCGCGTCAAGCGCATCGTGCGCGCCGACGACGGCACCGAAGCCGCCTACGACCGTCTGCTGCTGGCCACCGGGTCCAACCCCTTCATCCTGCCCGTGCCGGGCAAAGACCTGGAGGGCGTGATCGCCTACCGCGACATCAAGGACACCGAGACCATGATCGAGACCGCCAAGCGCTACAAGCACGCGGTCGTCATTGGCGGCGGCCTGCTCGGTCTGGAGGCGGCCAACGGCCTGAAGCTGCGTGGAATGGACGTGACCGTGGTGCACATCATGCCGTGGCTGATGGAGCGCCAACTCGACGACGTGGCTGGCAAGCTGCTGCAAAAATCGCTGGAAGACCGCGGTCTGAAATTTCTCATCGGCGCGCAGACACAAGCCTTGCTGGGGAATGAACAAGGCCGGGTGCGCGCAGTGCAGTTCAAGGACGGCAAAGAGATTCCCGCCGATCTGGTGGTGATGGCTGCAGGCATCCGCCCCAACACCGCGCTGGCGGAAAAGGCCGGCCTGCACTGCAGCCGTGGCATTGTGGTGAGCGATACGCTGCAGACCATTACCGACCCGCGCATTTATGCCGTCGGCGAATGCGCCGAGCACCGCGGCATCGCCTATGGACTGGTCGCGCCTCTGTTCGAGCAAGCGAAGGTCGCGGCCAATCATCTGGCACAGATGGGCATTGGCCGCTACACTGGCAGCGCGGTCAGTACCAAGCTCAAGGTGACGGGGATCGACTTATTCTCCGCCGGCAATTTCATGGGCGGCGAGGGCTGCGAGGACATCATCTTGTCCGACCCGTTTGCCGGCGTCTACAAGCGCCTGGTGATTCAGGGTGACAAACTGGTCGGTGCCTGCCTGTATGGCGACACGGTGGATGGCTCTTGGTACTTCAGACTGCTGCGCGAAGGCCGCAAGGTGCACGACATCCGCGACAAGTTGATGTTCGGCGAAAGCCATCTGGGCGACGCCGGCCATCATGGACAGAGCAAGGCCCAGATGATGGCCGACGGTGATGAAGTCTGCGGCTGCAACGGCGTGTGCAAAGGCACGATCGTCAAGGCCATCAAGGACAAGGGGCTATTCACACTTGAGGAGGTGCGCAAGCACACCAAGGCCAGCGCCTCCTGCGGCTCGTGCACCGGGTTGGTGGAACAAATCTTGATGTTCACCGCCGGCGGAGACTACAGCGCCACGCCAAAGAAAAAAGCCCTGTGCGGCTGCACCGATTCCAGCCACCAGGACGTGCGCGAGGCCATCCGCGAGCAGCATCTTCTGACCATTGCCGACGTGTACGCCAAGCTCGGCTGGCGCACGCCCAACGGCTGTTCGAGCTGCCGCCCAGCGGTGAACTACTACCTCATTTCCACCTGGCCGCACGAAGCAAAGGACGACCCGCAAAGCCGCTTCATCAACGAGCGCAGCCACGCCAACATCCAGAAGGACGGTACCTATAGCGTCGTTCCGCGTATGTGGGGCGGAGAGACATCGGCTGCCGAACTGCGCCGTATCGCCGATGTTGTCGAGAAATACAACATTCCCACAGTGAAGGTCACCGGCGGTCAGCGCATCGACCTGCTTGGCGTAAAAAAAGAGGATTTGCCCCAGGTGTGGCGCGATCTCGGCATGCCGTCCGGACACGCTTACGCCAAGGCGCTGCGCACGGTGAAAACCTGCGTGGGCAGCGAATGGTGCCGCTTCGGCACACAGGACAGCACCACCATGGGCAAGATGCTCGAGCGTGCCACCTGGCGCATGTATGCGCCGCATAAGGTCAAGTTCGCGGTCAGCGGCTGTCCGCGCAACTGCGCTGAAGCCGGCATCAAGGACGTGGGCATCATCGGCGTCGATTCCGGCTGGGAGATGTATGTCGGCGGCAACGGCGGCATCAAGACCGAGGTGGCGCAGTTCCTGGTCAAGCTCAAGACGCAGCAAGACGTACTGGAATACACCGGCGCCTTCATCCAGCTTTACCGCGAGGAAGGCTGGTATCTGGAACGCACCGTGCACTTCATCGCTCGCGTCGGATTGGACTACGTCAAAAAACGCATTCTTGACGACGCCGAAGGCCGCAAGGCGCTATGGGAGCGGCTGCAGTACGCACTGCAGGGCGAGCCCGATCCATGGTTCGAGTTTGAGAAGGCCCAGGTGGACGCGCGGCAGTTCATTCCCATCGTTCCGGTCGTGGCAATGCAAGGAGAGCCGGCATGAGCGCTGTGCCTGTCGAGGCTACATGGATTCTGGTGTGCCACGTCGCCGACATCCCACGGCTGGGTGCGCGGCGCGTTCGACGCCCGGACGGCGTGGACATCGCACTGTTTCGCACTGCCAGCGACCGCGTTTACGCCCTGCTCGACCGCTGCCCGCACAAGGGCGGGCCGCTGAGCCAGGGCATCGTGTTCGGCGATGCCGTGGCCTGTCCGCTGCACAACTGGATCATCGGGCTGGATGACGGCCGCGCGAAAGCGCCCGACGCGGGTTGCACTCCGAGCTTCGCGGTGAAGGTGGACGGCGATCGGGTGTATCTGCGCGATGACCAGCTGCAAGCGCCGATCGACGCCATGAACGCAGTGCGTTGTGAGGGGACGACCCGTGGGAGCGCCGCGTGATGAACGCCGCCGACTTCCCGCAGGGCGCCATCGCCCTCCTGCCGGAAAATGCCCTGCACGAGACGCGCTCGACCTGCCCGTATTGCGGCGTGGGCTGCGGTGTCTTCATCCAAAGCGAGGACGGCCGCATCACCGGCGTACGCGGCGACCCGGGTCATCCGGCCAACTTCGGCAAGCTCTGTACCAAAGGCGGTACGTTACACCTAAGCGCCAAGCCGGAGCTGCTGCCGCAGGTGCGCGCGCTGCGACCCGAGTTGCGCATCCACCGCAACGCGCCACGTCAGGCGGTGAACTGGGGCGTCGCGCTCGACCACGTGGCGCAGCGCTTTGCCGACATCATTGCCGAGCATGGGCCTGACAGTGTGGGCTTTTACATCTCTGGCCAGATGCTGACCGAGGACTATTACGTCTTCAACAAGCTGGCCAAGGGTCTGATCGGGACCAACAACGTCGATACCAACTCCCGCGTGTGCATGAGCAGCGCAGTGGCGGGCTACAAGGCGACGCTGGGCGCCGACGCGCCGCCGTGCTGTTACGACGACATCGACCACGCCGCAAGCCTCTTCCTGGTCGGCAGCAATGCGGCGTGGTCGCACCCCATCGCCTTTCGCCGCATTGAAAAGGCCAAGGCCACGCGGCCAGACATGCGCATCGTCGTCATCGACCCGCGCCGAACCGAAACTGCCGAACTTGCCGACCTGCACCTGCAATTGCTACCCGGCACCGACGTGGCACTGTTCCACGCCATGCTGCATGTGATGGTGTGGGAAGATCTGATCGATCCTGCCTTCATTGCCGCGCATACCAGTGGCTTTGCCACGTTGCGCGATCTCGTGCGTGAGATGAGCCCGGCAGTCGCTGCCAATCTGTGCGGTCTCAAGGAGCAGGACATCGTCACCGCCGCACGCTGGTTCGCACTGGGTTCTCCCGGCGCTGCACTGCAAGCGCGCCAGCCGACGCTGTCAATGTATTGCCAGGGGTTGAACCAGTCGAGCAGCGGCACGGCGAAGAACGCCGGGCTCATCAACCTGCACCTGGCCTGCGGCCAGATCGGCAAGCCGGGCGCGGGGCCGTTTTCACTCACCGGGCAGCCCAACGCCATGGGCGGACGCGAAGTGGGCGGCATGGCCAATCTGCTGTCCGCGCATCGCGACTTGGCCAGCGCCGCGCATCGCGCCGAAGTCGCCGCCCTGTGGGGTGTGGCCGACGTGCCAGCAAACCGCGGCAAGACCGCCATCGAGCTGTTCCAGGCCGCGGCAGATGGCAAGGTGAAGGCGCTGTGGATCGCCTGCACCAATCCGGCACAATCTCTGCCCAACCAGGCGCTGGTGCGCCGCGCACTGCAGACGGCCGAACTCGTCGTCGTGCAGGAGGCGTACACCACCGCTGCCACGGTGCAGTACGCGGACGTGCTGTTGCCCGCCACCACTTGGGGGGAGAAGGAAGGCACCGTCACCAACTCTGAGCGTCGCATCAGCCTGGTGCGTGCTGCAGTGGCCGCCCCGGGACAGGCGCGTGCCGACTGGGAGATCGCTGTCGATTTCGCTCGCCGTCTGGAAAATCTCCTACCGATGCGCCGTGCCGATGGGGGCACATTGTTCCCTTACCGCAGCGCCGAAGACGTGTGGAACGAGCACCGCGCAAGCACTCGTGGCCGTGACCTCGATATCACCGGCTTGTCCTGGGCCATCCTTGATCGTGACGGACCGCAGCAATGGCCTTACCCCGAAGGTGCCACTGCCGGCAAGAAGCGGCTTTACGACGACGGCGTCTTCCCGACAGCCGACGGCCGCGCCAGGTTCTTCGCCGAACCCTTCAAACCCGTGGCCGAACCCTGCGACGCACGCTATCCCCTGGCGCTGACTACCGGACGGCTGCGCGACCAGTGGCACGGCATGACCCGCACCGGCACCGTGCCTCGACTGTTCAACCATGCTGCGCAACCTTGCGTCGACCTGCATCCAGGCGATCTCGCGCTGCGTGGTCTGCGCGATGGTGAGCTCGTGCGCGTGGCCTCACGCCGTGGCGATCTCGTCCTGCCTGTGCGCGCCACCGACACGGTACGCCCCGGCCAGGCCTTCATCGCCATGCATTGGGGCGCGGAATACCTCGCCGGGTGCAATGCCGAAGGCGTCGCGCGCCTGGGCGTCAACGGCCTCACCCTGCCGGTGATCGACCCCTATTCTTTCCAGCCCGAACTCAAGCACAGCGCGGTGCGGGTGGAAGCCGCCAACCTCACCTGGCACCTTGCCGCCTTCGGCTGGATGCCCGAAGCCAGCGCCCAGGCGCTGCGCGCCACGCTGATGCAGGAACTGGCCGACCTACCCTTTGTGTTGTGCGTGCCGTTCGGCCGCGAGCGTACCGGTCTGCTGCTGCGCGCTGCGGCGCGGGGCGCACCAAGTGCGGAATTGTTGACGCGCATCGAAGCCCGTTTCGGTGTGCAGGGAAACGCTGCACTGCACTACGCCGACCCCGGCCGCAGCGTTCGCCGCGCGGTGCGCTTGAATGGCGAGAAACTCGATGCCGCGCTGCTCAGCGGCCCGGCCGACAGCGTGGTGGCGCAAGGCTGGCTGCGCGAGCTGCTGCAAAGCGAAGCCAGCGCCAAGCCCTATGGCCACTGGCTGCTGCTGCCGTCCACTACGCCGCCGGCCAATCTGCCCAGCCCCGGTCATCAGGTTTGCAACTGCTTCGACGTGTGGCAAAGCCAGATCGACAGCCTCCTGCCCATGCTGGAAGGCAATGCCGATGAGCGACTCGCCACGCTGCAGCTGCAGCTCAAGTGCGGTACCAACTGTGGTTCCTGTCTGCCCGAGCTGCGCCGCTTGGTGCGCGAGTCAGAGCGGGTCGCGGGCTGAGTCTTGCCGTTCATCATCTAGGTGGTCTATACCATGGAAAACCCCGCAGCAACACGGCCCCAGCTTGCGCAAGCGGTCGATCCTGCAGACCGCTTCAACCCCGAGGTCGTGGCCATGCTGCGCACCATCGGCCGCGGCGCGCATGGCAGTCGGGGACTCAGCGTGGAGCAGGCGCAAACGCTGATGCGCTGGCTGCTGCGGCGCGAGCTGTCGGACGCGCAGATCGGGGCCGTTCTGCTGGCGCTGCGCATGAAAGGTGAGAGCGCCGATGAACTCGAAGGCTTCACCCGCGCGGTACGCGAGAGCCTACTGGCCATCGCGCCGGGGCGCTCGGTGGTCGTTCTGCCCAGCGTCAATGGTGCGCGTCGCCTGCCCAACCAGGTGCCGCTGCTGGCACTTTTGCTGCGCCAGCGCGGCATTCCGGTGCTGGTGCTGGGCACCGAACAGAGCGATGGCCGTTTGCATACCGCGCGCATCTGGGCCGCGCTCGGGCTGCATCTGGCGGGCAGCAGCATGCAGGCGCAAGCCTTGCTGAATGCAGGCGAAGCGGTCTACCTCGACCTTGCACGCATCAGCCCGCAACTGGCCACCTTGCTGCAATGGCGCAGCGTGCTGGGCGTGCGTAACGCCGGTCACAGCGTGGTGAAGCTACTGTCTCCGGTGGTCGGACCCAACCTGCTGCTGACCAGCTACACCCACCCGGAATACGCGGTGCTCATGCGTGAAGTGCTGCAGCGCCTGGGCCAGCCGGCGCTGCTGATGCGCGGCTGCGAAGGCGAGGCCATGGCCCACCCCACCCGTGCTGGTGAACTGTTACACATTGACGCCGAAGGCCGTTTACACCAGGAGCTAGCCTCCAAGGAAACACCAACCGATGTCACCTTGCCAGCCTGCGGTACCGATCTGGCCGCCACGCTAGGCTGGATTGCCGACGTGCGTGCCGGCCGCATGCCCATGCCAGCGCCGCTGGCGCGCCAAGTCGAGGTCATTGCCGCTGCCTTGCACATTGACCCACGCGCAGCGGCCGCAGCCGGCGCATCCCACCTGGCTTTCGAGTTCGTGCTCCACGACTGATACGCCCCCGGAGAATCGCCATGTCAACCAAGTCTCGTCCCATGCATACCGCCATCAAGGCTGATACCCCCAACACAGTCCACCTCGTCGGTGCTGGCCCTGGCGACCCCGAACTGCTCACGCTCAAAGCGGTACGCGTGCTGCAGCAAGCCAGCCTCGTGCTGGTCGATGATCTGGTCAACGACGCCTGCCTGCAGCATCTGCCCGCAAGCTGCCGCATCGTGCATGTCGGCAAGCGCGGCGGCTGCGCCAGCACACCGCAAGCCTTCATCGAAAAGCTGATGGTGAGCGAAGCCCTGCGCGGCGAGCGCGTGGTCCGACTCAAGGGCGGCGACCCGCTGCTGTTCGGCCGTTGCGGTGAAGAAATCGAGGCACTGCGCGCAGCCGGCCTTGGGGTAGAGGTGGTGCCCGGTATCACGGCAGGTGTCGCCGCCGCGGCCGCGTCGACGCTGTCGCTCACCCACCGCGACCATGCCCGCGGCGTGGCCTTCGTCACCGGCCACACCGCCGTCGGCAACGATGTCGACTGGGCTGCGCTGGCCCGTAGTGGCTTAACCTTGGTGGTTTATATGGGCGTGTCCACGGCAGCGTCCATGCAGCAGGCCCTGCTCGACGGAGGCCTGCCGGCGCACACCCCGGCACTGTTGGTGCAGTCGGCCAGCTGCGCGGACGAACGCCGCCTGCGTACCCGCCTGGGCTGGCTGGCCGATAGCCTCGCCGCCAGCGGTTTGGCCAGCCCCTGCGTGATGATCATCGGCAACGTCGCCGAGGGGTTGATGCAGGTCAACATGGCAGACCTCATGGTGCCAGTGCCCTCGGATGCGCGGGCAAGCCGTGTCGCCTGAGGCCACGCTGAATGCGCACGCGGGGCAGGCACCGGCGCGGCCAAAGCCGACCTGCTGGCAGACGGTAGATCCCCGCGCACGCGGGGCAGGCCGAACTGTCGGGCGCGGGGACCGCTGATGAAGTGTTGTTAGCACCTGATTCGATTTCTAGCACTCCTTTCTCCTGGTGTCAAGCGATTTTCGTGCTACACTAATAGCAGTTAATCGCTAGCATAGGGTAAGCATGAAGGCGCTCCATATTCGCAACCTCTCTGATGATGTCCATGAGGCATTGAAGCGGCTGGCGGCCGCCAGTCATCGCAGCGTGCAGGAATACGTTCGCACCCTGATCGAACGGGAAGTGCGCCTGTCTAAGCCGTCGCCAGTTGAAGCCGCCAGGCAGTGGCGTAGCAAGCTCGCCGGTCGAGTCCTTGGTGATACCGTTGAGGACATCCGTGAGGATCGGGCGCGATGATCTGGGTGGTCGATACATCAGCCGTCGTGCGGCTTTTCGTCCCGGACGGACCGCTTCATCCCGAGATCGAGGCGGCCATGAACCGGGCGATGCACGGCTCGGATGTCGTGCTGGCCCCGGAGCTGATGCTGATTGAGTCGGCCAACGTGCTGATGCGCAAGCAAAGGCGCAGCGAGCTGTTGTCCGAGGAGGCAAGGGCGATCATCGAGTCGATCGTCTCTTTGCCGGTTCGTATCGAGCCGCATGCGCCTTTGCTTGTCTCCGCCTGTGCGCTGGCGCAAGCCAACAATCTGACGGTGTACGACGCGCTTTATCTCGCCCTGGCGGAGCGGCATGGGGCGCGCCTTATGACCTGCGACGATCGGTTGGATCGTGTCGCGAAAACGATGGGGCTCGATAACCCCTGAGGGAAGCCCGTGACGAGGCAGCCCCGCACGTGGGCATTCATCATGTCCCCGGTCTGGAACCCGAAGGCGCTTCTGCCGTCGTTGGGAAAGTGACGCCTGTCAGAGAAGAATGTGGTCAGCAAGACACGTCGGGGCAGGAAAGGAAACGTGCGCATGATCGCGCACATTCTTGATAGCAGAATGACACGCTCTATCGCCGCACAATATGCGGCGAATAACTTGCGCATGCGGAGATTGCGGCCCATAATCTCCGCATGAACAGCGGCGATTGCAAATACATCTGGCAGGCCAGCGACTGGCCGAACTGGCGCTTCGATCTAGCGGTGCTCGCTGGCCCCATGGCAGAGGTCAGTCGTGCTCAAGGTCTCTTGATGGGTCGCTTGGCCGACGTGGGCATGGCGCTTCGCGATCAGGCGAGTCTGGCCGCGCTCACCGAGGACGTGGTCAAAACCAGCGAGATCGAGGGCGAGCAGCTCAATGTCGAATCCGTGCGTTCGAGCATCGCGCGCCGATTGGGCGTGGACATCGGCGCCCTGGCCCCGGTGGATCGGCACGTCGAAGGCGTGGTCGAGATGGTGCTTGATGCCACCGCCAACTGTCATGCACCGGTGTCGCGAGAGCGGCTGTTCGGTTGGCATGCCGCGCTGTTTCCTACCGGCTACTCTGGACTCTCCAAGATCAAGGTTGGCGCATGGCGCGACGATGCCAGCGGTCCGATGCAGGTGGTGTCTGGCCCCATCGGCCGCCAGAGAGTGCATTTCGAGGCACCGCCGGCAGATCGCCTAGCGACCGAAACCAGCCGGTTCCTGGACTGGGTCAATAGCGAATCAAACGAACCGCCGTTGCTCAAGGCCGGCCTTGGCCACCTGTGGTTCGTCACTTTGCACCCGTTCGACGATGGCAATGGCCGTATCGCTCGGGCCATCGGCGACCTGCTGCTGGCACGCGCCGACGGCAGCCCGCAACGCTTCTACAGTTTGTCGGCGCAGATCCAGCGGGAGCGCAAGGCCTACTACGATATCCTGGAGCGGACACAGAAGCGCTCAGTGGACGTCACCGAGTGGCTCGCCTGGTTCCTGGATACCCTCCATCGCGCTGTCGACCAGGCACAGCACACGCTCGATGCGGTGCTGACCAAGACGCGATTCTGGCAGCGCTGGGCGACAACGCCATTGAACGAGCGGCAGGTGAAGTTGCTCAACAAGCTGCTCGACGGCTTCGAAGGCAAGCTCACCAGCAGCAAATGGGCGTCGATCGCCAAATGCTCGCCAGACACCGCGCTACGCGACATCAACGACCTGCTTGCGCGGGGTGTGCTGCGGAAATCGGATGCGGGCGGACGCAGTACCAGCTATGTATTGGATGAGCCTCCAGCGGGTGAACGCACATGAATAAAGGTGCCAATGGCGATGAGGCCACAACCGGCAGTTCGTTCGAGAAAGTAGTTCTGGATCTGCTCGATCAGGATATTTCCGCGCACCCCGAGTGATTGCAACCCGTCACCGCCGGACTGGCACGACGCGCTCAGAGGCTGGCTGACCTGTTGGTACTGCGTATTGACAACAGCTACACGCGCATCTATCGTTTGTATATCTGTTGAATACACACAAGGAGGTCGCCATGCGCGCTGCTGCCATCAATTTACGTGCCTTGCCGGAGCAACGGGATCTCATCGATCATGCCGCCAGACTGCTGGGGAAAAACCGTTCGGACTTCATGCTGGAAGCCGCCTGCGAGCGTGCGCAGTCCGTGCTGCTCGACCAGGTATTCTTCGGTCTGGATGCGGAAAAATTCCAGCAGTTCACCGCCATGCTCGACGCTCCGCCACGGGCCAATGAGGGTCTTGAGCGACTGATGGCAGTAAAAGCGCCGTGGGGCAGCAATCCGGCATGAGCTTGAAGCTATCCGCGCCGCAGCCCCTTGCGGCCGCGCACCTGTTGGGCGACTTCGAGAGTGGTGAGCCTGCTTTGGATGAGTGGCTAAAACGCCGGGCGATGAACAACCAGCTCACTGGGGCCAGCCGCACTTTTGTGGTCGTTGATGAAGAAAATCGGGTGCGCGGCTTCTACGCGATGGCGGCTGGTGCGGCCGCACATCAAGTGGCAACCAGCTCGGTTCGGCGCAATATGCCCGATCCAGTTCCCGTCATGGTGCTCGGCAGGCTGGCGGTCGACCGGCGGGCACAGGGCATCAAGTTGGGGGCTGCCATGCTGCAAGACGCGGTTAACCGCGCCATCACCGTATCGCAAAACACCAGTGTACGAGCCTTGCTGGTTCATGCGCTCCACGAACGCGCCAAACAGTTTTATGCGCACTACGGCTTTCAGGAATCGCCACAGCATCCGATGACACTGATGTTGCGCCTGAATAGCGTCAAGGCTTGATGGACTCGATCGAGGGATGTTCCGTATCGTCGGTATATCTGGCCAAGTCGTCGTCCCTGAAATATTCACTTCAAGCGGCGAAGGGTCTCAGAGCGAGCAGGGGATCATGAATGCTTGGGCCAGCGCAGGCGGATGAGGAAGTCTTTGCAGGGCGCATGACGCGCGCCATGGCAGCGGCCACCCAAGACCCGCTCTGGCCGCTGGCTTGTTGCAGACACAAAAAAACAGATCGCAAGAAGGTGATGCCCTTTCGGGCGATCATGCGCAGCAGCCAGCGGATGTTGTAGCCCGCCGCACACAGCACCGCATGCAGCCGGTCACCCGTTTCACCCTTGAGATGACAGCGGTCCATGCGGTGATCGGCCTTGAGGTGGCCGAAGCCGGCATCGAGCCCTCGGTGGGCTCCACCGGCGACAGCGACGACAACGCGCTGGCCGAGACCATCAACGGCCTCTACAAAGCCGAGCTGATCCATCGCCGAGCACCATGGAAGACCAAGGAAGCGGTAGAGCTTGCCACGCTGGAATGGGTGGCGTGGTTCAACCATCACCGACTGCTCGAACCCATCGGCTATATCCCGCCGGCCGAGGCCGAGGCAGCGAAGCGTTGACAGGGGTACTTGCGGGCCAGCCATTGAGCCGCGAGTGGTTGCTGCGTTTCGTGAAGCACCGGGTCGGCGACGAGCGCATCGTTCGGCTGCTGAGCAAGTGGCTCACGGCCGGTGCCCTTGAAGACGGGCAATGGAGCGCAGCTGACCAGGGGACGCCACAGGGCGCGGTGATCTCACCGTTGCTGGCCAACGTCTACCTGCACTACGTCTTCGACCTGTGGGCCCAGCAATGGCGGCGGCGCGAGGCGACCGGCGACCTCATCATCGTTCGCTATGCTGACGATCTGGTCGTGGGCTTCGAGCATGAAGCCGATGCGCGGCGCTTCTGGGGCGCGATGCGAGAGCGGTTCGCGCGCTTCGCGCTCGAACTGCACGGGGGAAAGACCCAGTTGCTGGAGTTCGGTCGGTACGCGATCGAACGTCGGCATCGCCAGGGTCTGGGCAAGCCGCCAACATTCAACTTCTTGGGGTTCACGTTCATCTGTGGTCGATCACGGCGGGGTGCATTCCTGCTGCGACGACACACGCGGCGTTGACCGCATGCGCGCTGCGCTCCAGGCAGTCAAGGACGGTCTGCTCCAACGGCGCCACGCCAGCATCCCAGAGCAGGGGGACTGGCTGCGCTCGGTGGTGTCCGGCTCTTCGCCTACCACGCGGTGCCCACCAACGCTCAGGCGCTCTGCGTGTATCGGCGCCACGTCCTGTTGTTCTGGCGGCGCTCTTTGGAGCGCCGCAGCCAGAAGGCGGGCGTGACGTGGGTGAAGATGGATCGGCTCGCGGCCGAGTGGCTACCGCCCCCGCACATCCTTCATCCCTGGCCCGAAGAGCGGTTCAGCGTCAAACACCCAAGGTAGGAGCCGTATGCCTTAATTGGGCACGTACGGATCTGTGCGGGGGGTGCCGGGCAACCGGCATCCCTACCGCGATCACAACCCTCAAAAGTGGCTCGGTTTCGGTCTGCGCCAACAGGCAGTGTGCCCAGGGGAATTGAGCAATCCAGTGGAAATTTGCTCCCACCCGCGATCGGCACAAAAAAGCCCGCTACGGTCGTACGGGCTTGTTCTGCAACTACTCGTTTTCCGGGTTTTTGGTCGGGGCGAGAGGATTCGAACCTCCGACCCCCTGCACCCCATGCAGGTGCGCTACCAGGCTGCGCTACGCCCCGACGACCAAAGCAGGTAATTTTACACCAAGCCCCAGAAGTTGTGAATCTTTCTGCTGCGCGGCCCGCTACCCGCAAAGCGCGGTGCTCGGGTCTGGCCGATCTGGGGTTGATCTGTCTGGACCCTGCGCGCCGTGCGCATGGGCAGCATGCCGCTCGCGACACGAAATCTTCACAACTTCTCACCTCACGGCTCGATCAAATTCTGCCGGATGCTCAGCAGTTCCGCGCGCAGTTCCTGCACCGAGCGGATCGGCGCGCAGACGGCATGCTGATGGTCCTGCGCGTGGGGGCTGCCACGGTGCTGCGCGCCGACTTCCGACGTATCTTCATTTGAGCTGCCGCCTAGTCTGGCCCGCGCGCCACTGATGGTGAAGCCCTGCTCGTATAGCAGTTCGCGGATGCGGCGGATCAGCAGCACCTCGTGATGCTGGTAGTAGCGCCGGTTGCCGCGGCGCTTCATCGGCCGCAATTGCGCGAATTCCTGCTCCCAGTAGCGCAGCACATGCGATTTCACGCCGCACAGCTCGCTGACTTCGCCAATGGTGAAGTAGCGCTTGGCGGGAATGGGGGGCAGCGTGGAAGGGGCGCTCATGGGGATGACCAGATCGGGAGCCGGCTCAACGGTGCATTGGCGCGTGGCGTGGCCGCGGTTGATTGTCGACCAGGGATTTTGCCGCATCCTGCCGGTGTGGCGGCAAGGCGCGTGTCCAAAGAGGGTGCGGTCCGATGTCGACGTGCGGCGTTTTGACGACGCGCCTCATCTGGCGACGAAGCTCTGCGGTTCGCCGGCCAGCGATTCGTAGGTGCCGTAAAAGGACAGGATGTAGGCAAGAAAAATGGCGATGACCACGGGCATGCTCAGCGCGGCAGCCAGGGCCTGGCTGGCGCCGAGCAGGCTGGCAACGAGCGCGATGAGCGTGGGCAGGCTGAGAAACAGCAGCAGCCATTGCAATGCGTAGACAGCAAACGCCTTGAGATTGCGCAGTCCCAACACGAAGCTGAAAAATAACGCCTTGACCGGTGGCGTAGCGTGCCAGGCGATCAGCGGTGGCGCCAGCCAGAACGCGAGCGAGACCGGGATATAGGCCAGCGTCGAGACCACCGCACCGAGCCGCAGGCTGCCGTCCGCAATCGTGCTGGACGGGGGCTTGTCTCCCAGAAGCAGCAGGCGCAACATCGCGCCGCCATCGAACAGCGCGCCTGCGCCCAGCACCAGCAGCACGGCCAGGGTGTAGAGGGCGCTGAGGATCAGCAGATGACGTTGCACCACCGGCCCGCTGCGCAACCCGGTGAGCAGCACCGTCGGCCACACCGGCTGTCCTTGCGCGATCTGGCGACTGGCCTGCATGAAGCCGAGCGTGCCGAACTGCACCACGAACAGCGGAAACACCAGCCCGACGATCGGCAGCGCCGAAATGAAGCCGGTGACCACGATATAGGTCAGGATCATCAGCAGGGTCGCCCAGGGTTGACTTGCCAGGCGACGAAAGCCGGTTTGCACCCAGAGCAGCCCTTCGCGGGCGGGAACGGTACGCAGTTGCATGTGTTGGGCGAGCAGGTGAGGGCGCGATGCAAAGGGCAGGGCGGGCGCCGCGCGCAGGGCCAATGGTACCGGCTGCGCCCGACCGACAAGATGCGGCTCAGTGCGCCGCAACGCGCTGGCGCAGCACGCGCTCAAAGTGGACCGGATCGTGCGGGGTCAGCAGATGCGCATTGCGCGGCAGGTAAAAGTCGGCGAGCCGCGAGGTCCAGAAGCGCAGCGCCGCAGCGCGAAGCGCATCGGGCAGCAGCGCATGCTCGGGGGGGTGCAGCGGGCGCTCGGCGGTGTAAGCGTGTAGCAGGGCGTCATGACGCGCGGGGTCGAACGCGCCGGTCTGCGGCACGATGCACCAATCATTGAGCGCCACTGCGAGGTCGAACACCCAGGTGTCCACGCCGGCGAAGTAGAAGTCGAAAATGCCCGATAGCCTGTCGCCATCGAACAGCACATTGTCGCGGAACAGATCGGCATGCACTGCGCTGCGCGGCAACAGGGCATAGGCCGGCGAGGCGGCAACGCGGGTCTGGTGATCGAGTTCGCTGGTGATCAGCGCATGCTGCGCAGGGGTGAGATGCGGCAGGATGGCGGGAATGGTGCGCCGCTGCCAATCCAACCCGCGTAGATTGGGCTGCGTGCCAGGGTAGTCGCTTGCGGCCAGGTGCATGCGCGCCAGCCAATGCCCGACCTGCGCGCAATGCGCCGGGGTGGGTTGCAGCTGGCTGCGCCCGGCGAGCCGGGTGACCAGCGCCGCGGGCTTGCCCTTCAAACTGTGCAAGGTCTGGCCGTGACGGTCGGGCATGGGATCGGGCACCGGGATGCCGTGCGCGGCGAGGTGATGCATCAACCCGAGGTAGAACGGCAGCTGCTCGGCCTGCAGACGCTCGAATAGGGTCAGCACGAAACGTCCCTTGGTCGTGCTCAGAAAGTAGTTGGTGTTTTCGATCCCGCTGGCAATGCCTTGCAGCTCGGTGCGTGTACCGAGATCGAAACGGGCAAGCCAGGTGTCGACCTCGACCGGGTCGAGCGCAGTGAAGACGGCCATGAAAGACGTTGGAGGAGAAACCGGGCCGCATGCCGCATGGGCATGGGCCAACCCGCTTTACTTGAAGGTCAGCACCTTCCACTGCGCCTGCCCTTGCAGGCGGGCCGGATCGATGCTGGACGAGACGCTGGGCGGCACCACGTTGTAGGCCGCGCCACCATGCAGCGGCTGCACATGGATGGACGTGGTGGCGCCACGCACCTGCTGCTCCTGGATGCGCACCGAACGATCCTGGGTGACTATGTTGCGCACCAGCGGCTCGGGGAATTTTTCGCGCGGCTGCGCGTCGGCCAGCGCTGCTGCCGGTGCCTGCGGTGAGCTTTGCGCGCGAACCGGCTGCGCCAGGCACAGACCGGCAACCAGCAAGGCGGGCCAATGGGAGAATGGGTGGGATGCGATGCGCGGCGTGTTCATGCGCCGATTTTACGGTGCGGCCGATAATGCGGGGATGAATTCCTCACCGCAAACCGAGTCTGCGCCCATACTGCTGCTGGTCGATGGCTCCAGCTACTTGTATCGCGCGTTTCACGCCATGCCCGATCTGCGCGGCCCCGAGGGACAGCCCACAGGGGCGCTCTATGGCATGGTGGCCATGCTACGGCGCCTGCGCGAGCAGTATCCGGTGGCCAAGGGCTATCGCTACGCCGCCTGCGTGTTCGATGCCAAGGGCCCGACCTTCCGCAATGCGCTGTTTGATCAGTACAAGGCGCAGCGCCCACCCATGCCGCCCGAGCTGGCAGCGCAGATCGAGCCGATCCACGAGGCAGTGCGGCTGATGGGCTGGCCACTGCTCGAAGTGCCCGGTGTCGAGGCTGATGACGTGATCGGCACCCTGGCGGTGCGCGCGCAGGAGGCGGGCATCCGCACCCTGGTGTCCACCGGCGACAAGGACATGGCGCAACTGGTCAACGACCACATCACACTGGTCAACACCATGAGCAACGAAGTGCTCGACGTGGCTGGCGTGCAGCAGAAGTTCGGCGTGCCGCCAGAGCGCATCGTCGACTACCTCACCCTCGTGGGCGATGCGGTGGACAACGTGCCCGGCGTGCCCAAGGTCGGGCCAAAGACCGCGGCGAAATGGCTCAACCAGTATGGCTCGCTCGATGCTCTGATCGCGCATGCCGGCGAGATTGGAGGTGCCGCGGGCGAGAGCCTGCGCGCCGCACTCGACTGGCTGCCCAAGGCGCGCCAGCTGGTGACCATTTCCACCAACTGCGATCTGGATGGATACGCACGCGATTTCGACACTGACTTGCGTCCCGCGCCGGAAAACGTACATGCCCTGCTGCCTTTTTTCACCCGTTACGGCATGCGGCGGTTTGCACAGGAGATGAAGGCGCAGGGTGCGGGACAGACGTCTTTGCTCGACGATGCGGCCGACCCGCCCTCGGCGGATGTCGCGCCGCAGCCGGCTGCGGCCGCGCACAAGTCGCCCGCGAAGGCGGAGTACGAAACCCTGTTGACCTGGGAGCGGTTCGACGCCTGGCTGGCGCGCATCGACCAGGCGGCGCTGACCGCGCTCGACGCCGAGACCGATTCACTCGACCCGATGCGGGCGCGGCTGGTCGGGCTGTCGTTCTGCGTCACTGCGGGCGAAGCGGCCTATCTGCCGCTGGCGCACGACTACCCCGGCGCGCCGCAGCAACTGCAGCGCGACGCCGTGCTCGCCCGCCTCAAGCCCTGGCTGGAAAATGCGGACAAGCCCAAGCTCGGACAGAACTCCAAGTACGACCGGCATGTGCTGCAGAATGCGGGCATCGTGGTGCGCGGCTATGTTCATGACACCCTGTTGCAAAGCTATGTGCTCGAGGCGCACAAGCCGCACAGCCTCGACAGCCTGGCCATTCGCCACCTGGGGCGCGACGAGGTGCTGAGCTACGAGCAGGTCTGCGGCAAGGGGACCAAGGCCATCACCTTCGACCAGGTGGCGCTGGATCTGGCCACGCGCTACAGCAGCGAGGACGCCGACCTCACGCTGCAGGTGCACCAGGTGCTTTGGCCGCGCATCCAGACCGATGCGGGGCTGGCGCGCATCTACGCGCTGGAGCTGCAGGTCAGCGAGGTGCTGCAGCGCATTGAGCGCACCGGCGTGCTGGTCGACGGCGACCTGCTGCGGCTGCAAAGCCGTGAGCTGGCCGCCAAGATGCAGGCATTGGAAGCGCAGGCGCATGAACTCGCGGGTGGGCCGTTCAACCTTGGCAGCCCAAAGCAGATCGGCGAGGTGCTGTTCGACCGGCTCAAACTTCCAGTGCTGAAGAAAACCGCGTCGGGCGCGCCGTCCACCGACGAGGAAGTGTTGGAAAAGCTGGCCGAGGACTATCCGCTGCCGCGCGTCATCCTCGACCACCGCAGCCTGTCCAAGCTGCGCAGCACGTACACCGAAAAGCTGCCGCAGATGATCAACCCCGCTACCGGGCGGGTACATACCAACTATGCGCAAGCGGTGGCGGTGACCGGACGGCTGGCGTCCAACGATCCCAATCTGCAGAACATCCCGGTGCGCACCGCCGAGGGGCGGCGCATCCGCGAAGCCTTCATCGCACCCAAAGGCTGGCTGATCGCCTCGGCAGACTACTCGCAGATCGAGCTGCGCATCATGGCCCACCTCTCGCAGGACGCCGGGCTGCTGGCGGCCTTCGCGGCCGGCGAGGACATCCACCGCGCCACCGCTGCAGAGATTTTCGGTGTCAGCCCGCCCGAGGTCAGCAGCGAGCAGCGCCGCATGGCCAAGGTCATCAATTTCGGCCTGATCTACGGCATGAGCGCGTTCGGTCTGGCGCGTAACCTGGGCCTGGAGCGCAGTGCTGCGCAGCTCTACATCGACCGGTATTTCGCCCGCTATCCCGGCGTGGCCGCTTACATGGACCGTATCCGCAAGTTGGCGGCCGAGCAGGGGTATGTCGAGACCGTGTTCGGGCGGCGACTTTGGCTGCCAGACATTCACGCCAGCGGGCCGCGCCGTGCGGCGGCCGAGCGCGCGGCGATCAACGCACCGATGCAGGGCACAGCGGCCGATCTGATCAAGATGGCGATGGTCGCGGTGGACCAGGCGCTCAGCCGCGAGGGTCGGCACACCCGCATGATCATGCAGGTGCATGACGAACTGGTATTCGAGGTGCCCGAGAACGAGACCGGCTGGGTGCGCGAGCACATTCCGCGCCTGATGGCGGGGGTGGCCAAGCTCGACGTGCCGCTGCTGGCCGAACTCGGGATCGGCGCAAACTGGGAGCTGGCGCACTGAGGGCGGATCGGCGGCTTGCGTCGCCAGGCGGTGCCCGCCTGGCATCACGCGCAGGGCTTGTTCTCGATCGGCGTGCAGGGGGGATGACTCGTGAAACGATAAACGTTATCATTTGCGCAGTTGTTTGATAGTGGGTTGCATGCAGCGACATCCCGATCTGCAGCAATCCCATGGGCTCCATCGCTGCTCCTCGGCAGCACGACAGACAGATCATGAACCCCAGTCCTGAAGTGGTTTCCCTGGCGCAGATTCGCCACGGCCAATGCGCCCGGGTGCTGAGCATCGGCGGCGGGCGCACCATGATGCAGCGCATGGTGATGCTGGGTATCCGTCGCGGTGTGCCGCTCTGCGTGGTGCACGGCCCCGGCGCACGCGGCACCGTGGTGCAAGTGGGCGGCGCGCGCATTGCGCTCGGCCGCGGGGTAACCGACAAGATCCTCGTCACTCCGATCGACGCGGCGGCACTGCAGGAATGGGCAGTATGAGTGCCTGCCACGCAGCGGGTGGCGCCATGGCGCCAAAAGAGGGGAGCGATCTGCCGGTGATCGCGCTGGCGGGTAATCCCAATTGCGGCAAGACCACGGTGTTCAACCTGCTCACTGGGGCGCATCAGCATGTCGGCAACTGGCCCGGCGTCACCGTCGAGCAGCGCCGTGGCACGGCGCGTGCGGGCGGGCACAAACTTTGCGTGGTCGATCTGCCCGGCGTGTACAGCCTGCTCGGTGGCGGCGGCGCCGACCAGGGCGTGGCGCGCAATTTCCTGCTCGACCAGCGGGTCGACCTGATCGTCAACATCGTCGATGCCTCCAATCTGGAGCGGCATCTGGCGCTGACCTTCGAACTACTCGAAACCGGCAGGCCGCTGATTCTCGCGCTGAACATGGTGGACGAAGCGCAGGCGCTCGGGCTGGAGCCACAGGTGCGGGCGCTTTCCGAACACCTCGGGGTGCCGGTGGTGCCGCTGGTGGCGCGCAAGGGGCGCGGGCGGCAGGAACTGCTCGACACCATCAAGCAGGCGCTGCAGCAACCGCCGCGAGCGGTCGCTGCGCCCTATCCTGATGCAGTGGAGCAAGCGATCGATGCGGTTGCGGCCACGCTGGCCGAGTCGCGCCCGGTCAAGCGCCGCTTCGAGGCGCTGCGACTGCTCGAAGGGCTAGTGGTCTTGCCGCAACCCACGGTGCAACAGGCGGTGAGCGCGGCGCAGGCGCAGGTGCTCGCGCTCACCGGCGAGGAGGTGGCCGATCTCGTGGCCGCCGCTCGTTTCGGCTGGGCGCACCGCATCGCGGCGCTGGCGCTGCAGCGCACCGGCAAGATGGGTCTGCGCCACCGCGTGACTCAGATGCTCGACCGCGTGGTGCTGTCCGAGTGGTTGGGGGTACCTGTGTTCCTGCTCGTGCTCTATCTGGTGTTCGTGGTGAGCTTCAGCGGCGGCAACATCTTTCTGGATTTTTTCGACAAGGCATCCTCCGCTCTGCTCATCAGCGGCGTGGGGCATGTGATGCTGCAGGCCGGTCTGCCCGACTGGGTGGTGTCGATGGTCGCCGGCGGTGTGGGCGGCGGGCTCAATCTGGTCATCTCGTTCATTCCACCGATCGGCCTGACCTTTCTGTTTCTTGCCTTTCTCGATGACTCGGGCTACATGGCCCGCGCGGCCTATGCGATGGACCGCTTCATGCGCCGCCTGGGGCTGCCGGGCAATGCGCTGGTGCCGATGGTCATCGGCTTTGGCTGCAACGTGCCGGCGATCATGGGGTCGCGCATCATCGAAGATCCGCGCGGCCGGCTGCTGACCGTGCTGATGCAGCCGTTCATGTCGTGCTCGGCGCGGCTGACCATCTACATGGCGTTTGCCGTGGTGTTTTTCCGCGAAAGTGGCGGGCAGGTGGTGTTCCTGCTGTATGTGCTGGGCATTATGGTAGCCCTGCTGACCGCGTGGATGCTGGGCCGCACTGCGATTCGCGGCGAACCAATGCCCTTTGTCATGGAGCTGCCGCCCTACCGCCTGCCCAGTATGCGCAGCGTGGTGCTGCAGGCTTGGCAGCGGCTCAAAGTGTTTCTGTTTCGCGTCGGCAAGGTGATCGTGGCGATCGGCCTCGTGCTGTTCGTGCTGCCCGGCATCGGCTGGACCGGCAAGGGCCTGCAGGCCACCGACATCGACCATTCGCTGCTGGCGCAGGGCAGCCGGGCGATCGCCCCGGTGTTCGCGCCGATGGGCATCACGCAGGAGAACTGGCCTGCGGTGTCCGGCCTGCTCGCAGGCGCGGCGGCCAAGGAAATCGTGATCGGCACGCTCAATGGCATCTACCAGCGGCAGCAGTCGGGCGATCTGATGCAGCGCTATCGCCACCCCGATGTGGCCGCGCAGCTTTGGGAAGCGGTCCAGACCATTCCGCAAAACGCCGCTGGATTTTTCGGCAATCTATTCGACCCGCTGGGCCTGCACCGTCTGCAGTCGGCGCAGGACGCCGAGCAGGCTTCGGGTGCGAGCAACGAAACCTTGGCCGAACTGGCCGCAGCATTCACTCCGCTGTCGGCGTTTGCCTATCTGGTGTTCGTGCTGCTGTACGTGCCGTGCGCCAGCACCATGGGTGCGCTGCGGCGCGAAGTGGGCTGGGGCTGGATGGTGTTTTCGGTGTTCTACGGGATCGGCATCGCCTGGGCTGCGGCCACCATCGTTTACCAGACCGGAACCTTTGCCGCGCATCCGCAGTCGTCGCTGCTGTGGATCGCTGGCTGTCTAGCCGCGTTCGCGCTGCTGGTCATCGGCCTGCGCCTGTACGGCAACCGTGCCGAGCAGCGCATGGCCGCGCATGGGCTGGAGAGCCTGGCATGAATGCCGCGGTGAACCCGCTGTTTGCGGTGCGCGACTGCCTGCGTGACAGGCAGCTGGCCAGCGCGGCGGAGGTCGCCGCCTGCGTGCAGGTGCCCGTTGTCGTGGCACAGGACATGCTGGCGCACTGGGTGCAGCGCGGGCTGATCGAGCGGCTCGATGCCCAGGGGGCGTCCTGCGGTTCGGGCTCTTGTCAACACTGCGGCGCTTGCGGCAGCGGCCATACTGCTGCGGTGCTGTATCGATGGCGTGGCGCGCACGCCTCGGCCCAGCCCATGACGAACCACCCGGCTGTCCGCCTACACCCTGCCTGAAAGTGCGCCGCAGCGCTTGCACGCGGTTTTGCTGCACGGTCTAACAGGCCGTTGAAAAACGTCGCGAGGATGGCCAGATGCAAGGCGCACGGCGCGCAGCGACCGAGACATATCAAATAGATAGGCGAGGCAGCGAGCACCGTGCAACGCCGCAGATGGCTCACCGCAGTAGTTTTTCAACGGCCTGCTAAAGCGCCAGCGCGTCAACTGGATGGCGCGGTCTGGCGCTCCATCCAGCCCAGCCAGCGCAGTGCGTGCTCGCGGCTTTGTCCGCACATCTCCGCGCTGGGTTGCAGGCCGCTGCAGCAGCGCGGGCGCTGCGCGCTGCCGAAGATTGCACAACGCAGGTCGGCGGTGAGCTGCACGCAGGGCACGCCTGCGTGCTTGCCTTGCGGCATGCCGGGAATCGCGCTGCTGATCGACGGCGCGATACAGCAGGCCGCGCAGCCGGGACGGCAGGCGTGGCCTGCGTCCGCTTGAGCAGTCATTAGCCAAACAACTTCTTGGTGATTTCCGCCACATGCTTGCCCTGGAAGCGGGCAATGTCGAGTTCGTTGGCACTGGGCTGACGGCTGCCATCACCCTTGCTCAGTGTGGTTGCGCCGTATGGCGTGCCGCCAGTGATCTCGTCCATCTTGGTCAACCCGGCGCAGGCGTAGGGCACGCCAACCACCACCATGCCGTGGTGAAACAGCGTGGTGTGAAATGAGGTGATGGTGGTTTCCTGCCCGCCATGCTGGCTCGCGGTGCTAGCGAAGACGCTGCCGACCTTGCCCACCAGCTTGCCTTGCTGCCACAGTGCGCCGGTCTGGTCGAGAAAGTTGCGCATCTGCCCGCACATGTTTCCAAAGCGGGTGGGCGTGCCGAAGATCACGGCGTCGTAATCGGCCAGGTCTTCGGGCCTGGCGATCGGTGCGGCCTGGTCGGTCTTGGCATGGATCGCGGCGACGGTCTCGGGCGGCATGGTTTCGGGCACGCGCTTGATGTCCACAGTGCAGCCCGACACGCTGCGCGCGCCTTCGGCCACCGCGTGTGCCATCGTTTCGACATGGCCCCAGGTGCTGTAGTAAAGGACGAGGATTTTTGCCATTTTGATCTCCGCTTTCAGCTTGGGTTGGATTCACGCTGCGGCAGTTTCGCTGCAGCCTGCAGCATTCTGCGCCAGCGCGGCCCGACACGCTCCCGCCGCGTGGAGCTGCCGAGTACCGGGGCAGGGCATTGCGCAGCGCCCCCGTTCATCTGTCATCGTCCTGTCATGTCCCGGGCATACAACGAGAACGTCCACTGCTTCCTCCCCGCGATGCTTGCGCTCACTGCCGCCCCGCCCGACTACCGTAAGGCCATTGTCCAGAGGATACTGCGGGAGTGCGCGCTGCGTGTCGAGTTCCAGCCCATCATCGATCTGCGACGGAGGGAAGTCCATGCGTTCGAGGCGCTGATCCGCGGGCCGCGCGGCTCGGCGCTCGAGCGCCCGGACGCCTTGTTCGATGCCGCGCGGCTTGCCGGCCTGCTACCCGCACTCGACAAGCTCTGTCTGCACACCAGTCTGCAGACTTTCGCCCAGGCACGGCTGCCCGGTCTGCTGTTCGTCAATGTCACGCAGGCGCTGTTCGACCGAGGTTGTTTTTCCCGCGGCGAAACCCTCGACATGCTGCAGAAACTTGGCATCGAGCCGTCGCGCCTGGTGCTCGAGCTGCTCGAGTCCGACGACCTGCTCGGTGACGCACGTGCCTTTGACGAGGCGCAGACCCTGCACCGGCTGGGATATGGTTTGGCGCTGGACGACATGGGGCGCGGCTTTGGCCGGTTCGATCTCTGGCAGCGTCTGCATCCACGCTATCTCAAGATCGACCGGCAGTTCTGCCAGGGGGTGAGCGGCGATGCGCTCAAGCTGGCCTTCGTGCGATCGATGCTGCTGATGGCCGAAGCCAGCCAGTCCTGGGTGATTGCCGAGGGCGTGGAAAACGAGCAGGACTTGCTGACCCTGCGCGACATCGGTGTGCACATGGCGCAGGGGTATGTGATCGAGCGGCCCAGCGCCAGCCCGCTGCGCGAACTCTCGCCCGACTGGCGCCGGCGCCTGGACGGCGATGCGGCGCTGCCGCTGGCGCTGGCGGCGCGCGGCAGCATTGAGCAATCGGTGCTCGCACTGGCGCGACCGATCCCGCCAGTGGCGCCTAGCAGCAGGCTCGACGATGTCTTGCGCCGCTTCGAGGCGCAGCCCGAGTTGATGTCGATTCCGGTGGTTGACGCCACCGGCCGGGCGCTGGGCATCATCAACCGTTATGTGCTAGCCGACCGTCTGTGGCGGCCGCATGTGCGCGATCTGTTCGGCAACAAGCCGTGCGCGCAGATGATGAGCGCCGACGTGCTGCGGCTGGACGTGAAAAACAGCCTGCACCAGGCCAGCCAGCTCATAGCCGATGCCAGCTTTCGTCATGCCACGGAGGGCGTGCTGGTGACCGAGCAGGGCGTGTTTCGCGGCCTGTTGCTGGTGGGCGACCTGCTGCGCCTGGTCAGCGAATTCCAGATGCGCGCGGCGCGGTACGCCAATCCGCTGACCCTGCTGCCCGGCAATGTGCCGATCAACGAGCAGATCGACCGCCTGCTCGCGGCCGATCTGCCCTTCACCGCGGCATATTGCGACATCGACCACTTCAAGCCGTTCAACGACCGCTTCGGCTACCGGCTGGGAGACGAGGTCATCCTGCTGGTCGCACGTTTGCTGCAGGCGGCCTTTGCGCAAGAGTGCGACTTCGTCGGCCACATCGGCGGCGATGATTTCGTCGTGCTCAGCACTGCGCAGGACGCGATTGCACGCTTGCAAACGGTGCTCGATCGGTTTGGCGCCGAGGTACTGCAATTTTTCGATCAGCAGATCCAGGCTGCAGGCGGCTTCGAGGCCGAGAGCCGGCGCGGCGAGCTGCAATGGTTTGCGCTGCCCGCGCTGTCGATCGGCGCGCTGCCGGTGGTGCCGCATCGTTTCGATTCGCACCGGGATGTCTCCGCGGTGCTGGTCGAACTGAAAAAGCTGGCCAAGCGCACGCCCGGCAACGCACTGTTCGTCGACCGGCGCGACTACGCACCGAGACGCCCCTCGCAGGAAAGCGCCGCATGACCAGCGTCGATGCGCAAGCGCCGGGGCGCGCGATTCCTGTGCGGTGCAATCTGGTGCTGGTCGCCGGGTTCGGCGCCATGCAGCTATGGCTGTGGATCGCGCTGCCGCTGCAGTTGTCGCAGGCGCCCTGGCTGGCCTGGAGTCTGCTGTCAGTGGTGCTGGCGACCACCAGTTACTGGGCCTTGCTGCACGAGGGCATCCACGCCGTGCTGCATCCGAACCGGCGGGTCAACGACACGCTGTCGCGGCTGCTGGCCGTCGGCTTTCCGGCACCGTTCGGCGTGTTGCGCTTTGGCCACCTGAAACACCACCGTTTCAACCGCACCGCGATCGACCGTAGCGAGGTCTACGACGATGCGCACTGCAGCCGCTGGCGCGCGGCGCTGCGCTATTACCCACAGCTGCTCATCGGGCTGTACGCGGCAGAAGCAGCCGCGCTGCTTCTCGTCTGGCTACCGCCCACGCTGCTGCTGCACCTTGCCGCGCGTTTGCCCGCGCAGCCCGGCCTGCCATCTCTGTCTGAAAGCATCCAGCGGCAGCTGCTACAGCCCGATATGCTTGGTCAACTGCGGCGGGACAGTGCAGCCTCGCTGACGCTCATCGGTCTGGGCATTTGGCTGTACGGGCCGCATGTCGACTTGCTGCTGCTAGCCTTGCTGGGGCGCGGGCTGCTGATCTCTCTGACCGACAACGCCTATCACTACGCGACGCCGCTGCATGCGCCGGGCGGCGATGTGCGGTTTGCACGCAATCTGCGCCTGCCGCGGCTGGCGTCGGCGCTGATCCTGCACTTCAACTACCACGCGGTGCATCACCGCCACCCGGCGTTGCCATGGTCTGCGCTGCCGCACGCGGCGCAGGCTGGCGAGCTCGATGCTGCGCCACACTATGCAGCGGCGCTGCTGGCGCAGCTGCGCGGGCCGGTTCCGCAGAGTAGACTCAGCCTGCGCGACTGAACAGGGGGCGGCATCTGCAAGGGATTGATGCCCGCGGCTATCCTGTTTGCGCGGTGGGGTTTGGGCCTTGCCAGGCAGGAGAAAGCATGAAACGTGTTCAGGGCGTCCATGGCAACCCGCATCAGCATTGGGTCGGCGACGGCTTCCTCGTGCGCTCGCTGTTCAGCTACGACAGCCACGGCAAGGACCTCAGCCCATTTTTGTTGCTCGACTATGCAGCACCGACGACGTTTGCACCGGCGATGCGGCCACGCGGCGTCGGTGCGCATCCGCACCGCGGCTTCGAGACCGTGACCATCGTCTATCAGGGTGAGGTCGACCACCGCGACTCCACCGGCGCAGGAGGTCACATCGGCCCGGGCGATGTGCAATGGATGACCGCAGGCCGTGGCGTCGTGCATGATGAATTTCACTCCCGGGCGTTCACCGAGCACGGGGGAACGCTGGAGATGGTGCAACTCTGGGTCAATCTGCCGGCACGCCACAAAATGGTCGAGCCGGCATACCAGACCCTGCTGCGCGCCGACATTCCCGAACTTGCGCTGCTGGGTGGCGGCGGTCGGGTGCGGGTGATCGCCGGTGCATTCAACGGGCAGCGCGGCCCGGCGCGCACCTTCACGCCGGTGGACGTCTGGGACATGCGCCTGAACCAGGCAGCGCAGGCCCAGCTGGATGTCGCCGATGGGCGCACGCTGACATTGGTCGTGCTGCATGGCAGCCTCGTGCTTGACGGGGGCATCCGCGTGGGTTCAGGGCAGTTCGCCCTGTTCAGCCGCGACGGGCGGGGCGCTCAGATCCAAGCCGAGCAAGACGCCACAGTGCTGGTGCTCAGCGGCGAGCCGATCGACGAGCCCATCGTTGGCCATGGTCCGTTCGTGATGAACACGCGGCAGGAGATCGAGCAGGCGATGTGCGATTTCAGCAGCGGCCGCTTCGGCGCGATCACGGCATAGGGCCAGCCCGGGCATTGCGCGCGCCGGTGATGCGTCTATACTGGGCGGAGAGCTTGTCGGAGCGCCGGGTGCAACTCCCGGCTGAGACTGCGTAGCGCAGAATCCGCTGAACCTGATCGGGCGAAGGTCTTGCACCTTGCTACCCGCGGAGGGAACCAGGCGCCGGTGCAACGGCAGGCAGTCATCCATCCCGGAGGTCTCATGTCTGCACTGCCCGAAGCCCGCTACAAGGTCGACGCCCCCGAGCTGACCGAGCGTATCACCCGCACCCCGTTTTCCGCTTCCCGAAAGATTTATCTGCAGGGCAGTCGCGCCGACATCCGCGTGCCGATGCGCGAAATTCGCCTCAGCGACACGCCGGCGGTGTTCGGAGTGGAAAAGAACCCGCCATTTACGGTCTACGACACATCCGGCCCGTACACCGATCCGCAGGTGGACATCGATCTGGCGCGCGGCCTGCCCGCACTGCGCGCGGCGTGGATTGCCGAGCGCGGCGACAGCGAGAGGCTGGCGGCGTTCAGTTCCGACACCACGCGGCGCCACATGACCGACCCAAGTCTCGACGCCGTGCGCTTTTCGCAGCTGCCGCTGCCGCGCCGCGCCAAGTCCGGCGCGAACGTCACGCAGATGCACTACGCGCGCCGCGGCATCGTCACGCCGGAGATGGAGTTCGTCGCCATCCGCGAGAACCAGCGGCTCGAGCTGCTCGCCGACTCCGGGCTGCTGAAACAACACCCGGGGCAGAGTTTGGGGGCGCGCATCCCGCTGCGGATCACGCCCGAGTTTGTGCGCGACGAAGTTGCCCGCGGCCGTGCGATCATCCCGTGCAACATCAACCACCCAGAGAGCGAGCCGATGATCATCGGCCGCAACTTCCTGGTGAAAATCAACGCCAACATCGGCAATTCGGCAACCACCTCGAGCATCGCCGAAGAGGTGGAAAAAATGGTTTGGGCGATCCGCTGGGGCGCTGATACGGTGATGGACCTGTCCACCGGCAAGCACATCCACGAAACCCGCGAGTGGATCATCCGCAACGCGCCGGTGCCGATCGGCACGGTGCCGATCTACCAGGCGCTGGAAAAAGTCGGCGGCGTCGCCGAAGACCTGAGCTGGGAGCTGTTTCGCGACACACTGATCGAGCAGGCCGAGCAGGGCGTGGACTACTTCACCATCCATGCCGGCGTGCGGCTTGCGTTCATTCCGCTGACCGCCAAGCGCGTCACCGGCATCGTCTCGCGCGGCGGCTCCATCATGGCCAAGTGGTGTCTGGCGCATCACAAGGAAAACTTCCTCTACACGCACTTCGAGGAAATCTGCGAGATCATGAAGGCGTACGACGTCGCCTTCAGCCTCGGCGACGGACTGCGCCCGGGGTCGATCGCCGATGCCAACGACGAAGCGCAGTTCGCCGAGCTCGACACCCTCGGTGAGCTCACTCAGATCGCCTGGAAGCACGATGTGCAGGTGATGATCGAAGGCCCGGGCCATGTTCCGATGCACCTCATCAAAGAGAACATGGAGCGGCAGCTCGAGAAGTGCGGCGAGGCACCGTTCTACACCCTCGGGCCGCTGACCACCGACATCGCCCCCGGCTACGACCACATCACCAGCGCCATCGGCGCGGCGATGATCGGCTGGTATGGCACGGCGATGCTCTGCTACGTCACGCCGAAGGAGCATCTGGGCCTGCCGGACAAACAGGACGTACGCGACGGCATTGTTGCCTACAAGATCGCCGCGCACGCCGCCGACCTCGCCAAGGGTCACCCGGGCGCGCAGGCGCGCGACAACGCGCTGTCCAAGGCGCGCTTCGAGTTCCGCTGGGATGACCAGTTCAACCTCGGCCTCGATCCGGAGAAGGCCAAGGAATTCCACGACGAGACGCTGCCGAAAGAGGCGTTCAAGACCGCGCACTTCTGCTCGATGTGCGGGCCGAAGTTCTGCTCGATGAAAATCACGCAGGAAGTACGCGAGTTCGCAGCGCAACAAGGACTGGATGCGACGCAGGCGACCGAGGTGGGCATGGCGCAGATGTCCGCCGAGTTCCGCGCCGGTGGTGGCGAGGTGTATGTGCATGTCCCGTTGCCGGGCAGTTCCCGGGCGGGCTTTTCCCCCGCCCAAGCTCCGTCACCAACTGGCGGCGCAGATGACACACAAGGAGGTCTCAGTCCCTCCCAGCTTATCGACAGGGTAGGCAAGGGGATGGTCTCTGCAGCGGGCAGCGACAAGGCCTGAGCCATGGCAGACCCCGCTGTCGGTTCTGTCGCGATCGCCGGCGCCGGGCTTGCCGGGCGGCTGCTGGCATGGCGGCTGCTGCGCGCGGGCGTAGCGGTCATACTGGTCGATGCCCGCGCTCGCGCCGATCGCGACCATGCTGCGGGAGTGGCTGCGGCGATGCTCGCGCCGTATGCCGAGATGGTGGTCAGTGATGCGCAGCTGTTTGCGCTCGGTGAAGCCTCTCTGGCGCTGTGGCCGCAGTGGATTGCCGAGCTGCAGGGGCAGACCGGCTCGGAAGTGGATTTTCGCCATGAGGGATCGCTGGTGGTCGCGCACGCAGCAGATGCGGCAGGGCTGGCACACTATGCCGACCTGATCCGCTTCCGTCTGCCGGCCGACAGACGCGAGGCGGTGCGTCGCCTCGACGCCGAGGGCATTGCCGCGCTCGAACCGGCGCTCGCGCCGCGCTTCGACCGGGGACTGTGGTTGCCGCAGGAGGGGCAACTCGATAACGATCAGCTGCTCGCTGCGCTGGAGCAGGCGATCCTGCAGGACATGGCGCGTGTGGGCGGGCAGTGGCTGGAGCGCACCCCGGTGCACAGCGTGAGCGCCCACGCCGTCTGCACCACGGACGGCGTGCAGCTGCGCGCCGACGTGGTGGTCGATTGCCGCGGGGTGGCGGCGCATTGTGACGGCGTGCGCGGGGTGCGCGGCGAGGTGCTGACCGTGTCATGTCCGGCGGTGCATCTGCGCCGTCCGGTGCGATTGATCCACCCGCGCTACATGCTCTACATCGTGCCGCGGCGAAACGGGCGATTCATCATCGGGGCCACCGAGCTCGAGTCGCAGGACGCCGGGCCGATCACCGTGCGTTCGATGCTCGAACTCGCCAGCGCGCTCTACAGCGTGCATCCCGGCTTTGGAGAAGGGCGCATCGTCCGCGCCGCGGCTAGCCTGCGCCCCGCCACCGACGACCATCAGCCGGTCTGGGCGCAGCGCGACGGCGTGTGGCATCTCAACGGCCTGTACCGTCATGGCTATCTGGTGGCGCCGGCGCTGGTGCAGCGTGCACAAGGCGATCTTCTCGCGCTGCTGGCGCCCTCCCGCGGCCGCGCAACGGAGTTGGTGCAATGACTGCATCGCACGGCGAGCGCCTAGTCTTTGCGCTGCACCTCAATGGCCAGGTGTTGCAGACCACATGCACGACTCTGGCCGAGCTGCTGGCGGAACGCGGTTACGACACCACGCTCGCCATGGCTTGCGCGGTCAACCAATGTTTCGTGCCCCGCACGCACTGGGCCGAGTACAGATTGCAGCCGGGCGACAGCATCGAAGTGGTCAGCCCGGTAGTGGGAGGATGAGATGCAAGCGACCGATCAGTTCCGCGAGGCGGCAACGCAAACCCAAGCGGCGCCTGCCCCCGATCCGCTGCGGGTTGGTGGCGCCAGCCTGAACAGCCGCCTGTTCCTCGGCACCGCGCGCTACCCATCGCCCAGCGTGCTCAGCGAAGCGGTGCACGCGGCGCGGGCAGAGGTGCTCACCGTGTCGCTGCGCCGCCTGGCGCCAGAAACTCAATCCGGACAGGCCTGGTGGCAGCGCATCCGCGCGCTGGGCCGTCATCTGCTGCCCAACACCGCCGGCTGCCATTCGGCGGCCGAGGCCGTGACGCTTGCGCACATGGCGCGCGAGATTTTCGGCACCCACTGGATCAAGCTCGAAGTCATCGGCGACGACTACACCCTGCAGCCCGATCCTTGGGACACTGTGGCTGCAGCGCAGACCCTGGTGCGCGAGGGATTTGCCGTGTTCGCCTACACCACCGATGATCTGGTGACTGCGCTCAAGCTGCGCGATACCGGCGTGGCTGCCATCATGCCCTGGGCAGCGCCGATCGGCACCGGCGCGGGCCCGCGCAACCTGCCGGCGCTGCGCACCCTGCGCGAGCGCTTGCCTGACAGCGTGCTGGTGGTCGATGCTGGCATCGGCGCGCCGCATCATGCCGCGCAGGTGATGGAACTGGGCTTCGATGCGGTGCTGATCAATACCGCGGTGGCCGAGGCAGGCGATCCGGTGGCGATGGCGCGCGCGTTTGCCCTTGCGGTCGAGGCCGGTCGGCTGGCGCGCCGTGCACTGCCGATGCGCCCGCGCGACGTGGCACAGGCGTCCACGCCGATGGTAGGCGTGCCGTTCTGGCACCAGAACGCATAGGCCTGCGAAGCTTGAAACCCGTGCTGGGTGGAGGCCGGTTTGCCACCGGGCCCACCTCACGCGGGTGGCTGCACCTGCAAAGGTATTGCGGGTATCTTGCCCTGCAGCCGCCCTGCTGGCCCTGCGCTGCTGCCGTAGAACACCACGCTGTCCTTGAACGCCAGGCTGTGCAGCCCGCCGGCCAGGCCACTGGCAAGCCAGCTCTGCAGCCGCTTGCGCGACACCCAGACCGCCACCGATCCGCCGTTGGCGCGCGCCTGCGTCAGCGCTTCTGGCCCGACGCAGGTTGTCTGCCGCGGGTCGTGGCTGCAGCCGAACCACAGGTCCTTGCTGGTACTGTCGATGATCTGCAGATGCCTGACGCCGTAGAACAGCAGCGAGGCGTCGTGATCCTCGAAGGTCTGCCAGGAGAACCAGCGGGTCTGCGGCGGGAGAATCTGCCGCATCACGGCGGCAACCTGTTTTTGCGAGATATCCGCGGTCTTGGCCACTGCAAGCTGCGCGGCAAAGTCCACCATCACTGCTGCGCTCAGCGCGAACACGGCCAGCCCAATGTGCAGCCGGCGTGCCCGCAGCAAACCGGCACCGGCCAGTGCAATCAGCGCCACCGCGAAAATCATCACCGGCAACCAGTCGAACTGGGCTTGCGGCAGTCCCGATCGCAGCAGCTCGGCATGCAGCGGCCGGGTGAAGGTCAGCACCCACAGCCCGACGGCAGCGGCAGCAAATACGGCTGCGGACAGACCCAGACGTGCCTGCAGCATGGCGATCTGCCCATTCTGCACCGCAGTCTGCAACCGCACCCCCAGCCACCAGGCTACCAGCGGCACCACCGGCAGCAGGTAGTACGCCCCCTTGTCATCCGCCGAGGAAAAGAACACCGTGAGGATGATCGCGGTATTGCGCGCCCAGCGGGCGCAGACCGTGGCGAGATCTGTGCCACCAAGCCGCGGTGCGAGCAAGGCGACCATGACCAGCAGCGGCGTCCACTCGAAAAAGCCGATCAGCAGATTTGGCGCGTAGTACCACCATGGGCCATGATGAAAGTCGTCGGGAATGCGGGTGCCCAGAAACCGGCCGATGGTTTCGTTGACAAAGAAAAACCAGCCAAACCCTGGCAGACTGGCGAGCGCGGCCAGATGCCACGGTGCGGCAACCAGCAGGAACAGTGCGACCGCCCAGGGATCGAGGTAGAACTTGAGGAGTTCGCGCCGCATCCACGTGCCCGGCATCACCAGCAGTTGCGTCACCGCCACCAGGCCCAGCAACAAAAAGGCCATCGGCCCTTTGGTCAGGGTGGCCAGCGCCACTGCCACCGCAGCGGCCCGCAGCCAGCCGCGCTGGCGCCGTTCCACCGCCAGCACGAGCATCGCCAGCGCCGATAGCCAGAAAAACACCATCAACGGGTCGAATAGAATATTGCGCGCAATCAGCACATAGCCCAGCGCGGTGCCGGTCACTAGCGCCGCAAATCGGCCTGCCAGCGGCGCAGCCACGGCCCTGCCGAAGGCGATGCAACCCAGCACGGTCAACCATGCCGCCAGCGCACCGGGCAGACGCGCCTGCCAGGCGCCGATGCCAAAAACCTTGAAACTCAGCGCCATGAGCCAGTACAGCAGCGGCGGCTTTTCGATGTAGGGCACCCCGTTGAGATGCGGGATGATCCACGATCCGCCATGCGCCATCGCCAGTGCGATGCTGGCGTAGAGCGCTTCATTGGTGTCGCGAATTGGTGCCGCGCCGAGGTTCCAGAACAGGCAGATTGCCCCGATCAGTAGCACCAGTCCGTCGAGCGCGAGCGCATGCTGCTTGGTTTCCATCCCGGGTGCAGCGGGTCGGGACCCGGGCGCAGGCGATGCGGAAGACAGGACAGTCTTCGGCAGGCGGGAGAAAAACGGGGGTGTGCGCAAGGACATCAAAGCGTGGCGCAGGCGAAATACGGCATGCGGGGCCGGTGGCACTCATGCGCCACATGCTCATTTTCGCTGAAACCTGCGCACACGAGAATGAAGCGGAGATGACGATGTCATTATCTTTGCGGCAAACTAGTCAGGCGGGGTGCGGTGAAAGCTCGGCTCAGAAATTGTGAATTTTTCTGCTGCGAGGCCAGCTGGCCTTAACAGGCCGTTGAAAAACGTCGCGAGGATGGCCAGATGCAAAGCGCACGGCGCGCAGCGACCGAGACATATCAAATAGATAGGCGAGGCAGCGAGCACCGTGCAACGCCGCAGATGGCCGACGATGTCCCGCGCGTAGTTGAAGGTTGAGTTGGTGGTTGAACCGTTCCAAGTCCTCAGAATTGAGGATGAAAGGCAACAACCATCGAACCTGAGAAGGACTCAACCACCATGAAACAGTCTACAAGCAAGCCCCGCATTGTCACCAAGGCGCAAGCTGCCCAGGATGTTCTGCCCTTTGTCAGCCAGCCCGAACACGCCTTGGCGCTGCTGGGCCTGCTGGCCCAGGCCCAACTGTCCATCGAGGACTTGCTCGGCCAAATCTCCAAAGGCTTCATTGAGCAACTGTTGGTGCTCTCGGCCCAACAAGTGGCTGGCTCCAAACACCCCGGGCGCCATGTCGGCGATGTACGCTGGCACGGCACACAGGCTGGGCAGGTGAGCGTGGGCAAGGCCAAGCTCAAGGTTCAACGCCCACGCCTGCGCAATAGCGAGGGGGAGGTCGGTATTCCTGCCTACCAGGCACTGGCTGCCGATGAGCGGCTGTCACAACGGGTGGCCGACATCCTGACGTGCGGCATCAGCACGCGCAAGTACGCTCGGGCGGTGCACCGCTGCCACGACGAGCTGGGCATCTCCAAGAGCGCCGTCAGCCGCCAGCACATCAAGCAGGCGGCCCGTGCCTTGGCCGCCTTGCGTGAGCGCCGCTATGAGGAGCTGGACATCGTGGCCGTGTTCCTGGACGGCTTGATGGTGGGCAAGCAGCACATCCTGGTCGCCCTGGGACTGGACGTCACAGGGCACAAACACTTGTTGGGGCTGGTGGCGGGCTCCAGCGAGAACGCCCGGGTGGCCAAAGACCTGCTGGTGCAGCTGCGTGACCAAGGGCTGGATCTGGATGTGTCTCGCCTGTGGGTGATTGATGGATCCAAGGCCCTGGCCAGTGCCATCAACAGCCTGTGTGGCCAGGCGGCCAAGGTGCAGCGCTGCCAGATCCACAAGATCAGGAACGTCACCGAGCGTTTGCCCAAAGACATGCGCGAGCAGGTGGCCTGGCGCATGAAAGCAGCGTTTGGCTTGCAGCGTGTCAACGGCATTGGGCGCCTGAAGGCACTGGCCCAGGAACTCAAGGCTCAGCACCCCGATGCGGCGGCCAGCGTGCTCGAAGGCCTGGAGCAGATGTTCACGGCTGCCACTCTGGGCGTACAAGGGGCTCTGGCACGCAGCCTGAGCAACACCAACATCATCGAGTCGCCCAACTCGGTGGTGCGCCGCCACAGCCAGCGGGTGACGAACGATCAGAATGCCAACATGGCGCTGCGCTGGACGGTGATGGGCTTCCTGGAGAGCGAGCGAGGCATGCGCCGCATCAAGGGCTTTGCACAGCTTCCTGAACTCGTCCGGGCGCTGCGACCGCAGCCAGATCAACGTCTGGCAGCATAATGCTCCCCATCCACCAGCTCAAACCTGCAACTGAGTTCGGGACATCGCCCAGATGGCCCACCGCAGTAGTTTTTCAACGGCCTGTTAAAGCGCAGTGCTCGGGTCTCGCCGATCTGAAGGATTTGTCTGGACCCTGCGCGCCGTGCGCATGGGCAGCAGGCCGCTCGCGACGACATCTTCACAACTTCTCACTCATCGTCGTCGCCATGATGGCGATCCCCGTGGCGCCAGCGACGCCTGTCCTCACGGTACGGCGGGCCGGGAACGTACACCGGCGGCGCGGCGTAATAGACAGGTGGCGCGACATACTGCACCGGGGGCGCCACGTACACGGGCGGTGCCACTGGGTAGGCGTTGCCGATATTGGCAACCAGCCCCGGCACGCCGATGGCCAACGACCACAGTGGCGAGTCGTCGGCATGGGCCAGGGGAAGAGAGGCGGCACTGCCGACCACGAGGGCTGCCAGTGTTTTTGCGAGGTATTGACGCATGAACATGGTTGTTCGAGGGTGAAAGATGGAGAAAACGGGGCCATTGACATCCTCCCCCGTCAGAAGTC
Source organism: Thiomonas islandica (assembly GCF_055383445.1). Classification (NCBI taxonomy): domain Bacteria; kingdom Pseudomonadati; phylum Pseudomonadota; class Betaproteobacteria; order Burkholderiales; genus Thiomonas; species Thiomonas islandica. The sequence goes on from NZ_AP042391.1 coordinate 2,317,092, forward strand.
GGGGGATTCCCGAAGACAGATTTGAAAAGGTTCGCGTTCTTGTTTTTAAACCGCTTGCGCGGCTTTGTTTGCTCAGTGATCTTGCTGGGACTTGCTCTCCTGCAGAGTGTCGAGCGGGTTTTCGTTCATCACGAACAGGGCATTGGATACAGTGCCCGAGGTCTGCGCGGATGTGCTGAAGATCATGTCTTTGGCGCCCATGACGTAGAACATCTTGCCGCTGATGGTTGTGCAGGCGCTGCTGCTCTGGCAGCCATCTAAACTGGTTCTGCTGATCGTCACGGCGGGTGCGCTGATGATGAAGGGCGTGGAGCTGCCTTGGCTGCTCAGGTCTAAGCCGCTGAAGCTCACGCTGGCGCCGGGCTTGAAGTCGTCATCACCGTAGTTTCCGTTGCCGCCGCTGGCAGGGCTCAAGCGCAATCCAGTGGTTTGCGGCAGCACGCAGGCGCCGAGAACGTCACCGCCGACGCTGGCGCCGGTGCCCATCAGCCGCACGCCGAATAGGCTGCCGTTGCTGGCACATTGGATGCCGTCATCGTGCGACTTGCCCGACTGCCCGATTTGCGTCCAGCCCGGCAGGCTGTTCTGCGGCACCAGCACCGCGTCGAACCGGGTCAGCACGCCGCCAGAGAGCGTGCGGCCACCCATGCGCAGGCCATAGCCAACCGCACCGGTGCCGGCGGGGCTGCTTGCCGCAGCGCTGGGAGTGGTCGCCGGCGCCGTACTCGTCATCACAAAGCCGCTCGGCAGTAGACCGACTTTGCCGGCGAGGGTGTAGGCGTTGCCTTGGCCGTCTTTGACCGTGAGGGTCATCAAGTTGCCAACGATCACCCCAGTGACGTTGCCGCTGTCGTCGGTGGAGCGCACGTTGCCGCTGGTATCCACAGACACGAGGGCATTCAAAATTCCTGGCGGCAACGTGCCGGTCTGTGGCGGGACGGAGGCGGCGGATGCGGTCGATGCCGGCGCAACGGGCGATGTCGGCAGTGCACTCATGCCCGATTGCGCCAGCACGCCCTGCAGGCTGTACGTGCCGGCGGCCACCACCGGGGTGCCTTGCTCGATGATGTCGCCGATGTCGAGCTCCGGTGCCCAGCGGTCATCCGAAGCAATGTATTGCATCAGCGCCTTGAGGTTGCTGTTGCAGCTCGGGCCCAGGGCGGCAGACGCCGTGCCCAGCGTGCCGGAGGTCAAATTTGCCATGCCGCTTTTCGCCAACTTCCGCGCAAGGTCGTCGGTGTCCTTGTACCCCGAGGGACGGGCGCAGTAACCATCGGCCACGGCCTTGATCGCTGCCGACAGCGCGAGGATGTCGTCGTGATGTTGCGACAGCAGCCCGGCATACAGCGCCGGGGTGAGATTGGCGTAGCTGCCGCCGGCGGCAACGTAGACCGCAAGCGCCGCGGTGGTGACCTGGCTGATGACCAGGTTTGGCAGATTGGCCGGGGTGAGCGAGCCGGCGGCGAGCACGGCGCTGCTTGGACCCAGATAAGCGGTCAGCACCACCTGACCGTCGGGCGAGGTGGCATTGGCAAAGATCGGCGCAGAGGTATTCGGCAAGGCCACTTGCACCGTGTAGTTGCCGCTGGCATCTGCGGTTGCCGTGCCGACGACCACGGCACCGGGCTGACCCATTGGCGCATTGGTCGTGAAGGTCACGGTGGCATTGGCGATCGCGGCATCAATCACGGCGCCTTTGAGTGTGGTGTTCGCAGCGGGATTGACCGAGGCGGTGCCGCTACCACCGCCTCCACAGGCGCTGAGACTCAACGCCAGTGCGGCGGCGATGGGCAGAAGGGTTCGGGTGGAACGAGAGCGGGATTGCGAGGGATACATGTGGGTCTCCAGAAATCGAGGGTATGCCGCGGGTGGATGTGTGCTGCAATGATAGATGGGAAAAAATAACATGCAATAAAAATCTTGCGCTACACTTTCGCGAACACTGCGACACACGCCCTTTAGCCCTCATGGGACGCCCTCCGCGCCGTCTGCCAAGCGCGCCCGCATCAGAGCATCCGCTCCCCGCGGCGGAGGATGTTCTGCGCGCGCTGGCGCAAGTCATGGCGCCATTGGTGAGGCTGCTGCTGGCCAGCGGGGTGGACTACACGCGGTTAGCCGCCGAGCTCAAGCCGCTGTTCATCGAGCAGGCGCGGCTCGAGTTGCTCAGGACAGGGCAGAACGACACGGACTCAGCGATCAGCTTGCTCAGCGGAGTGCATCGCAAGGACGTGCGCGCCTGGCGTGTGGATGGTTTGAGCGGCCGGATCGCGCAGGAGATGTCGATCAGCGCGCAAATCTTCGCGCGCTGGGTGCAAGATCCGGTGTACCGCGACCGCCGCAAGCGCCCGAAGCCCTTGCCTCGCCTCGGCCCGGCACCGTCGTTCGAGACTCTGGCACGCAGCGTGACCAAGGACGTGCATCCCTTCAACGCGCTGACCGATTTGCTGCGCCTGGGACTGGTGACGGTGAAGACCGTGAAAAAGCAGGAGATGATCGTGCCGAACCGGGAGGGCTTCGTGCCGCCGCCTGGTTCGCGCGATTTGCTGGACTTGTTCGGCGCCAATCTGGCAGATCACGCCGCAGCAGCGGTCGGCAACCTGCTCGGGGAACCAGCCCGGCTCGAGCAAAGCGTGTTTGCCGAGGGCATCACGCCCGAGTCGGCCCGGCATCTTGGCGAACTCGCGCGCAAGCTTTGGGCGCAGGTGCGTGCAGACATGATCGCCGAGGCGACGCGGCGCTATGAGGCCGACCGGGGTCGTCCCGATGCCACCAGCCGCATGCGCTTCGGTGGCTATTACTGGGCGGAAGATGCGACGGAGCAGACGTTTTGGCCCGATTCAAACCCAAAGGGAGATGACCGTGATCCGAGCTGACCGACTGATGCGCAGACTGGGGGCAGCAGCGTTGGCCGCGATGATCGCGCTGCTGGCGTCTTGCGGAGGTGGAAGCACGGTGGCGACCACGGGCGGGGTCGGCACCGGGGGCACGGGGATTTCCTCCGGAACCGTCACCGGCTTCGGCAGCTTGGTCCTCGACGGCACGCCCTACAGCAGCGCCAGTCCCGTTTATTACACCAGCACAGACAGGGAGGAGAAGACGCAGACCGCGTCCACCGCGGTGAACCTCGGCGACCAGCTCCAGGTCCGGCTGGACGCGCAGGGTCAACCGACCCAGGTCATCATTGATCCTGACCTGGTGGGTCCGGTGGCCAAGCTTGGCGCCAACGGTTTCACCGTCAACGGGGTGCCGGTGACGGTCAACGCCAATCCTGCAGCAGGGCCCGTGACCTACTACACCGGGCTGAACGATTTTTCCAGTCTGCAGAACGGCATGCAGGTCGAGGTGCATGGCGCATACGGGCAAACGGCTGGCGGACTGGGCTTTATTCAGGCCACGCGCATCGCGCAGTTGCCGAGCAGTAACCCGGTGACGCGCTTGACCGGAGTCGTCAGCCAGCTCGATGCCGCCAGCGGCCGCTTTCTGCTCGGCCAGACCCCGGTGCAGACGAGCGCATCGACCGTGATCCGACCTTCCGGCGTGGCGCTGGCCAATGGCCAGCTCGTGAACGTCTGGAGCAATACACCGCCAGCGGCTGACGGCACCGTCGTTGCCGGCGCGGTGAACATTCGTACGCTCCTTGGTGTGTCCGGCCCAGTGCAGGTCGGCGGCTTGGTGTCGCAGCTGGCTGGCGCGCGCTTCCAGGTGGCGGGTATTCCTGTCGATGCCAGCGCGACGAACCTTGCCAGCGCGGTTCAGGCGCTCGCGAACAGCGAGTATGTCGTCGTGCAAGGGCGTTCCGATCCGTCGACGGGAATCCTCATCGCATCATCGCTGCGCACCTACGCAAGCCATCCGGCGCAGGTGGAGCTGCGCGGCACTATCACCGGCTTCGTCAACGCAAGCAACTTCCTCGTGCGCGGCGTTCCGGTCGACGCCTCAGCGGCCCATGTCGTGTTCGCCGGCGGGACGGCATCGACGCTGCGCAACGGCGTGTATGTGGACGTGGTCGGTCAGGTCGGCGGCAACGCCGGCAATGTGGTGTCTGCCAGCCAGGTCACCGTGCTCAGCCGCGCGCCCGACGGCGGCACGGTGGACTATCAAGGCACGGTCAGCGCGGTCGATCCCTCAAGCGGAACCTTCACCCTCGTCGCGCAGGACGATGGCGCAAGCCAGAGTTTGCAGGTCACGCTCGCGCCGAATATCGCGTTCGAGCACGGAACGGTCGCGCAACTGGTCGCCGGTGCAAGCGTCGAGGTCGAAGCCACGCAAACCGCGAGCGGGCTGCTGGCCTACACCGTGTCGTTCCAGCAGGTGAGCAACGCGGCTGGCTCCAGCGAGGGCGCACCGTCCAAGATGATCGAGACCAAGGGCACGCTCTACAACCTGAGCGCGACCAGCTTCCAGGTCAACGGCCTGACTATCCAGATCAACGGTGCTGTGGTGAAGGGCGGCACGCTGGCTAATGGCGTGAAGGTCGAAGTGAGTTTCATCCAGTCCGGCGGACAGAATCTGGCGCAGCAGATCAGCATCGACGGCTGACCTGGACAAGCCACTGGCATGCGCGGCACGCAAGGGACTTGTACAGCGTTGTCCCAAAAAGGCCCGGCATGGACCGGGCGAAGGGGAGGGCGGGGCACTGGCCCAAGCCAGTGTGTTTGGGTGCGTCAGCTTCAGTCCGCGTTCGGGCCTTCGATACTGTTTTCGAGCACCGCGCCGGTCTGCGCATCCACGCCAACCTCATGCTCGGTATGGCCCAGTTTCAGATCGAAGGAATAGCGCAGGCCGCTGCCGCCCTTCTCCTTTTCCAGCTCCTGGTCAGTGATGGTCGCACCCGGGATGGTCTTGAGCGCGATGGCGCGGGCCTCATCCAGTGTCACCTTGGCCTCCTTGGCGTACTGCGAACCGTCCATCGCATAGGCAGAACCGGCAGCACCGGCCAGGCCGAGCGCCAGCGCACTGGCAAACAGGAATGTGGCATTGTTGCGTCGTTGCATGATCAAACTCCTTGAAAAACTCTTGCGAGCGAAACACCGCCTCGGGCGGCGATCGCAAACCATTTGCGATGTGTGCAGTGTCGCGGCGCGGACTGAGCCTTGCCTTAGCGTGATGGCGCCGGCGCGTCAGTCAGTCAAACGGTTGAAACATGCCGCGCATGAGGTGGGCGCATTTCACTCATCCGACTCGACGCAGAAGAACCCGTGCGCGATGCCTCTCTCGCGCGTTGCCGCTACGCGGCAGTCACCCTTGCGCTGGGCGCGCTGCAGCTTCACGACATGCCATGCACGCCGTCGCTCGCTGCACGGTTGCACTGCGCAAGCCGAATCAAACCCTGTTGCTCAATGCGGTGCAGGAGGCGCTGGCGCCGCTCGAGTCATCGCGCTGAATCACGGATCTGCGCGTGCGAAACCGCCCCCGACGCCGGGGCGATGACATTTTCATACAACGCGGCGTTTTGTCTCGGGATACAGTGCGCAGCATCTACATCATGGATGACGGGCAGGCGATGAAACCGAAAACGCCGCAATTTCACACCGCAGACGCGCCGACGCGCGATGCTGCAAGGCGTCAGACGCTCCAGGCGCTGGCTGCGTTGGGGATTGGCGCGCTCCGGCCCGTGCGCGCGATGACGATGACGGGCATGGGCGGTATGGGCGGCATGCCGATGCACAGTGGCGCCTCTACACCTGCGACGACCGCGCCGGGCGTGTTCAGCCGCCCGTTGTGGGTGCCGCCCCAGCTGCACGGCCAGCCGCAGGGCGGGGTGCTGCGTTACGCGCTGCGGATGACTTCGGGGCAGAGCATGCTGGTTGCGGGCACGCAAACGCCGACCTGGGGTTATGACGGCGCCATGCTCGGGCCGACGCTGCGCCTGCCGCGCGGTAAGGCGGTACGGATCGATTTGCACAACACGCTCGACCAGTCGACGACCACGCATTGGCATGGCGCGCATGTTCCGGGCGAGATGGACGGTGGGCCGCAAAGCCTGATCACGCCTGGCGGGCAGCGTCGCGTCGAGTTCACGCTGCGCCAGCCGGCGGCCACGCTTTGGTACCACCCGCATCCCGATACGCGCACCGGGCCACATGTCTACGCCGGGCTTGCTGGGATGTTGATCGTCGATGACGGCAGCGACGCGACGCTCGGATTGCCACGGCGCTATGGCGTCGACGATCTTCCGCTGATCCTGCAGGACCGCCTGCTCGACGCCGAGGGCAGACTGCTCTACATGCCGCAAATGATGGACCGCATGGGGATGAAGGGCGATCGCTTTCTGGTCAATGGCCGGGAGCAGCCGTATGTGCTAGTGCCGGCGGAGTGGGTGCGGCTGCGGCTGCTCAACGGGGCGAATGCGCGGCTGTTCAATCTGGCATTCTCCGATGGCCGCGAATTTCACGTCATCGCTACTGATGGCGGGCTGATGCCGCGCCCGGTGCCGGTGCACAGCCTGTTGCTCGCACCTGGCGAGCGCGTCGAAATCCTGCTCGACCTGCGCCGCGCGCAGGGCAAGCGCCTGGTGCTGCGCAGCGACTCCGGCGCGGCGGTGCCGGAGCTGAGTTCGATGCCGATGGACGCCGACCGCTTCGACCACGCAGGCTTCGAACTGCTTGAGCTGCGCGTCGGCCCGCCGGCGGGAACAGCGGGCAGACTGCCGGCGCGGATGGTCGATCTGCCTGCGCTACACACCGACCTGCCGCCCCGCCGCTTCACCCTGCAGGGCATGATGGGCGGTATGGGCGGTATGGGCGGTATGGGCGGTATGGGCGGTATGGGCGGTATGGGCGGGGGCGCTATGGCCTCGGACACGGCAAACGGCAGTGGCCCAGGTGGAATGAGCCTCGGCCTGGGCGGGGCCAAGTTGTTTGCGATCAACCACCGCTACATGGACATGGCGCGGATCGACCAGCGGGTGCGGCTGGGCTCGACCGAAATCTGGGAGGTGGTCAATCAAAGCCATATGGCGCATCCCTTCCACTTTCACGGTACCTCGTTTCAGATCCTCAGCCGAAACGGCCACGCACCGCAGTCCTTCGAAGCCGGCTGGAAGGATACGGTACTGGTGCGCCGCAGCGAGACCGTACGGCTGATCGCCCGTTTCGGTCAGCCCGCCGGCGACGTACACCCGTTCATGTTTCACTGCCACATCCTCGAACACGAGGACAACGGCATGATGGGGCAGTTCACCGTGAGCTGACGCAAATTCAGCCGCCGAAGTAGCCGGGGAGGATTTTTTCGTGCGTGCTCGGCGGGTTGTCGGCGAGCAGGGCGCGGTCGTTGGTGACGATGACCAGGCCCGCCATCGGATCACCAAAGCCATGCACCGTAGCGCGCTTTTTCGGCACGGTGCGTCCACCGGGCTCTGTGGTGAGTTCGGCATGCACCGAACAGTAGTAGAACTTCAGCCCGGGGTGTTCGAAGCGGATCGTGTAGGTGCTCACCGGGTGGTCGGGCCCCGGTGTGCCCTGCACCTCGCCGTCGAAGTGGCTGCTGGTCTTGCCGGTCAGCGGGTCGTAGCCAATGATGGTGTGCGCGCCGGTGTCCTGATCGACGAACACCACCGGCTGGCCGGGGCGGACCGCGACCACGTCCTCGAGAAACATGTTCGCGCCGTTCATGTGGACATAGACCGGCGGCAGCGCCGAAGCGGCCACGGCAGGCGGTGCGGCATTGGTCACCAAAGCTGCTGCAGCGCCCAGCGCAGCTAGATGCAGGCGGGTCACGCGTATTGGATTGGACATGATGGTCTCCTGGGTCAGGGTGGGGGAAAGGGCCGCGCGCGGCGCGCCGTGCCGAAACGCAGCGCAAGCGGCGGCAAGATGAACAGGTTGTAGATCAGACTGCTGGCCAAGCCGCCGAGCAGCGCCACGGCCATCGGTCCTTCGATCTCGCGCCCGGGCGCGTGCAGGCCGAGTGCCAGCGGCAGCACACCCAGCGCAGTCACCAAGCTGGTCATGACAATGGCCGCCAGCCGTTCGACTGCGGCGCGCTGCACGGTCTGCGCGTGCCACGGCTGGTCCGCCTCGCGCTGCAGTTGCGCAGCATGCGCGAACACCAGGATGGCATTGCGCAGGCTGATGCCCATCAGCGCCAGCAGGGCGATCACCGCGCCCAGCGACAGCACGCCACCGACCAGCCACGCGGACAGCACCGCGCCGGCCCAGGCGGCAGGCACCGACAGCAGCACCAGCATCACCCGCCGCGCCGTGGTCGAGGCCGCCGCGCGCGCCGGCTGCGGCATGGCCGGCGGCTGCAGCGCAATGCTCAACAGCAGCACCAGCCCGGCCAGCACGCCGAGCACGTCGACTGCCAGGCGTTGCAACGTGGCGCTGCGTTGCGCCGCCTCGCCGGCAAATAGCAGCGTGACGCCGGGTGGCAGGCGCACCTGTTGGTCGATCGCGGCCCGCGCGCGCTGCACGAACCCGGTGAGATTGCCCGAGGTGGTGTTTGCCAGTACGGTCTGTACCCGCTGTCCGCCCAGGTGCCGGATGACCGAAGGGCCGCTTGAGGCGGTGATGCGTGCGAGCTGCGCCAGCGGCACCAGACCTTGCGCAGGCGTCGGGATCGACAGCGCGCTGAGCGCCTGGGGATTGTCTCGGGCCGCACGGGCGAGCACCACGCGCACCGGCACCGGCACCGCGCCGTGAAACACGGTGCCGGCGATGCTGCCGGCAAAGGCGCAGTGCATGGTTTGCAGCACCGGCAGCGGCTGCAGGCCCCAGCGACGCAGCGCATCGGCGCGCAGCGCAATGTCGAGCTGCGGCACGCCGGGCGGCGCTTGCACTTGGACTCCGGTGGCGCTGGGCAGACCTTGCAGCACCCTGGCCACCTGTGCAGCCACGGTGTCGATGGTGTGCAGATGATTGCCCAGCACCTGCACCACCAGTGGCGCACCGGCGTCGCCGGCAACGCTGTTGTCCAGGCGCTCGGTCAAAAAGCTGTTGACGCGAAAGCGCGCTCCGGCAAAGCCGGCCAGCACGCGCTCGATCTCCGCCAGTGCCCGCGCCGAATCCGCGCCCGGCTGGAGGTTCACGTCGATGGAACTACTCTGCGTGCCCGATGCGTCCGGCGATAAGGTGGCACGGCCGGTGTGCTGCGCCACCAGCCGCACCTCGGGCAGGGCTTGCAAAGCTTTGGTCACCCGCGCGCCTTCGTCCAGCGAGGCGGCAATCGACGCTCCAGGCGCCAGCCGCATATGCACGATGAACTGTCCTTCCTGCAGCGGCGGCAGAAAGCTGCCGCCCATGCCGCGTGCCAGCCACGCTGCAGCCAGCACCAGGAGCAAGGCAAGCAACCCCAGGCTCAGGCCGTGCGGCAGTAGCCGCCGCAGCACGGCGGCATAGCCGCGTTGCGCAAGGCGCACCGGCGCCGGTGTGTGCAGGCGGTGGTCGCGTCCGGCGAGCAGCCAGGCGGCCAGTGCTGGGGTGACCATGAGCGCCACTGCGAGCGAAGCCAGCACCGCCAGCGCATACGCCTGCGCCAGCGGCGAAAACAGCCGCCCCGACAGCCCCGGCAGCATCAGCACCGGCACGATGACCAGCAGCACTGCCGCAGTGGCATACAACACGGCACTGCGCACTTCCAGACAGGCGGCCAGGATGACGCGCAGCGGCGGCTGCGGCTGAGCCGAGGCCGCGTTGTCGCGCAGCCGCCGCAGCATGTTCTCGACATCGATCACGGCATCGTCGACCACCACGCCGATGGCAATCGCCAGCCCGCCCAGGGTCATGACGTTGAGCGTCGCCCCCATCTGCACCAGCACCGCTACCGCGGTCAGCAGCGACAGCGGGATCGCCAGCGAGGAGATCAGCGCCGCTCGCCAGTCCAGCAGCATCAGCGCAATGACCAGCACCACCAGCGCGGCGCCGAGCAGCAACGCATCGCGCACATTGCGCATTGCAATCGCGATGAAGTCCGCCGGCCGAAACAGATCGGCATGCAGGACGATGCCCTGCTGCGCAAGGCTGGAGCGATGTCGCTGCAGCACGGCCTGCACCGCGTGCGTGACCTGCAAGGTGTCGGCACCGTAAGCCTCCTGGATCTTGAGGATCACCGCGGGTTGGCCGCCGATGCTGGCGCCGCCGATGGCCGGCAGCGGCGCATAGGTCACATGCGCCACGTCGCCCAGCGTGACCACGCCGTCCGCCGTGGCCCGCACCACCGTGGCAGCCAGCGCCTGCGGCGTAGTTGCACTACCGCGCCCCACCAGCAGGACCCGCTGTCCGGGCGTGGGCATGAAGCCGGCGCCGATCACGCCGGTGGCGTTGCGGGTCGCGGCAAGCACCTGCTGAAGATCCAGGCCGAATCGCCGCAGCGCCTGTGGATCGACCCGCACTTGCAAGGCCCGCACCTGCTGGCTGAACACCAGCACGTTGGTCACGCCAGGCACGGCCATGAGCTGCGGGCGAATGTGCCATTGCGCGATTTCCTGCAGATCCATCAACGGCCTGCGTGGCGAGGTCAGCCCGGCCATCAGAACGGTGCTGGTGCTGGAGGTCAGCGGGATGAGTCGTGGCGCACCCACACCCGGCGGCAGGTGCACGCTGGCCAGGCGCTGCGCCACGCGCCAACGGTCGTCCTGCAGCCGGGTGTCGGCATCGAAATACAGCTTCAGGATCGAGATCCCCGGCAGGCTTTTCGATGCCACCTGTTTTACTCCCAGCAGACCGCTGGACGCCGCCTCCAGCGGATCCGTGACCAGCAGTTCGACCTGCTCGGGAGACAGCCCCGGCGCCTCGGTCTGCACCTTCACCATCTTCGCAGCGAACTCTGGAAAAACATCGGTGCGGGCGTCGCGTGCACTCCATGCCGCCAGCAGCGACAGCAGCGCAGCCAGCGCCAGCACCACACCGCGGCGGCGGATCGCCAGCGCAATCAGCGCGGCCTGCAAGCCATGCGCGCGGGCCATTCAGTCCTCATCCCCGCCGCTTGCCCGCGGCGCAGCGGGTGACTGCGGCGGCGGAGTCAGCAGTAACACCGCCCCGTACGTGACCAGATCGAGCGCGGTCCAACCCGGCTGCACATAGCCGTCATCGAGCGGCCAAGTCGTGGACACCGCACGCGGCGCAAAGCGCTGGGCATGGTGGGCGGCGGGCGTGGCAACGAACGCCACCGCCTGACCTCCGTTCCACACCACCGCACTTGCCGGCAGCCAGACTCCCGACTGCGCTTGCCCGGAAGTCACCTCGGCCTGCAGCCGCAGCCCCGGCATCAGCCCCGCCGCGTCTGGGGTGACCAGTGTTTCACGCAGGCCCTGCGACTGGCTGGACGCCGCTGCTGCCGGACCGATCACCCAGGCAGGCACGGTCTGTCCGCCCGCCGGCAGGCGCAACCGCACCCTGGGCTGCGGCGGCAGCACTTGCCCTGGCGGCAGGCTGAGATCGACCATCAGTTCCCGCCCGCTCAGGATGGCTTGCTGCAATGCCGGGTCGCGGTCCAGCCGCGCCGCCAGCGCCGGCCCTAGGTCGGCCGTGAGCCGATCCTGTGCGAGTTGGACCGCCGCCTGCGCGCTGCGCACCTCGGCCTGCGCCTGCATCGCCTTGGCCTGCGCCTGCTGCACGCTCGCCAGCGCCACATTCTGTCCCGCCGCGTACAGACCTTTGGCACGTCGGGCCTGCAGCCGCGCCAGATCGAGCCGGCTTTGCGCTGCTGCGGCCTGCGCCTGCGCCGCGTGCAGCGCGCTCAGCCCGCGCAGCAAGGCAGCCGTGCTGCGCACCGTGGCGCTGGCGTGCAACTGCCGACGATACAGTGCCGCCTTGCCATGAACGATCTGCAGACCGGCTGCGCGAACCTGCGCAGCGCTCCACACCACCGGCTGCGGCAGGGTCGCCTCTGCCGCAGGCATCGCACAGTGCACCGCAAGTAGCCCCGCTGTCAGCTGCATGCAAGCGCGAAACATCGGTTTGATCGGCATGGTCATCACGATCCCTCCCCACGTCCAGGCGCGCGCGAGACGCCGGCAATCTCCTGCTGGGCCAGCGACGCAGCGGTCTGCGGGCATGCGAGAACGACTTTGCTTCCTGCCTGCGCCTTCATCCGCTTTGGATCAGGCATCGAACGGCCGCCTTGCCGGGGACGGCGCTTTTCCGTCTTCTCGGTCGGCAAAAGCGGGTGCTGCAGTGCGGACTGCAGGTCGGCGAGCGCCTGCCATTGCGCGGCGCGGGCCTGGAGTTGGGCACGCTGCGCGGACAGCAGGTGCAGCCGCGCCCGCAGCGGCTGCACCGGGCCGACCAGCCCCCGGGCCTGCGCGCCCAGATCGGCGCAGAGCAAGGCCCGATCGACCGCAACCCGTCGTGCACTTCGGCGCTCCTGTGCTGCGGCCGCATGCAGCGCGGCAGCAGCCTGCTCGACCTCGGTCAGCGCCTGTGCCTGCACCTGCGCAAGCTGTGCGGTGCGCCGGGCCAGCCGGGCGCGCGCTTGAGCGATCTGGCCCTGATGCTGATTGAGCAGAGGCAGTTGCAGGCGTAGGCCGAGTGTCAGGCGGTTGACGCCCTGATCGCGCTCGGCACCCGGGGCAAGCAGCGGCAGGCCGCCATCGCGTGCGGCCTGCGCCAGCTGCAGTGCGGCCTGCGCCGCCCGCACGCGCTGCCACGCGGCACGCACATCATCGCGGCGTTGCAGTGCGGCATCGCGCAGGCGCGCAAGCGTTGCCTGATCGACACCGGGCGGCGCGGCATCCATCGCGGAAAAATCCAAGCGCACCCGTTGCAGCGCGGCCGCCGGCACGCCAACCGCGGCCGACAGTGCAATGCGCGCTGCCCGCTGCGCCGCCCGATCCTGCCCAAGCTGCAGTGCGGCCTGCTGCGTGGCCTGCTGCGCCAGCTCTGCGGTCAGTGGCGCATCCATGCCGGCCTGCGCCCTGGCCGCGATATGCCCTTGCAGTGCACGCGCAGTGGCCAAGGTGTCTTGCTGTAGCCGAAGGCGTTGTCCCGCGGCCCATAGCCCGATCCATGCCCGCTGCACGCGGGTGTGCATCTGCCAGCGCACCGCATCCAGCATGCACCGTGCCGCGCGCACTCCAGCCTGTGCCTGGGCCACATGCGCCGTACGCAGCGCGCGCGACTGCAGCAGCAGGCCGATCGCCGCGCCCACGGTCCACGGACTGGGCGCTGCCAGCGCTGCGGCGCTGCCGTATTTCAGGCCGAGCTGTAGGTCAGGGTTGGGGCGCTGCCGGGCGATCTGCAGGTCGGCTTCGGCCAGTTGTACACCGGCGCGACTGACCTGCAGATCGGGGTGGAAGTACAGCGCCGCCAGGCTCAGAGTCCGAAGCGTCCAGACCGGGTTTTCCGGCTGGGGCGCGCCGGTCTGCATGGCGATGAAGCGTGCCAGACCGTGGTCGCGCAGGCTGCGCTGCAACAGCGCCTGCGCACCGCTGCGCGGTGTGACGCTGGGCTGCTGCGGCGTGCCAGCGCAGCCTGCCAGCAGCGCGGCAAGCGCCAGGGCGGGCAACCGTCTGTACCGGGCTTTGCTGCAAGAACAAATTGGCATGCAGCGATGTTGCAGTGCGCCGCGTGGCGCGGGCATGAAGCGCACATGACGATCTCGTCATGTTGCAGACCGATACGCAAGGCCGAGGCACGCTGTCCGACAATCAGACTATGCGCATTTTGATCGTCGAGGACGAAGCCAAGACCGCTGCCTATCTCAAGCGCGGGCTGGGTGAGAACGGGTTCGTCGCGGACGTGGCGGCAGACGGCACCGACGGTCTGCATCTGGCGCTGATCCACCCCTATGACCTGATCATTCTCGACGCCATGTTGCCCGGACGTGACGGCTGGAGCGTGCTGCGGGAGCTGCGCGCGCGGCAGGCCACGCCGGTGCTGATGCTCACCGCCCGCGGCGGGGTGGCCGACCGGGTGCGGGGGCTGGAGCTCGGCGCGGACGACTATCTGGTCAAGCCGTTTGCGTTTTCGGAATTGCTGGCCCGAGTGCGCAGTGTCCTGCGGCGTGGTCCGGCGCGGCTGCCGGAGGTGCTGGAAGTGGCCGATCTGCGCATTGACCTGCAGCGCCAGCGCGCCGAACGCGCAGGCCACAGGCTGGCGCTCACCCCCAAAGAGTTTGCGCTGCTGTCGCTGCTGGCGCGGCGCGCGGGCGAGGTGCTGTCGCGCACCTTGATCGCGGAGCAGGTGTGGGACATGAATTTCGACAGCGACACCAATGTGGTGGACGTGCACATCCGCCGTCTGCGCAGCAAGCTCGACGAGCCGTTCGCCGCGCCGTTGCTGCACACCGTGCGCGGCGTGGGTTATGTGCTGGAGTGGCGCGATGGGCAGTGAGGCAGGCAGTGATGCGGCGTCTTTCGCTCCTTCGCCGCGGGCGGGCAGGGCCAGGCGGGGTCAAGATGCAGTGCTCTGGGCCCGGTTCGCGCTGCGCAGACTGCGGCTGGATGGCCTGTCACCGCGCTCGCTCGCCGCGCGCATGGCGGTCGCTTTCGCACTCACTTTGGCCGGCATCCTGCTGGTGGCCAGCTGCTGGGTGTATTGGGGCTTGAGTGCGCGCATGATGCAGGAGGATCGCGAGGCGGTGCTGCGCAAGCTCGACACCGTGGCCGCACTGCTGCAACATCTGCCGGTGCAAAGCGATGCGCTGCGGCAGGAGGCCTACCTCCAGTTGCCGCGCGACGCGCCGCACAACCTGTTTGTGCGGCTGCTCGCGGCCGACGGCACGGTGCTGCTGCAAACCCCGGGGTTGGATCCGGCACTGGGACCGCAGGCGTTCGATCCACCGCGTGCCGACGGCGCCGCCCGGCTGCGGCGGGTACATCTGGCGCACGATCTGCATTTCCTCACCGCAATGCGGCCGCTGGCCGCGCGCATCAGCCCGAATGCGCCGCTGCAGCCGGTCCGGCTGGAGGTCGCGCTCAATCGCACCGCCGAATCGCGCATCCTGGCCGACTATCGCCTGCGCCTGGCTGCCGTGCTGCTGGTGGCGATGCTGGTGGCTGCCGCGGCGGGATACGGCATCGCCTGGCGCGGCCTGCGCCCGCTGCGGCATATGGCCGACGCCGCCCGCGATATCGGCGCGCAGGATTTGCACCGACGCCTCGACACGCGGCAGCTTCCCGCCGAGCTGCAGACCCTTGCGCAGGCGTTCAACGTCACGCTGCAGCGGCTGGAAGAGTCGTTCGGCCGCATCTCGCAGTTTTCTGCCGATATCGCGCATGAGCTGCGCACGCCGCTGTCCAATTTATGGGGTGGGCTGGATGTGGCGCTGAGCCGTCCACGCGAACCAGCACAATATCGCGAGGCACTGGAATCTGCCGTGGAGGAGTGCGCCAGGCTGTCGAACATGATCCAGACCATGCTGTTGCTGGCACAGACCGAACACCCGGACGCCGCGCTGCGTCTGGAGACGCTGGACGTCTTGCGCGAGCTGTATGCGCTGGCCGAGTTCTACGACGCCAGCGCGGCCGAAGCGGGCGTGCGGCTTTCGGTGCAGGCCGCGCCGCAACTCACGCTGCGCGCCGATCGCATGCTGCTGCAGCGCGCGCTGGCCAATCTGATCGGCAATGCGCTGGCGCACACCCCGCGCGGTGGAGCGGTGATACTGCGCGCCCAAGCGAACGGCAATGGCGTGTGCGTCGAAGTGGCCGACTCTGGTTGCGGCATCGCCGCCGCGCACCTGCCATACCTGTTCGATCGGTTCTATCGTGTCGACGCGGCGCGCAGTAGAAGCCGTGGCGGACTCGGGCTCGGCCTGGCGCTGGTGCGCAATATCGCGCGCTTGCACGGCGGCGAGGTCAGCGTGCAAAGCCGTCTCGGCCACGGCACCTGCATGCGGCTGACCCTGCCTGGGCGCTGAAGCTCAGTCTTTGTCGTGACCCTTGCCGTGACCCTTGCCATGGTCATGGTGGTCGTGGCCGTGACCATGGCCGGGCCCACGATCCGGGCGTGGCCCGACGGCATGGAAGCGCTTCCAGTCGGGGTCTTTGTCATAGCGGTAGGCGCGTTCCTGCGCCCAGCGCCAGTCGGGATCGTGGAACTTGCGCAAACCGGGTGGAATGCGCTTGGCTGGGCGCCAAGGCCCGGCGTAACCGGGGCCGATGAACCAGCGGCCGCCACTGTAGTAGTAATACACGCCGCTCAGATAGAACAGCGGCTGCGAGACGCCCAGCGCCACGTAGCCGCCGAATTCCGGCAGCCAGATCATGGTCGGAGGCGCGGACACCACCACAGGCGGTGGGACATACGCCGGCGGCGCCGCATACACCGGAGTCGGTGGTGGCGGATTGCCGATGTTGAGCTGGATGCTGACGGGTGGGCCGTCTGCGTGCGCCGGCAGGGCCAGCGCGCAGGCGCCAAGCAGGAAAGAGGAAACGATCAGAGCGGATTTCATAGGGTGCTCAACGCCAAGGGGATACAAAAGTTGACAGCCTCGCCACTTGCTTACACTGCCGCAAACCGGAAAGCTTACCCATGTCGACCACATCCTATCTTCTGACCATTGCCGGGCACGATCCCACCGGCGGCGCGGGACTGACCGCCGACCTGGCCACCTGGACTGCGCTGGGCTGGCGGGGCGCCAGCGTCGCCTCGGCGTTGACCGCGCAGAACTCATATGGTGTACGCGCGGTGCAGGCGGTCGACGTAGAGCTGCTGCGCAGCAGCCTGCGCACCCTGCTGGCTGATGGCGAACCGGCGGCGATCAAGATCGGCATGCTGGGCAATGCCGTGATCGCCGAGGAAGTGGCGCAGTTCATCGAGGCGCGCACCTGTCCGGTGGTGTGGGACCCGGTTCTGGCGGCCAGCGACGGCACGCCGCTGTGGACGCAGGCGCACGGCGGCGGGCTGGCGATGCGCCTGGCACGCCGCGCCGACTTGATCACCCCCAACCGGGTGGAAGCCAGTACGCTGCTCGATCTGCCGGCCTGGGACACGGGGCCGCTGCCAGCGCCCTGGATTGCAGCGATACGCAGCCGCTGGCTCGAGCCGGGCGCGCCCAACCGTGCGGTGCTGGTCAAAGGCGGTCATGCCTGGGGAGCGCACAGCACGGACTGGTTCATCACCGGCAGTACGGTCTTGCCGCTGGTCAGCCGGCGGTTGCCGCGCAGCGCGCATGGTTCGGGTTGCGTGCACTCCAGCGTGTGCGCTGCCAGGCTGGCCGAGGGCTGGGGCATGCTCGACGCCGCGACCGAGGCACAGCTTCGCGTGCATGCCGGGATCGACCAGGCGGTGCCTATCGGCCCGGGTCGCCCCAATACGCGCAGTGATGCGCTGCCGGGCTGCGACGATTTGCCATGGCAGCCGCTGCCCGGACAGCCCGAGCAAGCGCCGCCAGAGTTTGCTCGGCTGACCGGGCAGCCGGGGTTTTATCCCATCGTGCCGGATGCAGACTGGGTGCTGCGGCTGCTGGAATGGGGCGTGTGCACCATTCAGCTGCGTATCAAGGGCGTCGAGGGCGCTGCGCTGCGGCTGCAGATCCGCGCTGCGGTGCAGGCTGCACAGGAGGTACCGGGCACGCAGCTGTTCATCAACGATCACTGGCGCGAGGCGCTCGACGCTGGCGCCTATGGCGTACACCTCGGGCAGGAGGATGTGCACACCGCCGACCTGCCCGCGCTCAACTCCGCGGGGCTGCGGCTGGGGCTGAGCACCCACACGCCGGCGGAAATCGCCCGCGCCCATGCGCTGCGGCCGTCGTATATCGCGCTCGGCCCGGTCTATCCGACGACCCTCAAGGCCATGCCTTACCGTCCGTTGGGGCTGCAACGACTGGCGATGTGGCGACAGTGGCTGACGCCGCGCTACCCGGTGGTTGCCATCGGCGGCATCGGGTTGGCGCAGATGCCAGGCGTGCGTGCCACGGGAGTATCGGGCGCTGCAGTGGTCAGTGCGGTCACGCAGGCAGACAATCCACGTCTGGCAGTGCGCGAGGCGCTGCACATCTGGCCGGCCTGTGCGGATGAGGCGGTGGCGCAGGCGATGGTGTGAGCGCAGCGCCTCAGCCAGCCGCCTACTGGCTGTGCGCAAACTGCTCGCGCAGTCGGTTCTTGAGCATCTTGCCGGTCGCGCCGAGCGGAATGGTGGGAACGAACACCACCTCGTCAGGAATCATCCACTTCGCCACCCGGCCTTCATAGAAGCGCAGTAGGGTGTCGCGATCCAGGCTGCTGCCTTCGCGTCGCACCACGACCAGCAGCGGGCGCTCGCCCCACTTCGGGTCGGGCCGGGCGATGCATGCGGCCATCGCTACCTCGGGATGCGCCATGGCGATGTTTTCCAGCTCGATCGAACTGATCCACTCGCCGCCGGACTTGATTACGTCCTTGGTGCGGTCTGTGATGTGGACATAGCCGTCGGCGTCGATGGTGACCACATCGCCCGTCGGAAACCAGCCGTCCTGGAGCGGGCTGGGGCCCTCGTTGCGGTAGTAGTCGCTGGCGATCCACGGGCCGCGCACGAGCAGGTTGCCCGCCGTCTTGCCATCCCACGGCAGATCGCGGCCCTCACCGTCGACCACACGCACCTCGACGCCGAAAATCGGCCGCCCCTGCTTGACCTGCACCGCGAACCGCTCCTCTTTGGGCAACGCCAGATGCTTGTTTTTCAGGCTGCACAAAGTTCCCAGCGGGCTCATTTCGGTCATGCCCCAAGCGTGCAGCACATGGATGCCGAATTCTTCCTCGAAGGCACGGATCATCGCCGGCGCCGCGGCCGCACCGCCGATGATCACGCGCTCGAGCGCTGGCAGGCGCAGCCGGTGCTCGCGCATGTAGTTGAGCAGCGCCAGCCACACTGTCGGCACGCCCGCGGCCAGCGTGACGCCTTCGGCCTGCATCAGCTCGAACAGTGACTTGCCGTCGAGCGCCGGGCCGGGGAAGACCAGCTTGGCACCGGTGAGCGCTGCGGCATACGGAATGCCCCAGGCGTTGACATGGAACATCGGCACTACCGGCAGCACCGTGTCGCGCGCCGACAAATGCATCACGTCGGGCAGCGCCGCCGCATAGGCGTGCAGCACGGTCGAGCGGTGGCTGTAGAGCACGCCTTTGGGATTGCCGGTGGTGCCGCTGGTGTAGCAAAGCGAAGATGCGGTGTGCTCATCGAACACCGGCCAGCCGTAGCTGGTCGGGCGCGCATCGAGCAGCGCCTCGTAGCTGAGCAGATTGGGCAGGTCAGCAAGCTCGGCGGGTAGCGCGTCGGCGGCGCACAGGGCGATCCAGTGTCTGACCTGCGGGCAACGCGCGGCGATGGCCTGGATGATCGGCACAAAGCTCAGGTCAAAGCACACCGCGCGGTCGTCGGCATGGTTGACGATCCAGGCGATCTGATCCGGGTGCAGTCGCGGGTTGAGGGTGTGCAGGATGCGCTGGCTGCCCGAGACCGCGTAATACAGCTCGAAATGCCGGTAGCCGTTCCAGGCCAGCGTGCCAACGCGCTCTTGTGCGCCGATGCCGAGGGCGTCGAGGGCATGGGCGCACTGCACCGCACGCTGCAGCACCTGCGCGTAGTGACTGCGGTGCAGATCGCCTTCGACCCGACGCGAGACGATCTCGGTGTCGCCGTGGTAGCGCGCGGCAAAGTCGAGCAGGCGGGAAATCAGCAGCGGGTGGTCTTGCATCAAGCCGAACATCGCGGTCTCCTCTGTTTTGTGGTGACAAATTGTGACACCACCAGGGTGCGCCCTGCCAGGGCAGGCGTGTTCCGCATCCGGGCATGATGCTTCTGGATTTTTGTGGCTGTGCAGCGCTTTGGCAGGCGATCGCAACGCGGGACGCGAATCGTCGTTACGCGTCTAGCCCCGCCATGCCGCCGACCACTGCGTGCATGCCGGCGTCCACGTGCAGGATTTCCGCGGTGATTCCGGCGGCCAGGTCCGACAGCAGAAACGCCGAGGCGTTGCCCACCTGGTCGATATCCACATTGCGGCGCAACGGGGCGTTGGCCTCGTTGAACTTGAGCATCTTGCCGAAGTCGGCGATGCCCGAGGCTGCCAGGGTCTTGATCGGCCCGGCACTGACCGCGTTGACCCGCATCCCCCGAGGTCCGAGCGACTCGGCCATGAAACGCACGCTGGCCTCAAGCGCCGCCTTGGCCACGCCCATGGTGTTGTAGTTGGGCACCACACGCTCGGCGCCGAGGTAGGTCATGGTGATCAGCGAGGGCATGTTGCCAGCCTGGACCGACCGGGTCAGCAGCGGTAGCGCAGCCTTGGCCAGCGCCGGGAAAGAATAGGCCGAGATGTCGTGCGCGATGCGGAAGCCCTCGCGCGACAGACCGTCGAGAAAGTCGCCGGCGATCGCCTCGCGCGGCGCAAAGCCGATCGAGTGCACCAGGCCGTCGAGCTGCGGCCAGTGCACGGCCAGGTCGCGGAAGGTGGCGTCGATCTGCGCGTCGCTGCTCACGTCGCATTCGAACACCAGGCTGCTGCCAAACTCGGCGGCAAAGTCGGTGATGCGCTGCTTGAAGCGCTCGCCCACATAAGTGAACGCCAGCTCGGCGCCTTCGCGGCGGCAGGCCCGGGCGATGCCGTAGGCGATCGAACGGTTGGACAGCAGGCCGGTGATGAGAATACGTTTGCCTTGGAGGAATGCCATATCGGGCGCTTTCGGGTGAGGAGGGTGTTGCAGGAATTTGCCACAAGTCCGCGGCAGGTCATGCAGAATTCTCGCATGGCCCATGCTCTGTCTCGTCCGCTGTCCCCGGATCGCCGCCGCCTGCTGCAAGGCCTGCCGCTGGCCGTGCTGGGGTTTGGGCAGGCGTGGGCCAGCTCTGCCGGGCAAGGCGCCTACGCGCTTTACGACCAGCCGAAGTATTCGCCGGATTTCACCCATTTCGACTATGCCAACCCGCACGCGCCGGTGGGCGGCAGTCTGGTGCTCACCCCACCGACCGTGGGTGGCAGTTTCGACAAGCTCAACCCCTTCACCCTCAAGGGCAACGCCGCGCCGGGGCTGAACACGCTGGTGTTCGAAAGCCTGATGACACCGAGCTGGGACGAGCCCAACACCATGTACGGCCTGCTGGCCGAGGACATCGCGGTGGCGGCGGACGGCCTGTCGGTGCAGTTCCGGCTCGATCCGCGGGCCCGGTTTTCCAACGGCGATGCGGTCACCGCGCACGACGTGGTCTATGCCTTCACCACCCTGACCAGCAGCGAGGCTGCGCCGCAGTTCGCTAGCCTCTATGCCGATGTGGCCCAGGCCGTAGCGCTGGACGCGCGGCAGGTGCGGTTCACCTTCAAGCGGCGCAATCACGAGCTGCCCATCCTGCTCGCCGGCTTGCCGGTGTTCTCGCCCAAGTGGGCGGCGGGCCGACCATTCAGCAGTGTGATCGACACCCCGATCGCCAGCGGCCCGTACCGCATTGCGCGGCAGTCGCAGCAGCGTGACATCACCTACGCGCGCCGCGCAGATTACTGGGGCTGGCACTTGCCCACACGGCGCGGCCAGTTCAACTTTGCCGAGATCACCTACAAGCTTTATCTGGACGGCACCGCGCGGCTGGAGGCGTTCAAGGCGGGCGAGTTCGATCTGCTGCAGGAGTTCATCGCCCGTAACTGGGCACGACAGTACCGCGGCCCCGGGTTCGACAGCGGGGCGCTGATCAAGCTAGAGCTGCCCAATCACAACCCGGCGGGGTTCCAGGGCTTCGTGGTCAACCTGCGTCGCCCGCAGTTCCAGGACGTGCGGGTGCGACAGGCGCTGGCGCTGGCGCTGGACTTCCAGTGGCTCAACCGCATGCTGTTCTACGGTGCGTACAAACGCATCGAGGGCTACTTTGCCAATACGCCGTTCGAGGCGCACGGCACCCCGGGTGTCGACGAACTGGCGCTGCTGCAGCCGCTGCGCGCGCAACTGCCGCCCGCGGTGTTCGGCGCGCTGCCGCGCATGCCCAGCACCAACCCGCCGGGCAGTCTGCGCGCCAACTTGCTCAAGGCCCGCGCGCTGCTCGTGCAGGCCGGCTGGCACTGGCGTGACGGGGCGCTGCGCAACGCCCGCGGGCAGGCGCTGGTGATCGACTATCTTGATGCTCAGGGAGCGATGTCGCGCATCATCTCGGTCTATGCGCAGGCGCTTTCCAGGCTGGGTATCACTCTCAACTATCGGCTGGTGGACTTTGCGTTGTACCAGCAGCGCATGGATACCTTCGACTTCGACATGACCACCATCCGCTACGGCGGCAGCACCAGCCCAGGCAATGAGCTATTCGACCGCTTCGGCTCGCGCGCGGCCGGGGTGCAGGGCTCGGACAATGTGTGGGGGCTGCGCGACCCGGCGGTGGACGCGCTGATCGAAAAAGTCGTCGCTGCCACCACCATGCGCGAGCTGCAGGCTGCCTGCCGCGCCCTCGACCGCGTGCTGGTATGCGGCTGGTACTCGGTGCCGCAGTGGTACAGCGACACCTTCCGTGTGGCCATCGCCGCGCACAAATTCGCCTGGCCGAAGACCCTGCCGCTGTACTACCAGCCGGAGTCCTGGGCTGTGCAATGCTGGTGGGCGGCGTGAAAATCGCGGGGCAAGCTTTCCACACCCCAACTCTCCCCATCGATGGGGCGGAGGAAATCGCTCAGCGGTGGTCGTGGGCATGACGACATGGATGGACGCATGAATCTCTGGACCTACATCCTCAAGCGCGTGCTGCTGATGATTCCTACGCTGCTGGGTGTGCTGTCCCTCACCTTCGTTGTGGTGCAGTTCGTCCCGGGCGGGCCGGTGGAGCAGATGGTGTCGCAGCTGCGCGGCAAGGACGGCGGCGCTGCAGGCGAGGCGGCCGCCGCGCAGGGCATCTATCGCGGTGCGCAGGGCATCTCGCCTAGGCAACTGGCCGAGCTGCGCAAGCTCTACGGCTTTGACAAGCCGCCGCTGCAGCGCTACCTCGACATGCTGTGGCAGTTCGCGCATTTCGATCTCGGGCGCAGCTACTACCACCACGAGGCGGTGTGGACGCTGATCAAGGAGCGGCTGCCGGTGTCGATCTCACTGGGGATGTGGAATTTTCTGCTGACCTATCTGATTTCGATTCCGCTGGGCATCGCCAAGGCGGTACGCCATGGCAGCCGCTTCGATGTGGCCACCAGCATCGCCGTGCTGGTGGGCTACGCGATTCCAGGCTTTGTGCTTGGCGTGCTGCTGCTGGTGCTATTTGCCGGTGGCACCTGGCTGCAGTGGTTTGCGCTGCGTGGGCTGGTGTCGGACGGCTGGTCGCAGTTCAGCCTTTGGCACAAGATCACCGACTATCTCTGGCATATCACCCTGCCTGTGGTGGCGTCCACGGCGGGCAGCTTTGCGGTGATCACCATGCTGACCAAGAACGCATTTCTCGAGGAAATCCGTAAGCAGTATGTGCTCACCGCGCGCGCGAAGGGGTTGAGCGAACGCGCCGTGCTGTGGCGGCATGTGCTGCGCAATGCGTTGATTCCGCTGGTTACCGGGTTTCCAGCGGCGTTCATCGGCGCGTTCTTTGCCAGTTCGCTGCTGATCGAAACCCTGTTCTCGTTGCCCGGGCTCGGCCTGCTGTCGTATGAGGCGGTGATGCGGCGCGACTATCCGGTGGTCATGGGCTCGCTGTACCTGTTCACCTTGATCGGGCTGGTGACCAAGCTGATCGCCGACCTGAGCTATGTCTGGGTCGATCCGCGCATCCAGTTCGGAGCCCTGCGGTGAGCGCCGCCGTTGCCTCCGCTGCACTTCTGCAGCGACATCCGTTCCTGTCGCAGGGCTGGGCGCGATTCAAGGCGCACCGGCTCGGTCGCTGGAGTCTGTGGCTGTTCCTGCTGCTGTTCGGCCTGAGCCTGCTGGCGCCGGTGCTGAGCAATGACAAGCCGCTACTGGTGCGGTATGAGGGGCGGTTTTACGTGCCGCTGCTGCACGACTATCCAGAAACCACTTTTGGCGGCGACTTCCACACCCCGGCCGACTACCTCGACCCCTTCATCCGCGCCCGGCTGTCGGCCCCGGGCAATTTTGCAATCTATCCGCCTATTCCTTTTGGCGCCGACACCATCGACTACTTTGCGCAGCGGCCGTTTCCTTCCTCGCCATCGACGCGGCACTGGCTGGGGACGGACGACCGCGGCCGCGACGTGCTGGCGCGGCTGATCTATGGCTTTCGGCTGTCGGTGCTGTTCGCGCTGGCGCTCACGGTCACTGGCACTGCGCTGGGGCTGCTGATCGGGGCGGTGCAGGGCTATTTCGGCGGGCGCATCGATCTGTCGGTGCAGCGTTTCATCGAGGTGTGGGGATCGATGCCTGAGCTGTATTTGCTGATCATCTTTTCCGCGGTGTTTGCGCCGGGGCTGGCGCTGCTGCTGATTCTGTTGTCGCTGTTCGGGTGGATGGGGCTGGCCGACTATGTGCGCGCTGAATTCCTGCGCAACCGGCAGATGGACTATGTGCGCGCGGCGCAGGCGCTCGGCCTGTCGCATGGCCGCATCATGTGGCGCCACATCCTGCCCAACAGCCTCACCCCGGTGGTCACCTTCCTGCCGTTTCGTATGAGCGGTGCGCTGCTGGCGCTGACCAGCCTGGACTTTCTCGGCCTGGGCGTGCCGCCGCCCACGCCCAGCCTGGGCGAGTTGCTGGCGCAGGGCAAGGCCAATCTCGACGCCTGGTGGATTTCGGCAGCAGCTTTCGGCGCGCTGGTGACCATTTTGCTGTTGCTGACCTTCATCGGCGAGGCGCTGCGCGACGCGCTCGATCCACGACAATCTGGAGTCGGCGCACCATGAGTGCGACGCCCGCCCCGCCGCTGCTGCGCGTGCGCAGCCTGCAGGTGCGCTTCGGAGCGCAGGCCGTGGTGCAGGGTGTCGATCTGGATATCGCCGCTGGAGAAAAGGTTGCGCTGGTCGGCGAGTCCGGTTCGGGCAAGACCGTCTGCGCGCTGGCCCTGCTACGCCTGCTGAGTGGTGCGCAGCAGTCGGGTCGTGTGCAGCTCGATGGCCGCGACCTCGGCAGCCTAAGCGAGCGGCAGATGCGTGCGATCCGCGGCAAGGACATCGCGATGATCTTCCAGGAACCGATGACCGCGCTGAACCCGCTGCATCCGGTGGGGCGGCAGATTGCCGAGGTTCTGGAACTGCACGAGGCACTGTCGCGTCGTGCTGCATGGGCCCGGGCGGTGGAACTGCTGGCGCAGCTGGGCATTGCCGAGCCGGCACGGCGCGCGCTCGACTATCCGCACCAACTCTCTGGCGGCCAGCGCCAGCGGGCGATGATCGCCATCGCCCTGGCCTGTCGTCCTCGCCTGCTGCTGGCCGACGAACCCACCACCGCGCTGGACGTGACCGTGCGGCGCCAGATTCTCGATTTGCTCGATGCGCTGCAGGCCGAATACGGGCTGGCGCTGCTGTTCATCACCCACGATCTGCATCTGGTACGCCACTATGCGCATCGGGTTGCGGTGATGCAGCAGGGCCGTGTGGTCGAGGCGGGAGAGGTTCGCACGGTCTTCGATGCGCCGCAGCATGCCTACACCCGCATGCTGCTGCAGAGCCGGCCACGGCGGCTGGTGCACGCGGTGCAGGAGACGGCATCGCCGCAGGTCGCGCTCCGCGCCCGAGCCTTGAGCGTGCGCTTTGCGCAGGCTGGTGGCTTGTTGCGCAGAACCTGGCATCCTGTGCTACAGGACATTTCTCTCGACCTGCCCGCCCGGCAGACGCTCGGCGTGGTCGGCGAGTCGGGCAGCGGCAAATCCACCCTAGCGCTGGCGCTGCTCGGCCTGCTGCGGCGGCAGGGCGGCTTGGTCGATCTGCTGGGACACGATCCGGCAGCGCAATCGCCGCGCGCGCTGCGGGCGCTGCGCGCGCAGGCGCAGATCGTGTTCCAAGATCCGTTTTCCAGTCTGTCGCCACGGCGCACGGTGGCGCAGATCGTCGAGGAGGGACTGGAAATCCACCGTCCCGAGCTCGGCGCGGCGCAGCGACGGCAGCGCGCGCAGGACATACTGGCCGAGGTCGGGCTGCCGCTGAGCAGCGCCGATATGCAGCGCTACCCACACGCCTTCTCGGGCGGACAGCGCCAGCGCATCGCCATTGCCCGCGCACTGATCCTCAAGCCCAAAATCCTCATTCTCGATGAGCCGACCAGCGCGCTCGATGTCTCGGTGCAGCAGCAGGTGCTCGAACTGCTTGCTGCATTGCAGCAGCGCCACGGCCTGGCCTATGTGCTGATCAGCCACGACCTGGCGGTGATCGCCGCGCTGGCGCATCACGTGCTGGTGCTGCATCAGGGCCGGGTGGTGGAGCAGGGCCCGTTGGACGCCGTGCTGCGCGCGCCCCAGCAGCCCTACACCCGGGCGCTGCTCGCCGCGGCCGATCTGGACGGGAATTGGCGTGGCAGTTGAAGCCGGTGCCTTGCCTGCCATGTCTTGGGGCTGCGTGGTTGCCAAAAATCAGGGGACACCCCTATAATTCATTTTTTCGCTGACGGCAAGAATGCAGGAGAGAAGCGCGAAAAACGAGCAGTCGCTTGGTCGTGGTCAGGCAACGGGCAGGGCACGGTGAGAAATGTGGGGCAATGGAGTTGCCGGCCCCGCTTCGAAACCGGCTGGTATCCTGCCTTGCAGGGCTGGCATGTGTGGCCGGGTTCACGTCTCGGCGCGGCGAAGGGCACCAACTGGGCGACATCATCGCCCTTTTTTTTTGCGCGTTCTGCCCGCCGTGGGCAAGTGATGCAGTAGGAGTGGTTTGACAGGCATGAGTGCAATGCAGGCAGTGGAAACCGCAGTGGCCAGCCTTGGGCTGGAGCTCGTGGAGGTGGAGCACCTTCCGCGCGGGCTGCTGCGCGTGACCATCGACCATGCCGACGGCACCGCAGTGACCGTGGACGATTGCGAGCGGGTGTCGCGGCAGCTGCAGTATGTGTTCGAGGTGGAAAACGTCGACTACGGACGTTTGGAGGTGTCTTCGCCCGGTCTGGACCGGCTGCTGCGCAAGCCGCAGGACTTTGTCCGTTTCGCCGGGCAGGAAATCGACATCGTGCTGCGTGTGCCGTTCCGGGGACGAAAAAAATACCGCGGCGTGTTGCTGGAGGCGGCGCAGGACGAGGCACCAGGGCGATTTTCCGTGCTGCTGTCGCCCCCAGAGCCCGCCAGTCCAGTCAAGGGACGGACACGACCCGCGGCCCGGCGCGGGGCGAAGCCGGCGGCCGCGCCAGTGGCGGTAAAGCCTCTGGACGACGCGCCGCAGTCCGTCATGAATTTCAGTCTGGCCGAGGTGCGCGAGGTGCGCCTGGTGCCTGTTGTCGATTTTGGGAGTGGTCGAAAATGAGTCGCGAGATTTTGATGCTGGTGGACGCCCTGGCGCGTGAGAAAAACGTCGATCGCGACGTCGTGTTCGGCGCGGTCGAAGCCGCGCTGGCGTCGGCCACCAAGCGCCTGTACGAGGGCGAGCCCGACGTGCGGGTGCAGATCGATCGCGAGACCGGCGAATACGAGACCTTCCGCCGCTGGCATGTCGTGCCCGACGAGGCCGGCCTGCAGCAGCCTGACAGCGAGATCCTGCTGTTCGAGGCGCGTGAGCAGATACCGGATATCGAGGTGGGCGACTACATCGAGGAACCGATCGAGAGCATCGCGTTTGGTCGCATCGGTGCGCAGGCGGCCAAGCAGGTCATCCTGCAAAAAATCCGAGATGCCGAGCGTGAGCAGATCCTCAACGACTTTCTCGCGCGCAACGACAAAATTTTCAATGGCGTGGTCAAGCGCCTGGACAAGGGCGACGTGATCGTCGAGTCCGGCAAAGTCGATGCCCGTCTGCGCCGCAGCGAAATGATCCCGAAGGAAAACCTGCGGGTCGGCGATCGGGTGCGCGCGGTCATCACCAAAATCGACCGCACCGCCCGCGGCCCGCAGATCGAAATTTCCCGCACTGCGCCCGAATTCATGATCGAGCTGTTTCGCCTGGAGGTGCCGGAGATCGAGCAGGGTCTGCTGGAAATCAAGTCCTGCGCCCGCGAGCCCGGGGTGCGCGCCAAGATCGCGGTGGTCTCGCATGACCGGCGGGTCGATCCGATTGGCACCTGCGTGGGGATCCGCGGCTCTCGCGTCAACGCGGTGAGCAACGAGCTCGGTGGTGAGCGTGTGGACATCGTGCTGTGGTCGGAAGACCCGGCGCAGTTCGTCATCGGCGCGCTGGCCCCGGCCAATGTATCGTCCATCGTGGTTGACGAGGAAAAACATGCGATGGACGTGGCGGTCGACGAGGAAAACCTCGCGCTGGCCATCGGGCGTACCGGACAGAACGTCCGGCTGGCCTCCGAGCTGACCGGCTGGCAGATCAACATCCTCAGCGCCGAAGAATCCAACGCCCGCACCACGCAGGAGATGGAAAAGATGCGCCGGCTGTTCGTCGAGAAGCTCGATGTCGATCAGGAAGTGGCCGACATTCTCATCGCCGAGGGCTTCACCAGCCTCGAGGAACTGGCCTATGTGCCGCTCAACGAAATGCTTGAGATCGAAGCCTTCGACGAGGAGACGGTCAACGAACTGCGCGAACGCGCCCGCAACGCGCTGCTCACTCAGGAAATCGCCCGTGAGCAAAAGCTCGATGAAATGGATGCTCAGCTCAAGGCCCTCGAGGGCTTGAGCGCAGACGATCTGGCGCTGCTGGCCGATGCCGGTGTGCTGACCCTCGACGATCTGGGCGACCTGGCCACCGACGAGTTGGCCGCCATCCTGCACACAGACGACGCCCGCGCAGCCGATCTCATCCTAAAGGCCCGCGCGCACTGGTTCAACGCCTGAGCCGCGGCATCCTCGATCGCGCCCCACCACGCCATCCGCCTTCACCTGTTTCAAGCCATCCCAGGACACACCATCAATGGCCAGTCATACCGTCGCACAACTCGCAGCAGAACTCGGCAAACCCCTCAACCTCCTACAGCAGCAACTGCAGCAGGCAGGTGTCGGGCCGCGTGCTGCGGACGATGTCATCAGCGAGGGCGACAAGGCGCGCCTGCTCGATTATCTGCGCGCGGCACACGGCGCCGCGGGCGGCGGCGAGCGCAAAAAAATCACCCTGACGCGCAAGCAGACCAGCGAAATCAAGCAGGCCGACGCGACCGGCAAGGCGCGCACCATCCATGTGGAGGTGCGCAAGAAGCGCGTGTTCGTCAAACGCGACGACATCCCGCCGGTCACTGAAGTGCAGCCAGCGCAGCAGAGCGAGGCCGCGCGTATCGACGAGGCCGAACTGCGGCGTCGCGAAGCCGAGGCACAGCGCCAGGCCGAGTTGCTGGCTCGCCAGGCCGAGGAACTCGCTGCGCAGCGTGCTGCGGAGCAAGAGCGCCGCGCCGCACAGGAACTGCGCGAGAAGCAGGCGCGCGAGCAGGCCGAGCGCGAAGCCCAGGCCCAGGCGGCCAAGGCAGCGCAGGCCGCCGCCGCCGCTGCCGCCGGCACGGCGCAAGCCGGTCAGACCGCCGCACCGCAACCCGGTGGCGAGCCAGCCGATCAACCAGCCGCCCAAGCCGCAGCAAACCAGGCCAGGAGCGATGCCGAGCGTCTGGCTGCGCAAAAGCAGCAGGATGCAGAGGAAGCGAAAAAACTCGCCGAAATCCAGAAACGCCGCATCGCCGCCGAAGCCGAGGCTGCGGCGATCCGCGACATGATGGCGCGCCCGCGCACCGTGCTGCGTGCGGAAAAGCCGGCAGCCAAGCCCGCCGAGAGCCCCGCGACCAGCGGTGCGATCAAGGGCACGATCCACAAGCCGGCAGCTACCGCGACCAAGGCCGCAGGCAGCGCAACGACCGCCTCCGCTGGCGGCGCGGGCAAGAAGGACGACAAGCAGATCAAGTCGGAAAAGCTCTCTTCCTCCTGGGCCGACGACGCGGCGAAAAAGCGCGGCTCGGCGATCAAGCCGCGCGGCAACCCCACCGGCAGCGCCGGGGGCTGGCGCGGGCCCAAGGTCAATGTCGGTCGCCGTGGCGGCCGCAACGACCGCAGTGACGAACAGCAGAGCTCGTCCGCGCCGGCGGAGATGATCGTGCGCGAGGTCCATGTGCCCGAAACCATCACAGTAGCCGAACTGGCGCACAAAATGGCGGTCAAGGCGGCCGAGGTGATCAAGGCGCTGATGAAGCTGGGTCAGATGGTGACCATCAACCAGGTGCTCGATCAGGAAACCGCAATGATCGTGGTCGAGGAGCTCGGCCATCGTGCGGTTGCCGCCAAGCTCGATGACCCGGAAAACTTTCTCAGCGAGGACGGCGAAGCCGCGCATGCCAATGCCCAGCAGCTGCCGCGTGCACCGGTGGTCACCGTCATGGGGCATGTCGACCACGGCAAGACCTCGTTGCTCGACTACATCCGTCGCACCAAGGTCGCTGCGGGCGAGGCCGGTGGCATCACCCAGCATATCGGTGCCTATCACGTCCAAACCCCGCGCGGCATCGTGACCTTTCTCGACACCCCGGGCCACGAGGCGTTCACCGCCATGCGGGCGCGCGGTGCGAAGGCGACCGACATCGTCATTTTGGTGGTGGCTGCGGATGACGGCGTGATGCCGCAGACCAAAGAGGCCATCTCGCATGCCAAGGCGGCCGGCGTGCCGCTGGTCGTGGCGCTGAACAAGATCGATAAGCCGGGCGCCAACCCCGACCGGGTGCGGCAGGAACTGATTGCCGAAGGCGTGGTGCCCGAGGAATACGGCGGTGACTCGCCTTTCGTGCCGGTATCGGCCAAGACCGGGCAGGGCATCGATGAACTGCTCGAGCAGATCTTACTGCAGGCTGAGGTGCTCGAGCTCAAGGCGCCGGTCGATGCGCCGGCCAAGGGGCTGGTCATCGAATCGCGGCTGGACAAGGGTCGTGGTCCGGTGGCTACGGTGCTGGTGCAAAGCGGCACGCTCAAGCGCGGCGACGTAGTGCTGGCCGGCTCGGCCTATGGCCGGGTGCGCGCCATGCTGGACGAGAACGGCAAGTCGGTGACAGAGGCCGGCCCGTCCATCCCGGTGGAAATCCAGGGGCTGACCGAGGTCCCCAGTGCGGGTGAGGAGATCATGGTGCTGCTCGACGAGCGCAAGGCGCGCGAGATCGCACTGTTCCGTCAGGGCAAGTACCGCGATGTCAAGCTGGCGCGCCAGCAGGCGGCCAAGCTCGAAAACATGTTCGAGCAGATGGACGAGAACAGCAAGACCCTGCCGCTCATCATCAAGGCCGATGTGCAAGGCTCGCAGGAAGCGCTCATCCATGCGCTCACCAAGCTTTCGACGCCCGAAATCAAAGTGCAGATCGTGCATGCCGCGGTCGGGGGCATTTCCGAGAGTGACGTCAACCTGGCGATCGCCTCGAATGCCGTGATCATCGGCTTCAACACCCGTGCTGACACCGGCGCGCGCAAACTGGCCGAAAACAACGGAATCGACATCCGCTACTACAACATCATTTACGAAGCGGTGGACGAGATCAAGGCGGCTATGTCCGGCATGCTCACGCCGGAGAAAAAGGAAGAAATCCTGGGTCTGGTGGAGACTCGTCAGGTGTTCCGTATTCCCAAGGTGGGGACGGTGGCCGGTTGCATGGTGCTCTCGGGTGTGGTGCGGCGCTCGGCGCAGGTGCGGGTGCTGCGCAACAACGTGGTCATCCACACCGGCGAGCTCGATTCGCTCAAGCGCTTCAAGGACGATGTGCGCGAGGTCAAGGAAGGCTTCGAATGCGGCCTGTCGTTGAAGAATTTCCAGGACATCGAAGTCGGCGATCAGCTCGAAGTCTTTGAGGTCAAGGAAGTGGCGCGGACGCTGTGAGCGCGCGGATTCCACCGAAATGAAACGATCGACACCCAACCGCGCGCAGCGCATCGCCGATCAGATCCAGCGCGATCTGGCCGAGCTGATCCAGCGCGAGCTGCGCAATCCGCAGCTCGGGCTGGTCACGCTCACAGACGTGCAGCTCACGCCGGACTATGCCCATGCCAAGGTCTATTTCAGCGTGATCGGCGCCGAACCCGAGACCGCACGGCAGATCCTCAGCGACAAGGCGGGGTATCTGCACAGCCTGCTGTTCAAGCGCTTGCAGATCCATACCGTCCCGACACTGCATTTCGTGTTCGACCCGACGACCGAAAAAGCCGCAGAAATGGACGGCCTGATCCGGCAGGCGCTGTCGCAGCGGGCCAAAGACGACTGACTGGCGCGCGCGGCGCGGGCTTCCACCACGATGAATGCAGAAAAAACGCCCTGGGAGGCGGTCAACGGTGTGTTGCTGCTCGACAAGCCGCGCGGTGTGAGCTCGCAACACGCGCTGCAACGGGTGCGCCGGATGCTGCGTGCGGCCAAGGCCGGGCATGGCGGCACCCTGGATCCGCTAGCCGACGGCCTGCTGATGCTGTGCTTCGGCGGCGCGACCAAGTTCTCACAGCGCCATCTCGAAGCCGACAAACGTTACACCGCGGTGGTGCAGCTCGGGGTGCGTACGACCACCGACGATGCTGAGGGCGCGGTGCTGACACGACAGCCGGTGCAGGTCGAGCGCAGCCGGGTCGAGGCCAAGTTGGCCAGGTTCACCGGGACCGTGCTGCAGATCCCGCCGATGCACAGCGCGCTCAAGCGCGACGGCAAGCCGCTGTACGCCTATGCGCGGGCGGGTCAGTCGCTGGCGCTTGCGCCGCGCGCGGTGCAGATTTTTTCCATCGAACTGCTGGACCTGCAGGACGACAGACTGGTGCTGGCCGTGCACTGCGGCAAGGGCACCTACATCCGCGCGCTGGCGCGCGACATCGGCGAGGCGCTGGGCTGTGGCGCGCATTTGGCGGCACTCACCCGCACCGCAAGCGGTGCTTTTTCGCTGGCGCAGGCGCTTGGTCTGCAGGCCGCCGAGGCACTGGGCCGGCAGGGGCTGCGGCACCGCCTGTTGCCTACCGACGTGCTGCTGCATGATCTCCCCCGTCTGAATCTCGATGCCGGGCAGACTCGGCGCTTTCAGCACGGTGGGCGGATCGTCGGCCTGGCCCTGGACATACCAGTGGACGCGGGCCGCGAGCTGCGTGTCTACGGCCCGCTATCCGATGCGCAGCCCGCAGTTTTGCTGGGCACGGGGCTGTGGGATGGTGCGGTGCTGGCGCCGCGCCGCGTGCTGTGCGCAGACGAACTCATCAGCGCGGCCGGGCCCCAGCCCCAGCCTCAGCCTTTACCCCTCCGAACCGAATCTCTCCATCAGGACGCCACACCATGAGCAAATCGATCCGCAACATCGCCATCATCGCCCACGTCGACCATGGCAAGACCACCATGGTGGACCAGCTGCTGCGGCAGTCAGGCACGTTCGCCGAGCATGAAAAAGTCGTGGACACGGTGATGGACAACAACGCCATCGAGCGCGAACGCGGTATCACCATTCTGGCGAAAAACTGCGCGGTGAGCTGGAGGGGCACGCACATCAATATCGTCGACACCCCCGGCCACGCAGACTTTGGCGGCGAGGTCGAGCGCGCGCTGAGCATGGTCGACGGCGTGGTGCTGCTGATCGATGCGCAGGAAGGGCCGATGCCGCAGACCCGCTTTGTCACCAAGAAGGCGCTGGCGCTGGGCTTGAAGCCCATCGTCGTGGTCAACAAGGTCGACAAGCCCGGCGCCAAGCCCGACGCGGTCATCAATGCCGCATTCGACCTGTTCGACAAGCTGGGCGCCACAGACGAACAACTCGACTTTCCGGTGGTCTATGCCTCGGGTATCAACGGCTGGGCGTCGCTGGAGGAGGGCGAGCCGGGACAGCAATGGGGCCCGGACATGTCAGCGTTGTTCGACACCATCCTCAAGCATGTGCCGCCGCACAGCGGCGATCCTGCCGCGCCGCTGCAGCTGCAGATTTCCGCGCTGGATTACAACAACTTCGTCGGCCGCATCGGCATCGGACGGGTCAATTCCGGCACCATCCGCCCCGGCATGGACGTGCTGGTGATGGAGGGCCCGCAGGGCAGGTCGGTCAAGGGGCGGATCAATCAGGTGCTGACCTTCCAGGGACTCGACCGCGTGCAGGTGACCGAGGCCGGGCCTGGCGACATCGTGCTGATCAACGGCATTGCCGACATCGGCATCGGCGTGACCGTGACCGACCCGCTCAACCCGGCGCCGCTGCCGATGCTCAAGGTGGACGAGCCGACGCTGACCATGAACTTCTGCGTCAACACCAGTCCGCTGGCCGGGCGCGAAGGCAAGTTCGTCACCAGTCGCCAGATCTGGGACCGGCTGCAGAAGGAGCTGCAGTCCAACGTGGCGCTGCGGGTGCGGGAGACCGATGAGGACGGCGTATTCGAGGTATCGGGTCGCGGTGAACTGCACCTGACCATTCTTCTGGAGAACATGCGCCGCGAAGGGTACGAGCTGGCGGTGTCCAAGCCGCGGGTGGTGTTCAAGGACATCGACGGCGTGCGCCACGAGCCGATCGAGTTGGTGACGGTGGACATCGAGGAGGCGCACCAAGGCGGGGTGATGCAGGCGCTGGGTGAGCGCAAGGGCGAGCTGGTCAACATGGAACCGGACGGCCGCGGTCGCGTGCGGCTGGAATACCGCATTCCGGCCCGCGGCCTGATCGGTTTCACCAACGAATTCCTCAACCTGACTCGTGGCTCGGGTCTGATCTCCAATATTTTCGACGGCTACGAGCCGCACAAAGGCGAGATCGCTGGACGCAAAAATGGTGTGCTCATCTCCATGGACGATGGTGAAATCTTCACCTACGCGCTGGGCAAGCTCGATGACCGCGGTCGCATGTTCGTCAAGGCGGGCGATCCGGTGTACGAGGGCATGATCGTGGGCATCCATAGCCGTGACAACGATCTGGTGGTCAACGCCACCCGCACCAAACAGCTCACCAATTTCCGCGTCAGCGGCAAGGAAGACGCGATCAAGATCACCCCGCCGATCGAGCTCACCCTCGAATACGCGGTCGAGTTCATCGAGGATGATGAACTGGTTGAAATCACGCCCAAGAGCATCCGTCTGCGCAAGCGCTATCTCACGGAAAACGAGCGCAAGCGGGCCGGGCGCGCGGCCTGATATTCTTCGCCGCCAAGACAGAGCCATCCGATCGGCAGGCCAATGAAGGAGTTATCGCATGGGGGCACGATGGATTGCCGGGCTGGGTTTGAGTGTGGTTGTCGGGTTGTTTGCCGGCTGCGGTGGTGGCTCCGGTGGGCTCGCCACCGACCCGGGCGTGCGTGCGACGCCAGCGGCAGCCGCCAGTAGCGTGCCTCTGCGCGCCACGCCGATGGGGGTGCTCGTGCCGCTGTACGCCTACCCGCTGGTGACCAGTGGCAGCGGCGCGGCGCAGACGACCCAGCCCAATCCGGGCTGGACAGAGCTTGCCGCGCATGCCGCGGTCGTGCCGACGCTGGCAGTGATCAATCCGAACAACGGGCCGCTGCCCTGCACGCAGCCCCCATCCTCCGGGCTGACGGCCTTCCAGCAAGGCATTGCGCTGTTACATGCCGCAGGCGCACGGGTGCTGGGCTATGTGTACACCGGGTATGGTCAGCGCGACCTCAGCCGGGTGCAGCAGGATGTGCAGACCTATGCACAGTGCTATGCGGTCGATGGCATCTTTTTCGATGAGGTCGCCAGCCAGGCCGCGCTCGCACCGTACTACGCCGCTGCCGCGTCCAGCGTGCGCCAAAGCATCGCGTCCGCAGGCGGACAGCCACCGCTGGTCGTCATCAATCCCGGCACCTATCCAGCATTGTCCATCGCACAGACAGCCGACATTACGGTCGTGCATGAGAGCAGCGATTTGAACCTGGCTGCGCCACCCGCCGCCAGTCTGGACGGCTATGCGGCGAACCGCTATGCCTACCTGGCGCTGGGCATAGACAACCTGCCGCAGTTGCAGCAGGTCACGCTGAACCGCCTGTTTCAGCAAGGGGTGGGCTATGTCGATCTAACCGATCAGGGCGTGGGTGGGGCCGATCCGTGGGCCAGGCTCAGCAGCTTTTATGCGGATATGATCCAGTCGATTCAGAAGCTGAACCAGTCCCTAAATTGAAAATTAGCAGGCCGTTGAAAAACGTCGCGAGGATGGCCAGATGCAAGGCGCACGGCGCGCAGCGACCGAGACATATCAAATAGATAGGCGAGGCAGCGAGCACCGTGCAACGCCGCAGATGGCCCACCGCAGTAGTTTTTCAACGGCCTGTTAGTGCTTGCCCTTGATGCTGTCCAGATAGTCGGCAATCACCGCGACCTGGTCTTGCGGGATCGGCGCCTTGAAGGCGTTTTTCATCTTGTTGACTTCCACCAGCCAGGCCGCCTTGGGCAAGTCCGGCTGGTTCATCACCATGCCGACGGAATGGCACATCAGGCAGTAGGTGTTGGCCGCGCGGGCGCCCGCGCTGTCCCCGGGGAACACGCTATGGCTGGTCGGCAGTTCGACGCTCTGGGTTTTCGGGGTGAACGCGTTTGCGCTGACGATCGTGGCCGCACTCAGTGCACAAGCGCTGACGGCGAGAGAGACCATGCGTTGAAGCACGGTGGGGATGTGGCGATGTGTCATGGTGTGCTCCCTATCAGACGGCGATCAGTTCGGTGGACTCGACCACGTTGCGCATGAACCCGCCCGGGTTCCAGTTCGGGGTCATGGGCTGCTGCAGGCCGTCGGTATTCGTGCAGCGGACCATCAAGGTCTGCGGGCCTTTGGGAAGTTTGACGTGGGTGGACCACTGACGGAAGCTGTACTTTCCGTAGTCGCGGCCGAGCTCGGTCGGCAGCCAGGTCTTGCCGCCGTCGGTGGACAGATCGACCGCCTTGACCCCGGTGTCGCCGCCGAAGGCGATGCCGCGTACCAGTTCCGGCCGGTCAGCGCCAATGTGATCGCCGCTGCGCAGATTGGTGATGAACGAGCGCGGCACCATGCGATTGATCGGCACGAACTTGACATCCTTCTCGCCCGGGGTCATGTTGGCCTGCGGCCAGTTGTCCGGGATGGTGTAAGCGGGATGCATCCAGAAATTGGTGTCCTCATGGTCGAGCACGCGGACATGCTGCAGCATCTTGGTCCAGTAGGTGGCGTACCAGCCTGGCACCACAAGGCGGAAAGGAAATCCGTTGAGCAGCGGTAGGGCCTGGCCGTTCATCTCCCATGCGATCATCACCTCACCGTCTCGGGCATGGTCGACCGACAGCGACTTTTTCAGATTCGGTGCCGTCGGAATGACCGGCCGCTCCGACCCCTCGAATTGCACCTGCACCGCACCGGGCTTGACCCCTGCGGCATCGAGGACGTCCTTGAGGCGCACCCCGACCCAGCGCGCGTTGCCCATTGCGCCGTTGCTCCACTGCCCACCGGGCACCCTGGGCTGGAAATAGCCGCGTGAATTGCCCGAGCACTGATTGACTGCAGCAAGTTCGACATGCTTGAACCGCTTCATCAGATCGAACACGGTGAATTCCAGCGTCTTATTCACATGCCCGCTGATGCGCATCTTGTGGGTGTGCGGATTCATCGTGGTAGGAATGCCGGCCCAGTGCCAGCGCACGTAGAACTTGTCCACGGGAGTGAACACCCCCTTGTCGAACACGGAAAAGGGGGTTTCCAGCAGCGGGGGGCGGGTGCGTTGGAGAATCATCACGCCCTTGCCGGGGAAGGCGCTGGTAAGCCTGCGCGAGTCGGGGCCACCCGGCAGCGGAAGTTCGACGGTGGATGCAGCTAGGGCATTGCGTGCCAGCGCGAGTGTACCGAGCCCGG
Organism: Thiomonas islandica; assembly: GCF_055383445.1. Taxonomy (NCBI): domain Bacteria; kingdom Pseudomonadati; phylum Pseudomonadota; class Betaproteobacteria; order Burkholderiales; genus Thiomonas; species Thiomonas islandica. Next base: position 2,354,692 of record NZ_AP042391.1, read on the forward strand.
TGGCCGCGGTCTGCAAGAAAGCGCGGCGTGAGGCAGCGTCTTGAAACGGTGATCGGTCGTTCATGTTCATCCTCCTCGGGGTTGTGAGCCGATGTTGCGATTTGTCGTCTCTTTTTTCTTTTTATCAGCCGGGTGCAGGATCGTGTAATGGATATATTCGGTGATCTTGATCTGATTTTTTGATATTTGATCCGCTTATCCAGCGATATGTTTGTATGGACAAATCCAATTTCTAACTATTTGATCTGACTGGGAAAAATTGGCAAGATTAATTAGTGAATGCGCATATTCCAAAATGGGTGAAATAGAACGCCGAGACCGTGCTGCTGAGATTTCATAAAAAGAAAGATAAATTACATCTAGATACGATCAAGTAACCCAGGGAGAGGAGATGGAATTCGACAAAATCATCGTCGGAGCGGGGTCGGCCGGCTGCGTGCTGGCCAATCGTCTCAGTGCCGATCCCGCGGCCGCGTGCTGCTGATCGAGGCCGGCGGCGCCGACTGGCATCCCTACATTCACATGCCCGCCGGCATCGCCAAGCTGGCCGGGCAACGACGGTTCAACTGGAACTACACCACAGAGCGCGAACCGCAGCGCGACAACCGACGCCTGTGGTGGCCGCGCGGCAAGGTGCTGGGTGGCTCCAGTTCGATCAAAGCCATGTGCTATTTGCGAGGCGCATCGCAGGACTACGTGCGCTGGGCCGAAGTCACCGGGGAGTCAGCCTGGTCGTGGCGTGCCGTTCTGCCGCTGTTTCGCGCCATGGAGCACAACTCTCGCGGCGCGAATACCTTCCACGGCGACAGCGGCCCGCTCGGCGTCAGCGATCTGCGACATCACAATGTGCTGACCGAGGCGTTCATCGATGCCGGTGTCCTACGGTCTGCCGCATCACCCCGATTTCAACGGCATCACGCAGGAGGGCGTCGGTCTCTATCAGGTCACGCAGCAAGACGGTTTGCGCCACTCCAGCGCGGCAGTCTTTCTCGCGCCCGTGCGCCGGAGGCCGAATCTGACCGTGTTTACGCATACCCTGACCGAGCGCGTGCTTTTCGACTGCGAGCGCGCGGTGGGGGTACAGGTGCGTCAGCGCGGTGGCGTCCGTCGGTGGATCGAGGATGGTGAAGTCATCCTCAGCGGCGGCGGGGTCAATTCGCCGCAACTGTTGCTGCTGTCCGGCATCGGCCCGGCCGATCATCTGCGCGCCCTCGGTATCCGTGTGGTGCGCGATCTGCCGGCGGTCGGGGAGAATCTGCAAGACCACCTAGACATCTGCACCCTGACCGCCTGCACCCTGCCGGTCACCTACGACAAGGTCAGCGTGCTGCGCACAGGTGTGCAGTTCTGGCTGACCCGGCAGGGCGTGGGGACGACCAATGCCGCCGAAGGAGGTGGCTTCATGCGCTTACGTCACGCCGCCGATGCACGCTGCGACCTCCAGCTACCACCCGGCACCTGTCGCATGGGGCGCGATGAGACCAGCGTGGTCGACCCGCATCGTTGCGCGTGCGCGGCGTCGACGGTCTGCGCGTGGTCGATGCCTCCGTCATGCCCGAAATCCCCAGCGGCAACACCAATGCGCCAACGTTGATGATTGCGTTGCAAGCCAGCAAGTGGCTGGGCGCGCCCGACTGACTCCCGGCCACATCCCACCGAACAGGGGGGCGCCCGGGATCGGGGATAGACCCGTCATGGTGCAACGGGAACAATCCTAATCGTCCGCAGGAAGTGCGCATCGACTGCACCAAACCGCGAAAAAATTCACTTCGAATCCACGAGCGATCAGCAAAGAATCACGACATGGATTTTATTCCCGACCAGATTCTCGTCATGGTCGCACAAGCCGATGTTTCAGTTGCGGTATGGCGCGAGAACCGAGGTTGAATCATGTTCAAGATTTTCAATCTCTACATTCCAGCAAAAGCAACCTTCGAGGTGTTGGTCGATATGACCATCTCGGCGCTATCCTTTGCGCTGGCGACCTGGACGGTTTATTTGATGACCACTAGCCCGACTGGTCTATATTACTGGGCGACGCAGGCAATTTATCCGCTGATTCTGTATGTGGCACTCAATGCGCTCCTGTACACCGCGCTGGGCGTTTATCGCATCGACGCGGAAAACAGTCTCAAAGACCTGCTCGGTCGAGCATCGGTGGCATTTGCTCTGGTGTTCTTCCCTGTCTATTGGTTCACGCTGATATTCACCGAGGCCGGGAGTTCATTTCGGGTTCTCGGTTTTGCCTACCTTTACCAGATAGGCTTGCTGACCTTCATCCGTTATATGGTGTTGCGGCCGAATGTCCTGGCTGGCATGCGCCGGAAAATACTGATCGTGGGCAACGGCAGGGAGGCGCAGGTGCTTGCCATGCAGGTCAATGAACAACATTGCACAGCCTATGCAATCGTCGGGTTTTACCCGACAGAAAATCCTCAACAACATGCAGTGCAGCTTCCCGGAGAGATTTTCGATGCAAGCCTTCCTCTGGATCAGCTGGTGCTGGATTATAGAGTCGATGAAATCATCGTGGCGGTGCGCGAGCAGCGGGGTGGGGTCTTGCCCATCCGCCATTTGCTGGAATGCCGTATTCTGGGCATTCCTGTGCATTCGCTCACCACCTTCTACGAGAGGCTCCAGGGAGAAGTCCCGCTGGAGAGCATGAAAGCCAGCTGGCTGATTTACGGATCGGGTTTTGTCCAGGGTCAGTTCAGGGCCTGGGCCAAGCGTGTGTTTGACGTATGCAGCGCCACGGTGTTGCTGCTGGTGCTGTGGCCCGTGATGCTGCTGGCTGCCCTGTTTATCAAGCTCGAGGATGGCGGGCCAGTGTTTTTCCGCCAGGAGCGTGTGGGACTGTTCGGCAAACCTTTCTTTTGCCTGAAATTTCGCAGCATGCAGACCGATGCCGAAAAGGATGGTGTGGCACGCTGGGCCAGCACCCAGGACAGTCGGGTGACCCGGGTGGGCCGATTCATCCGCAAAACGCGGATCGACGAGCTTCCGCAGCTGGTCAATGTTTTCCGTGGGGAAATGAGCATGGTCGGGCCACGCCCGGAGCGACCCACTTTTGTCGAGTTGCTGGAGCGAGATATTCCCTTTTATGCCATCCGCCACAGCGTCAAACCGGGTGTGACCGGATGGGCGCAAGTGCGCTATGCCTATGGCGCATCAATCGAGGATGCGAAAAGAAAGCTGCAGTTCGATCTATATTATGTCAAGAACAATAGTGTATTTCTGGATTTTTTCATTTTGTTCGAAACCGTGCGCGTCGTTCTCTTTGGCGAAGGTGCCAGGTAATTTCATTACGGGAATATAAATGACAGTCATTGCAGTCGTCGGGCTGGGTTATGTGGGGCTGCCGTTGGCAGTGGAATTCGGGAAAAAATACCGTACCATCGGTTTTGATCTGTCTTCTGAAAAAATCGATGCGTATCGTCGGCATGTCGATCCTACCGGCGAAGTGGGACAGGCCGATTTGAAAAGTGCAACCCTGCTCGAACCCACGACCGATGCGGCAAGGCTCAGAGAAGCGGACTTTGTGGTGGTCGCCGTGCCGACGCCGGTGGACGCGGCGCACAACCCCGATTTCAACCCACTGATCGGCGCAAGCCGATCGGTCGGAAAAAACCTCAAACCCGGCGCGATCGTGGTGTATGAATCGACGGTCTATCCCGGAGCGACCGAAGAGATCTGCGTGCCGATCTTGGAACGCGAGTCGGGCTTGAGGTGGAAGCAGGATTTTTTCGTCGGCTATTCTCCTGAGCGCATCAACCCGGGAGACAAGGAACATACCCTCACGCGCATCGTCAAGGTGGTATCGGGAGATACTAATCGCACCCTCGAGACGGTTGCGCAGATCTATGGCTCGATCATCACGGCGGGGATTTACCGTGCCAGCAGCATCAAGGTGGCCGAGGCTGCGAAAGTCATCGAAAATACCCAACGCGATCTGAACATCGCGTTGATGAACGAGCTCTCGCTCATTTTCCACCGTATCGGTATCGATACCCTGGAGGTACTGCAGGCGGCCGGAACCAAGTGGAATTTCCTGCCGTTTCGGCCTGGGCTAGTCGGTGGGCACTGCATTGGCGTCGATCCGTATTACTTGACCCACAAGGCCGACATGCTGGGTTATCACCCCCAGGTGATTCTTGCGGGCCGGCGCATCAATGACGGCATGGGCAAATACATTGCCGAGCAGGCGATCAAGCAGATGAGCCAGGCCGGCATCCCGATCAAGGACAGCAAGGTCATCGTGATGGGCCTGACCTTCAAGGAGAATTGTCCTGATCTGCGCAATTCCCGGGTAATCGATGTCATCCGCGAACTCGAGTCCTACGGGGTGAGCGTGGTCGTGCATGATCCGATCGCCGAGCCGCGCGAGGCCATGCAGGAATATGGCGTACAACTGGTTCCTTGGGAGCAGCTGCCCAAGGCGCAGGCGATCGTTGCCGCGGTCGCGCATGCGGCGTACAAAGACCGACCGCTTGCTGACGTACTGGCAAAACTGGACACCGGGGGGATTTTCATGGACATCAAATGCCAGCATGACCCTGCGCAGCTGCAGGCGTTCGGGGCCCGTGTGTGGAGGCTGTGAGGTATGGAACGCATCGCGCACATGCTGGCTGCAGCGCCGCGGCGCTGGCTGGTGACCGGTAGCGCCGGATTCATCGGCTCTCATCTGGTCGAAACACTGCTGAAAAATGGGCAGTCCGTGGTCAGCCTAGACAATTTTTCCACTGGTCACCGGTCGAACCTCGACGAGGTGCGGCGCATCGTGGGGGAGCGGGCCTGGGCGCGGCATCAGTTCATCGAAGGGGACATCGTCAATCTCGACGATTGCAGGCTGGCCTGCGAGGGGGTCGATATCGTGCTGCATCAGGCCGCGCTCGGCTCCGTGCCGCGCTCGATCGAAAACCCCCTGGGCACGCATGCGGTCAACGCCACCGGCTTCCTGAACATGCTGGTGGCTGCGCGTGATGCAGGTGTCGGCCGGTTCGTGTTTGCTGCGTCGAGTTCGACCTATGGCGATCACCCCGGGCTGCCCAAGGTCGAGCATCTGATCGGCAGGCCGTTGTCTCCCTATGCGGTGACCAAATACCTCAACGAGCTGTATGCCGAGGTGTTCGGCCGTGTCTATGGCCTGCAGACCATCGGTCTGCGCTATTTCAATGTGTTCGGCACCCGGCAGGACCCGAACGGGCCGTATGCCGCGGTCATCCCCAACTGGGCCAAGGCGATCCGCAGCAATCAGCCCTGCATGATCAACGGGGACGGCGAAACGACCCGCGACTTCTGCTATGTCGACAATGTGGTGCAGGCCAATCTGCTGGCAGGTCTGACCACCGATCCAGACGCGGTCGGTCAGGTCTATAACATCGCCTACGGCGAGCAGACCAGCTTGAACACCCTGCACCAACTGCTGACCCAGGAAATCTGTGCGCTCGACCCTTCAGTCGAACGCAAGGCGCCGGTCTATCGCGCGTTTCGCAAGGGGGATGTCCGGCACTCGCTGGCCGATATCGGCAAGGCCAGGCGCCTGCTGGGGTATCGGCCGCAGTTCAGCGTGCGGGCCGGCCTGCACATTGCGATGCGTTGGTATGTTGGGATGGATGCGGCCACTGCGCAGACGCCGGCGGTCTGAACATGCGGGTTCGCCGCGCTGGCATCTGCAGGGCGGACGGTGCGCCACCGCCTCACCCGATTTCTGCCCAGGCTCTGGCCATCCATCGCGGTAGGCGCGCTGCGGTGAAATCTGCCGAGCCATGCTGCCTGGCGGCGAGATCGGCTGCACGACCGTGCAGCCAGACAGCGGCGAGCAGGGATTGCGCGGTGGAGGTCGCGCCAATGGCCGCGGCGATCGCCCCGGCCAGCACATCCCCGCTGCCGGCGGTGGCCAACAGGCCGTTTCCCGTGGGGTTGATCCACAGGAGGGACCGTGGGGAGGCGATCACGCTGCCGGCGCCCTTGAGCACCACCCACGCGCCATAGCGCTCAGCCAGGTTTTGTGCGGCCTGCAGCCGGTCGCGCTGCACCTGCACGGCGTCGATGCCCAGCAGGCGGGCCGCTTCCAGCGGGTGCGGGGTCAGCACTGTTGCGGCGCCGCGCTGCCGTACCAGGCTGTGCAAGTCGGAACCGGGGCGCGCCTGCTGCGCCAGCAGGTTCAGGCCGTCCGCATCGATCACTAGCGGTAGAGGCTGCGCGAGGGCGAGCGCAAGAAGCTGGCCTGCGGTGGCCTCAGTACCGGCGCCCGGGCCGAACACCAGGCAGCCGCCCTTGCGTGCCGCGCTCAGCAGGGCTTGCGGTGGGCGCAGCATCAGTTCGGGCGCGACCGGGTCTGCGCAGGGGGCATTGGGATCGAGCAGGCCGACGAACACCCGCCCGGCACCCATCCGCGCCGCTGCACGGGCTGCCAGCAGGGCCGCGCCGGTCATCCCCGACGCGCCGCCGATTACAACCACATCGCCACGTTCCCCCTTGTGCGCCGCATGCAGCAGCTTAGGCAGCAGAGGGCGCACGTGGTCTGCGCCCAGCCACACCGCGTCTGGCGGGATGTCTGCGGGCGGCAAGGGCAGGTCGAGATCATCGCTCCACACTTCGCCGCACAGCGACGCGGCCGGGCCGGTGCACAAACCAGGTTTGAGACCGAGCAGACTGAGCGTGACTGCGGCGCGCACACAGGCATTGCCGCATATGCCGCGGTCGGCATCCAGGCCGGAAGGCAGATCGACACTGAGCACCGGTGCCTTGGTCTGGGTGTTCAGCGCCGAGATGACAGCCGCGGTCGCATCGCGCACTGGGCCGGTCAGGCCGATGCCAAGTAACGCGTCGATGTACAGATCTGCGGTGGGCAGCGACTGGAGCGGTGGCTGCTGCAGCGCGCAGGCAATCTGTCGTGCCTTTGTCTCGCCCCAGGCCCAGGCGGCATCCGGCGGGAGGCGGCTCAGCCAGGCGTCCAGGCTGGATGCGCCGCAAGCCAGGATCCGCACATCCCGCCCCGCGTCCTGCAGATGCGTGGCCGCAACCAGACCATCTCCGCCGTTGTTGCCCGCACCGGCGAGCACGACAATGCGCCGCGCATGGGGAAACCGGGCTTGCACCAGCCTGGCCACGGCCAGGCCAGCACGCTGCATCAGGGTGTGCGGGGGCAGCGCATGCGATGCCATCTCCTCGATCGCACGCAGGGCAGCGGTGCGGTAGACCGGCTCGCTTTGGTGAGGGAGCAAACGCCTGAGCATGATCAGACCCAGCCCAGCATACCCAGCAACGCACCGCCGAGCAAAAGCCACAAGGGATTGAGCCGAGTGCGCACCACCAGCACCGCGCTGAGCGCGATCAGCGCTACGCGCTGCACGCTGGTTCCCTCCTGCCGCGTGAGCAGCCATCCCGACGCCAGCAGCAGCCCCACGGTGATCGGCGCCATGCCGTCGTGCATGGCACGCACCCAGTGTCGATCACGATGTTTTCGGCTGTAGCGGAAATACGCGATGGTGATGACAGAGGACGGCAGGACGAGCCCGATCGCACACAGCAACGCCCCGGGCAGTCCGAGGATTTGCCAGCCCAGCAGCGCGGAAAAGAGGACCATGCTCGGCCCCGGCGAGGCCTGGCCCAGCGCCAGCGCCGAGGTGAACTGCGCATCGGTGATCCAATGCTGCTGCGCGACAAGATAGCGGTGCATGTCGGGCAGCAGCCCGATCGCGCCGCCTACCGACAGCAAGGACCACAGCAAAAAATGCGCGAATAGCGGCGCAGCAATTGACAGCAGATGCATCAACGTCTCCGGACGCGCCGCCACGCCATCGCCACCGCCAGCGGCCCCAGCGCGAGCAGCACCCACAGCAGATTCAAGCGCAGCAGACCGACTGCGGCAAAAGCTAGCGCCACCCAGACCCAGTTGATGTGGACATGGCTGACCGCTGGAAGCAGCTTGATCGCCATCGCGATCACCAGCCCGGCCACCACGGCAGACATCCCCTGCAGCGCGTGCACCACCAAAGGCGTGTGCGCGGAGTTGGCGTAGGCCACGGCAACGAACAGGATCAGCGCCAGCGGCGCGGCCAGCATGCCGGCCAGAGCCACCAGCGCGCCGCGCCAGCCGAAGAAATGCTGCCCGACCATCAAGGCGAGGTTGATCAGATTCGGGCCCGGCAACACTTGGCCGAGGCTGAGCATTTCGACAAACTGCGCATTGCTCAGCCAGCGCTTGTCCTCGACCAAAATGCGTTGCGCAAACGGCAGCACCCCGCCCACGCCCAGCAGGGTCAGGTGATTGAACACCCAGAACACCTCGGCCAGGCGCAGCGGCCCCCGGCTTGGATGCTGATCGAGAGCACGGTGCGGCGAAGGTGAGGGAGGACCGGAAGGTGGCGGAATGGAGCGAGGCATTCGGTTTATTCCACGATATGAAATGAAATCAGCGTGATGTGAAATTGATCTGCTGCAGCGCGATCAGGACGCCTTTTGCTTAACGGAAATGCATTCCACATACCGAAAAAGAATCGCCAATCAATTGATTCAAAAGATATAAATTTGACATCTTCTATAAGACATAAGACTATGCTGCGTCGCAATACTCAACTATGCTGAAGCATCGATTGTTGATTCACTATGGAGAAGCAGATGACAGATCGCGCACAGCAAGTGGCACAGTTGGAACAGGATTGGGCACAGAACCCGCGCTGGAAAGGGGTCAAGCGCGGCTATGGCGCAGAGGATGTCGTGCGCTTGCGCGGCTCGCTCATGGTCGAGCATACGCTGGCGCGACGCGGCGCGGAGCGCCTGTGGCGGCAGTTGCATGAAATGCCCTTCGTCAACGCGCTGGGTGCGCTCACCGGCAACCAGGCCATGCAACAGGTCAAGGCCGGGTTGCAGGCAATCTACCTCTCGGGCTGGCAGGTTGCCGGAGATGCCAACCTGGCCGGCGAGATGTATCCCGACCAATCTCTCTACCCGTCCAATTCGGTGCCCAGCGTGGTCAAGCGCATCAACAACACCCTGACCCGGGCCGACCAGATCCAGTGGATGGAAGGTAAGAACCCGGGCGACGAGGGCTATATCGACTATTTCGCCCCGATCGTGGCCGACGCCGAGGCGGGCTTTGGCGGTGTGCTCAACGCATTCGAGCTGATGAAGGCGATGATTGAAGCTGGTGCCGCCGGTGTGCACTTTGAGGATCAGCTGGCCTCGGTGAAAAAATGCGGCCACATGGGCGGCAAGGTGCTGGTGCCCACACGCGAGGCTGTGGCCAAGCTCATCGCCGCACGTCTGGCAGCCGACGTGATGGGCGTGCCCACCATCCTCGTGGCGCGCACCGACGCCGAGGCCGCCGACCTGCTCACCTCCGATGTGGATGCCAACGATCAACCCTTCTGCACCGGCGAGCGCACGGTCGAGGGTTTTTACCGCACCCGGCCCGGGCTGGAGCAGGCCGTCTCCCGCGGTCTGGCCTACGCGCCCTATGCCGATCTGGTGTGGTGCGAAACCGGCAAGCCCGATCTGGCCTACGCCAAGGCGTTTGCCGAAGCCATCCATGCCAAGTTCCCGGACAAGATGCTGGCCTATAACTGCTCGCCGTCGTTCAACTGGAAGAAAAATCTCGATGACGCCACCATTGCCAAGTTCCAGAAGGAACTCGGCGCCATGGGCTACAAGTTCCAGTTCATCACTCTGGCCGGTTTCCACGCGCTGAACTACTCGATGTTCAACTTGGCCTACGGCTATGCCCGCAACCAGATGAGCGCCTTCGTCGAGTTGCAAGAGGCCGAATTCGCCGCGGCGCCCAAGGGCTTCACCGCGGTCAAGCATCAACGCGAGGTCGGCACTGGCTATTTCGACGCTGTCACCACGACGATCGAAAACGAGGCTTCGACTGCCGCGCTCAAGGGCTCGACCGAAGACGAGCAGTTCTTCGACCGCACGGTCGCCTGACTGCAAAGGCGCGGGTGCGCCCGCGCAGGCAACGCAGCCACCCGCGCGGTGGCTGTTTTTGGCGCGCTACTTCACCTTGCCGCAGTCACGGCCCAGGAGTTTTCCGGTGACCTGCAGCGTCGTCCGCGTCTGCGTGCCGTTGCCGGCTGCACTGTCGATCGCCCAGTGCGAGTCGAAGGTGGCTGCAGTGGTGGCGAAGGTCCCGGTCTGGGTGACTTTCGCGCCCGGCAGTTTGCAATGAAATGTCCACTGCGTCTGCCCATCTGCCAAGGTTTCATGGGTGCCGGTGCATTCCTTGCCGCCTGCCGGGACGACAACGGTTTGCGGCTTTTGTCCCGGCTTGACGCAGATGTCCATCTCACGCAGCACCGGCACGGTCAGGTCGGGCGGGGCATGCGTCTGGCCTTGGATGTTCATGTGCCATAGCCCGGGCAGCATCGGGGCATCCGCGGCGTGTGCCGACAGGCACGCGCCAGAAATGAGCAGAAGAACCGCAAGGTGTTGTTTCCGCATGAGACTTCCTTCATCGACCGCGACGTGAGTTTTCGACCGGGCGGGACAGCCGTGACCCACGGCACGCCACGGCACGGGTTGCACCTGCTGCGAGCTTACTGCTTCGCAACGACATGCAAGGTTTCAACTCGCAACTGCCGGACGCCCCTCAGAATCTGGCCGACGAAGCGGGCAGCAGCGCCGCGCCCTTTGCACAACGTCGCGACCGATCGTCAGGCGCGGTACGGCAGGCAAGGCGCTGCCGTTGGCGGCAAAAAATCAGGATCGAGCGCGTGTTTGGTCAGCAGCCCGCGACAGCACTGTCAGCTGGCCTTCTGGGCTTCGTAGCTGACGAAGTGATAAGACCAGCCTTCGGGGGCGGTATATGTCTGGCGCGCGGTTTCGGTGAAGCGGCTGCGGTCCCAATCGGGAAAGCGCGTGTCGCCGTCGAAGTCCTGGTCGATCTCGGTGAGCTCCAGACCATCGGCCAGCGGCAGCGCCTGGGCGTAGAGCTGCGCGCCGCCGATGATAAAGGCCAGCGCATCGCTCGAGACGCGCTGCAGCGCTGCGTGCAGCGAATCGGCGTGTTCGGCACCTTCGGCCTGCCAGTCGGGCTGGCGGCTGATGACGATGTTGCGCCGTCCCGGCAGTGGCCTGCCGAGAGACTCCCAGGTGCGCCGACCCATCAGGACGGGATGGCCCAGGGTGAGCCGCTTGAAGTGCTGCAGGTCGGCGGGCAGGTGCCACGGCATGCCGCCGTCCTTGCCGATGACGCCGTTGCGCGCCACTGCGGCGATCAGCACCAGCCGGGTCATATCGCCACCGGCGCCTTGATTGCCGGATGATGCTGGTAGTTTTTCAGCACGAAGTCGTCGAAGGTGTAGTCGAACAGACTGGGCGGCTTACGGGCGAATTCCAGCGTGGGGTAAGGGTAGGGCGCGCGGCTGAGTTGCTCCTGCACCTGGGTGAAATGGTTGCGGTAGAGATGGCAGTCGCCGCCGGTCCAGACGAAATCGCCGGGCAGTAGGTCGGTCTGCTGCGCGATCATCAGGGTCAGCAGCGCATAGCTGGCAATGTTGAACGGCACGCCCAGAAAAATGTCGGCGCTGCGCTGGTAGAGTTGGCAGCTCAGCCGTCTGGGTTCGCCAGGCCGACGGGGCGGGCCGACGTAGAACTGGAACAGGACATGACAGGGCGGTAGCGCCATCTCGGCGATCTGGCCGACATTCCATGCGCTGACGATGATGCGGCGCGAATCCGGCTGGGTGCGCAGCAGCCGGAGCACCTCGCTGATCTGGTCGATGGTGCGGTGCGGGTCGCCCTCGGTCGGTGCCGGCCACGAGCGCCATTGCACCCCGTAGATCGGTCCGAGCTCACCGTCCTCACGCGCCCATTCGTCCCAGATCGTCACGCCGTGCTGCTGTAGCCAGCGCACGTTCGACTCACCGCGCAGAAACCACAGCAGCTCGTACGCGACGCTCTTGAAATGCACCCGCTTGGTGGTGATCAGCGGAAACCCGGCCGATAGATCGAAGCGCATCTGGTGGCCGAACACGCTGCGCGTGCCGGTGCCAGTGCGGTCGGTCTTGTCATGGCCGTGGGTGAAGACATGGCGCATCAGGTCTTCGTATGGGGTGGGGATGGCAGGCATGGGATGCAGAAAAGGATTGCGCGTGATGCTACGCCATGCCATGGCGGCAGGTCCGCCCCGCGCTGTCGTCTTGTGTCACTGCATGAACTGCAGCGCGGCCAGGCTGGCGTAGAGACCGCCGCGGCGCGCCAGTTCGGCGTGCGTGCCGATGTCGACGATGCGGCCCTGCTCCATGACCACGATGCGGTCGGCGCGCTGCACAGTGGCCAGGCGGTGCGCGATGACCAGTGTCGTGCGGCCGCGCATGGCCTGTTCGAGCGCTGCCTGCACCGCGCGTTCGCTGGCGGCGTCGAGCGCGCTGGTGGCTTCGTCGAGCAGCAGCAGTGGGGCATTTTTCAGGATGGCGCGGGCGATGCTGATGCGCTGGCGCTGCCCGCCCGACAGCCGCACACCGCGCTCGCCCAGATACGTGTCGTAGCCCTGCGGCAGCTCGAGGATGAAGTTCTCGGCCTGCGCTGCACGCGCAGCCGCCCGCACCTCGGCGTCGCTGGCGTCGGGGCGGCCGTAGCGGATGTTGTCGGCGGCGCTGGCGGAAAAGATGACCGCGTCCTGCGGCACCAGGCCGATACGCCGGCGCAGTGCCGCAAGATCGGCCTGCCGCACGTCGACACCGTCGATGTGCACACTGCCTTCCTGCACGTCGTAAAAGCGCAGCAGCAGTTGCAGCACCGTGGTCTTGCCGGCACCGCTCGGGCCGACCAGCGCCACCGTCTCGCCGGGCGCGATGCGCAGCGTCACGCCGTCGAGCGCGGGCCGCTCAGGCCGCGATGGGTAGAAAAAGCGCACCTGCGCGAGCTCGACTGCGGAGCCCCGGTGCACCAGCGGCAGCGCCACCGGCTGTGGCGGGTTGTGCACCGGAGATTGCTCGGCGAGCAGTTCCATCAGCCGCTCGGTCGCTCCTGCGGCGCGCAGCAGGTCGCCGAACACCTCGGCCAGCGCCGCGGCGGAGCCAGCCACCAGACCGATGTAGAGCACCGTCTGCCCCAGCGTGCCGGCGCTCATGCGGCCTTCCATCACTGCCACCGTGCCCAGGTACAGGCCATAAAGCAGGGCGCCGAACAGCGCGACGATGATGAATGCGGTCAGCAGCGCGCGCACCCTGTTGCGGCGAACCGCGGTGCGAAAGGCATTTTCCGCCGAGTCGCGAAAGCGCTGTGCCTCGTCGGCCTCGCGCGCATAGCTCTGCACCACCGGCATTGCGGCGAGCACTTCGGTGGCGATCGCGCTGGCGTCGGCGATACGGTCCTGGCTGGCACGGGACAGACCGCGCACCCGCCTGCCGATGAGCACCGCCGGAGCCACCACCACCGCGATCACCACCAGCACACCCAGCATCAGCCCTGGATTGGTGACGATGAGCATGGTCAAGCCGCCCAGCAGCACGACCCCATTGCGCAGGCCCATCGAAAAGCTGGTGCCCACCACGGTCTGCACCAGCGTGGTGTCAGTGGTCAGGCGCGAGATCACCTCGCCGGTCTGGGTATGTTCGAAAAACTGCGGGCTTTGCCGCAGCACATGGGCATAGACCGCGCTTCGCACATCGGCGGTGACGCGCTCGCCCAGCCAGCTCACCATATAGAACCGCGCGGCAGAGAACACCCCGAGCGACACCGCCAGAACGAACAGCCCGGCGAAATGCCAGCCCAGCGCGGCGGAACTCGCCTGCGCATGCAGCATGCCGGCGTCGATCAGCCAGCGCAGCGCCAGTGGGAAGGCCAGCGTGCTGCCGGCGGCCAGCAGAAGGAACAGCAGCGCCACCGCAATGCGCACGCGGTATGGACGCAGGAAAAGCAGCAGACCGCTCAGCGAGCGGATCGAGCGGCTACGTGCGCGCTTGTCGGTAAGGGTCAGGGGGCGAGAGGCGGCGTGTTCGGCGGACATGCGGCATTACAGCACGCAACCGCGGCCCAGCGCTCGACCGATGTCAAAGTGCGGGTTGCGCGGCGCTATCGTCGTCGCGTGGGGCGGCGGTCTGCGCGTGGTCGAGCTGCGGCACCTCGGGCGGTGGTTGCACGCCAGTGCGGCTGAAACCGATGAAATGCGCGCCCGCTTCGATGTCGAGCGACTGCGCGGTGACATCACCCTCCACCCGGCCCTGGCCGTGGATGCGCAACTGCTCGGCGGCATGCACCTTGGCCTTGATGCGGCCGTGCACCAGCACACTGCGCGCGCTGACCTGCTCGCCCTCGATCGCGCCGGTGGGCGAGACTTCCAGATCGCCGTCTACCTGCACATTGCCGAACAGGCTGCCGTCCACGCGCAGATTGCCAGCGGTGCGCAGATCGCCGCGCAGTTCGCTGCCGGTGCCGATGAAGGTCAGCGCCGAGGGCATGACCGCGGCAGACGGGCCGGACGCCGCGGCGGCGTCCCTGGCCCAGACATCGGTGGACTTGGGAGTTTTTGGCTTGAACATGGGCAGGTCCTATCGGCTGGCGAGAAGGTAGCTGGCGGGGTCGAGCGTGCGGTCACGGTAAAACAGGGTGTAGTGCAGGTGCGGGCCGGTGGAGCGGCCGGTATTACCTGACAGCGCAATGATCTGCCCGCGTTGAACGCTGTCGCCGGGCTTGACCAGGATCTTGCCTAGATGGCCGAACAAGCTGCGATAGCCGAAGGGATGATCGATGACAACACAGTTGCCATAGCCCGGCGTCCAGCCAGCGCTTTCCACCATGCCGTTCGCCGTGGCTTGAACCGGGGTGCCGATGTCTACGCCGAAATCGACGCCATTGTGAAACTCCAGCCCACGACCCAGCGGGTTGGGGCGCAGACCGTAGTCGGATGTGATGTCGAGCGGGCCCGACACGGGAGCCCCCATCGGCCGCGCCGCCTCGACTGCGGCGAGTTGCTGCGCTTGCGGCAGCAACTGATCGAGCCGGGCGGCGATCACATCGGCCTGTTCGTGCACCAGAGCATGGGCGTTGGACAGGGTCAGTGGGGTGGCGATGCCGCCCTGAGGTCCCGATTTGTGCTCGACGGGAAACTGCTGCGCACGTTGCTGCGCAAAGCTGTGCATGGTGCTTGCCAGGCCGTCGACACGCTGCTTCAGGCGCAGCAGTGTGTGCGCCATGGCGCCGTTTTCGGCGAGCAGCCGGGCATTGGCCGACTGCACGGCAGCCGCCTGCGCCGCCAGTCGCTCGGCCTGCTGGCGGGCATTTGCGCTGAGCATCTGTGACCAAACCATGTAGACCGTGATCAGCAGCCAGACCGCGACTGCACCGCTGGCCCACAGCACTGCGCGACGCAGCAGGTCGAGATCGATGCGCAGGCTGTATGCCGGGTGGCCGGGGCGGGTGATGAGGATTTGCAGATGCCGCGAACTCGCTGCCGCGCGTGCCGTCTTCGGCTTGCCGAACAGGGCGTGGAGCAGGGCGGAGCGCTTGGGCAGTGGCATGGTCGCAGCACGGCGGCGGGTCAGGACGCGGAAGGATTCTAGGCGCTGTCTGCGCAGGCCGGGCATGCCGCAGCCGCACCAGCACAGCGCGTGACAGCCAGGCCAAAACCCGCAGCAAACCGGCATCGACTCCGCACTGTATATTGCCCGGATGACAGATCATTTGCCCAAAGCCGGGGCGGGCAGCGCTGCAACGGCTGATGCCATCCGCATCCGCGGCGCCCGCCAGAATAACCTCAAGAATCTTGACCTGGACATTCCGCTGGGGCAGATCGTCGTGGTCGCCGGCGTGTCGGGTTCGGGCAAGAGCTCGCTGGTGTTCGACACGGTTTACGCCGAAGGGCAGCGACGCTATGTCGAGACCTTTTCGCCCTACGCGCGGCAGTTTCTCGACCGCATGGATCGTCCGCAGGTCGACCGTATCGAGGGCATTCCTGCTGCGATCGCCATCGACCAGACCAACCCGGTGCGCACCTCGCGCTCCACCGTGGGGACGATGACCGAACTGGCCGATCATCTCAAGCTGCTGTTCGCCCGCTCCGCGCAGCTGTACTGCCGCGGCTGCGGCGCGCTGGTGCGGCGGGATTCGCCGCAGAGCATCGTCGATGACCTGCAGCGCCGCGCCCGTCTGCTGCCAGGCGGGCTGCGCGCCGCGGTCGTCTTTGCCGTCGCCGTGCCGCAGGGGATGTCGGCAGCGCACATCGCCGAACAGCTCGGCGCGCAGGGCTACACCCGCATCCTGGGCGAGCGGCAGACGCCGCAGGCCTTGGTGCTCGATGTGGTGCAGGACCGTCTGCGCCTTCCCGCAGACGACACCGCGCGGCTCGCCGAGGCGGTGGAAGCCGCGCTGCGGCTCGGGCAGGGGCGCATGGAAGTGCGCGAGCTGACCGATGACGCCGTCACGCCCGGCGTGCAGTGGAAGTATTCCGCCGACCTGCACTGCCCGGATTGCGACATCCACTACCACCGCGACCCCAGCCCCGGGCTGTTCAGTTTCAACTCACCGGTGGGTGCCTGCGACACCTGCCGCGGCTTCGGCCGGGTGATCGGGGTCGATCTCGATCTGGTGATTCCCGATCCGCGCAAGACCTTGCGCGGCGGCGCGATCAAGCCCTGGCAGACGACCAGCTTTGCCGAATGCCAGACCGATCTGGAGCGCTACGCCGCGCAGGCCGGTGTGCAGCTGGACGTGCCGTGGGCCGAGCTGAGCGAGCGCGAGCGCAGCTGGGTGATCGACGGCGACCCCGACTGGCGCGGCGACTGGCAGAAGCAGTTTTACGGCGTGCGTCGCTACTTCGACTGGCTGGAAAGCCGCGCGTACAAGATGCATGTACGGGTGCTGCTGTCCAAGTACCGTAGCTATACCGTCTGCCCGGCCTGCGCCGGCGCGCGGCTCAAGACCGAGGCGATGCTGTGGCGCGTGGGGACGCGCGAGCAGGCGGACGCGGCGCTGTCCGGCGGCTATCGCCGGTTTCGCCCCGTGGGCGTGCAGTGGGATGAGCACACCCTCTGCGCGCTGCCTGGCCTGAGCCTGCACGATCTGAATTGCCTGCCGATCGAGCGGCTGCAGCAGTGGTTTGCCGAACTGCTGCTTCCCGGCGACATGGCCGCCTCGGCCAGCAGCCTGCTGCTCGACAACATTCGCTCCAGGCTACGTTTTCTGTGCGACGTGGGCTTGGGCTATCTCGCCCTCGACCGGCAGTCGCGCACCCTGTCGGGCGGCGAAGTGCAGCGCATCAACCTCACCACCGCGTTGGGTACCGCGCTGACACAGACCTTGTTCGTGCTCGACGAACCGTCGATCGGCCTACACTCGCGCGACCTGGACCGGCTCAACGGCGTGCTGCAACGGCTCAAGGATGCGGGCAACTCTCTGCTGCTGGTCGAGCACGACCCGCAGCTCATGCGCGCTGCGGACTGGATGCTCGAAATCGGCCCCGGCCCCGGGGAGCGCGGCGGGCAGCTGGTGTTTCAGGGCACGGTCGAACAGGCACTACAGGCCGAGACCCTGACCGGGCGCTACCTGCGCGGCGACCAACGGGTGTGCGACGTGCTGCCACGCCGCCGCACGCAGCGGCGCGACCAGGCTGGCGGCCTGCTCACTCCCCGGCTGACCCTGGAGGGTGCGCGCGAGCACAACCTCAAATCGCTTACGGTCGAGATTCCGCTGGGGGCGATGACTGCACTGACCGGCGTGTCCGGCTGCGGCAAGTCCACGCTGATTGGCGATGTCCTCTATCCGGCGCTTGCCCGCGCGCTCGGCAAGACCGCCCCGGCGCCTGGCGCTTTCGACCGTCTGCTCGGCGCGGAGCAGCTGGGCGACGTGGTGCTGGTCGACCAGTCGCCGATCGGCAAGACCGCGCGCTCGAACCCAGTGAGCTTCGTCGGAGCGTTCGACGGCATCCGCGCGTTGTTCGCCACCCTGCCCACTGCGTGCGAGCGCGGCTACACCGCGGGCACCTTTAGTTTCAACAGCGGCGACGGTCGCTGTCCCACCTGCGGTGGCTCGGGTTTCGAGCATGTGGAAATGCAGTTCCTCTCCGACGTTTACCTGCGCTGCTCGGATTGCGACGGCAAGCGCTACCGGCCCGAAGTGCTCGAACTGCGCCTGCCCGCGCACGGCAGCTTCGCCCCGCTCAACATTGCCGACGCGCTCGACCTCACCGTGGCCGAGGCGTTGCAGCGGTTTCGCGGCCAGTCCGAGATCACCCGGCCGCTACAGGCGCTGGTCGACGTGGGGCTGGACTATCTACGCCTGGGCCAGCCCACGCCCACGCTGTCGGGCGGCGAGGCACAGCGCCTCAAGCTTGCGGGCTTTCTGGCCGAGGCCGCCAAGTCCCGGCACGGACTGGCGCGCAAGGGCACGCTGTTCCTGTTCGATGAGCCGACCACCGGGCTGCATTTCGACGACGTCGCCCGGCTGCTGCGCGCGCTGCGCAAGCTGCTCGATGCCGGTCACACCGTGCTGGTGATCGAGCACAACCTGGACCTGATCGCCGCGTCCGACTGGGTCATCGACCTCGGCCCGGAGGGCGGGGATGCCGGCGGCCGGCTGGTGTTCGCCGGTCCGCCCGACGAACTCGCAGCCTGCGCCGCATCGTTCACCGGCCAGGCTCTGGCGCGGGACGCGGCAGCGCGAAACGGCGATCCTTCCCAGCCATCCCTACAGGGTGGGGAGGGGCGGGTCATCTCCTGCGCACATGAGGGGGGTCGGCAGGGATATCCGAAGGGGGGAGCCGCCAACCCATCCACCGACTTCCAAGCCGCCGAACCCCCCGCCGCCTACACCGCCACCGATGCGTCCTTGGGCCCACATCTGGCCAGTGCGCTGCGTGCCGGCAAGGCTGGGTTCATCGCCATTCGCCAGGCGCGCGAACACAATCTGCGCGGAGTCGACGTGGACATTCCGCGCGGCCAGATGACCGTGATCACCGGCGTGTCCGGCTCGGGCAAGTCCACGCTGGCGTTCGACGTGCTGTTCACCGAGGGCCAGCGACGTTATCTGGAATCGATCAATGCCTACGCACGGCAGTTCGTCCAGCCTGCGGCGCGGCCCGACGTGGAAGCCATATTCGGCATCCCGCCGACGGTGGCGATCGAGCAGCGCACCAGCCGCGGCGGGCGCAAGAGCACGGTGGGCACGCTCACCGAGACGTATCACTTTCTGCGGCTGATCTACGCCCGGTGCGGCACGCAATATTGCCCTGACTGCAACATCCCGATCGAGCCACAGAGCGCGGATGCGATTGCCGCGCAACTGTTGCGTGACTGGCGCGGCCGGCACATCGGGCTGCTGGCGCCGCTGGTGGTGCAGCGCAAGGGCTATTACACCGATCTGGCGGTGTGGGCGCGCAGCATGGGCTACACCCATCTGCGGGTGGACGGCGCCTTCGTCCCAACGGATCCTTGGCCGCGGCTGGACCGCTTCAAAGAGCACAGCATCGAGCTGCCGGTGGGCGATCTGGTGGTGGGACCGGACACCGAGGGCCGGCTGCGCGACCTGCTGCGCCGCGCGCTTGCGCTGGGCAAGGGGGTGGTGCTAGTGCTCGCCCCGCTCGACGGGCTGAAGGACGCGATGGCCAGCGGCCAGACCGAGCCGCCGATGCGCAGCCTGCTGCTGTCGACCAAGCGCGCCTGCCCGGGCTGCGGCCGCAGCTTCCGCGAACTCGATCCGCGGCAGTTCTCGTACAACGCGCCCACCGGCTGGTGCCCGACCTGCTTGGGCACCGGAGAATTGTTACCTGGCTTCGACGCCGGGCAGACCGGCGAGGAGGCCGCGTGGATCGAGGGCGATGCCGAGCCTGCCACCGCGCGCGGCAAATTCACTCGCGGTCGATCGCTGGGTTCTGCCGCGGCATCCGGCGCACCGACCCCCTGCCCGAGTTGCCACGGCGCCCGGCTGAACCGCGACAGCCTCGCGGTGCGCTTTCGCGCGCTGTCGATCGCCCAGCTCTGCGCGCTCGACGTGGACGCCGCCAGCACGTGGTTCGATGCGCTGCAGCTCAGTCCCCGCGAGGCGGAGATCGCACGCGATGCGATCAGCGAAATCCGCTCGCGTCTGGCCTTTCTGCGCCAGGTCGGCCTCGGCTATCTCGGGCTAGACCGCGCCGCGCCCACGCTGTCGGGCGGGGAGGCGCAGCGCATCCGGCTGGCGGCGCAGCTCGGCAGCAATCTGCGTGGGGTGTGCTATGTGCTCGACGAGCCGACCATCGGCCTGCACCCGCGCGACAACCGCATCCTGCTCGACGCGCTGGCCACGCTCAAGGCCAAGGGCAACACTCTGGTCGTGGTCGAGCACGACGAAGACACCATGCGCCGCGCCGATCACCTGATCGACATCGGCCCCGGTGCCGGGCGGCGCGGCGGGCAGGTCGTGGCCAGCGGACCGCTGGTGCAGGTGCTGGCGCAGGCCGACACTGCCACCGCCCGCAGCCTACGCGATCCCATGCCCTGGCCGTTACAGCCGCGGCCGCGCACCACCGCGCAAACCCCGGCCCTGCGCCTGCGCGGCGCGCATCTGCACAATCTGCAGGGCATCGATGTGCAGTTTCCGCGCGGACGGCTCAGCGTGGTCACCGGGGTGTCCGGCTCGGGCAAGTCCACGCTGGCGCGGGACGTGCTGTTGCCTGCGCTGCGCCAGCGGCTTGGTGGCGATCTGTCCGAGCTGCCGAGTGCCGCCGATCTCACCGGCTGGGACGGCCTGGAGCGCGTCCTCGAGGTCGATCAGGCACCCATCGGCAAGACGCCGCGGTCCTGCGCCGCGACCTACCTGGGCATTTGGGACGCGATCCGCCAGCTCTTTGCCGACACCGAGGAAGCGCGTATCCGCGGCTACACCGCCAGCCGCTTTTCATTCAATGCTGGCCCCGGCCGCTGCCCGACCTGCGAGGGACAGGGCGCGGTGAAGGTGGCGATGAACTTCCTGCCCGACGTGACCGTGCCCTGCACCGACTGCAACGGCCTGCGCTTCAATCCCGAGACCCTGGCCGTGCGCCTGCGCGGGCGCAACCCTGGTGAGGTGTTGCAGATGGAGGTGGACGAGGCGGTCGGCTTCTTTTCCGCGCACCGCAAGATCCACCACGCACTCAAACTGCTGCAGGACGTGGGCCTGGGCTATCTGCAGCTCGGCCAGCCCAGCCCGTTTCTGTCGGGGGGCGAGGCGCAGCGCATCAAGCTGGTGGCCGAGCTCGCTATGGCGGGTGCGCGGCCCACGGTGTATGTGCTCGACGAGCCCACGGTCGGCCTGCACATGACCGACACTGAAAAGCTCATCCGCGTGCTGCACCGCCTGACCGACTGCGGGCACACCGTGGTGGTGATTGAACACGATCTGGACATGATGGCCAACGCCGACTGGCTGATCGACCTCGGCCCCGAAGGCGGGCAGGGCGGCGGACGGCTGGTGCTGCAGGGCCCGGTGGCCGATTTCCTGCGCCCCGGCGCTGCTGGCCACACCGCGCAGGCGCTGCGCGCCGCCTGGGAGCGGCATGCCGCTGTCGCGCAGCAAGCCAGCGCGTGATCACTCTTGTGTCATATACAAGACTGTTTCGCTCTGCTCCTGCCGCGGCATAGAATGCCCGGGTCATTACCGAAGGAGACCCCTCATGGACCAGCATATCCGCATTCCCGCCGGCGAGAAAATCACGGTCAACCCGGACTTCTCGCTCAACGTCCCGGATCATCCCATCATCCCCTACATCGAGGGTGATGGCACCGGGGTGGACATCACCCCGGTGATGATCAAGGTGGTCGATGCGGCGGTGCAAAAAGCCTATGGCGGCAAGCGCAGGATCGCCTGGATGGAAATCTTTGCTGGCGAGAAGGCCACCCGCGTCTACGGCCCGGATGTCTGGCTGCCCGAATCGACCCTGCAGGTGCTCAAGGACTATGTGGTGTCGATCAAGGGGCCGCTGACCACCCCGGTGGGTGGCGGCATCCGCTCGCTCAATGTCGCGCTGCGGCAGGAACTCGACCTCTACGTCTGCCTGCGCCCGGTGCGCTATTTCCAGGGCGTGCCGTCGCCGGTCAAGCATCCGGAAAAGACCGACATGGTCATCTTCCGCGAGAACTCCGAAGACATCTACGCCGGCATCGAATGGGCCGCCGAGTCGGATGGGGCGAAGAAGGTGATCGATTTCCTGATCAACGACATGGGGGTCAAAAAAATCCGCTTTCCGCAGACCTCGGGCATCGGCATCAAACCCGTGTCGCGCGAGGGCACCGAGCGGCTGGTGCGCAAAGCCATGCAGTACGCAATCGACAACGACCGCAAATCAGTCACCCTGGTGCACAAGGGCAACATCATGAAGTTCACCGAGGGCGCGTTCCGCGACTGGGGCTACGGTCTGGCGCAAAAGGAGTTCGGCGCACAGCCACTCGACGGCGGGCCGTGGATGACCTTCAAGAATCCCAAGACCGGACGCGACATCGTGGTCAAGGACATGATCGCCGATGCTTTCCTGCAGCAGATCCTGCTGCGCCCCGACGAGTACGACGTGATCGCCACGCTCAATCTCAACGGCGACTACATTTCCGATGCGTTGGCTGCGCAGGTGGGCGGCATCGGCATCGCGCCGGGGGCGAACCTGTCGGACAGTGTGGCGATGTTCGAGGCCACCCACGGCACCGCGCCCAAATATGCTGGTAAGGACTATGTCAACCCCGGCTCGGAAATCCTCTCGGCAGAAATGATGCTGCGGCACATGGGGTGGGTCGAAGCGGCAGACCGCATCATCGCCAGCATGGAAAAGGCCATTCTGTCCAAGCAGGTCACCTACGACTTTGCCCGCCTGCTACCCGGCGCCACGCAGGTCAGCTGCTCCGGGTTTGGACAGGTGATGATCGACCACATGTGAGCCCGTGTGCGTGTCGCGCAGTGCCCGTCGAAAGACCGCTTGGTGCGGTCTTTTTTCTGCGCTGCGAGGCAGGGAACCTCCGTCTTGTTTTTCACTCTTTCTCCCGCAAATGCAAGGCTGAGAGTCGCCGCCTGTCATCCCGGGGGTGCGCTGCGGAATTACCCTTGACGTCCCCCCAACTGCGGCAGACATCCCTAAAATTTGCGTATGGCTGCACCCACACCCACACCCAATCACCCCGAAGACGGCGGCTCTGTCGTCGCCGAGCGCCAGACGCTGCGGGTCAAACCGCCGGCGATGTACCAGGTCATCTTGCTCAACGACAACTTCACGCCGATGGAATTCGTGGTTGTCGTGATTCAGCACTTTTTCAACAAGGACCGAGAAACGGCAACCCAAATCATGTTAAAAGTGCATCGCGATGGCCGCGGTGTCTGCGGGGTCTACACCCGCGATATCGCGGCAACCAAGGTGGAACAGGTGATCGCAGCAGCCCGTCAGGCCGGTCACCCGCTGCAGTGTGTGATGGAAGCCATTTAGGAGGCTCGAGATGATTGCGCAAGAACTGGAAGTCAGCCTGCACATGGCTTTTGTCGAGGCGCGCCAGCAGCGCCACGAATTCATCACCGTCGAGCATCTGCTGCTCGCGCTGCTCGACAACCCATCGGCCGCCGAGGTCCTGCGCGCATGCTCGGCCAATCTGGACGATCTGCGCAAGAGCCTGAGCGCGTTCATCAAGGAGAACACCCCCATCGTCCCCGGTTCGGACGATGTGGACACCCAGCCGACGCTGGGTTTCCAGCGGGTGATTCAGCGCGCCATCATGCATGTGCAGTCCACCTCCAACGGCAAGAAGGAGGTCACCGGTGCGAATGTGCTGGTGGCCATTTTCAGCGAGAAGGACTCGCATGCGGTCTACTACCTGCACCAGCAGGGCGTCACTCGGCTCGACGTGGTGAACTTCCTGTCGCACGGCATCCGCAAGTCCGAGCCGGTGGAGCCGGCCAAGTCGTCCTCGTCCTCGAACGAGGAGAGCAGTGACGAGAAGGACGGCAAGGAGTCGGCGCTCGACCAGTTCACCCTCAACCTCAACGCGCTGGCGCAACAGGGCAAGATCGATCCACTGATCGGCCGCGAACACGAGGTCGAGCGGGTCATCCAGGTGCTGTGCCGTCGGCGCAAGAACAACCCGCTGCTGGTCGGCGAGGCTGGTGTGGGCAAGACCGCGATTGCCGAGGGTCTGGCCTGGCGCATCACCGAAGGCCAGGTGCCCGCGATTCTCGACAAGGCCGTGGTCTACTCGCTCGACATGGGCGCGCTGCTGGCCGGCACCAAGTACCGGGGTGATTTCGAGCAGCGGCTCAAGGCAGTGCTCAAGCAGCTCAAGGACAAGCCGCACGCCATTTTGTTCATCGACGAGATCCACACCCTGATCGGCGCCGGTTCGGCCTCGGGCGGCACTCTTGACGCCAGCAACCTGCTCAAGCCAGCGCTGTCGTCCGGGCAGTTGCGCTGCATCGGGGCGACGACCTTCACCGAATACCGCGGCATTTTCGAGAAGGACGCGGCGCTGTCGCGGCGTTTCCAGAAAATCGACGTGGTCGAGCCCAGCGTGCAGCAGACGGTTGAGATCCTGCGCGGGCTGAAATCGCGCTTCGAGGAGCATCACGGTGTGAAATACTCGCCCGGTGCACTGTCGGCCGCAGCCGAGCTTTCGGCCAAGTACATCAACGACCGCCACCTGCCCGACAAAGCGATCGACGTGATCGACGAAGCCGGCGCGGCGCAGCGCATTCTGCCCAAGAGCAAGCAGAAAAAGACCATCGGTAAGCCCGAGATCGAGGAAATCATTTCCAAGATTGCGCGTGTGCCAGTGCACAGCGTCACCACTGACGACCGCTCCAAGCTCAAGAACCTCGACCGCGACCTGAAGAACGTGGTGTTCGGCCAGGAGGCCGCGATCGACGCACTGGCCGCCGCCATCAAGATGGCGCGCTCCGGCCTGGGCAAACCCGACAAGCCGATCGGCGCCTTCCTGTTCAGCGGCCCCACCGGTGTGGGCAAGACCGAGGTCGCGCGGCAGCTGGCGTTCACCCTGGGGGTCGAGCTCATCCGCTTCGACATGTCCGAGTATATGGAGCGGCACACTGTTTCGCGGCTGATCGGCGCGCCGCCGGGCTATGTCGGCTTCGACCAGGGCGGCCTGCTCACCGAGGCCGTGACCAAAAAGCCGCATGCGGTACTGCTGCTCGACGAAATCGAAAAGGCGCATCCGGACGTGTTCAATGTGCTGCTGCAGGTCATGGACAGCGGCACGCTCACCGACAACAACGGACGCAAGGCCGATTTCCGCAACATCATTCTGATCATGACTACGAATGCCGGCGCGGAAACCATGCAGAAATCGGCCATCGGCTTTACCAACAAGCGCGAACAGGGTGATGAAATGGCCGATATCAAGCGCCTATTTACGCCCGAGTTCCGCAACCGGCTCGACGCGATCATCAGCTTCAAGCCGCTGGACGAGGCCATCATCCTGCGCGTGGTCGACAAGTTCCTGCTGCAGCTCGAAGCGCAGCTCGCCGAGAAGAAGGTCGAGATTTCCTTCTCCGACGCGCTGCGTCGCTACCTGGCCAAGGCCGGGTTTGACCCGCTGATGGGCGCTCGGCCGATGCAGCGCCTCATCCAGGACACGCTACGGCGCGCGCTGGCCGATGAGCTGCTGTTCGGTCGTCTGGTCGATGGTGGTCGGGTGTCGGTCGACATCGACGAGTCAGCGCCCGAGAAAGACAGGATCAAACTCGACATCACTCCGCCCGAGCCACGATCGCGGCGAAAAGAGGCCGAGGACGCTGCGGTCTGACCGGCTATCTCGGCGGCCCGGAAAACCGCTGAGATCGTCGGTCGGGCAGCGTCGGTCAGGCTGGGCAGTCTGCTTCCAGTCCGGCCAACGCGGTAGCCGTTTCCAGCAGCACCTGGACGAAATTCTCCTGCAGCGGATCGGTCGTTTGTGCCCGCTGCAGCACGCCGAGCTCGATGCTTGCCGGAGGTCCGAGCAAGGCGCGGTACTCCACACCCGCGCGCTTGAGCCGTTGCAGCGAGGCCGGCACCAGGGCCACGCCCATACCGCTGGAAACCAGACCGATCACGGTCTGCATCTGCCGCGCGTGCTGGGTGATAC
The DNA here is from genome assembly GCF_055383445.1 of Thiomonas islandica. Lineage (NCBI taxonomy): Bacteria > Pseudomonadati > Pseudomonadota > Betaproteobacteria > Burkholderiales > Thiomonas > Thiomonas islandica. Next base: position 2,380,692 of record NZ_AP042391.1, read on the forward strand.
GGGGGACGAAACCCGCGGCGCGACACAGACTGATGGTCAGGTCGTACAGCCCGGGCCCGATGGCCCGCGGCGGCACGATGAACGGTTCCCTGGCCAGAGTGCGCAGATCGACCGCCCCCGGGGTCTGCAATGCCGGATGATCGATTGGGGCGGCGAGGATCAGCGGTTCGTGCAAAAGGCTGGTGAAACGCAGGCCGGGCTCATCGACCGGGGCAAGCCCGATGCCGAGATCCAGCTCGGCTGCGTGCAGATCACGGATCTGCGCATCGGTCGTGAGTTCGTGCAATTGCACGTCCACCTGTGCGAAACGGATGCGGAAGGTTTTGAGCGTGGGCGGCAGGATGCCGAAGTCCGCAATCGAGACAAAACCGATTCTCAGCAGGCCAGCCTCACCGCGATGAGTGCGCTGCGCTCTTGCTACCGCCTGATCGATCTGGGCGAGGATGGCGCGGGCGTCTGCATGAAATGCTTCTCCCGCCGCAGTGAGCATCACACCGCGATTGCTGCGCAGCAGCAAACGGGCGCCGAGCTCATCCTCGAGCGCCTTGATCTGGGTAGACAGCGGCGGCTGCGACACATGCAGCCGTTCGGCTGCGCGAGAAAAGCTGCCCTGTTCGGCAATGGTGACGAAGTAGCGAAGCTGCCGCAGTTCCATGATTCGCCAGACGTATGGCGCCACAATCAAAAATGTATTGTTCAATATAGCCGAGGATTCGGACAATCACGCTGCGTTTCGACATTTCCCGCAGGAGAACCGCCCCATGCCCGCCTATCGCTCCCGTACCAGCACAGCCGGCCGCAACATGGCCGGGGCCCGCGCGCTGTGGCGCGCCACCGGCATGCAGGAAGGCGACTTTGGCAAGCCCATCATCGCCGTGGCCAATTCCTTCACCCAGTTCGTCCCCGGCCATGTGCATTTGCAGAACTTGGGGCAGCTGGTCATCGAGGAAATCGAGAAGGCCGGTGGCGTGGGCAAGGAGTTCAACACCATTGCGGTGGACGACGGCATTGCGATGGGCCATGACGGCATGCTCTACAGCCTGCCGTCGCGCGACATCATTGCCGACAGTGTGGAATACATGTGCAACGCGCACACCGCTGACGCGCTGGTGTGCATTTCCAACTGCGACAAGATCACCCCCGGCATGCTGATGGCCGCGCTGCGGCTGAACATTCCGGCGGTGTTCGTCTCCGGCGGGCCGATGGAGGCGGGCAAGACTCGGCTGGCGGGCAAGGTGATTTCGCTCGACCTGATCGACGCCATGGTGGCTGCCGCCGACGACAAGGTATCAGACGAGGATGTGCAATCGATCGAGCGCTCGGCCTGCCCGACCTGCGGTTCATGCTCGGGCATGTTCACAGCCAACTCGATGAACTGCCTGACCGAGGCGCTGGGCCTGTCGCTGCCCGGTAACGGCTCGCTGGTGGCCACGCATGCCGACCGCGAACAGCTGTTCCGCCAGGCGGGGCGCACCATCGTCGATCTAGCGCGGCGGTATTACGAAGGCAATGACGACAGCGTGCTGCCGCGCAACATCGCGTGCAAGGCCGCGTTCGAGAACGCCATGTCGCTGGACATTGCAATGGGCGGATCGACCAACACCGTGCTGCACCTGCTCGCCGCGGCGCAGGAGGGCGGGGTGGACTTCAGTATGGCCGACATCGATCGCCTGTCACGCAAGGTGCCCACGCTGTGCAAGGTGGCGCCGTCCAGCCATTTCCATCTCGAGGACGTGCACCGTGCCGGCGGTGTGATGGCGATTCTGGGCGAACTCGACCGCGCCGGTCTGCTCGACACCCGCGTACCCACGGTGCACGCGCCGACACTGGCTGCTGCGCTCGATACCTGGGACATCGCCCGCCAGCCCAGCCAGGCGGTGCAGACTTTTTACCGCGCCGGCCCAGCCGGGGTGCGCACCACCAAGGCGTTCTCGCAGGACTGCCGTTATGACACCCTGGACACCGACCGCGCCGCTGGCTGTATTCGCGACATCGCACACGCCTATAGCACCGATGGCGGTCTGGCCGTGCTGTTCGGCAATCTGGCCGAGCGCGGCTGCATCGTCAAGACCGCCGGGGTGGACAAGAGCATCCTGAGCTTCTCCGGCCCTGCGGTGGTGTTGGAAAGCCAGGACGCCGCGGTCGAGGCGATCCTGGGCGGGCAGATCAAGCCGGGCGACGTGGTCGTCATCCGCTATGAAGGCCCACGCGGCGGGCCCGGCATGCAGGAAATGCTCTACCCCACGAGCTATCTCAAGTCCAAGGGCTTGGGCAAGGTCTGCGCGCTGATCACTGATGGGCGCTTCTCCGGCGGCACCGCCGGGCTGTCGATCGGCCATGTCTCGCCCGAGGCGGCAGAAGGCGGCACCATCGGCTTGGTGCGTACCGGCGATCGCATCGTGATCGACATACCCAACCGCGTGGTGCGCGTGGATGTGAGCGACGAGGAACTGGCACGCCGCCGCGCCGAGCAGGATGCCCGCGGGTGGAAGCCCGCCGCGCCGCGCGCGCGCAAGGTCAGTCAGGCGCTCAAGGCCTATGCCAAGCTGGTCACCAGCGCTGATAGGGGCGCGGTGCGCAACCCCGAGTTACTGCAAGACTAGCGCCCGTTCGGGCGGCCTCTTGCGACGCACTGTGCTGCTGCGCCCAGCGCGATCAGCCGTCTCGCGCGCTGCTGGCGCGGCAGGGGCGCGCAGGCAGGTGTAGGACAATCTTGGGGTTGCATGACTCCCGTGATTTTCCATGCGGCTCGCGCTCGAACACATCAGCAAGTCCTATCCCGGCGTCAAGGCCAATGACGACATTAGCCTGCAGGTCGCCGCCGGCGAAATCCATGCAGTGCTGGGCGAGAACGGTGCGGGCAAGTCCACCCTGATGAAAATCATCTCTGGCGCGGTGCAGCCCGACTCTGGGCAGATCGTCTGGAACGGCATGCCGGTGCGGATGAAAAACCCCGGCATGGCGCGCGATCTGGGCATTGCGATGGTCCACCAGCATTTCTCGCTGTTCGACACCCTCACCGCGGCAGAGAACATCTGGCTCGGGCTGGGGCGGGGCATCGGGCTTTCCGAGGTGGAGCGTCGCATCGACGCGGTCGCGCAGCGCCATGGTTTGGACATCGCGCCGCGTCGCCCGGTGTACACCCTGTCGGTCGGGGAGCGTCAGCGGGTGGAAATCATTCGCTGTCTGCTGGCCGACCCCAAGCTGCTGATTCTGGATGAGCCGACCTCGGTGCTCACGCCGCAGGCAGTGGAAAAACTGTTTGTGGTGCTGCGCCAGCTGGCGGCGGACGGTTGCAGCGTTCTCTATATCAGCCACAAGCTCGACGAAATCCGCAGCCTGTGCCACAACTGCACCGTGCTGCGCGCAGGCAAGGTGGCCGGGCGGGTCGACCCGACCAGGGAAACCGAGGCCAGCCTATCTCGACTGATGATCGGCGCCGATCCGCCCGCGCTGCAGCACCGGCCCGCGCAGCCTGGCGAAATCTTGCTGCAGGTGCAGGATCTGAGCCTGCCGGGCGATGGCGAGTTCAGCGTGCCGCTGCATCATCTGTCGCTGCAGGTGCGCGCAGGGGAAATCCTAGGGATTGCCGGGGTGTCGGGCAACGGGCAACAGGAACTGCTCGCCATGCTGTCGGGCGAGGACCGGCGCGCGGGCCCCGAGGCGGTACGACTGGCCGGTGAGCCGGTGGGCCTGCTCGGTCCGGCGCAGCGGCGCAGCCGTGGGTTGCGTTTCATTCCTGAAGAACGCCTTGGCCGGGCCACGGTGCCGATGCTGTCGCTCGAACAGAACATGCTGCTGACCGCGCCGCCGGCCGAGGTCAGCGCGCACGGCCTGATCCGCAGGCAGACCCTGCGCGCGCAGGCGCAGGCGGTGATCGCGCGCTTTGGCGTGAAGGCCAGCGGCCCGCAGACCGCCGCGCGTAGCCTGTCGGGCGGCAATCTGCAGAAATACATCGTCGGCCGCGAAATCCTTGGCCGGCCCCGGGTGCTGCTCGTCGCGCAACCGACCTGGGGCGTGGACGTGGGCGCGGCGGCGCAAATTCGTGCGGAACTGCTCGCGCTACGCGATGCAGGCTGCGCGGTGCTGGTCATTTCCGAAGAGATCGACGAACTGTTCGAGATCGCCGATCGACTGCAGGTCATGGCACGCGGCAGGCTTTCGCCCGCGGTCGCCCGCGCAGACGCGACGGTGGAGCAGATCGGACTGTGGATGAGCGGGCTGTGGTCGAAAGACGGTGCCTTGAATGAGGAGGCGGCGCATGCTGCGGCTTGAGGCGCGGGCCCAGCCGTCGCGGCTGATGCTGTGGCTGTCGCCACTGCTGGCACTGTCCATCACCGTGGCCTTTGGCGTGAGCATTTTCCTGGCCCTGGGCAAGAACCCACTGCAGGGGCTGGGCCTGTTTTTCTGGGAGCCGGTCAAAAGCGCCTATAGCCTGTCGGAACTGGCGCTCAAGGCCACGCCGCTGATCCTCATCGGTCTGGGTCTGGCGGCCTGCTATCGCAGCAATGTCTGGAACATTGGCGCCGAGGGGCAATACGTCCTCGGGGCGATTTGCGGCGGCGGCGTGGCGTTGCTGGCGGGCGACCACACCTCGCATGCCATCGTGCTGCCCATTCTGCTGGCGGGCATGCTCGGCGGCATGGTGTGGGCGGGGCTGGTCGCTTCCTTGCGCGACTGGCTCAACGCCAATGAAATCCTGGTCAGCCTGATGCTGGTGTATGTCGCGCAATACCTACTCGACTATCTAGTGTATGGGCCGTGGAAAGACCCGCAGGGCTACAACTTTCCGCAGACAAAGATGTTTGCCGATCCCGCGCTGTTGGGCCACCTGATCGAAGGCACGCGGCTGAACTGGGGATTTCCTATCGCGCTGGTGACCGTGGGTTTGGTGTGGCTGTTTTTGTTTCGCAGCGTGGCTGGGTTCCGGCTGCAGGTGAGCGGACTGGCGCCCGCAGCAGCGCGCTACGCAGGGTATTCATCGCGCAAGGCGCTGTGGAGCGTGCTGCTGATGTCGGGCGCGTTCGCCGGTCTGGCCGGGGCGCTGGATGCGATCGGCCCGCTGCAGCAACTCACGCCGCAGGTGTCGCAGGGCTACGGCTTTGCCGCGATCATCGTTGCCTTCGTCGGTCGGCTCAACCCGGTGGGCATCGTGCTGTCCGGGGCGCTGATGGCGATGTTCTATATCGGCGGCGAACTGGCGCAGTCGCGCCTGGGGTTGCCGAGTGCACTGACCGGGATGTTCCAGGGGCTGCTGCTGTTCTCGCTGCTGGCCTGCGACACCCTGATCGACCACCGCATCCGCTTCAAGCGCACACGGTAAAGATGAACATGGATATGACCGCCTCTCTCATCGCCACCGCGCTGAGCGCGGGAACTCCGCTGGCGCTGGCGGCGCTCGGCCTGCTGATCAACGAAAAATCCGGCGTGGTCAACCTCGGTGCCGAAGGCATGATGCTGATGGCCGCTGTCGTGGGCTTTGCCGTGGCGCTGCATACCGGCAACCAGTGGGTGGCGTTCGGCGCGGGCGCGCTGACCGGCGCGCTACTGGCCGCGGCGCTGGGCCTGCTGGTCATCTGGCTCAACACCAACCAGTACGCCACCGGACTGGCGCTGACGCTGTTCGGCGGCGGGCTGTCGGCGTTCATCGGCATCGACTATGTCGGCAAGAGCTTGCCGAACTTTCCGCCCTGGGCCATTCCGGGTCTGAGCGATCTGCCATTCTTCGGCCCGGCGCTGTTTCGCCACCATCTGATGCTGTATCTCACCATCGCGCTGGCGCTGGGCATGATCTGGTTTCTCGACCGCACCCGCACCGGGCTGGTGCTGCGTGCGGTGGGCGAGTCGCCTGAAGTCGCACATGCGCTGGGCTATCCGGTACGGCGCTTCCGCCTGCTGGCGCTGGTGTGCGGCGGTGCGCTGGTGGGCGTAGCGGGGGCGTATCTCTCGGTGATCTACACCCCGCTGTGGGTGCAGGGCATGACCGCAGGGCGCGGCTGGATTGCGCTGGCGCTGACCACCTTCGCCACCTGGCGTCCGGCGCGTGTGCTGCTCGGCGCGTATCTGTTCGGCGGTGTCACCATGCTGCAATTCTTTTTTCAGGGCAGCGGGGTGCAGGTGCCGTCGCAGTTGCTGTCGATGCTGCCATATATTGCCACCATCGTGGTGCTCGCGCTGATCTCGCGCAATCCGCAGTGGATTCGGCAGAACATGCCCGCGTCGATCGGCAAGCCCTTCCGCCCGGCGGGGTGAAGCTGCCTTGTCTCAGGCACGATTTTTGTATGCGGTTTCGCATCATTTTTTGGAGAACTCCATGTTCACAACCCGCTTGAAAAAACCTCTGATCGCGCTGGCTGTAGTTGCCGGCCTGATGGGCTTTGGCGGCGCGTCCGCGCAGGCCGCCGAGCCGCTGAAAATCGGCTTTGTCTACGTCGGCCCGGTGGGCGATGCCGGCTGGAGCTATGCGCACAACCAGGCGCGGCTGGCGCTGCAGGCCAAGTTCGGCAACCGGATCAAGACCCAGTATGTCGAAAGCGTGCCCGAAGGCCCGGATTCGGCACGGGTGCTGCGCGATTTGGCGCAGCAGGGCGACGGCCTGATCTTCGCCACTAGCTTTGGCTACATGGAATCGGTGCTGCGCGTGGCGAAAGATTTTCCGAACGTCAAGTTCGAGCACGCAACCGGCTACAAGACTGCAAAGAATGTCGGCACCTACGACGCCCGCACCTATGAAGGCGCGTATCTGGCTGGGGTGATCGCCGGGGGCATGACCAAGACCAATGTGCTCGGCGTGGTCGGCTCGGTGCCGATCCCCGAGGTCATCCGCAACATCGATTCCTTCACTCTGGGCGCGCAGTCGGTCAACCCCAGGATCACCACCAAGGTGGTGTGGGTGAACAAGTGGTTCGACCCGCCGAAAGAAACCGAAGCTGCCACCTCGCTGATCAACCAGGGCGCCGACGTGCTGTTCCAGAACACCGACTCCCCGGCAGTGCTGCAGACCGCCGAGAAATTGGGCAAGTACGGCTTCGGCTGGGACAGCAATATGAGCAAGTTCGGCGGCAAGGCGCACCTGGCCTCGGCCACCATCAATTGGGCGCCGCTATATGAAATGCTCACCGATCAGGTGCTCAAAGGCACCTGGAAACCTGCGCAATACTGGTGGGGCATGAAGCATGACACCATCGCGCTCCAGGACATCAGCCCGCTGGTTCCCGCTGCGCTGAAAAAGACCGTGATGGAGCGCGAGGCCGGCCTGAAGAACGGCACGCTTGCCATCTGGAAGGGCCCGATCGTTGACTCAACCGGCAAGACCGTGCTGCCCGCCGGCAAGGTGGCCGACGACCAGTTTCTGCATGGCATCTCGTTCTACGTGAAGGGTGTGGAAGGCAAGGTGCCGGGGCAGTGATCCGGCATGCGCCGGGGCGCGTGGATCGACCAGCTCGACACGCTCTGGCAATGCGCAGGGCAGGTGACGTGAGCAGTGCACCGGTGTCCGCAGAGCAGGCGGTGGCGCTGACTCGCGCATGGGTCGATCGGGTGGTGATCGGGCTCAATCTGTGTCCGTTTGCCAAGGCGCCGCAGGTCAAGGGCCGCATCCGCTATGTCCACAGCGATGCCACCACGCCGCAGGACTTGCTGCATGCGCTATGTACCGAGCTGCGGCTGCTGGCCGACACGCCGATCGAGGTGGTGGAAACCACGCTGCTGATCCATCCGCAGGTGCTCACCGATTTTGCGCAGTACAACGCGTTTCTCGATCAGGCCGAGGCTGTGGTGGAGGTGCTCGGGCTGCGCGAGGTGCTGCAGATCGCCAGCTTTCATCCGCAGTACCGCTTCGCTGGGACCCGGCCGACGGACGTGAGCAACGCGACCAACCGCTCGCCGTTTCCGATGCTGCACCTCATCCGCGAAGCCAGTATCGACCGCGCCGTGGCCGCGTTTCCAGAGCCCGAAGCGATCTACCAGACCAATATCGCCACCATGCGTCGGCTGGGCAAGGCGGGCATCGCCGCGCTGCTGGCGCAATGCGCGCAGGATGTGCAGACGCCGGACTGTGGCAATTGACCCTGCTGAGCGCAGGGGCGGCCGCGCAGTCGCATCCGCTCACAATTGCAAGCTTGGGAGGCGGTGATGTGGAACGAGGATCTTGATGCGGAGTTCAACAGTCTGACCCCGGGGAGATCGGCTAGCGCGCTATCGCGGCGCGACTTTGTGCGCTCTGCACTCGGCGTGGGCTTTGCCGTGGCTGCAGGGCCGGTGGTGGCGCAGACCGCGATCCACACCTCGGCCGAGGGCTTGCTGGCAGTCGAGGTGCAGATCGAATCAGGCGGGCAGAAAATCCCGGTCTACCGCGCCCAGCCCAGGGGCAAGAGCGATCTGCCGGTGGTGCTGGTGGTATCCGAAATTTTTGGCGTGCACGAATACATCGCCGACGTCGCACGGCGCTTGGCGCATCAGGGCTATCTGGCGCTCGCGCCCGATCTGTTCGTGCGTCAGGGCGATCCGATGACTTACGGCAGTATCGCCGAGGTGATGCGCAATGTGATTTCCAAGGTGCCCGACGCCCAGGTGATGCAGGACCTGGACGCCTGCCGCAACTGGGCCAGCGCGAACGGCGGCAAGGCCGGTCATGTTGGCATCACCGGGTTCTGCTGGGGTGGGCGTATCGTCTGGCTGTATTGCGCGCACGCCCCGGTGCAGGCAGGGGTGGCATGGTATGGCCGTGTGGTGGGCACGCCGTCCGCGCTGACTCCGACCAACCCGGTGGACATCGCCAAGGAACTCAAGGCGCCGGTGCTGGGGCTGTATGGCGGTAAGGATCAGGGCATCCCGCTCGAGACGGTCGATCAGATGCGCAAGGCGCTCGCAGCAGGCAGTGCCGCTCCCGGGCCTCGGACATCGTGGTCTATCCCGATGCCGGACATGGCTTTCATGCAGACTACCGGCCGAGCGACAACGCCAGCGACGCGCAGGACGGCTGGAACCGGATGCTGGCCTGGTTGCGGCAGCATCAGGTCGTCGCCTGAAGCGAGGCCATGTTCAGCGCACCACGAGCACGGGCAGCTTGGAGTGCGACAGCACGCGCGCAGTCTGGCTGCCCAGCATGGCCGAACTCAAACCGCCTCGCCCATGCGAGGCGATGATGATGCAGTCGCAGCCTTGCTTTTCGGCCACGGCAAGCAACCCACGCCAGGCTTGTGCGTCTTCCTCCACCACCGTGTCGCAGCGCAGTCCGGCGGCTTGCAACTGATCGCGCATGCGCTGCAGTGCGCTGTTGGCCTGCTTGCGCACCTCCTCCTGCCATTGATCCATGCCTACCGGCATGACCTCGATCGCGCCGATGTAGGGATAGAGGTCGATGACCGAGGCGACGGTGATCCTGGAGTCGAATTTTTTGGCCAGTTCGATTGCGTAAGGCAGGGCTTTTTCAGACAGATCGGAACCGTCAGTGGACAGCAGAATGTGGTTGAACATGGGGGAGTGCTCCGGTTTTGAGGTTGTTGCCGCCGGGGTTGGGAACGGTCGCCCCGGCGGGATGAGTCAGCGCAGCACCAGGACCGGAATGGTCGAGTGGGTCAGCAGCTTCTGGGTTTCACTGCCGAGCAGCAGCGCCTGCACGCCGCGGCGGCCGTGCGAGGCGATGACCACCAGATCGCAGCCGCGATCCTTGGCCACATCAAGCATGGCTTTCCACGGGTGGATGTCCTCGGCGATCACCGGCTCGAAGTTCACGCCGGCGGCCTTGCAGGCATCCTGCAGCGGTTTGAGTGCATCTTCTGCCAGTTTGGTGACATGCACGCGGTATTGGTCTGCCGTGATCGGCACGGACTCCGCCAGGCCGGAATAGGGGTAGGGGTCGGTGACGTTGAGTCCGATCACAGTCGCGCCGCAACTCTTGGCCAGTTCGACTGCGTGCGGGATGACCTTGGCGGCGGTTTCCGAACCGTCTGTGGGGGCAAGAATTTTCTTGTACATGGTGAGCTCCGTTGCGTGTGGGAAACTGGATCGTGGCCGTTCACCCGTCGCCACGTCCATATGCTGCTCTCGCAATGTATCGCCGCGTTTGCGGCAGATCAAACGGATGGCTCAGCTCCGCCCCTTGGCTATGGGGTGAGATGGATCGGCGCACCATTCGCTCCAAGAGCCAGGGTAGAGCAGACTGCCGTCGAGTCCGGCGTGCATCATTGCCAGCAAATTGTGGCAGCCCGAGACGCCGGAGCCGCAGTGGTGAATCACGTCGCGTGGGTCCCAGTCCTCGAGCAGGGCGGTGAATTCCTCGCGCAGCTGCTGGCGCGACTTGAACGTGCCGTCGGGCTGCAGATTGGTCTGGTAAAAGCGGTTCCTGGCGCCGGGAATGTGCCCAGCCACTGGATCGAGCGGCTCGACCTCGCCGGCGAACCGTTCGGGGGCGCGCGCGTCGAGCAACAGCCTGCTTTGGTTGCGAAGGTTGTCCGAGACTTCCTCGGCCGATACCGTGCCAGCCAGCGCCGCGCGGCGGACGAAACTGCCGGGCGGCCGCGGTGCCGGCGCAGCACTCTGGCTGGCGCCGCCTGCGGCGACCCAGGCCTGCCAGCCGCCGTCGAGCACGGCCACCGCGTCATGTCCGAGCCAGCGCAGCATCCACCACAACCGAACGGCAAAGCTGCCGCCCGAGCGGTCGTAGGCGACCACCTGTTGATCCTGGTTCAGCCCCAGTTGGGCCAGGCGTTCGGCAAAGGCCTGCGGGTCGGGCAGCGGATGCCGGCCGTTGCGACCATTCGCCGGTGCCGACAGGTCGCGGTCGAGGTGCAAGAACAACGCCCCGGGGATGTGCCCGCTGGCGTAATGCCGCGCGCCAGCCTGGGGATCGGCCAGATCGTGGCTGCAATCGACCACGAAGGCATCAGGCAGGCTCGACAGCTCGGCTGGAGAAATCAGCGTGGTGTAGCGGGCAGGCATGGCTTGTGGAGACGGTGGGTTCAGGCCGGCACCTGCAGTTTGTTACGGTACCAGGCGTGGAAATGCCGCATGCCGTCTTCCATTGGCGACTGGTATGGGCCGTGCTGGTCGTCACCACGCTCGAACAGCGCCTTGCGCCCGGCATCCATGCGCTCGGCGATTTCGTCGTCCTCGGCGCAGGTTTCCATGTAGGCGGCGCGTTCGGCCATGATGAATTCGCGCTCGAACGCAGCGATTTCCTCAGGGTAGAAAAACTCCACCATGTTCAGGGTTTTCTGCGGGGCTAGCGGATAGAGGGTGGAGACTACGAGCACATGCGGATACCACTCCAGCATGATGTTGGGGTACAGGGTGAGCCAGATCGCGCCGTGCTCGGGCAGCTTCTTGTCAGAGCGGAAATTCAGCACTGCCTGATGCCACTTGCTATAGACCGCGCTGCCCGGATGCTGCAGGCCCTCGTGCACACCGACGGTCTGCACGCTCCATTCGGGGGCGAACTGCCACTGCAGCACACTGCAGTCGACGAACTTGCCCAAGCCGGGGTGGAAAGGCACGACGTGGTAGTCCTCCAGATACACCTCGATGAAGGTCTTCCAGTTGTAGTTGCAGATGTGCATTTCGGTGTGGTCATGCACGAAGCCGGTGAAGTCGAATTCCTTGAGCACCGAGAGCTGCTGCATGGTTTGCGCCACGGGGTAGCCGTTGTCCTCGAACAGCATGCCATTCCAGCGCTGCAGCGGGTATTTCTGTAGATGCAGACAGGGGTCCTGCTCGAAATGCGGGGCGCCGACGAGCTGGCCGTCAAGTCCGTAAGTCCAGCGGTGCAGTGGGCAGACGATGTTCTTGCCGGTACTGCCCATGCCGCGCAGCATCACCGCCTGGCGGTGACGGCAGACGTTGGACAGTAGTTCGATGCCATCGTTGGTGTGCACCAGCACCCGGCCTTCGCCCTCCTGTGCGAGGGCGGCGTAGTCGCCGATCTTGGGTACCGTGAGCTCATGTCCGATGTAGCGCGGCCCGGAACGAAAGATCTGTTCCAGTTCCAGTTTGAACAGGTCATCGTCGAAATAGGTCTAGACCGGCAGCTGCAGATGATCCTGCGACAGGCGAATGCTCAGATCGGACATGATGGGGGTGCACCTCCACAATTCGTCAAAAAATAACCCAGACAGGAGTTGCGGATTGTAGACCCCGTCTGTGACGGCAAAACCCCTCTGACGCGCCTAAAATGCCTAGCTTGCCCACTCCATCCCCCAGTGCCGACGCGATGCCGCGCGTGCACTGCAGCCAAAGCCCATGTCCGCCGCCAGACCCGCTCGCCATCCCGATGCCCCTCCGGCCAGCTACGAGGAGGCGCTGGCCGAGCTCGAACGTATCGTGCAGGCCATGGAGGCAGGACAGCTCAGCCTCGACGACACCCTGGCGGCCTACAAGAGGGGCAATCTACTGCTGCAGTTCTGCCGCAGCAAGCTGCAGGCGGTGGAGCAACAGGTGCGGGTGCTCGACGGTGAGCAGCTCAAGCCCTTGCCTGTCGGGCCCGGTGCGGAGGGGGATCGTGCCTGAAACCCTGCAGCACGTGCGCAGCGAAGCGCCGCCCGCCGCCGCTGCGCTGCCGTTCGATGTCTGGATGCGCCAGCATCAGGCCAGGGCGCAGGAACTGATCGCCCGCTTTGTGCCGCAAGCACATCCGCTGGTGCCGCAACTGCACGAGGCCATGCACTACGCCGCGGCGCTAGGGGGCAAGCGGGTGCGTCCACTGCTGGTGTGGGCTGCAGGGGAGTGCGTTCAGGCCGACTCCCAGGCGCTGGACCGTGCCGCCTGCGCGGTGGAGCTGGTGCATGCTTACTCTCTGGTGCATGACGATCTGCCCTGCATGGACGACGATGTGCTGCGCCGCGGCCAGCCGACCACCCATGTGCGCTTTGGCGAGGCACTTGCGCTTCTGGCCGGAGACGCGCTGCAGGCGTTGGCCTACGAAGTGCTCACTCCGGACCACGGTATGGCGCCGGCGCTGCAGGCCCGGCTGTGTGCATTGCTGGCGCGGGCATCGGGTGCCGACGGCATGGCCGGTGGACAGACCATGGACATTCTCGCCACCGGCAGCGCGATCAGCGGTGATGCGTTGATGCACATGCACAGCCGCAAGACTGGTGCGCTACTCAAGGCCAGTGTGCTGATGGGCGCCGCCTGCGCCGAACCTGCCTGCGACCGGCAGGCCGAGATCGATGCTGCGCTGCAGGCCTACGGCGAGGCCATCGGCCTGGCGTTTCAGGTAGTCGACGACATTCTGGACGTGACCGCGGACTCCGCCACGCTGGGCAAGACCGCGGGCAAGGATGCGCAGCAGAACAAGTCGACCTACGTGTCCGCGCTCGGGCTGGACGCGGCGCGTCAGCTGGCGCACACCCTGCGCGACAAGGCGCAGGCTGCGCTCGACACCCTGCCTGCGGCCCAGCGTGCCTTTAGCCAACGCCTGCGCGATCTGGCCGACCTGATCGTGCTGCGCGAGCATTGACCGCAGTCCCGTATGCATCAGCAGACCGCCGTGAGCCCTGTTCCTCATTCCGATCGCGCTGCCGTTGTGCTGCCAGCGCTTGCCGCGTTCGTCGCGCTGGTCGCGCTCGGCGGGGCGTTGTGGCTGCAGCAGCACGGCCATCCGCCGTGCCCGCTGTGCATCCTGCAGCGCTTGGCCTACCTTGGTGTGCTGGGGTTGGCGCTCGTGGGCCTAGGTTTGCTGCGTGTCGGGCTGGAAGCTGCCGCGCGGCTGGCGCAGGGCCTGGCCGCGGCCAGTGCGGTGGCCGGGCTGGGCTTTGCCGCCCGCCACCTCTGGCTGGTCCTGCATCCGGGGCAGCTCTGCGGCTTGGATCCGCTGGCGGCAGTGATCAACCACTGGGCCATCACGCAGTGGATGCCGTGGATGTTTCGTGCAGACGGCCTGTGCGCGGACACGCCCGCAGTGCTCGGTCTGGCGCTGCCGTTCTGGTCTGCCGCCGGGTTTGCCGTGGTGTTCGTCCTGCTGCTTGCGGCGATGTGGCGCCGCAGCCGTTCCTGATGGCGTGAGCGATGCTGACTTCTTCCTTTTCCCTGCTGTCCCGCGTGTCCTCGCCCGCGGATGTGCGTGCGCTCGACCGCGCGCATCTGCGCCAGCTCGCGGTCGAACTGCGGGAATTCATCCTGCAGTCGGTCTCGCGCACCGGCGGACATCTGTCGTCCAACCTCGGCACGGTCGAACTCACCATTGCGCTGCATGCTGCGTTCAATACGCCGGAGGACCGGCTGGTGTGGGATGTCGGCCACCAGACCTATGCGCACAAGATTCTCACCGGCCGGCGCGAGGCCATGCGCGGGCTGCGGCAAAAGGGCGGTATTTCCGGTTTTCCGCGGCGCGAGGAATCGGTCTACGACACGTTCGGCACCGCGCACTCGTCCACATCCATTTCCGCGGCGCTGGGCATGGCGCTGGCGGCGCAGCGCAAGGGCGAATCACGCCGGGTGGTGGCCATCATCGGTGACGGCGCGCTGACCGGCGGCATGGCGTTCGAGGCGCTGAACAACGCTGGGGTACACCCGGAGGCCGATCTGCTGATCGTGCTCAACGACAACGACATGTCGATCTCCCCGCCGGTAGGCGCGCTCAACCGCCATCTTACCGCGCTGCTGTCCGGCGGGCTGTTTACCGCGGCGCGCACCACAGCCAAGCAAGTGCTCAGCGCCGCGCCGCCGCTGCTGGGGCTGGCGCGGCGGCTGGAGGAATATGCCAAGGGCCTGGTTGCACCATCGCCGCTGTTCGAGGAACTGGGCGTGAAGTACTTCGGCCCAATCGACGGCCACGACCTGGACGCGCTGATTCCCACGCTGCACAACCTGCGCGACATGCACGGTCCGGTCCTGCTGCATGTGGTCACCAAAAAGGGGCAGGGCTACAAGCTGGCCGAGGCCGATCCGGTCGCGTATCACGGGCCTGGGAAGTTCGATCCCGCTGTCGGCCTGGCGCCGAGCAAGCCCGGCAAGCCGCCCACCTTTACCCAGGTGTTTGGGCAGTGGCTATGCGACATGGCACAGGCCGATGCGCGGCTGGTGGGCATCACCCCAGCCATGCGCGAAGGCTCGGGGCTGGTGGAGTTTGCCCAGCGTTTTCCGCAACGCTATTTCGACGTGGGCATTGCCGAGCAGCACGCGGTGACCTTTGCCGCAGGCCTTGCGTGCGAAGGCATGAAACCGGTGGTGGCGATTTATTCCACTTTTTTGCAGCGCGGCTACGACCAACTCATCCACGACGTGGCCATCCAGAACCTGCCGGTGCTGTTTGCGGTCGATCGCGCCGGCGTGGTGGGCGCGGACGGCGCCACGCATACCGGTGCATTCGACATCGCCTTCCTGCGCTGCGTGCCCAATATGAGTGTGCTCACCCCTGCGGATGAAAACGAATGCCGCCTGCTGCTGACCACCGGCTATCGTCATCCCGGTCCGGTGGCGGTGCGCTACCCGCGCGGCGGCGGCGTGGGCGCGGCCGTGGCGCAAGGTCTGACGGAACTGCCCTGGGGCAGAGCGCAGCCGCGGCGCGCCAGTGCGGCGCTGCCCGGGCGGCGTATCGCCATCCTCGCCTTCGGCCCGGTGCTGTACGCCGCGCTGCAGGCCGCCGAGGAGCTTGACGCCAGCGTGATCAACATGCGCTTCGTCAAGCCGCTCGATACCGAGACGCTGCTGGCGGCCGCCCGCAGCCATGATGCGCTGGTCACGGTCGAGGAGGGCGCGGTGCTGGGCGGCGCTGGCAGCGCGTGTCTCGAAGCGCTGCAAGCCGCCGGGGTGCAGCTGCCGGTGCTCACGCTCGGCCTTCCCGATGCCTGGATCGAGCATGGCGATCCGGCGCAGATCACCGCCGACCTGGGGCTGGATGCCGCCGGCATCGTCCGGTCGATCCGCGCGCGCTTTGCCGGTCTGCTCCAGCCCGGGCACAAGCGCGCCGCCAACGAGTAGGGCATCGTGGGGGCGACTGGGCGCTACGCGGACAGGCAACTGCGCAGACTGCCCGCCAGATTGCGCATCAGCTGGAGATAGCCATCCAGCCCGAGCGGGCCCTTGGCGCCGAGCGGGTCGAGGGTACCTAGGCGGGCGCTGCTGCCCTCGATCAGGGTCTGCATCAGACGCGGCTCGAATTGCGGCTCGGAGAACACGCACACCACGCCGAGCGTCCTGATCTTGTCGTGCATCTGGCTCACGCGGCGAGCGTTGACCATGGCCTCCGGGGTGACCAGAATCGAGCCTACGGCGTGCAGGCCGAAGGTCTGCTCGAAATACTGGAACGCATCGTGAAACACAATGAAGGGCCGGTCTTTCACTGGTTCGAGCTGCGCGGTGAGTTCTGCGGTCAAAGCGTCGATGCGCTGCACAGCCTGGGCGGCATTGGCCCGGTACTGCGCCGCATGCTGCGGGTCGATGACCTCCAGCGCACTTGCGGCGCTGCGCACGATCAGCTTGGCATTAGTCGGCGACAGCCAGATGTGGCCGTCGAAACTGCCGCTTTGTGGATGGTCATGCGGGTCTGGCATGGCCGATTGCAGCACGGGCGCAGGGCGCTTGCGCTCCCACTCTCCGCCGGTGCGGGCCGGCAGCACGTGCATACTGGGCTGGGTGGACAGGGTGATGACGCGGGCGCCGTTGGGCAAGGCCCGGACGATCTTGGTCAATGCCGGTTCGACATCGGGCCCGATCCAGAACAGAAGCTGCGCCTGCTCCGCTGCCGCGCGCTCGGAGGGTTTGAAGGCGTAAGTATGTGGCGAACTGCCCGGCGGAATCAGCACGATGGGGGTGCCCACGCCGGCCATGACCGCGGTAACCAGATCGCCCACCGGCTTGATGCTCACCGCCACGAGGGGGCGCTGTGCTTGGGCGATGAGCGGGCCGAACAAAGCGCCGATCAGCATGGCAACGGAAACAATGCGGCGAAGGATGTGTGACATGGTGGCAGGGGAACGGCAAGCGACAGATCGTTATAATATAACAGTCGCAACCAGAATAACCCAACTTGCCCGACACAGATCCTCTGATCCGCCTCGACGACATCAGCCTGCAGCGCAATGGCCATGTGCTGCTGGCCGGCGTGAACCTGCGCGTGTTGCCGCGCCAGATCGTCACCTTGGTCGGGCCGAATGGCGCCGGCAAGACCACCTTGGTGCGCGTGTTGCTAGGCCTGATTGCCCCAGACGCGGGCGCGGTGCAGCAGCGCGCCGGACTGGTGATCGGCTACGTGCCGCAGCGTTTTGCCTTGCCCGCGAGTCTGCCAATGGATGTGGACGGTTTTCTGCAGCTGGCCGGACGCAGCAGGCCGCAGCAGCGCAGGCTGGTGCTCGCAGACATCGGCGCGGGCGATCTGCTGCGGCGCCCACTGCGCGCGCTGTCCGGTGGCGAGATGCAGCGCGTGCTGCTGGCCCGCGCGCTGCTGCGCAAGCCCGACCTGCTGGTACTCGACGAACCGGCGCAGGGCCTGGATGTGCTGGGCCAGCAGGACCTGTACGACCTGATCCGACGCCTGCGCGACACCACCGGATGCGGTGTGCTGATAGTCTCGCACGACCTGCATCTGGTGATGGCAGCCACCGACGTGGTGATCTGTCTGGAGCGTCATGTGTGTTGCGTGGGCAGGCCAGAGGACATCAGCGTGCATCCGGAATATCTGCGGCTGTTCGGGCGCGACATGGCCGGACTGGCGCTGTACCGTCACCATCACGATCATCGTCACGATCTGCACGGTGACATCGTCTCCGATGCGCAGCCAAAGGAGATGCCATGACTGACTTCCTGCTGCCAGACTTTGTCTGGCGAGCGTTACTGGGCGGTGTGGGCGTGGCGCTGCTGTCCGGGCCGCTGGGCTGCTTTGTGGTGTGGCGGCGCATGGCCTACTTTGGCGAGACGCTGGCGCATTCGGCCTTTCTCGGGGTCGGGCTGGGGCTGCTGCTGCACCTCGCCCCGATCATTGGCGTCCTTGCGGTGAGCGTTGTGATCGCCATCATTCTAGCGCGTCGCAATCCGGCGGATGGCGTGGGCGAGGACGCCATGCTCGGCCTGCTGGCGCACACCAGTCTAGCGCTGGGCCTGGTGGTGCTGGCGTTCATGGAAGACGTGAGGGTGGATCTGTTTTCCTACCTGTTCGGCGACATCCTGGCGCTGCGCCCTGCTGATCTGTGGTGGGTGGCGCTGATCGATCTCGTCGGTCTTGGCCTCATCGCCTGGCTGTGGCAGGGCCTGCTGGCGCTGACCGTGCATGAAGAACTGGCCGCCGTGGAGGGCTGCCGGGTCAAGTGGTTGCAACTGGCTTTCATGCTGGTGCTCGCGGTGTTCGTCGCACTGGCGATGAAGCTTGTGGGCATTCTGCTGACGGTGGCCATGCTCACCATCCCGGCTGCGGCAGCGCGGCGTCTGGCGCGCACGCCGCTGCAAATGGCGCTGGGCGCGGTCGTGATCGGAGCCATGTCTGTCGTGCTCGGCATGCTGGCTTCGCTGCATTCCGACGCGCCATCCGGACCCGCCATGGTGGTGGTTGCGGCGGCCTTTTTTCTACTGCTGCGCGCGGTGCCGGCGCGGGGGTGAGGGCAGGGCTTTTCCCACGAACCGGGCAAGGGCGCACGTCGTCCGAGATAATCCACAAACTTCTCTCAACAATGCCCCGGGCCGGCGGCCCGGATGCTGTGCCGCCTTACCCGTCACCCGATGAACAAACCCTTCGAAGCCATCCCGGACATCCAGAGCACGATCGACGATCGCCATATCGCCATTCAGCGCGTGGGCATCAAGGGCTTGCGCTATCCCCTGAACGTGCGGTTGCGCGACGGCAGCATCCATCCTCGACCAAGGCTGGTTCGAGTTCCGCCGCCAATTGGGCTACAAGCTCCAGTGGCGGGCGGCTGGCTCATTGCTGTGCCGCCGCAGAACACGAGCCGCACCTGTCCATGCTGCGGCCATGTGTCGGCGGCCAATCGGCAGACGCAAGCCCGGTTCGCGTGTGTGGAATGCGGTTTCGAGGACAACGCCGATGTGGTCGGCGCGATCAACATCCTTTCTCGCGGGATGGACATGTTGCGAGACGAAGGGCAGGACACGGCGCATGCTTGCGTCGGGCGCGAAAGCGCAGCCCGGATCGCCTGTGAAGTGAGCGGTGCAGCAATGCCGCCAGCAGCAGGAACCCACCGAAGCGACTGCCTAGGGGAAACCCATGCGTAGCGCCGTAGGAATCCCCAGCCTTTGGGCTGGGGAGGATGTCAATGCCGCGTGTTGTACGGGGATGTGCACAGCGCGCCGGGGCGACTCAAGCCGTCCGGCGATCCTCGAAAAATCCTGCAGCGTCATGGCAACGCATTGATTTTCAATGAGAAAATCCTGCCTAAAAAAGCGTCATCCTGATTGGAATGCTTGAATTTGCTCGATTTGGCGAGGCGATTCAGCGCTTGCCCACAGAGTTGTCCACAGTTTGACGGGATAAGTCCCGACTCCCGGCAGCGATGCCTAAGCCGCGCCCGGCGCGCGGCTTGTGCACCCATTTCGGCAGCCGGCATAATGCGCGGCTGGTGTGGGAGAGGGCATGTCCGTCGGGTGACGGAGCAGACGCAAAGGACAACTGCATGTTTCACATGGTGCAAGCCGCTGGCTGGCCGATCTGGCCGCTGATCCTGTGTTCGATCGTGGCGCTGGCAGTGATTCTCGAACGCCTGACCGCGCTGCGGCGCGCCCGCATCCTGCCGCCCAGGCTGCTCGAGGAAGCGCTCGATGTCTCGTCCAAGCAACTTCTCAGCGCCGACGTGATCGACAAACTCGAGCGCAACTCGCCGCTGGGCGCGGTGCTGGCCAGCGGCTTCCGCTCGGTGGCACGGCCGCACGCCAGTGTCGCTGCGCTAGAGGAAGACCTGGAAAATGCCGGACGACACGAGGTCTACCGCCTGCAGAAATACCTTGGCGCCCTTGCCACCGTGGCTTCGGCCGCGCCACTGCTCGGGCTGCTGGGCACCGTGGTGGGCATGATCGAAATCTTCGGCTCGCAGTCGGCCGCAGGCACCGACCCGACAGTGCTGGCGCATGGCATTTCGGTTGCGCTGTACAACACCGCCTTCGGTCTGATCGTCGCGGTGCCCTCACTGATCTTCTACCGCTATTTCCGCAGCCGGGTCGACGCCTACACCATCGATCTGGAACAGGCCGCGCGCCGTCTGGCCACGCACCTGCAAACCTATCTGCCGCGCCGCTGAACCGCAGCCGCCATGAAATTCAAGCGCCTGGACACCGAGGAACCCGAGGTCAACCTCATTCCGTTGATCGACGTGCTGCTGGTCATCCTGATCTTTCTGATGATCAGTACCACCTACTCCAAATTCACCGAGCTGAAGATCACCCTGCCGACCGCCGATGCCGAGAAGCTACAGAACAACCCGCAAGAGATCATCGTGGCGGTCAGCAGCAGTGGAGAATACGCGGTCAACAAGCAACTCCTCTCCAACCGCAGCGTGCAGGGGTTGACCCAGGCGCTGCTTGCGGCATCCAAAGGCAAGCCAGAGGCTATGGTGGTCATCAGTGCCGATGCGCAGGCGACGCAGCAATCGGTGGTCAATGTGATGGAGGCCGCGCGCGCCGCCGGCCTGAGCCGCCTGACCTTTGCCACGCAAAAATCTCCCGGTAGCGGATGACACTGCCGCAGGCGCACAGCGGTTGGCCGCGCTGGTGGCTGCGTCGTAGCGCAGTCAGTTGGATGCTGTGGCCGCTGTCTCTGTTGTACGGCGCAGTCGGCGGCCTGCGGCGTGCGCTGTACCGTCGGGGATGGCTGCGAAGCGAACGGGTGGATGTGCCCGTGGTCGTGGTGGGCAATCTCACGGTCGGCGGCGCTGGCAAGACGCCGCTGATCGCCGCGATCGCCGCGGGCCTGCAGCAGGCCGGATGGCATCCCGGTATCGTCTCGCGTGGCTACGGGGGGCGCCTGGGCCGCAGCGCAAGCCTCGAGGTGCGCGCGGACAGCAACCCCGCGCTGTGCGGCGATGAGCCCGTGCTGCTGGCTCGGCAGACCGGCTGCCCAGTGTGGGTGGCGCGCCAGCGGGCTCGGGCGGCGCAGGATCTGCTGGCCGCGCATCCGCAGGTCGATGTACTGCTGAGCGATGACGGCCTGCAGCATCTGGCCTTGGGACGCGATGTGGAACTGGTGGTGGTCGACCAGCGGCTGTGGGGCAACGGCCTGTTGCTGCCGGCCGGGCCGCTGCGCGAGCCAACCGGGCGCAAGCGCGACGCCACGATCGGCCCACACCAGGCGCTGGCCCGGATCGACCGCGGCGGGCGGCATTTCGCAGTGCAGCGCACACTTGGCGACTTCACCCGGCTGAGCAGCGGCGAGCGCTTGAGCCCGGCCGCGTTCGTCCGTCGCCACCACGGCCAGCCGTTGGCGGCACTGGCGGGCATTGGACATCCTGCGCAGTTCTTTGGCATGCTGCAGGCTGCGGGTCTGATCGTGCAGGGCAGGGCATTGGGCGATCATCAGCCGCTCAGCGCAGCCAACTTTGCCCAACTGCCGAAGACCGGCCCGGTTTTGATCACTGAGAAAGACGCCATAAAATTGCCCGCTCTTACGCTCGCCCTGCGCGAGCGCCTCTGGGTCGTCGGACTGCGGCTGGAACTGCCCGGCGATCTGCTGCCCTGGCTAGCCCACAGACTGGAGATTGCGCGTGGACACCCGACTTCTTGACCTGCTCGTCTGTCCGATCTGCAAGGGCGCGTTGCAGTACGACCGCCAGGCGCAGGAACTGATCTGCCCGCGCGACAAGCTGGCCTATCCGGTGCGCGACGGCATTCCGCTGATGCTGGTCGACCTGGCGCGTGACATGACCGTGCCCTGCGCCGAATCGTCCACAGCGCCGGCCGACCAGCCCGACGTCGCGGCGTGAGCAACGTAGCGCCGTTCTGGGTGCTGATCCCGGCGCGGCTGGGTTCGACCCGCCTGCCCAACAAACCGCTGGCTGACCTTGCCGGCGCGCCCCTGGTGGTGCGGGTGGCGGAGCGCGTGCAGCGCAGTGGGGCGCGGGCGGTGGTGGTCGCCTGCGACAGTCCGCTGATCGCGCAGGCCTGCGCGGCGCATGGTGTGCAGGCCGTCCTCACCGCAGTGGAACATGCCAGCGGCACCGACCGGGTGGCGCAAGCGGCTGCGCTGCTCGGTCTGCCCGACGATGCCATCGTGATCAATGTGCAGGGGGATGAGCCCCTGATCGACCCGGCGTTGCCCGCCGCCTGCGCGGCCTTGCTGCAGGCACAGCCGCAGACCGAAATGGCTACCTGCGCACACCGCATCACGGACGACGGCGAGATTTTCAACCCCAACGTGGTCAAGGTCGTGCTCGATGCCCAGGGCCGGGCGCTTTACTTCTCGCGCGCACCGATTCCCTGGCAACGCGACGCTTACCTGCACAGCGCGGGCGGCTGGCAAAGCCATGGCACGCGCACCGCAGCGGTGTATCGGCACATCGGGCTGTATGCCTACCGTCACCGCTTTCTGCGCCGTTACGCCGCGCTGCCCGCTGCGCCGATCGAACAGGCCGAGGCGCTGGAGCAACTGCGCGCGCTGTGGCACGGCCATGCGATTGCAGTGCACATCGCGCAGCACGCGCCCGCCCCCGGTGTGGACACAGCAGCCGACCTGGCGCGCGTGCGCGCGCTGTGGGTGGGCTGAGCCGCCGTCGTCAGCCCCGGGGCAGGGGGCTCTGCTATTCTGGATTGCTGCGTTTTCACCATCGAGAGATCTTCATGCGATTGATTCTTTTGGGCGCGCCCGGCGCAGGCAAAGGCACACAGGCCGCGTTCATCACCGAGCGCCTGGGCATTCCGCAGATTTCCACGGGCGACATGCTGCGTGCTGCGGTGAAGGCTGGTACGCCGCTAGGACGGCAGGCGCAGAGCATCATGGAGGCCGGGCAACTGGTGCCAGATGACATCATGCTCGGGCTGGTGCGCGAGCGCCTGAGCGCGCCCGACTGCACCAAGGGCTTTTTGCTCGATGGATTTCCACGCACCATCGCGCAGGCCGAAGGGCTGGAGAAGGCAGGCATCGACATCGACGTGGTGCTCGAATTCGACGTGCCCGATGCCGACATCATCGAACGCCTGAGCGGCCGCCGGGTGCACCCGGCCTCGGGCCGCACCTATCACATCAAGTTCAATCCCCCGAAGACGCCAGGTATCGACGACCTGACCGGCGAGCCGCTGGTGCAGCGCGCCGACGATCAGGAGGACACCGTGCGCAAGCGTCTGCAGGTCTATCACGCGCAGACCCTGCCGCTGGTCGAGTACTACGCCCAGCGCATGGCGCAGGGTGACCCGAAGGCGCCGAGGCTGATCACCATTTCTGGGGTGGGGCCAGTCGACGTGGTGCAGCAGCGCATTTTCGACGCCCTGCAGCGCTGATCAGAGGCAGATGCTTTTGGCCGTTTTCTCTCGCGTTTCGGAGCAGGGACATGCAACTGTCAGGTCACAGCGCAGTCATCAGCGGCGGCGCATCGGGGCTGGGCGCGGCAACCGCCGAGCTGCTCGCGCAGCGTGGTATGCAGGTGGTCATTGCCGATGTGCAAGAACAGGCCGGGCGCGCGCTGGCAGCGCGCATCGGCGCGCAGTTCGTACATTGCGACGTCACCAGCGAGGCCCAGGTACAGGCGGCAGTCGATGCCGCGCAGGCCCTGGCGCCGCTGCGTGTGGCGGTCAGCTGCGCTGGCATTGCCCCCGCAGCCCGCACCCTGGGCAAGCAGGGTGCGCATGCACTCGAGCTATTCGAGCGGGTCATCCGCATCAACCTGACCGGCAGTTTCAACCTGGCGCGGCTGGCCGCGGCGGTAATGGCACAGCAAGCCGCGCTTGCTGACGGCGAGCGCGGAGTCATCATCAACACCGCATCGGTGGCGGCGTTCGACGGGCAGATTGGGCAGGTTGCCTATGCCGCGTCCAAGGCGGGGATCGTTGGCATGACCCTGCCGCTGGCACGCGATCTGTCGCGCGACGGCATCCGGGTGATGACCATCGCCCCGGGAATTTTCGAAACGCCCATGCTCCTAGGCATGCCCCCCGAGGTACAGGCTGCACTGGCGCAAATGGTGCCGTTTCCGCAGCGGCTGGGAAAACCTGCTGAATATGCTGCGCTGGTCGAGTCGATTCTGACGAACACCATGCTCAACGGCGAGGTCATCCGCCTGGACGGCGCCATCCGTATGCAGCCCAAGTGAGGCATTACACCGTGGCGTTCTGCCGCGGTGTGTCCGGTCATGCAGCAGCGCATTCCCCCCGGCTTCATCCAGGACCTGCTCGCCCGAGCCGACATCGTCGAGGTGGTCGGCCAGCATGTCGAACTGAAAAAGACTGGCAGCAATTACAAAGGGCTATGCCCGTTTCACGGCGAAAAGACGCCCTCGTTCACCGTCAGTGCGAGCAAGCAGTTCTATCACTGCTTCGGTTGCGGGGCGCACGGCACGGCCATCGGTTTTTTGATGGAATACGCCGGCATGGGCTTTATCGATGCGGTCAAGGATCTGGCTGCGCGCTACGGCTTGACCGTGCCCGAGCCCGAACTCGATCCGCAGCAACAG
Organism: Thiomonas islandica; assembly: GCF_055383445.1. Lineage (NCBI taxonomy): Bacteria > Pseudomonadati > Pseudomonadota > Betaproteobacteria > Burkholderiales > Thiomonas > Thiomonas islandica. Next base: position 2,405,225 of record NZ_AP042391.1, read on the forward strand.
CAGCGACTGCAGCAGCAGCGCAGTCTGCAGGCCACGCTGATCGATGTGCTGCAGACCGCAGACAGCTTCTATCAGCACCGCCTGCGGCACAGCGAACGGGCCAAGACCTATCTGCTCTCCCGCGGTTTGCAGGGGCAGATCGCCAAGCGCTACGGCCTGGGTTATGCGCCCGATGACTGGCAGCCGCTGGCCGGGGCCTTTGCCAATTACAACGCCGACGCGCTGGTGCAGTCGGGCCTGGTGGTGGCGCGTGACGCGCAGGGCGAGACGCTCGACCCGCTGGCCGAGTCGTTCGCCGGTGCGCAGCGCCGCTACGACCGGCTGCGCGACCGTATCACCTTTCCGATCCGCAATCTGCGCGGCGAGGTGATCGGCTTTGGTGGGCGCATCATCGACCAGGGCGAACCCAAATATCTCAACTCGCCAGAAACCGCGGTCTTCCACAAGGGTGAGGAACTCTATGGCCTGTTTGAGGCGCGCACAGCGATCTCCCGCGCCGGTTACGCCTTGGTGGTCGAGGGCTATATGGACGTGGTTGCGCTGGCGCAGTACGGTGTCGAGCAGGCCGTGGCCACGCTCGGCACGGCCTGCACCACGCAGCAGTTGCAAAAGCTATTCAGACACACGGCGCAGGTGGTGTTCAGCTTCGACGGCGACGCCGCCGGCCGCCGGGCGGCACGCCGGGCGATGGAAAACGCACTGCCGCTGCTCAGCGATACCCGCGTGGTCAAGTTCCTGTTCCTGCCGCCCGAACACGATCCCGACTCGTTCGTGCGGGAGAAGGGCGCTGCCGCGTTCGAGCGGGAAATCGCCCGGGCGCAGCCGCTGTCGGAGTTCCTGTTCGGCAGTTTGTTCGACGGCGTGGCCATGACCACGGCCGAGGGCCGCGCTCAGGCCATTCACGAAGCGGCGCCCTTGCTGGCGCAGATCGCCGCTCCGGCGCTGCTCGGCCAGCTGCTCGCCGATTTCGCCCGCAGGCTGGACATGTCCGTGACCGAGCTGCGCGAGGTCTTGCGTCTGTCTGCCCCGCCGCGCAAGCCAGCGGCGCCGGTTCAGACCTTTGGTGCGACTGCGGGCGGGGTAGTGACGAAGCCACGCCAACGCAGTGGGCGGGCCGCGCTGCGCGCCTTTGCCACGCCGGTCGATCCATTGCGGCTGATCCTGCCGTTGTTGTTGACCCAGCCGGCGCTGTGGTGGGACATTGGCCCGGCGCACCAGGCCATGCTGTCGCAGCAGCCCAGCGCGCTGCAGGGCGTATTCAGGGCGCTGGAGTCGATTCTTGAAGATCAACCCGCGATCTGTGCCGCCGCGTTGTGGGAAGCCCTGCGTGCAGCCGGTCATGCACCCGAGGAGATGCTGTCTCAGTCGCCCGATCCGCTCGAGGTGGACGAAGCCACCGCTCGGCAGGATCTGTTTGCGGTGCTGCTGCGTATGGAACGTGCCGCTGTGTTGCGTCGGCAGGATACGCTGGTGGCCGGCGGGCTGGCGGACGAGGCAGACCGCGCGGAATACCGCGGCTTGGTGCTGCGGCTCAAGGAAATCGATCAGGAACTGCGCACCCCACGCGCCTCGCAGGGGTGAGGCGTTGTGAAGATTTCGTCGCCAGCGGCCCGGCAGCAAGGAGCGCGGCGCGCAGGGTCGAGACAGATCCATCGGATCAGCCAGACCGACAAGTTGATGGATTTGGTGAAGTGAAGACGAAGGCAAAACAATGAGCACTTTCGACAGCACCAAGCGGCTATTGCCAGAGATCCTTGCCGACATCGTCAAGGGGAAGATTCAGTTACCGGACTTTCAGCGGGGATGGGTGTGGGATGACCAGCACATTCGCAGTCTGCTGGTGAGCATCGCCCGGTCATTCCCGGTCGGGGCGGTGATGCTGCTGGAGACCGGCGGCGAGGCCAAGTTCCAGGTACGGCCGGTGGAAGGGGTTTCGCTCCCATCGGGCGCATTTCGCCAGTCGGGTGAACTGCGCTTGAGCGTTGGCGATCAGGTCTAGGTCGAATGCCCTGGGGCACCGGCGGCGCCACGCAGCGCGAGATCAAGCGCATCACCGGCATCTCGTGCCACACCATCCGCTCGTATCAGCAGCGCTTTGCTGCCGCCGACCCAGCAAACTGCCCCGGGGTGGCCACCGCCTCCCCCAGCCAAACTGCGCCACCTTGGCCACCAGACCCGAACACCGCCAGCGGGGCGCGCAGCAGAAAGATTCACAACTTCTGAGTGGGTATGATGCGGCGGTCTTCCTGCACTGGATGAACGCCGTGGAAAATCAACCTCGTCTTGCCGCCGTGCAATGCCTACATCCCGGCGGGCTGCATCGTCTGGCTTATTGGGAATGGGGCGATCCGCGTTGCGACGATGTGGTGGTCTGCGTCCACGGACTGACGCGGCAGGGCCGCGATTTCGACGTGCTGGCGCAGGCGCTGCTCCCCGCGCGCCGGGTGGTCTGCCCCGATCTGCCGGGACGCGGCGAATCGGACTGGCTCGACAATCCGGCGCTGTATCAGGTGCCACAGTATCTGGCCGATCTGGTCACGCTGCTGGCCCGGTTGCAGGCGCGCCGGCTGTCCTGGGTCGGCACCTCGCTGGGCGGTCTGATCGGCATTGCGCTGGCCGGGCTGAAAAACAGCCCGGTCGAGCGTCTGGTGCTCAATGACGTAGGCCCCTCGCTCGATCCGCGCGGGCTACTGCGCATCGCCGGTTATGTGGGACGTCAGATACATTTCGACACCGTGGGGCAGGCTGCCGCCGCACTGCGCGACATCTCGGAAGGGTTCGGCCCGCACACCCAGGAACAGTGGATGGCGCTGACCCGGCCGATGCTGCGTCCGGAGGGTTCAGGCTGGCGGCTACATTACGATCCCGCGCTGTCTCAGCCGCTGGCCGCACCCAGTGCGCAGGCCCTTGCCGCTGGCGAGCTGGCGCTGTGGCAGGCGTATGCGCAGATCACCGCCCGCACCCTGGTGCTGCGTGGTGCCGACTCCGACATCCTCAGCCCACAGACCGCGCAGGCCATGGCTCAGCAAGGACCGAAAGCCCGTGTGGTGGAACTGCCCGGCGTCGGTCACGCGCCGACGCTGGTACAGGACGATCAGGTGCGCATCGTGCGCGATTTTCTGCTGTCGTGACTCCGAGCCAGCCCTTACCTCCTGCTGCCGTGACGCTGGACGGCTGCACCGATGCCTGTGTGGTGCAGGCGCGCGCCTACTCGGTCGCGCTGATCGACACCATGCTACTCGAAACTGGCGAGCCCGCACTTGAACATGCCGACGGTGTGCGCACCATTCTTGCCGACATCGGAGCGGATGCCCAGGCGCAGGCCGCGGCCTATCTGAACCTGGCCGTGCCGCACCTGGCGCACCCGCACGAGCAGTTGCGCAAGCATTTCGGCAACGCGCTTGCCGATCTGGCGGTCGAGACGCGCAAGCTGGTCGAAGTCTCGCGCATGGCGCGGGTCGGGCCCGATGAGGCCGAGCTGCGCCGTCGGCATGTCGAACTCCTGCGGCGCCTGCTTTTGGGGTTCTCGCGTGACCTGCGCGTGGCCCTGCTGCGGCTGGCCTCGCGGCTGCAATCGCTGCGCTTTCTCACCCGCGTCAGGGCATCGGCGTCGGCCGCCTTCCTGGCCGAAACCATGGACATCTATGCGCCGCTGGCCAACCGTCTGGGCATCTGGCAGATCAAGTGGGAACTCGAAGACCTTGCCTTTCGTCTGGCGCAGCCCGCGATCTACAAAGACATTGCCCGCAAGCTCGACGAGCGCCGGGCCGAGCGCGAGCAGGGCATTGCCGCAGCCATTGCCCGACTGCAGAACGAACTGCAGCGCCAGCGCATCACCGCACAGGTCGTCGGTCGGCCAAAGCACATCTACAGCATCTGGCGCAAGATGCAGGGCAAGCAACTGGCCTTCGAGCAGGTGATGGACCTGCGCGCGCTGCGCATCATCGTGGCCGATGTCGAGGCCTGCTACGCAGCGCTCGGTGTCGTGCATGCCATGTGGACTGCACTGCCCGAGGAATTCGACGACTACATCGCCAAGCCCAAGCCGAACGGCTATCAGTCGCTACATACGGTGGTGCGCACCGAAACCGGGCAGGTGTTCGAAATCCAGATCCGCACCGAAGCCATGCACGCCTACGCGGAACAGGGTAGCGCGGCACACTGGGCATACAAGGAAGCCGGCGCAAAAGGCTACCAGGGCCAGGCCCAGGCAGGCGACTATCAGGCGCGCATCGCGCTGGCGCGGCAGCTGCTGGCGTTGCAGCAAGAGATTTCAGGCTCGGCGGCGGCATCGATCGCATCAGCCGACGCCGCGGCAGGCCATGACGCGGAGGATCGCATCTTTGTCCTGACTCCACAGGCGCGCATCGTCGAGCTTGTGCAGGGAGCGACGCCGGTCGATTTCGCCTACGCCCTGCATACCGATCTGGGGCATCGCTGCCGTGGGGCGCGGGTGGACGGTGCATTGGTTCCGCTGACCACGCCGCTGCGCAGCGGCCAGACCGTCGAGATCGTTACCGCCAAGGAGGGTGGGCCGTCGCGCGACTGGCTCAACCCCGAGCTCGGCTATCTGCGCAGCCCGCGCGCACGCGCCAAGGTGCGCGCCTGGTTCAACCAGATCGCGCAGCAGCAGACCATTGCCAAAGGGCGTGCGCAGGTCGAGCGGCTGCTGCAGCGCGAGGGCAAGACCAGCCTCAGTCTGCAGACCCTGGCCGAGGGCCTGGGCTTTCGCACCGCAGATGAACTGTTCGAGCGCGTAGGTAAGGATGAATTCTCTCAACGTCAGATCGAAGCCTATCTGCGTGCCGATCAAGCGACCGCGGCGCCCACGCAGGCCGTTCCCACGCCCGGTGATGCAACGCCTCGGGGCAGGCCCTCCGGCCAGGTGCTGGTGGTCGGCATGGGGTCGCTGCTGACCCAGCTGGCGCAGTGCTGCAAGCCCGCGCCGCCGGATGCGATCGGCGGTTTCGTCACCCGTGAAAAAGGCGTGACCGTGCACCGCACCAGTTGCCCCAACTATCGCAACATCTCCCGCCAGCACCCCGAGCGGGTGATCGCGGTCGCCTGGGCCGCGCAGGATGCCGGCGCGGCGCTGTACCCGGTGGACCTGGAAATCAGCGCCAACGATCGCCAGGGTCTGCTGCGCGACATTTCCGATGTGCTGACCAAGCAGCGCATCAACGTGATCGGCGTGAACACCCGCTCAGTGGGGGATCTGGCGCAGATGCGCTTTACCGTGCAGCTGATCAACAGCACCAGGCTCAAGCAGGCGCTGGCCTTGATCGCCCAGGTCCCAGGCGTGATCAAGGCGGTCAGGCGATGATGTCATGGTCCTCGTCTTGATGCGTGGTATGATGCACGGCTTCACAGGCGGTTAGCTCAGATGGTTAGAGCGCTTGCTTGACATGCAAGAGGTCGTTGGTTCGATTCCAATACCGCCTACCAAATACCATGCACAACCGGTGCCACGTTGGGCACATGGTTGCGCTTCACGGGGATGATCGTGTCCGCTTTGCCGTTTCGAACTTGCTTGCAGACTCCTTGAGATCCAGAGGTCCGCACGCACGTGCACATCCATGACAAGGTGCGGCCCAGCCGCACCTTTTTCATTTGAGGCGAACACATCATGATCCAGATCACCCTCCCCGATGGTTCGATGCGTCGATTCGATGCACCGGTGACCGTGGCCGAACTGGCCCAGTCCATCGGTCCCGGGCTGGCCAAGGCCGCGCTGGCTGGCAAAGTCGATGGCAAGCTGGTCGACACCAGCTACCGCATTACCCAGGACGCTACAGTGGCGATCATTACCGACAAGGATCCAGAGGGCCTGGAAATCCTCCGCCACTCGACAGCGCACCTGCTGGCTTATGCGGTCAAGGACCTCTACCCAGACGCGCAGGTCACGATCGGCCCGGTGATCGACAACGGCTTCTACTACGACTTCGCCTACAAGCGGCCATTCACCCCGGACGATCTTCAAAAAATCGAGGCGCGGATGGCCGAGCTGGCGCGCAAGGACGAGCCGGTCGTGCGTAAGGTTCTGCCGCGCGACGAAGCAGTGGCCTACTTCCGCTCGATCGGTGAGCACTACAAGGCCGAAATCATCGCTGGCATTCCTCAGGACGAAGAGGTATCGCTATATTCCGAAGGCAGCTTCACCGATCTGTGCCGCGGTCCGCATGTCCCGTCCACTGGCCGGCTCAAGGTGTTCAAGCTGATGAAAGTGGCCGGCGCCTACTGGCGAGGCGACCATCGCAATGCACAACTGCAGCGCATCTACGGCACCGCCTGGGCGAAAAAGGAAGACCAGGACGCCTACCTGCATGCCTTGGCCGAAGCCGAAAAGCGCGATCACCGCAAACTAGGCAAGGAGCTCGACCTGTTCCATTTCCAGGAAGAGGCTCCTGGACTTGCGTTCTGGCACCCCAAGGGTTGGGCGTTGTGGCAGGCGGTGGAGCAGTACATGCGACAGGTGTATCGCGACAGCGGCTATCAGGAGGTCAGGGGGCCGCAGATCCTCGATGTCAGCCTATGGAAGCGGTCCGGGCATTGGGACAACTATGCCGAAAACATGTTTTTCACCGAATCCGAGAAGCGGCATTTCGCGGTCAAACCGATGAACTGCCCAGGGCATGTGCAGATTTTCAATTCCGGCCTGCGCAGCTACCGTGATCTGCCGATTCGCTATGGCGAGTTCGGCTCCTGCCACCGCAACGAGCCCTCCGGTGCCCTGCACGGCCTGCTCCGGGTGCGCGGCTTCACGCAGGACGACGGACACATTTTCTGCACCGAAGACCAGATCGAGGCCGAGGTCACCGCGTTTCATCGTCAGGCGATGCAGGTCTACTCCGACTTTGGCTTCACCGACATCGCGCTCAAGATCGCGCTGCGTCCGGACAAGCGCATTGGAGATGATGCCGTCTGGGACAAGGCCGAGTCTGCGCTACGCGCTGCGCTGCAATCCTGCGGCGTGACCTGGCAGGAGTTGCCAGGGGAGGGGGCGTTCTACGGGCCGAAGATCGAGTATCACATGAAAGATTCGATCGGCCGCGCCTGGCAGGTCGGCACCATGCAGGTCGATTTCATGATGCCCGAGCGGCTGGGCGCCGAATACGTGGACGAACACTCGCGGCGCGTCCGCCCGGTGATGCTGCACCGCGCCATTGTCGGCTCGATGGAGCGGTTCATCGGCGTGCTCATCGAGCACTACGCCGGCGCGATGCCGTTATGGCTTGCACCGGTACAGGCCGTCGTGATGAACATCACCGACGCCCAAGCCGATTACGCCCGTTCTGTTGCACAAACGCTGACAAAACAAGGCTTTAGGGTTGAGTTGGATTTGCGCAACGAAAAAATCACCTATAAAATCCGTGAGAATGCATTGAACAAAGTGCCCTACTTGCTCGTGGTCGGAGATCAGGAGCGTGACGCAGGAACAGTTGCGGTCAGGGCACGCGGCAATGTCAACCTCGGGGTGCTGTCCCTGGAGGCGCTGACGCAAAAACTCTCCCAGGAAGTGCAGTCGCGCAGTCAAGACCGGCGGTGATGCCGTCGTTTGGTCAGCACAATGTTTGAATGAATTGAAAGGTTTGAGCCATCGCTACGTTCCAGAGCCGTAACACACCGGAAAAACGCGCCCACCGTCTGAATCGCGAAATCACCGCACCTGAGTTGCGTTTGATCGGGCCAGATGGTGAGGCCATCGGCATCGTCTCTTTGTCCGAGGCGCTCAAGCTAGCTGAAGAGCGCGATGTGGACCTGGTGGAAATTGCCCCGACCGCAAGCCCTCCGGTCTGCCGCCTGATGGACTACGGCAAGTTCAAGTACGAGGAGCAAAAAAAGATTCACGAGGCGCGGGCCAAGCAAAAACAGATTCAGATCAAGGAAATCAAGTTTCGCCCTGGAACCGACGACGGCGACTATCAGATCAAGCTGCGCAACCTGCGGCGCTTCCTGGAAGATGGAGACAAGGGCAAGGTGACCCTACGGTTCCGCGGTCGTGAGATTACCCATCAGGACATCGGGATGCGGGTGCTCGAGCGGGTCAAGGCCGATGTCGAGGATATTGGTCAGGTCGAGCAAATGCCCAAGCTCGAAGGGCGGCAGATGATCATGGTCATCGCGCCGAAGAAAAAGAAATGATGTTTGTCTGCGCCGTTCAACTGCCCTGCAGCGGGACGGTGCAGACGCAAGGAATGTCCGGCCGGCTGGCTCGGGCAGGCTAGCGGCGAAAGTCGCGGCTGCGCGCATTCGACGCAGTAGGCCGAATGCCGCAAAACTCGTGTGCGTGGGCTGGAAAGTGCCTGGTTCATCGTCAGGCCGCCTGCGGATATGTCAAATCGAACGGAGCAATCATGCCCAAGATGAAAACCAAGAAAAGTGCCGCAAAGCGATTCCGCGTGCGTCCGGGCGGCACTGTCAAACGTGGCCAGGCGTTCAAGCGCCACATCCTGACCAAGAAAACCACCAAGAACAAACGTCACTTGCGTGGAGCCACTGCGGTGCATGCCAGCGATCTGAAGCAGATCGCGGCCATGATGCCCTTTGCCTGAAGCGCACTGCGTTTCAGCTGAACATTCAATCAGGATAAGGAGTCTTCGATGCCTCGCGTCAAACGTGGTGTGACTGCACGTGCACGTCACAAAAAAGTTTTGGACCTTGCCAAGGGTTTCCGTGGCCGTCGCAAAAACGTCTATCGCATCGCCAAAGAGGCGGTGATGAAGGCCGGGCAGTATGCCTACCGCGACCGCCGTGCCAAAAAGCGTGAATTTCGCGCGCTGTGGATCACCCGGATCAACGCCGCCGTGCGTCAGTCCGGTATGACCTACAGCGTGTTCATGAATGGCATGAAAAAAGCGCACATCGAAATCGACCGCAAGGTGCTGGCCGACATGGCGGTGCACGATGCGACGGCATTCGCCAAGATCGTCGAGCAGGTCAAGGCTGCGATGGCCTGACCAGCCGCTGCCCCTTGGGGCAGCGTTGTGCTGTGCAAGGGCCTGTTCGTCAGGCCTTTGTTTTTTTGTGGCTATCGTGGTGTGTCCACTCTCTGACCATCCTGCGCTCATGAACCCCTTGCAGACCCTGATCGATCAAGCCATTGCGGAATTTGCTCAAGCCACGGATTCGGCCTCGCTGGAAAATGCCAAGGCGCGCTATCTTGGCAAGACCGGGCGCATCACCGCGGAACTGAAGGCCCTGGCCGCGCTTGGCGCGGAGGAAAAACGCATGCGAGGCGCGGAGATCAATGCGGCCAAGCAAGCGATCGAGCAGGCGCTGCAGCTGCGACGCGAGGCGATCGAGCAGGCTGCGCTGCAGGCTCAGCTGCAGGCTCAGGCGATCGATGTGACCCTGCCTGGACGGGGACGCAACCGGGGTGGATTGCACCCGCTGACCCGCAGCTGGATCCGGATGGAGCAGATTTTCCACTCGATGGGCTTTGATGTGGCCGACGGTCCGGAGATCGAGGACGACTGGACCAATTTCACTGCGCTGAATTCCCCACAGAACCATCCGGCGCGATCGATGCAGGACACCTTCTATGTCGATGCGCAAGATCAGATGGGGCAACCGCTGCTGTTGCGTACCCATACCTCGCCGATGCAGGTGCGCTATGCACGGGCGCATGTCCAGCACTACGGTGGTGGCGTCGACATGCCGCCGATCAAGGTCATTGCGCCGGGACGGACCTACCGTGTGGATAGCGACGCGACACACTCGCCGATGTTCCATCAGTTCGAAGGTTTGTGGATCGGCAATGACGTGTCGATGGCCGATCTTAAGGGCACGTTCACTAGTTTCCTGAAGGCGTTTTTCGAGCGGGACGACATTCTGGTGCGGTTTCGCCCGTCCTACTTTCCGTTCACCGAACCGTCGGCCGAGATCGACATGATGTTCGAGAGCGGACCGCTGCGGGGGCGCTGGCTGGAGCTGGCCGGCTCGGGACAGGTGCATCCGACGGTGGTACGTAACTTCGGCCTCGATCCGGAACGGTTCATCGGTTTTGCTTTCGGCAGCGGGCTCGACCGCCTGACCATGCTGCGTTACGGTATTTCCGACCTGCGGTTGTTCTACGAGAACGATCTGCGATTTCTGCAGCAGTTCGCCTGAGAACGGCTGCGCCCAGCCTGACTCTCTTTGATTCTGCGGGAACTCCCGCGGTGCTGGACTTTTCGACAAGAGCCGATCATGCAGTTTCCCGAATCCTGGCTGCGCCAGTTTTGCAACCCAGCGCTGACGACCGAGGCGCTGGCCGAGACCCTGACCATGGCGGGGCTGGAGGTCGAGGAACTCCGCCCCGCTGCGCCTGCATTTTCCGGCGTAGTCGTCGGCCGAGTGCTCGGCGTCGCACCGCATCCCAATGCGGACAAGCTGCGGGTCTGCCAGGTCGATGTCGGCCAGGCACAGCCGCTGCAGATTGTCTGCGGCGCGCCCAATGTGGCCGAGGGCATGTTCGCACCTTGTGCTCTCATCGGTGCCGAGTTGCCGCCGCAGCAGGAAGGGCAGGGCGCACTGCGTATTGGCGCAGCCACCATGCGTGGGGTGGAATCGCAGGGCATGCTGTGCTCCGCGCGCGAGCTCGGGCTGTCCGCTGACCATGCAGGTTTGCTGGCGTTGCAGGGCGAGCCGCAGCCGGGCGCCGATCTGCGCGAGGTGCTCGCTCTTGATGAGACCATTTTCACCATCAAGCTCACCCCCAACCTGGGGCACTGCCTAAGCGTGCTCGGTGTGGCCCGCGAGGTTTCTGCAGCCACCGGGGCAGTGCTACACAAACCCCATTTCGCGCCGGTGGTGCCCACCCTAGACGAGCGATTGCCGGTGCGCATCGAGGCGCCCGATCTGTGTGGCCGCTTTTCGGGCCGCGTGATTCGTGGGGTGAACGCCCGTGCGACCACGCCGCAGTGGATGAAAACCCGCCTGGAGCGCAGCGGCCAACGCAGCATTTCCGCGCTGGTCGATATTTCCAACTATGTCATGCTCGAGCTTGGCCGTCCCAGCCATGTGTTCGATCTGGCCAAGATCCACGGTGGGCTTGTGGTGCGCTGGGCGCAGGCGGGAGAACGGCTCGAACTGCTCAACGGTCAGACCGTCTCGCTAGACCCCGACATGGGTGTGATCGCGGCGGACAATGGGGTCGAGTCGCTTGCCGGGATCATGGGGGGGGATGCCACCGCAGTGACGCTCGACACCACTGACATCTACTTGGAAGCCGCGTTCTGGTGGCCGGATGCGATTCGTGGACGTGCAAGACGGTTGAACTTTTCCACCGACGCCGCTACGCGCTTCGAGCGAGGCGTGGACTATGCCACCACAGCCGAACACCTGGACGTGATCACCACCCTGATCCTGCAAATCTGCGGAGGTCAGGCAGGCCCGGTGGACGACCAGATCATCCGCCTGCCGCAGCGCAAGCCGGTGCGCATGCGCGTAGCGCGCTGCGAAAAGGTCATCGGCATCCCGATCGGTGCCCAGCGCATGGGCGAGATTTTTTCCCGCCTGGGGCTGAAAGCCGAGTTCGAGGCGGTCAGCGAGCCTGCATGGCGTGTGACTCCCGGCAGCGAGCGCTTCGACCTGGAAATCGAGGAGGATCTGATCGAGGAAGTCGCGCGCATTCACGGCTATGGACAGATTCCCGCGCAGCCTCCGGTTGATCAACTGCGTCCGCTGGCGACGCCCGAGATGCTGCGCAGTTTGCATGCGCTGCGGCTCAAAGCGGTCGAGCTGGGCTATCAGGAAACTATCAACTTCGCTTTCGTCGACCCCAAGTGGGAGCAGGATTTCGCCGGCCAGCCGCAGCCGATCCGTCTGCTCAATCCCATCGTCGCCCCGATGTCGGCTATGCGATCCACGCTGATCGGCTCGCTGGTCAAGGTGCTCGCGGACAATCTGAACCACCGTGCCCGCCGCATGCGGCTGTTCGAAATCGGCCGGGTGTTCTTCCGCGATCCCCAAGCCGAGGGCGGACCGATGCAAATTGCAGGCATTCGTCAGCCAACTCGCTTGGGGGGTCTGGCCTACGGCTCGGCGCTTCCGTTGCAGTGGGGGGAGGGTGAGCGGCGGGTCGACTTTTACGACGTCAAAGGCGATGTCGAGGCACTCTGCGCCGGTGCCGGCGAGCTGCAATGGTTGCCATGCACACACCCGGCGCTGCATCCAGGGCGCAGCGCGCAAGTGCTGCTCGACGGCGCGGTTCTCGGCGTGGTTGGCGAGCTACATCCGCAGTGGGTGCACAGTTATGCGCTGCAACAGGCTCCAGTCGTGTTCGAACTGGATGCAAGCCTGTTGCAGAGACAACGCATGCCGGAGTTTGCCCCGATCAACCGGGTGCCATCGGTGCAGCGCGACTTGGCATTTATGGTGCCCGCCGGTGTGACTTACGCGCAAATGCAACAGGCGGCGCATGCCGCGATCCGTGATCTGCCGGTTTGCTGCATCATCCGGGATATGCAACTCTTCGACCTATTCACGCCGCCGGGCGAGACTGCGCTGCGCAGCATGGCATTTCGGCTCCAACTTCAGGACGTGCAAACCCTGACCGACGAGCGGATCGACGCTGCGGTGCACGCGTTGGTCGCTGCGGTGGCGCAACGAACCGGCGCGCAGCTCAGGGCCTGAGGCCGTCAACCGATCACGACAACACGACAACGAGGCACAGCCATGGCACGCATTCGCATCGATTCAGTGCAAACGCCGACATTGACCAAGTCCGAACTTGCCGATCAGCTTTACGAACGGATCGGGTTCAACAAGCGCGAATCCAAGGACATGGTTGATGCGTTTTTCGACCGCATCCGGGACGCATTGGCGCGTGGCGAGGATGTCAAGTTGTCCGGTTTCGGGCATTTTCAACTGCGCGAAAAAGCACAGCGTCCCGGACGTAATCCTCGCACAGGCCAGATCATTCCCATCGCCGCGCGCCGTGTCGTGATCTTTCATGCCAGCCACAAGCTCAAGCAACAGCTCCAAGGTGATGCGTCCGTGGCAGGCCCAAGACAGTCGGTCGAGGACGCTGTCGATTGAGCTGCGCAGAACGAGAAGGACGCGCCCCCAATTGCAACAGGCCGGCAACTCTTGCGTTTATCAAGTTTTACATAATGCACATATGCTCTCAATAAATGTGCGCTCGATCCTTCGTCGCATGGGTCGTTTATTGCAACCGCCCAGACCCCGGCGCGGGTGCATCAATCGCGTGAGCAGGCCCTTGGCTGCGCGCGATTACCAGGAGCCCTTGGGCCGATCCTGGTCGAGCGCCTTGGCAATCATCTCGGCGATTTGCTGGTGATGCATCTTCAGCGCCAGGCTCAACGCGGTGTAGCCCAGCGCGTTCTTGAGCCGAGGGTCTGCGCCTTCCTCGAGCAGCAGCTTGACCGTCTGGTCGTAACCGAAGTAAGCCGCCATCATCAACGGCGTCGAGCCGTTGGGTGCTGCTGCGTCGATGTAGGCGGCGTGATCCAGGAGGTATTTGACGATCTCGGTATGGCCGCGCGTGGCGGCATAAGCCAGCGGCGTCCATCCTGGTTTGTTGATTTCGGCCCCCTTCTCGACCATGAGCTTGACGATGTCCAGATCACCCTGCAGGCAGGCGATCATCAGGGCGTTTTCGTCGTTCGGGGTGAGCTGGTTGAGGTGGATGTGCGGATCGTCAATCAGGACCCGCGCCACCTTCAGCGCGTTGTAGCGCAGCGCCAGGTACAGCGCGGTATTGCCCTTGCTGTCCACCGCATTGGGGTCGAACCCTTGCGCCAGCAGGCGGCGCACGGTGGAGACATCGTCGATATTGATTGCGCGGAAAAAGTCGGTATAAGCATCTGCACGCGCCCACTTTAAAGGCGCGGCTGACAGCCCGAGGGCGACGACGAACTGCAGAGCATGACGGCGGCGAGAGTTCACAGTTTGGTTGAAATATTCTTCGTAACTAACTAATTTCATTGAAGAAAATCCGCGTGAAATTATCGCCGGTCTGTTGGGCCAGGGTGTCTGGGCTCACGCCGCGCAATTGCGCCAGATACGCTGCCACATCGCAGACGAAGGCGGGCTCGTTGGTTTTTCCGCGGTGAGGAACCGGGGCAAGGTAAGGGCTGTCGGTCTCGATCAGCAGGCGGTCTGCAGGGATGCGCACGGCCACGTCGCGCAGTGCCTGGGCATTTTTGAAGGTGACAATCCCGGCGATCGAAATGTAGAACCCCAGATCGAGCGCGCGCCGTGCGACCTCCCAGGTTTCGGTAAAGCAATGCATCACCCCCCGCACGCGCCCTCGGCCTTCTGTGCTCAGGATGTCCAGGGTGTCGTCCGCGCTGGCGCGGGTATGGATGATCAGGGGTTTGTCCGCGGCGAGCGCTGCGCGAATGTGTACGCGAAAGCGCTCGCGCTGCCATTCCATGTCGGCCAGCGTGCGCTCGCCCAGGCGGAAATAGTCTAGGCCGGTTTCGCCGATGCCGATTACACGCGGCAGAGTGGCTCGCGAGGTTAGGTCCTCGACCGTGGGCTCGCGCACGCCTTCGTTGTCCGGGTGCACCCCCACCGTGGCCCAGACCTCCGGGTGCTGCAGCGCAATCGCGTGCACTGTGTCAAACTCTTCGAGTGTGGTGCAGATGTTGAGCGCGCGGCGCACGCCCCGCGCGTGCATATTGGCTAGCACGGCATCGAGGCGTTCGTACAACCCCGGGAAAGCCAGGTGGCAATGCGAGTCGGTCAGCATGTCGGCCGGGCGATTTCAGATGGTGCTGGTGGGCTTGCCACTGGCTTCTGCGGCGCCAAGTATTTCTTCGATCTTGACCTTGAGCTGGCGGGCCTTGTCGTCTGCCGGGAATCGCACCCCGATGCCTTGCGGGCGCTGGTTTGCGGCATTGGCCGGATTGATCCAGGCCACCTTGCCTTCGATCGGATAACGCTGCGGATCGTCCACGATGGTCAGCAGCAGATACACGCCCTCACCCAACCGGTATTCATGCGACGTCGGCACGAACACCCCGCCCTCGGGAAAGAATGGAATATACGAAGCGTACAGCGCCGGTTTTTCCTTGATCGCAAGCTGCAGCACGCGCGGTTTGCTGGAAACCGCGGCGGACGCGGGGCGCGGTATGGTCGCCATGTATCAATCTCCGGGGCAGAACAGTCGGGCAAATTCTAGGAGCAACGCATCGATGGCGAGCGGTTGGTTGAGCGGAAAACCGGTAAGCCGCTGCTGCGCGAGCAGCCGTTGCAGCGCGTCCGCCAGCGTTTCGGGCCGAACCCTGCGTGCTAGCGCAGACAGCGCCGGCTGCTGCTGCGGCAAATACAACGCGGCTGCGCCTGCCTGTATGCGCTGCAGATCGCTGCCGATCTTGAGCAGCGCGGCCACGGCCACCGTATGGTCGGGCGGGGCAGGCAGCGAGGACGCCGCCACAGCGCCGTCGCGGCCTAGCGCTTCGAGCAGACTGTGTGCCCACTGCAATCCGTTGGCCGGATCGGTCTGGTAGATCGCGCCCTGACACCACGCCAGCAGCGCAGCGTCCGCGTCTGCCCCGAACAGCTGCTGCATTTCCGCTGCAGACGGTCTGGCCATCGGCGCCTGGCGGCAGCGGCTGCGGATGGTCGGCAGCAGCGCATCGAGGCGGTGCGCACCGAGGAAAAACTGTACCCCTGGCGGCGGTTCTTCCAACGTCTTGAGCAGGGCATTGGCAGCCGCAGGGTTGAGGGCGTCGGCGGGATAGATCAGTGCGACCTTGGCCCTGCCCCGATGGCTGCTGCTGACCGCCCAGTCGTTGAGCTGCCGAATCTGTTCGATGCGGATGTCCTGACTGACGGTCCTGGATTCGTTGCGCGCCCTGCCCTCCTCTGCGCCGCGCAGTCCAAGAGCTGGCTCGAGCACCTCGGGAGCGGCGATCATCAGGTCGGGATGGGTGCCGGCCTGCAGCAGCGCGCAACTCGCGCAGTGGCCGCAGGCCCGCTGCGCACGCAGCGCAGCGGGCAGCCTTGCCGCAGCGGGGTGGTCTGAAGGACCGCAAGCGGGTGATTCACACAGCAGCGCATGGGCCGCCTGTTGCAGGGCGGGCCATTTTCCGTAGCCCTGCGGCGCATGGATCAACCAGGCGGAGCTCATTGAGAAGCCATTTTCATGAGCACATTGTTCAAGTGATTTGCAATGATGCTCTGCACCTGCTCAGGCGCCTGGGTGCCGTCGACGATCAGCCATTTGTCGGGTGCGGTATCGGCCTGCTGCAGGTAGTGCGCGCGCACCCGGGTAAAGAATTCCAGATTCTCCTGCTCGAAGCGGTCACGCTGGCGCGCCGCCGCCAGACGCTGCGCAGCCACTTCCGGTGGCAGGTCGATCAAGATGACGCAGTCCGGCCACAGACCCGGATGCACCCAGCGTGCGAGTGCCTGAAGCCGCTCGGTGGGAATGCCCTTGCCCCCGCCCTGGTACGCCAGGGTTGCCGCGGTGAAGCGGTCGCACACCACGTCGGTGCCTGCGAGCAGGGCAGGTTCGATGACCTGCAGCACATGCTCTTGCCGTGCGGCGAACATCAGCAGCGCCTCGGTGGCCGGCCGCATCGGCTCGCTCAGCAGCAGGGTACGGATTTTTTCGCCGATATCGGTGCCGCCCGGCTCGCGGGTGAGCACCACCTTGCGCCCTGCGGTGCGCAGCAGCTCGACGGCGGCATGCAACTGCGTGGACTTGCCGGCGCCGTCGATGCCCTCGAAGGCAACGAACAGGCCGGGACGATAGGGATTGAGTGCACTCATGGAGTTTTGAGGATGTACCGTACCACTGCGGCGTTGTGCTGCGCCAGGGTGTCGGAGAACTGGCTGGTGCCATCGCCGCGGGCCACGAAGTACAGCGCCTTGATCGGTGCCGGGTGCAATGCGGCTTGCAGTGAGGCTTCGCCCGGCAGCGCAATCGGTGTGGGCGGCAGGCCGCTGATCACATAGGTGTTGTACGGCGTGAAGGTTTGCAGATCGCGCTTGGTCAGATTGCCCTGATAGCGCGAGCCCATGCCGTAGATCACCGTAGGATCGCTCTGCAGCGGCATGCCGGCGCGCAGGCGGTTGATGAACACCGCGGCAATCTTGTCGCGATCCTGCGGGTTGCCGGTCTCTTTTTCGATGATGGAGGCCAGGATCAACGCCTGTTGCGGTGTCTGGAGCGGAAGGTCGGGCGCACGCTGGGCCCATGCGGAGGCCAAGCGCTTTTGCATTGCCTGATATGCACGGCGCAGCACGTCGAGCTCGGAGGAATTCCGGGCGTAGAGGTAGGTATCCGGGAAAAACTCCCCCTCGGGCGCGGTGCCCTCGGGGGCACCGATACGCTGCATGATCTGCTGAGGCGTCAACGACGCGGCGTCATGCTGCAGGCCGGGCGCGGTATTGAGCGCCTGCATCATCTGCGCGAATGTCCAGCCTTCGGGAATGGTGACCGCCAGCAGGGTCTGGTCTCCGCGCGCCATGCGTTCGAGCAGCACCCACGGTGTGATGCCTTGGGTGATTTCATAACTGCCCGCCTTCAGTTCGGTGCCGCGGCCGCTCAGCCGGGCGAGCCAGTAAAACAACCGGGGCTGCAGATCGGCGCCCTGCTGCGCGATCTGCCGTGCAGCGGACAACGCCGAACTACCCGGGCGCACCGAAAAATCCAGCGGACTCTCGCGCAACGCAATCGGGCTGTTGGCCCACCAGACCAGCGCCGCGGCAAGCAGCACCAGAACGAACAGGCCAGACAGCAGAAGTTTTCGCAGCAAACGCACGGAGTCGGTCAGAGAGTCGCAGCCGCCGGCTCAAGCCCACAGCGGGCCCCGGCGACACAGGTTGCCTATACTAGCCCAGCCCCTACTCGCGGGGTCTGTGCCGTTTGACCAACCTTCCCCCGCCATGTCGCTGTCCGCCTGTTCTCTCGAATCGCTTGCCGTGCTGCGCGTATCCGGCCCGCAGGGGGCGGATTTGCTCCATGCCCAGCTCAGTCAAGATTTTCGGAACTGGCCAGCGGATCAGGCCCGGCTGGCAGCGCTGCTCACCCCGCAGGGCCGGATGGTGGCCGACATGGTGGCGCTGCAATGGGCACCGCAGCAGATCCTGCTGCTGCTTGACGCCTCGATCGCGCAGGGCGTGCTCCAGCGTCTGCGCATGTTCGTGTTGCGGCTCAAATGCACCCTGGACGACGTCACTGCGCAACTGCATCGCTTCGGTCTGCTGGGTGCGCATGCGCACGACTTCACCCCGCACCTGATGCCGCCAGCGCAACCGTGGGAGGTTCGGCGGCTGGACGGCAGCGGGCTGTTGCTGCGCCTGCCCCAGGCTGACGACGCGGTGCGCTGCCTGCTGCTTCTCGACCCGACGCAACCCGCGCAACAGCGGCTGTACGCCGATCTGGCCGCCCTGCCCGCGCTGCCGGCAGCGACCTGGGCATTGCAGGACATCCGTGCCGGCCTGCCGCATATCACCCAGGCCACGCAGCAGCTTTTCGTGCCGCAAATGGTCAATCTGGAATTGATCGGTGGGGTGAACTTCAAGAAAGGCTGTTATCCCGGGCAGGAAGTGGTAGCCCGCAGCCAATACCGCGGCACGCTCAAGCGCCGCACCTACCTGATCACCAGCCGCGCGCCGATGCACCCCGGGCAGGAGCTGGTACACAGCGCCGACCCGGGACAGCCCTGCGGCGTGGTGGTCAACGCCGCACCCGATGACCGGGGGGGCTGGTGGGCGCTGGCCGAGCTGAAGATCGCGCTGGCCGAACAACCCGGGCTACACCTGGGCGACGCTGCAGGGCCGGAGGTGGAGGTCGGCACCCTGCCCTACGCGCTGACCGCACCCGCCTGAGCCGCAGCAGCACGCAAGGCCCGCGCGGCGGCCTCCGGCGCGTGCGGCTTCGGGCACGGCGCGACTGAGCTTGATGAAGTCGTGCGTCACCCCGGCCCACTTCGTGGCGTTGACCCGCACCCCGGCGCAGCGCAGCTGCTCGGCATAGGCCAGACCCTCGTCGTGCAGCGCAAACCCTTGGCCGTAGCGCCGCTGCGACGGGGCGTCGTGCCCGCAACCCATCCCGGCAAATGCGACTGCACCCCGGGATAGCCCAGCACGCTGACGACGATGAGTTGCGCATGACGTGCGCTCAGGCGGCGACGATCCAGGTCCCGGCGCCGTAGCGCGGCCGGGCGAAACGCAGTGAACAGCAGGTCGCTGTGCTGCAACTGCGCATGCAGCGTGGCCTGCCCTTGCGCGGTTTTCAGGTCCAGAGTCTGCACCCGGATGCCTCTGTGCATCGCACGGTACAGCGCGGGCGACATCTGCGCCACCGGATCGCCGCTGGGTAGCTCGAACTTGCGCACCTCGGCACCCAGCGCGCGCAGCCGAGCCACGGCAGCCGGGCCTGGCAGATTGAGCGCCAGTGTGGTGATGCGCGTCCCGCTCAACGGTTTGAAGCGGGAGGAATGACGGGGGGAGAGACGAGCAGCCGAGGGCATGCGGAAATGGGGGCGGTGCGTCAGGGCGGCGCTCTGCGCAATCGCACTAGAAGCAATGTGCACGATAGAGGCGTCGGGTGGGAAGTTCAGCGATCGGTGGGCAGATAAAAGCCTTCCTTGATGTCCTCCATCACGACATAGCTTTGCGACTCGGCAGCCACTGGCAGCCGCTTGAGAATATCCCCAAGCAGGTGACGGTATTCCTTCATGCCGTGCAGCCGGAACTTGACCAGATAGTCGAAACCGCCCGACACCAGATGGCATTCCATTACCTCGGGCATGTGCAGCAGTTCCTCGCGCACAGCGTCGAACACATCGCCCGACTTGGTGGCGAGCTTGATCTCGACGAAGACCAGCAGGGTTTTGCCCAGCGCCTCGGGGTTGACGCGGGCGTGGTAGCCGGTAATCACCCCGGCACGCTCCATGCGCCTGACGCGCTCGGTGCACGGCGAAGCCGATAGCCCCACTTCGGCAGCCAGCTCTGTCATGGAGATACGGCCGTTGCGCTGCAGAATGTCGAGAATGCGGCGGTCGATGCGGTCGAAGTCGTACATGGCGTGCGGGAGCATCGAAAAGTAGAAATCTGCGCAGGAATTTTCACTGCGAACACCCATCAAAACAAGGAAATTTTTTGCAGATAGCCGACTAAATTTGCCGCATCGAAACACCCAACAGGAACCAGAAATGAAAGTCATCGTCCTTGGCGCCGGGGTCATCGGCACCACGACGGCCTACTACCTTGCCAAGGCGGGCGCAGAGGTCACCGTAATCGACCGCCAGAATGCCTGCGCGATGGAGACCAGCTTTGCCAACGCCGGACAGGTGTCGCCCGGCTATTCCACGCCCTGGGCTGCGCCCGGTATTCCGCTCAAGGCGATCAAGTGGATGTTCCAGCGCCACGCCCCGTTGGCGATCCGGCTCGATGGCAGCTTGTGGCAGCTGCGCTGGATGGCGCAGATGCTGCGCAACTGCACCGCCGAGCGCTACACGGTCAACAAGGAACGCATGATGCGGCTGGCCGAATACAGTCGTGCCAGCCTGCAGGCGCTGCGCGAGCAGACCGGCATTGCCTACGAGCAGCGCACTGGCGGCACGTTACAGGTGTTTCGCAGCCAAGCGCAGCTCGATGCGGTGCAGCGCGACGTGGCCGTGCTCGAGGAATGCGGCGTGCCATATCAGATTCTCGATCGCGACCAGCTCGCCACCGTCGAACCCGGTCTGGCGCATGCCTGCGACCGCCTGGTGGGCGGCCTGCGGCTGCCGCATGACGAAACCGGGGATTGCCATCTGTTTACCACCCGCTTGGGCGAGATGGCGCGCGCGCTTGGCGTGGACTTTCGCTTCGGCCAAGTCGTCACCGGTCTGAACACCGACGGCCTACGCATCACCGGGGTGCGCCTGGCTAAGCAGACGCTCACCGCAGACCGCTATGTGCTCGCGCTGGCCAGCGACTCGCGCGCCATCCTCGCACCGCTCGGGTTCGACCTGCCGGTGTATCCAGTCAAGGGTTATTCGCTGACCGTGCCGCTGATTGACGAGACGCTGGCGCCGCGTTCGACCGTGCTGGACGAGACTTACAAGATCGCCCTCACCCGCTTTGACAAGCGCATCCGCGTAGGCGGTATGGCCGAGCTAGGCGGATTCGACCTGCGGCTAAACCCGCGGCGGCGCGAGACGCTTGAGATGGTCACGCGCGATCTGTTCCCGGGAGGCGATCTGGCAGCCGCTGAGTTCTGGACCGGCCTGCGCCCGATGACGCCCGACAGCACGCCTATTGTCGGCGCCACGCGCTACGGCAATCTGTTCCTCAATACCGGACACGGCACCCTGGGCTGGACCATGGCGTGCGGTTCAGGCCGTGTGGTCAGCGACCTGGTGCTGGGCCGCAAGCCGGAGATCAGTGTCGAAGGGCTGGGCATCGACCGCTACGACCGTCACATTCTGCCCGTGCGGAGGCTGCACTCCAGGCCGGCTTGAGCACGGCCCTGCGACTCAGGCATTGGCCACCGCCTCGTCTGATACCGTCTGCAGCAATGCCTTGAGCTCCGCCTCGGTCAATGTCTCCTTGGCCAGGAGCTGGCGCGCACCCTCCTCGAGCATGGCGCGTTTGGCCTGCAGAATGGCGGTGGCGCGGTCGAACGCGGCATTGACCAGTTCGCGAACCGCGCAGTCGATCTCGCGCGCGGTCTGTTCACTGTACTCGTGCTTCGGCGGCAGAGCCGTCGTGCCGAGAAAGGATTGCGGCGTCTCCTCCAGGCTGACCCCGCCGAGCTTTTCCGCCATACCGTAGCGCGTGACCATGCTGCGCGCAATGTCCGTCACCTTGGCCAGATCGTCGGCCGCGCCGGTGGACCAATGCCCGTAAACCAGATGCTCGGCAGCGCGGCCGCCCATCAGCACCGCCATCTTGTTCTGCAATTCTTCGCGGGTCATGAGATACCGGTCTTCGGTAGGGCGCTGGATGGTGTAACCCAGCGCGCCGACGCCGCGGGGAATGATCGACACCTTGTGCACCGCATCGGTGCCTGGCAGGCTCATTGCCACCAAAGCGTGGCCCATTTCATGGTGCGCGACGATCTCCCGCTCCTTGGGGTTGAGCAGGCGGTTCTTTTTCTCCAGACCGGCGACGATGCGCTCGACCGCGCGGGTGAAGTGCGCCAGGGTGACGGTCTGCGCGTTCTCGCGCGTGGCCAGCAGCGCAGCCTCGTTGACCAGATTGGCCAGGTCGGCGCCGGAAAAGCCCGGCGTGAGCGCGGCGATCTGCTCCAGATCGACCGTGGGGTCGAGGCGAATCTTGCGTACATGCACCTTGAGGATCTGCACCCGGCCGATCTTGTCCGGCCGCTCCACCAGCACCTGTCGGTCGAAGCGTCCGGCGCGCAGCAGTGCGGGGTCGAGGATTTCCGGGCGGTTGGTCGCCGCAAGAATGACCAGCGAGGAGCTGGAGTCGAAGCCGTCGAGTTCGACCAGAAGCTGGTTGAGCGTCTGCTCCTTCTCGTCATGCCCGCCGCCGAACGGCACGGCGCCGCGGGCTCGGCCCAGCGCGTCGAGCTCGTCGATGAAAATGATCGCCGGGGCCTTCTGCCGCGCCTGCTCGAATAGGTCACGCACTCGTGCCGCACCAACGCCGACGAACATTTCGACGAATTCCGAGCCGCTGATGGAAAAGAACGGCACGCCGGCCTCGCCCGCCACGGCACGCGCCAGCAGGGTCTTGCCCACCCCCGGCGGGCCTACCAGCAATACGCCTTTTGGCGCGCGTGCACCCAGGCGGCCGTGTTCGGCGGGATGCTTGAGGAAGTCGACCACCTCCTCCAGTTCGGCCTTGGCCTCGTCCACTCCGGCCACATCGGCAAAGGTCACGCCGGTGCGGTTTTCCATATAGACCTTGGCGCGGCTCTTGCCGATGGACATGAAGCCGCCCATGCCCATGCCAGCCTTGTCGGCAAAGCGGCGCACCAGAAAAAACCACACCCCGACGAACACCAGCGCGGGAACCACCCAGGACAGGATGTCGGACAGCCAAGTATTGGTGTACTGCTGCGCGTAGGTCACGCCGTAGCGCTGCAGCTCGCTGGCGAGCTGGGGATCGACCCGCACCGCCACGACGATGCTCTTGCCGTTGGCGTCTGGAGTCTTGAGCGTGCCGGTGATGGTCTGGTCACCGATCAGCACGTTTTCGATGCGGCCTTCCTTCAGGTAGGACTGGAAGGTGCTGTAGGGCACGGTTTGCACCGTGCTGTACGACGACCACAGGCTTTGCACCAGGAACATCAAGGCGATGGCCAGCAGCCAGTAGCCCAGATGCACCTGTGCCTTCGGGTCGATGACCGGTCGGTTTTTCCCGGAAGGCTGGGAGGAGTTTTGTTCATCAGCCATGGCGCCCTCTCAGGTTGACTCAACCCAAATCATAGCGGTTGAACATGCGATTTGGGCACTAGCGGCGCCAGGCAGTTGCCGCCACAAACTCAGCGCATTTCGTCGCGGATGTACAGATCACCCTTCAGGCTGGCAATATAGGCGGCGATGTCCTCCAAGTCCTGCTTGTTGTACTGCGCCACGATGCCGCTCATGATCGGGTTGTTGCGGCCGTACAGCGGCGTCTGGTGTTTGGCCTGGTACTGCTGCAGGGCGTGAAACAGATAGCTCTGGTACTGGCCGGCGAGCTTGGGATAATTCGGCGCAATGGGCTTGTCCAACCCCGCACCGTGACAGGCGATGCAGCCGCCCTTGTTCACCAGTTCCTCACCTTTTTTGATGTCTGCGGCGTGGGCTGCCGAAGCCAGCGCAAGCAATGCAGCAAGGCCAACCCCCGGGATGATGCATTTCATTGTCGTGTTCCTCATTTGATGGGCTGGTCTTTGGCGACTGCGTAATACGCCGACAGATCGGCGATCTGCTGTGGGGTGAGGATGTCGGCCACGGCCTTCATCGTCGGGTTGCGCCGCACGCCGCTGCGGTAGTCCTGCAGGCACTGGGCAAGATATGCTGCGCTCTGGCCGTTGAGCTTGGGGGCACGGTATTCGGCCGGGAAATCGGTCTTGAAGCCGCCGCGCACGTTGTGGCAGCCTTCGCACATCGAACTGTCGTACTTGCCCGCAGCCGGATTGCCGGTGGCGGTCTGCGCCTGCGCCGCGGCGCAGACCAGTAGTGACAATGCGATCATGCTGAGGGATCGGAGTTTCATGGGTCGTCCTTGGAAGTCTGAACAAAAACAGAAAAAGCTGCGCACCGCAAGCGACACACAGCGGCGTGTCAGGAAACGGCGGGCATGATGTCAGCAGGCATGATCAGCAGCCAGGCCGCGCGCAACTGCAGAGGCAGCCCTGCGGCGAACATCACCAGCCCGGCATAGTGCTGGTCGTCGAGTGGGCTGAGGTTCCACAGGCACAGCACGTCCAGATATGGGGTGTAGAGCACCTGGGTGCTCCACACCCAAACGGCGGCGATGACCATCATCGGCAGACTGCCCAGCCAGCCGTACAAGCCGGCGATCCATCGTGTCTGCAGCCGCGTGCTTCCCGCCAGCAGCTGCGCCCAGAACATCAGCCCAGAGATCAGCAGCAGCAGACCGATCGGTCCGGAAAACAGCGCATTGGCCAGCGCGGTGTCGAACACGCCGGGCAGGTTGACACCGAGGGTCACGATCACAAACACCGCGGCGGCCACCCAGGGATCCAACAGCCAGTCGCTCCACATCGTGTGGGCAGGCCGATACCAGCGCGCGCGCGCCTGCGGCGGAATGCCCACAAGCAACAGCGGCGAGACGATCTGTCCCATGCTCATCAGCGCGATGGTGTAGCCGGTCATCGACGCCAGCGGGTTGTGCAGACCCCATGCCGAGCCCAGGGTGAGCAGGCAACCCAGACTGAACACGGCCACCCGCCACCAGGCCCAGCGCCCGTGCCATGCGACCAGCCCGTAGACCAGCAGCATCACCGCGACCAGTGCAACCCACCCACCCCAGGCCGCCAGCGGCCAGCCGTGTTGCATGATCAAGGCTCCAGAATGTGGCGCAGGTCGTCTGCCAGCCAGGCGGGATGGGTGAGCTGGCCGAAGCCGTAACGTGCGAGCAACCGGCCATCTGGGCTGACCAGGGTGACCGCCGCGGTGTGGTCGATCCAGTACTGCCCCGCTCCGGTATCGACCCGGCGCCAACTGATGCCCCATTGCCGCGCTGAGTTGGCCACCGCTGCAGGAGCGCCACGCAGACCGATCGCATCGGGCAAAAAGCCGTCGAGGTAGGCGCGCAGCACCAAAGGCCTGTCGCGTGCGGGGTCCAGAGTGACGAACACCACGTGCACCCGTTGCTGCAGCCCGCCGAGGCGTTGCACACTCTGTGCCAGGGCCGCAAGGGTGAGCGGGCAGACATCGGGGCAATGGGTGTAGCCGAAGAACACCAGTACCGCATACCCGCGCTGCTGCTGCCAGTTGAAAGGTCTGCCCTGGGTGTCGGTGAGGCCGGTGAATGCAGGCGCTGGATCGGGCTGAAGTACGGATCCGTGCAGCGCCGCACCGTGCGGCTGCATATGCGACCAGCCCAGCAGCGCAGCCAGCAGCGCCACGCTGACGATGGCCGCGCGCAGTGCCGAAGCCCGCCAACCTCCGAGCCCCGCGTGCGCGCCGCGCTCCGCTGCCGTTGCCGTTGCCGACGTAGCATCGCGCATTCCATCACCAGAGCACGAAGCCCGGGGCGTGGATCGGATGGGTCAGCATCGGCCAGAACACCGGCAGATACACCGCCAGGGTGATGACGAAAGTGATCAGCGTCCACATCCCCAGCGGTTCGGCAATGCGCGCCAGCGTCGAGCCATCGGCTGGGGTAATGTATTGGGTGAACGGGACCTCGACCATCGCCTTGGCGTCCTTCTGGCCAAACAGCGTGCCGAAGAACACGATGTAGTAGAGCACTGCGCCCACTGCGGCAATCACACCGCCGATGCCCACGATGATCAGCGCCGGGTGCACCGCGCCGTAGAGCTGCATGTACTGGTCATGCGGCAGGGCAGACACCCAGGCGCGACGCGGCACGCCGCCCATGCCGGCCCAGTGACCGGCAAAACCCCAGGTCATCAGCCCGAGGAACCACAGCCACACGCTCCACAGAGCCAGCTTCGGGCTGTAGAGCCTGCGACCGGTCAGGTGAGGCAGCAGCCAGAAGCTCACGCCCATGAACACCAGCGTGGTCATGGTGCCGACGGTCAGGTGAAAGTGCGCCGGGATCCACAGGGTGTTGTGCACCACATTGTCGAGCTGCCAGCTGGCATTGACGATGCCGCCCGCTCCACCGAAGATGAAGCTCACCAGCGCCAGCACCTGCGCCACCACCGAGGGGTCCTTCCACGGCAGCGCGCTCCACCAGCCCATCAACCCCATGCCGCCGCGGCGGCGCCCGGCGTATTCCAGACTCAGCGCAATGGTGAATGCGGTGATCAGGCTAGGAATCGCCACCGACAGCGTGAGCGCCGTGACGATGCCCTTCATCACCGGCGAGATGCCCGGGTCGGTGTACTGATGGTGCGTGCCTACTGGCAGCGAGAACACGAACAACAGCAGAAACGCCAGCCGCGCCAGCGGATCGGAGACCAGCTTGCCACCGGCCTGCCGAGGCAGCAGCGCGTAGATCGACACATACCCCGGCATCAGCCAGTAGTACACGATCGGATGCCCGGTCCACCAGAACAGCGTACGCGCCAGCAGCGGGTCGATGGTGTGTGTCAGCCCGAGTGCCCACGGATCGAGCAGGAACACCGCCTCGGTGCCCGCACCCAAGGCCGCGAGCAGCCACATCAGCAGCGTGGTCGCGCTCATATAGGTCACCAGCGGGGTGAGCTGCCCGGGATTGGCCTTTTTCCAGCGCGCACGCATCTCCAGCACGACGAACAGTGGCAGAATGCTCGCCACCACGACCAGGGTGATGCCCAGATAGAACCAAGCGCTGCCCTTGAGCGGCGCATACATGGTGTAGAGCACGCTCGATGAGTTGTCGAACATGCCATAGGCGGCCATCAGCGTGCCCAGTAGCATCAGCGCATAGGTGAACCAGGCCAGCCCCATGTTCGGCTTGAGCTTGAGCTCGCGCGCCGGCAAATACATCAGCCAGCCGGAAATGGTGAAAAAGGTGAACACATAGGCGTTGAGCACGCCGTGCATGGTCAAGCCCTGGTAATAGGACTTGAGAAACGGCTGCAGATAGGGGTAGAGATCGATTCCGGCGTAGTTGGTGCTCTGCAGTACGCCAATGATGATGCCGACCGCCAGCGCCGCAAAGCCCGTGACCCAGAAGGCCAGAAGCATTTTTTTCTCGCCGGCCAGTTCACCGGCAGTGGGCACCGCCAGAACGCGCGGCGCATTGTGACCGAGGGTTGCGCTCATGATTGTTTCGCTCCGGTGATGACGATGGTGCCGATCATGGCCTGGTGGCCGGCGCCGCAATACTCATTGCAGATGATGTGGTAAATGCCGGGCTTGTCGAAGGTGTAACTCACATGCCCGACTACACCGGGAATGGCGGTGAGGTTGATGCTGGTGCCCTGCACTTCGAAACCGTGAAGCACATCGCCGCTAGTGACGTAGAACGTGACATGTGCGCCGACCGGCAGGGTCAGCGGCGTGGCGGTGCCCGGCGTCCAGCTCCAGGCGCGGCCGATTTCGTAGACGTCATAACTGTTCGGCCCGGTCTGCTTCACGCCCGACCCCTCGAACGCGGCCAGCTGCGCCGGGCTGTTGGGGTTGGAATAGAACTCAGTGGTCTTGGCCACCAGCCCATAGTCGTGCACCACGAACCACACGGCCACGAGAAAGAGCGCGGCGATCATCGCAATGGAAATGAAAATCCAGACGCGCTCGTGCCGCAGCGCCACATGGTGGAACCGATCCTCAAAGACATCAGGGGTGGAAGTCGACATGGCATCCTCAGGCATGGAGAGAGAAATACGCGGCGACCATCGCCCACATACCGACCACGACGACGAACAAGGCAGCGACGATCACCCACGCGCCAATCGGCCGGGCATAGTTCAGATCGGGCACTGGCATGGCCGCATTCGGCGTGGTGCTGCCATCCTCCCGAGATACTGGCATCGGGGCATACGGCATTTCTTCTGGCATCGTTCTCTCTCCTCAGGGTAATGCGACAAAACGTCGCAGGTGCATTGACAAGATAAGTGGCCGCTTATGTTCTGGCTTGCCCTGGATCAAGGCGCCTGGACAGGCGATGTATCTTTTGTGACCGCATGCAACTGAAGCGCGGATGCGTCCTGCGCTGCCAGGGCGTCCGCACACAGTCGGTTTCGCAGCGTGTCCGCGATGCGCTTCGCGATGACCAGCAGATGCTCACGCGCTTGCGGTGAGACCTCCGCCTGCAGCGCCTGGTCGAACAGCTCCAGCCAGCGCACGAAATGTTCCGTACGTAACCCCAGCGGTCGGTGCGCTTGCAGCGCATTGCGGTGGTAACGCCCCGCAAGCAATCCCACCGAAGCCCAGAAATCCACCAAGCGGCTGTAATGCGCCTCCCAGTCCCAGATATGTGCTGCGAAAAGCGGGCCGAGTACGGCATCCTGCTGCGCCATTGCGTAAAAACGTCGCACCAGCCGCGCCAGAACCTCATCATCGAGCCCGGTCTGTTCGCGCAGCTGACGGGCAATCGCAGTGCGACGATCCCGCGGCTCGACGCAACCGGGTGTGGCGTCGAGCATTTGTCGAAACAGACTGTCGCCGCGCTCAGGCTGCGGCAACGAGTGCAAAGGAGTATGCTTCATGATGATCACAAAAGTGGAAACATATGTTCCACTATAGACCCGCACAACCCAACCCGCAAGTCACAAATTGAAGCTCACCCAATTCACCGACTATGGTCTGCGTGCGCTGATGGTGCTCGCTTCCGATCCAGAGAAGTCATTCAATAGCAAAGAGATAGCGCTGATCCTTGATGTATCTCGCGAGCACTTGATCAAAATCCTCCAGCGTCTGGCACTGGGCGGGTATGTGGTCAACCAGCGCGGGGTCGGCGGCGGCGTGCGTCTGCAAAAAAAGGCAGAGGAAATTCTTCTAGGCAATCTGGTGCGCTGGCTCGAAGATGGTCAGGGGCTGGTGGAGTGTCTGCGAACCGACGGGGGGCATTGCAATCTCACGCCGCTGTGCCTGCTGCGTCCGCTGCTGAGCGATGCGGCCGAGGCGTTTTATGCCCGTCTGAACCAGTCCACCCTGGCTGATTGCCTGCACCCGCCGCTGCAGCATTTCGTCACGCAGCGGCAACGCGAGTTGGATTGACCCAGCGCAACCCACCCTGACCGTCATGCTGACCGATGCACTGCTGCTCTACCTCCATCTGTCCGCAATGCTTGGACTGGTGGTCTTTCTCACCGCCAAGACCAGTCTGATCCGTGTGGAGGCAATCGATCCGGCAGCTCTAGAGCGCCTACGGCGGCTCGACCTCTGGGTCTGGGCCAGCTTTGCCGCGGTGGCGGTCAGCGGTCTGATGCTGGTGTTCTGGGGCATCAAGGGGCCGCAGTGGCTACTGCACAATCCTTTGCTGTGGGGCAAGATCGGGTTCTTGCTGCTGATGGCGCTGATGTCCTGGCCGTCCAGCCGAACCCTGGCGCTGTGGCGGCGTCAGCCCGCGGACATTGCCGCGCTCGAAATCCGTTGCGAACGGCGCTGGTTGATGGCGCAGTCGCATGTGATGGTGATCATTCCGCTGCTGGCCGTGCTGCTGAGCCACGGCTTCGGTTGACGCTTGGCCTAGCCTGGCGCGCGCCGCATGGAGCGGTTCGAGCCGCCGTCGTGAACGCGCCTGCGGCAAATTCGGTCACCTGCTGTATCAAACGATGACCGGCTCCGGCTCCAGATGCAGGCCGAATTTCTGTTCCACGCTGGATTGCACCGCCTGCGCCAGCGCGAGGATGTCGGTTCCGGTGGCGCCGCCGTGATTGACCAGAACCAACGGCTGATGTTCATAGACCCCAGCCCGCCCCCGCGACCGGCCCTTCCAGCCACAGGCGGCAATCATCCACGCTGCGGCCAGCTTGTAGGTGCCATCCTCCAGCGGGTAGCTGACGATGTCCGGGTGCTCTTCGAGAATCTCGTTGCGGATGGTGCGATTGACCACCGGGTTCTTGAAAAAGCTGCCGGCATTGCCCAGCAGCGCGGGGTCAGGCAGCTTGCTGCGGCGAATGGCGCACACCGCGTCGAACAAATCCCTCGGACTCGGATCGTGGACGTGGTGGCGCTGCAGCCAGCGCGCGACATCGGCGTAGCCGGTCACGGGCACCCAGGGTTTGGGCAATCGCAGGCGGATGGCGGTGATCACCGATTTGCCAGCCAGTTCGCGTTTGAACACGCTGTCACGGTAGCCGAGACGGCAGGCCGCCGCCGGCAGTGTGGCGCTGCGTCCAGTAACCAGGTCGACCACGTCCACCGATTCCAGCCGATCCGACAGTTCCACACCATAGGCGCCGATGTTCTGCACCGGCGCTGCACCCGCCGTGCCCGGAATCAGCGCCAGGTTTTCCAGACCAGGCAAACCCTGATCGAGCGTCCATTGCACCACCCGGTGCCAGGGCTCGCCCGCGCCGACCTCGACCAGGGTCGAGTGGGCATTCTCCTCGAGCACCCGCAGGCCGGCGATCTCGATCTTGAGCACCACCGCGTCGATATCCCGGGTGAGCAACAGATTGCTGCCGCCACCGAGGATGAATTTCGGAGCGCGGCCTAGCTCTGGATGATCGACCACCAGGCGCACATCACGTGCGCTGCGCAGGCGCACCAGGCGGCGCGCAACCGCCTCTACGCCGAAGGTGTTGAGGCCGCGCAGCGGCAGGTCGGTTTCGATATGCAGGCTCATAGAATTCGTCAGACCAATCGTCGCATTATCCCTTCAAGGAAGCCTCCATGCCGTCTTTCGATACCGTCGTCGAACCCGATCTGGTCGAGGTGCGCAACGCCTGCGATCAGGTCGCCAAGGAAATTGCCACACGATTCGATTTCAAGGGCAGCTCGGCGCACATCGAGCACGCCGACAAGGCCATTACCCTCACCGCCGACAGCGATTTCCAGCTCGGTCAGGTGCGCGACGTGCTGATGGCCAAGGCGGCCAAGCGCAAGATCGATCCGCGGTTTTTCGAGCTGGGCAAGATCGAGAAAATTTCCGGTGACCGGGTCAAGCAGGTCGTCACCGTCAAGGCCGGCATCGCGCAGGATCTGGCCAAGAAGATCACTGCGGTGATCAAAGGCTCCAAACTCAAAGTGACCTCTGCAATCCAGGGTGACGTGGTGCGAGTCAGCGGGGCCAAGCGCGACGACCTGCAGGCAGTGATCGCCCTGCTGCGCAAAGACATCGACGACGCGCCGCTGTCATTCAACAATTTCCGGGACTAACAGGCCGTTGAAAAACGTCGCGAGGATGGCCAGATGCAAGGCGCACGGCGCGCAGCGACCGAGACATATCAAATAGATAGGCGAGGCAGCGAGCACCGTGCAACGCCGCAGATGGCCCACCGCAGTAGTTTTTCAACGGCCTGATAAGGCCTGTTTACGCTATTTTTTGCGTCCAATCGGGCTTTCCTCGCCGCGCATGAGCTTGCGGATGTTGGTGCGGTGCCGCCAGATCAGCAGCGCGCTGATCAGAATCAGCGCCAGCAGCAAGGCCGGATCGGTCTGCCAGGCTAGCCCGCCGCCGAACCAGTAGTAGAAGGGCGCAAACACCGCGGCCACCAGCGCCGCCAGCGAGGAATAGCGGAAAAAGCCGGCCACGATCAACCAGGTAACCAGTGTGGCAAGCCCGAGCCAGGGCTGCACCGCCAGCAACACCCCGGCCGCAGTGGCCACACCCTTGCCCCCTTTGAAACCGAAAAACACCGGGTAGAGATGGCCGAGAAACACGGCCATCGCCACCAGCGCAACCCCCGGAGCGCCCAATCCGTTGGCAGGGCCGAACACCAACGCCAGCCACACTGCGGCCCAGCCCTTGAACGCGTCGAGTAGCAGGGTCAATGCGGCGGCCAATTTGTTGCCGCTGCGCAGCACATTGGTGGCCCCGGGGTTGCCCGAGCCGTAGCTGCGCGGATCGGCCATGCCCAGTGCGCGGCTGACCAACACCGCAAACGACAGCGAGCCCAGCAGATAGGCCAGTCCGGCAAATAGCAGCGCAATGATGGTCGACTGATTCATAGATGCCTCGCAAGGAAACCCGCGTTTTCAATCGCGGGAGGAATTGCAGGCGCGCAAAGCGCACCATGTGGTGTATATTGGAACGCATGATGCGCACCGCCCAGGTCCGACTGGACGTGACTGCGCAGCAGGCTGCCGCGTTGACGGCGCTGCGTTCTGCTGACGCGGACGCTTGCAACCGTCTGGTGCCTTTCGTCGTCGCGCACCGGGTCTGGAATCGGGTGGCCTTGCACAACCTGGCGTACAACGCGCTGCGAGCGGCCACGCCGCTGGGCAGCCAGATGGGCTGCAATGCGATCTTCTCGGTGTGCAAAGCCGACAAGGCACAAAAGGCGCTGGGGCGCATCCGCAAAGACCAGCCGCCTCCCGCGATCCGTTTCGACCATGCCAGCGTGCATTTCGACCAACGCACCTACACACTCAGGGGCGACGGCGTCTCGCTCTACACGGCTCAGGGGCGCATGACCATTCCCCTGCGCCTGGGCGCGCATCAGCGCCGCATCCTCGAATCCGGAAAGCCAAAGGAAGCGGAACTGGTCTTGCGGCAGGGCAAGTGGTTTTTCAACCTCGTCGTCGAATCCGGCGACGTGAAGCCGCTGGCATCCGGCCCGGTCATGGGCGTGGATGTCGGAGAAAACAACCTCGCCGCCGTGAGCACGGGCAAGGTCTTCGGCGGCGGGCATCTGCGCGATCGGCGCGACCGTTCCAAGGCGGCGGGCATCGTGGTCGAGTACGTCAACCCGGCCTACACGAGCCAGACGTGTGCGTGCTGCGGCGGCCTGGGCAAGCGGCTCAAGCATCGTTTCGTGTGCGAAAAGTGTGGTCTGCGGGCGCACGCCGACTGCAACGCCAGTCGAAACCTTGCCCGCATCGGCAGCGGTGCCCCGCTGCCGAGGGCGGTCGTCAATACGCCTGATGTTGGGGGTGTGGATAGGGGCAACCATGTCTGCGCTTCACAATAACAGGCCGTTGAAAAACGTCGCGAGGATGGCCAGATGCAAGGCGCACGGCGCGCAGCGACCGAGACATATCAAATAGATAGGCGAGGCAGCGAGCACCGTGCAACGCCGCAGATGGCCCACCGCAGTAGTTTTTCAACGGCCTGATAAGCCTGCGACTTCAGTCGCGGGTGGTTTACACCGAGAAGCAGATGGGCTCTCCCTACAATGTTTCCATGTCCGCCGCATTCCCGCACAACGCCGACCTGCATTGCCATTCGACCGTATCGGATGGCACGCTGTCTCCGGCCGAGCTCGCTGCCCGTGCGCATGCGAACGGAGTGGACCTCTGGGCCCTGACCGATCATGACGAGATCGGCGGGCTTGCCGAGGCCGAGCGCGCGGCCAGTGCACTGGGGCTGCAGTTCGTCAGCGGGGTCGAGGTTTCGGTGTCGTTCGCCGCGCAGACCATTCACATCGTGGCTTTGGGAGTGCGCCCTGACAGCACAGTGCTCCGGGAGGGTCTGCAGCGCATCCGTACCGGCCGCGACCAGCGCGCCCGGGACATGGCCGCCGATCTGGAGCGTGACCTGGGCCTGACGCAGGTGTTCGAGGGAGCCTTGCGCTATGCAGGCAACCCGGCCCTGCTATCGCGCACCCACTTTGCACGCTATCTGGTCGAACAAGGCGTGTGCCGCCAGACGCACGAGGTCTTCAGCCGCTTTCTCGTTCCGGGCAAACCCGGTTATGTCGAACATGTCTGGGCCACGCTGGATGAAGCGATGGGCTGGATCGCTGCGGCCGAGGGCATTGCGGTGATCGCCCACCCGGGCCGCTACCGCTTCTGCGCGGCCGAGGAGCGGACGCTGTTTGAGCGATTCAAGGAACTGGGCGGTCGGGCGATCGAAGTGGTCACCGGCAGCCACACCCCCGCACAATACCGCAAATATACCGATCTGGCGCTGGAATTCGGCTTTCATGCATCGCGCGGGTCCGATTTCCACAGCCCGGCCGAGAGCGTTTGCGACCTCGGACGCCTGCCCCCGCTGCCAGCCGATCTCGCGCCGGTGTGGGACCTGCTGCACTGACACGCATCATGGCGCAATATTTCCAGCTTCACCCGGACAATCCGCAGCCACGGCTGATCAAGCAGGCCGCTCGCCTGCTGCACGCTGGCGGCATCGCGGCCATCCCCACCGATTCGTCCTATGCCCTGGTCTGCCATCTCGACGACAAGGCCGCGGTGCAGCGTCTGCGACAAATCCGCCAGGTGGACGAGCGCCACCATCTCACCCTACTGTGCAGCGATCTGTCCGAACTGGGCAATTACGCCCGTGTCGACAATCGTCAATATCGCCTGATCCGCGGCTGCACCCCCGGGCCCTACACCTTCATTCTGGAGGCCACCAAAGAAGTGCCGCGTCGCGTATCACATCCCTCGCGCAAGACCATTGGCGTGCGCGTGCCGGATCACGCGGTGGCGCACGCGTTGATGATGGAAATGGCGCAGCCCCTGCTCGGGACAACGCTGATCCTGCCGGGAGAAACCCAGGCGCTCAACGACGCGCAGGACATTCGCGAGCGGCTCGAACATCAGATCGATCTGGTGCTCGACGCCGGCGCTTGCCTGAGCGAGCCGACCACGGTGGTCGATTTGTGCGGCGACGATCCCATCGTGCTGCGCATCGGGCGCGGCCCGCTGGACCCGTTGGGCATTCCGGCGTTGCAGTAAGACCGCCTCGATCCAATACTGCCTGATTCTGGGCGGTATGACTGGCCTAGCCGGCCCCGGCCCCCTACTCTCCCTACAATCTCCGTATGGACCAACTCATACAGGCCGTCACCGTCTATGCGTTGCCGGTGCTCTTTGCCATCACCCTGCACGAGGCGGCGCACGGCTACGCGGCGCGCTACTTCGGCGACAACACGGCCTATATGATGGGGCGCGTGTCGCTCAATCCGGCGCGGCACATCGACCCGATTGGCACCATTCTGGTGCCGCTGATCCTTTATTTCGCGACCTCGGGGGCGTTTCTGTTCGGTTATGCCAAGCCGGTGCCGGTCAATTTCGGTCGGCTGCGCAACCCCAAGCGCGACATGATCTGGGTGGCGCTCGCCGGCCCCGCGTCCAATTTCTTCCAGGCGTTTCTCTGGGGCTTGCTGCTGGTACTGCTGCATGCACTGGCGGTCCACGAGGTGTATTTCTACGACGTGGCCCAGGCCGGCATCCTGGTCAACCTGGTCATGTTCGTATTCAACCTGTTTCCCCTGCCGCCGCTGGACGGCGGACGCATCCTGGTCGGTCTGCTGCCGGTTCGCCAGGCGATTGCCTTGTCCCGGATCGAGCCGTACGGCTTTTTCATCGTCATGGCCCTGGTGCTCACCGGCATCGTCACCACCTTGTGGCTCAGCCCACTGATGGCGCTGTCCATGCAGGTGCTGCGCGTGCTGCTCAGCCCATTCCAGATGCTGCTTTGATCCCCACCGCCCGTCGCAACCCTTCCCTCGATGACCTTGCCTCACGCTTCCAATGAACCCGCGCACCAGGACGACCGCGTGCTCTCCGGCATGCGCCCGACAGGCGCGCTGCATCTGGGCCACTACCACGGCGCGCTGAAAAACTGGGTGCAACTGCAAGACAGTTACACCTGCTATTTTTTCGTTGCCGACTGGCATGCCCTGACTACGCATTACGACACGCCCGAAACCATCTCGGCGCACACCATCGACATGGTCATTGACTGGCTGGCCGCCGGTGTGGATCCGAACAAGGCCACGCTGTTCATCCAGAGCCGGGTTCTGGAGCATGCGGAGCTGTTTTTGCTGCTCGGCATGGGCACGCCACTGTCGTGGCTGGAACGCGTGCCGACCTACAAGGATCAGATCGCCAATCTCAAAGACAAGGATCTGACGACCTACGGCTTTCTTGGTTATCCGCTGCTGCAGGCGGCCGACATTCTCATCTACCTTGCCCGCTATGTGCCGGTCGGGGCGGACCAGATTCCGCACATTGAGATGAGCCGCGAGATCGCCCGCCGCTTCAATCACCTCTACGGCAAGGATCCGCTGATCGAGGCCCAGGCCCGTGCGGCTGCCGCCAAATTGCCAGATGCCGTGCGCGAACAGCTCGCTGCGCTTCGCCGCGCGGCCGATCAGGAGGGACTCACGGAACAGCGTGACAAGGCCCGCGAACTCATCGCCACCAGCAAACTCTCGCGCCTTGAAAAGGACGCGCTGCGCGCCCAACTCAGCGGCGGGCGACGCCAGATCCTGCGCGAACCCGAAGCGCTGCTCACGCCCGAATCCAGGCTCCCCGGGCTCGACGGTCGCAAGATGTCCAAGAGCTACGGCAACGCCATCGCCATCCGCGAAGATCGCGCCAGCGTCGAGCAAAAGGTCCGCCGCATGCCCACCGATCCGGCGCGGGTCAAGCGTACCGATCCGGGCGACCCACAGCGCTGCCCGGTCTGGCAATTCCATCTGGCCTACACTGACGACGCTACCCGTGACTGGGTGCAGCGGGGTTGCACATCGGCGGGCATCGGCTGTCTGGAATGCAAGCAACCCGTGATCGATGCCATCCTGCGCGAGCAACAGCCCATGCTCGAACGCGCACAGCCGTACATCGACAACCCCGCGCTGGTGCGCGACATCCTCGACGACGGCTGCACCAAGGCGCGTGCCACCGCGCAGCGCACCATGCACACGGTGCGCGAGGCCATGGGCTTGAAGCTCTGAGAGGGTGTGAAGATGTCGTCGCGAGCGGCAAGCTGCTCAGGCGCACGGCGCGTACAGTCGAGACATATCCGTCAGATCGGCGAGACCCGCGCACCGCGCTTTGCGGCCAGCGGGCCGCGCAGCAGAAAAATTCACAACGTCTGACCGCTGCTATCGCCGCCGAAAGCGCCGACCCAGCCAAACCGTTGCGCCCACGGCGACCACGACGGCCAACACAATCTCTTCGCCCATCTGCAGCCGGGCTGCAAGCTGGGTGATCGTCGCGCCGAAAAACCAACCCAAGGTGGTGATCAGTGGTGCCCACAACACAGCGCCGATCGCGTTGAACACCACAAAACGCCAGGGCGCAACACCTGCTGCGCCGATCAACACTGGGCCGGCTATGCGCATGCCATACAGAAATCGCATCGCGATGATCGCCCAGCCAGAGCTGCGCCCCAGCATTGCTTGAACCCGGGGCAGGTGTGCCTGCAGCCGAGGGTATCGCTGCAGTAGGCGGGGACCGTAGAAGCGTCCGAGAAAAAAGAACAGCTGATCGCCCAGGGTCGCGGCCAGCGCCGCCACAGCGACCACCAGCGGCCATTGCAGCCAGCCGCGCTGCGCGCCGTAGCCGGCGACCAACAACACCGTCTCCCCTTCTGCGAACGCACCGACTGCCACGGCAAGGTAGCCGTATTGCCTGACGAGTTCCTCGACCATCATGGCAACAGGAGATTTCAGTGAATCGGCATGAAAAAACCGGCACAGGGCCGGTTGATGATGCCGCGCCCGATCAAAACCGGGCGCAGCGCACTGCGGTGATGCAGTGAAATTAAAGCGGGCGGATGGCGGAAGCCTGCGGCCCCTTGGGCCCAGCCTTCACGGTGAACTCCACGCGCTGGTTTTCTTGCAGGGTGCGGAAACCCTTGGCTTGAATCTCAGAGAAATGTGCGAACAGATCTTCGCCGCCTTCATCGGGCTTGATGAAACCGAAGCCCTTGGACTCGTTAAACCATTTCACAGTACCGGTAGCCATGAATCAACCTTTAAGAAAAAAATAGACAAGTGCAAATCTTCAACAAGCCCGGAAAATCACAACTGTGAAACCGTCACAAGCCAACCCCGATGCTGCAAGGACAGGCTCTTGTTTCGACTGCGCTTCAACTATACACGCAAAAAACCGGCGTGCGTGACAAATTCGCCCGCGGTGGCCACCTCGACCCGCCCTATCGATCCGCCGCGGCCGGTTTGCACCGACAATGCAAAGTTGCGGCTGCTGGCTGCGGTCGCGTTTTTGGCTACGGCTCATGGCGGCCGATGCGGCTGACTCGGCATCGAGCGCTACCTGCAGTCGCCCCAGTCGTTTCACAAAGTGCTTGAGATAAAAACTCCAACTCATTGTTTATGCGTGTTTTTCGCGGATTTCACCATGACGCGCTGGCGCGGCGGTCGGGGCTGAGCATCGGCAATTTCGACGGCGTGCACCGTGGACATCAGGCTGTGCTTCAGTCTTTGGTGCAGACGTCCCGAGAGCGCGGACTGGTGCCGACCGTGCTGACCTTCGAGCCGCATCCACGTGATTTTTTTGCAACACAAGCTGGGCATCCGGATCAAGCCCCGGCGCATATTTCCACCCTGCGCGACAAGCTGTGCGCACTCAGCGCGGCGGGTATCGGGCAGGTGGTGGTGCTGCGATTCGATCAACACCTGGCTGCGCTGAGCCCGGAGCAGTTCGTCGATCAGGTCGTACTGCGCGGTCTGCGGGCCCGGCTCGTCCTGGTCGGCGACGATTTTCGTTTCGGTGCCCGGCGTGCAGGCGACTTTTCTCGACTCCAGGCCTTGATGCAGGCTGCCGGCGGCGAGGCCAGGGAAATGACAGCGATCACTAACGGCGCGCTGCGCGTATCCAGCTCGGCGGTGAGGCAGGCGCTGCAGGCCGGCGACATGCAGACCGCGCGCAACCTGCTGGGGCGCCCATACAGCATCAGCGGCCATGTGCTGCACGGCGCGAAGCTGGGGCGACGCCTGGGTTTTCCCACACTCAATTTGCGCTTCGACCGGGCACGTCCGGCACCGGCCGGAGTCTTCGTCTCCAGGGTGTTCGGTCTGCACCAGATGCCGTTGGACTCGGTGTCCAGCTTAGGAACCCGGCCGGCGGTGCAGACCGATGGGCGGATCCTGCTGGAAACGCATGTGTTCGATTGGCACGGAGATGCCTACGGTAAAATTGTCAAGGTGGAACTTCTGCACAAGTTGCGCGACGAAGCGCACTATTCCAACCTCGACCAGCTCACCGCGGCCATTGCGCAAGACTGCGCTCAGGCCCGTGCCTGGTTCGGCCAGCTCACCAGGCAGACCACCCGCGACCGAATTTGACCGCGTCCCTCTGCGCGCACCACCCACCTGCACCCGGTCGCCGCGCTCTGCCCGGTCGACATGTCGATCCCCTCCATCGTGGGCGCAACCTGCCGAGGCCGCCCGTCCTGCCCTTCAATCCCATGGATCCATCCGTCTCTTCTGCCACAGATCAACCGGATTACCGCTCAACGCTGAACCTGCCGGACACACCGTTTCCGATGCGGGGCGACCTGCCCCGGCGCGAGCCCGAGTGGATCGCCAAATGGAATGAGGAGGGTCTGTACCAGCGTCTGCGTGCCGCGCGTGTCGGTGCGCCGAAATTCGTGCTGCACGACGGCCCGCCGTATGCCAACGGCCAGATCCACATGGGCCATGCGGTCAACAAGATTCTCAAAGACATGATCGTCAAGGCGCGGCAACTCGCCGGGTTTGACGCCGCTTACATTCCCGGCTGGGATTGCCACGGGCTGCCGATCGAAAACGCGATCGAAAAACAGTTCGGCCGCAATCTGCCGCGCGACGAAATGCAGGCCAAGAGCCGTGCCTACGCGACCGAGCAGATCGCGCAGCAGATGCGCGACTTTCAGCGCCTGGGCGTGCTGGGCGACTGGGCGCATCCGTATCGCACCATGGACTTTGTCAACGAGGCGGCGGAAATCCGCGCGTTCAAGCGGGTGATCGAGCGCGGTTTCGTCTATCGCGGCTTGAAGCCGGTGCACTGGTGCTTCGACTGCGGCTCGTCGCTGGCCGAGTTCGAGATCGAATATGCCGACAAGAAGTCACAGACGTTGGACGTGGCGTTCGAGACCGATGACCGCGCTGCGCTGGCCGCTGCGTTCGGTCTGCCCGCGCTGCCCGATGCGTCCAGGCCCGCCTTCGCGGTCATCTGGACAACCACCGCATGGACCATTCCAGCCAACCAGGCGCTCAACCTCAACCCGGAGCTGACCTACGCGCTGGTGGATACGCCGCGCGGCTATCTGGTGCTCGCAGCGTCTCTGGTGGAAAACTGCCTGAAGCGCTACCAGCTCGACGGCACCGTGATCGCGACCGTCGCCGGCAAGGCGCTTGGCGGGTTGGCATTCCGCCACCCGCTGTACGAGGTCGATGCAGGCTACCGGCGCCTGTCCCCGGTGTATCTGGCCGACTACGCTACCGCTGAGGACGGCACAGGCATCGTGCATTCCTCGCCGGCATACGGCGTGGACGACTTCAACTCCTGCGTCGCGCACGGCATGGCGACTGCCGACATCCTCAACCCGGTGCAGGGTGACGGCCGCTACGCACCCGACTTTCCTCTGTTCGGCGGGCAGAACATCTGGAAGGCAGTGCCGCACATCATTGACACTCTGCGCGATGCTGGACGGCTGATGGCCACGCACGCCATCACCCACAGCTATCCGCATTGCTGGCGGCACAAGGTGCCGGTGATCTACCGCGCCGCGGCGCAGTGGTTCATCCGCATGGACGAAGGCGAAGGCGTGTTCACCAAGGACAAGGCGCCAAAGACCCTGCGGCAGATGGCGCTCGAGGCGATCGAGCACACCAGCTTCTACCCCGAAAACGGCAAGGCGCGGCTAAGCGACATGATCGCCAACCGCCCCGATTGGTGCATCAGCCGCCAGCGCAGCTGGGGCGTGCCGATTCCGTTCTTCCTGCACAAGGACAGCGCAGAGCTGCATCCGCGCACCATGGACATCCTCGATGTGGCCGCCGAGATGGTCGAGCAAGGCGGCATCGAGGCGTGGAGCAAGGCGAGCGCAGTCGACATCCTGGCCCGCGTGGGCTGCGCGGAAGATGCGGCGCATTACACCAAGAGCAGCGACATCCTCGAAGTGTGGTTCGATTCCGGCACCACCCACACCACTGTGCTCAAGGGCAGCCATGCCGGAGCCGGCCATGCAGAAGGCCCCGAGGCCGACCTTTACCTCGAAGGCCATGACCAACATCGTGGCTGGTTCCATTCCTCGCTGCTGACCGCCTGCGCGATGTACGGCCGTGCGCCGTACAAGGGCCTACTCACGCACGGCTTCACCGTGGACAGCCAGGGGCGCAAGATGAGCAAGTCGCTCGGCAACGGCGTCGATCCGCAGAAAACCAGCGAAAAGCTGGGTGCGGAAATCATCCGTCTGTGGGTGGCCGCGTCTGACTATTCCGGCGACATCGCCGGCGACGACAAGATTCTCGCCCGCGTGGTCGACAGCTACCGCCGCATCCGCAACACCCTGCGCTTTCTGCTGGCCAACACCAGCGACTTCGACCCCACCCAGCACGCCGTGCCGCTGCCGCAACTGTTCGAACTCGACCGCTGGGCGCTAGCGCACGCTCAGGATCTGCAGACCGTCATCCTGGCGCATTACGACAAGTACGAATTCCATCCGGTGGTTGCCAGGCTGCAGGTCTATTGCTCGGAAGACCTGGGCGCCTTCTACCTCGACGTGCTCAAGGACCGCCTCTACACCACCGCGCCCGGCAGTCTGGCGCGGCGCAGCGCGCAGACTGCGCTGTGGCACATCACCCAGGGCATGCTGCGCTGGATGGCGCCGTTCCTGAGCTTCACCGCCGAGGAAGCCTGGGCGCTGGTTGGCAAGGCAGACAGCATTTTCACCGAGACCTACTGGCAGTGGCCGCAGCAGGACGACAGTGCGGCACTGCTCGATCGATGGGCGCGGATCCGTGCGGTGCGCGATGCGACCAACAAGCAAATCGAGGCACTACGTTCGCAGGGCAGTATCGGCGCCTCGCTGCAGGCCGAGGTGGACCTGTACGCCCCTGCTGCCGAGTATGCGCTGCTCGAACCGCTGGGGGATGACCTGCGCTTCGTGCTCATCACCTCGCGCGCCACGCTGCACCGCGGCGAGGACGAACTGCGCATCGTGGTCAGTCCCACGGCGCACGCCAAGTGCCTGCGCTGCTGGCACTGGCGGGCAGATGTCGGAGCCGACCCGGCACACCCCGGACTGTGCGGCCGGTGCGTGAGCAATCTGTTCGGCGCGGGTGAACCGCGCCATGTCGCCTGAGCAACGCCCATGCCCAGCGCCCTGTCCGCAAGCACCGCCGCCACACGCCGCGGCCGCATCTGGCCCTGGCTACTGGTTGCGCTGCTCGTCATCGCCGCCGACCAGTTGACCAAATGGTTGGTACGGCGCGATCTGCCGCTGGACGGCAGTCTGCCCGTCACCTCGTTCTTCAATCTGGTCTACATCCACAACCCCGGAGCGGCGTTCTCGTTTCTTGCCACGCAGCCCGGCTGGCAACGCTGGTTTTTCGCTGCGATTAGCCTCGCGGCTTCGGTGTTCATCCTCTGGCTGTTGCAGCGCAACCGCGGCAAGGCGCTGTTCAGCCTTGCGCTGGCGTTCATTCTGGGCGGGGCACTGGGCAATGTGATTGACCGGGTACTGTGGGGCAAGGTGACCGACTTTCTCGATTTCTACATCACTGTGCACGGCCGGCAATGGCACTGGCCTGCGTTCAACCTGGCCGACTCGGCCATCTTCGTCGGCGCGGTACTGCTCATCTTGGACGAAATGCACCGTTCACGCACCCGAGCGCACTGAATCGCCGGGTTTGGCTGATTGCGAGATCACGATCTCGCCCCAGTGGTATCCCGGGTTGTGCGACAAACCGTCGCACCTTAGTCTCTCACGCAGATGGGTTGCCCGACGCAGGCAACTCACTTCATGGAGGAGAACCCGGAGATGACGCCCGAAGAAGCGCAGCATCACCCCTTGGCTGCACAAACCCGCGCGCGGGTGAGTGTGTGCAGCCTGAACTGGACCACCCCGTTTCGCTGGCTGGCCGCAGGCTGGCGGGATTTTTCGCGCTGCCCAGTGGTTGGCCTGACCTACGGCACGATGTTCACCGCCCTGGGCTGGCTTTTGGCCTGGACGTTGGCAAGCACTCCCGAATACACCTTGATGCTGGCTGCCGGCCTGTTGCTCGTCGGCCCGGCGCTGGCCATGGGCCTGATGGAAGCAAGCCGCCGCTGCGAAATCAACCTCAAGGCACGGCTGAATTTCTGCATTCGCTGCTGGTGGCCGCACCGGGGAAGTGTGGCGATCTTCGCTGGGTTACTCCTGGTCATCGAGCTACTGTGGGGACGCACCGCATTGGTGGTGTTTGCGCTGTTCTTTGATGCCGGCATGCCCGAAACCGGCGGCGTACTGCGCCTGCTGCTCGACCCAGTCAACCTGCCTTTCGTGCTGGCTTACCTTGGCGTGGCGTTGCTGTTCGGTGGACTGGTGTTTGCGATCAGCGTGGTGTCGATTCCGATGATGCTCGACCGCCCGGTGGACGCGATCACCGCGGCGCTCACCAGCCTGCGCGTCTGCATGGAACATCCCGTGGCCATGGCCTGCTGGGCGGCGCTGATCGCCGTCATCAGTCTGGTGGCGATGCTGCCCTTCGGCCTGGGGTGGATCGTGGTGCTGCCGGTAATCGGGCATGCCAGTTGGCATGCCTATCGCGGCGTGGTCTGCCCGAGCCTGCAACAACCCGCCGCTGCCGCGGGCTGATCAGGTTTGCATGCCGGGCTTGAACACCTGCCCGGCGTGTTCGCGCAAGGTATGGAACTGGATCTTGGGCGCCAGTTCCTGCATCACCCGCAGTTCGCTGGCGTGCGTCAGCAGCACGGCAGGCGCTTCGACCACGTCGTAGGCGATGCGGTGCGCATTGGCATCGATGAAGCGCTTGAGCGCCTGCGCATCGTCGCAGGTGAACCATCGCGCCATGCGGTATTTGCTGGCTTCCATGCGCGCGTCCACGCCATATTCCGACTCGAGCCTGTGCTGCACCACGTCGAACTGCAGCGTGCCGACCGCACCGAGCAACAGACTGCCGCCGGTCAACGGGCGAAACACCTGGATCGCCCCCTCCTCGCCCAGCTGCTGCAGGCCGGTGCGCAGTTGCTTGGTGCGCATCGGGTCCTTGATTTCCACTGAACGGAACATCTCCGGCGCAAAGAATGGCAGACCGGTGAACTGCAGTTCCTCGCCTTCGCTCAGACTGTCGCCCAGGTGCAGCGTGCCGTGGTTGGGAATGCCGACGATGTCGCCAGCGAATGCCTCGTCGAGCAGCTCGCGGCGCTGCGACATGAAGGTCACCACACTGCCGGGCCGGATGTCCTTGCCGGTGCGGCTGACCCGTATCCGCATGCCACGTTCGAAGCGGCCGGAGACGATACGCACGAAGGCGATGCGGTCACGGTGCGCCGGGTCCATATTGGCCTGGATCTTGAACACCACGCCGGTGAACTTCGGCTCGTCGGGCTGCACCACCCGCGTGGTGGCTGCACGCGGCAACGGAGATGGCGCCAGCTCCACCAGGGCATCGAGCACTTCCTGCACGCCGAAATTGTTGATCGCCGAGCCGAAGAACAGCGGCGACTGCCGACCGGCGAGAAACTCCGCCGCGTCGAACGCCGGTACCGCCTCGCGCAGCAGGCCGATCTCCCCCTGTGCCTGCACATAGGGCTGACCGAAGCGCCGGATCGACTCCGGGTTGTCCAAGCCAACGAGCATCTGATCGTCGTCGCGCACACGTTCCTCACCCGGGCGGAACACCCGCATACGATCGAGCCGCAGGTCGTATACCCCGTGAAACTCGCGTCCCATGCCCACCGGCCACGTGAACGGCACCACGGCCATGCCGAGATGGCGCTCGATTTCGTCCATCAGTTCGAGTGGCGGCTTGACCTCGCGGTCCAGCTTGTTGACGAAGGTAAGAATCGGCGTGTTGCGCGCTCTGCAGACCTCGAGCAGCCGCAGGGTCTGCTCTTCCACGCCATTGGCCGCGTCGATCACCATCAACGCGGCGTCCACCGCGGTGAGCACGCGGTAGGTGTCCTCC
Source organism: Thiomonas islandica (assembly GCF_055383445.1). Taxonomy (NCBI): domain Bacteria; kingdom Pseudomonadati; phylum Pseudomonadota; class Betaproteobacteria; order Burkholderiales; genus Thiomonas; species Thiomonas islandica. The sequence continues at coordinate 2,450,187 of NZ_AP042391.1, forward strand.
GAAAAATCCTGGTGACCCGGGGTGTCGAGCAGGTTGATGACACAGTCGCGCCACTCCATCTGCATCACCGACGACGCCACCGAGATGCCCCGCTGCTTTTCGATCTCCATCCAGTCGGAGGTGGCGTGACGGCTGGCCTTGCGCGCCTTCACACTGCCAGCGATCTGGATCGCGCCGGAAAACAGCAGCAGCTTCTCCGTCAGCGTAGTCTTGCCCGCATCGGGGTGCGAGATGATGGCGAAGGTGCGCCGTCTGCGGATCTGCTCGGAATCAACGGTCATGGTCTGCGCTGCCTGCGGGGCTCGCGGCGCTGTGTGTCTGGAGTAGGCTTTCGAACTGCGGGGAGTGAAGACGAGACACTCAGAATTCGGGCCGTGCAGCCCGACTCACCTGCGCAGATGGCTCGCAACATGCCGGCAGGACATTGCAAGCAATTTTCTATTTTGCCTCAAACCCGACCCACCCGCCATGACACGCCAGATCGTGCTCGACACTGAGACAACAGGACTCAACCCCGGAAGCGGCGATCGCATCATCGAAATCGCCGGTGTCGAACTATTCAACCGCCGCCTCACCGGCAGGCATTTTCATCGCTATCTCAATCCCGATCGCGCCAGCCACCCCGATGCACTCAAAGTGCACGGCCTGACCGAGGAATTCCTCGTCGACAAACCACGGTTCGAGCAGATCGTCGGTGATCTGCTCGACTTCGTGCGCGACGCCGAGATCATCATTCACAACGCGCCGTTCGACTGCGCTTTTCTCGACGCCGAACTCGAACGCTTGTCGCTGCCGCCCTTCAGCCAGCATGTCCTGCAGGTGACCGACACGCTGGTCATGGCCAAACAGCAGTTTCCGGGAAAATTCAACAACCTCGATGCGCTGTGCAAACGGTTCGGCATCGACAACAGTCACCGCACCTTGCACGGTGCCCTGCTCGACGCAGAGCTCCTCGCCGAGGTCTATCTCAGCCTCACCCGTGGTCAGGACAGCCTGGTGATCGACCTGGAATCTCCCCGGCATCAGGCCGCCTCTGCGACCAGCCCGCTGGACACCTTCGCCCTGCCTTTGAGCCCGCTGAGCGACGCAGACCGCATCGCCCACGAGGCGTTTCTGGAACTACTCGACAAGACCAGCAAGGGCCGGAGCATCTGGCGACCCCAAACGCCGTCCAGCGCGGATGCCCCAACCGAAAAAACTGTGCAATAATCTTCTACTTTCCTGAACGCGCTTCGCAAATGCGTAGTGCGATTTGGGCGGTTAACTCAGCGGTAGAGTGCCACCTTCACACGGTGGAAGCCACTGGTTCGATCCCAGTACCGCCCACCACACAACCCTCGAACACCCGCGAAAGCAGCCAACCCTGGCTGCTTTTTGTTTTCCGACGGCCTGCGCGCGTCAGGCGTAATCGATGCTCAGAGGGGCGTGATCGGAGAAGCGCTCGTCAGTGTAGATCCAGGCGCTTCCCGGCTTGGCACGCGCGGCGACGCCGGGCGTGGCAAGGTGGTAGTCGATGCGCCAGCCGACGTTTTTGGCTCTGGCTTGCCCGCGATTGCTCCACCAGGTGTAGCGGTCGGGGTTGGGGTCGAGCCGACGGAAGACATCGACATACCCGGCCTTGTCGAGCAGGCGAGTCATCCAGGCGCGCTCTTCCGGCAAAAAGCCGCTGTTCTTCAGGTTGCCCTTCCAGTTCTTCAGGTCGATTTCCTTGTGGGCGATGTTCACATCGCCACACAGCAACACCTCGGCCGAGGATTTGAGCGCCAGCAGGTGCTCGTAAAAATCGGCTAGAAAGCGAAATTTCGCCTGCTGTCGTTCTGGCGAACTGGAGCCGGATGGGAAATAGGCCGACACGATGCTCAGACGACGGCCCCCAACCGTCTTATAGATCGCTTCGACATAACGACCTTCGGCGTCGAATTCGGTGTGGCCGAAGCCGATGCGCAGGTCGTCCGGCTCGTGCCGCCAGTACAGCCCTACACCGCTGTAACCCGGTTTGGTGGCGTGGGCAAATGCCGCGCCGCGTAAGCCGCCGAGCTCGCGCAGATCTGGAGTGAGGTCGGTCTGCTGCGCCTTGAGTTCTTGCACACACAGCAGGTCTGGACGCGCATGCTGTCGCAGCCAGGTATCGACGCCCTTTTGTGCGGCTGAACGGATACCGTTGAGATTGAGGGAAGTCACGCGCAAAGGAAAGAGGCTCATGGATGGTCGATCGAGGGCAAAAGACAGAGCACCCGCCCGCAGGGTAGGCGAAGGCGGGTTCAGGGACGCGACAGATCACGCCTGTGGCGAAGAAAGCAAGGCACAATACCGATTCATGCGTCAACCTCGCGGCTGGTGCTCACATTGTTGCAGGGACTCTGTCATTGGCTGTACATGGAACCGATCTATCTCCGCATGCGTGCACTGCTCGTCAGTAGCTGTCTGCTGCTCAGTACAGCGCAGGTCGCGCAAGCCGACATCTATCTATGCCGCGACGCGAACGGAACTCTGGTGTCGACCGATCGCATCACCAATGATTGTCTGACCTACGGAGGCCGGGTCATCGGTCCGGACGGTACAGTGCGGCGTCGCATCCTGACCCCCAAGGAGCAGGCGATGGCGGCGCAGGAAAGGGAAGCCGCGCAGAACTTGTCCAGGCAACAGCGTGATCGCCAGCGGGAAGATCGCGCCCTGCTGCTGCGTTACCCGGATGAGGCCGCACTGGAACAGGCCCGGGTCAACGATCTAGCCCGGCCCAATGCACTGATCGCCGATGCACAGAAGCAGCTTGCTGCGCTCGCGCGTCAGCGCAAGCAGTTGAACATCGACGCGCAGTTCTACCCGCAAGGGCCGCTGCCGCTGGAACTGCGTACCAAGTTTGACGAAAACAAGGTGCTCACCCAGCAGGAGACCAGGCTGATTGCCGAACAGAACGAAGAAATCGCGCGGATCAACCGCGAGTACGACGCCCTGCGTGCGCGCATGAAGCCGCTATGGGCCAGGACCGCGCCGTCGCGTTGAGCGTCGCCGCGCTCACGGCGCCAGACCGTTGGGGTCGAAATCCATTGGCATGCGCGACGGCATGTAGGCCACGCCTTCACAGAATTTTCGGCGCGCAAGCCCCCGACTTCAGTCGGGGGCGCCGCCTCTCAATCAAGACTTGATGTATAGCACTATCTTGCGCAGTCACGTCCAGTCGGATCGAGGCGGTGCGCATCATTCATCGCCGCGTACACCCATATGGTGCGCTTCGCGCACCCGCAATTCCTCCCGCGACTGAAGTCGCGGGTTTCCTTGCGAGGCATCTATCATGAACTCTCACTCTCGCGCGCGGCTTTGCACCACGACCAGGTGTCGATCATGGCCCCATGCCACATCAGACCGGCAAGACGGCCCGGCCCCAAGCCTCGTTGATCACTTCGGCTGCGGCCAGATAGAACGCTAGTGCCGCCGTGAGCAGGCCCAGATAGCCGCCGAGCGCCGTCAGCCCGTTGTTTCCTGTCAACGCCCCCGCGGCGAGCAAGAAAAACGTCGGCGTCAGCGCGGTGAACACCAGCATCAGCGCCCGGCCCTTTTTCCAGGTCGCAATCCACATGTAGGTCGTGAACACGCCCCAGAGCAACAAAAACCAACCCACATAAGGACCTTGCACGCCCTTGGCGAAAAACTCGACGAACAGTGCAAAACTCCACCAGAATGCGCCGTAGCCGCAGAACGCCACGAACCCGAAGCTATTGCCGACCCCGGCTTCCATGATGCCGGCGACGAACTGCGCCGATCCGCCAAAGGCGAACGCCGCCGCCAGCACCATGGGCACGTCCACCCCCGGAAACCAGCCGGCATTGACCATGCTCAGCAGCCAGGTGGTCAGGGCAAATCCAGACAGACCCAGCGGGGCCGGGTTGATCGCCTTTCTTCCGTCCATTTCAATCTCCTCGTTTTGTTCAGGGAACACGGCCTGCGCCATGAGGTGTGCGATTGCAGCGACCCGGGCGCAGCTTCGGCATGCTGCCTGACGACTGCCCTACATGTCACAACTCCCGCACGGGATTTACCAATTGTCGCGAGCGAGAAGGTCAGAAAGGACGCGCCATCGACCGCACGAACAACTGCGCACAAATGCTCACAGAACCGATAAGAACCTTCTTATATGCTTTGCCGGTTTAAGCGATCTCGTCGATTTCATCCGCCATTTTTCGCCATCATGCTTGCAGACCTAACCTTGATTCAACACGTCCTGTCCGTCGTATCCGGCGTGGCAGTGGGATTCACGCTTGGCCTGATCGGCGGCGGCGGTTCGGTCCTGGCCGTGCCACTGCTGCTGTATCTGGTGGGCTACCCCAACCCGCATGTGGTGATCGGCACTACGGCGCTGGCGGTCTCGGTCAATGCCTATATCAATCTGATTCCGCACGCCCGCGCGGGCAACGTGCGCTGGAAGGAAGCAGTGATTTTCGCGATCATGGGCGCGGTTGCCGCCTACGTCGGTTCCTCGCTGGGCAAAGCGGTCGATGGGAAGAAATTGCTCTTCCTTTTTGCGATTCTGATGCTGGCGATCGCCGCGCTCATGGTGCGTCCCAAACGCGCCAAACCCGGCGACCTCGCCGGGCACCCTGGCCAGTTTTCGATGTGGAAGCTACTGCTGTCAGCGGGTATCGTCGGCATGCTCTCCGGGTTTTTCGGCATCGGCGGCGGTTTTCTCATCGTCCCTGGATTGGTGTTCGCCACAGGCATGCCGATGCTGGCTGCAGTGGGGTCTTCGCTGTTTTCAGTGGGCACCTTCGGTTTGACGACTGCGGTGAATTACGCCAGCTCCGGCCTGCTCGACTGGACTGTCGCGGGGCTCTACATCGCCGGCGGGATCGCCGGCGGCGTCGCCGGTGCCCGACTTGCGACGCATCTGGGCAAGGGCAGCAAAGGCACGCTCAACCTCATTTTTGCGGCACTGGTGGCCATCGTTGCGGCCTACATGATCTACCGCAACATGTCGGCATTCGGCATCCACTTCTGAACGCGCTCTTCGCTCGAGAAGACCGTCTGTCGACGCTCCGATCTGCTCGACCGCCGCCGCGATCTAACAGGCCGTTGAAAAACCTCGCGAGGATGGCCAGATGCAAGACGCACGGCGCGCAGCGACCGAGACATATCAAATAGATAGGCGAGGCAGCGAGCACCGCGCAACGCCGCAGATGGCCCCGGCGCGCGTCAAGCTACTTGTCGCCTCTTTCACGCAGCAATCGGCTGAATGTCTCCTCGGCTCACAGCCGTTGTGACCACAGAGTCGCGTTCAGGGTTGAGGGTAACGGCCCGGATGTGCGACCAGTCGCGTGTGCCGCGTGACCAGCGCGCGGGGTTGCGTTCGCGAGCCTGGAGGTAGACCTGGTGCCGAGCCGCAAGGATCGCGACGTCGTGGCCTTCATGGCGCTGTGCCGGGCTGACGTAGCGGATGCCGCTGTGCCTGTGATCGTGGTTGTACCAATGCACGAACTGGCGCGCCCACTCGCGCGCGGCGCACAGATCCGTAAAGCCCTTTTCTGGGAACTCCGGCCGGTACTTCGCCGTGCGGAACAGGCTTTCGACGAAGGCGTTGTCGTCGCTCACGCGGGGCCGTGAGTACGACGGTTTCACGCCCAGCCACCACAGCATGGCCAGCACGGTGGTGGCCTTCAGCGTGGCGCCGTTGTCGCCGTGCAGTACGGGTCGCTCGTCACGCGGCATGGCGTGAATGCCCTCGGCCAGCGCCGTACGCTGCACGAGCCGCGCAGCGTGGTCGCAGTCGTCGTCCTCGTGCACCTCGAAGCCCACGATCTTGCGGCTGTACACGTCCATGATGAGGTACAGGAAGAACCAGCGTCCGGCGACATCCCTTGGCAGGAACGTCATGTCCCAGCACCACAGCTGTCGCGGCGCGGTGGCCACGTGAGTGGTCGGTGGCCGGCCCTTGCGTGGTGCCTTGGCGCGCCCGCGGTGACTCATTTGCCCCTGCGCACGCAGCACGCGGCGGAAGCTGGACTCGCTGGCGATGTAGACGCCCTCGTCAGCCAGCGTCGGCACGATGCGCGCCGGCGGCAGATCGGCGAAGCGCGGCTCGTTGGCCACGCTGACGATCTGCGCACGTTCGCGATCACTCAGCGCATGGGCTGGCGCCGGCCGCACGGCCTGCGGCCTGCCATCGCCAGATTCCAGGCCTTGGCCGGCCTTCCAGCGCTGCAAGGTACGCGCGCTGATCCCCATGAGTTCGCACGCTGGCTTCAGGCGCGCACCGGCATCGCAAGCCGCTTCGATGTCTCGGGCAATTTCCTGGCGATCTTCGAGGCCGATCATTCGTCCTCGCCCTTGTTCCTGTTGAAGATCGGCGCGCGTCAAGCTACTTGTCGCCTCTTTCACGCAGCAATCGGCTGAATGTCTCCTCGGCTCACAGCCGTTGTGACCACAGAGTCGCGTTCAGGGTTGAGGGTAACGGCCCGGATGTGCGACCAGTCGCGTGTGCCGCGTGACCAGCGCGCGGGGTTGCGTTCGCGAGCCTGGAGGTAGACCTGGTGCCGAGCCGCAAGGATCGCGACGTCGTGGCCTTCATGGCGCTGTGCCGGGCTGACGTAGCGGATGCCGCTGTGCCTGTGATCGTGGTTGTACCAATGCACGAACTGGCGCGCCCACTCGCGCGCGGCGCACAGATCCGTAAAGCCCTTTTCTGGGAACTCCGGCCGGTACTTCGCCGTGCGGAACAGGCTTTCGACGAAGGCGTTGTCGTCGCTCACGCGGGGCCGTGAGTACGACGGTTTCACGCCCAGCCACCACAGCATGGCCAGCACGGTGGTGGCCTTCAGCGTGGCGCCGTTGTCGCCGTGCAGTACGGGTCGCTCGTCACGCGGCATGGCGTGAATGCCCTCGGCCAGCGCCGTACGCTGCACGAGCCGCGCAGCGTGGTCGCAGTCGTCGTCCTCGTGCACCTCGAAGCCCACGATCTTGCGGCTGTACACGTCCATGATGAGGTACAGGAAGAACCAGCGTCCGGCGACATCCCTTGGCAGGAACGTCATGTCCCAGCACCACAGCTGTCGCGGCGCGGTGGCCACGTGAGTGGTCGGTGGCCGGCCCTTGCGTGGTGCCTTGGCGCGCCCGCGGTGACTCATTTGCCCCTGCGCACGCAGCACGCGGCGGAAGCTGGACTCGCTGGCGATGTAGACGCCCTCGTCAGCCAGCGTCGGCACGATGCGCGCCGGCGGCAGATCGGCGAAGCGCGGCTCGTTGGCCACGCTGACGATCTGCGCACGTTCGCGATCACTCAGCGCATGGGCTGGCGCCGGCCGCACGGCCTGCGGCCTGCCATCGCCAGATTCCAGGCCTTGGCCGGCCTTCCAGCGCTGCAAGGTACGCGCGCTGATCCCCATGAGTTCGCACGCTGGCTTCAGGCGCGCACCGGCATCGCAAGCCGCTTCGATGTCTCGGGCAATTTCCTGGCGATCTTCGAGGCCGATCATTCGTCCTCGCCCTTGTTCCTGTTGAAGATCGCCTCGGCTTTTTTTGACAGCACCAGCAGCGCCGCCGCCTCGGCCAGGGCCTTGTCCTTGCGGCGTACCTCTCGCTCGAGCTCTTTGATGCGGCGCCGATCCTCCTTGGTCTGCGAGGGGCTGGCACGTACTTCCTCGGGTGCAGCCAGTGCCCGCACCGCGTTGTCTCGCCATTGCTGCAGTTGCTGCGCGTACACGCCGTTCTCGCGGCACCAGGCGCTGCGCGAGGCATCGTCCATCGCCGCGGTCGTGATCACCGCCTCCAGGCGCGCGGCAGCTGTCCACACGCGCTCCTTCGCCGGCCTGGCCAACGACTCAGCGCGCCAGCGCTCCAGCGTGTCCACGCCCACTCCGATCTCGCGCGACACCACCTGCGGTGCGGCGCTCTCCGGCGGCAGCATGCGTGCCACCGCCCGGTCCTTGAATGCTTGTCCGTATCGAGCCAACTTCTTCTCTCATCCGCGCCCCCGTGTCGATGAAACGATGGTGTGCGGGGGGCGGCGCCTTCGGCGCCGCACAGGCTGTGCATTTGTGGACGATGCGCTTCGCGCACCGGCCAGCTTGCCGTGGACAACGCATCCGCGTTGCCCACCGCGCCGGCCTTCGCCCACAAGCTCCACAGCCTCCCACCACCATCAATGAACCAGTCTCACAGCTCTGGTCCTATCGGGGCGACAAGTATTCTGACGCGGGGGGAGATCGCCTCGGCTTTTTTTGACAGCACCAGCAGCGCCGCCGCCTCGGCCAGGGCCTTGTCCTTGCGGCGTACCTCTCGCTCGAGCTCTTTGATGCGGCGCCGATCCTCCTTGGTCTGCGAGGGGCTGGCACGTACTTCCTCGGGTGCAGCCAGTGCCCGCACCGCGTTGTCTCGCCATTGCTGCAGTTGCTGCGCGTACACGCCGTTCTCGCGGCACCAGGCGCTGCGCGAGGCATCGTCCATCGCCGCGGTCGTGATCACCGCCTCCAGGCGCGCGGCAGCTGTCCACACGCGCTCCTTCGCCGGCCTGGCCAACGACTCAGCGCGCCAGCGCTCCAGCGTGTCCACGCCCACTCCGATCTCGCGCGACACCACCTGCGGTGCGGCGCTCTCCGGCGGCAGCATGCGTGCCACCGCCCGGTCCTTGAATGCTTGTCCGTATCGAGCCAACTTCTTCTCTCATCCGCGCCCCCGTGTCGATGAAACGATGGTGTGCGGGGGGCGGCGCCTTCGGCGCCGCACAGGCTGTGCATTTGTGGACGATGCGCTTCGCGCACCGGCCAGCTTGCCGTGGACAACGCATCCGCGTTGCCCACCGCGCCGGCCTTCGCCCACAAGCTCCACAGCCTCCCACCACCATCAATGAACCAGTCTCACAGCTCTGGTCCTATCGGGGCGACAAGTATTCTGACGCGGGGGGGGGCCACCGCAGTAGTTTTTCAACGGCCTGATAAAGGTACTTGGAACATCTTTCCTGGAATCGCGAGAATCCCTCGATGCCCTTCGACTTGGCTTCAGCGACATTCGCGAGGTGTTCGATCACGAATGCACGTTCATCGTCAGGGATGTCGATTGTTCTGATCTCATTGATCTTGAGGTCTGGTATCTCGCCGAATTTCTCGATCAGGATTTGATCGGCTTCGTAAACGTTTGTGATGGTTCGTCCGGCAACGCTGGATGCCATTTTGGTGCGCTGGTATGCCGGAATGTGCTTATGGACTTTCGTTCTTTTTGTTTCCAGTGCTCCATTTCCATTGATGGATGCGTTTTCCCATTCCGATGGCCGAAGTCCGGTTGCGATTGTCGCACGGACAAAACAAAGGGTTTCCCTGCCCTTGATATTGGCTTTTTCGAGTTCTGAATAAATCTTCTTGATGTCGCCTCGACTAATTTTCTTCTCGTGTCTTTGCCGACTTTTTGCGGCCTCTGCGGGAGAGATGCCGTAGAAAATGTTTTCAGGCTTGTGTTTTGGGTCGAGCAGGGAATTCCTTGCGTTGATATAGTCTTGTCGTTCTTCGGGGGTCGGCGTGGTTTCGATCCACCGCTGAAGCTCAGAAATCATGGCGGTTCGATAGCGCTCGTAGGTGCTCTGTGTAAATACAAGGTTTTTGGCAAGGTCGATAAAGTGGTTTGTAATTTGCGAGGCCGTCAGCATGCTTTCAACCTCTTGATTCTCACCTGCCAGATCGTCGATACATCTTTGCCAGATCGCCCTTTGTATCCTCATATTGATCGCACGAGTCGATTCTTTGATATTGCCGGATTCACCGTTGATTTTCAGCAGCTCGATGTCACGCCGCTTGCGCGTCAGCCTTTGACCAGCAAGCGGATCGTCCCCATGCGGTTGTTCCATGTGCGCCAGACTGCCGCCTTGTGTTGAGACGCTGTGCGGGTCGTCATGCGCCTGGACAGCGTGTGTGACGTACAGCGGTTCCCCGCCTTGGGCCGCATCTTTGGTGTCAGGTTCTTCGTGTTCAGTGGGTGCCATTTCCAGACCTACTTTTTTTCAGCTTCATCGCATGTAAAAAGGTATCGGACAAATTTTGTCCGATACGCATTGCGTACCGGACAAATTTCACTGTCCGATACGCAATGCGTATCGGACATTTTCCGCGAGATCTCCGCCCGGATCGGGTGACCTTGGCTTGGAGTGCGTCAGGTTCACCCGAAACCGAGCATTCCGACCCCAAGATTATATGTCCGATACGCATTACGTATCGGACATCTCGGCCTTGTTTACATTGTCCGATACGCATTACGTATCGGACAGCATTTCGTTCGACGTCTGCACGTGTCGCCGGGTAGCGGCGAATCAATGTTCTCGTAACACATTGATTGAACTCGGCTTTTTTGATCAGCATGTCCGATACGCATGACGTATCGGACATGCTGATGGGCGAGCATTACTTGATGTACCTGCTCATTGCAGACCCCTCGCGCGCGCCGATCTTCACGAGTCCACCGGACGCCTGCAGCTCCTGGCGAGCCGCATGGACATGGCCGTCAGCGAGCTCTGCTGCGGCTGGATTGTCCGTTTTTACCGGCTCGCCAGGAGCGCTGACCGACGCGGGTGCAGGTACGGGTGCGGGCACTGTTGCGGGTGCAGGTGAAGGTGATCGGGCATGGGTTGGCGATGGCATGCTGCGCATGGCGTTCTCCGCCGCGAGCCCGATCTCGGCAAGCTGAAGGAGCCGTTCTACCCTCATTTTCGGTACGTCGAATTCAACGAGAGCGCCATATAAAGCCGGTCGCGTCGCTGCTCCGATGTAAATCTTCTCCTGGATTTTTACATATCGGGCTTGTCTGCTTTCCATATCAGGCTCCGGTGCGACGGCGCATGAGTTCTTCCCCGTGCAGAAGGAAGCCGGTCACGTTGCTGAAAACGCCAAGACCTGAATCGACAATCGGCACGAGCGGAAATTTTTGACGAAGGTATTCGACGTAATACTGTGGGGCACCTCGAATTACCGCATCTTTGACCTGACCGTGCCGTGATGATGTCTCAAACGAGCGCGTTTCCGAGCCACGCGAAGGGTGGCGAGGGGATTTCTCCGCCGTCTGGAGCCCTGGTCCGGTGGCATTCGACCGCTCCAGGCCCATTTCGGGCGTCAGAAGGGCGCCGGCCCCACCTCCATCAGCGAGCACAGACGCCGCAGGTTGTACGTCGCGGCCTTCCAGTTCAGATGCAGCGTCGCCCGGTCCAGGCCGATCGAGCGCAGCGCCTTACCGCCCATCTGTTCCAGGCTGGCGTAGATGTGCTCCACACGAGCGCGGGTCTTGGCAATGCGCCGATTGCGCCGCTCCTGGCAGTCGGACAGCGGCTTGCCGGCCTGCCCCTTGCGCTGGATGTGCATGCGCCAGCCCTGGGCCTTCAGACGCTCCTCGCGTTCGCCGTCGACGTAACCCTTGTCAGCCCAGACGTCGCGGCTAGTGTTGCCCGCGTCGAGGACGCCCTCGAAGTGCAGGGTGTCGTGCTCGCTGGCCGTGCTGATGTGAATGCCCCGGATCAGCTTGTGCCGCCGGTCCACGCTGGTCGAGAGCTTGTAGCCGAAGTAGCTCTTGCCGTGCTTTTTGGTCCAGCGGGCCTGGATGTCCTTCTGCCGGCGCTTGGGCGCCGACCACTCGGCCGGCATCGCGTCCTGCTGAACAATCTCTTTCTCGTCCCTGCTCAGCGTCTGCTTCGGCACGGGCACGATGCTGGCGTCGATCATCTGGCCGCCGCGCGCGATGTAGCCGTGACGGTCGAGTTGCTGCCTCACCGCATCGAAGATGCGTTCGCTGGCACCGGCCTTGATCAGCCGCTCCTTGAAAGTCCAGATGGTCGTGCGGTCCGGCGCCTGCGAACTCTGCCGCAGGCCCACGAAGCGTTGGAAGCTCAGCCGATCCAGAAGCTGGAACTCCATCTGCTCGTCGCTGAGGTTGTAGATCTGCTGGATCACCAGGACGCGAATCATCAGTTCCGTCGGAAACGGCGGGCGCCCGCCCCGCTCGCGACCAGGGCGCGGCGCAGCCTCGTCGATCTCCGCAGCCAACGCCGCGAAGTCCACGTGCTGGGCCAGTTTGCTCAGCGCGTCGCCGATCTTGTCCAGCTTGGTCTCGCGCTCTTGCTCCGCGAACAGACTGACCTTGATCACCGCCATCCCCTCATCACGTCACCATGCCCACATGATGCCCGGCCCGCCGCTCGACGGCCAGGTTTTTCGAGGCGCCCTGTGGATGTCCGCCAGCGACCACAATCACCTGAATGCGATCAAGCATGTTGCCGACGCGCGTCAACACAAGGTCAACAGAATCACGCGCAGCGGCTTTCGCAACCTCGACGTAATCTTTCGTGTTGATCTTCAGGCCGGAAACGTAGATCGACGATTCCCGCAACAGCGCATCATTGAGATCCATGCGCGAGCCCCATTTGAGCGTGATATTTTTGTGGCGCTCGATGTATTCAGCAACATGCTGAATGACGCGCATCCGACCGTGCCCGCTTTCAGCACCACTTGCATCGCGAATGACGACGCCGTCCTTATAGACAATCCAGTCCATCGTTTCCTGGTTCCTCGTCGTTTCGTGTGGAAAGCGACACCGTCATTTCGACATTGCCGGCACGAACGGGCTGGCCGGCAGATGCCTGAGCTTGGACAGGCGCAGGTAGGCGATGGCGATGAAGTTCGTGCTCGTTCTGAAGCCGCGTGCGGCGCGCTTGGCCTGTTGCAGCAACCCGTTCATGGCTTCGACGAAGGCGTTGCTGCGGTGATCGACCATCCCGCGCACGACGGCGTCGAAGCGCTCCTTGAGCGTGGCGGCCAGCTTCTTGAACGGCTCGAGCCGGCAGCGCCGCGCCCAGCTCAGCCAGGCCTTGAGGTCGGTTGCGGCCTGATCGAGGCTGTTGTGTGCGCGCGCCTGCGCGTACACCTCGCGCAGCGCCATCTTCAGCCGCCACGCCTGCGCGCTCTTGAGCGTCGAGCGCTGCAGCCAGTGCATGGCATCGAGCTGGCGGAGACTCCAGCTGGCCGGGTTGCGTCGCATGCCCCACAGCAGTTGCCTGAGCGTCTTGCCACCCAGCGCCGATCGCACCTTTCTCGCGTCTTCGGCCATCTCCTGCCGGCGCACCTGGTCCATCGCCTCGATGGCCATCGAGACGACGTGGAAGCGGTCGTAGCTGATCTGGGCCTCGGGCAGCGCCAGCGCCACGCCCTTGAGGTAGGCCGCGCTCATGTCCATGCACACGTGCCGCACCTCGGCGGGATCGCCGCCGTGCACCTTGAGGTCTGCGGCAAAGTCCAGCACGGTCTTGTGATCGCGCCCCGCGGTGGCGAACAGCAGCCGCTTGGCCTCCAGGTCGTGCACGACGGTGATGTAGTCCTGCCCACGCCGCAGGCTGGTCTCGTCGATGCCGACGATGCGCACGCCGGCGAAGTCCTCCAGCGCACGCGCCTGCTCGACGTAGAACTCGATGCGCCGCCACAGCTGCTTGTCGTTGCAGCGCAGCAGCGCCGCTGCCTGGCGAACCGGCAGATCGCGGCACAGAGCCAGCGCCAGCGCCTCGAAGGCGGCGGTGAAGCCCGAGCCCGCTCGCGCCCACGGCACGGCCACCTGCGTGGTCTTGCCGCAACAGCCACAGGCCACGCGCGGCACATCGCAGTGCAGCCAGGCCTCGAACTGGAAGAAGTCCAGGTGCCGCCACGAGCGGCGCATACGGTCGTGCACGGGCTGCGCAGCCGCGCCGCAGGCCGGGCAGGCCAGGCGCGCCTGCGGGCAGCCGATCTCAAAGTCGATGCGGCGCTTGACGGTATCAAGCTTGACGTCCTCGACCACCCATGGCGGCTGCAATCCCAGTGCGCTGGTGAACAGCGCTTCGACCCTGACGCTCATCGAATCAACTCCTCGGCAAAGCCCGCCCCGTGGGCATGTGGACAGGCCGGCAAGCGGCCTGCCCACATGCCCACCGGGCTCGACGACCAGCGGTCATTGTGAATGTCGCTTTCCACACGAAACGACGAGGAACCGCTTCGCGCCTTGCCCACATGTCCACCGGCCCCGACCACCATCAACCATTGTGATTGTTGGATTCCACATTAAACGACGAAGGGCCCGTTTCCTGGCCGGGGTCCATCACCATAATGGGCATGCCCACGAGATCTTCGGTAGATTCAATGGGGTCTCGGCCCACGCGCTCAAATTCTTTGTTGAGTTCCGGCAGAATTTGTCCAAGGAGAAGGTAACTTCCGAGTGGTTGGGGCAATACGCTGACTTCGCCAATGGAGAATGACTTTCCATTGATCTGCAAGGTTTTGTGCGCGTACTTTTCTTTCAGGTAATCGCCCGCTTTCTTTTGCAGAAAAAGCGACACCGGCAACCCAAGAACCAGCATCTCGATGTCTTCCAGGCCGGCGTCATAAATCGATCCCAGCGTCAAAGCCTCGTATTTCGGTGTTCGATACCAGGAGTCTGAAAAATCGGCACCGAATTCTTGGCCAATGATGACGCCGCGCCCGACAAGGAAGTCTGCGCCGTTGACTGAGACGGGGATCACGTCTTGTTTGGCAGTCGATGCCAGGTCGATTTTCGGGTCGGACGTCACGATGGACGGCATGGACTTATTGAGGATGGTGTCCGCATCGAGGCGGCGTGCTGTCTTGGTTACGCCGTAGCCGGCTGACCTCCCGCGGAAAACGTATCCCTTGCTGAGTGATTCAATCCAAGCAAGGAGAACGGACATGACGAAGACGACAAGGCGGGCGCGGTACACGCTCGAGTTCAAGCAAGGGGCCGTGCGGCTGGTCGAGGGTGGACAGAGCATCGCGGCGGCAGCCCGCACACTGGGCGTGGTGGATCAGACGCTGTTCAACTGGGTCAAAGCCCACCGGCAAGGCAAGCTCAAGGGGGCTGACAGCAAGCCCGTCAGCGCCGAGCAGATGGAGATCAGTCGGCTGCGGGCCGAGTTGGCGCGGGTGAAGATGGAGCGCGACATCCTGGGAAAAGGTGAACCCAGAAGCAGGACATCCAGTGAATGTCCTGCTGGGTGAACGCGTACTTCGCAAAGGCAGCGAAGTGAAGTACGCCTTCATTGAGCGCCACCGGCGCGTGTGGCCGATCTCGGTGCAGTGCCGGGTGCTGGAGGTCAGCGTGGCTGGCTACCACGCGCACGTCGTGCGGGCTGCCAGCACGGCCCAGCCACGCCATCTCAGCGACGATGCGTTGCTGGTGCATATCAAGGCCATCCACGCCGAGACCCGCGGGAGCTACGGCTGGCCCAGGACGTGGAAAGAACTGCTGGCCAGGGGCATCCGAGTCGGCAAGGAGCGGGTGCAAAAGCTCATGCAGTTGCACGGCATCCGCGCCAAGGGCAAGCGGCGCTTCAAGGTCACCACCGACAGCAATCATGACTTCCCGATTGCCCCCAACCTGCTTGACCGGCAGTTCACCGTGGCCGAGCCCGACAAGGTCTGGGCGGGTGACATCACCTACATCCAAACCGACGAAGGCTGGCTGTTCCTGGCCGTGGTGATCGACCTGTTCAGCCGCCAGGTGGTGGGCTGGAGCCTGCGCGCCGACATGACGCGCGACATCGTCATCGACGCCTTGCGCATGGCGTGGTTCAAACGTCATCCGAGCAAACAGGCCGGGCTGATCTTCCACAGCGACCGCGGCAGCCAGTACGCTGCGAAGGACTTCCGCGACGTCCTGACCGAGTACGGCATCACCGCGTCGATGAGTCGTCGTGGCAATTGTTGGGACAACGCCTGCAGCGAGACGCTGTTCGGGTCATTGAAGGTGGAGCGGTTGCATGGGCAGCGCTTCAAGACACGGCGCCAGGCGATGGACGAAGTCGTCGCCTGGATCCTCTGGTACAACCGCACCCGGCTGCACTCAACCCTGGCCTATGTCAGCCCGATGCGCTTCGAAGAAAACTGGCTCGCCAACCAACCCAGGCAAGCCAGTGCATGAGTCGGCTATGGGATACGAATTCCAGGGGCAAGGTCAGCGCGCATTTGTACCTTCGAATGCACCTTCTGCGCCACCTGCGCGACTGACAAGCTCAAGCTGATCTGCCCCAACTGCGGCGGTGACCTGGTGCAACGCCCCTGCCGCCCCGCCGGCAAGCTCGAACGCAACCCGCCTTCCACCAAACGGGTACACAACCCGGCCGGTTGCGCAACCACTCCCGCCTGACGGCACGCGGGAAAACTGCGGAGTGGGTTCAGACCAGGCCTGCCCGCCTGCAGCGCCTGTAAGACCGGAGTCCGCCGGCTGACTAAGGGAATCCTTACCCAACACGTCATGCCATGGCGGCCCCTATGCAAACTCACACTCTCCATCACCCTGTCAGTAGCGGCCCCGGTGTTCGCCGCCGACGCCTGCAAGACCGAATCAGCCGCCAACTCGGGGTTTAGCAGGCCGTTGAAAAACCTCGCGAGGATGGCCAGATGCAAGGCGCACGGCGCGCAGCGACCGAGACATATCAAATAGATAGGCGAGGCAGCGCGCACCGTGCAACGCCGTAGATGGCCCACCGCAGTAGTTTTTCAACGGCCTGCTAATGGCGGGAGGGGCACTGCGATGCTGGCTGCGTCCCTGAGGCGGGCACACTTGGCGTCGCAGATGCGCCAAACACACCCGCTACACTGCGTGGCGTCCGCCCTGCTGACCTCGCTGCACCGGAAGGATCCGCTGCGGCTGTGCTGACTGAGCGATGCAACAACTTCAAGCCTTCAAATTCGAACTCAGGCCGAACGGCCAGCAAGAGCGGCAGATGCGCCGCATCGCTGGTTCGTGTCGGGTCGTGTTCAATGAAGCGCTGAACTTGCAGGAGGCGCGCCGCGAGCGTGGCGAGAAGAAACTCGGCTACGCCGGGCTATGCAAGGAACTGACCGCGTGGCGCAATGGTGCGCCTATGCCTTCCGGTCGGGTGGCGCCCTGGCGATCCGATGCGCCTGTCCATCCGCAGCAACAAGCCCTCAAGGACCTGAAACGCGCCTACGCCAACTTCTTCGCCAAGCGGGCCGGCTTCCCGCGCTTCAAGAAGAAGGGCCAGCACGACAGCTTCCGCTATCCCGACCCGAAACAGATCAAGCTCGACCAAGACAACAGCCGCCTGTTTCTGCCAAAGCTGGGCTGGCTGCGCTATCGCAATAGCCGGAAAGTGCCTGGCACGGTCAAGAACATCACCGTGAGCCAGTCCTGTGGCAAATGGTTCGTTTCCATCCAAACCGAGCGAGAAGTCGAGCAGCCGATTCCGAATGGCGGTGCGGTGGGCATCGACATGGGCATCGCCCGGTTCGCTACGCTCTCGGACGGCACGTTCTACGCGCCTCTCAACAGCTTCAAACGGCACGAGACACGTTTGCGCCGTGCGCAGCAGGCGCTTTCTCGCAAGGTGAAATTCAGCAACAACTGGAAGAAGGCGAAAGCCCGCGTCCAGCGCATTCATTCCCGCATCGGCAACGCCCGCCGCGACTTCCTGCACAAGACCTCGACCGCGATCAGCAAAAACCACGCGCTCGTGTGCATCGAGGACTTGCAGGTACGGAATATGTCCAGGTCATCGACGGGCACGACCGAGCAGCCGGGAAGAAACGTTCGGGCCAAGTCCGGCCTGAACAAATCCATCCTCGATCAAGGCTGGTTCGAGTTCCGCCGCCAACTGGATGACAAGCTCCAGTGGCGGGGCGGCTGGCTCATTGCTGTGCCGCCGCAGAACACGAGCCGCACCTGTCCGTGCTGCGGCCATGTGTCGGCGGCCAATCGGCAGACGCAAGCCCGGTTCGCGTGTGTGGAATGCGGTTTCGAGGACAACGCCGATGTGATCGGCGCGATCAATGTGCTAAGGGCGGGACACGCCCGGTTCGCCTGTGAAGTGAGCGGTGCAGTCATGCCGCCAGCAGCAGGAACCCACCGAAGCGACTGCTCAGGGAGCAATCCATGCCGCGCCTGAGCGCCGTAGGAATCTCCAGCCTTTAGGCTAAGGAGGATGTCAAAAAATTTTCCGAATTGCAATTACCCATGTCACTGAAAACACTGCGCTTTCTCGTTTTATCGCTGACCGCGTCTAGCTTGACCTTGTTGGGAGGGTGCGCGGGCTTCGTCCCGGGTGCAGGTCCACGCACTGGGTCGGTCGAACAGGCGCCACAAATCGCATCGCTGCGTGGTATTGAACTGGTCAATGTCAACTATGCGGTTGCAACCGCGCTGCAAAAGGAGAATCAGTCGCGGGCGTTTTCCAGCTTTTTTGCCGAGCAAAAGCTCACCGACTATCACGTAGGCCCTGGCGATGTGCTCCAGGTCTACATCTGGGAAGCACCCCCGGCCATGCTGTTCACGCCGCAGGCGCTCAGTGGCTCTGGTCTGAGCAGCAGCGGTACCGGCACCGTAACCTTGCCCGAGCAAATCGTTGGCAACTCCGGGACGGTCGTCGTGCCCTTTGCCGGCAAGATCGACGTCAGCGGCAAGACCCTGTCAGAGATCGAAGCCGAGATCACCAATCGCCTGCGCGGCAAAGCCAATCATCCACAGGTCATCGTACGTCTGGCGCGCAACAATACGCAGAACATCACCGTTGTCGGCAATGTGCAGCACAGCATGGAAGTGCCGATGATGCCGGGTGGCGTGCGATTGCTGCGCGCCATCGCGCTGGCGGGCGGGGTCACCAAGCCAGTCGAAAAAACCACGATCCAAATTTCGCGCGGTGGCCGCAACATGACCCTGCCGCTGGAGGCGATTTTGCGCAACCCGAAGGACAACATTGCTTTGCAGGCTGGGGATGTGGTCACTGCGCTATACCAGCCGCTGAGTTTCACCGCCCTGGGCGCGATCGGGCGTAATGGTGAGGTGGATTTCGAGGCCAATGGCATCAACCTGGCGCAGGCACTTGCGCGCATCGGCGGCCTTGATGACAACCGATCGAACCCGGCCGGGGTTTTCCTGTTCCGCATGGTGCCGCCCGACGCACTGCCCTGGCCGCAAAAACCGACGACCTTGGTCGACGGCAAGGTGCCAACCATTTTCCAGTTCGATCTGCGCGATCCGGCAACCTTCTTCGTCGCGCAGTCTTTCCCGGTCGAGAACAAAGATTTGATCTACGTTTCCGATGCCCCGGCCGCCGATTTGCAAAAGGTGCTCAATGTCGTGGGCTCGATCGTCTACCCCTTCCAGACACTCCAGGCCTTTGGGGTAATCAAGTGATCCGCCGCGGATAACCGGCCGAGCCGCTCAGTTCGTCGAGGTCGCCAACAGGGCTTGCACCGCATCGCAAGCCACGCGCGCGCCGTCCTCCTGCGCCAGCATGCCTGCTGCGCGCTGGAGTCCATCTGCGATCGCTTGATCTTCCTCGAGCGCCCGCACCGCGCTGGCGATGCGGGGCGCGGTGTAATCGCCGATGTCCAGCACACGCCCCAAGCCACTGCGCTGCGCACGCCGCGCGTTGTCAAACTGATCCCACTCGGACGGCACTAGCAAAGAGGGCACGCCGTAGCGTGCCGCCCATCCCAGCGCGCCAATGCCTGCGGAATGCACAACCAGCGCCGCGTGCCGAAACAGCTTGGCATAGGGAAAGTACCCTGTGACCAGAATGTCGGGGTGGCGCGCAATTTGCGCGTGAAATTTTTTTGCCGCCACGAGAATGGCGCGGCGGCCCATGGCAAGCACAGCCGCGATGCTTTGCTCGAAAAACGCACCCGGGTCGACCCGGGTGCTGCCCCCTGGCGCAAACACGATGGGTGCCGCCCCGGCCTGCGCAAAAGCAACGATAGCCTGCTCCTGGTCATCGCCCCCGAGGAATGGCGGATCGAGCCAGGCAAATCCGGTGGCGAGGGTGTGGCAAGGCCAGTCTTCCTGCGCTGGGGCAAGCGCAGGCGACACCATGAGCAGATTGAGCGCGTTCGAGTACATGCACTCGAACCGCGGATGCCCTGGCAACGCAATCCCCAGTTTGCGGTACAGCCGCGCCTGCGGTTGCATCACCCCTCGAGTCGCCCATCGCGCCAGCGGCAAAAACACGCTCTGCGGCAGTCCCAGGAGGGCTGCGCGCCGTTGCCATGGGTAGAGGTACGGCCAGAAAGGCGCGTCGTGCCGCGACGGAATGGCCAGCGGAGAGGCTGCCGAAAACACCCAGGGAATGCCGACCATGCGGCAGGCAAGCGCGGCGGCATAAGCCAGCTGATTGCCGATCACCAGTTCAGCCTGACGCACCAGAGGCAGGAGGAACTCTAGCTCGGCTTCGAATCGCGCTGGCGCCAGAGTGCCTCGAAGGCGCGCAATCACGGTGGGCGGCTCTGCGGCGGGCCGAGCTGCTCCCGCAGCTGACAACGGATGGTCGCTGAAGCTTTGACATGACAGGCCCATGGTGGCACAGGCCGCTTGACTGCTCTGATCCACGGCGAGCTCAACCGCGTGGCCCCGGTTCTGCAAGGCCTTGGCCAAGGCAAACAGCGGGATCATGTCGCCGAAACCGCCTTTGCCTACCAGCAAGATTTTGGCCATGCGCAAAGAAAAGGAGAGGGATGGAGACTGACTGGAAAATGTGTGGCGGCGGCCGACACCAAACGGCTGCACCGCATGCGCGGCGCGCCAAACGATGCGTGTATCTCGTCCTCGTTACCGTGACCTGCGATGCGATCCTCACGTAAAGGTACAGACAGGTACCAGGTACCGCGTGCGAGACCAAATGGTACCTATTGGCACACTATTTGCTGGCAAGCAACGCGCACCTGTTGTGACAAATCGATTTGACATCCTCCCCAACCTGAGCGCCAGAGAGTCACTGCGCTCAGGCGCGGGGATGAGACCGCCCCTGAGTCGCTTCGGCGTGCGCATCTGACCATCGGGATGGGGGGATAATATGGCGGTGAAATTCGACACGAAAGAAATTTACCTAGGCCAGGACTTTATGCAGCTTGCACTACAACAAGAACTCAGCAGCAAGAACGAACAACATGTCGCAATCATCGGAGTCTCGTTACGTTTGCCCGGCGACCTGACCGACCTTGGCGCACTCTGGGGTGCCCTGATATCAGGAAAAGACCTCGTCACAGAAATCGACGCTTCACGCTGGGCGACGCGGGCGCTTCAGCATCCCAAGCGCAAGGAACCCGGGCGCAGCATCACGTTTTCTGCCGGTGTGCTGTCACAGATCGACGGCTTCGATGCCGGGTTCTTCGGGATCTCTCCACGCGAAGCGGAACTGCTCGATCCGCAACAGCGCCTTTTGCTCGAGCTGAGTTGGGAAGCACTGGAAAGCGCGCAGATCAAGCCTTCGTCGCTCGCAGGCAGTGACTGCGGAGTATTCATTGGCATTTCCGGTCTCGATTACGGCATGCGCATGCTCGACGACCTGGCGGGCATGGGCGCGCACTCGATGACGGGCAACACCCTGAGCATTGCGGCGAACCGCCTGTCGTACACCTACGACCTGCACGGCCCCAGCATGGCGATCGACACTGCCTGCTCATCCTCTCTGGTGGCACTCCACCAGGCTTGCATGGCGCTAGGCACCGGGCAGACCTCGATGGCCCTGGTCGGTGGTGTCAACCTGCTTCTGCATCCGTACCCGTTCGTTGGCTTCACCAAGGCATCCATGCTGTCCGGAACAGGTCGCTGCCGGGCTTTCGCCGAGGGAGGGGATGGCTATGTGCGAGCAGAAGGCGCCGCCATGCTGGTGCTCAAGCCATTGCGACGGGCCGAGCAGGATGGTGACCCGATCTGGGCCGTCGTCCGCGGCACCGGCATCAACGCCGACGGTGCGCGCAAAAGCGGCTTGACCATCCCCAGCCCGACTGCACAGGCGGAACTCATGCGGCAGGTGCTGGAACGCGCCGCCATCGCACCCGACACCATCGATTACATCGAAGCGCACGGTACCGGAACGCGCATCGGTGACCCGATCGAGGCCCAGGCCATCGGCCAGGTCTATGGCAATGCACCGGGCCGGTCGCACCCGTTGCCGATTGGCTCGGTCAAGAGCAACCTCGGGCACATGGAGCCCGCCTCAGGCATGGCCGGTCTGCTCAAGGCGCTGCTCGTGCTGCGCCACCGCACCGTGCCGCCCTCGCTGCATGCGCAGGTGCTCAACTCTGCGATCGACTTTGCCGCGCTCAACATCGAACTCGCACGCCAGCCCACACCGCTGCCGCAGCGCCCCCATCCCCTGCGCATCGGGGTCAATTCGTTTGGCTTTGGCGGTGTGAATGCGCACGTCATTCTCGAGGAGTACCAGACACCTTGCCGTGCGGCAAGCCTGCACCGGTTGCAGCAAGCCGGCGCCCACGACCATCTATCCTGCGGCGACCCTGGATTGCCCGTGCCGCTGGTGCTCAGTGCGCGCGATGTCACAGCACTGCGCGAGCTCGCCGCGCGCTATCACGCCCTGCTGACCGATACCGCCCCCGCCCGGCGAACCCTGATCGCCCAGGCCGCGTGGGAGGGACGGGACTGGCTGGACTGGCGTCTGGCCGTGCCCGATCTGCGCGCCCCCGAGGCGCTCGACGCCCTGCAGCGTTTCGCCGCGGATGGTGTTGCGGCCCCCTTGGTACAGGAGCAGACTCTCCCGATGCCCGGCAAATTGGCCTTCGTCTACAGCGGCAACGGCGCGCAGTGGGTCGGTATGGGGCGCAAGCTCCAGGCCGCATCGGCCCAGTTCCGGCAGATGCTGCTAGAGACTGCGGCCGCGATCAGTCGGCACGGCGGCCCGGACGTGCTGCAAGTTCTGGCTGCAGAAGACGCCACCAGCATGGACAACACGGCGCTGGCCCAGCCTGCCCTGTTCGCGATACAGGTTGCCACCACCGAGTTGCTACGCGGCCTTGGTATCCAGGCGCAAGGTGCATGTGGCCACAGTGTCGGGGAAGTGGCTGCAGCTTGGGCCTGCGGCGCACTCGATCTGGACACTGCCGCGCGGGTGATCGTCATGCGCAGCAAGGCGCAGGCCCTCACCCGCGGAACCGGGCGCATGGCCGCAGTGGGCCTGGGCGAGACCGCCATGCGCGAGACGCTGACCCGCCTGCAGCTCGATGACGTCCTCGAGGTCGCGGCAATCAACAGCCCACGCAACGTCACGGTCAGCGGCAGCAAGGCAGCGCTCGACGCGCTTCGCGAGGCGCTGCGCCCGCAGCAGACCTTCTACCGCGCGCTGGACCTGGACTACGCCTTCCACAGCCGGCTGATGGATCCGATCCAGCACGGTCTGCTCGGTGACCTGGCCGATCTGCGGCTGGACCAAACGCCGACCATCCCGTTTTACTCCACGGTCTCGGCCAGCATCCTGCCCGCCGAGGTGCTCGATGCGAATTACTGGTGGCACAACGTGCGCGATCCGGTGCAGTTCGGCCCGACGATTGAGCGCATGGCCAGCGATGGTTTCAACCTGTTCCTCGAAATTGGCCCGCACGCGATCTTGCAGCGCTACATCGACGAAGTGCTGCAAGCGGGCAAACACGCAGGCCGGGCCCTGCCGACGGCCCGCCGCGACGCCGACGACTTCCCGATCCTGCACCAGGCCGCGCTGCGAGTGGCGCTGCTCGGTGCGCCGGTGGACGCGCGGGCGTATTTCCCCGCCGACACTTACTGGAAGCAGATGCAACTGCCTACGTATGCCTGGCAGCGCCAGCGCTACTGGGCCGGGCACACAGCCGAGAGCTACGCGCTGATCCAGCGAGAACGCGTGCACCCCCTGCTTGGCTACAGGCTCAAGGAACACCCGGCCGCCTGGGAGAACCATCTCGACCCGGTCAGCCTGCCGTGGCTGGCCGATCATCAGGTCGGACATGCTGTGATCCTGCCCGGCGCCGCTTATCTGGAGCTGGCATTGGCAGCGGGGCAAGCCTGGTCGGAGAAAACCCCACTCACCACGGTGGAACGCCTTGAAATCCTCAGCCCGGTCGTGTTCGACGGCGAGCATGCGCAGACGCTGCGCGTTCACCTCAACCCTGTTGACGGGCGGTTGCGTATCGAGAGCCGCAGGCGCCTCAGCCAGGACGCCTGGGCCTTGCATGCAAGGTGCCAACTGCGGCTCGACACCAGCGGTGCAGCACCCGCTGTGCTGGCGCCCCCCGCCGAGCCAACGACCACCCTCGACGGCGCACGCCTGTATGCCATCGCCTCCGCCCTCGGGCTGGACTATGGCCCGGCATTCCGTGGGTTGCAGTCCCTGCAAGTCGCCCCCGACACGCTCCAAGCCCAGATTCGTTGGACGCAAGACGCCGCACCGGCAGCCGGATACGTACTGCATCCCGCCGTGCTCGACCAGTGCTTTCAGTCCGCTTTTGCGTGGTTCGAAGCGGAGCTCGACAGCGGAGCGCGCCCCATGGCCTTCCTGCCCATCGGGATAGACCGCGCCACCGTGCATCACGCAGACGTTGCCAAGCAGGCAACGCAGTTACGTGCGCGACTGGTACGCCGAAGTCCGCATTCGGTACTGGCGGACTTTGTACTGCTCGACGCGGAAGAATGCGTGCTGGCCGAAGCGCACGGTGTGCGCTTTCGGGCGGCTTCGCTCACCACGCAGCCCGCCCTGCCCCGTGCATGGCGCACTCAGTCGCGGCTCGCCCCGCTGGACGGCGATCCCATCCCTGCGCAGCCCATCTTGCCCGTGTCGCGGCTGGTCGAAGCAGTCGAGCAGACCTTCTCCTCAGGTGATCTGACCCCCTATCGGCGCTACGCAGAGGAACTGGCCCCACTGGTGGACGCTCTGCCCTCGGCCTTCGCGCGGGATGCGCTGCAGTCCCTCGCGGCAGAGGACGGCTCCATCGACAGCGCCACCTTGACCGCATTGCGGGAGAGTCACCCGTTGTGGCGATGGTGCCTTGCCGCGTTGCAAGACGACGGCGTGCTGCGGCGTCAGGCTGACTGCTGGATGCTGTGCGCGCACGAGCTTCCACCCACGGCGGCCATTTGGCAATCCGCACTGATCGAGTGCCCTCAAGCCTGGCCCGAACTGCTGCGCATGGCGCGCGCCGGCGACCATTTGCGCAATCTCGCCAAGCCGGGCGCAACCCCGGGCGAGATTCCCGCAGAGCCGGTTCCCCCTGCGCCAGACCGGCCGTGGTACGCCGCCGCGCACCAGGCCGCCGTGCACGCCCTGCGCGCCCTGATCGCGCAGTGGCCACTCAACCGCCGCCTGCGCATCCTGGACATCTCGGCCACCGAACCCAGTCCACTCGACGCACTCGCTGCCGAGCTGCCCGCAGACCGCACCGACATCGTCCGCGCGCGTACATCCGACGCGGCGCTGGCCCAGCTGCGGGCGCGCAACGAAGACGCCGGCCGATGCTTCATCACCCGCATCGACCCCGCCAGCTATGTGATCGACGCCGTGCCCGGCATGCCTGCGCGGTTCGATCTGGTGCTGGTGAATCACACCCTGCACAGCAGCCCGGCCCCGGTCATGGCGCTGGCAGAACTGGCCCGGCTGATGGCTGTCGATGCCCTTCTTTTATTCACGGAACGCTGGCCGGACCGCCCCAGCAACCTCCTCCATGGTCTGGATCAAACCTGGTGGCATGCGCACCACGACGACCTCGTCCCCAGCCTGATGACCCCGCAGGCCTGGACCGAAGCATTGCAAACCACCGGGTGGCAACACGTCCAGAGCATGACCGATACGGTCGCCGGATCGGCCGGCCTGGGCAGCTTTGCCGTACTGGCCCGCGCACCCGCGCCGCCGTCGCACACTGCCGAGTCCACGCAAGCACCCCGGCGACACGCACTCGTGGTACTCGATCCGGTTTGGGACACACTGTCCGGCGCCACCGCCAGCGCGCTGACCCTGCGGGGACACGGCGTGCAAGCAATCCCGCCAGCGCAGCAGCCCGAAGCTGCAACCCTCTGGACCGGCTGCGATGCGGCCATCGTATTCACCCGCGTCCACCCCGCCGATGCACCGCCCGACCGATGGGTGCACGATCTGGACACACTGCGCCGGATGCTGCTGCTCGCCGCCGCACTCGATCAACCGCCCTGCATCTGGCTGGTGACCCATGGCGGCGCGCTGGCCGACCCGACGCAGCGGGGCGGTCACAACCCTGCCGCTGCTGCGCTCTGGGGCATGGTGCGCGTGCTGCGCAATGAGGCCCCGCATTTGCCCCTCCGGCTGCTCGATGTGCCGATCGGGCCAGAACCTGCCGGGGTGAATCTGTTGTCTGCCCGCCTGGCCCACGCCGTCCTGTTCGATGACGGCGAGGATGAACTCAAGCTCACCGCGCAGGCGCGGTGGGCACCGCGGGTCGAACCCGTTGCGCTCGACACGCTCTTGCCGTCGGCGCAGCCCGCGCATGCCCCCGACGCCTGGCGGCTGGATTTCACCTTGCCAGGACAACTGCGCAACCTGTACTGGCAGCCCGTGTCCCGCCGTGCGCCACAAGGCGATGAAGTCGAGATCGAGGCGGTCGCAGCCGGGCTCAACTTCCGCGACCTGATGTACGCGATGGGACTGCTCAGTGATGAAGCGCTAGAGCAGGGCTTTGCCGGTGCGGCGCTCGGCCTCGAAGTCGCCGGGCGGGTGGTGCGCTGCGGGCCGGAGGTCACGCAGTTCAAGCCGGGTGACGAGGTGCTGGCGTTCGCCGGCTCCAGCCTGGCCAGTCATGTCTGCGTGTCCGAGCGCGCCGTGGCGGCAAAACCCGCATCATGGAGTTTCGAGCAGGCGGCCACCGTACCCACCGTGTTTTTCACCGTCTGGTATGCGCTGGTGCACCTGGCCCGCCTGCAACAGGGCGAGCGGGTGCTGATTCATGCGGCTGCGGGCGGAGTCGGCCTGGCAGCCATCCAGGTGGGCAAACTCCTCGGTGCCGAGGTTTATGCCTCGGCAGGCAATGCCGACAAACGACGCTTCGTGCAGCTACTCGGCGCCGATCATGTGCTCGACTCCCGCCGCCCCGATTTTGACCAGGCGCTGCTCGACCTGACCAAAGGCGAGGGCGTGGACGTCGTGCTCAACTCGCTGGCCGGACAAGCCATCGAGCGCAATCTGCGCGTGCTGCGTCCCTTTGGTCGCTTCGTGGAACTCGGCAAGCGCGATTTTTACGAGGACACCCCCATCGGCTTGCGCCCTTTCCGCAACAACATCAGCTATTTCGGTTTCGACGCCGACCAGCTCATGGCGCTGCGGCCAGAGCTCTCGACCCGGGTCTTCGGCGAAGTCATGGCGCAGTTCGCGCAGGAGCGCCTCACACCCCTGCCCTACACCACCTTCCCCGCAGACCGTGTCGTTGACGCCCTGCGGCACATGCAGCAGGGCCGGCATATCGGCAAACTCGTCATCGACCTGCGCGAGCGCCCTGCGCACATCCAGCCTGCGCAGACGGCCCCGCGACTGCGCCTGTCGAGTGATGCAAGCTATCTGGTCACCGGAGGTCTTTCCGGCTTTGGCCTGGCCACCGCGCAATGGCTGGCACGGCGGGGTGCCCGGCATCTGCTGCTCCTCGGCCGGCGCGGATTGGCGACGCCAGACTGCGAGCCCGCACTTGGTGCGCTGCGTGCGCAGGGCGTGCAGGTCACTGTGCTTGCCTGTGATGTGTCCGACCCTGCCGCGCTCGAGCAGACACTCAAGCCAGTCCTGGCTGAGTCGCCGCCGCTGCGCGGGGTGATTCACGCGGCCATGGTGCTCGACGACGCCCTGCTGCCCAATCTGGACGCGGCCCGCTTCGCCCAAGTTCTGGCCGTCAAGCTCGGCGGCGCACTCAACCTGCACGTGGCGACACGCCAAGCCCCACTGGATTTTTTTGTGCTGTATTCCTCCGCCACCGTGATGCTGGGCAATCCAGGTCAGGCCAACTATGTCGCGGCCAATGCGGCGCTCGAGGCCTTTGCCCGCTGGAGGCGCGCCCAGGGTCTGCCGACGCTGGCGGTTGCCTGGGGGCCGATTGGCGATGTTGGGGTGCTCACGACCAACGCGGCGGCACGCGGCGCGCTCGAATCCCGGCTAGGCGAAGCGCCGTTGGCATCGGCACAGGCCCTGGCGGCGCTCGAGCGCCTGCTTGCCACTGGCGCCGAGGGGCTGGCCGTGATGCCGATGAACCCCGCCACACTCCGCCGCAGCCTGCCCGACGCCGCCAGCCAGCGCTTTGCCCAGCTCTGGCGCATGGCAGGCAGCAGCCCAGCGCAGGAAAACGAGACCGATCTGCGCGCCCATCTGGCGCCACTGCCGCCCGAGCAGGCCCGCCAGACCGTGGCAGATCTGCTGGCAGCCGAAGTCGCCGCCATTCTGCGGCTGTCGGCAGACGCCGTGCCGCGCGCACGTTCGCTGCACGATCTTGGGCTGGATTCGCTGATGGCCGTCGAGCTGGGGCTGGCGATCGAAAAACGCTTTGGTGTCACATTGCCTGCCATGCTCATCAATGACAATCCAACCGTCGAACGCATTGCCGAGCGGGTCTACGCCGGGCTGTTTGGCGAAACCACCGCCGATGAGACCTCTGCGCAGGCACAACTCTTGCGTAGCATGGCAGCCCAGCACGCCGAGACAGATCTCGACGCGCAGCAACTGCAGGCGCTGGTCGACGATCTGCACAACAAAACCCAAGGCACCACACGGCTCATCGCATGACCCACTCTGCCGAAGACAAACCGATCCCCGGCCTGGGCAAGGCGGCCCGGCTCGGCCTGCTCGACCGCTTTCGCAACCGTCAGAGCGGCGCAGGCGAGGCCCCGGCACGCGTGGCGGCCAAAGACACCCAGGTGCCCGAGCAGTTCTGTCGCTTCGAGCGTCATCCGGCCTATGAGCGGCTGCTAGTCTCGCAGAGCGCTGCCGAGCGTTTTGGCGTGCAAAGCCCGTTTTTCCGTGTCCACGAGGCCGTAGCCGGGGCCACCACCATCATCGGCGCGCGCCAGTACATCAATTTCTCCAGCTACAACTATCTCGGCCTCAACGGCCACCCCCGGGTCAACCAAGCGGCGCAGCGGGCCATCGATCGTTATGGCACCTCGCCCTCGGCCAGTCGGCTCGTCGCCGGCGAGCGCCCGGTGCAGCGCCAGCTCGAGCAAGCCCTGGCCACGTTTTACGGCGTGGACGACTGCATCGCCTTTGTCAGCGGACATGCCACGAATGTGAGCACCATTGCCACCCTGTTCGGCACCCGTGATCTCATCCTGCACGACGCGTTGATTCACAACAGTGTGCTCGAAGGCGCCCGGCTCTCGGGCGCGCACCGGCGCAGCTTTCCGCACAACGACTGGCAGTGGGTCGACGCGCTGCTCGGCCAGTTGCGCGGCCAGTTCGAGCGGGTGCTGATCGTGGTGGAAGGCCTCTACAGCATGGACGGCGACAGCCCCGATCTGCGGCGTTTCGTCGAACTCAAGGCGCGGCACAAGACCTTTCTGATGGTCGACGACGCCCACGCGCTGGGCGTGCTCGGCGCGACAGGGCGTGGCAGTGCCGAGCACTGGGGCATCGATCCGCGTGATGTGGACATCTGGATGGGCACACTGTCCAAGACGCTTGCCTCCTGCGGCGGCTACATCGCGGGCAGTACCCCGCTGGTCGAGCTGCTCAAGTTCAATGCACCCGGCTTTGTCTACAGCGTGGGGCTGTCGCCGGCGTTGGCCGCCGCAGCGCTGGAAGCCCTGCGCATCGTGCAGGAAGAACCCCAGCGCGTGGCCCGGCTTCAAGCCGTGGGGCAGGAATTTCTGCACCGCGCCAGGGCAAAAGGCATCGATACCGGCCTGTCCGAAGGGCATGCCATTACCCCAGCGATCATCGGCTCGTCGCTCAAGGCAGTGCGCCTGTCCAACGCGCTGCTCGAACACGGCATCAATGCCCAGCCCATCATCTACCCGGCGGTAGAAGAAAAGGCCGCGCGCATCCGGTTTTTTCTGTCCTGCCTGCATGAACCCGAGCAACTCCAGGTCACCGTCGATGCCCTCGCCGCCCTTCTCTGACACCCCATTGACACCTCAGACCAACACGCCATGACCCTCATCCCCGTCATCCTCTCCGGCGGTGCCGGCACCCGGCTGTGGCCCGTCTCGCGCGAAAGCCACCCCAAGCCTTTCATCAAACTGGCTGGCGGGCAAAGCCTGCTGCAAAAGACCTTTCTGCGCGCTGCCGCATTGCCCGGCGTGGAGGAGATTTACACCGTCACCAACCGCGACTTCTTTTTCAAGACCGAAGACGAATACGCCGCTGTCAACTCCGGCCGGCTCGCCACCACCTACCTGCTCGAGCCCTTCGGCCGCAACACGGCTGCCGCCGCTGCTGCTGCCGCGCTGCACGCCGAAAGCCAGCAGCCCGACGCTGTGCTGCTGGTGATGCCGGCAGACCACCTCATTGACGATCAGGCCGCCTTTGTCGCGGCCGTGCAGCAGGCCACCCAGTTGGCACGCGAGGGCTGGCTCGTCACCTTCGGCATCGAGCCAGAAGCGCCAGAAACGGGTTTTGGCTACATCGAAGCCGAAGGCCACAGGGTCAAGCGCTTCATCGAAAAACCGGACGCCGAGACGGCGCGCCGCTTGCTTGCCGCAGGCGGACACTACTGGAACTCCGGCATGTTCTGCGTCACCCCGGCCACACTGCTGGAAGAAATGCAGCAGCACTGCCCGGCCATCGTCGAAGGCATGCAAGATTGCCTCGGCCGCTCGCGTCGGGTGCAAGGCCAGGGCATTATGCAGGTCGAACTCGATGCCCGCAGCCTCGAGCATGTACAAGACCTCTCCATCGATTACGCCGTGGCCGAAAAATCCAGCCGCGTGGCCATCGTCCCCTGCGACATCGGCTGGAGCGACATTGGCAGCTGGACGGCGCTGAGCAACCTGCTGTTGCCAGACGCCAATGGCAATCGGGTGGAAGGCGATGTCGTGCTGCACGATGTGCAGGACTGCGCCATCCACGGCGAAGACCGCCTCATTGGCGCAGCCGGCGTGCAAGGGCTCATCATTGTGGACACACCGGACGCACTACTCGTCGTCTCCAAAGACAACGCGCAGGAGGTGCGCAAGCTCTATGCCATGCTGAAGGCCCGCGGCCACGATGCACACAAGCTGCACCGCACCGTCCACCGCCCCTGGGGCACCTACACCGTGCTCGAAGAAAGCCGCCACTTCAAGATCAAGCGCATCGAGGTCAAGCCCGGCGCGAGCCTGTCGTTGCAGATGCACCACCACCGCAGCGAACACTGGGTCGTGGTCTCTGGCACCGCCAAAATCATCAACGGTGAAAACGACCAATACATCCGCACCGATGAATCGACCTTCATCCCCCCCTGCACCCCGCACCGCCTAATGAACCCTGGCACCATCCCCCTGGTGATGATCGAGGTGCAGAGCGGCCAATATCTCGGCGAAGACGACATCGTGCGCTTTGCCGATGTCTATGGCCGCGTGCCAGTCGCTGCTGCAGAGCAGGCCGCCAAGGCGCCCGCTTGATGCCGCGCCCGAACCGACCCCCACCCCATCATCCCTTTTTGATCAAAGTCTGCCCCGTGTCCAACAACAAAAAACCGTTCTGGCAACGCATCAACAAGCTCTTTGTCGTGGTCGTGGTCATTCCCACAGCGCTGTCTGCGGTGTACTTCGGCCTCATCGCCAGCGGCCAGTACATCTCGGAATCGAGCTTCGTCATCTACAACCCGCAGCAAACCAATACCGGCGGCTTCAGCTCCCTGCTGGCCACCGCGGGCCTGTCGCACTCCAGCTCGGGCGCCTATTCCGTGCGCGACTATGTCCTGTCGCGCGACGCGCTGGCCGAGCTGCAACGCACCCTCGACTACCGCCGCATGGTCAGCAACGACCAGATCGACCCGTTCAACCGCTTTGGCGGTGTGCTGTGGCCCTACTCCAGTTTCGAGGAACTGTTCGAGTACTACAAAAAGATGGTGGCCGACAACATCGACACCGTCTCCAACATCAGCACCCTGCGCGTCACCGCCTTTACCGCACAGGACGCGCAGCGCATCAACGCCAATCTGCTTGCCCTCGGCCAAAACCTCATCAACCGCCTCAACGCCCAGGCCAACGAAGACGCGGTCCGTTTTTACAGGCAAGACGTTGCCCGCGCCGAGGCCAAGGTGCGCGCCGCCTCGCTGGCCATGGCCGCCTACCGCAACAAGCAGGGTGTGTTCAACCCCGCCCCCGAATCGGCCATCCAGCTTCAGCTCATTGCCAAACTGCAAGACCAGCTCATTGCCACGCAAACCCAACTGTCGCAAATGCTGTCGAGCACGCCCAACAACCCGCAGGTTCCGCTGCTGCGCAAGGGCATCGAAAACCTCAAAGCAGAGATTGCCCGCCAGAGCGCCAAGGTCACCGGCGGCAGCAACTCCCTCGCCAGCAAGGCATCCCCCTATGAGCAACTGGTGCTCAACCAGACCTTTGCAGAAAAAGAACTCGCCGCAGCCCTGGCCGCACTGGAGCAGGCGCGCATCACAGCGCAAAAACAGCAGCTCTTCATTGAAGTCATCGCCAAGCCCAGCCTGCCCGATGAAGCCATGGAGCCCAAACGGCTGCGCGGCGTGCTGGCCACCTTTGTAGTCGGCCTGCTGCTCTGGGGCGTGCTGAGCGTGATCATTGGAGGCGTCAAGGAACACCATGACCGCTGAAACCTCGCAAACCGGCAGAGTCGATACCGGCCAGACCTTCTGGGATCAACTGCGCATCCAGCGCCGCGTGATCTGGGCGCTGACCATGCGCGAGGCCATCACCCGTTTCGGCCGGGAAGGGCTGGGCACCATCTGGCTGGTCGCAGAGCCCGCGATGTTCATCGTCGGCGTGATGGTCATTTTTTCGCATATCGAAAGCCATGCGACCTACTCCATCGCGGAATACCTTGCGGTGAGCTATCCCACACTGCTCTTCTGGCGTAACGGGACGGGCCGCGTGACCAAGGCGATCGAGATCAACCGCGCCCTGCTCCACCATCAACCCATCCGTCCGATCGACATCATTTACTCGCGCATTCTTCTGGAGTTTTCCGGTGCCGCTGGGGCATTTTTGATACTTTACCTTGTGTTTGTGCAGCTTGGAATATGCCACTGGCCGGAAAATACACTCGCCATGGCGCTCGGTTACATCTTGGTGATCTGGTTTTCCTTTGCTTTCGTGCTCATCATGGCCGCATTGGCCGAACTGAGCGAAACCATCGAGCGGGTATCGCACATTATCTTGTACCTCATGCTGCCGTTCTCCGGCGTTTTTATGCCGCTCTACGCCATTCCAGAAAATTTTCGGGAAATCCTGCTGTATTTTCCATTGGTCGATGCTGTTGAATATTTTCACAGTGGTTACTACGGCGCGCGCATGCCAACTTATTACCATATCGGGTACAGCATGTTCGTCATTCTCGCCATGACCTTGTTCGGGTATGCACTGACCAATATCGCCATCCGCCGCGTGCAGCGCAACTAACAGGCCGTTGAAAAACTACTGCGGTGGGCCATCCTCGCGACGTTTTTCAACGGCCTGCTAATCAATGAAAGCATCCCCCATACAACCAGCGCCGCGTAACCGCCCATTATGAACGGCATAATTTCTTACGCCCAAAACTTTGAAGACGTCATGCTCTGGCGCGCGCTAGGGCATATCGAAAACGGTTTTTATATCGATATAGGCGCGCAAGATCCTCTCATTGATTCGGTCAGCCTGGCATTTCATGAACATGGATGGCGGGGCATTCATGTCGAACCCACACCGCATTACGCCGAGCTATTAAGACAGCAGCGGCCCGGTGACACGGTCATCCAGGCAGCCGTTGGCAATGGCCCTGCGCTACTCACTTTCTTTGAAATCCCCGATACCGGGATTTCAACTGCCGATCCCGTCATCGCACAACAGCACCGCGAACGCGGCTTTGACGTGCACGAGATTACCGTACCCTGCATCACACTGGCAGCGATTTTTGACTCATGCCCCGTATCAGAAATACACTGGCTCAAGATTGACGTGGAGGGTTTTGAACAGCAAGTACTATCCAGTTGGGGCACATCCGAGTTACGACCCTGGATCATAGTGGTAGAAAGCACGCTCCCGCTGACGCAAATCGAAACCCATGAAAAGTGGGAAGGGATATTGATTGGTTATGGTTACTCCCCAGTCTATTTCGACGGACTGAATCGTTATTACGTTTCCAGCACACATCCGGGGCTTAAAGACGCATTCCGCTCCCCTCCCAATGTGTTCGACGGATTTACCTTAAATGGCACAGCCAGTACTACTTTCCACCACCTGATTGACGCACGTTACCAACAAAAAATCAGTGAGAGTATTGCCAAAAATGAACAGCAAAAATTAGGCTTCGCACAAGAAACTGAACGCCTCACCCAGAGCCTGACAGATCTGGAGCAAAAATACGCCGAGCAAACCAGCCAAATCCGGCAAGAGCTGGAAAGCCTGCTGCGTGCGCAGGCGCAACGTGAACAGGAATTCACCGCGCAATTGCTCACAATCCAGCAACGAGCTGAAGCAGAAAAAACCGAACTAACCCAGCAGCATCAGGCACATTTACAGGAAATGCAGCGCCAGCATGCTGAGCATGAATGGCTTGCCGCAGAGCGCATCCAGCAGCTCAACAACAGCCTGCAACAACTACAAACCGATGCCGTTGCAAGAGAACAACATCACGCTGAAAATACAGCGGCACTGCAAGCCGAGCTCGCCGAGTTGCTGCGTGCGCAGGCGCAACGTGAACAGGAATTCACCGCGCAATTGCTCACAATCCAGCAACGAGCTGAAGCAGAAAAAACCGAACTAACCCAGCAGCATCAGGCACATTTACAGGAAATGCAGCGCCAGCATGCTGAGCATGAATGGCTTGCCGCAGAGCGCATCCAGCAGCTCAACAACAGCCTGCAACAACTACAAACCGATGCCGTTGCAAGAGAACAACATCACGCTGAAAATACAGCGGCACTGCAAGCCGAGCTCGCCGAGTTGCTGCGTGCGCAGGCGCAACGTGAACAGGAATTCACCGCGCAATTGCTCACAATCCAGCAACGAGCTGAAGCAGAAAAAACCGAACTAACCCAGCAGCATCAGGCACATTTACAGGAAATGCAGCGCCAGCATGCTGAGCATGAATGGCTTGCCGCAGAGCGCATCCAGCAGCTCAACAACAGCCTGCAACAACTACAAATCCAAATAGCGGCAGAGCAGCAAACCAGCCTGCAATTGCGTCATGCACTGAGCAATGTGCAACAAAGGCTGGCAGCCACACACGCCACCTTCTCCTGGCGCATCACGGCACCGCTGCGCGCACTGGCTTCCATCGTGACCAGAAAAAAGAATTTTACGGATGCTTTCGCGTTGACGGGTGAAGTGATGCCACCGGACGCCACCATGCCAGCTATACACATCACACAATCTGCCTCAGAACCAGCCATTTCGGTACCGCACACCATGACTATAACCACCCCACACGCCAAGCCCATGATTGCATCCACATTGGATGAGCTTATGGCATTGCACGATCAACCCTTCATCGATAGCGCCTATCAAACCCTGCTAGGCCGTGCACCTGATCCCGAGGGGCAGCACCACTACCTCAACCGCTTGCGTACAGGCATTGCAAAAATTCAAATACTCATGGAATTGCGCAGTTCGTCTGAAGGCAGAGCCTTCCAGGCCACGTTGCCCAATTTAGATAGCGCAATTCGGCGTTATAAAAAAACAAAATGGCCATTGATAGGCTGGCTATTCGCAGATAAAAGAAGTCGTGTCGAACGAAAATTACGCGTCATTGAAAATCAGATAGTTGTATTCAGTGATGAGAACAACCGTCGCTTGAACCAGATTGAAACGTCACTCGCTGGCCTGCATCATTTGCTGGGCCAACAAAGGCAAGTCGCTGACCCGACACTGGGCGAAGTCCCTGTTCCTGTCCAGCCGCCTGAGCCGGAAGGAATCAAGCAACTCACACCACGTGCTCGCGACATCTATTTTCAGCTAAAAGCGGCTACATTAACAGGCCGTTGAAAAACGTCGCGAGGATGGCCAGATGCAAGGCGCACGGCGCGCAGCGACCGAGACATATCAAATAAATAGGCGAGGGA
Source organism: Thiomonas islandica (assembly GCF_055383445.1). Classification (NCBI taxonomy): domain Bacteria; kingdom Pseudomonadati; phylum Pseudomonadota; class Betaproteobacteria; order Burkholderiales; genus Thiomonas; species Thiomonas islandica. Next base: position 2,486,114 of record NZ_AP042391.1, read on the forward strand.
GCGAGCACCGTGCAACGCCGCAGATGGCCCACCGCAGTAGTTTTTCAACGGCCTGTTAAAACAAGAATTTGTGGGTAAAAAGTAATGCGTATCGTGATTGATTTGCAAGGCGCGCAAAGCGCCAGCCGCTTCCGTGGCATCGGCCGCTACACCATGGCGCTGGTCAAAGAAATGGCGCGCCAGCGCGGCGGGCACGAAATGCTGCTTGTGCTCAACGGCAGTTATGCCGACACCATCGAACCCATCCGCGCCGCGTTTGCCGACCTGTTGCCGGCAGACGCCATCCGCGTGTTCGAGGTGGCCGGGCCGGTGGGTGGACATGACCCGGCCAACGACGCGTGGCGTAAGGCCGCAGAGGCTATGTTCGACGCCTTTATGGCAAAGCTTGTACCAGATGTAATTTTCATATCCTCACTATTCGAGGGCAGTGAAGCGGTCACGGGTGTCCACAGTTTCCAGACCGCCATCCCCACGGCGGTGGTTTTGTACGACCTGATTCCACTGATTCATCGTCCCATTTATCTGGCCAACCCGGCAGCGGAGCGTTGGTACGACAGCAGGATCGGTCACCTACGCCGGGCTGATCTTCTGCTCTCCATCTCCGCATCGTCAGGCCAAGAGGCGAAGGATCATCTCAATGTCCCGGACCACGCGGTGGTCAACATATCCACGGCCTGTGACGACCATTTTCGCCCCATGGCCGTCAGCCAGGCAGACCACGCCCATTTACAGCAAACCTACGGCATCGAAAAGCCGTTTGTGATGTACACCGGGGACATTGATGAGCGAAAAAACATCAAGGGACTGTTTCGCGCTTTCGCCGGCCTGCCCGTCGATTTGCGCCAAAACCATGTGTTGGTGCTGGTCGGTAAACAAATAGCCATCGAACGAGAACGCTTCGTGGCGTTGGCGCAAAAGCAGGGTTTGCGCTCGCATGAATTGATCTTCACCGGTTATGTCACCGATGAAGAACTGGCGCTGCTCTACAACGCCTGCACACTGTTCGTCTTCCCCTCGTGGCACGAAGGCTTCGGCCTGCCCGCGCTGGAGGCCATGGCCTGCGGCAAGGCGGTCATTGCCGCGAACAGCTCCAGCCTGCCCGAGGTCATCGGGCGCGAGGATGCACTGTTCGCCCCGCGCGATGATGCCGCGATGGCCGCCAAAATGGCCGAGGTGCTTGGCAACCCGGCGTTTCGCGCCGCGCTCGAACGCCACGGCCTGGAGCAGGCGAAAAAGTTCTCCTGGCAAGAAAGCGCCCGCCGCGCCTGGGCTGCGCTGGAAGACTTGCAGCGCAAAACCGTGCAACCGCCGCAGTTTGCCTCGCCCGCCAAGCGCCCCCGCCTGGCGTTCGTCTCCCCGCTGCCGCCGGAGAAAACCGGCATTGCCGACTACAGTGCGGAGCTCTTGCCCGAGCTCGCCCGGCACTACGACATCACGCTCATCGTCGCCCAGCCCGAGGTGCGCGATCCCTGGGCACAGGCCAATGCCCCGGTGCGCGATGCGGCCTGGCTGCGCGCCAACGCCGGGCAGTTCGACCGGGTGATGTACCACTTCGGCAATTCAAACTTCCACGCCCATATGTTCGACCTGCTGGCCGAAATTCCAGGGGTGGTGGTGCTGCACGATTTCTATCTTTCCGGCATCGTCGCCCATCTGGACTTGCATGGCCAGCGTCCGCATGGCTGGGCGCGAGCCTTGCTTGCTGGACATGGCTGGAATGCCGTGTGCGAGCGTTTCATAGCACAAAAAGTCGCCGATACGGTCCGGGCCTATCCCTGCAACCTGGATATCCTCCAACAGGCCGTGGGCGTCATCGTCCATGCCGAGTTCTCCCGCACGCTGGCCCGGCAGTTTTATGGCACGGACGCCGCCCAGGACTGGGCGGTCATCCCGCACCTGCGCCAGCCGTTGCGCCTGCCTACCAAGGCCGAGGCCCGCGCCCAGCTTGGGCTTGCCGAGGATGCCTTTGTCGTCTGTAGCTTTGGGCTTCTGGGGCCGCACAAGCTCAACCACCGCCTGCTCGACGCCTGGCTGGCCTCGCCCCTGGCGACTGATCCACAATGCCATTTGGTGTTTGTGGGTGAAAACCATGGTGGCGACTACGGACAAGGGCTGCTGCGCACCATGGCCGAGAGCCCGGCCAAAGCGCGCATCACCATCACCGGCTGGGCGGAGATGGGCACCTTCCGCACCTGGCTGGCCGCGGCCGATGTGGCGGTGCAACTGCGCACCCTCTCCCGCGGCGAGACCTCAGGCACGGTGCTCGATTGCATGAACGCGGGCCTGCCCACCATCGTCAACGCCCATGGTTCGCTGGCTGAACTGCCTGCGCAGGCGGTGTGGCTGCTGCCCGATGAATTCACCGATGCCGAGCTGGCCGAGGCCTTGGCGACGCTCAAAAACGACGCCGCACGCCGCGCCGAGCTGGGCACGCGGGCGATCGAGCACATCCGCACCCACCATCATCCGCGCCGCTGTGCCGACCTCTATTTTGATGCAATCGAGCGCCTCTGCGCCCAGGCCAGCCAGCGCCTGCCCGGCCTGGTACAGGCACTGCCACACCTCACCCCGCCACTGCCCGCGCACCAATACCCCCTCGTAGCGCAGGTGCTGGCACAAAACTTTCCGCCTCACCCGCGCCGACCGCAACTGCTGCTGGACATCTCGGCCTTGGTCCAAACCGATCTGTGGAGCGGCATTGAACGCGTGACGCGCGCACTGCTGCATGAAATCATCACCCAACCACCTGCCGGCTGGCAGGTGGAGCCGGTGTATGCCACGCTAGAGCAACCCGGCTACCGCTACGCCCGCCGCTTCATGAGCCGGTTTTTGGGCATCCCGGACGACTGGGCAGAAGACGCGCCGGTGGAAACCTGGCCGGGGGATGTGTTTTTGGGGCTGGATCTGCAACCGGCTGTTGTTCCCGCCCAGGGGCCCACGCTGCAGAGTTGGCACCGCCGCGGGGTGAAGGTCTATTTCGTGGTCTATGACCTGCTGCCCGTCACCCTGCCCGAGGTCTTCCCCGAGGGTGCTCGCGAGGGGCATCAACGCTGGCTGGAGACCATCACCCGTTTTGACGGCGCCTTGGCGATTTCCCGCGCTGTGGCGGATGAACTCCATGATTGGCTGCAGACCTTCGGCGCCCCGCGTGAGCGCCCCTTTGCCCTGCACTGGCTCCACCTCGGCGCCGATACCGAAAATAGTGCCCCGTCACGCGGCCTGCCTGCCGATGCCACCGAGACCCTGGCCAGCCTGCGCGCGCGGCCAACCTTTCTGATGGTCGGCACCATCGAGCCGCGCAAGGGCTACCTGCAAACCCTGCGCGCCTTCGATCAACTCTGGGCGCGCGGCATCGATATCAACCTCGTCATCGTGGGCAAAGAAGGATGGACGCCGCTGCCCGACAGCAACCGCCGCAACATCCCCGAGACGGTCAACGCCCTGCGCCAGCACCCTGAGCGCAACCAGCGCCTGTTCTGGCTCGAGGGGATCAGCGACGAATATCTGGAAAAGGTCTACGCCGCCAGCACCTGCCTCATCGCCGCCAGCTACGACGAAGGCTTTGGCCTGCCGCTCATCGAGGCCGCCCGCCACGGCCTGCCGCTCGTGGTGCGCGACATCCCGGTGTTCCGCGAAGTGACTGCAGGCCATGCCTATTTCTTCGCCGACTCGCGCGAACCGCAGGTCATCGCAGAGGCGGTTGAAACTTGGCTCGCGCTCTACCGCCAAGGCCAGCACCCGCGCAGCGACCAGCTCCCGCACCAAACCTGGCAGGACAGCGCGCAACAGGTACTGAACGCTATTCTGCACAAAACACCGGCCCATCAAACCTGGCTGCCCGACGGCGTACGCCGTTACTGGGGCGCAGACCCACGCCTGAGCACCCAGGTGGGCAAGCGGCAAGGCCGCACGATGGTCACGACTGGCCAGGCTGGGCATTTGATCTACGGTCCCTATGAACATATCGAGCCGGGGAGGTATCGCGTGATCGTACGCGGTTCTGCTGATTATTTTAGCGGCGAAGAGTGGCTCGATATAGTTTGCGATCAGGGAAATAAGAAAATGGCGCATTTCCCGCTCCAAGAACAGGGGGGCTGCGGTGTATGGCAGGAAATGCGGGGACTTGATATTGGAGCGGAGTGTACTGACTTCGAAATCCGGTTATGGGTAACCGAAAGAACTCGCCTACGCTTATCGGATATTGAATTAAAAAAAATCGATGGCACCTATGATCAAAAGTTTGTGGTCATGAATAAAAGCTATTCGAAAGATTTGGAATGGTCTCTGGCTTTATATCGTTCATGGAGTAAGTATTCGGTTCGGAAGGCTTCATTCTTCGTAATTGTTCCCCGAAAAGATGTTGCCAATTTCACCCAGCGTTTTGCAGATGAAATGCAATGTAATCGCATCGCAGAAACGCCAATCATTCTTTCGGAGGAGGATGTTCTGGATGTGGCGGATATCAGGTTACCTCCTGATATGTCAGGCTGGCATATTCAGCAAATAATCAAGCTTTGTTTCTCTAAAACCGGTTTTTCGAGGCACTATTTAACCTTGGATAGTGCGATGATATTTACGAAACCGTTTGATTTCAGCGATTTATATTCAAGCGAAGGTATTTTTTATACGGCGGCAACGCGGGTCAGGAAAGATGAATTCTATGGGCACTACTTGCAGGTAGATGAAAAGGGATGGCTCAATGGCGAGCTGGTCAATTTAAGCCAATCTCTTGAAGCTATCTGCAGATTCATGGGCAACAAATCAGAGTTTACGCATTGGTATATTGCTGCAAATGGATTTTTTGATTCTGAGTGTGCAAAGGGACTGGAAGCATATGCCAGGAAAAACGGGATCGACGGATTTGTTGGTTTGATCAGGATGGCGCCCTACGAATTTGCTTGGTATGGGGAGTATGTCTTCACGCAGCGCCAGGAGCAATTTATGCCAAAAGGCCCTTTAATCATGCTGCCTTGTATCGAGTTGGAAAGTCTGGCGGATTTTTACGAGGGGAATTTACAAGTCCCTGAGCATTTTTATGGCGTGCTTTTTCAGCCACCGGCATCTGAACATTTTGATTTTAAGTGGCTCCTCGACGTTTCACGGGGTGACCAGAGATCCAGATTACCCGGGATCAGGTAGGCCATGTTGATTAGAGCCTGCCGATGCCCGTATGGATGTTGCGATTGATCAATGTCGATTTATTCTTGGCGAATCTCAACTGAATGAACCTGATGAAAATGACAATCTGGTCGTACGCCTCATTTCGTTGGATCAGTACTGCACTGACCTCGAAGTGAGAGTCTGGGTTAGTGAGAAGTCGGACTTGCAAATATCAATCATCGAGATTGAGCCATGGCAAGATGAGCTGGAATTATCCGGGTTAATATATGTTAACCCCAACCAGAGAGGCTTTATAATATGACTAAAACGGCAGTAATCACTGGCATCACTGGCCAAGACGGCGCTTATCTCACGGATCTTTTGCTCAGTAAGGGCTATACCGTTTATGGCACCTATCGCCGCACGAGTTCGGTGAATTTCTGGCGTCTTGAGGAGCTGGGCGTTGATAAACACCCGAATCTGCATTTGGTTGAATATGATTTAACCGATATGGGCTCAGCCATTCGCCTGCTGCAATCGAGCGGCGCCACCGAGGTGTATAACTTGGCCGCACAAAGCTTTGTGGGGGTATCGTTCGATCAGCCCATTGCCACTGCCGAGATGACCGGGGTGGGGCCTTTGTACTTGCTCGAGGCGATTCGCATTGTTAACCCAAGCATTCGCTTTTACCAAGCCAGCACATCGGAGATGTTTGGCAAGGTGCAGGCCGTGCCGCAATGCGAAGAGACGCCGTTTTATCCGCGCAGCCCTTATGGTGTGGCCAAACTGTATGCGCACTGGATGACGGTGAATTACCGTGAGAGCTACGATATTTTTGGTTGTAGCGGTATTTTGTTTAACCACGAAAGCCCATTGCGTGGCCGTGAATTTGTTACCCGCAAGATCACCGACAGCCTGGCCAAGATCAAGCTGGGCAAGCTGAATGTGCTGGAACTGGGCAATATGGATGCCAAGCGCGACTGGGGCTATGCCAAGGAATACGTGGAAGGCATGTGGCGCATGCTGCAGGCGGATGAGCCAGACACCTATGTGCTGGCCACCGGCCGCACCGAAACCGTGCGTGACTTCGTATCCATGGCCGCCAAGGCGGCGGGGTTCAACTTGGAGTGGCAAGGCAAAGCCGAGCAGGAGCGTGGCATTGACACCGCAACTGGCAACACCATTGTCACCATCAATCCGAAGTTCTACCGTCCGGCCGAGGTGGATTTGCTCATTGGCAACCCAGCCAAGGCCAAGGCCAAACTCGGCTGGGAGCCCAAGACCACGCTGGAGCAGCTTTGCGCCATGATGGTGGAGTCGGATCTACGGCGCAATATGGTAGGGTTCTCGTTCTGATGGCCGGGAAGATTGCACTTGTCACGGGAGCCTCTGGGTTCACTGGCCTTTACCTCGTGCCAGCCCTGAAGAACAAGGGCTTTCATGTCGTGGGCCTGGGCCAGGGCATTTCGGTAGCGGACGAGAGCGTGGCGTGTGATTTGACCGATGCACAGGCTTTGCGGGCCGTTGTGGTACGCGTGCGGCCAACGCATGTGGTGCATCTGGCCGCATTGTCCTTCGTCGGCCATGGCGATGCGCGCGCGTTCTACGACGTGAATCTGTTTGGCACACTCAACCTGCTGGAAGCCCTGGCAGCGCTGAACGTGCCGCCGCAAAAGGTACTCATCGCCAGCTCGGCCAATGTGTACGGCACACCGGGCGTAGAAGTCATCGACGAAACTGTGTGCCCTGCCCCGGTGAACCACTATGCCTGCAGCAAGTTGGCCATGGAGCACATGGTGCGCACATGGTTCGAGCGCCTGCCCATTGTGCTGACGCGGCCGTTTAACTACACGGGAGTGGGCCAGGACGAGAAATTTCTCATCCCCAAGATCGTGGGCCATTTTCGGCGCAAGGCCGCGCACATCGAGCTGGGTAATCTGGACGTGGCCCGAGACTTCTCTGATGTGCGTGACGTGGTGGACGCTTATCTCGGTTTGCTGGATACGCCACAGAGCATCGGCCGAACCGTGAATGTTTGCTCCGGCAGGGCCTATGCCCTGCGCGAGGTGCTGGACATGGCCTCGAGCATCAGCGGCCACGCGCTGGAGGTGCGCGTGAATCCGGCTTTTGTGCGCGCCAACGAAGTGCCGCGTTTGACGGGAGACTCCAGCACGCTTGGCCACCTCACCGGCCGCACCCCGCAGATACCGCTGGGCGACACGCTGCGCTGGATGCTTGAAGACGAGAGCGCGGATGGTGCGCGCATGGCGCGCGGCACGATGGACATCGATGGCTCGCTTCGCACGCGCGGGGTGCGCCCTGGCTGAGATTTTGCCGAAATATGTTCTGTGCTGATCATATTCTTATTGCGTCGTCTTCCTTTTGCACACCACTTTTCTCACATCATCCTGCATGAATCCGCCGCCATTCCCGACCGCTGACCCTGCGATGAATCCGAGGCCTCTCGTAGATGCGGGGGCGCACGTGCTGATGGACATGCGCCCGGCGCTGGACGGCTACTACGGCATTCCGCAGGAAACTCGACTATTGTTCAGCGCGCTGTCCACGCTGCCGCAAGTCCGGTTGTCAGGGCTGTTTCAAATGTCCACGCGCAAGGTGCGCGGGGGGACCTTGGCTGGGTCAAACTTGTCAGAGGCCGAACGGGTGCACCAGTTTTCCAAAACCGTGGTGTCGCTCAAAGGCCACACCGCGACCGACTGGCAAGAGACGGTGGGCGAGTGGCTGGAAGTTTGGCTTCACCGCTGGCGTTTGCGCCTGGGTGCGCTCTTGGGTATCGCTCCAATCCGCTTGAGGCATTTTGAGGCGCGCTATTTCCAGGACTTTGTCTGGCAACAACTCTTTGCCCGCAGTGTACCGGCCACCGAACGCGCCCATGTTCTGGCTAACGACTATGTCGTTTGTCCTTCGCCGTGGCGGTGGATGCATGCGGTGGGCATTGAGAGGGCGCGGTTGTTCGGTGAATCGCGCTACCCCAAGCTGGACACGCGGGGCATCGATGTGCTGCTGGCGCAAACGCCTTATCCAGGGCGAGTGAGCCCAGGCACAACGCTTGTGGTGCACTACCACGACGCCATTCCGGTGCTGATGCCGCACACCATTTCTGACCGCGCGTTTCATGAAGCCAGCCATTTTCAGGCGCTATCCGCCAATGTGCGCGATGGGGCTTATTTCGTCTGTGTGTCGGAGGCAACGCGGCAGGACCTGCTCCGCTTGTTTCCACAGGCCGAGGCGCGAGCGGTCACGATTCACAACATGCTGCCCTCGCATTACTACCCGGGGAAGCCTGAGCCCGAGCGGGTTCCGGGAATCGTTCGGCGGTATCTGCACGATGAGTTTCGCCCGAAAGGCGGTTCGAAATCGAACCGCGCGGCGTACAAACTAGCCAGGTCGTTCTCGAACGAATCTGAAAAATCAGCCTTCTATGCTCGTGCTTTTGCGCCCGGAGCACGCTATGTCTTGATGGTCTCGACCATCGAACCGCGCAAGAATCATCTCCGTCTCATCGAGGCCTGGGAGGTACTGCGCGACCGCTTCGACCCCGATCTCAAATTGGTGCTGGTCGGGCATATCGGGTGGGATCATCAAGCGGTGCTCGACGCCTGTCTGCCCTGGATCGAGCAGGGCGGACTCTTCATGCTGCACAGCGTGCCGGCGGAGGCGCTGCGCATCCTCTACCAGCAGGCAACCGTCACGGTGTGCCCAAGTGTCGGCGAGGGGTTCGATTTCTCCGGCGCGGAGGCCATGCGTTGCGGCGGTGTGGTGGCCGCCTCGGACATTGCGGTGCACCGCGAGGTGTATGGCGATGCGGCGGTGTACTTCGACCCCTACGACACGCAATCCGTGGTGCAGGTTTTGCACAGCCTCATCTACGCCAAGGACGCACCGGCTCGCACCGAAACCCTGCGTGTGGCGGGGCTAGAACAAAGCGCTCGCTATCTGCCCGAATGCATCGTGCCGCAATGGGAAGCGTTTTTGCGGGGACTGGTGTCAAAAGATGCATAACACCGTGTGCGCCGGTTTGATGATGGATTCCTTTGCCAAGCCAAGATTTGCCATGCTTGAACTCATCGACATCTGCAAAAGCTACCCCATCCATCACGGCCGCAGCATGCGCCCGGTGCTAGACCACATCAACCTGACGGTGCGCCCCGGTGAGAAGTGGGGCATCATGGGCCGCAATGGTGCGGGTAAGTCCACGCTCATCCGCATCATGAGCGGCTCGGACCGGCCGCAAAGCGGCACCATCCGCAAGACGATGTCAGTCTCTTGGCCGCTGGCGTTTGGCGATGCGTTTCAGGGCAGTCTCACCGGAAAGGACAATGCACGGCTGATCTCCCGGGTGTATGGCGTGGACTACCAGCGCACACTCGACATGGTGGAGGGCTTCGCCGAGCTGGGCGCCTACCTGGGCGAGCCGGTGAAGAACTACTCTTCCGGCATGCGGGCGCGTCTGGCGTTTGCCATTTCGATGGCGATCGAGTTCGATTGCTTCCTCATCGATGAAGCAATGTCGGTGGGCGACCATCGCTTTGCCGTGAAGTGCGACTACGAGTTGTTCGAAAAGCGCGGCGATCGCGCCATGGTCATCGTCGCTCACCAGACCGACCTGATCCGCAATCACTGCGATCACGCCGCCGTGCTGGAGCAAGGTAGGCTGATGGTCTATGACACAGTGGCCGAGGCGATCGAGGCATATGAAAACCTCTGAACCGCCTTGCTGGCAGCCCAATCGGGTACAGGCAACGACCATCTGCGCTCCAGGCAGCAGCGGGCTGTTCAAGCAGACGTTGCGTCCTTCGCCCAGGCCGCGGACGGATAGCCGCTGCCAGATCGCCCATGATTGGCTTCGATGTTTTGCAGGGCCGGCGTGGTGAGGGCGCAACCTCGCGCTTCCAGTCCGGAAGGGGCGGCGGAGCTGCCCACGCAGGGCACGACCGCGAGCGGCGAACCCTCCTCTCTGTGCTGACGACTCCCCGATGCCACACCAACCCGTGCTGATCGACGTCACCCGGCTGGCCGCACACCTGCTCGAAGGCAAGCGCCCTACTGGGGTGGATCGGGTCAGCCTTGCTTACATTGCCCATTTCCGGACGCAGGCACGCGCCGTGGTTCGCCACTGGGGACGCTGGATGGAGCTTGGCCCGGCGGCCTCGGCGAGGGTGTTTGCCGCCTTGCTTGGCGACGACCCGCGCCCCGCAGCCACCCTGCGCCGATGTGTGGCCGCGGCCTATGTGACGCGCTGGGGGCCCAGTGCCGGCGCACCGTTGTTCAACACCGGGCATAGCGGCCTGGATGACCCGCGCTATGCGCAGCGGGTCAAACGCTACGGGCTCAAGCCGGTGTATTTTCTGCACGACCTGATTCCTCTGTCCCATCCGGAATATTGCCGTGCAGGTGAAGTGGACAAGCACCACCGGCGGCTGCGCACCATGCTCGAAACGGGGCGCGGCCTGATCGTCAATTCACATGCGACGCTGCGAGATTTGGAGTCATACGCCGCGCAGCATGCCCTGCCCTGCCCAGCCACGCTGGTTGCGCACCTGGGCGTGCCCGACCTGCCCGCAGCCGTGGGTAAGCCGCCGCTGGACATGCCGTATTTCGTGACGGTGGGCACGATCGAGGCGCGCAAGAATCACCTTCTGCTGCTGCATGTCTGGCGCGCGCTCAGGGCAGCGCACGGGGCGGCGGCGCCCAGGCTAGTGCTCATCGGCCAGCGGGGATGGGAGTGTGAGCAGGTCGTCGATCTGCTGGAGCGCTGCGAGGCGCTGCGCGGCGTGCTTGTCGAGGTGCCCGGTTGCGACGATGCTCAGCTCGCAAACTGGCTGACGCATGCGCGCGCGCTGCTGTTTCCCTCTTTCGTCGAAGGCTATGGCCTGCCACTGATCGAGGCGCTGACGTTGGGCGTGCCGGTGATCGCCAGTGATCTGCCCGCCTTCCGCGAAGTTGCGGGAAACATTCCGCACTACCTCGATCCGATCGACGGTCTGGGCTGGCTGGAAATGGTGCAAGCGTATGCCCAGCCCGCGTCAAGGCTTCGGCAGGAGCAGATCGCACGAATTCAGGGGTTTTCTGCACCAACCTGGGAGAATCATTTCGCGCAGGTGGAGACATGGCTCGAGACGATCGGTCGACACGCGGCAGCTTCTTGATGGCTTCAGACCGTATTCACAGAATTTTCGGCGCGTCGAAGCGCCTGCCCTTCCCTATCGAAGACGCGTCAACTACCCCGCCCCGCCAAACGTCCCCGATCGTTCAGCTGGCGTCACGACCCGCGCCAGACGATCCGCGTCTTCGTCTGGACCATCTGCCACAGGTTCTCTATGTGGTGGATTTTCCGCGCTGGAAATGGCCGGTGATTCGCCAGTGCTTTCCGGGGCGCACCTTGCGGTTCGTGCATGCGCAGACTCTCCCTCCGGATGCGGGCGCCGTGGTTCTGTGGGGACGCGCGCCGGTACACAGCCGTCTGCCTGCTTCCGCGCAGGTGCTGCGAGTCGAAGACGGTTTTCTGCGCTCGGTCGGCTTGGGTGCGGAGCTGGTGCGACCGCTGTCGTGGATCGTGGATACACGCGGCATGTACTACGACGCCACATCTCCTTCCGACCTGGAATGGATGCTCGCCAACGCGGAATTTCCCGCAGAGATGCTTGTGCGGGCACGGCAGCTGCGGCAGCGGATCGTCTCCGCAGGGCTGACCAAATACAACGTCGGTGCGCGCGACTGGCAGCGGCCCGCGTACGCACAGCAGGTCATCCTGGTGCCGGGGCAGGTGGAAAGCGACGCATCTCTGGCCTTCGGCGCCCCGGGCCTGCGCCGCAATATGGAATTGCTTCGCCGGGTGCGCGAGGACAACCCGGCGGCCTATCTGGTCTATAAACCTCACCCCGATGTGGTGGCCCGGCTGCGCATCACCGGCGAAGACGAACACCGGGCATCCGACTGGTGCGACGCCGTGGTGACCGATGTGCCAATGCACGCTCTGCTTGACGCGGTGGATGCGGTTCATGTGTTGACCTCACTGGCCGGATTCGAGGCGCTGTTGCGCGGCAAGTCCGTGACCTGCCACGGCCAACCCTTTTACAGCGGCTGGGGCCTGACAGAGGATCGCCTGCCGCACCCACGCCGCAGCCGGCGCCTCACGCTCGACGAGCTGGTCGCCGGGGCGCTGATTCTGTATCCGCTTTATCTGGATCGCAGCGGAAACGGTTTGATCGAGCCCGAAAAAGCGCTCGACCAACTCGCTGCCTGGAAAGCGCGCAAGGGCACGGCAGCGCCTTGGTGGGCGGAGATCTACCGATTTTTTCTGCGGCGGTTCATCGGCGTGCGATAGCCACGTGCTGTGCAGACGACTGCTCATGCCCGGCCTGCACGGCATCCGGTACTGCAAGCGGTTGCCCCACACGGTTTTGAATCAGGCGCAGCGCTGCCTCGCGCGCGGCAGCGCGCATGCCGTCCTGCTCGAAAAACACCCCGCGAATCTGCACGGTTCCCGCGATGGCCTTGAGGAAATCGCGCACCAGGGTCGCGTCGGGCGGCCTGCCCTGCGTCCAGAAGCTGTCGAGTCCGCCTTGGTGGGTCAACTCGGGGACATCGAACACCGCCTGCCCCAGCACGACCAGAGGGCGGCCCAGATGCAGGGCGCGCATGCCCGTGGTGCTGTTGACCGTGACCACGCCCTTCGACTGGGAGATCAGGGTATCGAGATGCCCACCGCGCAGGTACAGCACGCGCTCAGCCACTCCCCACCTTCTGGCATGCTGGCGCAGCACCCGATGCCAATTTTTCAGCGCGGGATCCCAGGGATGTTCTTTGAGCACGAGCATGGCCTGTCGGGGCGCATGCTGCGCGAATGAGGCAACGACATGCGCAATCGACTCGGCAATGCCGGAAAACGGCGAATACGCCACGATCTGAAAATCAAAATCGAGCTGCAGGGGGAACAGGTAATACGGCCGTTCGCTGCGCAGCAGGGCGTGCACCGTCTGCTCGGTCTGCGCCTTGCGCAACCGGTTTGTCAGCAGGCGCAGACCGCTGGCCGGGGTGTAGATGAGGGTGTGCGGCCTGCGGTCGCTGCGGCGATAGAACGGAAACCACCAGCCGAGCAGGAGGTTGGAGAGGTTGTGCAGCAGATCGCCGCGTGCCATGTGAAATGCGCTGTCGGCAAACCGCGGCGTCCAATCCACTTCCGGCAGTCGTGCCGCAAGCAGCCGGATGGCTTGGGGATCGCGCGGAAAGAGCGAGCCGCCGCTCATGCCATTGCGCTCGAAGGTAATCCAGTCCGGGCGGATATAACCAAAGTCGTTGACCACGACCTGAATGCCAAGCGGGAGCGCCAAGTCGACCGCCTGCCGGTGGTAACGCCTGTTTTCACCAAGCAGCACAAGGTGGGTGACGTGCTGTTCCCGGTAAAACCGGTCGATGAACTCTGGCCAGCGACTGCGCCGCCCCCGGTAGGCCATGGCGTCTTCGCCATGCCAGAAAAGCCAGTCGCCAGTGCACAGGTTGATGCGCGTCACCCGCCATCCTGCAGCCTTGAGGTGCGCGGCAATCTGCCGGTAAAAAGGCGACGGCATGCCTTGCAGAAACACGGCATGCGGCGTTTTGGGCGCCGGTGTGTGGCTGTTCATGCCGCGCCCAGATCGGTCTGCTTCGCGCGAAACCATCGCACCGAAGCAGCGATCGATTCCTCGTAGCTGACGCGCCCCACCGGTCCGCCGGCAGCGATCAGCCGGGCAGCACTGTGCCCGCAGGTTCTGCCGAATATCCGAACGATCAACCGATGCAACGGCGGCTCTTGCGACGCGCGCAACAGGCGATATGGCGTCTCGATCAGCGTAGCGGACAGTTCGGCCACGGAATAAGGCAGATCGATGATCCACCCTCGCCCCGCCAGACCCCGCCGCAGATCGTCCAGAAACTGCCGCCAGCTGATGGGCCGCGGGTCGGCGACATTGAAAACCGCGTTCTGCGCCTGCGGTGCCTGCGTCGCCCAGATCATCACATCGACCAGATTGTTCACGTCCAGATAACCAGCATCTGCCCGCCCCCCGCTTACGCGCAGCATCAGCCCCTGCTGCAACTCGCGCCCCACCCGCTCGATGAAGGGGCTGCCTGGCCCCATCACATTGGTCGGCCGCAGCACGGTGTACGGCAGGTGCATGTGCTGCGCTGTCTGACGCAGCAGTTCCTCTCCCCGCAATTTGCTGTCGCCATAGCCAAATCCGGGTGGGCGCAAGGCGCAGCGCTCGTCGCAGGGCGTTTTTGGGAATCCGTAGACATCAACCGTCGAGAGATGAACGAAATGCCGCGGCATAGAGGGCTGCGCGGCGATGGCAGCGAGCAGGTGACGCACGCCGTGCACATTGACCGCTTCATACTCCTGCGCCCGCCCCCAGGTCCGGACGTCCGCCGCGCAGTGAAACACCACGCCTACATTCGACACCGCAGGGGCCAGCGAGCGAGGGTCATTGAGATCGCCCACGATCACTTCGACCCGGCCCTGCCATGCGTGCCGGAGTCTGGCGGGATTGCGCACGAGAAGGCGAGGCCGAACACCCTGATCGATCAGACGGTCCACCAGGTGGCCCCCCACGAAACCGGTGGCCCCGGTGACCAGCACGGAATCGCTCTGCAGCGTTGCCGATTTCATGAAGTTGGCACTGCTGCGGACGATTTGAATACCTGCCTCGGGCTGGGACGAGGCACTTTGTTGAGCAGCGCATAGCCCAGGCCGACAAAAGGATTGATCAACCCCCACGGTGCGTGAATGGCAAGCCGGATTGGAACGATCTCCGCGCCAAGGTCTTGCTTGATGGGATACGTGGTCAGCCCCATTTCCAGCCGGGTGGCACCCAAGGCAATGGCAGTTTCGACCACCGTGGCCGCAATGTAGATGTAGAGGCTGTCATTCTGCGCGACTTCACGCCCAACATAGAGCCAGCGCAGCATGTCCCTGTCCATCAGCAGCAAGGCGTGTCCCACCCAGGCATCCCCCCTGTAAAAGAGCAAGATCTTGGCACGCTTGCCCATCGTTGCTGGCAGGTCACGGTAAAACGCCGGCGTCAGAACCTCGCGCTGAAATTCACTCGCGTGTGCATGCACCTCCATCCACTGCGCACACAATGTCTCGGCCAGATGCGCAAAATCATCCACCAGTTCGTGCCGCACGCCCGCTGCCCGGTTGCGCTTTTGATGCTTGTGCAGCTTGCTCCGAAAATAGCTGCGCATGGCCGAGTGATACTCGGCAACCGAGCGCCAGCGGATATTCAGATAGGTGTTGGGCAGACTGTCAGTCCAGTGATAGCCATGCCGAGCGAACACGGGCCGTAAATGCTGCGCGTTGGGCTCGAAGTCGCGCACCACAATGATCAGACATCGCTCCTGTCTGGCGAGCGCCCGAAGCTCGGCACTCAGGGCATCGACCACTGCTTCATCGCTGACATCCGGACTGCGGATGTAGGGCGGGCTGCTGATGGTGATGGGTGTGCCGCATTCGAGCAGCTTCCATTTGAGGAAGTTGGGGAACAGGCGCCGGATGCCACCGAGCACCCTGCGGATCCACGGCGGGGCAAAGATGGCGATGTCGGTGGTGACGGTGTAAACCCCAGCGATCGCCACAGCCTGCCCCTGTCGATACAGAACGACGTAGCGGTAGGTGAAGTCATTCATCCCAGACCGCTCGATTAGGCCCCAGAATTCCCGGCTCATGGCCACCGAGCCACGACAGGCAAGCGCATCCCAATCGGCCGCAGGAATGCTGGCCAACGAGTCAAACCGAATGGCTTTCAAAGGAGTTTGCAAGGGGATCAGGTGATCGACGGAGGCCTTCCGCCTGAGCGCGCATCTCGTTTTAAGGCAGCGCTGAACAAGCCCCCTGCGCATCCGGCCTGCGGCCAGTCTGCGACGCAGCCCTCCCTGGCCATAGTCAGGGCGACGGCTACGGTGTGCGCCTTGCATCCCATCCCGCAGCCCGGCCCACAGCATCACAAGGACTGATTCAGTGTTGTCTGAAGTATACCGCCGCACTTTGGCGGGATATCCAGGCCCTGGAAAAGAGCCACGCCCTGATGCTGGATAGCAAGCCCTACCAACTCGGCTCGCGCACCGTGGACGTGTACACCACCGATCTGGCCAACGCCGCCGCGAACGACGCCATTCGCAAAGCCGGCAGCATCGAGAAGGTCCAGCGTTACCCCGACGGCGCCTTGGTGGTCAAGGAAAACTACGACGCCGGCAAGAAGCTCACCGGGGTGACCGCGATGCTCAAGCTGAACGGTTACGACCAGGCCGATCGCAACTGGGTAATGGCCGCCTACAAACCCGATGGCCAAGTCGTCGCCTACGGCAAGGTCCAGGCCTGCATCGCCTGCCATGCCATGGTGACGCAGCAGGATTTCGTGTTCGCGCCGCCGCCGCAGCAACTGCTCCCGGTCGCGGTGTGGAAGGCGTTTTTCCCGAAGCAGCAGATTTCGCCGCAGTACGCCCAGCTACTGGCGCAGCACCCCGAGGCGATCGTGAAGTAACCGCCGCCGCGCCTGCGGGCATGGGAATCCGGCCAAACGGCCGGATTCCGGCATGCGCCGAACGGAAATTTTACTTGGGCGCGACGATGTCGCCGCAAGCCACGTATTTCTTCAGATCCGTGGCGCTTTCATGCACGTTGATGGCCATCGGCTCCTTCAGCAGATCGGCGACCGATGCATCCACCATGGTGATCGACTTGCCGCCAACCACGGGTTTGAGCATGAAAGCCGGCTTGGGATCGAGGTTGGCGCAAGTGCCCTTGTGGATATGGTCGGGCTGAGCCACGCCCTTGGGGGTGCCCTTGAGGTGCACGATGACTTTGGTCTTAGCGCCGTGGGGATAGAGCATGGCATAGCCGGTTTCACCGGAACCGTTCTGCGCGCCCAGTTCGACCTTGACGGGTTTTTCCTTCATGGCGGCGAATGCCGGAGCGATTGCGAAACTGGCCAGTGCCAGCGTCAGCGCAAATCTTTTCATGGACTTTCCTTCGGGTTGAGGTCGGGACGACATTGTCGAGAACCGCGAACGTGCAGGCCATCACCGGACCCGCCGGGTTCACGGCAAATGATGATAATGACCCATTCGGCCCTGGTTCGTTTCGTGATGTAACGGCCCTGCCATCCCCGTGGTGGCGATCCGCGAACAACGCCCTGCCCACCCAGCAAGGCCGGACTCAGGCGTTTGCCGACTGCTCCCCGAGCGCGATGTCGACCACCATTTCGACACCCCTGATTTATTCGTAACCATTTGATTTTGTTATACATTTCTTGATTTCCCGGGTACAATTTCTCCCGATTTAATAGGCTTCACAGCCCTTTTTCCGGGAGTTTTTCGATGTTTGCCTGCCCCGCCACCGACGATTTCTTCCGCTCGCGCATCGACCACATGATCGACCTGCGCCATCCGCTGGCCGTGCTGGCCTCGCGCATGCCCTGGCAAGAGATCGAAGCGCGGGTGGCTCAGGTCTTCTGCCGCAAAGGCCGTGCCGGGGTTGTCATGCCCGAGCTGGACCTCTTCGGTGAACAAGTGCAGCGCACCGCTGTGCCCAGCAACGCCGGGCGCCCCCGTGGGCGCCAGCGCACCCTCGTTGGCAAGCTGCAGCGTGAGATTGAGCGCAAGGCCACTGCCATTGGGCAAGCTGTGCGGGAGGCGCTGGGCCAGACCTTGGATAAAGCCGCGCGCATCAACGCCCAAAGCGCTCAGCGCAAGTCAGTGGATGGGCAACGCAAGCTCTACAGCTTGCACGCCCCCGAGGTGGACTGCATCAGCAAGGGCAAGGCCAGAACGCCCTACGAGTTCGGGGTGAAGGTGGGCATTGCCAGCACGCTGCACAGCAACCTGATCGTGGGGGCGCGGGCCTTTCACGGCAATCCGTACGACGGTCACACCTTGGCCGAGCAACTGGAGCAGGCAAGCATCCTGATGCAGGACAGCGCAGCCAAACCCGTCACGGCATTCGTCGATCTGGGCTACCGGGGCGTGGACGCAGACAACCCGGATGTGCACGTGGTGCACCGGGGCAAGAGCAAACGGATCACAGAGCAGGAGAGAAAGCTGCTCAAGCGGCGCCAGGCGATCGAGCCGATCATCGGCCACCTCAAGGCCGATCACCGCATGGACCGCTGTCATCTCAAGGGTGAAACGGGTGACCGGCTGCATGCGGTGCTGTGTGCGGCGGGCTACAACATCCGCTGGCTGCTGCGCATGATCGCCCGAAAGGGCATCACCTTCTTGCGATCTGTTTTTTTGTGTCTGCAACAAGCCAGCGGCCAGAGCGAGCTTGGGTGGCCGCTGCCATGGCGCGCGTCATGCGCTCTGCAAAGACCCCCCCGCGTCAGAATACTTGTCGCCCCGATAGGACCAGAGCTGTGAGACTGGTTCATTGATGGTGGTGGGAGGCTGTGGAGCTTGTGGGCGAAGGCCGGCGCGGTGGGCAACGCGGATGCGTTGTCCACGGCAAGCTGGCCGGTGCGCGAAGCGCATCGTCCACAAATGCACAGCCTGTGCGGCGCCGAAGGCGCCGCCCCCCGCACACCATCGTTTCATCGACACGGGGGCGCGGATGAGAGAAGAAGTTGGCTCGATACGGACAAGCATTCAAGGACCGGGCGGTGGCACGCATGCTGCCGCCGGAGAGCGCCGCACCGCAGGTGGTGTCGCGCGAGATCGGAGTGGGCGTGGACACGCTGGAGCGCTGGCGCGCTGAGTCGTTGGCCAGGCCGGCGAAGGAGCGCGTGTGGACAGCTGCCGCGCGCCTGGAGGCGGTGATCACGACCGCGGCGATGGACGATGCCTCGCGCAGCGCCTGGTGCCGCGAGAACGGCGTGTACGCGCAGCAACTGCAGCAATGGCGAGACAACGCGGTGCGGGCACTGGCTGCACCCGAGGAAGTACGTGCCAGCCCCTCGCAGACCAAGGAGGATCGGCGCCGCATCAAAGAGCTCGAGCGAGAGGTACGCCGCAAGGACAAGGCCCTGGCCGAGGCGGCGGCGCTGCTGGTGCTGTCAAAAAAAGCCGAGGCGATCTTCAACAGGAACAAGGGCGAGGACGAATGATCGGCCTCGAAGATCGCCAGGAAATTGCCCGAGACATCGAAGCGGCTTGCGATGCCGGTGCGCGCCTGAAGCCAGCGTGCGAACTCATGGGGATCAGCGCGCGTACCTTGCAGCGCTGGAAGGCCGGCCAAGGCCTGGAATCTGGCGATGGCAGGCCGCAGGCCGTGCGGCCGGCGCCAGCCCATGCGCTGAGTGATCGCGAACGTGCGCAGATCGTCAGCGTGGCCAACGAGCCGCGCTTCGCCGATCTGCCGCCGGCGCGCATCGTGCCGACGCTGGCTGACGAGGGCGTCTACATCGCCAGCGAGTCCAGCTTCCGCCGCGTGCTGCGTGCGCAGGGGCAAATGAGTCACCGCGGGCGCGCCAAGGCACCACGCAAGGGCCGGCCACCGACCACTCACGTGGCCACCGCGCCGCGACAGCTGTGGTGCTGGGACATGACGTTCCTGCCAAGGGATGTCGCCGGACGCTGGTTCTTCCTGTACCTCATCATGGACGTGTACAGCCGCAAGATCGTGGGCTTCGAGGTGCACGAGGACGACGACTGCGACCACGCTGCGCGGCTCGTGCAGCGTACGGCGCTGGCCGAGGGCATTCACGCCATGCCGCGTGACGAGCGACCCGTACTGCACGGCGACAACGGCGCCACGCTGAAGGCCACCACCGTGCTGGCCATGCTGTGGTGGCTGGGCGTGAAACCGTCGTACTCACGGCCCCGCGTGAGCGACGACAACGCCTTCGTCGAAAGCCTGTTCCGCACGGCGAAGTACCGGCCGGAGTTCCCAGAAAAGGGCTTTACGGATCTGTGCGCCGCGCGCGAGTGGGCGCGCCAGTTCGTGCATTGGTACAACCACGATCACAGGCACAGCGGCATCCGCTACGTCAGCCCGGCACAGCGCCATGAAGGCCACGACGTCGCGATCCTTGCGGCTCGGCACCAGGTCTACCTCCAGGCTCGCGAACGCAACCCCGCGCGCTGGTCACGCGGCACACGCGACTGGTCGCACATCCGGGCCGTTACCCTCAACCCTGAACGCGACTCTGTGGTCACAACGGCTGTGAGCCGAGGAGACATTCAGCCGATTGCTGCGTGAAAGAGGCGACAAGTAACTTGACGCGCTCCGAGACTTCCTCATCCGCCTGCGCTGGCCCAAGCATTCATGATCCCCTGCTCGCTCTGAGACCCTTCGCCGCTTGAAGTGAATATTTCAGGGACGACTAAGTGAACTGCCCCGGGCTTCGCAGAGGCTTGTTGCAGGTGATAGTTTTGCCTCCATACGCACATCCCCGGTGCCAAAAGCACCTGATTGCCCACCAATTGTGGGGCACGCCGTCAATAATTTTGCAATGACCCGCTCTATTCGTCGATAGGCCAGACAAATTTTGAGAAATTTTCAATCTATTGCATATTTTAAGATGTAACCGCCGGAATAAATCATGACGGATACCGCCCATCATACTCCAAGGAGTTCAATGAAATGTTCTACTTGTAACGTTGTTTACTAATGGTCGTTTTTTGGGATCGCGCTTTGCTTACTTGTTAGGTCCCGGGATCGATTGGATCATGCATGTGCACGCTTCGGATGGCCTCCACATCGGAAAACATTTGGCTTGATCCGGTTTCTGTATCCCCAACAGAAGGGGCGAAGTGATGCATGCATTGCAGAGGATGGTGTTCGTTTCATCCCTATTCACGCTGACCCTGGCCGCGGCGCGCGCCGACGAGTTGACTGTGCGCATCGGCACGGCGGGGCCGCTCACCGGGCCGCAGTCGGCGTATGGACAGGACGCTGTCAACGGCGTGATCATGGCGATGAAGACGCTCAATGCGCAGCACGCCGAGATTGACGACAAGCCGGTGCTGTGGAAGGTCGACACCGAGGATGACCAGGCCGACCCCAAGCAGGCCACCGTGGTGGCGCAGAAGTTCGTCGATGAAAAGGTCAATGGCGTGGTCGGCCATCTGGATTCGGGTTGCACCTACCCGGCCTCGCGCATCTACGACCAGGCCGGCATCCCGGACATCACCCCCTCGTCCACCGATCCGAAAATCGCGCAGCAAGGTTTCAAGACCTTCTTCCGCATGCTGGCCAACGACAACGCCATTGGCGCGAGGTTGGCGCAGTACGCGGCGCACACCCTTCACCTCAAGACCGTGGCTGTGGTCGATGACGGCACCGCCTATGGACAAGGCATCGCCAAGGTCTTTTCCGCAGATGCCAAGAAGGATGGCCTGCGCGTCGTCGACCGCGAACACACCAGCGACCATGCTACCGACTTCAGTGCCATTCTCACCAAGATCAAGGCCGATCATCCGGCGCTGATTTTCTACGGCGGTGCGTACACCCAGGCCGGGCCGATGCTGCGCCAGATGCAGCAGCTCGGCATCAAGAGCCGGTTCATGGGCGGTGACGGCATCTGCACCAGCGAACTGGCCAAGCTCGCGGGCTCGGCCGTCGACGGCACCATCTGCGCCGAAGGCGGCGCGCCGCTGAAGGACATGCCGGGCGGGCCCGCGTGGAAGACGCGCTACGACCAGGAGTTCGGCGCCGGTGCCCTGCAACCCTTCTCGTCCTATGCCTATGACGCCACCATGGTGCTGGCGCACGCCATGATGAAGGCCAAGTCGGCAGATCCCAAGGTCTATCTGCCCTTCATCCGCAACATCGACTACGACGGCGTGACCAAGAAGCGCATCCGCTTCACCGCCACCGGTGAATTGGTGCATCCGGTCATCACCTTATCGCAATTCAAGGGTGGACAGAAAGCGCCGCTGGCGGTGGAGAGCGTGCAATGAAGTGGAGCACGGCCGCAGTTGGATGCGGCTGTTGATCGTTGTTTTCAACCTTTTGTCAATACGGAGGTTATTGCCATGTATGCCGACACCGATGCCGAATTCAGTGGAGAGCGCTCGACGAACTATCAGGACGCCCTGCGTATTTATCCGGAGGCGTGGCATCACGATTTGAGATTGATGCACGACATGCTTCAACCAAGACCGGGAGAATCCATTGTGGAGGTTGGTGCCGGAACAGGTTACTTCAGCCGCGAATCGCCGGAACGCTCGGATCGAACGGTCGCCTGGACATCGTTGATCCCGCGCCAGAGCAGACGCAAGGGCTTGCCGAGATCCTGTCGCGCAATGTCTGCATCCACCACCAAGCTGCAGAAGATCTGGATCTGGCGTTCAAGGGTTTCGACGCTGTATGGAGCCGCGGGGCCATCCACCATGTCCGCGACAAAACCCGGGCGTTTGAGCGATTCGCCGCGCACACCAAACCCGGTGGGCGGCTGGTGATCACCGACATCTTCGCGGGCACGGCCCCGGCACGTTATTTCGACAGCTTCATCGCCCGCTCCTGCGTGACTAGCCATGAGGTGTCATTTTTGTCCCAAGAGTTCGCCACCACATTATGTGGATTGACGGGATGGGGCCGTCCCGCGTTCTACGACAACACGGCTCGGTAGCGATTTGCGGATTCTCAGCATCTGGGCAAATTTTTGCGTCTGCTGTTTTCTGCCAAGCCGCATTACTCGGACGAGGATTGTCTTAAGGGAGTCCGCGATTTCCTGACAGTGCAGGACATAGACGGGAGTTGCACCTTGCTTTGGCCGATGACCACCCTGGTTGCGCACCGTGCGGCGACGCATTGACTAACCCGCATGTCAAGAGGGGAATCCATGCCCGATGCTTCAACACAAGCCGTGCGCGACGCATCCGTGTCGTCGCTCGGCTTATTGCTCGCCGTCTCCCTCGGCCTGTCCATGGTGCAACTCGACATCACCGTGGTCAATGTCGCGCTGCCGGCGATTCATCGCGAGTTGCACACCAGTCTTTCTGGCCTGCAATGGGTGAGCGACGCCTACGCCCTGAGCTTCTCCAGCCTGATGCTCGGCGCGGGCGAACTGGCCGACCTCCATGGGCGCAAGCGCGTCTACACCATCGGCCTGGTGGTGTTCGTGCTGGCCTCGCTGCTGTGCGCCCTTTCCCCGAACCTGGCCTGGCTGAACGCGGCGCGGGTGGCGCAGGGCGTGGGCGCCGCGGCGCTGCTGCCCAACTCTCTGGCTATCCTGCGACAGGCCTTCGTCGATGCGCGGCTGCGGGCGCGGGCCATCGGCCTGTGGGCTGGCATCTCCGGGGTGGCGCTGGTGGCCGGGCCGACGCTGGGCGGGGTGCTGGTGGATGCGCTGGGCTGGCGGGCGATCTTCTGGATCAATCTGCCGGTCGGGCTGGCCGCTTTGCTGCTGACCGCGCGCTCGGTGCGCGAATCCCACGGCGATACCCAGCGGCGGCTGGACGTGACCGGGCAGGCGCTGGCCACTGTTTGTCTTGCCGCCATGCTGTTTGCCTTGATCGAAGGCCATGCGCTGGGCTGGACTGCGCCGCCTATCCTGCTGGCTGGCGGTGCCATAGCGTTGGCCGGCGGACTCTTTGTCTGGTGGGAAGGCCGCGTGGCGCAGCCGCTGATTCCGCTGGCCTTCTTTCGTCGCCCTGCTTTCACCGGGGCCAATGTGGCGGCAGGGCTGATGAACTTCGGGGTCATGGGCATGTTGTTCGCCATGAGCCTGTTCTTTCAGCATGCGCAGGGCTTGTCGGCAGCGCAGGCCGGAGTGCGGCTGAGCCTGATGTTCCTGCCCTTCGTAGCATTGGTGTCTTTTGGCGGGCGGTTGGTGGGGCGGTTCGGCGCGCGCTGGACGGCCGTGGCCGGCCTAGCGCTGATGGGCATCGCCTATCTCGGTCTGGCGCGGGTACAGGCGCAGACGCCGTTCAGCGCAATGGCGCCCTGGCTGCTGCTGGCCGGGCTGGGCCTGGTGCCGGCCATGCCGGCCGTGGTGCATGCGGCCATCGGCGCCGTGCCGCCAGAGCGCGCCGGCATGGCTTCAGCGGTGAACAATACGGCGCGCCAAGCCTCAGGTGCGTTGGGCATCGCCTTGCTCGGCGGCTTTTTGCATCTGCACGCGGGGGGCATGGTTGGCGCGGGCGCGGCGCTGCTGGGGGCGGCGCTGGCCTTGTTGGCAGGGGCGCTCATTGGTGCTTGGACGCTACGCTGAGAGTTTCACTCAAGACAAACCGAACGCCATCTGCATCTGTGCTTTGCAGCAGCAGAGCAAGCCGTATGCACAGTGACCACGATCGTCAAAACCGCATTGGGAGTGCCACATGGATGCCCAGAATCAACTCAACGCGATGTTGGTAAGTCCGCGCAAGTCCAGAAGAAATCTTTGGGGTGGCTGATGGGACTCGAACCCACGACAACAGGAATCACAATCCTGGACTCTACCAACTGAGCTACAGCCACCACAGAAAAACGAGCATTCTACACCATAGCTTTGAGCAAAGCGCCTGTCTGCGGCAGATCAAGCTGCAGCGGCCTCCGGCTTGGGCTTGTAGAGAATTTCTACGCCGAAGCGCTTTTTGAGCGCCTCGACATAGGCGCTGATGATGCCTTGGGTCAGGGTTTGGTTTTGTGCAGCGGCGGCAGCGCGCACGAGCTCAGCGGGCACAGCGCCGTCGATGACCTTGTCGAGTTGCACGATGGCGTAACCTTGCGCACCAAGATCGACTCCGGCGGTGGCAGGCAGCTTGTCAGTGGAAAGCGCGAATGCCTTGGTCACAATGGCGGGGGCGACATCGGGCGTGGGCTGGGTCTGGCTCAATATCATGGGTGGGCCGAAAGTGATCGCAGCCGGTGTTTTGAGTGCCTTTTGTCCTGCCTGCCGGGAAAGTTCAGCAGCTTTCTGTTGGATCAGCATCTGCTTGGCCTGTGCCTGCACCGCGTCGAACGCTTGGGTTTGTGCGGGTGTATAGCTCAGCACGCGACCTGAGGCCCAGACGTTCGGGGCGATCTGCATGGCTTGCAGATTGTGTTTATTGCGCAGGCTGTTTTCGGAAAACAATGCGTCGAGGAAGGCTTTGCTCGCCAGCGGATTGGCGCTGTCCGAGGTGGCCGGCTGCGGCGTGCGGGTCACGCCGCTTGCGGTGTGCACCTGCAGGTGGAGTTTGCCGGCCACCGGCTCAAAGCTGTTCGGATGTTCGAACACCAGGTTGGTGAAGGTTTCGACGTCGGCGGATAGGCGCTTTTGCACGGCGTCCTGCTGCAGCTGCTTTTCGATATCGGCCTTGACCGCATCGAATGGCTGCTGGCTGCCCGGTTTGATACCGGTAAGCTCGATGATGTGGTAGCCAAACTGGGTTTTGATCGGGCCGACGATCTGGCCGATCTTAGTCATGCCAAATACCGCATCGGCGAACGGTTTGACCATGGCACTGGCGGTGAAATAGCCCAGATCGCCGCCCTTGTCGGCTGAGCCGGGGTCTTGCGAGTCCTTGCGCGCCAGCTCGGCAAACTCGGAGGGATGGGCTTGCACCTGCTTGGCAATCGCCTCTGCCTTGGCCTTGGCCTGTTCTTGTTGTGCCGCGGTGGCATCGCTGGGCACCGTAATCAGGATGTGGCTGGCGCGGCGTTCTTCGGGCGTGGCGTAGCGCGAGCGGTGCGCGTCGTAATAGGCCTTGATCTGCTCCGGTGTGATCTTGACCTGTGCTGCCAGCGCATCCGGGCTGAGCACGACATACTGGATATCGGCCTGTTCGGGTTTTTGAAACCGTGCGGTGTTGTTCTTGTAGAACGACTCGACCTCGGCGGGCGTCACCTGGACTTGCGCGGTATAGTCCGCAGGCTTGAACAACGCCAGCCTGACTTCACGCTGCTGCGCTGCCGCCTTGGCCGCCGCCGCGGCCAGCGCCTGGCTGTCGATCACCGAGCCCGCAATGCCACCGAGCAACTGCTGCAGGATGAGCTGCTCGCGCACCTGCGACTCGAACTGCGCGGTGGTCATGCCCTGCGCCGCGATCAGGCTGCGATAGGCTTGGACGTCGAAACTGCCATCGGGCTTGCGCAGCGCGGCAATCTGCGGAATCTGCAAGATGGCCTGCTGTACCTGCACGTCGGTGACGGTGAGATGCTCCCGTTGCGCTTCGAGCTGCAGCAGGCGCTGGCGCACCAAGGCGTCGAGGGTGCGCAGTTTTTGCTCGGGAGTGTCGAGCTGCTTGATGTCGACTGAACTGCCCAGCATGCTCTGAAGCCGCGCGATTTCCTCGCGATTGGCCGCATCGAGCTGCTGCATGGTAATGACCTGCCCGCCGACCTTGGCCGCCGCATCCTGCCCACCCTGAAAGCTGTTGTAGCCCTGGATGCCGAACAACACAAACGACGGGAAGATCAACACGAACAGCAAGATCTGCATCAGCTTGCTGTGTTTGCGTATGGATTCGAACATGGCGGAGCGGGTGGGTCGAAGTGCGATGCGAGAACAGTCGCATCTTGCGCCAGCGGAAAACGACCAGGGAATAGATACAGTGCCTTCGCGGGCTCAGGCAGGGCTGCAGCAACTGCGCTAAGCAGTTAGGGAACCGGTGGTGGGTGCTGAGGGGTTCGAACCCCCGACCTACGCCTTGTAAGGGCGCCGCTCTACCAACTGAGCTAAGCACCCGGTTGCCGCTGAGCACAGCGCGACAGCCGCAAGCCTGGCGGCGCCGCGCTGGGGATGAGAGATTACTTGATGGCGTCTTTCAGGCCCTTGCCGGGGCGGAATTTCGGAATCTTCGCGGCCTTGATCTTGATGGTCGCGCCGGTACGCGGATTGCGCCCGGTGCGGGCAGCGCGCTTGGTCACGGCGAATGTGCCAAAGCCGATGAGGGAGACGCTTTCGCCCTTTTTCAACGTGCGGCGAACGGCATCGATCAGCGCGTCGAGCGCGCGGCCTGCCTGGGCCTTGTTCAAATCTGCATTGTTGGCGATGTGTTCGATGAGTTCTGCCTTGTTCACTTGTGTCCCTCTTCGGTCTGGATGGATGCGCAAGATCACGCCTTGCACAAAAAACGCGCCCAAAACGCGCCCGTACCGCAGCGCATCGATAGCCAGCTGATTAGAACGGGGCCGGATTGCCGCTGTCAATGCGGCCAATCAGCGATCCAACGGGCTGCGCAAAGTCGTGAATTCTAGCCGTGACCGAATGCGCGCGAGCACAGTCAGACGCACTGCGCGATCGCGCGGCCGAGGTCGGCAGTGCGGGCGCTGCCGCCCAAATCGGGCGTGCGCGGGCCGCCGCTGGCCGGGTCGAGCACGGTTTCGATCGCGCGCAGCAGGGCATCGTGTGCGGCGCGGTGGCCGAGAAAATCGAGCATCATCGCGCCGCTCCAGATCTGGGCGATCGGATTGGCGATGCCCTGCCCTGCAATGTCCGGCGCCGAGCCGTGCACTGGCTCGAATAGCGACGGAAAGCGCCGATCGGGATTGAGGTTGGCCGATGGCGCAATACCGATAGTGCCGCAGCATGCGGGCCCCAGGTCAGACAGGATGTCACCGAACAGGTTGCTCGCCACCACCACATCGAACTGCTGCGGGCGTTGCACGAAATGCGCGGCAAGGATGTCGATGTGGAACTGGTTGACCTGCACATCGGGATAGCTGGCGGCCATGGCCTGTACCCGCTCGTCCCAATACGGCATGGTGATGGAAATGCCGTTGGACTTGGTCGCCGAGGTCAGCAGCCTGCGCGGGCGGCTGCGCGCCAGATCGAAGGCGTAACGCAGCACGCGGTCGACGCCGATGCGGCTCATCACCGTTTCCTGGATGACCACCTCGCGTTCGGTGCCGGCGTACATGCGCCCGCCGATGCTCGAATATTCGCCCTCGGTGTTCTCGCGCACAATCAACATATCGATCTCACCCGGCGCATAGGCGCTGCCATCGCGCCGCACCAGCGGCGAGCGCACCCCCGGCATCAACCGCGCCGGGCGCAGGTTGACGTATTGATCGAACTCGCGGCGGAACTGCAGCAGCGAGCCCCACAGCGACACATGATCGGGCACCACCCCGGGACATCCGACCGCGCCGAAAAAAATGGCGTCATGCTGCCCGAGGCGCATCTTCCAGTCATCGGGCAACATCTTGCCGTGGCGCTGGTAGTAGGTGCAGGAGGCGAAGTCGAAATGGTCGAACCGCAGCGCAATGCCGAACCGCCTCGCTGCTGCGTCCAGCGCGCGCAGGCCCTCTGGCATGACTTCCTGGCCAATGCCGTCCCCGGCGATGACCGCAATGCGCAGTGGCTGCTGCGTTGATGCGATGGTCATGAAACGTACTCCTTCGATCGATTGATGAACGGATCAATGGCACCGAGGGGCTGCGGGTCACTGCAACCACACCAGCAGCCACCATACCCATGCCCGACCAGGTGGCTAGGCCCAGCATCTCGGAAAACAGTACCCAGCCCATCAGCGCGGTCACCGGTGGCACCCAATAGATCAGACTAGTGACCTGCACCGCAGCCCCCGCTGGTTCAGCAAATAGAGCAAGGCGCCCACGGTAAACGCTAGCACCGACCAGGCCAGCGCCGCGATGAGCTGGCCGTTCCAGAGTACAGGCTCGGTCTCGAGCAACGCAAACGGCAGACTCAAGATTAGGGCCTGTGAGCACTATTTGTGCACCCGCGTCGGGGGTTTGGGCGGATGCAGTGCGAGGCGCTAGCCGCGCCGTGGTGTGTTGCACCACAAGCGGACTGCAACGTGGCTATGGACCGCCCAACCCCCGGCCCGTCGGGTTGCCCCCAGGCGTGGCATCTGCGGCGTTATCGAGACCCAGACCGAGGCGGGCTGAACGAAGCGCTTCTGCCACAGCGTGCCTGCGGTGATGCTGCCCAGTGCCAGCAAGGCAAGCAGCAGGTTGTGTGCCGTGAGCTCGCCGCCTTCGAGCTTGTGCAACACCACCAGCGCCAGCCCGCCGAATCCCAGCAGCAGCCCAACCCATTGGCGATTGTGGATTCCTGCCCCGCAGCGGACATGAGCCCGACGGTCAGCAAGGGTTGCAGGCCAACGATCAACGCCACACGGTCCCTGCAGAATGCCGTGCATGACCGCAGCCCACACGCCACCGAGGTAGCCCGCTTGCAGCAGACCGCCGACAATGGCCAAGTGCATCCACTGCCGCCAGCCTTGTAGCCACGGCGTGCGCAACTACTATGCCAGCGGCAGCAGCACCGACAGCGAAAACGCACAGCGCAGGCAGAGAAATTTCGCGGCGGGACATACGGCATGCCTAGCGCGCGACGATGAAACCGGCGCTCCAGATCAGCCCAAACGGCTAGGGCATGACACGCTGCAAGCCCTTCGCCGCAGCACTGTGCGAGGCGTTCACAACAGCTTCATACCGGCCAGTGCGATGCGAAAGTAGTACAGCATCGACCACAGCGTGAGCCCCGCAGCGACCCAGATGAGCGCCTGCCCGATACGCAGGGTATCGATCACGCCCAGCAACGTGCCGCCGTAGAGCAGAAACGGAATCGCCACCATCTGCACCGCGGTCTTGACCTTGCCGATGTAGCTCACCGCCACACGGCGCGACTGGCCGATCTGCGCCATCCATTCGCGCAACGCGGAGATCGCGATTTCACGGCCGATGATGATCAGCGTCACCAGCGCGTCGACCCGTCCGAGCTGCAGCAGAATCAACAGCGCGGCAGACACCATCAACTTGTCTGCCACGGG
Source organism: Thiomonas islandica (assembly GCF_055383445.1). Classification (NCBI taxonomy): domain Bacteria; kingdom Pseudomonadati; phylum Pseudomonadota; class Betaproteobacteria; order Burkholderiales; genus Thiomonas; species Thiomonas islandica. The sequence continues at coordinate 2,515,853 of NZ_AP042391.1, forward strand.
GTCGAGAAAGGCGCCGAATGCGGAGGTCTGGTTCCACTTGCGCGCCAGATAGCCGTCCAGCCAGTCGGTGATGCCGCTCAGGATAAACAGCACAGTGGCGGTAATGTTCCGCTCGGGCAGGGTCATCCAGGCTGTCGGCAGGAAATACACGCCAACGATCAGGGGAATGGCCGCCACCCGTGCCCAGGTGAGCAAGGTCGGCAGATTGATCGCGCGCATCGGCATGAGCAGGCAGGGATTGGATTGGGTCGAAAGGGCAAACCAAGTAGTGCGACAGTGCTGCGCGCCAATGCGCAACACGCATCGCGGCATGATAGGGTCTTTGCTTCTCACCACCCGCCCAGACTCACGGAGCCACGCATGCCTCCCAATTGGTTTGCCACGCACATCGATCTGCTGCTCTACATCTACGGCGGACTTGCCATCGCCCTAGTTGTCTGGACGCTTTGGCGGGTACGCAGGCGCAGGCGCGGGCGCGCCGCCGCAAACGGCCGTCCTCCGCAGAACCGTATAAACTGAGTGGCGCTGCGGCACCTCGAGCCTGGCGATTTGCAGGCGGTTGCAACGTCCTCGAACGCCGTGTCCTCGAACGCCGCCTGCATCTGCAAGCAGGAGATGTCCGGACTTCACCCACCCTTGCGCGGCCGCTGCAGAGCATGCGCACATTTCAGCATCTCGCCGCTTGCCTCTGGCCGTCATTTGCGCCTCGGGCTGCATGGTGTGCACGGCATGCAGCCCGGCGTTGATTTCACTTGGTCTTCGGCTTGAGATTGGCGAAGTACATCGCGATCTGATCGATGTCGGAATTGCTCAGCGGCTTGGCCATCGGTCCCATGATCGCATTGGGACGGGTGCCGTCGCGAAATTCGCGCAGGGTCTGCACGAGATAGTCTTTGTTCTGCCCGGCCAGGTTGGGATAGGTGGGAAGAATGGCATGGCCGTCTGCGCCGTGACAGGAAAAGCACACACCGAACTTGGCGTTGAGTGCGGCATTGGGCGCCGCCTGCGCCAGGCCGGCGGAGGCGCTCAGCACAAAGCCAGCGAACAGAAGAGAAGCAGATTTCAGTTGATTCATGATGCAGCTTGGAATGAGGTCGATGACTGCGCGCTGCGCCGGACGGCGCAGCGCATGTGTTCAGGCGGAAAAGCCGATGTTGCGCACATAAGCCCAGACGCCAATAGCAAAGAATGCGGCCATCCAGGTCCAGTTGATCCACACCGCGATGTCGCCCAGGCGCGAGACCGTGCGGTCTGCGGTGTACAGGCCCTTGACCTTGCCGGCCTTCCACAGCATGGTGCTGTAGAACGCAACCAGCGCGCCGCCCACACCGACAAACGTGGCGAAAAACCAGACCACCGCACCCCACTCATAGTGCGGCTTGGAGGCCAGGTTGTAGTGATACGGCGCTAGGTAGGCCACGCGCAGCGCCTCACGGTCGACCGAGACCACCAGCGCCATCAGCGCATAGAACGCCATGGCCGAGTAAGCCTGCAGCGCCGAACCACCAACCGGCACCTGGCGCGCATACAGCGCCACACCGACGATGAGCACCAGGGTCAGCCAGAACAGCGGCTGGGTGAACACCTGCATGGACGACGGCAGGCCGTAGGCCCACAGCAGGCCGGTTGCGAGTTGCAGCGCCACGCCCCAGTACGCGGTCTTCACACCCAGCCGGTGCGCCAGATCGAGATAGTCCGACGGGAAATCAGCGCGGACGCGGAAATAGCGCGCATAGCCGAGAAGGAAGACTCCGGTCATGGTTAGCGACATGACAATGAAGAAAGCAAAGCGCGGCAGTTCGAAGGCATGAATGCCCGTGCCGTTCATCACCGGCACACCGTGCGGCGCGTACCACTGCATCCACTTCTGCGGAAACAGCCCCTGATACGACAGCACATGCATGATGAAGCCGTCGAACAGCAGCAGCGACAGCGCAGCAGTAGCCCACCACACCGTGGTGTCCGGCGCCTTGGCGGCATGTGCCACATCATGGTTCTTGAAATAGAACACGAACCACAGTGTGTAGCCGATGCCCAGGGTGAAGATGAAAAAGATCGCCCAGAACGCCGACAGCACATTGCTGGTGTACCAGGACGGGTCATATATCGTCTGGGTGAACAGCAGCGGCGCCACGCCCAGTACGATGGCCATCGACACGGCGACCTTGGCCACTCCGGTCATCGCCACCGACAGCCGCGCCCATACAGGTTGCTGGCGGCGCATGAAGGCGATGATGGCCAGCAGACCCGAGCCCAGAGACAGGTTGACGAAGGCGATGTGAAATGCCCAGGTCAGCACATTGAGATACTGAAAAATCCATGCAGGTGCAGGCAGACCGGCCGGGTCCTGCAAGGCGCTCAGCATGGCGGAAACGGAAGCGTTATCCATGATGTCAGTCCTTTGACTTGATGGGTTGCTCGCCAGCGGCCTGCGCCACGGCGGTGCGCAGCGGCGCAGCAGTGGGCGCTGCGCGTGCGATCAGATGGCCCTCGGCGTCCACCGTGTCGGCATTGACCGCGGCAAGAAAGGTGGCAAGCGCCTTTTGCTCGTCGGCAGGCAGGTCGATCTTGGGCATGTAGGGCACGGAGCCATGCGCCAGCGGCCCGGCGAGGAAGGCCTGGATCATGGCCACATCTGTGGTGCCATGCAGCAGCTTGGGCAGCGGGCGCAGCGGGCCGTCCGCGTTGATCGAGTGACAGTTCGCACAGGACATGACCGCAAGCAGCCGTCCGGCCTGCATCTGGTTCTGCGGGGTGATCACGCGCAGATCGGCCGGCACGAAGGCCGCAGTCTTGAGCAGACCGTCCTTGGCGATGATGGGCACCTCATCCTGAATGCCCAGCCCCGGCACGTCACGCCCAATGATCTGATTGGAATACATGTACTGGCCGACCACCCAGGGCTTGCGCAGGCTCTCGCGAGTGCGCTCCTCCGGCCAGATGCCAGCGACCAGCAGGATGGCCACCATGCCCACCGCCACCGGCACGCGCACCGCTTGCGGTTTGAGGTAGACCCACAGCAGATACAGTCCGATCAGCACCGAGGTGGTGGCCAGCGGCACGAAGGTCGTGATGCGGAAGTCCACATGGCCGAACCAGTCGGGCAGACGATCCTTGAGGATGACCAGGGCATTGGGCGGCAGTGTGGCCACATACCACATGAACGACAGCCCACCGCCCACCAGACCAGTGATACCCAGCTTGGCCACTGTCTGCCCAACATCGCGCCGCAGCGGATCCCCCTTGGGAATGGCAGCGACGATGATCGAGCCCACCACGGCGGCCGAGGTCAGCATCAGAAAGCCCCGGTCGGCCAGCTGCGCGGCAAAGTTCAGGTTATAGAACGCGTCGAACACCGAGCCGGTGAGATACCAGCGCTGGCTGCCCGGCCACATCATGAAGGACAGGATGCCGATGATCAGGACCAGCGTGGCCACCGAGCTGACGACGAAGGTCCAGGTGATTTTCAGGTGCGTCTTTGGATCGATCTTGCCGATGGTGTAGACCAGCGCATACACCCCGATGACCTCGACGGTGAAGAACACCCACTCGGTCGCCCAGGCCCAGACAAAATTGTGGATCAGCGCCGAAATGCCGCGCGGGCTGGCCACGGTGACCGAGTACCAGATCCCCGGGCCGGTGACCGAGCCCCAGATGTACGAGAACACCAGCAGGAACATGCCGTACTTTTTGATGTACTGCATGATCTCCGGCTTGTTCTCGCGCACCGAGCGGCTTTCCAGCAGGGCAAACAGCACGGCAGCACCGACCGAGGTGTTGGACGCCAGCACGTGGATGGTGCCGATGATGCCCATCACCCAGGCGGTACCGATTTGGGGCACGTACCACGTCGGGTACATGCCGATCAGCTCAGACATACAAACTCCTTCAAGCAATGTGTTGACGGTGGATCACGGTCTTGACGCCGCTGCCCGTCGAGGCCATATCCATGCATCAGTATTCGCTGATGTGGATCAGGGAACAAGATGACATAACGTCGCTGGGAAAACCCTGATCACCGCTGAGCATCGTCCTGGAAAACGATGCCTGGTCAAGCTGCTCGCAGCGGTTGACGTGACGTAACCTGGATCAAAATGTCCAGCAATCGCAAGCCTATGCCGGTTCGCCTGCGACACCATGTCGCGTCGAAACACTCACTTGATCAATGTCAATACGAATGCTGACTCGTTGCCCGCTCTCACTTGCCGTCGTCATGTGCGCCGCAGTGATCGAGATCGCGCACCTAGGCCAAAGACCTTGACCGCGCATGAGATTGGACTGACGCCCGTACAACGCTTCAGTGCAGCGCGGCGTAGATCGCCTGTGCGAGCTCACGCGATATGCCATCGACCGTCATCAGATCGTCCACGCTGGCGGTCTCCACGCCTCGAATGCCACCAAACCGCGCCAGCAGCCGGGCGCGGCGCTTGGGGCCGATCCCCGGGATGTCTTCCAGCCGCGAACCGCCGGTGCGCACCTTGGCACGGGCCGCGCGCATGCCGGTGATGGCAAAGCGATGCGCCTCGTCGCGGATCTGCGCCACCAGCATCAGCGCAGCGCTGTCGGCGGGCAAGGTGAGCTTGGGCCGGCCATCGGCAAACACCAGCTCTTCCAGCCCCACCTTGCGGCCCTCACCTTTTTCGACCCCGACGATCAGGCTCAGATCGAGGCCGAGTTCGGTGAACACCTCGCGCGCCATCGCCACCTGACCACGCCCCCCATCGACCAGAACCACGTCGGGCATTTGCTCGCGCCCCGGCGCCTGCGGGGCGCTCTCGCCGTCATCGCGCTCTCCCACACCCGACGCCTGGCATTCGGCCAACCGCTTGTAGCGGCGCATGAGCACTTGGCGCATCGCGGCGTAGTCATCCCCCGGGGCGATGCCCTCGATGCGGTAGCGGCGGTATTGCGCCGGCTGCATCGCATGCCCGGCGTACACCACGCAGGAGGCCTGCGTGGCCTCGCCGGCGGTATGGCTGATGTCGAAACATTCCACCCGGAGGTCATCCGTCTGGCTCGGGTCTAGCCCCAGGGTTTGCGCCAGCGCCAGCGTGCGCTCGCGCTGTGAACCTTCTTGCGACAGCAGGCGAGCCAACGCGATCTGCGCGCCTTTTTGCGCCATCTCCAGCCAGTCGCGCCGCTGGCCGCGCGGCTGGGTGACCTGCTGCATGCGGTGCCCGGCATGCTCGGCCAGCGCATCGAGCAGCTCGGCATCGAGTGGCACAGCGCAGACCAGCACTGGCGGCGGTGCGAACTGCAGGTAGTGCTGCGCGACGAAGGCCTGCGCCACGCGCGCTGCCGCGTCGGGCGCGTCGGCGCTGCCGGCAGCGTCCTCGCCTTCGCTCAGGTCGAGTGCCGCCTGCACCTGGCTAGGAAAGTAGGCGCGGTCTCCCAGATGCCGGCCGCCGCGCACCATGGCGAGGTTGACGCAGGCGCGCCCGCCCTGGATCGCCACGGCCAGAATGTCCACATCCTGCGTGCTGCCCACTTCCATGCTCTGCTGCTGCAGCACGCCGGAGAGCGCGGCGATCTGGTCGCGTAGCACAGCGGCCTCCTCGAACCGCAGGGCTTCGGAGAGCGACTGCATTCGCAGCTGCAGATCGCCCAGCACCACGCCGTGATCGCCGCGCAAAAAGCGCACTGCATGCTGCACGTCGCGCGCATAGTCTGCCGCGCTGATCTTGCCCACGCAGGGTGCTGTGCAGCGATGGATCTGGTGCAGCAGGCAAGGCCGACTGCGGTTGGAAAACACCGTGTCCTCGCAAGCGCGCAACTGAAACACCTTCTGTAACACCGCGATGCTTTCCTTCACCGACCAGGCGTTTGGATAGGGGCCGAAATACTGCTGCTTGCGATCGGTCGCACCGCGGTAATACGCCACGCGCGGGAAAGGATGCGCGGTGGTGATCTGCAGATAGGGGTAGGACTTGTCGTCGCGAAACAGAATGTTGTAGCGTGGGTGTTGCGTCTTGATCAGGTTGTTTTCCAGCAGCAGCGCTTCGGCTTCAGTGCGGGTGACCGTGATGTCGAGCCGGGCGATGCGCGTGACCATCAGCCCGATGCGACTGCCACCGTGGTCTTTCTGGAAATAGCTCGACACCCGCTTGCGCAAATCGCGTGCTTTGCCCACGTAAAGCAGCGTGCCGTCGGCGGCGAAATAGCGATAGACCCCCGGCAGATGCGGCAGCGCAGCCACCTGCGCCAGCAGTTCGGGGCTGTGCAGCGGCGGCGCGTCGGAGGGCAGATCGGAGGGCGAATCAGCCATCCTGGTGATCAGGAAGCAAGCTGCACGGCGCGCTCTAACACGGCACGGAACATCGGCGCGGTCAACCGCCCGGTGTTCTGGTTGTAGCGGCTGCAGTGATAGCTGTCGATCAGGATGCAGCCGCCCAGCTGATGCTCGGCGGCATGGGCAAACCGCGCGGCCGACGCTTTTTGCCCCAGCGCCATCAGCACCGCATCATGCGCCACCCTGCCCAGCGCGACAATGACCTGCAGCCGGGGCATGGCCTTGATCTCGGCGGCAAGATAACGATTGCAGGTGCGGACTTCCGCGGGCAGCGGCTTGTTGTCCGGCGGCAAGCATTTCACCGCATTGCTGATGCGGCAGCCCAGCAGTTGCAGACCATCCGCTGCGTGCAGGCTTGACGGATGATCGGTGACGCATACCGGCTCCGGACGCGAGGCCAGGCCCAGCTCGGTCAGCGTGCCGTAGAGCAGCGGCCCGGCACCGTCACCGGTAAATGGCCTGCCCGAGGCATTGGCGCCTTTGAGCCCCGGCGCCAGTCCGGCGACCAGCAGCGGCGCATCCAGCGGCCCGAATGGCGGCACTGGCCGGCAGGCAAACCCGGGGTATTGCTGTTTGACTTGGTGTAAAAATGCCGCCAGACGCGGGCACGCCCGACAGTGCGCGTCATAAAAAAACCTGGAGGTCGGTGCCTCGTCACCCGACATGTTCATGAAAGTCCAATCTCGGTGGGATCTGTTTTGCCATGTGGTCGACAACCTCGGCGACATCGGTGTGACCTGGCGGCTGGCGCGGCAGCTGGTGGCCGAACATCAGCAGCAGGTGCGATTATTCCTAGACAATTTCATAGCGTTTGCGCACATCTGCCCCCAGGCGCAGCCGCGCGCAGTCGAGCAGACCATCGCCGGGGTGCAAATTGTGCCTTGGGCATGGCAACAGCAGGCCACCCCGGGGGATGTGGTGGTCGAAATGTTCGGCTGTCATCTGTCCGATGCTTTCGTGGCACAGATCGGCAAGGCGCAGCCCCGGCCGGTCTGGCTCAACCTGGAACACCTCAGCGCCGAGGCTCTGGTCGATCTGCACCATCTCAAGCCCTCGCCGCAGCCCGGTGGCATTCAAAAATACTTCTACTACCCCGGATTTACCGACAAGACCGGCGGGCTGCTGCGCGAGGCCAATCTGATCGCGCAGCGCGACCACTGGCAGATGCAGCCCTCGGCCAGACGTATCGCAATGCGCGCGCTAGGCCTGCCGCCACCGCCTGATCATGCCCTTACCGTGCTCCTGTTCAGCTATGCCCGCCAGCGCCTGGAGGGCTGGCTGCACACCATGGCCGCCTCCGAGCGCCCGGTGGCGCTATGGGTCTGTCCCGGTCCGGTGAGGACCGCAATCGATGCCTGGCTCGACATGGAACTGCAGACCGGCCAGATCACCAGCCGCGGCAGCCTGACCATCGCCGCCCTGCCCTATGTCGCACAGGAGCGCTTCGACGAGCTGCTGTGGGCGGCGGACCTGTGCATCGTGCGCGGGGAAGACTCCTTCGTGCGTGCGCAGTGGGCGGCCAAGCCCTTCGTCTGGCACATCTACCCGCAGGACGACAGCGCGCACGACCGCAAACTCGACGCCTTCCTCGACCGTTATCTGGCCGGTGCCGACAAGGATTTGCGCGACACCGTAATCCATTTCTGGACGGCGTGGAACCGCGGACTCGATCTGGCCCCGGCCTGGCTGCAATTCATCGACAGCCTGCCCGCGCTGCAGCGTCATGCGCTCGCCTGGTCGTGTGCGCTGCAGTCCCACACCGATCTGGCCAGCCAGCTCGTCCGCGACGTCTCGAATCTGCAGGACGCGCCAGCCCGGCTGACATCTGCCCGGTAGAATAAGAGTTGTTCTTGGATTTCCTCTCACACTCAATGAAGCTCGCTCAAGAAATTCGCGCCGGAAATGTCATCATGGTTGGCGACAACCCGATGGTGGTGCAAAAGACCGAATACAGCCGCGGTGGCCGTAATGCCGCCACGGTGAAAATGAAGCTGAAGAACCTGCTGACCAGCGGCGGTACAGAAGTGGTGTACAAGGCCGATGACAAGATCGACGCCGTTACCCTGGACCGCAAGGAGTGCACCTACTCCTACTTCGCCGATCCCATGTACGTCTTCATGGACGCCGACTACAACCAGTACGAGGTCGAAAAGGACAATATGGGAGACGCACTGAACTACCTCGAAGACGGCATGCCGGTCGAGGTGGTGTTCTACGACGGCAAAGCCATCTCGGTTGAACTGCCCACCACCGTGGTGCGTGAGATTGTCTATACCGAGCCCGCCGTCAAGGGCGACACCTCGGGCAAGGTGCTCAAGCCGGCCAAGCTCGCCACCGGCTTCGAGGTGCCCGTGCCGATTTTCGTCGCCACCGGCGACAAGATCGAGATCGACACCCGTACCGGCGAGTACCGCAGCCGCGTCTGATCGGCACGCCGCACCCCCAAAACCGCCTCGCAGGCGGTTTTTACATGAATCGGCATGGGGATCGACCAGGATTGTCTGGTCGCCCCCTATCCCGATTGTGCGCCCAGCATGGGCGCACAAAAAAAACCCGCCATCGGCGGGCCGAATCAACCTCGCAACGCCATCCCATTGCGAGGACTGGAGCGCATCAGAGCAAGCGTCTCGCCTCGCTCAAATCAGGACGAAAAACGCTCGCACCACCCCGTGGGCAGGATCGTGCCGGCCACCAGACGGCAACTTCCCGGGCCGGAGGCATCCTTCCCCGGGATGAAATAAGCACAATCGCTGCAATGCTGCGCGCCGTGCGGCGTGGATTGGTAGTGCACGGCCGCCTTGCTCAGCATGTCGTCGTCGGCGTGCGCTGGAACGACGGCCGCAGCGCTCACGACAGCAAACAGCAGGCCTCCTCGGCGCAACAGCGCGCGCCGATCCATGTCGGTTCGTTTGGTCTCAGACATCTTTGTTCTCCAGGTCGTGTGCAGGCGACGGGCGCCCGCTGCGCCCGTCGGCCAAGTTCATTGATGGACCACGTCGGGCTGCATCGGCGCCAGAATTGCCAGAAGCTGGTTCTGCAGGCCAAGCGGCACGTTGTTAGCGTTCATCGACTTTTGCAAATCTTCGACCAGTGCGTTGAAATCCGCGGTGCTCAAGTTCATGCCCTTGTGCGCCTGCTTCATGTTCAAGCCGGTGTATTTGCACGGCCCGCCTGTAGCCTCGCAAATCTGGTTGACCAGTTGCATTTGCAGGTGCGGGATGTTGGTCTTGGCAAAGAAATGGTTGATGCGGTTGTCCGCCGCGACATTGACGATCATGTCGTGCACGACCTTGGTGATGGCATCCTTGCCGCCGAGTTGTTCATACAGAGTGGGGCTGGTGGTCTGCGCCTGCGCGCTGATCAGGCTGGTCGTCGACACGGCGCCGATGAGGGCAGCAATCGCCAGCGGCTTGAGCAGGAACGAGAGGGGGTTTCGCATGGTTGAACTCCTTGAAAAAAAACGCAAACCGCAGGAAGCGGGTTCAGAACGTGCCGTTGAGCGACAGATAAAAGCCCTTGTTGCTGGCCTGGAAGGGCAGCGGGCCGAGGTCGGCATACGCCGCGGTGATCGACAGGCTCTTGTTCGGGAAGTAGGCGACAAACACATCCTTCATCGTGCCCGGCGAGCCGATCGCGGTGGCGGTGGAGTTGACCGGATATTTCATGTTGTCGGGCTGCTGGCGGAATTCGGCGCCGACCGCCACGTCCGGGCGCAGAAAAACCGCAAGCGACCCCTCCAGCTCGGCGTGATAACTGTCATTGGACTTGGTGCCCAGCGCCCCAGCGATGCCATTGGCCGAGTTGGTGCCAAAGCCGAGCAAGCCCAGCGCGTTCGCCTTGGTGGCGCGCACGGTCAGGTTAGCCACGGTGACGCGGTGGAACAGGCCGTCGAGAAAGGCTTTTGTTGCGCTGACATAGAAATCCGTGCCGGAATCCTTGGCAGCGCCGAGGAATTTGGGAATCCCGATCGGACCCAACCCGGAGAAATTGCTCGTGAAATCGTTGTTTTTCTTGTACTGCAAGCCCACCGAGACTTGCGGATATGGGGTGTAGAGAATGTCGCCGAACAACCGTGCCTTCAGCCCCAGCACGTCCATGCTGATGGTCTGGTTGCCCAGGTTCAGCATGGGATTGGCCACCGGCACCACGCCCAGACCGCCCGGCTGGTTGCCCAGGACGCTCAGATTGGACAGGGCGCCCAAGTTGACATTGAGGTTCTGGTGTGCCACGGAAACCTCGAAGCGGTTGTGAATTCCGATGGCCGCGCCCAATGTGGTCAGGCCGTAGTTCGGTACGGTGACATACGTGCCGGTCACTGAACCGCCGACTTCGTCGCCGGTGTCATAGCCGGCGATCACGGCCCATGGCGTGATGCCGCCGCCGGTCGAGCCTTCGACCTCTGTGACTCCGCTGGTGGCCAGCAGGCGGCTGCCCTGCGCCTGCGCGGTACCAACTCCCCAGATTCCCAGCCCGGCGATGGCGGCGGCTGCGATGGTTTTTTTCATGCGATGCACTCTCATAGGCTCTCTCCTCTTGGTTGGTGGGACACTCCAACGATGGAGTGGTCGCACGGCGGCAATTCGCGCCGATCCTTGATTGCGACAGACAGAACTACGCAGAGGCAAACAAAGCGGATTCAGATTGAAGCCGCAGAGATGTAAATGTTTGTAACCAACACGCGGGCGGCCCGCGCGGGCGATACCACGGTACTGTTACTGTTGTAGGTCAGTGCCCCGACCGCAGCGCAGCTGCCTGCCGCGCCAGCTCGGTGATCGCGTCCCAGTCGTGCGCGGTAACCCGGTCGGCTGGCGCTAGCCAAGAACCGCCCACACACGCCACATTGGGCAGTTCCAGATAGCCGCCAGCGTTGCCGGGGGTGATCCCGCCGGTGGGGCAGAACAGCAGTTGTGGCAGCGGGCCGTGCAGCGACTTGAGCAGCGCCTGCCCGCCAACGGCCTCTGCCGGAAACAGCTTGAGCGCGGTGAACCCGGCGTCCAGCGCAGCCATTGCCTCGCTCGCAGTGGCCACGCCAGGCACGAAGGGCAGAGGGCTCTTGCAGGCCGCGTCGAGCAAAGCCGGAGTCAGGCCGGGGCTGATGCCGAACTGCGCCCCGGCATCCTGCGCCCGCTGCCAGTCGTCCGGACTCAGCACCGTGCCCGCACCCACCAGCGCAGCGGGCACGCGGTCGCGGATCCGGCCGATGGCCTGCAGCGCGGCAGGGGTGCGCAGCGTGACCTCCAGGGCACGGATGCCGCCGGCCACCAGTGCCGCGGCCAGATCGACCGCGAGCGCAGCGTCGTGGATCACGATAACCGGCAGCACCGAGCCGACGCGCAGCAACTCGGCAGCGCTCAAAGGCGCGTGAGTCGTCGTGGTGTGCATGGTCACGCTCCAGCCCAATCCGGATGGCCGAAGCTGGCGGCGCCCTGCTCCGCGCCGTCCACATGGCGGCGGAAGTTGGCGAACAGCTCGCGGCCCACGCCATACTGGTTGTGCGTCAGGTCGATGGTCTGTGCGCTGCGCTCGGCCCATTCCTCGGGCGGCACCTCGGCGTTGACCTCGCCAGTGAGCGCGTTCAGGGTGATGCGGTCCCCGCTGCGCACCCGGGCGATCGGTCCACCGTGCACCGCCTCGGGCGTCATGTGGATCGCCGAAGGCACTTTGCCGGACGCGCCGGACATCCGGCCGTCGGTCACTAGCGCCACCTTGTAGCCGCGATCCTGCAGCACGCCCAGCGTGGGCATGAGCTTGTGCAGTTCGGGCATGCCGTTGGCCGCCGGGCCCTGGAAGCGGATCACGGCAACGAAATCTCTCTCCAGTTCGCCGCGCTTGAACGCCGCGATCAGCGCGTTCTGGTCGTCGAACACAATGGCCGGCGCGCTGATCACTCGGTGTTCTGGCTTGACCGCCGAAACCTTGATGATGCCGCGCCCCAGATTGCCGGTCATGAGCTTGAGGCCGCCATCGGGAGAGAAGGGATGGCGCACCGGACGCAGGATATCGGGGTCGAGCGATTCGGCAGCGCCGTCACGCCACACCAGCGTACCGCCGTCCAGCCACGGCTCCTGCGCATAGCGCGCCAGCCCCGGCCCGACCACGGTCTGCACATCGCCATGCAACAGCCCGGCGCCGAGCAGCTCGCGGATGACGAAGCCCATGCCGCCAGCCGCCTGAAACTGGTTGACATCGGCGCGTCCGTTGGGGTAGAGCTTGGTCAGCGTGGGCACGACCTTGGAGAGGTCGTCGAAATCGGTCCAGTTGATGTCGATGCCGGCAGCACGGGCAATCGCCACGAGGTGGATGGTGTGGTTGGTCGAGCCGCCGGTGCATAACAGGCCAACGATGCCGTTGACGATCACCCGCTCGTCGACCAGCTCGCCGATTGGTGTGTACTGCGGGCCTTCGGCGGAGATCGCCACCGCACGCGCGGCCGCTGCGCGGGTGAGCGCCTCGCGCAACGGCGTGCCGGGGTTGATGAAGGCACTGCCCGGCAGGTGCAGACCCATGATTTCCATGAGCATTTGGTTCGAATTGGCCGTGCCGTAAAAGGTGCAGGTGCCCGGGCTGTGATAAGACTGCATCTCCGCGTCGAGCAGTTCCTGACGGCCGATCTTGCTTTCGGCGTACAGCGCGCGGATCCGTGCTTTCTCGTCGTTGGCCATGCCGCTGGGCATCGGCCCGGCGGGAACGAAAATGCCCGGCAGATGACCGAAGGTGAGCGCGCCGATCAGCAGCCCCGGAACGATCTTGTCGCACACCCCGAGGTAAAGCGCGGCGTCGAACATCTGGTGGCTGAGCGCCACCGCGGTGGCCATGGCGATGACATCGCGCGAGAACAGCGACAGCTCCATGCCGGCCTGGCCCTGGGTGACACCGTCGCACATCGCCGGGACGCCGCCGGCGAACTGCGCCGTGGCCCCTGCGGCCAGCGCAGCCTCCTTGATCCACGCCGGGAATGCTCCAAGCGGCTGGTGCGCCGAGAGCATGTCGTTGTAGGCCGAGACGATGGCCAGATTCGGGCGCGACTGCGCAGAAACCTCCTTGAGCAGGATCTTGGCCGGCGGCGCCGCCGCCGCGATCGCGTGCGCCAGGTTGGTGCAGGAGAGCTGGCTGCGCTCGACCTTGCCACGCCGCGCCGCGCGGATGCGGGCCAGATACGCGGCACGGCGCGCGTGGCTGCGCGCGCAGATGCGCGCGGTCACCTCGGCAACGGTGGGATGGATGGACGAGGAGGCGGTCATGGCATGCGGGCGATCGGGAAAGTGGCAAGGATATTGCAAGCACGGCAGGGCAGCCGGATGCCGAACGGGCGGTCGGGATGCACGGGGTGTATGGTGCATGGTGCCCGCTGCGTAGATCACACCACAGACATGTTTCCTGATTCCAATCAATTTCCGAAAAACAATGCGCTCCCTGTCGATCCGCAACAGCCGCCTCTGCCTACACTGCCCCGTAACCTCGCATGGCTCCAGATGACTGCGCGCACACCAACATGAACGCCACTCCCGCATTCGACATGGTGCTGTTCGGCGGCACCGGCGATCTGGCCATGCGCAAGCTGCTGCCGGCGCTGTATCAGGCGCATCGATCCGGCACGCTGCACCGGGCTGGGCGCATCATTGCGCTGGGACGCGCGCCGCTCGCCCGGGAGGCGTATCTGGCACAAGTGCAGGAGCAGTCCGGCCCGCATCTGAAGGCCGACTTTGCCGACAGTGCCTGGGCCAGTTTTGTCGCGCGGCTGAGTTATCAGCGGCTCGACGCCAATCAACCCGCCGATTTCGACGCCCTGGCCAAGCTGCTGGGCGCCGAAGATGCGCATGTCACCGTGTGCTACCTGGCCACCGCGCCGTCGCTGTTTGCGCCCATCTGCACCCAGCTTGCCCGCGTCGGCCTGAACCACCCTGGCGTGCGCGTGGTGCTCGAAAAGCCCCTCGGCCACGATCTGGCCTCCAGCGAGGCAATCAACGCCGCGGTCGCGCAGTCCTTTGCCGAGCACCAGCTCTACCGCATCGACCACTATCTGGGCAAGGAGTCGGTGCAGAACCTCATGGCCATCCGCTTTGGCAACGTGTTGTTCGAGCCGTTGTGGCGACGCGAGTGGGTGGACAATGTGCAGATCACTATTGCCGAGGACATCGGCGTCGAGGGCCGCGGCGAGTTCTACGACAAAACCGGCGCGCTGCGCGACATGGTGCAGAACCATTTGCTGCAACTGCTGTGCATGGTCGCGATGGAGCCGCCAGCAAGCCTGCAGGCCGACGCCATCCGCGACGAAAAGCTCAAGGTGCTCAAGGCGCTCAAGCCCTTTGCCGAAGCCGACGTGGCGAGCAAAACCGTGCGCGGCCAGTACCGCGCCGGGGCGATCGACGGCAAGCCGGTGGTGGGCTATCTGCAGGAGGCTGACATCGCGCCGAGCAGCCGCACCGAAACCTTCGTCGCGCTCAAGGCCGAGGTGGTGAACTGGCGTTGGGCCGGGGTGCCTTTTTTTCTGCGTACCGGCAAGCGCATGCAGGAGCGGCTGGCCGAAATCGTCATCAGCTTTCGCTCCGTGCCGCTCAACCTCTTCGGCGGCCCGGTCGGGCTGCAGGGTGCCAACCGCCTGGTCATCCGCCTGCAGCCCGAGGAGAGCATCAGCCTGCACTTTCTCTCCAAGGAACCGGGCGACGGCATGCGATTGCATCCAACCAAGCTCGATCTGGATTTCGAGTCCACCGCGCAGCAGCGCCGCGCCGATGCCTACGAGCGCCTGTTGCTCGACGTGATCCGCGGCCAGCTCGGGCTGTTCATGCGCCGCGACGAACTCACCGCCGCCTGGCGCTGGGTCGAGCCGATTTTGGAATGCTGGCAGCGCAGTGGCGAGGCGCCCAAGGGTTACACCGCAGGCACCTGGGGGCCGGCGGCGTCCAGCGCCCTGCTGTCGCGCGACGGTGCGGCCTGGCACGAGGAGCTGTGAGCCATGCTGCATGTCTGCGCCAGCCCGCAGGAACAGGTCGCGCAACTGGTGCGCGTCATCCAGGCTGCGCTGGCTGCAGACATTGCGCAGCACGGCCGGGCGCTGCTGGCGGTTTCGGGCGGACGCTCGCCGATCGCGCTGTTCCACGCCCTGGCGCAGGCGCCGATCGACTGGCCGCGGGTCGTGGTCATGCTGGTGGATGAGCGCTTCGTACCGGCGGATCATCCCGACAGCAACGCCGCGCTGGTGCGCACGCATTTGCTCGCCGGCGCCGCGGCACAGGCGCAGTTCCTGCCGCTGGTCGATGAACCCTTCGACCACGCAGGCTGCATCGCCCGTGCCAATGCGCACTTTCGCGCGCTGGCACAGCCCTTCAGCGTGGCCTTGCTCGGCATGGGGGAGGATGGGCACACTGCATCGCTGTTCCCCGGTGCGCCTGAGCTCGCTGCAGGCCTCGACCCGGACCTCCCTGAGGCGTATCTGGCGCTCACCCCGCCACCGCCGGTTCCTCACCCCCGTATCAGCCTGAGCCTGGCCGCGCTACTGCGGTCGCGCCGCTTGCTGCTGTCGATCGCGGGCGATGCCAAGCGGGCAGTCTATGCCCGGGCCGCCACGCCGCCGCCGAGCCCTGCGCTGCCCATCAGTTATCTGGTCCAGCAAACCCGCACGCCGTTCGATGCCTACTGGACGCCCTGATACCTTCCCACGCCTGCTTGCCGACATCGGCGGCACCAATGCCCGCTTCGCGCTGCACACGGCGCAGGGCATCACGCCGATCGCCAGCCTTGCCAGCGCCGACTTTCCGACCGTGCAGGAGGCGATCGTGCAGGCGCTGCGCCGTGCCGGCACGCCCGCGGTGCGGCATGCGGCGCTTGCGATCGCCACCTCGGTGCAGGGCGATACGGTGCGCATGACCAATCATCACTGGGCGTTTTCCATCGCCGCACTGCGCCACGCGATGAGCTGGGACACACTGCTGGTGCTCAACGATTTCACCGCACTGGCGCTGGCACTGCCCGACATTCCGCCCGAGCATCTGCAACCCATCGGCGCAGGCACGCCAGTGGCGCGCAGCGCCCGTGCGCTGCTCGGACCGGGCACCGGGCTGGGCGTGTCAGGGCTGATTCCGGGCCCGTGTGGAAGCTGGCTGCCGCTGGCCGGCGAAGGTGGGCATGTCAGCCTTGCGCCGTTCGACGACAGCGAGATCGCCCTGTGGCGCCACGCCCGCGCGCGCTTCGGCCACGTGTCAGCCGAGCGGCTGCTGTCTGGGCCGGGGCTACAGCTGATCCATGGCTGGCTCGGCGGCCCACAGCACCAGGATGCGGCACCGCCCTCGCCTGCCGAAATCACCACACGCGCGCTGAGCCGCAGCGACAGCCGCTGCATGCAGACCGTCGATCTGTTCTGCGCCCTGCTGGGCACCGTGGCCGCCGATCTGGCGCTCACCCTGGGGGCCACGGGCGGGGTGTACGTGGGCGGCGGCATCGTGCCGCGGCTGGGCCCGCTGTTCGCGCAGTCGCGGTTTCGCTCCCGGTTCGAGGACAAGGGCCGGTTTTCCGAGTATCTGGCGCGCATCCCGGTGTACGTCATCCACCATCCCGATCCGGCCTTCCTTGGCGTGGCCAAGGCGCTGGAACACCACCTCACCGCATCGCCATGACCTCATCGCCCCGGTTTGCCCGCTGCAGCGGCGTGCTGCTGCACCTCACCAGCCTGCCGGGCCCGCACGGCAGTGGCGATCTGGGGCCCGACGCTTATCACTTCGTCGACTGGCTGCAGGCCAGCGGGCAGCGGCTCTGGCAGTTCCTGCCGCTGGGGCCCGTGGGCATCGGCCACTCGCCCTACATGAGCAGCTCGGCGTTCGCCGGCAATGTGCTGCTGATCGACCTGGGCGAACTGCAGCAACGCGGCTGGCTCGGCGCGGACGATTTGGCGCCGACGCACGGTCTGGACGCCGCGCAGGTGCGGTTCGAGCAGGTCATTGCCTATCGCATGGAGCGGCTGCAGCGGGCGGCGCAGCGCTTTGCCGCCAGCGCCTCGGCGCAGGATCGCGCCGATCTCGCCGCCTTCCGGGCCGCGCAGTCGGACTGGCTCGACGACTTCACACTGTTCATGGCGCTGTCCGAGCATTTCGGCCAGCGCCCCTGGCCCACCTGGGACCCAGCGCTGGCCCGGCGCGACCACACCGCCCTGCAGCACGCGCGCGCGCAGCACGCCGAGCGCATCGCCTTCTGGGAGTTCACCCAGTGGTGCTTTTTCCGCCAGTGGGCCGCGCTGCGCGCGCATGCCCACTCCCGCGGCGTGCTGCTCATGGGCGACATGCCGATCTTCCTCTCGCACAACAGCGCCGATGTGTGGGCGCGGCCCGACCTGTTCCAGCTCGACGCCTCGGGCCAGCCCACGGTCGTCGCCGGGGTGCCGCCGGACTATTTTTCCGCCACCGGCCAGCGCTGGGGCAACCCGCTGTACCGCTGGGCGGCGCACGAGGCCGAGGGCTTCGCCTGGTGGATCGCACGGCTGCGCGCCACGTTCGCGCTGGTCGATTTGGTGCGCATCGACCACTTCCGCGGCTTCGAGAGCTGCTGGGAGATTGCGGCGGACGCGCCCACCGCGATCGACGGGCGTTGGGTGGCAGCGCCGGGGCAGGCCTTGTTCAACGCAGTGTCCGCTGCACTCGGGCCGCTGCCCATCATTGCCGAGGATCTCGGCGTCATCACCCCCGAAGTCACGGCACTGCGCCAGCGTTTCGGCTTTCCCGGCATGCGCATCCTGCAGTTCGCCTGGGGGCAGGACGACGGCGGCAAGAACGCGTATCTGCCGCACAACCACACCCACGACAGCGTGGTCTACCCCGGCACGCATGACAACGACACCACGGTGGGCTGGTGGGCCAGCGCGCCGGAGTCGCTGCGCCACCACCTGCGCGAGTACCTGGCCTGCGACGGCGGCGACATCGCCTGGACGCTGATCCGCACGGCCAGTGCCAGCGTGGCCGACATCGCCCTGTTCGCGATGCAGGACGTGCTGCGGCTGGACGGCAGCCAGCGCATGAACACCCCCGGCACCGCGCACGGCAACTGGCGCTGGCGCTTCACCTGGGATCAGGTCCAGCCGGAGCATGCCGCCGGGCTGATGCGGCTGGGCCGCCTCTACAACCGCCTGCCCGCCTGAAAGCCCGTCCATGCTGACCGAACACGATATCGCCGATCTCGCCGCGGGCCGCCATGCCGATCCGTTCGGCGTGCTCGGCATGCACCGGCGCGGCAACGCGCTGTGGGTTAATGCAATGCTGCCCGGTGCGCTGGCGGTCGAGGTGATCGAGCGCGACAGCGGCACGCCGGTTGCCGTACTGCAGCGGCAGGGCGAGAGTTTCGTGTTCAGCGCGCGCATGGGCCGCCGCCGCAAACCCTTCGATTACCGGCTGCGCGTGACCTGGCCGCCGCTGCGCCCAGGCGATCCGCCCTGGGTGCGCGACCTCGAAGACCCCTACCGTTTCCCCCTCGTGCTGGGCGAGATGGACGCTTGGCTGCTGGCCGAAGGCACCCACCTGCGACCGTACGAATGCCTGGGCGCGCATCCCGGCGAGATGCTCGGTGTGGCCGGCACCCGCTTTGCCGTGTGGGCGCCCAATGCGCGACGGGTGTCGGTAATCGGCGACTTCAATCTCTGGGACGGCCGCCGCCACCCCATGCGGCTGCGGCGTGAATGCGGGGTATGGGAACTGTTCCTGCCCGAGGTCGACAAGGGCGCGCTGTACAAGTTCGAAATCCTCACCCAGCACGGCGCGATCTTGCAAAAAGCCGACCCGATGGCCTTTTGCGCCGAACTGCGCCCGGGCACTGCCAGCATCGTGCAGGGGCTGCCGCCGCTGCACCCGATCCGCCCCGACATGGCGCAGCGCAATGCCTTCGCCGCGCCGATCAGCATTTACGAGGTGCATCTGGGGTCGTGGCGCAAGCACGAGGGCTGGCGCTGGCTGAGCTATCGCGAACTGGCCGACACCCTGGTGCCCTACGCCCGCGACATGGGCTTCACCCATCTAGAACTGCTGCCCATCAGCGAGCACCCGTTCGACGGCTCGTGGGGCTATCAGCCCATCAGCCTGTTCGCCCCCACCGCGCGGTTCGGCACGCCTGAAGACTTTCAATATTTCGTCGATGCCGCGCACGCCGCCGGGCTGGGTGTGATCCTCGACTGGGTGCCCGCGCACTTCCCGTCCGACCCGCACGGTCTGGCCAACTTCGACGGCACCCATCTGTACGAATATGCTGATCCGAGAGAAGGCTTCCACCACGACTGGAACACCCTGATCTACAACTTTGGCCGCACCGAAGTGCGCAACTATCTGGTGGCCAATGCGCTGTACTGGCTCGAGCGCTTCGACATCGACGGCCTGCGGGTGGACGCGGTGGCCTCGATGCTCTACCGCGACTACAGCCGCCCCGCCGGGCAATGGGTGCCCAACAAATTCGGCGGGCGCGAGAACCTGGAGGCCATCGACTTCCTGCGCCGCATGAACCACACGGTCGGCGTGCAGCGCCCCGGCGCGGTGACCATCGCCGAGGAGTCCACCGCCTTTCCCGGCGTCAGCCGCCCACCATCCAACGATCTGCAAGGCGGCGGGCTGGGTTTTCACTACAAGTGGAACATGGGCTGGATGCACGACACCCTGAGCTACATCCGGCGGGATCCGATTCACCGCCAGTACCACCACAACGAGCTGACCTTCAGCATGGTGTATGCCTACGACGAGAACTTCGTGCTGCCGCTCTCGCACGACGAGGTCGTCCACGGCAAGGGCTCGCTACTGGCCAAGATGCCGGGTGACCGCTGGCAACAGTTCGCCAATCTGCGGGTCTATCTGGGCTATATGTTCTGCCATCCCGGCAAGAAGTTGCTATTCATGGGCGACGAGTTCGCACAAGCGTCGGAGTGGCAGTCCGACTACAGCCTGGATTGGGACGCCTTGCTGCACGCCTTGCACCGCGGCATCCAGCGCCTGGTGCGCGACCTCAACCTCACCTACCGCGCACACGCCGCGCTGCACCAGCTCGACCATCGACCCGCGGGATTTTCGTGGATCAGTTTCGACGACGCCGCGCATTCCGTGCTCGCCTTCGAGCGCATCGCGGCAAGCGGGCAGCGCCTGGTCGTGCTGTGCAATTTCACCCCCACACCGCGCCCTGGCTATCGCATTGGCGTGCCGCAGGCCGGCCGCTGGGAGGCGCTGCTCAACACCGATGATCCAGTCTATGAAGGCTCGGGTCTGCCTCTGGCGCTGCAGGACGCCGTGCCGCTTCCCTGGCAGGGCCGGCCCTGTTCGCTCGAACTCACCCTGCCACCGCTGGCCTGCGTGATCTTGCGCCCAGCCGTCTGAGCCCGCCGATGACCGCCCAACGCCGCACCCCCAGGACCAGAACCATCCCACCGGCGCTGCATCCCGCGCGGGTGACGACCTTGGGCGCACGGCTGCTCGCAGACGGCGTGCACTTCGCGCTAGCTGCGCCGCATGCGCAGGCCGTGGAGCTCTGTCTGTTCGCCGCCGACGGCCACACCGAGGTCGCTCGCCTGCCCATGCCGCTGCAGCGCGACGGCATCTGGCAGGGCGTGCTGCCCACCGCAGCCGGCGGCGTCGAAGGGCTGATCTACGGCTGGCGCGTGCATGGCCCGTGGGCACCGCGCGAAGGCCACCGCTTCAACCCGGCCAAGCTGCTGCTCGACCCCTGCGCCCGCGAGGTGGTCGGTCGCTACGACGGCAGCGACATCCACCTCGGCCACGACCCCGCCCACCCCGACCGCCCCGAGCCGCGCGACAACGCCGCTGCCGCGCTCAAGGCCAGAGTCGTCGCCGATCTGCCGCCGCTGACCCAGCCGCGCCCCGTCATCGACCCGGCGCAGCGCGTGATCTACGAGCTGCATGTCAAGGGCTTCACCGCGCAGCACCCCGACCTGCCGCCCGCTTTGCGCGGCAGCTATGCCGGCCTGGCGCATCCGGCCAGCATCGACCATCTCAAGGCGCTGGGCATCACCACGGTCTGCCTGCTGCCGGTCGCCTTCCGCGCCGACGAGGCCCGGCTGCTGCGCATGGGGCTGAGCAACTACTGGGGCTACAGCCCGATCGCCTGGGCCGCGCCGGAAGCGCGGCTGTGGAGTGGCACGCCGGGCAGCACCCCGCGCACCGAACTGCGCGCCCTGGTCGACGCGCTGCACGCTGCTGGGCTGGAAGTCGTGCTCGACGTGGTCTACAACCACACCGCCGAGCTCGACCCGCACAGCGGCCCCACGCTGTCGCTGCGCGGCATCGACAACGCGCTGTACTACCAGCTCGACCCCGAAGATCCGAGCCGCAACCTCGACTGGACCGGCTGCGGCAACAGCGTCAACCTCAACGCCCCGCTGGTGCTGCGTGTGGTCATGGACAGCCTGCGCCGCTGGGTGAGCGAGTTCGGCGTCGACGGTTTTCGTTTCGACCTGGCCACCACCTTGGCGCGCGGCAGCAGTCGGGTCGATCACGCCTTCCAGCCCGACGGCGCGTTTCTTGGCGCAATCGCGCAAGACCCGCTGCTGTGCAACTGCCTGCTGATCGCCGAGCCCTGGGATCTGGGCCCGGGCGGATATCGGCTGGGCGGCTTTCCACCGGGCTGGCTGGAATGGAATGACCGTTTCCGCGACACCCAGCGCAGCTTCTGGCTGCAGCATCAGAACGCGCCAGGTGAATTCGCCACCCGGCTGGCCGGATCGAGTGACCTGTTCCAGCCCATGCTGCGCGGGCCGTACAGTAGCGTGAACTTCATCACTGCGCACGACGGCTTCACCCTGCGCGATCTTGTGAGCTATGCGCACCGCCACAACCAGGCCAACGGCGAGGACAACCGCGACGGCCATGGCCACAACCTCAGCACCAACAACGGGGTCGAAGGCCCGACCCAGGTACCCGAGGTCCTTGCCGCCCGCACCCGCCAGAGCCGCGCCCTGCTGGCCGTGTTGCTTCTTTCCCTGGGCACCCCCATGCTGCTGGCTGGCGACGAACTCGGCCATACCCAGCGCGGCAACAACAACGCCTACTGCCAGGACAATCCCATTTCCTGGATCGACTGGCAGCAGGCCGATCGCACGCTGCACGACTTTGTGCGCGGCGTGCTGGCGCTGCGCCAGGCGCTGCCGCTGCTGCAAAGCCACGCGTGGTGGGCACCGTCGCCCACGGCGACCCAGCCCGGGGCTGCATGGTTCCGCGCCGACGGCCATCCGATGGAACCGGCAGACTGGGCGCGCGACGATCACGGCGCGCTGATGGTGCAGCTCACCGCGCCTGCCGGCACCACGGTGCAGCAGGCGCTGATCCTCATCAACGCCGAGGCGCAAGAGGTCGCGTTCACCCTTCGGCCAGGCAATTGGCACCTCAGACTGGCGAGCGACAATGGATTCGTCGATCCCGCCGCGGGCCGCGCCGGCAGCAGCCGGGCACGGCGGCTGCAAGCACAGCACATCCTGCCGCCGACCAGCCTGTGGGTCGCCACTTCAGAACCAGGAGAGCCCAACGCATGAACCGCATCACCCGCCCGTCCACCCCGTTCGAAGACCAGCGCCCCGGCACCTCCGGGCTGCGCAAGAAGGTCAGCGTGTTCCAGCAGCCCGGCTATCTGGAAAACTTCGTGCAGGCGCTGTTCGACGTGCTCGGAGACGCTGGTGGCAAGACCTTGGTGGTCGGCGGCGACGGGCGCTATTACAACCGCGTGGCCATCCAGACCATTCTGCGCATGGCCGCAGCGCATGGCTACGCCCACGTGCTGGTCGGGCAAGGTGGGATTCTGTCCACCCCGGCGATGAGCGCGGTGATCCGCCGGCGGGCGGCGAGCGGCGGTATCGTGCTGTCGGCCAGCCACAACCCGGGCGGGCCGGACGGCGACTTCGGCATCAAATACAACATGGACAACGGCGGCCCAGCGCCCGAGTCGTTCACCGAGGCTGTGTACCAGCGCGCACGGCAGGTGCACCAGTTCCACACCACGGACAGCCCCGACCTGCCGCTCGACGCGCTGGGCACGCACCGGCAGCTGCAGACGCAGATCGAGATCATCGACCCTGTGGCCGACTATGCTGCGGTGCAGCGTGCGCTGTTCGACTTCGATGCCATCCGCGCGCTGTTTTCCCGCGGCTTTCGCCTGCGGCTGGACACCATGTGGGCCGTGGGCGGCCCTTACGCCAAGGCGATTCTCGAAGGCGAGCTCGGTGCGCCCGAGGGCACCGTGGTCAACGCCACCCCGCGCGAAGACTTCGGCGGCCTGCACCCCGATCCGAACCCGGTCAACGCCACCGATCTGATCACGCACATGGCCGCCGCCGACGCCCCGGACATGGGCGCCGCCACCGACGGCGACGCCGACCGCAACATGATCGTCGGCCGCAACTTCGTGGTCTCGCCATCCGACAGCCTGGCGGTGCTGGCTGCGCATGCCACGCGCATTCCGGGTTATGCCGCAGGTCTGGCCGGGGTGGCGCGCTCCATGCCCACGTCCACCGCAGTCGATCGCGTCGCGGCCCGGCTGGGTATCGCTTGCTTTGAAACGCCCACCGGCTGGAAGTTTTTCGGCAACCTGCTCGACGCCGGCAAGGTCACGCTGTGCGGCGAGGAAAGCTACGGTACTGGCTCGAACCACATCCGCGAAAAAGACGGGCTGTGGGCCGTGCTGTTCTGGCTCAACCTGATCGCGGTCACCGGCAAGTCGGTCGAGCAACTGGTGCGCGAACTCTGGGCCGAGCATGGCCGCTGCGTGTATTCACGCCACGACTACGAGGGCATTCCCACCGCGCAGGCCAACGCGCTGATGCGCGATCTGCGCGCCGCGCTGCCCGACCTGCCGGGAAAAACCCTGGCGGGCGAGCCCGTCGCCATCGCAGACGATTTTTCCTACACCGACCCCACCGATGGCAGCGTCAGCAGCAAGCAGGGCGTGCGCATCATTCTGCGCAGCGGCTCGCGCGTGGTATTTCGTCTATCGGGCACCGGCACCGAGGGGGCGACGCTGCGCGTCTATCTGGAACGCCACGAGGCCGACCCTGCGCGTTTCGATCTGCCTGTGCAGCAGGCGCTGGCGCCGCTGGCAGCGCTGGCCGAACAAGTCGCCCGGGTGCGCCACCACACCGGACTGGGGCGCCCCAGCGTGATGACCTGAGACTTTCGACTGCCCCCTAACAGGCCGTTGAAAAACGTCGCGAGGATGGCCAGATGCAAGGCGCACGGCGCGCAGCGACCGAGACATATCAAATAGATAGGCGAGGCAGCGCGCACCGTGCAACGCCGCAGATGGCCCACCGCAGTAGTTTTTCAACGGCCTGCTAAAAACACCCAGGAGACCTGCTATGCATCAGAATCAACCGCTGAGCCCCATGAACCTGCAAGATCGCCAGATGCAGCCACACATGCTGGTACGCCGCTCGATCGCACTGGTGCTGGCCGGCGGGCGCGGCTCGCGCTTGAAGCAGCTCACCGACAAGCGGGCCAAGCCCGCGGTGTATTTCGGCGGCAAATTCCGCATCATCGACTTTGCGCTGTCCAACTGTGTGAATTCCGGCATCCGCCGCATCGGTGTGATCACCCAGTACAAGTCGCATTCACTACTGCGCCACTTGCAGCGCGGCTGGAGCTTTCTGCGCGCCGAGCTCAACGAAATGGTCGATCTGCTGCCGGCGCAGCAGCGCGTCAACGAAGAACACTGGTACCGCGGCACGGCAGATGCGGTGTATCAGAACATCGACATCATCCAGTCGAGCAAGCCCGAGTATGTGGTCATCCTCGCCGGCGATCATGTGTACAAGATGGACTACTCCATCATGCTGCAGGATCACGCCACCAGCGGTGCTCAGGTCACGGTAGGCTGCATCGAAGTGCCGCGCGACCAGGCCAGCGCCTTTGGGGTAATGGCGATCGACTCCAGCCGCAAGATCGTCGAGTTCGTTGAAAAGCCCGCCGATCCACCCGGCATGCCGGATCACCCCGAGATGTCGCTGGCCAGCATGGGCATCTACATTTTCAACGCCACCTACCTATACCGCATGCTCGATGAAGATATGGCCGATGCCGCCTCGTCGCACGATTTTGGCAAGGACATCATCCCCAAGGCGGTGCGCGAGGGCATGGCGCATGCGCATCCGTTCTCGATGTCATGCGTGCAGGGCGGACAGCAGAGCAAGCCTTACTGGCGCGATGTCGGCACGCTCGACGCCTTCTGGGCGGCCAACCTCGACCTGGCCTCGGTGATGCCAGAGCTCAACCTCTACGACACCGAATGGCCGATCTGGACCAGCCAGCGCCAGCTCCCCCCGGCCAAGTTCGTCCAAGACCACAACGGCCGACACGGCCAGACCATCAACATGATGGTGTCGGGCGGCTGCATCATCTCGGGTTCCGCAGTCAGCAACTCGGTGCTGTTTTCCAATGTCCGGGTGCATTCGTTCTGCACCCTCAACGAATGCGTGCTGCTGCCCGATGTGGTGGTCAACCGCTCGTGCCGGCTCAACAAGGTCATCGTCGACCGCGGCTGCGTGCTGCCAGAAGGGCTGGTGATCGGCGAAGACCCCGAGCTCGATGCCAAGCGCTTCGAGCGCACCGCCGGCGGTGTGGTGCTGGTGACCAAGAAAATGCTGCGCGCACTGGGCGAGGCCGAGCTCAACGAGGATGACGATGACTGAAATGCCCCCCCCCGGTCGCGCCACGTCTAGCCTGCCGCCAGAGGCGCCCGCAGCCCTGCAGCAGTCTGATGGGCTCGGCGCCCTGCGCCTGCTGCAGGTCAGCGCCGAAATCTTTCCGCTGCTCAAGACCGGCGGTCTGGCCGACATTGCCGGCGCGCTGCCCGCGGCGCTGCACTCTGTGGACTGCGACGTGCGCGTGCTGCTACCCGGCTTTCCCGCCATTCTGGCCGGCCTGCAAGACGCCGTGCCGATCGGCTGCTTCGCTCTTCCCTGGGGTGAGCCGGTGCAAGTGCTCGGCGGCACGCTGCCGGCGGTGCCGGGCGGTGACGGTGCGCCGGTGTGGGCCTACGTCCTGGAAGCACCGGGGCTGTACGACCGCCCGGGCAATCCGTATGAGGACGCGCAGCGCCGCCCCTATGACGACAACCATCGCCGGTTTGCCGCGCTGGGCTGGGGCGCGGCGCATCTGGCGCGCGGCCTCGACCCCGGCTGGGCGCCGCAGATCGTGCACGGCCACGACTGGCATGCCGGGCTGGCGCCTGCCTGCCTCAAGCTCACCGCGGGACGGCAGGTGCCCTGCGTGTTCACCATCCACAATCTGGCGTACCAGGGCATTTTCCCGGCAGATCGCTTCGGCGATCTCGGTCTGCCGCCGAGTGCGTTCCAGATCGACGGGCTCGAATTCCACGGCCAGATCTCCTTCATGAAGGCCGGGCTGTTCTACGCCGACAAGATCACCACGGTCAGCCCGACCTACGCGCGCGAAATCCAGACTGCGGAGCAGGGCTTCGGCCTGGACGGCCTGCTGCGCAGCCGCCGCGCCGACCTGACTGGCATTCTGAACGCGGTCGACACCTCTGTGTGGAACCCGGCCACCGACCCGCTGATCCCGCGCCGCTACAACACGACGCAGATGGCGGGCAAAGCCCATTGCAAGGCAGCGCTGCAGGTCGAGGCCGGATTGCACCCCGCCAGGGACGCGCCGCTGTTCTCCGTGGTCAGCCGCCTGACCGAGCAGAAGGGGCTGAACCTGGTGCTCTCCGGCGTGGACGCGCTGGTCGCAGGCGGCGGCCAGTTGCTGGTGCTGGGCAGCGGCGATCATGTGCTGGAGACCGCTTTCGCCCACGCGGCGCAGCGCCACCCGGGTGCGGTGGCGCTGCGCGTAGGCTACGACGAGCAGTTCGCCCACCGCATCTTTGCTGGCAGCGACATCACCCTGGTGCCCTCGCGCTTCGAGCCCTGCGGGTTGACCCAGATGTACGGCCTGCTCTACGGCAGCCTGCCGCTGGTGCGCGCGGTTGGCGGGCTGGCCGACACCGTGGTCGATGCCGACCTGGCCACGCTCGAAGACGGCACCGCCACGGGCATCGTGTTCACCGATTTTTCTCCTGCGCATTACCTCCATGCAGTGCGCCGCGCGCTGGCGCTGTATCGCCAGCCGCGCGCCTGGGCACGGGTGCGGCTGACCGGCATGCAGCAGAATTTCAGCTGGACGCAGGCGGCCCGACACTACCGCGCGATCTACCTGTCCACCCTTCCTGCTTTCACCCTTCCCTCCACATGACTCCAGAACCCAAACCACCCCTGCCCGAAGCCGCCACCGTTCCCTTCGTCCACGACACCCCGCCGCACGACGTGGCGGCACTCAAGCGGGCGATTTCCAACAAGCTGATGTTCCAGATCGGCAAGGATCCGCAGTCGGCCCAGCCGATCGACTGGCTGCACGCAGCTTCCTACGCGGTGCGCGATCTGATGGTGCAGCACTGGTTCGACACCACCCACCTGCGCAACGCCAAGGACGCCAAGCAGGTCTACTACCTGTCGATGGAGTTTCTCATCGGTCGCGCCTTCGGCAATGCCCTGATCGCGCTCGATCTCACCGCCCCGCTGCGCCAGGCGCTGGCCGAACTCGGCGTGGACATGGACAGCATCGCCGACCTCGAACCCGACGCGGCGTTGGGCAACGGCGGCCTGGGCCGGCTGGCCGCCTGCTTTCTCGACAGCATGGCCACGCTGGGCATTCCCGGCTACGGCTACGGCATTCGCTACGACTACGGCATGTTCCGTCAGACCATCGTCGATGGCCGGCAGGTGGAAGCGCCCGACTACTGGCTCACCGCAGGCAATCCCTGGGAATTTCCCCGCCCCGAGGTGGTCTACCGCGTGCAGTTCGGCGGCCATGTGGTCAAGGAAGGTGACCACGCCCGCTGGGTGGACACGCACGATGTCGAGGCCATGGCCTACGACACCATCATCCCCGGCTACGGCACCACGACCACCAATACGCTGCGCCTATGGTCGGCCAAGGCCACCAAAGAAATCGACCTGTCCGCATTCAACCGTGGCGACTATTTCGGCGCGGTCGAGCAAAAAAACCACTCCGAGAACGTCTCGCGCGTGCTCTACCCCGACGACTCGACCGATGCCGGACGTGAGCTGCGACTGCACCAGGAATACTTTTTCTGCAGCGCCAGCGTGCAGGACCTGGTGCGCCGCTATCTGCAGACGCACACCACCTTCGACCAGTTCGCCGACAAGGTGTCGATTCACCTCAACGACACCCACCCAGTGCTGGCCATCCCGGAGCTGATGCGGCTGTTCGTCGATGTGCATCACCTGCCGTTCAACGATGCCTGGCGCATCTGCCAGCGGGTGTTTTCCTACACCAACCACACCCTGATGTCCGAGGCGCTGGAAACCTGGCCGGTGGACATGCTGGGCCGCGTGCTGCCGCGGCATCTGCAGATCATCTTCGACATCAACGCCCACTTCCTGGCCCGTCTCACGCAGAAATACGGCCATGACGTCAACCTGATGCGCCATGTCTCGCTGATTGACGAAACCGGCACCCGCTCGGTGCGCATGGCCTATCTTGCCGTGCTCGCCAGCCACTCGGTCAACGGGGTCTCCAAACTGCACTCCGAGCTGATGCAGCAATCGATCTTCGCCGACTTCGCTCGGCTATGGCCCGAGCGCTTCAACAACAAGACCAACGGCATCACCCAGCGGCGCTGGCTGGCGCTGGCCAACCCGCCGCTGTCGGCACTGCTCGACCAGACCATCGGCACGCACTGGCGGCGCGACCTGACCGAACTCGCCAAACTGCGCCCGCAGCTCGACAACATCGCGCTCCTGCGCGGCGTCCAGCAGGCAAAGCGCAGCAACAAGCAGCGCTTTGCCCACTGGCTGCAGACCCACCACGGCATCACCATTCCGGTGGACGCGCTGTACGACGTGCAGGTCAAGCGCATCCACGAATACAAGCGCCAGCTGCTCAACGTGCTACATGTCATCACCCGCTACCTGCGCATTCTCGAGCAACCCGGCAGCGTGACCGTGCCGCGCGTGGTCATCTTTTCCGGCAAGGCAGCTTCGGCCTATCACACCGCCAAGCGCATCATCCAGCTCATCAACGATGTGGCCCGAACCATCAACACCGACCCGCGCGCAGGCGACCTGCTCAAGGTGGTGTTCGTGCCGAATTACAGTGTGAGCGCGGCCGAGGTCATCATCCCCGCGGCCGACCTGTCCGAGCAGATCTCCACCGCAGGCACTGAGGCCTCGGGCACCGGCAACATGAAGCTGGCGCTCAACGGCGCACTGACCATCGGCACCCTCGACGGCGCGAATGTCGAGATCCGCGAGAACGTGGGCGCCGACAACATTTTCATCTTCGGCCTGACAGCAGACGAAGTCACCGATCTGCGCATGTCCGGCTACCAGCCCCAAGCCATCGTCCGCGACAACCCGGAGCTTGCGCGCGTGCTCGACGCGATCCGCGATGGCCGCTTCAGCCCGGAAGAGCCGCACCGCTACCAGAGCATCCACGATCTCCTGGTCAACTGGGGCGACTACTACATGCTGCTGGCCGATTACGCCAGCTACATCGCCACGCAGGAAAAGGTCGATGCGCTGTATCTCCAGCCCGATGCCTGGGCGAAAAAAGCGCTGGCCAACATCGCCGGCATGGGGCCGTTCTCATCCGACCGCACCATTGCCCAATATGCAGAGGAGATCTGGCACATCAAGCCCCTTCTGCTCGACTAACCTCGTCCGCCACCTCCACCCGCAAAGCGCTCCAACCCCCATGCCCACACCCAAGACCATCGACACCGCCGGCCTGCGCCTGGAGTTCACTCGTCACGGCGAACAGGCGCTGGCCACCGCGCTCAAGACCCTCGCCGCCCTGCCGAACAACCCGCAGGATTTGGTGAGCCAGACTGTGCTCAACGGCAGCGAAAACCGCCCGGCCTGGCATGTCCTGTCGCGCCTGGGCGCCAAGGGCCTCGACGCGCCCTCACAGGCCGCAGCCGATTTTCTGCACGCCGAATTCACCCGCATGGCCGACTGGGTGGATCAGCGCGTGGCAGAGGCCGGCCCGCAGGGTCTTGACATCATCCACCTCGGCGCCGGCGGCTCCGAAACGCCCATGCTCGCGCTGCATACCGCACTGTCGGTGCTGCAGACACCCCGCTGTCGCGTGCACTGGGTCGCCAATCTCGACGGCGCCACCATCGACGCCGCGCTAACCGCCGCCGTGCCCGAACGCACCTGGATCCTCATCAACAGCAAGTCCTTCCGCACCCAGGAAGTGATGCGCAACGCCGACATCGCACTGCGCTGGCTGGGCGATGGCATCGGCGCGGACAAGGCCCGCTCCCGCCTGGTCGCGCTCACCGCCAACGCCGAACTCGCGCTGCAGCGCTTCGGTCTGCCCGTCGATCAGATTTTCCGCTCCCTGCCGGAAATCGGCGGCCGCTTCTCGCTGTGGAGCGCGCACGGCATGGTGCTGCTGCTCGCCTTTGGCCGCGATGCGGTCACCCAGCTCCATGCCGGCGCGCACGCCATGGACACGCACTTCCTCGACACACCGCTGCAGAGCAGCGCACCGGGGCTGATGGCCGGGCTGTCGCATGCCTACCGCGTGCGCTTCGGCCTGCCGCTGCTATCCATCGGGCTGTACGGAGACGCATTCTCGCGCATGCCGCTGTACCTGCAGCAACTACTGATGGAATCATTGGGCAAGTCAACCAGCGCCGACGGCATGCAGCCAGTGCACGTCAGCGGCCCTGCAGTCATCAGCGGCGTGGGCACGCCAGTGCAGCACACCTACTTCCAGCTGCTGCACCAGGCCGCGGTGCCAGTGTTTCACGAAATCGTCGCAGTCGCACACCCCTGGCACAGACACCTGCGCGAACATCTTGCCCTGCTGGCTAACGCACTGGGCCAAGCCGATGCCCTGTGGAACGGGAAAGACGCCTCCAGCTGGCAGACCGAACTGATGGCCCAGGGCATGAGCCAGGAAGCCGCCGCCCGCGCCGCACACCATCGCGCCTGCCCTGGCGGCCGCCCCTCCACCTTCATCTGGATGGAACGGCTCAGTCCCTACCACCTGGGGGCGCTGCTGGCGCTTTATGAACACCGCACCGTGGTCGAGGGCTGGCTCTATGGCATCAATCCTTTCGACCAATGGGGCGTGGAACTGGGCAAGACCCTGGCCACCAAGATCGAAAACGCCCTGCTGTCGCAAAACACCCAGGGGCTGAGTGCAGAAACTGCAGCCTCGATCGACTACCTGCTCACCCACGGCGCCTGAGCCTGCGTCGCAGCCATGCGTCAACCCGCAGCAATTTCTGGCCTGCCCGACTGGATTCGAACCAGTGACCTACGGCTTAGAAGGCTTAAATAAATAGAGCTGAAACCCGCATAAATACTTGCTCTGCTAGACTTCTCCCGGGCATTTGTGGGAAATTAGTGGGAATGGGAGTTATGGCATGGCTTACATTGAACAGCGGAAAAATGGCTGGATGGCGCAGATCAGAAAGCGCGGCATGCCGACGCTTTCGCGCACCTTTGATCTGAAAGCCGACGCCGAAGTCTGGGCGCGTGAGATCGAGCGCGAACTTCAGCGTGGCAACGTGGCTGCCGCGACGAATGAGGCTGGCCGGGTCACACTCGGCCAAGTTGTCGAGAGATACACCACCGCCGAGTTGCCTCGCCTGCGCAGCAAAGGGGCCGCCGGCTATGTGCGCGCTTGCAATGCCCGTTTCGGCGCGTTCTTCCTCGGTTCGGTCCGCTCCGTTGACGTGGCCGCCTGGCGTGATGATCTCTTGAAAGACGGTCTAGCTGCGCAGTCAGTGATTCACCATCTCAATACGCTGTCGAGCCTGTTCTCTTATGCCGAGAAAGAACTGTCGATCCCGCTGCCGGCCGGCAATCCCGCGAAAGCCATCCGCAAGCCTTCGGTCCCGAAGTCGAGGGACCGACGGCTTCGGCCTGGTGAGCTCGATGCATTGCTGGCGGCGGCAGAGTCAACAAAACGCACGCCAGGACTGCGGCAAATCATCATCCTGGCAGTCGAGACCAGCATGCGCCTGGGCGAACTTCTCGGGCTAGAGTGGAAGCGCGTCGATCTAACACGCAAGACCGCACACCTGGTCGACACCAAGAATGGAGAGAGCCGCACCGTTGCGCTGTCTAGCGCTGCGCTTGATGCCTTTCGCGCCATGAAGTCCCAACCGCTCCGCATAGACGGCCGCGTGTTCGGCTGGGCCGCCGCCGATAGCTTCGAGAAGGCGTGGGTTCGCTGCAAGGCGCGGGCGCTGAAGGCTTATCGAGAAGAGTGCGAGAAGTCAGGCACCCAGCCCGACCCCGCCTTCCTGGCGGATCTGCGCTTCCATGACCTGCGCCACGAGGCCACGTCGCGCCTGTTTGAGAAGGGGCTGAGCATCATGGAGGTAGCCAGCATGACGGGGCACAAGAGCTTGTCCATGCTCAAGCGCTACACGCACGTCGAGGCGGAGAGGCTGGCGGTGAAGTTGGGGTGAGGTGAAGCGGCCTTTCTCACTGACCTTTGCCCTGGTTGCATTGCCCACCTGCTGGGGTGGAAGCTCCGGGGTTCGGGGCAGAGCCCTGAGGTGTTTGGGCCGTGGAATCGGGCTGCTGGCGGGGTGTTTGAGGGTTGATGCGTTCATGGCGGTGCTCTTGTGTGGGGGTGGTTTCTGCCAGGTATGGAGGGCTCATTTGCCGAGCTTTTGGCCGGGCGGCTTTAAGGGCAGGAGGCGTGACAGCGGCGTCTTCATGCCGCTGGCGCGGCTCTTGTCCCGCATGGCCCGGCCAAAAGTCGCGCGGCTCCAGAACCGGCAGTCGTCCCCCAAGTGGTCGAGCGCGGCACCCCGGCCGCCCGGCATGCCCGTGCAGCGCCCATGACGACACAGCCGTCATCCTTCGCCCGCAGGGTGCTATTTGGATGCTTGTGTGCCCGCCTGGCGGGCATGCTTTGGCCGGGCGAAGCCGGGCCTGCTTTTGGCCCTTGGCTTCGGCACGTGTGCGTAGCACTGGTGCCGCAGTTGCTCCGTTGAAGCAAACTTTGCTCCATCGGAGCAAACATGCATGCCCCCCGAGTTCGACATATTTTTGCGTAAGTGATTGATTCGCCTCTGTTCCGGCGATTGAAATTGGCACTACGGGGCGATGTCCCCTCCTGCCACTCGGCTGTTCAAATATGCACAAGTTTGCCGTATCCTTGCCAAAATTGCCATCAGAAATGGCCAATACCCTACGACGGGTTGGGAAGTGGTGAAAAAAGCGACTAGCGAAATATTTACCCTCGACGAAGTGGCGGCCTATCTCAAAGTGGGCAAGCGCACGGTGTATCGCCTGGCGGCGGCGAAGAAGATTCCCGCCTTCAAAGTCGGTGGGACGTGGCGCTTCCAGCGCCAGGAAATCGACCAGTGGATCAAGAGGCAGACCGCGGAAGCCCAGAGCGATGATGATCCTGGCGGATCTCGTGGCGAGACAAATCTGTCCGGAACAGATTTGCACAGCCGACAGGCTGGCCCCGAAGGGGCGGCCTCCAAGGATGGGGGCCGCAATGGCTGAAGGGCTGCCGGGAATGCTCACACGACTGGACCGTCTCGTAGACGAAATCGCGGCCCTGCACAGCAAGCTGATCCTGCTTGTCGGCCGCCCTGGCTGCGGCAAGAGCGCGCTGCTGGCCGAGCTGGCCAATCGGCGCGGTGCGGAGGTAATGAATGTCGGTGCCGTGCTGGGAAGGCGGCTCGCGGCGCTGCCGCTGCGGCAGCGGGCGCTCCAGGCCAACGTCGTTATGCGGGAGCTGGCCCAGAGTTACGCCAGCGGCGATCTGCTTCTGCTCGACAACATCGAGCTGCTGTTCGATCAGTCGCTCAAGCTCGATCCGCTGGATCTGCTCAAGCGCCACGCCAGAGCCCTTCGTGTCGTGGCGGTGTGGCCAGGAGAGCGACGTGATGGCCGCCTGATCTATGCGGAAATGGGGCATCCGGAATATCAGGACTACGGCCTCGATGGTCTGGTCCCATTCGAAATTGAAATGGTGAGGTAAAGGGGGAAACGCATGCGGTACGGGGATCTCATTCAGTTCGAGCCGATCGAGTCGGTCATTCAGCTGCTCGACGCCAACCGGCCCGATGAGGCAAAGAAGCTCGTCGCCACCTACGTCATTTCCGACGACATGGCCGAGCGGATCACCAAGCAGATGATCCCGCAGCTCTCGTTCGACGAATCGGTCGACCACAAGGGTGTGCTCGTGGTCGGCAACTACGGCACCGGTAAGTCACACTTGATGTCGGTGCTCTCGCTGATTGCCGAGGACGCTGCCTACGTCCCGATGATCCACCACCCCAAAGTCGCGGAGGCTGCCGGTTCGATCGCCGGCAAGTTCAAGGTGCACCGTATCGAGATCTCCAGCCAGATGTCCCTGCGCGACATCATCACGCAGGAGCTCGAGATCTTCCTGGAGAACCAGGGCGTCAGCTACGCATTCCCGCCGGCCGACAAAGTGGTCAACAACAAGGCCGCCTTCGAGGAAATGATGGCTGCTTTCGACGAGGTGCACCCCAACCATGGGGTCCTCCTCGTCGTTGACGAGTTCCTCGAATACCTGCGCTCCCGCAAGGACCACGATCTGGTGCTGGACCTGTCCTTCCTGCGCGAGATCGGCGAGGTCACCAAGCACCTGCGTTTCCGCTTCGTGGCCGGTGTGCAGGAAGCCATCTTCGACAGCAGCCGCTTCCAGCATGTCGCCGACAGCCTGCGTCGCGTGAACGAACGCTTCACCCAGGTCCTGCTTGCCCGCCAGGACGTAAGCTTTGTGGTGGCGGAGCGTCTGCTCAAGAAGTCGGCAGACCAGCAGCACAAGATCCGCACTTACCTCACGCCTTTCGCCAAGTTCTACAGCAACATGAACGAGCGGATGGATGAGTATGTCTGCCTGTTTCCTGTCCATCCGGACTACATCGGCACCTTCGAGCGGCTGATCTTCACCGAAAAGCGCGGCGCGTTGGTCACTTTGCGCGACCAGATCCAGGCTCTCCTGGATGAGGAGGTGCCGACCGATCGCCCCGGCCTGATCGGCTTCGACAAGTTCTGGGACACGGTCACCTCCAACTCGGTGCTGCGCTCGGACCCCAACATCGGCCCTGTGTTGAAGGTGGCCGAAGTGCTGGGTGAGCGGGTGCAAAAGGCCTTTACGCGCCCCGCTTACAAGGCGATGGCCATGCGGGTCATCAAGGGGCTGTCTGTCCACCGGCTGACGACCGGCGGCGACATCTACGTGCCGGTGGGCCCAACGGCCGAGGAACTGCGTGACACGCTTTGCCTGTACCAGCCCGGCATCGAGGATATGGGTGGTGAGCCCGCCGACGACCTGCTGACCGCCGTGCAGACGACCCTGCGTGAGATCGTCAAGACGGTCAATGGCCAGTTCATCTCCAAGGTGCCAGACACCGAGCAGTACTACCTCGACCTCAAAAAAGACATCGACTACGACGCCCAGATCGAGAAGCGCGCCGAAGCCCTGTCGGACGACGCGCTGGACCGCGCTTACTACAGCGCGCTCATGCAGATCATGGAACGCACCGATGAGCATGCCTACGTCACCGGCTACAAGATCTGGCAACACCAGGTCGAATGGCAGGAGCGCCGCGTGGAACGCAATGGGTACCTGTTCCTCGGTGCGCCCAACGATCGGCCGACTGCCCAGCCCGAGCGCGACTTCTACATTTACTTCATCCAGCCGTTCGAGCCACCTCGTTTCCGCGACAACAACAAAGCGGACGAGGTGTTCTTCCGGTTAAAGGGGCTGGATGACGTCATCAAGCACCATCTCAAGTTTTACGCCGCTGCCCAGGAGCTTGCTTCTACGGCCAGCGGCACTGCCAAGACCGTCTACCTGGACAAGGCCAGACGCGCCTTAAGCGACATGAGCAAGTGGCTGCAGGACAAGCAGATGACCGCCTTCGAAGTCACCTACCAGGGCAAGACCCGACGCCTTGCGGAATGGGCCAAAGGCGTGTCCATGCGCGACAAGCTCCGGTTGGGGCCGGATGATCGCGCCAACTTCCGCGACATCGTCAACGTCACAGCAAGTCTGGCCCTCGGCACCCACTTCGCGGATCTGGCGCCGGAGTACCCAACCTTCTCGGTGCTGGTCACCGAATCCAACCGCAAGCAGCTCATCACCCATGCCCTGCGGCGTCTGGCGGGCGGTCCCGCTACCCGTGACGCCATCGCCATCCTCGATGCGTTGGAGATGCTGGACGGCGATCGCATCGATCCCACACGCTCCAAATACGCCCAGGATGTGCTCAACCGGCTCAAGGCCAAAGGCCACGGGCAGGTGCTCAACCGTAGCGAGCTCATCAGCGGCGCCGCCGACGTTGAGTACTTCGCGCCGGTGCGTTTCCGCCTGGAACCTGACCTGCTCGTGGTGGTGCTGGCCAGCCTGGTCTACTCGGGTGACATCGTTCTGGCGATTACCGGCGACAAGATCGACGCCGGCAAGCTGTCGCAACTGGCCGAACGATCCTTGGACGACCTGATCCAGTTCAAGCACATCGAAGCGCCCAAGGAAATCAATGTCGCCCTGCTGCGATCGCTATTCGAGCTGCTGGGATTGCCTAGTGGCTTGGCTCAAATGGCGACTCAGGGCAAGGAGGAGTCGGTCAAGGAGCTGCTGGATGCGGTCGCCAAGTTGGTCAACCGCGTGCTGACCGTCGGCACCGACCTGCGGAATCGCCTCATCTTCTGGGGTCAATGCCTGCTGCGCGAAGAAGATCTGCGCGACAGACAACAGAGGCTGGAAGCACTCAAGAACTTCCTGGAGGGGCTGTCACCCTACAACACGATCGGCAAGCTCAAGAATCTGCACACCAACATCACCCAGGGCGACATCGAGACTCAGAAGAAGAACCTCGATGCGCTTGCCGCAGTGGAGAGACTGCGTGACCTGGCTGCCGAGCTGGGCCATGTTGCCGCTTACCTCTCCCAAGCCGAAATGGTGCTGCCCGGCGATCATCCCTGGGTACAGCAGGCACAGGCTGCCCGCAAGGACATTCTCGACAAGCTCGCCGAGGACAGCAGTGCGCAGTATGCCGCTGAATACCGCCAGCGTCTGGCCACGTTGAAGAAGGACTACATCACCGCCTACGTGGCGCAACACAGTAAGGCCCGGCTCGGCGTGGCAGAGGACAAGACCAAGTCCGCTCTGCGCAAGGATCTGCGCATGGTGACCCTGCGCGCCTTGGCTGGCATCTCGCTCATGCCCACCGGGCAGCTGACCACCTTCGAAGACAAGCTGGACCAGCTCAAGAGCTGCGCGTCTTTGGTCGAATCCGAACTCGCCGCCAGCCCGGTTTGCCCGCACTGTGGTTTTCGCCCCGCCAAAGAACAGGGCGACCTTCTGCCGGCCGCCAACGTGCTCAAGGCCCTGGACGACGAACTCGATCGTCTCCTGGAAGGGTGGCAGCGAACCCTGCTGGACAACCTAGATGACCCGATCATTCAAGCGAACTTCGAACTGCTGAAACCTTCGCAGCGTGACCTGATCAAGGGCTTCCTTGCGTCGAAAGCCTTGCCAGATTCGGTCACACCCGAGTTCGTCGCGGCCGCGCAGGAAGCGCTGTCGGGGCTGGAGAAGATCGCGGTCACGGGCGATGAGATCAAACATGCGCTTCTGCAAGGCGGTTCGCCAGCCACGCCGGACGACCTGCGCAAGCGCTTCGACACCTTCATGAACGAGCGCTGCAAGGGCAAGGATTCGACCAAGCTGCGCTTCGTGATCGAGTGAGACGTCGTGATCACCTGACCATGACAACAAGAATTTGATGAACGACTGATGAGTGATCTTTACCAAAATCACGTGGCCACGTCCGGCCCCGTTGAATGCCTCGGGCAAACGTTCCCGAGTGATGAGGCGCGCCGCGAGCACTACCTGAAGTTGCTTGCCGAGAAGCTCAAAGACCCGGAGTTCCGCAAGATCGAGGGCTTCCCCATCGGCTCGGACGAGGACATCCTGGCGCTGTCCGATCCGCCGTACTACACCGCCTGCCCGAACCCGTTCATTGCCGACTTCATCAAGCACTATGGCAAGCCCTATGACCCTTCGGTGAAGTACAGCCGCGAGCCGTTGGCCATCGACGTCTCGGTGGGCAAGACTGATCCGATCTACAAGGCGCATGCCTACCACACCAAGGTGCCGCACCTGGCCATCGTACCCTCGATCCTGCACTACACCGAGCCGGGCGACATCGTGCTCGATGGCTTCGCGGGCTCCGGCATGACCGGCGTCGCCGCGCAATGGTGCGCTTCCGCGCCTGCGGCGTACCGCCATGAACTGGAGACGGCCTGGAAAAAGGAGGGCCACCCGGCGCCGAAGTGGGGCGCGCGCCGCGTGATTTTGAATGATCTTTCACCGGCGGCCACCTTCATCGCCGCCAACTACACCCTCCCCTTCGATGTGGAGGCCTTCGCCAAGGCAGGGAAGCAGCTACTCGAGGAACTCGAGCAGGAAATCGGCTGGATGTATGAGACCTTGCACTCGGACGGCAAGACCAAGGGGCGCATTGAATATACCGTGTGGAGCGAGGTCTTCACTTGTCCGGAGTGCGCGGGCGAGGTGAACTTTCTGGAAGAAGCGCTGGATGAGGAGAGCAAGCGGGTGCATGACACCTTCCCGTGCCCCCATTGCGGCGCGGAACTCAACAAGGAACGGCTGGATCGCGTGCTGGAAAACCGGCTCGACCCGGCTACGGGTCAGCCGTGGCAGAGAGTGCGCTTCAAGCCGGTGCTGATTTCGTACATAGTGGGCAAGACGCGCCATGAAAAAGCGCCGGATGCCGACGACCTGGCCTTGTTGGCGAAGATCGAAGCCCTGCCGCTGCCCGCTGCCTTGCCCAAGGGGCGCTTCCCGATCGAGCAGATGTACCACGGCTCGCGGATCGCACCCAAAGGCTTCACCCATATCCACCACTTCTACCTGTCCCGCGCCGCGCAGGCGATGGGCCGGCTGTGGGCCAAGGCCCAAGCGCATCCCGATCCGCGTCTCCGGTCGTTTTTGCTGTTCATGGTGGAGCAGGCGGTTTGGGGGTTGTCGGTGTTGAACCGTTACCAGCCCATTCAGCAGGGCCGTCCTGGCGGCTCACAAGTCAATCGCCAGCTCACTGGCGTCTATTATGTCGCCTCGCAGCACGCCGAATGCAGCCCCTGGTACAACTTGGGCGGTAAGCTCGATCGACTGGTCAAGGCGTTTCGCAACGCCAAAGTCGGCGCTGGCAATACGGCAATCAGCACCGGCACCGCCGCGCGGCTGCCGCTGCCCGATGACTGCATCGACTACATCTTCACCGACCCGCCTTTTGGCGAGAACATCTACTACGCCGATCTGAACTTCCTGGTCGAGTCGTGGCATGGCGTCACGACCGATGCTCAGCCGGAAGCCATCATCGACCGCTTCAAGCACAAGGCGCTGCCCGACTACCAGCACCTGATGCAGCGCTGCTTTGCGGAATACCACCGCGTGCTCAAGCCGGGACGGTGGATGACGGTGGTCTTTTCCAACAGCAAGGCCGCCGTCTGGAACGCGATCCAGGTGGCCTTGCAGCGGGCGGGCTTCGTGGTGGCCGAGGTCACCGCGCTGGACAAGGTGCAGGGCAGCTACCGCCAGGTTACCTCCACCACGGCAGTCAAACAAGACCTGGTGATCTCTGCCTATAAACCCAACGGCGGGCTGGAGGAACGCTTCACCCGAACGGGCGCGACGGAGGAATCGGCCTGGGACTTCGTGCAAACCCACTTGAAGCAACTGGCGGTCACCAAGGTCAAGAACGGCGTCTTGGAGTTCATCGTCGAGCGCGATCCGCGCCGCATCTTCGACCGCATGGTCGCCTGGTACGTGCGCTACGACGCACCGGTGCCGCTCTCCAGTGACGAGTTTCTGGGCGGGCTGCGGAGTCGCTTCCCCGAGCGCGACGGCATGGTGTTCCTACCCGAGCAGGTGGCCGAATACGACAAGAAGCGCACACAGATGGCGCAGGCGCCGCAGATGGAGCTGTTCGTCTCCGACGAGCGCAGCGCGATTGATTGGCTCACCGATTTCCTGAGGCGTCGCCCATCGACTTACCAAGAGATCAGCCCTGAATTCATGAGGCAACTTGGCGCAGGATGGAAAAGGCACGAGGCCAAACCCGAGCTTTCGGCATTACTGGAAGACAATTTCCTCAAGTATGACGGCAGCGGTGACGTGCCCAGCCAAATCCACGGCTACCTATCGAGCAACTACAAAGATCTGCGCGGTCTGGAGAAGAACAGTCCGGCGCTGGTGGCCAAGGCCAAGGATCGCTGGTTCGTGCCGGATCCGAATAAGGCGCAGGATCTGGAAAAGAAACGCGAAAAGGCACTTCTGAAGGAGTTCGAGCAGTACCAGCAACACAGCGGCCGCAAGCTCAAGGAGTTCCGACTGGAAGTGCTGCGCGCGGGCTTCAAGGACGCGTGGAGCAGAAAGAACTACCAAACCATCATCAAGGTTGCCGAGAAGATTCCGGACGAGGCGTTGCAGGAGGATGAAAAGCTGCAGCTCTGGTATTCCCAGGTGCAGACCAGAACGGAGAAAAACTAAATGGCCATTATCGAAGGATTTCGTGTCCAGAACTTCCGAGCCTTGCGTGACGTATCGCTGGGCAAGTTATCGGGGGGCCAGGCTGGTGATCCCCTCACGCCATTTACTGTTGTGATTGGCAAGAACGGTGTCGGTAAGAGTTCACTGTTTGATGCCTTCGGGTTTGTCGCCGATTGCCTGACAACCGATGTCGAAACCGCTTGCGATATGAAGCAGCGCGGTGGTTTCGAACGCCTGCGATCCAAGGGCGTGAATGAACCGATGCGCTTCGAGATTTATTACCGCGAAGCGCCAAAGGAGCGGCCAATCACCTACGAACTGTCTATTGATCTGGATGGTTCTGGCCGTCCCTATGTGAAGTCTGAACTTCTGAAACAGCGTCGCAAGGGCCAATCGTATGGGCGCCCCTATCCTTTCTTGCGCCTAGATCGCGGTAAGGGCAAGGTCTGGGCGGGGGAAGAAGCCGTGGAAATTGAAGGCGAGGAGGATCGCACCCAAGCGGTGGTCGAGCTGACCGATCCGCGCCAGCTTGGGATCGCCACACTGGGCACGCTCAAGGAGCATCCGCGCATCAAGCGATTCCGCGATTTTTTGAAGGGCTGGTATCTGTCGTACTTCTATCCGGATGCCGCGCGCAGCCTGCCCAGCGCGGGACCGCAGCGGCATTTGAATGTGCATGGCGACAATATCGGTAATGTGGTGCAGTTTATGGAACGCGAGCATAAGGATCGCTTCAAGAGCATCCTGGCGCGGATTGCAAGCAAGATTCCGGGCATCGTCAGTATCGATACCGAGGTAACGACAGACAAGCGCGTGTTGTTGCGCTTCAACGATGGAGCTTTCGACGACCCTTTTTTCGCGCAGCAAATGTCGGATGGCACGCTAAAAGTGTTCGCTTATCTGCTGCTGCTTGAAGACCCGGAACCGCCACCATTCATCTGCATCGAGGAGCCGGAAAACGGGCTGTACCACAAGCTCCTGGAGTCGTTGGCGCAGGAATTCCGTACCCATGCCACGGGCAAGAAGAACGCGCCGCAGATTTTTGTGACCACGCATCAGCCGTATTTCGTGGATGCGCTGTCGCCGAAGGAGGTGTGGATTCTGGAAAAAGGTGAGGATGGGTTTTCGACCATACGCCGGGTGTCCGAGCTGGAAGTTGTCAAGAATCTGGTGGCCGAAGGCTTGCCTCTAGGCGGGCTTTGGTACAGCGACTATCTCGATGCGAGGTGAGCATGCACATCGAGATACTTGTGGAAGACAGCTCTGGAAAAAAGCTGCTTGAAGCGGTGCTGCCCAAATTGCTCGGGGAACAAGGCAATTCGCATAGCTGGCGCGTTCATGACTACAAGGGGTTAGGCCGGATCCCAAGGAACTTGAATCCAGGTGCAGACCCGACGAAGCGGATTCTGCTCGATCAGTTGCCGCGACTGTTGCAAGGCTATGGCAGAACACCCGGCATCGATGCGGTAGTCGTCGTCCTGGACACCGACAAACGAAATTGCGTTGATTTCCTCGCGGAACTCAGTGCGCTGGCTGCGGGTTGCAATCCCGCACCGAACACGCTGTTCCGTTTGGCCATTGAGGAAGTGGAGGCCTGGTATCTGGGAGACAGGCAGGCCTTGGAAAGTGCGTATCCACGCGCCAAGGCAGATGTGCTGAACAGGTATGTTCAAGATAGCGCTTGTGATACGTGGGAACTGCTCGCCGATGCGGTGTATCCGGGCGGTTTAGTCGCCATCAAGAAGGTAGGCTGGCCATTGCCAGGGCAAATCAAACACGAATGGGCGGAGAGGATCGGCCCCTTGCTTGACCCGGATCGCAATGTGTCGCCCAGCTTCGGCAAGCTGTGTGACGGCCTGCGTCGTCTGGTCGCGGAGGCTGTTTGAGCATGAACCATGACGAATTGCTGGCACGACTGAACGGCATCGAATGGAACGACTTCGAGTACAAGCGGGTGCTGCGTGGTGTGCCGGAAGATGCTTACAAGACGGTGTCTGCCTTTGCCAACACGGCGGGCGGCTGGCTGGTGTTTGGCGTCAGCGAAGTCAATGGCCGCCTGGAAGTGACTGGTGTCGAGGAGCCCGACAAGGTCCAGAACGATTTTCTGGCGGTATTGCGCGGCGGGCAGAAGCTCAACCGGGTGATTGCGGTGGCAGCGCATCGCTTCGAGATCGACGGCAAGCACGTGTTCGCATTCCATGTGCCGGGAGCGTCGCGGGCCGACAAGCCGGTTTATCTCAAGGGCGATCCTCGCCAAAGCGACGTCCGCCGGGGCGCGGGCGATGAGCAGTGCACCCAGAGCGAGCTCGAGCGTTTCCTGCGCGATGCCGCGCAGGAGCGCTATGACGGCATGGCGCTCCCTGATATCCCCGTGGATCGCTGCTTCGACCTGGCGACGGTCGAGTGGTATCAGGCGCAGTTCGCCCGGCGCAATCCTGAACATCCGGAGATCGCCGATCCGATCGGATTTCTGCTGAACTGGAACTTCATTGTCGAGCAGGGTGGGCAGATGCTACCCACCCGTGCAGGGGTGCTGCTGTTCGGCGATGGGCGCTATGTGCGGCAGATTCTGCCGAGGCCGGTGTTGGATTATCAGCGTATCGATACGCCCTTCGACCAGTGGTCGGCAGCGCAGCGCTGGCATGACCGTTATGTGTTTGAAGAAAACATTTTTCAGACCTGGCAGGGGCTAGTGTCGCGCTACATGCGCATTGCCGAGCACCCGTTTTCACTCGACCCGAGCACGCTGCGCCGCAATGACGACCCGCCGGATTACTTGGCGTTTCGTGAAGCGGCCATCAACCTGCTGATCCATCAGGACTACGGCGATCATGGCCGCAAGGCCTCCATTCGCCTGTTCACCGATCGCACCATCTTCTGGAACCCCGGCGATGCCTTCGCAACCGAGGCGGAGCTGTTGGACCCCACCGAGAAGGAGGTGCGCAACCCGTCCATTGTGAAGGCGTTTCGCCGGATCGGCTTGTCCGACCAGGCCGGGACGGGCATCCGCGCCATCTTCCGCAATTGGCAGGATCTCGGGCGCATACCGCCGCAGTTGCGAAACGACAAGGCACGCAAGGAGTTCGAGCTGGTGTTGCTCAACTCGCCGCTGGTCACCGAGGCGATGCAGCGGTTCCGTCAGGCCATCGGGGTCAACCTGGAGCGGGAACAGGCAGACGTGCTGGCGCTGGCCCTGGGGCAGCCGGAAGGCGAGCGCATCAGCCTGACCGATATTCGCGGGCTGGGGATCAGCACGACCCAGCAGGCGAAACAGATCGCCGACTTCCTGGTTCGTCAGCAGTTGCTCCAGCCGGTCGGCGAAACCCTGTTCGAGGTGCCGGAGGCTCTGCGGCGGAGATTCGCCCAAGCGGCCGAGCAAGCCGCCCCGCAAGTCACCCCCCATGTCACCCCCCAAGTGACCCCGCAAGTCTCCCCCCAAGTCCTGGCGCTACTGGCGAAGGTATCCGGGGAGATGGCGCGCCAGGAACTGATGGAGGCTCTGGGGCTGAAAGACCGTAAGCACTTCGCGATGCCTACCTCCAGCCGGCCCTGGATGCGGGCGTGCTGGAAATGACGATTCCCGACAAGCCGCAGAGCAGCAAGCAGCGGTACCGCTTGACCGCGTTGGGACAGGCGTCGCTCAAGCGGGAGGGCGCATGAGCGGTGGCTTCGGCATCGGCGATTGGTGCTGGCATGCCCGGCAGGCGTCCCCCTGCCGGATAATCGACCGCCAGGACGTGTGGGGGGAGGTCTTCTTTCGCATCTGGCTGCCGGCCAAGGACGCCGTGATGCGTGCCCGCGCCCAGGACCTGGGCGAACTGACCAGTGTGCGTCCGACGGTGGAGCAGATCCTGCATACGGCGGCTGCGGCCAAGCTGCTCGACGCGCTCGAAGACAACCTGCTGCTGGCGCCGATCCAGTCCAGCGTGGTGCCGCTGCCGCACCAGCTCTACGCGCTGAACCGGGCCATGAGCCGTGATCGCATCCGCTACCTGCTGGCCGATGAGGTGGGCCTG
This sequence comes from Thiomonas islandica, assembly GCF_055383445.1. Lineage (NCBI taxonomy): Bacteria > Pseudomonadati > Pseudomonadota > Betaproteobacteria > Burkholderiales > Thiomonas > Thiomonas islandica. Next base: position 2,560,732 of record NZ_AP042391.1, read on the forward strand.
GGCAAGACCATCGAGGCGGGCTTGATCCTGCGCGAGTTGAAGCTTCGCGGCATGGTGCGGCGGGTGCTGGTGGTGGCACCGAAAGGTCTGGTGCGTCAGTGGCAGGCCGAAATGCGGCTGCACTTTGGCGAGCACTTCCGCCACCTCGAGACATCGGACTTGGCGGCCTTTCGCCAGTGGCGAGATGACGACTCGAAACCTGACGATAACCTCTGGGGCATGCACGATCAGGTGATCGTTTCGCTCGACTCGGTCAAGCCCATTGAAGGGCGTCGCGGCTGGAGCGTGGAGCAGCTCGCTACTTACAACCGTGAGCGATTCGAGGACCTGATTTCGGCCGGTTGGGACCTAGTGATCATTGACGAGGCCCATCGCCTCGGCGGCAGCACCGAGCAGGTGGCCCGCTACAAGCTGGGCGCCGCGTTGGCAGAGGCCGCGCCCTATCTGCTCTTGCTGTCCGCGACGCCGCACCAGGGCAAGACCGACCAGTTCATGCGGCTGATGCAGTTGCTGGACCGTGAGACGTTTCCAAACGAAAGCAGCATCGACCGTGACCGAGTGCGCCCGTTCGTGATCCGAACCGAGAAGCGGGCCGCCATCGACGCGGAGGGCCAGCTGCTGTTCAGGCCCCGGTCCACGCGATTGCATGCCGTGGCGTGGCAGGAACGACATGCCGCTCAGCAACGGCTCTACGAGGCGGTCACGGACTACGTCCGGCACGGGTACAACCAGGCGATGGCCGCCAAGCAGCGGCACATCGGCTTCCTGATGATCCTGATGCAACGCCTGGTGACGTCCAGTACAGCCGCCATCCGCGCCACCCTGGAGAAGCGCCAGGCCCTGTTGGATTCGCCCCAGGCGCAGCCACACCTGTTCGAGGCGGTGGACCCGGATGAATGGGCAGAACTCGACGGCCAGTCCCAGCTCGACATTGCCCTGCAGGCCAGCGGCTGGGAGCGGGAGAAATCCGAAGTCGAGATGTTGCTGGATCTCGCTCGCGAAACCGAGCGACAGGGGACGGATGCCAAGGCGGAAGCGCTGCTTGAGCTGATCTACAAACTCCAGCAGGAGGAAAAGGACCCGCAGCTCAAGGTGCTGGTCTTTACCGAGTTCGTTCCCACCCAGGCCATGCTGGCGGGGTTCCTGGAGAGCCGGGGCTTTTCGGTGGCGCTGCTCAATGGCGGTATGGACCTGGACGCGCGCACCCGTGCACAGCAGTCCTTCTCACGCGACGTGAGGGTGCTGGTTTCCACCGACGCAGGCGGCGAGGGCCTGAACCTCCAGTTCTGCCACGTCATCGTCAACTTCGACATGCCGTGGAACCCGATGCGGATTGAGCAGCGCATTGGCCGGGTGGACCGCATTGGGCAGAAGCACGTTGTTCGCGCTATCAACTTCGTGCTCGAAGACACTGTGGAGCATCGAGTGCGCCAGGTGTTGGAGGCAAAGCTCGAGGTCATCGCGCAGGAGTTTGGCGTCGACAAGGCGTCCGACGTGATGGATTCTGTCGAGGCCGACCCGATCTTCGACGAGCTGTTCGTGCATGGTCTGCAGAACCCGGATGCAATTGAACAGGAGTGCGACGCGGTGGTGTCGCAGCTGCGATCCACACTGGCGGAGTCGAAGAAGAACAGCGACCTGCTCGCCACAGAGCACGATCTGGACGCCATTGAAGCCCGCAAATGGCGCGACCACCCAGCGCAGTTTTGGCTGGAGCGCGCCATCACTAGTGGGTTGGCTGCGAGAGGAGGCTCTGCAACGAAGGTTGGGAAGGCGTGGCGAGTGAAGTGGGCGGACGGCAGCGAGTCAGCAAAGGCCTGTTTTGACGCCCGCACGGCGGACGAAAACCCGGAGTTGGAATGGGTCACGATGGAAGACCCGCGCGCCCGCGCCATCATCAGCGAACTGCCGCGCTTTGTTGCCGGCCAGCCGCTGCCGGTGATCCGCGCGACCGGCTTGCCGGAGTCGGTTCGCGGCATCTGGTCGCTGTGGGAGATCAGTCTGGCGGCTGAAGGCTTGAGCCGGAAGCGCTTCCTGCCGGTGTTCATCAACGAGGAAGGCCGGCCCTTCGTGCCGACCGCCAAGCGCGTATGGGATCTGCTGCTAACTGAAACCGTGGATGTGCATGCCGTGACCGGCGCCGAGGAGTCGGTGAAGTGGTTCGAGGCATCGCATGCGGCTGCCAGCACCCAAGGTGAGCGGATCTTCACCGAATTGCTGACAGAACACCGCGCCCGGTTGAAGGAAGAACGCGAACGTACGGTCTATGCGTTCGAGGCCCGAGGCCAGGCCATTGGACGAATCGGCCTGCCCGCCGTGCGCGAGCACCGGCGCAAGCGACTGCAACAAGAACACGATGCACGCGTGGCCGCCCTGGACGACATGGAGGCCAGCATGCCGGATTTGAATGCCGTGATGATGGTGCGCGTCTCCGGTGATGTGATACCCGGAGGACAGGTGGGATGAGCCAGTGGTCAGAACGCATTCTCAGCCACTTCACGGCCGATCTCACCCGACTCTGGGTGGCGTGCGACCCTGATGATGTGTTGCTCGACGAGAGGCTGTTGATCGAGCTGCGCGGTCGCGGTTTCGAGGTGATGCTGTACGAGGACCCGTTTGCCTTCCGCGCGGAGTATGAGGAGCGTTACCGCGCCGCATGGGATCGCGGTGAGCAAGGGCCAGCGCCTTCGCTGGTTCTGCATCTGCGAAGCGCCGACGCGAATGAATTGCCGTGGGACATCGTGCATCACGGTCGTGTGGTGCGTCTCAGCCTTGCAGAGCTATTCCCGAAGCTGGCTTACAGCGCGGTACAACAAGTCGAGCCGGAGCATTTTGCCGGGCTGTTTCATGCCCACCAGACCGAATTGCAGTCAGCGCGCGGCGAGAACGAGTCCAAGGACTTCATTCTCGAACACGTCTACCAACTGACGCCGAGATCCATTCGCAACCCGGTCGACTTCTGGCGCGAGCTGCTGCGAATGCACTTCGCCAACCGCTCGTTGCCACCCCTGTTCGCCCAGCACGCGGCAAGCATCATCCAAGGCAAGGGACTGTTCCCGGATCAGCCCGTCGCCACATGGCTGGCATCCAAGAGCGCGCTGCTGCGCGTGGTACAGGATGCGTGGTATCGCTACCTGACGACCCTGGGTCTTGATGGCACGCGTACAGGGGAGCCGCCACCACCAGACTACGTCGCCAAGATCGAGATTCCGTTCGATCATTCCGATGTGCAGGTGCTGGTCGACTCCATGTTCCTCGACGGCAGTTTGCATCCGCTGGCGGTCCATAGTGTTCCGGCGGGGATGCCGAGTTGGATCAAGGCCGGCATTGTTCAGGACCCGGCGGCACTGCAGGCATTGGTGCTCAAAGGTATCGATGGCCTGATCGAGACGACGCCAACGGCGGCCTCTTCGCACAAGGACTGGAGCGAGTTCGCCAAACGCTACGGTGAGATTCTGGCTCGCACGCATGGTCTGCCAGGCACTGAAGGCAGCGAACACCTGCCGTTGATTCGGGAACGGATCAAGACCTTGCAGGCGCAATCAGACGAGGGTCTGCGGCAATGGTTGACCAAGCACTATGCCGACCTGCCTTCGCTGCCTGTCACCAAAGGGCCGGTCATGGTGCACCACGTGCCGCGCTTTTTGCGCCATCGGCGGTCCGCAGGGGAAACCAATGTGGCTCTACTGGTCTTCGACGGGCTGGCCTTCGATCAGTGGGTGCAGATCCGCGAGCGCCTGATCGCCACCACGAAACGTTTCGCGTTCGACGAGGGAACCGCGTTTGCATGGCTGCCGACCGTGACATCGGTGTCGCGCCAGGCGCTGTTCTCCGGCCTGAAACCGCGAGAGTTCGACGACTCCATCGACAGGACGGACAAGGAGGAATCCTTGTGGAAGACGTTCTGGCAGAACGAAGGCGTCAACTCGAATGAGGTGATGTATCGACGTGCGCTGCGTCAGACCCATCAGCTCGACGCACTGGAAGCGGATTTGATCGACCGGCGCCCGAAGGTGGTGGGCCTGGTCATCGATGAGGTGGACGATCGGCTCCACAAGGAGCGGTCCAAGAAAGACGTGGCGATGTGGATCGGGAACTGGTTGACGACCGGTTTCGTCGACCGGCTGTTCTCGCTGCTGCTGGACAAGGGATACCACATCTATCTCACGGCGGACCACGGCAACGTGGAGTCCACCGGTGTCGGCAGGCCCAGCCAGGGCGTGATTGCAGAGACGCGCGGGGAGCGCGTTCGGGTCTACCGGAGTGAGCCATTGCTGGCCGATTCCGCTGCGGCCTATCCCACCACAGTCAGGTTGGACATCGCTGGACTACCCGCGAACTTCATGCCCCTATTCGCAGGCGGACGAACCGCCTTTGTACCGGAGGGCGAGCAGGTGGTGGTCCACGGCGGGGTGTCGGTCGAAGAGTTGATCGTGCCCTTTGTGAAAGTCAGTTATGTGATTGGTACCGAATGAATTCATCAGCCCCAAAAATAGGCTTTGATCGTTTCATTCAGCTTGATTGGGCGGCTGCGGCACTGAATGTTCGTGCAGGCGTGGCTGGGCTAGATGATCTGAATGCACTGCTTGATGCAGCCGAACTTGGCGTGGAAGCCAAGAAAAAAACACGCACCGTACTGAATCGGTTGTGGCTGGAGCCACGCGCCGAACTGGTCGATTACGCGGATCGCGGCGTGGCCATCCACCAGACGCAGCCGGACATTCCCGTCTCAGCGCTGTGCTGGGGCATGTCCGTGGCGACGTACCCGTTTTTTGGCAAAGTGGCCGAGCTGGTGGGCCGCCTGTCCGCCATTCAGGGCGACTGCGCGTCCGCCGAGGTCCATCGGCGCATGAGTGAAACCTATGGGGAGCGCGAAGGCACCCGGCGTATGACCAACATGGTCATCCAGAGCCAGGCGAGCTGGGGCGCCGTGGAGCGGGTCGAGAAAGGCAAGCGCGTCATTCGCTTGCCCCAGACGAGCATCGACAACGATGCGCTCACTGCTTGGCTGATCGAAGCAGCTGTGCGCTACGCCGGCAAGCCCGTTTCAGTGCCCAGCCTGCAGTCGCTGCCCGTGCTGTTCCCGTTCAACTTGACGCGGCCTCTGGCCTACGTGGTGTCGAACAGCCCGAACCTCGACCTCCGGTCGGAGGGACCGAGTAATCAGTTTGTCGCGTTGCGCGCCACCCTTTGAGGACAGACATGAATACAAAAACGTTCACCGATGGCCTCAGATCGTAACGCCTGCCGCAGCGGCTGCGGGGGATTTTTCAACGGCCTGCTAAGGGCCAGCCGGTCGAGGTCTTCGACCCACAAAAGGCCTTGATCGCCGCAGTTCTCAATGCGTTCAAGAACCGTGGCGGACTCGTGCAGCAGGTCGGGGGTGGTGGGGGTTTGGACGGTCGTTTTCATGTTTGCTACTCCTCGCGCGAGGTGGGTATGCAGCCGGCGCGCCGCGCATCGCGCCGGCAGTTTGGTTATTCGGCTTCGGCTTCTCCCTCGGTAGCCCAGGACGCCTGCTCCGCCTGCCAGCCCAGCCAATTGGGGTCGCCCGGATCTGAGCCGTCGGGCGGTGTCCACGGGGCCTCACCAACCGTTTCCGTTTCGGCCGTGGCCGCGTCGGCCTGGGCATGCTCTTCTTCGCCGGGCATCACCCTGTCAAGCCAACGTGCAGCAGGGTCGAGGTGGTCGGCAGGGTTTTCGGGAGGGCCTTCGGCGGCTTCGAAAGCCCTCTCACGTGCGTTTTCGTGCTCAAATTCACAAAAACCCTGCAGGTTTTGGATCTCGTCACGCATGACTTGCGCGGCCGAGGCCGACCGGGCAGCCTCGCGCAGTTGCATCGCCCACTCGGGCACGTCGCGCGGGTCAGGTATCGGCGCTTCGTCGGGTGGCATTCCGGCCGAATCGGCGCGGTCATGGAGGTACGCCCACGCCAGAATCTCGGCGTCGGAGGGATCTTTACGGCCGCGCGTGAAATGCGACCGGTCGAACCATGCCGCGGCGTGGGCTCGCGCCGCTTGGGCGCGTTCGGGATTGGGATTGGTGCTCATAGTTTCGTTCTCCTGCGAGGCCTTGGACGGGGCGGCTGCGCGGGCCTCAGATCGCGCGGTCGGGGAAGTGACTTGTGCCTGTGCGGAGGGCTCAACATCCACCTGGAAGTCGGCCACGTCCTCGTGCGGCGCGGCCTCGCCGAGCTTCGCGGCGGCGGCCTGGAGCATCTGCATTGGGGTCATTGCCATGTCGCCGTCGATCTCGACGCCGGCCAACGCGGCGAGGCGCTCGAGATCCGACGCGACGAGGACCAGATACGCCGAGTCCTTGTGGCGGGTCCCCTGCACGTAGGCCAGGAGCTTGTCTAGGTTGCCGCCGCACGCGAGGTTGTAGGTGTGCAGCACGCTCGCGCCTTGTGACTTATGGACAGAGACGGCATAACCTCGTTCGAGCCGCGAGGGATCGAAGACGTCGCCCTGCAAGGTGACGGTGCGGCCGTTGTCGAGGGCGATGGTGATGAGCTGCGCATCAACGTGCAGGACCGTGCCGAGCTGGCCGTTCTTCACGTCGGCCTCGCGGCTGTTCTTGCGCACGAGCACACGGTCACCGACGGCATACTCGCGGGGTCCGTCGGCCCACCGGACCGATGGTCCTTCGAGCATCCCGCCCGACAGCATGCTCTGGCGGGTGTTGGCGCCGATGCAATTCTGAACCACCGTGCCGACGCAATTGTGAGCCAGGGGTGGAAGCCGGTTTGTTGTTGCCCGGCTGTGAATCAGTGTAGAGGTTTGCCTTGGTCGTGGTCTCCTTCGTTGGTGGGTTGATGCCGAGAGGGAAGCTGCGCAGGGCGTCGCCCGGAGCGGCTTCCCTCTCGGCTGCGTCAGTCACTTGGCATTGCTGTCTGCGCGGCCTTGCGAGCCTGTTCGCGCGCCTTGATCCGAGTCTTGGCCTCAGCGGTGCTGCGCAGGAAGCGGATCGAGTCGTTGCCGGTTTCGACGATGTGGCAGTGGTGGGTCAACCGGTCGAGTAACGCCGTCGTCATCTTCGCGTCGCCGAACACGCTGGACCATTCGGCGAAGTCCAGATTGGTCGTGATCATCACGCTGGTGTGCTCATAGAGCTTGCTCAGCAGATGGAACAGTAGCGCGCCGCCAGCCTGGCTAAACGGCAGGTAGCCCAGTTCATCGAGGATCACCAGATCCAGCCGCAGCAAGCTGGCAGCGATGCGTCCAGCCTTGCCCTGAGCCTTCTCCTGCTCCAGTGCATTGACCAGGTCGACGGTTGAATAAAAGCGCACACGCTTGCCATGCTGCGTGATGGCGGACACGCCAATGGCTGTGGCCAGATGCGTCTTCCCCGTGCCCGGGCCGCCCACCAGGACCGCATTGTGGGCGGCCTCGGTGAACGTGGTCTCGGCAAGCAGCGCGATGAGCTTGCGGTCGATTGGTGAGACGTCGAAGTCGAAACCGGCCAAGTCCCGGTGCATCGGGAACTTCGCCGTATGCATCTGGTAGTTCACAGAGCGCATGGCGCGATCGGTCACCTCGGCCTGCAGCAGGTGTTCGAGTAGCCAGCGGCTGCTGGCGGCTTCCGAACGGTCTCCTTGCTCGGTCAGGTCGGCCCACGCTCCAGCCATGCCATGCAGCCGCAACTGCCTGAGTTCCACAGCGAGGTCACGCATGGTCCGCTCCCTCGTCGCAGGTCCGCAGGGCGTCATATCGCGCGGTATTGGCGATGGGCACGATGTTGACCTGCAGTGTCGTGGCCGCGTTCTGTGGCACGACCGTGGGCGTCAGTCGGCCCAGCACGTTGATCACATGTTCCACGCTGACGCGCCCCGATGGCGGCGCGTTCTCCAGGGCCAACTCCGCAGCGACGAGCACAGCGTCCAGTCCAGCGGTGGGCACAATCGCCAGCACTTGCGCCATGATGCGGTCGCCCCCTGCCGTGCGGAGAAGGCTGCGCCGCAAGCGCTGCAGTGGCTCGGGCATGTCGGCGAAGGGTGCCCCATTGCGCAGGGCGCCCGGCTTTCTCTGCACCAGCGGCACGTAGTGCTGCCAGTCGTAGCGGGTCTCACCCGCATTGCTCAGCCGCGCATGGCGCGCGACCTCCTTGTCGTCGGCAACGATCACCACCTGGCCGGGATACAGCCGCGTGCTGACGATCTGCCCGGCCCACTCGCTGGGCACCGAGTAGCGGTTGCGCGCCACCGACACGAGGCAGGTGCTGGACACGCGCGCGGGCTTCTCCACATAGCCGTCGAATGACATCGTCATTGGCAGCAGGTGCGGACGTTCGAGGTCGAGCATCTCGGCCACCGTGAACTGGTCGTGCTCGGGATGTCGCACCTCATCCCACAGCGCCCGGCAGCGATCGCCCAGCCACGCGTTGAGCTCGGCAAAGCTACCGAATCGCTCCTTGGCGGCTTGAATCCAGATGCGCCTGCGGCTGTCCTGCACGTTCTTCTCAACGACCCCCTTCTCCCAGCCAGAGGCCACGTTGCAGAAGTCCGGGTCATAGAGGTAGTGTGCGCACATCACAGCGAACCGCGCGTTGACCACCCGACCCTTGCCCTTGCGGACCTTGTCCACGGCGGTCTTCATGTTGTCGTAGATGCCGCGCCGAGCCACGCCACCCAGCGCCGCAAAGCAGCGTGTGTGCGCATCGAACAGCATCTCGTGACCCTGGCTCGGGTAGGCCACCAGCCAGAAGGCACGGCTGGCACATAGCTTCATGTGGGCCACCTGCACCCGGTAGTAGATCCCGCCGACCACCAGCCCCTCTTCGCTCCAGTCAAACTGGAATGCCTCACCCAACTCAAAGCGCAGCGGAACGAACGCCTTGCCGCCGGACTCTTGGCCGGCGGCTCGCCGCCATGCACGAATGAAGTCCGTCACGCGGCTGTAGCTCCCCGTGTAACCCGCCGCCTTGATCTCGGCGAACAACGCCTGCGCCGTGCGCCGCTCCTGCGGCGGCCGCCTCGCATCCACTTTGAGGGCCAGCTTGATGCTGTCCTCAAACGGCGTGAGCTTGCACGCCTGCGCCGTGCGCTGATACTTCGGTGGCTCTGGCACCTCGCCGTGCAACCACTTGCGCACGGTGTTGCGCGATAGGCCCGTCTTGCGCGCAATCTCGCGCTCGCTGAGATGGTCCCGGCGGTGTAGTCGCCGAATCTTGCCGATCATGTCCATGGTGATCATTCCTGCTGTCCCCCACCGCACAGAAATGCAGCAGGGTAGGTCGAACACCTGGTTCAGTTTTCGGTCGGCACAACCCTCAAAAGTGGCTCAATTTTCGGTCGGTAACAACACGCGGGCAGAAGCCGGGCGAGGAAGCAGCTTGGGGGAAAGCGTCAGCGCAGCAAGCGCCCGGCCCCGAATATTCGGGACGGGTGCCGGGCGCGGACGGCGGATGGCGGCCGCGTGGGGCTGGTCGACTTCGACAAGCTGGGTAGCGGAGTCATGCAATCCCGCCAACCTGAACAGGCCCTGAACCTTTTCCGCAAGCTGCTCTTGAACCTGCTCCCCGGCAAGCATCCCCAAAAACACGAGTGAGAGGGTCGCCGAACCAAACAAGGCGGCCTGGCCAACTCCAAGCCCGTGAGCCATGGCCGGCCCGCAGGCTGAGATCAGCCCGAGCAACAGCATGAGCCAGACCCCGCGCCGCGCGAAGCGCCGCTCGCCGTCGCGCAGGGCGGCGGCGGTCGAGGTTCGGGCCTTGGCTGGGTTCATGGCTAAAATTAAATCACATGTCATGCTTGATTGTCAACACCATCCACTATTTTTATTTCGTTTGATAGTTTAATTGCGTAGAGTGCTGTTCTACGAAACGTAACGAGCCTGTTGTGGTGGGAACGGGGTGGGAATGATTGATGATGAGCAAAAGTGAATTCAATGCGCGTCATCGCGACTCAAACCCATTCACCGGAATTCACCGCGGCTGTGGGAATCCAGTGGGAATGGATCCCCACAAAGGACGAAAAAAAGCCCACATGGTTAGTGTGGGCTTGTTCTGTAATTCGTTGATTCTATGGGTATTTCTGGCCTGCCCGACTGGATTCGAACCAGTGACCTACGGCTTAGAAGGCCGTTGCTCTATCCAGCTGAGCTACGGGCAGATCGGTCGGACTGACTTCAGGCAGGCTCCGTGCGGAGCTGGGCGTGTGACGCCCCTGGCAGGCAATGCATGACGCGGATGGTTGGTCGGGGCAAGAGGATTCGAACCTCCGACCCTCTGCTCCCAAAAAGGATAAGGCTATTATGCTTGAAAGCCGCATCAACAGTGGCTTTAGCAGAACTTCCCAACTCATTTGGGAGAGCACAGGGGGAATGGATCATGGCGTACATCGAGCAGAGACCGACAGGGTGGCGGGCGCAAATCCGCCGCAAAGGGGCGCCGTCGATTAGCTGTCCGTCTGCATGATCGAGGCGCTCCTCGGACAATGATCCCTGAGAGACCAACACCGTTGCATGCAGCGCATCGTCCCCCCACCCGGCAGCGCGTGCTGGTGATCGGTGGTGGGCGTGGCGGCACGGCCATGCTGGAATTGTTTCTGGGCGACCCCTTGGTGGAGATCGTCGGCCTCATGGACAACAATCCAGACGCTCCGGCCATGCGGCTCGCAAAGCAGCATGGCATCGCGTGTTTCACTGTTGCGCAGCAGGCCTTTGAGTCTTGTCGCCCTTGCATGGCGCTCAACCTCACTGGCGACGAGACAGTCAGCACGGCCGCACAGGACGCTTTGGGAGCCGCTCACGTCATCGGCGGATTCCAAGCGCTTTTTTTGTGGCAACTGCTCACCCGGTTGAAAACAAGCAACGACCAGATCGCGCATCTGGCCTACCACGACCCACTCACCCATCTGCCCAACCGCATGTTGTTCTACGACCGCCTGCGGCAAGCCATTGCCCATTCGCGCCGCGCGCAGCAGACCTTTGCTGTGCTCTATCTCGATCTGGATGGCTTCAAAGCGGTCAACGACACCTACGGACACGCCACAGGCGATGCGCTGCTCAAGGAGGCGGCCCGTCGCATCTCGGATTGTGTGCGGGCCTCCGACACAGTCGCCCGGATGGGGGGCGACGAGTTCACTGTCATCCTGAGTGACATCAAGGCGCCGCACAACATCCAGCGCGTCAGCGAGTGCCTGCTGCATGCGCTGTCCAGCCCATTCGTGCTCGACGGACGGTCTTGCCAGATCGGCACAAGCATTGGCGCGGCAATCTACCCGGAACACGGCACGATCCCCGAGCAACTGGTCAAGCATGCCGACGCCGCGATGTATTGGGCCAAGCAGGGCGGCAAGAATCGTTGTCAACTGTTTGGTCAGTCATTGTGAGTCATCTTGTTGCCTGTGATTTTTTCCCATCTGTAATACAGAGACTTTTCCTTGGATGTTTGTATGAAAGCCCTTGTTGGATTTCGGGTTTGAGCTGGCTGTGGATGATTTTGGCAGCGGCTACTCGTCGTTTCTGTACCTGATGGACTTGCCGGTGCACTATCTCAAAATCGAGATTGGCCATCACGGTCAAGCCGGGCACCACAGTGACGTGGACCAATGACGACTCCGCACCCCACACCGTCACAGGCGACAACCACCAGTGGGGCTCACAAGGATTCAGCCAAGGGCAAAGCTACTCCTACACGTTCACCCAGCCTGGCACCTACAGCTACCACTGCGACTACCACCCCTACATGGTTGGAAAAATCATCGTCAGCGCCGCAAGCTAAGCTGGGCTGCTGACCACGGATCATCCGACGCCAAACTGCGCCGGATCCTGGTTGGCCCCAATCGGGATGCGTGTCCAGTCGTTCTTGTTTCCCAAGACCCCGGCTGGCCAGCCTCAAAACTCGCGTTCGACCATCATCCAGGTAGCCCACTGCGGTTGCGCCCCGCCTTGCTGAAACATGATCTGCTCACCCATGGCCAATAACCAAACCGGTGAGACGTGATAGGCGATCTGCGGCATCAGATAGCCTTCGAGACCCCGCCGGCCATCTTCCAAGGTGAGCTGGTTGTCGATCCCCACCTCAAGCTGGGCGGCATACGCCGTAAGTTGCTGGGTTGTAAGATGCGCGTCTTTGCGGATGCGCCGTGGTCCTCTTCAGCCCTAGGAAGCGACTGTCGGCGTGCGGCACCGATCGCAATAACTGGCGCAGATGTCCCCATCCCTCACCCAACGCAGTGTGCAGGCTGTCTGGCATCCCTGCACACAAATGCAGCGCGCCACGCACGCTCCGCCCCTGGCGATGGTGCGTGGCGCAGGGCCGTGGCTGTTTGATGAGTCTGGCAGGCGTTATTTCGACACCAGCAGTTCCTGGTGGGTCAATCTGTTCGGTCATGCCGATCCCGGCATCAACGCCGCGCTCAAGGAGCAACTCGACCAACTACCACATGTCATGCTTGCTGGCTGCACGCATGCCCCGGCGGTCGAACTGGCCGAGCGTTTGTCGGCACTGACGGGCCAGGTTCTGGGCCACTGCTTTTTCGGCAGCGACGGTGCCTCCGCGGTGGAAATCGCGCTGAAAATGAGCGCGCATTACTGGCGTAACCGAGGGCAGGCTGGCAAGACCGAATTCGTCTGTCTGCGCCAAAGCTATCACGGTGAGACACTGGGCGCGCTCGCCGTGACCGATGTGGCCATCTTCCGCGATGCCTATGACCCGCTGCTCATGCGCGCGCATCAGGTCATGTCGCCCGACGCGCGGCAGGCGCAGCCAGGCGAAACCGCCGCCGACGTGGCGCGCCGTGCCGTGGACGAACTGCGCGCGCTGTTCGAGGCGCGCGCCGGACATATCGCCGCGCTCATTGTGGAGCCTCTGGTGCAGGCCGCCACCGGCATGGCGTTCTATGACCCACTTTACTTGCGCGAAGCGCGCGCCCTGTGCGATGCCTACCAAGTGCTGCTCATTGCTGACGAGATTGCCGTGGGTTATGGCCGCACCGGGACGTTTTTCGCCTTCGAACAGGCCGCGCCTGCCGGACAGGCGCCGATCTGGCCCGATCTGCTGTGCCTGTCCAAGGGCATCACTGGCGGTTATTTGCCCCTGTCCGTGGTGCTGTCGCGCGAAGTCATCTATTCCGCCTTCCTCGACGACGAGGTGGCCCGTGGATTTCTGCACTCGCACTCCTACAGCGGCAACGCGCTGGCCTGTCGGGCGGCGCTGGCGGTGCTCGACCGCCTCGGTGACGGAACCGTGCTGCAGAACAACGCGAGCCAAGCGCGCGTGCTGACCGAAGCCCTGGCTCCGCTGGCGGACGACCCGCGCATCGCCTATGTCCGCCAGATGGGCATGATCTGGGCATTCGACGTGCGCGAGCCCTTTGCCGGTCCGCGCTTTGCCGAGCGGTTTCATCTCGCCGGCCGGGTGCGCGAATTGCTTATCCGCCCCATCGGAACCACGGTCTATCTCATGCCGCCCTATGTGCTCAATCCGTCGCTGTCTCGCTGGCTGGCCGAGCAGGTGTACGCCACGCTGGGCGATGTGCTGCAACAGCCCGATCCCGATGCTCATCGATCATCTGAACCAGCAATTGCATGAGCGTGCGGCCAAGGGCCTGCTACGCCAACGTCGCACGACCCTCACCGCGTGCGCCCCCCAACAACTGGTCTGTGGCGGGCCGCACGCCATCAGTACCCAGCCACGCGAACTGCTGGGCTTCTGCAGCAACGACTACCTCGGCCTAGCCAATCACCCTGCGCTGATCGAGGCGATTGCCGAAGGCGCCCGCCGCTATGGCGCGGGCAGTGGCGCCTCGCACCTGGTCAGCGGCCATTCACTGGCGCACGACGCGTTAGAAAATCTCCTGGCCGATTGGATGGCACCCTACATCCCTCAGTCGCGCGCGCTAACCTTCAGTACCGGCTACATGGCCAATCTGGCGCTGCTGACCGCACTGGGTGACACGCAGGCCACGCTGTTTTGCGACAAGCTCAACCACGCCTCGCTGATCGATGGCGCCAGGTTGGCTAAGGCTGAGGTACAACGCTATCCCCACGCCAACCTCGATGCACTGCGGCGCCAGTTGCAGACGTGCGCCACACCGCTGCGCCTGATCGTCACCGACACCGTGTTCAGCATGGACGGTGACCTGGCCGATCTGCCCGGCCTGTTGGCATTAGCCGAGCAGCATGATGCCTGGCTGATCCTCGACGATGCGCATGGTTTTGGGGTGCTCGGCCCGAAGGGCCAGGGCAGTCTTGCGCATGCGGGGCTGCGCAGCGAGCGGTTCATTCTGATGGGCACGCTGAGCAAGGCGGCCGGCATCGCCGGGGCCTTCGTCGCGGCGCATCCGGTCATCATCGACTGGTTGATGCAGACCGCACGCAGCGCGGTATTCACCACGGCCGCGCCGCCCGCGCTGGCTTATGCGCTGCTGAGCAGCCTGCAACTCATTGCCAGCGAGGAAGGGGTCCAGCGCCGCGTCCTACTGCAGCAGTATGTCGTCCAGTTGCGCAACGGTCTGCAAACCCTGATCGACCAGTTCCCCGAGCTCGGCTGGCGTCTGGGCGCGTCCGACACACCCATCCAGCCCTTGATCGTGGGCGATAACGTGCAAGCGCTGGCCCTGTCCGCCGCATTAGAGGCGCGGGGACTGTGGATTCCTGCTATCCGCCCGCCCACCGTGCCTGTGGGCACGGCACGACTGCGCATCACCCTCAGCGCCGCACACACCGCCGAAGACATCGAACACTTGCTTTGCGCATTGCACTGCATTGCGCAAGACGTCAGATGATGCCTCCGATTGCACAGCGCGGATGCTTTGTCACCGGCACCGACACCGAGGTAGGCAAGACCCATATCAGCGCGGCGCTGCTGCACTGGTGCGCGCTTCAGGGCTGGCGCAGCGCCGGATTCAAGCCGGTTGCCGCCGGTCTGGAGCAGCAGGAAGGCCGGTGGGTCAATGCCGATGTGCAGCTATTGCGTCAGTCCAGTTCGGTTCCGCTCACCGATGCAGAAGTCGGCCCCTGCCAGTTCCAGGCCGCCTGCGCGCCACATCTCGCCGCTGCACAGGAAGGTCGGGTGATCGACTTCGACGCTCTACTGCACGCTGCGCGGCATCTTGCCAGCAAGGCGGATGCTCTGGTGGTCGAAGGCGTCGGCGGATTCGTCGTGCCCCTGGACACGCAGCGCGACACTGCCGATCTGGCGCAGGCGCTTGGCCTGCCGGTGGTGCTGGTCGTCGGCCTGCGTCTGGGCTGCCTCAATCATGCCCTGCTCACGGCGCAAAGCGTGCAGGCACGCGGGTTGCGGCTGGCCGGTTGGGTGGGCAACACGGTCGATCCGGGCATGCTTTGGATGAAGGACAACCTCGACACGCTGCGGCAGATGCTATCGACGCGGTACGGCGCGGTCGCTCTGGGTCACGTCCCCCGCCTGTCTAAGCCGAGCCCGCAGGCCATCCTGCACCACCTCGATCCAGCCGGTTTGCGGCAGGTCTTCGCTCAATGACGTCGCTAGTAGAGCGGCCACTGGTCGATGCCGCGTTTCTCGCCAACCCCTACCCCACCTATGAGGCATTGCGCGAGGCCGGGCCGTTGCACTGGAGTACAGAATTCTTCGGTGGCGCCTGGCTACTGACTCGGCATGCCGATGTGGAGGCTGTGCTGCGCGATCCGAGGTTTTCCGCCCAACGCACGGGGGGCTGGATCAACGACGTACAGACCGAGCGCGGTGAACTGACCCGATTTCAGCGCCTGTTTTCCCGTGCCCTGCTGTTTCTCGACCCTCCCGAGCATGGCCGGGTCCGCTGTCTGATGCAGGCGGCCTTCCGCCCGGAGGCCGTGGCGCGCCTGCGGCCGCGCATCGCGCAGATCGTGGACGCCCTGCTCGATGCCATCGACCCGGCCCAGCGGTTCGATGCGATGGCGCACATTGCCCGACCCTTGCCGGTGCAGGTGATCGCGCTGATGCTGGGCGTCGATCCGAGTGACAGCGCCGACCTTTTGCGCTGGTCGGACGATCTGGCCGCGTTCATCGGCGCGCCGCAACCCACGCACACCCTTGCGCTGCGCGCTCAGGACAGCGTGCTGGCACTGACCGACTATTTCCAACAGCAGTTGCGCCATTCGCACCAGAACGACCCAGACGGGCTGCTTGCCAAGCTGCGCCAGGCCCGCGCGCAAGGTGCGCTCAAAGATGACGCGGAACTCCTTGCGCAATGCGCCATGCTGCTGTTCGCCGGACATGAGACCACACGGAATCTGCTGGGCAACGGCCTGCACGCCCTGCTCACCCACCCCAAACAATGGCAAAGCCTGCTGGACGATCCCGACCGCACGCCCGGCGCGGTGCGCGAACTGCTGCGATTTGACAGCCCGGTGCAATATACCGGTCGGCGCGTGACAACCGCACTGACCCTGCACGGACAAAAGCTGCAGCGCGGCGATCTGATCCTGCCGTTGATCGGCTCTGCCAACCGAGACCCGGCTCGCCATGTACACCCAGAGCAGCTCGACATCCTGCGGCCCGATCCCGGCGCACTTGCGTTCGGCTCGGGCATCCACGCCTGCCTTGGCGCGGCGCTCACCCGGCTAGAGGTCGAAATGACGCTGCGGCGGTTGCTTGTGCGCTGGCCCGGTCTGCGGCTGGCTCAGGCCACACCTCAGTGGATGGAAAACCCGGCTTATCGCGGCTTGCAATCGTTGATTTTGCAGGCCGCTTGATGTGACCGCCCAGTAGGCGCCACTCCGGCCATTACCCCGCTAAAAATTGCCGCCATCGTCCAGCAGGAAAGCGGTGGCAAGCCCCTTGCGCTGCACGACAACACCACGGGGAGAGCTACAAAAACCCAACGACCTCGCAGAGGCCGCGCGCTCGCCCGAGAGTTGATCGGGCAAGGGCATTCTGTGGACATCTGTCTGGTGCAGATCAACAGTTGCCACCTGCAGCATGAGACTGCACATCGAGCAGGCGCTCCAGCCCTGCGATAACCTGAGGGCTGCGCAGACCGGATTGCTCGAAGCTGGAGACGCTCAGTCGCTCTGCGCGCAACGTGTCGGCATACAACACCAGCCAGCTGCACAGCCCCGCTGGCGAAGCCTACGGGGTGCGGGTTTTCAGTCAGGCCGGTGTGATCGTGCCTGCGGTCCCCGGAGGGCGAATGGCGCAATGGGCTGTCGATGGCGCCAGGCTGCCGCCAGTGAAACCCGTGGTGACCTGGACACCACTGTCCAGCCCGCTAGCGCCCAAGGTCGATGGCCTCGCGCGAGCTTGTGAGTAAAGTGCCCATAAAAAATAAATGGCAAATTGAACGATATGTAATTAAATGTAATTAAAGACCGTTCGTCGGCATTTTTCGACCGTTCGTCGGTAAGTTGCTGCGGACCGTGATTTTTCTGGCAAGATTGACACATGCACTCACAAGTCACACAGTCTAGGCTCACAGCCCAGGGGTTCACCCTGCTTGAGTTGATGGTCACAGTCGCCATCGCAGCGGTACTCTTGGCCATCGCGGTGCCGAATGTACGCAATCAAATTCTTGCGTCGGAGGCGCGGCAGACTGCCCGATCGGTCAAGGACGCCCTTGACTACGCCCGGCAATACGCCCTCAACACTTCAACCATCACGACATTTACTCCCAACGGGTGTGGCTACACCGTCACGGCCAACGGACCGGCGAACACCACGTTGACCAGTTCCTCCGGTGTCGGCGGATGGTTGGTGAGCTGTACCGGCAATCTCGGGACGGTCAGTTTCATGGGCGATGGCTCTGCTGCATCTTGCTCTACCAGTGCAGGCAGCACGACCTGCTCGCCCTTAACTCGTGATCAGACTTTTTCCGTTTCGGGCGGTGGCACAACATGGACAGTCACGCTCCTGTCATCTGGACTCACGACACCAACACCATGATCTCTCGTCACCCCATCACGGCAGCACGTCAACAGGGCATCACGTTGCTGGAAGTGCTCATTGCCATGCTCGTGTTCTTGATCGGAGCATCCACCATGACGCTCCTGGCTGCAAATGCTTTTACAGCCAATGCCCAGGCATCACGCACATTCATCGCAACGTCGACATCGCGCAGTCTGCTCGCCACCATAGAAGGCAATCCACAAATTCTGGCCTCGCTCAATGGCACAGCGCTGGGCACGGGAGTGGGGGGCACCGCTCCGAGCCTGCTTCAAACCTGGTGGACGGCGCAACGTCAGATTTACCCAGATCTCCAGGGCGTGCAGTTGAACACGCAGCCCAATCCATGCAGTCCGACCGCACCCTGCCAGATCACGGCGATTCTCGCCTTGCGTTCGGCTTTCGGCGGCACTTTGCAACGCACCTTCGTCATGCAGGATGGGTTCTGATATGCGCGAACGTGGTTTCACACTCATTGAACTCCTCGTCGCCCTGGGTGTGTCGGCGGTCCTTGGACTTTTCATCTTTGCCTCCTACTCGGCCATCAGTGTTGGCGGGTTGCGAGCCAGCGGTGAATCCCAGCTGCAAAACACATCGCGCGTCGGCGTCACGCTACTGGCCGACGATCTGGCTCGCGCCGGATTCATGATGAACGGGCCATCAGGTCAGAATCGCTGCTCCCGCCTGCTTGTTTACAACGGAAATACCGCGCCGAATGTGGTGACATCGCAGTGGCCCGTTTCTGCCGTGCAGCAAACCACGTCAGGCGTTGTGCCGGGCACGACATCGACCGCCTATGGATATGCCAGTCCAGGCGGGGCTCAAACCGATGCCGTTTCGATTTTTTATGCCAGCGGATTTGGCATAGGCAACACAGCGGTACCCGGCGGAATACGCGTCGTCAAGGCCAATAATGGAACGCTCAATAACGCGGCGATATTCGTGGCGGACTCGTCGACATTTCATGTCGGCGATGTCGACATCGTGGTGCTGCCCTCTCGCAACATCTGCATTCGATTTCAAGTATCAAATATCGGTGGAGCGAACAATATCGTCCACAACCAAGGAAACAGTGCCGCAAACATCAATCCGCCCAACGGGTTCAGTGGGGTGAGCAGCTACGCCAATCCTCCCTTGAGTCCTGCAATCACGACTTCAGATTTGCAACAGGCCTATGTGCAGAATTTTGGTCAAATTTCAGGGGCGACAGGGCCACTACTCGTGACCTACAGCATTCGACCCGATCCGCAGAACCCAGCCACGCCCGATCTTTACCGCACGGTCGTGAACTCTGTGGGGACGGTGGTCAGCGATGTCCCGGTGGCACAGAACGTTGCGCTGCTGCGCGCCCTGTTCGCACCGATCCAGAACGGGCAGATTGGTCGCTTTGTCTCCTGGGACACGATCCAGGCCAACAACCAGCAGGGTCAGGTGGGTGCTGTGCAGTTTGCCTTGTTGATGCAAAAACCCAATACCGGCAACCGCACCAACAATCCCCCTTCGATCAAGGTACTCGATGAGACGTTCACCCCCCCCAACAACCAGAATCAGTATGCCTTGTACACCCAAACCGTGTATCTGAGGAATGTCGCATGGAACGCGCCTTGAATCGCCACCAGCAGCGCGGGGCGGCGCTGCTGATCATTGTCGCCCTGTTTTTGATCTTGCTGCCACTCGCCCTCATGGCGATTTTTCAGCGCAGCTTTCAAAACGATCAGTTTGCGAATTCTGCGCTTTGGCGGTCGCAGGCGCGTGATGCCGCCAACCAGGCGATGGCCACCTTGCGGAGCAATGTGGCTCAATCGATCGGCACGGGTGGCCTGCTCGAGTATCAACCATCGCCGCCTGCTTGGTTCGTCCCTCAGTCAGTTCGGGTTCAACCCACATCGGCCTCATTCTGGCAAACCTGTGCATCGAATACGACACCCCTTTGTCAGAGCTACACGCTCCCCCTCAACAATGGAACAGGTCGACAGACTTTCAACATCCAGCAGCTGGTGACTCCCACCGGCGTGGTCGATCCGACCTTATGTGGTAATTCTGGCTACGTCGCAGTCTTTTATAACCTCTGGGTTCAAGCAACTGCACCACAGAATCCTGCTGCAGGGAGCGCCTCAGAGCAGGCTGTTTACCGTGCCTGCATCCGTCCCTGAGATCACACAGAAATCTTCCGAGGTTCAAACACCATGATCTGCACGAAGAAAAAACGCCAATACTCGAAGATTCTGTTGGGCGTCGCCATTGTTTCTGTTGTTTTGCAGCCGGTGCTGCCTCAGGCAGCCTATGCGGCAGGCTCGAACCGCCCTCAGATCGTGATTGCCCTGGGCAATTCTCAGTCGATGGACGGTGACCTCACCGGCGCGATCATGACCGGCTCGGGGAACCTACCCAGCGGGCTCACCAGCCTGTACAACAGCAGCTCGCCGCAGCAATACTCCGTGCCTGCGGGCTTCACCCCGCCAATGACACCGAGCCAGACTGCCTCCGCGCCCTACACCTACAACAACAATGGCACGCTGGTGGACAACAGCGCCAGTCGCCTGAATATTGCCAAGGCCGGTTTGACCTCGGTCTTGAATAAATATCTACCCAGTATGGATTTTGCACTGGTGGACTACGCGACCAAGGGCGCGAATTTGTATACGACCTGGGTGTATTACATGTCGCCGGGCAACGGTTTTCAGTTTGCCAACAGCCTGCCAACCAACGGTTTCACCACCTACGCGGCCTATCAAAGCTTTGTCGCTGCCAATCCAAACGCCTCCCCGACGCCGACACGTTGGGTGAATAACCCCTGTTACAAATACAGCAGTGCATCCTCGTCGGTGAAAAACTATTGCAGTTCGATCGCCAATCTCTACGGCCCCAGCACCCTGCAAAACAATCAATACATGCAGATCGCTGCGTCGAGTGATGATCCGAACATCAACGACGTGCTTTACGCAGGTGGACTACCTGGGCTGTTCGTCTCGTACAACGGCCCGAATCCGGCTTCACCATATCCGCCTAATTTCAGTCTGAGCAATTACGAAAGCGGATCGATTTTCGTTTCATACAACAGCACCCAGCCTAATATTGGCAAATTTGGCACCTCTCCAACCAACGCAGGCTATGTGCCCTATTCTGCCCAAGTCATGTACGCCCAGCGTGGCTTCGGCTATTACGTGCAGAGTTTGAGCGCAAACACCAGCAATACCGTTGTACCGATGACAAACCTCGGGCCTAGCCCGAACAGTTCGACCGTCAATTCGGCCATGGCTCCGTTCAACACCGCCCTTCAGGCGGAGACCAACAACAGCTTGTCCAGCGAAATCAAGGCGTTGGCGTATCAGTCTCCAACTGCCGGTCTGGTGCAGGGCGCAGGCAATATTCTTCTGAATGCTTTGAACAACCACACCACGTCTTGCGCGGGGCAATATGTGATTCTGGTGACCGATGGTCTGCCAACCATGGATCTGAACAGCAACAACTGGCCCCCCCTGGGTAGCGCGGCCGGGCAAGGCTATGGCGTCTATGCGGCTTTTTACGGCATTGCCGGAAACAGCAACTATGGGATCAAGGACGACAGCGGAAACCTGCCAAGCGGTCAGACCCAGGGCGCGCTCGACATCAACAATACCAATGACCAGGCATTGATTGACACCATCAACGTCATCAAAGCGTTGAACCAGAAAGGCATCAAGACCTATGTGGTCGGTTTGGGCGCCGGCGTGGACCCGACAGCCAATCCGGCTGCGTATTACACGCTCAATGCCATGGCAATTGCTGGGGGCACATCTCAACAATATCCCGCAAACAATCCTTCAGCGTTCAATTCGGCCCTCCAGTCAATTCTTGCTTCCATACAAGGCAATGTCCTCTCCGCAGCACCCGCAGTACCGAGTTACGTCAAGAATGGCTCATTGGCCTACGCTTTGGCGTCGAACAACCTCTACGGTAGCCAGCAAGGATATTTTTATGCCTACAGTACCGACGCCAATGGCACAGTGTCGAGTTCGCCTGCATGGCAACTCTCCATGAATGCACAACAGCGACAATCCGCTCTGTACACCGATCAGGGCAACGGTACGTCGCCAATTCTGTTCACAAACACGCCAACTACCGCTTTTAATAGCATCGTCCCAACACCGCAAACCATCATCAACTACACCATCGACCCTTCATACAGTAGCGGTGCATATCTTGCTGGTCGTGCGAATGGGAGTTTTCTGGGAACCATCACTTCACAGGCAGATAAGCCGGTCATCCTGTCTCGGCCGAATAATCCTTACTTCATCACCAACACGGCTTATCAGCAGTTTGCCAAAACGAATGCCTCCCGATCTCAGCTGGTATTGTTTACTGCGAACGATGGTTTTCTTTACGCTGTCTCTGGTGGCTCAGTCAGCTCGCCTGGGACATTACAATGGGCATGGATGCCTTCAACCCTTCTGCCTCAACTCCAAAATTATGGAACGTTCCAATCGACTGTCCCGATGAACGGCGGCTTGCGTACCGTTGACAGCGCAGATAGCAGCGGCAACTGGGCGACGTATGTCGTTGGAACCGGACAGAGTGGAGCCTTGCACTATGACCTCAAATTGACGGGCTGCGGATCATCGACATCGTCCTGTACGCCAAGCATCAGCAAAATCTGGTTTGACAACCAATCGGGTGCCACATCACCTCCCGCCTCCGCACCACAGGCGCCGGCCATTTGGTGGGACGCCAATGGAGTCGCCTACGCATACTATTTCACCACGTCTGGGAGTACGTCTTACATCAATGTCATGCGCCTCTATGACGGCAGGACGAGCCAAGCAAAACTGCCTTTCACGCCGTCCTCGACAGCAACGGTGGATGTGCTCGGCGGAAAACTCTATGTCGGTGATGTGAGCGGCAATCTCTGGTCTTTCGATCTGACCGCAGGGACGACGGCGAACAGTTTGGCCGCCACTCAGATTGGCACGGTGGCCAACGCGTCATCAGCCGGCCCGGTGCGTTACCTTGGCATCGGGCAAACCCAGAACGGATACTACATCTGGGCAACCACGGATCATGAGGTCAATGTCTTCAAGTTCACTGGTGGAGCGGTCGCGACAAGCGCATCAGGCTGGACGCTATGGTGGTGGAGCGCAACCAATGGCTCTGGCTACTTCAATGGCACGGCGATGACGACAACAACGAGCGATCCCGGAGTCACCTCGACGACAGCGCCTTATTGGTTGGATGCCAACAGCACGATTACAGATGCTTCAGCCGTCGAGAACAACACACTGGTTGTTCCAGTGACTGTGTTGAACTCCGCTGACATCTGTGGTCCCAGCACCGCAAAGTACGATTTTTTCAATTTGGATTCAGGGGTATTCCCACAAAATCGCTTCTATCTACGAAACGGCAATGTGCTCACCTCGAATCCGATCATCGGCTACGGCACCGCTTTTTCACCCGTCACCTCGGAAAACTCCAATGGTTCTGGCGTAATTTATGGCTCAGCACAACAAAACCCGCAGCAGAATATCGGTTTCCAAGTCGCTGCAACCACGGGTATTCACGTGGGATCTGGAGTGATGGGGTGGCAACCACTGTGGATGACGCAGCCGTAGAAGAGAACGATGTTCCGTTTGGTGGTGGAAATCTTCGGGTGACGTAAACCATCGTTTCAAGGGATATCAACGACACCCTTGGGCACAATGCCGGCGACCGGGTCCGCGAGTTCGACATATTTTGGTGTAAGCCATTGATTCGCCTCTGTTCAGGCGCTTGAAATTGGCACTACGGGGCGATGTCGAAGGGCTCTTTGGTGGGGGCGTCGAGTTGAAGTTGGTCCAACAGGGTGAGTTGCTCGGGGCTCAAGTCGGTCAGGCCGCTGGCGGCGCCCTGGCCGGCGATGCGAACCTGGTGGAGCTGGATGTGGCGAACGATCTCGAGGGCGCGCTCCGGGCAATAGGGGCTGCCCGAAGCCTTGAGCTGCATGCGCAGCACGCGGTACAGCACCAGAGCCATGAAACAGATCAGGGCGTGGGCGCGGATGCGATCGGGCAGACGGTGGAACACCGGGGCGATCTCGATCTCGGATTTGAGGACCCGGAACCCCCGTTCGATGTCGGTCAGCGACTTGTAGCGCGCGATCACCTCGGCGGGGTCGAGATCGGCGGTGTTCGTCACCAGCAGCAGCTTGCCGTCGCTGAGCTCGGCGCGCGTGAGCGCGGTCTCGCCCACGGTGTAGGCGAATAGGTCGGATGCAGATCGACCTCGATCTTGATATTTGGTCGGGGCGAGAGGATTCGAACCTCCGACCCTCTGCTCCCAAAGCAGATGCGCTACCAGACTGCGCTACGCCCCGATGAAGCAAAGCATTCTACTGGTCTGCGGCATCGGGCCGGTCTTCACCCTGTCTCAGCGCCCAGTCGATGTGTTCGCGCAGCTGTGCGCTTGCACTGGGCGCTGCGCGCTGCAGGCTGTGGCGGGCAACCTGGCGCCAGGCTGGGTCGTCGCTGGTGCGCAGGGCGTTGCCGAGCGCCACGGCGAGATTGCGCTGCCAGCGGGCAAAGCCGATGCGCCGGATCGCGCTGCCTTCGGTGCGTTGCAGGAACTGCGCCTCGGACCAGCACCACAGTTCGAGCAGGCCGGCGCGATCCAGACCGTGACGTGGATCGAAATCCGGCAGAGGGCTGCGCCGGGCGTAGCGATTCCAGGGGCAGATCAGCTGACAGTCGTCGCAGCCGTAAACGCGGTTGCCAATCTGCGGGCGCAGTTCAAGCGGAATGGGCCCGGGATGTTCGATGGTCAGATAGGAAATGCAGCGCCTTGCGTCGAGCCGGCCGGGGCCCACGATGGCCTGCGTCGGGCAGATGGTGATGCAGCGGGTGCAGCTGCCGCAGTGGGCCTGCACCGGCGCATCCACCGGGAGAGGCAGACCGACGAAAATTTCCCCGAGAAAGAACATCGAGCCGCCATCCCGGTTGAGCAGCAAGGTGTGTTTGCCGCGCCAGCCCAGGCCGGCACGGGCGGCCAGCTCCACCTCGAGCACCGGAGCGGAATCGGTGAACACGCGCACCACCCCCGGGTCGATGCGCGCAGCGATGAAATCCGCCAGCCGCTGCAGACGCGTGCGCAGGATCTTGTGGTAGTCGCGCCCCCGGGCATACAGCGAGACCGTGGCGGCTTCGGGCTGGCGCAGCCGCTGCCATTCCACGGCACGCCAGTCTGCCCCGGCGTTACGCGGCAGGTAGTCCATGCGCGCGGTGATGACCCGCAGCGTGCCTGGCACCAGTTCCGCAGGCCGCGCACGCTTGAGGCCGTGCCGCTGCATGTAGTGCATCTCGCCGTGGTGGCCCGCGGCAAGCCAGGCCAGCAGCGGTGCCTCGGCCTCCCGGAGATCGATGCCGCTGACCGCGATTTGCGAGAATCCTAGCGCTCGCCCCTGCTGCTTGATGTCTTGCACGAGCAGTCGCAGGTATTCGGGCGATGCGCTGCTTTGTTCCATTTGCTCATTCTAGAAATCTGACATGTCCTGCGCGGCCCTGGAGTGTGTGCTTGCCGACGAATTTGCCACTGAGGCGCTGGCGCGGGCGATGGCCTTGGCGTGGATGCAACACCGCTGCCCCCCCCTGCTCATCGCCCTCGAAGGCGATCTCGGCGCAGGCAAAACCACATTCGCGCGTGCCTTTTTGCGCGCGCTGGGGGTGCAGGGGCGCATCAAAAGCCCGAGTTTCAGTCTGGTTGAGGAGTACACCGTCGAGATTCCCGACCTACAATTGAAGAGAACTCTTCGGACTTGCGCCTATCACATTGATCTCTATCGGTTTTCAGACCCGCAGGAATGGGATGATTCCGGCTTGCGCGATGTGGTGGGCAGCCCGGGGGTGAGTCTGGTCGAGTGGCCGCAGCATGCCCGCAGCCTGTTGCCCGCTGCCGACCTCACCGTGCAACTGGAACCGGCGGGCGAACGACGCCGCTGCAGCATTCGCGCCGCGACGCACTGGGGATCGATGTTGTTGAACGCCTTGCCGGAGCGACAGAGATCCGGCTGACGCCGTGGTTGGCGCCTGCCGCCGCGGCTTTGGAGCAGGAGCCAAACGATGACCAAACCACGCCGTCGCTTTCTCGTCCAGTCCAGCAGCCTGGTGCTGCTGCTGTCCACCCCAATGCTGGCCCGCGGTGCCACGCTGTTGTCCATCCGCGTCTGGCCTGCGCCCGAATACACCCGCGTCACCCTGGAGTCCGATGGCCCACTGACCGCGTCGCACCAAATGCTGGACGATCCGCCCCGGCTGGTGGTCGACATTCAGGGCCTGCAACTCGACAACCAACTGCGCGAACTCGCGGGCAAGGTCAAGGCAGACGATCCTTTCATCAAGGACGTGCGCGTGGGTCAGTTCAAGCCCGATGTAGTGCGTCTGGTGGTCGACCTGAAGCAGGCTGTCAAACCGCAGGTGTTCAGCCTGCTGCCGGTGGCCGCATACCAGAACCGGCTGGTGTTCGACCTCTACCCGGCCCATGGCGGTGACCGGCTGATGGCCTTCATGCAGCAGCAGGAGGCGATCGAGCGCGCGCGCCGCGCCGACGCCGCTGCGGGCAACGCAGCGGCGCCGCAAACCCTGGCGCAGGCGCCGACCGATCAGAAGGACTCTCTGGGCGATTGGATTCGCCGTCACCGCAGCGAACTCGACGAGCCGCTGCCCGCGCAGCAGCCGCCGCAGGTTCTGGCCGATGGCACGCCAGGGCAGCGGGCCGATCCGGTGCGCCGCGATCGGCGGAACTTCCGCAGCATGCTGCTGGCGATCGATCCCGGGCACGGCGGCGAAGACCCCGGCGCCACCGGGCCCAGCGGCGTGCATGAAAAGGACGTCGTCCTGCTCATCGCCTACCATCTGCGCGATCTGGCGCTGAACACGCCGAACATGCGGGTGATGATGACCCGCGACCGCGACTATTTCGTGCCGCTGTGGACGCGGGTGGAAAAGGCGCAGTCGGCCAACGCCGACCTGTTCACCTCGATCCACGCCGACGGCTGGTTCACTCCGGAGGCGCGCGGTGCGTCGGTGTACTGTCTGTCCGAGAGCGGAGCCTCCAGCGTCGAGGCCCGGTTGATGGCACAGCGCGAGAATGCGGCAGATGCCATCGGCGGCATCGACATCAATTCACGCAGCTATCAGGTGGCCAAGGTCTTGCTCGACATGTCCACCACGGCCAAAATCAATGCCAGCCTCAAGATGGCGCGCCCCACCCTGGAGAAAATGGGTGAGATCGTGCACCTGCACTCCAGGCAAGTGCAGCAGGCAGGGTTTGCCGTGCTCAAGTCGCCGACCATTCCGTCGATGCTGGTGGAAACCGCCTTCATCAGCAACCCCGAGGAAGAAGCCCGGCTGCAGACTCCGGCCTACCGCAAGAAAGTGGCCCGGGCCATTTTCGAGGGGCTGCGTGCCTACCTCGATACCAACCCGCCGCTGGCGCGACGTCGCATCCTGACCTGACGCGGTTCACAACGCGAGCCCGAGCGGCTCGCGGCTGACGATCACCCCATCCTCGTCTGCATAGAGCCATTCCCCAGGGCGCACAATCACGTCTTGAATGTTCACGACGGCGTCGGTCATGCCTTTGCCGAGCTTGTCCGGCGGGGCCGGCACCGCGGCCAGTGCCAGCACGCCGATGGGCACCTGCCGGATCTCGGCCACATCACGCACGCAGCCGTTGATTACCACCCCCGCCCAGCCGTTCTGGTTGGCCAGCGCGGCCAGATTGCCGCCCAGCAGCGCCCGTTTCATCGACGCCGCGCCATCGACGACCAGCACCCGCGCCAGGCCCGCCGTCTCGAGCATCGCACGCACCAACGCGTTGTCGTCGCGGCACTGAACCGTGGCGATCTGACCGCGAAACCGCGTGACCTTGCCGTAAGACCGAAACACCGGCGGCAGAATGCGCAGCATGTCGCTGTGCAGGGCGTCGCGGTGGGCATCGCACAGGTCACAGGTCGAAAACAAAGCATGCATCTCCATTCCTCCGGGCGCAAGGCCGTGTGCTGATTGCATTTGAGCAGACCCCAGGCCGCAGCGGACTGTGTCAGGTCAAGTCCCCTAGGATGTCGGTCTGCCGATTCGGCCGCCCGGCCTGTTGCTTCCATGTCCACCATCGCACTCAAGATCGATGTCGACACCCTACGCGGCACCCTCGAAGGGGTGCCCGCGCTGCTGCGCCTGCTCGACCGCCATCAGCTGCGCGCAGCCTTTCTGTTCAGTCTTGGGCCCGACCACACCGGTCGGGCGCTCAAGCGGGTGTTTCGCCCCGGGTTTCTCGCCAAGGTGCGGCGCACCTCGGTGACCAGTCATTACGGCCTTAAGACTCTGCTTTACGGCACGCTGTTGCCCGGGCCGGACATCGGCCGACGCGCGGCTGCGCCGATGCGTGCAGCACAGCACGCCGGCCACGAGACTGGGGTGCACACCTGGGATCACATCCTGTGGCAAGACGCCGTGGCACGCAAGGATGCCGACTGGACCCGCCGCCAGCTCCAGTTGGCGGCAGATCGCTACCGCGAAATCTTCGGCACGGCGCCGCAGGTGCATGGCGCAGCCGGCTGGCAGATGAACGATGCCGCTTACATCCTGGAGCAGGAGCTTGGTTTCACCTTGGCATCCGACGGTCGCGGCAGCCATCCCTTCCTGCCCGTGGTGCAGGGCCGCACCGTGCAGGTGCCGCAGTTGCCCACCACCCTACCCACGCTGGACGAGTTGATCGGCGTCGATGGCCTGACCGCCGACAACGTCGCCGACCATCTTCTGCGCTTGAGCTGCGATGGTCGCGACCATGTCTACACCCTGCACGCGGAACTCGAAGGCGGCCAACTCGCCCCGGTATTCGATCGTCTGCTGCAGGGCTGGAAGGCCGCCGGACTGCGCTGCACCAGTCTGCGCGACTATGCCGGTACGCTCGATCTGTCCGCATTGCCGCGGCACCGGGTCGGTCTGGGCAGCGTGCGGGGACGCAGCGGCACCCTCGCGGTGCAGGGGGTCGCGGCATGAACCAGGACGCACCGCAAGACGCCCTGGACGAGCCTGACACGCCCTGTGTCGGTGTCTGCTCGACCGGCTTCGACGAAATCTGTCGTGGCTGTCTGCGCACCGCGGTCGAGGTGGGACGCTGGGTCGAGATGAGTCCAGCAGAAAAACGCGCGGTCTGGACGCGCATTCTTGCTGCTGGATACAAGCCGCGTACGTCATCGACCTGCGCTGCGCCTTCGGCCGTCACGCGCCCTTGTTAGCATCAGGGTGATTGCCCAAACAGTTCTTTTCATCTACCCACCATGCCCCAGACCATCACCAAAGCCGTCTTTCCTGTCGCTGGACTCGGCACACGCTTCCTGCCCGCCACGAAGGCCACGCCCAAGGAAATGATGCCGGTGGTGGACAAGCCGTTGATCCAGTACGCGGTGGAAGAGGCCTATGCCGCGGGCATCACCGAAATGATCTTTGTCACCGGCCGTCACAAACGCGCGATCGAGGACCATTTCGACACCGCCTACGAACTCGAGCACGAGCTCGAGGCTGCGGGCAAGCAGACGTTGCTCGACCTGGTGCGTGGCGTCAAGCCCGACAATGTGCAGTGCGTGTTCGTGCGCCAGCCAGTGGCCAACGGCCTGGGCGCGGCCGTGTTGTGCGCCGAGCGCCTGGTGGGCGACGAGCCGTTTGCCGTGATTCTGGCCGACGACCTGCTCGTGGGCACGCCGCCGGTGATGGCGCAGATGGTCGAGGTGCACAGCCGCCATGGCCGCAGCGTCATCGCCACCGAGGAGGTGCCGCGCGCGCACACCAAGCGATACGGCATCGTCAGCGGCCAGGAAATCACACCGGGTCTGACCTCACTGAGCGGCATCGTCGAAAAACCCGCCCCCGAGCAAGCGCCCTCTACCCAGGCCGTGGTCGGCCGCTACATCCTGAGTCCTCGGGTGTTCCACCACCTGCGCCAAGGCAAGCCTGGCGCCGGCGGCGAAATCCAGCTCACCGACGGCATTTCGGCACTGCTGCACGAGGAGGCGGTCTATGCGTACCGCTACGCCGGACGTCGCTTCGACTGCGGCAGCAAGATGGGCTATCTCGAAGCCACCGTGCAACTTGGCATGGCGCACGAGGAAACCGGGGCCGACTTCACCGAATACCTGCGCGGACTGAACCTCTGAGTCGCCGTCTTGCGTTTCAGCGCCGCCGCAGGATATGGTGGTATTCCCCACCCTCGGTCTTCTGCTCGATCATGGTGTTGCCGGTCTGCCGCGCAAAGGCTTGGAAGTCCTTGACCGAGCCGGCATCAGTCGACACCACGCGCAGCACCTGACCGCTTTGCATCTGTGCGAGCGCTTTCTTCGCCTTCAGGATGGGCAGCGGGCAGTTCAGGCCACGCGTATCCAGGTCGACATCAATCACGGTTTGTTCCACGCGGGTCTCCAGTCATTGCTTGTTGCTATGGCGACGATTTTAAGAGTCACTTTGCATCTTCTGTCTGGCCTGCGGACAATCAAGGCTATTTAATGCTTGGAGATGCCATGAATTTGACCGCGCTGTTTGCCATGCCCGGCCTAGGCCGCAGCACCGGGGCACTTGAATTTTCCAAGCTCACCGAGCAGCAGTTGCTCGCACTGGCGATCTCGCTCGAAGAGGACGATGCGCGCATCTACAGTCAATATGCCCAGGCGTTGCATGCCGATTATCCAGACACTGCCGCGCTGTTTCGCGCCATGGCGGCCGAGGAGAACGCCCACCGCCACCGCTTGATCGAGCTGTACCGCCAGCGATTCGGGGAGCAAATTCCGCTGATCCGCCGCCAGGACGTGCGCGGATTCATCGAGCGCAAGCCCATCTGGCTGATGCAGCCGATCGACCTCGACAAGATTCGCGCGCAGGCCGAGATCATGGAAGCCGAGTCGCGCATGTTCTACGCCAAGGCGGCGCGCCAGGCCACCGATGCCGGCATCCGCCAGCTGCTAGGCGACCTGGCTGCGGCAGAGGCGGCGCACGAACAGAAGGCCGAGTCGCTAGGCAATGCGCTGATCACGCCGCAGACCATCCACTCAGAGCGCGAAACCCAGCGCCGCACCTTTGTGCTGCGCTTCGTCCAGCCAGGGCTGGCCGGACTGATGGACGGCTCGGTCTCGACGCTTGCTCCACTGTTCGCTGCGGCGTTCGCCACCCACGACACCTGGGCTACCTTTCTGGTCGGGCTGGCCGCGGCGATCGGCGCGGGCATCAGCATGGCGTTTGCCGAAGCCATGTCCGACGACGGCTCGCTCACTGGGCGCGGCAGTCCGTGGCTGCGTGGCGGCGTCACTGGCCTGATGACCGCGCTCGGCGGCCTGGGCCACACCCTGCCCTACCTGATCCCACAGTTCCATGTCGCCACGACGTTGGCGTTCATCGTGGTGGCGATCGAGCTGGTGGCGATCGCCTGGATTCGCAAACACTACATGGACGCCTCGTTCAGCATGGCCATGCTGCAGGTGGTGGTCGGCGGCGCGCTGGTGTTCGCTTCAGGCATTCTGATCGGCAGCGCCTGACCAGCACGTGGCGCGCGTGCGCGTGAACCCGCGCTTGCAATATTTCTATATTTCCATAAAAATTAAATTATGGAAACGAAAGACGCCCTACGTGCTCTGGCTGCACTGTCGCAAGACTCGCGGTTGCGCGTGTTTCGCGTCTTGGTGCAGGCGGGCCCCGAAGGGCTGGCTGCGGGCAAAATTGCCGAGCTCGCCGCCATTGCACCCTCCTCGCTCTCGTTTCACCTGAAGGAGCTCGCCCACGCCAACCTGGTCGAGTCTCGCCAGTCAGGGCGCTTTGTGATTTACACCGCGCGCTTTTCCACCATGAATGAACTGATCGGCTACCTCACCGACAACTGCTGCGGCGGCAATCCCTGCGGCCCGGTCGAGGCGAACTGCACCCCACCCGTACGCTCAACTGTTGAGGAGACTCACCCATGAAACGCTTCCATGTTCACGTCAGCGTGCCCGCGCTGGACGACGCCATTCGCTTCTACTCCGGCCTGTTCGCCGCCGAGCCCACGGTGCGCAAGGCCGACTACGCCAAGTGGATGCTCGACGACCCGCGGGTGAACTTCGCCATTTCGCAGCGCGGCGCCGCGCCCGGCTTGAACCATCTGGGCATTCAGGTGGAAAGCGATGCGGAACTGCTGGAGATGCAGCAACGGCTCGAATCCACCGAGGCTGGCTTCATCGAAGAAACCGGCGCCGCCTGCTGCTATGCCCGCTCCGACAAATACTGGGCCAACGACCCGGTCGGCATCGCCTGGGAGACCTATCACACCCTGGACACCATTCCCATGTTCAATGAGTCGCCCGATGGCAGCGCTTGCTGCATGCCTGCTGCGGTGGTTGCCGTGCCGTCACCGGCGCCACGCCCGGCGACGGCATGCTGCGGCGGCGCCTCCGCTTCCAAATCATCCTGCTGCTGATCTTTTACCCACTTGGAGATGTTCATGGACAAGGTTTACAACGTATTGGTGCTGTGCACCGGCAATTCCGCGCGCTCGATCATGGGCGAGGGACTGATCAACACCCTGGGCAAGGGCCGCTTCAAGGCCTATAGCGCGGGCAGCCATCCGGGCGGGGTAGTCAACCCCTACGCCATCGAACAGCTCAAAAGCATCGGCTACCCGACGGACACCTTGCGCAGCAAAAGCTGGGACGAGTTCGCCACGCCCGATGCGCCGCAGATGGACTTTGTTTTCACCGTCTGCGACAAGGCCGCGGGCGAGACCTGCCCCATCTGGCCCGGACACCCGATGACTGCGCACTGGGGCTTTGAAGACCCAGCCGCCGTGGAGGGCAGCGACGAAGAGAAGCGCCGCGCCTTCCAGACCATCTTCCGCCAGATCATGTGCCGGGTGCGCGCCTTCGTCAGCCTGCCGCTGGATCGGCTGGACGCAGCCGCGATCAAGCGGGAAATCGTGGACATCGGCAAGACCCAGGTCATGCCTTTGCCGGAGTCCTGCGCCAAAGACGATCTCGACCCGGTCGTTCAATAATCGCTCTCCCCGCGCCCAACGGCAGGCAGAACGGCCTGCCGTTTGCGTTTCGATTGCGTCCATTTCCCAACAAAAATTCCACGCCCATGATTGCCGCCCTGCTCATTTTCATCCTCACCCTGGTGTTCGTCATCTGGCAGCCGCGCGGTCTGGGCATCGGCTACAGCGCCCTGGGCGGCGCGGCGATCGCGCTGATATTCGGCGTGATCAACTGGGGCGACATTCCGGTGGTCTGGCACATCATCTGGGACGCCACTCTCACCTTCGTCGGGTTGATCATCATCTCGCTGATCCTCGACGAGGCGGGGTTCTTTCACTGGGCGGCACTGCATGTGGCGCGCTTCGGTCGGGGGCGCGGGCCACGGCTGTTCGTGCTGATCGTGCTGCTCGGCGCAGCGATATCGGCGCTGTTCGCCAACGACGGCGCGGCGCTCATCCTCACCCCGATCGTGCTTGCCATGCTGCTGGCGCTGGGCTTTTCGCCGGCTGCGGCGATGGCTTTCGTCATGGCCTGCGGCTTTGTCGCCGACACCACCTCGCTGCCGCTGGTCATCTCCAATCTGGTCAACATCGTCACCGCCGGTTATTTCGGCGTGCCGTTCGACCGCTACGCGGCGGTCATGGTGCCGGTCAATCTGGCAGCGCTCGCCGCGACGCTGCTCGTGCTCTACGCCTTCTACCGCCGCAGCATCCCGCCGCATTACGAGCTCGCCAAGCTCGATTCCCCTGCCAGCGCGATCAAGGACCCGCTGGTGTTCCGCTGGACGTTTCCGACGCTGGCGGTTCTGCTGGTGGCCTACTTCGTCACCGCAGCGTATGCGGTACCGGTGTCGGTGGTCACGGGGCTGGCGGCGCTGCTGATGCTGGTGCTGGCCGGGCGCTGGTGGCGCGGCGGGCAGGGAGCGCAGATCAATGTGCGCGGCGTCATCCGCCACGCGCCTTGGCAGATCGTGCTGTTTTCGCTCGGCATGTACCTGGTGGTCTATGGCCTGCGCAACGCCGGGCTGACCGCGGCTCTGGCGCAGGTGCTTGAAGCGCTCGGGCGGCACGGCGTACTTGCCGCGGCCGTCGGCACCGGGGTGATCAGCGCGCTGCTGTCGTCGGTGATGAACAACCTGCCGATGACGCTGATCGGCGCGCTGGGCATCCACCACGCGCAAGGACTGGACCCGGCGGTGCGCGAGGCGATGATCTACGCGCATGTCATTGGTTGCGATCTCGGTCCCAAGTTCACGCCAATCGGCAGTCTGGCCACACTGCTGTGGCTGCATGTGCTCGACCGCAAGGGCATGCACATTGGTTGGGGCTATTACATGCGCGTCGGCCTGATCCTGACCACGCCGGTGCTGCTGATCACCTTGCTGGCGCTAGCCGCACGGCTGAATCTGGGCTGAGGCGGCAGCGGGGTTTCATGCTCCGTCTTGCGGTAGGCAGGCGCAACTTGCCCGCGCATGTGTCCAAAGGTATTTCAGATGACCATCGACGGCCAACGCTTTGCTGCTGCGATGCCGCAACTCATGTCGAGCGGGATGAATCGTCTGCGAACTGCTTTGCGCCATGGGCACCAAAATCTCTCTCGCCATCCTCGGCATTCTGCTGTTCGTCTGCGTGGCCATCGGCTTCCGGTCTGGGGACGGGCATGCGTTGCGCGCCGGCGCGGACAGCGTGCCCGGGCAGGACATGGCAACCACTCCGACGCTGCAAGCCAGCAGACCGGCGCACCTCGGGTGATGGGGCTCTGACAGCGCCTGCTTGCTGCCGCGGACGAGCGACGGGAGGGACGACAAACACACAAGCACAACCCGGCGCTACCAGCGTGACTCTGCGCCTTGTGCTCAGGCTGGAAACACGCCGGTGCTCAGGTAGCGATCGCCGCGGTCGCAGACGATGAACACGATGGTGGCGTTTTCTACCTCGCGGGCGATGCGCAGCGCCACCTCGCAGGCCCCGGCCGCACTGATGCCGGCAAACAGTCCTTCCTCGCGGGCAAGCCGGCGCGCCATGTTCTCGGCTGCGGTCTGGCTGACATATTCCAGCCGGTCGACGCGCTGCGGCTCGTAAATCCTGGGCAGGTATTCCTGCGGCCATTTGCGGATGCCCGGGATGCGCGAGCCTTCTTCCGGCTGGGCACCGACGATCTGCACCGACGGGTTCTGCTCCTTCAGATAGCGCGACACCCCGGTGATGGTGCCGGTGGTGCCCATCGCGCTGACGAAATGGGTGACGCGGCCCGCAGTGTCGCGCCAGATCTCGGGGCCGGTGGTCTCGTAGTGCACGCGGGGATTGTCGGGATTGGCGAACTGGTCGAGCACCAAGCCCTTGCCCTCGCGCTGCATCTGCTCAGCCAGGTCGCGGGCATATTCCATGCCGCCACTCTTGGGGGTGAGCAGCAACTCGGCACCGAATGCTTTCATGGTCTGTGCGCGCTCGATGCTGAGGTCTTCGGGCATGATGAGCACCATGCGATAGCCCAGAATGGCCGCAGCCATGGCCAGCGCAATGCCGGTGTTGCCCGAGGTCGCCTCGATCAGCGTGTCGCCCGGCTTGATCGCGCCGCGTTCCTGCGCGCGGCGGATCATCGACAGCGCGGGCCGGTCCTTCACCGAGCCGGCCGGGTTGTTGCCCTCGAGTTTGCCCAGAATGACATTGCCGCGGCGCGCGTTGTCCGCGCCGGGAATGCGCTGCAGACGAACCAGCGGGGTGTTGCCGATGACCTGGTCGATGGTGGGATAGTGCATCCTTTTCTCCGTGCCCTGCGCTGGGCGTGTGCCGACTCAGGCCGGCCGGGACGGCGGCTCGATCGCGGCCAAATCGACCGCCGCAGCGCGCCAGTGCCGCTGGGCCTGATCCTCGCGTTCGATGCTTTCGAGCAATTGGGCCAGTGCAGCATGAATCTGGCCGCGCAGCCGCCGCTCGTCCTCGCCGCAGGCGTGAATGGCCTTTTGCAAGTATTGCTGCGCCTTGCCCCAAAGCTGCAGTTCGGCGCAGGCCATGCCCGCGAGGAACAGCGCCTGCGCCTCCTGTGGCCAGCGCCCGAGCCACTGCTCGGTCTGCGAGACGAAACCGGCATCGATACCCTGCAGCAGACCGCGCAGCGTCGGCATGAACAGGGCCGGCTCGGCCTGCGGCCGGTTGAGCGCTGCCACCAGCAGCGCGCGCGCCTCGCCCGGCACGCCGGCCATGGCAAAGCTGCGGGCTGCAGTCACCACCAGCGCGGGGTCGGAGCGCTCTTGCGCGGTGAGCCTGTTCCAGGTTGCGCGCAGCGCCTGCGGATCGTCCGCCGCCTGGCGCAGCAGACCGGTCGCCGCGGTCTGCAGCATGGCCTGCGCCGCCGCCGGATGCAACGCGCCGTGTTTGAGCAGGGTGCGCGCCAGCCGCAGCACGTCGGCGTGGTCATTGATCTTGCGTGCAGCCTGCAGCTCGATGCGCAGCGCGTGGGTGCGTCGGCGCACACCGGCAGGCAGGGTCTGCAGCAGGGCCAGGGCTTCGCGCGGCTGCTTGGAGTCGAGTTGCCACTGCGCCTGCAGCAGCACAGCAGCGTCGCGCGCCTGTTGCGGCAGTTGCGCCAGGTAGGCATCGCGTCGGTCGTAGGCCTGGAGCTGCTGCGCTGACTGCGCCGCGGTCAGCAGCGCCGCCGGCGCGAAATCGCTGAACTCGGCAGCGCGCTGGGCGGCGCGCTCGGCACGACGAAAGCGCCCGCCGAAATAATCGAACATGCCGTTGTGCAAGGCCTGCGCCGCCAGCCGCATGCGCCTGCGGGCACGGTATTCGGCCGCGGCCCGCGGCATGCCCAGTAGCAGCGTCAGACCGCGCAGCACCAGATACAGCACGACGAAGGCCAGCAGCAGCAGCAGCACCGCGAAGTTCAGCGACACATCCACCCGCCACGGCGGCAGCAGCACGGCGACGTTGCCGGAATTGAGCGTGGTGCCCAGCGCCAGCAGCACCGCGGCCGCGGCCAGGACTAGAGTCCACACGAGCCAGCGCATCAGGGCGCTCCGGTATCGAGCGTGGACAGCACGGCCAGCGACTCCAGATTGGCCGCCGGATTGGCCGACAGGTCGAGCTGCGCGGCCTGCCGCGCCAGCGACAGCGCCTGCACCATGCGCGGCTGACGTCGATCGAAATAGGTTTCGAGCGCCTCGGTGATGCCGCGCATGTCGCTGCGATAGGCCACGGCGTTGCGCGACAACAGATCGAGCCGGGCGTTGAGAATGCGCAGCTTGAGGTTTTCGCGCAGGAACTCGCCCTGCTGCGGCGAGGCGAGCAGCGCGTCGCGCGAGCCAACTCGGGTGATGCCGAACAGTTGCACCACGCTGGCGCGCAGGCGCTCGAACCACACACCCAGCCACGGCGCCCAGCTCGGCCCCGGCGGCGTAGC
The DNA here is from genome assembly GCF_055383445.1 of Thiomonas islandica. Taxonomy (NCBI): domain Bacteria; kingdom Pseudomonadati; phylum Pseudomonadota; class Betaproteobacteria; order Burkholderiales; genus Thiomonas; species Thiomonas islandica. Next base: position 2,597,969 of record NZ_AP042391.1, read on the forward strand.
AGATGCCGTGCCCGGCGGCGAAACCAGTGCGCCATGACTGGCATGCAGCGGTGCGGCAGAGGAAACCAGCCGCAGATCGTCGACCAGCGCCGCCAGATCGTTGAGTTTGTGCGCCGCCGCGGCAATGTCGGGCGTGACCGCGCTACGCAGCCGGGTGAGATCGGCCTGCACCGCGCGGCGCAGGATCTGCGCCTTGGGGTTGGACGAGCGCGCCAGGCGGGCGTCGGCGCTTTGCAGCGTGGCGATTAGCGGCTGCACATTGCCGATGAGCTGGGCCTGCTGCTGCGCCAGTGCGATGAGCTGCCCGGTCTCGGACAGGCGCGCCTGATCGCGGCTCTTGGCGAATTCTTCATACAGTGTTTCCAGCGCCTGCCGCTGCGCAGCGAAATCCTGCTGACGCGATTCGAGCACCGCAACGCGCGCGGTGAGATCGCGCACTGCATCGCTGGCCTGCCTGGTCAGGGTCTTGGCCTCGATTGCATTGGTGGTAGCGGCCTGCAGTCGCTGTGCAATCTCGGCCTGCGTGGCGTACAGGCGGCTGTCGAGCCACCAGGCCATCGCCAACATGGCCAGGACGATGGCCAGCAGCGCAGGCCAGATCCAGCGCGCGCCGGGCATCGCAACGGCTGCAGGGGGCACAGGAGGCAACGGCGGCGCAGCCGAAGACGCCTCGGGGCTGGTGCCAGCTGGCGGTTCGGCTGCGGGCTGAGCGTCGGGGCGGGGGTCGGGCTCGGTCATGTGGGCATTCTAGGGTGCGGGATGGCGCTTGCCAGGCGCTGCAGCGTGGCCAGTACCGCCTCGGGAGAAGCAGCTGTGAGCTCCACCTGGCCAAAGCCCGCGGCTTGCAGGGCCTGCGCAATGCGCGGGTGGATCGCCAGTGCGCGCTGGCATTGCAGCGCCGCGCGCGCGATGCCGGCCTGCGCCAAGAGGTCCTGCAGATTGCGGACCGCTTCGGACGAGGTCAGCAGCCACCAGCCGCCGCTGCTCAGCGCCGTATGCAGCTGCTCGGCGGTGTGCGCGTCATACTGCGGTGCGAGACGGCTATATGCCTCGACGATCTTGACCTTGGCTCCGGCCTTTTCCAACCGGCGCGCGAGCAGATCGCGGCCAGCGCCACCACGAAAAATCTGGACCTTCCGGCCGACCCACGGAAACACCGCAACCGGGCCCGGGGCGAAGGCCAGCTGCAGCGCATGCCATAGCGCGAGCGAGTCGCTCTCGCCGCCGTGCTCCTCCTGCGCGTCGGGGGCGATCAGCCTTGGCCACGGCGGATCGCCTGGCTGCGCGGCAAGCGCGCGGCGCACCGCACGCAGACTACCCTGCCCGACCACGCCAATGGCGCAATGCGCCGGCCACGGCCCGGGCAGCGCCGCAAACACCGCAGCCACTGCGGTCGGGCTGACCGGAATGGCCAGGTCGGTCTGCGGCAGTGCGGCCAGCGCCGCGTGAAACCGCGCTGGATCGGGCGGTGGGCCGATGGACTGCAGCGCAAAGTCGATCACCCGCACGCCGACCTGCTGGCAGGCCTGCGCCAGTGCGGCGGACTGCGCCGGCACACGGGTGACGATCAGCGTGGCGTTGGACATGGCGGTCACCCGTGCCAGGCGCCGCGCCGCTCAGTGCGCGGCCAACTGCGCAAGCAGTGCGTCTGCACCCTGCGCGCGCAATTGCTGCGCCACCTGCTGCCCCAACGCCTCGGCCTGCGCCGCATCGGTAACCGGCGCGCGTGCCTGTGCCCGCAGCATGCGGCTGCCATCGGGCAGGCCGAGCAGTGCGCGCAGCAGCATGTGCTGCCCGTCCAGGGTGGCGTGTGCGCCCATCGGCGTCGTACAGCTGCCGCCCAGCGCGCGCGAGACCGCGCGCTCGGCCTGGGCGCACAGCGCAGTGGGTTGATGGTTCAGCGGCGCAAGCAGCTGCAACAGATCGGTGCGGTCGGCGCGGATTTCGATGCCCAGCGCCGCCTGCCCGACCGCCGGGAGCATGTCCTCGGGGTCGATCACGGCACGCACGCGCTCGCCCAGCCCCAGCCGCTTGAGCCCAGCAGCCGCCAGCAGAATGCCGGCGTACCGCCCCTCGTCGAGCTTGCGCAGCCGGGTGTCGAGGTTGCCGCGCAGCGGCTCCACGCGCAGATGCGGATAGCGTGCGCGCAGCTGCGCTTCGCGTCGCAGGCTGGAGGTGCCGACCACCGCGCCCGCCGGCACCTCGACCAGACTGGCATGGTGCGCGCTGACCCAGGCATCGCGCGGGTCCTCGCGCTGCATCACCGCAGCGAGATGAAAGCCCGGCGGCAGCACCATGGGCACGTCCTTGAGCGAATGCACCGCAAGATCGGCGCGGCCCTGTTCCATCGCCACCTCGAGTTCCTTGACGAACAACCCCTTACCGCCGATCTTCGCCAGCGACTTGTCCAGAATCTGGTCGCCCTGCGTGGTCATACCAAAGATGCGCACCTCGCAGGTCGGGTAGAGCACCTGCAGCAGATCGCGCACATGGTGCGCCTGCCACAGGGCGAGGCGGCTTTCGCGTGTGGCAATGACGAGGGACGAAGGGGGGGTTGGGGTCGAAGTCATGCGCGGATTCTAGGAGCCCGGCACGGCCGGATACCGCGGGATGCAACGCCACGGCACATCGTCCTGCGCCAGCGCAAATCCTCGGACTGCTCAGGCGCGCAAGATGCAACCCGTGCTGCGGTGCGCTGCTAGCATCACAGCGCCCTTCCTACGATCTTCCCAATATCCGTCATGCCGAACCGCCAAGCTACAGCTCGCCCTGCTTCTGATCCCGATGCCGCGCTGTTCGACGACATCCGGCTGCTTGGGCGCCTGCTCGGCGACATGATCCGGGAGCAGGAAGGGCAGGAGATGTTCGACATCGTCGAGACCATCCGTCAGCTGTCGGTGAAATTCCACCGCAGCGGCGACGCCCGGGACCGCCGAGCGCTGGACAAGCTGCTGCGCAGCCTGACCCGCGATCAGGCGGTCAGCGTGATCCGCGCGTTCAGCTACTTCTCGATCCTGGCCAATATCGCGGAGGACCATCATGTGCTGCGCCGCGCCGAGCAGGACGCCGAGCGCGGTGCGCCGCCGCGGCGCGACAGTGTGCGCGCCGCGCTGGAAGTGCTCAAGGCCAGCGGCGTGCGGCGCGCGCAGTTGATGCAGTTTTTCGATCAGGCGCTGATCTGCCCTGTGCTCACCGCCCATCCCACCGAAGTCCAGCGCAAAAGCGTGCTCGACGCCGAGCGCGCGCTGGCGCGGCTGCTGGTCGAGCGCGACGCCGCCCGGCTGCCGCAAAAGCGCACCGAAATTGAGGACGCGATGCGCGCCCGCGTGGTGCAGCTGTGGCAGACCCGGCTGCTGCGCTACGTGAAACTGCGCGTCTCCGACGAGATCAAGAACGTGCTGTCGTTCTACGACACCACCTTTTTCACCCAATTCCCGCGGCTGTATCGCGATCTGCAGCGCGACATCGACGCGCTGTTCCCCCCCGAGCACGGCGATGCACCCAGCGCCGAGCTGCCAGCGTTTTTCCGCATGGGTCACTGGATCGGCGGCGACCGTGACGGCAACCCTTACGTCACTGCCGAGACTCTGAGCTACGCGCTGCGCCTGCAGTCGCGCACTGCGATCGAACATTACATGGCCGAAGTGCACGCCATTGGCGGCGAGCTGTCGATCTCCGCACTGCTGGCCAGCGCCAGCCCCGATCTGATGGCACTGGCCGAGCGTTCGCCCGATCTGTCCGAGCACCGCCGCGACGAGCCGTACCGCCGCGCCCTCATCGGCATGTACGCCCGCCTGGCCGCCAACCTGCGCAAGCTCGCCGGAGTCGAGGCGCTGCTGCCCGAAGTCGGCAGTGCCGAGCCATATGCCAACGCCGACGAATTCATCGCCGATCTGCGCACCATCCGCGCCTCGCTCGCCAGCCACCATGCCGAGGCGCTGGCGCGTGCGCGCGTCGATCCGCTGATCCGTGCCGCCAGTGTGTTCGGCTTCCGTCTGGCCACCATCGACCTGCGGCAAAGCTCGGATCAGCATGAGGCCGTGCTGCGCGAACTGCTCGCCGTGGCGCAGCTCTGTCCGGACTACAGCCATCTGGACGAGGCCGCCAAGCAGGCCCTGCTGATCCGCTGCCTCAACGACCCGCGCCCGCTGCGCCTGCCGCATCACACCTATTCCGACTGGACCCGCAGCGAACTGGCGGTGTTCGACCGCGCCTACAGCGCCCGGCGCGACTTCGGCCCGCGCGCGATCCGTCAGTACATCATCTCGCATTCCGAGACGGTCAGCGATCTGCTCGAACTGCTGGTGCTGCAAAAGGAAGCCGGGCTGCTGCACGGCACGCTGGGCAGCGCCGACAGCTATGCCGAGCTGCTGGTGGTGCCACTGTTCGAGACCATCGACGACCTGCGCAACGCCCCGGCCATCATGCGCGAGTTCTACGCCTTGCCCGGCATCAAGAGCCTGGTACAGCGCTCGGGCGGCGAGCAAGAAATCATGCTGGGCTATTCCGACAGCAACAAGGACGGCGGCTTTTTCACCTCCAACTGGGAGCTGTACTGCGCCGAAATTGCGTTGGTAGAACTGTTCGCCCCGCTCAAGGCCGAGCATGGCATCACCCTGCGGCTGTTTCACGGCCGCGGCGGCACGGTGGGGCGCGGTGGCGGCCCGAGCTTCGACGCCATCCTGGCGCAGCCGCCGGGCACGGTCAACGGCCAGATCCGCCTGACCGAGCAGGGCGAGGTCATCACCAGCAAATACGGCAACCCCGACATCGGCCTGCGCAATCTCGAAACCCTGGTCGCCGCCACCCTGCAGGCCACGCTGCTGCCGCAGACCAGAACCGCGACCAAGCCGCCCGCGCGATTTCTCGACGCCGCCGCGGCGCTGTCCAGAGCGTCGATGGCCGCGTACCGCAAGCTGGTGTACGACACCCCGGAATTCGCCGACTATTTCTACGCCGCCACGCCGATATCCGAAATCGCCGAGCTCAATATCGGCAGCCGCCCGTCCTCGCGCAAGGCCACCCGTGCAATCGCCGACCTGCGCGCCATTCCCTGGGGCTTCTCGTGGGGGCAGTGCCGCGTGGCGCTGCCCGGCTGGTACGGCTTCGGCAGCGGAGTGCAGGCCTTTCTCGACACCGAGCCCGACGGCATGAAACTTCTGCAGCGCATGGCCCGGCAGTGGCCGTTCTTCGCCACCCTGCTGTCGAACATCGACATGGTGCTGGCCAAAACCGACATGCGCGTGGCCGCACGCTATGCCGAGCTGGTTCCCGACGCCAAGACCCGGCAGAAAGTGCTGCGCGCACTGCAGCGCGAATGGCAGCTGACTACTGAGATGCTCACCGCCATCACCGGCAACGCCGAGCGCCTGGCTGACAACCCCACGCTCAAGCGCTCGATCCGCGCCCGCTTCCCCTACATCGACCCGCTCAATCACCTGCAGATCGAACTGCTTCACCGCTTCCGCGAAGGTCAGACCGATGAGCGCACCAAGCGCGGCATTCATCTGAGTATCAACGGCATCGCCGCCGGTCTGCGCAACACCGGCTGAGCGCCGGTTCTCTCTCAAGCCGCTGTCCGCGCAGGCCAGTCCTGCAGCGCTTGTTGCGCCGCCTGATAGCCGATGTCAATCGCCTCTGCGGCGCGACCGAATTCCAGAAAGCGGATATGGCCCAGCGGCGGACGAATCAGCAAATCCGCCGGCTCGATCGCCAGCCGCGAGCGGGTCAGGTGCATTTCCATGACGTTGACCGAGGCGAGGAGCACCTCGAACAAATTGGGCAGCGCCTCGCCGCGCTCGGCCCATCGCGAGAACTGCTCGCGCGTGTTGCTGCCGGCCAGCAGCCGCGCCTTCAGATCGCCCATCACCCGACGATAGTCTGCCACCCAGCCCTGCGCCTGCCGCTGTGCATCGGCCAGGGTTTGTGATGTCCGGCGCCGCAAGCGCGGGCGGCCGTTGACCACGCCGTGGTTCAGATCCACCGCGATCACCAGATCCGCGCCGAGTGCACGCGCCACGCTCACTGGCAGCGGATTGCTCAGCCCGCCGTCGACCAGCACCCGCCTGCCCTGTCGCACCGGGGTGAAAATGCCAGGCACGGCAATGCTGGCGCGCACCGCGTCGATCACGTCGCCGGTGCGCAGGATCACCTCGTCGCCGGTGAGCAGGTCGGTAGCCACCGCGGCAAACGGCAACATCAGATCGGCGATCTGCGCAGCCGGCAGATGCTCGCGCACCAGCGCAGTGACCTTGGCGCCGTCGATCAGCCCAGAGCGCGGAAACACCATGTCGAAAAACGACAGGGTCTTTTTCCAGTCAAAGGTCTTGAAGGTCGCCTCAAGTCCGTCGGTGCTGCCCGATGCGGCAATGGCGCCGACCAACGCGCCGATGCTACAGCCGGCGATGCAGTCGATCCGCACCCCGGCATCGGCCAGCGCGCGCAGCACACCCAGATGCGCCATGCCGCGCGCCGCGCCGCCGCCCAGCGCCAGCCCCACCCGGGGCCGACGCGCCGCAGCGGAGGACGAAACCAATGGCGCAGTCATAACGCAAGGATAGCGCCTCCTATGTCTTGGCTAAGACTCGCTCCCTAGAGTGCAGACACGCCAACACGGCGGTCTTTTCAGGGAGTTTTGTCATGTTGACACGCAAATCCACTCTGGCCCTCGCGGCCCTATTGCTCACATCGGTAGCAGCTGGTGTGAGCGTCTATGCCGCGGGCGATTCGGGCCATGATGCCCGCACCATCCCCAACGCCAAGTTCAGCCTTGCGCAGGCGATCACGGCCGCCGAGCAGCATGTGGGCGGCACCGCATCCAAGGCCGAGGTCGAGCCGCATGGCGGCAAGCTGGTCTACGACGTCGAAGTGGTCAAGAGCACGCAGGTGTTCGACGTGAAGATCAGCCCGGACCAGGGCACGGTCATCGCACAGGCCGAGGACAGGGCAGACCACGACGACCACGAACAGCAGGACTGAGCCCTGCTCGCAGCCCGTGCCCCACGCGTGGAGCACGGGTTTTTCCGATATGAATCTTCCCCCAGCCGCCCACCCATGCTCCACTTCCCTGCTCTCTGGAACGCGCTCAATCTCGGTCTTTACATGCACTGGGCTGCCGCGGGCAGCGCGTCGCGGGTCAGCGTGGATGTGGCCTTGCTGCTTGCCAATGACGCCGTCTACTGCGCACCGCTGCTGCTGGTCTGGGGCTGGCTGCGCCGGCCCGAGGCCCAGCGGCTGGCACTGCTGCAGGCCGCAGTGGCCGCGCTGGTGGCGCTGGGCATCAATCAGCTCATCGGGCTGGTGGTGTTCGAGCCGCGGCCGTTCGCGGTCGGGCTGGGCCCGGCGCTGCTGGCGCATGCCAGCGACAGCAGCTTTCCCAGCGATCATCTGACGGTCATCTGGGCGGTCGCCACCAGCCTGCTGCGCGATGTGCGATGGCGCCGTGCCGGGCTGTTGCTGGCTTTGCTCGGTCTGCCAGTGGCCTGGGCGCGGGTGTATCTGGGCGTGCACTGGCCGCTGGACATGGCCGGCGCCGCGCTGGTCGGGCTGCTGACCGCTGTGCTCATCCACGCGGTGCGCGGCCGTCTGATCGCACCCGCGCTGCCGCTGCTCAACCGCATCTACCGCGCCTTGTTCGCACCCGCGATCCGTCATGGCTGGACCCTACGATGATGCACTCTGCGACACCGAGCCGCCTGACCGTACCGTTTCGCCGTCTTGCACACACCGCCGTGCTCGCTACCCTGCTGCTGGGCGGCTGTGCCACCTATCACCCTGATCCGCTGCCCACCGCGCCGCACCTGGCGGCGTCGGTGCAGGACCTGCGCGTGGCGCGCAGCCGCATCGCCCTGCCCGCCCTGGCGCATTACGATTTCGACCCCACCAGACCGCTCGACGCCACGGGTCTTGCCATCCTCGCGGTGCTCAACAATCCGCAACTCAAGGCCGAGCGCGCCAAGGCCGGCGTGGCCCGTGCGCAGGCGTTCGACGCCGGGCTGCTGCCCGATCCGCAGCTCAGTCTGACGCGCGACTTTCCCGGCAACAGCGTGGGCGCCACGACCTCGGCGTACAACCTCGGCCTGTCCTACGACATCGCCGCGCTGATCACCCACCATGCCGCCACGCGCGCCGCGCAAAGCGCCGCCACCCAGGTCGATCTGCAGGTGCTGTGGGCCGAGTGGCAGACCGTGGCGCAGGCCCGGCTGCTCTACACCCAGATCACCGGCAACACCGCGCGGCTGGCGCTGCTCGAGCAGGAGCGCCAGTTGTTCGAGCAACGGCTACAGCGCAGTCAGGCTGCGCTGGCGCAGGGCAATGTCACCCGGCTGGACGTAGACGCACAGCTCGTGCCGTTGCAGGCGCTGACACAAACCATCCAGAGCATCCAGCGCCAGCAGCTCGCGCTGCAATCGCAGCTCCACGCATTGCTCGGGCTGAAGGCCGACGTACCGCTGTCGCTGGCCCCAGCCACGCCACAACCCGTGCCCGATGCGGCGCAGGTCGACGCGGCGCTGCACGACCTGCCGCGCATCCGCCCCGACCTGATGGCGCTGCAGGCCGGCTATGCCGCGCAGGAGCAGAAGGTCTGGCAAGCCGTGCTCGGCCAGTTCCCCGCGTTCAACCTCGGCTTCACCCGCGCGCGCGACACTGCCGGGGTCAACACCATCGGCTTTGGCGTGAGCATCAGCCTGCCGCTGTTCAACCGCAATCAGGGCGTGATCGCCACACAACGCGCCACCCGGGCGCAGCTGCACGCCGAGTATCAGGCGCGGCTCGATCAGGCCGATGCCGATGTGCGCCAGGCGCAGGCCGACCTCGCACTGCTGCAGCAACAGCGCCGAGCTCTGCTGGCGGCGCTACCCGCGCTGGAGTCTGCGGAGGCGGCGGCGCAGGTCGCGCTGCAGCACGGCAGCATGACTCTGCTCGAATTCATCAACCAGCGCACCGCCCTGCTCGACCAGCGTCTGGCGCTGCAGGCCAATGCCCAGCAGACCGAGGAACAAGCGCTGGCGCTGCAGTTGCTCACCGGCCTCGGCCCGTATCGCCCGGCGAAGCAAGCCACGACGACTTCCAAAGCACCCTAGTCATGAATCTTTCCGCCCGCACCCGTCTGCTGTTTCTCACCGCCTGTCTGCTGCCCGCGCTGCTCGGCACTGCGCGCGCTGCGGGGCCAGAAGTCTCCGCTCTGGTGCAGACCGCGCCGCTTCGGCGCGGCGAACTGCTGCGCACCCTGCGCGCCTATGCCGTGGTGCAAGTGCCCGCTAGCCAGACACAGACCCTGACCTTCCAGCACCCGATGCAGGTGCAGAGCATTGCGGTGCATGTCGGGCAGGCGGTGCGCAAGGGCCAGTGGCTCGCCACCCTGCGCAACGATGCCACCAGCACCCTGGCCTATACGCAGGCGCAGACCGCGGTGCGGTTTGCACAGACCGAGCTCGACCGCGTCACCGCGCTGAAGGTGCAGCAACTCGCCACACAATCGCAGGTGGACGCGGCCCGTAAGGCGCTGCAGGATGCCCAGGCGCAACTGCACAGCCTTCAGCAGCAGGGCGCGGGGCAGGCCGAAACCCGCGTGACCGCGCCCGCGGACGGGGTCGTGCTCGCGGTGAGCGCAGCATCGGGCGATCTGCTTGCCGCCGGCAGTCCATTGCTGCAACTCGGCCGCGGCGGCAGCCTGCAGGCAGCGGCCGGCGTGCCGCCCGAAGACGCCGCGCGCCTGCAGCCGGGGCAGCCGGTGCGGCTGACTGCGGTGTTCGATCCGCAACAGCATTGGCAGGGCACCATCCGCAGCATCGGCGCCGCGATCAACCCCAAGACCCAGCGGCTCGATGTGCTGATTGCGCTGCCCGCGCAGCCGGGCCTGCCCGCGGCCGGAACCAGTGTGCAGGCCGATATGGTGCTCGGCCGCTGGCGCGGCTGGGTAGTGCCGCGCGATGCGGTACTGCAGGATGAGCGCGGCGCGTATGTGTTTCAGGACGACAAGGGGCGCGCCCGCCGCGTGCCCGTGCACATCGCGATCGAAAGCGGTCTGCAGACCGGCATCACCGGCGCGCTCGACCCGGCGCTGCCGCTGATTGTCGCAGGCAACTACGAACTGCGTGACGGCATGACGCTGCGCGTGGCCGGAGCCGCCCGATGAGCGGTGCATCGATCTGGCTGCAGCGCCACCGGCGCTCGGTGCTGTTCCTGCTGGCGCTGCTGGCCGCCGGCGGGGTGTTCGCCGCGTTCAAGCTGCCGGTGGGGCTGTTTCCGAATGTGGACTTTCCGCGCGTGGTGGTCAGCGCCGATGCGGGCGACCGCCCGGCCAGCCAGATGATGCTGCAGGTGACCCAGCCGCTGGAGCAGGCGGTGCGACGCGTGCCGGGTGTGGTAGACGTGCGCTCGACCACCAGCCGCGGCACCGCCGACATATCGGTGAGTTTCGACTGGGGCACGCCGATGGCGCTGGCCGCGGTGCAGGTCAACGAGGCGGTGACGCAAATGCTGCCGCAATTGCCGCCGGGCACCCAGGTATCGAGCAAGCGCATGGACCCAACGGTCGATCCGGTCATCGCGTACAGCCTGACGTCCAACACCCTCACCCCGACCCAGCTCTACGACCTGGCCGAGTTCCAGCTGCGGCCGCTGCTCTCGAGCATCGGCGGCGTGGCGCGGGTACAGATCCAGGGCGGCGCACGCGAGGAATATCACGTCACCCTCGATCCGCTCAAACTGCAGGCGCTCGGGCTGGCGCTGCAGGACGTGAACAACGCCGTTGCCGCCGCCAACGGCGTGCAGGCCGTGGGGCGCCTGCAGGATCGCTACAAGCTGCTGCTGGCATTGGCCGATTCCAGGCTGCATGACGCTGCGCAGATCGGCGACATCGTGCTGCGCGCCGGGCCCGACGGCGTGGTGCGGCTCAGGGACGTGGCGCGCATTTCCCGCAGCACCGTGCCGCAGTGGATCAGAGTCACCGCTGATGGCAAGGACGCGGTCTTGCTCGACATCTACCAGCAGCCCGGCGGCAACACAGTGCAGATCGCCAGGGACGTGCGCGCCCTGCTGGCCCGCACCGCACTTCCGCCCGGGGTGCATCTGGCAAGCTGGTACGACCAGAGCACTCTGGTGGTCGACAGCGCCGCCAGTGTGCGCGATGCCATCCTGATCGGCGTCGCGCTGGCCGGACTGGTGCTGCTGCTGTTCCTGCGCAGCCTGAAAATGACGCTGATCGCGATGATCACCGTGCCCGCCGTGCTCGCGGCCACCGTGGTGCTGCTGTATGCCCTGGGCATGAGCTTCAACATCATGACCCTGGGCGGCATGGCGGCCGCTGTGGGCTTGGTGATCGACGACGCGATCGTGATGAGTGAGCACATCGTGCGGCGGCTCAGCGAAACGCGGCACGATACCGACGCACGGCAGCGGCACAGCGGCATCCTGCATGCGGCGATGGAGTATTTGCGGCCGCTGGCCGGGTCGAGCGCATCGACCGTGGTGATCTTCCTGCCGCTGGCCTTTTTGTCCGGCGTGACCGGGGCGTTTTTCAAGGCGCTGTCGCTGACCATGGCCGCGGCGCTGGTGATCTCGTTTTTCGTCGCCTGGCTGGCCGTGCCGCTGCTGGCCGACAAGCTGCTCACGCCCAGGGACATCACCCGCGAGGCGCAGCGCGAACATGGCCGCTGGCTGTCTATGGTGCAGCGAGGCTATGGCCGCCTATTGCAAGCCAGCCTGCGCCGCCCGTGGCTGGCGACGCTTGGCGTGCTGCCGCTGCTGCTCGCGGGCTGGCTGGCGTATGGGCAGGTGGGCAGTGGTTTCATGCCGCATATGGACGAGGGCGGTTTCATTCTCGACTACCGCACCCCGCCCGGCACGTCACTCGCCGAGACCGACCGCATCCTGCAGCAGGTCGAGCACATTCTGCGCACCACCCCCGAGGTGCAGACCTTCTCGCGCCGCACCGGTGCGCAGCTCGGCGGCGGCGTGACCGAGGCGAACGAGGGCGACTTTTTCGTGCGGCTCAAACCGCCGCCGCGCAAGTCGATCGATGCGGTGATGGAAGACGTGCGTCAGCGCATCGAAACCCAGGTGCCGGGGGTGAAGATCGAACTGGCGCAGCTGATGGAAGATCTGATCGGCGACCTCACCGCGGTGCCGCAACCGGTAGAGATCAAGATTTTCGACGACAACCCACAGCAGCTCGCGCAGCTGGCGCACCGCACCGCCGCGCAGATCGCGCGCATCCCAGGCATCGTCGATGTGCGCAGCGGCATGAAGCCAGCGGGCGACGCGCTCGACATCCGCATCGACCCCACCCGCGCCGCGCTCGAAGGCGTGGATCCAGCGCAGGTGCAGCAACAGCTGGCAACCCTCATCGGAGGCAGTGTGGTCACTCAGCTACAGCAAGGGCCGAAGATGGTCGGCGTGCGGGTGTGGGCGCCGCTTGCGCTGCGCCAAACCACCGACGACATCGCCCGGCTGCCGCTGCGTGCGCCCGACGGCCATGTGTTCACCCTCGGACGGATCGCTACCCTGAAAATTCTCACCGGCCAGCCAGAAATCCACCGTGAAAACCTCAAGGCCATGGCCGCGGTGACGGCGCGCATCAGCGGGCGCGATCTGGGTTCGACCATCGCGGATGTGAAAAAAATCATCGACGCACCGGGCGACTTCCCGCCCGGGGTCTATGCCCAGCTCGGCGGCCTCTACAAGCAGCAGCAGATCGCGTTCCAGGGGCTGATCAGTGTGCTGAGCGCGGCGGTACTGCTGGTGTTCCTACTGCTGCTGTTCTTGTACGAGCGTTTCAAGGTGGCCATCGCGATTCTGGCCATGCCGCTGCTGGCGCTGCCAGCGGTGTTCATCGGGCTGTGGGCGGCAGGCATCGAGCTCAACATCTCAGCCATGATGGGCATGACCATGATCGTCGGCATCGTCACCGAAGTGGCAATTTTCTACTTCAGCGAAGTACAGACGCTGCAGCGCGCGCAACCCGGCCTGTCGCTCGACACCGCGCTGGTGGCCGCAGGGCAGAACCGGCTGCGGCCGATCGCGATGACCACGTTTGCCGCGATGCTCACACTGGCGCCGCTGGCCCTGGCGCTCGGTCAGGGCTCGGCGATGCAGCAGCCGCTGGCGGTGGCCATCATTTCGGGGCTTGCGGTGCAGATGCCGCTGGTGCTACTGCTCATGCCGGTGCTGTTCAAGCTGCTGCGCGGCCGGCTAGATGACGCGCAGGACGGCGACAATCTCATTCAGCCCGCAGCCTCTCCCGTCACCGAATGAATCATGCGCATCCTCCTGGTTGAAGACGATCACATGCTGGGCAGCGCCACCCGTCAGGCGCTGCGCGACGCCGCGCACGCGGTCGACTGGGTACTCGACGGCGCCTCTGCGCTGGCCGCCGCGCAGGGCGGCGAGTATGAGCTGATGCTGATCGACCTGGGCCTGCCCAAGCGCGACGGCCTGTCGGTGCTGCAAGCGCTGCGCCAGAGTGGCAGCAGCATGCCCATTCTCATCCTCACCGCACGTGACAGTGTGGAAGACCGCGTGCGCGGCCTAGACCTCGGTGCTGACGACTATCTAGTCAAACCTTTTGAGAGCGCCGAGTTGCTCGCCCGCATCCGCGCGGTGGCGCGGCGGCAAGGCGGACAGGCGCAGCCGGTGCTGAGCAATGGAGTCATCTCGCTCGACCCGGTCACTCGTGAGGTGCAGTATCAGGGCCAGACGCAACGCCTGACAGCGCGCGAATACGCGCTGCTGCACGCCCTGTTGCTGCGGCCTGGCGCGATTCTTTCACGCAGCGAGCTCGAAGACCGCATCTACGGCTGGAACGAAGAAGTGGAGAGCAACGCGGTCGAGTTCCTCATCCACAGCCTGCGCAAAAAGCTCGCGCCGGAGGTAATCAAAAACGTGCGCGGCGTGGGCTGGCTGGTGCCGCGCGAAGGCGCCGCGGACAAGCCATGAGCCCGCTGGCCGCGTTGCGCCACTGGGGCGCGCAGTCGCTGCTGCGGCGGCTATGGCTGTGGATGACGGTCAGCGTGGTGCTGGTCGGCCTGGGCACCGCGGCGCTGTCGTACTTTTTCGGCTATCAGGAAGCCAACGAACTGCAGGACACCCAGTTGCGACAGATCGCCAGTCTGGCGCACCGCTGGGGCAACGTTCCCGACAGCGCGCTGAACCCAGCAGGCGCCGACGTGGACAAGGACGCGCGCATCGTGGTGCAGCGGCTGGGTGCGCCGGTCGCCGCCAATGGCCTGCAACTGCCCGCCAATCTCGCGGACGGCATGCATGTGGTGCAAAGCGGCGGCCATACCTGGCGGGTGTTCGTGCGGCAGGGCGATCAGGGACGCATTGCCGTGGCGCAGCGCACCGATCTGCGTACCGACGCCGCAATCGACAGCGCGCAGCGCACCCTGTTCCCGCTACTGGCGCTGATTCCGCTGCTGGCGCTGCTGTCGGCCTGGGTGGTGCGGCAGGCGCTGCGCCCGCTGCAACAGATGGCAAGCAGCGTGGATGCGCGCCGCGAGTCCGATCTGCACCCTCTGCCCGAGACCGATGTGCCGCAAGAGATCCTGCCCTTCGTACGATCGATCAACCGCCTGCTGCAACGCCTGCAAACGGCCATGGAACAGCAACGCCGCTTCGTCGCCGACGCTGCGCACGAACTGCGCACTCCCATTGCGGTGCTCAGCATGCAGGTGGACAACCTCGGGCCGCTGCAGCTCGAACCCGAAGCCCGCGCCCGCATCGGCGCGCTGCAGCAGGGTCTGCGTCGCGCCCGCGCCGTGGTCGAGCAACTGCTCAGCCTGGCACGCTCGCAGGACGAGCAGACCGCGACGGTGCAGCGCATCGATCCGGCGCAGGTCGTTCGCGACGTCATCACCGATCTGCTGCCGCTGGCAGAAAGTCGCAGCATCGACCTCGGCCTGGACCGCGCCGACCCGGTCCAGGTCCACACCGACCCCGCCCAGCTCTACACCCTGCTGCGCAACGCGGTGGACAACGCCCTGCGCTACACCCCAACGGGCGGCCGCGTCGACCTGCGGGTGCTGGCAGCGCCAGACAAACTGGTGATCGAAGTGCAGGACACCGGCCCCGGCATCCCGCCAGAGCTGCTCGAGCAGGTGTTCGAGCCCTTCGTGCGCCTGCCGGGCACTGAGGGCGAAGGCAGCGGGCTGGGCCTGGCGATCACCCGTCAGATCGCAAAGCGGCTGGGCGGCAGCGTGACGCTGGAGAACACCCACGGTGGCGGGCTTATCCTGCGCTATGTCCAGCCGACCAAGCCGCTCAGCGCGGCCAGATCAGTCCGAAGTTGAAGTCGATGCGACATTTGCCCAGGTCGAAGGTCACGGCTTCATCGACCACGTCGCCGATCTTGACGTAGCGCCCGTCTTGCAGTCGGTAGACCTTGCAGACGCGGTCATCGACGTTGACCATCACGTAATACCGCACGCCTTCGGACTCGTAGATGGTGAACTTGGCATTTTGGTCTTTTAACGCGGTGGACTTGGAGAGGATTTCGAACACCAGCTCGGGGGCGCGGGTGAGGTAGGCACCCTCCACCGGATGACAGACCACGAGGTTGTCGGGCTGCACCACGGTATCGTCGCGGATGCGCCAGTCCACCGGCAGCAGGGCGCGACATTCGGCGCAGTCTTTCAGCGCGTCCTGCAGCAACCAGGCGATGCGATTGCTCACGGTCTGGTGCGCGATCGACGGCGCGGGCAACATGGCGTAGGGCACACCGCCGATCAGTTCCCAGCGGCCTTCCCACAGCTTGTAGTCGTCGTAGGTGTAGTGCGGCGGGTCGAATGCGTAGGCTCTGGACATACTGCTCTCCTGTCTGTTGCTGATGGTAACGTGCCGCCTCACGCCGGCTGCACGCGGTAGATCTTCGCCGACGTGCCGTCGGAAATCAGGTACAGCGCCCCGTCCGGCCCCTGGCGCACGTCGCGAATGCGCTCGCCCAGGTCGGCAAACAGCGCCTCGCGCGCGACCACGCGGTTGCCATCGAGCTGCAGCCGCCACAGCGCCTGCCCGGCGAGCGCGCCGAGGAACAGGCTGGCGCGCCGTTGCGGGAACAGGCTGGCGGTGTAGAACACCATGCCGCACGGCGCGATCGAGGTCGGCACCCAGGAGGTGATCGGCTGCTCCATGCCCGGCGCGAACGCAAGCCGCGAGCCGAAGTGCGCGGTGCTGTCGATCTTGGGCGTCTGGCGGAAAATCATCTGCACCTCGTTGAGCTGCAAGCCATCGGCCCAGAGCACCCCGCGAGCCACCGCGGTGCCTTTGCGCCCGGCCTGCGCCGCGGTGCCCGCCTCGGCATAGCTCAGGTAGACGCGCCGGTTGCTGGCAAACGCCGGGTCGAGCGCGACATCGAGCAGACCGCCCTGACCGCGCGCATCTGCCGCAGGCACGCCGGAGATCGGCGCACCGATGCGGCCATCCGCAGTGACGATGCGCAGCGCCCCGGTGCGTTCGGTCACCAGCATGCGGCCATCGGGCAGGAACACCAGCGCCCACGGCCGCGATAGCCCTCTGGCGACGATACGCGCGGTCGGCCTTGGGTTCCGCCCCGCCGGGGTGGATGCGACAGATGCCGGAAACTCCCCCCACACCAGCACGACCCCGCCGCCGCAGGACGCGAGTGCGGCGCTGCCCACGCCGGCGCCGATCCAGTGCAGCGCGCGGCGGCATGGCAGCGCGATGGGTTGACCTGAACGGAACATGGTGGGCTCCTCCTGGTATCGAGGCCAGCTGCGCGACCGTCGGATCAGGCGATCTGCTGCGCGTCGATGTCGTGATCGTCGCCGCCGCCGAACACCCGCTGGCGCAGCGCGGCGAGCTGGTCGCGCACGCACGCGGCCTGCTCGAACTCCAGATTGCGCGCATGTTCGATCATGCGCTTTTCCAGCCGCTTGATCTCGCGCGCGACCTCCTGCGGGTTGTCGATCTGCAGTTGCGCAATTTCACGCTCCACGCTGCCGGCGCGCAAGCCCTTGCCCGGCGTTTGCACCACGCCGTCGATCAGGTCGCGCACCGACTTGTTCAGAGCGGTGGGGGTGATGCCGTGCTCGGCGTTGAACGCGATCTGCTTGGCGCGGCGGCGCTCGGTTTCGTCGATCGCGCGGCGCATCGAGACGGTGATGACATCGGCGTACAGAATCGCCATGCCGTTGACATTGCGCGCGGCGCGGCCGATGGTCTGGATCAGCGAGCGGGTGGAGCGCAAAAAGCCCTCCTTGTCCGCATCCAGGATCGCCACCAGCGACACCTCGGGAATGTCTAGCCCTTCGCGCAGCAGGTTGATGCCCACCAGCACGTCGAAGGTGCCTAGCCGCAGGTCGCGCAGGATTTCCACCCGCTCGACCGTGTCGATGTCCGAGTGCAGATAGCGCACCTTCACGCCGTTTTCATCGAGGTAATCGGTAAGCTGCTCGGCCATGCGCTTGGTCAGCGTGGTGATGAGCACCCGCTCCCCCTTATTCACCCGCAGGCGGATTTCGCCGAGCACGTCGTCAACCTGGCTGGAGGCGGGCCGCACTTCGACCAGCGGATCGACCAGCCCGGTGGGGCGCACCACCTGTTCGACCACCTGGTCGGCGTGCTGCTCCTCGTAGTCTGCTGGAGTAGCGGAGACGAAGACCACCTGCCGCATCTTGCGCTCGAACTCCTCGAACTTCAGCGGCCGGTTGTCCAGCGCCGACGGCAGGCGAAAGCCGTAATCCACCAGGGTTTGCTTGCGCGCGCGGTCGCCGTTGTACATGCCGTTGAACTGACCGATGAGCACATGGCTTTCGTCGAGGAACATGATGGCGTCTGGCGGCAGGTAGTCCACCAGCGTGGGCGGCGGCTCGCCCGGGGCGGCACCCGACAGATGGCGCGAGTAATTCTCGATGCCCTTGCAGTGTCCCAGTTCGGTGAGCATTTCCAGGTCGAAGCGGGTGCGTTGTTCCAACCGCTGTGCCTCGACCAGCTTGCCCATGCTGGTGAGCTCCTTCACCCGCTCGCGCAGCTCCAGCTTGATGCTCTCCACCGCGTCGAGCACCTTCTCGCGCGGGGTGACGTAGTGCGAACTGGGATAGATGGTGAAGCGCGGGATCTTCTGCCGCACCACGCCGGTGAGTGGGTCGAACAGGCTGAGGGACTCGATCTCGTCGTCGAACAGCTCGATGCGCACCGCCAGCTCGGCATGCTCGGCCGGGAACACATCGATGCGGTCGCCGCGTACGCGGAACGTGCCGCGCACGAAGTCCGTCTCGTTACGCTGGTATTGCATGCGCACGAGCTGCGCGATCACGTCGCGCTGGCCGATGCGGTCGCCTGTGCGCACGGTGAGGATCATGGCGTGATAGTCGGCCGGGTTGCCGATGCCGTAGATTGCACTCACGCTGGCAACGATGACCACGTCGCGCCGCTCGAGCAGGCTTTTGGTTGCCGACAGCCGCATCTGCTCGATGTGCTCGTTGATCGCGCTGTCTTTTTCGATGAACAAATCGCGCTGCGGCACATACGCCTCGGGCTGGTAGTAGTCGTAGTAGCTGACGAAATATTCGACCGCGTTCTTCGGGAAAAACTCGCGGAATTCGCTGTAGAGCTGCGCCGCCAAGGTCTTGTTCGGCGCGAACACGATGGCCGGGCGCCCCATGCGAGCGATTACATTGGCCATGGTATAGGTCTTGCCCGAACCGGTCACCCCCAGCAGGGTCTGGAAACTCAGGCCATCGACCAACCCTTCGACCAGTTGCGCAATCGCCGCGGGCTGGTCGCCCGCCGGGGGGTAGGGTTGATACAAGCGAAACGGCGAACCGGGAAAAGTGACGAACTTGTCCGGATCGAGCGACGGGACGGGTTGCGGGGCGGACATGGGCGATGGGCGGATCAGTTTGCAGGCGCCGTCTGCACGGCGCAACAACGGCCCGTGGCAAGAGGCACGGGGGGTAAAGGCAATACTGAACAAGTCCCCTGCGCGCTGCGCATCCGTCCTGCGGGGTCTGCGGCTCCGCCCTGGCTCGCCATGGCTTTGGCTATTGTCTCGGTGGGCGCCTTGCATCCCATCCCGCAATCCGCACGCCGCATCACAAGGACTTGTTCAGTATTGCCTAAAATTGCGGCTCTTTGCCGCGCGTTTTCGAGCCCGATTGTCCCGCAAGCGCGGTTTTCCCGTCACCACACCCCACTTGTTCCATGACCCAGTCGCTTTTTTCCCGCGTGGAAATGGCCCCGCGCGACCCCATTCTCGGCCTCAACGAACAATTCGCCGCCGACCCCAACCCAAACAAGGTCAACCTTGGTATCGGCGTCTACACCGATGCCGACGGCAAGCTGCCGCTGTTGGCCTGTGTGAAGGCGGCCGAGGCGCAGATGATGCAAACCCCCAAGCCGCGCGGCTACCTGCCGATCGACGGCATCGCGGCCTATGACAAGGCGGTGCAGGGTTTGGTGTTCGGCGCAGACAGCAAGGCGCTCACTGCGGGCCGGGTCGCCACGGTGCAGGCTCTGGGCGGCACCGGCGGGCTGAAAGTGGGCGCGGATTTTCTCAAACGTGTCAATCCGGGTGCGCAGGTCTTGATTTCCGACCCGAGCTGGGAAAACCACCGCGCGCTGTTCGAGGCCGCAGGCTTTGCCGTCGGCACTTATCCGTATTACGACGCCGAAAAGCGCGGGGTGAATCTGGAGGCGATGCTCGCCGTGTTGAACGCAGCGGATGCCGGCACCATCGTCGTGCTGCATGCCTGCTGCCACAACCCCACTGGGTACGATCTCACCCCGGCGCAGTGGGATCAGGTCATTGCCGTCCTCAAGGCGCGCGGCCTGGTACCCTTTCTCGACATGGCGTACCAGGGCTTCGGCGAAGGTATTGCCGAGGACGGCGCGGTCATCCAACAGTTCCTCGCCTCCGGTATGGACTTTTTCGTCGCCACCTCGTTTTCCAAGAGCTTTTCGCTCTATGGTGAGCGCGTGGGGGCGCTGAGCGTGGTGTGCGCCAGCAAGGACGAAGCTGCGCGTGTGCTGTCGCAGCTCAAGCGCGTGATCCGCAGCAACTACTCCAACCCCCCTACCCACGGCGCGCAGATCGTTGCCACGGTTCTGGGCTCGCCCGAGCTGCGCGCGCAGTGGGAGCAAGAGCTTGCTGGCATGCGCGAGCGCATTCGCGCCATGCGCCACGCATTGGTCGACAAGCTCACCGCTGCCGGCGTGAAGGGCGATCTGTCCTACATCACCCAGCAAAAGGGCATGTTCAGCTACTCGGGCCTAAGCCCTGCACAAATGGAACGCCTGCGTACCGAATTCGGCGTCTATGGCGTATCCACCGGGCGGATTTGCGTTGCCGCGCTCAATCTGCACAACATGGATTACGTCGCAAAGGCGATTTCCACGGTGATGCAATAACGAGGGAGTGGTCGGGGCCGAGAAGTTGCCGCCCCCCACCATCGGGAGAGGTTGGGCGGGGAAGCTGAGGCCGGGTCAGGGTGAACTCATCGCAAGCTGGTCTGCCTCAACCACTTGAATCCGTCCGGGGCGTGCCGTTTTGCACCATGACAGTGGCAACGCACTCTTACTGCGCGACAAAGCGGGTGGGACTACACTTTTGTGCATCGCAACAAAACCCTGACGGAGCCCCTCATGGTGTACGACCTGTATGAAACCCAGCGCGCGCTGATGCGCCCGCTGGCCGACTTTGCCGAGGCCGCGGCGAAGTTCTACGCCAACCCGGTGTGGCCTGCGGTGCCGCATGCGGTGACGCAACGGGTTTCGGCGAGCTACGACCTGATGCACCGTTTACTCAAGGATTACGAAAAACCCGAGTTCGGCATCGATTCTGTGACCATCGACGGCAAGGCGGTTGCGGTGCAGCAGCAGGTGGTGATCGAAAAGCCGTTCTGTCGGCTGCTGCGGTTCAAGCGCTTCTCGGATGATGTGGGCCTGCTGGGCAAGCTCAAAAACGATCCGGTCGTGCTGATCGTCGCACCGCTGTCCGGCCACCATGCCACGCTGCTGCGCGACACTGTACGCACCATGCTGCAGGATCACAAGGTGTTCATCACCGACTGGCTCGATGCCCGCATGGTGCCGCTGGAAAAGGGCCGCTTCGCGCTCGACGATTATGTGGCGTACGTGCGCGAGTTCATCACCGCGATTGGCCCGGACGTGCATGTGATGTCGGTGTGTCAGCCGACGGTGCCGGTGCTAGGCGCGATTTCGCTGATGGCCAGCGCCGGGGAGATTACGCCGCGCACCATGATCATGATGGGCGGGCCGATCGACGCGCGCAAATCACCCACCGCGGTAAACAATCTGGCGATGAACAAAAGCTATGCCTGGTTCGAGAACAATGTGATCTACCGCGTGCCGGCCAACTATCCTGGTGCCGGCCGGCGGGTTTATCCAGGCTTTTTGCAACATGCCGGTTTCGTGGCGATGAACCCCGACCGGCATTTCACCTCGCACTACGACTATTTCCTCAACCTGATCCGCGGCGACAATGACGACGCTGAGGCGCATCGCCGCTTTTATGACGAATACAACGCCGTGCTCGACATGGACGCCGATTACTACCTCGACACCATCAAGCTGGTGTTCCAGGACTTCGGCCTCGTCAAGGGCACCTGGACCGTGCAGGGCCGTCCGGTGCGGCCGCAGGACATCCATCGCACCGCGCTGCTGACCATCGAGGGCGAGCTCGACGACATTTCCGGTGCAGGACAGACCGAAGCCGCACACGATCTGTGCACCGGCATTGCGACGCAAAGTCGCCAGCATTTCGTTGCCGAGGGCGCCGGGCATTACGGCATCTTTTCCGGGCGGCGCTGGCGCGAAAAAGTCTATCCAGTCGTGCGCGACTTCATCGCCGCGCACCCGCAAGGCGCCGCCACCGCGCGGCCGCGTAAAGACCCCGCCGCACGCGAGGCGGCCTGACCCCGGCATGTCGAACCCGTCCGCCGCGCTGGCTGAGCAGATCGACGCCCTGCTGCCGCAAACCCAATGCACCCGCTGCGGCTATCCAGACTGCGCGGCCTATGCCCGCGCCATTGCTGAACAAGGCGTCGAGATCAACCGCTGCCCGCCGGGCGGCGCCGTGGGCATCGCCCGGCTCGCCGCGCTGCTGCACCGCCCTGCTCTGCCGCTGGACCCGCAATGCGGCACGGAAGGCCCGCGCGAGGTCGCGGTGATCGACCCGGCGCAGTGCATCGGCTGCACCCTGTGCATCCAGGCCTGCCCGGTCGACGCAATCGCCGGGGTGTCCCGGCGCATGCACACCGTTATCGACGACTGGTGCACCGGCTGCGCGCTGTGCCTGCCGCCCTGCCCGGTGGACTGCATCCGTATGGCGCCCCTGCCCAATCCTGAACTGGCCAGGCGCACCGGCTGGGACGCATGGAGCCCTGCGCTGGCCGACCAGGCCCGGGCGCGCTACGCTCGGCACCGACAGCGGCACCCCCGCGCACTTGCTGTAGATGCTGCAGAGCAGAACACCGCTAGCCCGCCGCCACCTCCGCCTGACCACCGCAAGGCCGCGCTGCTGCAGGCCGCACGCGAGCGCGCACGGCAGCGACAGGCGGGACTGCGCGACAGCAACAAACCAACCGACCAGACGACGACATGACGACCAAACCGAGCAAGTCCCTGCAAACCTTCCCCAACCCCGCGCCCGAGCGTGACTACCACATCCACATGCAGGTGCCCGAATTCACTTGCCTGTGTCCGCTCACCGGCCAGCCGGACTTTGCCCGTTTCGACATCGACTTCATCCCCGACAAGAAATGCGTCGAGCTCAAGAGCCTCAAGCTCTACATGTGGAGCTACCGCGATGAGGGGGCGTTTCACGAAAAGGTCACCAACACCATCCTCGACGATCTGGTCAAGGCCATGTCGCCGCGTTTTCTGCGCGTGACTGCGCGCTGGTATGTACGCGGCGGCATTTACACCAATGTGGTGGTCGAACACCGCAAGCGCGGCTGGAAGCCGGCGCCGCGGGTCGACCTGACCCAATTCGAGGCGGCAGACCCCACTGCAGCTTGAGCGCAGATGCTCAGGTTTTGAGCGGAGTTGCCGGCAGAATACGCAGGATGGCATTCATCGCGGTGACCAGCACGGTTCCGTCGGCCAGGGCCTGCACGCCGTAGGGCTGGTGCAAGGTGCCGGGCAAGGCGCCCAGGGTGACTTTCTCGCCTTCGCCATTGCCGGCCAGGGTGCTCACCATGCCGTCCGGGGCGATCCGGCGTACCCGGTTGTTGCCGGTATCTGCCACGATCAGGCTGCCATCTGGCGCGAACGTCAGGGTTTGCGGATGGAGAAACAGCGCCTCGGCCGCCTTGCCGTCAGCAAACCCGCCCTTGCCGGGGCGGCCTGCAAACGTGCTGACCTCGCCATCCGGGGTGATTTTGCGAATCACGTTGTTGAAGTATTCGCTGATGAACACATTGCCCAGGGCATCGAGCGCCAGCCCCACCGGGGTATTGAGCCGCGCCTTCGCGCCGCGTCCGTCGCGCCAGCCGGCGGCACCGGCCGATCCGGCCAGGGTGCTGACCGCGCCCTGCGCGCTGATGCGGCGCACCGTGCTGTTGTATGCGTCGGCCACGTAGATCACGCCCTGCGCGTTCACCCCCAGCCCCACCGGGTGGTTGAACCGCGCCTGGCGACCCGGGCCGTCGGCGAAACCTTCGACATCGATCTTGCCAGCCCAGGTGGTCACCATGCCGTCGCGGCCGATGCGCCGCACTGTGTTGCTGCCCGAGTCACTGACGAACAGCGTACCGTCCGCCGCCACTGCCACGCACTCTGGCGAGTAGAACCGCGCCTGCAGCGCCGGGCCGTTGCGCGCATCGCGCTGTTCCACCTGCCCGGCGACGATGCTGACCTGCCCGTCTGTGCCCAGCTTGCGCACCACACTGTTGACATAGTCCGCGACGAACACATTGCCCTGCGCGTCGCGCGCCATGCCGCGCGGGTCGTGAAACCGGGCCTGCGCGAAATTACCCGCGTCGTACTCCCCCGGGCCGATGGCGCCAGCGTATAGCGCGAGCCGACCCTCGGGCTGCGCAGCCTGGGCCGGTGGGGCGAGCGAGACGGACAGCTCGGTGGACAGGGCCAGCGCCCCGACAGATTGGATGAATTGGCGTCGCTGCATGATGTTCAGGTGCGTGCGCCCGCGTCGCTGCGCGGGTCGAATGGAAAACCATGAGCGTATTGCAAGCGCGGCGGCTGTGCTCAGGTGCTGCGCCGGTCCACCAGCGCGCGGGCGATGGTGCCCAGATCGACATATTCCAGCTCGGCGCCGGCAGGCACGCCGCGCGCCAGCCGTGTGACGCGCAGACCGCGTGGACGCAGGGTTTCAGCGATGACATGCGCGGTGGCCTCGCCCTCGTTGGTGAAGTTGGTCGCCAGAATCACCTCGTCCACCACACCATCGAGCGCGCGTGCAATCAGGCGGTCCAGGCCGATTTCCTTCGGCCCCAGGCCGTCGAGCGGGCTGATGCGTCCCATGAGCACGAAATACAGCCCGCGGTACGTCAGCGTCTGTTCCACCGCGGCCAGGTCGGCCGGCCCCTCGACCACGCACAGCTGGCGGGGGTCGCGCCGCGGGTCGGCGCAGAGGCTGCACACCGCGTCCTCGGTCAGGGTATTGCAGCGGGTGCAGCGCCGCACGGCGCCCAGCGCTGCGTCCAGCGCGCGGGCAATGCGCTGCGCCACCTCGCGGTCGTGCTCCAGCAGGTGATAGGCCATGCGCGACGCCGACTTCGGGCCGACGCCGGGCAGCTGCCGCAGTGCATCGATCAGCGCGTCGAGCGCCGGAACATGGCCGGGGGCCGCTTCGTCCATGGGCCGCGCACGCTGCCGCTCAGAACGGCAGCTTCATGCCAGGCGGAAGCGGCATGCCGGCGGTGGCTGCGCTCATTTTTTCCTGTGTGGTGGCCTCGGCCTTGCGCACGGCGTCGTTGAACGCGGCGGCCACCAGGTCTTCGAGCATGTCACGGTCTTCGGCCACCAGACTGGGGTCGATGCTCACGCGCTTGACCCCGTACTTGCAGGTCATCACCACCTTGACCAGTCCGGCACCGGACTGGCCCTCAACCTCGATGGTGGCCAGTTCGTCCTGGATGCGCTTGAGGTTGTCCTGCATCATCTGCGCCTGTTTCATCAGGCCGGAGAGTTGTCCTTTGTTGAACATGAGGTGTCCTTGGGTTGTGAGATGAAATGACCGTCTGCGCGGCACTCCCCGATTGTCGGTCAGGCGGATGACGCCCGCGCCACGGGGGGCATGGGTTTGAGGCTGCCGGGCACGATTTGCGCGCCCAGATCCTGCATGAGCTGCTGCACCAGCGGATCGCCATGGATGGCCGCCTCCGCATCTGCCTGCGCCTGCGCCCTGGCACGGGCCTCGCGCTGGGCGATGCTGTCGGTGACCTCGCCGGTTTCGGTGCGCAGGATGATGTCGCGCCCCAGCGCCTCCCGCACCGCGGCCTGCAATTTACCCAGCGCTCCGGCGCGGGTGAGTTGCTCGTTGGGCACACGCAGCAGCCAGGCATCGCCGTCCATTGCCCGCAGCTCGCTTTGCTGCGCCAGCGCGCGCGGCAGGCCGGCAGGCAGTTCCAGACACTGGACCAGCGCGGGCCAGTCGGTATCGGGGGTGATACGGATCGCAGTCGGCACGCTGTGCGCTGGGCCGGACGCAGCGGGCTGCATGCCGGCTGCAGGCTTGGCCCCCTTGGGGAGCTCGGTCTTGGGCTGCGCAGCGTCAACCGCCGGTTGAGGCGCATCCTGTGCAGCACTCACGCTCGACGCCGGATCGACCGGCGCGCTGACCGTGGCCACGGTGCGCAGCATGGTCTTGGCTGCAGTTTGCGGCGCAGCCGGGGCGGAGGGAGCCTGCGCGAGCGCCCAAGCATCAGCCTGAGTTGGCGCCTGGTCCTGCGTTGGTGCAACCGTTGTTTTCGACGCGGACGACACCACTGGCACACTAGCATCACGTCCCGGCAACGCAAGGCCACCCGGCGGCAGGCTGCCGGCAACCACCGGCGCAAAGGCCAGCAGGCGCAACAGGGTCATCGTAAAGCCGGTGCGGTCGTCCGGGGCGAGCGACAGTTCGTTACGACCATGCAGCACCGTGGTGTAGGCCAGCTGCACCAGCTCGGGGCTGAGTTGTGCGGCCAGCGCGGAAAGCGCCTCGTGCTGCGGATCGTCGGCGTCTGCGGCCTGCGGCACGAGCTGCAGCAGCGCGATGATCTGCAGCAGCGCGGCCAGTTCCTCCAGCGCCGCACCGAAGGACAGGCTGCGCGCTTCCAGCGCGTCGATCTGCGCGATCAACGCCATGCCGTCCTGCGCAGCCAGCGCCTGCAGGATGTGCAGCAGATCGCTGCGATCGACAGTGCCCAGCATCTGCTGCACCGCAGTCGCTTCGACGCGTCCAGCGCAATACGCCAGCGCCTGATCGGTGAGCGACAACGCATCGCGCATCGACCCGTGCGCGGCGCGGGCGATCAGCCGCAGCGCGGCCTCGTCGGCGGGCACGTTTTCGGCCTGCAGCACTTGCTGCAAATAGCTGACGATGGCTGCAGGCGTCATCTGCTTGAGGTTGAACTGCAGGCAGCGCGACAGCACCGTCACCGGCACTTTCTGCGGGTCGGTGGTGGCGAGCACGAACTTCACATAATCGGGCGGCTCCTCCAGCGTCTTGAGCATGGCGTTGAAGGCATGATTCGACAGCATGTGCACTTCGTCGATCATGTAGACCTTGTAGCGGCCTGCGGTGGGCTTGTAGACCGCCTGCTCAAGCAGCGTGGTCATGTCTTCCACCCCGCGGTTGGACGCGGCGTCGAGCTCGATGTAGTCGACAAAGCGCCCGGCGTCGATTTCGGTGCAAGCCGGGCACACGCCGCAGGGCTGGCTGGTCACCCCGCCCTGGCCATTGGGCCCGGTGCAGTTCAGCGCCTTGGCCAGAATGCGCGACACCGTGGTCTTGCCCACCCCGCGCGTGCCGGTGAACAGATAAGCGTGATGCAGGCGGTCGTGGTCGAGTGCATGCGTCAGCGCCCGCACCACATGATCCTGTCCTACGAGGGAGGCAAACGATTTGGGGCGCCACTTGCGCGCCAGCGCGACGGAGGTCATGGAGCGGATTTTAGGCCGCGGGCTGAATCCAAAAGCGCGTCACCGCCGTACTGGGAATGCAAGGCCGGCGTCACGGTTCGCCTCTGCCAGCGCATCGCACCATGCCCCTTATCCAAGCCATCTCCACGTCCAAACGCCTGTTCCTGGCCAGCCTTGCCCCGCTGCTGGCCGCCTGCTCGCCGGTGGCCCTGATTGACCGCCTCACCCCGAGCGATACCTACATCTTTCGCGGCGACATCGCCTACGGCCCGGCAGTGCGGCAGCGGCTCGATGTCTACAGTCCGCTGGCGGCGGCGGGCAGCGCGCCCGTGGTGGTGTTTTTCTACGGCGGCAGTTGGAACGGCGGCAGCCGCAGCATGTACCGCTTCGTTGGCGAGGCGCTGGCCGCGCGCGGCATCGTCACCGTGATCGCGGATTACCGACTCTACCCCGAAGTACGCTATCCCGACTTTCTGCAAGACTGCGCCCGCGCGGTGAAATGGACGGTGCAGCATGCAGCGCAGTTTAACGGCAACCCGCGCCAGCTCTATCTCATGGGCCACAGCGCCGGTGCCTACAACGCCGCGATGCTCGCGCTCGACCCGCGCTGGCTACACGGCGTGGGGCTGCGCCGCACCGACCTGGCCGGCTGGATCGGGCTGGCCGGTCCATACGATTTTCTG
The DNA here is from genome assembly GCF_055383445.1 of Thiomonas islandica. Taxonomy (NCBI): domain Bacteria; kingdom Pseudomonadati; phylum Pseudomonadota; class Betaproteobacteria; order Burkholderiales; genus Thiomonas; species Thiomonas islandica. Next base: position 2,625,718 of record NZ_AP042391.1, read on the forward strand.
CCCATCACCGACCGCGCGGTGCAGCCAGTGTTCCATCACCCCGACTATCCCCCGGGCTGCATGCCGATCGACTATGCGCACGACAAGCACGCGCCGCGCACCTTTCTCGGCGCAGCACGGGTGGACAGCCTGGTGAACCCACAGCGCAACACCGCGCAGCTTGCCGACAGGCTCCGGGCGGATGGCGCCGACGTGACCCTCGACCTTTACAGCGGCGTCAACCACCAGACCCTGATCGGCAGCTTCGCCGCGCCGCTGCGCTGGATGTCCCCGGTGCTGGACGACGTGGTGCGCTTCGTGCGCGCGGGGCAGCCAGCGTGAGGCACCGCTGATTCGGCACGCAGCGGGTTGAACGCGTCCCCCCTCCCAGCCCCCCTACCGCGCGCAGGAGGAGCGGCGATCTGCGCGCACAGCGCTGGGCAATGGCCTTCAACCATCGACAGGCCGGATCGATCGCCGCCTCATTTCAGCCGTACCCACAGCCGTGCGCAGTCGAGCGTCACCTTGCACGGACCGAGGTCGATGGTGTGGGTCTCTGCATGAAAATCGCCGGATTTCACATACCTGCCGTCGACCAGACGATACGCCTTGACCTTGCGCTACTGCGGGTACAGCAGCAGGTAATGCGCCACGCCCTCGGCGGCGTAAAGCGCCAGCTTGGTGTGCTCGTCGCGCCGCGCACTCTCGGGCGAGACCACCTCGGCGATCAGACTGGGCGCACGGGTGAGACGCTCGCCCTCGGGCGCAAAGCAGATCACCAGCACATCCGGGCGCACGACCGTGTCGTCGCTGAATTCCACGTCGGTCTCGAACAACGCCTGGCAGTGCGGGCAGTTGCGCAGTTGCTCCGACAGCAGCAGGTGCAACGCTGCACTGATTTTCTGGTGCGACACCGAGGGTGACGGCGCCTTCGCCAGAGGCTGGCCGTCGATCAGCTCCCAGTCGCCCTGCCACTGGCGCCAGTCGGCCAGGGTATAGGTTTCAGCAGCGGGAATGGAGCGCATGCGACCTCCGCGGAAAGCCAGCCTGCCGCGCGGCCAGGCCCTCGCCCCGCCACCCCTGTGCCTCGCGCCGGGCGCGGCCCAGGGCGACGAGGGTGTCGAGGATGCGGGGCAGGTTTTCCATGGGCCACGGCCTTTGAAGCGCGCAGCAATGGTCTGTTGCGCAAGCGGCTTGGCGCTGGCGGCGAGCAGGTCAGCCACCGCGCGCATCTGCTCGGGCAGACTGGCCGACCAGGGCAAGGGCGCAGATATGCGGCGAGCCGCGGCAATCAGGCCGCCGCCGCCACCGACCCACGCGGTAGCCAGCGCATCAGCGCAGCCAACAGCACGCCGTACAGCGGCAGGATGCCCAGCGCGGCCATGATCAGCTTGACCGCATAGTCCACCAGCGCGATTTCCACCCAGTGCGCGGCCATGAACGGGTCTGTGCTGGCGTAGAACGCGATCGAGAAAAACAGCACGCTGTCCACCAGATTGCCCAGCACGCTGGACGCCGCCGGGGCCAGCCACCAATGGCGGCTGCCAGCCAGGGTGGCGCGCAGGCGCGAGAACACCAAGATGTCGAGCATCTGCCCCACCGCATAGGCGATGAAACTGCCCAGCGCAATGCGGAACACGAACAGGTTGAAGCTAGAAAGCGCTGCCCAGCCAGCGAATGCGCCGTCGTGAAACAGCACCGAGATCAGGTAGGACAGCACCAGCGCGGGCAGCATCACCCAGCGCACCACGCGCCGCGCCGGGCCGGGGCCGAGCAGCCGCGCGGTGAGATCGGTGGCCACATAGACCAGCGGAAAGCTGAACGCGCCCCAGGTGGTGTGCAGACCCAGCAGGCGGACCGGAAACTGCACCAGATAGTTACTAGCGATGATGATGGCGAGATGCAGCGCGGCCAGGGTGGCCACGACATGGCGCTGGTGTGCAGCGCGCAACACGAGGGGATTGAACATGCAAGACCTTTTTCGTTGAACGGCGGGTAAGGGAACCACCGGGCCGCAGACCGGGCAAGGGCAGCTGCCGGGTTGAGCAAAGACGTGAGTTTACGTGGATGTGCCCCGCGCTGCGGGCAGGATCAGTAGCGGCCCAGCACCGACTGTCCCAATCCCTGCAGCGGCCCCAGCGGGTTGCGCGTGACCTCGGTCTCGGAAATCTCCGGCTGCCCGCCCCAGAGCTTGTAGACCACGCGGTCGTTGACGACCAGCAGCAGCATGTTGAAGCGCCAGCCGGTGGTCACAGTCTCGCGGCGGAAGTCGAGGAAGTCGAGCCAGAAGTTGCCCACCCGTTGGCGGGCAATGTGGCGCTGGTCGATCTCATAGCCGCGGCAGGCCGCCTGCGCCTGCAGGCACGCGCGGATGCCGGGGTCGAGCGCGATGTCGCTGCCCGAAGGCGGAACCAGGCGCCGGACGATGTCGGCATAACTCAGGATGGTGATATTGGGCGTGACCAGCGGATCGATGCCCTGCTCGCGCAGCTGCGTCGTGGTCGTGACGAATGGCTGGATGCGCTCGAACGCGGCGTGCGCCTGCTGGAAATCGCTCCAGGGCTTGCCGGTCTGCGCTGCACCGCGCGGCAATAGCGACGCGCAGCCACCGAGGGCCGTCGCCAGACACAGGCTGGCCAGGCCGATGAAACGGCGCCGGGTAGAACGCGAGACTGGGCAAGGGCAAAGCGCTGAATGCATGCTGAAAGTGTATGACGCCGCGCCCCTAAAATCGGCTGTTTTGCATCAATTTGCGCGCGCACTGCGTCGCACGCCACGTCTTCTTTCCCGCCGCAGCACCTCGCTGCGCCCGTGCCAATCCATGACCGAACTCGCCAAATCGTTTGAGCCGCATGCCATCGAAGCCCGCTGGACCCAGCGCTGGGAGGAGCTTGGTGTGTTCTCGCCGACGCTCGACGCCTCCAGGCCGTCGTTCTGCGTGCAGCTGCCGCCGCCTAATGTCACCGGCACACTGCACATGGGTCATGCGTTCAACCAGACCGTGATGGACACGCTGGTGCGCTATCACCGCATGCTGGGCGACAACACACTGTGGGTGCCGGGCATGGACCACGCGGGCATTGCCACGCAGATCGTGGTGGAGCGGCAGTTGCAGGCGCAGGGCATCAGCCGCCACGACCTGGGGCGCGAGGCCTTCGTACAGCGGGTGTGGCAGTGGAAGCAGCAGTCGGGCGACACCATAGCCCAGCAGACCCGCCGCCTGGGTTCGTCGGTGAGCTGGGCGCATGCCTACTTCACCATGGACGACAAGCTGTCCAAGGCCGTGGTGGAGACCTTTGTGCGGCTGTACGAGCAAGGCCTGATCTACCGCGGCAAGCGACTGGTCAACTGGGACCCGGTGCTCAAGAGTGCGGTGAGCGATCTGGAGGTGGAAAGCCAGGAGCACGACGGCTTCATGTGGCACATCCTCTACCCCTTCAGCGACGGCCCGATCGACGGCGTACGCGGCATGCACATTGCCACCACCCGCCCCGAAACCATGATGGCTGACGGCGCGCTGGCCGTGCATCCCGATGACGAGCGCTACGCCAGGTTCATCGGCAAGTTTGTCGATCTGCCGCTGTGCAACCGACGGATTCCCATCATTGCCGACAGCTTCGTCGACCGCGATTTCGGCTCGGGCTGCGTGAAAATCACTGGCGCGCACGATTTCAACGACTACGCGGTCGCGCTGCGCCACGACATTGCGCTGATCACCATCTTCACCGAAGACGCGCGCATCAACGAAAACGGCCCCGCGCCCTATCAGGGCCTCGACCGCTACGCCGCACGCAAGGCGGTCCTGCGCGATCTGGAGGCGGGCGGCTTTCTGGAAAAGGCCGTGCCGCACAAGAACATGGTGCCGGTGTGCACGCGCACTGGGCAGATCGTCGAGCCCATGCTCACCGACCAGTGGTTCGTCGCTACGACCAAACCGGGGCCGGACGGCAAAAGCCTGGCGCAGAAGGCCATCGACGTGGTCGCCCGCGGCGAGGTGAAATTCGTGCCCGAGAACTGGGTGAGCACCTACGAACAGTGGATGCGCAACATCCAGGACTGGTGCATTTCGCGCCAGCTCTGGTGGGGCCACCAGATCCCGGCGTGGTATGGCGAAAACGGCGAAATCTTCGTCGCCCGCAACGAAGCCGAGGCACGCGACAAGGCCGCCGCCGCAGGCTACAACCGCACGCTTATCCGCGACCCGGACGTGCTCGATACTTGGTACTCCTCGGCGCTGGTACCGTTCTCCAGCCTGGGCTGGCCGCAGCAGACCCGCGAGCTCGATCTGTTTTTGCCGTCGAGCGTGCTGGTCACAGGGTTCGACATCATTTTTTTCTGGGTGGCGCGCATGATCATGATGACCACCCACTTCACCGGCAAGGTGCCGTTCCGGCATGTCTACATCCACGGCCTGGTGCTCGATGCGCATGGCAAAAAAATGAGCAAGAGCGAGGGGAATGTGCTCGATCCGGTCGATCTGATCGACGGCATCGACCTGCCCACGCTGCTGGACAAGCGCACCACCGGCCTGCGCCGACCCGAAACCGCGCCTGCAGTGCGCAAGGCCACGGAAAAGGAGTTTCCGCACGGCATTCCGGCGTATGGGGCCGATGCGCTGCGATTCACCTTTGCCTCGATGGCCACGCTGGGGCGCAACATCCACTTCGACACCAAGCGCTGCGAGGGTTACCGCAATTTCTGCAACAAGCTGTGGAACGCCACCCGCTTCGTGCTGATGCAGGTCGATGGACTAGACGCCGCACAGCGTGGCGTGCTGCCGTGCAACCACGACTGCGGCCCCGACGCCGCGCTGGACTTCAGCGCCGCAGACCGCTGGATCGTCTCGCTTTTACAGCGCACCGAGCAGCAGGTGGTGCAAGGCTTTGCCGACTACCGGCTGGACTTTGCCGCGCAGGCGATCTACCAGTTCGTCTGGGACGAGTTCTGCGATTGGTATCTGGAAATCGCAAAGACCCAGATCGCCACCGGCACACCGGCGCTGCAGCGCGGCACGCGCCGCACCCTGCTGCGCGTGCTGGAAACCGTGCTGCGCCTGGCGCATCCCATCATGCCCTTCATCACCGAGGAGCTGTGGCAGAACGTCGCGCCGCTGGCCGGCCGCACCGGCACCAGTCTGGCCGTGGCACCCTATCCGCAGCCACAGCCCGAAAAAATCGATCCCGCAGCCGAAGCCGAGATCGCCGCGTTCAAGCAACTGGTCGAAGCCTGTCGCAATCTGCGCGGTGAACTGGGCGTGTCGCCGGCGCAGCGTCTGCCGCTGCTGGCCTGCGGCGGCGTGGCGCTGATCGAGCGCCACCGCGCGTCGCTGCAGGCGCTGGCCAAGGTGTCGGACATCGTGCTGTTTGCCGATGAGTCCGCCTGGAAGGCTGCCACCCAGTCCGCACCGACCGGTGTGGTGGGCAAAACCCGCTTTGCGCTGAGGGTGCAGGTAGACCGTGCCGCCGAGCGCGAACGCCTGGGCAAGGAGGTGCTGCGCCTGCAAGGCGAGATCGCCAAAGCCCAGAGCAAGCTCGCCAACCCCAGCTTCGTCGACCGCGCCCCCACCGCCGTGGTCGAGCAGGAACGCGCGCGACTGCGCGATTTCGGCGCAGCGCTGCACAAGGTGCAGGAACAGCTCGAGCGCCTCGGCTCTGCCTGAGCTGGCGTCACGCCGCCTCGCCCTGATCCCCCGGTAGAACCGTCGCCCTGCTCGCCGGCGAGCAGCCGGCGGCGTGCGTCCGTCCGGTTTGCGCAGTCAGCGCGACTTAACGCGCTTCGGAAAATTCGTGAATTTTCCTGATGCATCGGGCCGCCTATAGTGATCGTTTTCGGATAAACAGCTTTGCATATATTGCAAAAGTCAGATCTCCGAAGTTCACCCACTCAGGAGCCCAGCATGGATCAATCCGCACGTTACGCAGACCTCTCGCTCAAGGAGGAAGACCTGATCAAGGGCGGCAAGCACATTCTCGTCGCCTACAAAATGAAGCCCAAGGCCGGCCACGGCTATCTTGAGGCGGCCGCACACTTTGCTGCCGAATCGTCCACTGGCACCAATGTCGAGGTCTCGACCACCGACGACTTCACCAAGGGCGTCGACGCGCTGGTCTATTACATCGACGAGGCCACGGAGGACATGCGCATCGCCTACCCGCTGGAACTATTCGATCGCAACATCACCGACGGCCGGATGATGATCGTCTCCTTCCTGACCCTGGCCATTGGCAACAACCAGGGCATGGGCGACATCGCGCATGCCAAGATGATCGATTTCTGGGTGCCGCCGCGCGCCATCCAGCTGTTCGACGGCCCGAGCAAGGACATCTCCGACCTCTGGCGCATCCTGGGCCGCCCGATCAAGGATGGCGGCTACATCGCCGGCACCATCATCAAGCCCAAGCTTGGCCTGCGTCCCGAACCTTTTGCCGAGGCTGCCTATCAGTTCTGGCTCGGCGGCGACTTCATCAAGAACGACGAGCCGCAGGGCAACCAGGTGTTCGCTCCGCTGAAAAAGACCATCCCGCTGGTCGCCGACGCGATGAAACGGGCAATGGACGAAACCGGCCAGGCCAAGCTGTTCTCGGCCAACATCACCGCCGATGACCACTATGAAATGTGCGCCCGCGCCGACTTCATCCTGGAAACCTTCGGCCCCGACGCCGACAAAGTGGCCTTTTTGGTCGATGGCTTCGTCGGTGGCCCCGGCATGATCACCACTGCTCGCCGGCAATATCCCGGCCAATACCTGCACTATCACCGCGCCGGCCACGGCATGATCACCTCCCCGTCATCCAAGCGCGGCTACACCGCCTTCGTGCTGGCGAAGATTGCGCGGCTGCAGGGTGCCTCGGGCATCCATGTGGGCACCATGGGCTATGGCAAGATGGAGGGCGAAGGCGACGACCGCAACATCGCCTACATGATCGAACGCGACGAGTGCCAGGGCCCGGTGTACTACCAGAAGTGGTACGGCATGAAACCCACCACGCCGATCATCTCCGGCGGCATGAACGCGCTGCGCCTGCCCGGCTTTTTCGAAAACCTCGGTCACGGCAATGTGATCAACACCGCAGGTGGCGGCTCATATGGCCATATCGACAGCCCCGCCGCTGGTGCGATTTCGCTGCGCCAGGCGTACGAGTGCTGGAAATCCGGCGCCGATCCGATCGAGTTCGCCAAGAGCCACCGGGAGTTCGCCCGCGCGTTCGAGTCCTTTCCGCACGATGCCGACAAGCTCTACCCTGGCTGGCGCGAAAAGCTCGGGGTGCACAAGTAAGCCCGTCCCTGCGATGGAGGATGCCGGGCTGCGGGATGGGATGCACGGCGCACCTCCAGGCTATCCCCGCAGCACCGACGATGCTGGGCAGCGCCGCCGCCCGCTGCCCATCCAGCGGATGCGCAGCGGGCTAGGGCCTGTGTCACCGTCAGCCCAATCCCGCTCCGACCGGCCACCCCGCTCGCGTGGGGCTTTTGGGACAACACTGCCGTGATCGACGAAAAACAGTATCTGGTTCGTGCTGAACCGTTTTATCAGCCTCAGGGCCGCGAGGTCGCCCTGTATGAGGCGGCCTATCGCCGGCGTCTGCCGGTCATGATCAAGGGGCCGACCGGGTGCGGCAAGTCGCGCTTCATCGAATACATGGCATGGAAACTCGGCAAGCCGCTGATCACCGTGGCCTGTAACGAGGACATGACCGCCGCCGATCTGGTCGGCCGCTACCTGCTGGAGGCCAGCGGCACGCGCTGGGTCGACGGCCCGCTCACCACCGCAGCGCGCCTGGGCGCGATCTGCTATCTGGACGAGGTGGTCGAGGCACGGCAGGACACCACCGTGGTCATCCATCCGCTCACCGACCATCGCCGCATGCTGCCGCTGGACAAAAAGGGCGAGCTGGTGCCCGCGCATCCGGATTTTCAGCTGGTCATCTCTTACAACCCGGGCTACCAGACGCTGATGAAGGATCTCAAGCCCTCGACCAAGCAACGTTTTGCCGCGTTCGACTTCGACTATCCCGCTGCCGCACTCGAGACGCACATCCTGTCCCGGGAAACCGGGCTTGCGCACACCATGGCCGAGCGTCTGGTGTCCATCGGCGCAGTGGCGCGCCGGCTCAAGGGTCACGGCCTGGAAGAAGGCATTTCCACACGCTTGCTGGTCTACGCCGCGGCTTTGATCCAAGACGGGGTCGAGCCGCGTGATGCCTGCCAGATGGCGCTGGTGTCTCCGGTCACCGACGATGCCGACATCCGGGCCACGCTCGAACACGCCATTGCCGCGACCTTTGGCTGAAAAGTTGTGAAGATTTCGTCGCGAGCAGCCTGCTGTCCATGCGCACGGCGCGCAGGGTGCAGACAGATCAACCAGATCGGTTAGACCCGAGCACCGCGCTTTGCGGCCAGCGGGCCGCGCAGCAGCAAAATTCACAACGTCTGAGTCACCCCGTGCCCGAGAGCGCCAACACCCGCCAAACCCTGCTGCAGCGCGCTTGGCAGCGCCTGGACACCCGCTTTACCCAGGTCGAGGCGGTGTTCGACGAGCTGATGAACGGCGCGCTCGCGGTCCTGTCGCAGGATGCGTTCGATGCCTATCTGGACGCCGCGCGTCAAATCGGCAAGCTCGGCCGCGGCGCCGAGCCGATGCTGATCTTCCTGGAGACATGGCCCGAGGCCGCCAAGGCGCTCGACCGGCCGGATGCGGCGCTCACCGCGTTGATGGCCCAGGTGCAGCGCGTGCAGAAATCTCCCAACGGCCGCGCGATTGCCGCGCTGCTGCAAACCCTGCCTCCGGTGGCGCGGCATCTTCAGTCCACGCAGCAATTGCAGCGCTATCTCGACATGGTGCAGGACTTGATGGAGCGCACCACCGGTTCGATCCACGGCCATCACGCCACGTTTGCCAGCCCGGGGCTGCCGCACTTCCTTGCGCAGGCGCCCGCACTGCTCGAGCAGGTGTCGCTCGGCGGTCTGGCCAACTGGGTGGACTACGGCGTGCGCAACTACGCCGACCACCCAGAACGCCAGCAAGACTATTTCAACGTGCAGTCCACAGACAGCCGTGCGGTGCTGCAGCGCGAACGGCACGGCACGCTGCTGTCCAACGTGGAGCGCCGCCTCGACCTGTCCCTGCGCGGGCTGTGGCAGGACAGTGCACGGCTCATTGCCTACTCCACCGCATTCGACCAGTTGCGTCAGCGGGTGCCTTACGACGACCACCTGGGCATCCATCTGCCCGATGTGTACGACGATCTCAACGGCGTCAGCGGCCTGGACCGGTACCGGCTTGCCCTGGCGCACATTGCTGGCCACCGGCAGTGGAGCCGCCCGCTGATCGCCGACAACTGGAGCCCGCTGCAGCGTCTGGCGGTCGAGTGGCTCGAAGATTGCCGGATCGACACGCTGCTGATCCGCAGCTACCCCGGACTGCGTGCCCAGATTCTGGCACTGCATCCGGCGCCAGCCGAGGGAGGATGCAATCCGCAGATCACTTCCTGTCTGCGCCATCGCCTGGCGATGCTGTCGCGGGCTCTGCTCGACCCGGCGCACGGCTACAGCGACGGCGAACTGCTGGCCTGCGCCGCGCGTTTTCATGCGCTGATGGCGCAGGGCCCCGCCTCGACGCAGGACATGGCTGCACTGGCGCTGGAGCATGTCGCCCGCACCCGTCGCCCCAGCGACCAGTACGCCAAAGTGCATTTTGCCGATACCGTGGTCAGCTACCGCGACGACAATCGCCGCCTCTGGACTTTCATCGAGCCCGGCGACGAGGAGGAGGTGTTCGAGGACCGAGCACGCATGCCGGAAGAAGCGCAGAGCGACGCGCTGCCGCCGCGCCATTATCCCGAGTGGGACGATCGCAGTCAGAGCTGGCGACCGGACTGGGTGAGCGTGTACGACTTGCTGCATCCCAGCGGCGACCCCACCGACATCGACCGTCTGCTGCAGCGTCACGACGCACTGGCCAGACGACTCAAGCGCCTATTCGAACTGCTCAAGCCGCAGGACAGGGAGCGCATCCGCTACCAGGAGGACGGCAGCGAGCTCGACCTGGACGTGGCAATCCGCTCGCTCATCGACTTCAAGAGCGGCACCGCCCCCGATCCGCGCATCAACCAGCGCCACCGAACCTACCGGCGCGACATCGCGGTGCTGCTGCTGTTGGATCTGTCGGCCTCGCTCAACGACCCGGTGGTGGGCAGCACCCAGACCATCCTGGAGCTCAGCCGCGAGGCGGTGTCGCTGCTGGCCTGGGCCACGCAGACCCTGGGCGACCCACTGGCCATCGCCGGCTTCCATTCCAACACCCGGCACGAGGTGCGCTACCTGCACATCAAGGGCTTTGCCGAGCCGTGGGGCGCTCCGGTCAAGGCCCGGCTAGCCGGCATGCAGGCCGGTTGGTCAACCCGCATGGGCGCGGCGCTGCGGCATGCCGCGCACCACCTCGCCGCACGCCGGGCAGACAAGAAACTCCTGCTCGTCCTCACGGACGGCATGCCCTCGGATGTCGATGTCAAGGAGGACCGTCTGCTGGTCGCAGACGCGCGGCAGGCGGTCAAGGAACTCGAGCAGCAGGGGCTGTTCGCCTACTGCATCAGCCTTGATCCCCTGGCCGACGCGTATGTGGGCGACATCTTCGGTCGGCGCTACACGGTCATCGACCAGATCGCCCGGCTGCCGCAGCGACTGCCGCAAATGTTCATGGCGCTGACCCGCTGAGACGACCCTGCCGACCCTTGCGCCCCGCATCGGTCACCACCAGCGGATCGAGCCCGTCAAAGTGCGCCTGCAGCAAGGCGCGGCCGCGCGCCAGGACAAAGTCGTGGAAACCTTGCGCTGCAGGCGATAGCTGCCGGGTCGGAGTGCGCACCACGGACCACTGCCGCTGCAGCGGCAACCCCTCCACCTGCGGCGCACAGATCAGCCCGCGGCGCAATTCCAGACCGACGGTATGCAGGCTGATGAAGCCCACACCCAGACCGGCCATCACAGCCTGCTTGATGGCTTCGTTGCTGGGCAGTTCGAGCAACCTGGGCAGGTGGATGCGTTGCTGCTGCACATAGGTGTCGAACGCCGCGCGGGTCACAGAGCCGGGTTCGCGCACGATGAAGTCGAACTGCGACAGCGCTTGCCGTGGCACCGGCGCGAGCGCCCGCATTGGGTGATCCGATGCGGTGACAAACCCCAGGGGATAGTCGGCAAAGGCCTGTGCATGCGCAGCCAGCGGCTGCGGGACGCGCGAGACGATCGCCAGATCGAGTTCGCCGATCTGCAGCCTGTGCTGCAGTTGCGCGCTGCTGCCATCGACCAGATGCACCTTCCAGTGCGGGTGTTCCTGCTGGAAGCGCGCCAGCAGCGGCGGCACGATGTACTTGGTCGTGCGCACCATGCCGACCGAAAGTTGTCCTGCATCGAGATTGCGCAGCGCGCTGAACGCTCCCTTGGCCTCTTTCAGGGTCGAGAAAATCGTCTGCACATAGGCCAGAAAGAACTGCCCGGCCGCGGTCAGACTCAGCGCCTTGCCTTGCCCCCTGCGATCGAACAGCACAAACCCCACCTGCGACTCGAGTTCGCGAATCTGGATGGACACCGCCTGGGGCGTCAGATCGAGCTCGCGCGCGGCCTTGCCAAAATTGAGGTGCTGCGCGGCGACCAGAAAAGCCCGCAACTGCCGCAGGGTGACATTTTTCAACGAAACATCCGAGGAACGCGCGTGGATTTGCATGGCGGGCTCCAATGCCAAGTGCCTAGCGGACACCGGCTCATACCGCCCAACCGTTATACAGCGCCCGAACGCGCCACCACAAGCCCCGCCTGCAACACGCCCCACCGATCGCTTGCATCCTGTCAAACCCGTGCGCTGTGGCTGCAGTCAGACGTTGTGAATTTTTCTGCTGCGCGGCCCGCTGGCCGCAAAGCGCGGTGCTCGGGTCTGGCCGATCTGGTCGATCTGTCTGGACCCTGCGCGCCGTGCGCATGGACAGCAGGCCGCTCGCGACGAAATCTGACGACATCTTCACAACTTCTCAGACAATGCGTCGGAGGGAGGGCTGCGAAGATCGCAGCCAGCCCCTATTTGCCGGAGGTGGGTGCCGCTTGCGGTCTAGCAGCGGACTGTTCGCCGTGAGGCGCAATTTTGTAGTCCACCAGTTCGCGCAGGGTCTTGCCAGGTTTGAAGTGCGGAATGCGCTTTTCCGGAACCGCAACCTGTTCGCCAGAGCGGGGATTGCGCCCGATGCGCGCCGGACGATGACTGACACTGAATGAGCCGAAGCCGCGAATCTCCACGCGGTGCCCGTCGTCGAGCGCCTGCGCCAGCGCGTCCAAGATGGTCTTGACGGACAGCTCGGCGTCTCGGTGCGCCAGTTGCGGAAACTGTGCGGCCAGTAGTTCAACCAGATCGGAACGGGTCATGGGATGTCGCGTTGAAAACGGCGACCGGGGCGTTGAACCCGGGCCGTCGTCGAGCAGGAACATCATCCGGCGTGCGCCACTGTGTGCAGCGTACGCCGTTGCGGATCGGATCAGGAACTCTTGTCCATCTTGGCGCGCAGCAGGGCGCCCAGGTTGGTGGTTCCGGCATCGCGCAGGTCGCCGGCCAGGCGATCCATCGCCTCCTGCTGCTCGGCGGCATCCTTGGCCTTGACCGATAGCTGGATGTTGCGGGTCTTGCGATCGATGTTGATCACCACGGCAGAGACATGGTCGCCTTCCTTGAGCACGTTGCGCGCATCCTCGACGCGCTCGCGGGAAATCTCCGAGGCGCGCAGGTAGCCTTCGACACCGTTGCCCAGATCGATGGTCGCGCCCTTGGCATCGACCGACTTGACCGTGCCTTCGACGATCTTGCCCTTGTCGTTGAGAGCTGCAAACGACATGAACGGATCGTCGAGCAGCTGCTTGATGCCCAGCGAAATGCGCTCGCGCTCGATGTCGATCGCCAGCACCACGGCCTCGACTTCCTGGCCCTTCTTGTAGTTGCGCACTTCGGATTCACCGGTGTCGTTCCACGACAGGTCGGACAGATGGATCAGGCCATCGATGCCACCGGGCAGGCCGATGAACACGCCGAAGTCGGTGATCGACTTGACCGGACCGGAGACCTTGTCGCCACGCTTGTGGTTGGCGGCGAACTCCTCCCAGGGGTTGGGACGGCACTGCTTCATACCCAGGCTGATGCGGCGGCGGTCTTCGTCGATTTCCAGCACCTGCACCTCGACCTCGTCGCCGAGCTGAACCACCTTGCTCGGTGCGACATTCTTGTTGGTCCAGTCCATCTCAGACACGTGCACCAGACCCTCGATTCCCGGCTCGATCTCGACAAACGCCCCGTACTCGGCGATGTTGGTGACCTTGCCGAACAGCCGGGTGCCGGCCGGGTAGCGGCGCGACACACCCAGCCAAGGGTCGTCGCCCATTTGCTTAAGGCCCAGCGAGACACGCCCTTTTTCGGCGTCGAACTTGAGCACTTTGGCGGTAACTTCCTGCCCGGGAGTGACCACTTCGCTGGGGTGACGCACGCGGCGCCAGGCCAGATCGGTGATGTGCAGCAGACCGTCGATGCCGCCGAGATCGACGAAGGCACCGTAATCGGTGATGTTCTTGACCACGCCGGTGACGATGGCACCTTCCTGCAGGGTCTCGAGCAACTTGGCACGCTCCTCACCCTGGCTGGCCTCGACCACGGCACGGCGCGACAGTACCACGTTGTTGCGCTTGCGGTCGAGCTTGATGACCTTGAACTCCATGGTCTTGTTTTCGTACGGCGTGGTGTCCTTCACCGGGCGGGTGTCGAGCAGCGAGCCTGGCAGGAAGGCGCGGATGCCGTTGACCATCACGGTCAGCCCGCCCTTGACCTTGCCGGTGGTGGTGCCCTGGACGAATTCGCCGGTCTCCAGCGCCTTCTCCAGTGCCAGCCAGGAAGCCAGGCGCTTGGCCTTGTCGCGCGACAGCACGGTGTCGCCGCGACCGTTTTCCAGCGCTTCGACTGCAACAGAGACGAAGTCGCCGACATGCACGTCGGCTTCACCCTGGTCGTTGTAGAACTCTTCGATCGGGATGTAGGCGTCGGATTTCAGCCCGGCATTGACCACGACAAAGTTCTGGTCGACGGCGACGACTTCGGCGGTGATGACTTCACCGGCACGCAGATCGCGCGCCTGCAGGGATTCTTCAAACAGTGCGGCAAACGATTCGGAAGCGGCAGCACTTGGGGAGGCAGTGGACATGAGGTGGAAACTTTCAAACCACGAAGACCGTGGGGTTGGAGGTGAAAAAACTGAAGCCGCGCTCGCGGATTCAGGCGACTTGACGCCACAACTGCAAAACAGCCTCCACCGTTTGCGCAAGGCTTAAGTGGGTGCTGTCGAGCAGTTTGGCGTCTGCTGCGGGCTTCAGGGCAGCTACGGCGCGCTGCATATCGCGGGCGTCGCGCTGCTCCAAATCCGCCAAAATGTTTTCTAGTTTAGCATGAATCCCTTGAGAAATCAATTGCTTATGCCGCCGCTGGGCGCGACTTTGGACGCTGGCGGTGAGATAGATCTTGAGCTGGGCGTCCGGGAAGATCACGGTGCCCATGTCGCGCCCCTCGGCCACCAGCCCCGGCGCACGCCGCATCTGCCGCTGCAGACCGACCAGCGCCTGGCGCACCGCAGGCAGCATGGCGATCGTGGAGGCGGCCTGGCCGACTTCCTCGGCGCGCAGCGCGATCGCTGGGATACGACTACTGCCGTCCACCACGACGGTGTCGGGCGTGATGCGCACCGATAGCCCGCTGGCCAGTTGCGCCAGGGCCGACGCATCGTCTAAAGCCACGCCGCGGCGTAGCGCCAGCAGGGCGGTGAGCCGGTAGAGCAGGCCCGAGTCGAGCGTGGCGAAGCCCAGCCTGTCGGCAACCGCCGCAGCGATGCTGCCCTTGCCCGAGGCAGTGGGGCCGTCGATGGTGATCACCGGCACCGGCCGGGCGATGTGCGCGAAGTCGGTGAAATAGTCGGGATAGGTCTTGGCCACGCAGCCGGGGTCGAGGATTCGGATGTCGGCATTGCCGAAGCTGGCCAGCGAAAAGCACATCGCCATGCGGTGATCGTCGTAGGTGGCGATCGCCGCGCTGCGCCACTGCGCGGGCGGCAGGGGATGCACGCGCAGCCAGTCGGGACCGGAGTCGACCTGCGCGCCCAGCTTGGCCAGTTCGGTCGCCATCGCGTGGATGCGGTCGGTCTCTTTCACGCGCCAGCTGCCGATCGACGTCAGCGTAGTCGGTTCGGCGGCGAACAGCGCGGTCATCGCCAGAGTCATCGCAGCGTCGGGGATGGCGATGCAGTCGATCTCTCCTCCGCGCAGTGCGGTCTGGCCGGGCTGCAAGCCGAAGGTCTCGATGTAGTCCTCGCCCCAGCGCACCTGCGCGCCCAGACGCTCCAGCACCCGGGCAAATTCCACATCCCCCTGGATGCTTTCGCGCCCCACGCCTTCCACGCGCACCGGCGCCCCTTTGCCGTGCAACTGCCCCAGCACTCCGGCAGCGAGGAAATACGACGCTGACGAGGCATCTCCCTCGACCGCGATGCGCCCTGGGCTACGTAGACGGCTGCCCGCCGGGATGACAAAGCGCTGCCATCCCTGGCGCTGCACCTGCACGCCAAAGCGCTGCAGCAGATTGAGGGTGATGTCCACATACGGCTTGGAAATCAGCTCACCCTGCACCGCAATTGCGATGTCCTGCTGCGCGGCCTTGAGCGGCAGCGCCAGCAGCAGCGCGGTGAGGAACTGACTGGATACATCGCCGCGCACGGTCACGTCGCCACGCAGGGCAAACGCGCTGGCGCCGATGCGCAGCGGGGGATATCCCTCTTTTCCCGCATATCTGATCAGACAGCCGAACTGACGCAGCGCATCGACCAGGTCGCCGATCGGCCTCTCGTGCATGCGCGGCACACCGTGCAGGTGGTAGTCGCCGCCTAGCAGTGCCAGCGCCGCGGTCAGCGGGCGGATGGCGGTACCTGCGTTGCCAAGGAACAGGTCGGCCTGCGTGACGGTAAACCGTCCGCCGCCGCCCTGCACGGTCGCGGTGGTGCCATTGCGGGTCACCGGGATACCCAATGCCTGCAGCGCGGCGAGCATCACGCGGGTGTCGTCGGAATCAAGCAGTCCGGTGATCTCGGTCTGGCCCTCGGCGAGCGCAGCCAGCAACAGCACCCGGTTGGAAATGCTCTTGGAGCCGGGCAGTTGCACACACCCACCGGCGCCGATCAGCGGAGGAAGATCGCGGGCTTCAGGCATCATCATCGGCGGAACTGGGGGCCTCCCATCCCTGGCGAATCTGGCTGGCGCGGCGGATCAGGGCTTCGACCGCCGTCCAGTTGCCCTGGCGCATCTGGGCCTCGAAGCCAGCGAGCGCCTGCTTGTAGATCTGCAACTGACGCAGCACTTCGTCGCGGTTGGCGTCGAGAATGTCGCGCCACATGTGCGGGTCGCCGCCAGCAATGCGGCTGAAATCGCGGAACCCGGGCCCAGCGAGCTGCAAAAAGGCGCTACCCTGCGGCTGGCTGCTTAGGGCGTAGACATAACTGAACGCCAGCAGGTGCGGCAGATGACTGACCGCGGCAAATGCGGCATCATGTTCTTCGGGCGACATCACGGACACCACACCGCCGATCGCCTCCCAGGCCTGCGTGGCGATGTCCACCAGGCTGTCGGAATTGGCCGCAAGCGGGGTGATGACCACACGCCTGCCCTCGAACAGCCCGGCCTCGGCGTGCAGCACGCCGCTTTTTTCCTTGCCGGCAATCGGATGGCAGGGCACGAACTGGCTCTGGCGCGCACCGAGCTGTGACTGGACCGCGGCGACCACATTGCCCTTGGTGCTGCCCACGTCCATGAGCAGGGCGTGCGGCTCCAGGCCGTGGCGCAACTGCTTGAGCAAATCGGCGGTGGAGATCACCGGAACGGCCAACAGCACCAGATCGGCGCCGTGCACCGCACGCAGCGCGGAGTCGGCCACTTCATCGATGATGCCGCGCTCCAGCGCGGTGCGCGTGGTCGTGGGCGACTTGCTGTAGCCGACGATGCGTCGCGCCAGCCGGGCGCGCCGCGCCGCCAGAGCGAACGAGCCGCCAAGCAGGCCCACGCCAAGCACCGCTAGGCGCTCGAACTGCACCGGCGCGTCATCGCTGCCGGCTCCGGTGACGGTGTCCATCGCCTCAACCCGCGGCATAGTGTGCGCGCAGCGCCGCTATGCAGGCAGCGTTCTCGGCCTCTGTGCCGATGGAAATGCGCAGCCACTGCGGCAGGCCGTAGTTGTCCACCGGCCGGACGATGATCCCGCGCCGCAGCAGTGCCAGATTGACCCGCGCCCCCGCGCTGTCGTCTTCGCCCACCTTGACCAAAATGAAATTGCCCTGCGACGGGAGATAGCGCAGCCCCAGCGCATCGAACGCTGCGGCAAGCTGGGCGTGGCCGGCGCGGTTGACCGCATAGGCCTGCTCGATGAACGCCTGATCATCGAGCGCCGCCAGCGCGGCCGCTTGGGCGATCGAACTGGTGTTGAACGCCGAGCGCACGCGGTTGAGCAGATCGGTCAGCGGCGGCTGCGACACACCGTAACCGATGCGCAGACCTGCAAGGCCGAACGCCTTGGAAAAGGTGCGCGAGACGATGAGATTGGGAAACTCACGCACCCACTGCATGCTGTCGTAGCGCAAAGGCGTCTCGATGTATTCGCCGTAGGCCTCGTCGAGCACCACCGCGATGTGCGGGGGCACTTGCCGCAGGAAGCCCAGCAGCGCATCGGCCTGAAGGAAGGTACCGGTGGGATTGTTCGGATTGGCGACATAAATCAGCCGAGTCTGCGGCGTGATCGCCCCCAGCATGGCCGGCAGGTCATGGCCGAAGTCGCGATCGGGCACGATCTGGTGTGTCGCGCCCACACCCTGCACCGCCTGGGTATAGACGATGAAGCTGTAGCGGGAGTACAGCCCGGCGTCGTGATCGGTCAGCAGCGCGCGGGCCGCCATTTCCAGCAGGTCACTCGAGCCATGACCGAGGGTGATCCACTCGGCAGGCAGGCTGCAGCGCCGCGCCAGCGCCTGCTTGAGGGCATAGCCGTCATTGTCGGGGTAGCGGGTGCTGTCGGCCAGCGCCGCGACGATGGCCTCTCGCGCCCTGGGCGACATGCCCAGCGGGTTCTCGTTCGAGGCCAGCTTGACGATGCGTTCGGGCTGCAGCCCGAACTGGCGCGCGACCTCGGCGATCGGCTTGCCGCCGACATAGGGCGAGATCGATTGCACATAGTCGGTTCCCCAGCGGATGGAGCCGCTGCCTGGGCGTTGTACGGTGTCTGGTTTCAGGAAGGCGTTCATGAGGGGCAGGTCAGGTCGCAACGCGGGCTCAGCGGTCGCGCGGCGTCTTGTCGATGGGGTAGGAGCCCAGGCACTTGTACATTGCGCAGACCGACTGCAGCTCGCGCAGCGCAGCGGCCACCTGAGGATCGTCCTGGTGTCCTTCAAGGTCGATATAGAAAGCGTATTCCCATTCGCCCGATTTTGCCGGCCGTGACTCGAACCGGGTCATACTCACTCCGTGTTCGGCCAGCGGCTTGAGCAGGCGGTACACCGCACCGGCCCGGTTGGGCACAGACAGGATCAGGCTGGTACGATCAGCGCCGGTGGGCTCGGGTTGCGCTGCGCCGAGCACGACAAATCGGGTGGTGTTTTGCACCTCGTCCTGGATCGCGCGCGCCACGATGTGCAGACCATAGAGCGCGGCAGCAGATTCTGCGGCAATGCCGGCCACATGCGGATCCTCGGCAGCCAGCCGTGCGCCCTCGGCATTACTGGCCACCGCACGCTGCTCGACCCCGGGCAGATGCGTGCGCAGCCAGCCGGCGCACTGCGCCAGCGCCTGCGGGTGCGCAGCCACGGTGCGAATGCCTTGCAGATCGGGGATCTGCCGCATCAGGAAGTGCCGCACTGGCAGACTGACCTCGCCGCATAGGTGCACCGGGTGCGCCAGCAGCAGGTCCATGCTGCGGGCCACGGCGCCTTCGGTGCTGTTTTCCACCGGCACGATGGCGAATTCGCTTTCTCCGCTGAGATAGCTGCGGAACACGTCATCGATGCTGGCGCAGGCAAAGCCCTCGGCGCTGCTGCCGAAAAAGCGTCGCGCGGCCTGTTCGCTGAAAGTCCCGGCCGGGCCGAGGTAGGCCACACGCTGCGGCGCCTCGAGCGCGCGGCAGGCCGACATGATCTCGCGCCAGATGGCGCTGATGCCAGCGTTGCGCAGCGGCCCAGTGTTTTGCGCATGCAGCCTATCGATGACCTGACGCTCGCGTTCCGGGCGAAACACCGGCATGCTCAGCCGCTGCTTGATGTGCCCGATCTGCTGCGCGGCCTGGGCGCGCTGGTTGAGCAACGCCAAAATCTGTCGGTCCAGCGCGTCGATCTGGTCACGCCAGGGGCTCAGGTCTTCGGCAGAGGGCTCGTGCATCGCGGTTCAGCCGTAGCGCTTTTCAAAATCCTGCAGGTAGTCGACCAAGGCCTGCACACCGGCCAGCGGCATGGCGTTGTAGATCGACGCCCGCATGCCGCCGACCGATTTGTGACCCTTGATCTGCAGCAGCCCCGCCTGCTCTGCGCCTTGCAGGAATGCAGCGTTCAGCGCAGGCTCGCGCAGGTGAAACGGCACGTTCATGCGTGAGCGGCAGTCTGGCGCCACCCGGGTTTCGTAGAGCTGGGAGGCGTCGAGCGCGTCGTACAGCAGCCGTGCCTTGGCAATGTTGCGCGCCTCTACGGCGTCTAGCCCGTCTAGGCCTTCGAAGCGCTGGCGCTTGATCCACTGCAGCACTAGACCCGCAATATAGATCGCATAGGTCGGCGGGGTGTTGAACATCGAGTGGCTGGCAGCGACCAGCGCGTAATCGAACGCGCTGGGGCAATGCGGCAGAGCGTGGCCGAGCAGGTCGCGGCGTACGATCACCAGGGTCAGGCCCGCGGGGCCGATGTTCTTCTGCGCGCCAGCGTAGATGCAGGCATAGCGCGACACCTCGATGCGGCGCGACAGGATGTGCGAGGACATATCGGCCACCAGCGGCACGCCGCGGCTGTCGGGCACGAAATGGAACTCGACACCATCGATGGTCTCATTGGTGCAGATGTGCAGGTACTGTGCATCGGGCCGGATGTTCCAGGTGGCGTTGTCGGGAATGTAGCCATAGCCCTGCTCACCGTGTGCGCTGGCGCTCAGGTGTACGTCGCAGTACTTGCGTGCCTCGATCTGGCTTTTCTGCGACCAGCTGCCGGTGACCACATAGTCGGCCTTGGCGCCGCGCGACAGATTGAGCGGCACGATCGCGTTTTCGGCAATGGCCCCGCCCTGCATGAACAGCACCGCGTAGTCATCGGGAATGCCCAGCAGTGCACGCAGATCGGCCTCGGCCTGGGTAATGATGGATTCGAACTGCGGGCCGCGATGGCTCATTTCCATCACGCTCATGCCGCTGCCGTGCCAGTCGAGCATCTCGTGAGCCGCCTGCTGCAGCACCTCCTCGGGAATCGCCGCCGGTCCGGCGGAAAAGTTGTAGGGTCGTTGCATCAGCGTCCTCGGCTATTCAGAGACCGCACTGCTGCCGGGTGTGGCCTCATCGTCCGCGTCGGCCTCAACCACGGGCTGGACCTGGGTGAGCCTGGCGCCAGGATCGAGCGCGATCAGGGTCACGCCCTGCGTGGCGCGGCCCATCTCGCGGATTTCGGCCACACGGGTGCGCACCAATACACCGGTGTCGGTGATCAGCATGATTTCGTCGCTTTCCCGCACCAGGCAGGCCGCGACCACCTTGCCGTTGCGCTCGGAGGTCTGGATCGCGATCATGCCCTTGGTGCCGCGGCCGTGGCGGGTGTATTCAGCAATCGGGGTACGCTTGCCGTAGCCGTTTTCAGTGGCGGTGAGCACGCTCTGCGTTTCGTCCTCGGCCACCAGCAGGGCGATGACGCTCTGTCCCTCCTCGAGCTGCATGCCGCGCACGCCGCGCGCCGCGCGGCCCATCGGCCGCACATCGGCTTCGTCAAAACGTACCGCCTTGCCCGCGTCGGAAAACAGCATCACGTCGTGCCGGCCATCGGTGATCGCCGCGCCGATGAGGTAGTCGTCATCGTCAAGTTCCACTGCAATGATGCCGGCGGTGCGGCGGTTGGCAAACGCATCCAGCGGCGTTTTCTTGACCGTGCCGCGCGCGGTGGCCATGAACACATAGTGCTCGGCATCGAAGGTCTTGACCGGCAGAACCGTGGTGATTTTCTCGCCCGGCTGCAGCGGAAACAGATTGACTAGCGGCTTGCCGCGCGAGCCGCGTCCGCCCATCGGCGCCTCGTAGACCTTCATCCAGTACACCCGGCCGCGATTGGAAAAGCACAGCAGCATATCGTGGGTGTTGGCCACGAAAAGCTGCTCGATCCAGTCGTCCTCCTTGGTGCCGGTGGCCAGCTTGCCGCGCCCGCCGCGGCGCTGCGCGCGGTACTCGGCCAGCGGCTGGCTCTTGATATAGCCCGCGTGCGAGATGGTGACCACGAGATCCTGCGGGGTGATGAGATCTTCGACATCGATGTCGTAGGCGTTGACCTCGATCTGCGAGCGCCGGGCATCGCCGAACTCGTCGCGCAGCGCACGCATTTCGGTCTCAATGATGTCGGTCATGCGCTCGGGCTTGGCAAGAATGTCGAGCAGATCGGCGATCTGCGCCATCACGTCCTTGTATTCGCCGACGATCTTGTCCTGCTCCAGCCCGGTCAGGCGCTGCAGACGCATCTGCAGGATTTCCTGCGCCTGGGTGTCGCTCAACCGGTAGCCCTCGGGCTTCAGACCGAAGCGCGGGTCGAGGTCGTCCGGCTGGAACTGGGCGATGTCGCCTTCCACGCGAGAGAGCATGGCCCGCGCCTCGCCGGGCTCCCACACTTCGGCGAGCAGCCGCTCCTTGGCTACGGGCGGCGTGGGCGCTGCCTTGATGAGTTCGATCATGCGATCGACATTGGCCAGCGCCACTGCCAAGCCTTCCAGCACATGCCCACGCTCGCGCGCCTTGCGCAGGTCGAACACGGTACGGCGGGTGATGATCTCACGGCGATGCGACAGGAACGCCGCGATGAGTTGCTGCAGATTGAGCAGGCGCGGCTGCCCGTCGACTAGCGCCACCATGTTGACGCTGAAGGTGTCCTGCAGCTGGGTCTGCTTGTACAGGTTGTTGAGCACCACCTCGGGCACTTCTCCGCGCTTGAGCTCGATCACCACGCGCATGCCGGACTTATCCGACTCGTCCTGGATGTGGCTAATGCCTTCGAGCTTTTTCTCTTGCACCAGCTCGGCGATGCGCTCGAGCAGGGTGCGCTTGTTCACCTGATAGGGCAGTTCATCGACGATGATGGCCTGACGCTGGCCCTTGTCGAGATCCTCGAAATGGCAGCGCGCCCGCATCACCACCCGGCCGCGACCGGTGCGGTAGGCGTCGCGCACGCCGGAAGTGCCATAGATGATGCCCGCCGTGGGGAAATCCGGCGCAGGAACGTGCTCCATCAGTTCCTCGACCGTCGCCTCGGGGTGGCGTAGCAGGTGCAGGCAGGCGTCGAGCACCTCGCCCAGGTTATGCGGCGGAATATTGGTGGCCATGCCCACCGCAATACCCGATGAGCCGTTGATCAGCAGGTTGGGCAGGCGCGTGGGCAGCAGCAGCGGCTCCTGCTCCGAGCCGTCGTAGTTTGGGCCGAAATCGACCGTTTCTTTGTCGATGTCGGCCAGCATTTCATGCGCGATTTTCGACAGCCGGATTTCGGTGTAACGCATGGCCGCAGCGTTGTCGCCATCGACCGAGCCGAAGTTGCCCTGCCCGTCGACCAGCATGTAGCGCAGCGAAAAAGCCTGCGCCATGCGCACGATGGTGTCGTACACCGACTGATCGCCGTGCGGGTGATATTTACCGATCACATCACCAACGATGCGCGCCGATTTTTTGTACGGCCGGTTCCAGGCGTTGCCCAGTTCGTGCATGGCGTACAGCACCCGGCGATGCACGGGCTTGAGCCCGTCGCGTGCATCGGGCAGGGCTCGCCCCACGATCACGCTCATGGCGTAATCCAGATAGGAGCGGCGCATTTCCGACTCGAGGCTGATCGGCAGTGTTTCTTTGGCGAATAGGGACATGGATAATGTGTGCGGCGGTCGTTTTGTGCATCTGCGGCCCAGCGCGGCCTGCCAGGTTTGGCACGCGGCAGGCCTGATGCGCGCCCGGTAGCACCCCAGGGCAGGCCAGCGATCTTAGCAGCCGAGCTTCACGCAGCTGCTGCCGCACGGGTGTTCATTCCTGCAGCGCCGCGTACCCGGGTTTGCGTTGCCTTCTAGCAACAGTTCTTTCGTCACATCGCAACAGACCGTAAAGCCTGCCCACATCCAGATTGATCGTCACGGTCAATGTGGCACAATCAATCCGGGTTTATCTGTAACGCATTCGCCTAGCGACGGCGGGTAGGGTGGGCGGTGTCGAAATGATGCCTTCGCAGCCCAAACGCCCGTCGCTTATCATGAACACACGCAGTTCATGCTGCGATGAACGATCTACGACCGAGAGGAAAAAACATGAGCCACAACCAAAAAATCGCCAAATTGTTCGCGGCAGCCATCATCGCTGCGTCGTCGCTGACCGCCGCACATGCAGCCGAGAGCCGCAGCATCAACAACTGGCAAGACCCCTATGGTCTGACCTGGATGAACGGTGACAACAAGCTGTGCTGGCAAGACAATTTCTGGACACCCGCGACCGCCTCCAACGAGGCCTGCGGCTTGCCCGTGGTCGCCAAGGCTGAGCCCGCACCGGCTCCCGCCCCGGCCCCGGCCCCCGCTCCGGCGCCTGCTCCCGCCCCGGCCCCTGCTCCGGTGCCGGTGAGCGAAAAGGTCACCTACTCTGCCGACACTTTCTTCCAGTTCAACAAGGCTGTGCTGTTGCCCGCTGGCAAGGAAAAGCTGGACGAACTGGCCGAGAAGATCAAGGGCATCAATCTGGAAGTCGTGATTTCCACCGGCTACACCGACAGCTTCGGCAGCGTAGCCTACAACCAGAAGCTCTCGGTGCGCCGTGCGGAAGCGGTCAAGGCTTATCTGGTGAGCAAGGGTATCCCGGCGGACAAGATCTATGTCGAAGGCAAGGGCAAGACCGACTTCCGCGTCGACCCGAAGAGCTGCAAGGGCACGTTCAAGCAACAGGTCGAGTGCCAGGCCCCTAACCGCCGCGCCGTGGTGGAAGTGGTTGGCACGCACATGGTCACCAAGTGAGTCGCGGCCAGACGCGGCCTACGGTAAAAAGCCCCGCCCAGGGGCAGCCGCTCGCCTAACCTGTTGAAAAGCAGGGCCTGACGGCATACTGCCCCGTAAGTTCAGCGACTTACGGGGCAGTTTTTTTGGTATCTCCAATCACTTTTCCAGCATCCCCGAAGGCGCGGATTCCGCAGGCCTCGGAATATGCGTTCTTTGGCGGTGCAAGCGGCCGCTGCAAGTGAACTTCTGCAAGAACCCGCGTGCGCCAATGACGGCGTACCTGCCGCGACTGCGGTGAAGTACGCACGGCGAGCCAAGGCCAGGGCTACTCCTGGCGTCGACTACCGGCTCGACGCACTCGGGGCGGCAGGTCTGCCGAACTTGCACTGCCTCTGCGCAAGGAGTCCACTCCCCTTCAGAGCAACCTTGGCGTAGCCGAGGCGCTGACCCGCCACTTTGCGCCTTTCGTCGTCCGGACGCCCTTGTGCTTGAACTCATGCCGACCGGCGAACAGCAGCGGCAGATGCGCCGCTTCGCGGGCTCGTGCCGGTTTGTGTTCAACAAGGCGCTGGCGTTGCAGCCAAAACCACGCTTTTGTTTGTATCGAGGACTTGCAGGTGCGGAACATGTCCAGGTCAGCGGCGGGCAGCACCGAGCAGCCGGGCAGAAACGTTCGGGCCAAGTCTGGCTTGAACAAGTCCATCCTCGACCAAGGCGAGCCGCACCTGTCCGTGCTGCGGCAAGGTGTCGGCGGACAATCGCCAGACGTAAGCCCGGTTCGTGTGTGGAGCGGTTTCGAGGAAAACGCCGATGTGGCCGGCGCGATCTATGCGCTAAGGGCGGGACAGGCCCGGTTCGCCTGTGAGCGGTGCAGCAATGCCGCCAGCAGCAGGAACCCACCGAAGCGACTCAGGGGCGGATCAATGCGGTGCCTGAGCGCCGTAGGAATCGTCTGCCTTCAGGCCAGGGAGGATATCAATACTGAGTAAGCGAATGGCTTGGCCCTGGAGGGCTTTTTTGTTTTCGGCGGCGCCAGACTGTTCACCGGCTGCAGCGATATAGTCTGGCATATCCCCCACCGTTCACAGGAAAGACAGTATGGATCACGCCGATCTGAAGCATGGCACTGTCGCCATGCCAGAGCTGCCCGCGATGGAACCGCTTTGGATGCCGTTCACGGCCAACCGCCAATTCAAATCCGCTCCGCGCCTGCTGGTCGGCGCCCAGGGCATGTATTACCGCACGCACGACGGGCGACTGGTTCTCGACGGGACCGCCGGCCTGTGGTGTGTCAACGCCGGGCACGGCCGCGCCGAAATCAGCGCGGCAATCGCCCGCCAGGCGCAGGAAATGGACTATGCCCCGCCTTTCCAGATGGGCCATCCGCTGCAGTTCGAGGCGGCCAGCCTGCTGGCCGACATCGCTCCGGGCGATCTGAAAAAGGTGTTCTTCACCAATTCCGGCTCGGAGTCGGTCGACTCGGCGCTGAAAATCGCCCTGGCCTATCACCGCGCCCGCGGCGACGGCACCCGCACCCTGTTCATCGGACGGGAGAGGGGCTATCACGGAGTGGGCTTTGGCGGCATCTCGGTGGGCGGGATGGTGGCAAACCGCAAGGTTTTCCGTGGCTCGTTGCTGCCGAATGTCGATCATCTACCGCACACCTATTCGGCGCAGCATCAGTCGTTTTCGCGCGGCGAGCCGCAATGGGGCGCCCACCTGGCGGACGATCTGGAACGGCTGGTTGCGCTGCACGATGCAAGCAATATCGCCGCGGTGATTGTCGAGCCAGTGGCTGGTTCGACCGGTGTGCTCGTTCCACCCAAGGGGTACCTGCAGCGCCTGCGCAGCCTGTGCGACAAGCACGGCATTTTGCTAATCTTCGACGAGGTCATCACCGCATATGGCCGTCTGGGCACGCCGTTCGCGGCCCAATACTTCGAGGTCACGCCAGACATCATCACCACGGCCAAGGCGGTCAACAATGCGGCTGTACCGATGGGGGCGGTGTTCGTGCGCAACGACATCTACGACACCATCGTCAACGCCGCGCCAGAGGGCACGGTAGAGTTTTTCCACGGCTATACCTATTCGGGGCACCCGCTGGCCATGGCGGCGGTCGTGGCCACGCAACAGATTTATCGACGCGAGCATCTGCTGACCCGTGTCCGGGACGAGGGCATCGCCGCATACTGGGAACAGGCGTTGCATGCGCTGCGCGACGCGCGCCATGTGCAGGATCTGCGCAACATCGGGCTGATCGGCGGCATCGAACTGCAGTCCCGTCCTAGCGCATTCGGCAAACGCGCACACGAGGCATTCATCGGCTGCTATGAACGGGGGGTTCTGGTGCGCTATACCGGTGACACCATTGCGCTGTCTCCACCGCTGATCATCGAGCGCAGCCAGATCGACCAGATCATGTCGACCATCCGCGAGGTGCTGCACACCATCGATTGATCCGGCAGGCGACCCGTCGGCCTGCCGGGTTTTTCATGGCTTGCTGCGCCGATTGCGCTGCTGGCCGCACACACCGGTTAAAGTGCGCACGAACTCACCTGTCCCGAAGTCTGCATGGAATCGTTATTGCGCTGGTTCATCCCCTGGGAGCTGTCCGTCCCCGCACTGGCACTGCTGGCGCTGGCAGCGGTTGTGTATCTGCGCGGTTGCCGGCGCCACCGTCCTTCTGTGTCGCGTCAGTTGCGGTTCTGGCTGGGATGGGTGCTGATGTGGCAGGCATTCCAGACGCGCTGGGACTATTACGCCGAGCATCAGTTTTTCGTGCACATCACCCAGCAACTCACGCTGCACGACATTGCGCCGCTGCTCATCATGTGGAGTTACCCGCTGCCGACCCTGCGTGCGGGCATTCCTCTGAGCTGGCGGCTGCGCTGGCTGCATCCGCTGCAGCGCAATGTGGTCGTGCGCGGAGTCAAACTGGTGCTGTTCAACCCGGCGATCGCCGCGGTACTGTTCGGTGGCATGGCGCTGCTGTGGCTGATCCCGTCGTTTCACCCCTTTGTCATGCTCAACGCGCCGACCTACCGCTTGATGAACTGGAGCATGGCGCTCGATGGTTTGCTGTTCTGGTGGCTGGTGCTGGACACGCGCCCGAGCCCGCCGGCGCATCTCTCACCGGGCAAGCGCGTGTTGCTGCCTCTGGTGGCGATGCTGCCCACCATGGTCTGGGGTGCAATTCTGGCGCTGAGCATGACTGATTACTACCCGATCTACCAGATCTGCGGGCGTGCCATCAACCTTGATCCGCTGACCGATCAGCACCTGGGCGGCCTGATTCTCTGGATTCCCGGATCGTTCTCGATGGTGCTCGGCAGCCTGATCGCGCTGCGCATGTGGATGCGGCTGTCGGACCGCGGTCGCCTTCCGGCGCGCCACGCCGCAGACAAGCAAGTGGCCGCCGCCGCAGTCGCGCCGCCTCCTGCTGCCTGATCTTCGCCTGCGGCAGCGTTCACCGCCCGCGGCTGCGCCCTCCGTTGGGCTTTCCGCCCTTGCCTGCCTTGCGGCTGCCGCTCGTCTTTTTCGAGACCCCGGCTGCCGCAGCGGATGGGCTGGCCTCCGCGTTGGTGACCGAGACCGCAGCCCGCCGTCGTGTCTTTTTGCCACCAGCAGACGCGGCGCCGGCGACGGACACACGCGACTTGCGCAGACCTGCGGAGGTCTGCAGATTGAGGGTGAACAGGTCGTCGTCCAGTCCCTTGATCTCGCCCGAAGTCGGCAGCGTCTTGTTCGACGGGCCGGGCTTGGCCCCTTCGCGAACCAGCCGGAAGTCGATCTTGCGTCCGTCCAGATCGACCCGGCTGACCTGCACCAGCAAGCGCCCGCCCAGCGCGTAGCGGATCCCGGTGCGCTCGCCGCGCAGTTCACCGCGCGCCTCGTCGTAGCGGAAGTAGTCGGCGCCGATCTCCGAAACATGCACCAAGCCCTCGACGAACAGGGCGTCGAGCTGCACGAACAGACCGAAGCTGGTGACCGCGGTGATCGTGCCGACATATTCCTCGCCAAGCTTATCGCGCATGTACCAGCACTTGAGCCAGCTCTCGACATCGCGGCTGGCTTCATCTGCGCGGCGTTCGTTGGCCGAGCAGTGCACGCCGACCGCTTCCCAGATCGGCAAGTCCTGCGCCTGCGGCTTCGACAGCGGCGCAGCGGGCGCAATGCTGGTCGCGCTGCGCTGTGGGGCGCGACGCGCGTTTTGCTCGCCGCGGTTCATTTCCACCCGCGCGCTGAACCGCGGGGTGTAGCGCCGCCCTTCGAGAATCGCCTTGATGCCGCGGTGGGTGAGCAGGTCCGGGTAGCGCCGGATCGGGCTGGTGAAATGCGTATAGGCCGGATACGCCAGTCCGAAGTGCCCGCTGTTGTGCGGTGTGTAGATGGCCTGCTGCATCGAGCGCAACAGCAAGGTCTGGATTTGCAGGGCGTCGGGCCGGTTTTCGATCGACTTGGCCAAGACCTGATAGTCCGCCGGCTCCGGCGTGCCCTCGCCGCCCAGGCTCAGCCCCAGATTGCGCAGCAGCGTGCGCAATGTTTCGAGCTTCTCGGGCGTGGGTCCCTCATGCACCCGGTATAGCGCGAGCTGCTGGTTGCTCTCCAGAAAATGCGCTGCGCAGACATTGGCCGCGAGCATGCATTCTTCGATCAGGCGGTGCGCATCGTTGCGCTGCCGCGGAATGATGGCCTCGATCTTGCCGGCGGCGTTCACCACGATCTGCGTTTCCGGAATGTCCAAATCGAGCGCGCCGCGCACCTGCCGCGACTGAAGCAAGGCGTTGAACACGCCGTGCAGATTGAGCAGATGCGGCACCAGCTCGGCGCGCTCGCGCGCGAGCTTGCCCGCGGTGTTGGACAGAATGTCTGCCACCTCGGTGTAGGTCAGGCGCGCATGCGAACGCATCACGGCGGGATAGAACTGGTAGGCCTTCATCTCGCCCTGCGCCGTGATCAGCATGTCGCACACCATGCACAGCCGGTCCACCTGCGGGTTGAGCGAGCATAGCCCGTTGCTCAGTTTCTCCGGCAGCATAGGAATGACCCGGCGCGGAAAATACACCGAGGTTGCCCGCTCCAGCGCGTCGGCATCGAGCTCGGTGCCTTCGCGCACATAGTGCGACACATCCGCAATCGCCACGAGCAGGCGCCAGCCCTTGGCGCGGCCAACGCGCGCCGGTTCGCAGTACACCGCATCGTCGAAATCCCGGGCATCCTCCCCGTCGATGGTCACCAGCGCGACATCGCGCAGGTCGATCCGTCCGACCATGTCCTCGTCGCGCACCGCATCGGGCAGCGCGGCACTCTCTTGCAGCGCGCCGGCGGAGAACACATGCGGCACGCCGTACTTGCGCACCGCGATTTCGATTTCCATGCCCGGGTCATCCAACTCGCCCAGCACCTCCAGCACCCGCCCAACCGGCTGCACGTTCGGCAGCGGCGGCTGCGTGATCTGCGCACTGACCACCTGCCCGGCCCGCGCTTTGCCCACGCCATCGGGAGAAATCAGAATGTCCTGCACATAACGACGATCCTCTGGAGCCAGCAGCCAAGTGCCGCCCTCCTGGAGAAGACGGCCGATGATGGGCCGCGAGCTGCGCTCCAGGATGGCGACCACCTGACCTTCGATGCGGCCGCGGCGGTCGGGCTTGCCTACCCGCACACTCACACGGTCAAGATGCAGCACGGTGCGCATCTGCTGCGGGGACAAATAGATATTTGGCCCGCCGTCATCTGGCGTAACAAAGCCATGACCATCGCGGTGACCACGCACAATACCTTCAACAATCACGGGAAATCCTTTGTCCTGCAGCGAAATTGCTGCGATGTCTTGGCCGAGTCATCCCACGGGATGAGGCACGGCGTTGCTTTTGCTGCCATTATCGCCTCTGGAATGCAGCGTGGCTCGTGGCGCGCGGCTCTTTACAGGCCTGTCTCCTGTGTTATGATGTCAGACTTGATTGCCCAGATGGCGGAATTGGTAGACGCACTAGTTTCAGGTACTAGCGCCGCGAGGCGTGGAGGTTCGAGTCCTCTTCTGGGCACCAAAAATTGTTGAAACACAAACGGGGGATTTCGATTCCCCGTTTTGTTTTGTGCTGCTATTGCAGCCCCAGGCCGGGATGGCGGAATCGGTAGACGCAGTGGACTCAAAATCCACCGCCCTTAAAGCGTGCGGGTTCGAGTCCCGCTCCCGGCACCAGAAAACGAGCACTTGCGCAAATTTTCTATTTCCTAACGGCGCATTGCTTTCGGGTCGCTTCCGGGTGACCGCCCCACGAGCAGCGACGCACGGCTTGATAGCCGCGCTCGAACAGCTCAGTTTTAGCGGCAAGCGACAGCCACGAATCCAGAAACCTGTAGGGCCACGCATCCACCGGCAGCACCGTCGCGCCTGTCTGCATCGCCTACGCTACCAGGTTGCCCTCGTTCGAGTTGAGCATGGTGCCGATGCCGCCTACGCCTTCGGCTATCTCGACGCCGACGGGCAAACGTTCCGCCAGATCCCGCTGAGCAAGGCCATGCGTCCCGAAGCCCCTGACACGCTCATGCCCATGGCAGTGCAGTCAGTCCTCTACGCTCACATGGCCGAGCGGGCCGCAGACCTGATGCGCACTGGTAAACGTCCGGGCGAACAGGTTTTGGCCGAGCGCGAGACCGTACCGCGGTGGTTTGGCCCCATGCTCGAAGCCATCTTCGGGCCGATGTTCGAGCGCACAATCTGCTCGGCGGTGACGGCCTTTGTCGATGTCGACGCCCGCGGCGGCCTGGCCGTCGATCTGGGCCGCGGCAATGGCTGGTACCTGCCCGCGCTGGCACAGCGCTACGGCAAGCTGCGTGGCCTGGGCATCGACGACTTCGAGGAAAGCATCACCCAGACACGAGCCCTGGCACAGCAAAGCGGGCTGTCGGACCGGCTGCGCTTCCAGCACGGCAACATCCATGCATCATCTTGGACGAGCCCGCCGACCTGATTGCCATGAACCGCACGCTGCATCATGTGTGGGAAAAGACTCGCAGATGCTGTTCGACTGGTTGCGCACCAATCTCAAGCCGAGTGGGTATGTGTGATATGGGGGGAGCCAGCCTGGCCCGCCGATCGAGCGGCCCTGCGCGAACCCAGCCATCGCGGCATGGCGTTTCAGGATCTGAGCGAACAGATCCATGGCAACCGCTTCTTTCAGCCAGAGGAAATCCAAGCAACATTTGCCCAAACCGGCATGACCTCCACCGTGCATCTCTTCGCGCAAGGCAACGGGGCCGTGGTGGTGACCAGGCGCTGAGTGCGCACAGCCATGCTGCAAGACATTTCCCAGCGCCGACCAACTGCAACGAGACCGGATGGACTCGGGGAACTCGTCCACCCATCCGCACAACAAGCCCAGATCTCGCAGACGCAAAGGCGCAATCCGAACGCACTGCCTGCCAAAAACGACTGCGCGAAAGTAAAAACCCAAGTGACATGAATGACTTGGGATTCATTCTGGCGGAGAGAGGGGGATTCGAACCCCCGAAGGGCTATTCACCCTTACACGCTTTCCAGGCGTGCGACTTAAACCGCTCATCCATCTCTCCGGCAACCTATAACTATAGCAGGCAAAAGAGAGCGGCTGCTGGCTCAGTGCGACTTGCCGAGTTGCTCGAGGATGGCGGGATTTTCCAGGGTGGAGGTATCTTGTGTCACCGCCTCGCCTCTGGCCAACGAGCGCAGCAGGCGGCGCATGATCTTGCCGCTGCGGGTCTTGGGCAGGTTGTCGCCAAAGCGAATGTCCTTGGGCTTGGCGATGGGGCCAATTTCCATGCCGACGTGGGTGCGCAGTTCGGCGGCGATCGCCAGCGCCTCGTCGCCCTGCGGCCGGGTGCGCTTGAGCACGACAAAGGCGCAGATGGCCTCGCCGGTGATGTCGTCCGGGCGGCCGACCACGGCGGCTTCGGCCACCAGCGGATGCGACACCAGCGCCGATTCGATTTCCATCGTGCCCATGCGGTGTCCTGATACGTTGAGCACGTCATCGATGCGGCCGGTGATGGTGAAGTAACCGTCGTTCGGATCGCGGATCGCACCGTCGCCAGCCAGGTAGTAGCCGCGCAATTCCTCGGGGTAGTAGCTCTTTTTGAACCGTTGTGGGTCGCCCCAGATGGTGCGGATCATCGATGGCCAGGGCTTTTTGATCACCAGGATACCGCCGGTGCCCCATGGTACGTCGTGGCCGGTTTCGTCGACCACGTCGGCGATGATACCCGGCAGCGGCAGGGTGCAGGAACCGGGAACCATCGGTGTGGCGCCGGGAAGCGGGGTGATCATGTGCCCGCCGGTCTCTGTCTGCCACCAGGTGTCGACGATCGGGCAGCGCCGGCCGCCAACATGCTCGTAGTACCACTCCCAGGCCGCCGGGTTGATCGGCTCGCCGACGCTGCCGAGGATGCGCAGGCTGCTGAGATCGTAGTTGCGTGGGTGCACCTGAGCGTTGGTTTCCGCGGCCTTGATGATCGAGCGGATCGCAGTCGGCGCGGTGTAGAAAATGGAAACCTTGTGGTCCTGGATTATGCGCCAGAACCTGCCGGCGTCGGGATAGGTGGGCACGCCTTCGAACACCACTTCGGTGGCGCCGCAGGCCAGCGGGCCGTAGGTGATGTAGGTGTGACCGGTCACCCAGCCGATGTCTGCAGTGCACCAGAACAGATCGTCGGCGCGGATGTCGAAGGTCCACAGCATGGTCAGCTTGGCCCACAGCAGATAACCGCCGCTGGAGTGCTGCACCCCTTTGGGCTTGCCGGTGGAGCCGGAGGTGTAGAGCAGGAACAGCGGATGCTCGGCCTCGACCCACTCGGGCGCACAGTCGGCAGATTCTGCGTCGCTGAGCGCGTCCATCCACAGATCGCGCGCAGGATCGAAGGCAACCTCTCCGCCTGTGCGACGGTAGACGACGACATGGCGCACGCTGTCGCATCCTCCGAGGCCCAGCGCCTCATCAACGATGGCCTTGAGCGGCAACGACTTGCCGCCGCGGCGCTGCTCGTCAGCGGTGATCACCAGCACTGCGCCAGCGTCCTCGATACGATCGCGCAGCGACTGCGCGGAAAACCCGCCGAACACCACGGAGTGCGTAGCGCCGATGCGCGCACAGGCCTGCATCGCCACCACGCCTTCGATCGACATGGGCATGTAGATCACCACCCGGTCGCCCTTTTTCACGCCGAGCCGCTTGAGCGCATTGGCAAAGCGGCCCACCTTGTCGAGCAGCTGGGCATAGCTGACCCGGGTGACGGTGCCATCGTCGGCCTCGAACACGATCGCGGTCTTGTCGCCCCGCCCGGCCTGCACATGCACGTCCAGGCAGTTGTAGGAGACATTGAGTCTGCCGTCGTCGAACCATTTGTAGAACGGCGCCTGGCTTTCATCGAGCACATGGGTGAAGGGCTGTTGCCAGTGCAGATGCTCGCGCGCCAGTTCGGCCCAGAATCCGGTGTAGTCGGCCTCGGCTTTGGCGCACAGTGCGCGGTAGGTGTCCATTCCAGAGATACGGGCGGACTGCACCGCCTGTTGCGGCGGGTAATAAACCTTGCGCTCGTGCGGGTGTGCGGTGGAATCACTCATGACAGTCTCCTGGGTTCTGTGGAATCGGTGAAGAAAAACGCGCTGACCAACAGCGACATGTGAATTTTGCGCCCTTACGCAGCCCTGACGCAGCGGCGCCGCGCGGGATTTCCCTGCGAGCGCCGACATCGACCCATAAAATCTGCAGACGGCCGCAAACACCTTGTCCAAAACGCCTTGTCCGCAAACCGCATGGCGCACCAGCCCAACCGGCAGCCCACCTCATTCTCACAACGACCACGTTCACACCATGCCCACCACCGTCCGTGCCGCCGATCTGCAAGAGAGCATCGCCGCGGCGCTCCAGTTCATCAGCTACTACCACCCGGCCGATTACATTACCCATCTGGCGCGCGCGTATGAGCGCGAGCAATCGCCTGCAGCACGCGATGCGATCGCGCAGATCCTGACCAACAGCCGCATGTGCGCGCAGGGCCATCGTCCCATCTGCCAGGACACGGGAATCGTCAACGTGTTCCTCGACATCGGCCTGGACGTGCGGCTCGATGGCTTTCACCATGGCTTGGACGCGGTGGTCAATGCCGCCGTGCGCGATGCTTACACCCACCCCGACAACCTGCTGCGCGCCTCCATCGTCGATGACCCGATCTTCAGCCGCAAGAACACCCGCGACAACACCCCGGCAATGATCCAGGTCAACCTCGTTCCAGGCAACACCGTGTCGGTCAAGGTGGCGGCCAAGGGCGGCGGCAGCGAGAACAAGAGCAAGTTCATCATGATGAACCCCAGCGACAGCATCGAGGACTGGGTGCTCAAGACCGTGCCGACCATGGGCGCCGGCTGGTGTCCGCCCGGCATGCTGGGCATCGGCGTGGGCGGCACCGCGGAAAAGACCATGCTGATGGCGAAGGAAGCGCTGATGGAGGATATCGACATGTCGGAGCTGCTGGCGCGCGGGCCACAAAACCGGCTGGAGGAACTGCGCATCTCGCTGTACGAAAAGATCAACGCGCTGGGCATCGGCGCGCAGGGTCTGGGCGGACTGACCACCGTGCTCGACGTGAAGATCAAGACCTACCCCTGCCATGCCGCAAGTAAACCGGTGGCCCTGATCCCGAACTGCGCCGCTACCCGTCACGCGCACTTCGTGCTCGACGGCAGCGGCCCGGTGTACCTGGAGCCGCCGAGCCTTGATCTCTGGCCGGATGTGCAGTGGGTGCCGGATGCCGTGCGCAGCCGGCGGGTCAACCTCGACACCCTGACCCGCGAGGAGGTGGCGAGCTGGCAACCGGGCGAGACGCTGCTGCTGTCGGGCGAGCTGCTCACCGGGCGCGACGCGGCGCACCAGCGCATCGCCGATTTGCTGGCGCGCGGCGAGCCGCTGCCGGTGGACTTCACTAATCGCGTGATCTACTACGTCGGCCCGGTCGATCCGGTGCGCGACGAGGTCGTCGGCCCTGCCGGCCCGACCACGGCCACGCGCATGGACAAATTCGTCGAGATGATGCTCTCACGCACCGGCCTACTGGCGATGATCGGCAAGGGCGAGCGTGGGCCGCAGGCGATCGAGGCGATCAAGCGGCACCGCAGCGCCTCGCTGATCGCAGTCGGCGGCGCGGCCTACCTAGTCGCCAAGGCGATCAAGTCGGCGCGCGTGGTCGCTTTCGAAGACCTCGGCATGGAGGCGATCTATGCCTTCACCGTGCGGGATATGCCAGTGACCGTAGCGGTCGACGCGCGCGGCAACTCGGTGCACGAGACCGGGCCGGCGCAGTGGAAGGCGCGTATCGCGCAGATTCCGCTCACAGCAGCCTGAACCTTCTGTCATGACCGCAGCGCCGCCCCTTGACTCCGTACTCTGCCCGCTTTGTGGCGAGCCAAACGGCTGCGCTATGGCCAGCAGCGGGTCTGTGAATGCGTCGTGCTGGTGCACGAGTGTGTGCATCGCTGCGCAAACGCTCAGCAGCCTTCCCGCCGACCTGCGCGGCGCGGCCTGCCTTTGCCGGCGCTGCGCGACCGCCCAGACCGCTGCGCCCGGCACTCGGCCATGAGCGTCCCCGCCTGCATCGGCGTGTTCGACTCGGGCGTTGGCGGGCTGACCGTGCTGCGCGCACTGCATTCGCATCTCCCCGGTGTGCCGCTGATCTATGTCGCCGATTCCGCGCACGCGCCGTACGGCGACCGCAGCGAGGACTTCATCGTGCAGCGCGCGCGCAGCATCAGCCAGTTCCTGCTCGAGCACGGTGCGCGGCTCATCGTCGTCGCCTGCAACACGGCCACCGCCGCAGCAATCGCTACGCTGCGCGCCGAGTTCGAGTTGCCTTTCGTCGGCATCGAGCCAGGCATCAAGCCGGCGCTGGCACAAAGCCGCAGCGGCCGCGTCGGCGTGCTGGCCACGCCGGCGACGCTGCGCAGCGCCAAGTTCCGCGCGCTGCTGCAGGCGCATGCCGCGCACGCCGTGCCCGTCCTGCAGCCCTGCCCAGGGCTGGCCGACGCGATCGAGCGCGGCGATTTGCAGTCGCCCGCGCTACACGCCATGATCCGCCAGTACTGCGCACCGCTGCGCGAGGCCGGCTGCGACACCGTCGTGCTCGGCTGCACGCACTATCCCCTCGTCGCCGCGGCGATCCAGGCCGAGCTCGGCGCACAGGTGCGTCTGCTCGATACCGCCGAGCCCGTCGCCCGCCAAGCTGCGCGGATGTGGACGCACGGCGCGAGCGCCGAGCGCGTGCCGCCTCGGCTCTACACCAATGGCGATGTCGCCGTGCTGCGCCGCATGGCGGCGCTGTGCGGGCTGGACACAGCCGAGCTTCACCACCGGCCGACTGTTCCTGGACGGCCCGCAGTCTGACTTCAGCACGGCGCGCGCAACCTAGCGTGCTGGCCGCCTGCGGTCTGCCCCGCGTTCACCCCGCACGCCTGCTGGTCGCGCAATCTGCAGTGATTGCATTTCGACAGGCGTGAGATCGCGCGCGATCAAATCCAGTCCTAGCCAGACTTCAGGGCAAATACTGGGCAGATTAGGTCCTGTGGACGCCATTTGCGCAGGTGCACAAATAGCGTTCACAGGCGCCAGTTCAAGAAATTTCTGCAATCCGTGTAAACCCTAGTTTTTCAATCGCACCGCACGGTTTGTGACCCGTGTCACGCACATATAGATCAATCTGCAAGTCTCGATCGGCCAATTGCGAAAGGTCAAATCCATACTGCGAACGTCTGCCGATACTCCATCCAGTAACAAATTGTCGCTATTTGAAACAACAAGGTGCACATCGCACCGAGACAAGGAGTCGATATGGATTGGGTCGGGCTTTATCCCACCTGGTACGAACCGGGCCTGGGCAGCGGGTGGATCGTCGGCATCATCGCCACGATCCACGTCTTAGCGTCGCACACCTCGGTCGGCGCGGCCATCTTGTTTGCCTACCTAGCAGTGGTCGCGTACCGCCGCAACCAGCCGCAGCTGCTGGACTACATCCGCAAATACGGCATGTTCCTGCTGGTGTTCTCGTACGTTATCGGCTCGATCACCGGACCGGGCATCTGGTACAGCACCACGGTCGCCAGCCCGCGTGGTATCTCGGCGCTGATCCACAGCTTTGTGTGGAAATGGGCGACCGAGTGGGTGTTCTTCGTCATCGAGGTGGTCGGCGTCTATCTGGTGATCTATCTGGCCGGTCGGGTGGATCAGCGCACGCACATGCGCATTGCGGTGATCTTCGGCATGGCCTCGTACACCACCATGCTGATCATCCTGGGCATCCTGTCGTTCATGATGGTGCCGGGCAAGGAGGTCTGGTACACACAGGGCGGCTATCTCAACGGCTTCTATGGCAGCAACACCTTCGCCCAGCTCGCCATGCGCACCGCGTTCATGTTCACCATGACAGCAGTCGTTGGCGGCATCGTTGCGGCGCGCATCACCGACCCGGCTTTCAAGCGCGAAATTTCGCGCAAGCTGGCCTGGCTGGGCATCGCGTCGTCGATCACCGGCGCGGCGCTGTTCCAGTGGTATATCCGCACCCTGCCGGAAACCGCGCATCTGGTAATAGACAACCGCCTGCCTTCTTATTTCCAGCCGGCCATCGTCACCGTGCTGCTGGGCATTCTCGCGTATTTTGTGATGACCCTGATTTCCTCGCGCACCCTGGTGGTGTGGGGCGCCTCCGCCGCCACCGTGGTCATCCTGGTGTTCGGCCTGTGGCCGGAGGAGGTCGCGCGCGAGTCGATGCGCAAACCCTGGGTGGCCGGGCAATACGTCTACTCTAATCAGGTCATCGGCCGTGACGTACCTGGCATGAACATCAAGAGCGAAATCCCGCTTCTGGAGGCGCACGGTTTTCTCAAGACGCAAGTCTTCGTGCCCGATAACCTGCGCGTGATCACTCCGGACAACATGCTCAAGGTGGGCGAATCACTGGCGCTGACCGCCTGCTCCAACTGCCACTCGCTCAGCGACACCGGCATGCGGCCTCTGCACAAGTATTTCGGGGCCACGACCAACGTCAGTGAAGTCGAGTCCTACCTACGCGGCGCACTGTCTACCGGAGCCACGCTCTACATGCCGATGATTCCGCTCAAGCCGGAAGAGGCCGAGGCGCTGGCGGTCTACATCGTGCACATGAAGCAGCCGCAGGCCGCGGTCGCACACATCCAGCACAAGGCAGCGCTGGCACTGGCCGATAAGGCGACCGCCCAGCCTACAACCCGCACCACAGAGGCCCGCTGACATGAACTCCGAAATGCTCTATGCCCTGCGCGACGTCGCAGGAGTGCCCACTCATCCCATCGTGTTCCTGGTGTTGGGCGTGCTGACCTTCGCCCTGCACATCGCCGCAGTCCACGTCATGCTGGGCAGTACCGCTGTGGCGCTGACCAACGCCTTCAGCCAGGATCCGATGCGCCGTCGCCTGGCCGCAGCGATGACCACGACCGCCAAGATCGCCGTGTCGGTGGCCGTGGTGCTCGGCGTTGCCCCGCTGCTGTTCGTGCAGGTCACCTACGACCCGTTCTGGTACACCAGCAACGTGCTGTCAGCCTGGTGGGCGATCGGCTTCATCGTGCTGCTGATCGCGGGCTACATGGCGCTTTACTTCTTCTACAGCCGCAATTACCACCTGGACGATCCGCAGCATGCGGTGCGATCGGGCTGGAGCATCGTGGCGGCGCTGGCGCTGTTCCTGGTGGTGGGTTTCATCATGCATGTGCTCACCCACCAGATGCTCAGCCCTGAAAAGTGGATGCAGTGGTACGCCCCCGGCGGTGAGATCAACCCGCACGGGCGTACCTTGCACGACTACAACCTCTGGCGCTACGGCTTTTTCATCTCGCTGGCAGCGCCGGTGACAGGCGCATGGCTTTATGCCTACCGCCGCTATCTCAAGGCAGGCCAGCGCGCGGATGTGACCTACCTGCAATGGGTCGGCCGTCTGGCTGGCAAGATGCTCAACATCGGGGGCGCGGTCGCGCTGGTCTTTCTGGGCGGCTGGATGGCCTCTGTGCCCGCCAACATTGCCGGGTTTGCCACCTCGCCGGTGGTCTTGCTCAGCGGAGCGCTGTTGCTGCTGACCGTCGTCTCTGCCGCCTTGCTCGGCCAGCGCACGCTCGAGACCTCGCTAGGCTATGCGCCATTCGCCTTCGGTGCCGTGGCGTTGATTGCCGTGGCCGCGCTGCGCGAAGTGCTGCGCTACACCGTGCTGCAGGGCGTACATGGCTATGACGTGTTCACCTACCCGGTGCATCTGGACTGGTACAGCAATGTGCTGTTCTTCGCCACCTTCGCCCTCATCGGCGGCAGCACCCTGACGTACTTCCTCACTATCGCGTGGAAGGTCGGGCACACGCCCAAGGGCCAGATCTATACGCCTTCTGCGGCCGTCGACCGCATCGGCACCATCTCGATGTGGCTCGTGGGCCTGTGGATCGTGCAGTTTTTCGTCGTCGGCTTCATTGTCTGGGCGCGTTAAGGATTGCCATGCGACTCCAACATCTCACCCTCATCCTGATTGCCATCGTGTTCGCCATCGGTCTGCTCGGCGCCACGGCCCCCGTGTTTGCCGCGCCCGCGACCGTAGCCCCCGCCGCAGCTTCGGCTAAACCGGCGGTACTGCCACCCGGCCCAACCACGCCGCCCAGCGGAGCCGCCATCGCGCAGACCTGCGCCGGCTGCCACGGCACCGATGGCCGCATCAAGAACGCCGCCTTCATGCCGCTGGCCGGCATGCCCAAGGAGCAGTTCGTGCAGGCCATGCGCGATTTCCGCAGTGGCAAGCGCCCCGCCACACTGATGCGCCATGTGGCCGAAGGCTTCACCGACGCCGAAACCGACGCCATGGCGAGCTACTTCGCCAAAGTCAAACCGGAGTGAACATCATGAACTCACGTCGTCAATGCCTCCTTGCGGGCGCCGCAACATTCGGGTTGGCCGCTTGTCCCGCGATCGTCCGTGCCGGTCAGGCGTCTGCCCGCGTCGTCATCATCGGCGGTGGTGTTGGAGGGGCCACCGCCGCCAAGTACCTGAAAATGACCGATCCTCGCCTGCAGGTCACGGTGATCGAAAAGAACCCGGTCTACATCCGCCCCTACGGCTCGAGCGAAGTGCTCAACCAACATGTCAGCATGCAGGCGCTCGAGGTGCGCTACGACACCCTGCAGCAAAAATATGGCGTGGCGTTCGCGTTCGATACCGCCAAGGGCATCGATCCGGTCAACAAAACCATCACCACCGCCAGTGGCAAGGTGCTGACCTACGACAAGCTCATCGTCTCGCCCGGCATCAAGTTGCGCTACGACAGCTTGCCCGGCTACAGCGAGCAGATCGCCGAGACTCAGGTACCCAGCGGCTGGATCGCCGGGCCGCAGACCGCGCTGCTGGCCCGGCAATTGCAAAGCATGCGCGAAGGCGGCACCTTCGTGCTGGCGGCACCGCCCAACCCCTACCGCTGCCCGCCCGGGCCGTACGAGCGCGCCGCACTGATGACAGAGTGGTTTGCCCGGCACAACCCGCGTGCCAAGGTCATCATCGCCGACCCGAAGGACAGCTTTGTCACCGACGAGACCGCCATGCTCGGCTGGAACCGACTCTACGGTTTCCAGCCCCCGGCCGAATACCGCAGCAAGATCAAGGCCGAACTGCTGCCGGCGAGCAAGCCCTGCGCGCTGGAGTGGATTCAAGCCAAGACCGGCGGCACACCCCAGCGCCTAGATGCCAAGACCATGACCCTTCACACCGCGGGCGGTGCGATCAAGGCCGATGTGATCAACGTCATTCCGGCCATGGTCGCCGGGCAGATCGCCTTCGACTTCGGCCTGACCAACGACAGCGGGTTCTGCCCGGTGCACCGCACCACGTTCGAATCGACCATGCACAAGGACGTGCACGTCATCGGCGATGCCAGCATCGCCGATGACGTGCCCAAGTCCGGCTTTTCCGCCAACACCCAGGCCAAGTGGGTTGCCCGGGTCATCACCGATCAGCTTGCGGGCCGCGATCCCGGCACCCCGGTGTGGGAGAACACCTGCTACGCCCTGGCCGGCAAGGACTACGGCCTGTTCGTCGCTGACGTGTTCAAGATCAAGGAGGACGGCAAGATCGGCCGGGTCAACAAGGCGCGCTATCTGCCGTTCGATGCAACCCCGGCGCAAATCCGTCTGTCCGCCGTCTATCAGCAGGCCTGGATCAAGGCCTTCACTCAGGACATCTTCGCATGAGCACCGCTTCCCTTTCCAGTGCATGGCACGCCCTCGCGCTGGTCGCCACGCTGACCACGGGCATCGCTTTGGCGACCACCGCGCACGCCAGCGAACACGCCGCGCTCTCCGCCCAGCCATGGACTCCCGTCACCCTGCAAAATGCGCTCAAATCGTTGCCCAAGGGCAATCCCGCCGCCGGGCAGAAGCTGCACGAGACCATGATGTGCGCTTCCTGCCACGGTGCAAGCGGCCAGGCCGCAACCATGAACTGGCCCAGCCTGGCCGGACAGCACTTCGACTACACCGCAAAGACCCTGCTTGACTACCGTAGCGGACTGCGCGATGAAGACGAGCGCGCCAGACTGATGACCAGCATCGCCCGCATGATGACCCCGGAGCAGATCGCCGATCTCGCGGCGTATTACGCGAGTCTGCCGCTGCCCGTCGCCCCGCAAGCGCAAGCGACCCTCGCCGCCCCGCTGGGCGCAGCAGACGCCGAGCACGTCGAACAACTCGTGCGCAGAGGCGATCCCAGGCGCCTGATCACCGCCTGCGCTTCATGCCACGGCCTGCACGGCGAAGGCAAAGGCACAACCCCGGCGATCGCTGGCCAGACCACGGACTATTTCATCCGCACCATGCGCCTGTATCACGGAGGCGAGCGTCAGAACGATGTATACAAGGGGATGAGCCAGTTCAGCAAACGTCTGAGCGATGCCGAGATCACGCTGCTCGCACGCTATTACGCACGGCTCGGGCCAGCCCGCACCGCCAAGGCCGACTGAGGCCGGGGATTGAGGACGCACGCCGCAGATTCACTCACTGTGCGTGCGCCCCGCGCAAGGCCGCCTCGCGCGCCTTGGCGATCGCCTCGGCGGTGCGCTGGTAGATCTCGGGGTGCGGCTTGCCCAGCCGCAGCGCGACCTCGATCGCCCCTTGCGCGGCGTGCCAGTCGCCTGCGGAGAGCAGCGCCTGCGCCAGATTGTTCATCGGGTCACCATCTTCCGGGTTGAGCCGCGCAGCCTCGGCAAAGCGAATCGACGCCTGCACATAGTCTTGCCGGGCGTACGCCAGATTGCCGAGCCCCATCCGCGCCAGCCAGGACTGCGGCCAGCGCGACAGCGCCGCCTCATATGCGGCCCGTGCCGCATCCGGAGCGACATTCTCCATCGGCGCCACCGCGTGGATATACCGATCCTCGGAGACATCGGGTGCAAACTGCCCTGGCCGCAGGGTGACGAAGGCCCAGCGTCCTGCAGCGGCCCATGAGCGATCAAACTGCCCGATCGACAGCTGCAAGTCGCTTGCGGTGCTCGAGCGCAGGGTGACGCTGTCGGCCTGCAGGTCATACCCCACCAGCACCGCGTAGTGCCAGTCCCGCGCCCCCAGCCCCACCTTCTGCAACACCACCACCGGAATGCCCGCGGCAACCTGGGCGAACAGCACGCCCAGCCGAGGCGGAAGCACTACCGCGAGCCGTCCTGCTCGGCGGGACGCGCCGAGCAGATCGAACTGCAGACTGCCTTCCAGCGCCGGGGTGAACACCTGCGGAATCAGCTGCTGCGGCGAGGTCTGCGCGCCGCTGAACACCAACACGGAGGCCAGCGACGCCGGCCCGCAGTAATGGCTGTCGTCTGGGAAGAACGGCACGCCGCTCACCTGCGCAGCTGATGGCAGGCCGGCCGGCGCATCGAGCAGCCGGCCATTCTGGAACTGCGGGGAAGATGTTACCAGCAAGCCAGGCGGCAGCGCGGTACATCCCCCCAGCGCCAGGCTGGACACCAGCGCCAGACAGATCGCCCGTCGCCTGCCGGCTCCGGTCATGCGCGCACCCTCCACGCGGGCGCTCGGTAACGCCGCGGAGCACAGGCCAGCGCGGGCGTCTGCGCCGCAAACCACCTCCAGTTGCCGCAGGGTGTCACAACGCCAGCACCACCAGAATCGCCACCAGCAGAATGATCACCATTTCCTGGAAACCCAGCGCGCCGGCTGCAGGCATACTGTCGATCCTGCTGGCCAATTGGGCCACCTCGGCGTCGCTAAGCGCGGCAAGCCGCTGTTGCGTGATCTCCTGGTTCAAGCCCATCTGCTCCAGCTTGGCGCGCACATCGGCGCGGGCCATGAATTGATCGAGCGTCTGCCGGTCCTTGGCCAGCGTGGCGGCGTCCGGCGTGGTTTGCGACTGGGTGAGCTGTTGCGTGCCGATCAGCTCCGCGCGTGCAGCGGGTGCCGCAACCATCAGGCTCAGCCCCAGGGCGCACACCAGGAATTGACGGGAAATTCGGGAAGAATGCATCGCCATGTCCTTTCAGAAAGAGGAAATTGCCCACCTTTACCCCCTGAAAGCGGGCAAAGTAGGCGTGTGCATCGCAGTTTAAGGCAACAGTGAACAAGTCCCATGCGCCCCCATCGCAGCGACGGACTCCGTATTGTCTCGAGACAAAGCATCGCGCTCATCCTCCCAGGGCGATGAGCACACCGACGACCAGCAGAAAGATCGCGAACACCCGCTTGAGCGACTTGCCCGAAATGCGGTGCGCGACCTGCACGCCGTACGGCGCAAACACCATCGAGGCCACTGCAGTGGCCGCCGCCGCGGGCAGGAACACATAACCGAGCGTTCCCGTCGGCAGTGGGTGCGCCGGCGGATGCACCGACAGCATGTAACTGAGCGCGCTGGACACGGCAATGGCCAGGCCGCACACCGTGCTGGTCGCCACAGCCTTGACCGGCTTGACCCCCAGCGCAACGAGCAGCGGCACGGTCATCGATCCGCCCCCGATGCCAACGATCGCCGATACCGCCCCGATGCCCACGCCAGAAGGAAACAGCCAAGGCGATCGCGGCACGTGCTCTTGACCCACGGCGGACTGACGGCCCTTACCCATTGCCATCTGCACTGCCATCAGCGCGCAGAATGCCGCGATCACATAGCGC
The DNA here is from genome assembly GCF_055383445.1 of Thiomonas islandica. NCBI lineage: Bacteria > Pseudomonadati > Pseudomonadota > Betaproteobacteria > Burkholderiales > Thiomonas > Thiomonas islandica. The sequence continues at coordinate 2,670,170 of NZ_AP042391.1, forward strand.
AGCGCCTGGCCGCTGAGCATCTGCGCCAGATGCGCCCCGGCAAAGCCGCCCAGCACCATACCCGGCGCCAGCCAGCGCCAGCTTGGCCACAGCACCCCACCGCGACGGATGTGCGCAGTGGCCGAGGAGATGAAGGTCAGCACGATGCTGGCCATCGAGGTCGCGACCGAGACATGCATCACCTCGTCCGCAGGAATGCCCAGCGCCGGCAAGGCAAAGCTCAACGCCGCCACCAGCAGCAAACCGCCACCGATTCCAAGTAGACCACCGAGAAACCCGGCCGATGATCCGGCAAGCAGAAAAATCGTCAGCGAAAACAAAATGTCGGCGATGTTGGTCATGAGGAAGGGGCGATTGGGCGCTTCGGGCTGGCCTTCGAAAGATACCGAATGATGGCACTTCCTGCCTGCGCGGGTGCCTGTGCAGACATCCCTCGGGCCTTGTTCTAACGGGCCGAGAGGTGCGTCCGCCCTGCTCGGGTCGGTCCGACTTCAGCCGGACTTGAGACGACACATCGCCGCCGGCGAAAACAAAAAAGCCCGCAGGCTGGACGACCTGCGGGCTGGTATGGAGGCAGCGCCGATCAGTTCTTGCGCTCGGGATGCAGCAGTCGCTCCATGCCGATGAGCTTCATCATGTACTTTTCGTAGATCGGCTCGGAGTTGCCCTTCTTCATCTTGCGGATGAAATATTTTTCGAACGCGATCTTGGCCAGGTGCACCCACTTGCCTTCGCCGAACCAGTTGACGTTGCGCGGCGGAATTTGCGGAATGGCCACGAAGGCCGCACCGGTATTGCCGAAGTCGGCCAGGCAGATCGCCTGCCAAGTGCCGCGGTGAGTCGGCTGCTTGCCTGCGAGCTCCTCCTCGATGTTGTGCACGATCGCGGTGACCATCGACTCGATCATGTAACCGGTCTTGGGCACACCGCAAGGCACCGGCGTAGGCCCGACCGGGGGAATCGCGATGCACACCCCGGCGGAATAGATATTCTTGAACTTCGGGCTGCGCTGATGCTGATCGACGATGACAAAGCCCCGCGGGTTGCATAGGCCTTCGACCGCGGCGACCGCATCGACGCCCTTGAACGCCGGCAGCATCATGGAATGTTTGAAAGGCAGTTCATGCTGCTTGACCAGGTTGCCGTGCATATCGAGTTCGTCGACGAACATCTTGCCGTCCTCGACCTTGGTGGTCTTGGCGTTCGTGATCCACCGGATGTCGTGATCGCGGAAGGCGTGCTCCATCACGCCCTTGGAGTCACCCACGCCATCGAGCCCGAGGTGCCCGATATAGGGCTCGGCGGTGACATAGGTGATGGGCACCCGGTTGCGGATCTTTTTCTTGCGCAGCGCAGTGTCGAGCACCATCGTGTACTCGTATGCCGGGCCAAAGCAGCTTGCCCCGGGCATGGCACCGATGATCACCGGCCCCGGATCGGCCACCAGCTTTTCATAGTCGGCGTAGCACTTTTCGGCATGGTCGATGGTGCAAATGGAGTTGGTGTATCCCCCGTGCGGGCCGGAACCCGGCACCTCTTCGAAAGACAGCTTGGGCCCGGTGGTGATGACCAAAAAGTCGTAATTCACCTTGCTGCCGTCCTGCAGCGTCAGGGCATTGCTTTCGGGTTCGATCTTGGTCACGGCTTTGGCAATGAAGTCGATGCCTTTGCGTTCCAGATAGGGCTTGATCGGGAAGATCACCTCGTCACGACTGCGCCAGCCCACAGCCACCCAGGGATTGGACGGCACGAACTGGAAGTAATCGACAGAGTTGATGACCGTGATCTTGTGCGATTTGCCAAGCGCTTCACGCAACTCGTATGCGGCCGGCATGCCGCCGATACCCGCTCCCAAAACAACAATGTGTGCCATACCCTGGTCTCCAGATGTGCAAGTCAATTCCCGAATGCGCTCGGGCCGCGGTCAACGAGCCTGCGCTTTACCCCGTGGGCAGCAGGCATCCGTTGCAAGCGGCGGCGATGTGTCCTGCGCAAAGGGGTGCAGCGAGGGCGCCCGGATGCGGCTGCAGCCAACTGCCCCATGACACATCCACGACGCGTTGTAATTCAAGCATATCTAGCATCCCTGTAGATCTCGGGGATACCCGTCAACCGCCCCGACAGACCTTGATAAAACGCAAATTCCGAAGAGTTACATCGGTGTTAGTCCTAGTCTGGAAAAACCCTAATACTCCCGGAAGCATTGTGAAAACCTTCCTATACTTTGACGGCAGACAAGTTGTTGGTCACCCGATCAACGCTGCTGGCGCACTCGAACCAGTCGCCGCAACACCACCTGGAGGATGCCAAGACATGCGTAATACACCTCGTCCACTCTGGAACCCCTATGTCGCCGGGGTCGTGCTGGGTTTGGGCCTACTGGCCACATTCCTGGTCACCGGCAACGGCTACGGCGTGACTGGGGCCACCACCCTGGTGACCGCGACAGTTGCCGGCAAGATCGATCCCAACATCGTTGCCCCGCATACCTATCTGCACAACCTGTATGAAGTCGGCCTCAACCGCTGGATCGTCTGGGAAGTCGTTGGGCTGGCCATTGGCGCGCTAATCGGCAGTGTGCTGGCTGGTCGGTTCAAGTGGCAGATCGATGGCCCCACGCAGGCAGGCCGCACCTTGCGCCTCGTGCTTGCCTTGATCGGCGGCATCGTTGCCGGATTCGGCGCGCGCATGGCGCTGGGCTGCACCAGCGGCATGGGTCTGTCGGGCTCTGCCACTCTGGCCGCTGCGGGCTTTCTGTTTCTGATCGGATTTTTTGTCGCCGGCGCGGTATTCGGCCAACTGACCAAAGGACTCTGGAAATGAACTTCCCTCTCGGATACACCGGCCCGGTATCGGGCATCCTCCTAGGCATCCTTTTCGGCTACGTCCTGGAAAACGCCGGTTTCGGTAGTGGCTGCAAGCTCACCGCGCAACTGCGGTTCAAGGACTGGGCCGTGTTCAAGGTTATGTTCACTGCCATCCTGGTGTCGGCAGGAGGCCTGTACCTGCTGCAGGGCCTCGGCCTGGTTTCACTCGACAATATGTTCGTGCCCTCGGTCATGCTGTGGGGCACCACACTGGGTGGCGTGGGTATCGGCATCGGCATGGCAGTTGGTGGCTACTGCCCCGGCACCTCGCTCGTGGCCTTCATGTCAGGCAAGATCGACGGCCTGCTATTCCTGCTGGGCATCGGCATCGGCACGCTGGGCTTCAACTCGGTGTTCAGCTCCATCGAGGGGTGGGTCTGGAAGCAGACCGGGCCGGACGGCCTGACCCTGCCGCAACTGCTACACATGCCCGCATGGGCGGTGTGGGGCCTGCTGTTTGCAGTGCTGGTGATCGTCGGTTACCTCACTCGCAGCAACGCCGCAGCGCGAAAGGCGCCTGGCCAGCACACTGCCGGATCTCTCGCGGCGCAAAACGGGTAAATTGTTTCGCGCTGTCAGCGCGCAGTCCTGTTCGATCGTTATTTGCGAACAGGGCTGCGGCTTGCAGTTCTGCAAATTCAAACCTCATCTGAGTTGTTCAACCACTGATCAGGAGTTCCACATGGCTCAAGCCCGTATCAAACTCTCCCAAGCCCTCCCCGCACTGGCGCTCGCCGCTGCGGTAGTCGCGCCGATGCCGCAGGCTCTGTCCAGCTTGTCGGCCACTGGCGTTGCCCACGCCGCGAGCAACCCCTGCGCGCCGTCCAAGGGTAGCAACCCCTGCGCGCCGTCCAAGAAAATGGACAAAAAGATGGAAAAGAAGGGCAGCAACCCCTGCGCGCCGTCCAAAGGCAGCAATCCTTGCGCCCCGTCCAAGTAAGCTGACCTGAACCCATGGCGCAGTGCGTGCTGCGCCATGCGCACCATGATCCAGTCCTCTTCCCTGTTGTCCGGCCATGCACCCTCAGGTCATCGCTTCACCGTCGATCTGCTGCGCAAACTGGCCCCGCAAGAGCGAAGCGATCTGTACGCCGCCGGGCTCGAAGCGATCGAATCCACCCAGTCTTTTCTCAAGCAGGGCAAGACCGTGGTCTCGGAATTGATTGGACCCGCCGCCTTCGTGGAGTGGGAACATTATCCGCAAGGCGATGCCAAAAGCCGCTCGGGCGCATCGTTTTACTACCACGCGCATGCTGCATCCCAGCGAATGCGCGGAGAACATGGCCATTTCCACGTGTTCGCGCCGAATGCGCGGACGCAGTGCCCCCCTGACCAGCGATACACCCATCTCGCCGGATTGTCGCTCGACGCCCGCGGCATGCCGTTGCGGGTGTTCACGACCAACCAGTGGGTCACGGCCGAGTGCTGGGAAAATGCGGAAAAAGTCTGTGCGCTGGCTCGCCGCACCACACTTGCCGATGCCAAGCCGCACCGGGTGGGAAAGTGGCTGGATGCCGTGTTCGCATTTTTCCGTCCGCAGATCGACCTGATTGCGCAGCTGCGCGACGCGCGGGTCGCGGCTCTGCAGGAACGCGGGCGCCGTGGCTTGTTCGAAGACCGGCGAACGCATATTCTGAGTCAATGTCGTATTGATTTTTCGACGCAAATCCTTGCGTTGGAAGAGTTGGGTGTGCAAGCACCCTGAACCGAGCCGGGCGGGTACACGCCCTGAAAATGCAGTTCCACCATTCCAAACGAGGAGCCCACATGAAACTCAAACATCTGATCGGCATGACCATCATCGCCGTGGCCGCAGCACACACCGCCGGGGCCGCCACCCTGCCCGGCCCGCTGGTCACGCCGCAATGGCTCAACGAGCACAAGAACGAGGTCGTCATCGTCGATATCCGCGATGAGCCCAAGACCCTCACCGAGGAGCCCAAGTTCGAGGTCGACAAAAAGACCAACAAGAAGGATCTGGTCAAGGTCGGTGGCTACATTCCCGGCACCACCGTGTTCGTCGATTTCGGCAAGATCCGCGAGGACAAGGTCGTCAACGGCGTGAAGATCAAGGCCCAGTTGCCCAGCGCCGACTTTTTCACCAAGGCCATGGACAACGCGGGTTTGAACAAGATCGACAAGCCTGTGGTCATCGTGCCCGAGGGCAACAGCGTGGACTCGATGGACATGGCCACCCGGCTGTATTTCCAGCTGCGTTACTTTGGCGAGCCGCGTGACAAGCTGGCGATCCTCAATGGCGGTGTGGCGGCCTGGCTGCAGGCTGGCTTGCCCGTGTCGACCGACAAGCCGGCTCCGGCCAAGGGGAACTGGGTTGCCGGACCCGAAGACAAGGCCATCCTGGCCAGCCTGGAGCAAGTGAAGGAGGGTCTGCAAGGCGGCAAGGAGCAGTTCATCGATGCCCGTCCGACCGCGCAATTCCTCGGCATCGTGAAAAAACCGGTCAACAAGACCGCGGGCCATCTGCCGGGCGCACGATCCTTCCCGACCGATGCCATCGTCAAGCCGGTGGGTCTGGCGCATGAGTTCATGAGCGCAGAGGACTACAAGAAGATCTACGCCGAGTTCAATATCCAGCCCGACGCGCCGACCGTGACCTACTGCAACACCGGCCACCTGGCGTCCGGCGCATGGTTCGTGACCCATGAAATCCTGGGTAACAAGAACTCCAAGCTCTACGCCGGCTCGATGATCGAGTGGACCAACCTTGGCAATCCAACCGTCGGTCTGCCGCAGTAAATTTCCGCTCAGCCGCGCTCGCGGCATCCTACAAAACGCCCGGGCCTCCCGGGCGTTTTGTTTTCCCCCGCATTCGGGTGGGTGATGCAACCGATTTGCCCCTCAACCGGCAATTCACCCATTTCCCCACGGCAAAGCCGTGAGATAGTTCACAGCCAGTTGCACGAGAACCCGATCAAATGAGGGCTTGTGCCGTCGGTAGCAGGCTTCCACAATTCAGTGGCGATTTCATTCCTCCACCTTCACCACCGAGGTCAATCATGTCCGTGCGCAATCCCCGTTTCAGTCTCTGGCGTGTGATCGGGGCATCCGCCGTGGCCCTGTCGTTGGGCGCTTGCGCTGTCAACAACTATCCGCCAGCTCCGGACAAGATCAACCAGGAGGCATATCACTACAAGGTGGGCGCGGGCGACACACTGAACGTCAATGTCTGGCGCAATCCCGATCTGTCGATGACCATCCAGGTCCGTCCGGACGGAAAAATCTCCACCCCGCTCGCCCCGGATGTCCAGGCCGCCGGACGTACGCCTGGCGAGATCGCCAGGGAAATCGAGACCCGACTGTCCAAGTACGTGCGCGACCCGGTGGTGTCGGTGGTGGTGACCGGTTTCCATGGCCCGTACAACCAGCAGATCCGCATCGTCGGTCAGGCGGTCCGCCCGACGGCCATTCCCTACCGCGAGAACATGACCCTGCTTGATGTGATGATTGCCGCGGGCGGGCTCACCGAATTCGCCGACGGCAATGCAGCGATCCTGGAGCGCCACGGCAAGACCTACAGCATCCGGCTGGGCGATCTGCTCAAGCGCGGTCAGATGTCGGCGAATGTGCCGGTCGAGCCGGGTGACGTGATCATCATTCCGCAAAGCATGTTCTGACGCCTCGCCCCCTCACCTGCCCCACCATGCAGACCACACGCCGCTATTGCCTTTCTGCGCTGACCCCGCTGGCCCTGTGTCTTCTGCAGGCGGGGGCGGCCTTTGGTCAGACCATCCCGGGGCTGAATGCGCAGATGCCGGGCGGTCTCGGTGTGCCGCAGCAGCCGGCGGCCGCAGACACCCTGGGTAACGGACTTTTGGCCCCGCTGCCCGCGGCAAGTGGTGCGGCCGTGCCGCGAGGCAATTTTGTCCAGCCCTCGCTGGGGCTGTCGGTGGTACAGACCAGCAACGCGTACTTCGGCACGAGCACTCCGGCGCGTTCCGACACCATCCTCAGCATCTCCCCGGGCATTGCGTTTCAGACCGAGGGACCGGACTTGCGCACCTTCGGCAATTTCGTGCTCAACGCCCAGTATTACGCGCGGGGCTCATACAGCAATACCGTGCTGCCCTCGGGCGTCCTGGGCTTGAGCGCGCGTCTGATCGACCAGTGGCTGTATCTCGATGCAGGAATCACATCGCAGCAGAACGCGCTGCTGACCATCCCCTCGCAGGGCACGGGAACGGCCACCTACACCACGACCCAATATCGCATCAGCCCCTACATCGATCACCGCTTCAGTGACGACCTGCGGCTGCGCGCCCGCAGCGACAACACCTGGACGCACATCAGCGGCAACCAGACTGGTCAGCCGTTGAACAACGGGCGCTACAGCGTGCAGTCGGTGCGTCTGGACCGGCGTCCGACGCCGTTCGGCTGGGCAGTGGACGCCAAGCAGGAAGAAACGGTCTACACCGATGCCGGCTCGCTCACCGTGCGCGACGACATCGTCCGCGCCCGCGCACTGTATGCCTTCACGCCACACCTTGAGGCGGGGCTGATCGGCGGTCGCGAGCATTACGCCACCGCCTATGCCAGCCTCAGTCATAGCATCTACGGCGCTCAGCTCGCCTGGCGGCCCAATGTCTTCACCCGGGTCGACGGCGTGATCGAGCGGCGTTTTTTCGGCACCGGATGGAATCTGAGCGCCTCGCAGCAAATCCAGCGGCTCAGTCTGCGGCTGAACTGGATCCGCGGGCCCTCGACCTTCTTCGCCGGGCTGCAGACCATTCCGTCCGGAGTTAGTCTGTCCACGCTGCTCGACGGCATGCTCGCGTCGCAATACCCCGACCCGACCACCCGCGCCCGTGCTGTGCAGAACCTGCTGGCGGTCAGCGGCCTGCCGTCGACGCTGCCCAACGCCATCAACTACTACACCCAGTCGGCCACGCTGCAAGATGCACTGACCGCCACCGCCGTGCTGCTGGTCGAGCGCAACAGCTACTCCGCGTCGATGTTCCATACCCGCACCAGCGATCTGCTGCTGCCGGGCACGCCGCCGCTGAGCAGTCTGCTGCTGGCCTCGGCCGATTATGTGCAAAACGGGATCGGCCTGAGCTATGGCCGGCGACTGACCCCGGTGATGAGCCTGAATCTGGGCGTGCTGCATGCATTGACCACCGGTTTTGGCCTGAACCAGGGTGTCAGTACGCGCCAGACCACCTTGATCGTGCAGCTCAACCGCCAGCTTTCGCCGCAGACCATTGTGGTGGTCGGTGTGCGTCGGCAGCTGCTCGACACCGCCAACACCGGCATTCTCAGCGCCAACGAATCGGCGATCTACGCAGGGCTGACACACCAGTTCTGAATTCCAGCCCATGTACGCTGTGCATTTCGGCCTGAGCGCCCCGCCATTTCAGCTCAACCCCGATCCGAGCTTTCTTTATGAGAGCAAGGGTCACAACTCGGCGCACCAGTACCTGCGTTTCGGCGCGATGCAGGCAGAGGGGTTCATCATCGTCACCGGCGAAATCGGCGCGGGCAAGACCACGCTGGTGCGGGCGCTGCTGGCCGAACTGGACCCGACCAAGGTGGCCGCGGCGCAGATCGTCAGCACCCAGCTGGAAGCCGACGACCTGCTGCGCGCCGTGGCAAGTGCCTTCGGCGTGCCATCGAAAAACGCCTCCAAGGCCGAGCTGCTGGCTGCACTGGAAGCGCACTTCACTACCCTGATGCTGCAGAACCGGCGGGCGCTGCTGGTCATCGACGAGGCGCAGAACCTCAACGCCGCGGCGATCGAGGAACTGCGGATGCTGTCCAACTTCCAGTACGGCAACCGCGCGCTGCTGCAGAGTTATCTGGTCGGGCAGCCGGAGCTGCGCGAGGTGCTGCGTGCGCCCAACCTCGAACAGCTGCGCCAGCGCATCATCGCCAGCTGCCACATCGGCCCGATGGACGCCGATGAAACCCGCGCCTACATCCTTCACCGTCTCAAGCGCGTGGGCTGGAGCGGTCGGCCGCAGTTCGATGATGCTGCTTTCGATGCAGTTCATGCCTGGACCGGCGGCTTGCCGCGGCGCATCAATATGCTGTGTAACCGGCTGCTGCTGTCCTCCTTTCTTGACGACGCCGAACAGATCGACACCGCGCGGGTCGAGCAGGTCGCGCGCGAAATCCGCGAGGAAATCGGCGGGCTGCTGCATCCGGTCGACCCTGCACCGGCGCCAACGATCACCGCTGCGGTCGCCGCACCGGCACGGCCTTCGCTGCAACCCAACCGGACGGAACGCCCCGCGCCGCTGTCCGCTGAGCGCAAGCTCAGCGCGACGCTCCTGCGCGCCCCTGCCCCGCCCAGACAGGGCGAACCTGGGCCGCTGCTGTGCATCGCACAGGACGACGAAGATCGCATCGCGCTGCAGCCGTTGATGCGCAAGATGAAAGCCCGCGCCGGGCTACCGCTTCCGCTGCTGGTGGGAATCGACCCGGCGCCCTTGTCCGCCACCGACCCGGCTCTGGCCGACATCGACCTGGCGCTGCACCCCGACGCGCCGCAGACGCCGACCGGGCTGGCCGCTTGGGTCGACCGGCTCGATCAGATCGTCGCCAGCTACCACCCAGCTGCGGTGCTGACCTTTTCGCACGGCGACGCCGCGCTAGCCGCCGCGCTGGTGGCCAAGCGGCAGGGTCGCTGGCACGCGCACATCGAGTCGGGTCTGCGCCACGGCCAGCGCACCGATCCGCAGGAGATCGACCGCATCCTCATCGACCAGCTGGCCGACCTGCACCTGGCGATCGATGCCGATTGCGCCGCACCACTCACCCGCGACGGGATCCCCGCCGAGACGATCCGCGTGGTTGGCAATCTGCGCACCGACGCGCTGATCCAGGCGCTGCACGACCTTGCCGATCCGCTGACCTTCGCATCCGACATCGGCGTGCCTAGCAGCCACTTGACAGGCGCTCAGGGCTACGCGCTGCTGTCGCTACAGGATGCCCGGTGGGCGGATCACCGCGAATCGATGATTGACATGTTGGCCAATGCCAAGCGGCTCAGCCACATCCTGCCGGTGATCTGGCCGATGCAGGACATCGTTCATCGCCGCATGCTCCAGTTCGGGTTGAGCGATGCACTGCGTGGCGCGCGCGTGGCCTGTGTGCCCGAGCTCACCTACGGGCAGACTCTGGCCTTACTCAAGTCGGCCACCTGCCTGCTGACCGATCGGCCCAACCTGCAGGATGCCAGCACCTATCTGGGCGTTGCCTGCTTGACGCTGAGCGATCACTGTGGCCGCCCACAGACTCTGCGCGGCAACGGCAATCATCTGGTGGGCCGCGACTTCCGCCGCATCTTCCAGGCCATGGGCGACATTCTCGACGGCGAGTGGCGGCTCCCGCGCAACCCGCTGGGCTGCGACGGCCGGGCTGCCGAACGCATCGCCCAGGCGCTGGAAACCTGGCTGATGACCGAATGGGAAAACCAGGTTCTCGAAACCCTCGAGGTGCAGGCATGACCACGCATCTCCTGCGCCTGGCCGACCGCACGCAAGGTGGGCAGCGCGCGCCCATCTTGTTCACCGACTGCAAGGCTCTGCCATGAACGATCTGCTCCGCCCTTTGTTCAACCTCCTGCCCGGCATGTGGGACAGGCGCTGGGTCGGCCTGCTCACTGCCTGGGTCGTCCTCGTCCTGGGCGGTGTGGGCGTGGCCCTGTTCCACGAACGCTACATGGCCTCGGCACGGGTGTTCGTCGATACGCAAACCCTGCTCAAACCCCTGATGCAGGGCCTGACCGTACAGCCCAATATCGACGAACAGGTACAGATGGTCGCACGCACCCTGCTGTCGCGCCCTAATCTGGAACGACTGGTGCGTGAAAACAAGCTCGCCCCCGACGACGGCCGACCCGATGCGATGAACCGCGCGGTCGACCAGCTCTACAAGAGCCTGAAGCTCGACATCAACGCCCGGGAAAATCTCTACGGCGTCAGCTATGCGAATGCCGACCCCAGGGTCGCGCTGAACGTGGTGCGCGATCTGGTCAACATGTTCCTCACCTCCGGCATCGGCGGCAAGCAGCAGGACACGCGGCAGGCGCTGCAGTTCCTCGATGCACAGGTGGCCGATTACGCACGGCAGCTCAATGCCGCCGAGCAAAAGCTCAAGGACTTCAAGACCGCGCACCCGGGTTACGCCGGTCCAGCCAACATCGACTACTACACCCGGGTCAACCAGGCCTCAGACCAACTCTCGCAACTGCAGGGCCAGCTCAGCGCCGCGATCGCCGCGCGCAACGCCATCGCCGGACAGATGCGCAGCGAACCGCCGACCATCACGGTCACCTCGCCCTATCCCGGTACAGCGGCAGTCACCCCATCGGGCCAGACCATCCCGACCGACGTGCTCGACATCGATCGTCAGATCCAGACCCAGCGCAACCGGCTGGACGAACTGCTGCAGCGCTACACCAATGAATATCCGGACGTCATCGCCACGCGCCAGACCCTGGTCCGGCTGGAAGCCGAGAAAAAGGCCAGACTGAAGGCCGCCGCCGAGCAGCCGGCCGCCGCCACGACTGCAGCCGCGCCGAATATGCTCAGCACGGCCAACCCCGCATATCAGCAACTGCGGGTGCAGGTCGCGCAGGCCGATGCCAATGTGGCATCGCTGCAGGCCCAGGTCGCCGAGGCGCAGACCCGGCTAAACCAGCTGCGCGGCCAGGCCGGCCAGATGCCCGCGCTCGACCAGCAATACGCCAGCTTGATGCGCGGCTATGACATCATCCGCAAGAGCTATGACGACCTGGTCGCCCGCCGCCAGGCCGCCGGGCTCACGCAGAGCGTGGACGCCACCTCGCAGCTGGCGGTGTTTCGCGTGGTCGATCCGCCGCGGGTCGAGCAGCATCCGCTGTTTCCGAGCAAACCTATGCTCATCGCCATGCTGGTGTTTTTCGCCCTGGCCTGCGGCGTGGCCGCCAGCTTCGTGGTGTCCCAGCTCATGCCGACCTTCCACAGCCCGCGCCACCTACGCGAGAGCATCGATCGGCCGGTGCTGGGCAGCGTCTCGCTGCTGAACCTGCCCGACGTGCTGGCGCAGCACCGCAAAGACAGTCTCCACCTGGGACTGGGCATTGCCGGCATCGTCGCCATCGGACTCCTTTGGGCGGTCTGGTCGCATTTCAGCCGGGTGGGCGGCGTCTGAGGACACATCATGAGCACCATCGAACAAGCGGTCAAACGTCTCGAGGAACTCCGCGCCGCCGGGGTCGATCTGCCCTGGGCCGCCAGCCCACAAACCGAGCCCGCAGCCCCGGCGTCTGCGCCGCCGGGCAGTGTGCATCCCCTGCCCACGGCGGCCAAGCCAGCCGAGGAGGCGTTGGCGCGCCCGCAGGACATGGGCACACGCTCGCGGCAGGTCGACATCGACCTGAATGCGCTCGCCGCACAGGGTTACATCGTGCCGCACGCCACCCGCTCGCTGCTGGTCGATGAATTCCGAGTCATCAAGCGCCCGCTGCTGAACAACATCACCGGCGCGGCGGCGGGCAAGATCGACCGACCTAACCTCATCATGGTCACCAGCTCGCTGCCCGGAGAGGGTAAAACCTTTGTGGCGGTCAACCTGGCGATGAGCATCGCCACCGAACTCAACCACACCGTGCTGCTGGTCGATGCAGATCCGTCGCGCAGCGCGCTGCCAGGACGCCTGGGAATCGCTCCGGCGCAGGGTTTGCTTGACAAGCTGCTGCACCCCGAACTCGACCTGGCCGATCTGATCCTCGCCACCAACATTCCCAAGCTGGCCGTGCTGCCCGTAGGCACGCCCAGCGCGCAGGCCACCGAGCTGTTCGCCAGTGCCACCATGGATCTGCTGCTCGAGGAGATGGTGCACCGCTACCGCGACCGGGTCATCATCCTGGATGCCCCGCCGCTGCTGCCCTCGGCCGAGGCGCGTGCCTTGTCACAGCATGCGGGGCAGATTCTGTTCGTCGTGCAGGCAGGACGCACGCATCAGGGCACGGTGCAGCAGTCGCTGGGCATCCTGCAGGATCACCCGTTGGTCTACACCCTGCTCAACCAGAGCCGCGGCCCCAAGGCCGGCTCACCCTACGGCTACTACGCCTACTAGGGCCTGTTAACGCGATTGATGCACCCGCGCCGGGCTGCGGGATGGGATGCAAGACGCACACCGAGACAACAGCTGTCGCTATGGCGAGCGAGGGCTGCGCCGCAGACCGCCCGCAGGACGGGTGCGCAGCGCGCAGGGGACTTGTTCAGTGTTGCCTTCACCCCAAGTGAGGGACTAGGCAAAGCAGCGCGGGCGCGGTGCAATCGTCGCCACAGGCAGACTGCGGGACGGGGTTCGGCATCTGCTCGCACACCGCCAAGGTGGCCAACATGCACACAATGCCAGACAACAGCGGCCGACGCTCCCTTCTTCTGCGCGACCTCGTGCCGCGACTCGCCGTGCGCGAGCCCAAGCCGGTGCAAACGATGCGCCTGTCCTACCCAGAGTCGACCTGCGCGCCAGCACTTGCCTTGTGGCTTGCTGCGGCAGCCACCATGATGCGCCGTTTGTGCGATGCCAGCCAGGCGCTGCTCGTGCTGCGGCGCGGTAGCGAAGCTGGCCTGCTCACTTGCTCGGCACAGGAGACAGCGGGGCAGGTCGTCGCGCGTGCGCAGGCTGGGGCGTTCGCCCCATTGCCGGTGCGCGACTCGCAAGACATCGACTTGATCTGGCTGGACGACGCCGCACTACAGACTGAGGTGCTTGCCCGCCATCCCCGCGCGCTGCTGCTCGTGCCAGGTGCGATGACGGGGCTGGAACTGACTTCCGCCGCTCCATATCCTGCCTCTTTCCTCGACGCCCTGCTGCGCACCCTGCAGCAGACCGCGCAAGCCATTCAGCTCGATCCGACGCAGCGGGTCGACCAGATCGACCTGCTCGGCGCAGACCAGCGCGCCGCGCTGCTGGCGCTCAACCCGCCGCAGCGCCCGGTGCCCTGCGTTCCGAGTGTGCATGCTCGGTTTGCGCAGATTCTGGCTGCGCAGGCGCAGGCCCCGGCGGTGCGCTGGATCGGCGGGCAGTGGAGCAATGCTCAGCTGCACGCCCAGGCGGGCGGGGTGGCCGCGGCGCTGCAGGCGCATGGGGTTGTCCCCGGCGATGTGGTTGCGCTGGCGCTCGACCGCAGTCCGCAGGCCATTGCTTGCCTGCTCGGCGTGTTGATGGCGGGTGCAGCCTATCTGCCGATCGACCCGCGGTTTCCTGCTGAGCGCGTGGCTTTCATGCTGCGTGACGCCGGCGCGCGGCTGGCCCTGGCGCAGCCCGACACCGCGCATCTGTTTGCTACCGAGCTGCGCACGCTGAATCCGACCGCTCTGCCGCTGTGCGGTGCGCCTGCCGTAGCCGAGGTGGGGCCCGAATCCATTGCCTGCGTGATGTACACCTCGGGCTCCACCGGCGTACCCAAGGGCATTGCCATTGCACACCGCGCCATCCTGCGGCTGGTGGTGGATGCCTGCTTCATGCCGCTGGATACGGGTACGGTGATGCTGCATGCCGCGCCGCTGGGGTTCGATGCCTCCACCCTGGAAATCTGGGGCCCGCTGCTCAACGGAGGCTGCTGCGTGCTGCACGACGAAATCGTGCCGACCGGCCCGGGAATCGCCCACAGCATCTCCAAGCTGGGTGTGAATGCCGCATGGCTGACCGCCGCGCTGTTCAACAGCATCGTCGACGACGATCCGCACTGGTTCGACGGCCTACGCTATCTACTTACCGGCGGTGAGGCGCTATCGGTCGCACATGTGCGCCGGGCGCTGGCCGCGCTGCCGCAGACCACGCTGATCAACGGCTATGGCCCCACCGAATGCACCACCTTCACTGCCACCCATCGCATCGGTCACGATCTGGCGGCAGACGCCCAGACCATCCCGATCGGCCGGCCGATCCAGGACACGCATGTGCTGATCTGCGGCCCCCACGGTGAGCTGCTGCCGCGCGGCATGGTGGGTGAGCTGTGCGTGGGCGGGCGTGGGGTGGCGGACGGCTATCTCAACCGCCCCGAGCTGAGCGCCGAGCGCTTCGTCGCCGATCCGCTGCACCCGGCAGGCAAGCTCTACCGCACCGGCGACCTGGCCTATTGGCGTGAGGACGGCCTGCTGGAATTCGTCGGCCGCGCCGACGGGCAGATCAAGCTGCGCGGCTACCGCATCGAGCTTGGCGAGATCGAGGCGGTGCTCGCCTCGCAGCCCGACGTGCAGGCCTGCGCGGTCGCGGTTCACCAGCACGCCGCACTGGGCACGCAGATCGTCGGCTATGTGGTGCCCCAGCCCGGCGCGGCATGGCAGCCCGAAGCGGCGCTACAGGCACTGGCTGCACGTCTGCCCGACTATATGGTGCCGGCGCAGTTGATGCGGCTGAACCGCCTGCCGCTCACCCCCAACGGCAAACTCGATCGCAAGGCGCTGCCCGCACCAGTGCGGACGACCACGGCCAGCCCCCCGGCGGCATCGGCAGGGCGGGTGCAGGCGGTTGCGGCTGTGTTCGCCGAAGTGCTCGGGCTGGACCGGGTCGAGCCGACCGACAACTTTTTTGCGCTCGGCGGCAATTCCCTGCTGGTGCTGCGCGCACTGGCATTGATGCGTCAGCGCGCTCAGGGCGAACTCGGCGTTGCCGCGTTTTTCGGCGACCCCACGCCACGGGGTATCGCAGCGCAGATCGACGGTGCGACCGACATCGCCACCCACCGGCTGGCCGCAGCAGCCCCTCGCACCGCGTCAGACGCGCCGATTGCCATCATCGGCATGGCCGGGCGCTTTCCCGGCGCACCGAACATCGAGGCTTTCTGGCAGATGCTCGAAGCTGGGCAGGAGGGCATCCGCTTTTTCCACCCGGATGAGATTGACCCCGCCATTCCCGCCGCACTGCGCGCCGACCCGGCCTATGTTCCTGCGCGCGGCGTGCTGCAGGACGTGGCCGACTTCGACGCCGCCTTCTTCGGCATCACGCCGTTGGAGGCTGAGTTGATGGACCCGCAGCAGCGCGTGTTCCTCGAACTGTGCTGGGAGTGCATGGAGCGCGCCGGCCATGTGCCGGGCCAGACCACCACACCGGTGGGTGTGTTTGCCGGCATGTACAACGCCACTTACTTTCAACGCCATGTCAGCGCCCATCCCGACAAGGTGCAACGCCTGGGCGAGTTCCAGGTCATGCTGGCCAACGAGAAAGACTACATCGCCACCCGCACCGCGCATCGGCTGGATCTCACCGGCCCTGCGGTGAGCGTGCATACCGCCTGCTCGACCTCGCTGGTGGCCATCGGCATGGCGGTCGATGCGCTGCGCGCGGGGCATTGCGGCATGGCGCTGGCCGGCGGCTGCGCGATCACCTGCCCGCCCGACAGCGGCTATCTCTCCCAGGAAGGGGCGATGCTCTCGCCCGACGGCCATACCCGCACCTTTGACCTGAACGCGCAAGGCACCGTGTTCTCCGACGGCGCAGCCGTGCTGCTACTCAAGCCGCTGACCGATGCGCTGGCCGATGGCGACACCATCCACGCGGTCATCCGCAGCGTGGCGGTGAACAACGACGGTGGCAACAAGGCCAGCTTCACCGCGCCCAGCCTCGACGGCCAGGCCGCAGCCGCCGCCAGCGCGCTGGCGGCTGCCGGTGTGCAGCCGCAGGACATCGACTATGTCGAGGCGCACGGCACCGCCACGCCACTGGGCGATCCGGTCGAAGTGCAGGCACTCGCCCGCGCGCTGCGCCGCGGCACGGCTCGGACCGACAACTGCCGCATCGGCTCGGTCAAGAGCAATATCGGCCACACCGTGATCGCCGCCGGCGCCACCGGGGTGATCAAGACCGCGCTGGCGCTGCAGCACGAGCGCATTCCCGCCACCCTGCACTACACCGCACCCAACCCCAAGCTCGGACTGGAGGCCACGCCCTTCGTGGTCAACGACCGGCTCACCCCCTGGCCGCGTGGCGCCCGGCCCCGACTGGCTCTGGTCAATAGCGCCGGTGTGGGCGGCACCAATGCCTGCGCCGTGCTCGAGGAAGCGCCACTGCTGCCACCGGGCGACCCGGCATCCGGGCCGCAGGTGCTGCGCCTGTCGGCACGCAGCGGCCCGGCACTGTCGGCCTATGCCGAACGGCTGGCCGCGCACCTGCAGGCCGCGCCACAAACCTCGCTGGCCGACTGCGCCTACACCCTGCGGGTCGGGCGCAGGGCGTTTGCGCACCGCCTGGTCGTGGTCGCCGATGACGCCGCGCAGGCCGCCCAGGCGTTGCGCGATCCTCAGGCGACCCTGCGCGCGCAGCGGCAGGCGCCTGCGACGCCGTCGCCGGTCGCCTTGCTGTTTCCGGGCCAGGGAGCGCAGTATGCCGGCATGGGACGCGTGCTGCACGCGGCGCTGCCTGAATGGGCTCAGGCACTCGATGCCGCACTCGCGGCATTTGCCCCTCACCTGGATGTCGACCTGCGCACGTTGCTGTTCGGCGACGGTCAGGCAGCGCTGGCGCCAACTGCGATCACCCAGCCGGCGCTGTTCTGCATCGAATATGCACTGGCGCAGTGGTGGATGGCCCGCGGGCTGCAGCCGGACCTGCTGATCGGCCACTCGATCGGCGAGTATGTCGCCGCGGTGGTCGCCGGGGTGTTCAGCCTGGACGACGCCGCAGCGCTGGTAGCGCTGCGGGGCCGGTTGATGCAGGCGCAGCCCCCCGGGGCAATGCTGTCGGTGCGCCTGGGCGCCGCGGCGCTGCAGCCCCATCTGGACCGCAGTGTGACACTGGCTGCCGAAAACGGCCCGCAGGCGAGCGTGGCTGCCGGGCCACAAGAGGCGATCGCACGGCTGCAGGCGCGGCTGCAGGATGCCGGCATCGCCTGCCGGTTGCTGCGCACCTCGCACGCCTTTCACAGCCCGCTGATGGACGCCGCGGTCGCCCCGTTCGAAGCCGCCGTACGCGCCGTGTCGCGTCAGCCACCGCAACGCAACATCGTTTCCACCCGCACCGGGCTGGTGCTCACCCCCGAGCAGGCCACCAACCCCGCCTATTGGGCGGCGCAGCTGCGCGAACCGGTGCGTTTCAGCAGCGCGGTGACCACGGCACTGTCGCTGCAGCCGGCGCTGGTCGGCGTCGAATGCGGGCCGCGCAACACCCTGTGCGCCCTGCTGCGCCAGCACAGCCCGGCGCAAGCCAGCGCGCCAGCGGCTGTCGCCAGCCTGGGTGACGCGCCCGAACAGGAACTGCACCAACTCGCCCTTGCCAGCGGCCAGCTGTGGACGCTGGGGCACGACTTGCCCTGGCGAGATGCCGCACAAAAACGCCGACGCATCGTGCTGCCCACTTACCCGTACGAGCGCAAGCGCTATTGGCTCAATGCAGCCCCAGTCGCGCCCCCGCCCCCGCCCTCCCTGACCCAGCCCGCTACCGCCATGACCCCGACCGTCTCACGCCTGCCCGCGCTGATCGCACGCCTGAACGCCCTGTTCGAAGAGGGATCTGGCATTGCACTGGACGACACCGACCCGGCGACTCCGTTCATCGCACTCGGGCTGGATTCGCTGACCCTCACGCAAGCTGCGCTACAGATCAAGAAAGAGTTTGCGCTGCCGATTACCTTCCGTGATCTGATGGAGCGCTTTGGCAGCGTCGACGCGCTGGCGCGGCACATCGACAGCCAACTGCCGCCCGAACCCGCCGCACCGCCCCCCACCCACACGCCGGGCCCGCCCGTCGACGCCGTCATGCCGCGCACGCACTCTGCTCAGCCAGTATCGGATGATGGCCCACTCCAGACGCCCACCGCCTTGAACGTTCCCGCCAATGCATCGTTCGTGCAGCAACTCATCGCGCAGCAGATGCAATTGATGGCGCAGCAGCTCGCGCTGCTCGGTGGTGCGTACACCGCCCGGTCCACGCCGAGCGCCGCTTCCGCTGCAACTCCGCCTGCGGTCCCGCCCGCCGAGGGCGACGGCGAGGGCGCTCCCGTCCGGTACGACGTCAAAAAAGCCTTCGGCGCGATCGCCCGCATCCACACCACACCCACCGGCACACTCAGCAGTCGGCAGCAGGCGCGGCTCGACGCCTTCCTCCGCCGCTACACCGCACGCACGCAGGCGTCCAAGGCCTACACCGCGCGCCACCGCCCGCACTTGGCCGACCCGCGCGTGGTCAATGGCTTTCGCCCGCAACTCAAGGAAATCATCTACCAGATCGTCATCGCCCGCTCCGCTGGCTGCCACATGTGGGATCTGGACGGCAACCAGTATGTCGATGCCCTCAGCGGCTTCGGCATGAGCCTGTTCGGCTGGCAGCCGCAGTTCATCGTCGAGGCGGTACGCAAACAGCTCGACGACGGTTACGACATCGGCCCGCAGCACCCTCTGGCCGGTGAGGTGGCCGAGCTCATCTGCGAGCTCACTGGCGCCGATCGCGCCGCGCTGTGCAACACCGGCTCGGAGGCGGTCATGGGCGCGGTGCGCATCGCCCGCACCGTCACCGGCCGCAGCAAAATCGCCATCTTCACCGGGGCCTATCACGGCATCTTCGACGAAGTCATCGTGCGCGGTACCAGGACTGGCCGCTCCATCCCGGCCGCGCCGGGCATCATGCCCAACACCGCAGAGAACGTGGTCGTGTTCGACTACGGTACCCCCGACACCCTGGCCGCGCTCAAAGACCGCATGGACGAGTTCGCCGCCATCGTGGTCGAGCCCGTACAAAGCCGCCGCCCCGACTTCCAACCGCGCGAATTCCTCCACGCCCTGCGCGAGCTCACCGCGCAGGCCGGCACCCTGCTGATCTTCGACGAAGTGGTCACCGGCTTTCGCTCGCACCCCGGCGGCATCCAGGCGCTGTTCGACATCCGCGCCGATCTGGTGAGCTACGGCAAGGTGGTCGGTGGCGGTTTTCCCATCGGTGTCATCGCTGGCAAGCGGCAATACATGGACGCGCTCGACGGTGGCCAGTGGCAATACGGCGACGACTCCATGCCCACCGTGGGCGTGACCTACTTTGCTGGCACCTTTGTGCGTCATCCGCTGGCGCTGGCGGCGGCCAAAGCCGTGCTGCTGCACCTCAAGGCCGCCGGCCCCGAACTGCAGCAGGTGCTGACCACATCGACCGCAGCGATGGTCGACGAACTCAACGCCTACTGCCGCGAGGCCGGCGCGCCCATCGTGCTCAAGTCCTTCGCCTCAGTGTGGAAGGTCTTTTTCACCGAAGACCACCCCATGCAGGACCTGCTGTTCGCCATGATGCGCGACCGCGGCGTCCATATCCTCGACAACTTCCCCTGCTTCCTCACCACCGCGCACACCCCGCAGGACATCGCGCTCATCAAAACCGCGTTCAAGGAGGCGGTGGCCGAACTGCAGGAAGCCGACTTCCTGCCCCGGCGCGCCGATGCCGCCCTCGCCGCATTCGACGCCAACCGCCCGCCCGTGCCCGGCGCACGCATCGGCAAAGACCCCGGCGGCAATCCCGCCTGGTTCGTCCCCAACCCCGAGCAGCCCGGCAAATACCTCCGTCTGAACGCATGAACATGGACACGCATGCCCCCGCAGCCACAACGGCGGTCGACTATGACCCCTTCGCCGAGTCCGCCCCCGTCGCCCGCGTGGTGCCCACCACCGAGGCGCAACGCGAAATCTGGCTGGCCTGCCAGCTCGGCGGGGAAGCCACGCTGTCGTACAACGAGTCAGTCACTCTCCATCTGCGCGGCGCCACCGATTTGCACCTGCTCGGCGCCGCGGTGCGCCGCCTGACCGAGCGCCACGACGCGCTGCGTGCCACCTTTAGCGCCGATGGCCGGCAGTTGCTCATCGCCGAGCACCTCGCGCTCGACATCCCGCTGGACGATCTGCGCGGGCTCCCGCCAGAGCAACGCGACAGCGCCGTGCGCCAGGCCGCCGAGCGGGCGGTCGCCCAGCCCTTCGATCTGCAGCAGGGGCCGCTGTTTCGCGCCCGGCTGCTGCAACTGGCCGATGATCATGTCGCGCTGCTGCTGAGCGCGCACCACATCGTCTGCGACGGCTGGTCGTTCGGTGTGCTGCTGCGCGAGCTCGGCGCGCTGTACCTGGCCAACCGTGCGCAGGCGCCCGAGCCAGACGCACCCGCGAGCTTCGCCGCCTTTGCCCAGGCGCTGGCCGCACGGCAAGACACCGAGGACCATCGTGCCGACGAGGCATATTGGCTCGAGCAATACACCAGCGTGCCTGCCGTTCTGGAACTGGCCTGCGACCATCCCCGACCTGCCGCGCGGGTGTTCACCTCACGGCGGGCGGACCATGTGCTGCCTGCGCAGCTGGTGGCTGCCGTGCGCCAGCTCGGCGCCCAATCGGGTGTCAGCCTGTTCTCCACACTGCTCTGCACCTTCGCCGTTTTGCTGCAGCGGCTGTCCGGCAATGACGAGGTGGTGGTGGGTGTTCCTGCGGCCGGGCAAACCCTGCCGGGTTTCGACACGGTGGTCGGTCACGGCGTCAATCTGCTGCCCCTGCGCCTGCATCCCGACCTTGCCGCGCCGCTGTCGCAATCGCTGCCAGCGGTGCAGTCGGCCGTGCTCAATGCCTTCGAGCACCAACACTACACCTTCGGCACCCTGCTGCAAAAGCTGCTGATCGAGCGCGATGCATCGCGCGTGCCGCTCGCGCCGGTCATGTTCAATCTAGATCAGGCGCTCGACCTGCGCAGCTTCGGCGAGCTGCAGGTCAGTGTCTCGTCCAACCCGCGCCAGGCCGAGAACTTCGAGCTGTTCGTCAACGCAGCACCGCAGGCCGATGGCAGCTTGCAGCTCGAATGCCAGTATGCCGTCGCCTTGTTCGACCACGCCACCGTGCAGCGCTGGCTGGCGAGCTACGCGGCGCTGCTGGACCGGCTCTGCGCCACACCTGAGCAGCCCCTGGGCGCGATCGACATCCTCACCGATGCAGATCGCCAGCGGCTTGCCCGGATCAATGCCACCGCCTCGCCGCTGCCCCCGGGACTGCTGCTGCACCAGCTTCTGCATGCGCAAGCCGTTCGCACCCCTGAAGCCCCTGCGCAGGTTTGCGCAGAGTCCTCGCTGACCTATGCCCAGCTCTGGGCGCAGGCGTACCGCATCGCCCATGCACTGCGCGCACGCGGCGTGCAGCGCGGCTGCCGCGTGGGCCTGTGCCTGCCCCGCGATGCCGACATGCTGCCCGCCGTGCTCGGCGTGCTAGTTGCGGGCGCGGGCTACGTGCCACTGGATCCGGCCTTTCCCTCCACGCGGCTGGCCGACATGGCCGACGACGCCGACCTCACCCTGCTGATCGCCAAATCGACCACTGCCGAGGCGCTACCCTGGCCGCGTGCACGCAGTCTGTGGCTGGATGCGGACGCCGCCGAAATCGCCGCTCAGCCCGACACGGCGCTTGCGGCAGACGCGCAGCGCGACGCCGCGCCCGACACACTGGCGTACATGATCTACACCTCCGGCTCCACCGGCAAGCCCAAGGGTGTCATGCTGCCGCACCGCGCCGTGGTGAACTTTTTGCTCGCGGTGAGCGACCGGCCTGGCCTGCAGGCTGGCGACATGCTGCTGGCGGTGACCACGCTGTCGTTCGACATTGCCGTGCTCGAACTTATGCTGCCGCTAGCCGTGGGCGCTACGGTACTGCTGGCGACCAGGGAGCAGGCCGCAGACGGCTTTGCCCTGCGCGATCTGCTCGACCGTCACCCGGTCACGACCCTGCAGGCCACGCCGAGCACCTGGCGCCTGCTGCTGGGCGCAAGCTGGCAGGGGCGCCGCCAGCTCAAGGCCCTGGTGGGCGGCGAGCCTCTGCCCACCGATCTTGCCGGGCAGTTGCAGCGCCACTGCGGCGAAGTCTGGAACATGTACGGCCCGACCGAGACCACGGTCTGGTCGACCTGCTGGCGGGTGCAGGACAACGGCGCGGGTATTGCCATCGGCACGCCGCTTGCCAACACCCAGGTCTGGGTGCTCGATCCGCGGGGCAAACCATGCCCCATCGGCGTGCCCGGGGAAATTCACATTGGCGGCGCCGGTGTCGCGCTGGGCTACTGGAAACGCGACGCGCTGACCGCCGAGCGCTTCATTCCCGACCCCTTTTCCGCCGAGCCCGGCGCCCGACTGTACCGCACCGGCGACCGCGGCCGCTGGCGCAACGACGGACAGCTCGAACATCTCGGGCGGCTGGACTTCCAGGTCAAGCTGCGCGGCTTTCGCATCGAGCTGGGCGACATCGAGTCGCACCTGACGCAGCATCCCGGCGTGGCGCAAGCCGTTGCCCTGGTGCGCGAAGACACACCGGGCGATGGGCGGCTGGTTGCCTATGTGGTGACGCCCTACGGGCAGCCTGCGCCCACCACTGCCGAGCTGCGCGCCCACCTGGTTGCCAGCCTGCCAGCCTACATGGTGCCGCAGCATGTCATCGCCCTACGGGGCCTGCCGCTGCTGCCCAACGGCAAGATCGACCGCAAGAAGCTGCCTGCGCCCTTCTCCGCGGGCGCGGCGCTCCAGGCCGAGAGCCGACTGCCGCAGACCGTCACGCAAACGCTGGTTGCAAAGGCAGTGGAACATGTGCTGCACCTGCGCGACCTGACCCTCGATGACGACTTTTTTGCGCTGGGCGGCCATTCGCTGCTGGCCGCCCAGCTGGCCGCACGCCTGCGCGAACAAACCGGCCTAGACCTGCAGATGCATACTGTGTTCGATGCGCCGACCATCGACCGCTTGTCGCAGTGGATCGAAGCCCACGCCCGCGGCGATGCTGCAAAGGCCCAGACCATTGCACACCGCGACGAACAGTCGGTGGCGCCGGCCTCGCTGCAGCAAGGGCGCATCTGGTTCCTCGAACAGCTCGACCCCGGACGCCCCACGCATCACACGCCGTCGGCCCACCGCCTGCGCGGCCCGCTCGATGTAGCCGCACTCGAGCGCGCGGTCAACGCCATGATCGCGCGTCAAGCCGTTCTGCGCAGTGTGATCGTCGAAGAGCATGGCAAACCCGTGCAACTCGTCGCGCCTGCGCTGAATGTGCAGCTGGGCAAGATCCACGATCTCTCGGCCCTGCCGGCCGACGTGCGAGAGGCCGAACTGATGCGGCAATTGCATGCCCGCTGCGCCGAGGTGTTCGATCTGGGCGAATTGCCGCTGTTCAAGCTGGGACTGTATCGCCTGGCGGAGGACGACCATGTGCTGTTTTTCATGCCGCATCACATCATCTGGGATGGCTGGTCCTTCGATCTCATGTACGACGAACTGGCCGCGCTCTACCCGGCGTTTGCGCAGGGCCACACCCCAGACCTGCCGCCACTTCGCCTGACCTACAGCGACTACTGCGCATGGCAGCAGCAATGGCTGCAAACGCCCGAACTCCAGCGTCAGCTGGCGTATTGGCGCGAACGGCTCACCCCCCTGCCCGCGCCACTGGATCTGCCCGCCGACCGGCCACGCCCCAAGCGCATGACCGGCCAGGGCCAGACCCTCTGGTTCGATCAGCCGGCCGACTGGTTCACCCGCCTGCACCAATTCGTGCTGCAACTCGATGCCACGCCCTACATGGCGCTGCTTGCCGCTTTCGCCGCGTTGCTGTGGCGCCAATCTGGCCAGACCGACCTGGTCATCGGCACGCCGGTGCGCGGACGGCCCTCTGTCGATCTGGAAAAGGTGATGGGCTTCTTCGTGAACGCCCTGCCGCTGCGTGTCCGGCCGGATCCGGCGCAGTCGTTTGCATCCCTGGTGCGGCAGGTGCGTGGCGTGGTTCTGGATGCTTTTGCCGCATCCGATGCACCGTTCGAGCAATTGCTGCGTTTGCTCACCCCACCGCGTGACGATGGCCGCACACCGATCTACCAATCTTTCTTCTCCTACCAGGATGTGCGGCAGCGCAACACCCACTGGGGAAGGCTCGCGCAGGAAAATCTCAAGATCTATCCACCCGCCGCGGCAGAGGATGTCCGCCTGTGGTTCCTGAACACCCCCGGCGGTGTGACCGGTGGGCTGACCTACAACAGCGATGTGTTCGATGCCGCTCGTGTGGCCGCATGGCTGGCGCAGTACAGCCAGTTGCTCGCCGATGCGATGGCTCAGCCGTACACGCCTTTGGCCGATCTGCCCGCCTTGCGCGGCGCGACCCGCCCCGCCGCCTCGCCGCCGGAGGCCGCATCAACGACCGCTCCACCCGGGCCATCCGCCCCAACCGCAGCGCAAGCTGACGGCCTGCAAACCGAGACCGAGCGTCAGCTCGCCCGCCTGTGGGCCGAACTGCTTGGCACGCCGCTGGTCGCGCCGCATGATAATTTCTTCGACCTGGGCGGCCACTCCCTGCTGGTGATGCAGGCCCTGTCCCGCATGGAAGCCCAGACCGGCAAGCGCCTCGGGCCGCGACACTACGTGTTCGACTCCTTGCGGCAGATCGCGCTGGAATACGACAACACCCAAGCGACCGCGCCCAGCAGCAAAAAGCGCCTGCTGCAACGCCTGCTCGGGAAAGAGACGAGCCGGTCGACGCAGCAAGCGAGCTGACCCCGCGTGCGGCGAGCCTGTCCAACCCGTTCATCCTTCGGAGTCCACATCATGCAACCTGAGCCACGCGCCGGCGCGCAGCCGCTGCAGATCCGTCCATCCCGCGACATCGATCTGGTGCAGCGCGCGAGCTGCCATACGCCACATTCCTGCACGAGTATGTGCGCAAGAATCGTCCAGTCGTGATTGCCGACTCGGTGCGAGACTGGCCGGCACTGTCGCGCTGGACACCCGGTGACTTTCGCAGGCGATTCGGTG
Source organism: Thiomonas islandica (assembly GCF_055383445.1). Taxonomy (NCBI): domain Bacteria; kingdom Pseudomonadati; phylum Pseudomonadota; class Betaproteobacteria; order Burkholderiales; genus Thiomonas; species Thiomonas islandica. Next base: position 2,695,766 of record NZ_AP042391.1, read on the forward strand.
ATCCATCCGTACAGGTGTCCTAGGGCCCGTTCATCCGCGACCATCTGCCCGTACTGCTGGCCAAGCTGGCACGCCCCTTCCCCCATGCACCAGCTATTCCCGCACTGCCGCTTCCACGCCGAGGTTGGCGAGCTGGTCGGCCAGTTCGTTTCCCGGGTCGCCGGTGTGGCCGCGCACCCAGACCCAGCGCAGGGTGTGCGGGGCGGCGGCCTGTTCCAGGCGCTGCCACAGGTCGACGTTTTTCACCGGCTTTTTGTCCGCGGTAGTCCAGCCGCGGCGTTTCCAGCCGTCGATCCATTCAGTCATGCCCTTGAGCACATACTGCGAATCGGTGTGCAGCAGCACGCGGCTGGGGCGCTTGAGGGCCTCGAGCGCCTGGATCGCGGCCATCAGTTCCATGCGGTTGTTAGTGGTCTGCGCCTGGCCGCCGTGCAGGGTTTTCTGGTGCGCGCCGCTGCGCAGCACCACGCCCCAGCCGCCGGGGCCGGGGTTGCCCTTGCAGGCGCCGTCGGTGTAGATGATCACTTCGGGGGTGAAATCGGTGGTCATAGGGTAGTTCAGCAGATGGTGGCGCGGCGTTGCGCCAACGGCCGCAGCGCGAGCGCGCGTCGCTTGGCGCGCATCTCGACCTTGCCAACCAGCCGCATCGACGGCACGCGCTTGATCGCAGCGAGAAAGTACACCGCGCCGAACACGGGCCACCAGCGGTCGCCCGCCTTGTCCATGAAGCGCCAACGGTGCAACCACAGCGGCGAGCACAGCGCGGGCCGGTAGCAGCCAAAGCGGCCTTGCGTGACCTCGAAGCTGAGCAGACGCAGCCAGTCGCGCACGCGGTGGGGGGCGAAGAATTCGCCGTGTTGCGGCAGATACCACCCCCCCCCCACCCGTCCGAGCAGCTGGCGCATGCCCCACAGGCTCCAGGAGTTGAATCCGCTGATCACCACTTGCCCGCCGGGCATGAGGACGCGATCGACCTCGCGCAGACAGGCATGCGGGTCATCCACCCATTCCAGAGTGTGCGGCAGCACCACCAGATCGAGCGTCTGCGCGGGAAACGGCAACGCGGTGAAGTCGCACTGCAGATGCTCGGCAGGCGCAGCCTGTGGCTCGGGCGGGGATTCTTGCGGAGGATGTTGCGCGTCGCCGGCGGCCATGCCCGCGGCATCGACCATCGCCGGCTCGGCATAGACCGGCTGGCCGCCGTAATGCTCGGGCAGCAGGCAGGCCGGGCGCACGCTCGCCGGTGGCTGATGCGCCGCCGTCTCGTCGATCGCCAGCCAGCGGTGGGGCATGCGGTTGTTCGCCAGCCCGTGCAGCGCCGGGTTGCCCAATTGCAGCGCGTGATAGCCGAAAATATCGCTCACCACACGGTCGATCTGCGCCTGCTCCCATGCCAATGCATAGCGCCCGGGGGGCGTCTGCAGCCACTGCTGCAGGCTGATCGCGGGCCACAAATCGGAGTCACCATGCATATCGAAGCGCTTGCAGCCTTTCGGGATAACTACATCTGGTTGGTTCGGCCCGAAGCGGACGATCCGCGCACCTTGGTGGTCGATCCGGGAGACGCGGCTCCAGTGATCGATGCCCTCGAACGCGGCGGCCTGGAGCTGCGCGGCATTCTAGTCACCCACCACCACAGCGACCATGTGGGCGGCATCGACGCGCTTCTGCGCTGGAACGCCGGCCGCCACCCCGGTGGGCAGGTGCCGGTGTGGGGACCGGCGGCCGAACGCATCCCTGGCCGCACGCATGCGCTGCACGGCGGCGAGACCTTCGCGCCGCCAGGCTGGACGCAGCGTTTTGCGGTCATCGCCGTGCCCGGCCATACGCTGGGCCATCTCGCCTATTTCGTCTTGTCCCCCGGGCAGGACACGCCGCCTGCGCTGTTTTGCGGCGACACGCTGTTTTCCGCAGGCTGCGGGCGGCTGTTCGAAGGAAGCCCGGCACAAATGCACCAGTCTCTGAACAAACTCTCGCAACTGCCTGAAAATACGACAGTAAATTGTGCACACGAGTACACACTCTCTAATCTACAATTTGCCCGTGCCGTAGACCCCTCGAATCTTCAGGTCGTGGCACACCAGGCCCGGTGTCTGGCCCTGCGCGCGCATGGCCTGCCCACGCTGCCCAGCACCATCGGTCTGGAAAAAAGCATCAATCCGTTCTTGCGCACCGCTCAGCCCGACGTGGTGCAGGCGCTGGAACGGCACAGGGGCCACAAGCCCGCGGACGCGGTTCAGGCACTGGCCTGGCTGCGTGAGTGGAAAAATGATTTCAAGGGGTAAGAACCGATGGGGCAACTGAGACGACTGCGATTTTGGGCTTTGGGTGCAATGGTCGCTATGGCCGCCGGATGTGCCACCGTCCCTCCCCCGGAAAAAGCTGCAGCAGCCGCCACCCCGTCGAGCAGCGCCTCTTCCCCCTCACCCTCCACTGCCTCCACTGCCTCCGCAGCCCCAGGCACCCCGCTCACCGCGGACACAGTCGCCAGCAACAGCATCACGCCAACCGAGCAGACCGCGCTGCAGGACGACACCAAGGACATCACCCCGCAGTACGCCAACATCTGGCAGCGTATCCGCGCCGGGTTTTCCATTCCCGACATGGACGGCCCGCTGGTCGAGCAGGCGGCGCAGTGGTACGTCTCCCGTCCGGACTACGTCGCCCGCATGACCGAGCGTGCGCGCAAGTATCTCTACTACACCGTGCAGGAAGTGCAAAAGCGCGGCATGCCCACCGAGCTGGCGCTGCTGCCGTTCATCGAAAGCGCGTACAACCCCGATGCCAAATCCGTGGCGCATGCGGTGGGAATGTGGCAGTTCATTCCATCCACCGGCAAGCACTACAACCTCAAGCAGAACCTGTTCCAAGACGACCGGCGCAGCGTGCTGGCCTCGACCAACGCCGCGCTCGACTATCTGCAGAATCTCTACAACATGTTCGGCGACTGGCAGATCGCTCTGGCGGCCTACAACTGGGGCGAAGGCAGTGTGCAGCGCGCCATTGCCTACAACAAGGCGCACAACCTGCCAGTCGATTACCAGGACCTGCGCATGCCCAGTGAGACCCGCAGCTACTACCCCAAGCTGCAGGCGGTAAAGAACATCATCTCCGACCCGGCCAAATACGGCATCACCCTGCCGGACATCCCTGATCATCCGTACTTCAAGGCCGTGGTCATCACTCGCGACATCGATGTATCGCTCGCAGCCAAACTCGCGGGCATGACCACCGCCGAGTTCCGCTCGCTCAACCCGGCCTACACCAAGCCGGTCATCCTGGGCGCAACCAATCCGCGCATCCTGCTGCCCTACGACAATGCCACGCATTTCGCGCTAGCGCTGCAGGCGTACAACGGGCCGCTGTCCACCTGGACCGCTTACACGGTCAAGGCCACGACCTCGCCCGCACAACTGGCGCGTGAGCTCGATGTGAGCGAATCCATGCTGCGCGATACCAACGACATTCCGGCCCGCCAGCTGATCAAGGCCGGCTCCACCGTGCTCATTCCCAAGACCGACGAAGGCGGCAACAAGAACGTCAGCGTCGCGGTCGCGGAAAACGCGGTGCTCGCCCTCGCACCCGAGCCCCCGCCCGGCCGCCGTCTGGTGCTGCGCGTGGGCAAGTATGGCGACTCGGTCGAGCGCGTGGCGCGCCGCTATCACCTGAGCCCACTGCAGGTCGCGCAGTGGAACCACACATCCGAGCGTGGCGTATTCCGCAAGGGGCAGTTCGTCACCATTTACGTCACGCACACACCGCGCATTTTCGAGGCTGAACGCAAGGTACAGCGGCAGCCGGTGGTGGCCGAGCGCAAGGCGGCGCGGCATCTCGTCGCTGAGCGCAGACCGCAAGTCAAACGCCGGGAGATCGTGCGCCGCACGACCAAGGTGGCGCAGCGTCAGCGTGAAGACCGCAAGAACCTGCACTACCACGTGCAGACCCGCGACCGGCACCCGGTCTATCTGGCGCGGCAGTAGAACCTGACGCGCCGGTCGGGCGCGCCTGCTCGGCGTCAGATCGCGCCGCCCTGCCGCAGCGCAGCGATCTGCGCGGCGTCCAGCCCCAGTTCGGCCAGTACGTCCTCGGTATGCGCGCCCAGCTTCGGGCCAAGCCAGCGGGTTTCGCCCGGCGTGGCCGACAGCCGCGGCGCTGGCGCGGGCAGGTCGATCGGCCTGCCGTCTGCCAGGGCATGCCGCTCGATCATGCCGCGGGCCTGGAACTGCGGATCGGCCACGATGTCGGCAATGCTGTAGATGCGCGCTGCGGGCACCTCGGCAGCACGCATGGCCTGCACGATGGCCTCGGGCGCGTGCTGCGCGGCCCAGTCCTGGATGGCGGCATCGATGTCATCGACCCGCGCCATACGGCCCGGGTTGCGCGCCAGGTCAGGGTCGTCTGCCATGTCGGGCCGACCGATGGCGCGCATCAGCCGCTTGAAAATCGCATCGCCGTTGCCCGAAATCTGTACCCACTCGCCACCCTTGCTGCGGTACACATTCGACGGCGTGATGCCCGGTATGCTGGTGCCGGTGCGCTGGCGTACCGTGCCGTCGTAGCTGTATTCCATCAGGGTGCTCTCCATCATGTTGAACACGCTCTCGGTCAGCGCCACATCGACCAGCTGCCCCTGCCCGCCAGTCTTGCCGTTCCAACGTCCGCCAGTGGCATCGCGGTGACGCAGGGCGATCAATGCGCCCATCACCGCGTGCAGCGCGGCGATCGAGTCGCCAAGCGACAGGTTGGCCCGCATCGGCGGAAGGTCCGGGTCGCCGGTGACATAGCGCATTCCGCCCATTGCCTCGGCAATCGCGCCAAAACCCGGCTGCTGCGCCATCGGCCCGCTCTGGCCAAAACCGGAGATGCGCACCATCACCAGACTGGGGTTGACCGTGCGCAGATCGTCCCAGCCCAGACCGAGTTTTTCCAGTGCGCCTGGGCGCATGTTTTCCACCACCACATCGACGCGCTCTGCCAGTCGAAGCGCTAGCGCGCGGCCTTCGGGGTGCTTGAGATCAAGGGTGATGCAGCGCTTGTTGCGCGCCTGCGCCGCCCACCACAGCGACTCGCCCTGGTGCAATTTTCGCCAGCTGCGCAGAGGATCGCCCCCGGGGTCGTCACCGCGCGCGGGCGGTTCGATCTTGATCACATCGGCGCCGAACTCGGCCAGCAGCCGTGTGGCAAACGGGCCAGCAATCAAGCTGCCGAGTTCGAGCACCCGCAGGCCGTCCAGCGCACCGCGCGGGGCGCAGCAGGTCTTCTCATCCATAAAACGGCGCAAACAGCAAGGCAATATTGACCAACAGGGCAAGCGACCACACCAGCGATCGCAAAGAGGCCTTGTCGTTCAGATAGCACCAGAGGTAAACCGCGCGTAGCACCAGCCAGGCGACGAGCAAGCCATTGACCAGCGGCAACGGTGCCTTGAGAAACAGCGCAAACAGCGCGGCGGCGAACAAGAAGGGCAGCGCCTCGAAGCTGTTGGCCTGCGCCGCGTTGGCCCGGCGGCGGCGCGGATCGGTCTGCCGCTCCAGCCACAGCCGGGGTTCGTGGTTGTCGTAGCGGTTTTCAGCGGCGCGGAAGGTCCCGGATTTGGCAAAGCCTGCGGCCACGATGGGCAGTTGCGAAGCGATCAAGAGCAAGACGGCGGTCAGTAGCATGGCGGTATCCAGGTTGGGGCAACACTGAACAAGTCCGCTGCGCGCTGTGCATCCAGGCCGCATCGCAAGGACTGATTCAGTGTCGCCTTAAACGCAGCGCACAGGATACAAACAAACACACGTGCCCGACGGACTCGCCCTGGCCAAGCAACATGCCGCTAACCCCGCACACTCCCTTCCCGCCGGCCGGAAGGGAACTTGCGGCTTTGGCCGTTCGTTATCCTGCGTAATCCGCAGCGGCCGTGGCATCAGCGTCGTTCGATGCGCCAATCAGGCGAATCACCACGGTGGCCACGATCGCCACGACAAAGTTCAGCAGCAAAGCATATAGCCCGATGTAGGCCGGAATCACCATGCCGGCTAGATGCAGCGCGTAGCCCGAGGTCTTGAATCCGTTGAGTGAGGCCGCCCAGATGCCCCAGACCAGACCCACCGCCCAGCCCAGCAACAGCGCCTTGGCGTCGAACCAGCGGGTGTAGATGCCAGAGACGATGGCCGGCAGGGTCTGCAGAATCAGAATGCCGCCGAGCAGCTGCAGTTGGATCGCATAGGTCAACGGCAGGAATACGATGAACAGCAGCGCACCAAACTTGACGATCAGCGACACCAGCTTGGCCATGTCGGTTTCCTTGGAGTGCGAGCACCCGGGGTTGATGTAAGCCTTGTAGATGTTGCGGGTGAACAGATTGGCTGCCGCGATCGACATGATCGCCGCCGGCACCAGCGCACCGATGGCCACCGCAGCAAAGCCGATGCCGACGAACCAACTCGGGAAGTAATGCAGCAGCAGCCCAGGCATCGCGAACTGCGGGCCGTATTGCTTGAAGTACGGCGCCAGATCGGGCATCTTGGCAATGCCCGAGGCATACGCCATGTAACCCAGCAGGGCGATCAACCCGAGCATGAACGAGTACGCCGGCAATAGCACCCAGTTACGGCGTAGAGTGTTCGGCCCCTTGGCCGAAAGCACCGCGGTGGTGGCATGCGGGTAGAGCATCAGCGCCAGCGCCGAACCGAACGCCAGTGTGGGGTAGAACGACTGCAACCCCAGATTGCCGTCCTTCACCGGCGGCAGCAGCAGGTGCTCCTTCGGAATCGCGGCAAAGATGTTGCCAAAGCCGCCGAGCTTGTACGGCACGACGATGATCAGCGCAATCACCGTGATGTACACCAGCAGGTCTTTGACCACCGCAATCGACGCGGGAGCGCGTAGGCCGCTGGTGTAGGTGAACGCCGCAAGTATGACAAAGGCGATGATCAGCGGCAGATCCCCCATCAATCCCTGCGTGGAAAAGCCCAGCCCGCCGATCACCACCTGGATGCCCACAAGTTGCAGAGCGATGTAGGGCATGGTGGCGACGATTCCGGTCACCGCGATGGCCAGCGCCAACGCGGGGCTGCCGTAGCGTCCGGCGACGAAATCCGACGCAGTCACATAGTTGTGCTTTTTCGCCACGACCCACAGCCGCGGCAGGATGGCAAACACCATCGGATAGACCAGCACGGTATACGGCAACGCAAAAAAGCCCAGCGCCCCGGCGCCGAAAACCAGCGCAGGCACCGCGACAAAGGTGTACGCGGTGTAGAGGTCGCCGCCGATCAGGAACCAGGTGATCCAGGTGCCGAAGCGGCGCCCGCCCAGTCCCCACTCATGCAGATGATTCAGATCGCCCTTTCGCCAATGCGCAGAGGCAAAACCCAGCACCGCGATGCCGATGAACAGCGCGACAAAAACGACGGTTGCAACAATGTTCATGGCCTCAGTCTCCGCTTCCGGCCGGAACGACCATTTTGTAGACGATGGCGATGAACACCCCAGACAGCGGCACCCACACGAGCTGCCACCAGTAAAAAAACGGGATGCCAAACAGACTTGGCTCCAGGGTGTTATAGAAGGGCACGGCGAGCACAGCAATGCAGGGAATCGCCAGCAGAATGATCTGCAACGGGCCGAGTTTCTTGGGTAGGGACATGGGAACGGTCTCCAGATTGGGGCAGCGCGTTCATGGCGGCTGCCTCGATTTTGTGCATCGGTTGACTTGTCCGCTGCACGAACTGTCACAGGTTAGTTCACGGGTTTACAAACGCGTGTTTCTCTCTGCGACAGATGCAACCGAATGAAAATGAACGACCGTTCGTACGGGTTTATCCTGAGTCGGCGCAAAATTCGCGGCGACCGGCCCGCAGTCGCAGGCAGCCAGTTCAGCCAGCGTTGTCGGACTCGATTCCCCAGCGGCGCAGTGCGGAGTCGTCGGATTCGCGGGCGTCGACCCAGCGACCGCCGTCCGGCGTGCTCTCCTTCTTCCAAAACGGGGCCTGCGTCTTGAGGTAATCCATCAGAAATTCGCAGGCGGCAAAGGCCGCGCTGCGGTGCGCGCTGGCCACGGCAACGAGCACGATGTCGTCGCCGGGCAGCAGCCGGCCTACGCGATGGATGACGGTCACGCCAAGCAGTGGCCAGCGCGACTGCGCCTGCTCGACCATGCTGGCGATCGCGCGCTCGGTCATCCCGGGGTAGTGCTCGAGCTCCATCGCCTGCACGAAGCCGGGTGGACATTCGCCCGGATGATGATCGCGGCAGACACCGACGAAGCTGGCAATCGCGCCGACATCGCCTCGCCCGGCACGCAGCCGCTGCACCTCGGCCGCGAGGTCGAACGGATCGGTCTGGATGCGGATATTCACCGCCCCCATGCGCTCACCCTCCGGTCACCGGTGGAAAGAACGCGACTTCGCAGCCAGGCGTCAGCGCAGTCTGCGCATCGCACATCACTTGGTTGCAAGCCACCCGCAGCGGCTTGTCAGCGGCAAGCGCCTGTGCATGCGGCGCGTCGAGTGCGCGCAGCCAGTCGTGCAACGCGCCGACGGTCTGCACCGTCTGCGGCGGTTCGACCACCTCGTGCGCGACGCCGATGCGCTCGCGCACGCTGGCAAAGTAACGCACCTGCACTTGCATGGCTCAGCCCGAGAGAAGCGAACAAAACGGCAGGTAGCGAACGACGTCGCCGCGCGCGATCGGCTGCTGCGCCGGGTTGTCGACCAAACCGTCGGCCCAGACGGTCGAGGTCAGCACCGCCGCATTCTGCGACGGGAACAGCTCGGCTTCGCCCGCGGCATTGAGCCGCACCCGCAAAAACTCACGCCGCTTGTCGGGCCGCGGCCAGTCGAACGCGGCGCGCACCGGCAGCGCCACCGGCGCGGTCTGCGCCGCACCTTGTATCGCCAGCAGGAAGGGTCGCACGAACAACAAAAAGGTGACGAAGCTCGAAACCGGATTGCCCGGCAGGCCGATGAATGCCGCCATACCGTCGCCGCTGCGGCGCACATGGCCGAAGGCCAGCGGCTTGCCCGGCTTGATCGCGATCTGCCACAGATCGAGCGCCCCCTCGGCCTGCACTGCGGGCTTGACATGATCTTCCTCGCCGACCGACATGCCGCCGGTGGAGACGATCAGGTCATGTCCCTCTGCGGCCTGGCGCATGACTGCACGCGTGGCGTCAAGCCGATCAGGAACGATGCCGAAGTCGCTGACCTCACAGCCCGCGGCCTGCAGCAAGGCCTGAATGACAAAGCGGTTAGAGTTGTAGATCGCCCCGGGCCGCAGCGGTTCACCCGGCATCGCCAGTTCATCACCGGTGAACAGCACCGCCACCCGCGGCCTGCGTCGCACCGTCACCTGCGCGACACCGACCGAGGCGGCCAGCCCCAGATCCTGCGGCCGCAGCCGCTGCCCCGCGGCGAGCACGATGCTGCCGGCCTGCACATCAAGCCCGCGCCGGCGCACCCAGTCGCCGCAGCTCGGCACGATGTCGATCCGCACCGCATGCTCTTGCGCGGTGCATTGCTCCTGCGGCACGACCGCATCCGCCCCGGACGGAATCAAGCCGCCGGTAAAAATCCGGGCCGCGGTGCCGGGCTGCAGCGGCTGCGGCACGCTGCCCGCTGGGATACGCTGGCTGACCGGCAGGCGCGTCCCGGCCGACGGCACATCGGCGCAGCGCAGCGCGTAGCCGTCCATCGCGGTGTTGTCCGCCGGCGGCACATCGATCGCCGAGCACACGTCCGCGGCGAGCACACGGCCGAGCGCGGCAGCCAGCGACAGAGTCTGCACATCCGGCAGGACGGACGCGGCGGCATGCAGCCGTTCGAGCGCGACATCGGCATCGAGCAGAGGAGATGCAGGCTTGTTCATCACGGATACCCAAAGAGGGTTGCATTGTCCAACAACCAGCCGGCCACCGCCTGCGGTGCGTTGATGTCGAGGACGACAGCGGGAGCTGGCGGCGGCAGTTGCACTGCAGAGTCGGTCGCGACCGCGCAGATCAGCGGATCGTCCGGGTAGCACACCGGCCGTCCGGTGCTCGCGCGCCAAACCTCGATCTTGCGCAGCGGCGCGTATTTGAAGCCCTCGACGAGCACCCAGTCGGCACTGGCGTCGAGCATCGCCAGCAGTTCATGCACGTCGGGCGTGCGCGGCGGCACCAATCGCCTTTGCAGCGCAATCATCGTATCCGACGCGGCGAGCACCTCATACGCCCCCGCCTGCCGGTGCCGCCAGGTGTCCTTGCCCGGATGGTCGATGTCGAAGCGGTGATGCGCGTGCTTGAGCACCGACACGCGCAATCCTTCGCGCACCAAATGCTGGACCAGCGTTTCGACCAGCGTGGTCTTGCCACTGCCCGAGTACCCGGCAAAGCCAACGACGCGCATTCAGCCCAGCGCGGCAGCGCCGCAATGCGTGGCGATATAGGTTTTGACCGCATCGACGTCGACCGGCATGACGACGAAGCGCTGCGGGCGTTTTTCCAGGTCGTCCAGCCCAGCCGGTCGCGGCGGCGCGATGCCGACCGCCTCGACGATGGTCTGCGCGAATTTGGCGGGCTGCGCGGTCTCGAGCACGAGCATCGGCACTCCGGGCTCGACGTGCTCGCGCGCGACCTTGACGCCGTCGGCGGTGTGCGTGTCGATCAGCACGCCGCTGCCTTCCCAGACGCTGCGGATGGTCTGCAGCCGGTATGCGTGCGCGCTGCACCCGGAGGCAAAGCCGTAAACGCTGCCCACCTGGGCGAACGCCGGGTCAGACGACAGATCGAACATGCCGCGCTGCGGCAAGTCCCCGGCGAACAGCTTGCGCACACGCGACGCATCACGGCCGAGCAGGTCGAAGACGAAACGCTCGAAGTTCGACGCCTTGGAAATGTCCATCGAGGGACTGGAGGTGTGTTGCGTTTCGGTCGATTTTCGCGGACGGTAGACACCGGTGCGGAAAAACTCGTCGAGCACGTCGTTTTCGTTGGTCGCAAGCACCAGCTTGCGGATTGGCAGGCCCATCATCCGCGCCACATGTCCGGCACAGATGTTGCCGAAATTGCCCGATGGCACGGTGAAGCTCACCTGCTCGTCGTTGCTGCGCGTGGCGGCGAAGTAGCCGGCGAAGTAGTAGACGATCTGCGCGGCCAGCCGCGCCCAGTTGATCGAGTTGACCGTGCCGATCTGCCAGCGGCGTTTGAAGTCCAGATCGTTCGACACCGCCTTGACTAGATCCTGGCAGTCGTCAAACACACCCTGCACCGCGATGTTGTGGATGTTCGGGTCGGCAAGCGAATACATCTGCGCCGTTTGGAACACGCTCATCTTGCCGAACGGCGAGAGCATGAACACGCGGATGCCGCGCTTGCCGCGCATCGCATACTCGGCGGCACTGCCCGTGTCTCCCGAGGTGGCGCCGAGAATGTTGAGCTCAGCCCCCTGTCGCGCCAGCGCGTACTCGAACAAGTGGCCGAGCAGCTGCATCGCCATGTCCTTGAAAGCCAACGTCGGCCCCTCGGACAGGCCAAGCAGCGCCATGCCAGGGTCACCGCGCAGCGGCTTGAGCGGCACGATCTCGGCGTGCCCGCCAAAGGTCTCGGCAGTGTAGGTCTTGCGCACGATCGCGCGCAAATCGTCCTCGGGAATATCGGTCGCAAACAGCGACAATACCTCGAACGCCAGCTCCGCATATGTCAGACCGCGCCAGCGGGCGAGTTGCGCCGCGCCGACGCGCGGATACGCCTCGGGCAGGTAGAGCCCGCCGTCGGGTGCCAGCCCTTCGAGCAGGATGTCGGAAAAACCGCGCAAGGCGGGCTCGCCGCGGGTGCTCAGGTAGCGCATGTCAGCGTAGCTCCTCTTTGCGGATGCGCACGATCGGCGCGCCGACGCTCTCTAGCGCCTGCATCCGCGCGATCGCAGCGTTCATCCGCTGCTCTAGCGTGTCGTGGGTGAGGATGATGAGGTCGGTCTGATGCTCGCCCTCGCCGGCCTCGCGCTGGATCAGCGCACCAATCGAGATCCCCTCGTCGGCGAGGATACGTGCCAGGTCGGCGAGCACGCCAGCGCGGTCGGCCACGCGCAGCCGCAGGTAGTAAGCAGTCACCACCTGCTCCATCGGCAGGATCGTCTCGTCGCGCATCGCCTCGGGCTGAAACGCCAGATGCGGCACGTGGTGCTCTGGGTCGGCGGTGTGCAGTCGGGTGACATCGACCAGATCGGCAATCACGGCCGAGGCGGTCGGCTCGGCGCCAGCGCCCTTGCCGTAGTAGAGCGTCGGCCCGACCGCATCGCCGTGGACGACGACCGCGTTCATCGCGCCCTCGACATTGGCAATCAGCCGGGTCGCCGGGATCAGCGTCGGGTGCACGCGCAACTCGATGCCTTGCGGCGTGCGCTTGGTGATGCCAAGCAGCTTGACGCGGTAGCCGAGCTGCCCGGCGTAGGCGATGTCGGCCAGCTGCAGCGCGCTGATGCCTTCGACATAGGCCTTGGCGAACTGCACCGGCACGCCGAACGCCAGCGAGCACAGCAGGGTGATCTTGTGCGCCGCATCGATGCCTTCGATGTCGAGCGTTGGATCGGCCTCTGCATAGCCGAGTGCCTGCGCCTTCGCCAGTGCGCCCGCAAAGTCCAGGCCCTTATCGCGCATTTCCGACAGGATGAAATTGGTCGTGCCGTTGATGATGCCGGCGATCCACTCGATGTGGTTGCCCGCCAGCCCCTCGCGCACCGCCTTGATGATCGGCACACCGCCGGCCACCGCCGCCTCGAACGCGACCATCACGCCACGCTCCTGCGCCGCAGCGAACAGTTCGTTGCCGTGCCAAGCAAGCAGCGCCTTGTTCGCGGTGACGACATGCTTGCCGGCGTCGATGGCGGCGCGCACCAGTCGCTGCGCCGGGTCGAGCCCGCCGATCAGCTCGACGACGATGTCGATGTCGGGGCGCCGCACGACCGCATCGAAATCGGTCGTGATCGGCAGCGCGGTGCCGAGCGCGGCGCGCGCCTTGTCAGGATTGCGCGCGGCGACGACGGCAACCTCGATCCCACGTCCGGCGCGCCGCTTGATTTCGTCCTGGTTGCGCGAGAGCACCTTGACCACACCGCCAGCCACAGTGCCGGCGCCCAGCAGGGCAATACGTAGAGGTTTCATCGGGTTGTGCAGAAGGTCAGACGGCAGACGCGCGGGTGCGCTTTCGAGCCTGATCGAGAAAACGGGCGATGCGACCGATGGCATCGGTCAAATCGTCGACATTTGGCAGGAACACCAGGCGGAAATGGTCGGGCTGTGGCCAATTGAACCCGGTGCCCTGCACGATCAACACCTTTTCCTGCGCCAGCAGGTCATAGGCGAACTGCTGATCGTCGCTGATCGGGTAAACCTTCGGATCGAGCCGCGGGAACATGTACAGCGTGGCCTTGGGCTTGACCACCTCGAGCCCCGGGATTTGCGACAGCAGACCGTACGCCAGATCGCGCTGCTTTGACAGCCTGCCGTCCGGCGCGACCAGATCCTTAATGCTCTGGTAGCCGCCCAGCGCCGTCTGGATTGCCAACTGCCCGGGCGTATTGGCGCACAGCCGCATCGACGCCAGCATGGTCAAGCCTTCGATGTAGTCGCGCGCGCGCCGCTTGTCGCCGGAAACCACCATCCAGCCCGAGCGATAGCCGCAGGAGCGGTAGTTTTTCGACAAACCGTTGAAGGTGACGAACAGCACGTCATCGGCAAGCGAGGCGATGCTCGTGTGCGTGTTGCCGTCGTAGAGCATCTTGTCGTAGATCTCATCGGCAAACACGATCAGATCGTGCTCGCGCGCCACTTCCACGATATCTTCGAGCAGCTCGCGCGGGTAAAGCGCACCGGTCGGGTTGTTCGGGTTGATGACCACGATCGCGCGGGTATTGGTCGTGATCTTGCGGCGGATGTCGGCGATGTCCGGGTACCAGTCCGCCTGCTCGTCGCAGATGTAGTGCACCGGCGTGCCGCCGGACAGCGCCACCGAGGCGGTGTAGAGCGGATAGTCGGGCGCCGGGATCAGCACCTCGTCGCCATCGTTCAGCAGCGCGTTCATCGCCATGTTGATCAGCTCGGACGCGCCGTTGCCGAGGAACACATCGTCGATCGTCACTCCGGAGATGCCTTTTTCCTGCGTGTAGTGCACGATCGCCTTGCGCGGCGCAAAAAGCCCCTTGGAATCGGTGTAACCGGCCGCGCCCGGCAGGTTGTGGATCATGTCCTGCACGATCTCCTCGGGCGGCTCCAGGCCGAACGGCGCGAGGTTGCCGATGTTGAGCTTGATGATGCGATGACCGTCCTCCTCCATCTGCCGGGCCTTCTCGAGCACCGGCCCGCGGATGTCGTAACAGACATCGGCCAATTTGTCGGATTTGCGAAATTCGCGCACAAGCACCTCACTCGATCGACTTCACCACGCGCTCTCACTGGCGCAGCGCATGCACTGCCCAGACCCCGTAACCGCTGCTGTCTCCGCTCCGGCCCGAGCTGGAGCGAACCCTATAATTTACCTCGTTCTGCTGATTCGCCTTTTGCATCGCCCCGGATTGCGCGGTGCATGGCGCGACAGGGCAACCGGCAAGTCCCTCCTCAGCCGCCATGAAGCTCCAGCCCGATTTCTCCCCTGACACACAGATGGTCTCGGCCTACGGGCCGGGTTATGTCGAGGTCAACGGCGTGCGGCAGACCACGGCCTGCATGTTCGCCCCACAGCTGGCGCCGCGCCCGTGGGACGTTGCCGATATCGACGCGCTGCAGCCCGCCCACATCGACATGCTGCTGACAGAGCCGCTGCCAGAACTGGTGCTCATCGGTACCGGCGCGCGCCAGCACATGCTCGCCCCCGCGCTGATGCGCCAGCTCATTGCGCGGCGCATCGGCTGGGAAGTCATGGACACGGCCGCGGCCTGTCGCACCTACAACATCCTAGCCGGCGAAGGGCGTCGGGTTCTGGTTGCGCTGATCGTCGAATGAGGCCGGATTTTGCGCCGCAAGATAAAATAACGCTTTTCGTCCGACCGTTTGCTCCCGCGACCATCCGGATCCCTCACCCAGCGGCGGGCGAAACGCAGAAGCAGCCCAGCAGGAGACTTCATGGCTTTGGTCTTGAATAAAGTGGTTCCCGATTTCGAAGCCGCCGCCACCAGTGGCGTGCAATTCAGCCCGAAAAACTATCTGGGCAAAAAAATTGTTCTCTACTTCTACCCCAAAGACATGACACCCGGTTGCACCACCGAGTCGATGCACTTTCGCGATCACTACGCCGCGTTCGAGCAGGCCAATGCCGTCATTTTCGGCATTTCGCGCGACAACCTCCAGTCGCACGAACGGTTCAAGGCCCACCTCGAACTGCCCTTCGACCTGATCGCCGACACGGAAGAAAAACTCTGCCACATGTTCGGCGTGGTCAAGAACAAGATCATGTACGGCAAGAAGGTCAAGGGCATCGAGCGCAGCACCTTCGTCATCGATACTGAAGGTGTGCTCCGCCAGGAATGGCGCGGCGTTAAGGTACCCGGGCATGTGGACGAAGTGCTCGAGGTCGTGCAAAAACTCTGAACCAATCCAGCACGGCACTGCGTCTTGAACATTCGTTCCCACAGCACGCCACGCGTTCACGCAGCCCAAACGCCACATCCCAATTGGCTCGACAGCGCACCAACGCTGTCCGCCCAAGACGATATGCCCCAGATCGCCGCCACACTGTTTCCGGACAGTCGGCGGCGTTTTGTTGTGCACGCCGCGCGTGCGGCGGCCCTCCTCCAACTCCACTGATCCGACCGTCTGCTCATGCCTCTGCCTCCTCCACCAAAGTCGATGGGCAGCCTGCCCGCAAAGACCGCGAAGGCCACCCCGGTCGCAGCCCGCACACGGAGTTCCGGGCGCAGCCACGCTGCAGCCGAACCCAAGACGGCATCCACCGGCCCGCTGCCCACTGCGGCCGCGCTGCCGCCCGACAGACCCCAGGCCAAGACGCTGGCCGACGCTGCTGCCTCGCGCCTGGCGGATGCTAAGCCTGCAGCGGCACGCCACACCGTCGCCCGTACCGAGCCGACCAAGCTGTTCGTGCTCGACACCAATGTGCTGCTGCACGACCCGATGTCACTCTACCGCTTCGAGGAGCACGACATCTACCTGCCGATGGTCACCCTGGAGGAACTCGACAGTCACAAGAAAGGGCTGTCGGAAGTGGCGCGCAACGGCCGCCAGGTCAGTCGGGAACTCGACGCGCTGGTGGCCGACACCGGCAGCGGCATCGACCAGGGCATTGCGCTGAACCGCACCGGCCACACCGAAGCCAGAGGCCGCCTGTTCTTCCAGACCCGCGCGCACGACGTGGAATTGCCCATCGCCTTGCCGCAGGGCAAGGCGGACAACCAGATTCTGGCTGTGCTGCAGGACCTCACCCGCATCCACACCGACCGGCCGGTGGTGTTGGTGTCCAAGGACATCAATATGCGGGTCAAGGCCCGCGCTCTGGGGCTGCATGCCGAGGATTACGCCAACGACAAGACGCTTGACGATGTCGACCTGCTCTACACCGGCATGATGGCGCTGCCGCTGGATTTCTGGGAGCGGCAGGCCAAATTGGTGGAGAGCTGGCAGCAAGGCGGGCAGACCTACTACCGCGTACAGGGCAAGTTCGTCCGCCAGATGCTGGTCAACCAGGCGGTGTACTGGGAAAACGGCAGCGCCCCACCGCTGTATGCGCGGGTCAAGGAAATCCGCGGCAACACCGCGGTGCTGCAGGTCATGCGCGACCACACCCACCAGAAAAACGCGGTCTGGGGCGTGACCGCGCGCAACCGCGAGCAGAATTTCGCGCTCAACCTGCTGATGGATCCGGAGGTCGACTTTGTCACCCTGGCCGGACAGGCAGGTACCGGCAAAACGCTGCTGGCACTGGCTGCCGGCCTGTCACAGGTACTCGATGCGCGGCGCTACAACGAGATCATCGTCACCCGCGTTACCGTGCCGGTGGGTGAGGACATCGGCTACTTGCCGGGCACAGAGGAGGAGAAGATGGGCCCGTGGATGGGAGCGCTCGACGACAACCTCGAAGTGCTCAACCAGAGCGAAGGCGGCAATCCCGGTGGCGAATGGGGCCGCGCGGCCACGCAGGAACTCATCCGCTCGAAGATCAAGATCAAGAGTCTGAACTTCATGCGCGGGCGCACCTTCCTGAACAAATACGTCATCATCGACGAGGCACAGAACCTCACGCCCAAGCAGATGAAAACACTGATCACCCGCGCCGGGCCAGGTACCAAGCTGGTGTGCATGGGCAATATCGCGCAGATCGACACCCCGTATCTGACAGAAGGGAGCTCCGGCATGACCTATGTCGTCGACCGCTTCAAGGGCTGGGCGCACAGCGGCCATGTCACCCTCGCCCGCGGCGAGCGCAGCCGACTGGCCGACTACGCCAGCGAGGTGCTGTGAGCAACTGCCGGGTTGTTCGCCTCAGAAATCACGCATCAAGTTCTCGAAGCGGGTCAACGGCTTGAGGAAGGCCAAGTGCACCGTGCCGATCGGGCCGTTGCGCTGCTTGCCGATGATGATTTCAGCAACCCCGGCGTCCTTGGAGTCCTTGTTGTAGACCTCGTCGCGGTAGATGAACAGAATCACATCGGCATCCTGCTCGATCGCGCCAGACTCGCGTAGATCGCTCATCACGGGGCGCTTGTCGGTCCGTTTTTCCAGATCGCGGTTGAGCTGTGACAGCGCGATCACCGGGCAGTGCAGCTCCTTGGCTAGCGCCTTGAGCGAACGCGAGATTTCCGAGATCTCGGTGGCGCGGTTTTCGCCGTCGCGCGACGAGGACATGAGCTGCAGATAATCGACCACGATCAGCCCTAACCGTCCGCCGAACTGCCGCGCCAGGCGCCGCGCGCGGGCGCGCAGCTCCAGCGGGTTGAGCGCCGGGGTTTCGTCGATGTGCATGTGCACGTCCTGCAGGCGCTCAATGGTTTCGGGCAGGCGCGTCCATTCATCCTCGGAGAGTTGGCCGGTACGCAGATGGCTCTGGTCGATCCGCCCCATCGAGCCAACCACCCGCAGCACCAGCTGCGAGGCGCTCATCTCCATGCTGAACACGGCCACGGGCAGCTGCTCGTTGATCGCCACATGCTCGGCGATGTTGAGCGAAAACGCGGTCTTGCCCATTGACGGCCGGCCCGCGACGATGACCAGATCGCCGGGCTGTAACCCGGCCGTCATGCGGTCGAGGTCGGTAAAGCCGGTGGGCACGCCAGTGGTGTCGGTGCCTCCGCGCTCGGCCAGTTCGGTCACGCGCTTGAGTAAATCGCCCAGCAGACCCTTCATCGACTGGAAGCCCGACGCCGACTTGGCGCCCTCCTCCGAAATCGCAAAGATGCGCGACTCGGCCTCGTCGAGGATTTGCTGCACGCTTCGGCCTTGCGGATTGAGTGCGTTTTGTGCGATATCGTCGCTAATGGTCACCAACTGGCGCAGCACGGCGCGCTCGCGCACGATTTCCGCATAGCGCCGGATGTTGGCCGCGCTGGGCACGCACTGCGCGAGCGAGTTCAGGTAAGGCAGGCCGCCGCATTCCTCGTGCTTGCCGATGGACTGCAACGCCTCGAGCACCGTGATCACATCGGCCGGCTTGTTCAGATTGATCAGGTCGGCGATCGCCTGAAAGATTGCCCGGTGCTCATAGCGGTAAAACTGCCCGGCCACCAGCAGATCGGCGACCTTGTCGAAGGCCTGGTTATCGAGCAGCAGACCGCCCAGCACCGACTGTTCCGCCTCGATCGAATGTGGCGGCGTGCGAATGGCGTCGAGGGCTTGGTCTTGCATGGCAGGCGGGGGCGGCACGGGAAAGATCGCTGGCTGATGGGGATGGCATTGTGCCGCACGCTGGCAGGAAGGCGCAGACGACGAGGGCCGCATCAGCGGCCCTCGTCAGCAGCGTATGCAGCAAAGGAGATTACATGGCCTCGGGCTTGACCTGCAGGGTGATCTCGCAGACCACATCGGTGTGCAGGGTCACGGAGACCGGATGCTCACCGATAGTCTTCACATGGCCAGCCGGAAAGCGCACCTGTGACTTGGTCACCGCAAAACCCTGCTTGTTCAGCACCTCGGCCACATCACTGTGGGTGACAGAGCCGAACAGGCGACCATCGACACCGGCTTTTTGCACCAGGGTGATCACCAGCCCGGACAGCCGCTCGCCGGCGGCCTGTGCCTGCGCCAGCTTTTCCGCTGCCTGCTTTTCCATCTCGGCGCGACGCGCCTCGAACTCGGCCATGGCTTGCGCAGTGGCGCGGCGGGCCATTTTTTTCGGAATCAGGTAGTTGCGGGCGTAGCCGTCCTTGACCTTGACCACGTCGCCCAGGTTGCCGACGTTCTGGACTTTTTCGAGAAGAATGATTTGCATGATGTCGTCCCCGGTTTAGCCCTTGTGCAGGTCGGTGTAGGGCAGCAGCGCCAGAAAGCGCGCACGCTTGATAGCGGTGTTGAGCTGGCGCTGGTAGTGCGCACTGGTGCCGGTCAGACGGGCAGGAATGATGCGGGCGTTTTCCGCGATCAGGTCCTTGAGCACATCGACATCTTTGTAGTCGATGCGCTCGACATTCGCCACGGTGAAGCGGCAAAAGCGCTTGCGCTTGAACAGCGAGGATTGCTGGTTGCGACGGGCGCGCTTGGGATCGTTTTTCTTGTCAAACTTGCGTGGTGGTGCCATGGTGAACCTCAAAGAATTGTGTGACGTGCAGTTTCATCTGACGCGAACCGCGCCGTGTTGCACGCAAAAAACCGTTGACGCGCAAGAGGGCTCCGGGGCCGATCTGCTGCAGTTCGCGCGCAATCTGTCCGAACCCGACGCAGCTGATCTGAAGCTGCACCTCGCAAGGCACGCCGGCCTCGCTCTGGGTCGATTGGTGATGCAACACGAAATCCAGCGCTTCGATACCGGCCGGGGTGTAGCGCAGCGCACCACGCTCGGCCAGAGTGCCCTGGAGATCGAGCCGGTTGATCAGACAGTCTGCTCCTGTTGCGCCTTGCGCGCCTCTTCGCGCTCGACATGCTTCATCATGACGGACGGCGCGGTCTCGGCCTTGTCCATTTTCACGATCAGGCTGCGCAGCACGGCGTCGTTGAACTTAAAGCTGTGCTCGAGTTCGCGCAGGGTTTCCAGATCGCACTCGATGTTCATGCAGGCGTAATGCGCCTTGGCCAGCTTCTGGATGGGATAGGCCAGCTGACGCCGGCCCCAATCTTCGACCCGGTGCACCTGACCTGCCTTAGCGGTAACCACGCCCTTGTAGCGCTCGATCATCGCGGGCACCTGCTCGCTTTGATCCGGGTGGAAAATCAACACGATTTCGTAGTGACGCATGCAAACTCCTTTGCTGCGGCAACGCGCCCTGCTGCCCTCAGGCACTCGGCACGCGCTGTCCTTGTGGATAAAAGCCGCCCGGGGCAGCCAGAGCGTCCGTTCTGGCAACTTTGATCGGTGCGGCAAGGAACCAAGCATTATATACAGGCCAGGTACAGGGGGCTATGTTTTGGCCAGTTGCTGCCAGGTGGCAATCACCGTGTCCGGATTGAGAGAGATCGACGAGATTCCCTGCTCCATTAGCCACTTGGCCAGATCGGGATGATCCGAAGGACCCTGGCCGCAAATACCGACGTACTTGCCTTCGGCGCGGCAGGCGGCAATGGCCTGCGCCAGTAGCACCTTGACCGCCGGGTCGCGCTCATCGAAGGCCTGCGCCACCAGACCGGAATCGCGGTCCAGCCCCAGCGTGAGCTGGGTCAGGTCATTGGAGCCGATCGAAAAGCCGTCGAAATATTGCAGGAAGTCCTTGGCCAGCACCGCATTGGATGGCACCTCGCACATCATGATCACCCGCAGGCCGTTTTCCCCGCGGGCGAGTCCATGCCGCGCCAGCAAGTCGACCACCCGCTTGGCCTCGCCGAGCGTGCGCACGAAAGGCACCATGATCTCGACATTGTCCAGCCCCATCTGCTCGCGCACACGCTTGAGCGCCAGGCACTCCATCTCGAAGCTCTGCGCGAATTCGGGTGAGACATAGCGCGACGCCCCACGGAAGCCGAGCATGGGGTTTTCCTCGTCGGGCTCATAGCGCGAACCGCCGATGAGCTTTTTGTATTCGTTGGACTTGAAGTCCGACAGCCGCACGATCACCGGCTTGGGGTAGAACGCCGCCGCGATCGTGGCGATACCCTCGGCAAGCTTGTCCACGTAGAACGCCCGCGGGCTGACATGGCCGCGCGCCACGCTCTCGACCGCTTTTTTCAGATCGGCGTCGATATTGGGATATTCGAGCACCGCGCGCGGATGCACGCCGATGTTGTTGTTGATGATGAACTCCAGCCGCGCCAGACCGACCCCTTGGTTGGGGATCTGCGAAAAATCGAAGGCCAGCGTGGGATTGCCCACATTCATCATGATCTTGGTCGGCACCTCGGGCATGGTGCCGCGCTGCACCTCGGTGACCTCGGTGTCGAGCAAGCCGTCATAGATGTGTCCGGTATCGCCCTCGGCGCAGGACACGGTCACCAGCATGTCGTCCTTGAGCACCTCGGTGGCGTTGCCGCAGCCGACCACGGCCGGAATGCCGAGCTCGCGGGCAATGATCGCCGCGTGGCAGGTGCGCCCGCCGCGGTTGGTGACGATGGCCGCGGCTTTTTTCATTACCGGCTCCCAGTTCGGATCGGTCATGTCGGTGACCAGCACGTCGCCGGGCTTGACCCGGTCCATTTCCGTCAAAGAATGCACCACGCGCACCGGCCCGGCGCCGATTTTCTGGCCGATGGCGCGCCCGCTGACCAGCACGCTGCTCTTGCCCTTGAGCACGAAACGCTGCTCGGTGCGTTTGTGTTCGTGCGATTTGACCGTCTCGGGGCGGGCTTGCAGGATGTAGAGATGGCCGTCCACCCCATCCTTGCCCCATTCGATGTCCATCGGCCGTTGGTAGTGCGCCTCAATGGTCAAGGCATAGCGCGCCAGTTCCTGCGCTTCGGCATCGGTCAGACAGTAGCGGTTGCGCAGCTCGGCCGGGGTGTCCACGGTCTGCACCAGATGCGGCGAGCCGGGGGGGGCGAACTCCATGCGGATAAGCTTGGAGCCGAGATTGCGCCGGATCACCGCATCTTTACCCGCTTTGAGCGTGGGCTTGAAGACATAGAACTCATCGGGATTGACCGCACCCTGCACCACGGTTTCGCCCAGTCCGTAGGACGCGGTGATGAACACCACGTCGGGAAAACCCGATTCGGTGTCTAGGGTGAACATCACGCCGGAGACCGCCTTGTCGCTGCGCACCATGCGCTGCACGCCGGCAGACAGCGCCACCTCGCTGTGCATGAAGCCCTTGTGCACGCGGTAAGAGATTGCGCGGTCGTTGTAGAGCGAGGCAAACACATGCTTGATCTTGTCGAGCACCGCATCGATGCCGCTGACATTGAGGTAGGTCTCCTGCTGTCCGGCAAACGAGGCGTCGGGCAGATCTTCGGCCGTGGCGGACGATCGCACCGCAAACGAGGCGTCCGGATTATCTGCAGTGAGTTCGGCGTAGGCTTGACGCACCGCCTGCTCCAGATCGGCGGGCAGCGGGGTGTCGAGCACCCACTGCCGGATCTGTGCCCCGGTGTGCTCCAGCGCGCGCACATCGTCCGCATCTAGCGCCTGCAGTGCGGCCTGGATGCGCTGATCAAGTCCTCCGGCACGCAGGAATTCGCGAAACGCTTGAGCCGTGGTGGCAAAGCCGCCGGGAACGCGCACACCGCTGCCGGAGAGCTGGGAGATCATTTCTCCGAGCGAAGCGTTCTTGCCGCCGACCTGATCGATATCCGTCATACGCACGTCTTGCAGCCGCAAGACCAGCGCGTTTGCGCGATGGGCGGTATGTTGTTGAGTCATGATTGAAGTCCCAAGTGGAATGAAAAACCGGTCGCGGTGCGAAATGTGGCGAAAATGACATGGTTCGTTCGTGTAGTTGTGCCCATCCTCACGGGGCGCACCGACAATGCAGACCATTCTAGGTACCCAACCCTGACTCATGCCTAACCGCTCGGTTTTTTTCGTCTCGGACGGCACCGGCATCGCCGCCGAGACCTTTGGCAACTCGGTGCTGGCGCAGTTCGATGTGCAGCCGCACCGCGTCCGCCTGCCTTTTGTCGACACCGTGGAGAAGGCGATGCGCGCGGTCGAGCGCATCAACGAGGCCGAACGCCTCGAAGGCAAGCCGCCGATCGTATTCGTGACTCTGGTGCACCCGGAGGTGCTGGACATCATCCATGGCGCGCGCGCGCTGGTGCTCGATCTGTTCAACAGCTTCGTGCAGCCGCTCGAAGTCGCCTTCGGTGTCAAGTCCAATCACCGCATCGGCCGGTTTTCCGATGCTGCGTACAGCCCGCAGTACCACAACCGGATCGACGCGATCAATTTTTCGCTGATGCACGATGACGGCCAGTCCACCCGCAATCTGGCCGAGGCCGAGGTCATTCTGGTGGGCGTGTCGCGCTGCGGCAAGACGCCCACCTCGCTCTATCTTGCAATGCAGCATGGCGTGCGCGCAGCGAACTATCCGCTGATTCCGGATGATTTCGAGCGCATGCGCCTGCCGGATGCACTGACCAATCTGCGACACAAGCTGTTCGGGCTGTCGATCAGCCCGGAGCGGCTGAGCGAAATCCGCACCGAGCGGCGTCCCAACAGCCGGTATGCGGCGCTGGACAACTGCCGCTACGAAGTCGCCGAGGCGGAAAAACTCATGCGCCGCGAAGGCATCCGCTGGCTGTCGTCGACGCACAAATCGATCGAGGAGATCGCCACCACCATCCTGCAGCAGATCCGCCCGGATCGGCTCGAATACTGAAAGGCAACAAGCGATGCGCGAAGACGACAAGAACGCCTACCTCCTGGGGTTCGCCTCCACCCAGCAGAAAATTCCCGAACGTGAGGAAGCCCTGCCGATCGACCCGGACCGCGCCGATCACCCGCTGATCGGATTGATGGTCGACGCCGGCACCGATCTTTCGGGCACGATGGCCGCCGATCGGCGGGTGCGCATCCTGCCGCTGACCATCCAGTGGCCCGGACGAACTCTGCTGGACAAGGGCACCACCGAGGTGCGCACCCTCGCCCGGCAGCTCAGTCACGAGCGCATCCGCAGCGCCGAGGTCGGCGCGCCGTCGGTCGAAGCGTTGAGCTACCGCATGCACCCGCACCTGGCGCTGAACTTCGACCACCTGCTAGTGCTTGCCACGCATCCGGCGCTGGTGCAGGCCAGTCGCAGCGTGGAGCAGATGGTGCAGCAGCATCAGGAGGAAATCACCCTGATGCGTCGCGAGCGGCATCTGCGGCCCGACTACACCGTGCACGTGGTCGACACGCGTTCGCTGCTCAGCGGCCCCGCGCTGTTGGTGCGCCTGCTTCTGCATGCGCCCGAGTTGATCGCTGGCGACCTGCCCGGACTGGCACGCCTGGCCGGAAACCTGGCCGAAAAGACAGAGGTCTGGCTGGCACCCGGTCACCCCGGGGACGTGGCGCTGACCCTGGGACGGCTGGAACACCGCGATCTCGCTCCCTGGGTGCAGGCCTGCAGTGCGCGTCTGACGCAGATCATGCACCGCTATCCGGTGCTCAGTTGCACTGCGGGGCGGTTCGCACTCGAGTCACGATCCAGCAAGTGGAAATCTGCCGCTGCGCAGGTGATCGACGCCGCGGCGGTTGCGATCCGATCAGGCCAGCTGCGCGATCCGATGGTGCAGATCAGCTACGACGGCAGCATCCGCGAACTGCGCGACTGGCCGCAGATGCAGGCGCTAAAAAAACTGGCGGCCGCGCATCAGGTCAAGCTGCATGTCACCCATATGAGCCTAGGCGGGCGGGTGTGGGCCTCGGCGCAGTCGCTGTCGCTGGCGTTCATCCGCAAGTAGCCGACTGCCCGCCGCGTCGGCGGATTCTTGGCAAGGGCCGCCTCCCTTGCAAGCGCCGGGCCGCCGGCGCACCAGCACTGCTGCGCGATCAGGCCCTACGAAGTGGCTAGCCTGAACTGCGCCTGACGCACGCCTTCGTACAGGCAGATCGCAGCAGACGCCGCGACATTGAGCGACTCGATTCCATCGGCCTGTGGAATGCGCACCAGCGCTGTGCACTTGGCCACCAGCGCATCCGAAATGCCCTGCCCTTCGTTGCCGAAAATCCAGGTGACCGGCTGCTGCAGATCGAGCTCATACAGCACGGTGTCGGCCTGCAAGTGTGTGGCGTAGATCGGGCGCGGCACGATGTTGAGCACCTGCTCCCACGGGGCGTCCTCGAACACCGGGATGACGAAGTGCGCGCCCATCGCCGCGCGCAGCACCTTGGGCGACCACACCCCCGCGCAGCCACGCAACAAATAGACCGCACCACAGCCGGCCGCCGCCGCGGTGCGCAGCATGGTGCCGACATTGCCGGCATCCTGCACCCGGTCGAGGACCAGCGCCGTCCCCGGCCGTGGCTTGCTGGTCTTGGGGCGGGCGATGAGCATGCCCACGGGTGGCCCGTTCTCCACCGTGGTGATCCAGTTGAATAGCGCCTGGTGCAGCACCACGGTCTGCGTGGTGCCCACGCGCTCGACCAGCGCGGCGATCTCCGGGTCGAGCAGCCCGGTGTCGGTGGTGATCAGCGGTTCGGCGGCATGGCCTGCGGCCAGCGCTGCCTCGACCAGATGCACGCCCTCGAGCCAGACCAGCCCGTGCTTGCGCACCGCACCCGGCTCGGTGGACAGGTTGCGCAGCGTCTTGATCAGCGTGTTTTCAGCCGAGGTAATGCGCTTCACGGCAGACATCCTTCAACGGGTCGACGCAAGTAGGCGCCGGATCGGAGCAAAGCTGCGACGATGCGCCGCACAGGGCCCCAGTGTAAGCAAAGCTGCACGGTGCGCCGCGGTGCCGTAGCCGCTGTGACGTTCGAATCCGTATCCCGGATACTGCCGGGCCAGATCGGCCATCAGCTGGTCGCGGTATACCTTGGCGATGATTGACGCCGCACTGATCGCCGGATGTGCCGCGTCCCCGCCCACAATGGCACGACAGGGCATCGGGACGGTCGGCGTGCGGTTGCCATCGACCAGCAGTAGGTCGACCGGGCAAGGCAGATCGGCCACCGCGCGCTGCATCGCCAGCAGCGTGGCCTGCAGAATGTTGAGCCGGTCGATTTCCTCGACACTGCTCTGGCCGATGCTCCATCCCAGACTCTGCGTCCGGATCTGCGCTGCGAGTTCTTCGCGGCAGCGGGCACTCAGGGTCTTGGAGTCGGCCAGTCCTGCGATGGGCCGGGCCCGGTCGAGCACCACCGCAGCAGCCACCACCGGCCCGGCCCACGGGCCGCGACCCACTTCGTCGCAGCCGGCGATCCGCCACTGGCCCGCTGCGGCGAACGGGGCGAACACAGCAGCCGGGATCATGCTGCAGCCATGTCGAGAATGGCCTGCGCCGCCAGCGCTGCGGTGTCGCGCCGCAAGCTCAGGTGCATGTCGATGAACCGTGCCTCCAGGCGCTGCTGCACGGCGGTGTCGAGCAGGCCGGTCGCAGCCTGCGCCAGTGCCTCGGCGGTGCAGGCATGCTGCAGCAGTTCGGGCACCAGCCGTGTGCCAGCCAGGATGTTGGGCAGGCCCACATCGGGCAGGTAATTGCGCCCGGACATCATGCGCCACGACAGCGCGGACATACGGTAACCGATCACCATGGGCCGCTTAAACAGGGCGCATTCCAGCGTAGCGGTGCCGCTGGCGACGATGGCCAAATTGCACGCGGCCATCACGGTGTGCGACTGCCCGTCGACCAAATGCAGCGGCAGCCGGGGATAGTCCACAGCGGCTTGCTGCACCAGCGGCTTCAGCCCAGGGTGCGCCACGGGCACGACCACGGACGACACCAAGCCGCGCTGCACCAGTGCAGCGGCTGCGCCGAGAAACGAAGCGATCAGATGCTGCACTTCGGCACGGCGGCTGCCCGGCAGCACCGCCAGCACCATGTCTTCCGGCGCAAGGCGCAGCGCGGCGCGTGCCGCATTGCGGTCGGGCGCGAGCGGAATGACCTCGGCCAGCGGGTGGCCGATATAGGTGGCCTGTACCCCGGTTCCTGCGTAAATCGCCGGCTCGAACGGGAAGATGCATAGCATGTGGTCGACCGCCTGCCGGATCAGGTCGATGCGCTCACGCCGCCACGCCCAGATCGAAGGACTCACCAGGTGCACAACCGGAATCCCCGCCTGCCGCAGGCGACGTTCGAGTTGCAGATTGAAGTCCGGCGCGTCCACGCCGACGAACGCCGCGGGCCTCTGCCGCAGCAGACGCTGCCGCAGTCGGCGCCGCATCAGCAGCAGCTCGGGCAGGCGCCCAAGCACGTCGGCGTAGCCGTTGACCGCCAGCCGTTCGCTCGGCCACCAGGCGTCGAACCCCTCGGTCTGCATCTGCGGCCCGCCGATGCCCAGCGTCTGCAGCCCCGGCGCACGCGCCTGCAGCGCGCGCAGCACATGCGCGGCCAGCAAATCGCCGGATGCTTCTCCGGCGACGAAGGCCAGCGTGCGGGGCGGCATCGCGGTTCAGTCCGTCAGGGCCGGACGATGCCACGCCCGGGCCGGGCGAGAAAATCCTGCAGCAAATCCAGCGCATCGGCCGCCTGCGCGTGCTGCGCACCAAGCTCCATTAGCGCAGCGCGCGCCTGCTCGAGTGTGAGACCGCGTCGATACAGCAGACGGTAGGCCAGGCGCAGCGCGGCGATCTGCTCGGGGCGATAGCCACGCCGGCGCAACCCCACGGTGTTGATGCCGTGCGGTTTGGCTGGATTGCCAGCCACCAGGGTGTAGGGCGGCACGTCTTGCAGGATGACCGAGCTGATGCCGGTCATCACATGCGCGCCAATGCGCACGAACTGATGCACCCCGGTGTAGCCTCCAAGCACAGCCCAGTCACCGACCTGCACATGGCCGGCCAGCTGGGCGTTGTTGGCGAAGATGGTGTGGCTGCCGACCTGGCAGTCGTGCGCGATGTGCACATACGCCATGATCCAGTTGTCGTTCCCCACACGGGTGACCCCGCCATCCTGCACCGTGCCGATATGCAAGGTGCAGTATTCGCGGATCACATTGCGGTCGCCGATCTCCAGCGCGGTGTCCTCGCCGCGGTATTTCTTGTCCTGCGGTTCGCCACCGATCACGCTAAATGGATGCAGCCGGTTGCCCGCTCCGATGCGGGTGCGTCCCTCGACGATCACATGCGCGCCCACGCGCGTGCCCGCCCCGATGCACACCTGCGGGCCGATCAGCGCGTAAGGGCCGATCTCGACGTCATCGGCAAGCTCGGCGCGCCGATCGACCTGCGCCGTAGGATGGACCTTGGGCATGGCGATTTAGGACGTGCTGCGCTCGGTGCACATCAGGTCGGCCTGCGCGGCCACGCGACCGTCCACGCTGGCCTCGGCGGCGAATTTGTAAATGCCGCGCAGATTGCGCGTCATTTCGACATACAGATGCAGCTGGTCTCCAGGCACCACGGGCTGCTTGAACCGGGCATTGTCGATGCCGACCAGGTAATAAAGCGAGCCGGCTGCCGGGGTCTTGCCCACCGAGCCGAAGGCCAAAATGCCCGAGGCCTGCGCCAGCGCCTCGAGGATGAGCACCCCCGGCATGATGGGTTTTTGCGGGAAATGGCCGGTGAAGAACGGCTCGTTGACCGTCACGTTCTTGTAGGCCTTGATGTACTTGCCATTGACTTGTTCGACCACGCGATCGACCAGCAACATGGGATAGCGGTGCGGCAGCAGTTCGAGGATCTGGCGAATGTCTTGCGTGGTCGTCATGTCGTGCGGTGTGTTTTCAGAGACTCGAGTTGATGTTCCAGGCTGCGGATGCGCTCGCGCAGCTGATACAGCTGGCGCACCGTGGCCGCATTGCGCTCCCAGTTGGCATGGGTGTCCAGCGGAAACGCCCCGGTATACATGCCGGGCTGATGCACCGAGCGCGAAACCAGCGACATCCCGCCGATGATCACGCCATCGGCGATGCTCAGGTGCCCGGCAATGCCCACGCCGCCGCCGATGAAGCAGTACGCCCCGATCTGCGCACTGCCCGACACGCCAACACAGCCTGCCAGCGCGGTGTGTTCGCCGATGCGCACGTTGTGTGCGATCTGCACCAGATTATCGATTTTCACCCCAGTGCCGATTTCGGTATCGTCCAGCGCGCCGCGGTCGATGGTGCTGTTGGCCCCCACTTCCACGTCGTCTGCCAGCACGGCCACGCCAACCTGCGCGATCTTCACGCCCACACCCCGGTCATCGCGGGCATAGCCGAAGCCGTCGCTGCCGACCACCGCACCGGACTGCAACACGCAGCGCGCGCCGAGCCGGCAGCCCCAGCCCACGACGCTGCGTGGATGCAAGATCGAGTCGGCGCCGATCACGGCGTCGCGTCCCACATGGCAACCCGCGCCGATGTGTACGCCGTCGGCAATCTGTGCCCCGGCTTCGATCACCGCAAAGGCATCGACCCGCGCCCGCTCGGACACCCGAGCGCCCGGATCGATGTGGGCCAGCGCGTGGCGCCCCGGTTCGAACGTCGGCTGCTGCAGGCGCCAGAACCACTGCGACAGCCGGGCGTAGTAAAGATAAGGATCGTCGGTATAGATCGCGTTGCCCGAAGGTGGCAACTCGGCGCGCAGCGACGTGGGCAGAATGAGCGCCGCAGCCCGGCTGTGCGCGATCTTCGCCCGGAGCTTGGGGCGGCTCAGGAAACTGATGTCGGTGTCGCCCGCCGAGCCGATGGGCCGCAGGCGCACCACCCGGGTTTGCGGCCGACCGACCAGCTCCCCGCCGAGACGGGCGACGATCTGCTCAAGCGTCAGCCCGTCCATCGAGCCGCCGGGCGCCGCGACCGTCTGCGGACTCACTTGCCGGACTGGGCATCCAGCGCCTTGAGCACCTTGTCGGTGATGTCGATGCGCGGGTTCACGTAGACCGCTTCCTGGAAGATGATGTCGTAGTGATCCTTCAGCGCGATCTCGCGCACCACCTTGTTGGCCTTGTCGAGCACGGAGGCCAGCGCTTCGTTGCGGCGCGCGTTGAGGTCTTCGGAGAATTCGCGCTGCTTGCGCTGGAATTCGCGGTTCATGTCGACCAGGTTTTGCTGTGCCTTAATGCGGTCGGCATCGGACATCACCGGGCCGTTCTTTTCCAGATTGTCGTTGGCCGCCTTGATTTTGGCCGCCATGTCCTGCAGTTCCTTGTCGCGCTTGGAGAATTCGGCCTCCAGCTTTTGCTGCGCGGCCTTGGCCAGGGCCGAATCCTTGAGCACGCGCTCAGTGTTGATGAAACCGATTTTCACCGGTGCATTGGCCGCAGGCGCCGACGCGGGCACGCCGGTCTGCGCCATCGCCGGAGTGCAGGCAAGAAAAGCCGACGCGCAAACGGCGGCAAGCAGGGAACGAGACATCGTGTGGAGTTTCATGGAAATCGAATCGGGTTAGAACCCTGCACCTACGGTGAACTGGAAGCTTTGGAGTTTATCTGTGGACTTGTCGCGGATCGGCTTGGCGATGCTGAACTTCAACGGCCCGATCGGTGAAATCCAGGACACACCGATGCCGATGGACGAGCGCAGGTCGCTCAAGCTGACTTTCTGGTTCTCGCCCCAGACATAGCCATTGTCGTTGAACACCGACATACGCAGCGAGCGATCCGCCCCGGAGCCCGGGAAGGGGAACTGGTACTCGAAGTCGGCAACCAGCAGTTTGCCCCCGCCCAGGGCATTGCCCTGGGCATCCTGCGGTCCGAGCGAGCTTTGCTGGAAGCCGCGCACCGTGCCGATACCCCCGGCGTATAGGTTCTTGAAAATGGGCAGCGGCCGGCCGCCGAGCCCATGCGCATAGCCCACTAGGCCGTTGAACGCGAGATTGGTGTTGCGGGTCAGCGGCAGATACTGCTGATACTGATAGGTGACCCGGTCGTAGCGCAGAGTGCTAAACGGGCTGATCTCGAAGCTCAGCCGCTGGTAGCGCCCATCCGTGGGCACCAGCGCGCTGTTGCGACTGTCGCGCTGCCAGCCGATGGTCAGCGGCACGCCGGTCGAGGTCTTGCCAAACTGGTTGACATACGCGATGTAAGACGCCGGCGCCCCGGGCGACAGATCAAGGGTGTAGCGCTCGAACCCGGCACCGAAGAACACCCGGTCGACCTCGGTGAACGGAACACCGAACTGCAGGTTGAATCCCGGCGTGATGATCTTGTAGTTACTGCCCTGGCTGCTGTAGGGCTGGATGGTGCGGTAGTAGGCGTTGACCGTGCGGCTGATGCCGTCCTGCGTGAAATAAGGATTGGTGCTGGAAATCGACAGCGTGCGGTAGTAGCTCGAGGTATTGAGGTCGAGCGCAAAGTTGTTTCCGCTGCCGAAAATATTGTCCTGGCTGATCCCGGCGTTAAACGACAGCTTGTCCGCACTCGAAAAACCCACCCCCAGCGTGAGGCTGCCGGTGGGTTTTTCCTCGACATGCATGTCCAGATCGACCTGATCATTGGTACCGGGCACCTCGCGCGGCTGCAACGTCACGCTCTTGAAATAGCCCAGGCGGTCGACCCGGTCGCGCGAGAGCTTGATACGGTCGGTGTCGTACCAGGAGTCTTCATACTGCCTGAACTCGCGCCGGATCACTTCGTCGCGGGTGCGGGTGTTGCCGGAGATGTCGATGCGACGCACATAGATGCGCTTGCCGGGGTCGGCCGTGATGGTGAACGCCACCTGATTGGTCGCGCGGTCGATCACCGGCTTGGCCTCCACGCGAGCAAACGCATAGCCGTAGACGCCGAACTGGTTGGTGATCGCCTTGACACTGTCGTTGAGCGCCTGCGCGCTGTAGGTCTCGCCGGGTTTGAGCTTGACCAGGGCACGAAACACATCGTCCTGCCCGAGATAGTCGCCGGCCAGCCGATAGGACGAGACCGTGTATTTCGGCCCTTCGTGGATGTTGACGGTGATGTAGACGCTGTCCTTGTCGGGCGACAGCGCGACTTGCGTGGACTCGATGCGAAAGTCCAGATAGCCCCGGTCCTGGTAGTACGAGCGCAGGGTTTCCAGGTCGGTGTTGAGCTTGGCTTTGGAGTACTGGTCGTCCTTGGTGTACCAACTCAGCCAGCCCGGCGTGCTCAGCGAGAACAGCCCGAGCAGCGTGCCTTCGCTGAAGGCCTTGTTGCCGACTACGCGGATCGAGCGGATCTTGGCGATCTGCCCCTCGACCACTGTGAACAGCACATTGACCCGGTTACGCGGCAAGGGCGTGGTGGTGACCTTGACCTCGGTGTCGTAAAAACCCTTGGACAGATACTGCTGCTTGAGCTCCTGCACCGCCTGGTCGACCAGCGCCTGGTCATAGGGCCGCGCTTCGGCCAGTCCCACCGACGCCAGCGCCGCGGTCAGCGCCTTTTTGTCGAATTCCTTGGTGCCAGAAAACTCGACTCCGGCGATGGTCGGGCGCTCTTCGACGATGATGGTCACCACATCGTTGTCGGTCTCGATGCGCACATTCTTGAACAGCCCGGTGGCGAACAGCGCGCGGATGGCCGCAGCGCCGCCTTCCGGTGTATAGGTCTGCCCCACGCGAAACGGCAGGTAGCTGAACACGGTACCCGGCTCGGTTCTTTGCAGACCTTCGACCCGGATGTCTTTGATGGTGAACGATTCAGCTGCGTGTGCTTGCACGCCTGCAACGGCAACCAGGACCGCCGTCGCACAACGAAGTGCGGGAGAAAACCTCAAATTGACCTCGAGCCGGATTAGTGCATCTGCCCGAGCAAGCGGGCCAGATCGTTGTAGAGGGCGATGGCCATCATCATGGCGATGACCGCGAGACCGCCTTGCTGCAGCCTTTCCTGCCAACGCGGCGAGACGCTGCGCCGGGTCAATCCCTCGTACGCATAATACAGGAGATGCCCCCCGTCCAGAACCGGTAAAGGCAGCAGATTGAGCACGCCCAGACTGACACTGACCACCGCCAGAAAGCTGACATAGGCCATCCAGCCGAGCTCGGCGCTCTTGCCCGCGTAGTCGGCAATCGTCACCGGGCCGCTGAGGTTTTGCAGCGAAGCCTGGCCGATCACCATGCGGCCCAGGGTCTTGAGGGTCAGTATCGACAGATCCCATGTGCGCTGCACGCCGTCCTGCAGCGCTTGCATGACATTGCGCTCGACCTTGACCGTTTCGACCTCACCACCGAGCAGCGCCTCGATGCGCCACACCGGCTTGCCTGCCACTTGCACCGCCCTGGGCTGCAGCTGCGCGACCCAAACCGAGTTTCCGCGCTGCACTTGCAGCTGCAGCGGCTTGCCGCCAGACTGGGCAATCGCGCGCATCAGGGCATCTGCGGTGGCGATCGGCCGGCCGTCGACTGCCACGATGCGATCTCCCGGGCGCAGACCGCTGCGCTGCGCCGGCCCGCCTGGCACAATCTCGCGAATCTCGGCAGGCGGGCTCTGCAGATGCAGCCCAAAATCGGTGAGAAACGAGGCACTTTCCGCCGCAGCGGCGCTGTGCGAGAAATCCAGCGCGATGCGGCGTGACTGGCCACCCGCAGCGGGCTGGACCAGCAGGTCGAGCCGCGCGCCATTCATCGCCGCGTTCAGCAGCTTCCAGCGCAGGTCGGGCCAGCTTTGCACTTGCTGGGTCTGACCGTCCTGCACGATCGCGGTCACGCGTTCGCCGCCGCGCACGCCGGCCAGCGCGGCAGGCGACTGGGCAGGCGGTGTGCCGAGCACAGCCACCGGCTCGCGCACTCCGACCATCGCCACCACGGCAAACAGCGCAACGGCCAGCAAAAGGTTGGCCGCTGGCCCGGCGGCCACGATCGCGGCGCGGCGCGGCAGGCTCTGTCGGTTGAAGGCGCGCGGCAGCTCGGCTTCGGCCACCTCGCCCTCGCGCTCGTCGAGCATGCGCACATAGCCGCCGAGCGGAATCGCTGCGAGGACGAACTCGGTCCGGTCCGGCCCGCGTGTCCAGCGCAGCAGTGGCTTGCCAAACCCGATGGAAAACCGCAAAACCTTCACCCCGCTGGCCACCGCAACACGGTAGTGGCCGTACTCATGGATGGTGATGAGCACGCCCAGCGCAAAGCCGAAGGCCAGCAGGGTGATGAGCAGGTTCATGGTTGCGTCTCCGATGGGGCGCAGGGTGCGCCGCGGTCAGACGGCGAGGCGCTCCACGCGCTGCTGCGCCAGCCGACGGGTCTGTGCGTCGAGCTCGGCCAGGGCGTCGAGCGAATCGCACTGCGCGCATTCTGCACTGGCAAGCAAGTCGGCGTTGATCCGGTGGATATCGGTGAAGCGGATGCGGCGGTGCAAAAAGGCATCGACTGCAACCTCGTTGGATGCGTTGAGCACAGCGCAGGCGCCCACCGGCATGCGCAGCGCCTCAAACGCCAGCGCCAGGCCGGGAAAACGCCGAAGGTCCGGTTGCTCGAAATCCAGCCGTCCGACCCGCGCCAGATCCAACCACGGCGCCCCCGAGGCGATGCGCTCGGGATAGGACAGCCCATAGGCGATGGGCGTGCGCATGTCGGGCTGACCGAGCTGGGCCAGCACTGAGCCGTCGTGATAGTTGACCATCGAGTGCACAATGCTCTGCGGATGGATCAGTACCTCGATCTGTTCGGGACGCATGCCGAACAGATAGTGCGTCTCGATCACCTCCAGCGCCTTGTTCATCATGGTGGCCGAGTCGACCGAAATCTTCGCCCCCATGCTCCAGTTCGGATGCGCACAGGCTTCCTGCGGTGTGACCTGATCCAGCGACTGCGGATCGCGCTGGCGGAACGGCCCACCCGATGCGGTGAGCACGATATTGCGCACATCGGCCTGCCAGCGACTGCGGTCTGCAGGCAGACTTTGCAAAATGGCGCTGTGTTCGCTGTCGATCGGAATCAGCTCACCACCGCCCTGCTCGAGCGCGCTCAGCAGCAGATCGCCCGCAACCACCAGCGATTCCTTGTTGGCCAGCAGCAAACGCTTGCCAGCCCGTGCCGCCGCCAGACTGGCAGCCAGCCCCGCAGCACCAACGATGGCCGCCATCACCAGATCGACCTCGTGCGCAGAAGCCACCTCCTCCAGTGCGCGCGGCCCGCTGAGCACCTGTGTGGGGCAGCCCTCAGCCCGCAGTCGCTGCTGCAGCGCGTGCGCCGCCTGCGCCTGGCCGAGCACAGCGTAGGCTGGGCGGAACTGCAGGCACTGCGCGCATAGCCTGTCGGCGTTGTTGTGCGCCGCCAGCGCAAACACCCGAAAGCGCTCGCGGTGCAGTGCCAGCACGGACAGGGTATTGGTTCCAATGGAACCGGTGGAGCCCAGAACGGTGATCGCCTTCATATCGCCAGAAGGAGCAAGGCCAAGGGCAGGACCGGCAGGAGCGCATCGATGCGGTCGAGAATACCGCCATGCCCCGGCAGCAACGTGCCGCTGTCCTTCACCCCGGCGGCACGCTTGAGCAGGGACTCGAACAGGTCACCGGCGATCGCGAAGGTCAGCAGCGCAACCACGACCAGCAACAGCCCCCCCCAGCCCAGGCGCTGCTGGATCTGTGAAAAATAATTGGGCAGACGCACCGAAAGCACCACGCAGGCAGCGGCATACAGCAAGGTGGCGGCAAGCGCCGACCAGACGCCAGCACGGGTCTTTCCCGGGCTGATCGCCGGCGCGAGCTTGCTGCGCCCCCAGGTTCGGCCACCGAAATAGGCAGCAATGTCGGCGGCCCAGACCAGGGCCAGCAAAGACAGCAAGAACACCGCGCCTTGCACGCGCAACGCCACCAGCGCCAGCCAGGCAGCAAGCAGCAGGACAAACCCTAAAAGCGCAAGCACCACTGGTTGCCGCAACGCCGCAGGCACCTGCGCACGCGGCAGGCTTAGAGCCAGCAGTGCCAGCCAGACCACGCTGCAGACCGCCCAGAACCAGATCCACAGCGGCGACAGAGCCCACGCCCGTTGCCACAGCTGCCCGAGCAGGGCTGCGGCGACCAAAACCCAGGCGCCTGCCCATGTCCAGGAGACGCCGCGTTGGTGCAGCCCGGCCAGCCGCGCCCACTCCGCCATGCCCACGGCGCAGAACGCCAAGGCCAGCAGCGCGAACGGCAACGGATCGCGCGCAAACAACGCAGGCAACAGCAGCGCCAGCAACACCAAGGCGGTGAGAACGCGCTGTCGCAGCATGGTGGCGTCCGCCCGGCGGCAATCTCAGGCCGCGGCGCGCGAATTGGCCTCGGGCACACCACCGAAGCGACGTTGACGCTGCGCGAAGTCGGCCAGTGCCGCATCGAATGCGTCCGGCCCGAAGTCCGGCCAGAGCGTGTCGGTGAAATACAGCTCGGTGTAAGCCAACTGCCAGAGCAGGAAATTGCTGATGCGGTGCTCACCGCCAGTGCGAATGAGCAGATCTGGGTCGGGGGAATGCGCCAGCGCCAGATGCCGCGCGATACCGTCTGCCGACGGCACCTGGCCCGCGGCGGCCAGGGCCTGCGCCGCCTGCAGCATGTCCCAGCGGCCACCGTAGTTCAGCGCGACATTGAGCACCAGCTTGGTGTTGTCACGCGTCAGTGCCTCGGCCTGCGCAATGAGTGCGCGCATCTCGGCAGAAAACGCGGTCAGATCGCCCACCACATGCAACTGCACGCCCTGTCGGGCCAGCTCCAGCGACTCGCGCTGCAGCGCCTTGACGAACAGATCCATCAGGGTCTGCACCTCCTCGGCCGGGCGTGCCCAGTTTTCCGACGAGAACGCAAACACGGTCAGGTGGGGCACGCCAATCTCGGCACAGTGACGCACAATTTTTTTTAGCGCATCCACACCGAACTTGTGCCCGGAGGAACGTGGCAAGAAACGCCGCTGCGCCCAGCGGCCGTTACCGTCCATCACGACGGCCACATGCCGCGGCAGTTTGCTGCGCTGTCGGGTTGGGTCAGGTTGGGTGCTCATCGGCGTGGGCGCGGATGCAGTTCAAACCGCCATGATCTCCGATTCTTTCTGCGCCAGTAGCTTGTCGATCTCGGCGATGAAGCGATCGGTAAGCTTTTGCACATCGTCCTGCGCGCGGCGCTCCTCATCCTCGGACATTTCCTTGGCTTTGACCAGATCCTTGAAGCTTTGGTTCGCATCGCGGCGCAGATTGCGCACGGCGATCTTGGCGTTCTCGCCCTCGTGCTTGATGACCTTGACCAGTTCGCGCCGGCGCTCTTCGGTCAGCGCGGGCATCGGCACGCGGATGAGGTCTCCCTGGGTCTGCGGGTTCAGCCCGAGATCAGACTCGCGGATCGCCTTCTCGACCGCCTGCACCATTTTCTTTTCCCAGGGTTGCACGCTAATGGTGCGCGCATCGAGCAGCGACAGGTTGGCCACCTGGCTGATCGGCATCATCGTGCCGTAATAGTCGACCAACACATGGTCGAGCAGGCCGGTATGCGCGCGACCGGTGCGCACCTTGGCCAGATCGGCCTTGAGCGCTTCGATCGACTTGTGCATTTTCTCTTCGGTGGTTTTCTTGATCTCTGCGATTCCCATGATGCACTCCACATACGGTTGGATGAGGTTCAGACGTAGACGTCGGTGCCTTCATCGGCGCCCTGCACCACGCGCATGAGCGCGCCGGGCTTGAAAATGCTGAACACGCGGATCGGCAGCTTCTGGTCACGGCACAGCGCAAATGCGGTGGCGTCCATGATCTGCAGGCGCTGCGCGATCGCTTCGTCAAAGCTGATGCGCGCATAGCGCTTTGCCTGGGGGTCTTTGGCCGGGTCGGCAGAGTAGATGCCGTCCACCTTGGTGGCCTTGAGCATGACCTGCGCACCGATTTCGGCCGCACGCAGCGCCGCGGCCGTGTCCGTGGTGAAAAACGGATTGCCAGTGCCGCCGGCGAAGATCACCGGCTTGCCTTCGTCCAGGTACTGCAGCGCCTTGGGACGCACATACGACTCGACCACCTGATCGATCGCAATGGCCGACATCACCCGCGGTTGCAGGCCGGCGTGCTTCATCGCGTCGCTGAGCGCCAGCGAGTTCATCACAGTGGCCAGCATACCCATGTAGTCAGCGGTGGCCCGGTCCATGCCGACCGCGCCGCCAGCCACACCGCGGAAGATGTTACCCCCGCCGATGACGATGCCCAGCTGCACCCCGGAGTGCACCACCTCGGCGATGTCGCGCACCATGGCCTCGATGGTGGCGCGGTTGATGCCATAGGCATCGTCGCCCATCAGGGCCTCGCCCGAGAGCTTGAGCAAAACACGTTGATAACCGGACATGGTCACTCCAGGCTGGCAGCGAAAGCAGGCATGGGCGCTTCAGGCAGACCAAAGGTGCCGCCCGCAACGGGCATCGGTGCGCCCGCGGTCAGACGCGCCACGGCGGTCAACCTTGCCTGGCTGCAGCCATCTGCGCGGCCACTTCCTCGGCAAAGTTCTCCGACTTTTTTTCGATGCCCTCGCCCACCACGAACATGGTGAAGTCATGCACCGTGGTGTTGGCTGCTTTGAGCATCTGGCCGACGGTCTGCTTGTCGTTTTTCACGAACGCCTGATCGAGCAGAGAGACTTCTTTCAGATATTTCTGCACCGCACCCTCGACCATCTTGGCGATGATGTCGGCCGGCTTGCCCGATTCGGCCGCCTTCTGCGACGCGATCGAGCGCTCTTTTTCGATCAGATCGGCAGGCACCTGCGCAGACGACAATGCCACGGGTTTCATCGCCGCGATGTGCATCGCCACGTCCTTGGCGGCCACATCGTCGCCGCTGTATTCGACCATCACGCCGATGCGCGTGCCGTGCAGATAGCTCACTAGCTTGTTGGTGCCGGCAAAGCGCTTGAAACGACGGATGGTCATGTTCTCGCCGATCTTGCCGATCAGTTTGCTGCGACGCGACTCGACAGTCTCGCCATCCACACTCAGCGCCGACAGCGCAGCCACATCCGCGGGGTTGTGCTGCGCGATCAACCTGGACAAGTCCCGACCGAAGGCGAGAAAGTCGTCATTCTTAGCGACGAAATCGGTTTCGCAGTTGAGCTCGACCAGCGCCCCGGTCGAGCCGTCGATGAACGCGGCAACGATGCCCTCGGCGGTCACGCGCGAAGCCGCCTTGCTGGCCTTGCTGCCCAGTTTTACGCGCAAGATTTCCTCGGCACGTTCCATGTCGCCATCGGCCTCGGTCAGCGCCTTCTTGCACTCCATCATCGGGGCATCGGTCTTGGCACGCAGTTCTGCCACCATGCTTGCGGTAATTGCCGCCATCGTTGGACTCCTTGAATCAGAAAACTCGAATTGCGATTGAAAAAAAGGGGCTGTGTGTGCAGCCCCGGTGTGGTTCAGGCCAGTGCAGCGGGCCGTTGCAGGGTGTTCATCTGGACATCAGGCCGCAGGAGACTCTTCCTGGACTTCGACAAACTCGCCATCGCCTTCGGCCACGGCCTGCACCACCTCGCTGACCGCGTCATTCTTGCCCTCGAGGATGGCGTCGGCCATGCCCTGCGCATATAGCGCGACTGCCTTGGCCGAATCGTCGTTGCCCGGAATGACATGGGTGACGCCCAGCGGCGAATGGTTGGTGTCGACCACACCGATCACCGGAATGCCCAGCGCCCGTGCTTCGGCAATCGCAATCTTGTGGTAGCCCACGTCGATGACGAACAGCGCGTCGGGCAGCGCAGCCATGTCCTGAATGCCGCCGATAGACTTTTCCAGCTTATCCATCTCGCGCTGGAAGGTCAGCGCCTCTTTCTTGGTCATCTGCTCGAGCACGCCCTCGGCCACCTGGGCCTGCATGTCCTTGAGCTTTTTGATGGAGGTCTTGACCGTCTTGAAGTTGGTCAGCATGCCGCCGAGCCAGCGCTGGTCGACATAAGGCATGCCACAGCGCTGCGCCTGCTCGCGGATGATCTCGCCAGCCTGCCGCTTGGTGCCCACGAACAGGATGACGCCCCGGCGCGCTGCCAGCTGGCGGGCGAACTTGGTCGCCTCCAGGAACATCGGCAGGGTTTTTTCGAGGTTGATGATGTGAATCTTGTTGCGATGGCCGTAGATGTAAGGGGCCATGCGGGGGTTCCAGAAGCGGGTTTGGTGACCGAAGTGCACCCCGGCTTCAAGCATTTGACGCATCGAGACTGTCATGTCGTTTCCATTCCAAGTTGGGTCTGAAATCCGGCTCCGATCGACCTTGACTGGACGCGCGTGCATACGCTCGAAGGCTGCGCTGCTGGGGTCGACACCTGGTTGAGCCGGTTTGCGAGTGACACGGCATACGGGTCTGGTGGGCAAACCGCGCGCATTTGCCGCAAGGCACGCCGCCTCGGTTCGGTACCATCCGTGAGCTGAGTCCGTATTCTGTGCTGGGCGGTCGCTTGCATGTGCACGCAACTTTTCCGCCCCGCACAAAACTCAAGCATCATAACAGTTTCGCCTGCCCAGCACTGCGCCAGGCCCGACCGCCGCCACCATGACCGACCATCCGCTGCGTCACGTTCTGCACAACGAAATCCATGCCCGACCGTATGAGCGGATCGGTGCCCCTGCACAGATCAGCCATCAGGTGATGCTGGTGACACCGGAACAGTCGCAACAAGCCTTTGCCCATTTGTCCGAACTGTTGGGCAATCTGCACCTGCCTGCCCCGAGTGCGGACAGCATGTTCCACACCGAGCAGATCGGCCCGGTTCGGCTGCGCTGGGAGCGCCACGGCGAATTCGTCAGCTACACCTTCATCACCCACGAGCAGACCGGGCCCGACGGCCCGCTGTTCGAGCGCTGCGCCTGCGAGCGCATTTCCGCCGACTGGCGCGCGCGCATTCCGGGATTGCTGCTGTGCGCCAACCATGTGGCCGTGCTGCCGGAAGCTGATCTGCAAGGCCAGGCTCTGCCCGATTTTTCGGCTTTGCTCGATGTCGATGCCCTGGTGGGCGCCGAGGTGGCCGACGGTCACGCGCAAGTGTTCACCGATCTGCGCATCGCGGCGGACGGGTTCACCCGCTTTATCGTGCTGAGCAAGTCGATGTCGCCGCGGCGGCGCGGGCGGCTGGTGCAACGGCTGCTGGAAATCGAGTCCTACCGGCTGCTGTCCTTGCTCACCCTGCCGCTGGCGCGCGAGCTCACGCCGCGGCTCAATCAGTACGAGCAGGAGTTGATGAGCATCATGGATGCGATCGGCGGCAATGCCGCTAGCGACGATGCCGAGCCCCAGCGCGACCACGACACCCTGGACCGCCTGACCCGCCTCGCTTCTACGGTGGAAGGGGTGTATGCCGCGTCGCACGGGCGCTTCACCGCGGCCAATGCGTATTACGACCTGGTCAACCGCCGCGTGGCCGACCTGCGCGAAAGGCCGATTTTTGGACTGCAGACCATCGGTCAATTCCTCGAGCGCCGCCTGGCCCCTGCGATGCAGACCTGCGCCTGGGCGGCGCGGCGGCAACAGGCCCTGTCCGAGCGGGTGGCGCGCTGCAGCAACCTGCTGCGCACCCGGGTGGAAGTGGCGATGCAGCAGCAAAACCGCAGCCTGCTGGCGTCGATGAATCGTCGGCAATACCTGCAGCTGCGCTTGCAACAGACGGTCGAAGGTCTGTCGGTGGCGGCGATCACCTACTACATGGCCTCGCTGGTTGGGCATCTGTTCGAGGCGGCAGAACCCTGGCTACACATCAAACCCAAGCTGGCTGAGGGGGTTGCCATTCCCCTGATCGCGCTGCTGGTGTGGTTCGGGCTGCAGCGCATGCACCACCGCCTGGAGCGCGCCAGCGAAAATCGTTAGGACTCAGGCTCGGCAGGACTCAGGCGCGCCGCTGGCGCACTGCCTCGAACAGACACACCCCGGTGGCAACCGAGACGTTGAGGCTTTCCACTGCGCCGAGCATGGGGATTTTCAGCAACTGATCGCAGGTTTCGCGCACCAGCCGGCGCATCCCCGCGCCTTCAGCGCCCATGACCAGCACCGCGGGCTGTCTCCAGTCAGCGGCATACACCTCGTCAGAAGCCGCCTCGTCGGCGCCCATCACCCACAGGCCGCGCTCCTGCAGTTCGCGCAGGCTTCGCACCAGGTTGGTCACCATCAGGTAGGGCACGGTTTCCGCCGCGCCGCTGGCAACCCGAGCCACGGTCGGGTTGAGGCCGACTGCCCGGTCCTTTGGCGCGATGACCAGGTGCACACCCGCTGCATCTGCAGTACGCAAAATGGCTCCGAGATTGTGCGGGTCGGTCACGCCATCGAGCGCTAACACCAGTGGCGCGCCCTGCAGCGCGTCGAGCACGGCATGCAGGTCGGTCACACCGGGCAGATCGTCGACCTGCGCGACCACGCCCTGATGGCGGTCGGTTCCGGCCAGCGCGGTCAGGCGCTCGGCGCTCAGGGCTTTGAGTTCCACTCCCGCCGCCTCGACCTTGCGCAGAAATTGCTGCATGCGCGCATCGCGGCGGCTGGCGTCCACGTAGACCGCGCGCACCGAAGCGGGTGCTGCGCGCAGCCGCGCACCCACGGCATGAAAGCCATACAGCGGCTTCATGCAGCCAGTTCCCGCGCAGGCTCGGTCAGCCGACCGGCGTGCATGATGCAGACCCGGTCGCAACGCGCAGCCAGTGCCGGATCGTGCGTGACCAGAACCAGGGTCGCCCCGGTTTCGTCGCGCAGGCGGAACATCAGATCCATGATGCGCTTGCCCGTGGCCGCATCGAGATTACCCGTGGGCTCATCGGCCAGCACCAGTTGCGGCCGACCGACGAAGGCGCGCGCTAGCGCCACGCGCTGCTGTTCCCCGCCCGACAGCAGCGCAGGACGGTGGTGCAGCCTTTGCCCCAACCCCACGGCCTGCAACATCGCTGTGGCCAGATCGATCGCCCCCTGTGGCCTTCCGGAAATTTCCAGCGGCAGCATCACATTCTCGAGCGCGGTGTAATGGTCGATGAGCTGAAAGTTCTGGAACACGAAGCCGATCTTTTTCGCGCGAAGATCGGCCCGGCCGTTTTCGTCCAGGCTCGCCAGATCGACCCCATCGATCAGCACCCGCCCCGTACTGGGTTGATCCATCCCGGCCAGCAAAGCCAGCAACGTGGACTTGCCCGAACCCGAGGCGCCGGTGATTGCCACGGTCTGTCCGGCGGGCACGCGCAGCCGCACCCCGGAGAGTATGGTGAGCGCCTCACCAATATCGGAGACGGTCTTGCCCAGATCTTGCGCGACAATCACATCGACCGTCATGGAAGCCTTGTCATAAAATTTGCGATGCACTCGATTGTAGGAAGACCGCCCCTGGCAACACGCCGCAAGGTCTTGGCACTGATGCTGGGCCTGGCCGCAGCTGGCCGTGCGACCGCCACAACCGCCTCCCGACCCGTGTTGTTGGTCGTCGGCGACAGCCTGTCTGCCGGGTATGGCCTGGAAACCGGCAAAGGCTGGGTAGACCTGCTGCGCAAACGCCTGCTGGACCACCAGCCCGGCTGGACCGTGGTCAACGCCAGCATCAGCGGAGACACCACGGCCGGGGGGCTGGCTCGCCTGCCGGCGCTGCTCGCCCGCGACAAACCCCGTGTGGTCATCATCGAACTCGGCGGCAACGATGCGCTGCGCGGACTGTCGCTGCAGCAAACTCGCGACAATCTCACGCGCATGGTCGCACTGTGCAAGAAGGCCGGCGCGCGCGTGCTGCTGGTAGGCATGCAGATCCCGCCGAACTACGGCCCGGCTTATACCGCGCGGTTCGCGGCGATCTTTCCTGCGGTTTCCCGATCAGAGCAGGTACCACTGGTGCCGTTTCTGCTGTCCGGCGTGGTGCAGCACCCGGACTGGTTTCAGGCCGACAATATTCATCCGACCGCGCAGGCACAACCCACCATGCTCGACACGGTCTGGCCGCATCTGCAGCCGTTGCTGGGCCCGATGCAAGCGAAAGGCGCGCGATGAATCCGCGTGCGATCGGGGCAGCAGAGGCGCTGCAACGGCTACAGTCGTTCAGCGCCGTGATCGATGTGCGCAGCCCGTCCGAATTCGCTCTCGACCATGTGCCGGGGGCGCAAAACTGGCCGGTGCTCGACGATGCACAGCGCGCGGAAATCGGCACGCTCTACGCCCAGGTGGACCCGTTCACGGCGAACAAGC
This sequence comes from Thiomonas islandica, assembly GCF_055383445.1. Lineage (NCBI taxonomy): Bacteria > Pseudomonadati > Pseudomonadota > Betaproteobacteria > Burkholderiales > Thiomonas > Thiomonas islandica. The sequence goes on from NZ_AP042391.1 coordinate 2,739,887, forward strand.
GCGGCGCGGCGCTCATCGCGCGCAACATTTCCACGCACATCGAAACGCATGCACTGGCGCTGCCCAAGTCATGGGCGCCGCTGGTGTACTGCTGGCGCGGTGGTAACCGATCGGGGGCGATGGCACATATCCTGGCACGCATCGGCTTTTCGGTCACCGTGGTACAGGGGGGATACCGGGCCTTGCGCCGCGCCCTGCTTGCCGATTTGGAGCAACTGCCAGGCCGGCTGAAGTTTCACGTGATCTGCGGTCGCACCGGCAGCGGCAAGAGCCGCCTGCTGCGCGCGCTGCGTGAGGCCGGGGCGCAAGTTCTCGATCTCGAAGCAATCGCTCGACATCGCGGCTCGGTGCTGGGCCTGGAACCTGGGGACGAACAGCCCACACAAAAACTGTTCGAGTCCCGCCTGTGGAACATGCTGCGCGGCTTCGATCCGGACATGCCGGTGTTCGTCGAGGCCGAAAGCAAAAAAATCGGCGCACTCCACGTGCCAGACGCATTGATCGCGCAGATGCGCAGCGCGCCTTGTGTGGCGCTGGAACTCGATCCAGCGCTGCGTGTGGAATTCTTGCTGCAGGACTATGCCGCGCTGACAGCCAATCCCGCCTTGTTGCAGAATCGCCTCGACGCCCTGCGTGCATTGCGCGGCGCAGAAGCGGTCGCACGATGGAAAAGCCTGATCGACCAGGGCGATCTGCGCGGGTTCGTCGCCGACATCCTGCAGCGGCATTACGACCCTAGCTATGCCCGGTCGATGCGTTTCAACTTCCGCCACTTCACGTCTGCATCGCGCGTCGTCCTAGGCGGAATCGATGCAAGTGCATTCCAGGCCGCAGCGCAACAGGTGCTGCGCATCGCCGCTGCCACAACGCCGCCGGCCCCGCGCAGCGATCAGGCACAGGCCGCGCTCAGCGGCGGCTGAAGCGCTGCAGTACCGTCCGCGACCGCAGCGGACAGCCGGGCATTCTGCGCCGCCTTGAACAAATCGGGCACCGACAGCGTGGACAGCAGCCTCGCGTCGCTCAAGACCTGCCGCCACAGCCGGGCACCGGGCTGACCTTTCCACAGGTTCAGCATGTGCCGTGTGATGGCCTGCGGATGCAATCCGGCACGTTTCCAGTAGGCGATGTAGGCGCACATTTGCTCTTCGACCTCCTCGCGCCGCGGTGGCTCGCATGCTTGCCATTGCCCGGGCTGCATCAGGCCATCCCACTGCGCCATCATCCAGGGGTCTTCATACGCCGCACGGCCGACCATCACCCCGTCGACCTGCTCCAGCCACTGTCGCACCTGCGCATTCGACCGCACGCCCCCGTTCAGGACGAAGCGCAATTGCGGGAAATCGCGCTTGAGCTGCAGCACAAAAGCATGGCGCAACGGCGGCACGGTGCGATTTTCCTTCGGGCTCAATCCGTCCAGCCAAGCAGATCGCGCATGCACAATGAACGTGGTGCAGCCGCCATCCGCCACCGTCCCGACGAAATCCCGCACAAAGCCGTAGCTGTCCTGATGATCGATCCCGATACGATGTTTCACAGTGACCGGAATCATTCCCGCCACTGCGTCGCACATTGCCGCAACTGCGTCGCGCACCAACGAAGGCTCGGCCATCAGACAAGCGCCGAACGCTCCGCGTTGCACCCGCGGACTCGGGCAGCCGCAATTGAGATTGACTTCGTCATAACCCCGATCGGCGGCAAGTCGCGCACAGTGTGCGAGATCACGCGGCTCGCAGCCACCCAATTGCAGCGCGACAGGATGCTCCGCTTCGTTGTAATCGAGATGCCTTGCCACATCGCCGTGCAACAGCGCACCGGTCGTCACCATTTCCGAGTAAAGCAACGTATGGCGCGTAATCAGCCGGTGGAAAAACCGGCAATGCCGGTCCGTCCAGTCGAGCATCGGAGCAACGGAAACTCTTTCCCGCATGGAGTCAGCAATCTGACGGCTCATCGGTTTAGGCGATGCAGACATACCGATTTTCCAGAGTATCGATAAAACGTTTCGTCAAATCCTATCATCACCGCGCGCGCAGCGCACCGATACCCCGCATTATCAGCCCCCTGATCTGCGAATCAAACAACATCAGAAGAGCAGAATACACCACGACACCAACCAGAATCTGCGCAAAAAGGCGATAGACTCCATTCGTTGGATGGACGGATATCACAATCGCGTACATCAACGTCGAAAAAACACCATATTTCGCAAGATCAACCCAGGGCATCTTGATCTGGATGATCTTCCGACCATAATAGGCAGAAAGCGCGGTATACAGCAAATAACTGACAAGCGCAGCAAATGCCGCGCCTTCGATGCCGAAAGGCCGGGTGAGCACCGCAGTCAAAAAAAGGTTCACAACCGCCGCAACCAGCACTGAATACATCACCACTTTAGTCAGTTTGTTGATATAAATCCCAGCACTAAAAATCGGCGTACCTCCTGATACCAGCATCCCACCCACGATGAAAAGGATCAGCTCAGTACTGACGCTATATTTCGTCGAGGCAAGCAGGCGCAACAATTCCGGGCCGACCGCCGCCATGCCGGCAAGAATTGGAAGCGCCAGTGCAAGGTAATACTTTAGCGCCTGCTCGATGAACTCGACCGTCTTTTCCCGCCCCTGCTGCTCCCACATCCGGAAATACATCGGCACCACTGCCTGTGCAAATGATGCGGTCAGAACCCCCTGAAGGTAATCGCTGAAATTGAACGCAGCCGAAAATGCCCCGAGCGGCTCAGGACCAAGCTGATAATTAATGATGTATCGCCCGCCCATATTCAGTAACAGCATAGACAACTCGCTTGCCAGCAGCGGTAGGCCAAATACCAGCATCGACACGAACAACGGTTTTTTGAATTCATTTACACCAAATACGTTCTGTTTGGCATAATAAATGATAATGACCGCAACTGCAATCAACTCGCCCAACATCGAGGAGATAAAAAAACCTTCCAGCGTTCTGGACACGTAGAACAGCACAAAAAAAATCAGCCCCAGCCCCAAATATTTTCTTGCCGTGAAATAAAGGCTGTAGATGCCACTCTTTTGTTGCGCCCTCAACAGGTTGTACATGGCACTGTCTACAACCCGAATGAAAACCAAGGGAGAAGCGAGGATGATCAGGTGTTGCGTCTGCGCGTTGGACAGCCATTGAGTGGGCAAGACAAACACAATAGCCGCACTCGCCAGGGTCACGACCAAGCCGATCCCAACCATGCCAAATAGAACAGTCGAAAAGAACTGCCGAATGGTATTGTTTCTCGTCCCCGCCTCAACCTCGCTATAATAACGCACAACAGAATGTTGCAATCCAAGCTTACCCACACCCACCATGAACAGAATCGTGGATGTGACCAGCGCCATCGTGCCATATTCGGCGACGGTAAACAGACGCGTGAGGATCGGGAAAGAAATGATGCTGGCGAGCATCACGAGAATACTGCCGATGGAATAGTTGGACGTGTGCTGGAGCAAGCGCGCAAGCACTCCGCGTCTGCTTCCCATGCTTGCCGTGGCCTGTTCCTTGCTGGTCTGCATGTCAATCTTGCCTGGACTGCGCTTGCCGCTCGCTTGCGGTTCCCTGATAGAGCGTTGTCAGTGCCTCCATCACGGACTGTGTGGAATAACGAACCTCGACAAATCTGCGCGCCGCTTGACCAAGACGCTCTCGTAAATCAGCGTGGCTCGCCAATTGTGATATACCCTGCGCGAAGGCATCCGGATCGCCAACAGGAACCAAGAATCCGGTTTCATCGTCAGCAACAATATCCTCATGGCCGCTGATACGGGTCGCCAGTACCGGAAGACCTGTAGCCATGGCTTCGAGCACTGCGTTGGGAAGCCCTTCCTGGTGTGAGGTCTGAACATAAAGGTTGTGTTCAGCAAGTAGCGCAGGTACGTCGTGCACCAGGCCGGGAAAATCGACACCATGCTCGATGCCGAGTATTTTGGCCAGAGCCATCAGACGCGCGCGTTCAGGGCCATCGCCGGCAATGGTCAATCTTGCTCCTGGGTGCAATTTGGCAAGAGCCCATGCCCTGAGCAGTACATCCAAACCCTTCACCGGGACATGCCTGCCCACGAATACGGCGCGCAATGTGTTCTGATCGCGGTGTTCGGGAGGGCGAAAACGCTGCAGATCGACAGCATTGGGCACTAGATGCAAACGATCTGACGGGAAACCCGCGTGTGCCATGATGTTCACTGTTCGCCGGCTGATGCACTGATAAGCATCCAGGCGCAAAGCTCCGGCAAGCAAAAGTCGATGCACCAGACGATGCCGGTGCGCCGGATCTAGAATTCCGCCATGAAACTCCGCCGCTCCGGACACCTTGCTGACCACCGTTGTTTTCAACCATGGTTTGAGCCAGCCCGCCGCACCGGCCAGATTATGCATCATGTGAATATGTACGGCGTCGAACTTGCGTTGCCTCTTGAGCAGCCAAACCGCAAAGCGCAAATTCAACAGCAGCGCACCCAGGCCCTTGATCCGCGGGTAGGCAAGGCGTGTGACAGGAATACCATCGATCCGCTCCAGAGTCGGCTGGGATCGATTGAGATGGGGAGCAAGCACTTCCACCTCGTGCCCCGCCGCGACAAAAGATGCGCTCAGTAGTCGCGCCTGCATTTCTGCGCCTCCGGTCGCAGGATAATGACCGTCTACGACCATCAAGATGCTCAGTCGGCGTACTGATTTTTCAGGAACGATTCGAACCTGTTGACTATCCTTCGAAAGCCCCATGATGACCTGCATGTCAGATCCACGGAGTGGCAAACATTCCAACAAACAGCAGACTCACCCAACAGAGAAAAAGCGAGGCGCTCGCCGCTTCAAACCGTATCATCGCCATGAATGAAAAGTCCTACGGTCGATTTTTGTGAGATGACTCGAGCAGGGATGCCGCCCAATGTCACGTTTCCTTCGGGAAAGCTTTTGTTCACTACTGCATTGGCTCCAATCGCAGTATTATCACCAATTTCAATGGCGCCAAACAGCTTGGCACCCGGGCCGATATAACAGTTGTTCCCAATTTTCGGCACCGCAGATCCGTCACTCAGTTGTGCACCGATGTTCACCCCGGTATGGATACGGCAATTGGATCCGATGCGCGCCTTCGAATTGACCACGATGGTTCCGTAATGCAGGATGGCAAGACCTGGGCCGAATACATTGATCGGGATCGAAAAACCAAGCTTGATCGACAATCTGCGAAAGCGATATACGGCGATGGCGCGTCGAATTAGGTTTTTTTTACAATTAGTGAGAAATTCGACTTTCCTGAGCAGGCGCTGAAACTGCAGGATTTCGTCATGTAAAAAAGCCCACTTTGACCGGATGCCGAGCGCAGCGCGATCTGCTTGTAGGTATCTTTTGTAATCTTCGTAAGACCGGATCAAGCCACACCTCTGCACAGACTCCATCGCTACCCAACCGCTATTCTTGCATCCCGGAGGTGAATTGCACCCCCTCATCCGCGCGCTGAGTGGCACGATTTGTAATGTCACCCGGTTAGCTGTCAGCACATACCGTGACGGGCGCGAGGATGCAGGACAGACGGCGCCGATCAGGCGCCGCCCTATGCGGGCACAAAAAAGCCCACGTGTCGTGGGCCCTTTTAATGACTTCTTGCAACGTTTTGGCGGAGTGGACGGGGCTCGAACCCGCGACCCCCGGCGTGACAGGCCGGTATTCTGACCAACTGAACTACCACTCCGGACAGACTCAGGATGCTGAATCTGGCGTCCCCTACGAGATTCGAACTCGTGTTATCGCCGTGAAAGGGCGGTGTCCTAGGCCTCTAGACGAAGGGGACAAAAACTTTTTTGCGCTTGGTGGAGGTAAGCGGGATCGAACCGCTGACCTCTTGCATGCCATGCAAGCGCTCTCCCAGCTGAGCTATACCCCCCCAAAACCAAAAACGAAATGATATACCGAGATCGCATCTGTTGCAAGAGGTCTGCGCGGCTTCTTGTTTCGCTTGTATGTTCAGACCGGCCAGTACGGTAGATACTGCGCAGTCCGCTGGCGGTGTTGCGCGGCGTGCGGGTCTGGCCGATCTGGTTGATCTGTCTGGACCTGCGCGCCCTGCGCATGGGCAGCAGGTCGCTCGCAACGACATCTTCACAACGTCTCAGTGCCTCGTACTCTCGATGACCGGCGCTTCGATGGAGGCAGCCGCCGTAACGCCTTCCGGCTTAGTCGCGGGCTCGTCCTCCAGCGCCACGGGCACGCGCTCGAGTGCCAGATCGAGGACCTGATCGATCCATTTCACCGGAATGATGGTCAGGCCCGATTTGACGTTTTCCGGCATCTCCTGCAGATCTTTGACATTTTCCTCAGGGATCAGGACGGTCTTGATGCCACCACGCAGCGCGGCAAGCAGTTTTTCCTTCAGCCCCCCGATCCCCAGAACCTCTCCCCGCAGGGTGATCTCTCCGGTCATCGCAACATCCGCCTTGACAGGAATGCCGGTCATCGCCGAGACGATGGCCGTGGTCATCGCAATCCCCGCGCTGGGTCCATCCTTGGGCGTGGCTCCCTCGGGAACGTGGATGTGCAGATCGCGCTTTTCAAAAAGCTCATCCTTGATGCCTAGACGCCGAGCGCGCACACGCACGACGGTGCGCGCTGCCTCGACCGATTCCTTCATCACATCGCCGAGCGAGCCGGTGCGCAGGATCGCTCCCTTGCCCGGCATGGCGGTGGCTTCGATGGTGAGCAGATCGCCGCCAACTTCGGTCCACGCCAGCCCGACGACCTGACCGACTTGATTCTGCTTTTCCGCCATGCCAAAGCTGTAGCGGCGCACGCCGAGAAATTCGTTCAAGTTGTCCTCGGTGACCACCACCTGATCGGTGTAGGTCTTGAGCAGGCGCCCTTTGACCGCCTTGCGGCAGATCCGCGAAATCTCGCGCTCGAGCGATCGCACACCCGCCTCGCGGGTGTAGTAGCGGATGATGCCGCGGATCGCACTCTCGGTGACGCTGAGTTCGCTGGGATCGAGCCCGTTGTTTTTCATCTGCTTGGGCAGCAGGTAGCGCTGGGCGATGCTGACCTTCTCGTCCTCGGTGTAGCCCGCCAGACGGATGACTTCCATGCGGTCGAGCAGCGCAGGCGGGATGTTGAGCGAGTTCGAGGTGGCAACGAACATGACATCGGACAGGTCAAAATCGACCTCGACATAGTGATCGCTGAAGGTGTGGTTTTGCTCCGGATCGAGCACCTCGAGCAGCGCCGAGGCGGGGTCTCCGCGAAAGTCCATGCCGAGCTTGTCTACCTCGTCGAGTAAGAACAGCGGGTTGCGTACCGCCACCTTGGTCAGACTCTGGATGATCTTTCCGGGCATGGCGCCGATGTAGGTGCGGCGGTGGCCGCGGATCTCGGCCTCGTCTCGTACACCGCCGAGCGCCATGCGCACGAACTTGCGTCCGGTGGCGCGGGCGATCGACTGCCCCAGAGAGGTCTTGCCCACCCCTGGTGGCCCAACAAGACAGAGAATGGGCGCCTTGACCTTGTCGACGCGTTGCTGGACCGCGAGATACTCAAGGATCCGCTCCTTGACTTTCTCCAGGCCGTAGTGATCCTCTTCGAGCACCTGCTCGGCATAGGCCAGATCGTGACGCACCTTGCTCTTTTTTGCCCAGGGCAGGCTCACGAGCACGTCCAGGTAGTTGCGCACCACGGTGGCCTCTGCGGACATCGGCGACATGAGCTTGAGCTTCTTGAGCTCAGACTCGGCCTTTTTCCGCGCATCCTTGGGCATGCGCGCGGCCTTAATCTTCTTTTCGATTTCCTCGATGTCAGCGCCTTCCTCGCCCTCGCCGAGCTCCTTCTGGATGGCCTTGACCTGCTCGTTCAGGTAGTACTCGCGCTGGCTTTTCTCCATTTGCCGCCGCACCCGGCCACGGATGCGCTTTTCGACCTGGAGGATGCCGACCTCGCGCTCGAGCTGTTCGAGCAGATTTTCCAGGCGCGCATGCACGTCGTGCAGATCAAGCAACGATTGCTTCTGCTCCAGCTTGAGCGGCAGGTGCGCAGCGATGGTGTCTGCTAGGCGGCCCGGATCGTCGATACCCGAAATGGATGTGAGGATCTCGGGCGGAATCTTCTTGTTCAGCTTGACATACTGGTCGAACTGCGCGACCACGGCGCGGCGCATCGCCTCCGACTCGGCAGTCGCCTCCGAAGTGGGCGCGATGGGCAGGGCATCGCAGGCGAAAAAGTCGCCGTTGTCGCGGATGTTGAGCGCCCGCGCCCGCTGCGCTCCCTCGACCAGCACCTTGACCGTGCCATCGGGCAGCTTGAGCATTTGCAGGATACTCGACAGGCAGCCGATCTCGAACAGATCGTCGGGTTTGGGCTCATCCTTGGCCGCTGCCTTTTGCGCGACCAGCATGATTTGCTTGCCGCTTTCCATGGCGGCTTCCAGCGCCTTGATCGACTTGGGGCGGCCCACGAACAGCGGAATCACCATGTGCGGAAAGACGACCACATCGCGCAGCGGCAGCAGCGGCAGCGCCGTCAGGTCGGCATGTTGTTCAGGGGTATCAGACATTTGGCTCACCCAATGAGAAGTTGGAGTGCAAATGGGGGTACAGGTTCGGATTGCAAGCGTGCCACTCGTGCCGCGCCCACGCTACGCATCGGGCCTTTATCAAGCCCCCGACGCTTTGGCTGCATCCTCATAGATCAACAATGGCTTGGCCCCGGACGTGATCACGTTTTCGTCGATTACCACGGTCGAGACATTGCGCGCATTGGGCAGTTCGAACATCAGGTCGAGCAAGGCCTGCTCGACGATGGAACGCAGCCCGCGCGCGCCGGTCTTGCGCTGTAGCGCCCGCTTGGCGATGGCCTCAAGTGCCGCGGGGCGAAATTCGAGCTTGACGTGATCCATCTCGAACAGCTTTTGGTATTGCTTGACCAGAGAATTTTTCGGCTCGGTCAGGATCTGGACGAGCGCGGCCTCGTCGAGCTCCTCCAGCATGGCAACCACTGGCAGACGTCCGATGAGTTCGGGGATCAGTCCGAACTTGATCAGGTCTTCCGGCTGCACCTGGTTGAGCGTCTCGGACAGGCTTTGCTGCGATTGGCTCTTGACCGTGGCGGCAAAGCCGATGCCGGATTTTTCCGACCGATTACGGATGATCTTTTCCAGTCCGTCGAAAGCGCCGCCGCAGATAAACAGGATATTGGTCGTGTCGACCTGGATGAAATCCTGATTCGGATGCTTGCGCCCGCCTTGTGGCGGCACAGACGCCATGGTGCCTTCGATGAGCTTGAGCAAAGCCTGCTGCACGCCCTCGCCCGAGACGTCACGCGTGATGCTGGGGTTGTCGGATTTGCGCGAAATTTTGTCGATCTCGTCAATGTAAACGATACCGCGCTGCGCCCGCTCGATTTCGTAATTACAGTTCTGTAGCAGCTTCTGGATAATGTTCTCGACATCCTCGCCCACATAACCGGCTTCGGTCAGCGTGGTCGCATCTGCGATCACGAAAGGCACGTTCAGCAGCCGCGCGAGGGTTTGCGCAAGCAGGGTCTTGCCGGAGCCGGTCGGGCCGATGAGCAGAATGTTGCTCTTGGCGAGCTCGACGTCACCGGCCTGACCGACATGCTTGAGGCGCTTGTAGTGGTTGTAGACCGCAACCGCCAGGATGCGCTTAGCGGTCTCCTGCCCGATGACGTATTGGTCGAGAATGGCCTTGATTTCCGATGGGGTAGGCAGATCGGAACTCGCCGTCTTGCCGGCGGCGTCGACCGTGCTGACCTCGTCGCGGATGATCTCGTTGCACAGGTCGATGCACTCGTCGCAGATGAACACCGACGGGCCTGCGATCAGTTTTTTCACCTCGTGCTGACTCTTGCCGCAGAACGAGCAGTACAGAGTCTTTTCGCCGGAGGAAGATTTTTTCTCAGCCATGAGCGTATGGATTCGTTTCGGTTCAGGTGCGCCTGGAGATGACCTGGTCGATCAGCCCGTAGTCCTTGGCCTGATCGGCCGACATAAAAAAGTCGCGGTCGGTGTCGGCGGCGATTTTTTCGAGCTTCTGACCGGTGCGCTCGGCCAGAATCGCGTTCAGCCGTTCGCGCAGGTAGAGGATCTCGCGTGCCTGGATTTCGATGTCGGACGCCTGCCCCTGCGCACCACCCAGCGGCTGATGGATCATGATGCGCGAGTTGGGCAGCGAATAGCGTTTGCCCTTGGCACCGGCGGCCATCAAGAACGCGCCCATGCTGGCGGCGATGCCCGTGCACAGCGTGGACACATCCGGCTTGATGAACTGCATGGTGTCGTAAATGGCCATGCCCGCCGACACAGACCCCCCGGGCGAGTTGATATACAACGAAATGTCCTTGTCCGGGTTCTCCGACTCCAGGAACAGCAGCTGCGCGACCACCAGATTGGCCATCTGATCATTGATCGGCCCGACCAGAAAGATCACTCGCTCGCGCAGCAGGCGCGAGTAGATGTCGTAGGCACGCTCGCCGCGGCCGCTTTGCTCGATGACGATGGGCACCAGCCCCAAGCTTTGAAAATCGGTTGCGCTCATGGAGGAATCAAACGTGAAGGTACGCACAGATTAGCACGCAGCCAGCCGGCCCGAAGCCAGGTTGTGGGATTTCCGCAAACCGCGCACGACAGACCGCGGTGTGCTGCGCCGTGAAAGACAAAAAAGCCGCTGCGCGGCTCGGGACACGCAGCGGCTGGCGCAGGGCAATGCGCTTACTGCCCCATCAGCTCGTCGAAACTGAGCGTCTTTTCGGTGGTTTTGGCCTGCGAGAACACGAATTCGGTGACATTGTTCTCCATCACGATGGCCTCGGCCTGCGCCAGACGGTCCTTGTCTGCGTAATACCAGCGCACCAGTTCCTGCGGCTGCTCGTAGCTGGCGGCAAGCTCTTCGACATAGCTGCGCACCTGTTCCGGCTTGGGCTGCAGGTCATGCTGCTTGACCAGTTCGGACACGATCAATCCCAGCCGCACACGCCGCTCGGCCTGCTCCTTGAACAGCTCGGGCGGCAGCGGGGCCTTGTCGGCATTTTTCACGCCGCGCTCAACCAGGTCTTGGCGGGCGCTGGCCATCAGATCGCTGATTTCGTTTTGCACCAGAGCATTGGGCAGATCCACCGGCACGGCCTTTTGCAGCAGATCCATCACCGCCAGCTTGTTGCGCTGGGTCAGGCGCGCCTTGACCTCGCGCTGCAGATTGCTGCGAATGTCTTCGCGCAGGCGCTGCACATCGCCGTCGGCCACGCCCAGCGTGCGGGCGAAGTCGGCATCCACCTCCGGCAGCAGCGGCCACTCCACCTGGGTGACCTTGAGGGTGAATTGCGCGGTCTTGCCCGCCACCGCGCGGCCTGGATAGTCGTCAGGGAAGCGCAGTTCGAAAATCTTGCTTTGGCCGGCCTGCAACCCCTTTGTTGCGGCCTCGAACTCGGGCAGCATGCGCCCTTCGCCCTGTACGAAGCGAAACCCTTGCGCCTTGCCGCCTTCAAAGACGGTGCCGTCGATACGCCCCTCGAAGTCCACGGTCACGCGGTCGCCATCCTGCACTTCCAGCCCTTCGGAGGTCTGCCCGTTGGGGGCAGCCTGACCGCGCGGGATGAATTCGGTGCGCTGCTTGCGCAGCACCTCGATGGTCCTGTCGATCGCCGCCTCATCGACCACTGCGGTCACCCGCTCGATGCTCAGCGAGGACAGATCGGGAATCTGCACATCGGGATAGACCTCGAAAGTGGCGTCGAACGCCACGACATCGGCCTCCACGCCTTCGGTCCGGGGGGTGAACTGCGGCAAGCCTGCCACGCGCAGGCGCGCAGTGCTGGCGACCTCGTAGAACGCGTTGCCGATCTTGTCCTGCAGCACCTCCATCTCGACCGACGGTGCGTAGCGCTGCGCCACCATGGACATGGGCACCTTGCCCGGGCGGAACCCAGGAAGACGCAGGGTGCGGCTCAGGCTTTTCAGGCGGGCGTTGATTTCGCTTTGCACGGCAGTCTTTGGAACCGTCACGGTCACGCGGCGCTGCAGTTTGTCCAGGGTTTCGACAGTCATGAGGAAGTCCAGTGTTCAATGAAAAGGGAACAACGCCGGCAAGCGCCTTGCGCGTCGGCTGGTGCGAGGGGGGGGACTCGAACCCCCACGCCGTTGAGGGCGTCAGGACCTAAACCTGGTGCGTCTACCAATTTCGCCACCCTCGCCGGATGATCCGTGCCCGCATTGCTGCGCCGCTGGCCCTGGGCAAGGGCTGCATATCGGTGCATGACAGGCAATCGGGTATTCTAACCGTGCCGCGCCGGACCGATCGACGCCCTGCCCACCATGCTCCCCACCCCGCAGACAGACACCCTGGACGGCCCGCCGCCGGGGTCCTCGGCCTACTACGCGCTGCTGCGCTGCCCGGCGCCGCAGCGCCCTGGACTTGCCGCACTGCTGCGGTTTCATGTGCAAGTGCGCTCGATCGTGACCTCGGTGAGCGATCTGTCGGTGGCGCAGGCGAAGCTGGCGTGGTGGAGTGCGCAAGTGAACGCGATGGCGCACGGTCAGGCAGAGCACCCCACCTTGCGTGCGCTCGCCCCCGCGCTGCAGGCCAGCGGTCTACCAGCGCAGGCGCTGCACGGGGTGATCGACAGCGTGCAGATCGATCTGCAGCAAAACCGCTGGATCGACCGTCCGGCGCTGCTGCACTACGCCAGGACGGGCAGCGGTCAGACGCTGCGCAACGCTGCGGTGCTGCTCGGCCTGGACGCACCGGCGGCACGGGCGCATGCAGAGGAACTCGGCGTGGGACTGCGGCTAGCCAGCGGCATCCGGCATCTGGGACGCGACGCGGTGCAGGGCAGGATCTACCTGCCGCTCGACGCCATGCAGCGGCACGGTGTCGTTGCGGTCCAGCTGCAACAGCGGCGCATGGACGGCGCCGTGGCCGCGCTGCTGGCCGAGCAGACCGCCTTGACCCGCCAGACACTGGAGCAGGCGCTGGCCGGGCTGGCTCCATTTGCGCGCGGGCAGACCGCGCCGCTACGGGCGCTGGGCGCGATGACTCTGGTGCTGCTGCGCGAGATCGAGCATGCTGATTACGCGGTGCTGCATCAGCGCATCAGCCTGACGCCGTTGCGCAAGCTGTGGATCAGCCGCACTTGCCGGTGAGATTCACGCTGCGCCCTCAGCTGCGCTCGAGCTCGGCGCGCAGCGCGCGGTATTCCTCGAGCGACTCGGGGTTGGCCAATGCCGATACGTTTTTCACCGGCTCGCCGTGGATGATGTTGCGTACCGCGATTTCCACGATCTTGTTGCTTTTGGTGCGCGGAATGTCGTGCACCTGGACGATGCGCGCCGGGGCGTGGCGCGGCGTGGTGTTGTCGCGGATCTGGCGCTTGATCGCGTCGATCAGCGCGTCGTCGAGTACCACGCCGTCGCGCAGGCGCACGAACAGCACCACGCGCACGTCGCCCACCGCACCGGGCGGCCAGTTCTGGCCGATGACCAGCGACTCCAGCACCGCATCGATGCGCTCGACCTGGCGGTAGATTTCCGCCGTGCCAATGCGCACCCCCCCGGGGTTGAGCGTGGCGTCGGAGCGGCCGAAGATGATGTACCCGCCGTGCGGGGTGCGCGCGATGAAGTCACCATGCCACCACACGTTCGGAAAGCGGGAGAAGTAGGTCTCGAAATACTTTTGCGCGCCGCGCTCGAGGCTGCCCTCCACCAGAAAGCCCAGCGGCATCGACGGAAACGGCTTGGTGCAGACCAGTTCGCCCTTCTGTCCGTCGGGCAGCGGTCGGCCGTCGTCATCGGCGACCATCACCGCCATGCCCAGCGCGCAGGCCTGCAGTTCACCGCGCCATACAGGATTCATCGGCGAGCCGACGATGAAGCAGGCCACCAGGTCGGTTCCGCCCGACATCGAGCTCAGGCAGAGGTCGCGCTTGACCTTGTCGTACACATAATCGAACCCTTCGGGCGCCAGCGGTGAGCCGGTCGACATGAGGGTGCGCAGGCTGGTGAGCCGATGCGTCCGCCTAGGCTCCAGGCCCGACTTGCCCAGCGCCTCGATGAACTTGGCCGAGGTTCCCAGGTGGGTGAAATCCACCGCATCGGCGTAGTCGAACAGTATGGCGTTGCCGCGCAGCCCCGGCGAGCCGTCGTACAGGCAGACCGTCGCGCCCTGGCTGAGCGCAGACATCAGCCAGTTCCACATCATCCAGCCGCAGGTGGTGAAAAAGAACACCCGGTCGCCCGTATGCACATCCGCCTGCAGCCGCATTTCGGCCAGGTGCTTGAGCAGCACCCCGCCGGCCCGGTGCACGATGCACTTGGGCGCGCCGGTGGTACCGCTGGAGTAGAGAATGTAGACTGGATGATCAAAGGGCAGCGCCGTGAACTGCACTGGCTGCGGCGCAAAGGACTGCAGCACCTCGCCCCAAAGCTGCGCACCAGGTACTACCGCGGCCTGCGCCGACTGCCCTGTGGCCTGCGCCACGTAGGGCACGACCACGGTCTTTTCCAGTCCGGGCAACTGGTCGATCAGCGCGGCGAGCCTGTCCAGGGTGGAAAAAGTCTTGCCGTTGTAGAAATAGCCGTCGCAGGCGATCAGCACCTTGGGCCGGGTCTGGCCGAAGCGATCGAGCACGCCCTGCGTGCCGAAGTCAGGCGAGGCCGAGGTGAAGGTGGCGCCGATGCTGGTGGCCGCGAGCATGGCAATCACGGTCTCCGGCAGGTTGGGCATGTAGGCAGCGACTCGGTCGCCGGGGACCACACCCCAGCTGCGCAGCGCCTGCTGCAGCCGCGAGACTTCGGCATGCAGCTGCCGCCAGGTGAGGCTGCGCTGCACCCGATCTTCACCCCAGAAATGCAGCGCGATCGTGTCGTCCTCGCGCCGCAGCAGATTTTGCGCGAAGTTGAGCCGCGCGTCCGGGAAAAAGCGCGCACCGGGCATGCGGTCGCCGTCGATCAGCACGCGCTCGCCCTTGTGCTGCGCGATCACGCCCGAGGTCTCCCAGACCGC
The DNA here is from genome assembly GCF_055383445.1 of Thiomonas islandica. Classification (NCBI taxonomy): domain Bacteria; kingdom Pseudomonadati; phylum Pseudomonadota; class Betaproteobacteria; order Burkholderiales; genus Thiomonas; species Thiomonas islandica. Next base: position 2,754,901 of record NZ_AP042391.1, read on the forward strand.
GTCCCAGAATTTGTCCTGCTCGGCCACCGACCAGTCGAGCAGCGCCTCGTAATCGTTGAGTTGCAGACCGTGGCGGGCGTTGACCCACCGGCGAAAGGCGTCAATGTGCGACGCTGCAATGCGCTGCGCTGAAGGCACCCACATGAGCTGATCGTCGTGTTGCGTTTCGAGCATGTTGGACTCCGGGCAAGGGTCAGCGCTGAGTTGCGGCCGAGCCGCGGGTGAGCAAGGCGCGCAGCATGTCGGGCAAGGGCACGCTCTTGCGTTGCGGAAAATCCACCCAGACCACGCGCGAGCCGCCGCTGGCGTAGATGGTGTCGGGGTCGTCGGTACGACTGAGCAGGGTGTAGGTGTCGAAGCTGGTGCGCCCGACGTCCGCCGTGTACAGCCGCGCGAGCACCTCGCCGGGGTAGCTCAGCTCGGTCTGGAAATTGCAAAAGGCGTTGACGATCACCGGCCCGAGTCCATTGGGGTTGGCGGGCACCCCGGCTGCACGCATCCATTCCAACCGGATGATTTCCATGTAGCGGAAATAGACGGTGTTGTTGACGTGGCCCATCATGTCCATGTCGCCCCAGCGAATGGGGATGGTCATGGTGTGGACCAGATTCAGATCTTTCTGCTCGGGAATGTCAAAGCGCAGCATCTCCCAGTTCTCCTCAGAGACTGAAGCCGTCGTCAGCGGTGACGGTCGCGCCGTTGATCAGACCGCTTTGCCCGCTGGCCAGCAGCACCAGCAGGCCGTCGAGGTCCTGCGGTTTGCCCAGACGCTTGCGCGGCAGCATCTGCAGCAGGCGCTGGCCCGATTCGGTCTGCCAGTGATGATGGTTCATCTCGGTATCGATGTAGCCGGGGCAGATGGCGTTGACATTGATGCCGTATTTGCCCCACTCCACCGCCATGGCCCGCGTCATGTGCACGACCGCGGCCTTGCTCATCGCATAGACCCCGAGCCGGGGCATGGCGCGCAGCGCGGCGGCCGAGGCGATGTTGATGATGCGCCCGCCAGCCCAGGTGCCCGGCGTGACGCCCAGCGACCGCGCAACCATGCGCCGCGCCACCTCCTGCGCCACGAAAAAAGCGCCGCGCACATTGGTGGCGAAGATCTCGTCGAAACCGTCGGTCGTGACATCCAGCAGTTTTTGCTGCATCGAAATGCCCGCGTTGTTCACCAGGATGTCGACCGGGCCCATCTCGGTTTCGGCATGCGCCACCGCGGCCCGGATGCTGGCCTGATCGGTGACGTCGACTTCGACCACATGCGCATCGCCTCCCTGCCCTTCGATACGCGCGCGCAGTTCCTTGAGCCGCTCGATACGCCGGCCGCTGAGCACCACCGCGGCGCCGGCCTGCGCCAGCACTTCGGCAAAGCGCCAGCCCAGCCCGCTGGAAGCGCCGGTGACCAGGGCCGCGCGCCCGGAGAGTTCGATCGAATAGGTCATGCTGTGTCCTTGAGGAGCAGGCGCGGGAGCGGCCATGCCCACACGCGCGAATGTCTGCAATGGTAGAGCGTGCGCGTTTTCCGGTTGATGGCCAGACGGTGGAACAATCCGGCTAGCCAGTGTTTCACCCACACACATCCAACCGCCCCGTCATGCACCAGCGACAGCCCGGCCTGCTCCATCGCTACCTGTTATGGGAGCAGGCGCTGACCGTGTCGGCAAACCGCCTTAGCCGGCGGGTATGGGTCCGCCGCGTGTTCACCCTGATCAGCCGGCTGGGCAACGGCTGGGGCTGGGCCGCCCTCATGGGCGCGATGCTGCTGCTCGACGGCAAGGCGGCAGTGATGCCCATCGTCTGGATGTCGGTGACCACAGGCATCGGCATCGGCCTGTACCTGTCGATCAAACGGCTGGCGGCCCGGCCGCGGCCCAGCGAACACTGTCGCCGAATCGTGGTGAGCGAGCCCCCGCTCGACCAGTTCAGTTTCCCTTCAGGCCACACCCTGCACGCGGTCAACCTCACGCTGCAAATCCTGTTTTTCGCGCCGGTGCTTGGCTGGGTGGCGGTTCCGTTCGCGCTGCTCGTGGCCAGCTCGCGCCTGGTGCTCGGGCTGCACTACCTATCGGATGTGGTGGTCGGCGCGGTGCTGGGCATGCTGCTCGCCTCCTTTGCACTGGCGCTGCAAATCAGCGTGATATGAAGGGTTCCGGCAGATGGCCGCGCGCCGGAGTGCTGCGCTTTGTCGATAATCACGCCATGTCCGAGCGCATCATCCCCATTGTCGATCATCAATATGCAGCCAGCGTGCCGCCGATTCCGGCGCATGCCGGCCAAGGGTCTACGCCGCCCGTCGACCGTCTGCACCGCCCGCTGCACGACCTGCGCATCTCGGTGACCGACCGCTGCAACTTCCGCTGCACCTACTGCATGCCGAAGGAGATATTCGACAGTCATTACGAATTCCTGCGTCATGCCGATCTGCTGAGTTTCGAGGAAATCACCCGCACCGCGCGGGTGTTCATCGATCTGGGCGTGCGCAAGATTCGCCTGACCGGCGGCGAACCGCTGCTGCGCAAGCACCTCGAACGTCTGGTGGAGATGCTGCACGGCCTGCGCACCCCCGAGGGCAATCCGCCCGAACTCACCCTGACCACCAACGGCTCGATCCTCGCGCGCAAGGCGCGGCAGCTCAAGGACGCCGGGCTAGACCGCGTCACCGTCAGCCTGGACGCGCTGGACGACGCCGCCTTCCGCCGGATGAACGATGTGGACTTCCCCGTGGCCGAAGTGCTGCGCGGCATCGACGCCGCGCTTGCCACGGGGCTCGCGCCGGTCAAGGTGAACATGGTGGTCAAGCGCGGCACCAACGACGCGCAGATCTTGCCGATGGCCGCGCATTTCCGCGGCACCGGGGTGGTGCTGCGCTTCATCGAATACATGGACGTGGGCAATACCAACGGCTGGCGCATGGACGAGGTGCTGCCTTCGCAAGAGGTGATCGACCGCATCCATGCCGTGTACCCGCTGCATCCGCTGGAGCCGCACAGCCCCGGCGAGACCGCGCAGCGTTGGGCTTACGACGATGGCGCGGGTGAGATCGGCGTGATCTCCAGCGTCACCCGCGCGTTTTGCGCCAGTTGCAACCGCGCGCGGCTGTCGATGGAAGGCAAGCTCTACCTCTGCCTTTTCGCCACCCACGGCTACGACATTCGCGCCCTGCTGCGCGGCGATGCCAACAGTGGCCTGGCGCCGGCAAGCGATGACGATCTGCGCGCCGCGCTGGCGCAGGTCTGGACGCAGCGCGACGACCGCTACTCACTGCTACGCGGCACTGCGGCCGCGCAGGCCCTGCGCGCGCAGCGCAAGGTCGAGATGTCCTACATCGGCGGCTAGGATGCACTGTCGGCCGCGCATGCCTTTGCCTTGTCCGCCGCTTGCCGGGGCTGCAGCGCAAGGGCGCCGGGGCTGACACCATGTGCGGCATCGCCGGGCGGCTGAACTGGAACGCACCGATCGACCGGTCGCAGCTCGCTGCGATGATCGGGAGGCTGCGCCACCGCGGCCCCGATGGCCACGGCATCCACACCGAAGGGCCGATCGGCCTGGCGCACTCCCGCCTGAGCATCATCGACCTGGCTGGCGGCAACCAACCGCTGTGCAATGAAGACCGCACGGTTTGGGTGACCTTCAACGGCGAGATTTTCAACTACCTCGAGCTGCGCGCCGAGCTGCTGCGGCGCGGCCACCGTTTTGCCACGCAGTCCGATACCGAGGTGCTGGTGCACCTGTACGAGGAACATGGCGACGCGCTGGTCGACCATCTCAACGGCCAGTTTGCCTTTGCGCTGTGGGACGGCGTGCGCCAGCGTCTGCTGCTGGCGCGCGACCGCACCGGCATCCGCCCGCTGTTCCACACCCGCGTTCCCGGCGGTCTAGCGTTCGCTTCGGAGGTCAAGGCACTACTGGCGCTGCCCGACGTGCCACGCCGCCTCGACGCCCATGCGCTGGGCGAGGTGTTCACCTACTGGGCGCCGCTGCCGCCGCATGCGGTGTTCGAGGGCATCGCGTCACTGCCGCCCGGTCATGTGATGACGGTCGATGCACAAGGCAGCCGGTTGCACCGCTACTGGGATTGGACCTTCCCGCCCGCCCCGATCGAAGCCGACCGCAGCGCCGACGCCTACGCCGAGGAATTACGCGACCTGCTGATCGACGCCGTGCGGCTGCAACTGCGCGCCGACGTGCCGGTGGCGGCCTATCTGAGCGGCGGGCTCGACTCGTCGATCATCACCACCCTGATCCGGCACCACACTGACACCCCGTTGCGCACCTTTTCGCTGACCTTCGACGATGCCGAGTTCGACGAAAGCATGTGGCAGCAGCAACTGGTGCAGCATTTGGGTACCGAACACGCCACGCTGCATTGCACCCGCGCCGACATCGCCGCCGCCTTCCCGCGCGCCATTGCGCATGCCGAGGTCCCTATCGTGCGCACTGCGCCGGTGCCGATGATGCTGCTGGCGGACAGCGTGCGCGCCGCGGGTTACAAAGTGGCGCTCACCGGCGAGGGCTCCGACGAAGTGTTTGGCGGCTACGACATTTTCAAGGAGGGCCGGGTGCGCCGCTTCATCGCACGCCAGCCCAACTCGCGCTGCAGGCCACGCCTGCTTGATCGGCTTTACCCATATCTCAAGCATTCGCCCGCCGCGGCTCGCGCAATGAGCGAGCGCTTTTTCCGCACAGGCGAGGCGGGGTTTGCCCAGCCGGGCTTCGCCCACCAGCCGCGCTGGACCACCACGCGGCGCATCACCGCGTTCCTGTCGCCCGAGTACCGCGTCGCGGCGATCGCGTTCGACCCGGTCAAAGCGCTGCAACTGCCTGCCGATTCTGCCCGCTGGGAGCCGCTGACCCAGGACCAGTACATCGAGGCCCACACCCTGATGTCGGGCTACCTGCTGAGTTCGCAGGGCGACCGTATGGCCATGGCCGCCTCGATCGAGACGCGGTACCCCTTCCTCGACCACCGGCTGATCGCCTTCGCCAGCCGCCTGCCGCCGCGCTACAAGCTCATGGGTCTGGTGGAAAAATACCTGCTCAAACGCAGCATGGACGGCCTGCTGCCCGAGGCGCTTCGCCACCGCAGCAAACAGCCCTACCGCGCACCGGACAGCCAGAGCTTTTTCCACGATGGCGAACCGGTCGATTACGTGGCCGAACTGTTCAGCGCGCAGCGGCTGAAAGAGGCCGGCTATTTCGACGTGCAGGCCGCTATCTGCCTGTTCGACAAGGCTCGCGCCGGAAAAACCATCGGGTTCGGCGACAACATGGCCTTCGTCGGCATGCTCTCCACCCTGCTGCTACACGACCAGTTCATTCGGGCCTGAACCGACCGCGCCTGCCATGTCCGCTGCCACATCCAGCTACGCCGCCCTGCCCGCCGATCTGCGCACCGATCGGAGCACCATCGTGTCGCTGTGGGCCAGCAACCTGGGACACCCGGAACGCCGCCAGGACAAGTTCGACTGGTTCTACCTGCGCAACCCTGCCGGCGCGCCGCAGGTCCTGCTAGCCCACTGCACAGCCGAGCACGGCAAGCCGATCGGCGTCATCGGCCTGGGCGCGCGGCAGATGCTGCTGGCAGGCAAGCCCATCCAGGCCGGCCTGCTGGCCGATTTCGGCGTGCTCGCCGAACATCGCACTTTGTATCCGGCCATGCTGCTGCAGACCACCCTGCGCGACCGCTACCTGCCGCAACTCGGCTTGATCTATGGCTTTCCCAACGCCAAATCCGAAGCGGTGGTCAAGCGCCTGGACTACGCGGTGGCCGGGCCGATGGAGCGCTATGTCCGCGTGCTGCGCAGCGCGAACTACCTGCCCCAGCGGCTGCCCCACGCCCTGCGCCGCACCCTTGGACACACCGCCGACTGGTGCATGCACACCCTGCGGCGCGCGCGCTACCCGCACGACATGCGCGGCCTGTTCGCCCAGTGGCTGGACCAGCCCGACGCCCGGTTCGACCTCCTGTGGGCGGCACAAGCCGGGCAACCCCTGCTCATCGGCCTGCGCGACTGCCGCTACCTCACCTGGCGCTTCGAGCACAAACCCTGGAGAAATTTTCGCTTCCTGACCCTCAACTCCCGCACCCACGGCTTGATCGCCTACGCCGCCACGGAAGTGGCCGGCTCCGTGCTGCACATCCGCGATCTGCTCTGCCATCCCGCCCATCCGGACAGCCTGAGCCTGCTGCTCGACACCCTGTACCGCGATGCCCACAGCGACGGCCGCACCAGCGTCTCCTTCGAGTGCCTCAGCCCTGCCGCAATGAAACAAAACCTGCTGCGCACCGGCATGGTGGCCCGAGGACAGCGCAACATCCTGTTCACCGCCTCCGGCCCAAACGCCCAGGCCATCCGTCAAATCCCCTGGTACATCACCAACGCGGATGAGGATTCATGACGGTCGTGGATCTTGGCGGAAGCGGTGGGATTCTATTTTATTTGAAAATCAACCTCTTAGTGCGTTAATACCACGTTTCGAACCATGAAGAGGGCGTTAGCGCCCTGGATACGGCGGCAGGATCATGGTGCGGTTCACCAGCACATTGAACGTGTAACCTGGCCGGATCCTTAGCGTGGGCTGAATGTTCAGGTTCTTGTTGAGCAAGTTGGTGCCGACGCTGTTGATCTGCTGCGCAAGGGTTGCAGCGGCCTGTTGGCTTGCCGTCGGCGTGTTGAAGGCGCCCGCATTCTGCGGCTGGCTGAGTTGGGCACCGACACCGAGCAGGCTCATCAAGACCGCGCTGCCAAAGATCCGCATGTAGTGGTTGTCAACCTGGTCGTAGAAACCGGCCTGCCCTTCGCCGTCCGCGCCGCTCATCCCTTTCAGGTTGATCGTGGCACCGTTCGGGAAGATCAAACGATTCCATGCAACCAATACGCGGCTCTGGCCGTAGGCGACATCGCTGCTGTACTCACCAACGATGCGAGTGCCCTGCGGAATGAGCACCACGTTCGGGTTCAGGCTGTCGTAAACAGTCTGCCGCACTTGCGCCGTGATCGTGCCCGGCAGGTCGCTGTCGATGCCGGTCAACATCACCGCAGGGATGACGGCGCCGGCGAACAATTCATGGTTGCTGATGGGCGGCTGCACTGCTGCATCGAGGTAGCCATTGGATGCCCCTTGCCCTTGGCTGGCAAGGAACGCCTTGTTCGCATCTTGCTGGGCTTGCGGGTTCTGGGTTGCGCCGGCTACAGCCGCGCCCTGCAGGCCCGCGAGCGCGGTCAGCGCCTTTTGGACACCCGGATCGGTCGCGCCTTGCGGGGTTGCAGCCAAGGCGGCGAGAGCGCGCAGCGTGTCGGCCTGCGATGATGCCGCAGCTTGGGGCTGGCTGCCGATCAGCGCGTCCACGTTACCCGCGCTGGTCTTGGCTAGACGGGCGGACTGATCTGTCAGTATGGCGCCTTCCAGATCCTTATAGTGCTGCTCGACCAGCCACTGGTGATATTTCTGCGCTGGCGTCAGTTGCGGCGGCCCGCCGCTTTGCAATGCCGCGCCAGGGGTGTTCGGGTGGTTCAAGGGCGAGAGCGGGCTGCTGGCTGGGCCGACGGGGGCAGATGCGGCGTTGCTGGCTGGATGGGACGCTGCTGCCGCAGGCCCGCCATCATGCTGCTGAGCAGCGCGCAGCATGGCAGCGACGTCCGGCGATGTCTGTCCGACCATCGCCGCCGTCCCGGTGCTTTCGGATCCCTCAGTCGGCTGGCTCTTGTTTCCGGCCGTCAGAATACCGATCACCATCCCGCCGACGACGACACTGCCGCCGATGAAAGCGGCTTTCTTGAAGTGTTGGCGCCGATGCAATTCTGAACCACCGTGCCGACGCAATTGTGAGCCAGGGGTGGAAGCCGGTTTGTTGTTGCCCGGCTGTGAATCAGTGTAGAGGTTTGCCTTGGTCGTGGTCTCCTTCGTTGGTGGGTTGATGCCGAGAGGGAAGCTGCGCAGGGCGTCGCCCGGAGCGGCTTCCCTCTCGGCTGCGTCAGTCACTTGGCATTGCTGTCTGCGCGGCCTTGCGAGCCTGTTCGCGCGCCTTGATCCGAGTCTTGGCCTCAGCGGTGCTGCGCAGGAAGCGGATCGAGTCGTTGCCGGTTTCGACGATGTGGCAGTGGTGGGTCAACCGGTCGAGTAACGCCGTCGTCATCTTCGCGTCGCCGAACACGCTGGACCATTCGGCGAAGTCCAGATTGGTCGTGATCATCACGCTGGTGTGCTCATAGAGCTTGCTCAGCAGATGGAACAGTAGCGCGCCGCCAGCCTGGCTAAACGGCAGGTAGCCCAGTTCATCGAGGATCACCAGATCCAGCCGCAGCAAGCTGGCAGCGATGCGTCCAGCCTTGCCCTGAGCCTTCTCCTGCTCCAGTGCATTGACCAGGTCGACGGTTGAATAAAAGCGCACACGCTTGCCATGCTGCGTGATGGCGGACACGCCAATGGCTGTGGCCAGATGCGTCTTCCCCGTGCCCGGGCCGCCCACCAGGACCGCATTGTGGGCGGCCTCGGTGAACGTGGTCTCGGCAAGCAGCGCGATGAGCTTGCGGTCGATTGGTGAGACGTCGAAGTCGAAACCGGCCAAGTCCCGGTGCATCGGGAACTTCGCCGTATGCATCTGGTAGTTCACAGAGCGCATGGCGCGATCGGTCACCTCGGCCTGCAGCAGGTGTTCGAGTAGCCAGCGGCTGCTGGCGGCTTCCGAACGGTCTCCTTGCTCGGTCAGGTCGGCCCACGCTCCAGCCATGCCATGCAGCCGCAACTGCCTGAGTTCCACAGCGAGGTCACGCATGGTCCGCTCCCTCGTCGCAGGTCCGCAGGGCGTCATATCGCGCGGTATTGGCGATGGGCACGATGTTGACCTGCAGTGTCGTGGCCGCGTTCTGTGGCACGACCGTGGGCGTCAGTCGGCCCAGCACGTTGATCACATGTTCCACGCTGACGCGCCCCGATGGCGGCGCGTTCTCCAGGGCCAACTCCGCAGCGACGAGCACAGCGTCCAGTCCAGCGGTGGGCACAATCGCCAGCACTTGCGCCATGATGCGGTCGCCCCCTGCCGTGCGGAGAAGGCTGCGCCGCAAGCGCTGCAGTGGCTCGGGCATGTCGGCGAAGGGTGCCCCATTGCGCAGGGCGCCCGGCTTTCTCTGCACCAGCGGCACGTAGTGCTGCCAGTCGTAGCGGGTCTCACCCGCATTGCTCAGCCGCGCATGGCGCGCGACCTCCTTGTCGTCGGCAACGATCACCACCTGGCCGGGATACAGCCGCGTGCTGACGATCTGCCCGGCCCACTCGCTGGGCACCGAGTAGCGGTTGCGCGCCACCGACACGAGGCAGGTGCTGGACACGCGCGCGGGCTTCTCCACATAGCCGTCGAATGACATCGTCATTGGCAGCAGGTGCGGACGTTCGAGGTCGAGCATCTCGGCCACCGTGAACTGGTCGTGCTCGGGATGTCGCACCTCATCCCACAGCGCCCGGCAGCGATCGCCCAGCCACGCGTTGAGCTCGGCAAAGCTACCGAATCGCTCCTTGGCGGCTTGAATCCAGATGCGCCTGCGGCTGTCCTGCACGTTCTTCTCAACGACCCCCTTCTCCCAGCCAGAGGCCACGTTGCAGAAGTCCGGGTCATAGAGGTAGTGTGCGCACATCACAGCGAACCGCGCGTTGACCACCCGACCCTTGCCCTTGCGGACCTTGTCCACGGCGGTCTTCATGTTGTCGTAGATGCCGCGCCGAGCCACGCCACCCAGCGCCGCAAAGCAGCGTGTGTGCGCATCGAACAGCATCTCGTGACCCTGGCTCGGGTAGGCCACCAGCCAGAAGGCACGGCTGGCACATAGCTTCATGTGGGCCACCTGCACCCGGTAGTAGATCCCGCCGACCACCAGCCCCTCTTCGCTCCAGTCAAACTGGAATGCCTCACCCAACTCAAAGCGCAGCGGAACGAACGCCTTGCCGCCGGACTCTTGGCCGGCGGCTCGCCGCCATGCACGAATGAAGTCCGTCACGCGGCTGTAGCTCCCCGTGTAACCCGCCGCCTTGATCTCGGCGAACAACGCCTGCGCCGTGCGCCGCTCCTGCGGCGGCCGCCTCGCATCCACTTTGAGGGCCAGCTTGATGCTGTCCTCAAACGGCGTGAGCTTGCACGCCTGCGCCGTGCGCTGATACTTCGGTGGCTCTGGCACCTCGCCGTGCAACCACTTGCGCACGGTGTTGCGCGATAGGCCCGTCTTGCGCGCAATCTCGCGCTCGCTGAGATGGTCCCGGCGGTGTAGTCGCCGAATCTTGCCGATCATGTCCATGGTGATCATTCCTGCTGTCCCCCACCGCACAGAAATGCAGCAGGGTAGGTCGAACACCTGGTTCAGTTTTCGGTCGGCACAACCCTCAAAAGTGGCTCAATTTTCGGTCGGTAACAACACTGTTCCAGCCATTCAGCGGCCCAGACTTGCTCGCTTTGTTCATTGACGCGGCCAAGCGGGCAGAACGCCAGTTCGCCATGCTCTCCGGCGATGTCGTAATGCTGGCCGCCAGCGCCCCAGCACAGAGGCAGCATGGAATAGCCTTTGTCGAATGCAAAGACCTGGGCGTTCTTGTAGCGAAATTGCTGAGCCGCGAGCAAGTCCAGCAGCGTGGACTTACCCGATCCGGTCGGGCCAAGAATGACAGTATGACCCAGGTCACCGGAGTGCAGGCACAGGCGGAACGGTGTCGCGCCGTCCGTCTTTGCGTACAACAACGGCGGGCTGTCCGGCGGATAGAACGGACAAGGATTTTTCTCTGGGCCCGACCAGACGGCAGTGAACGGCAACAGATGCGCCAGATTGAGGGTGTGGATCAGAGGGCGGCGCACATTGGCAGCGGTATTGCCCGGCAGCGTGCCGAGATAGGCCTCGACAGCGTTGACGTCCTCGATGCGCGCGCCGAAGCCGCGGTTTTCGATCAGCTTGGCGACTTCACAGGCCGTCTCGTCGAGCAAGGCGGCGTCCTCGTGGGCAAGCACAAGGACGCTTGTGTAGTAGCCGTAGAGCACCATCCCGCTGGAGGCCTCGGCGATCGCCTGCACGGCGTCAGCGGCCATGCGATCCGCGTCGACATTGACGTGTGTCGCCTGCCCGCCGGCATTCTCACGCAGCAGATTCATCATGCTTTTGCGCTTCTGCGCCCACTTGCTGCGGTATTTGTTCAGCGTCTTCTCGGCCTGGCCTGGATCGAGATAGATGAAGCGGTTGCTCCAGCGGTAGGAGACCGGCAGGCGGGACAGGAAGTCCAGAATGCCAGGGAAGCTGTGGGATGGAAGCCCAGTCAGCCCGATGCATGCCAGATTGCGCCTGCCAACGCGCGGCACGAATCCTGTGGCGAAATCGTGGGCGCCCAGGATCGCATCCAGGTACATCGGCACCTCGGGCATGACCACCGGATGATGCACAGGGGACAAGGTCACGCACTGCTCCAGATGCGCCAAGAGCGGACTGGTCACGACGCCGGTGCGTGCGTCCGTCTCATCGGTCAGACGGCGAATGTGCAGCAGGCTCGATAGCCTGCCCTCGATTTCCCGGATTTGCTCCTTGAACCGTTCGAGGTTCCGGCTTGCGGTCGCCTTGACGCGGCCATCGACGAACAGGTCGACGGCCTTGCTGGCGGCATCAGGCATTGGGAACCAGGTGACGCTCAACACATAGCGGCTTGCATAGCCAACGTGGGCGCCCTCGTGGGATGCGCGCCGCATGTCATCGATCAAGCGGGTCGTCCGGTCGGGGAATGCGCCCTGGCGGGCATAGCCCGGCGCGGGACCGCGCACAGCGTCGCAATGGATCACCCAGCCGTCGCCGAGCTTCAGTGCGGTGTTGATGCGCGCCGCCATGGCGCGAAGCTCCTCTGGCGTGGCGGAATCGAGATCTGGTCCACGGTAATCCCAGGCGGCCATGAAGCCGCCGCTCTTGGTCAGCACAACGCCGTTATCAACCAGGGCTGCCCAGGGCAGCAGGTCGGGCAGGCCATAGGCCGCCGTGCGAAACTCCTTGAGGGCTAGCATCACTGAATCTCCCGTTGCCGGGCGAACGGCGTCGCCTGAGCCGGGTAGAAGCGCCGGTACTTGAGTGATCGCGGTCCCGTCATGGAAAGCTGATCGTCATAGCTGGCCGCGCGGGACAAAACCCACTGGCCGATCACCCAGATCACGACCCCGACCGCCGCCGCCCAGAGTTTGGCGAGAGAAAAGATGAAAACCCCGGCAACGATGAGCAGCATCAACACCAGGTTGCGCTCCCCGCCAAGCAGGAGGATCGGCCGGTTGAGGGATTCGTGAATTGGCACCTTATTTTCGTCTTGGCTCATTGTTGAACTCCGCTCGTCTTGTGCATCAGGTCGACGACCAACGCGGCCTGCCGGAGGTCGTCTGCGATTTCTTGGGCTGCCCACCCTTGATCCACCAGAACCTGCACAACGTGCATGATGATTTCCAGTAAATCAGGTGCGGCGGTTCCCTGGACAGGGGGCCGCGACAGGCTGGAGAGCGGCCGCATTTGTTCACCACACCATCGCGCCCGTCAGGCCCAGGACGGACAGGAACTTGTTGCCCAGGACAATGAAGGCCACGCCCAGGACGACGTACAGGGCTTTTTTTGCGATGCCGCCAAGCTCTTCACCAAACGCCAGGGACCCTCCTGCGGCGAGGAAGGCGATCACACTGATGCCAGTGGCCACCGGCCCGGTCAAATCGTTTTGCAGGGTGGAGATGGCGCTGTCCCACGGCAGGCCACCCGCACCCGAGGCGAAGGCGTCGGCCATCGTGGTGGCGAATACAGCGGCGGCCAGAGCCATGCGGCGCGCGGCGGCGGCCCTGAGAGTCTTGGAAATCGGCTTCATCGGATGATCCTTTCGAGATGACATGCGCAACCCAGCGCACATACCTGGATTGCGCGTCGGGTTGCAGTAGGTGGCGATGGAGGGGCGCAGCGATCGACGCAGAGCGCTACTGGGCGACTCGCCGGATCTCGGCGATGGTGATCGGGCCCCAGTAACGACTGTCGAAGCTTTGGGCGGCGAGCGCCGGTGTCGCACCGCTGCCATAGATCCAGTACTGCCGGGGACCCAGCGTCAAGCTCCCGTACTGGTGCGGCAACCGCAGCCACGGATATTTGCCCGAGCGCAGCAGCTGGCCGCTGTTGGGCAATTCACGTCCGTTGATCCAGACACCACGCAGGTTCACCACGACGTGGTCGCCCGGTATGGCGGCCACCGTCTTCAACATCGGCATGCCACCGCCCGGGCAGTCGCCGGCCAGGTAGAACGGAAAAACGCGCGGCGTCACCCAAACGGGCGGGCAAAGCTCAACCCGTTCTCCGCGATGGATCGTCTCTCCATCCTTCAGAGCATGCAGCCGGTACCAGCCAAGGGGCTCGCTCTCGGTGAGGTTGAGCCGCCATCCGCTCCAGAAGGCAAGGTCTGCGGCGAGCACAGAGCCTGCCATCACGGCAAATGGCAACGCCAGGCGCCCCCAGTGCGCGGTGCGCCGCTGGCTAGCCCGGCGGCTCAACAGGCCATTCATCCGGCCAACCTGCTCGCTGGTGAACCGCCACAGAGTTTGCAGAAATGTTTGCATTACGCTAACATTGCCCCATGTACTCGATCGAATACAGCCGCGAAGCGTTCAAGAGCCTCAAGGCCATGCCACGCAATCTGGCGACGACGGTGCGCGAAAAGATCGAGCAGTTGGCGGCTGCGCCCCACGGCCCGAACAACAACGTGAAGAAGCTGCAGGGGCGCCCTGGCTACCGGTTGCGCGTCGGCGATTGGCGCGTGATTTACGAGATTCATGACGACCGCCTGGTGGTGATGATCCTGGCGGTTGCCCCACGAGGAGGTGTGTACCAATGAGCACGATTCAATTCATCGAACGCAACGGGAAGCGGGAATACGCCGTGGTTCCGATGGAGTTGTTTGTACGGCTCATGCGTGCCGCCGAGAGCCTGGATGACGTTGCCCTGTTCGATGCTGTGAAAGCTGCCGACGATGGATTCCGGGTGCCGGGCGCGGTCGCGCATGCCATCCTGGACGGGATCCATCCCGTCAAGGCTTGGCGCGAACACCGCGGATTCACCCAGGACGCCTTGGCCGAGAAGGCCGGCATCAGCAAGGCCTATCTCAGCCAGATCGAGACGGGCAAGCGGACGGGAGTGGCCAAGACTCTCAGAGCCCTCGCATCGGCGCTGGGCGTGACGCTCAACGAGCTGCAGCCCTGAGTGCCGCAGTGCGGCCTGCAGCATCCACCGCCCTCCCGCCGCCGACAGGTCGCGAGCACGCTCTCGCTGGTCGATGCGCCCGATGCGCAATGCGCCCCGAGCTGGGATCGGACGGACAAGGTCATGAGACATTGAGCACGCCCGTCATCGCAGTGCGTTCCATCCCACGCGTGAAGTAGTACCCCTGCCCATGGCGAATGCCGGCGGCCCGGACCCTTTCCAGGTCACCCGGCGATTCGATCCCTTCGGCGATCACCCGGGCGCCGACGCCTTCAAAAAGTTCTCGAAGATCCCGCAGGAATCGCGGATCGACACGCCGGGCAAGATGGGTCAGCGACATATCGAGCTTGGCAAACGCAGCGCGCACCTGCAGAGCGCGGCCGATGCCGTCATAGCCCGCTCCGACGTCGTCAATCGCCAGCGCAAAGCCGGCTTGCGTCAGTCGCGCAAAAGCGCACGCTGATGCTTCGTAAAAGTCCGCGGCGTGGAGTCCTGGGCGGATGTGCTCGGTCCACTCCACCACCAGCCGACCCCGGCCCGGGAGGGCCAGCAGACCTTCGACGATGGCGGGATCAAGGGCCTGGTGAGCATCCACGTTGACGAAAACGCGGACGGATGCCGGGATGTGGGCGCGAAAGAGATCGGCCATGCGGGCGTACCACGTCCGCCAGCCATCATCAGTCCAGCCCGGGCACCGATCGACACCGGCCAGCAGCTCGAACCCAAGAATCTCATCGCGGACCAGATCCACGATGGGCTCCAGCCGGAAGCCGGGACGCGTCATTGCCCTCTCCCGGTTGGGACTTTCTTCGGGTCGAACTTGATGCGCTCGGCCAGCGCTGGGTCCTGGTAGTACTTGATCTTCTTGCAGTAAATCGGGGCGAAGCCGGCGACGAACACGAGTTCGTCGTCCGGTGGCAGTCTCATGCATTCGTCGGCGGTCAGCAGCGGCCGCTGCACGATCTGTTCGTTGGTGTTGACGTTTTGCAGCACCACGGCCAGCCGGTTGCCCGAATACTGGCGCTGTGTGTGCGTGACCGTCGCCTGTCCGGCCATTTCAGAGAGTAGCTTGGCTGTCTCGACCTTGTTGGGCGCATAGGCCACGCGAATGTGACAGTTGCTGACGATCGACTCATCCTTGCCATAGGCGGCGTTCAGCTGCGTCAGATCCTGCACGATCAACAACGCTTTCAAGCCGTATCCGGCGATGAAGGCCAGGGCTTCCTGGAAGATTTCCAGCTTGCCAAGGCTGGGGAACTCATCGATCAAAAGCAGGAGCCGGTGCGGGAATCGGCTTTTGCTCGTGCCACCCATCTCAAAATCCATCCCCTCGGTCAGACGGCGCACCACCTGGCTGATGACCAGGCGCAGCAGCGGCTTGAGGCGATCCTTGTCGCTTGGCGGAACGACCAGGTAAAGGGATGTCTTCTGGGCCACGGCCTGACCGTCGGGATTTTTCCCGCCCATCAGGCTTTCCAGTGAGAAGTCCGAAACCCGGGTGTTCTCTGCGACGATCGGGTCGCGATACAGCGACAGGAAGGACAGCGCCGTGGACAGGACGCTGCCGGCCTCGTTGTCGGGTTTGTTCAGCCAGCTTTGCATGGCCTGGGCAACGGCCAACCATCCCGCCCGGCGCGCGTCGTGCTCTTCCTGCCGTTCGGCCAACCTGCCCTTCTCGAGCATCTCGTGTGCGATGTCCCGGATGTAGCCAATCACCGCCCTGGCACCTTCGACGACGCCGCCGTCTTTGCTGCCCTCGCTCTGCGCCTGAGATTGGGCCTGAGCTTGAGCCTTGCTCTGGGCCTCCTCCCGGAAAATCCCCCCATCCGAGAGGATGCCCAGCACGGTCGCCATGCACCGGTCGACCTTGCTCTGGCCCTGCGGCGGCTCGCACAGTAGAACGAACAGCACCACGCCAACCATGAGATCGAAACCGGTCTTGGCCCAGTGGTCCTTCAGGCCTTCGCCGTTGGGGTCGACGATCATGGTGGCGATGTTCTGCACATCTTTGACCATGTTGCCATCGAGCCGGATCTCCTGCAGTGGGTTGAACCGCGCCGAATCGGTGCTCGTCGGATCAAATTTGAGGGTTCTCTGTCCAAGAATCTTGTGGCGAAACCCGCTGGTCAGCGCCCAGTTCTCGCCCTTGATGTCGAGCACCAGCACCGACTCGTCCCAGGACAGCAGGGTCGGGATGACGATCCCCACACCTTTGCCGGACCGGGTCGGGGCGAACACCATCATGTGTTCAGGCCCCTTGTGGCGCAGGTACTGCACCTTGCCCTTGTGCTCCCAGGCCCCGAACAGCACCCCGCCTTTGTTCTTGTCGGTCGGCAGGATGCCGGCCTCGAGCACCTCATTTGGCAGCGCCCAGTGGGCCGAGCCGTGGAGATCATTGCGCTCGCTTTCGGCTTTGCGCGTGCGCCGGAAAGCCAAAGCCACCGGCAGCACAAGCGAGAAGAAGCCGCCGACACCCATGATGATGTGGGCGCGCTCAAAGATCGACATCACCGCCATGCCGTAATCCGGACTGTTGTACTTCCAGGTCCAGATCAAGATGTCGAATGGGAAGTAAATCATCGGGGCAATGGGCTTGCCCAGTGCAGCGGTGAAGCCCAGTGCCCAGGCGGCATACTCGGTCGCAGCCCAGCAGGACAGCAGCACGATCATGGTGAACAGCCCGAGCGCCGTCCAAACGAAGCGCGTGATGTCTTTCTGAGCCTTGGGGATGTGGTATAGGTCACCTGTCGGTGAAGTCATGGCTTCCATTCCTTAAGATCGAAAGTAGCCCGTGCGTGGGCCATGCGGCGTGCGCCCCGGAAAAGGAACCCTGCTGTGGGCAGGAAAGGAATCCGGCCGCACGCTGCGGCTGTTATTTGCGCCACCTGCCGCTGGGCGCGATGGGCGTCAGCGTCCCAGATCCGCGGACCGACGCGTGGACTGGCGCTGGGGCGAGCGAACCGAGCGTTCAGTCCAGTCGCTGCGCCGGCCGTCGCCGGCATCGAGATGGCGATCCTCATCCACGCGCGCGCTGATGTCTTTTTGTTGCGCGGGCTCAGCCTTCGCCACGACGAGAGATCGGCTGTCCATCACGCGCTGCACGTCGCCTGCGGGGATCCCGACATACCGCGCGTAGTCGTACCCGGATGGGTCGATATGCAGAGTCTGCCGATCCTGAGCGGTGACCTGGATGACGCAGCGCGCGTCGCCCTCGTCAATGCCGCCCTTGCCGGCCAGCCAGGGCTGGGGGGCAAAGAAGTCGGCGGTGAACCGGTCATAGTCCGGCTGGGACAGTTTTACGCCATCCACGACACGCACCTTGGTCGCCTCTGCGCTCTCGCGCAGCGCCGTCAGGCTCTCGCAGAGATCCTCGGCGTTGTTGACCTTGCGGCAGAACACGCTGACGGTCGGCGCTTCAGATTGCTGTGCAGCAATCTCTGACTGGGCTGAGTCCTGCACTCGCTCTTTCCGCATCCCGGAGACGACGACCTTATCCGATGCGTTGTAAATGCGCGTTTGCAAGCCTTCGCTCAGATCGACATGGACCTTGCCGTCGCGCCTGAAGCGCACTTCATCGACACGGGACACAGAGACGGGATTCCTTCGACTGAGGCTGCGTTCGACGATGACATCGCCGGGTTGCAGCTGATCCGCCTGCTTCTCATGCCACTTCTCTTGCTGATCCCGATCGATTTGCAGGCTTTGTTCTTTGGCAAGCACATAGTCCACCGCCTTGCTGGCTTCTGCCGCAGCCCGGAAGATTTCGTTCTTGTCCTGCTTGAGTACCTTGATCCAGGACTGGATGTACGCCTTGTGTTGCTCTTCGTCATGGGGGATGCCGGTCTCGGCGGCGATGTAAGCGCTGAACAGCTCGGCGCGCAGCTCCTCCTTGGCATACCCTTCAGAGCCGAAGCGGTGGCCGCCCGTGATGCCCTCGCGGTTCAGGCGATGCGCCGCACCGGTCGCATGGCCGATCTCATGCAGCGCCGTGCCGTAGTACCCCTCGACCGACTTGAAGGACTCGCGCGGCGGCAGGGACACTTCGTCGCGTTTTGGCGAGTAGAAGGCATGCTCCGGATGGGTGGCAAAGCGCAGACCATCTTCCCGCATCGCCGCCATCAACTGCTCGGCACGCTCGACGACCGGAATCTTGACGACCTTGTTGTCGGGCGTCTTCAGCGGCTCAATTTTCAGCCCAGCGCACTGCTCGACGTTGAACACCGTGTAGACACGGCACACAACGGAATCGAGCTGGCTGTGGGCTGCGCTCCAGTCCAGTTCCCTCCCGTTATGGCGCACCGTCAAATCGGACGCCTTGACGGCCAGGGTGGATGCCTTGTCGGTGGGCATGCCCACATGCACCACACCTTTGCCTTCGTCGAACACCTTGACGCGCATGTTGTTGAGGCTGATCTCGACGTCGCGGCGAACCCAGAATGGCTGGTCTTTCCAGACTTCAATCGGGTGACCTTTTTCGCCTTGCTTGACCCGGCCGCCAAGCTCGTTGATCTGCTTGATCGTGCCAAAACGTGGGTCGGCATACGCCCGGTCCATCTGGGCCAGTTGCAAAAGCAAGCGGTTGCTGCCCTTGTAGGGTTTGCCGGTGGCCATGTTTCGCGGCAAACCATGTTCCAGGCTTTCCCAGGGGCGCTCCCACGGGATTTGGCCACGCTCGAGGGACTGGACCATGCGGTCCGTGATTTCCTGCCGCAGATCACGCTGTTTCTTTTCGGCAGCAGCCTGCTGCTTGAGATCGTCAGCCATGTTGCACCTCGTCTTCAGGTTGATCGTCGAATACCGCGCCAAACTCGCGCTCGGCGTGGTCGCGACTGGCAGCCAGGATTTCAACGAAGACGTCGGACTCCATGGCGTCGGGAATCAAGGGTTGGGTTTGCATCGTGGTTCTCCTGGTTCACATTCCGCGCCCCATATCGCGCGAACGGGGAAGACTGCGCCGGGAAAGGGCGGGCGCGGGCGCCTCGATCTGCCGCTCCTCGATCTGCCGTTCTACGGCGGCCTCCTCCTTGTGTTCTGTGGTCTGTTGCTCGAGGACCTTCTCGCGCTCGCGTTTTTCCATCTCCTCATCGATGTTCCGGGTGCGAAGCTGCTGCTGCCTCTCGCGCTCGTCCTCGGCGCGCGCTTGCATCCGGTCGTAGGCCAGCTGGCCTAGCTCGGTCAGCTTGTCCTGTGCATCGATGAGAGCCGGCCGCTCCGGATCTTCGAGCAAGGCCTTTTGCTCGGGAGTCAATGGATGCCCCTGCCCCGCAGCCGCAAGGGCGTCCCAGCCCTGTGGCGTGAGGCGCGACAGGACAGATTCAGCAGCCAGAAACGGCTGGTCGACCGGATAGGTAGCCGCCTGCGCCCGGAACGCTTCCAGGCTCGACGGACGGGCGATGCTGCCCAGCGACCCGGCTGACCCACTCATCGCAGTGGCGGCTAGTGCGTGCTCGGCTTCATCGGCTTGCAGCGCAGTCAGTCGGCCCTGCTCCCATGCCTTGCGAAGATCCTCGTTCTGGATCTTCAGGCCCATGCGGCCTGCGATTTCCGCCGCACGCCGCTGGAATTCACGGCTGCCCGTCAACACCAGTCCTTTATCCATGTCGTACTTCTGCTCGGCCAGGCGCAAAGCCGCCTCGATCTCCCGATCGTCCATCTTGTAGAGATCGACGCGCTCACCGCGGTCTGACATCACCCGCTCGCCGTCACGCGCGTAGTGGATGGCCTTGCCGTCAGGGCTGTCCTCGATCTCATGCGTGAGCCCTTCCAGCACCGCAGGCTCGACGCGGGCAGCCCGCTTGCCTTTGACCGCTTCCGGGGTCTGAGCCCGCGCCAGCTCCTCTTGCAGCATCCGCGCCGCCACGGGATCATTCGCAGCCCGATCCTCCAGGAAATTTCGGTAGCTGGGCACGTCGGGAAGCTCGGACTGCAGGCTTCTGCGCTCCGACATCTGTCGCTTTTGCATCGCTTCGACGGCCTTGGCCACCTCGATCGCAATGAGCGAGCGCTGGTGTTCTTCGGCCATGCCGCTGAGTTCGCGCATCTTGTCGGCGCGCAGTTGTTCCAGCGACCCAAACAGTGCCTCGCGCTGTTCCCGGTGTTTGGCATCAAGGTCATACTGGGCCTTCGCCCGCTGTGCACGCACGGGATCTGCCAGAGCCGCGTACTCGCGCAGGAGGCGCTCTTCGGGAGTTTCGGGCAGCCCTTGATCATCAGGCTGCCCAGTTCGATCTTCTGCGGCGCTGCGTGCATCGACGGGCTGCGCCTCGGGCGTTGCCTCAGGCGATTGGACCGGTTCGCTGTGCAGCGTGTCTTTGATCTGCGCGTCGAGATTTGCAGGCGTTTCGATATCTGCAGGCGTTTTGTTATTCATGGATTGCTCCTGGTGGTTGGTGAGAGAGACTTGCGGTTGCGCGGTGCCTTGCTGCTGCGCCTGTTGCCCGGCCAAACCGGGCTTGTGGCGGCCAGCAATGTGCGGGAAGCGCCGCTCCAGCTGCCTGGCATCCAGCGTCGCGGCCATCGTCTTGAGGATGGCTTCGGATCCGCTGTCGCGGAGCTGGTCGCGGGCGTCGTAACCGGGTGGTGTGATACCCCCCTGCTTTTCAGGGAGGGCGATGCGCGTGCGCGCGCCGCCCAGCATGCGGGCAGCCCGCACGGCATAGGCCTGTCCCTTGAACTGCGCCTTCTCGCCGTCGTTGTCGGCGTAAATAACGGCACGCCCCTGCAGCTTGTCGTGCAGGCTGCGGGCCACGTCTGGCAGGTTCTGCGCTGACAAGGCCGCGATCACCGGTAGTCCGGTGGCCTGATGGATGGCCAGTGCGGTGCCGATGCCCTCGCAGAGCACCACTTGATCGGCCTTGCACGCCGCCTCATAGGCGCGCAAGGGTGCCTCGACATCGGAGCCGACAATTGGGATGATGGCAAACGCGCCTTTGGTCGGCGTGCCGGAGACGAATCGCTTGTCGGCCGACTGCCCGGGCTCCGCCCATGTGATGCGCTGCATGCCAACCCAGCACGGCTCGCCGGCGGCGTCGATAGCCATCATGGGCACCAGCAGTTGCGCCCTGCCCTGGCGCAGTCCGGCCGGATCGAGCATCGGTACCTGCAGGTAGGGAAAGTCCTTGGGCTCGTGGGAGTTCTCCCATCGCTGGATCGCCTCCTCAACGGCCATCGCCTGGCGTTCAGCCTGCTGCCTGCGCCATGCCTCGCGCTGCATTTCAATCCGTGCCGTCTCTTCCGGCGTCAGTTCGCGCGTCAGTTCGGGCCTGAACTTGATCGGCTTGCCGTCGGCCTTGAAGTTGGTGACCCAGCCGGTTCCGTCGGGCCGCAGCAGATAGCCTGCGTCGTTCTTGCCTGACGGCAGATCACCAACGTCGGCGCGATGAATGCGCCCATCGGCTTGCAGCCGATCGGGATCAATGTTGACCCCCTGCAGTCTGGCAAACGCCAGGAACTGCTCCATGATCTGATCGTTCTGATGCACACGCCCTCCGTGTGATGCGCTCGCGCGAAGCGGCCTCAACTGGATTCGGTGGGGTGTTGCATCAGGTGCGATTTGCGGTCAGCTTCCACACTTGACGCTGGTAAGCCGCAGCTCCAGCGTCTTCCGCGATCTTTTCCGGGAAGAATTGATGGCGCTCGCACAGGTCGAAAAGCAGTTGCACGTCGGCCAGGGTGGAGTAGCTCAGGAAGACTTGCCAAGGACTGGAAGGACTGAACGATGGCTGAAAAATTCACGCGCTACGACACGGCGGACTACCTGAAGTCCGACGAAGATATGGTCGCCTACCTGGATGCATGCATCAAAGACGACCCCGGCGACGGCAGCCTCATCCGCGTTGCGCTGGGCACGATTGCCCGCGCCCGGGGCATGAGCCAACTCGCACGCGACACGGGCATTTCACGCGAGGGGCTTTACCAGGCGTTGTCTGCCGAAGGCAACCCGGAGTTCTCCACGGTGATGAAAGTGATCCGAGCGCTCAAGCTCAGGCTGCATGCAGAGTCAGTGCCTGGTTGACGGTTACCACTGTCCCTGGTCGGCCAGTGAAGCCAGTTGCGTTGCTCAAGCAACCCTCTCGACATGAAACCCGCCACCAGCTGACCAGCCGCGAACCTGCGAGACTTCCTCGACCCGCCGCCCCTCGCTGGTGCGTTTGATCGACACAACCACGTTGACGGCTTCGGCGATCAACTCCGGGTTTGGCGGCACACCAGCTTCCTGGATGAGCTGCCCGATGCGGATCAGCGCGGCGCTGGCGTCGTTGGCATGCACCGTGCCGACCCCGCCAGGGTGACCGGTGTTCCAGGCTTTGAGCAGGGCCAAGGCGCTGCCGTCTCGCACCTCGCCCACCACAATACGGTCTGGGCGCAAGCGCATGGTTGCGCGCAGCAGCCTGGTCATGTCGGTGTTGTCGCTGGTGCGCAAGAACACCACGTTTTCGGCTTTGACTTGCAGCTCGCGCGTGTCTTCGATGACCACGATGCGGTGATCGGCGTCGGCCTTGGCGACGCTATCAAGAATGGCGTTGGCTAGCGTCGTCTTGCCAGTGCCAGTGCCGCCGCACACGAGCACATTCCTGCGCGCCGCCACCGCAGATTCAATGGCCCGGCGCTGGTCATCGGACATGATGCCCTTTGCGACATAGTCATCCAGCGCGAACACCAGCAGGGCCTTTTTGCGCAACGCAAAGCTGGCGCGCTCGACGAGCGGCGGAATCAACGCCTCGAACCGGCTGCCGTCCAGCGGCAGCTCACATTCGAGAATTGGATGGTCTGGCGTGACCACGGTGTCCAACATGGCGGCGACCGTATTCACAATCGTCAGCGCACGCACAGGCTCGATGGTGGCGACGCGCTGCATGCCAGCCCCGAGTCGGTCGATCCAGAGCGACCCGTCGGGATTGAGCATGATCTCGACCACCTGAGGATCACCCAGGGGATCGAGGATTTCGCTGCCCATGGCTCGGCGCAGAGCTTCGCTCTGGCGGTCGTGGACTTGCCGCGCGCCGCTCATTCGTCGCTGGCCTCGCTCACCGCACCAGCGGCGTTTCCCTCGCCGCCAGCCTTGTCCGATGCGGTCAGGTCGATCGGCTTCACGCCTCGCCCTGCCATCTCGAACAGGTCATCTTGACTGGCCAGGCGTGTATTTGCCTTGGCCGCGTCCATCATGGATCGGACCAGCCCGGTGGCCGCGCCGCTTTGGGTATACGCGCGAACCAGATACTCCTTCTCGCCGAAGTTCACGACGTAGAGCTTCGGTGGAATCTGCTTTGTGACCTTGGTCATTAAAACTCCTGCAATGGATCGGGGCAAGGCGCCCACACCTGGATTGGGTTGCAAGTTGCAGGAGGTGCGACAAGGGCAGCTTTGAAAAGCTCTGGCAGCGCTGCAAGGCCCGTGCCCTGGCTGCGTATCAAGCCGACTGTGCCAAGACCGCCAAGAAGCCCGATCCGGCATTCCTGGACGGGCTGCACTTCCACGATCTGCGCCACGAGGCCACGTCGCGCCTGTTTGAGAAGGGGCTGGGCATCATGGAGGTAGCCAGCATGACGGGGCACAAGAGCTTGTCCATGCTCAAGCGCTACACGCACGTCGAGGCGGAGAAGCTGGCAAAGAAGCTGGGATAATGCCCGCATGGGAACACTTCTACGTGTCGACGGCTGGCAAATCATGATCTACACCCACGATCACCGCCCAGCCCATGTGCATGTGCATGCGGTCTCACCCAACGGGCGTGCGAAATTTCTGCTGAACTGCACCGATGGCCCTGCGGTGGCCAATCCACCGGCCGTCAGAACATCCGCCTGCGCAGCTTGTTGCTCGGCATGAACGACGCCGAGATTAAAAGCAAAACCGAAGAAATTGCCGCCTTCACCGAGCTGGGCGACTACCTCGACCTGCCCTTGCGCACCTACTCCAGTGGCATGCGCATGCGCCTGGCGTTTGCCATTTCCACGGCAGTAGATGCAGACATCTTGCTGCTCGACGAAGTGCTGGGAGTCGGTGACGCGAGCTTTCAGGAAAAAGCGAGCAAACGCCTACAAGACCTGCACAACAGGGCGGACATCGTGGTTCTCGCCATCCATTCCAGCGATACCATTCGCAAGACGTGCAATAAGGTGCTGTGGATGGAGCGTGGCAAGGTGAAGATGTTTGGCAAGGTTGACGACGTGGTGACCGCCTACGACAAAACACACGCACCCACCGGCGCGCCGAGCGCGTCGTAAGCGCTCAGCGAATCCGGCCTTCGCCGAGCGAAAGCGCCAGTTGCGGGCGCGCCGCTAACAGGCCGTTGAAAAATCCCCCGCAGCTGCTGCGGCAGGCGTTACGCTATATTAGCCTTGAAGATCGTGTGCCGCGGGCACACCCGTTGCGCAAGTTTCGAGCCGTGGTCGATGCGTTGCTGGCGACGATGAGCAGCCAGTTCGAGGCGGTGTATGCCCGCTGCGGTCGCCCCTCAGTGCCGCCGCAGATGCTGCTCAAGGCCCCGCCGCTGCAGATCCTGTTCTCCATTCGCAGCGAGCGGCTGCTGGTCGAAGCGATCAACTACAACCTGCTGTACCGCTGGTTTGTCGGCCTGAACAGCAAACAGGCCGCAATGGCCTTCGAAATCGCTTCGCAGACGCGCCAAGGTGGCTCGCGTCTTCAAAATCAGCGGCGGCAGGACGTTTGATGAGCACTTTTTCAACGGCCTGTTATTGGGTGCCCTGCGTCGTCGAGACGTTGGTTGCGCTTGTAGCGCTCGCACCCGAAGCCTGCTTGATGCCAGCCACTCGATCGCGAAGCGGAGCATGAATGAGTGCATTGGACACTGTTTGCGTAAGGCGCATTGGATTGTGACCGGCCGTTTGGAGCGCGGTCAGGACGAGCGGGAGAAGGCGTTTCCCTTTCACGAACTCAAATTGCACACCATTGGCCAACATGTCCACGGCCGATGGCAAATTCTCCATCTTGCGCAAGGCCGTGTCCTTCAGGTTGCTTCGCTTCTGTGCGAATTCGGCCGCAAACGCCGCGCCATTCGCAGCAATCACGGCTCCCACGAGAGCTTCGGCATCGGGGAGGGGTATGCCGTAAACAGCGGAAATGTGCGCTGGACGGCAAAACGTGTGTTCGATGTCGGTGAACGGTGTGACGAACACATCAGTGCGCTCAGGCAGCTTCTTCGATTCATTCGTTATCCACCAATTCTTTTCGTCATCCGTCATCCCATCACCGTCTCGGTGGATAAGTACGTGCGTGTCCACCGCCTGACGCGTAAAGTAGTCAGCGATAGGCACAGCGGCCGCGAGGTTGTTAACCCCATGAAGCGGCTGAAGAAAATACTCGTCCTCAGCCAAACCATTTGCCGCAAGGAAGACTCGAAGCTTGGCCGTCTTGGTGTCTTCTGTCAGCAACACAATCTTTTTCTGGCCGGCATGTAGTAGTTCGAAGCTGTCCAGCGCGCCTAAGTCCAGCAGCACCGAAAGGTTCGTCTTATCAGCTGCTTCTTGCTTCGTGCCGGCTTTAAGCCAGACGATCTGCGTTTTCTCGTCCTGTGCCAGGGCGTCAAACATGTGTCTACTGTGCGTTGCGAGGATAACCTTGGTGCTGCCCGACTCCGTAATCTTCTGGAGCGTCAGGGCCAGCATCCTCTGGTTCGAGGGGTGCAGATGCGCATCTGGTTCGTCCAGTAGAAGAAGTGCGGGGTTATATGCAGTGACGTATGCCACCAGCTGGATTGCCTGGAGTGCACCCGTGCCGACCATCTCCAGCGGAACAGTTCGGCCATCCTGTTCGACAGATATGTCAATATAGAGATGCGTATCTGGATCAAAGGATGAGGAGATGGTCAGGCCTGGGAAGATTGATGCGATCATCTCGTGGAATCGGGTGAGCTTCGTTTGGTCCTGGCAGATCCGAAACAGGACATTGCGAAGGTAGACGTTGGAGTCTCCCTGCGCGATACCGTTCGCAACGATCGACGGCGTTCTTAGCTCTTCCCGCAGCGGGACCCCGGCAAGTCCGGGGACAAACACTGAGAGAGGCTCTGTTCGGTTTGCAGCTCGAATGAAGAACGTGCTTTTAGCGTCGAACGTGATCGCAATATTCGCGTTCTTTCCTCGCCTGAGTTTCAAGCTAAAGGTCTGGTGATCCGCCGAGCCGGCATCCGTGTACGTGAAAGTAAATTCAGGGCCATTTTTTGACGTGATGGGCGTCGCATTATTCAGGCGGATGAGATCGCCGGTCGGTTTATAGATGAACTGGTCGAAGCCAAGCGTGTTGATGGGCTTGCCCCCTTCTGCGGACAGCCTCGCTGACTGAAGAACAGTGATCGCGAAGTGGATTCCCTGCAACAGCGAGGACTTGCCCGAATTGTTTCCGCCGACCAGCACCGTCAATGTAGGGGTGAGCAACTCGATCTTTTCGAGTTTTTTGAATGATCGAACTTCAACTGCCTGCAACTCCATGTTTAACTCCTCCGTGTATGAATCGATTTTGACACCGGTCGGCGCGCCTTTTCACCGACATCAGGTCGACCCTGAACGCCTGCGGCGTGTCGGTTCTGCCGCCTGATACGCCGCCTACTTGAATGACCGGTCATGGCTCAGTAGTGAACCGCCCCGACTTTCGTGGAGGCCAGTTGGTTTAAGTCAGGCCACAGTGGTGACATGACTGGCTTGCTGCCTCCAGTAGTTTGCCTCAGCTTCTGCCGCAGGGATATATCCCAGGGGTTCCATCAAGCGATGATGGTTGAACCAGGCCACCCATTCCAGGGTCGCCAGCTCGACGGATTCCTTGGTTTTCCAGGGGGCCGACGGTGAATCAATTCCGCCTTGTACAGCCCGTTGATCGTATGCGTCCAGCGAACCCATCTTGACACCTGACGCGAAGGTCAGGTGCTGAGTAACCGTTAACCAGCCGGCGTTCTTGCCTACACGACCGTCTTGTGCAAATCCGATCGCAGCGGCTGGCGCTTCGGGGTGCGTTTGGGGGATGCGCGACGCTCCTGCTCGGCGGCGCGGTCCTCGGCTTGCTCCTCGTGCTGCAGCAGCGCCTGCGTCTTGGCGTCGAAGAGCTGGCCCTGGGTGTCCAGCGCTTGGCTCGATTGGCCGAAGCGCCATTGTTTGAGGCGTGCCAGCTCGAAGCTCAGCGCCGCAATCTTGGTCTGCTGGAACTTCAGATCGGCCTGCATCTGGGCAATGACCGTGCGCGCGTACTGTGCCGCCGGCTCGTCGCCCAGGGACTGGAGTTTGAAGTTGTCGATGGCGCTGACCATGCCGAATTCTCTCGCGCACGCGCGCGCGCGAGAATTGCGAGTTCTCCCAATCGACAAACACCTGGGGGTCACACCACGGCAATGGCGCTGGCCGTGGCGTGCGCGCTCATGCGCTGCCACGGCAGCCCGGCGGCCAGCCAACTCCATTGCTCGGCACTCAGGTGCAGGGTTGCACCCTCCTCCTGCGGCCAGACAAACCGACCTTCTTGCAGCCGACGCGTGCACAGCCAGAGTCCCGCGCCATCAAAGACGAGCACCTTCAGCCGTGTGGCGCGGCGGTTGGCAAACACGTAGGCGTGGTGTGGCTGGGCTGATCCAAACCGGGCAACGACCTGGCCGAGCAGGCTGTCGATGCCGCCGCGCAGATCGCTGCTGCCCACGGCCAGCCAGATGGCTTCGATGCGCAGCATGGCTTACCCCAGCCAGGCGCGCAGCCACTGTGCATACTCGGCACCATGGGCCACGGGCCAGTCGATGTGCGCCTGCCGGTTTCCTGTCACGCAGGTGATGCGGGCGTGTCCGGGCTGGGGACTCCCATCTGCCGCCGCTGCAGGGGTGGGGTTGCATTGGGCACGCACGAAGGTGCTGCGCCGTGGTGGCAGGGCCAGACCTGCGAGTTGGGCGCGCCAGCGCGGTGCGTGCGACAGCCAGCCGCGTATCTGCCCGTAGCGGATGCCCTTGCTCTGCGCAAAAGCCTCGGCGCTCACGCCGCTGGCTTTGAGTTCATCAACGAGGGCCAGGATCTCCCGAATCCTCTCCGCACTGAGCTTGTCTGTTCGCATGGGGTCTCCGAAAAAACCCAAGCTTCGCTCAGCCACGATTCATTGAAAAGATGGGTTCACCGGCCGCTTACCGACAACAGACGGTGAACGCCTTTTCAGGGTAAAAGATCACCGCCCCATTCCTAGCTCCCGCTTGCGCTGTCGCTCGATCGAGGCCATGAAACCGCCGAGGTCGGCGGCCACACCGTCGCCACGGCGGGTGACGACTCGATCCACGACTTCGGCAATCAGCGCGCGCCCATCGGCTCCCTGGCGCGTGGCGCGGTCGTGTGCCGCGATGAACGCTTTGACCGGCCCGCTGCTGCGGTCGCCGTCCAGCCATCGCCCGATGGCTTGCTCCATCGTCCGGATGGCCTGCTCGCGCGGGGTGTCTCTGAGCGCCTGTATTTTGGGCATTGCGGCCCGATCAAGTGCAGGCGCGGCTTGTCTCGGGGCAGGTGCTGGTTTATCCACAAGTTCTGGGGACAAGTCGCTGGCCTTCTCCGTTTCCTTGGTTGCCCGCCTGGGCATCCTCTCGCCTTGCATCCGCGCCCGCTCGTCGGCCACGACGTGCTGCAAATCCGCATCCACCACCTCGATGCCCAGCCGAACCGCCTGCCGCGCCGCCCGCTCCCTGAACTCACTGCTGCCGGTGATATCCACCTTGCCGCCGAACTTCTGCGCGGCCATGCGCAGGGCAGCTTCCAGGCTGTCGTCGCTCTTGTCGTGCATGACAATGCGCGGGCCGGTGTCGGTGAACCTCTCGCGTCCGTCTGCTCCCCGGTAGATCACCAGCTGCCGCTTGGGGTCGATCTGCGCATCCAGCGCCGCCACGGTGAGCTTGCGCAGCGGATCGAGTTCTTCGCCCTCGATGCCGTCCTGCTGCGGGTACTTCTTGCTCTTGCGCTGCTCGCGGTAACGGATGCCGCGCAGCGCGGCCTTGGCCGCCTCGTCGCCCTGCTCGGCCTGATGCTCAAGCCAGGCGCGCCAGTCCAACGATCGACGGACCTCAACAGCCTGTGCACGCCGTTCCGCCGCGTGGCGTTTTTGCAGCTCCTCGCGGCGCAACGCCGCACGATAGGCAAAAAGTGACTGCGACACCTTGAAGGGAACGCCATCCGCCTTGTCTTTTGCAATGGCCAATTTCCTTTCCTCGCGCAACTCGGCCTGCAGCTGCCTGCGCTCCTCCTGATGGCGCTCGCGCATGCCCAACCGCATCTGCGTGCGCAACTGCCTCCATCGCTTCTGTTCTACCTCGAAGCGCTTGGCCAACTCTTGCCTGGCTCGTGCGCGCTCCTCGCGACGCGCGGCCCTTTTGGCGTCCGTCGCGGATTTTCCAGCATGTTGGTACTCGGATCTCGTCTTTGCTGATTCAATGTGATCCTGATAGGAATACACCGCTTGCCCGGCAAGAGCCGATGGCGGACGGTAGGGCCCGAGTTTCTTTTCCAGGGCGGCCTTGCTGGCCCAGCGGCCCAGCTGCGACGCTTTCGCAGCGACGACCTGGCCATCGGCCAGGGTCGATGTGACCACCAGGCCGGAGCCTTTGGGCTGGATTTGCAGTCCGTGCTTGGCTATTGCCTGGTGAACGCTTTCCCAGGTTGCTCCAGGTTGATGGATTGCTTCACGCAAATCCTTGGCCGGCTGTCCGGCGATCCAGGTGTGAAAGGGCTCCGCGCCAATTTTTTCTGACACCGCGATCATTTGTCGCGTCAGATTCGGCCGCCTGATCTCATCTTCCTTCCACAGCCCCATCTTCACCGCGATGTCCCGGCGCATGATCTGCGGTTTACCCGGGTTCGGTTCCGTCACAACATAGGCGCCGGCATCGTGGCTCCACCCCTGATCGAGCTCGACCTCGCGCGCGAGCCTGTGCAGCAATGCGTAATCGAACCGCGGCGGCCCCGTCACGATGCCCATCTCGGGGTGCACTTTGTTGACGATCATGTGCAGATGATCGTTGTCGGTATCGCGATGAATCGCCCAGAACGCCTCGTTTTCTCCCATGCCGAGGCCTTTCATGAAGTGATGAACCGCCTTTTCGCACTGCTCCCGCGTGGGATGCTCTCCTTCAGGCCAGCTGATGCTGACGTGGTAAACAGGGTTGCCCTGGAATCGCACGGACCGACTGGATGTCGCCGTCATCGCCTGGGCAAGCCAGAGCCGCTGCTCTTCTGTATCCAGATCGAAGTCGATGTTGACGCAACCCATGTCTTCTTCTGGAACCGGGGCGAGCCCTTGGGCCTTGGAGTCCAGATCGTCGCGAGCGGCGTATTGGATCGGCTCGACAAATACACCTTTAGTCGATCCGCTCTTTGAAAGCTTGATGACGTGTGGGATCACACCCCATCCTCCGGCGGATCGATGGAGGGCCGCGTGCGACCATGTTCAATCCGGTCGGCAATACTGACCAACTTCTCATACCCGGCCCAGTAGCGCTTTTTCTCGTCTGTCGTCCAGTTCGAGTTCTTCGGATAGTGGTGCCTGAGCATGCCCGCGATCTTGCGGATTTCGCCCACAGCTGTCGTGTCGGCTTTCGTCAGGATCTTCCGCCCCATCGCGCATCTGCGGACGAATTCACTGGCACTGAGATCGCATGCCTTTGCTAACTCGCGCACCCTGCGGTAATCGTCAGGATCCCATCGGAACGCGACGAGCTTCTTTCTGTTGGGTGTCTTCTTGCCCATAACCAGATTCGGTATCTGGTTGCCTGAGGTCGATCACCGTCCAGTCCGTCGCCGATCGGTTTCTGACGGGTTTTGATCGTCACGCAACCACGATCGATCACAAATCGATCGGTGGGCGCGTGGTCATTCCCGTGCAGGATAAGAGTTGTATATACATCGACCCTGCTGGCGCATGGTCTCTGTATAACAACCCCCCTGGTCAGGCTCCGCCCGACACCCGAAAACCACTGCCGGCGATCGACGATGCATCGCCGACGAACGATGGCGCATCCGCGCCGTGCAGGGGTTCTCCGCGGTTCCCTTGTCGCACCTCCTGCAACCTCCTCCCTAATCCAGGTGTGGGATCGCTGCCGATCCGGATCCGCTCGGAGGTTTCATGGAAGGACAAGACAAGGCCGGCAAGACGCAGGATTTTGACCGGGACGCTGCTCTCAAGGGGATGGAGCGCTTTGACGAGTTGCTGCACCGCGCCGCGCGCAACGCCCGGGCCGCCCAGGAGGCGGAGTCCGCGCGTTCGTTCGCAACGCGCGCCGTTGCCGCGCGTGAGGCCAGCATTCGCAATGCCATCGCGGCAGGCATTTCAGCCCGCAGCCTGGAAAACGCCCTGTCCGATGCACTTCCCGACATCCCGCGCGCGGACTTGCACTTCGCCATGCAGAAGTTGCTGGAGAAGCTCCAGGGCCGGACGACCGAACGGCCCAAGCCTGTGCCGAACAAGAACAAGAGCACGACTCCGGCGAAGGAACCTGCAAAGACGCGGCAAACGTCATCCCGCCCAGATGCACCGCATCGAATGGCAGTAAGTGCGGATCTGCCGCCATGGGCAGACGGATCGGACAAGCGTGCGGACGAGTCCGACGAGGACTACCGGCTACGCAAGGAAATCGAAGGGCCTCCCGAGGCCAAACGCAAATTCATCGGCGAACACAACACCTGAAGGGGAACCGCATGCTCAAGACTTTCATCATCGATGGCGACAAGGGCGGGGTCGGCAAGAGCCTGGCTGCGCGTGCCCTGGTCCACCACTACCTGGCTCAGCCAGAAGCGGAACGCCCGCGGGTCGTCGTCTACGACGCCGATCTGTCCAACCCGGACGTGTGTGGCGACGGCGGCTTGAAAAGCGGCAACGGCATCATGGGGACGGCCATGCTCGATCTGTCGACTGAGAACGGCTGGATCGACTTTGGCACGCGGGTGGCGGCCCTCACCACGGCAGCTGAGAAGGCCGATTACCGCATCATCGTCAACATGCCGGCCCAGATCGGCACCCGCGCCTTCGACGGCTCGATCCACATCGTCAACGAAGTGCTGCGCGAGGCGAATGCAATTCCGGTCTGGCTGCTCAGCCGCACCCAGGAAAGCATCCGGGCGCTGGCCTACCGCCTGCGCAATATGCCAGCCCGGTACGAGGCCGGCCTGATCGTCAAAAACCTGTTTTTTGGTCCGACGGACAAATTCGCCCTTTGGGCTGCCGATGCGCTGCGGCAGCAACTCATCGAGGAAGGCGCCTGGGTTGAAACCGAGATGCCGGAACTCAACGATCAGCTGGCGGTGATGATCGGCCGCAGACCCTTCCACGAAGTTCTGAAAGATGGCATCGATGGGCGCGCGCTGCAGTTCGGCTATCGCCTGGCGCTGGAATCCTGGCTGAAGCGCGCGGGCAGCGCCATGGCAAAGATTGAAGAGCTCGGGTGCTGAGATGGCCTACAGCAATTCTGAGCAGATCTTCATTGATGTGCTGGGGCGCACACCCACCGAGCCCGAGTGGAAGGAAATTCACGCGCTGCTGGGCACCGCAACCAGGGCTGGATTCGAGATTGACGACGCGTCCAACGCGGCGCATGTGGCCTTGCTGGCCTGGGGCTGGGCCCGCGGCGTCGGTCGTGCCGATGTACTGGCACTGCTGCGGGGCGGGCTGCAGGACATCGACACCGCCCTCGATGATGTGCGCAGGGACATGGGCGAAGCAATCAAGGGCCTGCAGGATTCTTTGAACGCCGTCGTGGAGCGGACGTCGCGCTCCAGTCCCACCTGCTCCGCGCCGCAGATCAATCCAGAAGAACTGGCCGCAGCACTTGGGCCGTTCATCCATGCGCCTGCCCAAGTGACACAGCACTATGACATTGGAGATTCCATCAAGGATGCTCTGCACAAGACCTTTAAATGGACATGGGTCGCTGGAGCGATCGCCATTGGTCTGTTCGTTTCCGTGTTCTGGACAAGGATGTACATCCAGGACACTCGTCAGATTGCTGATCTGACCGCGGCGAATGCTGCGCTGGCTCAGCAGATGAAGGATCTGCAGTCGAAGCCAATGGGTGCGGCGCACGGATCCGGGCACGGGCGGCCATGAGTGCCCATGCCGTTGGGCGGCACCCGGCAATCCTGGCCAGACCGCCGCGCCTGCTGCTGCTCATTGCTCTTGGCACCATCCCAGGCTTGGCGTGGATCCTTGGCGGGGCGGGCTCAATAGGGCCGATGTCTTCCATTCTCCTGGTGGCCGCCGTCGCCGCCGGGCGCAACCCCGTCGAACGCCTGGCGGTCGCCCTGGGTTACTACGCCACCGGCTGCTGGCCCATCGTCGGCGCGGTCGTCGGTTACTGGGGATCCGGATATGCAGGCGTTGGGTTTTTGGCATGGGTCGCATGCAGCGTAGCTCTGGCCGCGCCGTGGGCCCTTGCAAGCCACAGGCCCGGCCTGCTCTTTGCGCTGGCCGCCACGGCGTTGCCGCCACTGGGCGTCATCGGCTGGCTCTCACCCCTCAATGCCGCCGGCATGCTGTTTCCAGGCATGGGCTGGACCGGCCTTGCACTCGCCATCGGCACCATGCTCGCCATGCACACCGCAGTGTCTGCGCTGACCAGACAAGGACGCCCCGGCTTGCCCGCCGGCATCTCCCGGTCGATCTTGCTGATCGCGGCGATCGTGGCAATCGGCGCGAATGTCCTCGCGTTGCCAGCATCTACGCCGCCTGGCTGGGTTGGCATCCAGACACACATCGTCCCCAGCAAGGGAAATATCCTCCGCGCCATCCAGAACAACCAGTCCATCATTGATGCTGGGCTGGCCCGGGGCAAGGGGGCCCGGATCGTGATTTTCCCGGAGGCCGTTCTGGAGAATTGGCTGTCTGGCACGCGTCAGCAGTTCGCCGAGGCTGTGCCGCATGGGCAGCTCTGGCTCCTCGGCGCTCAAGCAGGGAAAAGTGATGCGGTCGTCGCCGTCACTCATGGTCGGGCCGCGGCCATGCCGCTGACCAAAGCAGCGGGTCTACTGCTGGGCGGCGACTGGCAACCCTGGAGTCATGGCACGCTGCGACCGGCTTGGTGGCAACACGTGTTCAGTCTGGAAGGGGAGCGCGTCTGGGCCGCGCTGTGCGTCGAGCAGGTGCAACCCTGGACATGGATTGAGGCGCTGTGGCAAAAGCCGGAGATCATCCTGGCCATGTCCAACGACTGGTGGGCGCCGCCAGACAGTGCTGCACCGGGCATTCAAGAAGCCAGCACCAAGGCGTGGGCGCGGCTTATGGGCGCGCCGGTTGTTTGGGCGGTGAATCGGTGATCGCCAAGTGGCTCACCGTTTCCTGCTATCAAGAATGCGCGCAATCATGCACACGGTTCCTTTCCTGCCCCGACGTGTCTTGCTGACCACATTCGTCTCTGACAGGCGTGACTTTCCCGACTACGGTAGAGACCTTCTCTGCCGCAGTGCCGCCGTTGCCGGACGGACTCGCCACGGGTAGGGCCGTTGCGGTGGCCAACCGTTTGAGGTTGAGCGCAGCGTTGTGGTCCCGGTCATGGTGACTGCCACATTGCGGGCATGTCCATTCCCGGTCCCTTAACGTCAGCGCTTCGTTTTTCCAGTCACAGACCGAACACAGGCGGCTGCTCGGATGCCAACGGTCAGCAATGACCAATCGGGTGCCATAGCGTTTTGCCTTGTATTCCATCTGCGAGCGGAACATGCCAAAGCCCACGTCGCTGATGGCACGGGCGGTTCAGTTCGGTAACCCGGAATCTGGGCGAGGCAGTCGATACCGCCGGCCGGGCGACCGGGCACTCCGAGTTTCGGGACGATCGCGCCGGCTGCGCGGAGAAACAGCGGAGCCAGAAGCGTGCTCAGCGATGCGGGGCCGCCCGTGGACGCCACGTCGGCGACAATCGCGCCGTCGACTGACAGGCGTTCGCCCGAGGCCGCCAGAATCGTTGCGAGCTTGGCCGCGACGGCAGCGTCGCTCGGGAATTGCGACGCGACGGCTGCAATCGCCGAGCGGATATCGTCGTCCGAAGGGTTTCGGAGAAGCGCTGAAAGAAACCGATCATCGGTCTTCGGAGCATCCATGGTCGGTTCCTCAGAAGGCTACTGAACGCTCAACGAGGTGTCGCTTGATGACTTCCGCTTGCGTCCGGGAAAAGAGTGGCGGAAGCGCGTTTCCGATCATCTCGGCGGCGGCATACTTGCCTCGGCGCAGCGAGAAGACATAACCAGGCGGAAAACTCTGCAGGATCGCCGCCTCGCGAAGCGTGATGGCACGATCTTCTGCAGGGTGCAGGAACCGTCCCTTCGAGGGGTTG
Organism: Thiomonas islandica; assembly: GCF_055383445.1. Taxonomy (NCBI): domain Bacteria; kingdom Pseudomonadati; phylum Pseudomonadota; class Betaproteobacteria; order Burkholderiales; genus Thiomonas; species Thiomonas islandica. Next base: position 2,790,400 of record NZ_AP042391.1, read on the forward strand.
ATGCAGCCGCCGGTGATAGTGGGTGCGACATCGTCCCATTTCATCCGACCGTAGACGTCGTAGAACCCATCCTGCTCTTCATGGCACTTGAGAATCAGCCCGGCGGACAGTGCCGTCCTGCTGCCGCCGTCCTTCGTGCTGGCGCGTCTGCTCGATCGCGTCCTGCTGCCGCGCCTGGACTCCCCGACGCGCGCGGCATGGTCCGGCCGGGTCGTGCAGTTGGATCTGGACGATCTCGGATTGCGGCTGCGCATGCGGCTCGATGCCCGCGGCTTCGGGGTGGCGCCTGCGGGCGCCTCCCCCGCGGTGACCGTGCGCAGCACGAGCGCGGCGCTCTGGCGCCTGGTGCGTGGGGTCGACGACGCGGATCGTTTGTTTTTCGAACGCGCCCTGGTGATGGAGGGCGACACGGAATTCGGGCTGCTGTTGAAAAACACCCTCGATGCCATCGGGCCGCTGTGGCGCTGAGCATCGGGATCTCGTGAAGGAATGCGATGCAAGCCACGCTGACAGAACAGCTGCTCCGGGCCTTGAAGCAACGCGGCGCGACGGAGATTTTCGGGATTCCCGGCGACTTCGCCTTGCCGCTGTTTCGCGAGTTCGAGCGCAGCGCGATCCTGCCCCTGTACACGCTTTCGCACGAGCCCGGCGTCGGCTTCGCCGCCGATGCCTCCGGCCGGGTGCGCGGCGGGCTGGGCGTGGCCGCCGTCACCTATGGGGCGGGGGCGCTGAACATGGTGAATGCGGTGGCCGGTGCCTACGCCGAGCGCGTGCCGGTCGTCGTCGTCTCGGGGGCGCCAGCCACGCACGAGGCCGCCAGCGGGTTTCTCCTCCACCACCAGGTCAAGACCCTGGACTCGCAGTGGAAGGTCTATCAGGAGATCACCGTGGACCAGGCAAGGCTGGACGATCCATCGACCGCGCCCCAGCGAATGGCGCGCGTGCTGGACGCCGCGCTGCGCGCCTCGCGCCCCGTCTACATCGAGATTCCGCGCGACATGCCGGCGCGGCTTTGCGATGCGGTGCCGGTCTTGCCGTGGCCGCAGCCGGACGCCGAGGCGCTGGCAGCCTGCGCCGACGAGCTGCTGGCGCGCCTGCGCGCGGCGAAGCGTCCCATCCTGATGGTCGGCGTCGAGGTGCGGCGCTACGGGCTGGAGTCGCGGGTGGCCGAGCTGGCGCGCAGACTGGGCATCCCCGTGGTGACCAGCTTCATGGGGCGAGGCTTGCTCGCGGATTCGAACGCGGCCCTGCGCGGCACCTATCTCGGCCTCGCGGGCGACCCCGAGCTCGCGGCCGAGGTGGAAGGCGCCGACGCGCTGCTGCTTCTCGGCGTGATTGTGTCGGACACCAACTTCGCCGTGTCGGCCCGGCGCATCGATCTCCGGCATGCCATCCAGGCCCTCGAGGGCCGTGTCGTGATGGGGCACCATGTCTATCCCGAGTTGCCGCTGGCCGCGCTGATTGACGCCCTGCTCGAGCGGATTCCCGCCGGCGAGGCCGCGGCCGCCGTGGCGCAAGCCATCGCGGTGCCGGCCCCGGAATGGATCGCGGACGAGGCGCCGGTCGCCCCGCTCGACATCGCCGCCGCGGTCAACGATCTGTTCCGCCGCCACGGCCCCATGCCGCTCGCCAGCGACGTCGGCGACTGTCTGTTCACCGCCATGGACATGGGGCCGGCCGAATTGATCGCGCCGGGCTACTACGCGTCGATGGGCTACGGCGTGCCCGCGGGGCTGGGCCTCCAGGCGGCGACCGGGCAGCGCCCGATCATTCTGGTCGGCGACGGGGCCTTTCAGATGACGGGCTGGGAGTTGGGCAACGCCGGGCGCTATGGCTGGGACCCGATCGTCCTCGTGTTCAACAACGCCGCCTGGGAGATGCTGCACGTGTTCGAACCCGAAGCGCGCTTCAATGCCCTGCCAGCCTGGGACTTCGCCTCCATGGCGGCCGGCATGGGCGGCGACGGCATGGTGGTGCGGACGCGGGCCCAGCTCAAGGCCGCATTGGCGCGCGCACACACCACGCGCGGGCGCTTTCAGCTGCTCGATATCCGGCTGGCCCCCGGTGCGTTGTCGCCGACCCTCGAACGCTTCGTGAACGCGGTGCGCCGCCTGTCGGCGCCGACAGCGGCGTGATGCCGCAGTGAGCCGGCGCCCGCCGGTTTGAGCCGCCCCTGGCGCCGGGGTTTGGGCGCCCCGCTTGACGACATTCGTTTAATCGCTAGAATGTGCGCATGAATTCACGCGAACTCAAGAACCATCTCTACGAGCAGGTCGCCCGCATCGGCCGCGCCGTCTCCAGCCCCAAGCGCCTGGAGTTGCTGGAGTTGCTTGCGCAGGGCGAGAAGGCCGTCGAGACGCTGGCCCGCGAGGCGGCCATCGACGTCAAGCTCGCCAGCGCGCATCTGCGGGTGCTCAAGGCGGCGCACCTCGTGGCCGTGCGCCAGGACGGCAAGAGCCGCATCTACCGCCTGAGCGGGGCGGACGTCTCGGCCTTGTGGGTGGCGCTGCGCGGAGTGGCCGAAACCCATGTGGTCGACCTGCAGATGGTCATGCAGCGCCTGTTCTCCGGGCCCGAGCGCCTCACTCTGGAAAGCAGCCGGACCCTGCTCGACAAGGTTCGCGCCGGCCGGGCCATGCTCATCGACGTTCGGCCCGAGGTCGAGTTCCTCGCGGCCCATCTGCCCGAGGCGCGCTCCATGCCTTTGGATGAACTCGAAGTCCGGCTGCGCGAACTGCCCCGGGACAAGGAGATCATCGCCTACTGCCGCGGCCCGTTTTGCGTCATGTCCGACGCGGCGGTCAAACTGTTGACCCAGCACGGCCTGCGCGCCCACAAGATCGCCGAGGGCGTGGCCGAGTGGCAGGCTGCCGGGCTGCCCGTCGAATCCCTCGCCTCATAACCACGGGAGCCCTTGATGAGCACCTTTCTATTCATCCTGAACGAAGCGCCCTATGGCAGCGAACGCACCTACAACGGCTTGCGTCTGGCGGCGACCCTGACGGCCCAGCCCGAGCAGCAGGTGCGCGTGTTCCTGATCGGCGACGCCGTGCTTGGCGCCAAGGCCGGGCAGAAAGTGCCGGCGGGTTACTACAACGTCGAGACCATGCTGGCCAAGGTCGCGCAGCGCGGCGAGGTCGGCCTGTGCGGAACCTGCATGGACGCCCGCGGCTTGCGCGACGAGGAGATGAGCCCGGGCTGCCGCCGGTCCACGATGGTGCAGCTCGGGCAGTGGACAACCCAGGCCGACAAGGTCCTGGTTTTTTGAAGACCGTCGAGGAGATCATCCATGTTTTTCAAGCAACTCCCCACCAAGGAATCCAGCCTGTCCTATTTCTTCGGCTGTGGCGGCCTGGGCAAGGCCGTGGCGGTGGACGTGGTGGCCGGCGACGAACCCTGGTTCGTGGAGCAGGCGGCGCAGGCCGGCGTGGCCATCACCCACGTCATCGACACCCATGTGCACGCCGACCATGTCTCGGGCGGACGCAAGCTGGCCGAGCTGACCGGAGCGCCCTATTGCCTGCATGAAAGCGCGCGCGATCTCGTGCACTTCGACTTCGAAGCCCTGCGCGACGAACAGACCATCGTCGCCGGCAATGTGGCGGTGCGCGTGCTGCACACCCCGGGCCACACGCTGGATAGCACCTGCCTGCTGGTCACCGACAAGCGGCGCGGCGAGGCGCCCTGGTTCGCCATCACCGGCGACACCCTGTTCGTCGGCGCGGTGGGCCGTCCCGATCTGGCCGGGCGCGAGCGCGAGATGGCCGGCATTCTGTACGACAGCCTGCACCACAAACTCCTCAACCTGCCCGACGACGTCGAGATCTACCCCGGGCACCAGGCCGGCAGCGCCTGCGGCGCCGGCCTGTCGGGCAAGCCCTCGTCGACCTTGGGCTTCGAGAAGCGTTGGAACCCCGCGCTCAGCCTGCCGCGCGAAGCCTTCATCGACGCGCTGACGGCGCAGATCCCGCCGCGTCCGGCCGATATGGACCGCATCGTCGCCGCCAACACCGCGGCTTGAGCTTGCCCATGCCACGCAGCCTCGACACCTCCCCGGCAGCGCGCGCCGGGCTCGCGCCCGCATCGCCGCACGACCGCTACGTGCAGGGCATCCGCATCAACCTGCACCAGTTCGTCTGGCAGGCGGTGCAGGTGATGTTCGTCGGCCTGGTCATCGGCATGGAGCGCAACGTCCTGCCGGTGGTGGCCAGCCAGGACTTCGGCGTGCCCAAGACCTCGTTCCTGTACCTGATGTCCTTCGTCATCTCCTTCGGCCTGGTCAAGGGGGCGCTCAACTTCATCGCCGGCCGGCTCTCCGAGCGCATCGGGCGCAAGACCGTGCTGGTGATGGGCTGGCTGGCGGCGATTCCGATTCCCTTCCTGATCGACTTCGCGCCGAACTGGTGGTGGATCGTCGTCGCCAATCTGTTCCTCGGCGTCAACCAGGGCTTCGCCTGGAGCATGACCGTCACCAGCAAGGTGGACATCACGAAGGCCGAGCAGCGCGGCCTGGCCACCGGCATCAACGAGTTCGCCGGCTATGCCGCGGTGGGCCTGGCGGGCATCGCAACCGGCTATCTGAGCCATCTGTACGGACCGCGCGTGGCGTTGCTCGGCTTTGCCCTGGTGGTCATCGCGCTGGGGCTGGGCACGGCGCTGCTGTTCGTGCGGGAGACGCTGCCCTGGGCGCGCGCCGAGAGCCATCGTCACGCCACCAACCAGCACGCCGGGCCCCGGCCGCGCTTTGCCCAGGGCCTGCCCGACCACCCGAGTTCCAAGCTGGTGTTCCTGTTCGTCTCGTTTCGCCACACCACTTTCTCGGCCTTGTGTCAGGCCGGGGTGGCCAACAAGGTGGCCGACACCCTGCTCTGGGTGCTGTTCCCCTTGTATCTGCACCAGCAGGGCCTGAGCTTGGTGCAGATCGGCTGGGTGACGGGAGTCTATGGACTGGTCTGGGGCGCGTCGCAGTTATGGACCGGGCCGCTGTCGGATCGCATCGGGCGCAAGAAACCGGTGGTCGCCGGGTTGTGGCTGCTCGGCGCGGGGGTCGCCAGCGTGATGCTGGTCCACGGCATGGCGGCCTGGCTGGCCGCGGCGGCGGTGATGGGCGTGGGCATGGCCCTGCTGTATCCGAATCTCATCGCCGCAGTGGCCGACATCTCGCACCCGAACTGGCGCAGTTCCTCGCTCGGCACCTACCGCTACTGGCGCGACACCGGCTATGCGCTCGGGGCGCTGGCGCTGGGCTTGATCGCGCAGGCCCGCGGCGACATGGCGCCGGCGTTCTGGTTCACCGCGGCCTTGCTCTTGGTCTCCGGCGGCTGGGTTTTGCTGCGGGCCGAGGAAACCCATCCAAGGCTGCCCCCGCGCAAGGTTCGCGGCGCCGACGCAACTTAGCCGCGTCGAGCTGAGCGTTCGCCGCGAGGCGAGCAAGAGACTGGGTTCATGAGGAGATTGTTCGATGACGGCCATCACTGAAGTCTTGTTGGGCGGTTTCGCCGCCGCCCTGGTGCTTGGCGCCTCGGCCCAGGCCACGCGCTTTTGCCCGCAGGGCGGCCTGCGCGAATCCTTGCAGGAGGGCAAACCTGCCCGCATGGCCGCCTATGCGGCCGCCATCGGCGTGGCCATGCTGGCTGTGGCCGGGCTGCAGCTCGTCCTCGGGCAGGCCCTGGCGCCGTCGCGTCCGGCCTACCTGGGGCCCGAGCTGCAGTGGGGGCGCTACGTCCTGGGCGGGCTGTTGTTCGGCGCCGGCATGGTGTTGGCGCGCGGTTGTCCGCTGCGCACGCTGGTGCGCGTGGGGCAGGGCAGCGCGCAGGCCTTGGTCTTGCTCGTGGTGATGGCCGTGGCGGCGTATGTCATGACGCGCACCGCGCTGTACGGCGCGTGGTTCGCCCCCTGGCTGAGTCACCTGTCGGTCGACTTGCGCCGCTGGGGGCTGCAGGGCCAGGGGCTGGACGCCCTGCTCGGGCTCCACGGCCTCGGCGCGCGCGTGGCGCTGGGCGCCTGCCTCGGTCTCGGCCTGCTTGCGCTGGCCTGGCGCGGGCTGCCATGGCGGCAAACCCGCCTACTGTGGCTCGGCGCGGCGCTGATCGGCCTCATGGTGGCGGCGGGCTATGCCATCACCGCCGGGCCATGGGGCTCGCGCGCCCTGGACGAAGCGGCCTTCCTGAGCCAGCCGCCCGACGGCATGGGGGTACAGTCCTTCAGCTTTGCCGGGCCTCTGAGCGACGCGGCCTATTTCGTGCTGCATCCGTCGAGCCAGACCCTGAGCTTCGGCGTCGTCGCCGTGCTCGGCGCGCTGAGCGGGGCGCTGCTGGCGGCGCTGCTGCGGCGAGAATTCAGCTTCGAGGGCTTCGCCGTCCCGCGCGACATGGCGCGATCCTTGTTCGGCGCGGTGTTGACGGGGGCTGGCGCGGTCCTGGGGCTGGGTTGCACGGTGGGGCACGGCCTGAGCGGCATTTCGGTCCTCTCGGTCGGTTCGATGCTGGGGCTGGCGTCGATTTTCGTCGGTGCCTGGCTGACCATGCGCCTGGAGGGCGGACTGACGGGGACGAAGTTGCCGCGCAGTCGCCCGTCCGCGCTGTTCTTACGGAGTTGAACGATGGATGGTCGTGTTTTTCCCTTGCTCGCCGCACTCGCCTGTGCCGGACTTTCGCCCGGCGCCGCCCAGGCCGCGGATGCCGCCCCGGCCGCCCCGGCCGCAGCGGCGAGTGCGGCGCAACCGTCGTGGACGAACGCCAGGCACGCCTTCACCGTGCAATTGATCCAGCTCGGCCCCGACAATGTGCGCGCCTTTTACGAGAACATGGGCTATCCGCCCAAGGCCATCGATGCCATCGCCAAGGTCTGCGTGTTCGGAACCTCGATCCGGAACGACGCCAAGGCTCCCATCACCTATGACGTGGCCGACTGGAAGGCCGTGACCCCGGATGGCAAGCGGCACCCCTTGATCACCAAGACCCAGTGGCTGCACCGCTGGCAGCCACTGGGCGTGAGTTCGGATTGGTCGATCCTGCCGGCGCAGCAAACCCTGCAGCCCGGGGATTGGGCCCAGGGATTCACCACCGTCGACTTGCCGCGCGGCACGCAGTTCGAACTTGTTTATTTCTGGAGAGAGCATGGAACGCAGCATCAAGCCACATTGGTCGGACCGCAATGCGCAGCGGCCCCGCATGCCCAACCCTGAGCGCCGCCAGGTGCTGTCCTGGCTCGGCGGCGCCGGGCTGCTGGCCGTTGGCGCGGCGCGCACCGCCCGCGCCGCCGAGCCGGTGCAGGACCACGCGCTCGCGGTGGTGCAGCCGCCGCGCCCGGCGCCGGCATTCAGTCTGCAGGACATCAACGGCAAAACCCACCGCCTGGCCGATTACCGCGGCAAGGTGGTGCTGGTCAATTTCTGGGCTACCTGGTGCCCGCCTTGCCGGCAGGAAATGCCGTCCATCGAACGGCTTTACCTGTCGATGAAGGGACGTCCCTTCGAGGTGCTGGCGCTGGACCAGGGCGAGACCCTGAACAATGTGTTCGCGTATATGGGGCAGCTCAACCCCTCGCCCACCTTCCCGGTGTTGCTGGACCAACATAGCGAGGTGGCGCATGCGTTCGGCGTGATGGGCATTCCGACGACCTATCTGATCGACAAGCAGGGCCTGATCGTCCGGCAGGCCGTCGGCGGGCGGGATTACGACAGCCCAGCGATTCGGCAGGTCATCGAGGCCCTGATGCGCTGAACAGGACCTGATCAGGCCACGGTGAACTGGCCCATCATGCCGTTGTCCTCGTGCTCGAGGATGTGGCAGTGGTACATGAAGGGATGCGCCCGGCCCGCAGGCTGGTCGAAGCGGGCGGCGAGGCGCACCGTTTCATTGTGGCGCACGAAGACCACGTCCTTCCAGCCGCGCTCGTGCTCGGGCGGCACGCTGCCGTCGCGATCCAGAATCTGGAACGAGGTGCCGTGCAGGTGGAAGGGATGGGCCATCTCCGCATCATTGCTCACCTCCCAGACTTCGGTGCTGCCCAGGCGTACGCGCTGATTGATCACCGCCATGTCCATGAACTGGTGGTTGATGGAAAACAGATGCTGCATGCCGATGCCCAGGCTCATTCCGCCGGGACCGGCGTTGGCGGACGCACGCGCTGCGCCCGCCATGCCGCCCATGGCCTGCATGCCGCCGGCCATCATCGAGCCCATCATGCCCTGCAAGCTGAAATGCCGCACGGGCGCATCCGGCCGCAGCGCCGGGATGGAGACGAGCTTGGCCGGCAGGCGCGCGGACCTTGCCAGCGGCGCGCCGACGCGCAGTTGCAGCAGGTCGAAACCCTGGTGATCGAAGATGTCGACGTCCATCGGCATGCTACTCAAGCCGGGAACCACCGAGCCGGAGTCGCTGCGCAGCACCAGGGCCTTGCCCTGCAGGCGACGCAGATCGAGCAGGATCTCGGCGCGCTCGGCCGGGGCCAGCAGCAGGCTGCGCATCTCCACCGGACGCGCGAGCAGGCCGGCGTCGCCGGCAATCACGTGAAAGGACTGGCCTTCGGCGAAAGCCAGGTTGTAGACCCGCGCGTTGGAGCCATTGAGCACGCGCAGGCGTACCCATTGCGCCGGCACCTGTACGTAAGGCTGCTCGCGGCCGTTGACCAGGAAGCGGTTCCCCTTCATGCCCATGCGGTCCATCATGCTGGGCATGTACAACAGGCGGCCGTCGGCGTCCATGCGACGGTCCTGCAGGATGAGCGCAATGTCGTCCACGCCCCAGGTCCGGGGCAGATCCAGGACCCGATCCACGCCGTCGTCCACCAGCAGCATGCCGGCCAGTCCGGCATAGACATGCGCCCCGGTCAGCCCGTCGGGATGGGGGTGGTACCACAGGGTCGCCCCCGGCTGATCCAGCGCGAAGTCATACACCAGCGATTGACCGGGCGCAATCAGGCTCTGCGGGCCGCCGTCCATGCGCCCCGGCACATGCGCGCCGTGCCAGTGGGTGGTCGTGGCCTGGTTCAGATCGTTGCGCACGGCGATGCGGACCTGTTTGCCGCGCGGCACCCGCAACGCGGGCCCGAGGTAGGCGCCGTTGTAGCCCCAGGTCGGCGTGCGCACCCCGGCCAGCAGTTCGCTGTGGCCGGCAGACATGCGCAGGGCGTACCCCAGGCTGCCATCGGCCCGCGGCTGGCCTTGCAACTGCGCGGGGATGACCAGGGGACGCTCGAACCGGGCGGGCCTGGGGGCGTGCGCCGGCGCGGCGCCCATGCCTGGCATGCCGGCCATGCCGCCTGACATCGGCCCCATGGGCATGCCCGCCATGCCTTGGGCGTGAGCGCGTTCGGCCATCCACAAGGCGCCGCCGGCGGCCGCCGCGCCCAGCATCTGGCGCCGCGTGGGGATTGGCAGGGCCGGCGTCGCGGCGGTCCTGGACGGCGAGGTCTCGTCTGCATCGGGGCGTCGGGTGTCGGGCATGTCGGGCTCCTGGGTTCGTGCCGTGTGCGGTTCGACGTTGCGTTGCGGTCTTGAACACGCGGATTGCGGCGGTTCAGCCCGTTTGGGCGGGTTCACCCCTACATGGACCTGGCGCGCCTCGAGATGTTCCGCCGCGCGCGGTCGCGGCCCGCCGGGCCTAGGCATCCGCGCGGGCTGGCGCGGCAGCACGACTTCCTCGGCATGGCCGAAGACTCATTCCGTGATCTGCCCCGTGGCCACCTGCACCAGCCAGCGCCGGATCACGGCTTCATCCTGTGCGCTGAGCCCGGAGCGTAGCGCGGCGTCGACCGCGTTGACCCGCGCGCGGCATCGGGCCAGAAGTTGCGCGCCCGCGGGCGTCACGTCGAGGTGCTGAATGCGCCCATGCACGGCATGCGCGCGTCTTGCCACGGCTGCGCTGCGCTCCAGATTGACCACGATCACGCTCACGGTCTGCGGCGTCAGCAACGACAGTCTCGCCAGGCCGGCGCCGGACGCGCCAGGGTAGGCCGCCAACATCGTCAGCACCGAGAACTGCGGCAACGTCAGACCGGTCCCGGCCAGCGCATGCTCCATGTTCTGGCGATGCGCGACCTGGGCCTGCCGCAGCAGGTAACCGAGATAGCCCCGTTCGCCGCGCTTGGCTTCCCCGACAGCCGGAACTTGGGCGGAATGGCCGCGCTTGCTCATATTGATCGAATTCGAATATAGGGCGCCTCGAAAAACCTGGCCGTCGAGCGGCGGGCCGGGCATCATGTGGGCATGGTGACGTGATGAGGGGATGGCGGTGATCAAGGTCAGTCTGTTCGCGGAGCAAGAGCGCGAGACCAAGCTGGACAAGATCGGCGACGCGCTGAGCAAACTGGCCCAGCACGTGGACTTCGCGGCGTTGGCTGCGGAGATCGACGAGGCTGCGCCGCGCCCTGGTCGCGAGCGGGGCGGGCGCCCGCCGTTTCCGACGGAACTGATGATTCGCGTCCTGGTGATCCAGCAGATCTACAACCTCAGCGACGAGCAGATGGAGTTCCAGCTTCTGGATCGGCTGAGCTTCCAACGCTTCGTGGGCCTGCGGCAGAGTTCGCAGGCGCCGGACCGCACGACCATCTGGACTTTCAAGGAGCGGCTGATCAAGGCCGGTGCCAGCGAACGCATCTTCGATGCGGTGAGGCAGCAACTCGACCGTCACGGCTACATCGCGCGCGGCGGCCAGATGATCGACGCCAGCATCGTGCCCGTGCCGAAGCAGACGCTGAGCAGGGACGAGAAAGAGATTGTTCAGCAGGACGCGATGCCGGCCGAGTGGTCGGCGCCCAAGCGCCGGCAGAAGGACATCCAGGCCCGCTGGACCAAAAAGCACGGCAAGAGCTCCTTCGGCTACAAGCTCTCGACCAGCGTGGACCGGCGGCACAAGCTGATCCGGGGCATTCACATCAGCACGGCCAGCGAGCACGACACCCTGCACTTCGAGGGCGTCCTCGACGCGGGCAACACCAGCCGCGACGTCTGGGCCGACAAGGGTTACGTCGACGGCGAACGCGAGGAGCGTCTGAAGGCCCAGGGCTGGCGCATGCACATCCAGCGCAAGGGGCAGGCCGGCAAGCCGCTGTCCGACTGCCAGGAGCGGCGCAATCGGCGCATTGCCAAGACCCGCGCTCGTGTGGAGCACATCTACGCCAGCCTGGAACAGATGGGCGGTAAGGCGCTGCGCTCGATCGGCCTGGACCGGGCGACGCTGCATCTGAACTGGAAGGCCGCGACGTACAACCTGCGGCGTCTGTGCTCGCTGATGGAGGTGGGGCCGGCGCCCTTCTGACGCCCGAAATGGGCCTGGAGCGGTCGAATGCCACCGGACCAGGGCTCCAGACGACGGAGAAATCCCCTCGCCACCCTTCGCGTGGCTCGGAAACGCGCTCGTTTGAGACATCATCACGGCACGGTCAGGTCAAAGATGCGGTAATTCGAGGTTCACAGGAGTCTCCTTTGCTGCCCACAGAAGGTTCAATACCGGCCTCGGCCAGCCGCTCGGTGTAGCGGATGGACAGATATTGCGAGCCTCTGTCCGAATGATGAATCAGAGCGTCGTCCTGCTGCGGTTGCCGGGCGTACAGCGCCTGCTCCAAGGCATCGAGCACGAAGTCCGTGCGCATGGAGCTGCTCACGCGCCAGCCCACGATCCGGCGGGCAAACACATCGATGACAAAGGCCACGTACAGCCAGCCTTGCCAGGTAGACACGTACGTGAAATCAGACACCCAGAGCGGATTGGGCCGCTCGGCCTTGAAGACCCGGTTGACATGATCCAACGGGCACGGCGCCTTGGCATCGGCGATGGTGGTGCGCACCACCTTGCCGCGGATGGCGCCGCGCAAGCCCAGGCGCTTCATCAGCCGCTCGACCGTGCACCGCGCCACAACGGTACCCTCGCGGTTCATCTGCTTCCAGACTTTATCAACGCCATAGACCTGCATGTTCACTTGCCAGACCTGTTGCCCCCCGCGTCAGAATACTTGTCGCCCCGATAGGACCAGAGCTGTGAGACTGGTTCATTGATGGTGGTGGGAGGCTGTGGAGCTTGTGGGCGAAGGCCGGCGCGGTGGGCAACGCGGATGCGTTGTCCACGGCAAGCTGGCCGGTGCGCGAAGCGCATCGTCCACAAATGCACAGCCTGTGCGGCGCCGAAGGCGCCGCCCCCCGCACACCATCGTTTCATCGACACGGGGGCGCGGATGAGAGAAGAAGTTGGCTCGATACGGACAAGCATTCAAGGACCGGGCGGTGGCACGCATGCTGCCGCCGGAGAGCGCCGCACCGCAGGTGGTGTCGCGCGAGATCGGAGTGGGCGTGGACACGCTGGAGCGCTGGCGCGCTGAGTCGTTGGCCAGGCCGGCGAAGGAGCGCGTGTGGACAGCTGCCGCGCGCCTGGAGGCGGTGATCACGACCGCGGCGATGGACGATGCCTCGCGCAGCGCCTGGTGCCGCGAGAACGGCGTGTACGCGCAGCAACTGCAGCAATGGCGAGACAACGCGGTGCGGGCACTGGCTGCACCCGAGGAAGTACGTGCCAGCCCCTCGCAGACCAAGGAGGATCGGCGCCGCATCAAAGAGCTCGAGCGAGAGGTACGCCGCAAGGACAAGGCCCTGGCCGAGGCGGCGGCGCTGCTGGTGCTGTCAAAAAAAGCCGAGGCGATCTTCAACAGGAACAAGGGCGAGGACGAATGATCGGCCTCGAAGATCGCCAGGAAATTGCCCGAGACATCGAAGCGGCTTGCGATGCCGGTGCGCGCCTGAAGCCAGCGTGCGAACTCATGGGGATCAGCGCGCGTACCTTGCAGCGCTGGAAGGCCGGCCAAGGCCTGGAATCTGGCGATGGCAGGCCGCAGGCCGTGCGGCCGGCGCCAGCCCATGCGCTGAGTGATCGCGAACGTGCGCAGATCGTCAGCGTGGCCAACGAGCCGCGCTTCGCCGATCTGCCGCCGGCGCGCATCGTGCCGACGCTGGCTGACGAGGGCGTCTACATCGCCAGCGAGTCCAGCTTCCGCCGCGTGCTGCGTGCGCAGGGGCAAATGAGTCACCGCGGGCGCGCCAAGGCACCACGCAAGGGCCGGCCACCGACCACTCACGTGGCCACCGCGCCGCGACAGCTGTGGTGCTGGGACATGACGTTCCTGCCAAGGGATGTCGCCGGACGCTGGTTCTTCCTGTACCTCATCATGGACGTGTACAGCCGCAAGATCGTGGGCTTCGAGGTGCACGAGGACGACGACTGCGACCACGCTGCGCGGCTCGTGCAGCGTACGGCGCTGGCCGAGGGCATTCACGCCATGCCGCGTGACGAGCGACCCGTACTGCACGGCGACAACGGCGCCACGCTGAAGGCCACCACCGTGCTGGCCATGCTGTGGTGGCTGGGCGTGAAACCGTCGTACTCACGGCCCCGCGTGAGCGACGACAACGCCTTCGTCGAAAGCCTGTTCCGCACGGCGAAGTACCGGCCGGAGTTCCCAGAAAAGGGCTTTACGGATCTGTGCGCCGCGCGCGAGTGGGCGCGCCAGTTCGTGCATTGGTACAACCACGATCACAGGCACAGCGGCATCCGCTACGTCAGCCCGGCACAGCGCCATGAAGGCCACGACGTCGCGATCCTTGCGGCTCGGCACCAGGTCTACCTCCAGGCTCGCGAACGCAACCCCGCGCGCTGGTCACGCGGCACACGCGACTGGTCGCACATCCGGGCCGTTACCCTCAACCCTGAACGCGACTCTGTGGTCACAACGGCTGTGAGCCGAGGAGACATTCAGCCGATTGCTGCGTGAAAGAGGCGACAAGTAACTTGACGCGCTCCGGTTGGACGTGGGGGATCAGCCGCTCATCGCGCTGAGCGCGTGGCGGCAGCAACGCCGGATTGCGCCGCCGGGCCGCATGCAGGCGGTAACCGCTTGGGGCGATCTGCAGGACCTTGCAGATCGGCTCGACCCCGAATTGGGCGCGGTACTGATCAACAAACGCTCTCAGTTCTTGAGTCGGCGGTCGAGCTCCGCCTGGGCGAAAAACGCGCTGGCCAGCTTGAGGATCTCGTTGGCACGGCGCAGCTCCTTGTTCTCGCGCTCCAGATCCTTGATGCGCTGGGCTTCTGCCGAGGTCACGCCTGGTCGCGTGCCTGCATCGATCTCGTCGCGTCTGACCCACTCCAGCAGGGTGTGCGCCGAGCAGCCAATCTTGGGGGCGATCGACTCCACTGCGGCCCACAGCGAGGGGTACTCACCGCGGTGCTCCTGCACCATGCGCACAGCGCGCTCACGGACTTCAGGGGAAAACTTGTTCGACTTGTTCATGGCTCCATTCTCTCGAAGGTTGGAGCCTCCTCAAAATCCGGGGCGGTTCAGAAGTTCATTTCTTAATCTCCTGGGGTTTCAATCCACGCCCGGGTTTTAAGCCGGGCGAGACGATGTTTTTGCCGCTCTTGGCGGCCTTTACCATATCGTTTCAATCCACGCCCGGGTTTTAACAGGCCGTTGAAAAAGTGCTCATCGAACGTCCTGCCGCCGCTGATTTTGAAGACGCGAGCCACCTTGGCGCGTCTGCGAAGCGATTTCGAAGGCCATTGCGGCCTGTTTGCAGGCCACTTCGCCCATTTCGGGCGCACGTATCCCATGGCTCACGCATGATGCGCGTCCCACCAGCCGCCGATGCTGCCCATGCGCACCAGGTTGTAGGTGGCAAAGCACAGAAGTGCCTGCCCCGTGAGCTTGGCTTGGCCGATCAGCTTGGTCTTGGCCAGACCGCCGACGGTCTTGATCCAGCCAAAGGCCTCTTCGATGCGTTTGCGCACTTTCAGGCTGGTCTTGTAGCCCTCGTGCCGTTTGATGCGGCCATCCACCGCCGAGTACTTGTCCTTGGCCGCCACGTGGGGCGTGACGTTGAGCTTTCTGCAGCCCTGGATGAAGGCCTTGCTGTCGTAGCCCTTGTCAGCGCCGACCGTGACCCGTTTGTTCTTGTTGCCCCGGCGCTTGAGCATCGCCAGCGCTGCCTCGCGCTCGGCTGTGCCGCTGGCGTGGGTGATCTCGACATCGGCGATCAGCCCACTGCGGTTCTCCATGAGGATGTGCCCCATGTGGCACAGGCGGGACTTGTCGCCCGCGCTCTTCTTGAAAAGCCGGGCTTCGGCGTCGGTGGTGCTGGCGTGGGTGTCGTTGCAGCGCGCTTGCCCTTTGAAGTCCACCTCGGGGTTGCGCCCGGCTGGTGCGCTGCTGTCGTCGTCCTTGCGCTTGAAGCTCTTGTGCGAGGCCCATGCTTCGATGAGCGTGCCGTCGACGCTGAAGTGTTCGTCGCTGGCGAGTTTGGCCCACTGGGCGCTGAGCTTGACGCGCTCGAAGAAGGCGCGGGCGAGGTCTTCGTTGAACAAGCGTTCGCGGTTGGCGCTGAAGGTGGAGTGGTCCCAGACTTTGTCTTCGATGTTCAGGCCGACAAACCAGCGGTACAGCAGGTTGTAGTTGATCGCTTCGACCAGCAGCCGCTCGCTGCGAATGGAGAACAGGATCTGCAGCAGCGGGGCCTTGAGCAGCATCTCCGGCGGCACTGAGGGGCGACCGCAGCGGGCATACACCGCCTCGAACTGGCTGCTCATCGTCGCCAGCAACGCATCGACCACGGCTCGAAGCTTGCGCAACGGGTGTGCCTGCGGCACACGATCTTCAAGGCTAATATAGCTGAACATCGCCCCCTGAAAGTTTGGACTGCCTCTCATCGTCTTTGTCTGGGTCGTTCACCGATGGCCTCAGATCGTAACGCCTGCCGCAGCAGCTGCGGGGGATTTTTCAACGGCCTGTTAAGGTATGAATTTCAAACTTTCCACGGAAGACAAGGTTCTTGCGGGTTTCGGCTTCGCCCTCCTGGCATTACTCCTGGTGGGGTTTCTGGCCTTTCGCGCTGCGGCAGGCTACGTGGATGCCTCCCGCTGGGTGGGACACACCCAGTCAGTGCTGAGCAACCTGGATCGCAGCTGGGCGCTGATCAATGAAGCGGAGACGGCGCAGCGCGGTTATCTCCTCACCGCCAATCCTTTCTACCTTCAGCAACGCCAGCATGCGGTTCGACGTCTGCAAACCGTCATGGATGCATTGCCGGGAATGGTAACGGACAACCCGCTGGAGGAGCGCCGGGCCGTGGCATTGCAGCGGCAGACACAAAAGCGTCTGCTGATCCTCGACCAGGTTCTCGCCGCGTACGAACAGCACGGCCTTGCGGCGGCACAGGCTCTGCTGCGGGCGGGAGAGGGGGGCACGGAGATGGCGGCAGTGCACAGCTTGGTGAATGAGATGCGGGGGACGGAAAGCGGACTACTTCGCGCACGCATGGAAAAGGCGCAGAGTGCCGGCGCCTTGGCCCTGTGGATGAGCGTGGCTGCGATCACGTTGTTGATAGCCTTGCTCTCCGGTTTCATCTGGCGGATTCGAGCGGAGATGCGCGAGCGTCGTGAAGCGGAAGCCATCTTGGAGGAAGCCCTGCGCATCGAAAGCAGCCAGGGGCAGATCCTGGCCCTTTTCAGTGGAAGTGGTCTTGCTTTCGCAGAGATCCTGCAGCGGGTGCTCGCCATTTTGGCGGAGAATCACCCCTTTCCGGTTTCCGCCTTTTATCGCTACGACGAGTGGCAGGGCCGCTTTCTCGTCGAGGCGCATCGTGGTACCGATGTCCAGCTAACTCCCAGTTTTCAGCGTGGAGAGGGTCTTCTGGGGGAGGCAGCCCTAGGGGATCATGTGCAGCGGCTGCGGCAGCGTGGCAGCAACCCGGGTTTTCTGGTGGACGCGGGTGTGTGCCGTTTCCAGCCGGCAGAGATCGCCATGGTGCCCGTCCGGTACCAGGAAAATCGTTTTGGTGTGCTGGTGCTGGCCTCCTTACAGGCATTGAATGAGAGAAAGGAGGCTTTTCTGGAGAAGCTCTCCCTGGAGCTGGGGGCGGCCCTCAACGATTTCGCCCAGAGGGAAAACCAGCGGATCATGGCTGCCGAACTGCGCGTCCGAAGCGAAGAGTTGCTGGAGAAAAACCAGCTATTGCAAATGGCGGATCAGGCCAAATCCGATTTCCTGGCCAACATGTCCCACGAATTGCGGACGCCCCTCAACGCCATTATCGGGTTTTCGGAGCTGTTGAAGGACGGCATCCTGGGCGAGCTTCTTCCGGAACAACGGGATGCTGCCAAGGATATTTTTGAAAGTGGTCAACACCTGCTTTCCCTCATCAACGATATCCTGGATCTCTCCAAAGTAGAAGCGGGCATGATGAAGCTGGAGTTGGAGGCGACCGACCTCAGCGATCTATTGCATAGTGCCCTGGGTATCGTGCGGGAAAAGGCCGCCGCCAATGAAATACGTCTGAGTGTCGAGATAGAGGAGAATCTGCCTCTCGTATATGTGGATCCGCGCAAGACCAAGCAGATCCTCTATAACCTTTTGTCCAATGCCGTGAAGTTCACGCCCGCCGGCGGTCAGGTTACCCTGCGCGGATGGCGCCACAGCGAGCTTTCGGCGCCCGAGTATGGGGCCTTTCCCTGCTGGCTGGAAATCAGCGTGATGGACACAGGTATCGGAATCGCCGAAGCAGACTTGCAGCGCCTTTTTCAACCCTTTGTCCAGGTGGATAGCGGTCTGGATCGCCGCTATGAAGGCACCGGTCTGGGCCTTTCCCTGGTCAAACGCCTGGCCGAGCTCCACGGCGGCCGGGTGACGGTGGAAAGCACTCTCGGCAAAGGCTCCAGCTTCCATGTCTGGCTGCCCTGGCGCGAGGAGGCCGCCCCTCTCCAGCCAGACCCGGCGGAGGCCGTCCCCGCAGTCAAAACGGATCGTATTGCGTTGGTGGTGGAGAGCGACGATGCGGCGGCAGCTCTGCTGGAGGGCTACCTGCGCGACGATGGCTTTCGCGTACAGCGAGCTCACGATGCCAGAGCCGGCCTGGACAGGGCTCGGAATGCACCTCCGGATCTAATCGTGTTGGAGATCGACCTGCCGGGCATGGACGGCTGGGACTTTCTCGAGGCACAGCGTCAGGAAGAGCGCCTGGCTGCCATTCCAGTGGTGATCACCAGCATCGACGCACAGCAGCAATCTGGTTTTTCCCTGGGCAGCGCGCAGATCCTGCAGAAGCCCGTGAGTGCAGAACAACTGGAAGAGGTTCTACAAAAGCTGGGGCTTGCGGCCATGAAGCAGCCGCGTCCCACCGTACTCGTGGTCGATGACGAGGCACGGGCGGTAGACATTCTGCGGCGCCAGCTCAACAGTGTCGGTTATGAAGTGCTCAGTGCCTATGGAGGCCGGGACGCGGTGCTCATGGCCCAACATTTTCATCCCCAGCTCATCCTTCTCGATTTGATGATGCCGGAGTTCAACGGCTTCGATGTGGTGGAAGCCCTGCAATCTCGCCCGGATACGGCTGCCATTCCAGTTTTGGTGTTGACAGCCAAGATGATTACGCCCGAGGATCGCCGCCGCCTCAATGGGTACATCTTGAATATCATGGAAAAAGCCGGTTTTCGACGTGATCGCTTTCTCGGTGAAGTGCGCCGTGCACTTTCCAGAGTCCAATCGGCCTAGAGGGGATGACCTTGCCTAAGCGCATTTTGATCGTCGAGGATAATGCGACCAACCTCAAGTTGGCGGAGCTTATCCTGACCAAGGCAGGTTACGCGGTACTGCCTGCCACCAATGCAGAACAGGGCATCACTCTGGCTCGGCGCGAGCAACCGGACCTCATCCTCATGGACATCCATTTGCCTGGTATGGATGGCCTTGCCGCCACCCGTCTCCTCAGAGGGGATCCCACGACGCGGGAGATCCCCATCCTGGCTTTGACGGCACTGGCTATGAAAGGGGACGAAGAGCGCATCCTCGCCGCCGGTTGCGATGCCTATCTCAGCAAACCCATCCGCCACGCCACACTCTTGGAAGCCGTAAGCCGTCTTCTCCACAGCCGAGGAAAAGCCGATGCAGGAAAAGTTGATGTCTGAACGTCGCCCCCTGGTACTGGTCGTGGATGATGACGCGAGCAGTCGTCGTCTCCTAACCGTCCTGCTTGAAGCCGAGTCCTACGAAGTATTGGCGGCCGATAGTGCGCGAGAAGCGGTGGAATGGATGCAGGAGCGGCAGCCGGATCTGGTTCTGACCGACGGCATGATGCCGGGGATAAGCGGCTTTGAACTGGCGGCCAGACTCAAGGCCGATGCCCACTTCGCAAACCTTCCGGTGATCATCGTCACCGCCCTCAATGATCGCGAAACCCGGTTGCGTGCCCTGGAAGCCGGCGTCGACGAATTCCTTGGGAAGCCTATCGACCGGGCCGAGCTGCTCGTGCGGGTTCGCAATATCCTCCGGCTGAAGGAGTACAACGATCAAATTCAGCGGCACAATGAGATCTTGGAGGAGACGGTCCGCCAGCGGACGGCCCAGTTGCACGACAGCTATCTGCAGACCATCCAGACCCTCATCCGCGCAGCCGAGAAAAAAGATGAGGAAACCGGCGCCCATGTTCAACGCATCGCCTTTTATTGTCGGGAACTGGCGCAGCGCCTGGGCATGTCACCCGAATTCGCCGACCTTATTTTTATAGCGAGCCCCATGCACGATGTCGGTAAAATCGGGATCCCCGACCGAATTTTGCTGAAGCACGGCCCCTTGGATGCGGAAGAATGGGCGATCATGCGTACCCATACCATTCTCGGTGCCAATATCATCGGTGAACAAAATGTTTCCCCGGAATTACAGATGGGCTATGAAATCGCCCTGGGGCATCACGAACGCTGGGACGGGAGCGGTTATCCCTTGGGTCGTCAAGGCGAAGAGATTCCCTTGGGCGCGCGCATGATGGCGCTGGCGGATGTCTACGACGCCTTGCGAAGCCGTCGTCCTTATAAAGAGCCTTTCGATCATGAGCGCTCTGTGGAGATTATCCTCAAGGGCGACGGGCGCGTGAAGCCGGAACATTTCGATCCCCAGCTTTTGGCCATCTTTCCCAGAGTTGCGCCAACATTCGCCGAGTTCTACGCGACTCTGACTGATCTGGATACCTAAGTGTTCATACCTAAGTGTTCGCAGGCGTAGAGTTTGTTCACGGGCAATAACGATTGATCATGAGTGACCCTGTCCTGACGCTTGATTCGACATGTGCCATGGTCGCTAGATGTCACCCTCGTAGCACGAGGATTGTCGATCCGTGACAGCAGGCTGCCTTGGAGATACTATTGAACGAATGAATGGCCGTTTGAGACTGTAAGCTGACGGAAAACCAATTCATTGAGTAGCGAGTTCAAAATGCCTTGCTATAGCCTATGTGCAATGCCTGTTTAATTCTCCGACGCTACTCATCATGAAAACATCTTGCCTTAACAGGCCGTTGAAAAAGTGCTCATCGAACGTCCTGCCGCCGCTGATTTTGAAGACGCGAGCCACCTTGGCGCGTCTGCGAAGCGATTTCGAAGGCCATTGCGGCCTGTTTGCAGGCCACTTCGCCCATTTCGGGCGCACGTATCCCATGGCTCACGCATGATGCGCGTCCCACCAGCCGCCGATGCTGCCCATGCGCACCAGGTTGTAGGTGGCAAAGCACAGAAGTGCCTGCCCCGTGAGCTTGGCTTGGCCGATCAGCTTGGTCTTGGCCAGACCGCCGACGGTCTTGATCCAGCCAAAGGCCTCTTCGATGCGTTTGCGCACTTTCAGGCTGGTCTTGTAGCCCTCGTGCCGTTTGATGCGGCCATCCACCGCCGAGTACTTGTCCTTGGCCGCCACGTGGGGCGTGACGTTGAGCTTTCTGCAGCCCTGGATGAAGGCCTTGCTGTCGTAGCCCTTGTCAGCGCCGACCGTGACCCGTTTGTTCTTGTTGCCCCGGCGCTTGAGCATCGCCAGCGCTGCCTCGCGCTCGGCTGTGCCGCTGGCGTGGGTGATCTCGACATCGGCGATCAGCCCACTGCGGTTCTCCATGAGGATGTGCCCCATGTGGCACAGGCGGGACTTGTCGCCCGCGCTCTTCTTGAAAAGCCGGGCTTCGGCGTCGGTGGTGCTGGCGTGGGTGTCGTTGCAGCGCGCTTGCCCTTTGAAGTCCACCTCGGGGTTGCGCCCGGCTGGTGCGCTGCTGTCGTCGTCCTTGCGCTTGAAGCTCTTGTGCGAGGCCCATGCTTCGATGAGCGTGCCGTCGACGCTGAAGTGTTCGTCGCTGGCGAGTTTGGCCCACTGGGCGCTGAGCTTGACGCGCTCGAAGAAGGCGCGGGCGAGGTCTTCGTTGAACAAGCGTTCGCGGTTGGCGCTGAAGGTGGAGTGGTCCCAGACTTTGTCTTCGATGTTCAGGCCGACAAACCAGCGGTACAGCAGGTTGTAGTTGATCGCTTCGACCAGCAGCCGCTCGCTGCGAATGGAGAACAGGATCTGCAGCAGCGGGGCCTTGAGCAGCATCTCCGGCGGCACTGAGGGGCGACCGCAGCGGGCATACACCGCCTCGAACTGGCTGCTCATCGTCGCCAGCAACGCATCGACCACGGCTCGAAGCTTGCGCAACGGGTGTGCCTGCGGCACACGATCTTCAAGGCTAATATAGCTGAACATCGCCCCCTGAAAGTTTGGACTGCCTCTCATCGTCTTTGTCTGGGTCGTTTGTTGTTACCGACCGAAAATTGAGCCACTTTTGAGGGTTGTGCCGACCGAAAACTGAACCAGGTGTTCGACCTACCCTGCTGCATTTCTGTGCGGTGGGGGACAGCAGGAATGATCACCATGGACATGATCGGCAAGATTCGGCGACTACACCGCCGGGACCATCTCAGCGAGCGCGAGATTGCGCGCAAGACGGGCCTATCGCGCAACACCGTGCGCAAGTGGTTGCACGGCGAGGTGCCAGAGCCACCGAAGTATCAGCGCACGGCGCAGGCGTGCAAGCTCACGCCGTTTGAGGACAGCATCAAGCTGGCCCTCAAAGTGGATGCGAGGCGGCCGCCGCAGGAGCGGCGCACGGCGCAGGCGTTGTTCGCCGAGATCAAGGCGGCGGGTTACACGGGGAGCTACAGCCGCGTGACGGACTTCATTCGTGCATGGCGGCGAGCCGCCGGCCAAGAGTCCGGCGGCAAGGCGTTCGTTCCGCTGCGCTTTGAGTTGGGTGAGGCATTCCAGTTTGACTGGAGCGAAGAGGGGCTGGTGGTCGGCGGGATCTACTACCGGGTGCAGGTGGCCCACATGAAGCTATGTGCCAGCCGTGCCTTCTGGCTGGTGGCCTACCCGAGCCAGGGTCACGAGATGCTGTTCGATGCGCACACACGCTGCTTTGCGGCGCTGGGTGGCGTGGCTCGGCGCGGCATCTACGACAACATGAAGACCGCCGTGGACAAGGTCCGCAAGGGCAAGGGTCGGGTGGTCAACGCGCGGTTCGCTGTGATGTGCGCACACTACCTCTATGACCCGGACTTCTGCAACGTGGCCTCTGGCTGGGAGAAGGGGGTCGTTGAGAAGAACGTGCAGGACAGCCGCAGGCGCATCTGGATTCAAGCCGCCAAGGAGCGATTCGGTAGCTTTGCCGAGCTCAACGCGTGGCTGGGCGATCGCTGCCGGGCGCTGTGGGATGAGGTGCGACATCCCGAGCACGACCAGTTCACGGTGGCCGAGATGCTCGACCTCGAACGTCCGCACCTGCTGCCAATGACGATGTCATTCGACGGCTATGTGGAGAAGCCCGCGCGCGTGTCCAGCACCTGCCTCGTGTCGGTGGCGCGCAACCGCTACTCGGTGCCCAGCGAGTGGGCCGGGCAGATCGTCAGCACGCGGCTGTATCCCGGCCAGGTGGTGATCGTTGCCGACGACAAGGAGGTCGCGCGCCATGCGCGGCTGAGCAATGCGGGTGAGACCCGCTACGACTGGCAGCACTACGTGCCGCTGGTGCAGAGAAAGCCGGGCGCCCTGCGCAATGGGGCACCCTTCGCCGACATGCCCGAGCCACTGCAGCGCTTGCGGCGCAGCCTTCTCCGCACGGCAGGGGGCGACCGCATCATGGCGCAAGTGCTGGCGATTGTGCCCACCGCTGGACTGGACGCTGTGCTCGTCGCTGCGGAGTTGGCCCTGGAGAACGCGCCGCCATCGGGGCGCGTCAGCGTGGAACATGTGATCAACGTGCTGGGCCGACTGACGCCCACGGTCGTGCCACAGAACGCGGCCACGACACTGCAGGTCAACATCGTGCCCATCGCCAATACCGCGCGATATGACGCCCTGCGGACCTGCGACGAGGGAGCGGACCATGCGTGACCTCGCTGTGGAACTCAGGCAGTTGCGGCTGCATGGCATGGCTGGAGCGTGGGCCGACCTGACCGAGCAAGGAGACCGTTCGGAAGCCGCCAGCAGCCGCTGGCTACTCGAACACCTGCTGCAGGCCGAGGTGACCGATCGCGCCATGCGCTCTGTGAACTACCAGATGCATACGGCGAAGTTCCCGATGCACCGGGACTTGGCCGGTTTCGACTTCGACGTCTCACCAATCGACCGCAAGCTCATCGCGCTGCTTGCCGAGACCACGTTCACCGAGGCCGCCCACAATGCGGTCCTGGTGGGCGGCCCGGGCACGGGGAAGACGCATCTGGCCACAGCCATTGGCGTGTCCGCCATCACGCAGCATGGCAAGCGTGTGCGCTTTTATTCAACCGTCGACCTGGTCAATGCACTGGAGCAGGAGAAGGCTCAGGGCAAGGCTGGACGCATCGCTGCCAGCTTGCTGCGGCTGGATCTGGTGATCCTCGATGAACTGGGCTACCTGCCGTTTAGCCAGGCTGGCGGCGCGCTACTGTTCCATCTGCTGAGCAAGCTCTATGAGCACACCAGCGTGATGATCACGACCAATCTGGACTTCGCCGAATGGTCCAGCGTGTTCGGCGACGCGAAGATGACGACGGCGTTACTCGACCGGTTGACCCACCACTGCCACATCGTCGAAACCGGCAACGACTCGATCCGCTTCCTGCGCAGCACCGCTGAGGCCAAGACTCGGATCAAGGCGCGCGAACAGGCTCGCAAGGCCGCGCAGACAGCAATGCCAAGTGACTGACGCAGCCGAGAGGGAAGCCGCTCCGGGCGACGCCCTGCGCAGCTTCCCTCTCGGCATCAACCCACCAACGAAGGAGACCACGACCAAGGCAAACCTCTACACTGATTCACAGCCGGGCAACAACAAACCGGCTTCCACCCCTGGCTCACAATTGCGTCGGCACGGTGGTTCAGAATTGCATCGGCGCCAACACAGCATTGACGATCATCTTGAGTTGCGGGCGAGGTTCGCCTTCTTTGTTGATCCAGACGTCAGGCGTCAGCGTGCCGGCCAGTGCGACCGGTTCCCCAGGATGAAGCGACAACAGTGCATTCCGGGGCGCGTCTTCAAATGAAATGACATTGACGAACACGGCCTCACTGCCGTCGGTCGGCACTCGCACGGTCGCCGTCACGAAGGGGACCTTGCCCATCCGCTGCGTCGCTACGCCCTTGAGAGTCCCCTGGATGAGCGCGCTGATCATGGCTGCTCTCTGGTCGAGGAAGACGCGGGGTCGGGGGCCGGAGGTGCGCCCTCTGTGCCCACGAGTTCTGGCCAGATCAGGTGCCAGTCGGTGGGGCGGAGGTCCCAGCGGCGAACAGCCAACGCTGATTCAATCGCGTAGCATCGTCGTGGTGGTATGGGGCGCAGCCCCTTGATCCACTGGTGCATGGTCGGGGGTCTCACGCCGATCATGCGTGCACAAGCGGACAAGCCGCCGTGGGCGGTGATCGCTTCGGACAGTGGGGTGTTTGTGCTCATGAGGCATGTATAAGGCATTGCATTCTTTATAGCAATGCATTGCCTTATGTATTGCCTGTGCTGTCGAATAAGGCAATGCTTACAGGCAAAGAACTTGGTGCCGCTATTGAGGCGGCGCGACTGAAGAAGGGGGTGTCGAAGGTCACCCTGGCGCGGGCTATGGGTGTCAAGCCGCCGTCGGTTCAGGACTGGATCAATCATGGTCGTGTTGCCAAGTCCCGCCTCAATGCCCTGTTTGAATACTTCTCAGACGTCGTCGGACCGGAACATTGGGGGGTACACGATGAGTGGGGATTCAGCGCCCCCGCGCGAGCTGTTGAAGGGATGGTCACGATCCCTCAGTTCGACTTGAAGGCGGCCGCAGGGCACGGGCGCTATCTTGAGGCCCAGCAACGGGTTGGAAGCGTTCAAGTTTGCCAGGACATCGCTATGCGCATCCTGCGCAGCTCTGGCGCCACGCTGACCTCGCTTGCCCTTGTCACGGTTGCAGGCGACTCTATGGAACCCACTATCCGCGACGGCGACATCGTCGTCATTGACAGATCCGTGAAGTCCATCGAGCGCGATGGCATCTACCTTTTCACCTTTGGTGACGAGACCTTTATCAAACGCATTCAGCGCATGCCGAAGTCCCTGTCCGTCAACTCGGACAACATCCTCTACAAGTGCTGGGAGATCTCTCCCGAGGAAGCGACCGGGCTGCATGTTCACGGCCGCGTGATCTGGGCATGGCTAGGAAAGCAAATCTGATAGTCGACGCCCCTCGAGCCGCCCTGTTGTAAATAATAGGCAATGCCTCTTTACATGAAATCAGGCATTGCCTATTATTGCTTCATCCCCTCGATGGAGTGAAGCATGTCCTCTCTCAACAAGGTTCAACTGATCGGCCACCTCGGTCGCGACCCCGAGGTGCGCTACACGCCTGACGGCAACGCAGTCGCCAACCTGCTGGTGGCCACGACCCGGGCCTGGAAAGACAAGAACGGTGAGCGCCAGGAAGACACCGAGTGGACACGCGTAGTCTTCTATGACCGCCGCGCCGAAATCGCCAGCGACTTCCTCAAAAAGGGCGGTCAGTGCTACGTTGAAGGCTGCCTGCGCACCAGGAAGTGGGCCGACAAGGATGGCATCGATCGCTACACCACCGAAGTCGTCGGCACGGACCTGATTCTGCTGAGCAGCAAGCCGGGAAGCGAAAAGCAAGACCCCACCTCGACTGATCAGACCACAAGGCCTTCGGACGCAACCGCAGCATCGCAAGCGCCGCGGAACGGCGACCCCGGCGGCACCTTCGGCGACCACGCCTGAGGAGCCGCCATGTTCTTCTCTCGATTCAAGATCGACTACGCCCTGGTAGGTGAGCGCGACGGGTACGCCGGGCGTGAGCCGAACCCATCTCTCTGGCGTCGCGACGCCTACAGGCGCGGCTATGCGCAGGGCCTGCTGACCCGCGCGGAGCGGATTGCACTGGACACTCGGCCGCTACCTGTGGCCGGACATCCCGGTGCGGAGCTGCGGCCATGACGAAATACGGCTACCAGATTGACCCTCGCCCGGAAACACTCGGCGGCGGCTACCGCTTGCGCCTGTTGTGCGATGGATCTGAAGTAGGCGGCGGCGTTTTCCCCGCCGACGCCGACGGGTCGGACGCGGAGGCCTATGAGGAGGCTCTCGCCGAGGCCTCGGCATGGCTGGCAAGCCGATCCCAAGCCGCTTCGTCATGCCACATGCTGACGTTCTCCGGCCGCGACTATCTGCCTACGCAGATGGTACCTGCGGACGTGCACATCGAGGACGTCGCCCATGCACTGTCACTGATCTGCCGCTTCGGCGGCCACACCAAAGTCCATTACTCGGTGGCACAGCACAGTCTGCTGGTGGCGAGGATCCTTGAGGATCGCGGCGCGCCAGTCGAGGCGCAACTGGCCGGACTGTTGCACGACGCCCACGAGGCTTACATCGGTGATGTGCCGACGCCGGTCAAGACCGCACTCGGCTCGATCTGGCGAGACCTTGAGCATGAGGTCGAAATCGTGGTGCGCCAAGCGCTGGGCATCGCGCAGGCCTCGGTCGACTGGGAGGACCTCGTCAAGCACGCGGATCTGATGGCCCTGGCCACTGAGCGGCGGGACCTGATGCATTTCGATGCAGAACGCAACATCCCCTGGCGAATACTATGGGGTGTAACACCATTCCATGAAAAAATCGGCGCCCTCGGTTGGTCACCCCAATGGTGGGCTGATGTTTTCCTGGATCGCTACGAAGCTCTGCGCAGCGCTCGCGAGGCAGCACGACTGCCGCACGCTGCCTGAACACCACGCCTTCCCCGCGGACTTTCGCGATCATCACACAACAACCCAAGGACTTCCATGAAGATGAAGACGAACACCAAGACCCTGCTCTGTGCCGCCGTTGCAGCAAGCGCTCTGCTCGCCGGATGTGGCAAATCTGCGCCATCCGTTGCATCGAACGGCGTTGCTCATTTGGTCAAAGATGCTCAAGCTCGAGCGGAGCTTGAGAAATGGTGCAGCAAAGATTCGACCGTCACGGCGATCGCCAACGGCGATTCAGCCGTTTCGATCAAGTGCGGGCGGCTGGACGCTGCAAATTGGTTCCTGAAGAACCCCAAGATGCTGGCCCTTGTTGACAAGCAGGAGCCGTGGGCGGGTAAGTCTCAGGACTTCTTCCAGGCGAGTGCAAATGCGAGCATTCCCGGAACACAGATCGTGAAGTCGAAAGTCGCGATCAGCGCAACCGAACGTGATGCATGGGAACAAGAGAATTCTTGGTGTTCCGCGCAGCTTGCCTGGAAACACGGTATCGCCCCGGCGTTCGGCACCCCTGCGCAAGATTACAAGAGCGTCTCCCCCGCCTGCGTCGCCGCAGCCAGCGTGACGCCGCCCGGCCCGTTTTAAGGCTCCCACCACATTCCCAAAGAAAACAACCATGCGCCTTCTCATCGCCCTCTTCCTTCCCTGGCTGACGTTCTTCACCATCGGCAAGCCGATCTCGGGCATCGTGTGCCTGATCCCCAGCTCACGCTGATCGGCTGGATTCCGGCCACGATCTGGGCCGTCTACGCACTGAGCCAATACAAGACCGACCAGAAGATCGCCAAGGTGTTGGCCGACCGGCGGAGCATCTGATGCATACCAACGATCTGATCATCGCCCAGCAGGCGATCGCGATGGCACGCATTGGCCTGCTGCCGACACAGCAGGATTCTGGGCGCGCATTGGCGGCGATTGCCGCCGTGCAGAACGACATGCGCCGCGCCGGGCGCAGCGCGCTGGACCTCGAACCGGCCCGGATTGCTGCGGCCATTCTGGCGCTGGGGCGCCGCCCGGATAAAAGCCTGTGTGTCGATGCGGTGCAATCCATTGCCGCCGTGCTGCGCGAATGGCAGCGCAGCGATGAGCGACGCGTCGAGGGGGTTCAGTCGTGATGTGGCGCACGGTCCTGTTGGTTGTGGCCCTGACCGGCCCGCTTTTGGCCGGCTGTGAGCGGCATGACTCGTCCATGCTCGGGCGCGTCGCAGAGCACGCTGCGGGTTATGCGCTTGGCGGCATCGCTGTCCACGAAGGCGAGCGCTATCTCGATCGCCGGTCTGGCGATTGGGGCGACGCGCGTCGATCTGGTGACGGCCAGGCTGGTGACGGCCAGGACATCGCACATTCCGGACGCATGGGCCTTGTGTTTCCTGAAGCGGATGCATTACCCAATCCGCAGCTGACACCGGGCGCGCTGAACCCCAACGTCACGCAGGAAAATCTGCGTGAGACGATTTGCCGACCGGGCGGCTACACCAGGTCGATCCGACCGGACGAGGCCTACACCGAACGCCTCAAGCGCGAGCAGATCAGACAGTATGGCTATGTGCAGCAGATGGGCAAGGATGCCTACAGGTTGCGCGAATACGAAGAGGACCACCTCATCAGTCTGGAGCTTGGCGGCTCGCCGGACAGTCCGCAGAACCTCTGGCCCGAACCGCACCACGTCATCGGTGGGTGGGGTAGCTATGCGAAGGATAAGCTGGAGAACCGGCTGCACAGCCTGGTCTGCAGTGGACGAATCACGCTGGCGCAGGCTCAGCATGCCATCGCCACCAACTGGATTGCTGCCTACAAGCAGTACGTCGGGCCGACGCCGGATCAGGCTCGCTCACACCGATATGGTGGGTGAAATGTCCGCGATCATCACCACCATCAACGTTGCCTTTACTACCCTCTCCATCGTGGGCAACGAGTTCATCAAGCGCCGCAACCGGCGCGGCTACTGGTTCTGGCTGGTGGGCAATAGCCTCGGCCTGGCCGCGTTCGTGTTGCAGCACCAGTGGATCACGGCGCTCTTGTATGTGTATTTCACCGTGTCCTGCGTCCAGGGGCTTCGGCACTGGGCGCGCGCGGAGGTGAGTCCTGGCTGACAAGATTCCTCACGCGCTGGCAGGCGGCAAAGCTGATGCGCGCTGTCGATCCAGCCAGTCCGCCCACCATTGCATCAGCCCCCGGCGCTGATCGAGATATTGCGCCCGGTTGTACGCCGCGCGAACCGCATCAGTCTCCCGGTGCGCGAGCTGGCGCTCGATGACATCGTGCGCATAGCCCGATTGCTCATTGAGTACGGTAGAGGCCAACGCCCGGAATCCATGCGCCGTCATCCGGCCGCGATAGCCCAGGCGGTAGAGCGCGAAAAGGAAGGTGTTCTCCGACAGCGGATGCCCCGGGCGCAGAGGTGAATCCAGCACCAGATCGCGATCGCCGGTAAGCACGCGGAGTTGTTCGAGCACCTCCCGAGCTTGCCGGGACAGTGGCACGATATGCGGCAATCCTGCCTTCATGCGCTCCTCTGGAACCACCCAGACCGCGCCGTCCTCGCGCAGCTCGGTCCATCGCATGCCGCGCATCTCGCCGACGCGCACGAAGGTCAAAGCCAGCAACTGCAGCCCCAGGCGGGTGATCGGTTCTTCGTAGCTGTCGATCGCCGCGAGCAGCGCTCCGGCCTCGCCTGGCGGGATGCTGGCCATCGGCTTTTTCACTTTGCGCGGCTGGAGCACGCGCACCAGGCCGCTAGCGCCGTGGCTTTCGATGTAGCCCACATCCTGCGCGTAGTCGAATACCGCCGCGATGCGCCCGGCCACCCGGTGCGCGGTTTCCACACGGCCGCCCTTCTGTACGGCCTGCACCACCTCGACGAGCTTCGTGCGCGGGATCTGGTCGATTGGGAGCGAGCCAATCGCGGGGTATGCAAAGCGCTCCAGTGTGCCGGCAACCTGCCCCTGGTGCTTGCCGTTGGACAGGGATGGCAGCTTGATCTTGAGCCACTGCTCTGCGACGACCTTGAAGGTCGGTGCGATCTTCGCCGCTGGCCTGTCGGCCGAGACCGAGGCTGGCGCGGCTTTGGCCTGCGCATGCGCAGCGCGGGCTTGCGCCAACGTCATGGCCGGGTAGCGGCCATAGGTTCGCGTGCGCTGTTTGCCGCCCACCATGTAGTTGGCACGCCAGCTTTTCAGCCCGGTGGGCGCCACAAAGAGGTACAGGCCGCCGCCGTCGGTGAGTTTGTAGGGCCGCTCCTGCGGCTTGGCGGCCTCGACAGCCTTCACGGTAAGACTCATGGTATCGCCCTTCTGAATGCCATGGACGATACCACGATTGGCACCTGGCTGGCGTGGTATCACCCCGGATGCAATGGGACGATTTGGGACACTCCGCCCAATGAAAAAGCCCCGCCGCTGGGATTGCGTGGGGCTTTGATGGATCAACTTGGATGAATTCTGGCGGAAGCGGTGAGATTCGAACTCACGAACGGTTGCCCGTTGCCGGTTTTCAAGACCGGTGCAATCGACCACTCTGCCACGCTTCCGTTGCTGGCCTCGGTTTTGGCCGAGGCCGCATTCTAAGCAAGCGGGGCCTGTCACTGCGGCAAAAAGCGCTCGAGCAGGTCGTTGAGCATGTCGAAACCAAGGGGTGTGGCCTGCAGCACCGCAGGATCGAGCACCAGCAGGCTCTTGTCCCGTAGAGTCTGCAACGGCTGGGCGATGGCGGAGGGTGCAAGCCCGGTGCGCTCGGTGAACAGTGTGGCTGGCACGCCGTCGCGCAGGCGCAGGGCGTTGAGCATGAATTCGAACGGCAAGTCACGACGTTTGACGTCGTGCTCGTTCTCGATCGCGTTGCCCCGCATTGCCAGGTCGATGTAGCGCTGAGGATGGCGCCAGCGCACCTGCCGCACGATGCGGTGTGCGAAGCTAATCTTGGAATGCGCGCCAGCGCCAATACCCAGATAGTCGCCGAACTGCCAGTAGTTGAGGTTGTGGCGACAGCGGTGGCCGGCGATGGCGTAGGCAGACACTTCATAGCGCTGCAATCCCGCGGTCTGCGCCAGTGCGGCCACACGCTGTTGCATGTCGGCGCTCAGGTCCGCGTCGGGCAATGGCGGCGGGTGGACGGCGAACAGGGTATTGGGTTCGAGGGTGAGCTGATAGAGCGACAAATGCGGTGGCTGATGCGCCAGCGCGGCATGCAAGTCGGCCTCGCAGGCGGCCATGTCCTGCTGCGGCAACGCGAACATGAGATCGAGGTTGAAGGTCGGAAAGTGCCGGGCCGCCTCATCCACTGCGGCGTGGGCCTGGCGCGCGTCGTGCACGCGGCCCAGATCCCGCAGTCGCGCGTCGTCGAAGCTCTGCACGCCAATCGACAGGCGGTTGACCCCTGCCTGTGCGAACGCCGCGAAACGGTCGCGCTCGAAGGTCCCGGGGTTGGCCTCGAGGGTGATTTCCACATCGGGCACCAGCTGCAGCCGCGCACGCACGTCGGCGAGTAGCTGGTCGATCGCGTCGGGCGAGAACAGGCTGGGCGTGCCGCCGCCGATGAACACCGAGATCACCCGCCGTCCCCAGATCAATGGCAAGGCGGCATCGAGGTCGGCGCGCAAGGCGGCGAGGTAAGCCTGCTCGGGAATCGTGCTGCTGTTGCGCCATGTATGCGAGTTGAAATCGCAATAGGGACATTTTTTCAGGCACCAAGGCAGGTGCACATACAGGCTCAGCGGCGGCAAGGCTGACAACTGCAGGATTCCGGGGCGCATGTAATGCAGCAGGCTCTGCGCCGCCTGCTGTAGCGCCGCATCGCCGCCTGGAGTGGCTGACGATGCAAGCGGTGTGATCGGGATGCGCGGGGAGGTCATGCAGCGATGCGCGAGGCAAGGCACCCCATCAGGCCGTGCCGTCGCGCGCCCAGACGCTTTGCAGCAGCGGCAGCAGCGCGCGCATGGCCTGGGCGCGGTGGCTGATGCGGTTTTTTTCCCGCGCGTCGCACTGCGCAAGCGTGCGTCCATCCGGTAGCACGAACAGCGGGTCGTAGCCGAAACCGCCCTGCCCTTGCGGCGACAGGCCGATCTGGCCGGTGAGCTCTCCGGTGGCAATCAGCGGCTCTGGATCCGCGGCGTGGCGCAGTGCGACGATCACACAGACAAATCGCGCTACCCGGCTAGACGCGGTGCCCAGTTGCCGCAGCAGCAAGGCGTTGTTGGCTGCGTCTTGTTGCGAGCGCGTGGCGTCGACCAGCGGCGCAAATCGGGCGGAACGCACTCCAGGCAGCCCGCCCAGGGCCTCGACGCACAGCCCGGAATCGTCGGCCAGCGCGGGCAAGCCGGTGTGAAAACTGGCGTGGCGCGCCTTGGCCAGTGCGTTTTCGACAAAGGTGGGGTGCGGCTCGTCGGCCTCCGCGAGCTGGAACGCGCTTTGCGGCTGCACCTGCCAGCCGAGCGACGACAGCAGCGCGGACAGTTCGGCCAGCTTGCCCGGGTTGCCCGAGGCGAGAACGATGCGCCGGACCTGCGACATGCTCACAGCCCGAGGGCGGCGCGTTGCAAGGCGATGAGCTCGGCAATACCCTGCTGTGCCAGATTGACCAGCGCGTCGAGCTGCGGCCGGGTAAACGGGGCGCCCTCGGCGGTGCCCTGCACTTCGATCAGCGCGCCGCTGGCGGTGCCGACCACGTTCATGTCGGTGTCGCACTGGCTGTCCTCGGCGTAATCGAGGTCGAGGCGGTATTCGCCGCTGGTCAGGCCGACCGATACCGCAGCGACCAGCTCGCGCATCGGGTGCTGGGTGACACGACCGGTGTCGATCAGCCACTGGCAGGCATCCCAGGCAGCCACGGCAGCACCGGTGATCGCTGCGGTGCGTGTGCCGCCGTCGGCCTGCAGCACATCACAGTCCAGGGTGATCTGGCGTTCGCCCAGCGCGGCGAAATCGAACACCGCGCGCAGCGAGCGCCCGATGAGCCGCTGGATTTCCTCGGTACGGCCCTGCTGCTTACCGCGCTTGGCCTCGCGCTCGCTGCGGGTGTGCGTGGCGCGCGGCAGCATGCCGTATTCCGCGGTGACCCAGCCCGTGCCGGTGCCGCGACGATGCGGGGGCACGCGTTCCTCGACCGAGGCCGTGCACAGCACGCGCGTCTGCCCAAAGGCAATCAGCACCGAGCCCTCGGCATGGCGGGTGAAATGGCGATCGATGGTCACGGCGCGCAAGGCGTGGGGCCCGCGCCCCTCGCGCGCGGGAGAGGAGATCTGTGTCATGCTCAAACGGTCATTTGCGCCCCGCGCTCTGGCGGATGGCGGCGTTGATTTCGGCGATCGAGCGCTCGATCGCGGCGTCGTCCATTTCCTCGACCTGCAGATCGACGAGTCCGCTCTGGATGGTGGACTTGAAAGCGCCTTGCTGCATGCTTTCGGTTTCGATGCGCAGCGCGGTTTCCAGTTCTTCCGGGTCGGCCTCCCACTCCACACCCAGCGCCGTGACGTTGTCCGAGTCGGCCCCGCCCTGGCGCAGCGCCATTTCGACCACCTCGGGCACCGCATCGGATAGCACCTGCTGGCCGAACTGCCGCACCAGCACCGACTCGGGAATCTGCCCCCACAACCCGTCGGAACACAGCAAGATGATGTCGCCGCGCCGCATGGCCTGCGGCAGGCCGACCTCGATCATCGGCAACTGCGTCGAGCCTAGGCAAGTGAACAGCATATTGCGGGTCGGGCCCTCGGGCTGCAGCAGCGCCAGACCGTGCATCTCGTCTTTCCTGTGCTGCTGCTCGACATGCGAGTGATCGCGGGTGCGGGTGAGCATCGCGCCGTTGCGAATGAAGTACAGCCGCGAATCGCCGACATGCGCCCAGTGCGCCGCACCGTTTTGCAGCACGCACGCCACGACGGTGGTGCGCGGCGAATCGCTGAGCCTTTGTTCCTGCGCATAGCGCTGGATCTGCTCGTGCGCACGGAAAATGGAGCGCCGCAGGAATTCCTGCGGGTCGCGCAAGGCCGGGCGCGCCTCACGCTGAAAGATGTTGGCAATGGTCTGCAGCGCCAGATGCGCGGCCACCTCGCCCCGCGGGTGCCCGCCCAGCCCGTCGGCTAGGGCGAACAAGGCGCTGTCTCGGGTATAGCAATACCCCATGCGATCCTGATTGGTCGTGCGCGCGCCACGACGGCTGACCTGATAGACCGAGAACTTCAATTGCGCTCCCTGGCGGCGGGCTTGCCCGACCCCGGCACCGCCTGCACAGGGGCGCCGAACCGGGTCACCTCACGCACTTTCTGCACTTGGGACTTGGTGTCGTTGACCAGCTCATCGAGATGCAGCCGCAGCTTCTCGCCCATGGTCAAATTGGTGTAGCGGCGCGCGCTTTCGGCCCCCAGCTCGCGCTGCAGGTTGAACACGCTCTGCGGCCGCGCCATCGGGTCGAGCGACATGCACCACTCGACGATTTCGAGCAGGTTGTCCGAGTACACCCCGCGCAGCTTGGCCAACTGCGCCTGCAGCCGGTCTTTTTCCAGCCGCTGCGGCGCCTCGTAGGGCGGGTAGCCGGTCATGCAGGCATAGATGCAGGCACCGACCGCGTAGATGTCGGTCCACGGCCCGAACGCACCTTCGCGCTTGTACATCTCAGGCGCGGCAAAGCCTGGGGTGTACATCGGGCGGAAGCGCTTGTCCTGCTGGTTGAGCACCTCGCGCGCGGCGCCGAAGTCGATCAGGATGGGCTTGTTGTCGTCGGTGATGAAAATATTGGCCGGCTTGATGTCCAGGTGCAGCATCTTGTGCTGATGCACTACGCGCAGCCCCTGCAGGATGTCGTCGAACAGCGAGCGGATGGTCGATTCGCGAAAGATTTTTTTGCGCTTGAGCTCGCGTGCGGTGATGACGAACTCCTGCAAGGACGCGCCTTCCAGGTAGTTCATCACCATGTAGACCGTGTCGTTTTCGCGGAAGAAATTGAGCACGCTGACGACGCTGGGATGCGAAATCTGCGCCAGCGACCGGCCTTCCTCGAAAAAGCTCTTCAGCCCCAGGCGATACAGCGCCAGCTTCTCGGGCGACACCACAGGCGAGGACTCTCCCGGGCCGCGCTCGACCAGCGAGGCCGGCAGGTATTCCTTGATCGCGACCTTTTGCCCGTCCGGGCTGAGCGCCAGGTACACCACGCCGAAGCCGCCGCTGGCCACCTTGCGCACGATGCGATAGCCGCCGACCTGCGTCTCGGGCGCAAGCGGGGCGGGTTTGGACTTGTGCGAGGTGGCCATGAAACGCTGGCGAGCAGCCGACGGGGCAATCGAGTGTGGAAAAATGCACGCAAAGGGGATGCGAGTGAAGCCAATTTATAGCATGACTGGCTACGGCCAAAAGAGTGTGCAACTGCCGGGCGGCGCCAAGGTCCACATCGAGTTGCGCTCGGTCAACAGCCGCTTTCTCGACATCGCCTTTCGCCTGCCCGAAGAACTGCGCGGCTGTGAGGCGGCGATGCGCCATACCCTCACCCAAGGGCTGCGTCGCGGCAAGATCGAGTGCCGCGCGGTGTTCGAAGCGCCGCCGGCCACGCTGGCATTGCCCGATGCCACCGCCGCAGCGCCGCTGCTGGCTGTAGAGGCCGCGCTGCGCGCGCTCGCGCCGCATCTCACCCCGCTTTCCGTTGGCGAAGTGCTCCGCCTTGTCGGCAGCGCGCAGCAGGCACAGACCGACGCCGCCGAGCTTGCGCAGGCCGCCCAATCCGCGCTGGAGCAGGCACTGGCAGTGCTGACTGAGGCACGCGCGACCGAGGGCGAGCGTCTGCGCGGCTTGCTGCTGGATCGCGCCGAGCAGATCGCGCGGCATGTCGCCCGCGCACGCGAGATCGTGCCGCTGGCGGTGGAGCGCCAGCAGGCGCGGTTCATCGCCCGCTGGGAAGAGGCGCTGCGTGCGCTGTCCGCAGGCGAGATCAGCGCCGAAACCCTGCACGACCGGCGGCTGCAGGAGGCCGCCAGCTTTGCCATCCGCATCGATGTGGCCGAAGAACTTGACCGTCTGCAGGCCCATCTGCAGACGCTGCGCGAGCTGCTCGATCAAGGCGGAGAGCTGGGCAAGCGCCTGGATTTTCTGATCCAGGAACTGCACCGCGAGGCCAACACCCTGGGATCGAAGTCCGCCGCGCTCGAACTCAGCGAAATCGCGCTCGAACTCAAGGTGCTGATCGAGCAGATGCGCGAACAGGTGCAGAACATCGAATGAGCACGGGAGCCAAAGTGTCGGCCAACTTTCCCGGAAACCTGTTCGTCGTCGCTGCGCCCAGCGGTGCGGGCAAGTCCAGTCTGGTCAACGCCCTGCTGGCGCAGGACGAGCGTATCCGGCTGTCGGTGTCATGCACGACGCGGGCGCCGCGAGGCGCCGAGATCGACGGCGTGCACTATGTATTCATCGACCGCGAGGAATTCCAGCGCCGCATCGACGCTGGCGAATTCCTCGAATGGGCCGAGGTGCACGGCAATCTCTACGGCACCTCCAGGCGCTGGCTGGAGGAGCGCATGGCCGAAGGCGTGGACGTGCTGCTGGAAATCGACTGGCAGGGCGCGGCGCAGGTGCGCGCGCAGTTCGCCAACGCGGTGAGCATTTTCATCCTGCCGCCCTCGTTCGAGGAGCTGCGCCGGCGTCTGACCAGCCGGGCCGAGGACGCGCCCGACGTCATCGAACAGCGCCTGCGCGAGGCGCGCATCGAGCTGGCGCAGGCGAAGAATTTCGACTTTATAATTGTGAATCAAGACTTTACGACCGCCCTGAACGATCTGCGACAGATCGTCGGGGCGCAGCGTCTGCGCTACGCGGCGCAACGCCTTTCCCATCCCGAGGTCTTTCGCGCCCTCGGCATTTTCTGAACCGGAACTCTGACATCATGGCTCGCATCACCGTTGAAGACTGTCTGGAAAAAATCCCCAATCGTTTTCAGCTCGTGCTGGTCGCCGCATACCGCGCCCGCATGCTGGAACAGGGCCACTCCCCGAAGATCGAAACCAAGGACAAGCCGACCGTCACCGCGCTGCGTGAAATCGCCGCCGGTCTAGTCGGGCTGGAAATGCTGAGAAAAGTACCCACCTGATCTGCATCATGCCCGGCAGCACCACCGCCTCGCCAAGCCCGCAGGCTGCGGCTTCGGGAACAGTCGTGACTGCTGCCGTGGCCAAGCCCGCCAGGCGGGCACGCGGGCGAGCCGCAAACCCTGCCGCTGCGGCCGAACCTGCGCCACCGGGCCAGACGGCGGCTGACGACGCACCGTCAGCCCCCCCGCCCCACGCGACTGACGACGCCGCCGCACGGCACGGCACGGTCAGCCTTGCCAGTCTTCTCGCCAAGCTGCAGACCTATCTGCCCGAAGCCGATCTGCAGAAAGTCCGCGAAGCCTACCGCTTCGCAGATGCCGCGCACCTGGGGCAATACCGCGCCAGCGGCGAGCCTTACATCTCGCACCCGGTGGCGGTGGCCGAGCTGTGCGCCGACTGGAAGCTCGACACCCAGGCCATCATGGCCGCGCTGCTGCACGACACGGCCGAAGACAAGGGCATCACCCAGGCCGAGCTGATCGAGCATTTCGGGCCGACGGTGGCCGATCTGGTAGACGGTCTGACCAAGCTCGACAAGCTGCAGTTTTCTAACCGCGAGGAAAACCAGTCGGAGAGCTTTCGCAAGATGCTGCTGGCGATGGCGCGCGACATCCGCGTCATCCTGGTCAAGCTGGCCGACCGGCTGCACAACATGCGCACTCTGGGCGCCATGGCGCCGAGCAAGCGGCAGCGCATCTCGCGCGAGACCATGGAAATCTACGCGCCGATCGCCCACCGGCTCGGACTCAATCTGGTGTACCGCGAGCTGCAGGACCTGGGCTTTGCCAACAGCTACCCCAACCGCTACGCAGTGTTGTCGCGCGCGGTGCAGGCCGCACGCGGCAACCGGCACGGACTGGTGGAAAAAATCCTTGCCGCTGCGCAGGCTGCGCTGGCCGAGGCACAGGTGCCGGCGCAGCTGTCGGGCCGCGAAAAGACGCTGTATTCCATCTACCGCAAGATGCGCAGCAAGCATCTGAGCTTTGCGCACATCCAGGACATTTTCGGCTTTCGCGTGCTGGTTCCCGACGTGCTCGACTGCTACCGGGCACTGGGCGTGCTGCACGGTCTGTACAAGCCCATGCCGGGCAAGTTCGAGGACTACATCGCCATTCCCAAGGCCAACGGCTACCAGTCGCTGCACACCACGCTGATCGGCCCGAACGGCAACCCGATCGAGTTCCAGATCCGCACCGAGGCCATGCACCGCATCGCCGAAAGCGGCGTGGCCGCACACTGGCTCTACAAGTCGGCGAAAGACGGCCCGGCCCCGCAACAGTCGCTGCAGACCAACGCTTGGCTGCAATCGCTGCTCGACATCCAGACTGAAACCCGTGACTGGGCCGACTTTCTGGAAAACGTCAAGATCGACCTGGCGCCGGACGCGGTGTATGTGTTCACCCCCAAGTCGCGCATCCTGGCGCTGCCACGCGGCGCAACTCCGGTGGACTTCGCCTATGCGATCCACACCAATCTGGGCGACCAGACCGTGGCCGCCAAGGTGAACAACACCCTGGTGCCGCTGCGGACCGAGCTGCGCAGCGGCGACGTGGTCGAGATCATCACCGCGCCGACCTCCCGGCCCAACCCGAACTGGCTGAGCTTCGTGCGCACCGGCCGGGCGCGCTCGAAGATTCGCCATGCGCTGCGCACCACGCAGCAGGCCGAATCGATCGAACTGGGCCGGCGCCTGCTGCACAACGCGCTACGGCATGAGCATCTGGAGCTGGCCAGCCTCGACCCGACGGTGTGGGACAAGCTGCTGCGCTGGACCGGGTGCAAATCGCGCGAGGAGCTGTTTGCCGACATCGGCCTGGGCAAGCGCGTGGCCGACATCCTGGCCAAGCGCGTGGTGGCGCTGGTTTCGCCGAAGGACGCGCTGTCCGACCCGCTGCTCGACACCATCGAGCGGCTGGCCAGCCGTAACCAGACCGGCACGCAGTCTGTGCTGCAGCTCGACGGCAGCGAGGGCGCCTCTGTGCAATATGCCACCTGCTGCCGGCCGATTCCCGGCGACAGCGTCATCGGCTATCTCGGCAAGGGCGAGGGATTGATCGTGCACCAACAGGACTGCGAGGTCGGGCGCCGGCTCTACCAGAAAGACCCCGAACGCTGGATCGATCTGAGCTGGGCTGCCGAATGCACCCGCCCGTTCGAAACCGGCCTGAGCGTGATCGTGGAAAACTCTAAGGGCGTGCTCGCCCGCGTGGCGGCGGCCATCAGCGAGCACGACAGCGACATCGCGCATGTGACCATGGACGAAGACATGCAGCAGGCCACCACCGAGCTGCGCTTTGTCGTGCGGGTACGCGATCGCAAGCATCTGGCCGATGTGCTGCGGGCGCTGCGCCGCCTCAAGTTCGTGGTGCGCGCCAGCCGGGCGAAGAACCGCAGCGCGTCCGGCAACTGACCCCGCGTTCAGCTGCGCGGCGGATAGCTCACCTCCAGGATGTCCAGCGTGGCCATGCCCGCAGGGGTGGGCAGGCTGACCGTGTCGCCCTCGCGCGCCTTGAGCAGCGCGCGTGCCACTGGCGAAATCCAGCTGATGCGGCCCTGCAGTGGCTCGGTTTCGTCGATGCCGACAATGGTGACGGTGTGCTCCTCGCCCGCGTCGTTGACATACCGCACCGTGGCGCCGAAAAAAATCTGGTCGTTGCCGTGCTGCAGGCTGGGGTCGACCACCACGGCGATGTCCAGACGCTTGGTCAGAAAGCGGATGCGCCGGTCGATCTC
This sequence comes from Thiomonas islandica, assembly GCF_055383445.1. Taxonomy (NCBI): domain Bacteria; kingdom Pseudomonadati; phylum Pseudomonadota; class Betaproteobacteria; order Burkholderiales; genus Thiomonas; species Thiomonas islandica. Next base: position 2,830,277 of record NZ_AP042391.1, read on the forward strand.
ACGCAACCGTCGCTTGCCGTAAATGTAGTCGCCGTTTTCCGAGCGATCGCCGTTTTTGGCTGCCCATGACACGGCCTCGACCACCTTGGGGCGCTCCACCTCGAGCAGCTGTCTGAGTTCGGCGCGCAGCCGGGCAAAGCCCTGCGGAGTGATGTAGTTCTTGCCGCCCGCAGGCAGCGGGGGCAGCTGGGCGCCGTCGTCATCGTCGGCGTCTTCGGACGGTTCGCGGACAAAGGCTTTGTTCATGGCGTGGATGCACAGTGGATGCGTTCGAGCAGGCCGCTGGCGCGGCGGGTGGTGTGTGCGATGCCCTCGCACAGGGTCTGGATATCGGCACAGGCCAGGGTGAAGGCGCTGCGCGCGCGGGTCAGGCCGGTGTAGATCAGTTCACGGCGAACCGCGGCGCTGCGCTCGGGCAGCACCAGTACCACATGGGCGAATTCGGAACCCTGCGCCTGATGCACGGTCATCGCAAACGCGGTCTGCACCTCCGACAGGCGGCTGATGCTCACCGTACGCAGCGCCAGGCCGCTGCCGAACACCACGCGCAGGCCGCCATCGGGCGTGGGCAGCACCAGACCCACATCCCCGTTGAGCACGCCCAGCGCGTGATCGTTGCGCGTGACCATGACCGGCCGTCCGGCGTACCACGCGCCGCGGCAGCGCAGCAGCCCCAGCGCATCCAGCCGCTCGGCGATCGCGGTATTGAGCGCGTCCACCCCCCATGGGCCGTCACGCACCGCGCACAGTACACGGCATCGCTCGAACGCGTCGAGCACTTCCTGCGCCCAGTGCTCCCAGGCGGTGCGCTCGGACGGCTGGCGCTGCAGCAGACTCGCGTACTGCGCAAAGCCCGCGGCCTGATCGCGCCCGGCAACCGCCAGGCCGACCAGCTGGTCATGCAGCTGCGGCGACGGCGGCAACTGGCGTACCGCCGCATCCGGCGGATCGCCGAGCAAGGCCAGCGCCGCCTGCGCATCGCCCGCGTGCACCGCGGCGGCGAGCCGGCCGATGCTGCCGCCGAACCGGTGGCTGCGGCGCAGCATGACCACCTGCTGCGCCAGCGCGCTGCCGGCAGGGTCGATCAGTTGGGGCGGAATGCGCTGACCGCTCAGCATCAGCAGCGCCTGTGCGGTGTCGGGGCGGTAGCGACCGTACTGGGCATCGGCGCACAGATCGCCCAGCACTGCGCCGGCCTCGACCGAGGCGAGCTGATCCTTGTCGCCCAGAAGGATCAACCGAGCAGATGGCGGCAGAGCGGCGAGCACCGCAGCCATCATTTCCAGATGGATCATCGACGCCTCGTCGATCAGCAGCACATCGACCTGCAGCGGATGTGCCGCATCGCGGGCGAAGCGCCGGGTGTCGGGCCGCGCGCCCAGCAGGCTGTGCAGGGTGCGCGCCGGGCCGATGTGCCGCGCCAGATCGTCCACGCCGTCGATCGCCGGCAGGGTTTGCAGCGCCTGGTCGATCGACTGCTTCAGCCGCGCCGCGGCCTTGCCGGTGGGGGCGGCCAGCGCCACGCGCAGCGCGGCAGGCTGCTCGGCAGTGGCCAGCAGCAGCGCCAGCATGCGCGCGGCAGTGAAGGTCTTGCCGGTGCCGGGCCCGCCGGTGAGCACGGTCAACCGTGCGCGCAGCGCCGCAGCGCAGGCCAGTTTCTGCCAGTCCACCTCCGGGCCAGCCGATGCTGGAAACAGCCGCGCCAGCACCGCGGCGGCGCGGTCGGAATCGACCCCGACCTCTGGCCGCAGGCGCTGTCGCACCTGCGCGGCCACCCGCAGTTCGTCGCGCCAGTAGCGGCGCAGGTACAGCCGTGCTGCGCCGAGCACCAGCGGAGCGCCGGCGTCCGCCCTGCCCTCCTCGTGCACCGCGGTGCACTCCCGCAGCGCGGCGTCCCAACCCTGCGGCACGGCATCGAGCAGGGTTGACGTCGGCAGACCGGCCTGCGCCGCCTGCTGCCGCAGCGCGGCGATGTGCTGCGGCAGTTCGTCGAGCAACACGCAGGTGTGGCCCTGCGCTTCGAGATGGGCCAGCACGGCCACGGCAAGCAGCACCTGCGGCGAGGCCTGCGGGCACAGCTCTGCGATGAACCGCGCCAGCGCCGCGTCCAGCCGGCGCAGCGCGCCGGCGTCGGCCCAGGCGTGCAACAAGTCGAGCAACTCCTGGCTGCGCGGATCGACCCCGGGCAAGCGCGGCGGGTTCATGGCGCCACCTCCCTGGCGGGGGCGAACAGGGCGTCGAGCGCGTCGAGCAGTGCCGCATCCGGAGCAATGTGCACACAGCCCGACTGCGGCCCGCGAATCCCGCGCAAAAACAGGTCGAGTGCACCGCCCAGATGCTGCAGCGGACGATAACCCGCGCCCAGGCGTGCGCGCAGCAGGCGGTGCAGCGCCAGTAGGTACAGCGCGCACTGCACGTCGTAGCGATGCGCGAGGACTTCGGCTTCTAGCGCCTGCCGGGTGTAGTGGGCATCGTCAGGCCCGATGGCGTTGCTCTTGTAGTCGAGCACCCAGTAACGTCCGCCGAAGGCGAACACCAGATCGGCAAAGCCCATCACCATGCCGTGCAGCATGCGCTCGGTCAGCGGCGGGCGCGGCTGCCCCGGCAGGATGTGACGGCGGCACAGCGCGTCGATCTGCGCGGCAGCCACCCGCTCGACCGGAAACCAGAATTCCATTTCCGGCAAGACGTGCGCGAGTTCGGGCAGCGCCGCGCCCAGCGGCGGCAGCACGGTGCAGACCACCTCGCGCAGCCACTCCAGCAGGTCCTGCGCGCCGGTCTCGTCCCAGCCCTGCCAAGCGCAGCGCTGCAGCAGACGGCTCTGCAGCGTGGGGTCGGCCTCCAGCGCGAACGCATGTTCGGCCAGCCAGGCGAGCTGCTCATGCACGAACTTGCCGGCCAGCGCGCCGCGGGCGAAGCGGTGGCGCGCGGCGTCCTGCAGCGGCTGGGCCACGGGCGGCAGCGGCAGGTCCGGCAGTTCGTCCTGCAGCGTGGGCGCCGCCGCAGGCTGCTGCGTGCTGCGCGGCGCCAGATCGCGCACCAGCGCGGAAAAGCTGCCGATGCCCCAGTCACGCTCGAAATCGCCGCGGTAGGTCGGCGCAGGGCGCAGCGGCGGCGCGGATGCGTACTGCAGACGATCGGACGCGGGCATGGGCGGTGCGTCATCGATCTGCACGCCTGGCTGCCCGGCGAACACTTGTTCGAGCAGGCTGCGGATGTCCGCCTGCGGACTCGGTCCGCCCAGCAAATAACCAATGGCACAGCGATGGAACGGGCAGCTCTTGCTGTGCTCTTTGATCGCGCCCACACCGACCCATAGCGCGTGACGGGCGCGGGTGAGCGCCACATAGAGCAGCCGCAGATCCTCGCGCAGCCGCTCCAGATCAAGCGCGGGATCGGGTTGCGACTTGCAGGCGGTGGCAAACGGCAGCAGCACCACCGGATATTCCAGGCCCTTGGACTTGTGGATGGTGACCACGCGCACCAGATCGGCCTCGCTTTCCAGACGGACGATGCGCTCGTCCCCGCCCTCGCCCTGCAGCTGCGCTTGCAGCCAGCGGATCAGCGCCTGTTCGCCGTCAAGGCCGCTGCTTGCGGTCTGCAGCAGTTCGGCCAGATGCAGCACATTGGTCAGGCGCCGCTCCCCGTCGTCAGCGCCCAGCCAGCGCGCTGGCAGGTTCAAGCGGAACAGGGTCTGGCGTAGCATGGGCTGCACGCCCTGGCGCTGCCAAATGCGCTGTAGCTCCTGCAGCAGCGCCAGGCGCTGCTCGAACACGGTGTCGTCGGTGGCCAGCGCGGCCAGCTCGGCCAGATTGAACCCTAAGGTGGCGGTGGCGAACGCGGCGCGGACCAGCCGGGCGTCGCGCGGCGCGGCCACCGCGCGCAGCCAGCGCAGCAGATCGGCCGCCTCAGGGGTAGCGAACACCGAGTCGCGGTCGGACAGGAACACCGAGGCCACGCCGCGACGCGACAGCGCCCGGCGCACCGCGCCAGCCTCGTTCCCGTCACGCACGAGCACCGCCACATCGCTCGGGCGCAGGCGGCTGAATACCCGGTCGCCTTGGCGGACGAATCCGGCCTGCGGATCGCCGAGCAGCTCGACCACGCGGGCTGCGGCGAGCTCGGCAAAGCGCTGCCGGACTGCTTCCTTGGCCTGCGGCTGTACATCCACGCTGAACTGCAGCGCGGGCAGATCGCCGCTGGCGCAGACCAGTTGCTCGGGCCGACCGTGGGCCCGCACCTCGAGGAAGGGCAGCGGGTTGGCCGCGGGCGGGCCCGCCTGCCAGTACAGAAAGGCGCCGGCACCGTCTGCGCGCTCGCGGGTGCAGAACAGGCGGTTGACCGCATCCACCAGCGCCTGGGTGGATCGCCGGTTGACGCCGAGCACCGCATGCCGGCCCTCGGTGGCGGTGCGGGCGCGCAGGTAACTGGCAATGTCCGCCCCGCGAAATGCATAGATCGACTGCTTGGGGTCGCCGATGAGCAGCACCGCGGTGGGCACGGGCGGCGCAGGCGGCGTGTCGGTGATGGCGTACAGCCGGTCGAACACCTGAAACTGCAGCGCCGATGTGTCCTGGAATTCGTCGATCAGTGCCACTGGGTATTGCTGCAGGATGCGCGTGCGCAACTGCGCGCCCCGAGGTCCGGCTAGGGCCGCGTCCAGACGCTCGAGCAGGTCGTGAAAGCCCAGCTGCCCGGCCGCGGCCTTGAGTTCGCGCAGGCGCGATTGCACCTGCGCCGCGGCAAAAGCCTGCAGCGCCGGCGCCGGATCGGGCAGCGCGGCCAATCCGGCGCGCAGCTCGGCCACCCTTTCGAACGCGGCGGGCGGGTTGACCTGCCTGCCCTTGTTGCACCTGTTGCGCAGCCCCTGTGGGGTGAGTTTGTCCCAGTCGTCGCCTTTCAGCGCAGGGTGTAGCTGCGCTGGGTCGTTCAGCCAGGCGTTCAGTGCGTCGAACCAGCGTTGCACACTGCCCGGTGCATACGACTTCTTGTTTAGCGGACAGTCTGCCGACTGCAGCAGCGGCAGCAGCCAGTCGCGCATTTCGGCGATCGTCGCAGCATGCGTGGTCTTGAGCGCTCGCAGCGCGGCCTGCTGCTGCGCGTGCAACCGGTCGTACAACGCCGCCAGCGAAGTGTCCGCAGGCAAGGTGGACTGCGGCTGGGCGCGCTGGCTGGAGAACACGGCAGTTTTCAGCGCATCCGGGTTGGGCCATAGCGCGAGCACGCCATCGAGCGCGGTGGCCGGCAGCGGATAGACCTGCTGCCGCCAGAAGTCGCGCGCGGCCTGCAGCTGCAGCGGTGTTTCTTCGGCCAGCAGCTCGTCATCGAAGCCCTGCCCGCTGTCGAACGCATGCTCGCGCAGCATGCGCTGGCACCAGGCATCGATGGTCAGCACTGCGGCATCGTCCATCGCCTGCGCGGCCGTCGCCAGCCGCCATGCGGCACCTTCGCGCACCGCGCCCGGGGGGTGGTCGGCGAGCAGCTGCTGTAAAAAGGCGTCGTCCTCCGCGGGCGGGCACTCGCCGCGGAAGCACTGCGCGGCATCGACCAGACGCGTGCGGATGCGCTCGGACAGTTCGCGTGTCGCCGCGCGGGTGAAGGTCATGACCAGAATCTGCTCGGGCGGCAGCGGCCGCCCGAAGCCGCTGCCCGCCGTGCCATGTCCGAGCACCAGCCGCAGATAGAGCGCAGCGATGGTCCAGGTCTTGCCGGTGCCGGCGCTGGCTTCGATCAGCCACTTGCCCTGCAGCGGCAGCCGCAGCGGGTCGAGCATCCGGGTCATGCCGCCACCTTGCTGGGATTGGGCTGCGGTGCATGGGGCTGCGCCTGGCAGGTCTGCGCCCAGTCGTGCAGCGGCCGAAACAGCGCGTGCAGGTAGTGGTCGAAGCGGCCGTCTGCGCGCAGCGCGGCAAAGTCGGGAAACACCCGGGCCAGACAGGGTTCCTCGACCTCGGCGGTCCGGTTATAGCCGCCGTCATAGGCGGCAGCGCCCTTGCCGTCCCGCAGTTCGGCCAGCGCGGTGCGCGCGGTGAACGGCAGCGGGGCCTGCATGCCATCCTGCCAGGCGGCGAGCAGCGCCTGCAGATGCGTGGCTGCCTGCGACGACTCCAGCGCCGGCAGCCGCACCGAGGCATCCACGCCGATCAGCCAACCCTGCACCGCGTGGCCGCAGGCGCTGGCAGCGAGCTGCTGCACCCAGGCGTCGACTAGCTTGTCCGCCCGCAGCGCGCCCCCGTCGTCCAGCAGGCGCGACGCGGTCAGCTCGATCCAGGCGCGGCCCTGCGGCCCGGCACGCAGCCCGCCGAGCCAGTCGTCGATCTGCACCTGGGCATGCGCAAAGCGCAGCGCAATCCGCGACGCCTCCTCGGGATGTGCCTGCTGCTGCGCGGCCCAGCAAGACAGCACCTGCTGCGCCTGCTGCTGCAGCATCTGCGCCTGGCGCTCGCCCAGCGCGCGCATCGGCAGCACGCCACTGCCGCGCAGCCGGTGCAGGCGGCGGGCGATACCCTGGGGCACACCGTCCTGCACGGCAGCCTGCGGGTCGTCGAGCAGCACGGCCAGCAGGCCGTGCTGCGACAGGGCGTCGAGCGTGAACACCTCGTCGTCGTCGGGCGTCTGCTGCGCATCGAACACCACGCCCAGACGGATGCGGAAAAATGTCTTGACCGGATTTTTCAGGAAACGGCCGAGCTGGTCCAGGCGCAGCGGCTCGTCCAACGCGTCGAACACGGGCGTCGCTGGCGCACGTGGTGCATCGTCTGCATGCGCCATGCGCCACTCGCTGGCGTAGGTCAATAGCGCCGGGTCTTCGCTTGCGCCTTGCTCGAAATAGCGACGGCTGAACGGCTGCAGCGGATGCACCGTGGTGCGCTGCGCCAGCAGATCGCCCCCGCCCTCGCCTTGCCAGCCCGCGCAGAGGTAGTCGCGCAGCTGCGCGACCAGCACCGAAGGCGGCTGCTCGGTGTTGTCGCGCGGGCTGCGCCCGGCCCAGCTGATGTAGAGCATGCGCCGCGCCGACAGCAGGGCCTCGAGCATCAGATAGCGATCGTCCTCGCGGCGGGCCCGGTCACCCGGGCGGTACTGACCGCTTTGGCGCATCAGGTCGAAGTCGTTGCGCGGACTCTGACGCGGGTAGTCGCCCTCGTTCATGCCCAGCAGACACACCACCTCGAACGGAATCGAGCGCAGCGGCATCAGAGTGCAGAAGGTCACGCCGCCGGCGAGAAAGCGACCGCCACCGGGCATGTCGTCCAGCGCGCCCAACCAGCCGTCGCGTAGCACGCAAAGCGGCACCGGCTCGTCAAACGCGGCTGCGGCACAGTGGTCCAGCCAGGCGGAAAGCGCCTCATCGATGCGAGCGCGGGTCTGGCGCTCAGCCAGCTCCTGCGGCTGGGTCAGCGCATCGAGCAGGTCACGGGCATGCCGTGCCCATTGCTGCGGCGTGGCTGTGGTGCAGGCCACAGCCCACCATCCTTGCAGCACGCCCAGCAGATCGGCCAGCGGGCCGACCAGCGCAGCATCCAGACCGCCGATCTCATCATACGGCACGATGTCGGCAAAGCCCGTTTCCCCGGCACCGGCGTAGCCGAGCAACATGCGGCGCAGGCCGAAGCGCCAGCTGTTCTGCTCGCCGCAGGCGCCCAGGCCCAGATGCGCGCGCTGCACGGCATCCAGCCCCCAGCGCACCCCGGCACCGGCGATCCACTGCGTCAGGCGCGGCCTGTCCCCGGGCTGCAGACCGAAGCGGCGGGCGATGGCGGGCACGTCGAGCAGATCGCCGATCTGCGCAGCCAGCACCCGCTGATCGGGCAGGCGCAGCAGCCAGTCCAGCGCGAGCAGCAGCGGCTCGGTGGCGCGCGCCGGCAGGTCGGCGATGTCGTAGGGAATGTGGCGCGCATCGCCCGGAGGGTATTGCCCGAACACCGCGCGGATCGCCGGGGCGAACGGGGCGATGTCGGGCACCATGACCACGATGTCACGCGGGCGCAGCGGACCGTGCGCATGCGGTTGCGCCAGCAGATGAAGCAGTTGGTCGTGCAGCACCTCCACCTCGCGCTGCGCGCCGTGCGCAATGTGAAACACCACCGAGCGGTCGGCCGCGGCGATGGCGTGGCGCGGGTGCTCGTGCAGCGGCAGCAGATCGCGCACCGCAGCCTGCACCTGCTGCAGCAGTGTCATGCCGGGCGCGTCGTCGAACAGCCCGGCGCGCGGCAGCGGAGGCTCGTCGTGCGCGCTGGCGCGGGTATCGAAGGCGTCGAGCTGGCGCATGAAGTCGCGGCCCTGCCGTCCCCAGGCGGCCAGCAGCGGGTGGGCATGCGCATGCATCGCCTCCAGGCCGATGGTCGCCAGATCGACCGCCTTGCGCGCACTGCGGCGGCGGGGGACATCGCGCAGCAGTTCGCGACCCTCGATGATGTCGGCCCAGTGATAGCGGCAGGGGTTGGGCAGCGCCACCAGCACCTGCACATGGCGCGACAGGGCGGCCAGCGCCTGCAGCATGGACCCGGGCAGGTGCGCCGCGCCGAACAGCACCACCCGGCGCGGCAGCCCGGCCGGTGGGCTGTCCGCTTCGGCCAGGGCTTGCAGCATGGCCCGCTGCACCTGCGCGCGGGTGCCTGCGTGCGCGGCGCTGTCCAGTTCGTCCAGCACAGCGCGCCACAGCAGTGCCTGCCAGCGCTGCTCTTCGGCCAGCGGCACCGCATTGCCATGCGCGTCCAGCAGCACCTGCCGACCCTCGGCCCAGGCGTCCAGCCAGTCGGCGCGGTAGATCTGGTATTGGTCGTACAGATCGGCCAGCTTGCGTGCCAGTTGCAGCCGGCGCTGGGCCCCGGAACCCTGCAGGTAATGGGCCAGCGGGGCAAAACCCGGCTGGCCCAGCAGCTGCGGCAGCAACCGCATCAGCCGCCAGGTCAGCACCGCCTTGTCCAGCGCAGATTGCGGCGGCACCGCGTCGCGGCCCAGCACCTGCCGATAGGTGCGCCACAAAAAGCGTGCCGGCAGCTCCACACGGGTCGCCGCACAAATGCCGCGCTGCGTAGCCAAGGCCATTTTCAGCCACTCCGCCGCGCCGTTGCTCTGCACCAGAATAACCTCCTCCTCCAGAGGAGCCAGCGGCTGCTGCGCCAGCCAGTGCAGCACGGCATCGCGCAACAACTCCAGGCGGTTGCCCTCGAGGACGAGCAGACCGGGACGGATGGACTGGGTCATGGCTTGATGGAAAAATCGCAACCCCGTATTGTGACCTGCGGCAACGCCCGGATAGCGCGCAATGAAAAAGGGGATGGGCAAATGCCCATCCCCTGATTCGGTCAAACTGGTGCGCCCGGCAGGATTCGAACCCACGACCCCTTGGTTCGTAGCCAAGTACTCTAATCCAACTGAGCTACGGGCGCTAAAAGATTAAAGTATAGCCGCGGTTTGACATCGGCGTAAAGCCCCCCTGCCCGCAGGCACAATGCCAGCCCATGTCGCTGCTGCGTGTGTTCTCGTGGAGTCTGTTGCTGCTGGCCGCCAGCCGCCTGCTCGGGCTGGTGCGCGATGCAGTCGTCGCCACGCAGTTTGGCGTGAGCGGCCATGCGGACGCGGCGCTGCTGGTGCTGTCGTTCCCGGACCTGGCCGTGACGCTGCTTTGGGGGGCTGCGGTGCCGGCGGTGATGGTGCCGCGCATGGCCGGGCGCAGCGCCGAGCTGATCGCCGCCGAGAGCGCGCGCTGGACGCGCTTTGCCGCGCTCTCCTTCGCCGTGGTCGGCGCCCTGGTATGGTGGCAGCGCGATCTGTTGGTGCAGTGGCTCGCGCCGGGGCTTGGGACTGAAGAGAGGCGGCTTGCAGCGCAGGCGCTGGGCTGGTCGGCGCTGGTGGCGCTGCCTGCCGGTGCGGTGGCGATGGTCGGCAGCGCAGTGTTGCAGGCGCAAAGTCGGCTGCAGTGGCAATACACCGGGCAGGTGGTGTTCAACCTCGGGCTGATCGGCGGCCTGCTGCTGGCGGCACACACCGGCCAGTTCGTCTGGGTGACGCTGGGAGTGGCCGCCGCGGCGCTGTTGCGGCTGGCGCTGATGCTCGCCGTCAGCCGTGCAGCTATCGCGGGGCGGCCTGCAGCCCGCCCCGCGCTGCCCGACGGCGCGAGCCTGCACGCGCTGCTGTTGGCGTTGGCGGCCTCGGGTCTGACCGTGCTCTACACCCTGGCGGCGCGCGCCTTGATGTCGGATGCTGGACCGGGCCGGCTCGGGGTGTTCCAGTATGCGCAGCGCGTCGGCGAATTACCGCTGCATACGCTGTTTGCGGTTGCCTCGGCGCTGGCGCTGGCACGGCTGAGCGCGGCGCAGGCCCGGGGCGACGGCGCTGGCGCACAGGATGAAGCGCGGCAGTGGCTGCGCGCGATGCTGTGGCTGGCGGCGCTGATCGCGGCGGCCGGGCTGTTTGCCGCGCCGGCGGTGGTGCGGCTGCTGTTTGGCTGGGGGCGGATGACCGCCGAGGCGCAGGCGCAGGTGGTGCTGGCGATGCGCTGGATCATGCTGCTGCTGCCGCTGCAGGCGGCTCAGCTCGTGCTCGCCGCGCGGCTCAATAGCCAGCGGCGCCTCGGCGATCAGGTGCTGGGCTTTGGTGCGGGGCTGGCGGCGCTGGCACTCGTCGGCCTACTCGCCCCACCGGGTGAAAGTAGTAAGGGGCTGTGGGCATACGGCGCGGCCTGGGTGACGGCGGTGGGCGTACTGTGGTGGCGGCTGGCGCGGCACCAGCGCGACCCGCAATGGGGCAATGCCGCCGTGCTGCTCGGTGCCCTGCTGCTGCTGGCAGGGTGTTTTGCACTGTTGCACGCGGTTGCGATGCCGTGGCCGCTGGGTCTGGCAATCGCGCTCGCGGTGTTTGGCGCAGGAGGCTGGGCGATGCTACGGCTCGATCCGATCGGGCGGCTGCTGCGCGATCGCTACACTTCGCGCAGGCTGCGGCGAGCAGCATAGTTCCTGCCCGCGCGCTGCACCGCTCCCGTTCTTTGCGACGCGGGGGCGCTTTTGCCATGTTCTCACCCTTTCGATGGACTTCATCCAAATCACCAACGATCCCGACTTTGCCGCCTTCGCCGTGGCCTGCGGCGTGACGCGCCTCATGGTCGATTTGGAGCGGCACGGCAAGTTCGAGCGGCAGGGGGGGCTTGGCACCTTCATTTCGGATCATCGGCCCGAAGACGTGCCGCGCGTGCGCCGCGTCGTGGCGCGCGTCGGGTTGATCGTGCGCGTCAACCCGCTGCATGCAGGCAGCGCGGCGGAGATCGACCAGGCGATCGCTGGTGGCGCAGGTCACCTGATGCTGCCAATGTTTCGCCGCGTCGAAGAGCTGACGCAATTCCTCGACCTGGTCGCGGGCCGGGCAGGTACGATCGCGCTGCTCGAAACCCGCGATGCCTTAGAGACGGCTGCGCAATGGGCGGGGCTAGCCGGGCTGGACGAGATCTACATCGGCCTCAACGATCTGCACCGCGAGCTCGGCATGCGTTTCATGTTCGAGCCGCTAGCCGCCGGGGTGGTCGATCGGGTTGCGGCGCTGGCGCGGCAGCATGGCCGGCGCTTCGGCTTTGGCGGCATCGCCCGGCTCGACGAAGGGCTACTGCCGGGGCGGGTGGTGCTCGGCGAGCATCTGCGGCTGGGTTCGAGTAGCGTGATTCTGTCGCGCACCTTCAACCGCGAACGCATCGAGGCTCCGCAGTCCGACTGGCGCGCGATTTACGCCCGCGAGATCGCGCGGCTCGCGCATGCCGCGCAGGTGCTGGCTCAGCGCACGCCGCAGGAAGTCGAGAGCGACCGGCGGCTGGCGGTCGAGCTGATCGGGCGGATTACGCAGACGCTGGCCGCCCCCGCGCGCTAGCGCCCCCGAGCGGAGCTCGCCTTGGCAAAACGTCTGTTCGACATCGTCGTCGCGCTTGCGCTGCTGGCCGTGCTGTGGCCGCTGATGCTCGCGGCGGCGCTGGCGATCTGGCTAGAGTCGGGCTGGCCGGTGTTGTTCGTACAGGAGCGCGTCGGCCTCGGCGGCAAAACCTTTCGGCTGCTCAAGTTCCGCAGCATGGTGGCCGATGCCGCGCAGCGCGGCCCCTACCGCACGGCGCAGGACGACCCGCGCATCACCCGCGTCGGCCGCGTGCTGCGCCGCACCAGCATCGACGAGCTGCCGCAGCTGATCAATGTGCTGCGCGGCGACATGAGCCTGGTTGGCCCACGCCCCGATGTGCCGGCGCAGCGCGCGAACTACAGCGAGGCGCAATGGGCGCTGCGCCACAGCATACGCCCCGGCATCACCGGACTGGCGCAGGCGCTTTACCGCTCGCGCGCCACCAGCATGCAGCGACTACAGGCCGACCTGGACTACGCGCAGAACCACGGCTTGCTGCGCGATCTGCGCATCCTCGGCCTGACCGTGATGCAACTGTTTCGCGCCAGCGGCAACTGAAGCGGCGACAATCTTCCCCATGTGTGGCATTTACGGCTATTTCGACCGCGCGGGCAACACCCTGCCCGACGTGGCGCTGGCGGCGATGGACGCGGCGCTGCGGCACCGCGGCCCGGACGACAGCGGCAGCTTGCGCAGCGCAGGCGCAGCGGTGGGCAACCGGCGGCTTTCGATCATCGACCTTGCCGGCGGGCACCAGCCCTTCGTCAGCGACGACGGCTGCATCGCCCTGGTGCAAAACGGCGAGATCTACAACCACGTCGAGCTGCGAGCCGAACTCGCTCGCGCCGGCGTGCGCTTTGCCACCGACCACAGCGATACCGAAGTGCTGCTGCGGCTTTACGAGCGCGAGGGGCTCGCCTTTCTGCCGCGGCTCAACGGCATGTTCGCCATCGCGATCCTCGACCGCAGCGACCCAGCCGACCCCAAGCTGCACCTGGTACGCGACCGTATCGGCGTCAAGCCGCTGTTCGTCGCCGACGACGGCCAGCGGCTCTTGTTCGCCTCTGAGATCAAGGCGATTCTTGCCGCGCAGCGCGCGCAGCCGGCGCTCGATCTGGCCGCGCTTGCGCATTACCTGACCTTCAACTTCGTCCCGCCACCAGCCACGCTGTTGTCGGGCATCGCGCATCTGCCGCCTGGCAGCGCGATGAGCATCAGCCGAAGCGGTGCCCGACGCTGGCGCTGGTGGCGGCTGGCCGAGCAGACGCCGCAGCCGCAGCGCTTTGCCGCCTGGCAGGAAGAGCTGCTCGCGCTGCTCGACGACGCGGTGCGGCTGCGGCTGCGCGCGGACGTGCCGTTTGGCGCCTTTCTCTCCGGCGGGGTCGACTCCAGCACGGTCGTCGCGCTGATGCGCCGGCATGTACGCGAGCCGGTGCGTACCTACTGCATCGGCTTTGCCGACCCGCGCTTCGACGAGTCGCCTCACGCCCGCGAGGCCGCGCAGCGCTTCGGCGCACGGCACACCGAGCGCATCGTCGCCCCCGATCTGCTCGATGGCTGGGAGGAGGCATTGTGGTTTTGCGACCAGCCGCACGGCGATGCCTCGTTCCTGCCGACGCGCGAGGTGGCGCGGCTGGCGGCGCAGGACGTCAAGCTCGTGCTCACCGGCGATGGCGGCGACGAGCTGTTCGCCGGCTACGACAAATACGCCAGTTTCGCCGCAGACCCGGCGCGGCTGACGCTACCGGCGGCGGCGTTTGCGCGGCAGTACGTCGAGCACACCGCGCTGTTTGCCGCACCGCTGCGCGCCAGCCTGCTGCAGCCCTGGCTGCGGCAGCGGCTGCGCGAGGTCGACAGCGTGCGCGATATGGCGCAGCCGTGGCTCGACGAGGCGGCGCATCTCGACCGCATCAACCAGATGCTCTACCTCGACATGATGCTGCTGCTGCCGGGCAACAACCTGGTCAAGCCCGACCGCATGGGCATGTCTCACTCGCTCGAGGCACGCACGCCGCTGCTCGACTGGCGGGTGATGGAGCTGGCGTTTCGCACCCCGGGCGAGGCCAAACTCGTCGGTGGCGACAAAAAACACTGGTTCAAGCGCGCGGTCGAGCCGCTGATCGGCGCCGATCTGGCGCACCGCAGCAAGCAGATGTTCACCGTGCCGGTCGGCGAGTGGTTTCGCGGCCCGCGCCGCGACTGGCTGGCGCAGCTGCTGTTTTCGCCCGAGGCGCTCGGCGCGCAGCTGTTTGCCCCCGAGGTCGTACGCGGCCTGTTCGATGCGCACATCGCCGGCAGCGCCAACCACACACGCGAGCTGCGCGCGCTGGCCGCGCTCGAACTCTGGGCGCAGCGCTTTGCGCCGCAGGTGCCGCGATGAACACCCCACGCGCTGCGCATCTGCTCGCCGTGGCGTACGGCGGCGGGCATATCGCGATGATCCTGCCGGTGCTGCGTGCGCTGCGACAGCGGCAGCCGCGGCTGCGCATCACCCTGCTGGCGCTGACCACGGCAGCGCGCGCGGCGCGCGCCGCAGGCGAATCGCCGCTCGGTTACGCCGACCTCCAGCATCTACTCGACGCCAGCGAGCGCGGGCAGGCGCTCGCGCTCGGACGCGCGCTGCTAGCCGGCAACACGCACCCGGACGTGGCCGAAGCCGAGTCGATCGCGTACCTTGGCATCAACGCCTGGGATTTGCAGCAGCAAGTCGGCACGCAGGCAGCGCAGCGACTGCTGACCGAAAAGGGCCGCCACGGCTTTTATCCCTTGCATTTTTTCCGCCGCGTCATGGCCCATCTCCGGCCCGATCTGCTACTGACGACCAACTCGCCGCGCAGCGAACAGGCGGCGATCGACGCCGCCACTGAAGCCGGCGTCCCCAGCCTGGCCCTGCTCGACCTGTTCGCGCTGCCGGGCGATGCCTTTGCCGCGCGCACCCGTCGCCCCAGCAGGGTCTGCGTGCTGTCCGAAGCGGTGCGCAACAACCTCGTCGTCGCCGGCTGGCCGGCCGATCGCATCACCGTCACTGGCAACCCGGCGTTCGATGCGCTGCATGCGCACGAAACGCGCGCCGCGGGCGCTGCGCTGCGTCGCACGCTGCTTGGCCCGGCACGACGTCTGCTGCTGCTTGCGCTGCAGCCCGAGCCTGCCGCGCACCCGGCCGCCCCCGGTCGTCGTGGCGACCCGGCGCTGCCCGAGCGTATCGTGCAAGCGGCCGTGCAGGCGGTGCGCGCGCATTCCGACTGGCGGCTGATCGTCCGCCCGCACCCCTCGCAGCCGCTGCCGGCGCTGCCGGCCGAGCCGCAGCTGCGGCTGTCGCTGCCGGCCGAGCCGCTACACCCGCTGCTGCACGCGATCGACCTCGTCATCACCGGCACCTCGACCGTCGCGCTCGAGGCGCATCTGGCCGGCTGCCGCGTGCTGCAACTGCGCGACTCGATCACCGCCGCAGCGGTGCCGTACAAGGCGCTTGGCATTGCCGACGCCGAGTGCCTGGCCGCCGAGCTGCCAGGCGCGCTGCCGGCGCTGCTCGCCGCAGGCCGCAGACCGCCGACCTCGAACGAGACCGCGCCTGCGGCGGAAAAGGTTGGTGCGATCGCGCTCGATCTGCTCGACGCGCGCAGCGCGCCCGCCCTCGACACAACACAGCAACAGACCGTATGACGACGATCGCCACGATTTGTGCGCGCGGCGGCAGCAAGGGGCTGCCGGACAAGAACATCCTGCCGCTCGGCGGCGTGCCGCTGATCGTGCACAGCATCCGCTTTGCGCTCGCACACCCGGCGATCGACGGCGGTGTGTTCGTCTCGACCGACGATGCGCGCATCGCCGCCATCGCGCAGCAAGCCGGCGCAATCGTGCCGTACCTACGCCCGCCCGCGCTGGCGCAGGACGACACGCCCAAGCTGCCGGTGATCGAGCATCTGGTCGCGCATCTGCAGGCGCAGGGGATGCGCATCGAGCGCATCATCGATCTTCAGCCGACCTCGCCGCTGCGCCTGCCGCAGGATCTGGACGCCTGCTTGGCGCGGCACGCCGCCGCCGACGCGCCCGATCTGGTTCTGACCGTGTTCGACAGCGGCTTCAACCCGTATTTCAACCTGGTCGAGGAGCAGGGCGACGGCAGCGTGGCGATCAGCAAGGGCGGTGGACTCGGCCGCCGCCAGAGCGCACCGCAGGTCTGGGCGCTCAACGGCTCGATTTACGTCTGGCGGCGTGCGGCGCTGAAGCAGGCCGCGCGCGACGGGATGTGGAGCGTGCGCGTGGTCGCGCAGCCGATGCCGGCGGAGCGCTCGGTCGATATCGACACCGCCGATGACTTCGCGCTCGCCGAGTGGCGCCTGTCGCACATGGGCTCCAAGCCGCAGGCGGCGCGATGAGCCCGGCGCGCACCTTCATCATCGCCGAGGCCGGGGTCAACCACAACGGCCGACTGGACCTCGCGCTCGCACTGGTCGATGCCGCCAAGGACGCGGGCGCCGATGCGGTCAAGTTCCAGACCTTTCGCGCCGAAGACCTGGCGCTGCCCGGAGCGGCGACCGCTGCCTACCAGCAAAGCGCCACCGGCCAGACCGACCAGCTGGCGATGCTGCGCGCGCTCGAGCTCAGCGCCGAACAGCACGAACGGATCGCCGTGCATTGCGCGCGGGTCGGTATCGAGTTCATGTCGACACCGTTTTCGGAAGAAGCGGTCGATCTGCTCGTGCGCCTTGGCGTGCGGCGGCTGAAGATCTCGTCGGGCGAGATCGTCAACCGCCCGCTGCTCGCCAAGGCCGCCGCCACCGGCCTGCCGCTCATCCTCTCCACCGGCATGGCCACGCTCGAGGAGGTCGAGCAGGCGGTCGGCTGGGTGCGGGCTGGGTGGGAGCCGCAAGGCATGCACGCACCGTGCGCGCCTGCAGAGGATAGGGATGGGGATGGGCAAGCCAGCCTGCGGGAGAACACCCCGGCAAAGGCCCCGTGCCTTGTCCTGCTGCACTGCACCTCGGCCTACCCTGCGCCGGATGTGGCGCTGAACCTGCGCGCAATCCTTACGCTGCGCGAGGCGACGGGACTTCCGGTCGGCTATTCCGACCACAGCCTTGGCAACACCGCGGCGCTCGCTGCGGTGGCGCTTGGCGCCTGCGTGATCGAAAAACACCTCACCCTCGACCGCAGCCTGCCCGGGCCCGATCACCGCGCGTCGAGCGAGCCGGCCGAGTTCACCGCGCTGGTGCGCGACATCCGCCGCGTCGAGGCCATGCTCGGCGACGGCGTGAAGGCGCCGCGTCCCGACGAGCTCGAAGTGCAGCAGGTAGCGCGGCGCAGCGTCGTGCTCGCCGCCGCGCTGCCCGCAGGCGCCATGCTCGCGCGCGAACACCTGCTCTTGCGCCGTCCGGCCAGCGGCATCCCCGCCGCCGAGTTCGACCGCGTGCTCGGCCGGCGGCTGGCGCGCGCGCTGCCAGCCGGCGCCGTGTTGCAATGGGCCGACCTGGGCGGCGGCGACGGCGGCGGCTGAACGCGCGCAGCCGCTCCAGCAGCGCGCCCGGCTCTGCCACAATAAGCGTTTGCCCGCCCCGTCCATGCCGCGTCGCATCCTGTATCTGTCTGGAACTCGGGCCGACTTCGGCCTGATGCGCCACACGCTGCGCACCGCTGCGGCGCATCCCGAGCTCGAGGTCGCGGTCGTCGCCACCGGCATGCATCTGTGCGCCGAGTTCGGCCAGACGGTCGACGAGATCGCGGCCAGCGGACTGCGCATCGCCGCACGCATTCCGAGCGATGTCGCCTCGCGCGACGCCGCGGGCATGGCGCGCGCAATCAGTCAGACGCTTGCCGGGCTGCTGCCGGTGCTGCAGCTCGAGCAGCCCGACGCGCTGCTGCTGCTCGGTGACCGCGGTGAGATGCTCGCCGGGGCGATCGCCGCGCTGCATCTGGGCATGCCGTCGATCCATCTGCACGGCGGCGAACGCTCGGGCACGGTGGACGAACCGGTGCGGCATGCGATCAGCAAGCTCGCCGCGCTGCACTTCTGCGCGACACTACAGTCGCGCGAGCGGCTGATCGCGATGGGCGAGGAGCCCGAGCGCATCCATGTGGTGGGCGCGCCGGGGCTAGACGACGTCGGCAAGGCGCTGCACACCCCGCGCGAGGCGGCGCTGCGCGCGCTGCAGGCGGCGCTGGCGCGGCAATCTCTCCCCCCCAACCCTTCCCACGCATGGGCAGAGAGCACGTTGCGTGACGATCGGCCCTACATCCTCGCACTGTTCCACCCGGTGGTGCAGGAGGCGGGCGAGGCCGCTGCACAGACGCAGGCGATGCTCGACGGCCTGCGCGCCGCCGGCGCTGGTGCAGACTTCAGCCTGGTGTGGATGGCGCCGAACGCCGACGCCGGCTCGAGCGCGATCGAGGCGCTGCTGCACGCGCAGCGCTGGCCGGGGTTCGTTCGCCTCACGCATCTGCCGCGCGCCGACTACCTGCTCGCGCTGCGGCATGCCGCAGCGCTGGTCGGCAATTCCTCGTCTGGCATCATCGAGGCGGCAAGCTTGGGTACGCCGGTGGTCAACGTCGGCAGCCGGCAGCTGTTGCGCGAGCGCAATGCCAACACCGTCGACGTGCCGCCGCAGGCGCAGGCGATCGCCGCTGCGGTGCGCGGGGCGATCGCGCACGGGCCCTGGCCGCCGCACAATGTCTATGGCAGCGGCGGCAGCGCCGAGCGCATCGCGCATTTGCTTGCCACCCTGCCACTGTCGGCGGCACTGCTGCACAAGGTCAACCGCTATTGAGCGCGCCGCGCAAGGTGATTCCCCGATGGACGACTGCCCTTTCCTTCGACCGCTGCTAATCGTGTTCGGTGCCGGTGGCCACGGCCGCGTCGCAGCCGATGCGGCCGTGCGCAGCGGCACGTTCGCGCGCGTCGTCGCCTCCGACCGTAACCCGGCCACCTGGGGCGGCGAACTGCTGCCCGGCGTGCCCGTGCTGCCACCGCAGGCGCTGGCTGATCTGCCTCAGCCGCGCGCGGTGCATGTAGCGATCGGCGACAACACCGCGCGGCGCGAGGAAGCGACGCGGTTGACCGCACTCGGGCCGCTGGCGAGCATCCAACACCCGCTGGCCAGTGTGGCCGCCAGCGCCCGTGTCGCCCCCGGCTGCCTGCTCGCGGCGCAGTGCGTGGTCGCACCGATGGCCGAGGTCGGCGTGGGCGTCATCGTCAACCATGGTGCGGTGGTCGATCACGACTGCCATGTCGCCGACTGGGCGCACATCGCCCCCGGTGCGCGGCTTGGCGGCGCGGTGCAAGTCGGCGAGGCCGCGCTGGTGGGCGCCGGCAGCACGGTGCTGCACGATCTGCGCGTCGGCGCCGCCGCCACCCTCGGCGCTGGCGCGGTGCTGTTGCACGACCTGCCCAACGGCGAGTCCTGGGCCGGCGTGCCCGCCCGCCTGCTTCGAGGAGTTTGCGCATGAATCTCGATACGTTCAACGCCCTTTGCCTGCCGCCCACTGCCACGCTGCGCGATGCACTGGCGCGGCTGGATGCCACCGCGCAGGGCATCCTGCTGGTCACCGACGTGCAGGGTCGCCTGCTGCGCACCGTGACCGACGGCGACCTGCGCCGCGCCGCGCTGGCTGGCATTGCGCCCACCGCGCCGCTGTCGGCCCTGCCGACGGTGCATGCGCCGCACACCGTAGGCCTGCAGGCCAGCCAGCGCGATGTGCTGGAGCTGATGGACGCCCGTCGCATCGACCATGTGCCGGTGGTCGATGCCGAAGGCCGCGCGGTCGATCTGATCACCCGCCGTGAGCTGTCGCAGCGGGTTTATCTGTCGGCCCCGCATCTGGGCGAGGACGAGGTGGCGCTGGTACAGGAGGCGTTCAGCAGTAACTGGATCGCGCCGCTCGGCCCGCATGTCGATGCCTTCGAGCGCGAACTCGCCGCGCTGGTCGGCGTGCAGCATGCCGCAGCGACGAGCTCGGGCACCGCGGCGATCCATCTGGGCCTGCGGCTGCTCGGCGTCGGCCCGGGCGATGTCGTGCTGTGCTCGAGCCTGACCTTCGTCGCCAGCGCTAACCCGATCAAGCAACTCGGCGCCACACCGGTGTTCATCGACTCGGAGCCGCGCGGCTGGAATATGTCGCCGCAGGCGCTCGAACGCGCGCTGGCCACGCTCGCCGCCGAAGGCATCCGGCCGAAGGCCGCGGTCGTCGTCAACCTTTACGGGCAAAGCGCCGAGATGGACGCAATCGTCCCCCTGCTCGATGCCTATGGTGTGCCGATGCTCGAGGACGCCGCCGAGTCGCTCGGCGCAAGCTACCGCGGCAAGCCCAGCGGCAGCTTCGGCCGGCTGGCGGTGTTTTCGTTCAACGGCAACAAGATCATCACCACCTCCGGCGGCGGCATGCTGGTGGGCAACGATGGCGCGCTGATCGCGCATGCGCGCAAGCTCTCCACCCAGGCGCGCGAGCCGGCGCGGCACTACGAACATGTCGAGGACGGCTACAACTACCGGCTGTCAAATGTGCTCGCCGGCATCGGCCGCGGTCAGTTGCGCGTGCTCGAGCAGCGCGTGCAAAGCCGCCGCGCAGTATTCGTGCAGTACCGCGACGCGCTGTCCGCTGCGCCCGGTCTGCGCTGGATGGACGAGCCCGAAGGCCACCGCTCCACCCGCTGGCTCTCGGCCTTCGTGCTCGAGGGCGATGATGCGCAGGCGCGACGCGACGCGCTGCTCGACTTTCTCGAACGTCACAATGTCGAGGCCCGCCCGGTGTGGAAGCCGATGCACCTGCAGCCGCTCTACGCTGGCTGCCGCTATTTCGCGCATGCACCGCACCAGGACGTCAGCCGCGCGCTGTTCGAAGGCGGCGTGTGCCTGCCGTCCGGCTCAAACATGAGCGCGGCGCAGCGTAGCCGGGTGTGCGAGCTGGTCAGACGCGGGCTGGGCCCGGCGGTGCGGAGCGTCGCATGAGATTTTTCAGTCGCGCCACCTGGCGCCCCGCCGCAGCCGACGCCGTTCTCGTCGCCCTCACCTGGCTGCTCGCCTTTCTGTTTCGCTTCAGTCTGCTGCGCAACAATGCGCCGGCCAATCTGGCGCAGATTCTGTGGATGAGTACGCCGCTGGCCGCTGCGGTGTGGGTGGCGGCGCTGGCCGGGCTAGGCGCGTACCGCACACCGTGGCGGCACACCGGCGTGCCGGAGTTCAAGCGCCTGGCCTCGGCGATGCTGGTGGCGGCGCTGGCACTGGCTGCGGTCTTGCTGCTGCTGCGACTGCCCAACTTTCCGCGCTCCATCGCGCTGCTGCATCCGCTGTTTGCCGCGGCAGCGCTGCTCGGGCTGCGGCTGGGCGCGCGTATTTTGGCCGATGGGCAGCTGACCCGCTCGGCTGCGCAGGGCAAGCCGCTGCTGGTGCTGGGCACGCTGGACGACGCCGCGCGGGCGCTGCACAGCCTGCGCTCGAGCCCGGGCTGGCAGGCGGTGGCCCTGATCAGCCCGCACCGCAGCGAGGTGGGCCGCAGCGTCCAGGGCGTGCGGGTGGCCGGCAGTGTGGACGAGCTGCCGCAACTGGCGCAGACGCTGGGCGCCAGCCATGCGCTGATCGCCGCCGAGCCCGGCAGCAGCGAGCGCCGCGCGCTGTTGCTCAAAGCCGCCGATGCGCGGCTGTCGCTGCTCACTCTCCCCCGCGCGGACGACTGGCTGCACGGCGGCGTCGGCGGCAACGCGCCGCGCCAGGTCGAACTCGCCGACCTGCTCGGCCGCGAGCCGGTGCAGCTCGACGTGCGCGGCCTGTCCGGGCTGCTCGCCGGACAGGTGGCGCTGGTCACCGGCGCCGGCGGCAGCATCGGCTCGGAGCTGTGCCGGCAGATCGCGCGCTTTGGCGTGCGGCAGCTTGTCTGCATCGACGTCTCGGAGCTAGCGATTTACGCGCTCGAGCAGGAGTTCAAGGCGCGTTTCCCCGAGCTGGATGTGCGCTACTACACCGCCAACGTGCGCGAAGCCGAGCGCATGCGCACGCTGTTTGCGCGGCATCACCCGGCGATCGTGCTGCACGCCGCGGCATACAAGCATGTGCCGTTGATGGAGCACGACAACGCCATCGAGGCGCTGCACACCAATGTGCTGGGCACACTGGGCGCCGCGCGCGCAGCCACGGCCTGCGGCGCGCAGCGCTTCGTGCTGATTTCCACCGACAAAGCGGTGAACCCGACCAATGTCATGGGTGCAAGCAAGCGTCTGGCCGAACTCGCCTTGCAGGCGCACGCCGCGCAACACCCCGACACGCACTGCTGCGCGGTGCGGTTTGGAAATGTGCTCGGGTCCAGCGGCAGTGTGGTGCCGCGCTTTGCCGCGCAGATCGCCGCCGGCGGGCCAGTCACGGTCACGCACCCGGAGATCGTGCGCTATTTCATGACCATCCCCGAGGCGGCGCAGTTGGTGCTGCAAGCCGGGCTGATGGGCCAAAGCGGCGAGATCTATGTGCTCGACATGGGCGAGCCGGTGAAGATCGTCGATCTGGCAAGGCTGATGATCCGGCTGTCGAATAAGACCGAGGACGAAATCCCGATCCACTTCACCGGCCTGCGCCCGGGCGAGAAGCTCTACGAGGAACTGCTCGCCGACGACGAAACGACCCTGCCCACGCCGCACCCCAAGCTGCGTGTGGCGCGGCAGGCGGCGCAGGCGCCGATCGACCTGGACGCGCTGCAGCAGTGGATCGCCTGCAGCGGCACCGACAGCCCGGAACAGCTCAAGGCCGTGCTGCATGCGCTGGTGCCCGAATACGCGCCACAGCAAACCCTTTGACCCCTTGTGATCTCGACATGACCTCTCTCATCCTGCTGGCCGAACATGTGCGCAAGCGCTACACCGAAGGGCCGCAGCCGGTCGACGTGCTCAAGGACGTGAATCTGCGCCTGGACGGCGGGCAGACTCTGGCGATCATCGGCGCCTCGGGTTCGGGCAAAAGCACGCTGATGCATCTGCTGGGCGGCCTGGACCGGGCCGATGGCGGCAGCGTGCAGGTCTGTGGGCGCGACTGGGCACAGATGAACCCCAAGGAACAAGGGCAGTGGCGCAACCGGCATGTGGGCTTCGTCTATCAGTTCCACCACCTGCTGATGGAGTTCAGCGCGCTGGACAATGTTGCGATGCCGCTGCGCATTCGCCGCACCCCGGCCGATGCCGCGCATGCGGTGGCCGCGCAGATGCTGCAGCGCATGGGCCTGGGCGCGCGGCTGCAGCACAGGCCGGGTGAGCTCTCCGGCGGCGAGCGCCAGCGCGTCGCCATCGCCCGTGCGCTGGTCACGCAGCCGCAGCTGGTGCTGGCCGACGAGCCCACCGGCAACCTCGACAGCGAGGCCGCAACAGTGGCGCTGGACATGCTGCTCGACGTGGCCGGCACGCAGGGCCCGGCGGTGATCATCGTCACCCACGAGGCCGCGGTGGCCGCGCGCTGCCAGCGGCAGTTGCGACTGGCTGGCGGCGTGCTGCATCCAGTTTGAGCCCTCTTGCGTCGCGGCAAGCGGGCCGCCCGCGCCGATCCACTACGATTGCTGGATTGCCATTATCTCTGTCACGCAGCCGCCCCGCCTGTTCATGTCCCGATTCAAAACCACCTTGTTCGAACTGCGCAGCGGCGCCATCGACGCCGTGCATCTGGTGGTGAAAACGCCCGACTTCGCTGCGCTGACCGACGCGCTGCAGCAGCGCTTCGATGCCGCGCCCGAATTCTTCTCCGGCGAGGCCGTGGCCATCGACTTGCGCCGTCTGGACGGCGATGCCCGCCTCCCTCTGGACGATCTGATTGCGCTGCTGCGTCGTCTCAATATGCGGCCATTCGGCGTGGTGGCACAGACTGCGCAACACGCCTGGGCCGCGTCCTGCGACCTGCCTTTGCTCGACAGCCGCGACACCCGCAAACCCGCCGACTGCGCCGCACCGCCCGCCCCGGCGCAGTCAGAGCCGGCGACAAGCGATGACGCCTCTGCCCCCACTGCCCCGCCCGCACGACAAACGGCCACGAACCCGTCGCCGACCACCGTGCTGATCGACCGCCCGCTGCGCTCGGGCCAGCGGGTGTATTCCGCCGGCGATCTGATCGTGCAGGGCGTGGTGAGCTTTGGCGCCGAGGTCATGGCCGAAGGGCATGTGCACATTTACGGCGCGCTGCGCGGCAGGGCGCTGGCCGGGGCGCGCGGCAACACTGCGGCACGGATTTTCTGCACCAGCTTCGAGCCGGAGCTGGTGGCTATTGCCGGCATCTATCGCACCGCCGAACAGGAGCTGCCCGCCGGTGTGCGCGGCCAGCCGACCACCGTGCGGCTGCAGGGCGAACAACTCCTGATCGAGCCGCTCAGTCTCAAATAATTCTTTCAAGGACAAACCCATGGCAAAAATCATTGTGGTGACTTCGGGCAAGGGTGGCGTGGGCAAGACCACCACCAGCGCCAGCTTCGCCTCAGGGCTGGCGCTGCGCGGTCACAAGACCGCGGTCATCGACTTCGACGTGGGCCTGCGCAACCTCGACCTGATCATGGGCTGCGAGCGTCGCGTGGTGTATGACCTGATCAACGTCATCCAGGGCGAGGCCAAGCTCACGCAGGCGCTCATCAAGGACAAGCAGTGCGAAAACCTGTTCATCCTGCCCGCCTCGCAGACCCGCGACAAGGACGCACTGACCAAGGACGGTGTGGAAAGCGTGCTCAGGGAACTCGACGAGATGGGGTTCACCTACATCGTTTGCGACTCCCCAGCCGGCATCGAAAGCGGGGCGCTGATGGCCATGCACTTCGCAGATGAAGCCCTCATCGTCACCAACCCGGAAGTCTCGTCGGTGCGCGACTCCGACCGCATCCTGGGCATGCTCTCGAGCAAGACCAAGCGCGCGATCGAAGGCGGCGAACCCATCCGCGAGCATCTGCTCATCACCCGCTACAACCCCAAGCGGGTCAGCGATGGAGAGATGCTGTCGCTCACCGACATTCAGGACATTCTGCGCATCCCGCTCATCGGCGTCATTCCCGAGAGCGAAGCAGTGCTACAGGCCTCCAACCAGGGCACCCCGGCCATTCACCTCACCGGCACCGACGTGGCCGAGGCCTATCAGGACGTGGTCGCCCGCTTCCTCGGCGAAAACAGGCCCATGCGCTTCACCGACTACCAGAAACCCGGCCTGTTCAAGCGCCTGTTCGGCGGCTGAGGGAGAGCACATATGTCATTTCTCTCTTTCTTTCTGGGCGAAAAGAAAAAAACCGCCACGGTCGCCAAAGAGCGGCTGCAGATCATCCTCGCGCATGAACGCGGCGGCGCCGGTGCCCCGGCCGAGTGGCTGCCGGCGCTGCAGCGCGAGCTGGTCGATGTGATCTCCAAATACGTCAAGATCGACAGCAACGACATCCAGGTCAAGCTGGAACGCCAGGACACGCTCGAAGTGCTGGAAGTCAAGATCGAAATCCCGCCGCGCGGCGAGGGCCTGTGAACGCTATTTGTGCACCCGCGTTGCCCCCAGCTGGGCCGGGGTGTATCAATTGCGTGAACAGATCCTAGCCGCAACTGCCGATATACCCGCAGTTCTCGCAGCGGTCGCAGCCATCGACCCGACGCAGGAAAGGCCCGCCGCATTCGGGGCAGATGCGCCCGCCCGGCAGCAGATCGGGGCAGGGCTCGGCAGTCTCGAGATCGATGCGCAGCGCCTCGGCGGTGGGGTTGCGCTGTGCCAGCACCGACAGCGGCTGCTCGCGGCCTGCGGCGTCGAGAAAGCCGCGCCGCCGCAGCAGTTCCTGCAGCGCGTAGGCGATGGCCGCCACCTCGGACGGGTGGAAGCGCGGCACGCGGCTGCCGTCGGACTTGATGACTTCGCCGCAGCGCACCGGCCCCTTGTCCCAGACCACTTCGCGCATGTTCTGCAGGCTCTTGGCGATCGAGCCGCCCGAGCGCGCCACCAGGGAGAGCAGCCGCATGTTGGAGGCGATCCATTGCTGGCCTTCGTCGCGTTGGCCCGCGGGCATGAAAAATTCGATCGGGCGCTCGATGCACACCGGCTTGCCGCCCACCCGGCCTTCCACCTCGGCGAAGGACACCGAAAGATAGACCGTCTTCTGCCCCTCGGCGGTCATGTAGCTGATCTTGCTAGTGACGGCCTGCAGGTCACCTGCGGGGCGGCCTTCGATACGGCGGGTCAGCGGGTCGATGTCGCCCGCAGTGGCGCCGGACGCGGGCGCTGCGGACTGCGCCGACGTCGCCTGCAGCACCGCGCCGAGCACGGTGTTGGGACGGTAGGTCGCCAGGCCCTTGAGACCGGCCTTCCATGCCTGCAGGTACAGATCCTTGAAGTCGTCGTAGGGGTAGTCGGCCGGGACGTTGACCGTCTTGCTGATGCCAGTGTCGATGAATGGCTGCACGGCCTGCAGCATGCGCATGTGGTCAAGGGCCGAGAGTTCCAGCGCGGTGACGAAGGCCGGAGGCAGTCGGGTGGTGTCATGGCCCAGGCTGCGGTAGAGCCGCCAGGCGTGGTCAGCCACCTCATACGCGCGGGTGGTGTTGTCCGGCATGCGCTTCTTGCGGGTGTAGACCCAGGAGAACGCGGGCTCGATGCCGTTGCTGGCGTTGTCGGCAAACGCCAGGCTGATGGTGCCGGTTGGCGCGACCGCCAGCAGGTGCGAGTTGCGGATGCCGTGCGCGGCAATTGCGGCGCGCAGGTCGTCGGGCAGCCGCCGGGCAAAGCCGCTGGCCAGGTATTTTTGCGCGTCGAACAGCGGGAATGCGCCCTTTTCCTTGGCCAGATCCGCCGAGGCCCGGTACGCGGTGTCGCGCAGGGTGCGGGCCATGTCGGCGGCAAAGCGCCGGGCCTCGTCGCTGTCGTAGCGCATGCCGAGCATCACGCAGGCATCGCCCAGGCCGAGAAAACCCAGCCCGATGCGGCGCTTGTTCTGCGCCTCGTCGTGCTGCTCGAGCAGCGGCCAGTAGGTCACGTCGAGCACGTTGTCGAGCATGCGCACCGCAGTGCGGGCAACGGCCTGAAAGCGCTCGAAGTCAAACCGCGCCTGTGGGGTGAACGGCGCGTGCACGAAGCGGGTGAGGTTGATCGAGCCCAGGCAGCAGCAACCGTAATCGGGCAGGAATTCCTCGGCGCAGGGGTTGGTGGCCTCGAAAGTCTCGCAGTACCAGAGGTTGTTGTCGGCGTTGGCGGTATCGAGAAACAGGATGCCGGGCTCGGCATGGTCGTAGGTCGAGCGCATGATCTGATCCCACAGATCGCGCGCGCGCACGGTGCGGTACACCCACAGGCCATCTGCGCGCTGGTGCGCGCCTGCGGCGATCTGGTCCTCGCCCGGGCAGGCCTTGTGCACCAGATCAATTTCGGCATCGGCCTGCACCGCCTGCATGAAGGCGTTGCTCACGCCGACCGACAGGTTGAAATTCTTGAATGCGCCCTGGTCCTTGGCGTGGATGAAGGCTTCGATGTCCGGGTGGTCGATGCGCAGCACGCCCATCTGCGCCCCGCGGCGGCTGCCTGCCGATTCGACGGTTTCGCAAGAGGCGTCGAACACCCGCATGAACGACAGCGGGCCGCTGGCACGGCTGTGCGTGCCGCGTACCGCAGCGCCTGCGGGGCGGATGCGCGAAAAGTCGTAACCCACGCCGCCGCCGCGGCGCATGGTCTCGGCGGCCTGCGCCAGCGCCTTGTAGATGCCGGGCTTGCCCTCGCTGTCTTCGGACACCGAATCGCCCACGGGCTGGACGAAGCAGTTGATCAGGGTAGCCTGGATGTCGGTACCCGCAGCCGACATGATGCGCCCGGCGGGGATGAAGCCGCCCTCCAGCGCCTGCAGGAACAGCGCCTCGCTGCGCGCCGGGTCGACCTCTTCGGCTGCCAGCGCGCGGGCGACGCGGGCATGGATGTCGGCGATGGTGCGCTCGCCTGCCTTGGCGTATTTTTCCGCCAGTACGTCGAGGCTGATGTCCTGGGCTCGCATGATGGGAACCGCTGATGAAGAGATGACGGCGGTTATAGCGCGCTTTGCGGATCGTCCGCTTCGACCTCGGTCAAGCCCAGCAGGGTGTGGGTCTGGTCGGCAGGCAGCGCCTCCACCTGCTTGAGCTGGCGAGTCATCGCACGGGTGCGGGTTTCCGCCTGGCCGATGGTGTTGCTGGCTTCGTCGAGCTTTTTGCGGGTTTTGGCCAGAATGTCGCCGAATTTGGTGAATTCGGTCTTGACCGCCCCGAGCACTTTCCACACCTCGGTGGAGCGCTGCTCCAGCGCCAGGGTGCGAAAGCCCATGTGCAGGCTGTTGAGCAGGGCCAGCAGGGTGGTCGGCCCGGCGAGCATCACGCGGTGTTCGCGCTGCAGGCTCTCCACCAGACCAGGACGGCGCAGCGCCTCGGCGTACAGGCCTTCGGTGGGCAGGAACAGAATGCCGAAGTCGGCGGTGTGCGGCGCGGCGATGTACTTGGTCTGGATGGTGCGGGCCTCTTCGCGCAGGCGCAGCTCCAGCGCTTTGGCTGCGGCGTCGGCGGCCACCTTGTCGGCGTTCTGCTGCGCGTCGAGCAGGCGCTCGTAGTCCTCGCGCGGAAACTTGGCGTCGATCGGCAGCCACACCGGGCCATCGCCCTTGCCGGGCAGGCGGATGGCGTATTCCACCCGGGCGTTGCTGCCGGGCACGGTTTCGACGTTCACGCCGTATTGCTCGGGGGTGAACACCTGCTCGATCAAGCCGGCGAGCTGGATTTCGCCGAATACCCCTCGCGCCTTGACATTGCTGAACACCCGCTGCAAATCGCCCACGCCCTGTGCCAGGGTCTGCATTTCGCCTAGGCCCCGGTGGACCAGTTCGAGCCGCTCGGCCACCTGCCGGAAGCTCTCGCCCAGACGCTGCTCCAGCGTGGTGTGGAGCTTTTCGTCGACGGTGGCGCGCATCTGCTCGAGCTTCTTCTCGTTGTCGGCCTGCAGTTCGCGCAGGCGCAGTTCCACGGTGCCGCGCATCTCGTTGAGGCTTTTGTCGGTGGACTGGCGCAGTTCGCTCAGGCGTGCTTCAGTGGCTTCGCGCATGGCGGTCTGCCCCTGCTCGGCGCTCTGGCGCGCTTCGATCAAACGCTGATCGGTCGTGGTGCGCAGCGCATCGAGCCGCTCGACGAGCTGCGCCTGCAGCGCGCGCAGGGTCTGGGTGTTGGTCTGGGTGAGATGCCCGACCTGCTGCACCAGGGTATCGCCCACGGCCTTCTGCAGGTGTTGCAATTGCAGCGCCACGGCGTCGAGCTGGGCGTTTTGCGTGCGAGTGCTCTCGCCCTGCTGGTTGAGCAGCATCTGCTGGAACTGCGCCAGTTGCCCGGCCTGCTCGGTGCGCAGGCTCTGGCCGCTGGCCTGCACTGCGCCGCGCAGTTCGCGCTCCAGGCGTTCGAGCGCGGGTGCGAGTTCGGTGGCAATGTCGCGGTGCAAATCTCCCAGACCACGCAGACGGGCAAGCAGCGTCCAGCCCGTGCCCAGCAGCACGAGCAGCAAGAGTGCAATGACGAGAAGCAGGACGAATTCGAGCGACATGGGTTCAGGTGATGACGGGAGTGAGCGGCGGTCGGCCCTGCAGCACCGCGATGAGGTTGTCCACTGCCAGCTGCGCCATCGCGCGGCGGGTGGGTATGCTGCTGCTGGCAATGTGCGGGGTGAGCACGCAGCGTGGCGCAGCCAGCAGCGCCGGATTGACCTGTGGCTCGCCCTCGAACACGTCCAGCCCAGCAGCGCCCAGATGCCCGCTGTGCAGCGCCTGGGCGAGCGCTTGTTCGTCGACCACGCCGCCGCGGGCGATGTTGACCAGGGTGGCGCCGCGGCGCATCAGCGCGATCTGCCCGGCGCCGATGAGGTGATGCACCTGCGGGCTGTACGGCAGCGCCAGCAGCACATGATCGCTGTCGCGCAGCAGGCTGGGCAGGTCGCGGTAGTCGGCGCGGAGCTCGGCTTCGATCTGCGGCGTCAAGCGGGTGCGGTTGTGATAGAGCACGCGCATACCAAAGCCCAGCACGGCGCGGCGGGCGATCGCCTGGCCGATGCGCCCCATGCCGACGATGCCCAGCGTGCTTGCGTGCACGTCCGCCCCGGCGAATAGATCGACACTCCACTTACGCCACTGTCCGGCGCGCAGATAGCGCTCGGCATCGCCGATCTGGCGCGCGGCGGCCAGCAGCAGCGCAAGGCCAAAGTCGGCGGTAGTCTCGGTCAGAACATCGGGCGCGTGGGTCACGATCACGCCGCGCTCGGCGCAGGCGGCCAGATCGATGTGATCGACACCAACGGTCATGGTGCTGATGACCTTTAGATTGGGGCAGGCGTCGAGCAATGCGGCATCGATGCGCTCGCTGCCGGTGATGAACGCGCCATGCTTGTCGGCCAGCCGCTGGCGCAGCTGATGCGGGGTGGCGATCGCGTCGTCCGGCGTGGTGTCCACCTCGGCCACGGCGCGGAGTTGATCGATGATGTCGGGAAACACCGCCCGCGCCACCAGCACGCGCAGCGGCCCCGCGGATGACAGACTGCTCATCGGAAGAACACCAGGGTGAGAACCGCAAGGCACGGCAACAGCACCGCGAACGACCAGCCCATATAGCCGAAGAACGACGGCATGCGCACGCCGCGATGCTCGGCGATCGCCTTGATCATGAAGTTGGGCGCGTTGCCGATATAGGTGACCGCGCCCATGAACACCGCGCCGGCCGAGATCGCAGTCAGTGTGGTGGCCTGCGCCATCAGGTGCGCCGCGTCGCCACCAGCAAGATTGAAGAACACCAGATAGGTCGGCGCGTTGTCCAGAAAGGACGACAGCGCGCCAGTGAGCCAGAAGTACGCCGCGGCAATCGGCTGGTCCTGCGCATCGGTGGTCAGCTTCACCAGCGCCGCCAGCGCCCCGTCGGGGCCGGCGCGCAGGATGGCGATCACCGGGATGATGGTGAGGAAAATGCCCAGGAACAGTTTGGCCACCTCGATCATCGGCGCCCAGGTGAACTGGTTTTCATGCCGCGCCCGCCACGGCGTGGTCGCTAGCGACAGCAGCGCAATGCCGATCAGCGCCACGTCACGGGTGAGGTTCTGCAGCTCCAGTTGCTGCCCGAGGATGGGCACGGTCACCCCGGGCATCCAGATGCCGCTATGCAGCACCGCGAGCACGATGGCGAGCAGCCACAGCACATTCCATGCCCCGATCAGGCCAAGCGGACTGTCGGGCGTGGGGTCACGCGGCTTGCGCTCGCCTTCCTGGCTCCAGTACCAGCGATCGAGCAGATAGAACAGCGCCAGCAACAGCGCGCACAGCAACGCGGTGGGCGCGGCCAGATGTTGCACCGTCCAGAAAAAATCCACTCCCTTGAGGAAGCCGAGGAACAGCGGCGGGTCGCCCAGCGGAGTGAGCGCGCCGCCGGCATTGGCCACCAGAAAGATGAAAAACACCAGCACATGCGCGTTATGGCGCCGCGCGTCATTGGCGCGGATGACCGGGCGCACCATCAGCATGGCCGCGCCGGTCGTGCCCATGACACTGGCCAGCACCGTGCCAATGGCCAGCAGCAGGGTGTTCTGCGCCGGGCTGCCGTGCAGATTGCCGCGCACCGCGATTCCGCCGCTGACCGTATAAAGCGCGGTCAGCAAAATGACGAAGGGCAGGTACTCGTGCAACAGGGTGTGCAGCACCGTGTCGAGCGCGTCCTGCAGGCCGAAGCGGTAGGCGAACGGCAGCAGGAATAGCGCCGTCCACAGCGCCGCAATCTTGCCCTGATGCTGATGCCACACCCGCGCCGCGAACAGCGGCATCAGCGCAATCGACAGCAGCATGGCGGCAAACGGCAGCCCCCACCACAGGCTGAGGGTGGACGGGTCGGGGCCGGTTGCAGCGAAAGCAGTCGCCGGGAGGACGCTGGTCAAAACACCCAGCAGCAGCGTCCAGCGCCGAGCAACACGGTCGCGTTCAGTCCGCATCGACCAGCACCACATGCACACGGTATGGGCCATGCGCGCCAAGCACGATGGTCTGCTCGATGTCTCCGGTACGCGACGGGCCGGACACGGTGGACAGCGCCCGCGGCAGTTCGCCCAGCTCGGCGCGCAGTAGCGCATAGGCGTCTTCCAGCGTTGCGACGATGCGAGCCGCCGGCACGATGGCGACGTGCGTTTCGGGCAGCAAGTGGGTCGAGGCTGGGGTAGCGGGTGAACTGGCCAGCACCAGCGAGCCGGTCTCGGCCACGGCGCAAAAACATCCGGTGATGCCGAGTTTGTCTTCGTCGCGCGGCGGGCGGAACGCGAGCGCCAACCCCGCATCGGCCCAGGGCAGATCGGCCAGAGTCTGCCAGGCCACGCCTTGCGTCTGGAGAGACTGCTCGCGCAGATACACCGCCACAGCCCGCGGCACGTCACGCGGGTTGGCAGCACGCGCCACCGTGGTTTGCAAAGACAGTGCCTGCGCCGTGAACGCAGCAACCAGATCATCACCCAATGTAGGCTGCGGGCCACGGACATGTCGCCCAATGTCAGCCTCGGCATCCTGCATTTCCATCGCATGCAGCGCATCGGGTCGCCCTTGCCGGGCACGGATTTGCGCCAAGATCGCGGCGCGGGCGGAGTTGGTGTTCATTGCGGGATACGTCCGATCTCGTGTCAGCCGAAAGCTTACCCATCCTCCGCATCATGCTCCACGAGCTGGCTGTCGGGGATCTGGAACACTTCGCGCAGGTAGGCGAGGTAGGCCGGGTCGTCGCACATATTCTTGCCTGGGGCGTCGCTCACCTTGGCCACGGGCTGGCCGTTGCAGCGGGTCATTTTGATCACCATCTGCGGGGCGTCATGGCCGAGATCGTGCATGAGATTGGTGCCGATGCCAAAGGCCAGACCGACGCGGGAGTGGAACTGGCGGTACAGCGCGATGACCTTGGGAATGGTCAGCATGTCGGAGAAGACCAGGGTCTTGGTGCGTGGATCGACGCGGTGCCGGATGTAGTGCGCGATCATCTGCTCGCCCCACGAAAACGGGTCGCCTGAGTCGTGCCGGGCGCCATCGAACAGCTTGCAGAAGTACAAATCGAAGTCGCGCAGGAAGGCCTGCAGGCCATAGACATCGGCCAGCGCGATGCCCAGGTCGCCGCGGTATTCGCGTGCCCACATCTCGAAGGCGAACACCTGCGTATCTTGCAGGCGGGGGCCAAGTGCCTGGCAGGCCTGCAGGTATTCGTGTGCCATGGTGCCCAGGGGCGTGAGACCCATCTCCTTGGCGAGCAGCACATTGCTGGTGCCGGCCAGCTGCGGGCCGAGACCCGCCTGCAGCCGGGCGAGCACCTGCGCCTGCCAGCGGCGCGAGTAGCGGCGACGGGTGCCATAGTCGGCGATGCGGCAGCCCTGCAGTTCGGGAGTGCGCAGCAGCGCGATTTTGTCGTCCAGGCGCTGTAGCCCGGCGCGCAGGTCGGCGTCGGCGTGGGCGTGGCGGGCATGGACCTCGCCGACGATGGCCAGCACCGGTACCTCGAACAAAATGGTGTGCAGCCAGGGGCCACGGATGGTGATGTCGATCTCGCCGCGGTCGCGCGCCGCCTGGTCTGCGGCCGGCGTGGCGCTGATGCGCTGGCGGTTGAGGCGAAACAGTTCGAGGAAATCGACAAAGTCGCTTTTGATGAAGCGCAGGCTGCGCAGGTAGTCTAGTTCGTCGGGCTGCAAGCGCAGGGTGCACAGGGCGTCGAGTTCGGTGTTGATCTCGTCTAGCCGCGCCACCAGGTCGATCCCAGGCGTGCGGCATTTGAAGCGGTACTCCACCTGCGCACCGGGAAAGTGGTGCAGCACCACCTGCATCATGGTGAACTTGTACAGATCGGTGTCGAGCAGCGAGGTGATGATCATGGCGTATTGCGGTCGCGGCGCTGGCCGATGATCGCCTTGGCCCACAGCAGACGCAGCACGGCGCGTTCGCGCTGGCCCTGAGCGGTGTTGGTTGGTGCGCGGCAGGCACGCTCGAGCAGCTCCAGACCGAGCCGGACCTGGGCTTCGAGCGCGGCGTCGCGCAGCGTGAGGTCGAGCGGGCGTCCGGCGCCGGGCAGGTTGTCGAGCTTGCCGTCCTGTACCGCCTGCGCGATGCGGGTCTCGCCGATCCAGGCCAGCGCGTTCATTGGTCGAGGAAGCGGGCGAACTCGGACACCGGCGCGCGTTCGGTGACCAGGGTGTTCTCGATCGCATCCGGGTCGGCCCAGCCCAGCGCCATGCCGCAGACCACTTGCTGCGTGCTCGGGTCCAGCCCGAGCTCGTCCTCGATGATGCGGTGGAATTGGTTGAACGCTGCTTGCGGGCAGGTGTCGAGCCCGCGACCGCGCGCAGCCACCATGATGTTCTGCAGGAACATGCCGTAGTCCAGCCAGCTGCCCTGCGCCATGATGCGGTCGATGGTGAAAATCAAGCCGACCGGCGCATCGAAAAACAGGTAGTTACGGCCATGTTGCGCATGCATCGCCGCCTTGTCGCCTTTCTGGATGCCGAGCAGGCCGTACAGATCCCAGCCCACCTTGCGACGGCGGTCGATGTAGGGCGAGCGCCACTGCAGCGGGTAATAGGCATAGTCCTCAGTGTGCTGCGCCGCCTGCGCCGGGTCGTCGTACGCGGCGAGGATACGTGCGGACAGCCGCGCCTTGGCCGCACCGGTGAGCACATGCACCTGCCAGGGTTGGGTATTGGTGCCCGAGGGCGCGCGCGAGGCCACCTGCAGGATGGCTTCGATGGTCTGGCGCGACACCGGCTCAGGCAAAAAGCGGCGGATGGAACGGCGCGAGGTGATCGCGGCATCGACCGCCGCGGCCCGCGACTGCTGGTCGCACAGGCTGGCGCCAGGACCAGCCACCGCGTCCGCAGTGGGGTTGGGGGGTGGGTTCATGTCAGTCGGCTGATCAGGTTTTTCGGCAGTCTATTGCGCCCAGCGGACATCAGGGAAAGCGGCGGCTTGCTCGGGCCCACGCGGATTGCCTGACGAAGCGGTCACTCACTGTCCCGTCTGTGGCGCCGCAGCTTGCGCTGCAGCGCCCAGGCCCAGCTTGAGCACGACATCCTTCTGCGTCCCGCTCTGCGGCTTCGCGGCAGGCCCGATCTGCACCCGCAAGGCCGGCAGCGCCTTCGCACCGGTAGTCAGCGCGGCAACCACGGCCCGGGCCCGCGCCAGCGCCAGGGCATCGAGCGTGGCCTGGGGAATGACCACGGCCTGCGCTAGCTGCGCGAGCATGGCACGCTGCAACGGGTGTTGCTCCTTGCCGTCCTTGGGCAGAGCGTTTTTCAGCGCGTCGAGTGCGCTGGTCGGGTGCTGCTCGAGGTAGAGCGCATCGATGGCATTGCGGGTACGTGCGCTGTCCAGGTCGAGCGGGCCGGGGTTGGCGCCGGACAGCAGGCTCACACCCAGCCGGGCCAGCACCTGCCGGCGCACCGCAGCCTGTTGCAACGCGGCGGTATCGAGCACGGGGTCGACGGTGGGTGGCACCTGCAGTTCCAGCCGCGGACGCTCGGCCAACACCTTGGCGATCTGCAGCAACTTCTCGCGCTCGGGCGGCGCGAGTTCGGCGCTGCCCGGCGCGAATTGCACCTCCTGCGGTGCCTGCCCGGCACTGCCGCCGAACAGCGCCCCCAACGCGCGAAACGGCGCGGTGACCACCTTGGTCAGCGCATTGACCATGGCCTGCCAGATGATGAGTCCATAGCTAAACTGAGGGTTGTCCAGGTCGCCATGCACCGGCAGATTCAGGTCGATCACGCCCTTGCTGTTTTCCAGCACGGCAATCGCCAGATCGAGCGGCAGATTCAACGCGTCGGGGCTGTCGACATGGGGGCCGAGCTTCAGGCGGGTGATGGTGAACTGGTTGTCACCCTGCATCTGCGCCTGCTGAATCTTGTATTCCAGCCGGGCGTCGAGCCGGCCCGACTCGATGGTGCGGCCAGCGAACTTGCCCGAATACGGCGAGATCGCCGCCAGGTCGAGGTTGCGCAGATCGAGCGTGACATCGGTGGCGTCGGTGACGTGAAACGGCTGCAGCCGCCCGCGCACCGTCGCCTGCCCGTAATCGTTCACCTGGCCGTCGAGCTCGATCTGCGCGCTGCTGTCGGGTGCGTCCGACAGGCCATTGATCACCCCCGAGAGCTGCTGCATGCGCACGTGGAATTCGGGTTTGATCGACTGGTCGGTGAAGTCCACGTCGGCGTTGTCGATCGCGGTGCGGTCGATGCGCAGCGTCAGCGGCAGCGGCTTGTCCTGGCCGGGCTGGCTGCTCGTCGCAGGCGCGGGTGCTGCAGCCGGTTTGCGCGTGAGCAAAATGGCCTGCACATTGAGGGTACGGTCCGGGTTGAGGACGATGCGGCCATACGGCTGCACCGCATGCAAATCGGTGATCGTTACCGACAGCGGTGCGGTGCCCACGGTCATGCCGCTGGCGGCGAGCTTGCGCCAGCCGAGAAACGGCGTGCGCCCATCGGGTTCGACCAGCGTAAGGTCGTCCACCTGCGCCTTGCCTTGGTAGTCCAGCTGCGGCGTGCCACCCTTGGTGGTCTGCAGTCGCACTGAACCGTCCGCCGAGGCCGTGCCGCTGGTAAGCAGCAGACGCACATATGGCTTGAGCAGACTGCCCAGCGGCGCCAGCGCGAAGCGCTGCATCTGCACCTGCAGCGTGCCCGTCAGCGGCTGCGGCGCCACCTGCCCGCGGGCGCTGAACTGCCCGCCCTGCGCGAGCGCAAAGCGCAGCTGCAGCGGCACGGGTTTGCGCAGGTCGAGGCTGAGGTTGTGCGCACTCGCCTGGCCCTGGATCAGGTCGAGGCGGATCGGCTCGGGCGCGGTGCTGTCGGTCAGGCCAGCGGACAGATTGCGCAGGATGAGGCTCTTGAGCTGGAGGTCGGGCGGTGCAGCCGGCTTGCGCGCGGCAGCGTTGGCGGTGCCGGACGCCGCCGCAGTCGCCACCGGCGCGAACGCCTGCACCCAGTTCAGCCCCTCCTTGCCCAGCAGCACCTGCGCATGCAAGCCGTCCACGTCAAGCGCTCCGGCGCGGATGCGCGGTGCGCCAGAACCGGGCAGATCGATCTGGGTAGGGCCGAGTTGCAGGCGGCTCCAGCGTGCGAGCGGTTGGCCGCTGCTTTGCGCCTGCATCGCGCCGAGCTGGAGTTGCAGATCGCTGGCCTGAAGCTGCGCCGGGGCGCTTGCGGGCAGCGTGGCCCGCAGTGCGGCATCCAGCGTGGCATCTTTGAGTTGCAGATGCAGCGGCGCCTTGAAGCTCTGGTCGGTGTAGTCCACGGTCTGCAGCCGGGTGGCGACACGCTGCACCGCCACAGTCCAGCCTGCCGCTGGGCGCGATGCGGTCTGGTCTGCCGTCTGGGGCTGTGACGCAGGCGCTGCAGTACTGGCTGTCCTTGCGCTCAGGGCCTGTAGCAGATCGATCTGCCCGCCTGGCAGCCGCGCCAGCCGCACGCTAGCGGCATCGATCTGCACTGCGCCGATCTGCACGCGATGTTGCGCCAGATCGGTCTGCAGCGCGTCGATTTCCAGCGTGGGCAACAGCAGCCACGGCGCGGCTCTGCCTTGCTGCGGCTGCAGCCGCAGATCCTGCAGTGTGGCTTGAGGTAGCTGCAGCGTGCGCGCTGTCAGCTTCACTGCGCCCGGCTGGGTTTGCAGACTGGCCGCCTGCAGCGCCGCCTGACCGACTCTCCCCTGGATGCCCTGCAAGCGAAGCGGCCCGAAACCGGCCTGCCGCCTGCTCCAGTCGAACTGCGCTCCCTGCAGCTGCGCGTTCTGCAATGCCATCTGGTCGACGCCCGACCGCGCACGCAGGCCAGTGATCGTGAGCGCCTGCAGCGACGCGGTCTGCGCCGAGCCGTCGATGCGCGCTTTGTCCAACTGGAGGGCCTGTAATTGCAGGTCAGCGCCCGCCGCTTTCGCGCTGAGGCCCTGAACCTGTACACCCAGATCGTTGACCGCCCATTGCAGACCGGTATTGCCAAGCACCGCGCTGTAGGCAACGTGGATCGCCGCAGTGCCGCCGGCGATCTGCAGCGTTCTGGACAGTTTCGGCACCGCGCGCGCCGTGTCGGCCAGGTCGAGTCCGGTGAGTTCGGCCTCACCGCCGGACACCAGAGGATTGATGCCGATGTAGCCCTTCCACCGCAGCGTGGCCTTTTGCTGTGGCAGCAGCAGGCTGAGCGCGTATTGACCGCGCGCCTTGGGCAAGGTGGACAGGTCGCTGATCTGCAGGTTCAGCGGCGCAAGACGCGTGGTGTACGGATGATCGCGGTTGGCGTCGGCATAGATCACCGTGCCGCCGGTGATCTGCAACTGCTCGATCACCACGCGCGCAATGGTGTCGGAGGGCTTGGTCGGCTTGGGATGGCGCTGCAACGCGCGCACCAGAGCGTCCCAGTTCATCGCCCCGCCCCTGGCGATGGCCACATTCACCTGCGGCTGGTCGATGCGAATCTGGTGAAAGGTCCAAGCCCAGCGCCACAGGCTTGCCGGGGCGAAATCGATGAACAGCTTGTCGAATCCGGCCAGCGGCACGCCCTGCGGGGTGCTCAGCTGCAGCCTGTCCACCGTCAGATCGAGCCGCAGCGGGTCGAACGCCACCTTGCCCACGGTCGCACGGCTGTCGAGCTGTGACTGCGCCAGCCGGGGAATGTAATGCGCGGCCAGCGGGCCGACGGCCAGATAGCCCAGCGCCACATACAACACGAACAGCCCGACCGCGATCAGCACCGGCAGGCTGATCGCGATGCGCCGCAGTCTCGTCCAGACGGGATGGGCAGTGATGGACATGCGAGCAGGGATGAGCGGAGATGTCCTGCACATTATGGCGCTGCTGCCGCCTGCCCGGCCGCGATGCCGATACCATCGGCCACATTCGTCGCAATACCGGCCTGAAGCATGCCCGAATCCTTCCCCACATCCATCCAGTATGTCGGCGCCGCGCTGTTTGCCATTGCGGTGATCCACACCTTCTCGACTGGGTTCTTCGAGCGCCTGGCGCAGCGGCAGGGCGCGCACGCTGGACTGTGGCATCTGCTCGGCGAGATCGAGGTAGTGTTTGGCTTCTGGGCCATGGTGCTGATGGTGTTCCTGTTCTTCTCCCTGGGCCAGCATGAGGCAGTGGCGTATCTCGATTCGCGCAATTTCACCGAGCCACTGTTCGTGTTCGTCATCATGGTGGTGGCGGGCACCCGGCCGATCCTGCAGCTCGCAGGAGATGCGGTAAATCTGCTGGCCCGCGCGCTACCGCTGCCCGGCGCGCTGATGTTCTATCCCCTGGTGCTGATCGTGGTGCCGCTGCTGGGCGCATTCATCACCGAGCCGGCGGCGATGACCCTGGCCGCGCTGTTGCTGCGCGAGCGCATCTTCGGCGCCGCGGTGCCGCTGCAGATGAAATACACCACCCTTGGCGTACTGTTCGTCAATGTATCCATTGGTGGCACGCTGACCCATTTTGCCGCACCGCCGGTGCTCATGATCGCCTCGACCTGGCAGTGGGATCTGCGCTTCATGCTCACCCAGTTCGGCTGGAAGGCAGCGATTGCGGTCGGTATCAATGCCCTGGGCGCCACGCTGCTGTTTCAGCGCGAACTGGCCCGGCTGCAACAAGCCAAGCCCGCTGAGACCGAGCCGGCCACGCTGCGCGCACCGTCGAGCGTCATCGTTGTCCATCTGCTGTTTCTGGCTGGCGTCGTGGTGTTCGCACATCATCCGGTGGTGTTCGTGCCGCTGTTGCTGTTTTTCCTGGGCTTCATCAATGCCTATGCACGTTATCAGGATCCGCCGATGCTGAAAGAAGGCATGCTGGTCGGTTTTTTTCTCGGTGGGCTGGTGGTGCTCGGCGGCCTGCAACAATGGTGGCTTGAGCCACTGCTCACCCGCATGGATGCCGCATCGGTGTTCTTCGGCGCCACGGCGCTGACCGCAATCACCGACAACGCTGCGCTCACTTACCTCGGCTCGCTGGTGCAGGGCCTGAGCCCGGAGTTCAAGTACGCGCTGGTTGCTGGCGCGGTCAGCGGCGGCGGGCTCACCGTCATCGCCAACGCGCCCAACCCTGCGGGCATCGCCCTGCTGCGCAGCCACTTCGCCGGCGGCGCAGTGCATCCGCTGGGCCTGCTGGGCGCGGCCCTGCTGCCTACGGCGGTGGCGATGGGCTGCTTCTGGCTGCTCTGATTCTTCTCTTCTCTGTCTGTCCGCCATGAGCACACACCCCCCTGCAAACTCTACCCCTTCCTCCGTCGCCTTCCTTGGCCTGGGCGTCATGGGCGCGCCGATGGCCGCGCATCTGGCCCGCGCCGGACATCGCGTCCACGTCTACAACCGCACCGCGAGCAAGGCGCAGGACTGGGTGCGACGTCATGGCGGAGCAGATGCCGTCTCGCCGCGTGAAGCCGCCGCCGACGCGCAGTTCGTGTTCTGCTGCGTCGGCAACGACGACGACGTGCGCGAGGTCACGCTCGGGCCGAGGGGCGCATTCGCCGGCATGCCAGCCGGCGCCGTGTTCGTCGACCACACCACGGCCTCGGCGCGGCTGGCGCGCGAGCTCGACACACAGGCGCGGCGCCTGGGCCTGTGGTTCATCGACGCGCCGGTCTCGGGCGGCCAGTCCGGCGCCGAAAACGGCACGCTGACCATCATGTGCGGCGGCGACGCGCAGGCCTTCGCCCGCGCCGAGCCGGTGATGCGCGCCTACGCCCGCGCGGTGACGCATCTGGGGGCAAGCGGCGCAGGGCAGTTGTGCAAGATGGTCAACCAGATCGCCATCGCCGGGCTGATCCAGTCGCTCGCCGAGGCGATCGCGTTCGGCGAGCGCGCCGGGCTCGACATGCGGCAGGTGCTTACCGCGATCGGCCAGGGCGCAGCGCAGAGCTGGCAGATGGACCACCGCGGGCCGACGATGATCGAGGGCCGTTTCGACTTCGGCTTTGCAGTCGACTGGATGCGCAAGGATCTGGCGCTATGCCTCGACGAGGCGCGGCGCAACGGCGCACGGCTGCCGGTGGCCGCGCTGGTCGACCAGTT
Organism: Thiomonas islandica; assembly: GCF_055383445.1. Classification (NCBI taxonomy): domain Bacteria; kingdom Pseudomonadati; phylum Pseudomonadota; class Betaproteobacteria; order Burkholderiales; genus Thiomonas; species Thiomonas islandica. The sequence continues at coordinate 2,871,140 of NZ_AP042391.1, forward strand.
CTACGCCGATGTGCAAGCCGCCGGCGGCAACCGGCTCGACACCTCATCGCTGATCCTGCGGCTGCGCGATCCGGGGCGGTAGCGTTTGGCCGCCCGATCGATCCGACACATTGCCAATGGCGGGTCGGGCGTCGGCGAGGGCACATCGCTCCTCCCTCACCGTGTAGGGAAGGCTGGGAGAGACAGCGCAAACCTTTCCGTCCCAGATCAATCGTCCCCGGCCCGCATCGCCAGCAGCGCCGCGCCGACGATCAGCAGCGCTGCCAGTCCGATCCAGACGCTCAGCACCCGCCCGGTGAACACGACGAGCAGCAGCGTCGACAAGAGCGGCGTGAGGTAGGCGAGCACGCCGATGGTGCGCGGATCGCCGAGCTTGAGCGCGCGGTCCCACAGCAGGAAGGCGCCGCCGAGCGGCCCCAGGCCCATCACCGCGATCAGCAGTCCGTCGCGCAGACCGAGTTGCACTGGCGGTTCGAGCAGCGCGTGGCAGAGCAACGCCAGCACACCCGACACCAGACCGAACAGGCCGAGCGCCGCGGTCGGGAACCCCTGCCCCGCCTGCGCCAGCCGACGGCTGCCGAGCGAAAACGTCGCCCAGACCAGCGCGGAGCCAAGTGCCGGCAGATACCCCCAGGCCCAGGCCGCATCAAGCGCGCGCCCGCCGAGGATCGCCAGCGCCGCCCCGGCAAAACCGAGCAGCGCGGCCAACACATGCGCCGCGCGCAAACGCACCTCAGGCAGCAGCAACGGCGCAAGCACCACGATGAACAGCGGCCACAGGTAGTTCACCAGATTGGCCTGGACCGGCGGCGCACTGCGCAGCGCGACGAACAGCAACAAGTGAAAGCCGAACAGCCCGTACACCCCGAGCGCCAGCGCCACCCCTGACACCCGCCACTGCCGCCACTGCGCCCAGGTCGGCACACTGCCGATGATCAGTGCCAACCCGGTCAGCGCGAAGGCCGGCACCTGAGAAAGCGCCACCCCTAGGGTAGCGAGCGTTGCCCACAGGGCAATGGCGCCGAGGGCGTAGAGATTGGCTTGGGTGCTGAGTTTCATCGCTGCGCATGGTAGTGGGCCGACCTGTCACGCTTTTGTCAAAACGGTTACGCACACTTGGCTCTCATTAGCGGACCACCTGCCCAGATCGTGCCGATCAAACATTCTGTTCTATCGCTTCAATTCGCCTCAGCCCCCACACCCTGCCAGGACAGGAACAGCCAGCCTGTCGATGCCGATGAGGCCCTACGGCGGCTGAAAGTCGGTGACGCCTGGGCCGTACTGGCTATCAGCGGCGAGGACGTGCATGAACTGACCAACTGGCTGATGCGACTGCGACATCCTCTCGGAGGCCAAACGTCCCGAGTCATCGCCTTTTTGCCAGACTGCGCCTCACCCGGCGCCATGGCTGCGCTAAACGCGGGCGCCGATGCCCTGCTGCCGATCGACAGCCCGCCGCAGCTCATACGCGCCCAGCTCGCTCGCCTGCGTGAACGCCTCGCGCCGCAGACTGGAGACCGCGTCCAGCTGGAACCCTTTCTGGAGCTCGACGGACAAACCCGGACGCTCCGCATTCAGGATCATTGCCTCAGCCTGCCCTCGCAGCAGTTTCTGCTGTTGTGGGCTCTGGGCGCACGTCCGGGCGACATCCTGAGCCCGCAAGAGCTGCGATTGGCCATGGACATTCCCGCACGCGCGCACGCCGAAACCGTACACACTGCGGTGGCTCGCCTGCGTCGGCACCTTCGTCCACATGATCTGCATCAGCGTGTGCAAACCGTGCATGGCGCGGGGTATCGCTGGGCCACGGAAAAGTCGATGCAGTGAAGCGAAGCATTCGCACTGTCAAGATTTGTTTACATCTTTGGCACGGCTGGACAGGATTCAGACAGGTTCTTGCAACCCCGCGGACATATCGCAGGAATGGAATGACAGCTTTCGTCAACCCACCCGCCACCGCCCAAGGGAGCAATCAGTCATGTCTCGCCATCGACCCACCTTCAAGCCATCGCGACTCACCCAGTCCGTCCTGGCCGCCCTGCTCGTCATGCCGTTTGCCGCAGCCCACGCGCAGACCTCTCCCGAGAGTCTGGGTACGGTGCAGGCGGGCGGGCAGGAAGGTCAGAAACCTCAGCCGGCGAAAAGTCACGAGGCAACCAAGCTTGAACAAACCCATGTATTCAAGTCGGACCAATCGATCAAAGTACTCAGTAAGCGAGAGTTACAAGCAGCAGGCCCCGTCGGCGGCAGCGCGCAAGCCCTCTCGCTGGCCCCCGGAGTTGGCGTAACGGGCTATGGAGCGACGGGATCGACCAAAACCTCCATCAGTATCAATGGCATCAAACAGGGTTGGGGCGGGTTTTCAGGCGGCCAAATCGACAACGGCAGCATTGCCGTGACCTTCGATGGCGTCCCCATGTCGAATCCATCGACCGGATTGTGGGAATCGCCGCAAGTGCCGCAGCTTGGCCTCCTACAGGGAATCGGCATCACCTATGGCCCAGGCAGCGCCAAAGATCGTTGGTACAACAACATCGGCGGCGAAATTGCTTTCGTGCCGCTGCAGCCCACAGCCAAGGCTGGCGGCACGGTCGGTCTGAGTGTCGGCAGCTACGGCGCACGCAATCTGTCGTTGAGTCTGCAAAGCGGCATGCACGACGGCTGGGCCACAGTGCTCGCCGGAGGAGTAGGTTCCTCCGACAATTATCGCACCAGCAGCGACGGTTTCAAAAACCATAGCCATAACTACGCCTGGTTCCTGAAAACACGCAAGACATTCGAAAAAGGCGATTTTTCCTTGGGCTTTTATCAGGCTGAAGGTCAGGGATATCGCCCAGTGCCGATCCCTTTGCAGCCGATCAGTGGCGTCACACTGGATGGCACTCCGAACACACCCTTGTACAGCCAATCCACATCCGGCTATTACAGTTCAATCCCTGCCAACGTCTGGTTCAAAGACGACACCAACAAGACGCGCATCATTTATGGCAAGGCCAATATTCAGGTGGACGAGACCTTGTCACTGCACAATCTAGTATGGTATCGAATGGGTGAACGCCTGCATTATCACTACAATAATTATGGCCTGAGCAATCCTGCGAATCTTTACGAATACAACAACCCAAACACGCAGGTTTATGGCGACAAAGCCTGGGCAGATATTTCATTACCTTATAATCTTGTGAGTCTAGGTGGTTTTTTCCTGAAAAGCCATTACAATTCCAGAAACGCATTCTACAATACAAATCCGCCTTATAACGGCAGCCAGGGCGTGCCAAACGCAAAATATCGCAGTGATTATTGGGATCAGACCGATCTAGCGCTGTTCATGCAAGATAAGATCAGTCCCATTGCGAACTTCGACATCACTCCAGGTATCCGGTTTATCAACTATCAAACAAATTACTACCCTGCTGGGCAGAGCGATTTCAGCCAAGCCTACGCACTGTATCCGCAGCACGACCAAGGCAAATTGCCTGCGGCGAACGTGACACATCATGAGACCGAACCGTCGATCGCCGCCAACTGGCGCATCACACCGACGCTGGCGCTGTTTGGAAACTATGCAGTGGCGTACAAAGAGCCACAGGTCGGCGGCGGCGGGGGTATTTATCAGTCCACGCCCCCGGTTTACAACCTGGAAAAGAGCACGGACTACAACCTCGGGTTCAAGATGCATGTGAAAAACGATGGCATGCTGCGCAACTTCTTGCTGAGTGTGTCGTATTACCACCTGCACTATACGAACCAGTACATCACGCTGAGTGACGCAAACGGTAATTTCCTCGGCGACGCCAATGGCGATTCGTTTTACAAGGGCTTCAACATCACGGTAGCGGACGACATACTGTACAACCTGCACGCGTTTGCCAACATGAATTTTGAGAGCGCCGATTTCAATAACTACACAACAGGCGGTGTGAGTTATGCAGGACTTCCCGTCTCAAACGTACCCAACAAGACTTTCAATGTCGGATTTGCCTACGAAGACTACATCTCTGGAATATTGTTAACACCTCGCATATGGTATCAATATGTCGGCAAACAGCATATGTTCGACAATAATATCGGAGCCCCAAGCCAGAAAACCATCCCTGCCTATGGTCTGCTGAATGTCGGGCTCGATGGCGAAGTACCCTTCAGCCATGCAGCAGTGCACGACGTACGTTTCAGCGTGAATGTTCTTAACGTGCTGAACAAACAATACAACCCGTTTGAGGAAGTGACCAGCGGTGGCCTGCTAGGCGGCAATTCGCAAGGGCAGATTCTGGGGCTTCCGGGTGCGCCGCGCACGCTTTACGCCAGTCTAAGTGCTAGTTTTTGACGTTAATCCGGTTGCTCGCAATCCGTCATCGGCTCTTCACCTGGGCCGGTCAAACTGCACACTTGTTCCTTGAACATCTGGAGTTAGATCATGTCTCTCGACACCCTCACCCACCTGGCCCAGACCTCGGGCGGGATTCTCTACATCATGGCCTTGCTGCTGTTCATCGCGCTGGCCGTCAGCGTGGAGCGCTTCTGGGCGATTTCGCGCATGCTGGCTTCGGCCAAAGGTTGGATCCGCGAGCTCAAGAGCCACGCGCATGTGGACGTGAAGCAGCTCAAAGCCAAGGTGGACGATGACGCCGATTCGCCCGCGGCGCAGGTGGTCGCCGTGGCGCTACAGCACGACCTGGCCGACCCGCTCGATCACTTCGCCGACCGGCTGGAAGAAGCGGTGATGGATCAGGCCCCGCGCATCGACCGCGGGCTGTGGATGCTCGACACCATCGTCACCCTGGCGCCGCTGCTCGGTCTGCTGGGCACCATCATCGGCATGTTCAACACCTTCTCGGCGCTGTCCAACCCGGGGGCGGCCACGCAAGCGGTCACCGGCGGCGTAGGCGAAGCGTTGCTGGCCACGGCCGCGGGGCTGTTCATCGCCGTGCTCGGGTTGGTGGCCTTCAACGCGCTCAACCAGCGCGTGCGTCTGGTGATGCATCAGCTCGAGCGCATCAAGCTCATGCTGTCCAACCGCATGTACCCGCATTACCGCGAGGGCGGCGTGCGCCCGGTGGTCGTGGCGCAGAACGGGCAGGCCGTGCGCCCGGCGGCACAGCCGGCCGCAACTCTGCAGCAAAAGATGGCCTGACGCCGTTCGCACAACTTCTCCAGGTCGCGTGCGCTGGAGTTCGCACGCTTGGGCTGCGGCGCAATCGCCGCGGCATTTTTGTTTGATCCGCCATGAAATATTTTGAAGCGAAAAAAGCGCGCATCGAGATCATTCCGATGATCGACATCATGTTTTTCCTGCTGGTGTTTTTCATCATGGTCACGCTGCACATGATTCCAGACGCTGGCATCGCCTCGCGCCTGCCCACCAGTTCCACCGCGCAGAGCATGCCCAAGCCGCAGATCACCCTGGCGGTGGACAAGTCCGGCGCCATTCACTACGACAGCAAGGTGCTGTCGCCGCAGCAACTCACCGCCCTGCTCAAGAGTAAGCCGGACACCGATGCGATGCAGGTCACCATCGCCGGGGAAGATGACGTTTCTCTGCAGCAACTCATGACGGTCATGGACGCCTGCCGCGTTGCCGGGGTCACAAAAATCGGGCTAGCAGCCCGGCAAGCCGGGGACGGCGGGCAATGAGCGCCGTGCTGCATCACCCCCCCGCCCCGTGGCGCGAAGACCAGGACGGCAAACGCTGGCCCCTGGCTGCGCTGGCGGCGCTGTTGCTCGAAGCGGCACTGATCGCGGCCATTGTCTGGTGGAGCAGCCACCCTGCGCCACCACCCCCGCCGCCGCCCGTGCAGATCGTGCTCGAAGCGCCCAAGCCCGCCCCCAAGACCGTGACCCCGCCCACGCCGAAACCGCCGGAGCCCAAACCCTTGCCCAAGCCGGTGGTCAAGCCACTGCCAAAACCTATCGTCCACAAGGTGCAACCCAAGCCGGTGCAGCCACCGCCGCCGCAGCCTGCTCCACAGCCCGCGCCTGAACTCACACCCAAGGTGCAGGCGCCGCCTGCACCCGCACCCGACACCAAGCCCGCCATGCCGGTGGCCGCGCCCACGCCGCCCGCACCGCCGCAGCCCCCTACTCCCCCAGCGCCGGATGTGGCCTCGATCAAGGCCACTTTCGAGGCTGAGTTGCGCAGCGCCATCCAGGCCGCGGTGCGCTATCCGCAGGCCGCCCGCATGATGCAGCTCACCGGCAAGACGCTGGTGGGCTTCGACTTCCGCGACGGCGCCGTCAGCCATCTGCGCGTCGTCACCTCCAGCGGCGCCGACCTGCTCGACCATGCCGCGCTGGAAGCCGTGCGCAACGCCCCCTACCCCGCAACACCCAAGGAACTGCAAGGCAAGAACATGGCCTTCACCATCTGGGTGCGGTTTCACCTGAGCGATTCCTGATGTCAGTCTCCACCCGTTCTTTCGTCAACAAGCTGGCGCGCCTGCTGACCAGCACCGCGCTTTGCGCCGTCGCCCTCGGCACGGCACACGCCGCACCCCTGACCGTCTATAGCGCCATGGGCTATGACCAGCATGTGGCGCAGGCCTTCACCCAGGCCACCGGCATTCCGGTCAACCTCATTCACCTGAGCACCGGCCCGCTGCTTGCGCGGGTACAGGCCGAAAGCCGCAACCCGCAGTGGGACGTGCTCTGGCTCGACGGCAACCAGGCCATGCAGACCTTTGCCGCGCAGGGCCTGCTGCAGTGCGGCTGGACGCCCGGGGTGCGCTACACCGCGCTGGGCCAGCAACTCGTGCCGCCCAGCCATTGCTGGCAGCCAGTGGGCGTGACCTATGCCGGCGTCATCCTCTACAACCCCAAGGCCATCGCTGCGGCCGACTGGCCCAAGACCTGGAACGATCTGGCCAAGCCCGCGCTGCGCGGCAAGGTGGGCATGGACAACCCGGCCATCTCCGGGCCGACTTATCCGCTGGTCGCTGGTCTGCTGCAACACCTGGGCGATGCGCCTGGAAAGGCGTTTTTCGCGCGCCTCAAGGCCAACGGCCTCAAGGTCTTTCCCACCAATAGTGTGACCCTGCGCGCGCTGCAATACGGCCAGATCGACGCCGCCGTGGTGCAGAGTTCGGCGGCCATCGGCTTCCTGCACGAAATGCCCGGTCTGCGCATCGGCACCCCGGCTCCGGCCACGGTGCTGCCGTCCGATCTGGCCATCGGCAAACAGGTTTCCGGCCCGCTCAAGCAGCAGGCGCAGCGCTTTGTGCAATGGGTGTTGTCGCCAGCGGGACAGGCCACGATGCAGCAGGGTGATGCCAATGCCGATTCCAACTACCTGCCCCTGGTCGAGGGCGTCGCCCCGCTGCCCAGCCTCAAGCAACTGGGCACGGTGCAGCCGCTGGTGATCGACCCCGCGGTTTGGGGGCCGAAAGAGCCGCAGGTGGTCGACTGGTTCACCGCGCACATCGCTCGCTGAGATTGAACAGCGACGCACCATGATCGCCCTGCTTCAAGCCATGAACTGGCTGCCCGGCGCCGACGCCTCAACAGCGGCTGGCCGCAGGGCGGCTGGTCTGCGACATTGGGTATCGCGCCTCGTTCTGCTGCTCGCCGCCGCCGTATTCATCACACTCTGGGCCTATCCGCTGCTGGGCTTTTTGCTCTCGGCGGCGATGCCGCATCTGCTGCAAGGCGACCTGCGGCCCACACTTGAACCCATGCTTCACGCCGTGCAGGGCTATGAACTCCACGCCCTGTTCAACTCGCTGTGGGTGGCGCTTACCGTGGGCGCTGCGGCGCTGCCGTTCGGTCTGTGGCTGGCCTGGCTGCGCGAACGTACCGATCTGCACGGGCGCGGCTGGATTGAAGCCGGGGTGTGGCTGCTGCTGATCTTCCCCGACTTTTTCCTCGCCTCGGGCTGGATGCTGCTGGCTGCGCCCATCGGCCCGCTGGCCGCATGGCCCGCGGCGCTGCATGCGGCGCAATGGCTGCTCGGGCCGGTGGGCATCGTCATCACTCTGGCGCTCAAGGTCGTGCCCTATGTGTTTCTGGTGGCGCAAGGCAGCCTGCGCCACACCAGCGCGGCACAGCAGGAGGCGGCGCGCGTGCATGGCCTGTCCAGGCTGTGGCGGCTGCGGTTCGAGCTCAACGCCCTGCTGCCCGCGCTGGCAGCCGGGTTTGCCATCGCCTACGCCGAATCGCTGCGCAACTTCGCGGTGGTGGCCACGCTGGGCGCGAGCAGCGGCTTCACCATGGGCACGTATGCCATCTATCAGGCGGTCAACGGCATGCCGCTGAACTTTCCGCTGGCCGCGGCCACGTCCTGGCTGCTGCTCGGGCTGGTGGTTCCCGCGCTCATCCTGCAGCACCGCGTGGGGCAACGCGCCAGCCAGCACCAGACCCTGGGCGCCAAGCATCGCCCCGCCGCGCGGGTGCGGCTGCGGGCCAGCCATCAGTTGCTGCACGGCGTTTTGCTGATCGCGCTGGGCCTGTTCGCCCTGGCGTTGCCCAGCTTCGCCGCACTGGGCGTGGCCTGGCCCAAGGCGGGCTGGATGCAGATTGCCGCGTCATTGCCGCCGCTGCTTGCCGCCATCGGCTATTCGCTGCAACTGGCGCTGGTGGCCGCCAGCCTGACGGTGGGCATCGCCCTGCCGATTGCCTGGCTGATCGCCCGCCCCGGTCGCGTGGGCCGCCTGCTCGACGTGGCCTTGCTGGCGATGATGGCGTTGCCGCTCATCGTGCTGGCCGCCGCCTATCTGCAGGCCTACAACCAGCCTTACGCGCCGCTGTATGGCGGCAGTCTGCTGCTGGGCATGGCCTATGTGGCGCTGGCCGTGCCCGCCACCAGTCGCGTGCTCATGGGGCCGGTGGCGCAGTTGCACCGCTCACTGGCCGACGCGGCGCGGGTGCATGGACTGTCGCGCTGGCAAACCTTGCGCCATATTCATTTGCCGCTGTTGTCCGGCGCGCTGTTCTATGGCTGGCTGTTGGCGGTGCTGTCGATTGCCTTCGAGCTGCCGGCCTCTGAGTTGCTCTACCCCGCCGGGCATCCGCCGCTGGCCGTGGCGCTGCTGCAATACGCCGGAGGTTTCCAGTTGCATCAGCAGGCGCGGCTGCAGGTGCTGGGCATGGCCGTACTGCTGGCCTTCGCGCTGCTGGCGCGCTGGGTCTATCAGCGCTTCACCCCCGTGGCCTGGCGCCAACTCGGCGCCCACTGAACCATGACCCTGCTCCACATCGATTCGGCGCGCAAGCGCTTCGGCGGCACCACCGCGCTGCACGACCTCAGCCTGCAACTGCAGGAAGGCGAGATCCTTTGTCTGCTCGGCCCCTCCGGCTCGGGCAAAACCACGCTGCTGCGCCTGGTGGCCGGACTGGAGCGGCTCGATGGCGGCAGCATGCGCCTGGGCGCCACCGTGATCGATGCCGCAGGCGGCCCCTTTCTGCCGCCAGAGCAGCGCCAGCTCGGCATGGTGTTCCAGGACTATGCGCTGTGGCCGCACTTGAGCGCGCTCGACAACGTCGCCCTGCCGCTGCACCGCCTGGGCCGCGACAAGTCGCGCGAGCAAGCCCGCGCCATGCTGGCCGATGTGGGCCTGGCCGATCTGGCCGAGCGATATCCGCATGCGCTCTCCGGCGGGCAGCAGCAGCGCGTGGCGCTGGCCCGCGCGCTCGCGGTGCGGCCTCGGCTGCTGTTGTGCGACGAACCGCTGTCCAACCTCGACGCCGGGCTGCGCGAAGAACTGCGCGACCTCATCGGCAGCGTGGTGCGCGAGCACGGCATCAGCGCGCTCTACATCACCCACGACCACCGCGAGGCCTTGGCCCTGGCCGACCGCGTCGGGGTGATGGCGCAAGGCCGCCTGCTGCAGCTCAGCAGCCCGCGCGCCCTGTTGCGCCAGCCGTCAACCGAGTTCGTCGCCCGCTTCACCGGGGCGCACGGGCCGTGGCCAGCGCAGCTGCGTGCCGGGCGTCTGCATGCGCCTTGGGGTGAGGTGTATGCCCCGCCGCAATGCAAGGCGCTGGCCGATGGGCCGCTCTGCCTGTATTTGCGCACCACGGCGCTGCACCTCCCCCATGCCCGCGTCAACCAGGACGCTCTGCTCTGGCCGGTGCAAGCCCGGGTGCTCAGTCACCTCACCGTGGGCGAGCACACCGAATTGCGCATCGACCTGCACGGCGTGACTCTGCGCCTGCCTGTGCCCGATGACCTTGCGCCTGCTGCGGGCAGCACCGTCTCCTTGCGCATCGCTGCCGAGCAAACCCTGTTCTACCCCACCATGACTCCCACACGCAAAACAACGACAGAGGAACTCACCTGATGAACGCAACCCAATGGGGCGGTATGACCGCCATTTTCCTGGCCTCCGCCGTCGAGTGGGTGGAGGCCTTCACCATCGTGCTTGCCGTGGCGCTGACCATCGGCTGGGCCCGCGCCGCCGGAGCAGCCGCCGCCGCATTGGCGGTGGTGGCCGCGCTCATCGCCGTCACCGGCACGGCGCTGAATGTGGTGCAGGCCGACATCGACCTCATCCGCGCCGCCATCGGCCTGTTTCTGCTGCTGTTCGGTCTGCGCTGGTACGTCAAGGCCATCCGCCGCTACGCCGGGCGCACCAAGCTGCACGACGAAGCCAAGGAATTTGCCGAAACCCGCCACAAAATCGACCACGCCGAAGCCCGCGTCGCCTGGGCCGTGGCCTTCAAGGGCGTGCTGCTCGAAGGGCTGGAAGTCTGGCTGCTGGTGGTGGCGCTGGGCCGCTCCATCAGCTATGGACAGGCGGCGGGCAGCGCGGTGGCCGCCTTGCTCGCCGTCATCGTGGTGGGCCTGGTGCTGCGCGCACCGCTGACCAAAGTGCCTGAGAACACCCTCAAGTTCACCGTGGCCTGCGCCCTGCTCGCCTTCGGCACTTTCTGGAGCCTTGGCGGCCTGCTCGACGAAGCCAAAGTGTGGCCACTGGGCGATGCCACGCTGCTCTTGCTGTTCGCCGTTTATGTCGTCGCGGGCCGCCTGTCTGCATTCAAGCTGCGCGTACCGCAACTCACCCCCCAAGGAGCCCGCGCATGAAAAAAGTCTTGCAACTCATCTTCGGCGACGCTCGCAATGTGGCCTCGGTGGCCGTGGCCGTGGCGCTGGCCTGGGGCGCCGCGCAATGGCAGCCGGCAGCCAGCGGCTGGGTGCTAGTAGCCGCGCTGATCGCTGCGGCGTTCTGGCAGGCAGTCTGAGCGCGTCTGCGCCGGGTCACGCTGGCCGTCGAAATGAAGCCGCCATGCTTTTGCCCAGCCGTTTTGAATGCCTGTTCCGCTCCCTGCCCGACGGTCGACGGGTGTATTACTCACGGGCGTGGCGCGGACCGGGGGTGCTACTGCACGACGCCGCACAGGAAACCGAGTTGCGGCGCGCATTGCGATCAGGTTTTCGCGTCTTGCTGCTGCTCATGCTGCTGGGCTTGCTCCTCTTCTTAGTTCCGAGCGCGTTTCACACCCCATTGCCGCAGCGCGTGGGCAAGATTTTCGCGCTGGTTCTGCTGGCTTTGGCGATCATCGTCTGGGCCGTTCTGGAATGGCGCCTCGATCGTCTGCTGAAAAACTGTCCGGGCATTGCTGAACGCATGACGCAACGCGACTTTGAAACCTGCCTCGCTGTGCGCCTGTCGGTCGGCGGCCTCAAATTGCGCGTCTTCGTGTGGGTGCTCCTGGGCGGGGCGAGTCTGGGCCTGGGGCTTTTCTACGGCCTGCAAGCAGACCTGCTGAGAGCCGTGCCGCTGGTGCTGTTTGCTGCCGTCCAGCCTTTATTTGTGCGGCAGTGGCTGCGGTTCTTGAAATACAAACGCACCGCGGGCTGAGAAGCCAGATCCGCGCCACCTCGTCATGCAACGCTCACTTCGCCTTTTTCGGCCTGCCGGTCTTGATGGCGGGCACAGCCTCCAGCGCGGCCAGCAAGGCGGCATCGTTGAGCGCGGCCAGCACGGCAATGCCGGCGCGCAGCACTTCGCTTTTTTTCGCAGGACGCGTCAGCTTGACCAGACGATCCTTGATCGCATCGAGCATCTCGTACTCAGCGCGAGGAATGGTGAAACTGTCGCGCACCAGTTTGATCTTGGGCGGCTTGCTCAAGGCGGCAGGCGCGGGCGTTGATTTCGCTGCCTTGGCGACTGCCGCCTTGCGTGCGGGCGTCTTGACGGCGGGTTTAGTCGCCCCCTTGGCAGGTGTCTTGGCTACCGCATGAGGGGTCGCCCGCTTCGCTGCGGTCTTTTGCGGCGTGGCGGGCTTGGCGGTTTTGCGTGGCGCGGAAGCGGGCGCTCGTGCGGGCACGACGGCGGATTTAGTGACTTTGGCGGACGGGTTGGATTTGGTAACAGGCATGGCGGCCTCCTTCAATGAAAATCGAATAAACAGTTTATACCGTTTTTCCAACACCGCAATTTCGCGCAGGCGATGCCTCTTGTCTGACACAAATGGTCACCTCTTTTTTTGATCTTGACATGCCCGTGACGCTGTTCCTGCCTATGTTCAACAGCTACTTGTTCAACGCCAAATTCAATGACCAGAGGTCTCCACGATGACTCGCCCTTACCCCCCTTACCCATCCCTCCTTGTGTTCGGCGCCCTTAGCCTGTCCCAGAGCGTCCTCGCGGCTCAAGCGCCAAGTGCGCTCCTGCCCAGCGGCCGCCTGCTCACCCCGGCAGGACAAATCGTTGAAACCCCGAACTTCCCCACCCAGATCGCCCTCAGCGACGGTCATGTGGCCGTGCTCACGGGAGGGGCGAGCAAACAACAAAACGTGCTGCGTTTCGCTGCCGAGACCCTGCAGCCCGAGGGCCGGGTGGGTGCCCTTTTTGCTAAGGACAAAAAGCATGCAGCACCCGGAGCGACGGTGGCACAGGGCGATCAGAATGGCGGCAAAGCCGATGACGGCGAGCAAATCATCAAGGGCCAAAGCCTGTTTCAGGGGCTGGCCGCGGGGCCTGACGGCACGCTCTACGCCACGGGCGGCAATAGCGACGATCTTCTGGCCCTCGGCTCGTCTGGCAACGGCCCGCTGCATCTGCTTCGCCGTTATCGCTTGCAGTGGCAGCCCTTCCCGCGGGATCAATACCCCTATCAATATGCCGGCGACTGGCAGCAGACCCGTCACTTCTACCCCGACAGCGTGGTCATCGGCCCGCACGGGCGGCACGCCTATGTAACCGGGATGCTGGCCAACAGTCTGGCGCGCATCGACCTGCGGACTGGGGTGACCCACTATCTCAACGTGGGCAGCTACCCCTTCGCCGTCACTCTGGCCGATGGCGGCAAACGGCTGGTAGTGAGCAACTGGGGCGGCAATGGCGTCACCATCATCGACCGCGGAGCCTGGAAGGTGCTGGGCGCAGTGCCCACAGGCCCGGTGCTCGGCCCGCGCAGCGGCGCGGCCGGCGCCCATCCCACCGCGCTGGCGGCGCAACCCGACTCATCGTTGGTTTGGGTGGCCGACGCCAACCTCGACCGCCTCGTCGCGGTGAACACACAGACCCTCAAAGTCGTGCGGGCGATCGACGACAGCCCCTACCCCGGCGCGCCGCCCGGCTCTTACCCGGACGCGCTGGCGGTGTCGCAAGGCAAGTTGTTCGTGGCCAACGCGGGCAACAACGATGTCGCGGTGTACGACCTCGCCAGTGGCAAACGCATCGCCCTCATTCCGACGGCTTGGTATCCCACAGCGGTGACGGTACAGGGCAACGCCCTGTACGTTGCCAGCGCCAAGGGCATGGGTGGCGGGCCGAATATCCACCATCAATGGGTGGGCAATTTCATGCAGGGCGTGCTGCAACGCATCGATCTGCGCGAGCTGCCCACACACGGCCCGGCCTGGACGCAAGCTGCCTTGTCGAACAACGGCTTCAGCGCCGCGCAGCGTCGGCAACTGGCGTCCGAAAACGCCAAAGCGGCAGCCTGGTTGCACGGCCACATCCAGCATGTCGTTTTCATCCTGCGCGAGAACAAGACCTTTGATGAAGACTTCGGCAAATACGCTGCGGCGGGTCATTGGGCCGCCCCCGCGCTCAACCTCTACGGCCCGCGCGAACTGCCCAACCTCTATCGCATGGCCGACCTGGGCGCGCTGTTCGTCAATTTCTACGCCGATGGCGAAGTGACCTCGCAAGGCCATCAATGGACGACCGCCGGATCAGACTCTGACTTCCTTCAGCGCACCTGGCCGTTGTATTACTCCGACCGCGGCTACATCGCCAATTCGGGTTGGACGCAGTCGCTCGCCCCCGGCGCCAGCGATGCGCGCAACCCTTATGCGATCTACAAAAATCTCTCCGCGCTCGGGCATTGGAGCAACCCCTGGATCACCTACCCGGCCCGGCTGTTTCTGTTCAACGATCTGCTCGCGCACAAGGTGAGTTTCGAAGACTTTGGGGAGTTTGCCTCGTGCAACAAAATCGGAGACATCTCGCCTGCACTGCGCGCCCATTTGGCCATGGACTACCCGGCCTGGGATCGCCTCATCCTCGACACCGACCGCGCCAAAGTCGTGGACAACTGGCTGCGCCATCACCCCCTGCCGCGCGTGCTCTATATCTGGCTGCCCGACGACCACACCGCCGGCCGCCACCCCTGCCTGCCCAGCCCGGACAGCTATGTGGCCAACAACGATGAAGCCACCGCGCAGGTCATCCACAGCCTGTCCAAACTGCCGGGTTGGAAGCACACCCTGGTGCTGCTGACCGAGGACGACGCGCAGTCGGGCGCCGATCACATCGACGCCCACCGCACCTTCGCCGTCGCCGCCGGGCCGTGGGTCAAGCCTGGCGTGCGGGTCACGCAGCATCTCTCACAGGTCGATCTGCTGCGCACCATCGAAACCGTGGCCGACATTCCGCCGATGTCGCAATGGGACGCCAACGCCCATGTGCTTTCCGGCATCTGGCGCAGCACGCCCGATGCCGCGCCCTACCCCGTGCTGCCGTCTCTAGTGCCGATGCAGCGCAACCCTGGCGTCTGCCCAGTCGACGCCCCTTTTCGCGCACTGCCTGAAGTCGTGGTGCCGGGTGTCGGCCAGGTGGCCCAAAGCGCACCGCCCCCTGCTCACCGCTATACCCCGACCGCACTGCTCAAGGTTTCCGGCCCCGAGCAGATGCGGCAGGAATGGCTGGCCAGCCGAGGCCCAGCGGCCTACGCCGCCATGCTTGCGCATGTGCAAGCCCAGGCCAAAGCACAGCGGCGACCTGCCTCCAGCCTGATTGCCGGTCAAGACGACGACTGAAATCGATTCACCCCAAAACGGCTTTCAAACCCATCTCACCAGGCCCCGAAAGGGGCCTTTTCATGGCAAGAAATCCCGCGTTTGCAGAAAAACAACGTCATCGTTCTGACACATGAATTCAACAGATCTTCACATCGTGTCTCAAAAATAACGAGTTCTTTCCCCCTCCTGCAACCACCATGAAACCCGCTGTGCATTGCCCATCACAAAACCCACTCAAGCGATCAAACCTCAAGCTCACCGTCGCCCTCGCGCTGGCATTCGGCGCCGCAGCGCAAGCCCACGCGCAAACCAGTCTGGGCGAAGTGCAGGCGCAAGGACAGACCAGCGCCACAAAGCCGGGGGACAGCTTTTTCCTCAAAGCGCCATCGGGCACGGTAACCGCCATCCCCGAAAGCCAGCTCAACACCATCCAGCAGTTCAACCCAGAGGCCACACAGGCCCAAACCGAAATCACTGCCGGCCAGTTTCAGTCGCTCGACCCCACCGACTCGTTCACCCGCGGGCTGGAAAACATGCCCAATGTGGTCGTCAGCAGCGATGGCGACAGCATGAACGGCGACACGGTGTACATCAACGGCTTCGGACAGAATCTCATCAACTGGACACTCGACGGCATACCGCTGAACGACAACGACAGCTACGCCTTCTACACCAACGAGTTCATCCCCACGCGCCTGATCGCGGGGACGCGTTATTTTCCGGGCGCCGCTTCAGCCGCCATTCCGGGTCTGGCCGCATTTGGCGGCTCGGTCGAGACCTATTCGCTGAACCCGAGCGCCAAACCTTCCGTTTCCCTGCTCGGCGGATACGGCTCCTTCGGCAAATACAACTTCGGCACCCTGGTCAACTCCGGGCTGCTCGGCGCCAATAGCGGCGCCCCGACTTCGCTGTGGTTCTACGCGAACAAAACCCACAGCGACGGCTATTTCGACAACACGCCCAGCGACCAGAAGCAATACCTGTTCAAGAGCGTGACCCAACTCGGCACCGGCGCGCTGACCTTGTTCTACACCCAGAACAACCAGAAGTTCAATTACTACGGCGGTTGCACCAAGGCCGACTACGCCAAATATGGCGACACCTGCAACGTCTACCGCGGCGACCCGGTCGTCAATGGCAAACAAAACGGTCTCTCGCCCACCTACAACTACAACCAATATCAAAACTGGCTGACCTATGCCAAATACGAAGCCACCTTCGGCAAGGTCACCGTCTCCAACCAGCTTTATTACTACCGGGGCAACGGCTACGGCGGCGGCGCTTACACCAACAGCACCTACAACCTGCTGCAGCCCAATGGGGTGTATGGCTCGGTCAAAGCGCCAGTGGGCGGCCTGTTCATGTCGCATGGCATCAACGACACCCGGCGCTGGGGCAATATTTTCAAGCTGACCACGCCCATTACCGACAACCTGGGGCTGGAAGCTGGCATCTGGTTCAACAAGAACGACACCACGCACGACAGCCAGTTCATCAGCAGCACCACCGGCCAGTATCTGGGTTCGGTGTACAAGGAACCGGTCTCGACCAAACTCTACGAGCCCTATTTCAACTTTACCTTCCAGCCCACCGACCGCCTGACTCTGCAGGCCGGACTGAAATACCTCAAAACCGAACGCGACTTCATCGACTATGCGGCAGTCGCCAAATCCAAGGGTACTGCGGGGCAGTACAGCTCCAGCTTCTCGACCACCATGCCCTCTCTCGGCGTGAACTACAAGCTGGCGCAGGGCATCAACGTCTACGCCAACTTCACCCGCAACAGCAATCCGCCGCAATACAACCAGTACTACACCGGCACCTACAACCCTGATCTTGCCCCGCAGAAGGCCACGACCTATGACGCCGGCGTGATCTACGACTTCGGCATGTGGAGCGGCGGCGTGGATGTATTCCGTGTCAACTTCGACGACTACATCCAGAGTTTCAGTTACACGCCGCCTGGCGCAACCCAGTCAGTCTCCATTCTGGCCAACGTGGGCAAGGCTGTGAATGAGGGCATCGCCTGGCAGAACAATTTCCAGATCGACAAAAACTGGTCGGCCTACGCTAACCTGGGGCTGCTCAACGCGCAGTTCACCTCGGCCAAGGTGCCCATGCCGTATTCGCCGCACTCCACAATGGCGCTGGGCGGCATCTACACCGTCGGCCCGTGGCGAGCCAAACTGGGCGTGCGCCACACCAGCGAGGCCTACTGGACGGACTTCAAGTCCCCCATTCCGGCGCACACTATCGCCGATGCCTCGCTGCGCTACACCTGGAAGGGCGGCGACACGGTGCGCGGCTTGGGTCTGCAAAAAGTCAGCGTGGGCTTCAACGTGAACAATCTGTTCGACAAGCGCTACATCACCAAATACAGCACCGGCTTTCCGGGCAGCGCCAAAGACCCGCTCATCAAATACAACCTGCCACGCAGCTACTACCTCAGCCTGGAGGCGCAGTTCTGATGAGTGCGGCGCCGAAAACCGCGTTGATCCCTCCGACCCGCCGCGCATTCTTGCGGGGCGGTCTGGTGACTTCCGCGCTGCTGGCCACCGGGCAATGGCCCTTTCCTGCAGCCTGGGCTGAACCAGCCGCCCCCGGCGTGCTCTACGCCGGGCCGATGCAGGGCTATGTGGCTGCACGCTCTGCCCTCATCTGGGTGCAGACGCCCGGCGCAGCCGAAGTGGCGTTGGAGTATGCCCCAGAGAATCAGCCCGGCGAGAAAAAGCGCTCCGCGTCGGTTCGCACCGATGCGGCAGGGCAGTTCTGCGCTCATCTGGTCATGGACGATCTCTCTCCCGGCACGCGCTACCGTGCTGTGGCCTGGGTCAATGGCAAACCGGCTGCGAATCGCACCCTCGTCGTGCGCACGCAGCCCATCTGGCAGTTTCGTTCACCGCCGCCCGATGTCACCCTCCTGACGGGTTCTTGCGCGTATCTGAACGACCCGCTGTTCGACCGGCCGGGCCAGCCCTATGGCGGCGGCTACGAAATTTATGAGCCGATGACGCAGGAAGGCGCCGATCTGATGGTGTGGCTGGGCGACAACCTCTATTACCGCGAGGTGGATTGTCAGAGCCCGCAAGGCATGGCGCTGCGCTACCGCCAACAGCGCGGCTTCGCCCCGCTGGATGCGTTTTTACGCTCCACCCCGCAAGTGGCGATCTGGGACGACCATGATTACGGCCCGAACGACAGCGATGCGAGTTTCGAGTTCAAGAACGCCTCGCTCGATCTGTTCAAAACCTATTGGGCCAACCCGACGTATGGCGTTGGCGACGTCGCCGGAGTGTTCACCAAGACCAGCATCGCCGATGCCGATATTTTTCTGCTCGATGATCGTTGGTGGCGCAGCGCCGATGCCACCAGCCCAGGTGACCGCGGCAAGGTGATGTTCGGCCCGGCGCAGATGCGCTGGCTGCGCAACGCCCTGCTGTTCTCGCGCGCCCGCTTCAAGATCGTCGCCGCCGGCGGCCAGTTTTTCAACGACGACGACGCTTACGAGGGGTGGAACCAGTTTCCCGAGGAACGCGCCGCATTTCTCGGCTGGCTGCAGCAATACCGCATCCCCGGCTTGCTGTTTCTCTCGGGGGACCGGCACATCACCGAGCTGATCCGGTATCCGCGTCCGGCCTACGGCGGCAAGCGCGACTATCCGCTGGTGGAGTTCACCTGCTCGCCGCTGAATTCCGGGCCGGCCAAAGGCGACGGCAATCCCAACCGCGTACCCGGCACGCTAGTCGCTGAGCGCAACTACGGCGTGCTCAAATTCAGCGGCGAGGGCAAGGAGCGGCGGCTGGAGCTGCAAGCCAAGAACGTCGGCGGCAAGCTGCTGTGGTCGCACACCCTGGCGCTGGCCGACCTGGGCTGGAGCTAGAGCGCACATTCGCTGCCCACCGACGCCTCACCACGACGCCTCGCGCTCCGGCGTGGCGGTGATGCGGTGGATCGACAGGTCGGCACCGTTGAACTCCTCCTCGGCATCGAGCCGGATGCCCAGCAGTTTTTTCAGTGTGCCATAGACCACGAAACCACCAGCGAGCGCCACCGCGATGCCCATGGCCGTGCCCACGAGTTGCGAGGCCAGCGACACCCCGCCCAGCCCGCCCAGCGCCTTCATGCCGAAGATGCCCGCGGCAATCCCGCCCCAAGTGCCGCACAAGCCATGCAGCGGCCAGACGCCCAGCACGTCGTCGATCTTCCAGCGGTTTTGCGTGAGGGTGAACATCCAGACGAACAGCGCCCCGGCCACCGCGCCCACGACCAGCGCGCCCAGCGGATGCATCACATCCGAGCCCGCGCACACCGCCACCAGCCCGGCCAGCGGGCCGTTGTGCAGAAAGCCCGGATCGTTGCGACCCGCAGCCAGAGCCGCCAACGTGCCGCCGACCATGGCCATTAGCGAATTTACTGCGACCAGCCCGCTGATTTGGTCGAGCTTTTGCGCGCTCATCACATTGAAGCCGAACCAGCCGACGATCAAAATCCACGCACCCAGCGCGAGAAACGGAATCGACGACGGCGGGTGCGCCGACATCTGGCCGTTGGCGTGATAGCGGCCGCGACGCGGCCCGAGCAAGAGCACGGCGGGCAGCGCGATCCAGCCGCCCATCGCATGCACCACCACCGAGCCGGCGAAGTCGTGAAAGGGCGCGCCGAAAGTGGACTGCAACCATGCCTGAATGCCCAGATTGCCGTGCCACACAATGCCCTCGAAAAACGGGTAGATGAAAGCGACGATGGTGAAGGTGGCGATGAGTTGGGGCCAGAACTTGGCGCGCTCGGCAATGCCGCCGGAAATGATGGCGGGAATGGCCGCGGCGAAGGTCAGCAAAAAGAAGAACCGAGTCAGCTCATAGCCATGATCGCGGGTGAGCACGTCATCGCCCACGAGAAAATGATGACCGTAGGCGATGCCGTAGCCGAGCAGAAAGTAGGCAATCGCCGAGACCGAAAAGTCGGTGATGATTTTGGAGAGCGCGTTGACCTGGTTTTTCTTTCGCACCGTGCCGAGTTCGAGAAAGGCAAAGCCGGCATGCATCGCCAGCACCAGAATG